>NZ_JAJOZC010000001.1:4800000-7894875 GCF_023701695.1 Streptomyces sp. RKAG290
AGGTACGGGCGCAGACGATGACCCGGTCGGCGTGCACGCCGCCGGTGATGAAGGTCTTGGCGCCGTTGAGGACGTAGTGCGTGCCGTCCTCGGAGAGCTTGGCGCTGGTCTTCATGCCCGCGACGTCGGAGCCGGTGCCCGGCTCGGTCATCGCGAGGGCCCACATCTCCTCGCCGGTGGTGAACTTCGGCAGCCAGCGCTTCTTCTGCTCGTCGGTGGCGAGCATCTTGATGTAGGGCAGGCCCAGCAGGGTGTGTACGCCGGAGCCGCCGAAGGAGACGCCCGCGCGGGCGGTCTCCTCGTATATGACGGCCTCGTACTTGTGCGAGTCGATGCCCGCGCCGTCGTACTCCTCGTCGACCGTGATGCCGAAGACGCCCAGCTCGCCGAGCTTCTCGTAGAACTCGCGCGGCACCTGGCCGGCGGCGAACCACTCGTCGTACACGGGCACGACCTCGGCCGCGACGAAGGCGCGGATGGTCTCCCGGAACGCCTCGTGGTCCTCGTTGAATACCGTACGGCGCACGGGGTGCCTCCTTGGTCGGCTGTGGTGGGTGCTGGTTTCACCGGGCGAGCATGGCTAAGCGCTTGCTCAGCCATGGTTAAAAGTTACCCGGCAGTCACCATCGCTGTCCAGGGTGATGCTCAGCACGCTGGGGGAGTGGGCCGCCACTCCCTGCCGGGCCGACAGGTGCGGGGTCATCCCTACGGGGTCATCCCCGCGGGGCGGACGGGTGCGGGGCCGCCACTCCGTGCCGGGTGACAGGTGCGATGTCACTCCTGCCGGAGCGCCACCCACAGTTCCGTCCGTACGTCCATGTCGTCCAGGTCCGCGTCCAGCAGGCTCGCGCAGCGAGCGATGCGCTGGCGGACGGTGTTGCGGTGGACCTGGAGGGCGGTGGCCGTACGGTCCCAGCTGCCGTGCAGGCTCAGCCAGCAGCGCAGGGTCTCGGCGAGGGGCTCGGTGAGCGGGGCCAGCAGGGTGCGGGCGTGCGCCTCGGCGGCCTCGCGCGGGATCAGGGCGGCCAGTCCGCGGCCGGTGTCGGCGCTGTGGTGGGCCAGCGGGGTGCGGGTCGCCTCCGCGCGGCCGAGAGCGCGCGACGCCTGGGCGTCGGCCACGTCCAGCGCGGTGATCGGGGCGGCGGCGGAGGCCCCGAGCGTCCAGCCGGGCTGCGGGGTGATCCGGTCGCCGCCGGGCACCAGGACCCGTACCGCGTCGCCGCCCCGGCCCGCGTCCACCAGCGCCGAGCCCAGGCCCGCGCCGAGCGCCCCGGCCGTGAGCGGGTCCACCGGGTCGCCGCCGCTGCGGCGCGCGTGCACCACCGTCCACTGCTCCGCGCCGCCCAGCAGCGGGGCGACGCCCACGGGGTCCGCGCCCAGCAGCAGCCGGACCAGTGCCGCCGAGCGGCCCGCGGCGTCGGCGCCCTGGTGCGGGGCGGCCAGCAAGGAGAGCAGGACGACCGCGATACCGGCCACGGTGTGGTCGCCCGGCTCACGCCGGTTCGTCGCCAGGGTCAGGACGAGCCCCTGCCCGCCGCCGAGCGCGTACGCGGAGAGATGGGTGGCGCCCAGGGTGTCGGTGGCCGAGGCGGGCGCGGGGCGTACGACAGGCGCGACGACACGGGCGAGCCGGGCGAGCGCGGCACGCACGTCGGGCGCCGGAGCCCGGCCCGTGGCGTGCAGCTCCTCGCCGTCGGCCGTGATCAGGACGGCCCGGCCCTCCAGCTGGACCGCCAGCTGATGCAGCACCGCCGGCACCGGATCGGTCCGCGCCGCCGCCGTTGCCAGGGCCTGCTGGGCGCGCGTCACCCGGCGCAGCTCACGGAGCCGGGCCTCGGCCATCAGCCGCCACACGGCACGGGCGATCGCCGTGAACGGGGTCTCGGGCGGCACCTCCAGCAGCGGCAGCCCGTGCCGGTCGCACGCCGCGACCAGCTCCGCGGGCACCGTGTCGTGCACCGGCCGCACCCCGAACCCGAGCGCCGCCGCCCCCGCCTCCACCAGCCGGGCCACATAGGTGTCCGGGTCCGTGAGCAGCACCCCGGCGCTCAGCAGCAGCTCACCGCCCAGCAGGTACGGGTACGGGTCGGCCATCTCCGAGGTGTGCACCCACAGCAGCTCCGCGTCGGCCGGACCCGCGATCCTGCGCAGCCCGAGCTCCTCCCGGGCCAGCAGCTCGGCCAGCGGGATGGGCGGGGTCGGCGGGGCTGTCGGCCCGGCGGCCAGGTCCGGCATGGATGGTTCATCCGTTCGGCTCGTTGAGATTGGATGAAACGTACACTTCAGCGTCGCTTCTCGGCCACCTACCGTCTTCACCACACCCGAACCCCGACCTTGTGAAGTGAGACGGAGGGAAGCCCATGGCAGTCGACTACGCCGTGATCGTCGTCTATCTGGCCGGCATGCTCGCCATGGGCTGGTGGGGCATGCGCCGCGCCAAGTCCAAGAGCGAATTCCTGGTGGCGGGCCGCCGGCTCGGCCCCTGGATGTACTCCGGCACCATGGCCGCCATCGTCCTCGGCGGCGCCTCGACCATCGGCGGCGTCGGCCTCGGCTACCAGTACGGACTCTCCGGCGCCTGGATGGTCTTCACCATCGGCCTCGGCCTGCTGGCCCTGTCCGTCTTCTTCTCCGCCCGCATCGCGCGGCTGAAGGTCTACACCGTCTCCGAGATGCTCGACCTGCGCTACGGCGGCCGGGCCGGACTCATCTCGGGCATCGTCATGTGGGCGTACACGCTGATGCTCGCGGTCACCTCGACCATCGCGTACGCCACCATCTTCGACGTCCTCTTCGACATGAACCGGACCGTCGCGATCATCCTCGGCGGCACCATCGTCGTCGCGTACTCGACGCTCGGCGGCATGTGGTCGATCACGCTGACGGACATGGTCCAGTTCGTCGTGAAGACCATCGGCGTGCTGCTGCTCCTGCTCCCCATCGCGGTGATCAAGGCGGGCGGCTTCAGCGAGATGAAGGCCAATCTGCCCACCGAGTACTTCGACCCGCTGGGCATCGGCGGCGAGACGATCTTCACGTACGTCCTGATCTACACCTTCGGCATGCTGATCGGCCAGGACATCTGGCAGCGGGTGTTCACCGCCCGCAGCGACCGTGTGGCCCGCCTGGGCGGGACCGTCGCCGGCACGTACTGCCTGGTGTACGCGGTCGCGGGAGCGGTCATCGGCACCGCGGCCAAGGTCATGTACCCGAAGCTGCCCACCGCGGACGCCGCCTTCGCGACGATCGTCAAGGACGAACTCCCGGTCGGCGTACGCGGCCTGGTGCTGGCCGCCGCACTCGCCGCGGTGATGTCCACGTCCTCCGGCGCGCTGATCGCCTGCGCGACGGTGGCCAACAACGACATCTGGTCGCGGCTCAAGGGCGCGGTCACACGTGGCGGGGACGACGCGGAACACGACGAGGTGAAGGGCAACCGCGCCTTCATCCTGATCATGGGCATCGCGGTGATCCTCATCGCCATCGCGCTCAACAACGTCGTCGAGGCCCTGACCGTCGCGTACAACCTCCTCGTCGGCGGCCTGCTGGTACCGATCCTCGGCGGCCTCCTTTGGCGCCGCGGCACGGCGGCGGGTGCGCTGGCCGCGGTGGCGGTGGGCGGCATCGCGGTGATCGGCCTGATGGCGGGCTACGGAATCCTCGCGAACGAGCCGGTCTACTACGGCCTGCTGGCCTCGCTGGCGGTCTACGTCATCGTCTCGCTGGCCACGAAGCCCACGGACGCGGCGGTGCTGGCCGCCTGGCGCGAGCGCCTGGCCGGACGCGGCGCCGAGTCGGAGCCGGTGGAGCCGGCGGGGGAGCGGGTCGCGGGCTGACCGCCCGGCGCCGGGGGTTGTCAGTGCGGTGGTGCAGCATCCCTATCTGTAGCTGCATCTGCATCGGAGGGTGAGGCACCACCGTGGGCCTGCCGCCTGCCGCCTGCCGCCTACTGTCCGCTCCCCGGTACGTCCCCGTCGTGCGGGGGAGCGTGGCGGGTGCGCAGGCGGGCGACGAGTGTTCCGCCGCGGCGGGCGGCCAGCGGCGCGAAGAACCACAGGATGTAGGCGTACGGCGATACCCAGGCGAGACCGAGGCTCAGGACGAACCAAAGGGCCACCGCCCACGACCCGTTGGCGTGCCCACGGACTTCCGCTTCGTCGCCGACGAGGAGACCGGCGTGGGCCGAGACCTCCTTGAGGGCGACCTCGCAGAAGAATATGGCGGCCATCGTGCCGGCGAAGAGGGTCTGCGCCATCGGATTGGTGATCGACGAACCGATGACGGCCGTGGGGAACGGCAGGAACGCGACCAGCAGCAGGAACGGCGCATGCCAGAAGGCGAAGGCCTCCGACAGCACGCGGATCCGGTCCATCAACTGGTGGTGGCGGCGCCACACCGACCAGAGCAGGACGAACGCCAACGCGAACGCCAGATAGGAGTTCCGCTGGTCCACCAGGAAACGGCCCAGCGCACCGGCTGTCCCGAGGTCCTCCTTGTCCGGGCGCTCCAGTTCCACGGCCAGCAGCGTCATGGCGATCGCGAAGATCGCGTCCGTGAAGAAGGCCAGTCTCTCGGGTGAGAGGCCGGGCTTCGGCCGCACATCCTCACTCATCCGAACTCCCGGAGATCAAGATCGTGAACCCGATCCTAGGGAGCGCCGGGCCATGAGCGCCTGAGCTCGCCGGAGCCCGCCCCAGCACAAGCCGAATGTCGGCAGCGGGGAGCCCCGTGGAGCCCCGGGGTCGCGAGTGCCGAAGGGCGCAGCGCCGGTGCTCGGGGGCGGTGCGCCGGTCAGCCGGCCAGCGTCCCGGCCTTGACCGCCTCGACGAACGAGGACCAGCCCGCGGCAGGGATGAGCAGGGCGGGGCCGCCGGGGGTCTTGGAATCGCGGACGGGGACGGCGTGGGGGTGGTGGTCCTGGATTTCGAGACAGCTGTCCTTCTCGGGCCCGCTGTACGAAGACTTTCGCCATCCCGTGGGGCGGACGGAGTTTGATGTGGTGCGCTCAGTCACGGTGTTCGTACTCCTTCGCGGCTGCCCTGAGAAGAGCAACCGACTCCGGTAGGGGCAGCGCATCGCTCAAGGCGAGAGCGTAAGCGCCCTGGATGCGCTCGACCAAGTGCGGCGAGTCATGCACCTTCGCCATGTGGACGCCTTCCGAATACGCCACCGGTGGCTGGTCCTCGAACCACATCAGCGACACCATGCCCTGCAACAGCGGATAGATGCCCGATCCCAGAGGCAGGACGTGTACGCGGATTCGACCGTTCTCGGCTAGCCGCACCAGGTGCATGATCTGCTCCGCCATGATGGCGGAGCTGCCTGCCACTCGCCGCAGAATCGACTCGTCCAGGAGCGCCCAGACCACTGGGAAGACCGGTCTGTCCAGGATTCCGGCGCGCTCCAGACGTGCGACGACGGCCTTGTCACGTTCCTCCTCGCTCAACGGAGGAAAGGCGACGCCCAGCACGGCATCCGCGTACTTCCGGGTCTGGAGGATCCCCGGCACGAAGGCGATGGCGAATTCACGAATGACCGTGGCCTGTTGTTCGAGCTGCCTGGCGGCCTCGAAGCGATCGGCAATGGACGAGTCGTCCCGGGGCAGAAAGCTGCTCAGCACATTTCCCGTGTTCAGAGCCATGTCCAGCCGTCGCGCGTCCTCCCTGGACGGCACGCGTCGCCCGCCCTCGATGTGCGAGATGTGCGACCGCGTCATGATCGCCGCATCCGCCAACTGCTGCTGCGTCAGCCCTGCCGTCTCGCGCTGGGCCTTCAACCACTCGCCGTAGGTATTACTCAAAGCCGACTCCCGTGCGACGAAGGCAGTGTCACTTCGTACCCCCTGGCGAGCCTAGCCGTGCCCCTCTCACTGTGTGAGTGGATCGCTACACAGCGACAACGAAAGGGTGCGCGATGACGGAAGACCCAGGTGGCCGAGGCGGCAGTCGCCCGGAGACGCTGCGGCTGTTGCCGTGGTCGAGCCCGGAGGGGAAGGCCTGCTACGTCTCCGGAGACGGAACGGGATACGTATCGCGACTGGCCGACGAGATGGAGGCCGTGCAGCTGTCGATGTGTGTCGAGTTGCTCGGCCACGCGGACGACATGATCACCGACCGGGACACCACCGGCGACCAACTCCGCTTTCTGGCAGCCCGCATGGCCGAGTCGCTACGAGATGTCCATCGGATCGCTCTCAGCCGGGGGTTGCGCCTCCTGGGACAGGACGGGGCGGCCTCGGACTGCGAGGAGCGGGAATCCATCGACCGCTGAACTCGTTTTGCACTCGCCGGCACTCCTCCTGAGGAACGCCGAGGCCCGCTTCCGCGTTCTCCGTGGGTAGCCGGTCGTCCAAAACCGGTTGAACTGCGCCGGGAAGGCAAACGCGGGGAATCAGCTATCTCTCGCCAGTTTCCGCAGCGATGCCAGGTCGAGGGTGCTGGGCCTGGTAGGCCCCAGGAACTTTTTCAGGTCGGACAGCGCTTCGGAGGGGTCAGGCCACGGTCATGCGCCGAGCGCAGGCGATCCAGCCAAAGGAGTCCGGACTGGTAGGTCTCATCGTCGCCGACATCCCGGGGCTCGAAGCTTGCCGCCTCCTCTGCGTCGGAGGCCCAGAGATACCCCAGCAGCCCGTGCTCACCGAGCACGGGCACGTACTGGACGTCGCCCTCCGCGGAGCGTTTGAAGCCGATGCCGTCAAAGCCGGGTGCGTGCGTGAACTCGCTGTACCGATAGGAGACTTCGAAGCTGGACCACACATCGGACGCTGTGCCGTCTTCCTGGAGGTAGCTGTCGACACCGGTCTCGGTCGGCTTGCCGAAGTGAGTGGCTTCATCCGGGTCGGTTTCCGAGCGGAGCGCCTCGGAGAGATCCAGGAGGGCGGCGGACAACCGGGGGGCATTGGCTGCATGCACACTGGGCTGTGCGCGGCCTTTGAGGTCGTACGGCATCCAGGCATCGGAGAACGTCACAAGGTCAGTGCCCAAGTAGTCGAGAATTACTGAGGTTCCGACCTGGAACACTCCATTTTCGCGGATTCCATAAGCGCCGTTAATGACGACAGTGGAATTCTTCGCATCTGCGTGCACGGCCCCGATCTCTCCTGGGAGCAATGCTGCTTCGACCTGGCCGGCCAGTTGTTGCGCAACTCCCGGAGAGCTCGATTCAGTTTCCAGTACGAGATTCCCTTTGAACAGATAGCTGTTCGGCTTCCCGGCCTCGTGCACAGATACGGAGACGTCGGGAACACCAACTGCAAGTTGATATCTCTCCAAGATGGCCCAGGCCGTCAATAGTTCGTGGAGGCACGCGGCGATCTTGTCTCCGTGCTGATCGTCGCGTCCCCACGTCCAGCGTGCTACAGGAGTGCTAGCAATCACAGCGTTCCCTCCGGCATGAACGGAGCCAGCTGCGATGGAGGATACGAGTCCGCGATCGTCGCCGGAGCGCAGACGATCCAGCCAGGTGAGTGTGGATGTGTACGTCTCATTGTCGCCGACGTCCCGGGGCTCGAATCTTGCATCCCTCCTCTGTGTCAGAGGCCAAGGGCGGGGCGGGCCCGTAGCCCTGCTCTATTCTGATGGGAACGCGGGCGTCGAGTGCCAAGCAGGCTTTCGCGAGCAGGGAAAGGCCACTCGACTGTAACAGTTCTTTGGGATAGAAGACCTCAATCAGACTTTTTTCTCCCAGGAATTGGTGAGAGTAGGATTCTCGCATGAGCTGCCCGGTCACGCGTGAAAGCCTCTTCAGCACCTATGGCGCAAACGGTGTAAGATTCTTTCCTGAATATTCTCTAAATCATCTGAATTCTACAACATCCACTTTCCTCAGTTCCGTCGGGTTGCCCAATGACCACGTCTTCGACTCCGGAATCACACTGCAGGCATTGGAGCGCTCCCCGTATGAGCTGGGCCCTCTCTTTGAGCTTGACAATCGGCACTGTCCGGTGGAATCGCAGGACTGGCAGGTTTTGGGTCATCTCCCCGCAGCGCTCGTCACGATCGATCCTATTTCAGGGAAAGTTTACGTATTCCAGGAAAGTTCCGACGAGTATCAACTCATGCATCGTGACATCGCGTCGCTGGTGTACTGCCTGACTGAATTCCGGAAGCTTGACGACGCATATAAGGCGGCCTATCCTGAGTCGCCGAATGTCGAGAATCTCGTCGAATCCTTTCGCCAGGAAGTGGATTCAATCGACCCGACTCCCCTCAGTGACCCGGAGAGTGAGTGGAACCGCATGCTTGGCGAAGTGCTCGAAGAGATGTGGTGACCGCATCTTCATGCGCCTGAACGCTTACTGCTCATCATCGTAGTCGATATCCTACGATGGTGATCCTTCTCTATCGACTTCAGAAGGCCGAAACCTTTCTGGATCGACAAACGCGAACTGAGAGAATAGGCGTTGAGCAATACGTCGTGATCGCGTGGGGTGCGCCTCGGACACATTTCCGGGCTGGTGGATGGTGTGGCAACAAGTCGCCGACGGGTATGGCGTGACATGAACAGCAACTTCATCGCGCATCGCCAGTTCCCGCTGCCGCGGCGTTGAATCGGTCGGCGGGATAGCGAACGCGACGATGTACGCGTGTGATGCCATCCGCCGCGCAGTAGGCGGCGAACGGGGCCACGGGAAGACGAAGGTGGCCAGCTCCAGGGTGTGCCGGAGGAATGCCACCCTATGCACCCGCACAGAGCACGGCCGCGATCGCGATCCCGGCGAACACCTTCCCGAGCCGCTCGTCCGCCGTCCCTCGCGCACGTTGGGCGCCGAACAGGAGCGCCCCGCATCCTGCGCCGGCCTACTCCCACCGACTGCGCCCCGCCCGCTCGGCGGCCCCGCCGGAACACCGGTGTGGATGATTCATCCTTCCCGCGTCGCAAGAATGGACGAAACGTACACTTCAGGCTTGCCGCCCCTCCGCCTAGCGTCGTCAGCGGACCCGTATGAGTACTTCCGTGCCGTTGCGGGCGATCCGGCACACTCGGAGCAGCGCGTAATCGAAGGAAAGGCCACCCACCACATGAGCAGCAACGCAACGCCGCGCGGACCCGTCGACTCCTCCCGCGTTCCGCGGTACGCCGGGCCGGCGACGTTCGCCCGGCTGCCCCGGCTCGACGAGGTCGGCACCGCTGATGTCGCCGTGGTCGGCGTGCCCTTCGACAGCGGGGTCTCCTACCGGCCCGGCGCCCGGTTCGGCGGGAACGCGATCCGGGAGGCCTCGCGGCTGCTCAGGCCGTACAACCCGGCACAGGACGCCTCGCCGTTCGCCCTGGCGCAGGTCGCCGACGCCGGAGACATAGCGGCCAACCCCTTCAACATCAACGAGGCCGTCGAGACGATCGAGGCCGCGGCCGACGATCTGCTCGGCACCGGCGCCCGCCTGATGACGCTCGGCGGCGACCACACCATCGCCCTGCCGCTGCTGCGCTCCGTCGCCAAGAAGCACGGCCCTGTCGCCCTGCTCCACTTCGACGCGCACCTCGACACCTGGGACACCTACTTCGGCGCCGAGTACACCCACGGCACGCCGTTCCGGCGGGCCGTCGAGGAGGGCATCCTCGACACCTCCGCGCTCTCCCACGTCGGCACCCGCGGCCCGCTGTACGGCAAGCAGGACCTCACCGACGACGCCAAGATGGGCTTCGGGATCGTGACCTCCGCCGACGTCATGCGACGCGGCGTGGACGAGGTCGCCGACCAGCTGAGGCAGCGCATCGGCGACCGGCCGCTCTACATCTCCATCGACATCGACGTCCTCGACCCGGCGCACGCCCCCGGCACCGGCACCCCGGAGGCCGGCGGTCTCACCTCCCGTGAGCTGCTCGAGATCCTCCGCGGGCTGTCCTCCTGCAACCTGGTCTCCGCCGACCTGGTCGAGGTCGCCCCGGCGTACGACCACGCGGAGATCACCTCCGTCGCCGCCTCGCACACCGCGTACGAGCTGACGACGATCATGACCCGCCAGATTGCGGAGGCAGCGCAGAAGTGAGCCACGACCACCACGACGAGCGGCCCGAGCTCACCCCCGAGCAGATCGCCGCCGCACTGAACCCCCCGCCCGGGCGCAACGGCGGCGACCTCGTCGTCGAGACGCTTCAGGGACTCGGCGCGACCACCGTCTTCGGGCTTCCCGGACAGCACGCGCTGGGCATGTTCGACGCGCTCCGCCGCTCGTCCCTCAGCTATGTCGGCCTGCGCGTCGAGAACAACGCGGGCTTCGCCGCCGACGCCTACGGGCGCATCACCGGCGAGGTCGCCCCGCTGCTGCTGTCCACCGGCCCCGGCGCGCTCACCTCGCTCGCCGCGCTCCAGGAGGCGGCCGCCGCTTCCGCCCCCGTGCTGGCCATCTCCAGCCAGATCCCGACCGCGGGTCTGGGCGGCGGGCGCCACGGCTACCTGCACGAGCTGCGCGACCAGAAGGCGTCGTTCCGCGACGTCGTGAAGTCGGTCCACACGGTACGTACCGCCTCACAGGTCCCGTCCGCGATCGCCGCCGCCTGGGAGTCCGCGCTGACCGCCCCGCACGGCCCGGTCTGGATCGAGATCCCGCAGGACGTCCTGCTGGCCGAGACGACGCTGCCGGTCGTCACCGCGATGGACGCCACCCCGCGCGAACTGCACGCCCGCCCCGAACTCATCGCCGTGGCGGCCCACCTGCTGTCGAACGCCGAGCGACCGGCGATCATCGCGGGCGGCGGGGTCGTACGCTCCGACGCGTCCGGCAAGCTCCGCGCACTCGCCGAGCGGGTCGACGCCCCGGTCGTCACCACCTTCGGGGGCAAGGGCGCCTTCCCGTGGGAGCACCCGCTCTCGCTCCAGTCCTGGCTGGAGGACCGTCACACGACGGACTTCCTGGAGGACGCCGACGTGCTGCTGGTCGTCGGCTCCGGGCTCGGCGAACTCTCCTCGAACTACCACACCTTCGCCCCGCGCGGCCGGGTCGTGCAGATCGAGGCCGATGCCGGGAAGCTGGAGTCCAACCACCCGGCGCTCGGCATCCACGCCGACGCCCGCGACGCCCTGGCCGACCTCCTCGACGCGGTCACCCCCCGTGAGGACCCGACCGCCGCCGAGCGCGTCGCCACCGTGCTCGGCCGGGTGCGGGAGCGGATCGCCGCCCAGGAACTCACGCTGGAGCAGCACCTCGTCGCCGAGATCCGCGCGGCCCTGCCCGACACGTCCCCCAGCTTCTGGGACATGACGATCCTGGCCTACTGGGCCTGGTCAGCTTTCGACGCCCGCCACCCCAACACCATGCACTCGGCCCAGGGCGCGGGCGGCCTCGGCTACGGATTCCCGGCGGCCATCGGTGCGGCGGCGGCCGACCGTACGAAGCCGGTCCTGGCGGTCTCCGGCGACGGCGGCGCGATGTACTCCCTCGCGGAACTCGCCACCGCCCGCCAGTACGACCTCCCGGTCACCTGGCTGATCGTCGACGACGGCGGCTACGGCATCCTGCGCGAGTACATGACCGGCGCCTTCGGCGAGGCCACCGGGACGGAGCTGTCCCGCCCCGACTTCGTCGCCCTCGCGGAGTCCTTCGGCGTCCCCGCGGTCCGTACGAGCCCCGAGACGCTCGCCGACGACCTGGCCAAGGCCTTCGCGCAGCCCGGTCCCTCGGTCGTCGTACTCCCGGCGCTCCTCAGGATGTTCGAGCCGACGCACCTGTAGGACCGCGCACCTCCGGTAGCACCGCGCACATCCGGCCCGACGCACCTATGGGGCGTCGGACATCAGGGCCGGGCCCGCCTTCAGGACACCGTCCGGGCCGCCCCCGGGGCCGTCACCGCCCCGGGGCGAGCCGCGTGTTCCCGCGCGTCCCACGCCCCTCCCGGCTGACGGCGGTCCGGACGCCGGACGGATCGGACCGCCTGGCGCATACAACTTTCCGGCCGGCCACGAGTCATCTCTGACGGGTGTGCCGGGGGGCGCGCCCGCACGACCACTCAGGGGACGGCAACGCAACAATGACTACATCCCACATATCCCGGCGCGCCCGCGGCGCGCTCTGCGCCGCACTGGCCACCGGCGTACTCCTGCCCGTGGCGCTCGGCGCGGCGCCCGCCGCGGCCGCGACGCCGACGACGAGCTGCATCTCCGGCAAGGCCGGACTCGCCGCCAAGCTGTCGAAGGACATCACCGCCGCGCTCAAGGGCCGCAAGTCGACCACCGCGGTGACGCTCCACGACCGGACCACCGACACAACGTGCACCCTGCGCTCCACGTCGAAGTACGACTCCGCCAGCGTCGTGAAGGCGACCGTGCTCGCCACGCTGCTCTGGGACAACACCAAGCACGACCGCTACCTCACGCAGCGCGAGATCGACCTCAGCACCGCGATGATCACCAAGTCCGACAACAACGCGACCACCAGCCTGTGGAAGCAGCTCGGCGCCACCAAGGTCCAGGCCTTCCTCAAGGCGGCCGGGATGACGCACACCGTGCCCGGGTCGGACGGCTACTGGGGACTGACGCAGATCACCGCCCAGGACGAGCAGCGGCTGCTGACCCTGCTCACCTCGAAGAACTCCGTACTCAGCGACAGCGCACGCTCCTACGAGCTCGGGCTGATGCGCAAGGTCGTCTCCTCGCAGCGCTGGGGAACGCCGGCCGGCGCACCGGCCGACGCCACCGTCCAGGTCAAGAACGGCTGGCTGCAGCGCGCCACCCACGGCTGGCGGGTGCACAGCATCGGGGCGTTCACCGGCAACGGCCACGACTACGTGCTCACCGTACTCACCCAGGACAACAAGACGATGAACGACGGCGTCAACACCATCCAGGCGGTGGCCCGGGCCGTGCACAAGGACCTGAACCCGCGGGTCCTCAGGGCGAGGACCTTCACCGTGCCCACCGCCCCGCAGGAGGCGGTCCCGCCGGTGCCCGAGGCGCCGGCCGGCCGGATGCTCACCGCGAAGCCGCGGTAGTCCCGAAAGGGCGCGGGCCGGATCATCCCCCGGCCCGCGTCCGGCCCGCTCCCCGATCCGCCCTGCTCCGGAGGAAGGACCTACGCCCTCCGTCCTGATCCGGGCGGAAGGACCTACGCCCAAGGTCCCGTATTTGTTGCAGCGGGATGAAATCCGCAGCCTGCCGCGTTGGTGCCTTGCGGCAGAGCAGGTCGAACGGGAGGCATCGGGTGTCGGACGCAGGGGAGACAGGGAGCGCGCAGCAGCGGCCCAGCGGCTGGGCGCGGCGGCTGAGCGGTTACGCGTGGCGCTACCGGCGCAACGTGCTGCTGGCGCTCGGTTCGTCACTCGCCGGAATGGCGGTGATGGCCCTCGTCCCGCTGGTCACCAAGGTGATCATCGACGACGTGGTCGGCAACCACACCCGTTCCCTGGCCGTGTGGACCGGGCTGCTGGTGGCGGCCGCGGCCCTCGTGTACGTCTCGACGTTCATCCGCCGCTACTACGGCGGCCGGCTCGCCCTCGACGTGCAGCACGACCTGCGGACCGAGATCTACGGGACGATCACCCGCCTCGACGGGAAGCGGCAGGACGAGCTGTCCACCGGACAGGTCGTCGGGCGCGCCACCAGCGACCTGCAGCTGATCCAGGGGCTCCTGTTCATGCTCCCGATGACCATCGGGAACATCCTGCTCTTCCTGCTCTCCCTGGTGATCATGGCGTGGCTCTCGCCGCTGCTGACCCTCGTCGCCGTCGCCGTGGCCCCCGCCCTCTGGTTCATCGCCCGCCGCTCCCGCACCCGGCTCTTCCCGGCGACCTGGTACGCCCAGTCGCAGGCAGCCGCCGTCGCCGGAGTCGTCGACGGGGCCGTCTCCGGGGTCCGGGTGGTCAAGGGGTTCGGGCAGGAGGACCAGGAGACAGGCAAGCTGCGCGAGGTCGGCCGCAGGCTCTTCGCCGGGCGGCTGCGCACCATCCGGCTGAACTCCCGTTACACCCCGGCCCTGCAGGCCGTGCCCGCGCTCGGCCAGGTCGCGATGCTGGCCCTGGGCGGCTGGCTCGCCACCCGCGGCGAGATCACGCTCGGCACGTTCGTGGCGTTCTCCACCTATCTCGCCCAGCTGGTCGGCCCGGTCCGGATGCTCGCCATGGTCCTCACCGTGGGACAGCAGGCCCGCGCCGGTGTGGAGCGCGTACTGGAACTGATCGACACCGAACCTTCCATGCAGGACGGCACCAAGCAGCTCCCCGCCGACGCCCCGGCCAGCGTCGAGTTCGACGACGTCCGGTTCGGTTACGACGAGGACCGCCCCGTCCTCGACGGGTTCTCGCTGACCATCGAGCCCGGCGAGACCGTGGCCGTCGTCGGCGCGTCCGGCAGCGGCAAGTCCACCGTCTCACTGCTGCTGCCGCGGTTCTACGACGTGACGCACGGCGCCGTCCTGGTCGGCGGACACGACGTCCGCGAGCTGACCCTCGGCTCGCTGCGCGCGGCCATCGGCCTCGTGCCGGAGGACAGCTTCCTGTTCTCCGACTCCATCCGCGCCAACATCGCCTACGGGGTCCCGGACGCCACCGACGAACAGATCGAGCAGGCCGCCCGCGCCTCCCAGGCGCACCGGTTCATCGCCGAGCTGCCGCACGGTTACGACACCGAGGTCGGCGAGCACGGACTCTCCCTCTCCGGCGGCCAGCGCCAGCGCGTCGCGCTCGCCCGCGCCATCCTCACCGACCCCCGGCTCCTCCTCCTGGACGACGCCACCTCCGCCGTCGACGCCCGCGTCGAGCACGAGATCCACGACGCGCTGCGGCAGGTGATGGCGGGCCGGACGACGCTGCTCATCGCCCACCGCCGCTCCACCCTCAACCTCGCCGACCGGATCGCCGTCCTGGAGGACGGCCGGCTCGCCGACATCGGTACGCACGAGGAGCTGGAGCGCCGCTCGGCGCTCTACCGGCGCCTGCTCACCGACCCGGACGAGCTCGGCGGCACCTCGCCCGGCCACCAGCCGGTCGGCGCCGCGACCGACCCCGCGGACGACCGTGCGCTCCAGGAGGAGCTGGACGCCGAATTCGACGCCGAGCGCGGCATCACCCCCGAGCTGTGGGTCCGCAAGGAGGAGGCCCGCGAGACCGACGCGGCCGGCATGCCCGCCACCGCCGAGCTCCTCGCCCAGGTCGACGCCCTGCCCCCGGCTACCGACACCCCGGACATCGACGAGGCCCGCGCCGTCCACGCCGAGGAGTCCTACGGGCTGCGCCGGCTGCTGCGCGGCTTCGGACTGCCGCTGCTGGTGAGCCTCGCGCTGGTGGCCGTGGACGCCGGAGCGGGACTGCTCCTTCCGGTGCTGATCAGGAACGGCATCGACGAGGGCGTCACCCAGCTGGCACTCGGCGCGGTCTGGACGGCCTCCGCCCTCGGCCTCGTCGTCGTGCTCGTGCAGTGGGCGGCCCAGGTCGGTGAGACCCGGATGACGGGCCGTACCGGTGAGCGGGTGCTCTACTCCCTGCGGCTGAAGATCTTCGCGCAGCTCCAGCGCCTCGGCCTGGACTACTACGAGCGCGAGCTGACCGGCCGGATCATGACCCGGATGACGACGGACGTGGACGCGCTGTCCACGTTCCTGCAGACCGGGCTGGTCACGGCCTTCGTCTCCGTCGTCACCTTCTTCGGCATCATGGTCGCGCTGCTGGTCCTGGACGTCGAGCTGGCGCTGGTCGTCTTCGCGACGCTGCCCGTGCTGGTCATCGGCACGTTCTTCTTCCGCCGCAAGAGCGTCAAGGCGTACGAGCTGGCCCGTGAGCGCATCAGCGCCGTCAACGCCGACCTACAGGAGTCCGTCTCCGGGCTCCGGATCGTGCAGGCCTTCGGGCGCGAGCAGGACGGCGCCGACCGCTTCGCCGCCCGCAGCGACTACTACCGCGAGGCCCGCGTCCGCGGCCAGTGGCTGATCTCGGTGTACTTCCCGTTCGTGCAGCTGCTCTCCGCGGTGGCCGCCGCGGCCGTGCTGATCGTCGGCGCGGGCCGGGTCGACAACGGCACGCTCACCACGGGTGCGCTCGTCGCCTACCTGCTCTACATCGACCTGTTCTTCGCACCGGTGCAGCAGCTCTCCCAGGTCTTCGACGGCTACCAGCAGGCCACGGTCTCGCTCGGCCGGATCCAGGAGCTCCTCCAGGAACCGGCCTCCACCGCCGACCAGGACGAACCGCTGGACGTGCTGTCCCTGCGCGGCGAGATCGCGTTCGAGGACGTGTCCTTCGCATACGGCGGCGAGGAGGCCGCCCTCACCGGCATCGACCTGCACATCCCGGCAGGTCAGACGGTCGCCTTCGTCGGCGAGACCGGCGCGGGCAAGTCGACCCTCGTCAAGCTGGTCGCCCGGTTCTACGACCCGACGGGCGGCCGGGTCACCGCGGACGGCACCGATCTGCGCAGCCTCGGCCTCACCGCGTACCGGCACCGGCTCGGAGTCGTACCGCAGGAGGCGTACCTCTTCGCCGGGACGGTGCGCGACGCCATCGCGTACGGGCGGCCGGCGGCCACCGACGCCGAGGTGGAGGCGGCGTCCCGCGCGGTCGGCGCGCACGACATGATCGCCACCCTCGAAGGCGGGTACCTGCACGAGGTCGCCGAGCGGGGCCGCAATCTCTCCGCCGGCCAGCGCCAGCTGATCGCGCTCGCCCGCGCCGAACTCGTCGACCCGGACATCCTGCTCCTGGACGAGGCCACCGCGTCCCTCGACCTGGCCAGCGAGGCCCTGGTCAACCAGGCGACGGACCGCCTGGCCGGCCGCCGCACCACGCTGGTCGTCGCCCACCGGCTGACCACCGCCGCCCGCGCCGACCGGGTCGTGGTGATGGACCACGGCCGGGTCGTCGAGGACGGCACGCACGACGAACTCCTCGCCCTGGACGGGCAGTACGCCGTGCTGTGGCGCACCTTCATCGGGGAGGACGAGCCCGCGGGGGTGTGAGAGAGGCGGGACCGGCTATTCGCGGATGCCGGAGATCTTCCCGGTCGCCAGGTCCGACTGCACGGTCAGGTACGTGTACGTGGGGTGGGCGACCGAGCCCCAGGTGAGCCGGACCGTCGACCACGTGTGGCCGGCGCCGCTGTCGCCAGCGGTGACGCGGAAGTCCGCCGGGATGTTCTGGGCGCGCAGCACTCCGTCGGCGTGGTTGCTCTTCTCCCAGCCGGTCAGCTCCCGGCGCAGGGCGGGCGTCAGGTAGAAGCCGCGCAGCGAGGTGGCGAGGGGTCCGCCGCCCTCGGCGGCGACGGCGTCGAGGTACGAGCCGTAGAAGTGGGCGACCTGCCGGGCCTCGGCGGCGGAGACGTCGTCGCGGACCGGCGCCGCGGCGGGCGCGGTCTGCGGTGCGGAAGCGGCGGCGGCCGGGACGGCGGCGACGGCGGTCAGGAGAGCGGCCGCGAGCAGCGTGCGACCGATGGGGCGACGGCCGCGGGTGCGCCGGGCGGTGCGGAGCTGGGTCATGGTGTGCCTGCCTTTCGTATGGCTCTGTCCTGTGGGAGCCATCGTGTGGCGGTTCGGTTGCCCGGGATGCGGAGCGCGCCGGGTGCAACCTCCGGATGGCCTCCCGCGTCGTAGGCAGATACACGCATGTGCGTTCATGTGTCGGGTAGGGGCACGAGTGTTCGATGAGGCGATGGGGCTGCTGGTGAACAGAGCGACGATCAGAGGGACCGAGGGGCCCGGCGGCTGCGAGGGGCGCGGGTCCTCCGTCCGGCTGCTGGTCCTTGCGCTGACGGTCGCACTCGGACTGCTCCTCGGCGGGGTCGGGGCGCACACCGCCACCGCCGCGTCGGTCTGCGCCGGCCGTCCGGCCAAGACGCTGAAGTTCGCCACGGGCGAGCTGCGCATCTACAAGACCCGCTCCTACGCCTGCGCCCTCGCGGTCGCGGCCAGGCCCGGCGCCCGGCGCCGGATGTCCGTACAGATCCAGCCGCGCGGCGGCCGCCCCGTCGTCGACCGAGGCAACTTCACCCGGCAGGCCGGACCCGTGACCGTGCACGCCCTGAACCGGTGCGTCCGGGTCTCCGGCATGATCGCGGGAAGGACCGGCACCACGGGCTGGATCCTGTGCTGACCGGGTGACACCCCCGGAGCGGCAGGCAACGGGGTCTGGCGGCAGTGGTGTTGCCCCGCTAGGTTCACGACGTCTGTTGTGAATCAAGGGGAGGGTGCATGCGCAAGGCGCTCAGAGGTTTCCTGTCGCTCGCGGTGCTGATCGGCACAGTGAGCGCGACGGGTGCCTCCGCCGGGGCGGCCACCGCCGCAGAACCGGCCGCGATCGGCTCCGCCGTCAGTGACAGCGGGACGAGCACGGACATCAAGGACCGGATCCTGGCCATCCCGGGAATGAGTCTCATCGAGGAGAAGCCCTACCCGGGCTACCGCTACTTCGTCCTCAACTACACCCAGCCGGTCGACCACCGGCACCCGTCCAAGGGCACGTTCCAGCAGCGGATCACGCTGCTGCACAAGGACACCTCCCGCCCGACGGTGTTCTTCACCAGCGGCTACAACGTCTCCACCAACCCCGGCCGCTCGGAGCCGACCCGGATCGTCGACGGCAACCAGGTCTCTCTGGAGTACCGGTTCTTCACCCCGTCCCGCCCGTCGCCCGCCGACTGGTCCAAGCTCGACATCTGGCAGGCCGCCAGTGACCAGCACCGGGTCTTCACCGCGCTGAAGAAGATCTACTCCAAGAACTGGCTGACCACCGGCGGTTCCAAGGGCGGCATGACCGCCACGTACTTCGAGCGCTACTACCCGAAGGACATGGACGGCGTCGTCGCGTACGTCGCGCCCAACGACGTGGTCAACAAGGAGGACTCGGCGTACGACCGGTTCCTGGCCGGCGTCGGCACCAAGGAGTGCCGCGACAAGCTGAACGGCGTGCAGCGCGAGGCGCTGATCCGGCGCAAGCCGCTGGAGCGGAAGTACGAGGAGTACGCCGCCGACAACGGCTACACCTTCTCCACCGTCGGCTCCCTCGACAAGGCGTACGAGGCCGTCGTCCTGGACTACATCTGGGCGTTCTGGCAGTACAGCCTGCTGGCCGACTGCGACTCCGTGCCGGCCGACGCCAAGACCGCCACCGACCAGGCGATCTGGGATTCGGTCGACTCGATCTCCGGCTTCTCCGCCTACGCCGACCAGGGCCTGGAGACGTACACGCCGTACTACTACCAGGCGGGCACCCAGCTCGGTTCGCCCGACATCAAGCAGCCCTGGCTCGGCAAGCTGAGCCGGTACGGCTACCAGCCGCCCCGCAGCTTCGTGCCGCGCTCCATCCCGATGAAGGCCCAGCCCTCGGTGATGCGTGACGTCGACAGCTGGGTGAAGCACCACGCCAGCCACATGCTGTACGTGTACGGGCAGAACGACCCGTGGGGCGCCGAGCGCTTCCGGCTCGGTGCGGGCGCCCGTGACAGCTACGTCTTCACCGTGGCCGGCGGCAACCACGGCTCGAACGTCGCAGGACTGGACCCGGCGGAGAACGCCACGGCCACCGCGGCCATCCTGCGCTGGGCCGGCGTCGCCCCGGCCGCGGTCCAGGCCGACCCGGCGAAGGCGAAGCCGCTCGCGAAGTTCGACGCCCGGCTCGACAGCCGGGACCTGACGACCGAGCACCGGCTCGGCAACCGGCACCCGTAGCGCAACCCGCGGCGGCGACCCGAGGCCTTTCGGGCCGCCGCCGCGGAACGCCTCAGCTCCGTCTAATAGGTGAGGCCGTAGCCCACCGGGTACAGCACCCGCGCCGGGTCGTCGGCACGCTGGACCGGCACCGGCAGCGTCCCCTCCGGTTCGGCACGGCCCGCGATCACCCGGGCCGCCGCCCGCAGTTCGACATCGGTCCAGGAGTACGTGGCGAGGCTCGCCGCGTATCCCGTCCCGGCCAGCTGGGCGATGTCGTACGGATTGCGGATCGCGACCGTGACCACCGGCACGCCCGTCGCGGCCAGCGCGCTCACCAGGGCCCGCTGCGAACTGGTCGCCGTGACGTTGTACGTCCCCACGACCACCGCGTCCTTGCCCTGCGCGGCAGCTACCGCCGCGTCGATGTTCGCCTGGGTGGGCGCGGTGCCGGTGGACAGGGCGGTGGCCGCGTACCCCAGCCCCTTGAACTCGTCGGCCAGGGTGGTCGTCGGCGGTCCCGTCGTGCCGGACGGGGAGGCCGGATCGGCACCGACCACCAAGAGGTTGCGGTGGGAGCGGCGCGAGAGCGGCAGCAGCGAACCGTCGTTGGCCAGCAGCGTGGTCGTGTGCTCCGCGATCCGGTCGGCTGCGGCCAGGTGCGACCGGGTGCCCACGGTGCGGTCCACGCCCCGGTGGCTGACGAACGGGTCGTCGAACAGCCCCAGTTTCGTCTTCAGCCGCAGGATGCGCAGGATCGATTCCTCGATCCGGGCCTCGCTGACCTCGCCGCTCTTGACGGCCGCCAGGAGGGCGTTCCAGGAGACGTCGAGGCTGGGCGGGTTGAGCAGCTGGTCGACGCCCGCCTGCACGGCCAGCACCGGCACCCGCTTGTCGCCGTACTTCGTCCGGACCCCCTCCATGCCGAGCGAGTCGGTGACCACGACGCCGTCGTAGCCCAGCTCCTCGCGCAGGATGCCGGTGAGGATCGGCCGGGACAGGGTCGCCGGGTCCTCGGCCGGGTCGAGCGCGGGCACCACGATGTGCGCCGTCATGATCGAGTCGATGCCCGCGGCGATCGCCGCCCGGAACGGCGGCTCGTCCAGCTCGGCCCACTGCTCGCGGGTGTGCCCGATGACCGGCAGGCCGGTGTGGCTGTCGGTACTGGTGTCGCCGTGGCCGGGGAAGTGCTTGGCCGTGGAGGCGATCCCCGCGCTCTGGTACCCCTTCACCTGGGCGGCGACCATCCCGGCCACCGACTGCGGGTCGGAGCCGAAGGAGCGCACGCCGATCACCGGGTTGGCCGGGTTGACGTTCACGTCGGCGTCCGGGGCGTAGTTCTGGCAGATGCCGATCGCGGCCAGCTCGGCGCCCGCGATCTGCCCCGCCCTGCGTGCGTCGGAGCGCGAACCGCCCGCGCCGAGCGCCATCGCGCCGGGCAGCAGCGTGGCGGGCTCGCCGACCCGGCAGACGATGCCGTGCTCCTGGTCCGTCGAGACCAGCAGCGGCAGCGGAGTGGGACCTGCCAGACCGGCCCGCTGGATGCCGTTGGAGAGATCGGCGATCTGGTGCGGGTCGCGGGTGTTGTGCGCCCAGGTGAAGTAGATGATGCCGCCGACGTGGTACTTGGCGATCATCTCCGCCGCCGTGCGCACGCCGATCTCGGCGAGGTTGGCGTCGATGTCGGCCTGGTCGGGGTCGGTGGCGGAGTGCCCGTAGACCCGCATGACGAACAGCTGGCCGACCTTCTCCTCCAGGCTCATCCGGGAGATGAGCCGCTTCAGCCGCCGGGTGGTGGCGGCGGAGTTGTAGCTGCCGGCCGCGGTCTTCTGAGCGGCGACGGCGCCGGGGGCGACTGCCGCGCCCGTCGCCGCCACGACTGCGGTGGCGGCGGTAGCGGTGAGGAGGGTGCGTCTGGAGGTGCGGTGGTGCACGTGAGCTCCTTCGGCCGTACTCGGTGACGAGGGGGTGGTGAAAGAAACTGCCAAGAAGCACGGATATCCAGAAAATAACTTCCGGTCAAGGGTCCGGACCATTTTGAGCGCGTCCCGTCCCGCCCTGGCGGGGTGACGAATCCACCCACCCCGCCCGCGGTGGGTTATCGCAGCCCCACACCCGTCCCGTGCGCCTGAAGCGCCGAGACCGCCGCCGTGATCGCGGGGCGCCGGGCCGCCTCCGTGCGCCACAGCGCGTACAGCCGGCGCACCGGCACCGGGTCGATCCGCACCGCCACCACCCCGTCCGGCAACGGCCCGCGGCCCAGCCGGGGAATCATCGCGACGCCGAGACCGGCGGCGAGCAGCGCCAGCTGGGTGTGGTTCTCCTCCGCCTGGTGCCGGATGTCCGGCTCGTAGCCCGCCGTGCGCAGCGTCCGTACGAGCCAGTCGTGGCAGACCGTCCCCGGCGGCTGGCAGATCCACCGCTCCTTCGCCAGTTCCTCGCGCCGCACCCCGTCCCGGCCCGCCAGCCGGTGGTCCGCCGGCACCAGCAGGTCGCACCGGTCGTCCCCGATCACCGCCTGCGCCACGCCGTCCGGGGCGGGCAGCGGGGCGATGTCCCAGTCGTGCGCGACGGCCAGGTCGATCACGCCCTTGGCCACCAGGTCGACCGAGAGGTGCGGATCGACCTCCGTCATCCGGACGTCCAGGGCCGGGTGCTCGCGGTCCAGCTCCGCCAGGACCCCCGGCAGCAGCCCGCGTGCCGCCGAGGCGAACGCCCCGATCGACAGCCGGCCCGTCGGAAGCCCCCTGCGCTCCTCCAGCGTCGTCTCCGCCCGCTCCACGATCGCCAGCAACTGCTGCGCGGTCGCGGCGAGATGGACCGCCTCCTCGGTGAGGGCGATCCCGCGCCCGCGGCGTTCCAGCAGCGTCGTGCGGGTCTCCCGCTCCAGTTTGGTGATCTGCTGCGAGACCGCCGACGGGGTGTAGCCGAGCGCGGCGGCGGCGCCCGCGACGGAACCGTGGACGGAGATGGCGTGCAGCGCGCGCAGCCGGGAAAGGTCGAGCACCGGAGCCTCCGGGGTGGGTGACGCACTCATTCATTAGCAACGCTCAATTCCACCATGAAGAAACCCGCGCTGGTGCTACATGGTTGATACGGGTGATCCTCGGTGCATGCGTCCCCAACACATCGCCCTGGCCGCCCTGGTGGCCGCCGTCTGGGGTGTCAATTTCGTCGTCATCGAGCTCGGCCTCGCCCACTTCCCGCCGCTGCTCTTCTCCGCCCTGCGCTTCCTGGTCGCCGCGCTGCCCGCGGTCTTCTTCGTCGGCCGGCCGAAGGTCGCCTGGAAGTGGATCGTGGGAGTGGGGCTGGTTCTGGGTGTGGCCAAGTTCGGCCTGCTGTTCATCGGCATGGACCGGGGGATGGGGCCGGTCTCTCCTCCCTGGTCCTTCAGGTGCAGGCGGTCTTCACGGTGCTCTTCGCGGCGATCGCGCTCAGTGAACGCCCAGGGCGGGTCAGGGTGTTGGGGATGGGGGTGGCCCTCGCGGGCATCGGAGTGGCCGCGGTGGACGAGGGGGCGAGCGGGCCTGTGCTCGCCTTCGTGCTGGTGATCGCGGCGGCTGCCTGCTGGGGTGTGTCGAACGTGCTGACCCGCAAGGCCGCCCCGCCCGACTCCCTCAACTTCATGGTGTGGGTCTCCACCGTGCCGGTCCTGCCGCTGCTCGGCCTCTCCCTCCTCTTCGAGGGCTGGGACCGCGACACGGCGGCGCTTGCCGCACTCGACTGGAGCGGCGCCGGAATCATCGTCTACGTCGCCTGGATCACGACGGTCTTCGGCTTCGGGGCGTGGGGCTTCCTGCTGAGCCGCTACCCGGCCTCGTCCGTCGCCCCGTTCACCCTGCTCGTGCCGGTCTTCGGGATGTCGTCGGCGGCGGTCCTGCTCGACGAGTCGGTCAGCCCGCTGCGGTGGTGCGCGGCGGCGCTGCTGGTCGGCGGGGTGGCCCTCACGTCACTTGCGGGGGCGCGACGGCCCCGCGTGGTGGCTGCGGACGCGCCGGCGCCGGCCCCGGTCTGAGAGAGGGGCCGGCCGCCGCGATGCGCGCCCTACTGCTTCGGGGCGCCCAGCCGCAGCAGGTGCTCGCGTCCCGCGCCCAGCAGACCCGGCAGCTCCGCCGCCCCCGGGTGCCAGCGCTTCTCGTACTCCCAGCAGACCCAGCTGTCCGCGTCCAGCGTGTCCAGGCACGCCCGCAGCGGCAGCACCCCGGCCCCCAGCGCCAGCGGCTCGGTGGCCTCGGCCGACGCGATGTCCTTCACCTGTACGTAGCCCAGGTGCGGGGCCAGCACCGCATGGCTCGCGACCGGTTCCTCGCCGGCCAGCCAGGTGTGCATGATGTCCCACAGCGCGCCGATGCTCCCGTGCCCCACCGTCCCCACCACCCGGGCCACGTCGGCCCCGGCGCGGTGCGAGTCGTGCGTCTCCAGCAGGATGCGTACGCCCATGTCCGCGGCGTACGGGCGGCCGCGGCCAGCCGGCGGGCGGCGGTCGCGTCGGCCGTGGCGGGGTCCTGGTCGCCGCCGCCGGGGAAGACCCGGACGTTGCGCGCGCCCAGGTCCCGGGCGAGCTCCACCAGCCCGGCGAGCTCGTCCAGCACCGGCTGGTCGTCCCCCTCGGCCGCGGCCCGGACATAGCCGGCCACGGTCAGGATCTCGATCCCGCCCCGCTTGAACTCCTCGACGACATCGGCGCGTTCGAGCATCGAGAGCCCCGGGTGCACCGGCTCCTCGGGGTGGGCGCGCAGCTCCACACCCTGGTAACCGTGCTCGGCCGCCAGCCGGACGACCTCGGATATCGGCAGCCCCGGCACCCCGAGGGTGGAGAAAGCGAGCTTCACGTGCATGTTCCTTTCATCGGTACCTGTGCCTGCCCCCGCGCACCGTACGGACCGGGCGGCGGCCGGCACACCTTCGGCTCACGGCTTGCATGACGGATGCCCCGGTCCGGGGCAACCAAGTCACACCCGCGGCACCGCCGTCGAACCCCGCACCATCAGCTCCGCCGGGATCGTCGCGACGCCGCCCGGCGGCGGGGTCTCCTTGCCCATCGCCAGCCGGCCCGCCCGCGCCCCCGCCTCGAAGAGCGGCAGCCGTACGGTCGTCAGGGCCGGGACCACGTCCACCGAGAACGGCAGGTCGTCGAAGCCGGCCACCGAGATGTCCTCGGGGATGCGCAGGCCCCGGTCCCGGATCGCCGCGGCGGCACCCAGTGCCACCGTGTCGTTGGCGGCGACGACGGCCGTGATCCCCGGTTCGCGGCGCAGGAGTTCGACGGTGGCGTCGTAGCCGGAGCTGCGGTCGTAGGAGCCGTGCACGGTGAGCCGGTCCTCGTCGCCGACCAGCCCCGCGGCCTTCATCGCGTCGCGGTGGCCCTCCAGCCGGTGCCGGGTCGTGGTCCGCTCCAGCGGTCCCGCGACATAGCCGATCCGCTGGTGGCCCAGCGAGATCAGGTGCTCGGTGAGCCGCCGGCCGCCGCCCCGGTTGTCGAAGGCGAGCGCGGCCAGGATCGAGTCGCCGTCCGGCAGCGGGGGCCGCCCGCACAGCACCACCCTGGTGCCGGCGTCGGCGAGTTTCGCCAGCTTCGCGGACATCGCGGCCTGGTGCGCCGGGTCCTCCACCGCGCCGCCGGTGAGGACGACGGCGGCGGCGCGCTGGCGCTGGAGCAGGGTGAGGTAGGTGAGCTCACGGGCCGGGGAACCGCCGGTGTTGCAGACAACGGCGAGCTTCTCGCCGCCCGCCCGGCCCGAACCGTCGCCCGGACCGCCGATCTCCGTCTGTGCCGCCCCGGCCATGATCCCGAAGAACGGGTCGGCGATGTCGTTGACCAGGATGCCGATCAGATCGGACGTGGCGGCCGCGAGCGAGCTCGCGGGCCCGTTGAGCACGTAGTCCAGGTCGTCCACCGCGCGCAGCACCCGCTCCCGAGTGGACGCGGCCACCGGGTAGTTGCCGTTCAGTACGCGGGAGACGGTGGCCGGGGACACCCGGGCGCGCGCCGCCACGTCCGCCAGGGTGACTGTCATCCGCATTCCTCCGAGGTGTGATGAGGGGGACAGGAGCAATCAGCGTGCCCCCTCTTGTCCAGGCCGCTGTCGGCAGGCTAGCGTCCTCTCGTATAGAAAGCGCTTGCTACGGGTGTATGGAGGAACTTTCGTGACACGCAGGACAGTGCGCATCGCCATGAACGGCGTCACAGGTCGCATGGGATACCGGCAGCACCTGGTGCGCTCGGTCCTCGCGATCCGCGAACAGGGCGGACTCGACCTCGGCGACGGCGACGTGCTGTGGCCCGAGCCGGTCCTCGTCGGCCGCCGCGCCCACGTGCTGGAGGAGCTCGCCGCGCGGCACGGTCTGACCGAGTGGTCGACCGACCTCGACGCGGTGCTCGCGGACGAGACCATCGACATCTACTTCGACGCCCAGGTCACCTCGGCCCGGGTCGAGGCGATCAAGAAGGCCGTCGCCGCCGGCAAGCACGTCTACACCGAGAAGCCCACCGCCACGGACCTCGACGGCGCCCTGGAGCTGGCCCGCCTCGCCCGGGACGCGGGGATCAAGCACGGGGTCGTCCAGGACAAGATCTTCCTGCCGGGCCTGCTGAAGCTGAAGCGACTCATCGACGGCGGCTTCTTCGGCGAGATCCTCTCGGTGCGCGGGGAGTTCGGCTACTGGGTCTTCGAAGGCGACTGGCAGGAGGCCCAGCGACCCTCCTGGAACTACCGCTCGGAGGACGGCGGCGGCATCGTCGTCGACATGTTCCCGCACTGGGAGTACGTCCTGCACGAGCTGTTCGGCCGGGTCACCACCGTCCAGGCCCACGTCCAGACGCACATCCCGCAGCGCTGGGACGAGCACGGCAAGCCCTACGCGGCCACCGCGGACGACGCCGCGTACGGCATCTTCCAGCTGGAGAGCGGCGCCGTCGCGCAGATCAACTCCTCCTGGACGGTCCGGGTCAACCGCGACGAGCTCGTCGAGTTCCAGGTCGACGGCACCCACGGCTCCGCCGTCGCCGGCCTGCGCAACTGCCGCGTCCAGCACCGCTCGGCCACCCCCAAGCCGGTGTGGAACCCCGACCTCCCGGTCACCGAGTCCTTCCGCGACCAGTGGCAGGAAGTCCCCGACAACGCCGTCTTCGACAACGGCTTCAAGGCCCAGTGGGAGCTGTTCCTCCGCCACATCGTGCTCGACGAGCCCTACAGCTGGGACCTGATGGCCGGCGCCCGCGGCGTCCAGCTCGCCGAGCTCGGCCTCAGGTCATCCGCCGAGGGCCGCCGCTTCGACGTCCCGGAGCTGAACCTGTGACGCCGCGCCCCACCACCGTCGCACCGGAGCTGACCCTGTGACCATCCACCTCCCGCAGGGGCGCTACGAGCCCCGCACCACCCCGCTGGACCTCGCCCCCGGCGGGGCGCCCCTCGCCTCCCGTACGGTCTTCTCCGCCGCCCATGTGGTCGCGGACCCGTACGCCGACATCAGCCCCGACTCGCCCGCCGCCGTCGACTGGGACGCCACCCTCGCCTTCCGCCGCCACCTCTGGTCCCACGGCCTCGGGGTCGCCGAGGCCATGGACACCGCCCAGCGCGGCATGGGCCTGGACTGGGCGGGCGCCGCCGAACTGATCCGCCGCTCGGCGGCCGAGGCCAGGTCCGTCGGCGGCGCGATCGCCTGCGGCGTCGGCACCGACCAGCTCCCCGCGGGCCCGGCCACGCTCGCCGAGGTGCGCGCCGCGTACGAGGAACAACTGGCCCTCGTCGAGGGGAGCGGGGCCCAGGCGATCCTGATGGCCTCCCGCGCACTCGCCGCCGCGGCGAACGGCCCGCAGGACTACCTGGAGACCTACGCCCACCTGCTGCGCCAGGCCACCGAGCCGGTCGTCCTGCACTGGCTGGGCCCGATGTTCGACCCCGCGCTGGACGGCTACTGGGGCTCCGCCGACCTCGATGCGGCCACCGACACCTTCCTCCAGGTCATCGCCGAACACCCGGACAAGGTCGACGGCATCAAGATCTCCCTCCTGGACGCGGAGCGCGAGATCGACGTCCGCCGCCGCCTCCCGGGCGGGGTGCGCTGCTACACCGGCGACGACTTCAACTACCCGGAGCTGATCGCCGGCGACGACCGCGGCTTCAGCCACGCACTGCTGGGCATCTTCGACCCGCTGGGCCCGCTGGCCGCGCACGCGGTACGGGTCCTCGACACGGGCGACGCCTTGGGGTTCCGTGAACTCCTCGACCCCACGGTCGAGTTGTCCCGGCACCTGTTCCGGACTCCGACCCGTTACTACAAGACGGGCGTGGTGTTCCTCGCCTGGCTGGCCGGTCACCAGGACCACTTCACGATGGTGGGCGGCCTGCAGTCGGCCCGCTCGCTGCCGCACCTGGCGAAGGCGTACGAACTGGCCGACCGGCTGGGCCTGTTCCCCGATCCGGAGCTGGCCGAAGCCCGGATGCGGGCCCTGCTCACCGTGCACGGAGGCGCCCGATGACGAACGACCTCTCCCGGCTCTCCCTCAACCAGGAGACCATCAAGCAGTGGTCGCTGCCCGAGCTCGCCGAGGGCTGCGTGAAGGCGGGCATCGGCCAGGTCGGTCTGTGGCGGGGACCCGTCCAGGAGTACGGGGTGGAGGCGACAGCCCGCCTCCTCTCCGACTCCGGCCTGTCCGTCACCAGCCTCTGCCGGGGCGGCTTCCTCACCGCACTCGACCCGGCCGAGCGGGCCCGCGCCCTGGACGACAACCGTGCGGCGCTCGACGAGGCGGCCGGCCTGTCCACCGACACCCTGGTCCTGGTCTCGGGCGGCCTCCCGGAGGGCAGCAAGGACCTGTACGGCGCCCGCGAACGCATCGCGGACGCGCTGGCCGAACTGGCCCCCTACGCAGCCGAACGAGGCGTACGCCTGGCCATCGAACCGCTGCACCCGATGTTCGCCTCGGACCGCTGCGTCGTGTCCACCCTGTCCCAGGCCCTGGACCTTGCGGAACGCTTCCCCGCCGAGCAGGTCGGAGTGGTCGTCGACACCTACCACCTCTGGTGGGACGACCAGGTGCCCGCCCAGATCGCCAGGGCGGGTGCGGGCGGCCGGATCCACAGCTTCCAGCTCGCCGACTGGATCACCCCGCTCCCGGCGGGAGTCCTGGTCGGGCGCGGTCAACTCGGGGACGGCAGCGTGGACTTCCGCGCCTTCCGGACGGCGGTCGAGGCCACCGGTTTCGACGGTCCCATCGAGGTGGAGATCTTCAACGAGGACCTCTGGGCACGCGACGGTGCCGAGGTGCTGGCCGAGGTCGCCGCCCGGTACCTGGAGCACGCCTGCTGAACCCGTGACCCGGCCGCCCAGGCAGCTGAGGCAAAGAGATTGCCAAGACGTACAACCCTTGAGCATCCTGCCGGGTCACCTCTGTCGTCGGAACGCTTCCGGGGGGATCCGGGGGGATCGGGAAGCTCCGACGGGAGGGGAAAGCGAGTGGGGTCCGGTCGAGAGACCGGGCCCCGTTTCGCCTTCCGGGCAGCGCCGGCCGCGGCGATTCTGAGACGAGCCGCGTACGCGCTACTTCTTACGGGAGGACCGTTTCGCCAGAGCCGCGAGGACCAGCGGCAGCAGCAGCTCGACCCCGCGCTTGACCGTGGCCGGGGGCAGCCCGGTCCGCTTGGCCACGGCGCCGGCCACCGGGCCGCTCAGCTTGCCGAGCACCCCGCCCGCGAGCCCGCCGCCGAGCGTGGCCACCCCGGTCAGCGGAGGCTCCTCCGCCGGCACGGGCGCCTCCTCGGTGGCGGTGACCGTCTCACCGACAAACCGCTGCGCGCCCTCCGTGTCCGTGTCCAGCACCCGGGCGACCTCGTGGAGACCGTCGTCGCCCAGCTCGTTCAGAACGTCCTTCTGCGTGGATTCGTCGCTCATACGAAGCACGCTACGACGCCCGCCCGATGCCGGCATTCCGGCGTGTCGGGCGTCCTGGATCCGGCTCCCGTGAAAGCCCGGCGGCACCGGACCCGGGCAGGCTCCCTCTTCCGGGCACGCTGTCGGCGCTGCCCGGTACCGTCTCCGGCATGTCCACCACGTCCACCACGCCGAACATGGCCGTCCTCGAAGGCGTGCTTGAGCGGATCACGTACGCCAACGAGGAGAACGGGTACACGGTCGCGCGCGTCGACACCGGGCGCGGTGCCAACGATCTGCTGACCGTGGTCGGTTCACTGCTCGGCGCGCAGCCCGGTGAGTCGCTGCGGATGGAGGGGCGCTGGGGCTCGCACTCGCAGTACGGCAAGCAGTTCACCGTCGAGAACTACACGACGATCCTCCCCGCCACCATCCAGGGCATCCGCCGCTACCTCGGCTCCGGGCTGATCAAGGGCATCGGCCCGGTCATGGCCGACCGGATCACCACCCACTTCGGCGTCGACACCCTCGACATCATCGAGCAGCAGCCGAAGCGGCTCGTCGAGGTGCCCGGGCTCGGCCCGAAGCGGACGAAGATGATCGCCGCGGCCTGGGAGGAGCAGAAGGCGATCAAGGAGGTCATGGTCTTCCTCCAGGGCGTCGGCGTCTCGACCTCGATCGCGGTGCGCATCTACAAGAAGTACGAGGACGCCTCGATCTCCGTCGTGAAGAACCAGCCCTACCGGCTGGCCGCCGACGTCTGGGGCATCGGCTTCCTCACCGCCGACAAGATCGCCCAGGCGGTCGGCATCCCGCACGACAGCCCGGAGCGGGTCAAGGCCGGACTCCAGTACGCGCTGTCGCAGTCCACCGACCAGGGCAACTGCTTCCTCCCTGAGGAGCGGCTGATCGCGGACGCGGTGAAGCTGCTCCAGGTGGACACCGGCCTGGTCATCGAGTGCCTCGCCGAGCTGGCCGATGAGCCGGAGGGCGTCGTACGGGAGAAGGTGCCGTCACCCGAGGGCGGTGAACCCGTCACGGCCGTGTACCTGGTGCCCTTCCACCGCGCCGAGATCTCCCTCGCCGCCCAGGTACGGCGGCTGTTGCGGACGCCCGAGGAACGGATGCCGGCCTTCGGGGACGTGGACTGGGACAAGGCGCTGAAGTGGCTCGCGGGGCGTACCGGCGCGAAGCTGGCGCCCGAGCAGGAGGCCGCGGTGCGGCTCGCGCTCAGCCGGAAGGTCGCCGTACTGACCGGTGGGCCCGGCTGCGGGAAGTCGTTCACCGTCCGGTCCATCGTGGAGCTGGCACGGGCCAAGAAGGCCAAGGTGGTGCTGGCCGCGCCCACCGGCCGGGCGGCCAAGCGGCTCTCCGAGCTGACCGGGGCCGAGGCCTCCACCGTGCACCGGCTGCTCGAACTGAAGCCGGGCGGCGACGCGGCGTACGACCGGGACCGTCCGCTGGACGCCGATCTGGTCGTCGTCGACGAGGCGTCGATGCTCGATCTGCTGCTCGCCAACAAGCTGGTCAAGGCGGTGGCACCCGGTGCCCATCTGCTGCTCGTGGGAGATGTGGACCAGCTGCCGTCGGTCGGTGCGGGGGAGGTGCTGCGGGATCTGCTCGCCGACGGCGGACCCGTCCCGGCGGTCCGGCTGACCACCATCTTCCGTCAGGCCCAGCAGTCCGGCGTCGTCACCAACGCCCACCGGATCAACTCCGGCGTACCGCCCCTCACCCAGGGGCTCAGCGACTTCTTCCTCTTCGTGGAGGACGAGACGGAGGACGCCGGGGTGCTCGCGGTGGACGTGGCGGCCCGCCGCATCCCCGCCAAGTTCGGTCTGAACCCCCGCCGTGACGTGCAGGTACTCGCACCCATGCACCGCGGGCCGGCCGGGGCCGGCCATCTCAACGGCCTGCTCCAGCAGGCCATCACACCCGCCCGCCCCGGCCTGCCCGAGAAGCGGTTCGGCGGCCGGGTCTTCCGGGTCGGCGACAAGGTCACCCAGATCCGCAACAACTACGACAAGGGCGAGAACGGCGTCTTCAACGGCACGGTCGGCGTCGTCACCGCCCTCGACCCGGACGAGCAGAAGCTGACCGTTCTCACGGACGAGGACGAGGAGATCAGCTACGACTTCGACGAGCTCGACGAGCTGGCCCACGCGTACGCCATGACGATCCACCGCTCCCAGGGCAGCGAGTACCCGGCCGTCGTCATTCCGGTCACGAAGAGCGCCTGGATGATGCTCCAGCGGAACCTGCTGTACACGGCCGTGACGAGGGCCAAGAAGCTCGTCGTGCTGGTCGGGTCCCGGCAGGCGATCGGCCAGGCGGTCCGCACGGTTTCCGCAGGCAGACGCTGTACGGCGCTGGATTACCGGCTGCGAGGCGGGGCGGAAGGAGGATCCGTCGAAAAAATGATCGATCAAATCGGTGGGAAACATCACGGAGGTCTTCCGGAACCGGAGTCAAGGGGGCAGGATGCTTAAGTTGGCGGCACTCAGTGCCGCCAATAGGTCCAATGGACGACCCCGAGTGCACTCTCCTGAGCCAAATGGGGGAGGGTGGAGACAGTCAGGGAACCTCGAAGAAGAGGCACTACGTCGGTGAGGGATGACGTGAGCGACAACTCTGTAGTACTGCGGTACGGCGATGACGAGTACACCTACCCGGTGATCGACAGCACCGTCGGCGACAAGGGCTTCGACATCGGGAAGCTCCGGGCGAACACCGGTCTGGTGACGCTGGACAGCGGATACGGCAACACCGCTGCCTATAAATCGGCCATCACCTATCTCGATGGCGAGCAGGGCATCCTGCGGTACCGCGGCTACCCGATCGAGCAGCTCGCCGAGCAATCGACGTTCCTCGAGGTCGCGTACACGCTCATCAACGGTGAGCTCCCGAAGGTCGACGAACTGTCGGCCTTCAAGAACGAGATCACCCAGCACACGCTGCTGCACGAGGACGTCAAGCGGTTCTTCGACGGCTTCCCGCGCGATGCCCACCCGATGGCCATGCTGTCCTCGGTCGTGAGCGCGCTGTCCACGTTCTACCAGGACAGCCACAACCCGTTCGACGAGGAGCAGCGTCACCTCTCGACGATCCGGCTGCTGGCCAAGCTGCCGACCATCGCGGCGTACGCGTACAAGAAGTCGATCGGTCACCCGTTCGTCTACCCGCGCAACGACCTCGGTTACGTCGAGAACTTCCTGCGCATGACCTTCTCGGTCCCCGCGCAGGAGTACGTGCCCGACCCGGTCGTCGTCTCGGCGCTGGAGAAGCTGCTCATCCTGCACGCGGACCACGAGCAGAACTGTTCGACCTCCACCGTGCGTCTGGTCGGCTCCTCGCAGGCGAACATGTTCGCCTCGATCTCCGCCGGCATCTCGGCGCTGTGGGGTCCCCTGCACGGTGGCGCCAACCAGTCGGTGCTGGAGATGCTCGAGGGCATCCAGGCCAACGGCGGCGACGTCGACTCCTTCATCCACAAGGTGAAGAACAAGGAGGACGGCGTCCGCCTGATGGGCTTCGGCCACCGGGTGTACAAGTCCTTCGACCCGCGCGCCAAGATCATCAAGGCCGCGGCCCACGATGTGCTGTCCTCGCTCGGCAAGTCCGACGAGCTGCTCGACATCGCGCTCAAGCTGGAGGAGCACGCGCTCTCCGACGAGTACTTCGTCTCGCGCAACCTCTACCCCAACGTGGACTTCTACACCGGTCTCATCTACCGGGCCATGGGCTTCCCGAGCGAGATGTTCACGGTGCTCTTCGCGATCGGCCGGCTTCCGGGCTGGATCGCCCAGTGGCACGAGATGATCAAGGAGCCGGGTTCCCGCATCGGCCGCCCGCGCCAGATCTACACCGGCGAGGTCCTGCGCGACTTCGTCCCGGTCGAGGGCCGCTGAGCCCCCGCACCACCCCTGCGCCGCCCCGGGCCACTTCGGCCGGTTGCCTTCGCCCCGACTGCCGCGCTTTCGCACAGAGCGCGGCGGCAGGGGCGATTTGCTTGTGCCCGCTCGTCCCGGACGCCTCCGGACATGCGAGAAGCGCCTCGCCATCGATCCCCCCACGGGCCGACAGCGAGGCGCTTCCCATATCCCGGAGCGGATTCCCCCCACGGGATCCGGCCGGGCGTTCAGTGGGAGCCGAAGCTCCTGGGTGTTCCTCGGTACTGCGTGTCCTGCGCTTCTCCTCGTACTGCCTTCCTGCCTGCGGTCTGCCGGGGTACGTACCGACGGGAGGGCCGCTCAAAGCTCCCCGGTGCACGTGCCCCGGCCAACGCTTGCCCGGAGTGTCCCCCAAGACCCTCCGTCGGATGTCCCCCAAGACACCCTTGGCATCGCACTCTAAGACTCGCGGACCCACCGAATGGTTACCCCAAAAACAGTGTGATCTAAATCTCATTGTGGAAATTAGGTGAAGGACCGCAGGCGCAGGCTGTTCGTTACGACGAAGACCGAGGAGAAGGCCATCGCCGCTCCTGCAATCATAGGGCTGAGCAGGCCAAATGCCGCAAGGGGTAGAGCAGCAACGTTGTAACCGAATGCCCAGAAAAGGTTGCCCCTGATGGTGGCCAGGGTCCGGCGGGCCAGACGGATGGCATCGGCGGCCACCTTGAGATCTCCACGAACGAGGGTCAGGTCGCTCGCCTCGATCGCGGCGTCCGTGCCTGTGCCCATGGCCAGGCCGAGGTCGGCGGTGGCCAGTGCGGCGGCGTCGTTGACGCCGTCACCGACCATCGCGACCGCATGTCCCTCGGCCTGCAACCGCTCGATGACGTGCGCCTTCTCCTCGGGCAGCACCTCGGCACGGACCTCGTCGATGCCGACCGCGCGGGCCACGGAATCGGCCACTGCCCGGTTGTCGCCGGTCAGCAGGATCGGTGTCAGACCGAGTGCGCGGAGCCGCTCGACGGCCTCGGCGCTGGTGTCCTTGACCGCGTCCGCGACCTCCAGGACCGCCCGTGCCTCGCCGTCCCAGGCGACCGCGATCGCGGTACGGCCCTGGGCGGCCGCCTCCGTCAGGGCGGCGGAAAGAACTCCCGGTACGTCGATCCCGGCGTCGGCGAGGAGCCGGGGGCGGCCCACGAGGACGGTGTGGCCTTCGACGGTGCCTTGGACGCCGAGGCCGGGGATGTTGGTGAAGTTGTCGGGGGTGGGGAGGGGGTGGTGGTGCGGTTGGTGGCTGCGGTGGTGACGGCTTGGGCGATGGGGTGTTCGGAGGCGTGTTCCAGGGCGCCGGCGAGGTGGAGTGCGTGGGTTTCGGTGGTGCCGGGTGTGGTGTGGAGGGCGAGGAGGGTCATTTTGCCGGTGGTGACGGTGCCGGTCTTGTCGAGGACGATGGTGTCGATGCGGCGGGTGGTTTCCAGGACTTCGGGGCCTTTGATGAGGATGCCGAGCTGGGCGCCGCGTCCGGTGCCGACCATGAGGGCGGTGGGTGTGGCGAGGCCGAGGGCGCAGGGGCAGGCGATGATCAGTACGGCGACGGCGGCGGTGAACGAGGCGGTCAGGTCGTCGGTGATCAGCAGCCAGGAGACCAGGGTGGCCAGGGCGATGAGCAGGACCACCGGGACGAAGACCGCGGAGATCCGGTCCGCGAGGCGCTGGGCCGCCGCCTTCCCGTTCTGCGCGTCCTGGACCAGCTTCGCCATCCGGGCCAGCTGGGTGTCCGCGCCGATCCGGGTCGCCTCGACGACGAGCCGGCCGCCCGCGTTCAGCGTGGCGCCGGTGACCGGGTCGCCGACGCCGACCTCTACGGGCACGGATTCGCCAGTGAGCATGGACGCGTCCAGGGCCGAGCTGCCCTCGACGACCGTGCCGTCGGTGGCGACCTTCTCGCCGGGGCGGACCACGAAGCGGTCGCCGACGGCGAGCCGGGCAACGGGGATACGCACTTCGGCGCCGCTGCGCAGGACCGCGACGTCCTTGGCACCCAGATGCATCAGCGCCCGCAGGGCGGAACCGGCCTTCCGCTTGGACTTCGCCTCCAGGTAGCGGCCCAGCAGGATGAAGGTGACGACTCCGGCGGCGACCTCCAGATAGATCGTGGAGGAGCCTTCGGAGCGGGAGGCCGTGAAGTCGAAGCCGTGCCGCATGCCGGGCATTCCCGCGTCACCGAGGAACAGCGCCCAGAGTGACCAGCCGAAGGCGGCGAGGGTGCCGACCGAGACGAGCGTGTCCATGGTGGCCGCGCCGTGCCGGAGGTTGGTCCAGGTAGCCCGGTGGAAGGGCAGCCCGCCCCAGACGACGACGGGGGCGGCGAGAGTGAGGGAGAGCCACTGCCAGTTGTCGAACTGCAACGCCGGGATCATCGCCATCGCGACCACGGGGGCGGCGAGGACGGCCGAGACGATGAGCCGCTGACGCAGGGAGTCCAGGGCGGCGGTGGGGGCGTCAGGGGTGGCTGGGGCGTCGGGGGCGGCCTGGGTGACCGCGGTGCTCGGGCTCGGGCCGTGCGCCGTACCTGAGCTGCCTGAGGCGGCTGTGGGGGCTGTGGTGCCCGGGTCTCCCGCCGCGTGCGGGACGGGCGGCGCGTCGGGGGCTGGGGCCTCAGCGGCCGGGGCTGGCGCCGGGGCCTCCGCGGTCGGCGCAGGGGTCGGTGCGGGGCGCGGCACCGGCTCCGCCGTGTAGCCGGTCTTCTTCACGGTGGCGATCAGATCGGCGAGACCGGTCTGAGGGCCGAAGTTAACCCGGGCCTTCTCGGTGGCGTAATTGACGGTGGCGGTGACCCCGTCCATCCGGTTCAGCTTCTTCTCGACGCGAGCCGCGCAGGAGGCGCAGGTCATCCCGCCGATGGTGAGCTCGGCCACCGAACTCTCCGCTGCCGGGGTGTCGGCCTCTGTTGCGCTGTGCATATCCGAACTCCTGAAACGCCGACCGGGCCGTACCCCACCAGTATCTGCTGGTCGGTCCGGCCCGGTGGAAAAGGGGGCGGTGCGGGTGGAGCGGATCGCGGGGAGCTCAGGCCTGGCCTGCAAACTCGTAACCGGCCTCGTCGACGGCGGCGCGCACGGCCTGCTCGTCCAGAGGCGCCCGGGAGATCACCGTCACCCGACCGGTGGACGCCACGGCCTTCACCGAGGTGACACCCTCGATACCGGAGAGCTCCTCGGAGACGGCACCCTCGCAGTGTCCGCAGGTCATGCCGGTCACCTGGTAGACCGTGGTGACGCCGCCCTGCTGCGCGTCGGCGCCCGCACCGTCGTGGCAGGAGCCGCTGGGTGAGCAGCAGGAGCCGGTCGCCTGGGGGAGCTGGGTCTCGGCGGTCATTGTGTTCTCCTCTTCGACGAGCACAAATGGGTGTGGCGGCAGGGGCCCAGGGGGTTCCGGGAAGGCCGGTGCACCTCCACACTCAGGAGACTATACCCCTAGGGGGTATAAATGCGAGCGGCCCGGACTCGCTGTCGGCCATTCGGGGGAGTGCGGGCCTGCGGCGCGCAGGGCGGCGGCGCGTAGATTCGGCCGTCCGGAGAACGGGGCGCGGGTGAAGGGTGGGGCACATGCGGGCAGTGGTGTTCGAGGAGTTCGGGCAGGAGGCCCGGGTCCGGAACGTGGCGGATCCCAGCCCCTCCCGTCAGGGGGTGGTGGTCCGGGTCGAGGCCACCGGGCTGTGCCGCAGCGACTGGCACGGCTGGATGGGCCACGATCCAGACATCACCCTCCCGCATGTGCCCGGACACGAACTGGCGGGTGTGGTCGAGGCGGTGGGGAAGGACGTCGTCGGCCACCGGCCGGGCGACCGGGTCACCGTCCCCTTCATCTGCGCCTGCGGCCGCTGCTCCGCCTGCGCAGCCGGGGCCCAGCAGGTCTGCGAGCGCCAGACCCAGCCGGGCTTCACCCACTGGGGATCGTTCGCCGAGTACGTCGCACTGGAACAGGCCGACGTCAATCTGGTCTCCGTGCCCGACGGGATGTCGTTCGGTACGGCCGCCGGCCTCGGGTGCCGGTTCGCCACGGCGTTCCGGGCCGTGGTGGCCCGGGGCCGGGTGGCCGCGGGTGAATGGGTCGCCGTGCACGGCTGCGGCGGGGTCGGGCTCTCGGCCGTGATGATCGCGGTGGCCTGCGGCGCCCGGGTGGTCGCGGTCGACGTCTCGCCGGACGCCCTTCGGCTGGCCCGGACGCTCGGCGCGGTGGAGTGCGTGGACGCCTCCGCGCACCCGGAGGGGGCCGGCGAGACGGTGCGCGAACTCACGGGTGGGGGTGCCCAGTTGTCGCTGGACGCCCTGGGGTCGCCGGTCACCTGTGCGGCCTCGGTCCGGAGCCTGCGCCGACAGGGGCGTCATGTGCAGGTCGGGCTGCTTCCGTCGGCGGCCGGCGACCCCGTCGTACCCATGGCGAGGGTGATCGCCCTGGAGCTGGAGGTGCTCGGCAGCCACGGCATGGCCGCGCACGCCTACCCGCCGATGATGGACATGGTCCGGGCCGGCACCCTGCGCCCCGATCTGCTGGTGACCTCCACCATCGGCCTGGACGCGGCCCCGGCGGCGCTCGCGGCGATGGGCGCGGCGCGCGGAGCCGGAGTGACGGTCATCGAACCGGCGCGTCGGCCGCCCCGCGCGTGACAGGTGCCGCACGGGGCTCCTCCCGCACGTGGGGCGGCCCCGTACGGCGACGGGTGGGAGCCGGTCGCCGCACGGGGCGGGGCGGAGGGGAGAAGGGGGAAGGGCGGGTCAGTCCCGGCGGCCCCGATTGCCGGGGCGGGTGGCGACCCAGGCGCGGATGGTGTCCGCGTACCAGTAGGGCTTGCCGTTCTCCACGTGGTCCGGTGACGGAAGGAGACCGTGTTTGCGGTAGGAGCGCACCGTGTCCGGCTGCACCCGGATGTGCGCGGCAATGTCCTTGTAGGACCAGAGCCTTCTGTCCGTCATAAGTGACACCTCTCTGCGTCGCAGCGGCAGCCTGGGGGCCGTCGGGGGAGCTGCGGCACGGACGCTGACGATCACTCAGCCTGTGTTCGGTGAACGACGGACGGCGTGGTGGGGGAGGGGCTGTCGAGCGCCTGTGACGGAAGACCCGCGTAACGGAGACATGTGTGACGGGGAGGGGATCTCTGTGACAGAAGGCGTGCATTGGGGTCAAAGGGGCCGCCCTCGGAAGGGCGTGGCGCGCGCCGGGCCAGACGCCGGGTGTGACGTGTGGCCCGGTTGGTGAGCCGTTACGCGTGCCAGAGCGCCGACCAGGTGTCCGGGCCGACGAGCCCGTCCGGTACGAGCGGCGGGTGGTCGGCCTGGAAGCGTTGTACGGCGACGAGGGTCCGCGGGCCGAACGCGCCGTCCACCGCGTCCCACGGCAGGTAGCGGCGGTTGGCCAGCATGCACTGGACCTGGGAGACGTGTTCGCCCTGCTCGCCGAAGGCGGTCAGCCCGTTGCCTTCGTAGAAGGCGCAGACGGGGCTGGAGCCGAGCGGGGGCGCGTTGTCCTCGTCGGCCGCGGCGCCGGGGGCGGTGCTGAGCGCGCTGGCCAGGGCGAGGGCGGCCAGGGCCGCGGACCCGGCCGCCCGGTGGAACGGCAGCATCTTGCGAATCACGGTGAATTGCTCCTCGTGTGGTGTGGGGCGGGGAGCGGTGGTGTCCCGGTCCCGGCTTCTCTCCGAGGACAACACCGCGCGACGCCGTCACGTCACGTCCGAGGGCGGCACGGTGTGTCAGGGGGTCTGCCGCGGGCTGCCGCAGGAGCGGAGGAACTCCCGGGTGCGGCGGGCGATCGGGAAGGGCTTGTCGGGCGGGCACGGATACATGTCCTGCTCGACGATCGCGAAGAGGTCGACGTCCAGCCGGCGGGCGGCGTCCAGCACGGGCTCCAGGGCAGGGACCCCGCCCGGCGGCTCGCACATCACCCCGCGCGCCACGGCCGGACCGAACGGCACCCCGTTCGCGACCACTTCGGCCAGGATCTGGGGATCGACCTGCTTGAGGTGCAGATAGCCGATCCGTTCGCCGTAGGTCTCGATCAGCTTGACGCTGTCGCCGCCGCAGTAGGCGTAGTGCCCGGTGTCGAGGCAGAGCGAGACCAGGGCGGGATCGGTGGCGTCGAGGAAGCGGCTGACGTTCTCCTCGGTGTCGATGTGGGTGTCGGCGTGCGGGTGGACGACGATGCGCAGGCCGTAACGGTCCTGCACCTCGCGCCCCAGCCGTTCCGTCTGGGTGGTGAGGTCGCGCCACTGCTCCGCGGTGAGGGTGCGGTCCTCCAGCACCTCGCCCGTCTTGTCGTCGCGCCAGAAGGCCGGGATGACCACGAGGTGGGCGGCGCCCATCGCCCGGGTGAGTGCCGCGATATCGGCGACATGCGCCCAGGTCCGGTCCCAGACGTCCGGACCGTGGTGCAATCCGGTGAAAACGGTGCCCGCCGAAACCGTCAGTCCGCGGCTGCGGGTCTCGTCGGCGAGGCGGGCCGGGTCGGTCGGGAGATAGCCGTACGGGCCGAGCTCGATCCACTCGTAACCCGCGGTGGAGACCTCGTCGAGGAAGCGGTGCCAGGGCACCTGCTGCGGATCGTCGGGGAACCACACACCCCAGGAGTCGGGCGCGGAGCCGATGCGGATGCGGGCCGGAGTGGATGCGGAGGAGGTCATGCCGTCAACCCTCACGGCCCCGGGAGACGGGTGTCAAGCATTGGTCCGTATGTCCGGACCAATCATTGACAGCATTCCGGGGGAGAAGCTAGACCGGGGCCGGTGGCCGCGGCCGCCGGCTGCCGCACCGGTCGTCGAAGGGACACAGATGCCTGAGCCGTACGACGTGATCACCATGGGCCGGATCGGAGTGGACCTCTACCCCCTGCAGGCCGGCCTGCCGCTCGCCCGGGTCGATGCCTTCGGGAAGTTCCTCGGCGGCTCGCCCACCAACGTCGCCGTAGCGGCGGCCCGACTCGGCCGGCGCACCGCGGTGGTGACCCGCACGGGGCGGGACGCGTTCGGGGAGTACCTCCACCAGCAGCTGCGGGAGTTCGGGGTGGACGACCGATGGGTGACGGCCGTCGGCGAGTACCCGACCCCGGTCACCTTCTGCGAGATCTTCCCGCCCGACGACTTCCCGCTCTACTTCTACCGGCAGCCCAAGGCCCCGGACCTGGAGATCCACGAGTCGGAGCTGGACCTCGACGCCGTCAGGTCCGCCCGGGTGTTCTGGATGACCGGCACCGGGCTCTGCGCCGAACCCAGCTGCTCGGCGACGCTCGCTGCGCTACGCGCCCGCAACCGCTGCGGCATCACCGTCTTCGACCTCGACTGGCGCCCGATGTTCTGGGAGGAGCCGCAGCACGCCGCGGCGGACGGCCCGCCCCACCCCGCCGCCTCCGCGCGTTACCGCGAAGCTCTCGCCCACGCCACCGTCGCCGTCGGCAACCTCGACGAGTGCGAGATCGCTACCGGTGAGCGCGAACCGTACGCCGCCGCCCGCGCCCTCCTCGCCGCCGGTGTCGAGCTCGCCGTCGTCAAGCAGGGCCCCGCGGGCGTCCTCGCCGTGCACCGCGACGGCTCGGTGGCCGATGTCCCGCCGCTTCCCGTCGAGGTGGTCAACGGGCTCGGCGCGGGTGACGCGTTCGGCGGCGCCCTGTGCCACGGCCTGCTCGCCGGCTGGGAGACCGCCCGCATCATGCGGTACGCCAACGCCGCAGGCGCCATCGTCGCCTCCAGGCTCGCCTGCTCCTCCGCGATGCCGTTCCCCCACGAGGTCGAAGCCGCGCTGGCCGCGGGCACCGTCAGCGCGGCCGGTCCCGGCAGCAGCCCACCGCAGGCCCCCACCGAGTCCGGCACGGCCTCATGACGCCCGCGGCCGCCTCCGTCGCCGACCTCGTCCACCTGCGCATGCACCACCCCGAAGCCGTCGCCGAGGCCGCCGCCCGGCGTCGCAGGCGGCCGCTCGTCGGGAGCAGCGGGCGGTTGATGATCATCGCCGCCGACCATCCGGCCCGTGGCTCGCTCGCCGTCGGCGCGCGCGAACTCGCCATGGCCAACCGGTTCGAGCTGCTGGACCGGCTCTGCCTGGCGCTCTCCAGGCCCGGCGTCGACGGAGTGCTCGCCACCGCCGACATCCTCGACGACCTGCTGCTGCTGGGCGCGCTGGAGGACAAGGTCGTCGTCGGGTCGATGAACCGCGGCGGGCTGGCCGGCGCCGCCTTCGAACTCGACGACCGGTTCACCGGCCACCGCCCCGAGGACCTCGCCCGGCTCGGCTTCGACGCGGGCAAGCTGCTGCTGCGGATCGACTACCACGACCCCGGCTCCCTCGACACGATGCACACCACCGCCCGCGCCATCGACGCCATGGCCGCACACCGGCTGCCGGTCTTCGTCGAACCCTTCCTCTGCCGCCGCACCGGCGGCAAGGTCCGCAACGACCTGAGCGCCGCGGCGGTGAGCACCTCCATCGCCATCGCCTCCGGGCTGGCCGGCACCTCCGCGTACACCTGGCTCAAGGTCCCGGTCACCGAGAAGCCCGAGGACATGGCGCAGGTGATGGAGAGCTCCACGCTGCCCGCCGTACTGCTGGGCGGCGAGGTGGGCGAGGACCAGGACGGCGCGTACGAGAGATGGCGTACCGCGTTGCGGCTGCCGACCGTCCGGGGGCTGGTGGTGGGGCGGTCGCTGCTCTACCCGGCCGACGGGGACGTGAGCGCCGCGGTCGACACGGCCGTATCGCTGCTCGAACCGGGCAGGACGGGTAGGGAAGGGACATGACGATGCACGGAGAACCGAGGTACCACCTGGCCGCGGGCAGCGCGGCGAGCGGTCCCTACGCCCTCGACATCGCTCCGGAGCGGGCCGGCTGGGAGCGCTCCAGCCTGCGCGTGGTGGAGCTCGAACCGGGAGGTGTTCACACACTTGTCACCGGGGAGAGCGAGTGGATCGTGCTGCCGTTGGCCGGTGCCTGTACGGTGCACATCTCAGATGAGATCTTTGAACTGCTGGGCCGGAAAAGCGTGTTCAGCGGGGTATCCGACTTCGCGTACGTACCGCGTGACGCCCACGCACAGATCGCCTCCGGCGCAGGTGGCCGCTTCGCCCTGGCAGGAGCGAAGTGCGAGCGACGACTCCCCGCTCGCTACGGCCCCGCGCCGGAGGTACCCGTCGAACTGCGCGGCTCCGGCGACTGCTCCCGCCAGGTCAACAACTTCGCCGCCGCCGACACCTTCGACTGCGACCGGCTGATCGCCGTCGAGGTCCTCACCCCGGGCGGCAACTGGTCCTCCTACCCGCCGCACAAGCACGACGAGCACCACCCCGGCGAGGAGTCCGTCCTGGAGGAGATCTACTACTTCGAGGTGGCCGACGACGGCCTCGGCTACCACCGGGTGTCCCCGTCCCGCCCCGGCGGGACGGACGTCCTGGCCGAGGTCCGCACCGGCGACGCGGTCCTCATCCCGGACGGCTGGCACGGCCCGTCCATCGCCGCACCCGGCCGCACGCTGTACTACCTCAACGTGATGGCGGGCCCGGGGGAGCAGCGGGAGTGGCTGATCCGCGACCATCCCGACCACGGCTGGATCCGCGACACCTGGCCGTCGCAGCCCATGGACCCCCGCCTCCCGTTCTACGGACCGGAGGCACACGCATGAGCGCCTCCCGGCCCCCGCTCCACGCACCGGAGGTGACCGCGTGACCGCGTCCCCGCCACGCACCCGCCGCCTCACCACCGCCCAGGCCCTGGTGGCCTTCCTCGCCCGGCAGTACACCGAACGGGACGGCCACCGCCACCGGCTGATCGGCGCCACCTGGGGGATCTTCGGCCACGGCAACGTCGCGGGCATCGGCCAGGCGCTCCTGGAGACCGGGGCCGGCATGCCCTACCTCCAGGGCCGCAACGAGCAGGCCATGGTGCACGCCGCCGTCGGTTACGCCCGCCAGTCCGGCCGGCTCTCCGCACACGCCGTCACCACCTCCATCGGCCCCGGCGCGACCAACCTCGTCACCGGCGCCGCCCTCGCCACCGTCAACCACCTCCCGGTGCTGCTGCTGCCCGGCGACACCTTCGCGACCCGCCCGGCCGACCCCGTACTCCAGCAGCTGGAGGTCCCGTCCGCGGGCGACGTCTCGGTCAACGACTGCCTGCGCCCCGTGTCCCGCTACTTCGACCGGATCAACCGCCCCGAGGCGCTGGTCCCGGCCGCGCTCACGGCCATGCGGGTCCTCGCCGACCCGGCGGAGACCGGCGCGGTCACGCTGGCGCTGCCGCAGGACGTCCAGGCCGAGGCGTACGACTGGCCGGCCGACTTCTTCGCCGAACGGGTCTGGCACGTACGCAGGCCGCTCCCCGATCCGCACGAACTCGACCGGGCGGTACGGGCGGTGCGTGCCGCGCGCAGGCCGCTCGTCGTCGCGGGCGGCGGGGTCCACCACAGCGCGGCCGAGGAAGCGCTGGCCGCGTTCGCCGCCGCCACCCGCATCCCCGTCGCCGCCACCCAGGCGGGCAAGGGCTCGCTGCGCCACGACCACCCCGCCGACGTCGGCGGCATCGGCCACACCGGCACCACGACCGCCGACGACCTGGCGCGCGCCGCCGACCTGGTGATCGGGGTGGGCACCCGGTACTCGGACTTCACCACGGCGTCCGCCACCCTCTTCGCGAACCCGGACGTCCGCTTCCTCAACCTCAGCATCACCGGCTTCGACGCCCACAAGCTCGGCGCACTCCCGCTCGTCGCCGACGCCCGCGCGTCCCTCGAAGCCCTCACCGCCGCTCTGGCCGGGAGCGGCGGCCACCGGACCGACCCCGCGTACGAGAGCGAGTACACCGAGGCCAAGGCCGGCTGGGAGCGGCGCGTCGACGCCGCCTACGCCACCCCCGACCCGGACGCCCGCCCCACCCAGGCCCAGGTACTCGGCCTCCTCGACGAGCTGGTCACCGACGAGGACATCCTGATCAACGCCGCCGGTTCGCTCCCCGGTGACCTGCACAAACTCTGGCGGACCCGCTCGCCGCAGCAGTACCACGTGGAGTACGGCTACTCCTGCATGGGCTACGAGATCCCCGCGGCGATCGGAGTCCAGCTGGCCGCCCCCGGCCGCCCGGTCTGGGCGCTGGTCGGGGACGGCACGTACCTGATGAATCCCACCGAGATCGTCACCGCCGTCCAGGAGAACCTGCCCATCCGGCTCGTCATCCTGCAGAACCACGGATACGCGTCGATCGGGGGTCTCTCCGAGTCCGTCGGCGGCGAACGCTTCGGTACGGCCTACCGCCACCGGTCGGCGGACGGCGGCTTCACCGGCCCGCCGCTCCCCGTCGACCTGGCGGCGAACGCCGCCTCCCTGGGCATGCGGGTACTGCGCGCCGGCACAGTGCGTGACCTGCGAGAAGCCCTCGCCGACGCCCGTGGCGCCGACCGTCCCACTTGTGTCTACGTCGAGACCGAAACGGCAGACACAGTGTCGGGCCCCCCTCCGGCACAGGCGTGGTGGGATGTTCCTGTAGCCGAAACGGCCACTCGCCCGTCGGCGGTAAAAGCCCGGGAAGAGTACGAACGTCATGTCGCCGACCGACGCCGCCACCTCTGAAGGAGTCACAGCATGAAGACCGTCAACCACTGGATCGGTGGCAAGACCGTCGAGGGCGCGTCGGGCAACTACGGCCCGGTCACCGACCCGGCCACCGGCGTCGTCACCACCCAGGTGGCGCTCGCCTCCTCCGAAGAGGTCGACGCCGCGGTGGCTGCTGCGAAGGACGCGTACGCGACGTGGGGCACGTCGTCGCTGGCCGCCCGCACCGCGGTCCTCTTCCGCTACCGGGCGCTGCTGGACGCCCACCGCGACGACATCGCCGCGCTGATCACGGCCGAGCACGGCAAGGTGCACTCCGACGCGCTCGGCGAGGTGGCCCGCGGTCTGGAGATCGTCGAGCTGGCCTGCGGCATCACCACCCAGCTCAAGGGCGAGCTGTCGACCCAGGTGTCCACCCGGGTCGACGTCTCCTCGATCCGCCAGTCGATCGGTGTCGTCGCGGGCATCACACCGTTCAACTTCCCGGCCATGGTGCCGATGTGGATGTTCCCCCTCGCCATCGCGTGCGGCAACACCTTCGTGCTCAAGCCCAGCGAGAAGGACCCGTCGGCCGCCAACCTGCTGGCCGAACTGGCCTCCGAGGCCGGCCTGCCGGACGGTGTGCTGAACGTCCTGCACGGTGACAAGGTCGCCGTCGACGGCCTGCTCAACCACCCGGACGTCGCCGTCGTCTCCTTCGTCGGATCGACCCCGATCGCCCGCTACATCCACGCCACCGCCTCGGCCAACGGCAAGCGCGTCCAGGCGCTCGGCGGAGCGAAGAACCACATGCTGGTGCTGCCCGACGCGGACCTCGACGCCGCCGCCGACGCGGCCGTCTCCGCCGCGTACGGCTCCGCCGGTGAGCGCTGCATGGCGATCTCCGCCGTCGTCGCGGTCGGCTCGATCGCCGACGACCTGGTCGGCCGGATCAAGGACCGCGCCGAGAAGATCAAGATCGGCCCCGGCAACGACCCGGCGTCCGAGATGGGCCCGCTGATCACCGCCGTCCACCGCGACAAGGTCGCCTCCTACGTCACCGGCGCGGCGGCCCAGGGCGCCGACGTCGTCCTCGACGGCACCGGCCACACGGTCGAGGGCTTCGAGGACGGCCACTGGATCGGCCTCTCCCTCCTCGACAACGTCTCCACCGACTCGGACGCCTACAAGGACGAGATCTTCGGCCCGGTCCTGTGCGTGCTGCGCGTCGACACGTACGAGGAGGGCGTCGCGCTGATGAACGCCTCGCCGTACGGCAACGGCACCGCGATCTTCACCCGCGACGGCGGCGCGGCCCGCCGCTTCCAGCTGGAGATCGAGGCCGGCATGGTCGGCATCAACGTCCCGATCCCGGTCCCGGTGGGCTACCACTCCTTCGGTGGCTGGAAGGACTCGCTCTTCGGCGACCACCACATCTACGGCAACGACGGCGTGCACTTCTACACCCGCGGCAAGGTCACCACCACCCGCTGGCCCGACCCGGCCGACGCCCCGGCCGGAGTGGACCTGGGCTTCCCCAGCAACCACTGACCCGCACGGACAGCACGACCGCAGGGCCGCTCCCCCGGAGCGGCCCTGCGGCGGTTCCTGAAGGTTCAGCGCTCCGCGACGGCCGTCTTCGCAGCCTTCGCCGTCTCCGCCGTCTCCGCTGTCTCGTCGATCAGTCGCTCCATCGGAACGACCGCGACCCGGCCCGAGACGACGAACGCCAGCACCATCGCCACGCCCAGAACCACCTGACCGCCCCACACCATCGTCTCGACCGGCACGGTGTACGCACCCACGGCCCGTACGGCGCACTCACCGAGCAGCGCCACACCCCACACCACGGAGAACCGCGCCTCGACCCGCCGGAACGCTCCCGACTCCGTCGAAAGCCGCTGCCAGGCAGCTGACTTGGCGGCCTCGCCCCGGGTCAGCCACGGACGCAGCCCCGCCGACATCATCGGCCGCCCCCGCAGCGCGGACACCAGGACCACCAGCCCGATGGTGCTGCTCACCCCGCTGTCCTTGAGGAGCATCAGCCGGGGATCACCCGCCACCAGGCTCAGCAGCAGCCCGACCGCGTTCACCGCCACCATCAGCGCCGCGAGCGCGTTGAGGCGCCGGTCGCGCACCACACCCCACACGGTCCGCACCCCCGGCACCACACTGCTCCAGGCCAGCGCACCGAACGTCCCCAGTCCCGCGGCCTTCAGCACGTAGTACGAGAGCAGCGGCACCGCCACATCCACGAGCAGCGGCATCAGGCTGTCCAGCAGGGCCTTGCGCGGTGAGAACGCAACGGCGGCGACCTGAGCCTCGGCAACAGGTGCGACGACAGCGGCGGCCGGGCTGCTCATGACGGGTTCCTCCCGTATCGGCGGCGCCCTCGCGGCTCCCGCTCTCGATACCCACAGCATGTCCGCCGGGGCCCCGGCTCCGGCAGAGCCAGGTGTACTGACCTCCGTATGACGAATGTCAGTGTCCGCGGATGACACGCGGTCCGGCACGGCTGACCGACCGCCAGGAAAGCGGCGGCCGGGGCGCGTCAGGAAACCCACTCGCCGACCGCACCCCGCCGGTGCTGGGATGGGCGCCATGACCGAACCGACCCCTCCGCAGCACGAGATCCGCGCGCTCCACACGGACACGACCGTCACCGTCTACCAGGCGTACTCCCCGTCGCTCGGCCTCCCCGCCGCCCGCGACGGACGCTTCCCGCCCGCCTGGAAGCGCGACCGCATGACATGGATCAAGCCGAGCTTCCTGTGGATGATGTACCGCTGCGGCTGGGGCACGAAGGAGGGCCAGGAGACGGTACTGGCCGTCGAGATCACGCGCGAGGGCTTCGACTGGGCGCTGGCGAACGCCGAACTCTCGCACTACGAGCGCGGCGTGCACCCGGATCACGCCGCCTGGCAGCGCAGCCTGCGCCGCGCCCCGGCCCGGGTCCAGTGGGACCCCGAGCGCGACCTGCACCTGAACCGGCTCCCGTACCGCTCGCTGCAACTCGGCCTCGCGGGCGACGCGGCGCGGCGTTACGCGGACGAGTGGACGGTGTCCGTGCGCGATGTCACCCCGCTGGCACGGGAGATCCACGAGCTGGTCCGCGCGGGCCGCAGCGACGAGGCAGCCCGGCTGCTGCCGGGGGAGTTGCCGTATCCCGCTCCGGTCGTACCGGTGCCGCACGCGTCGCACCGGGCGCAATCGGGGCCGGACGGTGAAGTTCTCGCGGGGGCTGAGCGCGGTTCCTCCACGCCGGGAACACCGAGCGGGCGCTAGGCGAAGCGGAGTTGACCGGTCCGCCGGACCCCCTGGTAGGAAGATCACTGCGCAGCGCACCGCGCTGGCTCACAGCACCACTTGAGCACGGAGGAACCCCTATGAAGAAGCGCAGTCTCGTCCGCACGGGCGCCACGGTGGTGACGGCTCTGGGGCTCGCCCTCACGGCCGGTACCGGCACGTCCAGCGCCGCCGCCAAGCCCAACACGGTCGACTACTTCTACGCGGGCGGCAAGAAGGTGGCCATGGTCGTGTTCGAACCGCGCGACTCGGCGAAGGACGCCGAGCGGGTGGTCGTGGACGACCTCCGCGCGGACAACCACTACGTCTGGACCGAGGTCTACGACGTCACGGCGGGGAAGAAGAAGGGCACCTGCCAGACGAGCAGCTTCAAGTCCTGCGCGTTCAGCATCACCGAGGGCCACAAGGTCCGGATCAACGTGTACCGGATGAACTCGAAGGACGTCGACTTCCTCGACGAGGTGCACACGAAGAGCGGCAAGCTGCCCACGGCGTAGCGAACCCCGGCGGGCCCGGCTCGGGCCCGCCCTCCTCGGGGGCGGCCGGTGCCCGTGCGTCGAGCGGCCGGGCCCTACGGGCCCGCGACCTCCGGAACGCGCCGCGGGTCCCGGGACGCGGCGGTCACCGGGCCGCCCCGAACGCCCACGTCAGCATCGCGAACCCGCCGTCGTCCGAGGCGCCCGCCGAGCGGTACGTCGCCAGGGCGGCCTCGTTGTCGAGGTCCACGCCGACCCACATGTCGTAGCAGCCGCGCTCCCGGGCCACCGCGGCCAGCGCCTGGGTGAGGGCGCGGCCGATGCCGCGGCGGCGGTAGGCGGCGTCGACCGAGAGTTCGTACAGGCACATCTCGCTGCCCTTGTCGGGGTGCAGCATCTCGATGCCGGACACGAAGCCCGCGGGCGCTCCTTCCACGTACGCGATCACCATGAGGTGTCCGTCCGAGGCGAGGAAGCGGGCCGCCCACTCCTCGCGGGCCGGACCGTCGTAGAGGTGCTGCGCGGCGGTCAGCTCGGCGACGGTCGTCGCGCGGCGGATTTCCACCGGATTGTCCATGGCGGGCCTTTCCGTGGATGGGATGGGTCACAGTGCCCGGCATACCGCGGACGGAGTACGGCGGGGGAGCACCGTACGCCCCGAGGAGGCCGGAGAGTTCCCCCGGGCGGCAGCGTAGACGGGGTGGGCGCCCGCTTAGGCTCGACACATGGACACCCCTATTGCGCGTACGCCCCGGTGGCGGCGTCTGCTGCCCCGCTCACGCGGCCGGTGGGCCGCCGGCCTCGCCGCGCTCGTCGTGCTGGCCGGGGCCGGCACCTGGACCGCCGCGGCCGACGACAGTGCGCCGGCCGTGCACCGGCAGGACCGGATGATGCGCATCGACGGGGTGTCGCTGGACACCTCGTACTTCAGCACCGGCGGTACCCGGCGCCGGCCCGCCGTCCTGATCGGGCACGGCTTCGGTGGCAACAAGAACGACAACCGGGCGCAGGCGCAGAAGCTGGCGGCCGACGGGTACGCCGTGCTGACCTGGTCCGCCCGCGGCTTCGGCAAGTCCGGGGCAAGACGTCGATCAACGCACCCGACGCCGAGGTCAGGGACGTCTCCAAGCTGATCGACTGGCTGGCGGACCGGCCCGAGGTGCAGCTCGACGCCGCGGGCGACCCGAGGGTCGGGTCACGGGCGCCTCCTACGGCGGCGCGATCTCCCTCCTCGCCGCCGGGTACGACCGGCGCGTCGACGCCATCGCCCCGGAGATGACCTACTGGAACCTCGCCGACGCGCTGTTCCCCCACGGGGTGTTCAAGAAGCTCTGGGCCGGTCTGTTCGTCACCACCGGCGGCGGCTGCCAGAACCTGGAGAAGCAGCTCTGCGAGATGTACGAACGGGTCGCCGTCAGCGGGAAGCCGGACGCCGCCGCCCGTGCGCTGCTCGACGCGCGCTCGCCGAGCGCCGTGGCCGACCGCATCAAGGTGCCCACGCTGATCATGCAGGGGCAGACCGACTCCCTCTTCCCGCTCGGCCAGGCCGACGACATGGCGAAGGCCGTCAAGGCGAACGGCGCCCCCGTCTCGGTCGACTGGGTCACCGGCGGGCACGACGGCGGCGACAAGGAGTCCCACCGGGTGCGGCAGCGGGTCACCAGCTGGTTCGACCGCTATCTGAAGGGCGACAAGGCCGCCGACACCGGGCCCGCCTTCCGAGTCACCCGGACCGGTGGCGTCGACTCCACCGACGGTGCCGCCCTCACCCGCGGCGCGAGCGGCGACACCTACCCGGGGCTGCACAGCGGGGAGCAGCCGGTGGAGCTGAAGGGACGGACCCAGACCTTCCGCAACCCCGCCGGAGCCAGTCCGCCCTCCATCTCCGCCGTCCCCGGCACCGGCGGCGGGCTCGCCCAGCTGTCCACGCTCGGCGTCGGGCTGTCCGTCGACTTTCCCGGGCAGTTCGCCCGCTTCGAGTCCGCCCCGCTGAAGACCTCGCGGCGCCTCACCGGTTCGCCGACCGTGAAGGTGAACGTGAAGGCGGGGCAGGGCGACGCGGTGCTGTTCGGCAAGGTGTACGACGTGTCGCCGGACGGCAAGCAGCAGGTGCTGCCCTCCCAGCTCGTCGCCCCCTACCGGATCACCCCCGACCAGCAGGGCAAGCCCGTCGAGCTGACCCTGCCCGCCGTCGACCACGAGATCGACCCGGGACACCGGCTGCGTCTCGTGCTGTCCGCCACCGACCTCGGCTACGCCTCACCGGCCAGGCCGACGACGTACACCGTCTCCCTCGGCGGCCCGCTGAACATCCCCACCGCACCCGGGCTCACCACGGCCTCGGCCGCCCTGCCCTGGTGGACCTGGGGGCTGCCGGCCGCAGCCGTCGTGATCGCCGCTGCCCTGCTGCTCAACGCGCGGCGCCGGACCGCCACCCCCGCCCCGGACCCCGCGCTCACCGGCGTACCGCTGCAGATCACCGGCCTGTCGAAGAAGTACGCCAAGTCCGCCGACCGGTACGCCGTCAAGGAGCTGTCCTTCCGCGTGGAGAAGGGGCAGGTGCTCGGGCTCCTCGGGCCGAACGGCGCCGGGAAGACCACCACCCTGCGCATGCTGATGGGCCTCATCACGCCCGACGACGGGGAGATCCGGGTCTTCGGGCAGGCCATCCGGCCCGGTGCGCCCGTGCTGTCCCGGGTCGGGTCGTTCGTCGAAGGCGCCGGGTTCCTGCCGCACCTGTCCGGGCGCGCCAACCTGGAGCTGTACTGGCAGGCCACCGGCCGGCCCGCCGGGGACTCCCGCATCGAGGAGGCCCTGGAGATCGCCGGTCTCGGCGACGCACTGGCCCGAGCCGTCCGCACGTATTCGCAGGGCATGCGGCAGCGCCTCGCCATCGCCCAGGCCATGCTCGGGATGCCGGACCTCCTCATCCTCGACGAGCCGACCAATGGTCTCGACCCGCCTCAGATCCGCGAGATGCGTGACGTGATGATCCGTTACGCGGCCGGCGGCCGGACCGTCATCGTCTCCAGCCACCTCCTGTCGGAGGTCGAGCAGTCCTGCACCCACCTGGTGGTCATGGACCGCGGCCGGCTCGTCCAGGCGGGCCCGGTCGCCGAGATCACCGGCTCCGGCGACATGCTGCTCGTCACCACGGCGGACGAACTCACCGAACCCCTCGCCGAGAAGATCGCCGCGCTGCCTGGCGTCGGCTCCGCCGTCCGCACGGACGACGCACACGGCCTGCTGGTCCGGCTCGACGACGCCACCTCCTCGCAGCTCATCGCCGAACTGGTCCGCCTCGACGTGCCGTTGACCGGCGTCGGGCCGCACCGACGCCTGGAGGACGCTTTCCTCACCCTGATCTCCGGAGGCTCCGCATGAGTACCGCAGCCGAAGTCACCGGGGCCCCCGAAGCCCCCGGATACCGTGCCCGGCACACCCTCCCGCTGCGCGTGGAGGCGGTACGGCAGCTGCGCAGGCGGCGCACCCTGCTCATGGGCGGGGTGCTGGCCGCGCTGCCGTTCATCCTGATCATCGCGTTCGCCATCGGCGGCACCCCGGACGGCGGGCCGGGGGGCGGCAGCCGGCTCACCCTGATGGACACCGCGACCGCGTCCGCCGCGAACTTCGCCGCGACCTGCCTGTTCGTGTCGGCCGGATTCCTGCTCGTGGTCCCGGTGGCGCTGTTCTGCGGCGACACCGTCGCCTCGGAGGCCAGTTGGTCCTCGCTGCGCTATCTGCTCGCCGCGCCCGTGCCCCGGGCCCGGCTGCTGTGGAGCAAGCTCGTCGTGGCGCTCGGCTTCAGCCTGGCGGCGATGGTGCTGCTGCCGCTCGTCGCGCTGGCCGCGGGAGCCGCCGCGTACGGCTGGGGGCCGCTCGAACTGCCCACCGGGGGTGCGCTCGCGACCGGGGACACCGTGCCGCGGCTCGCACTCGTCGTCGCGTTCATCTTCGTCTCCCAACTCGTCACCGCCGGGCTGGCGTTCTGGCTCTCGACCAAGACGGACGCCCCGCTCGGCGCGGTCGGCGGCGCGGTCGGGCTGACGATCGTCGGCAACGTGCTGGACGCGGTCACCGCGCTCGGCTCCTGGCGCGACTTCCTGCCCGCCCACTGGCAGTTCGCCTGGGCCGACGCGCTCCAGCCCGGCCTGGAGTGGGGCGGCATGGTCAAGGGCGCGGCGGTCTCGGTGGCGTATGCCCTGATCCTGTTCGCTCTGGCCTTCCGCGGGTTCAGTCGTAAGGACATCGTGTCCTGACCCTGATGTTCCGCTGAATTCCGGCCCGTCGTTGCCGCATCGAGATCCTTCCGCAACGTCCTCGTCGGCTCCCCGGCCCCCTCTCGCACGTCACATTCACAAGTGGGGACGCGACGACACAGGGGGTACGGGATGCAACGCCGGACACGGATGTGCCGAGGGGCGCTGGGGCTGCTCCTCGCGGGCGGGGTACTGCTCACCGGCTGCTCGGGGCGGAGACAGGTGACAAGAGTTCCGCCTCGGGCCGCCGTGGGGCGCCCGCGCCCGCACCGGCCGCCACGGGCGGAGCGGCGCAGGACGGTGCGAAGGAGTCGGGCGCGGCGAAGGACGCGGACAGGCTGAAGGAGTCCGCGCCGCCCGACTACCTGTCCACCTTCGCCCTGGACGTGGACACCGCCTCCTACGGATACGCGCGCCGCACACTCGCCGACGGAGGGCTGCCGGGGCCGGAGACCGTCCGGCCGGAGGAGTTCGTCAACAGCTTCCGCCAGGGCTACCGGCGTCCGAAGGGCAACGGCTTCACGGTGTCCGTCGACGGGGCGCGGGCCGGCGCCGAGGACGGCGGCTGGTCACTGGTACGGGTCGGTCTGGCGACGAAGGCCGCACCGCCCGCCGCCGAACGGCCGCCCGCAGCCCTCACCTTCGTCGTCGACATCTCCGGCTCCATGGCATCGCCCGACCGCCTCGGCCTGGTGAAGACCTCGCTCGGCATCCTCACCGACGAACTGCGCGACGACGACGCGGTCTCCCTGGTCACCTTCAGCGGCGAGGCGGAGACCGTACTGCCGATGACCCGGCTGCGTGACCACCGGGGAAAGATCCACGACGCCGTCGACTCCATGGAACCCGCCGACTCCACCAACGTGGCAGCCGGCGTCCGGCGCGGGTACGAGGAGGCCGTGGAAGGCCATCGCAAGGGCGCCAACAACCGGGTCGTCCTGCTGTCCGACGCGCTCGCCAACACCGGTGAGACCGACGCCGACGCGATCCTCGAACGCATCGACTCCGCCCGCCGCGAGTACGGCATCACCCTCTTCGGGGTCGGGGTCGGCAGCGACTACGGCGACGCCCTGATGGAACGGCTCACCAACAAGGGCGACGGCCACACCACGTACATCGCCGACGAGGAGCAGGCCCGCAAGGTCTTCGTGGACCAGCTGCCCGCCCACCTCGAACTGACGGCGCGTGAGGCCAAGGCGCAGGTCGCCTTCGACCCGGAGACCGTCGAGAAGTTCAAGCTGATCGGCTACGAGGACCGCAAGGTCGCCGACGACGACTTCCGCGACGACAGCGTGGACGGCGGCGAGATCGGCCCCGGGCACACGGTGACGGCGCTCTACGCCGTGCACCTGCGGGACGGTGCGGCGGGCCACGTGGCCACCGCGACCGTCCGCTGGCTGGACCCCAGGTCCCGCTCGGCGCACGAGGAGACGGGTTCGGTCGGCACCGGGCAGATCGAGGGCAGGCTGTGGGGCGGCCGCAGCGACCGGCTCCAGGTGACCGCGGTGGCCGCCTACTTCGCCGACAACCTGCGCGGCGGCACGCTCCCGGGTGCGCCCGCACTCGGTGAACTCGCCTCGAAGGCGAAGAAACTGGCCGCCACGACGGAGGACGACTCGGTGGCGAAACTGGCCACCGCGATCGGCCGCGCGGACCGGCTCAGGGGCGGCCACCAGGACACCGGGACCGACGGGGGAGAGGGCGAGATGGACTGACCGGGCCGCCCGGACGGCGGCGGGGACGGGCGGCCGCTCCCGGTCGCACGACTGTACGGAAATAGCGCCGTGCGACCGGCCCTGCTGCGCCATGATGGGCCCATGGCCTCCCTGTTCTCCGCCCTCGCCGTCATCACGACCGGCCTCTACGCCGGCTTCCTGCTGACGTTCCTCATCGCGGTGATGCCCGGTCTGGCCGCACTGCCGGACGACCGTTTCACCGTGGCGATGCGCCGCTTCAACGAGAAGGTCCCCGGGCCCGCGTTCCTCGTCGTCTTCCTCGGCGCGGTCGTCTTCCCCGCGGTCGCGGTGTTCACGGAGTACGGCGAGAAGTGGTGGCCGCTGGTGGCCGTGGCGCTGGTCTGCGCGGTCGTCTCCCACCTGGTCACGATCGGCGGCAACATCCCGCTGAACAAGGCACTCGCAGCGGCGGAGGACACGGCGGGGGGCGGCGACGAGAGCGCGGCCCGTGCCGCGTTCGAAGCCCGCTGGAACGGCTTCCACCGCTTCCGGACGGCCCTCTCGCTGGCCGCCTTCGTACTGCTGGCCGTCGCCGCGACGTAGGCACAGGTCCGGCCCGGATCCCCGCAGGAACCCGGGCCGGACCGCGGCGCCTCACGCCAGGTGGAACACCTCCGCCAGCGGCACCATCGCGTCGTCCGCCGCCTCCGGCTGCTCGAAGAAGCCGGCCATGTCCCGCTGCCAGCGCTCGTTCACCTCGGTGGCAGCCATCGCCTCCCGTGCCGCGTCGAAGTCCTCCGTCTCCAGATATCCGACGAGCAGCCCGTCCTCGCGCAGGAAGAGCGAGTAGTTGTGCCAGCCCGCCGCGGAGAGCGCGGCGAGCATGTCGGGCCAGACCGCCGCATGGCGCTCGCGGTACTCGCCGATCCGGTCCTTGCGCACGTTCAGCAAGAAGCAGACACGCTGCATGAGAAGGTCTCCTGTGCTACTCGGCCGTCCGCAACCCGACGGCTCAGAAGTCGAACTTGTCGATGTTCTTCTTGTCGAAGACGGTCGGCTTGCCGAGGATGACCTCGCCGTCCTTGCCGATCGTGTACTCGCCGAGCTTGCCCGCCTTGAACTTCTCGCCCTCCGCGCCCGTGATCTGACCGGACGCCAGCGCCGCGGCGGCGTAGGAGCCGAGGTAGCCGAGCTCCTCCGGGTTCCACAGCGAGAACTGCTCGACGGTGGAGTCCTTGACGTACTTGCGCATCTGGTTCGGCGTGCCCAGGCCGTTCAGCACGACCTTGCCCTTGTACGAGGAGTCGCTCAGGTAGCGGGCGGCGGCCGCGATGCCGACCGTGGTGGGCGAGATGATGCCCTTGAGGTCGGGATAGGCCTGCATCAGGCCCTGGGTCTGCTGGAACGACTTCTGGTCCGCGTCGTCCCCGTACGCCACCTTCACCAGCTTCATGCCCTTGTACTTGGGCAGCTTCAGCTCGTCCTTCATGAACTCGATCCAGGTGTTCTGGTTCGTCGCGTTCTGGGTGGCCGAGAGGATCGCGATCTTGCCCTTGTAGCCGATCTGCTCACCGAGGTGCTGGACCAGGCTGCGGCCGATCTCCTCCGAGCTCGCCTGGTTGATGAAGAGCTGGCGGCACTCCTTCGCGGTGTCGGAGTCGTACGCCACGACCTTGATGTTCTTCTTCATGGCCTGCTTCAGCGGGCCGCACACCGCGTTCGGGTCGTTGGCAGCGACCAGGATCGCGTCCTGGCGCTGCTGGATCAGCGTGTTGATGTAGCTGACCTGCGAGGAGGCACTGGCGTCGGACGGACCGACCTCCTTGCCCGTGCCGCCGTACTCCTTGGCCGCCTCGATCCCCGCATCGTCGACGATCTTCTCGTACGGGTTGTTGATCTGCTTGGGCAGGAAGGCGAGCTTCAGCCCCTTCTTCAGCGCTGCGCCGGGATCGGCCTTCGCCGTGGATCCGGCCTTCGCGGACTCCTTGCCGGCGCTGTCCTTCGTGGTGCCGGAACAGGCGCTGAGGGCGAGGGCGAGGGAGAGCGCGGTGGCGGCGGTGGTGACGGCGCGGCGCCCAGCGGCATTGCGGAGCATCATGACGGCGGTGTGCCTTTCGAGGAGTGCGTACGAGGACGAGAGGTGCGTACGAGGAGTGCGTACGGGGGCGGGTCAGGGATCAGGGGCGGGCGCCGGCGGCGCGCCGGTGCCGTCGTTCGACCACGGTGGCGATCACGCGTGGGGTGAGGACGGACGCCACGAGCAGCAGGCCGGTCACGATGACCTGCACCTCGTTGGCGATGTCGTTGAGCGTCAGCAGGTTCTTCAGGATGCCGATGAGCAGCACCCCGGCGACCGCGCCGAAGAGCGTGCCCTTCCCGCCGTCGAAGTCGATGCCGCCGAGCAGCACGGAGGCGATCACGAGCATTTCGAAGCCGAGCCCGTTGTCGGCGCGGGCGCTGCCGTAGCGGAGGGTGAAGACGATCCCCGCGAAGGCGGAGAACAGCCCGGTGACGACGAACAGCAGCAGCTTGATCCGCTTGACCCGGATGCCCGCGAAGTACGCGGCCTCCTCCTGCGAGCCGATCGCGAACAGCGAACGCCCCAGGCCGGTGGCGTGCAGCACGATCGCGGTGAGCACCGCGAGCACGATGAACAGTGCGACGGGGTACGTGATGAAGGTGCCGGGCACCGTGGTGGTGTCGACGGCCCAGTCCGCGTACGTCTGCGGGAAGTCGGTCACCGCGTCGCTGCCGAGCGCCACCGAGGCCAGGCCCCGGTAGAGCGCCAGGGTGCCGATGGTGACGGCGAGCGAGGGCAGTCCGACCTTGGTGACCAGCCAGCCGTTGAGCAGCCCGCCGGCCACGCCGACCAGCAGCACGACCGGCACGATCGTCTCGAACGCCCAGCCCGCGTCCCACAGCGCACCGGTCAGCGCGCTGCCCAGACCCAGCATCGAGGCGACCGACAGATCGACCTGTCCGGCCACCACCAGAAGCGTCATCGGCAGTGCGATGAGCGCGACTTCGGCGATGTCGTTGAAGGCGAACGCGAGGTTCTCACCCGAGCCGAAGCCCTCGGTGGTGCCGAGCCCGACCACGACGACGGCCACCAGCAGCGCCCCGACCGCGGTGTCCCAGCGCAGCGCCAGGCTCCGCAGCGAGCTCTTCGTCCGGGCGGACCCTTGCGGGGCGGGCACCGCCTTCTTGGTCTCAGGCGCCATTGCCATGCCGGGCGCTCCTCTTCCTCAGGGCTGCGGTCATCCGCAGGTTCACGATCCGGTCGATGCTGATGGCCAGCAGCAGAAGTGCGCCGGTGATGGCGCCCTGCCAGAACGAGTCGACCTTCAGGACCACCAGCACGCTGCCGATGGTGGTGAGCAGCAGGGCGCCCAGTGCGGCGCCCCAGACCGTTCCCGTACCGCCGGTGATGGCGACACCGCCGACGACGACGGCGCTCACGACGGTCAGCTCCCAGCCGTGCGCGTTGTCCGCGACGACCGTGCCGAAGCGGGCGAGCCACAGGGTGCCCGCGAAACCGGCGACGGCTCCGGAGAAGGCGTACGAGGCCAGGATCCGGCGACGGATCGGCACCCCGGCGAGCAGGGCGGCCTCCGGGCTCGACCCGATCGCGTACAGCTCACGCCCCGAGCGGTAGCTGCGCAGGAAGTACGCCGTCGCGGCGAGCAGCACCACGGCGATCAGCGGCAGGTACGGCACACCCAGAACGCTCCCGCTGCCCAGCCCAAGGATCTGGTCGGGGACCTCGGCGGCGCCGATCTGGTCGCCCTGCGCCCACCAGTAGTCGACGCCCTGGATGATGTAGAGCATGCCGAGCGTCACGACGAGCGCCGGCACCTTGCCGAAGCTGACGAGCGCGCCGGAGACCAGTCCGCAGACCACGCCGATGGCGATGCCCAGCAGCATGACGGTGACCACGCCGTGGTCGGTCCCGGCCACGAACTTGCCGCAGGCGAAGGCGGAGAGCCCGACCACGGAGCCGACCGACAGGTCGATGTTGCGGGTGATGACGACGGCCGACTGGCCGACCGCGAGCAGCACCAGGATCGAGGAGTTGAGCAGCAGGTCCTTGATGCCCTGGTCGGACAGGAAGCGCGGATTGGCCAGATAGGTGCCGAGGACGAGCAGGATCAGCGCCCCGGCGATGGATATCTCGCGGGCCCGGAAGACCGTGTCCACGAGCGAGGCCGCGCTGCGGGCCGGCGCCTTCGGGCCGCTGTCCGGCGGGCTTACGACGGTGGTGGTCATGCCGCTGTCCTTTCGCCGAGTCCGGTCGCTGCCGCCATGACCGTCTCCTCGGTGGCGTCCGCGCGCGGGAGTTCGGCGACGAGCCGGCCCTCGTGCATGACGAGCACCCGGTCGGCCATGCCGATCACCTCGGGCAGATCGGAGGAGATCATCAGCACGGCCAGCCCTTCGGCGGCCAGTGCGGAGAGCAGCCGGTGGACCTCGGCCTTGGTGCCGACGTCGATGCCGCGGGTGGGCTCGTCGACGATAAGTACGGAGGGTTCGGTGGCCAGCCACTTGGCCAGCACGACCTTCTGCTGGTTGCCGCCCGACAGCACACCGACGGTGTCTGCCAGCCGGTTGTACTTGAGCTGGAGGCGCAGGGCCCAGTCGGCCGCCCGCTCGTGTTCCAGGGCGCGGCTGACCAGGCCGCCGCGGCGGACCTCGCCGAGTCCGGTGAGGCCGATGTTGCGCTCGATCGACATCTCCATGACGAGTCCGCGCTGCCGGCGGTCCTCGGGTACGAGAGCGAGCCCGGCGGCCATCGCGGCGGTGGGCGAACCGGCGCGCAGCGCGGTGCCGTTCACGTGCACCTCACCGGCATCGGCGCGGTCGACCCCGAAGACGGCCTGGGCCACCTCGGTACGGCCGGCCCCGACGAGTCCGGCCAGCGCGACGATCTCGCCCCGGCGCACCTCGAACGACACGTCGCGGAAGACGCCCTCCCTCGTCAGCCGCCGCACGGAGAGCGCGACCTCGCCGACGGCGGCGTCCTGCTTGGGGTAGAGGTCGTCGAGGTCGCGGCCGACCATGAGCCGCACGAGGCCGTCCTCGGTGAGCCCCTCGAGCGGCTGGGAGGAGATCCACCTGCCGTCGCGCAGCGTGGTGACGCGCTGGCACAACTCGAAGATCTCGTCGAGCCGGTGCGAGATGAACAGCACGGCCGCACCCTCGGCGCGCAGCGCCCGTACGACGGAGAACAGCCGGGCCGTCTCACTGCCGGTGAGCGCGGCCGTCGGCTCGTCCATGATCAGGACGCGGGCCTCGAAGGAGAGCGCCTTGGCGATCTCGACGATCTGCTGGTCGGCGATGGAGAGCCCGCGGGCCGGCCGGTCGGGAGCCAGGTCGACGCCGAGGCGGCGCATCAGCCCCGCAGTCGTGTCGTGCACGGCCCGGCGGTCGATCCGTCCGAAGGAGCGCCGGGGCTGGCGGCCCATGAAGATGTTCTCGGCGATCGACAGGTCGGGAAAGAGCGTCGGCTCCTGGTAGATGACGGCGATGCCGGCATCGCGGGCGGCGGCGGGGCCGTGGAAGACGACGGGCTCCCCGTCGAGCAGTACGACACCGTTGTCAGGCCGGTGCACCCCGGCGAGCGCCTTGATGAGGGTGGACTTCCCCGCGCCGTTCTCCCCGGCGAGTGCGTGCGCCTCACCAGGGAACAGTTCGAGGGACACGTCCTGCAGCGCCCGGACGGCGCCGAAGGACTTGCTCACACCCTTCAGTGCCAGCACCGGGGCCGGCGCCGGTGCCGGGGCCGCGTCCGGGCCCTTGGCGGACTTGTTCATGAGGGGGGCTCCTGAGCGGTGGACTGAGCCGACGGAAGGCCGTTGGGGCCCACGCGTCGTGAAAGGTTTCAATCGGGCTCCTCGGAAGCTAGACGGGGTGCGCGGGCGTAGTCAATGGGTGCGTAGCGGGAATCTCCTAAGATTGGAAGGGAGGGCGAGGGGGAAATGCCTGCCGACGGGTCGAGTCCGCGTCGACCCCCGGTGGCGCCTTGGCGCGGGGGCTGACCCCTTTCAAGCTGAATCGATTCACATCGCTGCACGGTGCACGCGAGGAGCACTCCAAGGCCCCTCCAGGGGCCGTGCGTACCCTTGTTGACGGTGTCGGCCGACCAGCGGCGATCCGGCGGACGGAGCGGACCATCGCAGCCCACAGGTTCCCGGAGACGGTGCTGCGCACCGAGAACCTGACGCTCCGGGCCTTCACCCCCGAAGACATCGAGGACACCCGGGCCGCGTGCTCGGACGAACTGACCCAGCGTTGGCTCCCGCTCCCGTGGCCGTACACCGCCGAGCACGCCACGGCCTGGTGCACGGAGATCGCCCCCGCACTGCGCGAGTCGGGTGACGGCATCCACTTCGCGGTGGCCGCCCGGTCAGGGGGCCGACTGCTGGGCACCGTCGGCCTGAAGAAGACCGACTGGCGGGCGCAGGTCAGCGAGGTCGGCTACTGGGTGGCGCCCTGGGCGCGTGGCCGCGGAATCGCGACGGAGGCCACCGCGGCCCTCGCCTGCTGGCTCCTGGGCGATCAGGGTTTTCAGCGGATGGAACTCAAGGCGGCGGTGGAGAACGCCGCCTCGCAGCGGGTGGCCGTCAAGGCGGGGTTGGACTACGAGGGCACGATGCGCAACGCCGGCTTCGTGCACGGCGGCCGGACCGACCTCCGCCTCTACTCGGCGACCAGGCCCATCGATTCCACGGGCGGAACCGGGCGGAGCGGGGATCGTGCGGATTTCGACCCGGGCGCGTGAACATCGTCCGCCGCCCGGAAGGTCCCGCAGCTCTTATGCCGCCGCTACGCGGCCCTCGCTAGCGTGCCCGTGGCAGACGAAAGGCCCTCCGGTGGGGAGGGCCTCATGGTGGTGCGGGCTGCGTGCCCCCGGCAGGACTCGAACCTGCGGCCAAGCGCTTAGAAGGCGCCTGCTCTATCCACTGAGCTACGGGGGCCGGGTGGTGGTCCCGGTGGCCTGGAGCCCTGGGACCCGGGCGGGCCGTGACCTGCCGGGACAAGGATAGGGCTCCGATCGCCTGGACCCGGTTGCTTCACCTGCGTGGCACGATGTGGAGGTTCGGTGAAGCGAGACGATAATCGCAGGTAGGTGCGATTCATGCAGCGCTTTTGGCGCCTCGCGCCCCGGGTGTTGTGCACTCGTTATGCCTGCGCCCCACTCGTCCCGTCTGTCCTGAGCAGGAACCGCCGCGCAGAGGGGTCTATACGCTTCAAAAAGGCGCCAAAATTGGGCATTCTTCGCATGTGGTGACCTTGGACGTACGGCCTCAGCTCATCGACGCACTTTCCGCCCTGCGCGACCGTGTCGCTGCCGTGCGTCTTCCACTCCCGCTGCCGGGCGCTCCACGCGCCCGGCAGACGAGGCTCGAACTGCTCGCCCAGCTCGACGACTACCTGCTGCCCAGGCTCAGGGATCCCGAGGCGCCCCTGCTCGCCGTCATCGGCGGATCCACGGGTGCCGGCAAGTCGACGCTGGTCAACTCCCTCGTGGGGCGCCGGGTCAGCGAGGCCGGAGTGCTCCGGCCGACCACGCGCACCCCGGTGCTCGTCTGCCACCCGGATGACCACCACTGGTTCGCCGACATCAGGGTGCTCCCGCAGCTGACCCGCGTCTGGCTGCCGCCCGAGGAGTCCGCGAACCCCGGCCAGTGCGACGACCTCGACGGACTCGACGGGCACGCGGCCGAGGAAGGCACCGCGCTGCGCGTCGAAACCGCCGCCGGGCTGCCGCGCGGGCTCGCCCTGCTGGACGCCCCGGACATCGATTCGCTCGTCGTACGCAACCGCGTCCTGGCCGCCGAACTCGTCTGCGCGGCGGATGTCTGGGTGATGGTGACCACCGCCGCCCGGTACGCCGACGCGGTGCCGTGGCATCTGCTGCGTACCGCAAAGGAGTACGACGCCTCGCTCGTCACCGTCCTGGACCGGGTGCCGCACCAGGTGATCGACGAGGTGTCGCGACAGTACGGAGCGCTGCTCACCAAGGCCGGTCTCGGCGAGGTGCCGCGCTTCACCATCCCCGAACTCCCCGAGTCCGCGGGCGGCGGCAGCGGGCTGCTGCCCACCACGGCCGTCGCCCCGCTGCGTGCCTGGCTCGCCCACCGCGCGCAGGATCCGGCGGCCCGTCAGCAGGCGGTCGGACGTACGGCGGCCGGGGTCATCGACTCGCTCGACGTGCGGATGCCGGCACTGGCCGGGGCCGTCGCGGCCCAGTACGCGGCCGCCGTGCGGCTGACCGGCGTGGTCGAGGACGCGTACCGCAAGGAGGGCGCGCGCGTCCGGCGGCGGCTGCAGAACGGTGGCGCGCTCGCGGGGGACGCCCGGACCAGATGGCGCGGCTACCCGCTGTACAGCACCTCCGAGGAGGTCCTCGAAGCACTCGTGGAGAGCCTCGCCGCCCTCCTGGAGTGCGCGGTGGCAGCCGCCGACGAGCAGATCCGGACGACCTGGCAGCGGGAGCCCGCGGCCGCGGTGTTCGGCTTCGAGACGGTGGGCCGGGAAGAGGGGGGATGGGGCCCCGCCGAGGACATCCGGGGCCGGGTCGCCATGACCGTACGGCGGTGGCGCCGGGTCCTGGAGGAGCTCGCCGAGGAGGAGGTGCGCCTGCTGGAACGCAACGCCGCGCCCGACGCGGAGACCGTCGCCACCCTGCTGGCCGCCGCGCTGCTGGGCGGGCGCCGGGCCCGTACCGCCGGGGAACAGCTCGCCGAACGCATCGGCGCGCAGGGCGCCCTGCGGCTGCGCGACAAGGGCGGGGCCCTGCTCACCAGCTATCTCGACCAGGTGCTGGGCGGCGAACGTGACCGGCGCCTCGCCCCGCTGGACGCGCTCGACGTGGCCCCCGAGCCGCAAGCCGAACTGATTGCCGCGCTGTCCGTACTGCAGAAGGAGAGGTGGCAGCGATGACTGCCGTCACTGACGAAGGTCCGGGACAGGGCCGGGGCCAGGTACCTGAACTGAAGCACGGCCGGAACCCGGACGAGGGTTCCGCTCCCCGAAAGGGCGTGGAAGAGGACCGGGACAGGCCGGGCACAGGGTGGGACGACGGGCTCATCGCCCGCCGCGCCGCCGCCGTCACCGACGACGGGGCCGCCCCCGAGGAAGCACCGGAAGCCGCCCAGGACGACGACGTACGGCCGCAGGTCGAGGCGTACGTGCCCGACGGCAGCCCGCTCAGTCCGCGTCTGGACGCACTGCGCGAACTCGTCGGGCTCTCCAGGGCAAGGCTCGACCGGACCACCCTCGCCGAAGCGGGCCGCGTGCTCGACGAGGCCGCTGCCCGGCAGCGGCTCTCCTCCCGCCACACCGTCGTCGCCGTCGCCGGAGCGAGCGGCAGCGGCAAATCGACTCTCTTCAACTCCCTCGCCGGCGCGCAGATCTCCGAAGCCGGGCTGCGCAGGCCGACCACCTCCTCGCCCATCGCCTGCTCCTGGACGGACGGCGCCGCGGGGCTGCTGGACCGGCTGGCGATCCCGGGGCGGCTCCGGCGCAGGCCGCAGCAGAGCGGTAGCCGGGCCGACGAGGCGCTCCAGGGCCTCGTCCTGGTCGACCTGCCCGACCACGACTCGGCGGCCGCCGGGCACCGCGCTCAGGTGGACCGGGTACTGGCGCTGGTCGACGCCGTGATCTGGGTCGTGGACCCGGAGAAGTACGCGGACGCCGCGCTGCACGAGCGCTACCTGCGGCCGCTGGCCGGACACGCGGAGGTCACCTTCGTCGTCCTCAACCAGATCGACCGGCTGCCCGGCGAGGCCGCCGATCAGGTCCTGGACGATCTGCGCCGGCTGCTCGACGAGGACGGCATGGCCCTCGGTGAACACGGCGAAGCGGGCGCCACCGTGCTGTCCCTGTCCGCGCTCACCGGCGAAGGGGTGGGCGAACTGCGCGAACTTCTCGGCCGGTTCGTCCAGGAGCGCACGGCGGCGACGCGACGCCTCTCCGCGGATGTGGACGTCGCCGCGGCCAGGCTGCGTCCGGTGTACGTCGCCGAGGGGCGCCCCGGACTGGGGGAGCAGGCCCGGGAGGAGTTCGCCGACCGGCTCGCGGAGGCCGTCGGCGCCGCCGCGGCCGGCCAGGCGGCTGAGCGCGAATGGCGCCGGAACGCCGGCCGGGCGTGCGGAACGCCGTGGCTGCGGCTGTGGCGCTGGTACGAGTCCACCCGGCAGCCGGGCAGCCTGGACCGGGCGGCCCACTCCGCCCCGCCGGAGGAACACCTCACCGCACGTCAGCGGGTCGAACAGGCGGTACGCACGGTCGCGGACGACGCCGTGGACGGGCTGCCGGGACCGTGGGCGCAGGCGGTGCGCGAAGCCGCTGTGCACGGGGCGCAGGGGCTGCCCGAAGCCCTCGACGAACTGGCCGAACGCGCCGGTGGGGCACAGGGCCGGGGCCCGGACGCGGCCATCGCGGAGGAAGGGGAGCCGGGCGGAAAGGGCGGGGCGCACCGGGGGCGCGGAGGCGGGAAGCCGCCACGTCCGGCCTGGTGGCCGGCGGCCGTACTGGCGCAGGTGGCGATGACACTGCTGCAGATCTTCGGAGGCCTGTGGCTGATCGGCCAGATCGTCGGGGTACTCGAACCGGGACTGCTGACGCCCGCCCTGGTGATGCTGGCGGGGATCATCGGCGGCCCGCTGGTGGAGTGGTCGTGCGCGGCGGCGGCCCGGGGCCCCGCGCGACGGTACGGCCAGGAGGCCGAACGCCGGCTGCGCGAGGCGGCGGCCGCCTGCGGGCGGGCCCGGGTGCTCGATCCGGTGTCGGCGGAGCTGGTGCGCTACCGCGAGGTGCGGGAGCGATTCGTGGCGGTGACGGAGTTTTCCACAACGGGCCGTTAGTCCACAGGCCTCAGCAGGAATTCCGCCTCCCCTTCAGCATGGGATCAGTGACCGGACGCAAGGGTGCGGGTCGCTGATTCCAGACCGAAGGGGAGGCGGAGTCATGAACGAGACCTTGGTGACGCTGGTGGGCAATGCGGCCACCGGTGTGGAGTTCCGGGAGACCGCGACCGGGGGAATGGCGCGATTCCGGTTCGCGGTGACGCCGCGGCGGTGGGACCGGGAGAAACAGCTCTGGGCGGACGGCCACACCAGCTTCTACACCGTGTGGGCATGGCGGAGCCTGGCATCGAATCTGACGGGTTCCGTTTCCGTCGGGGATCCCCTGGTGGTGCACGGCAGGCTGAAGGTGCGCGAGGAGGAACGGGAAGGCCAGCGAAGGACGTTCGTGGACATCGAGGCGGTGGCGGTGGGACACGATTTGACACGGGGGACGTCGGCGTTCCGGCGCGTGGTCAGGGGAGAGCCGGGGCTGACGTCGCGCACGAGCGCGCCGGGGGCGGTCGAGCCGGACAGGTGGACCGTGGGCGAGGGGCCCGGGCGCGAGCAGTTGGCTGAACAGGAGGACCGGGTTCAGCCGGCGGCACGGATGGCGACGGCGGCGCAGATGCAAACGTCGCAGGTGGGGACGGCGGCCCAGCGAGGAACGGCGGAATCGGCAGGAACGGCGGACCGGCCGGATCGGGTCGAGCGCCCGGCCGGCAAACGTCGGACGACCCGTCAGAAAGGCAGTCCCGAGCTCGTGTCCGCGCCGTGACGGGCAGCAGCGAGGACCTCGGGTCCACGCGTTACCGGGGATAACGATTCTGATTCGGAATGGTTATCCGACCGTATGACGGGGGACTGTGCTTCGCTTCGTCCTTAGGATTCCCCAGTACTCACAGGGCACTTGAGTCGGCTGGCGGGACAATCCCCACACGCGCACCAGGCGCGAGGGTCTCGCCCGGAGGGGAATTCTGTGTTTTCTGCTTCTTCAGCGACCGCCTCGTCATCGAGGGCGACGGCCAACCCCCCACGGAGCCGGGGCATATCCCGCCTGGCCGCTTCGGTGGTGGCAACCGGCCTGGTCATGGCCGGCGCCCTCACCACCGCGGGCAGCGCGGCGGCCGACGAGGCGCCCCAGCACCAGGGCGGCGCGTCCGCGGTGCTGGACGGGTTGAAGACCTTTGACGATGCGGTGCTGCACGCGGACGGCAAGGACCAGAAGCTGCCCGCCGGTCTCTTCGAGATGACCGTCGACGGCGGCGGCAAGCTCAAGACGTACTGCATCGACATCCACAACCCCACCCAGGAGGAGGCGAAGTACCTGGAGACCCCCTGGAGCCAGACCTCGCTGGGCGGCAACAAGAACGCCGGCCGGATCCGCTGGATCCTGGAGCACTCCTACCCGCAGATCGACGACCTCTCGGCGCTCGCCAAGGCCGCAGGCACCGGTCCGCTCACCGAGAGGACCGCGGCGGCGGGCACCCAGGTCGCCATCTGGCGCTACTCGGACAACGCCGATGTCGAGGCGGCGGACGGCCAGGCCGAGAAGCTCGCGGACTGGCTGCAGAAGTCCGCCACCGACACCGCCGAGCCCAAGGCGTCCCTCGCCCTGGGCCCGGGAGCGGTGTCCGGCAGGTCCGGTGAGCGGCTGGGCCCGGTCACCGTCCGCACCAACGCCGGTCAGGTCTCGGTGGCCCCGCCCGCCGACTCCGCCAGCGGCATCGCGGTCACCGACAAGAAGGGCAAGCCCGTCACCACCGCGGTCAACGGCGCCGAGCTCTACTTCGACGTACCGGCAGGCTCCCCCGACGGCTCCGCCTCACTGACCGTCCAGGCCACCACCTCGGTGCCCGTCGGCCGGGCCTTCGCCGGAGTGACCAGGAGCCAGACCCAGATCCTGGCGGGCTCCAGCGAGACCACCGTCTCGGCGAGCGCCACCGCGACGTGGGCCAAGAAGGGCGCGATCCCGGCGCTCTCCGCGAAGAAGAACTGCGCCAAGGGCGGCGTGGACGTCACCGCGAGCAACGAGGGCGACGAGGCGTTCACCTTCGAGCTGGCCGGGATGACGCACACCGTCGAAGCCGGCAAGTCCGAGACCGTGACGGTGCCCGTCGCCGAGGACCAGGCGTACGACTTCACGATCACCGGCCCCGGCGGGTTCACGAAGACGTTCAAGGGCGTGCTGGACTGCAAGACCAGCGGCAGCGGCACCGGCGGCCTCGACACGCAGACCGCCGACCAGCCCAGCACGACCACCGCCACGGCCGGCGGCAGCTCCACGGGGGCCGAGGGCGGCCTCGCCGAGACCGGAAGCTCCAACGCCACCCCGATCATCGCGGGCGTAGCGATCGCCCTGGTCGTCATCGGCGGCGGCGCGGTCTTCTTCCTCCGCCGGCGCAAGGGCCAGTCCTCCGGTGAGTGATGAACGGTAGGCGCATGGAAACCCCCATGTGCTGATGAACGGTAGGCACACGGAAACCGCCATGTGCTGAGGACAGCCCCGGTACGCAGCCGCGTACCGGGGCTGTCGCGGTTCATGCGGAGCCCCGCCAGTCGAGCGGTGATTCCAGGCTCACGGCTCCCCTCCTCCGCCCCCCTCCTCCTCCGCCCCCTCCTCCTCCGCCCTTCTCCTCCTCCGGGCTCGGTCGCCACGGCGGGTCGTAAGGCCTCGACGAGGTCGGCGAACGTCGGCGCGACGCACCACCACGAGTCCTTGCTCCGGATCAGGAAACATGGCCGGAAGATCGGCCAACTGATCGTAAATACAAGGCGGTTGAGTGATCCGTAGAGGACCATGGGGGGCTTGGAAGCGGGCCGCCGAAAGGGGGCGGGTCCGTCCTGCGCGCATCGCCGCGGTGATGCCGACGATGGGGGATACCCGAATGAAACTTCGAAGAACCATCACCGTCCTGCTCGGTGCGGCACTGTCGGCGGTCACGCTCGTGACGCCGGTCGGCGCGCAGCCGACGCAGACCGGATCCTCGACCACGTACCAGGTCAACGCACGCCACGACGGCAGCCTCGTCGACACGGCTGTGGGCGCTCCACCGCTCAGCCAGAAGTGGTCCCGCGACCTGGGCGGGAGCGTCTCCTACCCCATCGTGGCCGGAGGGCGAGTCTTCGCCACCGCTGCCACACCGAACGGTTACGGCACCACCCTCTACGCCATTGACGCGGCCACCGGCGAGAACGCCTGGAAACCCGTCGACCTCGGTGGCACCTACTGGTGGTCCGCGCTCGCCTACGGGGGCGGTCGGCTCTACGCCCAGACCTACGACGGCACGCTGACCGCGTACAACCCGGCCACCGGCGCGGAGATCTGGACCGTCAAGCTGCCCGGCCAGTATTCCTTCACCTCGCCACCCACCTTCGCCGGCGGCGTGGTGTACACGGGCGGCGCGGGCTCGGGCGGCACCGTGTACGCGGTGGACGCCGCCGACGGTGCGGTGCGCTGGACCCAGCCGGTCGCGAACGGGGACAACAGCTCGCCCGCCGTCACGGCCAACGGGGTCTACGTCTCGTACGCCTGCGAGCAGACGTACGCCTTCGACCCCAAGTCGGGCAGCCCGATCTGGCACCACCGGACGGACTGCTCCGGCGGCGGAGGCCGCACCCCGGTCCTCGCCGACGGCGGTGTCTGGATCCGCGACGACGCCGGGATGACCCCCGCGGCCCTCAACGCCGCGGACGGAGAGGTCCGCAGCACCTACGAGGCCGACGGCTGGTCACCCGCACCGGCCTTCGACGGCCGCCAGGGCTACTTCGTCGACGAGGGCGTCCTTCAGGAGCGTCACAGCCGCACCCTGGCCACCCGCTGGAAGTTCGAGGGCGACGGCCAGATCAGCACGGCGCCGATCGTCGTCAACGGCTACGTCTACGTGGGCTCGCGAACCGGCCGGCTGTGGGCGCTCAACGGCGCCACCGGCCAGTCCGTCTGGTCCACCGACGTCGGCGCCCCGATCAACGACCCCGACGAGCACAATGTGTCCCAGCCGCTGACCGGTCTCGGAGCGGGCGGCGGCCTCGTGGTGGTACCGGCCACCGACCGGCTGGTCGCGTACGGGCAGTGAGCATGGGGGTGGTGGCCGGTCCGGCCACCACCCCCGGTCCGGGGGCCGGCGCCGGTCGGGGAGTCGGCGACGGTCCAGGTGACGGCCCCGGGCCCCTGGCGGACGTTGGCCGTGCGGGTGCCGGGGCCCTCATCCGGAAGCGGCGGTTGGTCAAGACAAGAGGCCCTGCATGGCTGGGCTCACATCAGGACCGTTCCTTCCTTGCGCCGACCCCGATGTCCGCGTCCGGCCTGTCTCGCTGGGTGCGCCAAGTCGTCAGTCCGTGCACCAGTAGAGCCACGGCAGTGAGCACTGCGGCAATACGAATTATGGACCAGGTGTTCGCGACGAACTGGCCCTGTGAGGAAGCCTCCGTGTCCAATCGCGCAGAGGTTTCAATGAAGGCAACCAACGGAATGAGCAGCCGGTACGGAATGCCGCCGATCCCAGGCGTTCGAGCGATGTTTCCCAACAACCCCACAGGTGCCCCGAAGGCGAAGGCTGCTATTCCCCAAACGAGGATGCTGGACGTGAGCCCATCTCCGACCTTGGAGGAGACGACCACGCCGACAGGGGTAGTCGGGAGAATCGCCTTGAAGGCGTAGTAGACGACCACGGCTACAGCCAGAGTCGAGGAAGCGAGCAACGCCGACTCGATCTTGGACCGACACAAGAAGCCCACCATGAAGGCGAAGCAAGCCCACGCCCAGCCGCTGGAGAAGATGAGGGCAGTTGCATGGCAAATCGGATTGTTAAATTTTTCCATGAACGGACCGACTAGAGCGAGCGTCGCTGCGGCAGCGAAGGTGGCCGTGATGCGTACGGCTCGCTCGCGCGGAAAATGGGCGATCACTTATCTCGATTCTGTGACCAATAACCCAAGGTGGATCATTTGCCTGGCTAGGGTTTCGGGGGCGCCGTGGAGGGATCTTCCGTCGACCGATACCTTCGGGTACAGGTGGGTGGCGGAGAATGGCTTGAAGTATTCCTTGAATTGATTCCTGGGCTCGCAGGGAGCGCTTGAAGGACGTGCGGGTTCCGGCACGCATTTCGTCGAACCCGGTCCGGACCGGGTATGAGTTCGTGGCCGAAGAGCAGCCGGTGCAGTTGTCGACGAGCCGGGAGCCGTACGCTCGACGAGGGGCCTACGGCGACCCAGTGATCGCCTCCGTGCCGTCCCAGGGCCGTGCGAGGATGCCCAGCGGTGACCGAATGCGACAGTCAGTGACAGCTCGCCTACAGGCCCGGCCACGCATAGGGCCAGGTCACGGCCACCAGGCGATACGGGTTTCCATCCAGGGGTGGCGGTCAGGCAAGATGGGGTGTATCTGCCCACTCATCGATTGCCGGACGGTTTCTCTTGGCTGAGTACATCTACACGATGCGCAAGACACGCAAGGCGCACGGCGACAAGGTCATCCTTGACGACGTGACGCTGAGCTTCCTGCCCGGCGCGAAGATCGGTGTGGTGGGTCCCAACGGTGCCGGTAAGTCCACGGTGCTGAAGATCATGGCGGGCCTGGAGCAGCCGTCCAACGGTGACGCGTTCCTGTCGCCCGGGTTCAGCGTGGGCATCCTCATGCAGGAGCCCAAGCTCGACGAGTCGAAGACCGTGCTGCAGAACGTGCAGGACGGCGCCGCCGAGATCATGGGCAAGCTCCAGCGCTTCAACGAGGTCGCCGAGCTCATGGCGACCGACTACAGCGACGCGCTCATGGACGAGATGGGCAAGCTCCAGGAGGACCTGGACCACGCCAACGCGTGGGACCTGGACGCTCAGTTGGAGCAGGCCATGGACGCGCTGGGCTGCCCGCCCGGTGACTGGCCCGTCGTCAACCTCTCCGGTGGCGAGAAGCGCCGAGTCGCGCTCTGCAAGCTGCTCATCGAGGCTCCGGACCTGCTCCTGCTCGACGAGCCCACCAACCACCTCGACGCCGAGTCGGTGAACTGGCTGGAGCAGCACCTCTCGAAGTACGCGGGCGCCGTCGTCGCCGTCACTCACGACCGGTACTTCCTGAACAACGTCGCCGAGTGGATCCTCGAGCTCGACCGCGGCCGCGCCATCCCCTACGAGGGCAACTACTCCACGTACCTGGAGAAGAAGGCCACCCGGCTCAAGGTCGAGGGCCGCAAGGACGAGAAGCGGCAGAAGCGGCTCAAGGAAGAGCTGGAGTGGGTGCGGTCGAACGCCAAGGGGCGCCAGACCAAGTCCAAGGCGCGTCTCGCCCGGTACGAGGAGATGGCCGCCGAGGCGGACAAGATGCGGAAGCTGGACTTCGAGGAGATCCAGATCCCGCCGGGCCCGCGGCTCGGTTCCATCGTCGTCGAGGTGGAGAACCTCTCGAAGGCCTTCGGCGACAAGGTCCTCATCGACGACCTGTCCTTCACGCTGCCGCGTAACGGCATCGTCGGCATCATCGGCCCGAACGGCGCGGGCAAGACCACGCTGTTCAAGATGATCCAGGGCCTGGAGACGCCGGACGCCGGCGCCATCAAGGTCGGCGACACGGTCAAGATCTCCTACGTCGACCAGTCCCGCTCCAACATCGACCCGAAGAAGACCCTCTGGGCCGTCGTGTCGGACGAGCTGGACTACATCAACGTCGGCCAGGTCGAGATGCCGTCGCGCGCGTACGTCTCCGCGTTCGGCTTCAAGGGCCCGGACCAGCAGAAGCCCGCCGGTGTGCTCTCCGGTGGTGAGCGCAACCGCCTCAACCTGGCGCTGACGCTGAAGGAGGGCGGCAACCTGCTGCTCCTCGACGAGCCCACCAACGACCTCGACGTCGAGACCCTCTCCTCGCTGGAGAACGCACTCCTCGAGTTCCCGGGTGCGGCCGTGGTCATCTCCCACGACCGTTGGTTCCTGGACCGAGTCGCCACGCACATCCTGGCGTACGAGGGCGACTCCAAGTGGTACTGGTTCGAGGGCAACTTCGAGTCGTACGAGAAGAACAAGGTCGAGCGTCTCGGTGCGGACGCGGCCCGCCCGCACCGCGCCACGTACAAGAAGCTCACGCGAGGCTGATCGTCTTGGCACGTCACATCTACAGCTGCCCGCTGCGCTGGTCGGACATGGATGCCTTCGGCCACGTGAACAACGTGGTCTTCCTCCGCTACCTGGAGGAGGCGCGCATCGACTTCATGTTCCGGCTGGCGCCGGGGGACGGCTCGCCGTCGTTCGCGGGCGGCTCCGTCGTCGCCCGGCACGAGATCGACTACGTCCGGCCGCTGGTCCACCGGCACGCGCCGGTGACCGTCGAGTCCTGGGTCACGAAGATAGGCGCCGCGTCGCTGACGATCGCCTACGAGATCAAGGACCCCGAGCAGGTGTACGTACGGGCGTCGACCATCGTCGTGCCGTACGACCTGGCCGAGGAGCGGCCCCGGCGGATCTCCGCCGAGGAGAAGCTCTTCCTCCAGAAGTACCTGGCCGAGGAGCCCGCGGCGGCATGACCGTGCCCGTGCAGTCGCTTCGGTTCGCCGACGCGAGGGAGGCCGCGGATCTCGCGGGCTTCCTCGGTCGGCTGCTGCACTACGACCGTGCCGCGGCCGTGCGGCTGCAGGCGGGCGGCGGAGCGCTCGCCGTTTTCGGCCGGCCGCCGTCGTTCGAGGTCCTGGCGATCCGGGCGGTACGGCTGGCGGGCTCGTCCGACCTTGCCGGCTCGGGTGACCGTGCGGGTGCGCATGACTTCGACGTCACCGTGTCCGCCGGTGAGCTCCTCGAGTCGCTGGACGTCGAGGGACCGGAAGCCGGTGCGGGGTCCCTGCCCGCGCCGGTGACCGGACCGCCGTGGACGGGTGTACTGCCCCCGCGCGGCGGCTGGCAGGAGTGCCCGGGGCTGCCGGGCCCCGACTCCCTCGGCGCGGCGCTGACCGCCGCCGTGGCGGAGTTCCGGGGGCGCGACGAGGCCCTGCCCGCGGACCGTCGTTCGCGGGCCGAGCGGGACCTCATCGGACGCGACATCTGGTCGCGGACCGTCGGCGGCACGGAGCTGCCGCTGCGGGCCGTGCACGCGGCCCAGGCCCTTGGCTTCCTCCGGCCCGCACCGGACTTTCCCGTCGCGCTGCTCGCGGCCGGGGCGTGGCTGCGGCTGCGGACCCCCTTCGGCGCGATCGCCTTGCGGCGGGCCGGTTCGGGGGGCGGGCTGGGGATGCTCGGCGTCTCGGTGGGCGGCTAGGACCAGGACCTCTCGGGCGCGCACCGGGGCACCGGAGCCGGGGCGTCCCGCGCCCGGCTCCGTCCTCAACCGCCGGCTCGGCTCGATTCCGCTCGGCCCGGTCCGCGGCCTCGCGGCCCGGTCCGGGGCTCGGGTGTTCAGCCCTCGGTGTTCACCATCGAGGCGGCCGCGTAGGTGAGGTAGTCCCACAACTGTCGCTCGTGCTCCGGCGCGAGTTCGAGCTCGTCCAGAGCCACCCGCATGTGGCTCAGCCAGGCGTCGTGCGCGGCCCGGTCCACCCGGAACGGCACGTGCCGCATCCGCAGCCGCGGATGTCCCCGCTGGTCGCTGTAGGTGCGCGGGCCGCCCCAGTACTGCATCAGGAACAGCGTGAACCGCTCCTCGGCCGGGCCCAGATCCTCCTCCGGGTACATCGGCCGCAGCAGCGGGTCCCCGGCCACACCCTGGTAGAAGCGGTGGACCAGGCGACGGAAGGTCTCTTCGCCGCCGACCTGCTCGTAAAAGGTCAGCTCCTGCAGCGTGTCGCGCGGGTTCTCAGTCACCCGTCCATCGTCGCAGACGCACCGGCCGGGGACCGGTGCCCGGGTGAATCGATCACGTCCTCGCGCTCATCGCTCGCCGACGGCAGGCGTGCACCGAAAACAAGCATTTACAGTTCGCTACACGAACTAGTATGGTTCGTAGTGCGAACGATACCTGCCGTGCTGCTGGGAGTGGGGAATCATGAACCGTACGGTCGTGGTAATTGGTGGAGGTTATGGAGGCGCCGCTGTCGCTAAGGCGCTGGACGGCGAGGCGGATGTCGTGCTCATCGATCCCAAGGACGCGTTCGTCCATGCGGCGGGATCCCTCCGGGCGCTGGTGAAGCCCGACTGGGCGGGCAATATCTTCTTTCCGTACGACACCCTGCTCCGGCGCGGCACCGTGCGGCGCGAGCGGGCCGTCGCGGTGGATCCGGGGGGCGTCACCCTGGCCTCGGGGGAGCGGATCGCGGCCGACTACCTGGTCCTCGCCACCGGCTCCGACTATCCGTTCCCGGCCAAGATGGACGCCGATCTCGCAGGCGACGCGCTGGAGCGGATCCATCAGGCCCATGCGGAGCTCTCCGCCGCCGGCCGGGTGCTGATCGTCGGTGCCGGTCCGGTCGGGCTGGAGCTCTCCGGCGAGATCAAGGCGGTCTGGCCGGAGAAGCACGTGATCATCACCGACCCCGCCGAGGAGCTGGTACCCGGCTTCCTGCCGGAGCTCCGCGAGGATCTGCGCCGCCAGCTGGACGCGCTCGGTGTGGAACTGCGCCTGGGCACCACGCTGGCCGAGGAGCCGCCGGCCGGACCGGGGCGGACGAAGTCCTTCACCGTGGCCACCGACGGCGAGGAGATCTCCGCCGACATCTGGTTCCGCTGCTACGGCGTGCACGTCAACGGTGACTACCTCGCCGACGGCAGGGTGACCGTCCGGACCCCGCGGGGGCAGGTCCGTGTCACCGAGGCGCTGAACGTCGAGGGACACGACCACATCTACGCACTCGGGGACATCACCGACCTGCCCGAGGCCAAGATGGCCGGTTACGCGATGAAGCACGCGCAGGTCGTGGCGGAGAACATCCTCGCCCGGATAAGGGGAGAGCGGCCCACTGCCGCCTACCGGCCGTCCCCGGTGCCCTCGATCCTGCTCCCGCTCGGCCCCAGGGGCGGGGTGGGGCAGGTGCCCACGCCCGACGGGCCTGCTGTGCTGCCGGCGTCGGCGGTCAGTGAGTACAAGGGGGCGGACCTGTTCACCGGCCGGTTCGCCGAGCTGTTCGGCACCGCCGGGCGCGGATAGGGTCCCCCTCCTGTTTGCAGCGGGCCGGATTCTGTTTGTAGCGGGCCGGATCAGGACCCGGGGGCGGGACCTCGGGTCCTGATCCGGCCCGCTGCCCGGGGCTGGACCTCGGGCCGCCCCGTCACCCAGGGCCCGGTCCTCAGTCCGCCTCCATGAAGACCACCGGCACCTTGTTGTTCAGCACCAGCCGGCCGAGCAGCCGCGCGAGCAGCTCCCGGTCGGTGTCGTCGAGGCCGGCCGTCAGGGTCTCCACCCGGCGGCAGGTCTCGGCGTAGAACACCTCCGCCAGCTCGGCACCCGGCCCGGTCAGGGCGACCCGGACCGCGCGCCCGTCCTCGGGGTCGGGTTCCCGCCGGACCAGTCCGCGCTGGACGCTGCGGTCCACCAGGCCGGTGAGGCTGGACTTCGCCAGCCCCAGCGTCGAGCCGAGCTCGCGCATTCCGTACGGCTGCAGCATCAGTACGCAGAGCAGCTGGCCCTGCTGCGCGGTGATTCCGTGCATCCGGCCGGACTCGGCGTATACGGCATTCACCAGAAATGAGGATCGCACCAGCGCGGTGACGACCCCCATCTGTTCACCCTCGGCCTTTCGCATTTGCTCAGAATACGACAGCGGAAGGCTGTCCTGCCTCGCTGCGGGGGTGCCTATTCGTAGTGCGAATTATGTGGTCGCGGCCGTCGGGTGCCGGCGCACAGCAATGCGCGGCCGGTGAGGAGGTGTCCCCCTCGCCGGCCGCGCATCGTTCGAAGCTGTCAGCCCCGGCGGATCGTGATCGTCGTCCACGCCCCGACATGCACCTGGTCGCCGTCCTGGAGCGGAACGGGGACGTAGGGCTGGATCGGGTCCTCGGCGTCGTTGAGCGTGGTGCCGTTGGTGGAGTTCTGGTCGACCACGGCCCAGCTGCTGTCGGGCTGCTGCACCAGCACCGCGTGCTGGTGCGAGACGCCCGGGTCCTCCGGCGGTACGGAGAGGTCGATGTCGGGGGACTCGCCCGTGCTGTGCCGACGGCGGCCGATGGTGATCTGGCTGCCGGTGAGCGGGAGGTGCTGCTCCGGGGAGTACGCGGGCAGATTGAGCCCGGTGGCCTCGGGGCCACTGCGCTGCATCATCGCGAGGAAGTACTCACGGTCCGGAGCCACGACCGCGGTCCAGCTCATGGACGACGGCCCAGGTCCCTGGCCCATGCCCGGACCCTGGCTCATGTCCGGGCCGCCCTGGTTCTGACCCGGGTACGACTGCTGCGGCATGGGGGACTGCGGCCCCTGGGCCTGCGACGGCGGCGACAGCAGCCAGTCGTCGCTGCCGGGCTGAGCCGACTGCGGCGGAGCCGGCGGACCGGGCTGCTCGAAGACCGGGGGAGCCGTCTGCTGGAACGCGGGCGGCGCGCTCTGCTGCTGGAACGACGGCGGCGGGGGCGAGCCCTGCGACGAACCCTGCTGCTGGGCGTGCTGCTGCCCCTGCGGGAAGCCGTGCTGGCTCTGCTGTCCCTGCGGCCCCGGCTGGAACGGCGGCGGGCCCTGCTGTTCCTGCTGGAACGGCGAGGGTGGCGGCGGGCCCTGCTGCCCGTGCTGTTCCTGCTGGAACGACGGGGGCGGCGGCGGGCCCTGCTGCCCGTGCTGCTCCCGCTGGAACGACGGAGGCGGCGGGGGGCCCTGCTGTCCCTGCGGGAACGGGTGCCCCGGTCCCGGACCGCCGGGGTGCCCCGGGCCCGAGGAGAGCGGCTCGGCCGGCCGGTTCACCTGCGAGGGGCGCGAGCTCTGGTACTCGAACGGGTCGCGCTGCTGCGGCGGTCCCGGCGGCTGCTGGGCCTGGAAACCCGGCGGCAGGTTGAGTCCGGGAACGGGCCCGGCGGGGCCGCCACCCGGACCGCCGGGGCCACCCGGGCCACCCGGGCCACCCGGACCGCCGGGTCCACTCGGACCGGACGGGCTGCCGTGCTGCGGCGCCAGCGGCGTGTAAGACGTCGCGGTGTTCGTGAGGAAGTTCCAGCGGCATTCCTCGCAGAACGGCGCCATCGCCTCCCGCGGGGTGCGGCACTGCGGGCAGATCTCGGCGTGGGCGGTCGCGTCGGGGCCGGGGCCCTGCGGGTAGCCGTAGCCGGGCGCGGGGGGCGGGGGAGGCGGCGGGGGAACAGCGCCCGCAGGCGCGCCCGCCCCGGCCATGCGGTGGCCGCAGACCTCGCACCAGTCCTCGGAACCCGACTGGTGTCCGTTCGGGCAGGTCGGCATGTCGGCGCTTCCCCCTCTCCTCGTCCGGCCCGCGGGCCGGTAATTTTCTTGCTTCGCCGCTCGGCGGACCTGTCCGGTCGGGCGGCGCATCAGTACGTATATATGGTTATTTCTTTACGCGGACGGTCTTCGTGGAGCGCGTTTCGAGTGTCATCTCGTCCGCATCCGCGACCTTCGCCTTCAGTCGCACAGTACCTGTCGCCGCATCGACGACGTCTACCACCTTCGAAAGCAGTTTCGCAGTGTCCTCGTTCCCGGACGCCGACGCCAACTGCACCGCACGGCCGAGCTTGGCCGTAGCGCCGTCGAAGTCTCCCGACTTGCGCGCATCGAGCCCCTGCTGGATGACTTGTGCCAGTTCCGCCTGACCTGTGTAGTGCGCGACCTGCGGATTGATCGAGGTCGACGCCACCATGTCGTCCGTCCACACCGCCCGTACGAGGCCCTGCGAAAGGGTCTGGGGCGCCCCGCCCGACGGGTCGGGGAGGACGAGCGAGACGCGGGCCGCCAGCATCTCCTGCCCGATGCCCGCCTCCGGCACCTGCACGCACACGTGGTAGTCCCGCGACTCGTCGCCCCAGGAACCGGTGGGGTAGTCCCCGGCGCGCGGGCCGGCCTCGGTGCGGCGGTCGGTCAGTTCGGCGACCGTGGGCGCGACCTGCTTCACGAACTTGATCTCCACGCCGACCGGGGTCCAGAGCCGCAGCGCAACGTCCGCGACCTCCTTGCCCATCGCGTTCTCCATCATCTGCGTGAAGTCGGTGGCCAGCCCCGCCGGATCGGCGACGATGTCGGCCGTGCCGAGCAGCGCGGAGGCGATGGCTGTGACCTCTTTCACCTCCCAGTCGGTGCCGACACCGCGGGCGTCACAGGTGAACCGGCCCGCACAGGCGTCGAGCGCGGCCCGCAGATCCTCCGGGGCCTCGTGCTCGTTGCGCCCGTCGGTCAGCAGGATGCCGTGCCGGATGTCCACCTCGGCGGCGCCGAGCAGTCGGTCGGCCAGTCGCAGCCAGGTCCCGATCGCCGTGCCGCCGCCCGCACTGAGCCGGCGCAGGGCCTCCTTCGCCTGGGCCTTGGTCTGCGGGTCGGCCGTGGCGAGCCGCCCGTTGCCCGGGTAGACCTCCTTGGCGACGTGCGTGCCGCCGACCACGGCGAAGGAGGTGCCGTCACGCAAGGTGTCGATGGCCGCCGCCGTCGCATCGCGGGCGTTGCGCATCTTCGTGGGCGGGTAGTCCATCGAGCCCGAGCAGTCCACCATGATCACTACAGCGGCGTTCGGAGCCTGCCCCGGTACGCGCGAGGGCGGCGAATGCGTCCCACTCGTCAGCGGGACGCCACCGGTCGTGCCGCCCCCGGTCGAGGTGACGGTGATGATCCCGTTGACCTCACGGCCGCCCTCGGGCAGGTATTCGTTCTGGTACACCTCGACGGAGAACTGCGGCACGTTCGACTTGGAGAAGTTGGCCATCTGATCGGCTCCTTGAGGCTCCACGTGTCAGATGAAGACAGATTTACGGACAAGACATCACAAGAGCAAGGGAAGGACGGAACAGGGCTCAACCGCTGCTGTGTGCGGAGCCTGCCCCTTGCGGCGCTACGGCGAACGGCAGCAGGGCCACTGTTACGTTGTCGTGGCCCCCACCGTCGAGTGCGTGGCCCACCAGCACCTGGGCGCCGTGCAGCGGCCGTTCGTACGCGTCCACGGGCACCGCGGCGGCCATCTCGGCCGCGGACTCCGCGTAGTTCCACAACCCGTCCGTGCAGACCACCACGAGGCCCGGCCGGTCCGGTTTGAACGACGCCGTGTGCGGCTCCAGTTCGTACGAGTCGGCGCCCAGCCAGCCCGTGATGGCGTGGGCACGCTCGTCCGCGTACGCCTCCGCCTCGTTCATCAGGCCGGCCGCGACCATCTGCGCGGCCCAGGAGTCGTCCTCGGTGAGCCGGGCAGGCGGGGCGCTCCGGTCCTGGGGCACCCAGTACACGCGGCTGTCACCGACCCAGCCGACGACCAGCAGACCACTGGCCATGATCGCGCCGACCAGGGTGCACGCCGGGGCGTTCTGCTGGCGGTGCGGATCCTGCTCCTTGGTCTGACCGGTGTCCTGGGCAAGGACGTTGACCGCCTCGGCGGCCGCGACGATCGCCTCGTGCATCGCCTGCTGCGGGTGCGTGCCGCGCGGCAGCGACTCCAGCAGTGCCTCGTCGGCGGCGCTCGCGGCGGCGGCCGACGCCTCGTCGGGACGGCTGGCCGAGGACACCCCGTCACAGACGATGGCGAGGACGGCCGGGGTGCCGTCCGGCAGCGCGGTGGCCGACACCGCGAACGAGTCCTCGTTGCGGTGATGACGCAGACCGCGGTCGCTCACCGCGGCGACCGAACCGAGCTCCTGCTCCATGTGGTCGCGCTCGCGGGGCTGGGCGTGGCCGCAGTTCTCGCAGTAGCCGTCGTGGTCGACGTGGCCGGCCCGGCAGGCCACGCACACCTTGGTGCCGGCCGGCGGGACCGGCGCGGGCTCCGCGGAGGTGCGGGGGTCGGGCATCGCGCCGTCGGCGGCCGGCGCCGGCGCGGCCAGCTCGAAGTCACCGGACGCACCGGGGCCGTCGAAGCGGGCCGCCGCCGGGGCACCGGCCGGGGCGGGCGGCGCGGACCGGTCGGTCCCGGCGGCGGACCCCGCCACCGAACCCGGAGCCGGCTGCGCAGCGGGACCGGCCGCCGGCCCGGAACCCGGCGCATGGTCCCCGGCCGGAACGGCGATGACGATCGTCGGATTGTCCTGAGGCGACTCGGGCACGGCCGACAGGTCGTACCCGCACGCACCGCAGAACAGGTCCCCCGGCTCCAGCGGCTCCTCGCAGCCGGGACACCTCGACAAGGCAGTCTCCTGGTGGTTCGGCGACATCTTCACACCCACGTTCGGGGGCGGAAACGGTTGGCCCGCTCCACCAGTTCGATCCTCTCGTCACCGGGCTCCGCAAGCCGGGCGAGCATCCGGTACGAACGCTCGAGCCCGAAACGAAGGCCGCGTTCGTCCAACTCACTGCCGAGCAGCGTCTTCGGCCCGTGCACCCCGGCATGCGCCGGCGCCTGCGGGGCCGGGGGCCCCGCAGTGGGACTACCGGAGAGTACCCAGTCGAGCGCCGTGCCCAGCACCTCGGTCGACAACTGCTCCCGGCGCACCGCGTCCAGGCCGAGACCGGCCAGCCCCGAGACCTGGGCCGAGGCCGCCATCAGATCGGTGATCAGCGGCTCGTCCGGGGCCCGTTCGCGCAGCCGCGCACGCACCGCGGCGACCCGGGCCGCCGTGAAGTGGATCGACGCCTCCGGCACCGACTCCAGCGACCTGACGGCCCCGGCCCGGTCCCCGGCCGCGATCTGTACCCGGGCCAGGCCGAACGCCGCACTGACGAAACTGGGGTCGGTCGTCCACACCAGCCGGTAGTACTCGGCGGCGTTGTCCAGCTGGCCCAGCACCTCCGCGCAGACACCGAGGGCCAGCTTGGGCGCGGGCTCGCCGGGAAACGCGTCGTACACCGCGTCGAAGGACAGCGCCGCGTTCTCGTTGTCACCGGTCACCAGGGAGGTGATGCCGCGGTACCAGACCACCCTCCAGTCGTCCGGGTGCTTGATCTCCAGCGTCGTCAGGGTCTCCGTCGCCGCGCCGAGGTCGTTCATCTCCAGGGAGGCCCGCAGCTCGCGCAGCCGGGTCTCCAGCGAGGCAGCCGGCACGGCCTGCAATGCGGCGATCAGTTCGGCGGGTGCCGACGCCATCACCCCTGCGAGGAAACCGGCGTTGGGGTCGTTCGCGTCGACCCGGGGGACCGGCAGTGCCAGCGAGGTCCCCCGCACGTCGAGCCCGGCCAGCCGAGGCCCGCTCACGCCGTACGGTCCGGGCCGGGTGCCGGGGACGGCGGCCGGTACCCGGGGGCCGGAATGGCCGCCGCCGACTGTGCGTACGGGGGCACGGCGGCGTTCCCGCTGCCGGCGCCCGGGCCGCCGCGCACGTGCGTGGTGGACGAGGGCAGCGGACCGGCCCCGGGGGTGTACCCGGGAGGCGGGCCGGCGGGCAGCGCGCCCGGGGCACCGCCAGGCGGGGCCACCGGGGTGGGCGTCGATCCGGCAGGTGGCGTCACCGCGACCGCCCGCCCGCCCCGCCGACGCCCGAACAACCCGGACCCGCCGGTCTCGGCAGCGCGTGCCCCCAGTTGGGACACCTCGCCCGTCAGGACGCTGAACAGCTCGGTGTCGGTGACCCGCATCTCCGCGCCGAACAGCGTCGACAGCGCCGGACGTGGGCGCCCCGTCTGCAGCGACACCACCTCCCGCAACACGCCCATCAGCTGCTCCGCCATCTCGGACGCGGAGGCGAACCGCCGGGCCGGATCGGGGTCGGTGGCCCGCACCAGCAGCCGGTAGAACGACTCGTAGGTCCGGAAGACCTCGATGTTGTCCGGGTCGGGCAGAGAGTCCACGAAGACGTTCGTGTACCCCTGGAAGTCGAAGGTGAGCACCGCGAGGGTCCGCGCGACGGTGTACAGGTCGGAGGCCACCGACGGCCCGACCTCCGCGACCTCCGGCGCCTGGTACCCCACCGTGCCGTAGATGGCCGACTCCTCGTCGTCCATCCTGCGGACCGCGCCCATGTCGATCAGCTTCAGCTGGTCCTCGGTCTGGATCGCGTTGTCGACCTTGAAGTCGCAGTACAGCAGGTTGCGGCTGTGCAGATGCCCCAGCGCCTCCAGCGCCTCGATGCCGTAGGCGCACGCCTGCTCGACCGGCAGCGGATCGCGCTTCCCGCTCGCGGTGCGACGCTCGTTGGCGATCTCCTTGAGCGCCTTGCCGCCGACGTACTCCATGACGATGTAGCCGTCGAGCGAACCGGTCCGCTGGTCGAGATGCTCGACGAAGTTGTAGATGCGGACGATGTTGGAGTGCTCGATCTCGGCGAGGAAGCGGCGTTCCGAGATGGCGGCGGCCATGGCGTCCTGGTCACCCGTGTCGAGCAGGCCCTTGAGCACCACCCAGCGGTCGGAGACCGCACGGTCGACCGCGAGGTACACCCAGCCGAGCCCGCCGTGCGCCAGGCAGCCCGCGACCTCGTACTGCCCGTGCACGACGTCGCCGTCCTGGAGCTTGGGCATGAAGGAGTACGGGTGACCGCACTTGGTGCAGAACCCCTCCGTACGCCCCGGCCGCTCGCCCCGGGCCCGGCCCACCGGCGCCCCGCAGTCCGCACGCGAACAGAACCGCTTCCGCTCGGGCACCTCCGGGTTCTCCATCACCGCGGTGCGCGGATCGGGACGCGGTACGTCCGGCACCTGCACCAGTCCGGCGCCCAGACGGTTCCGGCCGGAGACGTTGGTCGACGAACCGGAGGAGCGCACCGAGACCGAGCGGGAGGCGGAGCTTCCGGACAGGGCACGCGAGAGCCGCCCCGAAACGGAACGCCGCGACGTCGACGAGCGCGACGAGGAGCGGGAGGACGCCCTCGACGACGCCTGCGAACTGCTGCGGGACGAGGAGCTGTTGCCGCCCCGGCCGCCGCCCGCGACACCGGTGGGCGGCGAGGTCACCATGCCGTTCGGTGAGACGACCGGAGCCAGACCGCAGGTGTCGCAGTACATCTCACCGCCGCCCATGTCCTCGTAACTGCCCTCGCACGCGGGGCGCTGGCACTGCGTACTCATGGTCGTTCCCCCTGTTCGCCCCGCCGCCGCAGCGGCCACGTTGCTCCGTCGCTGTCTGTCCCGCACCGCATGTGCCCCCGTGGCACCGGGCCTCTCATGACCGACCCCGCCGGTCCTCTGGTCCGGACGCCCTGCGCTGGCCCATCAGTTCCAGCGCCGCGTCCTGGTAGCGCTGCACCGCCTGCGCGGCGACCCGCAGATCGCACGGCGCGCTCCACAGCATCCGGCGCGCCGCGTCGTAGCGCTCGATGAGGACGAGGTCCTCGGCCAGGCCGTGCCGGGCCACCTTGGCCTTGTACGCGTCCAGCCGGCCGCGCAGCTCGGCCCGGACGGCGAGCGGGGCGGTGACCGCCGTCAGCTGCTCCCGGGCCCGCAGCAGCTCCTCCTCGGCCTGCCGCTCCAGGGTCTCCAGCAGCGGTGACAGCCGGTGCCACTGCGCATGCCTGCGGTACTCCGACGCCGCGGCGAGCCGCTCCTGCAGCGCGGTGGGCGGGCCGTTGACGGCGGGCACCTCGGAGGCGGCGATCTTCGCCAGCACCTCGCCGCGCGCCGACCGGGCCTCGGTCAGCGTGCGGTCCGCCCGGGAGAGCACGTCGCGCAGCTGGACCAGCCGCTGCTCGGCGTCCTGCCGGACCGCGAGCACCGCCTCGATCTCCCGCCGCACCTCCTCCAGCGCCCGGGCCGCCCGGTCGTAGCGCGTCGTGTCCGGACGCCCGCCACCGGGCGCCGAACTGCCGGGAGCGGGCAGCCAGAACGCCAGCGGATCGGAGATCACCTGCACCCGCAGCGTGGTCAGCTCCTGGGTGATCGACTCCAGGTCGTCCCCCGACGGGTGCTCCCCGGGCCGCACTCCGACCGAGTGCGCGAGCGAGCGGGTGCGGCGCAGCTCGGCGGCGAGCAGATCTATCCGGGCGGGCATCGCCGACCACACGGAGTCGGAGGCGACGACCATGTCCAGCGAGCGCGCGTACAGCTCGTTCATCCGGGCGACCAGCTCCTCCAGCGTGAACCGCTCGGAGAGCCTGGCCGGGCCGGTGATCGACGGATCGGGTCGGGCGGCGGCGTGCGCCACCGTGACACCCTGGCCGCGCAACAGCTCGGTCAGGGCCACCAGATCGTCCCGGTTGGGGTGGCGCCGCCGGGCCCGCACCTCACGCGCCTCGTTCAACACCCCGGCGTACGCGTCGAAGTAACCCCACAACTGCGTGATCGACTGCTCGGTGGCGCTCCAGCGCTCCGCGGTCACACCGGTGAGGTCGGCGCCCTCCAGGAGCCGGCGGCCGGCGTGGTCCTGCAGGGCGAGGAGCGAGGTCTCGATCGCCTCGTGCTCCGCGCCGAGCCGGGCCAGCGCACGGTCCGCCTCGTCCCGGTCCATGACCGGGCCGGGGGGCCGGGCGGCGTAGCTGGGGAAGGGGCCCGCGACGCCCATCGATCACCTCTCCGCTCTTGCTGCCGGGCGGGGCCCGGCAGGATTCGCCTGACCCGAAGGACAGGCGCTAGTTGCTCCGGTACTTGGGCGCCGGCGGCGCCGTTATGCCGGGCAGACCGTCCTGCAGCCAGTTGCGGTAGGACCGCATCCAGGGGCTGTCCGAACCACCGGCGCGGTAGTCGTCCAGCACGTGGTTGACCCGCGCCACCAGGTCGTTCGCGCCCTTCTTCGTGGCCACGCCGTAGTACTCGGTGGTGAAGGGCTTGTCGCCCTTGAGCTCCACGGCCGGGTCCTGGGCGGCCTGGCCGGCCCCGAGCGCGTTGTCCGTCACGACTGCGTCGACCTCGCCCAGCTGCAGCCGTACCAGGCAGTCCAGCTGGTTGGGGACGGTGAGCAGGTCCTCGTCGGCGTCGGTGCCGTCGTGCTCGTCCCTGAACACCGAACCGAACGACTGCTTCTCCAGGGCCTCGTACGCCGTGGAGCCCTCCGCCGTGCAGACCCGCTTGCCGGCCAGTGAGGAGTCGAATCCGGTGATCTTGGAATCGACCGGCGCGAGGACCTGCTGCCCGGCCTGGAAGTAGGCCGTGGAGAAGGAGACCTGGTCGAGCCGGGCACAGTTGATCGTCATCGTCCGCACGACGACGTCGACCTTGTCGTTCTCCAGGGCGGCGATGCGCTGGTTGGTGGGGATCGCCCGGAAGATCACGTCGTCCGGGTCGCCCAGGATGTCCTTGGCGATCGCCCGCACCAGGTCGATGTCGAAGCCTTCGAGGTTCCCGGTCGCGGACTCCGGGTCGCGGAACCCCCACTGGTAGCTGTTCTGGTCGACGCCCGCTATCAGCTTCCCGCGCGCCTTGATGCGGTCGATGGTCGCACCGTCCGCGGCGGAGGCCGGCAGGCTGGCTTCCGGGTCCTTGCAGTCGTCGGCACGCGCCTGTACGCCACGCGCCGCGCCCGGCCCCGAGACCTGCTCGTCGAAGCTGTTCTTGCCGCTGTGGGAGAGCGGCAGCAGGGTCAGCGACGCCGTCACCGCACAGGCGGCGGCCATGGCGCTCACCCCGCCCCAGCCGCGCAGCCTGCGGAACGGGCCCGTGGGGCCCGTCCAGCGGCCCGTCGCCCCAGGACCCTTCCCTGTCATCGCTCCCCCTGTCACCGGAACTCCGAGAGCCTGCGGTTGACCCCGACGATCGCGGCGACCGCGCCGAGCAGGGCGAGCGCCGCTGCGCCGATCGGCAGCCCGCCCAGCGCACCGCGCCCGTCCTCGGCGGCCCGGGTGAATTCGTCCTGCTCATGGGCGAGCGCCTGACGCAGCGCCTTGTCCACCCGGTTGAAGGACTCGCCGGTCGAATTCTTCGACCCGATGATCTGGTCCAGCGCGGCGTCGTAGTCGCCGCCGTCGTCGGTCTTGCGGGCGGTCCGGTGGCGGCTCTGCCACTCGGTGACCCCCTTGACGGCGTCGGCCACCGGCTCGCTTCCCGCGGTGTCGCCGTCGGCGAGCTTCCCGGCCTTGCCGAGCTCCACGCCGAGTGCCTTCATGCCCGTGCCGTAGTCCGTCTCGTACTTGTCGTTCTTGCCGTCCGCGGTGAGCACCGCACCCCGGGCGACCACCGTGAGGTTCTCGTTGGCGCGCGCCTTCAGCGAGTCGATGCGCGCCCGGTTGAGCACGTCCAGGGACTGCTGCCCCCGCACGTTGGCGTCGGACAGATCGGACCGGGCCACCGAATGACCCACCGCGAGCCACAGCAGGACCACGAGGGACGCCGCGGTCGCGGCCACCAGGCCGTGGTTGAACACCCGGTTCGTCCTGGCGTAGTTGCGTCGCTGGGCCCAGAACAGCACGGCCAGTGCGACCACGCCGGCCCCGAGCGAGAAGAACGGCCACGCCCGTGCGGAGTCGTAGTCGTGGTCCAGCCGGCCGGTCTCCGCCGTGTACAGCCGCTCGGCCGCCGGCAGCAGTTCGCCGGCCATCTTCTGGTTCGCGTAACGGAGATAGGCGCCGCCGAGCGGCAGCCCCTGGCGGTTGTTGGCACGGGCACGCTCGATCAGCCCCGTGTAGCCCGGGAGGCCCTCGTTGAGCGTGGTGATCTCGTGGCCGGACTTCGTCGACGCGTCCGTGTTGGCCGCGGCCTTCACCAGCAGCCGGGAGGCCTCCTCGATGTCCTTCGCGTACCGCTCGTGCGCCTCGGGGGAGTCCTGCGGGCCGGCCAGGAAGCCGCTCGCCGCCGCCGCGTCGGCATCGGCCAGCGAGCGGTAGATGTCCGCCGCGTCCGCGCTCAGCGGCTGACTGCGGCTCACCACGTCGTCGGCGGCCGTCGCCCGGTCGGAGATCTCGAACGCCGTCACGGCCCCGAACGCGACGACGAGCAGGGCCAGTACGGCCCCGATGATCTGGAGCCTGCCCGGTTCGGTGGTCGCCGCGGCACGCAGCCGTGCGGTCACCACGGCCCGTGCGCTGTGCTGCGGCGGTACGGGTACGGCCGTCGGCGCAGGCAGCGGCTCCGGCGCGCGTGGCGGCGCCGGGCGCACATTCGGCGGGTATGTCACTTGACCTCCCCCTCGGTCGCTGACGGTGGCCCGCCCCCCGGCCGAACGGGGGACTGGTACCCGGCCAGAAGTATGGCCGCAGGGACCGACATCCACACAAGGAACGCCTGGATCCTGCACCGGTCCGTGAACGCGATCAACTGCAGTCAACAGCATTCGATCAAGGCCGGCGCCGCCGATCAAGACGATCGACGGTGCAATCCCCCTCGACGGACCGATCTCCCCAACCATGAACACGTGCGGGGCAACTGATCGGTTCCATCGACGAGGGGCGTCCCGCGGCCCGACGGCCATGGAACGCCCCTCATACCCACTGATGTCACCAGATGTCAGGCGTAGTGCGCCCGCAGTCTGTCGTGCACCTCGTGCGCCGCACCCGTGTGGTCAAGGCCCAGCAGCCCCGCGCCCAGCACCGGGGACTCCTTCACCACCCGGACCACCGCCTTCGGGGCCCGTGCCGCGAGGAGTTCGGCGATCCGGTCGTCCAGCTGCGGGTGGCGCGCCGCCAGCACGCTGCCGCCCAGCACCACCGGCGCCTGCTCGTCGAGCAGGCCGAGCCGGGACAGCGCGACCGAGGCCATGGCCACGACCTCCTCGGCCAGCCGGTCCACCAGGGCGCGCGCCACCGGGTCGCCGGCCGCGCCGGTCGCGAAGAGCACCGGCGTCAGCTCGTGCCGTCGCTCGTAGCCGATCCGGCCCAGGTGCAGCGCCTCTATCAACGCGTACATCGAGTCGAGCCCGAAGTGGCCGGGCAGCGTACGGACCAGTTCGGTCGGCTCGCCGCGGCCGTCCTCCGCGCGCGCGGCGAACCACAGGGCCTCCTCGGCGAGCCCCGCGCCGCCGCCCCAGTCACCGGATATCCGGCCGATGGCCGGGAAGCGCGCGGTGCGCCCGTCGGGCACCATCCCGACGCAGTTGATCCCCGCACCGCACACGACGGCCACCCCGCGCGGCTCGTCGACCCCGGCCCGCAGGATCGCGAAGGTGTCGTTGCGGACCTCCACCGTGCGGCCCCATCCACGGGCGAGGAGAGCCTCGGTCAGCTGCTCCTCCTCGACCGGCAGATCGGCGTTGGCGAGACAGGCCGAGACGTGGCCCACGGTCCCGTGGCCCACGCCGGCCGAGGCCAGCGCACGCTCCACCGCGGAGCCGAGCGCGTCCACGGCCGTGCCGATGCCGACCACCGGCGGCTGGAAGCCGCCGCCGCGGGCCGTGGACAGCACGGTGCCGTCCTCACCGATCAGTGCCACATCGGTCTTGCTGTTCCCCGCATCGATCGCGAGGACCGAAACGTTCACGCCCACGCGAGGTGCTCCCGGTTGTGCGCGATCAGCTTGTCCGTGAGTGCCTCGGCGTACTCGAACTGGCCGATCAGCGGGTGCGCGAGGAGTGCCTTGAACACCCGGTCGCGGCCGCCGCGCAGCGCGGCCTCCAGCGCGAGGTCCTCGTACGCCGTCACGTTGGCGATCAGTCCGGCGTACAGCGGGTCGAGCTGCGGCACGGCCAGCGGCGTCGCGCCGGTCCCGTCGACCCTCGCCTGCACCTCGATCACCGCGTCGTCCGGCAGGAACGGCAGCGTCCCCTTGTTGTAGGTGTTGACCACCTGCACCGGGGAGCCGCCCGAGCCGAGGAGCGAGGAGGCCAGGTCCACCGCAGCCTCTGAGTAGAACGCGCCGCCGCGCTTGGCGAGCAGCGCGGGCTTCTCGTCCAGCGCCGGGTCGCCGTACATGGCGAGCAGTTCCTTCTCCATGGCCGCGACCTCGGAGGCCCGCGAGGGCTTGGTGCCGAGCTCGCGCACGACCTGGTCGTGCGCGTAGAAGTAACGCAGGTAGTACGAGGGGACGACGCCGAGCCGGTCGACGACCGCGCGCGGCATGTGCAGGTCGTCCGCGATCGCGTCGCCGTGCTCGGCGATCAGCTTCGGCAGCAGGTTCTCGCCGTCCGGGCCGCCGAGGCGCACCCCGAGCTCCCAGGTCAGGTGGTTGAGCCCGACGTGGTCCAGGTGCACCTCACCGGGTGTGACGTCGAGCAGGCGGGCGAACTTCCGCTGGAAGCCGATCGCCACGTTGCACAGACCGACGGCCTTGTGACCGGCCTGCAGCAGCGCCCGGGTCACGATGCCGACCGGGTTGGTGAAGTCGATGATCCAGGCGTTCGGGTTGGTCCGGCGGACCCGCTCGGCGATGTCCAGGACGACCGGGACGGTGCGCAGGGCCTTGGCGAGGCCGCCGGCCCCGGTGGTCTCCTGGCCGATGCAGCCGCACTCCAGCGGCCAGGTCTCGTCCTTGTTGCGGGCGGCCTGGCCGCCGACGCGGAGCTGGAGCAGCACCGCGTCCGCGTCGGCGACGCCCGCGTCGATGTCCGACGTGGTGACGATCCGGCCCGGGTGCCCCTGCTTGGCGAAGATCCGCCGGGCCAGGCCCCCGACGAGGTCGAGCCGGTCGGCCGCCGGGTCGACGAGCACGAGCTCCTCGATCGGCAGGGTGTCCCGCAGCCGTGCGAAACCGTCGATCAGTTCGGGTGTGTAGGTGGACCCGCCACCAACTACTGCGAGCTTCATGGTTCTCAGCCCTTTACTCCGGTGAGGGTGACGCCTTCTACGAAGGCCTTCTGTGCGAAGAAGAACACGATGATGACCGGCGCCATGACGAGCAGCGTCGCGGCCATGGTCATGTTCCAGTTGACCGCGTGGGCGCTCTTGAAGGACTCCAGGCCGTAGCTCAGGGTCCAGGCTCCGGGGTTCTGCGCGGCGTAGATCTGCGGGCCGAAGTAGTCGTTCCAGCAGTAGAAGAACTGGAAGAGCGCCACGGCCGCGATGCCGGGCTTGGCCATCGGCACGACGATCTTGAGCAGCGTGCGGAGCTCACCGCAGCCGTCCACCTTCGCCGACTCGATGTACTCCTGCGGAATGGTGAGCAGGAACTGCCGCAGCAGGAAGATCGAGTACGCGTCGCCGAACGCCATCGGGATGATCAGCGGCCACAGCGAGCCCGAGAGGTGGAACTGCTGCGCCCACACCAGGTACATCGGGATGATGATGACCTGCGGCGGCAGCATCATCGTGGAGATGACGAGGATCATCGCGGTGCGCCGGCCGCGGAAGCGGAACTTGGCCAGCGCGTAGGCGACCGGCACCGACGAGCACACCGTGAACACGGTGCCCACCACCGCGTACATCAGCGAGTTGCGCCACCAGTCGAGGAATCCCGGGGTGTGGAAGACGGCCGAGTAGTTCGACCAGTGCCAGGAGTTCGGCCACAGATCGCCGCTCATCGCCTGCCCGTCGCTCATCACCGAGGTGAGGAAGACGAAGACGAACGGCAGGACGAAGAACAGGGCCAGCGCGACGGCCACGGAGTGGACCGCGATCCAGTTCAGGATGCGCTTGCGGCGGTGTCTGGCCGCGTCGCGGCCGTCTCCGCGGCTCGCCGCGGCGGTCTGCGGCCTGGTCAGGGTGGTGGTGGTCATCTCAGTCCTCCGCCGGAATGAGGCCGACGCTCTTGCGCATCAGCAGAAGGGTGACGGCCATGGCAATGGCGAAGAGCACGAGCGAGAGAACGCACGCGGCACCGGTGTTGAAGTTCTGGAAGCCCATCGAGTAGACGAGCTGGGGCACCGTCAGGGTGGAGTGGTCCGGGTATCCGGGCTGGATCACCGTGCCGGGGCCGATGGAGACGCCCGAGGCGAGCTTCCCCGCGACGAGGGCCTGCGTGTAGTACTGCATCGTCTGCACGACGCCGGTCACGACGGCGAACAGCACGATCGGGGTGATCGCGGGCCAGGTGACGTAGCGGAACTTCGACCAAGCGCCCGCGCCGTCCAGTTCGGCGGCCTCGTACTGCTCCTTGGGCACGTCCAGCAGCGAGGCCATGAAGATGACCATCAGGTCGCCGATGCCCCACAGGGAGAGCAGCACCAGCGAGGGCTTGGACCAGTTGGGGTCGTTGAACCAGCTGGGGCCGCTGACCCCGATCCACGAGAGCATCTCGTTGACCGGGCCGGTGGACGGGTTGAGCAGGAAGACGAAGGAGACGGTGGCCGCGACCGGCGGAGCCAGGTACGGGATGTAGAAGGCCGTACGGAACAGCCCGACGCCCGACTTGATCTTCGTGATCAGCAGGCCGATGCCGAGACCGAACACCACGCGGAGCGCGACCATCACGACGACCAGCCACAGCGTGTTCCACAGCGCCGGGCCGAACAGCGGCATCTGCTCCAGCACGTACTTCCAGTTCCGCAGCCCGACGAAGGTGGGGGCCTTGATCTGGTTGTAGTGCATGAACGAGAAGTAGACGGTCGCGATCAGCGGGTAGCCGAAGAAGACGGTGAAGCCGACCAGCCAGGGGGAGAGGAACCCCAGGGTGCGCAGCCGCTCGCGGTTCTTCTTGCGCCGCAGGGGGGAGTTGCGGGGGGCCGGTTCGGTCCCCCGCGCGGCGGACTTCGCCGAGGTGGAGAAGGACAGTGCCATGACTCGGCTCCTCAGTTTTCCGACTGGACGTTGTCGGCGTCGATCTGGTCGTCGAGTTCCTTCAGCGCGTGGTGCAGGTTCTTGGTCCTGCCCGCCTCGACGGACTGCGAGAAGTCGCCGAACGAGTTGATGTACTGACCGCCGTTGTTCGAGGGCGGGACCGCCTGGCTGTGCGGGTTCTGCGCGATCTTGATGAAGGCGCGGAAGGCCGGATCGGCGTCCAGGTCGGGGGACTTGAGGGCGGCGAAGGTGGACGGCACGTTGTGGATCGCGTTGGCGAAGTGGACGACCGGCTCGGTGTCGATCGTCAGGTACTTCACCAGCTCCCACGCCGCGTTCTGGTGTTGGCTGCTGTGCGCGATGCCGGCGACGGTGCCCGTCAGGTAGCCACGCCCGTAGGTGTCGGCCTGGTCGTCCGGGACCGGCAGCGGGGCGACGCCCCAGTCGAACTTCGCCTTGGCGTCCTTGAGCATCAGCCCACGCCACTCACCGTCCAGATGCATGGCGAGCTTGCCGGTCAGGAAGCCGTTCTGGGACGACATCTCGTCGCCGAAGGTGGCCCGGAGCCGCTCCATGGCCTGGTAGCCGCCCTGTGCGTCGGACAGCCCGCGCATGGTGGAGAAGAACTGCTCGGTCTTGGGCTCGTCGGCGAGCTTCGCCTTGCCCTGTCCGTCGAAGTACTGCGGGCCCCACTGGGCGAACATCCGGTCGGGGGCGTTCTGGTAGAGCTGGAAGTTCGGCATGAAGCCGGCCCGCTTGAGCGAGCCGTTCTTGTTCTTCCGCGTCAGCTTGACCGCGTCGGCCTTCATCTCGGACATGGTGTGCGGGGGCCGGGTGATCCCTGCCTCCTTGAAGGCGTCCTTGTTGTAGTACATGCCGAACGCGTCGGCGAGCAGGGGCGTCGCGCACTGGACGCCCTCGTACTGGGTGTAGTCCAGCAGGGTCTTCGGGAAGACCTTCGTCTTGTCGATGCCGCTCTTCTTCAGGAAGGGGTCGAGATCCGCCCACATGCCGGAGGAGCAGTACTGGCCCACGTTGTTGGTGGTGAACGAGGTGACGACGTCGGGTGCGTCGCCGCCGCCCGCACGCAGCGCCTGGTTGATCGTCTCGTCGCTCACGTTGCCGGTGGAGACGACGTGGATGTTCGGGTGGAGCTTCTCGAAGCGGGCGATGTTCTCGTTGATCGCCTTGGCCTCGCTGGGGGCCGACCAGCCGTGCCAGAACTTCAGCGTGACGGGCTTCGTGGGGTCGTCGGTGTTACTGCCGGTGCTCGGGTTGGCGCAGCCGGCCAGCAGCAGAGCGGCTGCGCCGAACGCCACGGGCACACGGGTGCGTATGTGCCATCGCGCCATGTCGGACTTCCTTTACGGGGGAGGGAAGGGCGTGGGAACCCGGCCGGGGGGACGGGGGAGCGGGGGGTGTGCGGGCATGGGGGTGCCGTGCGGCTTGCCGGGCCGGGGACCGTGGCAGGGGCGGCGCGTCGTTCAGGCGGTGTCGAAGGTGGTGTCGCGCGCCTGGGCGAGAGCGGTGCGCAGCGCGCCGGTCAGGATCGGGTCGCCGTCGATGTCGCTGATGCGCAGCAGCGGTCTCGGCAGCGCGAGGCCGGTCAGCTCGGCCTCGACCCGCTCGCGGAGTGCCTCTCCGCCGGCCTGGGCCACGACACCGGACAGGACGACCAGTTCGGGGTCGACGACGGCCACCATGGCGGCGAGGCCGGTGGCCAGCCTGCGGGCGACCTCGTCGCGGATGGCCTCGTCGGCCAGGGCCTCGGCCGGCGGCCTGCCGCCCGCCAGGTCCTGTACGGCGGGGGAGGAGACCAGGCTCTGGAAACCGCCGCCCGCGTCCGGCCTCGCCCAGTCGGCCGCGTTGCCGCGGGCGAGCGGGGCACCGGGCAGCGGCATGTAGCCGATCTCCCCGGCGCCGCCGGTGGCCCCGCGCAGCAGGTTCCCGCCCAGCACGATGGCGGCGCCGACGCCTTCGTCGAGCCAGGCGAGCACGAAGTCGTCGTGGTCCTGCGCGGCGCCCTCGTACTGTTCGGCGATGGCGGCGAGGTTCACGTCGTTCTCGATGGTGACCGGCCTGCCGACCACCTCGGCGAGGTCGGCGAGCAGGGTGCGCGAGTGCCAGCCGGGCAGGTGCGGGGCGTAGCGCAGCTGGCCGGTGTGCCGGTCGATCGCGCCCGGCGTGCCGATCACCACGCTCTGCAGATCGTCATGGCCGAGACCGGCCTGGCCGAGGGCGCCGTCCACCGCCTCCGCGACGAGCTGGGCGGTGCGGTGGCGTACGTCCTCCTCGACCGCCTCGGCCTCCACGCGGCACGAGCCGACCACGGTGCCGGTGATGTCGGCGACGACCGCGTCGATGCCGGTGGGCCCGACGGAGAGCGCCGCGACGTGGGCGGCGGACGGGTCGATCTCGTACAGCACGGCATTCGGGCCGGGGCGCCCGCCCTGGCTGCCGGTCGAACGGACCAGCCCCGCGGCCTCCAGCCGGGTCAGCAGCTGGGACGCGGTGGGCTTGGAGAGCCCGGTCAGCTCGCCGATCCGGGTCCGGGTGAGGGGCCCCTGGGCGACCAGGAGGTCGAGGGCGGCCCGGTCGTTCATGGCCCGCAGAACGCGGGGGTTCCCGGTGTGGTTCCGGCCATGACCACTGCACCTGCCCTCTGTTAGGAAACTTTCCTATTCGGTGTGAGGACCGTAGGACGCGTGTCACCGGGGCGTCAATGGGCTGCAGTGCTGTGGCAACCAAAGCGTTACCTGGGCGCTGGGCCGGTGGCGGGCGGTGCGGATCTGCGCCCGTCGGGAGGCGCGTGAGGGGCATTCCCAACGGAACACTGCCCGAACCGAGTTGACGGCACGCATCCCAGCGGTGGCCGCTGGAGACGCGAGTGAGGGGCACCCCGCGGGCCTTCGCGGGGTGCCCCTCACTCGAACGGATGAGCGTTACTTCGAGATGTTCGGCGGCTGCACGATCGGGGTCGCCGCCAGGGACTGGGGCGAGGTGGTCGAGGCGTAGGCCGAGGGGGCGGCCATGGCTGCCGTGGGGTCGGCGGCCGAGGGCTCGTCGGCCTGGGCCGGCACGCCGCCGATCATGCGGATGCCCGCCTCGTCCAGGGCCTGCTTGATGCGCCAGCGCAGCTCGCGCTCCACGCCCAGCGCCTTGCCCGGCATCGTCTTGGCGGTCACCCGGACGGTCATCGAGTCCAGCAGCACCGTGTCCAGGCCCAGGACCTCCACCGGGCCCCACAGGCGCTCGGTCCACGGGTCCTCCTTGGCCATCAGCTGGGCGGCCTCGGTGATGGCCGCACCGACCTGGGCGAGGTCCTCCGTGGGGCGCACCTGCACGTCCACACCGGCAGTCGACCAGCCCTGGCTGAGGTTGCCGATCCGCTTCACCTCGCCGTTGCGGACGTACCAGATCTCACCGTTGTCCCCGCGCAGCTTGGTGACCCGCAGGCCGACCTCGATGACCTCGCCGGAGGCGACGCCCGCGTCGATGGTGTCGCCGACGCCGTACTGGTCCTCAAGGATCATGAAGACGCCGGAGAGGAAGTCGGTGACCAGGTTGCGGGCGCCGAAGCCGAGCGCCACCCCGGCGACCCCGGCGGAGGCGAGCAGCGGGGCGAGGTTGATCTGGAACGCGCCCAGGATCATCAGGGCGGCGGTGCCGAGGATCAGGAACGAGGCGACCGAACGGAGCACCGAACCGATCGCCTCCGACCGCTGGCGGCGGCGTTCCGCGTTGACCAGCAGACCGCCGAGCGCGGTGCCGGCCACCGCCTGGGCGCTGCGGTTCATGCGCTCGATGAGCTTGGTCAGGGCACGGCGGATCACGATGCGCAACACGATCGCGATAGCCGCGATGAGAACGATCCGCAGACCGGTGTTCAGCCAGGTGGACCAGTTCTGCTCCACCCAGCCCGCGGCGTTGCCTGCCTGCTTCGCGGCTTCGTCCAGCGAGCCACCGGGCTCGGGCGACGGGGCTGCTGCCAACAGGGCGGACAGTGACACGGTGAAACCTCCAGTGGGGAGAGCGCTGAACCAACCACACTAACGGGGCATCGGACGTGCTCCGTTGTCGTGATCGAGGGGAGAGACGCGTCTCACCCGGGGATACGGAACGTGTAAGGGACCCGGCCGGCAGCGGCGCGTGTGGCCGATCGCACATCGGGCGCGGCGGTGACGGCAGGGCCCCCGAAGCGCCTGTTCCGGCGCGTTCCCGTCGTACGCACGGCACGGGGCGGAAGAAAATCCTTCCGGCCCGTTACCCGGACGTGGTGGCGCTTCCACCAGGCCAGAGGGGAGACTGAGATCGGATCGTCCCGGCGCGAGCCACGCGCCGCCGGCGTACAAGGAGGCATCAACCGTGCCGCATGTCCTGGTTCTCAATGCGTCGTACGAGCCGCTCGGCGTCGTACCGCTCCGCCGCGCGCTCGTGCTCGTCCTCGAGAACAAGGCCATTTGCCTCGAGGAGTCCGGCGCCTTCATGCACAGCGCCACCCGCGCCGTCCCGGCACCCAGTGTCGTCCGCCTCAAGCGGTTCGTGCGCGTCCCCTACCGGGGGCCCGTGCCACTCACCCGCCGGGCGCTCTTCGCGAGGGACGGCGGGCGCTGCATGTACTGCGGCGCCGCCGCGACCAGCGTCGACCACGTCATCCCACGCAGCCGGGGCGGGCAGCACGCCTGGGAGAACGTGGTGGCGGCCTGCCGCCGCTGCAACCACGTCAAGGCCGACCGCCATCTGCCCGAGCTCGGCTGGCGGCTGCACCAGCAGCCCGCCCCGCCGACCGGACTGGCCTGGCGGATCATCGGCACGGGCCACCGCGACCCGCGCTGGCTGCCCTACTTGCAACCGTTCGGAGCGGACGACGCGATGGCCCGGATCGACGGCATCTCAGCCTGACGATCCGGGCTTCCGTGTCTCGGGAGGCCAGCGGGAGCGCTCGGCGGAAGCTGATCCGCGCAGAGGTGGTGCCTCACTTGCGCGTCCGGAGCGTGCTACTGCTGCCGCAGCGGCGTGCGGAGCGGTGCGGCTACTCCGCCACGGCGTACGCCTGGACCGACCAGAGCGAGTAGCCGTACTCGGTCGCCCGCCCGTCGCCCTGCACCCTGATGAAGCGGGTGTCCTTCGCGTCCATCCGGACCGACTCGTGCCCGCCCCGTCCGTCCCGGACCGTGGCCGCCGTGCGCCAGGTGCGGCCGTCCGCGGAGACCTGTACGCGGTAGCGGGAGGCGTACGCGTCCTGCCAGTCCAGCACCACTTGGCCGAGCCGGACCGGGGCCGGCAGCTCCGCCTGCCACCAGGCGCCGTCCTCGGCCGGTGAGGACCAGCGGGTCTTCGGGTCGCCGTCCGACGCGGCCGCCGCCGGGAAGTCGGGGGTCTCGTCGCCGGACGAGGCGGCGGTGGCCGTGCGCAGCAGGTCGGGGCCCGCGGTGCGCGGGTAGGCCCGGACGGTCAGGGTGGTCTCCTCGGCGCCGAACGAGAACGGCACCTCGTACTCGCCCGCGGGGGTGCCGGCCGGAACGGTGATCTCCACGGGCACTTCGGTGCCGGTCCCGCGCGGGACCGTGGTCCGCTTGGGCACGCGCACCTTGATGCCCTTGGGGGCCTTCGCGGTGAGCGCGCCCCGCACCTCGGCCGGCCGGCGGGCGGAGAGCCGGGCCTCCACCCGCTGCGGCTTGCCGCCGATCTCGGCGTCGGTCGCTCCGCGTGCGAGATCGAGCCGGGCGGCGGGCTCGTCACCGAACCACGGCACGAGCGAACGCACCCGGGGGGCCGTGCCGGCGGACGGGGCGGCGCCCGAGAGCGGAGGGATGATCAGAGGCGGTGCACCCGTGACCGAGGGAGTGGCGGTCGGCCAGCTGATCCGGACCGCGTCGGCCCGCAGGTCCTGGCCCGGCGCCTGGGTCCAGCCGCTCGCCGACAGCATGCCGAGGCTGTGCCAGCCCTCACCTGGCACGTGGGCCTGGAGCGTCGCCTGGGCGCCCGTCGCTCCGTCGCCCGGCACGGTCGTCGCGGTGACGGCCTCCAGTGGACGGGCCCGGTTCAGGTGCACCGTGTAGCTGCCCTGGGCCTCGGTCACCGTGCCGTGGTCGCGGTCCGTTCCCGTCCAGGCGTCGGCCTCCTTGCGCGCCCGGTCGAGGAAGGGGCCGAGCACGCCCTTGCCGACCGTCGCCCCGCCCGCCTTCACGGCCTTGCGTACCGGCTCCAGGGCCAGCGACGCCTGCCAGGCGGCCGCGCCGTCGCCGCGTGCCTGGGCCTGCAGCAGATCGACGGCCAGCTCACCCGCCCTGCCGTACCGGGACAACTGCTCCGTCCACGGCCGCACTTCGTCGTCGAGCCGCCCGTCGGCCACGCCGGACAGCCGCTGCGGGGCCTCGCGCATCACGGTGAACGCGGCCCGCAGCCGCTGCGCCGCCTTGTCGCGCACCGAGGCGTCGTCCGCCGAGCGGGACTTCCAGAACGCGGCGAGCAGCGGCCGCAGATACGCCGACTCGTCACCGCCGAGCACGGAGGTCGCGCTGTTCCCTGCCAGGGCCCGCAGCGCGTCCCGGCTGCCGGTGTCGTCACCCGCCAGGTCGTCGATGGCCGCCTGCCAGGACTCCTGCGGCTGGTACGCCTTGGGGTTCCAGGCGAAGTCGGCGGCGGTGAACAGCGGGATCCGGGACGCGGACGGCTGTTCCATCGCGTTGGCGAGCAGCGCCGCCGAACCGATGGCGACCGCCGGATCGCGTCCGGTGTACGGGCCGAGGAAGATCCGGTCCTGCGCGTAGTCGTTGACCGGGTAGTTGTCCATCGTGACCAGTGGATGGCGGAACGTGGCGCGCGCACCGGCCAGTTCACCGCCGGTGATGGTCCTGGGCACGACTCCGACGCCGGTCCAGGCGACCTGCACCCGCTCGTCGAGTTCCGCCGCGAGCGCCGTGCGGTAGTCGGTCGCCCCGTCCTGGTAGAACTCCGTCGGCATCATCGACAGCGGACGCGACCCCGGGTGGCGTTCGGCGAGGTGCTGCGCCACCTGGCTCACGACGCGGGCCTGTGCCCTGGCCGCCGCCTTCGGGCCGCTGCCGAAGGTGTCGGCGTCGGCGGCGCAGTGCCACTCGCTGTAACTGACGTCCTGGAACTGCACCTGGAAGGCGCGCACCCCCAGCGCCCACATCGCGTCGATCTTCTTCGTCAGCGCCTTCACGTCGCGGTCCGACGACAGGCACATGGACTGGCCGGGTGCGACGGCCCAGCCGAGCTCCACGTGCTCGGCGCGGGCCCGTTCGGCCAGCGCGCGGAAGTCGGCACGGCGCCCGGCGGGGTAGGGCTCGCGCCAGCGGGCCTGCCGGTACGGGTCGTCACCCGCCGCGTACAGGTACCTGTTCTGCTTCGTGCGCCCCATGAAACCGAGCTGGGCGAGCCGTTCCTCCTGGGTCCAGGGCTGTCCGTAGAAGCCCTCGGTCATCCCGCGCACGGCGGTGGCCGGCCAGTCGCGCACGGTGACCCCCGCGACACCGCCGTCCCGGATCAACTGGCGCAGGGTCTGCACTCCGTGGAACAGCCCGTCGTGGCCGAAGCCGTCCACGGCGACGGTGTCGCGGCCCGCGATCCGGCCGGCCGCGAGCCGGTAGCCGCCGGCGGGCAGATCGCCGCGGTCGGGCGCGCGCAGGGTGCGCAGCGCGTCCACGGCCCCGTCGCCGCCGAGCCTGATGACGGGGCCGACGCCGGGCAGCGTCTCGTGGACGGTCCGGACACCCGCGTCGTGCAGGACCTGGCGCAGCGCTGCGACGGCGTACGGGTCGGCCTGCGCGTCGGCGACGAGGGTGACCTCGCCGGAGAGGGGGACCGAGGACCCGGACGCCCTGATGCTCTGCGGTCGCGGCCACACGGCGGGCAGCGCGGCGTCGTCCGCGCGGTCGGGCGTGGTGACGGCAGGGGTTCCGGGGACCGGAGGGGCGGCGAAGGCGGCCGGGGCACCTGCCGAAAGCAGTCCGCCGAGCACGGCCACGGCGACGGCCGCCGCGTGCTTCCTGCGCCTGAGCCGCATGCCTGTTCTCCCCTCGCTCCCACCGGTGGGCTCCGAGCCCACCACCCGCGCGCGAGGGTGTCAATGTGCGTGGTCGTTGTGGTGCAAATGCCCCGATGTGGCGGATGGGGTGAGCGACGGGTGCCCGCCGCCGTGCCACGCGAAAGATGGCGTCGAATGGCCGAAAATAGCGGACGTCTTACGGATAACTGGCCTTTCGGGAACGGATTGTGACCCGGAGCACGTTGAGCTCGTTGTCATAACGCCTACGTCTGCGGACGCGTCCGCTGGGTAGGCCTGCTGTGTCCTGTTCTCCACGGCCAGGAGGCCACCATGCCCGCCGCAGCGCAGCTCCTGCTCTCCGCCCTGACCAAACAGGTGCCGGGTCCCGCCCCGTTGATCAGTGCATGCCCCGCCACCGTGCCCGGCCCCGGCCCGCTCACCAGCGAAGCGCCGCTGGCCGACGCCATACCCCTGACCAGCGAGCCGCCGCTCGCCGACGCCACGCCACTGACCAGCGAACCCCCGCTCGCCGTCCTCGCCCCGCTGACCAGCGAGCCGGCTACATCCGGCAGCGCTTGGGGCATGGAGTCCCCAGGAGTCTGAATGGGCTTGTCCCGGCTCGCCGCACTGCACGGCGTCGCCACCTCCTACTCCCCGTCCGCCGACGTCACGGTGCCCGTACCCGAGGGCACGGTCGTCGCGGTGCTTGCCGCGCTCGGTGTCGACGCCGGCACGCCGCAGGCCGTACGGGAAGCGCTCGCCGCCGCCGAGTCCGCGGCCGGCTCCCGGCTGCTCCCGCCCACGCTCGTGGTGTGGCACGCGGAGCCGCTGCCCGCTGCGCTGACCGCGCTGCCGCCCGGCACGGAGCTGACCGTCCGGCCCGAGGAGGCCGACGCGTTCCCGCCCGCCCGGATGCGGGTCCCCACCAGGGGTATGGTTCCGGCCGTTTCGGTGACCGGCGCCCCGACGACGGTGAGTGCGTCTGTGACTGGCGCCCCGACGGTGAGTGCGTCTGTGGCTGGCGCCCCGACGGTGGGTGCCTCCGTGAGCGGCGCCCCGAAGGCGGGTGCCTCCGTGCCCGCGGCCCCGACGGTGGGTGTTTCCGCGAGCGGCGCCCCGACGGCGGGTGTCGATGGTCACGCGGTGCCGTCCGTGACCGGCGCCCTGATGACGGGCGCCTCCGCGCCCGCCGCCCCGACGACCGGTGTCGACGGACACGCGGTGCCGTCCGCGCCCGCAGCACCGGCGACGGGCGCCTCCGTAACCGGCGCCCCGACGACAACCGCCACCCCCACGACAACCGCCGCCCCCGCGACCGGTGCCGCTGCCCACGCGGTGGCGTCCGTGCCCGCCTGGTGGGACGAGCCGCCGTTCGGGGTGCACCGGCTGACCGTCCGGTCGCCGGGCCGGCCGGCCGAGTCGTGCACGCTCGTCGTCGCCCCGGCCGCGGTGCCGCAGCCGCCCGCCCGCAGCCACGGCTTCCTCGTGCAGCTCTACTCGCTGCTCTCCGCCCGCTCCTGGGGCATGGGCGACCTCGGCGACCTCGCCGACCTCGCCTCCTGGTCCGGGCGAAGCCTCGGCGCCGGCTTCGTCCAGGTCAACCCGCTGCACGCCGCGGTCCTGGGCAACCCCACCGACCCGTCGCCCTACCGCCCTTCCTCGCGGCGGTTCCCCGACCCCGTGCACCTGCACATCGAATCCGTCCCGGAGTACGGGCACGTGCCCGACCAGGCCGCCCTCGACGAGCTGCGCCGCCGGGCCGGAGAGCTCAGCGACGCCGTCCTGAACAAGGGCGCGCTGATCGACCGCGACGCCGTCTGGGCGCTCAAGCGGCAGGCACTCGCGCTCCTCGTCGAGGTCCCCCTCACGCCCGGCCGCCGCGCCGCCTACTGCGACTTCCTCGCCGAACAGGGCCAGGCCCTGGAGGACCACGCCCTGTGGTGCGCCCTCGCCGAGGTGCACGGCTCCGACTGGCACGCCTGGCCGGCCGGTCTGCGCGACCCCCGCTCCAAGGAGACCGCCCGGGCCCGGGGCGAACTGCTCGACCGGGTCGACTTCCACTGCCGGCTCGCCTGGCTGACCGACACTCAGCTCGCCGACGCCCAGCGGGCCGCCCGGGACGCCGGGATGGCCGTCGGGATCGTCCACGACCTCGCCGTCGGCGTGCACCCCGGCGGCGCGGACACCTGGGCCCAGCAGGGCGCCTTCGCGCACGGCATGTCCGTGGGCGCACCCCCGGACGCCTTCAACGCGCGGGGCCAGGACTGGGGGCTGCCGCCGTGGCGCCCCGACGCCCTCGCCGCGGCCGGTTACGCCCCGTACCGCGGTCTGCTGCGCGGCATCCTGCGCCGGGCCGGCGCCCTGCGCATCGACCACGTCATGGGGCTGTTCCGGCTCTGGTGGGTGCCCGAGGGGTGCCCGCCCACCGAGGGCACCTACGTCACCCACGACGCGGAGGCGATGCTCGCCGTGCTCGTGCTGGAGGCCCACCGGGCCGGTGCCGTCGTCATGGGGGAGGACCTCGGAACCGTCGAACCGGGCGTCCGGGAGGCGCTCGCCCGACGCGGCGTCCTCGGCACCTCCGTGCTCTGGTTCGAACGGGACTGGTCGGGCACCGGTCGCCCGCTGGCCCCCGAGGAGTGGCGCGAGGGCTGCCTGGCCACCGCCACCACCCACGATCTGCCGTCCACCGCGGCCAGGCTGACCGGCGACCATGTGACGCTCCGCCACCGCCTCGGCCTGCTCACCCGCCCGCTGGACCAGGAGCGGACCGCGGACGGCGCCGACACCGCGGAGTGGCTCCGGCTGCTGGCCCGGCTCGGCATGCTGCCCGAGGGCGGCGGCGACGAGGAGGCGGCCGTCCGGGCCGTCCACCGCTTCCTGCTGCGCACCCCCGCGCGGATGGCCGGGGTCTGGCTGCCGGACACGATCGGCGACCGCCGTCCGCAGAACCTGCCGGGCACCTGGGACCAGTACCCCAACTGGCGGCTGCCCATCGCCGATGCCGAGGGCCACCCGGTCACCCTGGAGGAGCTCGCCGCCTCGCCCCGGCTGCACCGGCTGATGGAGGTTCTGCGACCCCGCGAGGAACCTTCGAGGACCCGTACGGCACCCCCGGGCGCGCGGCCCTAGTGGCTGTTCGCTACGGTTGCACCGTGGACAAGAAGAACGCTATGCGCGCCGGTGCCGTCGCTGCCGGAACGACGCTGATGATGCTGCTCATGTCGTCCCCCGCGCTTGCGCTCACCCCCGACGACGGCGACGACCCGGGTCCCGGCCTGAGCGTGATCGAGACGATCGGCCTCTACGTCGTGATCCCCCTCGCTCTGTTCGGGATCATCGCCGGCCTGGTCATGGTCCTCGACAAGTCCAAGAAGCAGGTCTGACCCCCGGGCTGCGCGGCACCTGCTGCCGCGCGGCTCCCGCGGACCCGCCCCAGGGCGCCCCGAAGTGCATCCGCACGCCGAGGCGCCCTCTTTGCGTTGCCCCGGGGGTTCGCTGCCCAGTCGATCGTTAAGTTCTGCTTCAAAAATTCCTCTGAAGTATTCGATAGACCTGAAAGCTCTCTCGGTGTGACGGTAGGTCCCTCAACCGACGCGCCCCCGCACGGGGGAGAGGGGCAAGAGGTGTCGCATGGCAGTGCTGGACCGCATCCGCAGCAGTGACAGGAGCGGGGCGGAGGGGGCGCGGCGGCCCTCGGGGACGGGTCTTCTGCTCGCCCTCGTCGCGACGGTCGTCTGGTCCGGAAGCTTCGTCGCCTCCCGGGCCCTGCACGACTCCGTCCCGCCCGTCCAGGCCGCCTTCTGGCGCTGGATCGTCGCCATCGCCGCGGTCGCACCCTTCGCGGTACGGGAGACCTGGCGCCAACGCGCGCTGCTCCGCGCACACCTGGGGTTCCTCACCCTCGCCGCACTGATCGGCGTCACCGTCTACAACACCCTGGTCAACCAGGCGGGCGTGTCCACGTCGGCGGGTCAGATGGGCATGATCATGGCCGCCTCGCCGGTGGTGATGGCGGTGTACGAGCGCCTCGGCGGCCGGCGGCTCGGACGCCGCCGCATCGCCGGAATGGCCGTCGCCTGCACCGGAGTTCTGCTGCTGGTCGGCAACGGATCCCTGGCCCTGGACTTCGCGCCCGGCGACCTGTGGATGTTCGCCGCGATGCTCAGCTTCGCCTCGTACAGCGCGCTGCTGCGCCACCGGCCCGCGGCGATCGGCCAACTGGCCTTCCTCTTCGCCACCTTCGTGCTGGGCGCCCTGATGCTGGCACCCGCCTTCGCGGTCAGCGTCGTCGTCCAGGGCAGGTTCGAACCGACGGTCGGCACCGTTGGGCCGCTGCTGTACGTCGGCGTCTTCTCCTCCGCTGTCGCGTTCTTCGCCTGGAACCGGGCCGTCGCCCTGATCGGCGCGGCGCGGACCGGGATCGTGTACTACCTGCAGCCCGTCTGCGTGGCCGGGCTCTCCTTCGTCCTGCTGGACGAGTCGACCGGGCCGGTGCAGATCCTCTGCCTGGCGCTGATCCTCGGCGGGGTGGCGCTGGGGGCGGGCCGGGCCCGGCCCGCCGGCCGGACCTGCGACGCCGGATAATGTGCGGACATGACCGAGTGGGACATCAAGAAGCTCCGGATCCTGCGGGCGCTGAGCGAGCGCGGGACCGTCACGGCGACGGCCGAGGCACTGCTGATGACCCCCTCGGCGGTGTCCCAGCAGCTGTCCAACCTGGGCAGACAGCTCGGTGTGCCGCTGCTGGAGGCGCAGGGCAGGCGGGTCCGGCTCACCGACGCCGCGCACCTCGTGCTCCGGCACGCCGAAGCGGTGTTCGCCCAGCTGGAGCGCGCCGAGGCCGAGTTGACCGGCTACCTGCGGGGAGAGGCCGGCGAGGTGCGGGTCGGGGCGTTCTCCACCGCGGTGCCCGCTCTCGTCGTGCCCGCGGTCCAGTTGCTGCGCGCCGACGACAGGCCGGGGCCCGGCGTGCGGGTGCGGGAGGCGGAGGCGGCGGAGGCGTACGAACTCCTGTCGGCCGGTGACGTCGACCTCGCGCTCTCGCTCGCCGCGCACGCGCCGACGGCCCGCGACACCCGGTTCGCCCTGCTGCCGCTGCTCGCCGACCCCCTCGACGTCGCACTTCCCGTCGGCCACCGGCTCGCGGACGCCCCCGGGCTCCGGCTGGCCGACCTCTCTGCCGAGCCCTGGATCTTCGGTGGCTCGGGGCCGTGGTCGGAGATCACCACCGCCGCCTGCGAGGCCGCCGGGTTCGTCCCCGAGCAGGCGCACAGCGCCTCCGGATGGACCGCGATCCTCGCCATGGTCGAGGCCGGTATGGGCGTCGCGCTGATTCCCCGGATGGCGTCGGCGGAACGCCGCAAGGGCGTGGTGATGCGGGTGCTGGGGGCCGATCTGCCCCGGCGTCACGTGGTGGCGGCGGTGCGGCAGGGCGCCGAAGGCGGTCCCGCGGTGGCCCGGGTGCTGGCCGCGCTCAAGGAGGTCAGCGCCGCGCGCGACGGTTCATTCAGCTGAGCTGAATGGAATGTGCGAAAACTTTCGATGGACCTGATGGGTATGTCCGTACGACAGTGGCACGCATGACCTTCGACGCGAACGAGTCCCCCGCCCAGGACAACGACCCCCACGCCAACGACGCGGCGCCCTACGGCGGCGGGGACCCGTACGCCGACTACCGCACCACCGACCTCCCCTTCACCGAGCTGGTCGACCTCGCCGACCGGCGGCTCGGCGCGGGCGTGATCGCCGCCAACGACGAGTTCTTCGCCCAGCGCGAGAATCTGCTGCTCCGGGAGCGTGCGGTCTTCGACCCCGAGCACTTCGGCCACAAGGGCAAGATCATGGACGGCTGGGAGACCCGCCGCAGGCGCGGCGCGGATGCCGCCCACCCCTTCCCGGCCCCGGAGGAGCACGACTGGGCCCTGATCCGCCTCGGCGCCCCCGGCATCATCCACGGCATCGTCGTGGACACCGCGCACTTCCGCGGCAACTACCCGCAGCGCGTCTCCATCCAGGCGACCTCGGTCGAGGGCTCGCCCGGCCCCGACGAACTGCTCGCCGACGACGTGAAGTGGGACGAGATCGTCCCGCCGACCCCGGTACGCGGCCACGCCGCGAACGGCTTCGAGATCACCGGCGGCCGCCGCTACACCCACCTGCGCCTGTGCCAGCACCCCGACGGCGGCATCGCCCGCCTCCGCGTGCACGGCGAGGTGCTCCCCGACCCGTCCTGGCTGGCGGCGCTCGGCACGTTCGACCTGATCGCGGCCGTGAACGGCGGCAGCTACGAGGACGCGTCCGACCGCTTCTACTCCTCGCCGACCCAGATCATCCTGCCCGGCACCTCCCGCAAGATGGACGACGGCTGGGAGAACCGCCGCCGCCGGGTCCGCGACACCAACGACTGGGTCCGCTTCCGGCTGCCCGCCCAGGGCGCGGTCCGCGCGGTCGAGATCGACACGGCCTACCTCAAGGGGAACTCGGCCGGCTGGATCGCCCTCCAGGGCCGCAACGGCGAGACCGGCGAATGGTTCGAGATCATCCCCCGCACCAGGCTCCAGCCGGACACCCTGCACCGCTTCCCGCTCCGGGCCCAGGCCGTGGTCACCCACGTCCGCCTGGACGCCTTCCCCGACGGCGGTGTGGCCCGGATGCGCCTGCACGGCTCGCTGACGGAGTCCGGTGCGGCCGAACTGACCCGCCGCCACGAGGAGTCGGGCGCGTGACCGCGTAACCCTGCCCCTCCCTGCCCCACCTGCTCCCGCCCGGCGGACGGCTGCGCTACTGCGCCTGCCCGCCGGGCGGTTTCCAATGGTGCGGGTACTACGCGGTGGCCGCCGCGGCGTCCGCCGCCCGGGCCTTCAGCGCCCGCTCCACACCCGAACGGGACTCCGACATCAGCCGGCGCAGGGCCGCGCTCGGCTCGGCCGAGGCCAGCCAGGCGTCCGTGGCGTCCAGGGTCTCCTGCGAGACCTGGAGCGCCGGGTAGAGGCCGATGGCGACCTGCTGGGCCATCTCATGGCTCCGCGAGTTCCAGACGTCCTTCACCGCGGTGAAGAACTTCTCCGTGTACGGGGCCAGCAGCTCGTGCTGGTCGGTCTGGACGAAACCGCCGATGACCGCCTCCTGCAAGGAGTTCGGCAGCTGGTCGGACTCGACGACCGAGGCCCACGCCTCCGCCTTCGCCTCCTGCGAGGGGCGTGCCGCACGGGCGGACGCCGCATGCCGCTCACCCGCTGCCGTCCGGTCCCGCTCGTACTCGGCGCCGATCTCGTCGTCGTCCAGCAGCCCCGTCGCGGCCAGCCGCTGGACGAAGGCCCAGCGCAGCTCGGTGTCGACGGCCAGGCCCTCGACCGCCTCGCTGCCGTCGAGCAGCGACTGCAGCAGATCGAGCTGCTGGGGGTTGCGGGCCGTGGCCGCGAAGGCACGGGCCCAGGCCAGCTGGTGGTCGCTGCCCGGCTCCGCCGCGCGCAGGTGCGCGAGCGTCGCCTCGGTCCACCGGGTCAGACCCGCCTCGCGCCACTCCGGCGCCGCGTACAGGTCCAGCGCCATCTTCACCTGGCGGTGCAGCGACTGGACGACGCCGATGTCCGACTCCTTGCCGACCCCGGACAGGACCAGCGAGAGGTAGTCGCGGGTGGCCAGTTCGCCGTCCCGGGTCATGTCCCAGGCGGAGGCCCAGCACAGGGCACGCGGGAGGGACTCCGTGAAGTCGCCCAGGTGCTCGGTGACGACCCGCAGCGACTCCTCGTCGAGACGGACCTTCGCGTACGAGAGGTCGTCGTCGTTGAGCAGCACGACGGCGGGGCGCGGGGTGCCGGCCGGGAACGGCACGGTGGTGCGCTCGCCGTCCACGTCCAGCTCGATCCGGTCCGTACGGACCAGCTTCCCGGCCGCGTCGAGGTCGTAGCAGCCGATGGCGATCCGGTGCGGCCGCAGCGTCGGCTCGCCCTTCGCCCCCGCGGGCAGCGCGGGCGCCTCCTGCCGGACGGTGAACGAGGTGACGTGGCCGTTGCCGTCCGTCTCGATCTCCGGGCGCAGGATGTTGATGCCGGCCGTCTCCAGCCACGCCTTCGACCAGGTCTTCAGATCACGGCCGGAGGTCTCCTCCAGCGCGCCCAGCAGGTCGGAGAGCCGGGTGTTGCCGAAGGCGTGCGCCTTGAAGTACGCCTGGACGCCACTGAAGAACTCGTCCTTGCCGACGTACGCGACCAGCTGCTTCAGGACCGAGGCGCCCTTGGCGTACGTGATGCCGTCGAAGTTGACCAGGACGTCGTCCAGGTCACCGATGTCGGCCATGATCGGGTGCGTCGAGGGCAGCTGGTCCTGCCGGTACGCCCAGGTCTTCATGGAGTTGGCGAACGTGGTCCAGGAGTGCGGCCACTGCGAGCCCTCGGCGTACGCCAGGCAGGCGATCGAGGTGTAGGTGGCGAACGACTCGTTCAGCCAGAGGTCGTTCCACCACTCCATGGTGACGAGGTCGCCGAACCACATGTGGGCCAGCTCGTGCAGGATCGTCTCGGCGCGCGCCTCGTACGCCGCGTCCGTCACCTTGGAGCGGAACACGTACTGGTCGCGGATGGTGACCGCGCCCGCGTTCTCCATCGCGCCCGCGTTGAACTCCGGGACGAACAGCTGGTCGTACTTGGCGAACGGGTACGCGTAGTCGAACTTCTCCTGGAACCACTCGAAACCCAGCCGGGTCACGTCGAAGATCGCGTCCGCGTCCAGGTACTCGGCGAGCGACGGCCGGCAGTAGATGCCCAGCGGGACGGACTGGCCGTCCTTCTCGTAGCTGCTGTGCACCGAGTGGTACGGGCCGACGATCAGAGCGGTGATGTACGTGGAGATGCGCGGCGTCGGCTCGAAGGACCAGACGTCGTCCTTGGGCTCCGGCGTCGGCGAGTTGGAGATCACGGTCCAGCCGGACGGGGCCTTCACGGTGAACGTGAAGGTGGCCTTCAGATCGGGCTGCTCGAAGCTCGCGAAGACCCGGCGCGCGTCAGGCACCTCGAACTGCGTGTAGAGGTAGGCCTGCTGGTCGACCGGGTCGACGAAGCGGTGCAGTCCCTCACCCGTGTTGGTGTACGAGCAGTCGGCGACGACCTTCAGCTCGTTGGAGCCCGAGGCCAGGTGCGGCAGGGTGATCCGCGAATCGCGGAACACGGCCGCGACGTCAAGGGCCTTGCCGTTCAGCTCGACCTCGTGGACGGCCGGGGCGACCAGGTCGATGAAGGTCTCCGCACCGGCTTCGGCGGAGTCGAAGCGCACGGTGGTGACGGACCGGTAGGTCCCGCCCTCCTGCGCTCCGGAGAGGTCGAGATCGATCTCGTACGCGTCCACGGTCAGCAGGCGCGCCCGCTCCTGTGCCTCTTCGCGGGTCAGATTCGTGCCAGGCACGCGGTCATCTCCTTGATATGTGATGTTTCCGGCCATCCTTCCATGTGACCTGCTCACAAGGCGATGTCCGTTTTCCGCCGGACCGCGCCGACGGCGTGAGCCACTCTCGTTCCATGAGCAGCTACGAGGTACGCGCGATCGGCCCGGCCGCGCTGAAGGAACTCCGGGAGACCGACGACGCGGGGCGCCCCTGCGTCCCCTACAACGCCACTGACGCGGGCAGTCCGCTGCGCTGCTGTCTGCGGGGCAACGAGGTGGGGGAGCGGATCGCCCTCGTCTCCTACGCGCCGCTGCGCCGGTGGGCGGCCGAGACCTGGGCGAAGCCGGGGGCGTACGACGAGCAGGGCCCGGTCTTCATCCACGCCGACGAGTGTGAGGGGCCCGCGGCCGACCGGTCCGGCTACCCGTTCTCGCGGGCGGGGGCGCTGCGCACCGTCCGGCGCTACGACGCGGACGGCCACATCGTCGGCGGCCGGCTGCTGGAGATCCCGGCAGACGAGGAGCGCGGCTTCGACGAGGCCTTCGCGGCCGCCTTCGCCGACCCGGAGGTGGCGTTGGTGCACGTCAGAGCGGTCGAGTACGGCTGCCTGCACTTCGAGGTACGCCGCCCGGCCGCAAGCCCCTCCGGCGATTGAAGAACGGGGGCCCGGGGCGGAGCCCCCGAACCCCCATCGCGTCAGCCCTTGAGCTCGACGGCCACCAGCTCCGCGATCTGCACCGCGTTCAGCGCGGCGCCCTTGCGCAGGTTGTCGTTGGAGACGAAGAGCGCCAGCCCGTGCTCCACGGTCTCGTCGACGCGGATCCGCCCGACGAAGGACGCGTCCTGCCCGGCGGCCTGGAGCGGGGTGGGGATCTCCGAGATCTCGACACCCGGCGCGTCCTTCAGCAGCTGGTAGGCGCGCTCGACGCTGATCGGACGGTCGAACCGGGCGTTGACCTGCAGCGAGTGGCCGGAGAAGACCGGGACGCGGACACAGGTGCCGGACACCTTCAGCTCCGGGATCTCCAGGATCTTGCGGGACTCGTTGCGGAGCTTCTGCTCCTCGTCCGTCTCGAAGGAGCCGTCGTCGACGATGGCTCCGGCCAGCGGCAGCACGTTGAAGGCGATCGGGCGCTTGTAGACGGTGGGCTCGGGGAAGTGCACCGCCCCGCCGTCGTGGGTGAGCTTGTCGGCATCGGCGACGACCTTGGTCGCCTGGCCGTGCAGCTCGGCGACGCCGGCCACGCCGGAGCCGGACACCGCCTGGTACGTGGCGACGGTCAGGGTCTGCAGACCGGCCTCGTCGTGCAGCGGGCGCAGCACGGGCATGGCGGCCATCGTGGTGCAGTTCGGGTTGGCGATGATGCCCTTGGGGCGGTTGGCGATCGCGTGCGCGTTGACCTCGGAGACGACCAGCGGGACCTCGGGTCCTTGCGCCAGGCGGAGGAGTTGTCGATCACGACGGCGCCCTGCGCGGCGACCTTCTCGGCCAGCGCCTTCGACGTCGCGCCACCGGCGGAGAAGAGCACGATGTCCAGGCCGGTGTAGTCGGCCGTGGAGGCGTCCTCGACGGTGATGTCCCGGCCCTCCCACTCGATCGTGGAGCCCGCGGAGCGCGCGGAGGCGAACAGCCGCAGCTCGTCGGCCGGGAACTTCCGCTCGGCCAGGATCCTGCGCATGACTGTGCCGACCTGACCGGTGGCGCCGACGATTCCGACCTTCACGGGAACTCCCTCAGACGTACGAACGGGCACGGTTGCCGGTCCATGATGCGTATGTCCACGGCTCCCTTGTCCAATCCATTGTCCGGGGAACGGACAGGTCACGCGCGCGGTGCGCACAGCACAACGGGGCGGGGACTCCAGGAGTCCCCGCCCCGCTGTCGTGCGGATCACATGCTCATCGCTCGCACGCTCACCGCGGTGCCGTTACGGCGTGACCTTCTCGATCACGACGCTGCCGGTGCCCGCCGCGGTACCCCGCGCGTTCACCAGCTGGACCTCGCCGAAGAACTGCCGGCCCGCGGGGGCCGCACCGGCGACCGCGACCTCGGCACCGACCTGGGCCGATGCCCCGGCGGCCAGGTTCACGGCCTTCGACGCGTCGACGTTGATCGTGCCGAGCGACGGCGCGTAGTACACGTCGCGGTAGTCGTACTCGGTGGTACCGGCCGGGACGTCGTAACCCTCGACGACGACCGTGTACGTACCGGCGGCGGGCTTCAGCAGGCTGACCGCCTCCTCGGAGCCGGCCGTGGTGGAGGAGCCCACCTGGGCCGTGCCCTTGTAGACGTACAGGTCGAGGTCGGCGTTGGCGTCCGAGGTGCCCCCGATGGCGATGTCCAGCTTCTCGACGCCCGCACCGATGGTGACCGTGGAGGTCTGCTGGTCGCCGGTGCCGATCGACGGACGGCCGACCTTGGCCGAACCCAGCGAGCCGCCCTTGAGCTTGCCCTCCAGGTCGCCCGCGTTGTTGGTGACCGTCCAGTTCACCGCGGCCGGGGTGCCGATCTTCGCCTCGGCGATGGTCTGCACCGCCGGGTCGAAGGTGGCGCCGAGCAGCGAGACGTCCAGCCGATACGGGTTGTCCAGCAGCGGCGACGTACGCCGGGCCTCGACCTCGATCTCCCAGACACCGGCCTGCGGGTCGGCGTACGAGCGCACGTCGGGGCGGCAGGTGTTGGCCGGGTTCTCGTAGTTCGGGTAGCAGAACGGCGTCCCGCTGTCCTCCACCGCGACCCCGTACGGGTGGATGGAGATGAAGCGGGTCTGGCTGCCCGAGCGGAGCGCGCTCATCGCGACCTCAAGGGTCTTGGCGCCCTCCGGCACGTTCACGAAGTACGACGTGGTGCCGTTGCGCTGCACCGAACCGGACGCCTTGAACGCGTAACCCGGCTGCACCAGGTCCTTGGCGACGACGACCGTGGTGAGGATCTGCTGGTCCACACCGGAGGTCTTCGCGTCGTCGAGCTGCAGGATCGCGCTGTGCACGCCCGCGCTGCCCGGCTTCGCCTGGACCTTGACCGTCACCGGCTTGCCGAGCGGCAGCGAGACGGTGCTCGGCCCGGTCAGCTTGAAGGTGCCGTCGTCGTACTTCCACGACAGCTTGTGGCTGACGGCCTTGTCCGGGCCCGTGGTGCGGGTGACCGTGACGTCGTAGGACTTCTTCTGGCCGGCCTTGAGGCCGCCCTCGCGGTCGTAGAGGCCGGTGCCGAAGCCCGGCGTCTTCAGCGCGAAGTCGATCGCGGTGTCGACCGGGGCCTTGACCGTGTACTCGTGCGCCGGGGCGCCCTTCTTCTCGATCTGCTTCCAGGCGCCGACGATGTTGATCAGACCGGCACCCTGGGCGTGCGCGGGCACTCCCTTGATCTGGGTGGCGGTGCTGGTCAGCGCGGTGCGCAGATCGGCCGGGGGCAGCTCGATGTGCTTCTGCTTCGCGGCGGACAGCAGCAGCGCGGTCGCACCGGCGGCCTGCGGCGAGGCCATCGACGTGCCCTGGAGCATGGAGTAACCGGCCGGGAGCGAGTAGCCCGCCTCCTTGACCGGCGAGCCGGGCAGCCAGGTCTGCGTCGAGTTGATCGACGCGCCGGGCGCCGTCAGGGTCGGCGTGAAGCCGCCGTCCTCACGCGGACCGCGCGAGGAGAACGGCAGCATGTCGTACTTCTTGGTGACGCCGGAGCCGTAGTTGGCGGCCCAGGTCTCCTTGGAGATGGACGCACCGACCGAGATGACGTGGTCGGCGAGGCCGGGGTCACCGATGGTGTTGACGCCCGGGCCGTCGTTGCCGGCCGAGATGACCAGCTGGACGCCGTAGATGTCGATGAGCCGCTTGTACAGCTCCGAGCGGGCGTTGTTGCCGTCGTTGAGCGGCGGCAGGCCGCCGATCGACATGTTGACGACATCGACACCGCGGTTCACGACGAGGTCGATCATGCCCTCGGTCAGCGCGATGTTGGTGCAGCCGCCGGACCAGGTGCAGGCACGCGAGGAGACGATCTTCGCGCCGGGCGCCGCACCGTTCATCTTGCCGCCGAACAGGCCGTTCGCCGCGGTGATGCCCGCGACGTGCGTGCCGTGCTCGGACTCGATGACACCGATGCTGACGTAGTCGGAGGTGTCCCCGGCCGCGTCGTAGACGACGTCCTTGCGGGTCTCCACGACGAACGGGATGCGCTCGGCGACATCGGTGCGCGGGTCGTCCTTGCCGAAGTAGGAGACCTGGTGCTTCTCCTTGTACGGCTTCAGGGCGGTGTCGTCCGAGAAGTCCGCGTCGCTGTTCAGGTCGACGCGGGTGGTGCCGGTGACCGGGTCGTACAGCACGGCCCACACGTCGGTGGTGTCGCCGTCGCGGTTCAGGTCGCCCGCCATGTCGCCGCCCTTGGTGGCGGCCTCGGCGAACAGGCTGATCCGGTAGTCACCCGCGGGGGCCGAGTAGGTGCGGCCCTCGTAGGTGAACGTCGGGCCGGCCACGGCGTCGGTCATCCGCAGCCAGGTGCCGTCGCCGTCGCTGACCGGGTCGGTGGCCGTCACCCAGTCGGTGATCTTGCGCTCGCCGGTGCTGGTCTTCTGCAGCGCCGGGTGACCGACGTCGACACCCGCGTCCAGGATGCCGATGGTCACGCCGCGGCCGTCGGCCTTCGGGTGCTGCTTGACGAAGTCGACCGCACCCGTCTCGAAGGACGGGTTGTACGGGTTCTTCGCCGGCGTCTTCCTGCCCGGCGCGGAGTAGCTGCCCGTCGACTTGGCCTTGGCCTTGCTGCCGGTCGCCCGGTCGGCCGTGGGGGTCGGGTCGTCCAGCTTGATCTCCTGCTTGAGATCGATGCCGTGGACGGAGGCCAGCTTCGACGCCGCCTTGATGGTGGCGGCGGCGGACGAGGTCGGCACGGTCGCCCGTACGTACCCGAGCTTGTCGTACGCACGCCCCAGCACGGAGCCCTTGACGGCGTCCAGTTGCTCGGTTACCTGCTCGGTCGCACCGGGCGCGGTGGCGACCATCATCGTGATGTTCTTCTCGCCCTTGGCACGTGCCTTGGCCAGGACGTCGGCGTCGGCAGTGCCGAGCTTGTCCGCACTGCCGCTCCCGGCAGCGGCCTTGACCGGGGCGGTACCCGGGTCGTCGGCGGCGAGGACGGGGGCGGCGCCGGTGGCGGCCAGTGCGGCCACCAGACCGGCGGCGGCCGCGATTCGGGCCGCGCGTCTCGCCCCGGGTATGTAGCTGGGGGATTCGGAGGTCATCAGCATCCCTGTATGTGAAAGAGAGAGTCCGGAAATCGGTACCGGATGACCGCTCACCCTTTCGTAAATGACAGGGGTTTGTGGAGAGTTGTGGTGGGTGAGTTGTGTACATGGCGGAATTCCGCCACTGGGTCCGAAGCGTCACGAGGGACGAAAGGGTGGAAAGGTGCCGGTGGGTGGCCTCACCGGGGCAGGATCATCACGTACGCGGCCGGCTCGCGGTCGGCCGCCGCCATCAGCGCGGTACGCACCACGGTCGCCTGCTGCTCCGGCGCGACGCGCAGCTTCTTCGGCGAGAGGTGGACGACGGTGACCCCGAGCCGTTCCAGGTGCTCGCGCCGGGCCGCGTACGCGGACCACTCCGCCTCGTGCTCGTCCTGGCGGCGGTCGTCGTCGAGCCGGCTGTGGCGCGGGGCCCTGGTGTCCAGTTCCACGGCGACCGCCTCGGCCGGCCAGTAGGCGTCGACCCCGCCCAGATGCGGGCCGCCCGGCAGGCGCAGGTCCACGTTCCACAGCGGTTGCGGGAGGCCGTGCGCCCGGACCATGTCGTACAGCCGGTCCTCGGCCAGTGCCCGGCCCTCCGCGAGCAGCGAGTCCACGGCGTTCACCACCTGGGGGCGGCCGAGGATCTTGGCCCGGTTCAACTCGCCCACGACGACGGCGGGTTCGCAGTGGCCGCCGCGGACCGCCTCGGTGAGCAGCCGGCGTACGGCGAAGGCGTCACCGAGCCCCGCGACGGCATCCGCCAGCGCGCGCGCCACCGGGGCCACCGGCAGTCCGTCCAGCTGCACCGGCGCCGGCAGCTCGGGCGTCCGCACCAGACGGACGTACCTGACCGACCGCAGCCGGCGGATCCGGGGCACCAGCACGTCGATCCGGTCCATGGCGACGACGGGCGGCGCGGCGGCGAACCCGTGCAGCGAGAGCGCGGCGAGTCCGGTGACCATCGCCTCCCCGTACCCGGTGTCCACGGCTCCCGACCGTGGGCCCGGCACCTGCGCGGTCACCCGCCGCCGCGCGGAGGCCGGCGGCCGTCCCGCGTACAGCAGGGCGGCCCGCAGCCGCTCCTGGCTGCTGGGCGGCGCCGGGTGCAGCACGTACACGCCGGGCAGCGGCTGCTGCCACGGGCCACCGGCCCGGCACTGCTCGGCGGCCTGTGCGGCGGAGATGCCGTGGGCCCTCAACTGGGCGGTGGACAGCACGCGTTGGCGCACATCTGAGGTGATGCGGAGGGTGCGGGAGGAGAGCGGGGTGTTCTGGGTCATGCTCCGGGGTATCCCGCCCGCGGCCGGGGCCGTAACCCCTGTTACACGTCCGTCGACATTCCAGGACAACGCCGTCCTAAAGTACGGGCGTTCGACAGCCGAAAAGACCTGACCCGCCAGGAATTATGAACGGCTCGGCAGGGGCGCGCGGCCCCCGTCGGGCGCCTCACGCACACGCCCCGTACCACCCCGTCCGGGAGCCCGAGGACGATGCCCTCGCCGGGGTGCGGGCACCCCGGCAAGGGCATCGTGCCCGGACAGCTGTCAGCCGGCCGCCGCCGAGTCGCACGCCTGCGCGCGCAGCCCCCGGGCCAGATCGTCCCGGGCCTCCAGCACCAGCCGCCGCAGCGCCGGCGCGGCGTCCGCGTGCGCCGTCAGCCACTCGTCCGTCGCGGCCAGCGTCGACGGATCGTCCTGAAGGGCCGGGAACAGGCCCTTCACCACGGCCATCCCGATCTGGATCGACCGCTCGGCCCACACCCGCTCGATCGCCTCGAAGTAGGTGCCCGCGTAGGGCGCCAGCAGCTCCCGCTGCGACGACTGCGCGAAGCCCAGGATGGTGGCCTCCACCAGCGCGTTGGACAGGGCGTCCGACTCCACGACGCCCGCCCAGGCCTGCGCCTTGACCGCGGCCGACGGGCGCGAGGCCAGGCAGCGCACCTGGTGGCGCTTGCCGGACGCCGTGTCGTCGCGGGCCAGCTCGGCCCCGATCGCCGACTCGTCCGCCAGGCCGTGCGAGGCCAGCGGGGACAGGAACGCCCACCGGAGCTCCTGGTCGACGTCGAGCCCGTCGATCCGGGCCGTCGCGTCCAGCAGCCCGGACAGCAGCTGGAAGTCCGAGTCCGACGTGGCGACCGCCGCGAAGAACCGGGCCCAGGCCAGCTGGTGCTCACTGCCCGGCGCCGCGAGCCGCAGCTCCCGCAGTGCGCCCTCGGCCAGCGACCGGCTGCCCTCCTCACGCCACGCCGGCGAGGCGTAGTGCACCAGCGCGGTCCGGGTCCAGGCGTGCAGCATCTGCAGGACACCGATGTCCGTCTCCCGGCCGGAGAAGGCCAGGACCAGCGAGACGAAGTCGCGGGCCGGCATCAGCCCGTCCCGGGTCAGGTTCCACAGCGCCGACCAGCACAGGGCCCGCGCGAGCGGGTCCGTGATGTCACCGAGGTGCGAGCGCAGCGTGGCCAGCGACGCCTCGTCGAAGCGGACCTTGCAGTACGTCAGGTCGTCGTCGTTGACGAGGATCAGCTCGGGCCGCTCGGCCCCGGCCAGCTCCGCGATCACAGTGCGCGGCCCCGCCACGTCCACCTCGGCCCGTGCGTAGCGCACCAGGTCGCCGTCGGCGGCGCGCCGGTACAGGCCGACCGCGACCCGGTGCGGGCGCAGCTCCGGGTGCGACTCCGCCGCCTCCTGGAGGACCGCCAGCTCGGTGATCCGGTCCGCCGCGTCGTACGTCACCAGCGGGGTCAGCGAGTTGACGCCCGCGGTCTGCAGCCAGGAGCGCGACCAGCCGGACATGTCCCGGCCGGACGTCTGCGCCAGCACCGACAGCAGGTCGCCCAGCTGCGTGTTGCCGTACGCGTGCTTCTTGAAGTAGCGGCGGGCGCCCTCCAGGAACGCGTCCCGTCCCACGTACGCCACCAGCTGCTTGAGCACCGAGGCGCCCTTGGCGTAGGTGATGCCGTCGAAGTTGAGCTTGGCGTCCTCCAGGTCACGGATGTCGGCCGTGATCGGGTGGGTGGACGGCAGCTGGTCGGCGCGGTAGGCCCAGGACTTGCGGTTGTTGGCGAAGGTGATCCAGCCGTCCTGGAAACGGGTCGACTCCACCATGGCGAAGACACCCATGAAGTCGGCGAACGACTCCTTGAGCCACAGGTCGTCCCACCACTGCATGGTGACGAGGTCGCCGAACCACATGTGCGCCATCTCGTGCAGGATGACGTTGGCACGGCCCTCGTACGCCGCCTGCGTCACCTTCCCGCGGAAGATGTACTCCTCGCGGAACGTGACACAGCCCGGGTTCTCCATCGCGCCGAGGTTGTACTCGGGCACGAACGCCTGGTCGTACTTCCCGAACGGGTACGGGTAGTCGAAGTTGTCGTGGAAGAAGTCCAGGCCCTGCTTGGTGATCAGGAAGACGTCGTCCGCGTCGAAGTGCCGGGCGAGCCCCTTGCGGCACAGCGCGCCGAGCGGGATCTCCAGCTTCGTGCCGTCGTCGAAGGTGCGGGTGTAGGAGTCGGTCACGTAGTGGTACGGACCGGCCACGATCGCCGTGATGTACGTGGAGATCGGCTTCGTCTCGGCGAACTGCCACACCCCGCCGTCCCGCGACTCCTCGGCCCCGTTGCTCCAGACCGTCCACGCCTCGGGCGCCGTCACCCGGAAGCGGAAGGGGGCCTTGAGGTCGGGCTGCTCGAAGTTGGCGAAGACGCGCCGCGAGTCCGCCGGCTCGTACTGCGTGTAGAGGTAGACCTCGCCGTCCTCCGGGTCGACGAACCGGTGCATCCCCTCGCCGGTCCGGCTGTACGCGCACTGCGCGTCGACCACCAGGACGTGCTCGCCCTCCGCCAGGTCCGCCAGCGCCACCCGGCTGCCGTCGAAGACGGCCGCCGGGTCCAGCGCCGTGCCGTTCAGCGTCACCGCGTTCACCGCGGGCGCGATCAGGTCGGCGAAGGTCGTCGCCCCGGCACGTGCCGTGCGGAACCGGATCGTGGTCACCGAGCGGAACGTCCGCGGGGCGGCGCTCCCCCCGCCGTCCCCGTCGGCCTCACCGACGGCGGACCGGACATCGAGCACGACGTCGTAACCGTCGACGGTCAGCAGCTCGGCCCGCTCGCGGGCCTCGTCGCGGGACAGGTTTTCACCGGGCACGAGCACACTCCTTTGTGTCACGTTCGAATACTTTGATCCTCCCATGCCGCCTCCCGGCCCGGCATGCGGGAATGGCCGGACCGTCCCTCGGCGTTCTCGCGGACAGATGCGATCGGTCCTTCGAGGAGAGACATGTCTGAGAACAGCACGGCAACCGGCAAGATCCCTGCCGACTTCTGGTTCGACCCGCTCTGCCCCTGGGCCTGGATGACCTCCCGCTGGATCCTGGAAGTGGAGAAGGTCCGCGACATCGAGGTCCGGTGGCACGTGATGAGCCTCGCCGTGCTCAACGAGAACCGGCTCGACGAGCTGCCCGAGGAATACCGCGACATGCTGGAGAACAAGGCCTGGGGCCCGGTACGAGTGGTGATCGCCGCCCAGCAGAAGCACGGCGACGACATCGTCGGCCCCCTCTACACCGCGCTCGGCACCCGTTTCCACAACCAGGGCGAGGGCCCCACCCGCGAGGCCGTCGTGGGCGCGCTGAAGGACGTCGGACTGCCGGCCGAGCTCGCGGAGTACGCCGACTCCGACGCCTTCGACACCGAGCTGCGCGCCTCCCACCAGGAGGGCATCGACAAGGTCGGCCAGGACGTCGGCACCCCGGTCATCGCCGTGCCCGGCGCGGACGGTGAGCAGGTCGCCTTCTTCGGCCCCGTCGTCACCCCCGCCCCGAAGGGCGAGGCGGCGGCGAAGCTGTGGGACGGCACGCTGCTCGTCGCCTCGGTCCCCGGCTTCTACGAGATCAAGCGGACCCGGACCGCCGGACCCAGCTTCGAGTGACCCGACGGGTGCGGGCTCCGCGGAGCCCGCACCCGCTGTCTCACCCGTACAGCGCGTCCAGCCGCGGCAGCCGCCGCGCTATCTGCTCCTCGTCGTCGAAGTCGAAGTCCCACTCCGGGTCCAGGGCGGGGTACTCGACCGTGAACGAGTCCTCGGGCAGGTCCTCACCGGTCACCTCCCGGTAGGCGTCCCAGGCGACCCCGAGCAGTTGCTCGCACTCCGCCTCCATGCCCTCGTTCGCCGCCTCCTTGACCGACGGCAGCTCCGCCAGCGAGTCCGGATCGGCGACCGCGCGCTCGAACACCGTGCGGCCCTGGGCTATCAGCCAGCCGCGGAAGTCGTCGAACCCGTCGTCGGAGCATCCGCCGTTGATCGTGTACGCGGCGGCCCAGAGCGGGGCCCGGTAGGACACCGCCATCAGGTCCCACAACAACTGCTGTGCGACGACGATGTCGTGCACGGGCCGTTCGGCGAGCAGCTCCGAGACCCGCTCGGCCACCGCCTCCGCGTCCGCCGGGTCGGTGACCAGGGCACGGGCGTCGTCGATCAGCTTCCAGAAGTCCATGGTGTCCATGGAGTTCAGCATGGCGCAGGGGTCTGACAGTGCGGCCGCGCGCCCCCTCCCGGGTCCCGGGCCGGCGCCGCCGGAGTTCACACGCACGTCACGCCGGACCCTTGCCGCGGACTCGAACTCTCGTTCATGATCTGCGGCATGCCAGCCGACGTCCGAACGGACGTGCCACCGGGACCCCTGCCCGGCCCCCACCTGCCGCGACGGGTCCGGGTCGGATACGGGCTCGGCTCGCTGTGCACCGGCACCTTCGCCACGGTGCCCGGCCTGATCCTGCTCTACTACCTCACCAACGTCCTGGCCGTGCCGGCCGCCGTCGCGGGCGCCGCCGTGTTCCTGCCGAAGGCCTGGGACGTGCTGATCAACCCGCTCGTCGGCGCCGTCTCGGACCGCAGCCGGCTGCGCGGCGGTCCACGACGCCCCTTCCTGCTGATCGGCGCCTGCACCCTGCCGCCGCTCTTCGCCCTGCTCTTCGCCGCCCCGCCGCTGCGGGGCGCGGCCGCCGCCGGCTACGTGGCGGCCCTGTTCCTGCTGGCCGCCACCGCCTACGCCGTGTTCCAGGTGCCGTACGTGACGATGCCCGCCGAGATGACCGAGGACCCCGGTGAGCGCCGCCGGGTCCTCGGCTGGCGGGTGACCTTCCTCGGTGTCGCCATCCTGCTGTCCGGCGCGCTGGCCCCCGCGATCGCGCACGCCGACGGCGACACCCCCGCGAGCTACCGGCTGATGGGCCTCGCCGTCGCCGCGCTGCTCGCCGTCGGCATGTTCGGGGCCTGGTTCACCACCCGCTGGGCGCCGGCCCTCACCCGCAGCGAGGCCGAGCCGTCCCTGCGCGCCCAGCTCGCCGCCGCCCGCTCCAGCAGGCCCTTCTGCCACCTCGTCGCGATGTGGACGCTCCAGGCCCTGGCGATCGGGGTGATGCTCGCGGGCGTCCAGTACTTCGCCACGTACACCCTCGGCTCGGCGAGCGCCGTCACCCCGCTCTTCGCCTGCATGATCGGCCCGCTGGTGCTGTTCATGCCGCTCTGGAACCGGCTGGCCCGGCTGCGTTCCACCACGTACGCCCAGTGGTGCGCCTCGCTGCTGTACCTCGCCGGGGCGATCGCGCTCGCCTTCACCCGGCAGGGCGGCCCGGCCCTCGGCTACGCGGCCGTCGCGGTGATCGGAATCGCCTACGCCGGGCTCCAGCTGCTGCCGCTGACCATGCTGGCGGACACCCTCGCCGACGACGTCGCGCGGACCGGGAAGCGGCGGGCCGCGACGTTCACCGGGCTGTGGACCGCCGCGGAGACCCTGGCCTTCGCGCTGGGCGCCGGGGTGTTCGCCCTCGTCCTGGCCCTGACCGGGTTCCGTTCCTCGGACGCCGGGCACCGGGTCGACCAGCCCGGTGCCGCGCTGACCGGGATCACCGTCGGCATGAGTGTGCTGCCCGCCGTCCTGGCCGCCGCGAGCCTGTGGCTGCTGCACCGCTACGAAGACCCACTCCAGGAAGAGCCCGCCCATGCCGACTGATCCCGCACCCGCCGTGCCCGCCGCGGACGTCCTCGCCGAACTCACCGCCCTGCGCGGCGCCGACGCGCCCACCCGGGGCGGCCGGACGTTCGCCTACGTCTACGACGCGGGCCTGGCGGGCCTCGACGAGCTGGCGGCCGCCGCCTACAGCGCGTACGCGACCGTCAACGGCCTGGACCCCACGGTCTTCCCGAGCGTCGCCCGGCTGGAGAACGACGTGGTGGGCGCGGCGGCCGCGCTGCTGGGCGTGCCGGGTGCGCAGGGCACGTTCACCAGCGGCGGCACGGAGTCGATCCTGCTGGCGGTGAAGACCGCGCGCGACCACGCCAGGTCCGAACGCGGGGTGACCGAGCCCCAGTTGGTGCTGCCCTCCACCGCCCACGCGGCCTTCCACAAGGCGGCCGCCTATCTGGGCCTGGAACCGGTCGTGGTACCCGTCGACCCCGTGACGTACCGGGCCGACGCCACCGCCATGGCCGCGGCGATCACCTCGCGCACCGCCCTCGTGGTCGCCTCGGCACCCTCGTACGCGCACGGCGTGATCGACCCGGTCCCCGAGATCGCCGCAGCCGCCGCCGAGCGGGGCGTGCTGTGCCATGTGGACGCCTGCATCGGCGGCTGGATCCTGCCCCACCTGCGGCGTGCGGGCCGCCAGGTACCGCCGTTCGACCTCTCCGTACCCGGCGTCACCTCGCTCTCCGTGGACCTGCACAAGTACGGCTACGCGGACAAGGGCGCCTCCGTGGTGCTCTACCGGGACGCCGCACTCCGCCGCCACCAGTACTTCGCCCACGCGGGCTGGCCCGGCTACCCGGTCGTCAACCCGACCGTCCAGGGCACCAAGTCGGCAGGGCTGCTGGCACAGGCGTGGGCGGTGCTGCGGTACGTCGGCGAGGACGGCTACACCGCGCTGGCCGGCCGGGTGGCCGAGGCCTCCGACCGGCTGCTCGCGGGGCTGCGCGCGAGGGCGGACGTACGGGTGCTCGGCGACCCGGCGGCGGGGCTCGTCGCCTTCACGGTCCTCGACGCTCCGGGCGGCGCACCCTGGCTGAGCCTGCTGCTGCACCTCGCGGACGAGATGCGGGAGCGCGGCTGGTACCTCCAGCCGCAGCTCTCCTTCGACGGCCTGCCGCCCAACCTCCACCTCACCCTGACCCCGGCCACGGTCGGCCAGGTGGACGCCCTGCTCACCGACCTCGACGCGGCCCTGGGCACGGCCCGCGCCCTGCCCCCGGTCGCGGTGGACCCCGCCCTCGCCGAGCTGGCCGCCGGGCTCGACCCGTCGAAGCTGGGCCCCGACGAGATCGAGGCGGTACTGGCCTTCGCGGGCCTCACCGGCGACGGCGGCCTGCCGGCCCGGATGGCCCCGGTCCTGATCCTGCTGGACGCCCTGCCCGGCCCGCTGAAGGAGCGGCTGCTCGCGGAGTTCGTGGGCTCGGTCTTCCGGATCTGAGGGCGGCTCCGCCGTCGTCGCGGTCCCCGTCCTCGCCGAAGCCGCCGCGGGTGCGGCCAGGAGCTCCCCGGGGGGAGGGGCGCTTCCCGGTCAGTCGACGAGGAAGTCCACCTCACCCGGCTCCGTCTCCATGGCCTGGCGGTCGAGCCTCAGCATCAAGGTGAGGAACAGGCCGCCCAGGAACAGCAGGCCCACCACGATCACGACGGAGACGAACGCCTCGCCCGGCGTCACCAGGACGAACAGTGCGACGAGCGTCCACACCAGAGCGCAGACCGCGACCGGCAGTTCGAAGCGGCCCAGGTCGAAGGCGCCCTTCTTGCGGCCCAGGCGTCCGCGCACCGTCAGGTAGAGCACGATGGTCGAGCCGTAGGTGATCGCGGGGAGGATGGTCGAGGCCGTGATCAGCTCCAGCAGCGCGGCACCCGGCAGCGCGACCATCAGGACGACACCCAGGGCGAAGACCAGCACGGTCGCCGGGACAGGGGTCCTCGTACGGGGGTTCACCCGCCGCATCAGCCGGTGCGCGGGGAAGCGCCCGTCGCGCGACATCGCGAAGACGAGCCGCGAGCACGCGACCATCACCACGATCCCGGCGCCGAAGAACGCGAGGGTGATCGCGACCAGCACCGCCCTCTCCGTCGCCGGACCGAGCTGGTCCCGCATGATCGCCGCGACCGGTGAGCCGGCGGCGCTGATCCGGGGGATGTCGTCGATCGCGAGGGTGAGCGTGATCAGGAACAGCATGCCCAGGACACCGGCAGCCACCACCGATCCCACGATCGCGCGCGGAACGGCGCGGAACGGGTCCTTGGCCTCCTCGGCCAGGTTCGCCGCCGAGTCGAAACCGACAAGGGTCGCCAGCCCCATGATCATCGCGAGCATCAGCCCGCCGCCGACCGCGAAGTAGTCGGGGGTGCCCTCGACGACACCGCGGGAGGTCAGGTTGCCGGCCGCGCCGTCGCCCGTGACGGCCACGGCGATGACGAGCGCGATCGCCACCACCACGACGAGCGCCAGTTCGAGCCCCACCGCGACGGTGTTGATCAGGCTGACGAGGCGGGTGGAGGCCACGGCGATCGCGGTCTGGACGAGCAGCACCACGAGGGTGATCAGGCGCGCGGTGTCCTCGTCCGGCGCGATGCCGGCGAGCGGCATGAACGCCTGGCTCGCGAGCGCGTTGTCGATCGCCACCACGCCGATCGCCAGGTAACAGAAGGTCAGCCACCCGAAGCACCAGCCGACCTTCGGGCTGGCCAGCCGCGAGGCCCATTGGTAGGAGGAACCGCTGAGCGGAATACGGGCCGCGAACTGAGCGACCACCAACGCCACCAGGGTCTGTCCCACTGCCACGACGATCCACAGCCAGATCCCGACCGGCCCGGCGGTCAGCAGTACTTCGTCGAATGTGGCGAAGATGCCGACCGCCACCGAGATGAACGCGAACGAGATCGCGAACACCTGGAAGGAGCCGAGCGTCCGCTTCAGTTCCTGCCGGTAGCCTCCCGCCTCGACGGGCCCCGCATCGCCCTGGGCGTCGGACGAGGACTCCACCACCGCAGCCACCACACCTTTCAGGCCCCTCCGGTGCCCGAGGCACTCGGCGGCAGAGACCGACAGTGCACCATATTCACCCGCTTCGGCCGCTATGTTCCGTTTGGCCCACGCGAACCGCCGTACGGATGCCGGACCGTCCCCCGCCGCGCCGCGCCGGGCCGGCCGGGACGCGGAGGTCCGGATCCCCGCGGCCTCGTCGAAGCCGGCCGGCCGCAGCGGCGGCCGGGGGAGGGGACCGGGTCAGGAGTAGAAGTCCCGCTGCCAGCGGTGCTTGGCCAGCACGTCGAGCTGCTCGGCGGAGAGCGGACGCCCGTCGCTCAGCGCGGTGTTGCGCTCCACGTTGCGCACGCTGCGCATGCCGGGGATGACGGTGGAGACCGCGGGCGAACTCAGCACGAACCGCAGCGCGTGCTCCGCGATGGCGTCCGGCTCGATGCCCAGGTCCGCGACGATCGCCGCCACTCGCCGCTCCACCTGGGCCGGGCGGTCGTCACGGAAGTAGCGGTTGCGCCAGTCGCCCTCGGGGAACGTCGTGCCGGCGGTGATGCTGCCGGTCAGCCCGCCCTCGTCCAGCGCCACCCGGACGATCACCCCGACGCCGTGCTCCTCGCAGGCCGGCAGCAGTTCGTCGCCCGGCGCCTGGTCGAACACGTTGTAGATGACCTGCACGCTGTCCACCGCACCGCTGCGCACGAGTGCGAGGGCGCTCTCGGGCCGGTGGTCGTTGACGGAGACCCCGAACAGGCGGATCTTTCCCTCCTGCTTCAGCTCGGCCACCGTCTCCAGCCAGTCCCCGCGCCCCACCCACTCGTCGCTCCAGACGTGGAACTGGAACACGTCGAAGTGGTCCAGCCCGGAGGTGCGCAGGCTGGTCTCCAGGCTCGTACGGATGTACTCGCCCGGGAACGCCTGTGCCGGGTCGGTACCGTCCGCCGGAGGCCACACCCCGTTCTTCGGCGGCACCTTGGTCGCGACCAGTACCTCGTCACCGGGCCGCCCGCGCACCACCTGCCCGACGATGCGCTCGCTCTCGCCGTAGCCGCGCGCCGTGTCGATGAAGTTCACGCCGAGATCGACGGCCCGGTTGAGGGCGCGCACGGACTCGTCCTCCGTGGCACCCACCCAACTGGACTCGCCGATGCCCCACGCGCCGTAGCCGATCTCGGACACCGACAGGCCGCTGCGTCCCAGTTCGCGATAGCGCACAATCATCCTCCACGTCGTGGTTCCCGGGCCGGCCGGAGCCGAAGCGCCGTGCCGGAAATCGCTTTGACGATAGGCGACTTGGGCGTCGCGGGCAGTTGGATATCCCTCCGTGCTGTCCGTCCTCGCCGCAGGTGGCTGGGCGAGGACTCAGGCGCTGACCAGGCTCCGGATCCCGACCGGGTCGCCGACGCTCACCACGCCCTCGCGGACCACCGCGTTCTTCACGCCGAAGCTGACCCGGTTCCCGTACTCCGCCTCGCGCCGGTAGGTCGCCAGGGTCCTGACCGGTTCCGGGCCCATGCGGCGGCCGGTCTTCTGGTCGACGAGCGGGACGTTGCACCGCGTGGCCCGTACCGAGTGGGCGAGTTCGACGGTGCCCATGGTCATCCGGCGCACCCGGTCCTCGAAGTGCGGTTCGCCGTCGCCGGTCAGGACGATGTTGGGGCGGAAGCGGTCCATCGGGACGGCCGCCGCGTCGCCCCGGGCGGCGATACGGGCGTTGAGGCCGTCCAGGGAGGCGGTCGAGGCGACCAGGATCGCGTGCGCGTCGGCGAAGTTGACCTTGCCCGGGGTGTCGCCCCAGCCGTCCCGGTCGAAGCCGGGAACCGCCCGCACCAGACGGGACGCGGCCCCGAGCACGTCGGAGAACCACTCCGCGACGGCGTCCCCCTGGTCGGCTGCCGCGCCCAGCGGGCGGTCGAACATGCTGACGTCACGGCGCGGGCCGTCCCGGTCGACGTCGAGGCGCAGCGGTTCGACGCCCTCGGCGGACAGGAGCAGCGCCGCTCCGGCGGGCAGGACCTCGACCTCGACCGCGGCCATCGAGGGGTGGGTGCGCTGGCTGCGGAAGGCGCCGGTCGCCGCGTCCACCACCATGAACGTCCGGTCGTGTTCGAGCCCGGTCGCGACGACCCGTGCGGAATCGACCGTGGTCCCGGCGCAGCCCTTGACCGGGTAGTAAGTCAGTCCTCGTACGGTGATCGTCATGTCGCTCTCTCCATGGGCCCATCATCGCATTCACCTCGCATGAGGTAAGTTCCCTTAAGGAACTTACCTCAGTGCCAAGAGGGAACACGTCATGACGCAGGCGCAGTGGACCGCGGTCGACGACTACTTCAACACCTTGCTGGTGGGCCCGGACGACGCTCTGGACGCGGCCGTCGAGGCCAGCGAGAAGGCCGGCCTCCCGGCGATCCAGGTCGCCGCGAACCAGGGGAAGCTGCTGAATCTGCTGGCCAGACTCCAGGGCGCGCGCACCGTTCTGGAGATCGGCACCCTCGGCGGATACAGCACCATCTGGCTGGCCCGCGCGCTGCCCGAGGGCGGCAGGCTCCTCACGCTCGAATCCGACCCCGAGTGCGCCGAGGTGGCGCGCGGGAACATCGAGCGCGCCGGGCTGTCGGAGGTGGTCGAGATCCGGGTCGGCCGGGCCCTCGACACGCTGCCGGAGCTCGCGGAGCAGGGGTACGGGCCGTTCGACGTCGTGTTCATCGACGCCGACAAGCCGAGCAACCCCGACTACCTGGCCTGGTCCCTGAGGCTGACCAGGCCCGGGAGCCTCATCGTCGCCGACAACGTCGTGCGTGACGGCGAGGTGGCCGACGGTGCGAGCGACGACCCGAAGGTGCAGGGTGTGCGCCGGTTCACCGAACTCGTCGCGGCGGAGCCGACGTTGACCGCGACCGCGCTGCAGACCGTCGGCACCAAGGGCTACGACGGGCTGCTGATGGCCCTGGTCACCGGGTAGCCGTCCGGCCCGGTCCGGTGCACCGGCATGGAAGGGCCCCCGCGAGTCATGTCCTCGCGGGGGCCCTTCGTTCATCCGCCTGCCAGGCAAAAGTTGAGAAGACGATCACGAGGCAGGACGTCCTTCGTGCCCTCCGTCAGGGGGCGAGCAGCAGCACGTCCGCGCGCTCCTTGGCGGCCGCGTACCGCTTCGCCACGTCCTGCCAGTTGACCACGCGCCACATGGCCTCGATGAAGTCGACCTTCTGGTTCTTGTACTGGAGGTAGAAGGCGTGCTCCCAGGCGTCGAAGACGAGGACCGGGACCGAGCCCTGGCCCACGTTGCCCTGGTGGTCGTAGACCTGCTCGACGATCAGCCTGCCGCTGACCGGCTCGTACGCGAGGACGCCCCAGCCGGAGCCCTGGGTGGTGGCCGCGGCCTTCGTCAGCTGGGACTTGAAGCCCGCGAAGGAGCCGAAGGAGTCGGTGATCGCGTCCGCGAGGCCGCCGACGCCGTCCGCGGCGAGGGGCTCACCGCCGCCGTCGCCGGTCATGTTGTGCCAGTAGATCGAGTGCAGGATGTGGCCCGAGAGGTGGAACGCGAGGTTCTTCTGGAGCCCGTTGATCGCTCCCCACGCCTCCTTGTCGCGCGCCTCCTCCAGCTGCTCCAGGGTGTCGTTCGCACCCTTCACGTACGCGGCATGGTGCTTGTCGTGGTGGAGCTCGACGATCTGCGGATTGATGACCGGTTCGAGCGCCGCGTAGTCGTAGGGGAGTTCCGGGAGCGTGTACGTGGCCATGGTTTCGAACCCTCCAACTGCATTCCTGTGGTTGTTGCAACCTATATGCAAGAGCAGGCTAGCAGCAGGAGTGGCTGGAGGGAGATCAGCCCTTCGGCGTAGGACCCGGGCCCCATGGAGCCGCCACGGCACACGAAAAAGCCGGGCGGGCCGGAGTGATCCGGCCCGCCCGGCGTGCTGAACGCGGCGGGCTACCCGCTCGTGGTGCCCGCTCCCGGGCCCGCCGTCCCCGGGTCCGCCGTCGCCGAGCGGCGCTGGCGTACGACACCGATCACGATCAGGACCGCGGTCAGTGCGCCCGTCGCCAGCAGCTGGTCGCGGGTGTCGGGCTGGCGGAGCATCAGGAAGAAGATGCCGACCATGGCCAGCAGGGCCACCACCGTCAAGGCCGGGAACAGCCACATCCGGACCACCAGCTTCTGCGGCTCCTCGCGCTCCAGCCGGGTACGCAGGATCAGCTGGGAGGCGGCGATGAAGATCCAGACGACCAGGATCACCGCGCCGATCATGTTGAGCAGCCAGGGGAAGACGTCGTCCGGCCGCCAGTAGCTCAGCAGCACGCACAGGAAGCCGAACACGGACGACACCAGGACCGCCGTCCGCGGCACACCGGAGGAGACCCGGCCGAGCCGCTTCGGTCCCTGGCCGCGCGCGACCAGCGAGCAGGCCATGCGCGAGGCGCCGTAGATGTTGGCGTTCATTGCGGAGAGCAGCGCCACCAGGATGACCACGTTCATGATCTCCGCCGCGCCGCTGATCCCGAGGTGGTCAAGGGCCGCGTAGAACGGTCCGACCTCCACGACCTTCGGGTCGTCCCACGGGACCAGGGTGACGATGACCGCCATCGAGCCGACGTAGAAGAGCGCGATCCGCCACATCGCCGTCCGCACGGCCTTCGCGACACCCTGCACCGGGTTCTCGGACTCGGCCGCGGCGATGGTGACCGTCTCCAGGCCGCCGTACGCGAAGACGGAGGCGAGCAGCCCGATGACCAGGCCCTCGGAGCCGTTCGGCATGAAGCCGCCCTCGCCGCTGAGATTGGCGGTGCCCGGCGCGTCAGTGCCCGGCAGCACGCCGAGGATCGCCAGCACACCCAGCACCAGGAACAGCGTGATCGCGGCGACCTTGAGCGCGGCGAACCAGAACTCGAACTCGCCGAACTTCGTCACCGAAGCCAGGTTCGTCCCCAGGAACACCACCATGAACAGCGCCACCCAGGCCCACTCCGGAGTCCCGGGCAGCCAGCCGGTGACGATCTTGGCCGCGCCGATCCCCTCCAGGCCGACGGCGACGCAGAGCAGCACCCAGAACGCCCAGCCCGCCGTGAACCCCGCCCACGGGCCGATCGCCCGCTCGGCGTGCACGGAGAACGAGCCGGACGCCGGATTCGCCGCCGACATCTCACCGAGCATGCGCATCACGAGCATGACCAGCAGCCCGGAGACGGCGTACGCGATCACGATCGAGGGGCCCGCGGCCGCGATGCCCGCGCCGGAGCCGACGAACAGCCCGGCACCGATGACGCCGCCGAGGGCGATCATCGACAGGTGGCGCTGCTTGAGCCCGTGGGTGAGGGCCGAGTCGGTTCCGGTGTCGGAGGCTGCGGTGGGGGAGCCGGTGGGGGGAGGCGCGGAGGTCCGAGGCATGGACAGGCTCTGTTCGGTCGGTGAGCGGGGGACGTATCCACAGTCTGAACACCCGCCCCGTTCACGGGGAACGACTGTCCGCTATACGGGCACCAGGCTCACACAAGGCGCACACCCCGCTGCGCGGAGCGGGTCTCTGTCACGGAACGGCGTTTTAGAGGGAGTTCACAGTCTGCACCGGAGCTTCTGCCCGGCCCGGCAAGGTTGAATCCGCCCTCACCTCAGTGACAAGCGTCACGCCCGCGGGCGATTGCGCGACGCTCTTTGTGTGAACCCCACCAATTGCTCAACCACCGCTTTGTGGGCCGCTGATGATGATCGAGCCGTGCTCCGTCGGCTAACGTCAGGCTCGACCCTCCCCACCTGCCCTCACCTCGCGGAGTCCCGATGAGCACTGCTGCCGCCGTCCCCGTCCGTACCGGAGCGGTCCTCGCCGATCTGCTGCCCGCCGCCCGGCACCGCTACGCCGTGGACACCGCCCTGGTACTCGGCGGCGCCGCCCTCACGGGCATAGCGGCCCAGATCTCCGTGCCCGTTCCCGGCTCCCCGGTCCCGGTCACCGGCCAGACGTTCGCCGCGCTCCTGGTCGGCACCGCGCTCGGTGCCCGCCGCGGCTTCCTCGCCCTCGCCGTGTACGCGCTCGTCGGCATGGCCGGCATGCCGTGGTTCTCGGCCGGCAGCTCCGGCGCGGGCGGCGCCTCGTTCGGCTACGTGCTCGGCATGCTCCTGGCCGCCACCGTGGTCGGCGGCATGGCCCGCCGCGGCGGCGACCGTTCGGTGCTGCGCACCGCGGGCACCATGGTGCTCGGCTCGGCGATCATCTACGCGGTCGGTGTGCCCTACCTGGCACTGTCCACGGGCATGTCGGCGAGCGCCGCGATCGCGGCCGGACTGACGCCGTTCCTGATCGGCGACGCCCTGAAGGCCGCGCTCGCGATGGGCGCGCTGCCCGCGTCCTGGAAGCTCATCGGCCGTCGCGGCTGATGCCGTAACCCCCACCGAAGAGGCTCGCCGGGTCGTAACGCGACACCAGTGAGGCGAGCCTCTGCTGTGTCTGCGCGTCGTGGAAGCCCTCGGTGCGGTCCCCGCCGCCGAAGGAGAAGTTCAGCGAACGGCCCACGGCGAGCGGCGCCAGCACCCCGGCCACCTCCTCGTACAGGGCCCGTACCGACGCGATGTCCGTGCCGTCCAGCGGGGACAGCAGCCGAAGCAGGAACCCGGCCTCGCGGTAGGGCACCGCGTTGCCGTCCACGGGGCCGGCGGACAGCGCGCCGCCCAGGTGGTTGAGCTGGACCACGGTCATCATCGGCGCCTTCCGGCCGGTCAGCTCGAGCACCCGCGCCGCGCGTGCGGGATCCAGCCCGCTGAGCATCAGCCCGTCGCCGTAGTAGGCGTGCGGGAACGGCGGATCGTTGTGGATGGTGTGGCTGTCCGTGTACGGCATCTCCCGCAGCGAGTCCGCGAGCACCGGTCCGATCGCGCGCAGCGGCGCGACCAGCCGTTCGCCCTCGGCCTCGCTGCCGGTGAACGCGACGCGTACGGAGACGACGTACCGGCCGCGCATCGCCTCCGGCATCTGGGGCACGTCGGGGTAGACGAGTGCGGCCACCGACGACGTCAGCGCCTGCGGCACGGTCTCGGTCCACTCCAGATAGCGGCGGAGCACCTCCGCGCCCGCCTCGCCGTCCCCGTCGAAGGCGAGCGAACCGCCGTACAGCCGCGCCACCGGCGCCAGGCCGATCTCCAGCCCCGTCACCACGCCCAGCCGGTGCCCGCCGCCGCGCAGCCCCCAGAACAGGCCGGGCTCGTCCCTCGCGGTGACATGGCGCAGCACCCCGTCACCCGTCACCACATCGAGTGACCGCACATGGTCGGCGGCGTACCCGAACTCCCGGGCCAGGATGCCCAGCCCGCCGCCCAGCGTGTAGGAGACGGCGCCCACACCGGGGGCGGAGCCGTTCAGCGGGGCTAGTCCGTGCGGTGCCGCCGCCTCGACGACCTGTGCCCAGGTGACGCCCGCGCCGATCGAGGCGGTCCGGCCCACCGGGTCGATCCGGACGGCGTCCATCCGGCGGGTGCTGATCAGGACCCCGCCCTCGACGGCGCCCGGCAGCCCGTGCCCGGTGGCATGGACGCCGACCCGCAGCCCGTCCCCGGCGGCCCGCGCCACGGCGTCGCGTACGTCCTCGGCCCCGGCGGCCTCGACGACGAGGTCCGGGCGGATGGGGAAGCCGGTCTGGAAACCGGACGGGAAATCAGGGGCGGCACTCATGGCGGAGGCTCTCCAGTCGCTCGCTCGACGGCTTACGAAGGAGAGCCTCCCCGATATACCTGACAAGGACCGTCAGGTATGGATGATCAGCTGCCGGCGGCGTCGGCCGGGACCTCGCTGCGGCGCCTGCGTGCCTCCCGCACCAGCGAGACGGCCACCACCAGCACCGCGACGAGCAGCGACAGCAGCACCTGCTCGCGTCCGGCGTCGTCGGTCAGCATGTAGACCAGCACGAACGAGATCATCGCGATGGTCGCCCAGGTCAGATACGGGAAGAGCCACATCCGTACGACCAGCTTCTCGGGCGTCTCGCGCAGGATGATGCCGCGCATCCGCAGCTGGGTGAAGCAGATGACCAGCCAGACGAACAGTGCCACCGCGCCGGAGGAGTTCAGCAGGAACTGGAAGACGGTGTCGGGCCACTGGTAGTTGAAGAACACGGCGACGAAGCCGAAGACCACCGAGGAGAGGATGGCCGCCTGCGGCACGCCCCGCTTGTTGGTCCGGGCGAACGCCTTCGGGGCGTCACCGCGGCCGCCGAGCGAGAAGGCCATCCGGGACGCCGTGTAGAGACCCGAGTTGAGGCAGGACAGCACGGCCGTCAGCACGATGACGTCCATCACCTGACCGGCGTGCGGGATGCCGATGACGTCGAGTGCGGCGACGTAGCTGCCCTTCTCGACGATCGCCGGGTCGTTCCAGGGCAGCAGCGTCAGCACGATGAAGATCGAGCCCAGGTAGAAGACGCCGATCCGCCAGATCACGCTGTTGGTGGCCTTCTGGACGGCGCGCTGCGGATTCTCCGACTCACCGGCCGCCAGCGTCACGATCTCGCTGCCCATGAAGGAGAAGACGACCATCAGCACACCGGTGAGGATGGCGCCCGGCCCCTCGGGGAAGAAACCGCCGGTGTCGGTGAGGTGGGCAAGACCCGACCCCGCGTCGTCCGAACCGGGCAGCACGCCGAAGACGGCGAGCAGGCCGACGATCACGAACGCGCCGATCGCGACCACCTTGATCCCGGCGAACCAGAACTCGAACTCGCCGTACGAACCGACCGAGACCAGGTTCGTCGCCGTCAGCACCAGCATCACGATCAGGGCCCAGGCCCATTGCGGGACACCCGGCACCCAGCCCTCCAGGATCTTGGCACCCGCCGTGGCCTCGACGGCGAGCACCACGACCCAGAAGAACCAGTACAGCCAGCCGATCGAGAAACCGGCCCAGCGGCCCAGTGCCTGGTCGGCGTAGGTGGAGAAGGAGCCCGATGCGGGGCGGGCGGCAGCCATCTCGCCGAGCATCCGCATCACGAAGACGACCATCAGGCCGACCAGCGCGTACGACAGCAGGATGGCCGGTCCGGCGGCGGCGATGCCGGCGCCGGAGCCCACGAAGAGGCCCGCGCCGATCACACCGCCGATGGCGATCATCGAGAGGTGACGGTTCTTGAGACCGGCCTGGAGTCCGTCCTGGGACCCCGTCCGATCCGAACGGTCCGGCTCGTCGGGCTGTTGGCCCGGCCCTGCCAGAGTCGTCTGCGACGTCATGGATCGAATCCTTACGTTTCGGATCACTCGGTTGCGTGACTCGCCGTGGCACGGTGGTGCAGCGGCGAGCGATGCATTGAAGCCCGGGAAACCCTGAAAACGGAACCCTTTCCTCCGATTCGTTGACCGGATCGTTGCCTCAGTGGCGTTGCACACACAGGGTTCGCACATCAGGGCCACACGCACCCCGTCGTCGGCTACCCGGCGTCGCTCGTGCCACACTCCTCCCATGCGCGTGTACCTCGGTTCCGACCATGCCGGATACGAACTCAAGAACCACCTCGTCGAGTGGCTCAAGGCCCAGGGCCACGAGGCCGTCGACTGTGGTCCCCACATCTACGATGCCCAGGACGACTATCCGCCGTTCTGCCTGCGGGCCGCCGAGAAGACGGCCGCGGACCCGGACAGCCTCGGCATCGTCATCGGTGGCTCCGGCAACGGCGAGCAGATGGCCGCGAACAAGGTCAAGGGCGTCCGCGCCGCACTCGCCTGGAGCGAGCAGACCGCCGCGCTGGGCCGCGAGCACAACGACGCCAACGTGATCTCCATCGGCGGCCGGATGCACACGGCGGACGAGTGCACCAAGTTCGTCGAGATCTTCCTCACCACCCCCTACTCGGGCGAGGAGCGGCACACCCGCCGCATCGACATGCTCACCGCGTACGAGAACACCGGCGAGCTCCCCCCGATCCCGGCCCACCACCCGCAGCAGGGCTGACCGCCCCCGCACCCCGCCTGTGCCGCCGGCGCGCCCGGCGGCACAGCCATGTCCGCACCCGCATCCCACCCAGGAGAGCCGCAGCCGTGCCCGAGGGACACACGATCCACCGCCTCGCGGAGGACCACCTGGACCGGTTCGCCGGGTGGCCGGTGCGGGTGAGCAGCCCGCAGGGGAAGTTCTCCGACAGTGCCGCGCTGCTCGACGGCCGGGTGCTGAACGGGGTCGACGCCCACGGCAAGCACCTCTTCCTCGACTTCGAGGGCACCGGCTGGATCCACATCCACCTCGGCCTGTTCGGCAAGCTCGGATTCGGTACGGTCCCGGCCCCGCCGCCCACCGACACCGTGCGGCTGCGCCTGCTGAACGACGAGCACCACGCGGATCTGCGCGGCCCCACCACCTGCGCGCTGATCACCGGCGCCGAGAAGCGCGCGATACACGAGCGGCTCGGCCCCGATCCGCTGCGCTCCGACGACGACGGCGAGCGCGCCTGGCAGCGGATCTCCCGCAGCCGGATCACGGTGGCCGCCCTGCTGATGGACCAGAAGGTCGTCGCGGGCGTGGGCAACGTGTACCGGGCGGAGGTGCTGTTCCGGCACGGCATCGACCCGTACCGGCCCGGCAAGGACCTCACCCGCCGCGAGTGGGACGCGATCTGGGCGGACCTGGGCGCGCTGATGCGCGAGGGCGTCCGGAACAACCGCATCGACACGGTGCGCCCCGCGCACCTGCCCGAGGCGATGGGCCGCCCCCCGCGGGTGGACGACCACGGTGGCGAGGTGTACGTCTACCGGCGCGCGCGCCAGGCCTGCCACATCTGCGGCACGGAGATCCGCACCGCGGACCTGGCCGCCCGCAACCTGTTCTGGTGCCCGGGCTGCCAGTCCGCGTAGCGACGGGCGGGCAATCCGGCCCGTCCGGCGCCTGCGGACGGAGGGCCCGAAGGGGCGCTGTGCGACAGCCGCGGCGCCCGGCACGTTCAAGCCTGTCCGGCGCCTGAGGCCAGAGCCGGCCGCCCCCGCTGCCTAGAACCCCCGGGGCAGCCACGGCGCCACGTCGGACAGGAACGCCGACGACACCTCCGCGACCGCCCCCGCCCGCAGCTCCCGCACCCGCCCGGCCAGGGCCAGCGCCCCCAGCGACTCACCGCCCAGATACACGGTCCCCAGCTCCCGCACCGAAAGCGCCAGATCCGCCGGGTCCTCGGTGCGCTTGCACGACGCACCGCCCAACGCGTCGGCCGTCAGCCGCCAACGCCCCGCGTTCCAGGGGCAGAACGCGTCCTCGACCTCGAACACCACGTCCACCGGCGCCCGGTAGGTGCGCGCCTCCAGGGCCGCGCCCACGTCCACCAGCCGCACATGGAGCGAATCCCGGACCCGGACCTCGCACCGCCGCACGTCCGACACCAGATGCAGCACCGCGTCGTCAACCGGCCGGTTCCGCGCCTCCACCGTCGACGTCAGGTCGATCCCGAAGAGGAAGCGCCACAACGCCGCGTACGCCGCCGGATCCAGGGCCGCCAGATCACTCACCGCGACCCGCCCCTTGGGACCGGACGGGTCCCAGGCCGGCTTGATGTGGTAGGTCGTGTAGCCCACGACCTCGCCGTCCCGCTCGGCCAGCACGCACTGCAGCGCCGAACCGCCCTGCCGCGAACTCTCCGGACCCGTCAGCGACTTGCGCTCCCAGCCCGGCCCGTGGGCCGGAGTGCCGGGCCGGCCCGGCACCAGGCGCGCGTACACGCTCTCGCACGCGGCGACCGCCTCGTCCTTCCTCGCGTGCCGCAGCCGGATCGCGGCCGTACCCTCCGGGACGCCCAGCCGCACCCGGTCAGTGTCGATCGTCAGGGACATCTGGCGGGTCGCCGACCCGTACCCGTAACGACCGTAGATCGCGGGCTCCGACGCCGTCAGCACGGCGAGCGGCTCACCCAGTGCCCGTACGTCGTCGAGCTGGCGGCGCATCATCGAGGTCAGCAGGCCACGCCGGCGGTGCGTGGCCGCGACGCTCACCATCGTCACACCCGCGGCCGGCACCAGCGCTCCGCCCGGCACGGCCAGCCGGAAGCTGAACGCCCCTGCCGTGGCGACGACTTCGGTGCCGTCCCAGATTCCCAGCGAGCGCTCGTGCTCGGTCAGTTCCTGATCCAGCTCGCGCTGCTCGGGCGGCTCTGCGACTCCGCCGAAGGCGAGCTCCAGGCACTCGAACCATTCGTTCCATTCGGAGGGCCGCAATACGCGGAGCTCTGTAGTCATATGCCATGCCTACCAGGGGTAGGCCGGACGGGCGACCCGATTTCGAACGCATTGTCACAGGGGTCCCCCTGCACCGGAGGCCGTCGGGTGGATAAGGTCCCCGCAATGGCCCGACGCGCAGGAGCAGAGACATACCCGGCCCGATTGCGGAAATCGGCGCACCGGGTACGCAGCACGCTGCGCAGATCCGGCGTGGACTACTTCCGCGGTGACGGCTCCGACTGGATCGCGCTTGCCGGCCTGCTGCTCACCGTTCCGGCCATCACCAGCGGCACCCTGCTGAACCCGGTGTGGTGCTCCCCGACCGCGCTCGTCCTGCCGATCGTGGCCGGCGGTCTGCTGCTGCGGCCCGCCAGCCTGCTCGGCCTGTACTCGGCGGCCGCCGCGGCCCTGATCGTGGAGTCCGTGTGGCTCGGACCGTATGTGGACGGGACGGTCGGCGTCACCCCCGGCACCGTGCTGACCGTCGCGGCCTGCGGCTTCTTCGGGCTGGTGCTCGCCCAGTTCCGGGCCAGGGTCGGTGTGCCGTGGCGGCGCGGCGGCACCATGCTCTTCGACCTGCGTGAACGCCTCCGCGTGCAGAGCGCCCTGCCCCGGCTGCCGCAGGGCTGGCACCGGGAGATGTCGCTGCGTCCGGCCGGCGGCCAGTCCTTCTCCGGCGACTTCGTCGTCGCGGCCCGCACCAACGGCGGCCGCACCCTGGAGGTCGTGCTCACCGACGTCTCCGGCAAGGGCATGGACGCGGGCTCCCGCGCCCTGCTGCTGTCCGGCGCCTTCGGCGGGCTCCTCGGCTCGCTGCCGCCGCACGGCTTCCTGCCGGCGGCCAACGGCTATCTGCTGCGCCAGGACTGGGACGAGGGCTTCGCCACCTCGATCCATCTGGTCCTGGACCTGGACTCGGGCGACTACGAACTGCTCTCGGCCGGCCATCCGCCCGCCCTCCAACTCCACGCGGGCAGCGGCCAGTGGGAGGAGAAGGCGGCGGAGGGCCCCCTGCTCGGGGTGTACGACGGGGCGCAGTTCGACGCGGTGAAGGGCTCGCTGTCCCCGGGGGACGTCCTGATGTTGTTCACCGACGGTCTGGTGGAGGCGTCGGACCGGGACATGACGGAGGGCATCGACCGGCTGACCGGTGAGGCCGACCGCTATGTCTCGACCGGCTTCGAGGGCGCGGCCTGGCACCTCATCGAGGCGTGTGCCAGGGACGTCAACGACGACCGGGCACTGCTGCTGCTGTCACGGCGTTCCTGAACCGTACGCAACCTGTCCGAACCGGGCGCCCGTCAACGATGACCGGCCCGTCACCGGGACGTGGCGGGTGTCGTGGCCCGCCCGCCCGGCAGGAACCGGGCCAGCCAGTGCGACCGGCCGGCCGCCAGCGGCGCGAGGACCGCGAGGACGAGCACGTATCCCGCGATGAACGGCGCCAGTCGCTCGTCCAGTCCCGCACCCGCCGCCATCGTGGCGAGGATCAGCGCGAACTCGCCCCGCGCCACCAGGGTGGTGGCGATGTTCGCCGTGGCCTGCGCGCCGAACGCGTACACCTTGGCGGCCGCGAGCCCGGCGAGGACGTTCATGGCGAGGGTCACCAGCACGGCGGCCAGCACCGGCCACAGCACGGTGGGCAGGTCGCCGGGGTCGATGGAGAGGCCGAAGGCGAAGAAGAAGATCGCGCCGAACGCGTCGCGCAGCGGGTGGACCAGCTTGAGGATGCGTGGCCCCGAGGTCGTGCTGCCGAGCATCAGGCCCACCATGAAGGCACCGATGGCGTCCGCGACCCCGAACCACTCCGAGACACCGGCCACCAGGACCGCGGCGCCGAGGAAGGAGATGACGAGGAGCTCGTCGTCCCGGGTGTTGATCAGCCTGCCGATGACCTTGGTGCCGAAGCGGGCGGCGAGGGCGAGTACCAGCAGGAAGCCGAACGCCTTGCCGCCGTCGACGGCCGCCGCGGCGAGGCTGTCGGCGCCCGAGAGGATGGGCTGGAGGGCGGCCAGGTACAGCGCGAGGAAGACGTCCTCGACGACGATGATGCCGAGGATCGGCTTGGTCTCGGGATTGCCGATCCGGCCCAGGTCGACCAGCACCTTGCTGACGATGGCCGAGGACGAGATGCCGAGCACTCCCGCCAGGACCAGTGCCTCCGACGTGCCCCAGCCCAGCGCGAAGCCGAATCCGAGCCCGGCGCCGACGTTCAGGGCGAGGTAGGTGCCGCCGGCGAGCGCCATCTTGCGGCCGCCTGCCTTGAGGTCGTCGAGATGGAACTCCAGGCCCAGGTAGAAGAGCAGCAGCACCAGGCCGAGCGCGGAGAGCATCTCCAGGTCGTGCGGGTCGGAGACCAGGACGACACCGGGGGTGTGCGGGCCGAGCAGGATGCCGGCCAGGATGAACAGGGGGATGGTCGGCAGTCCGATGCGGCTGCCGACGCGGGCGAGAACGGCGGCGGCCAGGAAGGCGCCGCCCATGGCGATGAGCGTGTCTGCGTGTCCGATGAGCCCGGTCCTTCGTTTGGTCAAGAGAACGTCAAGGAATCGTCAGTAATTAGTTTACCGAACGATTGACGTCGCAACTGTGCCCACCCGGCGGGGAGCGTACGAAGGAATCGGCGCGGCCGTCCCGGCAGCCGGCCGGCGGCCTGTCCGTAGAGTCGGACCCATGACCGCAGCACGCGCACAACTGACCCTGGCCGAAGTCGAGGACATCGCCCGCGAGGCGCATGCCGGTCAGCGGGACAAGGCGGGCCGACCGTACGCCGAGCATCTCGCCGCCGTCGCCGACGGCGTACGCGCCAGGGGTGGCAGCGACGACCAGATCGCCGCCGCCTGGCTGCACGACGCGGTCGAGGACGACGCGCTGTCAGCGCGCTGGCTGGCCGGGGCCGCACTGCCGCAGCAGGTCAAGGACATGGTCCTCGCCGTCACCAAGCGGCCCGGCGAGGAGCTTGCGGAGTACACCCGGCGGATCCTGGCCACGCCGGGCGCACTGCTGATCAAGGAGTCCGACCTCGCGCACAACGCCGACCCGGACCGCCTCGCGGTGCTGGAACCGGCGACCCGTACCCGGCTGACCGAGAAATATGCGCTGGTACGGAGCCTGCTCGGGCTCACCGCACCGAAATCGCCCGCCGAACGGCAGGATTGAGCCAACACGGCGAAGCCCGGCCTGTCGGGCCGGGCTTCGGTGGATCTCAGACCTTGGCGGCGTCCCGCCGGAAGGCCCAGTTCATGTCCGGCTCGGTCACGCATCGCATGAGACGCCGTACCGGCGGCGTGCACAGCAGCGTCACTCCGGCAGCCGCGACCACGCTCACGACCACCAGGCCCACCGGGGAGGCCAGCCACTCGTTCCGGTCGAAGACCCCGAAGTAGTCGGCGCCCTTCACCAGGAAACCGTGCAGCAGATAGCCGCAGATCGTCCCGGCTCCCAGCACCGTGAACCACATGTGACGGCGCGGCACCCACGACAGGAACCCGATGGTGAGCAGGGTCGCGCAGCCGAACAGCGCGAGGGTCATCACCGCGCCGGACCACCACGGGGCGTGCATGTCCTGGGCGCTGGAGTCGCGCAGGAACCAGCCCAACTGCATCCGGGGCGCGGCCCAGTAGGCGAAGACCGCCGCACCGGCGAACAGCGGCAGGGCGAGCAGTCGCACCTCACGTCGGCGGACCAGCTGGAAGTGCTCGGGCTTCAGCTGGAGCCCGAGCACGAAGAACGGCAGCAACTGCAGGACGCGCGGCAGGTCGAAATCGTCACCCACGCTGGGTGCGAACGAGGCGAGGGCGGCCACGCCGAGGGAGATCGCGAGCGGGTGACGCAGGTTCCGCCAGATCGGTGTGGTCAGTCGCCAGATGAACAGGGCGGCCAGGAACCAGGTGAGGTACCAGGGTTCGAGCAGGCTGATCGCCACATCGGGTGAGTCGTTCGCGTACCGCCGGAACAGCGAGTACGCCACCTCGAACACGATGTACGGCACGGCGACACCGGTGATCAGGCGCTTCACCTTGGCCGGGCTCAGGTCGAACGAACGTGAGAAATAACCCGAGATGATGATGAAGGCCGGCATGTGGAACGTGTACGTCACCATCCACACCGCGCGGGCCGCCCGGCTCCCGTCCATGACCGGCGCCCATGAGTGCGCCACCGCGACCAGCACGATGGCCAGGTACTTGGCGTTGTCGAAGTAGGCGTCACGCTTCTTCGCGGGTGCGGCCGGGGCCGTCTTCGCGGGTGCGGCCGAGGCCGGCCGGTCCGCCACCGCTACCGCAGCCGGGGCCTCCGGGGTCCTCGCAGGCGCCGGGCGTCTGGGCTCCGACTCCCGGGTCCCTGGGGGGAGTGTGGCCCTCTGAAATGCGTTCGGAGCGTGGAACATCTCAAGCACCTTAGACGTCTCGATTGCAATTCGTAAAACCACCCCCGAATATCGCGTGTTCCCGGCCGATCGAAACCCAAACCCATGAATCCTGCCCGATATGGCCGTGTTAATCCTCCTTAAATGGTGCATATCGTCAGGCAGTTGGAGGCGGTGAATTACGTCGCATTCGACCCGGGAAATTGCATGTGAATAAAGTGTGTGGGTACAGAAACGATCACCGTTGCAGATCATTCCGGCCCATTGGGCGGGCGCCGCGGGCGAGTGCCACCCCCGCCGGGCGGCCGCCGGGCCGACGGGCACGACGCGCCGTCGCGCACCGGCGCAAGATGGCGCGATCCCGACCAGTGCTTTCGTCACCTGGCAGCGACCACAGGGGAGTTGGTGGCACGATGGGGGTAACGGAGGAGTGCGCTGCCGCACGCCTCCGGGCCGGCAAGGCGGACCGACCGAGGGTGTGATCAGTCGTGGCCATTTCACTGTCTGTGGTGCTTCTTTTGGCGATCATCCTGGTGGTCCTGATCCGAGGTGGCTCCATCAAGGCCGGACCCGCGGTCGTCGCGGTGCTCTTCGGCTTCTTCCTGGCGTCGACCGGCATGGCGCCGTCGATCCAGAGGTTCATGGACTCGATAGCGGCGAGCATCAACCAGATCAGTTTCTGATCCGGGGGCGCCGCCGCGCCACGGAACGCAAAGGGCCCGGTCCGGGGTCATCCGAAAGGATGTCCACCGGGGCGGGCCCGAGGCATGGAGCGGGCGACGGCGCCGCCAGGGAGCTGCCCGACACCGGCTCGAAGTCCTGTGCGCGCAGCGTCCTCGGTGGCCCTGTTACGGGGCGAACCGCTCGGGGCGGAAGTCCGCAAGCAGCTCGTCCCGCTCTCCGCCGAGAATCTCCGAAGCGAGCAGGCGGCCGATTACCGGCCCGAGTGTGATGCCGCTGTGGGAGACGGCTTCGTAGTAGCCCGGAACGGACGGTACGGCCCCCACCGAGGGGAATCCGTCGGCCGGGATCGGGCGGTTGACCACGCGTGTCTGCGTGATGCGACCGCTGCCGAGGGCCGGAACGACCTGCCGCGCCGCTTCGTGGAGTAGTTCGCCGATCCGCGTGACGATGCCGGGCTCCCGGCGCATCGGCAGTGGACGCGAGACGAGCCCGGCCACGTCGGCAGCATCGGGGCCCGCCGCGTTCACGACGACGCTGACATCGAGACGGCTCCCGTCGGCACCGGTGCGAACGGGAAGATCGGAAACACGTCAGGGCCAGGTGGGAGGATGAACCTCCGGCCTGGCCCTGAGCGATCGGAGCGGGCGACGGGAATCGAACCCGCGTAGCTAGTTTGGAAGACTAGGGCTCTACCATTGAGCTACGCCCGCATGCAGCGCACCGCAGGTCACGGGGACTGCGGCACGAGAAGCATCGTAGCGGGTCGTGAGCGCTGCCCGCACACCTGATTGGCTACCGGGTGTCGCGATGAGCGGCGCCGTACGAAAAGCGGCCGATGCGGTGCCGGTCTGCATGTACCCTACGTGTCGCACCGACGGGGTGTGGCGCAGCTTGGTAGCGCGTCCGCTTTGGGAGCGGAAGGTCGTCGGTTCGAATCCGGCCACCCCGACCACCGGCAAGATCGCATTGTGGGAGTTCTCCCCCTTGCCGTTACTATGCAAAATGCGTGCCCGTGTGTCTGATGTACCGGGCTCGGTCCGCGAAGCCGCCTCCTGTGCGGTGGAGCAGAACCCCAAGAAGTCAGCCACCAAGGAGACCGAACCGTGAAGAGCGCCGTGGAGACCCTGAACCCGACCCGGGTTCGGCTCAGCATTGAGGTGCCCTTCGAGGAGCTCAAGGACAGCCTCGACGCGGCGTACAAGAAGATCAACCAGCAGGTCACGGTGAAGGGGTTCCGCAAGGGCAAGATCCCCAACCGGGTCATCGACCAGCGGTTCGGCCGTGGTGCTGTGCTGGAGGAGGCCGTCAACGACGCCCTCCCGAAGTTCTACACCGAGGCCGTCAACGAGGGAGAGCTCAACGTCCTCGGCCAGCCGGAGGTCGACATCACCGAGCTGAAGGACGGCGAGCTGCTGTCCTTCACCGCGGAGGTTGACGTACGCCCCGAGATCGAGATTCCGGACTACTCCGGCATCGAGGTCACCGTCGACGCCCTTGAGGTCAGCGACGAGGACGTCGAGAAGGCCGTGGAGCAGCTCCGGGAGCGCTTCGCCTCGACCAACCCGGTCGAGCGCGCCGCCGCCGACGGCGACGTCGTGACGATCGACCTGCAGGCCAAGGTCGAGGGCGAGGTCCTGGAGGACGGCGTGGCCGAGGGTGTCTCGTACACCATCGGTTCCGGTGAACTCCTCGAAGGCATCGACGACGCCGTCACCGGCCTGGAGGCGGGTGGCGAGGCCACCTTCACCTCCGCGCTGAAGGGCGGCTCCGCCGAGGGCAAGGACGCCGAGGTCACCGTCAAGGTCACCGCCGTCGCCGCCCGTGAGCTTCCCGAGCTCGACGACGACTTCGCCCAGATGGCGAGCGAGTTCGACACGCTCGACGAGCTGAAGGCGGACAGCCGTAAGCGCCTCGAGAACACCAAGCAGTTCGACCAGGCCACCCAGGCCCAGGAGCGCGTCCTCGAGGAGCTGCTGAAGCTCGCCGAGGTCCCGATCCCCGAGAAGCTGCTCGCGGACGAGGTCCAGACCCGCAAGCACAACCTGGAGCACCACCAGCTCGGCCAGATGGGTCTCGACCTCGAGAAGTACCTGGAGATCCAGGGCAAGACCCTTGAGGAGTTCGAGGCAGAGACCTCCGAGCAGGCCATCAAGGGCATCAAGACCCAGTTCATCCTTGACGAGCTCGTCAACAAGGAGAAGCTGAACGTCAACCAGGAGGAGCTCACCGAGCACCTCATGCGGCGCGCGCAGTCCTCCGGCATGAGCCCGGACCAGTTCGCCCAGGCCGTCGTCGAGGGTGGCCAGGTGCCGATGCTCGTCGGCGAGGTCGCCCGCGGCAAGGCGCTCGCCGTCGTCGTCGAGGCCGCCAAGGTCGTCGACACCAACGGTGAGGTCGTCGAGCTCGAGGACGACGAGGACGTGGCGGAGGAGACCACCGAGGACGCCGAGGTCACCACCGACGCGGCCGAGGAGAAGACCGAGGCCTGAGCCTCGCGCTGAACCCGTACGACGGGCTCCGGACGCAGTAGCGTCCGGAGCCCGTCGTCGTATCGGCAGAGGTGCCCCACAACCCTTGTGCGGACTGCGGACCTTGCGCTCCCAGCGAACAGTTGCGGAAGCGGGATGGCGTTGTCCCACCTGCGCGTTAGGGTCCATGAATAGGAAGGGTCGGGGAGTCCCGGCCCACCCGGTACGAAGACGCTGAGACGGCCGGAGCCGTCAGAGACGAGCAGGTGGATACGTGACGAATCTGATGCCCTACGCCGCCGGAGAGCCGTCCCTCGGTGGAGGCCTCGGTGACCAGGTCTACAGCCGACTGCTCGGCGAGCGCATCATCTTCCTCGGACAGCAGGTCGACGATGACATCGCCAACAAGATCACCGCGCAGCTGCTTCTCCTTGCCGCCGAGCCGGACAAGGACATCTACCTCTACATCAACAGCCCCGGTGGTTCGGTGACAGCCGGCATGGCGGTCTACGACACCATGCAGTACATCCCGAACGACGTCGTCACCATCGGTATGGGCATGGCGGCCTCGATGGGCCAGTTCCTGCTCACCGGCGGCGCCGCCGGCAAGCGCTTCGCGCTCCCGAACACCGACATCCTCATGCACCAGGGCTCGGCCGGTATCGGCGGTACGGCCTCGGACATCAAGATCCAGGCCCAGTACCTGCTGCGCACCAAGCAGCGGATGGCGGAGATCACCGCCCGCCACTCCGGCCAGACCGTGGAGACGATCATCCGCGACGGCGACCGCGACCGCTGGTACACCGCGGACGAGGCCAAGGACTACGGCCTCATCGACGAGATCATCACGGTCGCATCGGGCGTTCCGGGCGGCGGCGGCACCGGCGCCTGATCCGGCTGGCGCCGGATCGCGCCCCACCCGCACCGCTTTTCTCTCGTACACCGAGACATCCAGCCACAGAACGCCACCAGGATGGTGAACACCCACATGAACAACTTCCCCGGCGCCTCTGCGAGCGGCCTCTACACCGGCCCGCAGGTGGACAACCGCTACATCGTCCCGCGCTTCGTGGAGCGCACCTCGCAGGGCGTGCGCGAGTACGACCCGTACGCGAAGCTCTTCGAGGAGCGCGTGATCTTCCTCGGTGTGCAGATCGACGACGCCTCCGCCAACGACGTCATGGCGCAGCTCCTGTGCCTGGAGTCGATGGACCCGGACCGGGACATCTCGATCTACATCAACAGCCCCGGCGGCTCGTTCACCGCGCTCACCGCGATCTACGACACGATGCAGTTCGTGAAGCCGGACATCCAGACGGTCTGCATGGGCCAGGCGGCCTCCGCCGCCGCCGTACTGCTCGCCGCGGGCACGCCGGGCAAGCGGATGGCGCTGCCGAACGCGCGCGTCCTGATCCACCAGCCGTCCTCGCAGACCGGCCGTGAGCAGCTCTCCGACCTGGAGATCGCGGCCAACGAGATCCTGCGGATGCGGAGCCAGCTGGAGGAGATGCTGGCCAAGCACTCGACCACGCCGATCGACAAGATCCGTGACGACATCGAGCGCGACAAGATCCTGACCGCCGAGGACGCCCTGGCGTACGGTCTGGTCGACCAGATCGTCTCGACCCGTAAGAGCGCGGCCGGAGCGGCCGCCTGACGTCGGCCTTTACCCCTTGGTGCGGCAGGGTCACCCGGTCTCGGCCGTGTGAACCGTGCCAAGGGGGCCCGAACGGGGGGCCAGGCAAGGTACCGTCGGACAGAGGCACGAGGAGGCGCTGAACCAGGCGCCTCCCAGGCGAAGGGGAAGCACCTCGTGGCACGCATCGGTGATGGCGGCGACCTGCTCAAGTGCTCGTTCTGCGGAAAGAGCCAGAAGCAGGTGAAGAAGCTCATCGCAGGACCCGGTGTGTACATCTGCGACGAGTGCATTGATCTCTGCAACGAGATCATCGAGGAGGAGCTCGCGGAGACCTCCGAGGTCCGGTGGGAGGAACTCCCCAAGCCCCGCGAGATCTACGAGTTCCTCGAGGGGTACGTCGTCGGGCAGGAGCCCGCGAAGAAGGCCCTCTCGGTCGCTGTGTACAACCACTACAAGCGGGTCCAGGCCGGGGAGAACGGCGGCGGGGCGAATCGTGACGACGCGATCGAGCTCGCCAAGTCGAACATCCTGCTGCTGGGCCCCACGGGTTCGGGCAAGACCCTCCTCGCGCAGACACTGGCCCGCATGCTCAACGTCCCGTTCGCCATCGCGGACGCGACGGCGCTGACGGAGGCCGGCTATGTCGGCGAGGACGTCGAGAACATCCTGCTGAAGCTGATCCAGGCCGCGGACTACGACGTCAAGAAGGCCGAGACCGGGATCATCTACATCGACGAGATCGACAAGGTCGCCCGCAAGAGCGAGAACCCGTCGATCACCCGCGATGTCTCCGGCGAGGGCGTCCAGCAGGCCCTGCTGAAGATCCTGGAAGGGACCACCGCTTCCGTACCGCCGCAGGGCGGACGCAAGCACCCGCACCAGGAGTTCATCCAGATCGACACGACGAACGTGCTGTTCATCGTGGGCGGCGCGTTCTCCGGACTCGAGAAGATCATCGAGTCCCGGGCCGGCGCCAAGGGCATCGGCTTCGGCGCCACGATCCGTTCCAAGCTGGAGATCCAGGCGAGCGACCAGTTCCAGGAGGTCATGCCGGAGGACCTGGTGAAGTTCGGGATGATCCCCGAGTTCATCGGCCGCCTCCCGGTCCTGACCTCGGTCCACAACCTGGACCGCGAGGCCCTGCTCCAGATCCTCATCGAGCCGCGCAACGCCCTGGTCAAGCAGTACCAGCGGCTGTTCGAACTCGACGGTGTGGAGCTGGAGTTCGAGCGCGAGGCACTGGAGGCCATCGCCGACCAGGCGATCCTGCGCCAGACCGGCGCGCGTGGTCTGCGCGCCATCATGGAGGAGGTCCTCCAGTCGGTGATGTACGAGGTGCCGTCCCGCAAGGACGTCGCCCGGGTGGTCATCACGTCTGACGTGGTCCGCAACAACGTCAACCCGACCCTGGTCCCGCGCGAGCCGCGGACGATCGGGAAGAACGACGACGGCGGGCGGCACGAGAAGTCGGCGTAGCCGCGGTTGAGTACGTACGCGAAGGGGCGCCCGGCCAGGTGAACTGGCCGGGCGCCCCTTCGCGTTGCGTGCGGGCTACTTGACCTCGACGCGGACGTCGTTGCGGAGCTTGGCCGCAGTGTTGGCCGCCTCCTCCAGCGAAGCGCCGCCCTTACCGGTCATGAGCGAGCCCATGTCCATGTTGAGAACGAGACTGAGGGTGCTGTGGTCGCCCCAGATGCAGACAGGCATGGTGAATGACTTGGCGCTGCTGCCGGTTCCCTCTTCCGACTTGACCTCCTGGCACTTCAGGACGCCGTTCTCGAATCCGGCGGGGGTGAAGGCCTGCGGGCTGCCGACGAACTCGCTACCGCCCTCCTTGTCCTTGCCCGCCTCCGTCTTGGCGTTGGCGAACATGGCGTCGACGACCTTCTCCGGGTCTTCGATGTCACCGTAGACGCCCTGGAACTGCAGGAGCTTCTGCGAGATCGCCTCGCCGGCCTGGTAGCTGCCGTTGACACTCGTGGGGTTCTTGACTCCCCACTCCTCGGCATCCTTGATGTCGCTCTCCGACATCTCGGTGTCGTCGTTCTTCGCGGCAGACTTCTTGTACGTCCCGTCGATCACAGTCGCCGGCGCCGTCAGCTTGTACGTCTTGCCGTCGTCTGCGACAGAGCCGCTGCCACCGCCCGAGGTCAGGGCGTACACCCCGCCGCCGATGACCAGCAGCGCCACAACGGCGCCCCCGATGATCAGCCCGGTCTTCTTCTTCGGCTGACCCGCCGGGGGGAACGGGGGCTGCTGGCCGTAGACCGGCTGGCCGCCGTACGGGGGAGTGGGGGGCTGCTGGCCGTACGGTCCGGGCTGCTGGGCCTGCGGGTAGCCGTAGCCCGGCTGCGGGGGCTGCTGCTGCGGCGGGACGCCCTGGGGGGCCTGCTGCGGGTACCCGTAGCCGGGCTGCCCCTGCGGCTGGCCCTGCGGCGGCTGGCCGCCGTAGGGGCCCGGCTGCTGGCCGTACGGTCCGGGCTGGCCCTGCGGCTGCTGCCCGCCGTACGGGCCCGGCTGGTTGTAGCTCATCTGCGGTGTCCCCTGTTCGTCATGCTTACGCGTTCCGAACATCCTGACGGAAGGCACACGGACGCGGAGCACCGGGAGTCACACCGTTACTGAACAAACCGGTTTCAGTGCATGACTGTGACGGCCCTAAACTGTGGTGCGTGACCGAGAACGCAGCGCAGCAGCCAGCCAGCAACCCCGAACTTCCGACCCAGTACACGCCGGCGGAGGTAGAGGGGAAGCTGTACGAGCGCTGGGTGGAGCGCGGTTACTTCGAGGCCGACGAGCACAGCGAAAAGCCGCCGTACTCCATCGTCATTCCGCCGCCCAACGTCACCGGCTCCCTGCACCTGGGGCACGCCTTCGAGCACACGCTGATCGACGCCCTCGTCCGCCGCAAGCGGATGCAGGGGTTCGAGGCGCTCTACCAGCCCGGCATGGACCACGCCGGCATCGCCACCCAGAACGTCGTCGAGCGCGAGCTCGGCAAGGAGGGCAAGTCCCGCCACGACCTGGGCCGTGAGGCCTTCGTCGAGCGCGTCTGGCAGTGGAAGAACGAGTCGGGTGGCCAGATCTCCGGCCAGATGCGCCGCCTCGGCGAGGGCGTCGCCTGGTCCCGTGAGCGCTTCACCATGGACGAGGGCCTGTCCAAGGCCGTCCAGACCGTCTTCAAGCGGATGTACGACGACGGGCTGATCTACCGCGCCGAGCGCATCATCAACTGGTGCCCGCGCTGTCTCACCGCGATCTCCGACATCGAGGTCGAGTACCAGGAGGACGACGGCGAGCTCGTCTCCATGCTGTACGGCGAGGGCGACGAGACCATCGTCGTCGCCACCACCCGCGCCGAGACGATGCTGGGTGACACCGCCGTCGCCGTCCACCCCGACGACGAGCGCTACAAGCACCTCGTCGGCAGGCAGATCAAGCTGCCGCTGACCGACCGCACGATTCCGGTCGTCGCCGACCACCACGTCGACCCCGAGTTCGGCACCGGCGCGGTCAAGGTGACCCCGGCGCACGACCCGAACGACTTCGAGATCGGCAAGCGCCACGACCTGCCGTTCCTGACTGTCCTGGACGAGCGCGCCGTCATCACCGTCCCCGGCCCCTTCCAGGGCCTGGACCGGCTGGAGGCCCGCTCCGCCATCGTCGCGGCCCTGCGCGCCGACGGCCGGATCGTCGCCGAGAAGCGTCCCTACGTCCACTCCGTCGGGCACTGCTCGCGCTGCAAGACGACCATCGAGCCGCGCCTCTCCCTCCAGTGGTGGGTCAAGGTCGAACCGCTCGCCAAGGCGGCCGGTGACGCCGTCCGCGAAGGCAAGGTCAAGATCCATCCGCAGGAGATGGAGAAGCGCTACTTCGACTGGGTCGACAACCTCCACGACTGGACGATCTCGCGCCAGCTCTGGTGGGGCCACCGCATCCCCGTCTGGTACGGCCCGAACGGCGAGGTCGTCTGCGTCGGACCGGACGACGAAGCCCGACGGGCGAGGGCTGGACGCAGGACAGCGATGTCCTGGACACCTGGTTCTCCTCGGGCCTGTGGCCGTTCTCCACGCTCGGCTGGCCCGAACAGACCGACAGCCTCGCGAAGTTCTACCCGAACTCCGTCCTGGTCACCGGCTACGACATCCTCTTCTTCTGGGTCGCCCGGATGATGATGTTCGGCCTCTACGTGAATGACGGCGTCCCGCCGTTCGGGACGATCGTCCTGCACGGCATGGTCCGCGACGAGCACGGCAAGAAGATGTCGAAGTCCTTCGGCAACGTGGTCAATCCGCTGGACTGGATGGACAAGTACGGCTCCGACGCGCTCCGTTTCACCCTGGCGCGCGGTGCCAACCCCGGTGTCGACGTCCCGATCGGCGAAGAGTGGGTCCAGGGTTCCGCCAAGTTCTCCAACAAGATCTGGAACGCCACCCGCTTCGCCCTGATGAACGGCGCCACGATCGAGGGCGAGCTGCCGGCCGCCGACGAGATGTCGGTGACCGACCGCTGGATCCTGTCCCGGCTCAACAAGACCGTCGCCGAAGTCGACGCTTACTACGACGACTTCCAGTTCTCCAAGCTCAGCGAGGCGCTCCGGCACTTCGCCTGGGACGAGGTCTTCGACTGGTACCTCGAACTGTCCAAGACCACGTTCTTCGGCGGCGGCCGCGGGGCCGAGGTCTCGGGCCGGGTCCTGGGCGAGGTCCTCGACGTGATGCTGCGCCTGCTGCACCCGGTTGTCCCCTTCGTCACCGAGACCCTGTGGACCGCACTCACCGGCCGCGAGTCCGTCGTCATCGCCGACTGGCCGGCGGACAGCGGCTTCCGTGACGACGCCGCCGAGCGGGAGATCGAGCTCGTCCAGCAGGTCGTCACCGAGGTCCGCCGCTTCCGGTCCGACCAGGGCCTGCAGCCGGGCCAGAAGGTTCCGGCCGAGCTCGCCCTGACCGGTACGCCGCTCGCGCCGCACGAGGCGGCCATCCGCCAGCTGCTGCGCCTGCAGCCCGCCGGCGACGGCTTCCACGCCACCGCGTCGCTGCCGGTCGCGGGCGCCACGGTCGCGCTCGACCTGTCCGGCACCATCGACGTCGAGGCCGAGCGTAAGCGCCTGACGAAGGACCTGGGCGCCGCCGAGAAGGAGAAGGCGCAGGCCAACGGCAAGCTGACAAACGAGGCGTTCCTCGGCAAGGCCCCGGACAACGTGGTCGACAAGATCCGTGGCCGGCTCGCCAAGGCCGAGAGCGACATCGAGCGGATCACTGCCCAGCTGGCGGCACTGCCGAAGGGCTGAGGCGCCGCGGAGCCCCTGTACCCCTCGCGCGAATGGGGGGACAGGGGCTCCGTCGTACCCGCGTCAGCGGGCGCTGCGCGCGATGTCCGTGCCCATCCGTAGACTGGCCCTGTGAGTGAGCCCCGCCCTTCCGACCGGCACGACGCGTCCGACTCCGACGAGACCTTCGCGGAGATCGTCGACGAAGCGACCCAGCGCGACCCCGACCTGGCGGTGATCGAGGCCGGGAGCCGTACGCTGCGCGCGGCCTCCGGGCCGCCCCAGAGCGACGAGGTGCCCGCCCGCCCCGCCGATCCGGAGGTGGACAGGGCGCTGCGCGAGGTGGAGCAGGAGCTCGCCGGGCGCTGGGGCGAGACCAAGCTGGAGCCGTCCGTGGCGCGCATCGCCGCGCTGATGGACGTGCTCGGCGAGCCGCAGCGCGCGTACCCCTCCATCCACATCACCGGTACCAACGGCAAGACGAGTACGGCCCGCATGATCGAGGCCCTGCTGGGCGCCTTCGATCTGCGCACCGGCCGCTACACCTCGCCGCACGTCCAGTCGATCACCGAGCGGATCAGCCTGGACGGCTCCCCGATGGACGCCGAGCGGTTCATCGAGACCTACCAGGACCTCAAGCCGTACGTCGAGATGGTCGACGCGCAGCAGCCCTACCGGCTCTCCTTCTTCGAGGTGCTCACCGGCATGGCGTACGCGGCGTTCGCCGACGCGCCGGTCGATGTCGCCGTCGTCGAGGTCGGCATGGGCGGCAGCTGGGACGCGACCAACGTGATCGACTCCACGGTCGCCGTGGTCACCCCGATTTCCCTGGACCACACCGACCGGCTGGGCTCCACGCCCGGCGAGATCGCGGGGGAGAAGGCCGGGATCATCAAGCAGGGCGCGACCGTCATCCTGGCCCAGCAGCCGGTCGACGCCGCCCAGGTCATGCTGAAGAAGGCCGTCGCGGCGGACGCCACGGTGGCCCGTGAGGGCATGGAGTTCGGCGTCGTCTCCAGGGAGATCGCCGTCGGCGGTCAGCTGCTGACGCTGCGTGGTCTCGGCGGTGAGTACGACAACATCTTCCTGCCGCTCTACGGCGCCCACCAGGCGCACAACGCCGTCGTGGCGCTCTGTGCGGTCGAGGCGTTCTTCGGGATCGGCGCCGAGCAGAGCGGCTCGCTCGACGTGGACATCATCCGCAAGGCCTTCGCCTCGGTGGTGTCGCCCGGCCGCCTCGAAGTCGTCCGCTCCAGCCCGACCGTCGTCCTGGACGCCGCCCACAACCCGGCCGGCGCCCGCGCCACCGCCGACGGCCTGTCCGAGGCATTCGGGTTCTCCCGGCTGATCGGCGTGGTCGGTGCCAGCGGCGACAAGGACGTCCGGGGTCTCCTGGAGGCGTTCGAGCCGATCTTCGCCGAGGTAGTCGTCACCCAGAACTCCAGCGGCCGTGCGATGGACGCCGACGCCCTGGCCACGGTCGCCGTCGAGGTCTTCGGCAACGACCGGGTCCAGGTCGAGCCCCGTCTCGACGACGCGCTGGAGGCGGCGATCACCCTCGCCGAGGAGGAGGACGAGTACGCGGGCGCCGGAGTGCTGGTGACCGGATCTGTGATCACGGTCGGCGAGGCCCGGCTGCTTCTGGGAAGGAGCTGACCCACGTGCGTACGCTCTGTGCTTCGACGCTGATCGGCGAGTTCTTCGTGATCGGGTTCGCCGGGCTCGTCGCGATGAAGTCCGACGACCTGTCGTCCGCCACGGTGTGGACGGTCTGCGGCATCGGCATGCTGCTCTGCGTGCTACTCTGCGGGGTGCTCACCCGCCCGGGCGGCATACAGCTCGGCTGGGCGCTCCAGATCGCGCTGGTCGCCAGCGGTTTCGTGGTGCCGATGATGTTCATTCTCGGCCTGGTCTTCGGCGGTCTGTGGTGGGCCTCGGTGCACTACGGCCGCAAGATCGACGAGGCGAAGGCCCGCTGGGCCGCGCAGGAGGCGGCCGAGGCGCCCGCCGGCGGCTGACCGACGAGCGGCCGTCGCCCGCCCCGGCCCGCGGCGGCCAAACCCGGCCGTCGGCCCCTCACAGCCCCCCTGTAATCTCGCCTGACCGCACCCGTATGCCTGCAAGGAGCCGCACATGACCCAGCGCACCCTCGTTCTTCTCAAGCCCGACGCCGTCCGTCGCGGTCTGGTCGGCGAGATCGTCGGCCGCATCGAGCGCAAGGCCGGCTGGAAGATCACCGCGCTGGAACTGCGTACCCTGGACCGCGCCACGCTGGAGCAGCACTACGCGGAGCACGTCGGCCGGCCGTTCTACGAGCCGCTCGTCGAGTTCATGCAGTCCGGCCCCGTCGTCGCGCTGGTCGCCGAGGGCGAGCGGGTCATCGAGGGCGTCCGTACCCTGACCGGCCCGACCGACCCGATCGCCGCCGCGCCCGGATCCATCCGTGGCGACTTCGGCACGATCACCCGGGAGAACCTCATCCACGCCTCGGACTCCGAGGAGTCCGCAGAGCGAGAACTGAAGCTGTTCTTTCCGGGCCGCTCCTGACCTCTGATCAGCCAAACAGCGCTGATGACCTGGGGCGACCGAAGTAATTCGGTCGCCCTTCGGTATAGGGCCCCCGATCGCGGGAACGCATCCCTCCGACGTAACGTCACCATGAGTGGAACGGCCACCCGTTCCGCTCAGCAAGGCGAAGGACCCTCGCGCTGTGTCGGTGTATCCGGCACTACGATGGAAGCTTCCACGCCCGCAGCGCTCATTTCGCCTACCAAAACAAGCCATCACCGCTTTCACTTGGGAAGGCCCGACGCATCCTCATGGGGAACAAGGGGAACTCAATGTCGTTCATCGGCCGTGACATGGCTATCGACCTCGGGACTGCCAACACGCTGGTGTACGTCAGGGGGCGCGGCATCGTTCTGAACGAGCCGTCCGTCGTGGCCATCAACACCAACACCGGCGGCATCCTGGCGGTCGGCGCCGAGGCCAAGAAGATGATCGGCCGTACACCGGGCAACATCGTTGCCGTACGGCCCCTGAAGGACGGCGTGATCGCCGACTTCGAGATCACGGAGCGGATGCTCCGCTACTTCATCCTGAAGATCCACAAGCGCCGCTACCTGGCCCGCCCGCGGGTCGTCGTCTGTGTGCCCTCCGGCATCACAGGGGTCGAGCGACGCGCCGTCATCGAGGCATCGACGCAGGCCGGCGCGCGTCAGGTGCACATCATCGAGGAGCCCATGGCGGCGGCCATCGGCTCCGGTCTGCCGGTCCACGAGGCCACCGGCAACATGGTCGTCGACATCGGTGGCGGCACCACCGAGGTCGCGGTCATCTCGCTCGGCGGAATCGTCACCGCCCAGTCGATCCGGGTCGCCGGTGACGAACTGGACAACGCGATCATCCAGCACATCAAGAAGGAGTACTCCCTCCTCCTCGGTGAGCGCACCGCCGAACAGATCAAGATCACCATCGGGTCGGCGTTCGAGCTGGAGAAGGACGAACACACCGAGATCCGCGGCCGTGACCTCGTCTCGGGCCTGCCCAAGACCGTGGTCATCTCCGCGACCGAGGTCCGCAAGGCGATCGAGGAGCCGGTCAACGCGATCGTCGACGCGGTCAAGACGACGCTCGACAAGTGCCCGCCGGAGCTCTCCGGCGACGTCATGGACCGGGGCATCGTCCTCACCGGCGGCGGCGCGCTGCTGCGCGGACTGGACGAGCGGCTGCGCCACGAGACGGGCATGCCGATCCACATCGCGGAGGACCCGCTGGACTCCGTCGCGCTCGGATCCGGCAAGTGCGTCGAGGAGTTCGAGGCGCTCCAGCAGGTGCTGGACGCCCAGCCCCGACGCTAGAAATTCCACGGCCCTCCGCGCGGACGCTGCCGCTCCGCGCGGAGGATCGTTGATATACAGGCACGAACATTCCTACGAGGAAGGCACGGCCGCCGCACGTGAGGGACACACGAGAGAGCCGGCTGCTCCTGGTGCTGCTGATCGCCATCGCTTTCGCACTGATCACGGTGGACATCCGCGGCGGCGAGGAGTCACCGGTGGACGGCGCCCGGCAGGCCGCCTCCACGGTCTTCGGACCTGTGGAGAACGGCGTCGCGTCGGCGGTGGACCCGGTGGGCAACGCCATAGGGGCGGTACGCGCCTCCGGCGCCCGCCACGACAAGATCGCCGCGCTGGAGCAGCAGAACGCCGCGCTGAAGGCGAAGCTCGGCAGTGACGACCAGAACCGCAGCCGGGTCCGCGAGCTCGACAAGATGCTCAAGAAGTCGGCCGCCGGCCAGTACGGCATCAAGGCCGCCGAGGTCATCGCCATAGGAGCGGCCCAGGGCTTCTCCTGGACGGTCACCATCGACGCGGGCTCCAAGGACGGTCTCAAGCGGGACATGACCGTTCTCAACGGCGACGGACTCGTGGGCAGGGTGACCACCGTGGGACCGGACACCGCCACGGTGCTCCTCGCCAACGACCCCGACTTCACCGTCGGCACCCGGATGGAGTCCACCGACGAACTCGGCTTCGCCACCGGCCAGGGCTCGCGTCCGCTCGCCGTCCAGTTCCTGAACGGCAAGGCCAAGGTGAAGAAGGGCGACCGCCTGGTCACGTTCGGCTCAAGCAAGGACAAGCCGTTCGTGCCCGGCGTACCGGTCGGCGAGGTGGTCCGCGTCGACCCGTCCGGCGGCGCCCTGACCCGAACGGTCTACGTCCGTCCGTATGTCGGCTTCACCAAGCTCGACATCGTCGGCATCGTCGTCCAGGCCCCGCGCGAGGACCCCCGCGACACGGTCCTGCCGAAGAAGCCGGCCAAGGCCGCCAAGCCGAAGCCCACCCCGACGGTCACCGTCACCATCTCGCCCAACGGCGACCTCGTGGACACCAACGGCAACGTCGTGGGGAACATCCACGAGAGCGCGAACCCCAGCGGCAGCCCGAGCCCGAGCGGGAACGCCACACCGAACGCCGACAACGCGGTAAACGAACAGAGGTAGAGCTGATCCCCATGCGCGTCAACCGGACTCTGCTCTCCATCGCCCTGGTCGTGATCGCCCTCGTCGTCCAGGTCTCCGTACTCGCCCGGCTCCAGCTCCCCGGCGCCGTGCCCGATCTGCTCCTCATGGTCGTGCTCGGGCTGGCCTTCGTCTACGGGCACGTCAGCGGCGCCCTGATCGGCTTCGGGGCGGGGCTCCTCGCCGACCTGGCACCGCCCGCCGACCACGCGGCCGGCCGGTACGCCCTGGTCCTCTGCGTCATCGGCTACCTCGCCGGACTGGCCAGGCCGGAGAACGGCCAGCTCAAGTCGGCCTTCGTGCCGATGGCCGCGGTCGTCGCCGCGGCGATCGGTTCGACCCTGCTGTACGCGGGAGTCGGCGCCCTCGTCGGCGACACGGCCGCCCGCCACGTGGGTCTGGGCAGTCTGCTGTTCACCGCGGCCGTCTACGACCTGCTCCTCGCCCCGTTCACCGTGCCCCTGATCATGGCAATGGCCAGACGCACCGTGAACGACCCGCTCACCGAGTCCTCCTCCGGCGGCAGCGACGCCGCGGCGGGCTGGCTCGCGGCGGGCACCGGGCTGCGGATCGGCAGCCAGCGCGGCGGTCTGCGCATGAAGGCCGCCCGGAACCGGGCAGCACGCGCCGGACGGATCAAGGGAGTCAAGCGACTGTGAGGCTGCATTTCCCGGGAGCCGCCCACCGGGCTCCCAGCCGGGCCAACCCCCGTAACACCTGCCGGACCACCACCGGGGGCGCCCCGTGACCAACATTCCCGAGACCGGCCGGACCCAGCGGGTCCAGATCCGCCTCATCGTCATCCAGGTCCTCGTCTTCTCGCTGCTGCTCACCCTCGGCGGGCGCCTGTGGTACCTCCAGATCCGCAACGGCCAGGAGTACTCCGACGAGGCGAAGAACAACCACGTCCAGCAGGTCGTCCAGCCCGCCGCCCGCGGCTCCATCCTCGACGCGCGCGGCGTGCCCCTCGCCGACAACGAGACCCGCCTCGTCGTCTCCGCCAGCCGCACCGAACTGCTGAAGATGGACGACGACGGCAAGGGCGTCCTGACCCGGCTCGCCGACGTGCTCGACATGAAGCCCAAGGACGTCATCGACAAGGTCCGGCTCTGCGACGCGAAGACCCCGCAGCCCTGCTGGAACGGTTCGCCCTACCAGCCGATCCCGGTCACCGACGAGGCCACCACCCAGCAGGCCCTCCAGATCCGCGAACGCGCCGAGGACTTCCCCGGCATCACGGCCGAGCCCACCGCCGTGCGCCGCTACGCCGCACCCGGCAAGGCCAACACCGCGCAGGTCCTCGGCTACCTCTCGCCCGTCACCGACAGTGAGATCACCAAGGCCCAGGACACCGACTCGCCGTACCTGCGCTCCGACCAGGTCGGCCGCTCGGGCCTGGAGCGCACGTACGACAAGGAGCTGCGCGGCAAGGCCGGCGTCACCCGCTACGAGGTCGACAACCTCGGCCGGGTCATCGGCGAGGCGAAGAACGACGAGGCGGAGCCCGGCGCCAGCGTCGTCACCTCCATCGACGCCCGGGTCCAGGCCGTCGCCGAGTACGAGCTCAACCAGGCCATGAAGACGGCCCGTACCGAGTTCGACACCAACACCGGCGAGAACTACAAGGCGGACTCCGGCGCCGTCGTCGTCATGGAGGCCAAGACCGGCCGGGTCGTCTCGATGGCCTCGCTGCCCAACTACGACCCCAACTCCTGGGTCGGCGGCATCTCCGGCAAGGACTACACCAAGCTCACCGGGAAGAAGTCCAACTTCCCGCTGCTGAACCGGGCCATCCAGGGCCAGGCCGCCCCCGGCTCCATCTTCAAGGTCATCTCCTCGACCGCCGCGGTCAACGCCGGATACCCCTTCGACGGCAGCTACCCCTGCCCGAGCTCGTACTCCATCGGCGGCCAGACCTTCAAGAACTTCGAGTCCCAGGGCTACGGCTCCATCTCCATCGGCCGCGCCCTCGAAGTCTCCTGCGACACCGTGTACTACGGCATCGCGCACAAGGAGTGGCAGAAGGACGGCGGCAACAACCCCAAGAAGAAGCCCAACGACTGGTTCTACAAGACCGCCCACCAGTTCGGCCTCGGCAAGGAGACCGGCATCGACCTCCCCAACGAGGTCACCGGCCGCGTCCCCGACCGGGAGTGGAAGAAGAGCTTCGCCAAGGCCAACCACGACGCCTGGTGCAAGCAGGGCAAGAAGAACGGCACGTACGTCGAGAAGATCTCCTACGAGAACTGCCTCGAAGGCGACAAGATGCGCGCCGGTGACTCCGTCAACTACTCGATCGGCCAGGGTGACACCCTCGTCACCCCGATCCAGATGGCGACCATCTACGCGGCCATCTCCAACGGCGGCACCCTCTACGACCCCACCGTCGGCAAGGCGATCGTCAGCGGTGACGGCAAGTCCGTCGAGGAGATCGACCCCAAGTCGCACGGCAAGCTGCCCTTCACCCGCAAGACCCGCAACGAAATAGACCAAGCCCTCGCGGGTGTCGCGACCCGCGGCTCCGCCGCCTGGCGATTCGGCGGCTGGCCGCAGGACAAGATCCCGATGCACGCCAAGACGGGCACGGCCGAGGTCTACGGCAAGCAGACGACCTCGTGGTTCGCCACGTACACCAAGGACTACTCGATCGTCATGACGATCTCCCAGGGCGGTACGGGCTCCGGCGCGTCCGGGCCCGCCGTGCGCAACATCTACAACGCGCTCTACGGTCTCGACGCCGCGGGCAAGCAGGACCTCAAGAAGGCCCTGCTGCCGACGCCGCAGAAGTCCCTGCCGAAGATCCAGCCGGACGGTTCCATCGACACCCCGGACATCAAGCCGTACGACCCGAACTCGCAGAAGCCGCCGGCCGCGCAGGCGCTCGCCGCGATCGTGGGGAGGCGCGACTGATGGCCGGCTTCTCCGTCCAGCGCTACGCCCCCGAACGGTCCGCCTGGGGCCGGCTCACCGCACGCGACTCCGTGGTCCGCCGGCTCGACTGGCCGCTGCTCGGCTCGGCGATCGCGCTCTCCTTCATCGGCTCGCTGCTGGTCTACTCGGCGACCCGGGGACGCGACTCGCTGACCCACGGCGACCCGTACTACTTCCTCTTCCGGCACGCCCTCAACACCGGCATCGGCTTCGCCCTGATGGTCGGCACGATCTGGCTCGGGCACCGCACCCTGCGCGGAGCGGTGCCGATCCTGTACGGCCTGTCCGTGCTCCTGGTGATGGCGGTCCTCACCCCGCTCGGCACCACCGTCAACGGCGCCCACGCCTGGATCCTCTTCCCCGGCGGCTTCTCCCTTCAGCCCTCCGAGTTCACCAAGATCACGATCATCCTCGGCATGGCGATGCTGCTCGCCGCCCGCGTCGACGCGGGCGACCAGCTGCACCCCGACCACCGGACCGTCGCCAAGGCCCTCGGCCTGGCGGCGCTCCCGATGGCGGTCGTGATGGGGATGCCGGACCTCGGCTCCGTGATGGTCATGGCCGTCATCGTGCTCGGCGTACTGCTGGCCTCCGGCTCCTCGAACCGCTGGGTCTTCGGACTCCTCGGCGCGGGCACCGCCGGCGCCGTGGCCATCTGGCAGCTCGGGCTGCTCGACGACTACCAGATCGCCCGGTTCGCCGCCTTCGCCAACCCGGCCCTCGACCCGGCAGGCGTCGGCTACAACACCAACCAGGCCCGCATCGCGATCGGCTCGGGCGGTCTCTCCGGCACCGGCCTCTTCCAGGGCACCCAGACCACCGGCCAGTTCGTCCCCGAGCAGCAGACCGACTTCGTCTTCACCGTCGCGGGCGAGGAACTCGGCTTCCTCGGCGCCGGACTGATCCTCGTCCTGCTCGGCATCGTCCTGTGGCGCGCCTGCCGCATCGCCCGCGAGACCACCGAGCTGTACGGCACGATCGTCGCCGCCGGAATCATCGCCTGGTTCGCCTTCCAGGCCTTCGAGAACATCGGCATGACGCTCGGGATCATGCCGGTCGCCGGGCTGCCACTGCCGTTCGTCTCGTACGGAGGGTCCTCGATGTTCGCCGTCTGGGTGGCCGTCGGACTGCTCCAGTCGATCAGGGTGCAACGGCCGATAACTGCCTGAGCCGTTGCGGGCACCCTGCCCATCTGCGTACATCCCGTCTAAATTCGATCCATGGCGGACACGAAGCGCGAGATCGAGCGGAAGTACGAAGCCACCGGAACCACCCGGCTGCCCGACCTGAGCCGGGTGGCCGGGGTGTCCGGCGTGGACCACCGCGGCGTCAGCGAACTCGACGCCGTCTACTACGACACCGAGGGCCTCCGGCTCGCCGCCGACTCCCTCACCCTGCGCCGCCGCACCGGCGGGGACGACGCCGGCTGGCATCTCAAGTTCCCGGTCGCCTCCGGCATCCGCGACGAGATCCGGGCCCCGCTCTCCGACACCCTGCCGGCCGAGCTGGCCGAACTGATCCGCTCCCGGGTCAAGGACACGGCCGTCGTCCCCGTGGTCCGGCTCCGCTCCGTCCGCGACGTCCACCACCTGAGCGGCCCCGACGGCGCGCTGCTCGCCGAAGTCAGCGTGGACGCGGTCCGGGCCGAGCGGCTGCCGGGCGGCGGGAGCGCCGCCTGGACCGAGATCGAGGTCGAACTCGCCGACGACGGCGACCCCGCGTTCCTCGACGCCGTCGAGGCGCGGCTGCGCAAGGCCGGCGTGCGGCCCTCCGCGTCGCCCTCCAAGCTGGCCCGCGCCCTGGCCGAGACGGCCCCTAAGGAGAAGCAGGGGACGCGCCCGGGGAAGAAGGGGCGCAGCCACCGGCAGGGCGAGCAGGCCGCCCCGGACACCGCGGGCGACCACGTCCTCGCCTACGTGCGCTGCCAGGCCGAGGCGATCGTCGCCCTCGACCCTGCCGTGCGCCGCGGCCTCCCCGACTCGGTGCACCAGATGCGGGTGGCCACCCGCAGACTGCGCAGCGCCTTCAGGACGTACCGCAGGGTTCTCGACCGGACCGTCACCGAGCCGGTGGCCGAGGAGCTGAAGTGGCTCGCGGCCGAGCTCGGCGTCGACCGTGACCAGGAGGTCCTCGACAAACGCCTGCACAGCCGGCTCGACGGGCTCTCCCGCACCCTGGTCCTCGGCCCGGTCCACGCCAGGCTGCGGATCTGGTCCGTCGCCCGCCGTAGCGGCTCCCGCGACCGCATCGTCGCCGTGCTCGACTCCGGCCGCTACCTGACGCTGCTGCGGACCCTGGACGCACTCCTGGCCGGCCCGCCGCTGCTGCCCGCCGCCGCCCGGCCGCCCCGCAAGGCACTGCCGCGCGCCGTGCACAAGGACCACAAGCGGCTGACGCGCCGCATCGCGCACGCCCTGGAACTGCCACCGGGGCCGGAACGCGATCTCGCCCTGCACGACGCCCGCAAGGCGGCGAAACGCGCACGGTACGCGGCGGAGGCCGCCCGGCCCGCGCTCGGGAAGCCCGCCCGGAAGTCCGCCAAGCGGCTGAAGGCGCTGCAGAGCGTCCTGGGCGACCACCAGGACAGCGTGGTGGCCCGTGACGCCCTGCGCTCCCTCGCCGTACAGGCGCACACCGCGGGCGAGGCGTCGTTCACGTGGGGGCTGCTGTACGGGCACGAGACGGCTGCCGCGGCGGTACGGGAGCGGGAGCTGCCCGCAGTGTGGGCGCGGGCGTCCCGGGCGGATTTCAAGGCGGCGCGGGGACACTGAGCATCGCGGTACGCTGGGTGGTCATCCCTGCCGGCTCTCGAAAGTTCGCGATGTCTGTCGATTCGGTCTTCCCACAGCTCGAAGCTCTGCTCCCGCATGTGCAGAAGCCCATCCAGTACGTCGGCGGTGAGCTGAACTCCACCGTCAAACCGTGGGACGAGTGCGACGTCCGCTGGGCTCTCATGTACCCGGACGCCTACGAGGTCGGGCTCCCGAACCAGGGCGTCATGATCCTCTACGAGGTGCTCAACGAGCGTCAGGGCGTCCTGGCCGAGCGCACCTACAGCGTCTGGCCGGACCTCGAGGAGCTGATGCGCGAGCACAAGGTGCCGCAGTTCACCGTGGACGGCCACCGCCCGGTCAAGGCGTTCGACGTCTTCGGGCTGAGCTTCTCCACCGAGCTCGGCTACACCAACATGCTCACCGCCCTCGACCTGGCCGGCATCCCGCTCGCCGCCAAGGACCGCGGCCTCGACGACCCGATCGTGCTCGCGGGCGGCCACGCCGCCTTCAACCCCGAGCCGATCGCGGAGTTCATCGACTGCGCGGTCATCGGCGACGGCGAGCAGGCCGTCCTGGAGATCACCGAGATCGTCCGAGCCTGGAAGGCCGAGGGCCGCCCCGGCGGCCGCGAGGAGGTGCTCTTCCGGCTCGCCAGGACCGGCGGCGTCTACGTCCCCGGTTTCTACGACGTCGAGTACCTCCCGGACGGCCGCATCGGGCGCGTCGTGCCCAACAGGTCCGGCGTGCCGTGGCGGGTGTCCAAGCACACCGTGATGGACCTCGACGAGTGGCCCTACCCGAAGCAGCCCCTGGTGCCGCTCGCGGAGACCGTCCATGAGCGGATGTCCGTGGAGATCTTCCGCGGCTGCACCCGCGGCTGCCGCTTCTGCCAGGCCGGCATGATCACGCGCCCCGTGCGGGAGCGAAGCATCACCGGCATCGGCGAGATGGTGGAGAAGGGCCTCAAGGCGACCGGCTTCGAGGAGGTCGGTCTGCTCTCGCTGTCCTCGGCGGACCACTCCGAGATCGGCGACATCGCCAAGGGCCTCGCCGACCGCTACACCGAGGACAAGATCGGGCTCTCGCTGCCCTCCACCCGCGTCGACGCGTTCAACGTGGACCTGGCCAACGAGCTGACCCGCAACGGCCGTCGCTCCGGTCTCACCTTCGCCCCCGAGGGCGGCTCCGAGCGCATGCGCAAGGTCATCAACAAGATGGTCTCGGAGGAGGACCTGATCCGGACCGTCTCCACCGCGTACGGCAACGGCTGGCGTCAGGTGAAGCTGTACTTCATGTGCGGCCTGCCCACCGAGACCGACGAGGACGTCCTGCAGATCGGCGACATGGCGGTCAACGTCATCGCCAAGGGCCGTGAGGTCTCCGGGCAGAACGACATCCGCTGCACCGTCTCCATCGGCGGGTTCGTGCCCAAGCCGCACACCCCCTTCCAGTGGGCCCCGCAGCTCGGCGTCGAGGAGACCGACGCCCGGCTGACCAAGCTCCGCGACAAGATCCGCGGCGACAAGAAGTACGGCCGCTCGATCGGCTTCCGCTACCACGACGGCAAGCCCGGCATCGTCGAGGGCCTGCTCTCCCGCGGCGACCGCCGGGTCGGCTCCGTGATCCGCGCTGTCTACGAGGCCGGCGGCCGGTTCGACGGCTGGCGCGAGCACTTCAGCTACGACCTGTGGATGAAGAGCGCCGGACAGACGCTCCCCGGCTTCGGCGTGGACGTCGACTGGTACACCACCCGGGAGCGGACGTACGAGGAGGTCCTGCCCTGGGACCACCTGGACTCCGGCCTCGACAAGGACTGGCTCTGGGAGGACTGGCAGGACTCGCTCGACGAGACCGAGGTCGAGGACTGCCGGTGGACCCCGTGCTTCGACTGCGGGGTGTGCCCCAGCTCGACCTCGACATCCAGATCGGCCCGACGGGCAAGAAGCTCCTCCCGCTGACGGTCGTGAAGTGACGTCGTGAAATGACACCGCCCGGCTCCGGCCGGGTGACAGCTCGGTGACGAAGGCCCGGTCCGGGGAAACCCCGGGCCGGGCCTTCGCGTCCTTGACTGCATGGACTACGGCAAGCACCAGGCGCCCGCGCGGTACGAGAGCGGTGACGGCTGTCTGACCACCCTCGTCAGGATCCCGGTACGGATCGTGGTGCTCGTCGTCGTCCTGCCGGTCCGGATGGTCTGGGACGCCCTCGTCGCGCTTGCCCGCGCCGCCGACCGGATGCTGCTCCGGCCGCTCGGACGCGCGCTCTCCTGGCTGTTCCGGGTCCTCGTGGCGGTCCCGGCCGGCTGGCTGTGGGAGCAGGTGCTGATCCCGTTGGGACGCGGGCTGCGGTGGCTGGCCGCCGCGGTGTTCGTGTGGCCGTGGGTCGGGCTGTGGCGGTACGTGGTGGTGCCCGTGGTGCGGTACGGGATGGTGGCGCCGCTCGCCTGGCTGTACGCGGCGGTCCTCACCCCGTTCGGACACGGGCTGCGGTGGGTGTACCGGGAGCTGCTCGGCCCCGCCGGACGCGGCATCCGCACGGGTATCGGATGGCTGCTCACGGTCGTCCTCGTGCTGCCGCTGGTGGGCGTCTGGCGGTACGTCCTGGTCCCGCTGGGGCTGGCCGCCGCCTGGGCGGTGCGGTACCTGGTCGTGCTCCCGCTGACGTGGGCGGTGCGGTACCTGCTCGTGCTGCCCCTGACGTGGGCGGTGCGGTACCTGGTCATGCTGCCCCTGACCTGGACGTACCGGGAAGTGCTCACCCGCTGGGCCACGGCATCGCCTGGCTGCTCGGCCTGCTGGCCCGCGCGGTAGCCGCCGCGGCCCGGGGACTGTGCGCGGGCTTCGGCCTGTTCGTTGCCGTGCTTCTCGTCACCCCGGTGGTCTGGTTGTACCGGCGGGTCCTGACCCCGGTGGGCCGGGAGATCGCCGCCGCGTTCGTGGTCGGCTGGCGCGTCGCCGGGTTCGTCTCGCGGGCCGTCGGCCGGGCGCTGGCCTGGCTGGCGTGGCATCTGATCGGGGCGCCGGTGGCCTGGGCCTACCGCGCCGTGTGCACCCCCGTCGGGCACTTCGTGCGCGATGCCGTGCTGGCCCCCGCCGGGCGGGCCGCCGTCGCGGCGGGCCGGGCCGCCCGGGAGGCGATGCGCACGGCCCGCGAAACCGTCCGGCAGGCCCGCCGCGACGCATGGCGGGCGCTGGTCGGCGGACCCCCTGTGAACGAGCCCCGGGAACCGGCGGGCCCCCTTGCGCGTACTCTGGGTGATACGCAACAAGCGACGACTGTGCCCAGCGCGGCGCCCGCACCAGAGATCTCCCTGCACGGCGAGAATTCCGTCCAGCAGGGGTGAGCCGGAGCGGACACCCCGGGGCCACCCGTATTTCAGGGCGGCGTGCCACCGCGTCCGCCTCGCACCTAGGAGAAGAACCACTGGGCAAGCGACAGCCCGAAGGCCCGCCGCCCGCACCGGCAGTGCAGCGCATTCGACTGCGCTACACCAAGCGCGGCCGCCTCCGGTTCACCAGTCACCGCGACTTCCAGCGTGCCTTCGAGCGGGCGTTGCGCCGCTCCGAGGTGCCCATGGCCTACTCGGCGGGCTTCACCCCCACCCCAAGGTGTCGTACGCCAATGCCGCCCCCACCGGCACGGGCAGCGAGGCCGAGTTCCTGGAGATCGCCCTCACCGAGACACGCGACCCCGACACCCTGCGCGAGCTGCTCAACGACTCGCTGCCGGACGGCCTCGACATCACCGACGCGGTCGAGGCCCGCACCTCGGGTCTCGCCGACCGGCTGACCGCCTCCATCTGGGAGATGCGGCTGGACGGCGTCACCATTGAGGACGCCGAAAAGGCCGTGACCGCCTTCAACGAGGCCGAGACCGTCGAGGTCCAGCGCCGCACGAAGAACGGCGTGCGCAGCTTCGACGCCCGGTCCGCCGTGGTGGACCTGCAGGCCCTTGATCAACAGCCTGATAGGCCCGGGGTCAAGGCCTGTGCGATACTGCGGCTGGTTGTTCGGCACGTGACACCTGCTGTTCGACCTGACGACGTCCTGTCCGGTCTCCGCGTTGTGGCCGACCTGGCGCCGCCGGTCCCCGCAGCGGTGACCAGGCTGGCGCAGGGGCTCTTCGACGAGGAGTCCGGCACGGTGACCGACCCGCTCGCGCCTGACCGCGAGGCAGCCCCGGCCGCACTACCCACGGCCGCCGGGACCGCCGTCGCGACGGCGCCGGAAGGTGCAGGTTCCGCGTAAGGCGGTCGTTGTAGCGCAGCCCTGGGGCTCGGGAGCCACCTGGGCCGGGCCGCGCGCTGACCCATAAGACTTTCGCCAGGCCCTGCGCACCACGCGTAGGGAACCGGCGAGCCAGACATTCAGCTCCCGTGCGGCGCCCGCGCCCCGGACGGCGGAACCGCGTACAGCACGCGGACCGTGCCGGACCGGAATCAGGCGCGGCGCCCGGGAGCGCGACGGGAGAACCGCCCGCATGCTTGAGCCGACCGAACCCGGCACGACCGGGAACGCAGAAGACAACAACACCCCCGGAGACAAGCTGCCGCCGCGCCGCAGGCGCCGCGCGGCGTCCCGCCCCGCCGGCCCGCCGTCGGGTGAGCAGGGTGCCACCGGCGCCCCGGCCGCACCGGCTGCTGACGCCGCAGAGGCTGACCCCACCCCCGCGGACACCCCGGCCGAGGCCGCGCCGCCCGCTCGTGCGCGTCGTCGCGCGGTCCGTAAGGCGACCGCTCCGGCGGGTGCCCCGCAGGCTGCCGAGGCCGCCGAGATCGTGGAGCCCGTGGTGGCTTCCGTCACCGCGGAGCCGGTGCAGGACGAGCCCGTAGCGGCGGAGCCGCCCGTCGAGGCGCCGCGTGCGCGTCGTCGCGCCTCCCGCAAGGCAACGGCGCCCGCGGGTGCCCCGCAGGCTGCCGAGGTCGCCGAGATCGTGGAGCCCGTGGTGGCTTCCGTCACCGCGGAGCCGGTGCAGGACGAGCCCGTAGCGGCGGAGCCGCCCGTCGAGGCGCCGCGTGCGCGTCGTCGCGCCTCCCGCAAGGCAACGGCGCCCGCGGGCGCCCCGCAGGCCGCCGAGCCCGTCGAGATCGTCGAGGAGACCGCAGCCCCCGCGGAGAGCCCCGAGCCCGCCGCAGCCGCGCCCGTCGCCGCCGAGGCGCCGCGCGGCCGTGCCCGGCGCAGGGCCTCCGCCCCGGCCGGTGCCCCGCAGGCCACCCGGACCGAGCCCGCAGCCGCCGCCGAGCCGGTCGTGGCCGCGGAGCCCGCAGAGACCACTGAACCGGCCGAGCCCGCCGAGGCCCCGCGCGGCCGCCGTCGTGCCTCCCGCAAGGCGACCGCTCCGGCGGGTGCCCCGCAGGTCACCGAAGCCGCCGAGGAGCGCGCCGAGGTCCGGACGGGCGAGAGCCTGCCCGAGGAAGCCGTCGAGGAGCTGGCCGCCGAGCCCGCCGAGGTCGAGGAGGCCGCCCCGCGCGGCCGCCAGCGCCGCCGGGCCACCGCTGCCGCGGGCCGGCCCGAGTTCACCGGAAAGGTCGAGGAGCCCGCGCGCAGGAGCCGTCGCGCCGAGCGCCCTGCCGTGGCCGTGTTCCAGGCGCCGGTCTTCGCCGAGCCGATGTTCCAGACCCCGGAGACGGCAGCCGCGGCCGCCGCGGCCGAGCCCCCGCCTCGCACGAGGAGGAGCCCGAGGACGAGATCGTGGCGGCCGAGGAGCAGACCCCCGCCACCGAGACTCCCGCGCCCGCCGAGGCAGCGCCGCAGGGCGGCTCCCGCCGCCGTCGCCGCCGCCGTGGTGAGGCCGCCGAGGCCGAGCCCGCCGCCGCACCCGCCCCGGCCGCAGCCCCGGCCCAGGAGCAGGCCGAGGAGGAGCACGAGCCTTCGAGCGAGAGCGACACCGAGCACGACGCCGAGGACAACGACGAGTACGGCGACCGGCCCTCGCGCCGCCGCCGTCGCGGTGGCCGTCGCCGCCGCCGTGGCGAGTCCGCCGAGGACGATGCCGCCGAGCAGCACACGGACGACGACGACTCCGGTCACTCCGACGACGAGCACGAGCGCGCCCACGAGTCCGAGGACGAGGGCGACGACGAGCAGGACGACAACGACTCCGGTGCCTCCGGGTCGAGCAGCAGCCGTCGTCGCAGGCGCCGTCGTCGTCGCAGCGGTGACTCCTCGTCCGACGCCGAGAACGGCACGGACGACCCGGAGCGCACGGTCGTCAAGGTCCGTGAGCCCCGTAAGAAGGAAGCCGAGCGCGAGCCCGGCACCGGCTTCGACGAGGTCCAGTCCATCAAGGGCTCGACCCGTATGGAGGCGAAGAAGCAGCGCCGCCGCGAGGGCCGTGAGCAGGGCCGCCGCCGGGTTCCGATCATCACCGAGGCGGAGTTCCTGGCCCGCCGTGAGGCCGTCGAGCGCGTCATGGTCGTCCGCCAGAACGGCGAGCGCACCCAGATCGGCGTTCTTGAGGACAACGTGCTCGTCGAGCACTACGTCAACAAGGAGCAGGCCACCAGCTACGTCGGCAACGTCTACCTGGGCAAGGTCCAGAACGTCCTGCCGTCCATGGAGGCCGCGTTCGTCGACATCGGCAAGGGCCGCAACGCCGTCCTGTACGCCGGTGAGGTCAACTTCGAGGCGCTCGGCATGGCCCACGGGCCGCGCCGCATCGAGACCGCGCTCAAGTCCGGCCAGTCCGTCCTCGTCCAGGTGACGAAGGACCCGATCGGCCACAAGGGCGCCCGCCTCACCAGCCAGGTCTCGCTGCCCGGCCGTTACCTGGTCTACGTGCCCGAGGGCTCGATGACCGGGATCAGCCGCAAGCTGCCCGACACCGAGCGTGCCCGGCTGAAGACGATCCTCAAGAAGATCGTCCCCGAGGACGCGGGCGTCATCGTCCGTACCGCGGCGGAGGGCGCGAGCGAGGACGAGCTGCGCCGCGACGTCGAGCGGCTGCAGGGCCAGTGGGAGGACATCCAGAAGAAGTCGAAGAGCAGCGGCAGCTCCAACGCGCCGACGCTGCTCTACGGCGAGCCGGACATGACCGTCCGGGTCGTCCGCGACATCTTCAACGAGGACTTCTCCAAGGTCATCGTCAGCGGCAACGAGGCGTGGGACACCATCCACGGCTACGTCTCGCACGTGGCGCCCGACCTGACGGACCGGCTGTCGCGGTGGACCTCCGAGGTCGACATCTTCGCGACCTACCGGATCGACGAGCAGCTCATGAAGGCGCTGGACCGCAAGGTCTACCTGCCGAGCGGCGGCTCGCTGGTGATCGACAAGACCGAGGCGATGGTCGTCGTCGACGTCAACACCGGCAAGTTCACCGGCCAGGGCGGCAACCTCGAGGAGACCGTCACCAAGAACAACCTGGAGGCGGCCGAGGAGATCGTGCGCCAGCTGCGGCTGCGCGACCTCGGCGGCATCGTCGTCGTCGACTTCATCGACATGGTGCTGGAGTCCAACCGGGACCTGGTGCTGCGGCGTCTGCTGGAGTGCCTGGGCCGCGACCGTACGAAGCACCAGGTCGCCGAGGTCACCTCGCTCGGCCTGGTCCAGATGACCCGTAAGCGGGTCGGCCAGGGCCTGCTGGAGTCCTTCTCCGAGACCTGCGTCCACTGCAACGGGCGCGGCGTGATCGTGCACATGGAGCAGCCCACCTCGGTGGGTGGCGGCGGCGGCAACGGCAAGCGCGCCAAGAAGCGCCGCGGCGGCTCCGGCCAGGACCACGACCACGACCACGGCCACGAGAACGAGCAGGACCACGAGAGCGACGTCGAGGCCGAGACCGAGGCCGAGGTCGCGGCGGAGGTCGCCGCCCCACTGGCGCTGCCCGAGCCGGAGTTCGTCGCGGACGAGGAGCTGTACAGCAGCGCGGCCGAGGCCGAGGCGGCCGCCACGCGTGGCCGTGGCCGTCGCCGCGCGACCCGTAAGGCATCGGCCCCGGCCGGTGCCCCGAAGTCCACGCCCGCCGCGGCCCCCGTGGCCGAGCCGGTCGTGGAGCCGGAGCCCGTCGTGGAGCCGGAGCCGGTCGTCGAGGCTCCGGTGGCCGAGGTGCCGGCTGCCGAGGCGCCGCAGGGCCGTACGCGCCGTCGGGCGACCCGCAAGGCGACCGCTCCTGCGGGTTCGCCGGCCCCGGCCGAGCCGGTGCAGGCCCCGAGGAGCCGGTGTCCGACGCCGACCCCGTCGCCGCCGAGGACCCGGTGGTCGAGGCGCCGCACGTGGAGGCCCCGGCCGAGGAGCCGGCCGCACCGCCGCGTGCCCGGCGCCGGGCGACCCGCAAGGCCACCGCGCCCGCGGGTTCCCCGACCGGTGCCGACGAGGCCGAGGTCGTCGTGGTGACGGCCGCCGCCGAGCCGGTGTCCGAGACCGAGCCCGACGCCGAACCGGCACCGGCCAAGAAGGCGGCCCGCAAGACCGCCAAGAAGGCCACTGCCAAGAAGGCGGCCACCACGAAGACGACGACGGCCAAGAAGACCGCCGCGAAGAAGACGACGGCCAAGAAGGCGGCAACGAAGAAGACGGTGGCTGCCGAACAGCAGGCGCCGTCCTCCGTGAACGCTTCGGCCGACGAGGTCTGACCTCCTCGCACGGTGCGCCACTACGCAGCCGGACCGGTTCCGTCACAGGAACCGGGTCGGCTGCGTACTGCCGCCCCCGTCTGACCCGCACTCTTCTCAGTGGACACGGAAGTCTCAAGCACATGCGCAAGATCCAGAAGGCAGTCATACCGGCGGCCGGGCTCGGTACGCGGTTCCTCCCGGCGACGAAGGCAACTCCCAAGGAGATGCTGCCGGTGGTCGACAAGCCCGCCATCCAGTACGTCGTGGAGGAGGCCGCCGCCGCGGGGCTGAGCGACGTACTGATGATCACCGGGCGCAACAAGCGCGCTCTGGAGGACCACTTCGACCGGAACTACGAGCTCGAGTCGGCGCTGACCCGCAAGGGCGACGACGAGCGACTGGTGAGGGTCCAGGAGTCCAGTGACCTGGCGACCATGCACTACGTCCGCCAGGGCGACCCGCGGGGCCTCGGCCACGCCGTCCTGTGCGCGGAGCCCCATGTGGGCGACGAGCCGTTCGCGGTCCTCCTCGGCGACGACCTGATCGACCCCCGCGACCCGCTGCTGGCGCGCATGACCGAGATCCAGGAGCGCGAGGGCGGCAGCGTCGTGGCGCTGATGGAGGTCGCGCCCGAGCAGATCCACCTGTACGGATGCGCCGCGGTCGAAGCCACCGCGGAGAGCGACGTCGTCCGGGTCACCGGACTGGTCGAGAAGCCTGAGTCCGGCGACGCACCCAGCAATCTGGCCGTCATCGGCCGCTACGTCCTGGACCCTGCGGTCTTCGGCGTGCTGCGTGAGACGCAGCCGGGCCGGGGCGGCGAGATCCAGCTGACGGACGCGCTGCAGCAGCTGGCCGCCGACGAGAAGCTCGGCGGTCCGGTGCACGGCGTCGTCTTCCGCGGCCGCCGCTACGACACCGGCGACCGCGGCGACTACCTGCGGGCCATCGTCAGACTCGCCTGCGAACGCGAGGACCTGGGCCCGGACTTCCGTGCCTGGCTGCGTGGTTTCGTAGCCTCCGAGCTCTGAACCACCGCGCCCGTACGGCGCACGCACTCCACCCGAGAACACGCACCAAGGACCAAGGAGAACCCTCATGATCGGCATGATTCTGGCGGCCGGCGCCGGCCGCCGTCTGCGCCCCTACACCGACACGCTTCCCAAGGCCCTGGTGCCGGTCGGCCCCGAGGGCGACGAGGAGAGCCTGACCGTCGTCGACCTGACGCTGGGCAACTTCGCCGAGGTCGGCCTGACCGAGGTCGCGATCATCGTGGGCTACCGCAAGGAGGCCCTGTACGAGCGCAAGGCCGCCCTCGAGGCGAAGTACGGCGTCAGCCTCACGCTGATCGACAACGACAAGGCCGAGGAGTGGAACAACGCCTACTCCCTGTGGTGCGGCCGTGACGCCCTCAAGGACGGCGTGATCCTCGCCAACGGCGACACCGTGCACCCCGTCTCCGTCGAGAAGACGCTGCTCGCCGCCCGCGGCGACGGCAAGAAGATCATCCTGGCCCTCGACACGGTGAAGCAGCTCGCCGACGAGGAGATGAAGGTCGTCGCCGATCCTGCCAAGGGCGTTCAGCGGATCACCAAGCTGATGGACCCGGCCGAGGCCACCGGCGAGTACATCGGTGTCACCCTCATCGAGGGCGAGGCCGCCGAGGAGCTCGCGGACGCGCTGAAGACGACGTTCGAGCGCGACCCGGACCTCTACTACGAGGACGGCTACCAGGAGCTCGTCAACCGCGGCTTCAAGGTCGACGTGGAGCCGATCGGCGACGTCAAGTGGGTCGAGATCGACAACCACGAGGACCTGGCCAAGGGGAGGACCATCGCGTGCCAGTACTGACCCGGCTGATACCGGCGCCGGTCGTCGTCGACATCCGCGCGGGCGCTCTGGCCGATCTCGCGGGTGTCCTCGCCGATCAGCGGATCTCCGGGTCGGGCAAGCTGGCGGTCGCGATCAGCGGCGGTTCCGGCCGGGCGCTGCGCGAGCGGCTCTCGGACAGCCTGCCGGGTGCTTCCTGGTTCGAGGTGGGCGGCGGCACGCTGGATGACGCCGTCAAGCTCGCCGAGGCCATGAAGTCCGGCCGGTACGACGCCGTGGTCGGCCTCGGCGGCGGCAAGATCATCGACTGTGCGAAGTTCGCCGCAGCCCGCATCGGGCTGCCGCTGGTCGCCGTGGCGACGAACCTGTCCCACGACGGTCTGTGCTCGCCGGTGGCCACCTTGGACAACGACGCGGGCCGCGGCTCGTACGGTGTTCCGAACCCGATCGCCGTCGTCATCGACCTCGACATCATCCGTGAGGCCCCGGTCCGCTTCGTGCGGTCCGGGATCGGGGACGCGCTCTCCAACATCTCCGCGGTGGCGGACTGGGAGCTCGCCCACCGGGTCAACGGCGAGGACATCGACGGACTGGCCGCCGCGATGGCCCGGCAGGCCGGCGAGGCCGTGCTGCGCCACCCGGGGGCCGTCGGCGACGACAGCTTCCTCCAGGTGCTGGCGGAGGGCCTCGTGCTCACCGGCATCTCGATGTCGGTGGCCGGCGACAGCCGCCCCGCCTCCGGCGCCTGCCACGAGATCAACCACGCCTTCGACCTGCTCTTCCCCAAGCGGGCGGCCAGCCACGGGGAGCAGTGCGGTCTGGGTGCGGCGTTCGCGATGCACCTGCGCGGGGCCCATCAGGAGTCCGTGCGGATGACCGAGACGCTGCGGCGCCACGGTCTGCCCGTCACCGCGCAGGAGATCGGCTTCAGCGCGGACGAATTCGCCTCGGTGGTCGCCTTCGCGCCCCGGACCAGGCCGGGCCGGTTCACCATCCTGGAACATCTGAACCTGTCCGAGGACGGGATCAGGGACGCCTACGCCGACTACGTCAGGGCCGCCGGGGCCTGAGTCGGGGGGCCCGGTTTGACCGGGCTGTCCGAGGCCCCGTAATCTTGACCGTCGGCGTTTGTTTCGCCACACCTCTGAGCAATCACCTCCCGCTCGTACGGGAGAGGCCGCTCGTCCAATCCGGATCATCACGGGTCCCCGGACCCGTGTGAGCGGCTGGCTTCAGAGGTTTCCGCTTCGAGTGAGAGTGAGATCCGCGTGTACGCCATCGTGCGCAGCGGTGGTCGCCAGCACAAGGTTGCTGTCGGCGACATCGTTGAGGTTGACAAGATTTCCACCGCCAAGGTTGGCGACACGGTAGAGCTCTCTACCCTGCTCGTTGTCGACGGCGACGCCGTGACCAGCGACCCGTGGGTGCTTGACGGCATCAAGGTCCAGGCCGAGATCGTGGACCACCACAAGGGCGCGAAGATCGACATCCTTCGCTACAAGAACAAGACCGGCTACCGCCGTCGCCAGGGTCACCGCCAGCAGTACACGGCGATCAAGGTCACCGGTATCCCCGCGGCTGCGAAGTAAGGGACTGAGGAGACATGGCACATAAGAAGGGCGCATCGTCCACTCGGAACGGGCGCGACTCCAATGCTCAGCGGCTCGGCGTGAAGCGCTTCGGCGGTCAGGCCGTCAACGCCGGTGAGATCCTGGTCCGCCAGCGCGGCACCCACTTCCACCCGGGCACGGGCGTCGGCCGTGGCGGCGACGACACGCTGTTCGCCCTCGCCGCCGGTGCGGTCGAGTTCGGCACGCACCGTGGCCGCAAGGTCGTGAACATCGTTCCGATCGCCGGCTGATTTTCGGCGCTCGTCGAGCGGTTTGACGTGGAGGCGGACCTCACTTCCTGTAACGGGAAGTGGGTCCGCCTTTCGCGTGTTGCTCCTACAGGGGCACGAGCGAGACTTTTCTGCACGTATGTAACTGGAGGTTCCAACCATGACCACCTTCGTGGACCGCGTCGAGCTGCATGCCGCCGCGGGTAACGGGGGCCACGGCTGCGCCTCCGTTCACCGTGAGAAGTTCAAGCCGCTCGGCGGCCCGGACGGCGGCAACGGCGGCCGTGGCGGTGATGTGACCCTGATCGTCGACCAGGCCGTCACCACCCTCCTCGACTATCACCACCACCCCACCGCAAGGCCACCAACGGCCAGCCCGGTGCCGGTGACAACCGCACCGGCAAGGAGGGCCAGGACCTGATCCTGCCCGTGCCGGACGGCACCGTCGTGCTCGACACCGACGGCAACGTGCTCGCCGACCTGGTCGGCCAGGGCACCATGTTCGTCGCCGGCCAGGGCGGCCGCGGCGGCCTGGGCAACGGCGCGCTGGCCTCCGCCCGGCGCAAGGCGCCCGGTTTCGCGCTGCTCGGCGAGCCCGGTGAGAGCCGGGACATCGTCCTGGAGCTGAAGACCGTCGCCGACGTAGCCCTGGTGGGCTACCCGAGCGCCGGTAAGTCCTCGCTGATCTCGGTCCTGTCGGCCGCCAAGCCGAAGATCGCCGACTACCCGTTCACGACCCTCGTCCCGAACCTGGGCGTGGTCACCGCGGGCAGCACCGTCTACACCATCGCCGACGTCCCGGGCCTGATCCCGGGCGCCAGCCAGGGCAAGGGCCTCGGCCTGGAGTTCCTGCGCCACGTCGAGCGCTGCTCGGTGCTCGTGCACGTACTGGACACGGCGACGCTCGAGTCCGACCGTGACCCGGTCTCCGACCTCGACATGATCGAGGAGGAGCTGAAGCTGTACGGCGGTCTGGACGACCGGCCCCGCATCGTCGTCCTCAACAAGATCGACATCCCGGACGGCCAGGACCTGGCGGAGATGATCCGTCCGGACCTGGAGGCCCGCGGATACCGCGTCTTCGAGGTCTCCGCCGTGGCCCGTACCGGTCTCAAGGAGCTCTCCTTCGCGCTGGCCGGAGTCATCGCCGAGGCGCGTGCCGCCAAGCCGGTGGAGGAGGCGACCCGTATCGTCATCCGGCCCAAGGCCGTGGACGACGCCGGGTTCACCGTGGTGCTGGAGGACGACGGCATCTACCGGGTGCGCGGCGAGAAGCCCGAACGCTGGGTGCGCCAGACCGACTTCAACAACGACGAGGCCGTCGGATACCTCGCGGACCGGCTGAACCGGCTCGGTGTCGAGGACGCGCTGCGCAAGGCCGGAGCCCGCGCGGGCGACGGAGTGGCCATCGGGGCCGAGGACAACGCCGTCGTCTTCGACTGGGAGCCGACGGTGACGGCCGGTGCGGAGATGCTCGGCCGCCGTGGCGAGGACCACCGGCTCGAGGAGCCGCGTCCGGCCGCTCAGCGCCGTCGTGACCGCGAGGACGAGCGCGACGACGTCAGCAAGGAGTACCAGGAGTTCGACCCGTTCGCGTAACCGCGCGGGAGGACCGCCGACGGTCCCGGTTCCCTTCGGGGAGCCGGGACCGTTCGGTTTTCCGGACGTCCGGTTGTTCCCGGACGTGCGTGGTCAGGAGTGGTCGGCCCGCTCGCGCGCCTCGGCGGGGGAGGGGGCCGGGGTGCGCTCGTCGAGCGGAATCACCGGCAGCAGCGTCTGCTCGCCCAGGAAGACCCTGCGCACGACGCGTTCCGCGGCGCGGCCGTCGTCGTAGTCGCAGTAGCGCTCCCGGAACGCCCTGCGCAGCCCGGCCGACTTCTCGCTCCGCCACTCCTGGGAGCCCAGCACCGAGGTGAGCTGCTCCTGGCTGGTCGCGACGGCACCCGGGGGCTCGGCCATGAGGTCGAAGTAGGTGCCGCGCACGACCCGGTAGGTGTCCCAGTCGTCGGCGTAGATCACGATCGGCCGGTCCAGGTTGGCGTAGTCGAACATCGCCGACGAGTAGTCCGTGACGAGCGCGTCCGCCGCGAGGTAGAGCTGCTCGACGTCGGCGTGCGCGGACACGTCGATGATCCGGCCGCTGGCCTGGAGATCGGCGAGCCGGCCGGTCGGCTTGTAGAAGTAGTGGCCGCGCACCAGCAGGGTGACGTCGGGTCCCAGTTCCTCGGCCAGCTTCGGCAGATCGAGCCGGGGGGCGAAGGACTTCTGGTACTCGCGGTGCGTCGGCGCGTACAGGAACGCCGTCGTGCCGTCCGCCAGGCCGAGCTCGCGCCGGGCCCGCGAGACGTCCGCCGCGGTGGAGTTGAGCAGCACGTCGTTGCGCGGGTAGCCGGTCTCCAGCGAGGTGTACCGGCAGGGGTACACCCGCTCCCACACGGTGGTGGAGAACCGGTTGGCGGACAGGCTGTAGTCCCAGCGGTCGCACCGGCTGAGCAGCTTCTCCATGTCCATGCTGGTGGACGCGGGGAACTGGGCCTGGTCGAGCCCCATCGTCTTCAGCGGGGTGCCGTGGTGGGTCTGCAGATGGATCTGGCCCTCGCGCTTGATCACGGTGTCGCCGAAGTTCACGTTGTTCGTCAGGTACTTGGCGCGGGCCATCACCGCCCAGTACTCGCGGGACCCGACGACCACGCTCTCCACGCCCTTGGGCACCCGGTCGCGGTGCTCGGACCTGACCGCCCAGACGCGGCGCATGCCCGGGGCCAGCCGCCCCAGCTCCGCCTCGATCGCCGCGGGGTTGCAGGAGTAGCCGCGGCCCCAGTACGCGGAGAACACCGCGAGGTTGTCGTCCAGCGGCATCCGCAGCTGGGACTTGTAGAACATGCCGAGGGCGGCGCGCTTGGCCCGGCCGACCCGGGCACGGCTGCCCAGCCGGGCCCGGTTGCGCACGTTGTTGACCCGGGTCACGCCGACCAGCGCCGAATAGGAGTCGACGCCCAGCAGCGCGTACTTGTAGCCTTTGCCGCCCGGCGGCCGCTCGAAGCCCTCCGGGATGCGGCTGCGGTAGTCCTTGGCCGCGCGGTGGAAGAACTCGGCCCGGGCGCTGTGCGGCAGCCGGCCGGGCTTCTCCAGCACGGTCAGGTAGTGGTCGACCATCTTCCTGAACAGGGCCGGCCGCCAGGAGTCGAGGTCCGGCCGCTCGTCCAGGTAGCCGAAGACGCGGTCGTACTGGTCGAAGACGTCGAAGTGCTTGCGGCTGACGGTCCGCAGGATGTTCCCGCCCTCACGCCGCTGCCGGTACAGCACGCAGGAGCGGTCGAGGACGGCGATGCTCTCCGCCGAGATCAGCGAGGTGTACGTCCACGGCGCGTCCTCGTAGTACCCGGGCGGGAAGCGGAACCCGTGGCGGGCGACGAAGTCGCGGCGGTAGGCCTTGTTCCACACGATCTGCAGCAGGTCCAGCAACTGCGGCCGGTCCGCCAGCGTGAAGACGTCCGGACCGCTCTCCTCCAGCAGCTCCGCACGCTTGTTGCGCAGCAGCCGCCCGTCCCAGTAGCTGCGGGTGTAGTCGTAGACCAGGATGTCGGGGTCGTCCGTCACGGCGAGGCGGGCCGCGATGGCCGACAGCGAGCCGGGGGCGAGCGTGTCGTCGCTGTCGAGGAAGAGCACGTAGTCGCCGGTCGCCAGGTCGAGGCCGGCGTTGCGCGCGCGGCCGAGACCCACGTTCTCGGTGAGATGCAGCACACGGACACGGGAGTCACGCTGCGCGTACGTGTCGAGGATCGCGCCGGAACCGTCCGGCGAGCAGTCGTCGACGCCGATGATCTCGAAGTCGGTGAAGTCCTGCTGGAGCACGGAGTCGAGACACTCCCCGATGTACCCCTGCACGTTGTACGCAGGCACGATGAGTGTCAGTCGAGGCATCGTCCACCAGTCCAGAGAGCTGTCCGAAGATTTGTGCGAGGGGCGCGGCGCGCACCGTTGGTCAGCGGGGCGGCGTCCAGCACCCGGACAGCCTAATTGATTGCTGTCAGCCCGCTTTGAGCGGTGAGGCCCGGTCCGTCGATCCGACTTTATGTGCACGTAGAGTGAACCGGACGGCAGGACCTCGGACAGGGAGACGCACGAATGACCTGGATGGTTACGGGCGGGGCGGGATACATCGGCGCACACGTGGTGCGCGCGATGCTCGCGGGCGGTCAGCAGGTCGTCGTGTACGACGACCTGTCGACCGGGAACGCCGAGAAGGTGCCCGCCGGGGTGCCCCTGGTCACCGGCAGCGTCCTCGACCGGCAGGCTCTCGACGCCGCGATCCGCGACCACGGTGTGACCGGTGTGGTGCACATCGCGGGCAAGAAGCAGGTGGGCGAGTCCGTCGAGCGGCCCCTCTACTACTACCGCGAGAACGTGACCGGCCTCGAGGTGCTGCTGGAGAGCATGGTCGACGCGGGCGTCGACCGGCTGGTGTTCTCCTCGTCGGCCGCCGTGTACGGCATGCCCGACGTCGCCCTCGTCACCGAGGACACCCCCTGCGCACCGATGAGTCCGTACGGGGAGACCAAGCTCGTCGGCGAATGGCTGATCCACGCCGCCGCCCGGGCCCACGGCCTGCGCGCCGCCTCGCTCCGCTACTTCAACGTCGCCGGTGCCGCCTCGCCCGAGCTCGCCGACGCGGGGGTGTTCAACCTCATCCCGATGGTCTTCGAGCGCCTTGAGGCAGGTGAGGGCCCGCGGATCTTCGGCGACGACTACGCGACGCCGGACGGCACCTGCATCCGCGACTACATCCACGTCGAGGACATCGCCTCCGCCCACCTCGCGGCCGCGCTCCGGCTCGACGAGGCCGAGCGCGGCACGGATCTCACGCTGAACATCGGCCGCGGTGAGGGCAGCTCCGTACGGGAGATGGTCGAACGGATCCTCAAGGTGACGGACAACGGGGATGTCGCCCCCGAGGTGACCGCCCGCCGCGCCGGTGACCCGGCGCGTGTGGTCGCCGGGGCCGACCGGATCCGCGCGGAGCTGGGCTGGTCGGCCCGGTACGGCGTGGACGAGATGATCGACTCCGCGTGGCAGGGCTGGCGCCACCGCCACCCGTAGCCCGCGCGCCGGTGGACGGCAGAGGCCTGGCACCACCCCTCGGGGCGGTGCCAGGCCTCTGCCGTCGGTCCGGTTACGCCTCGGGCGCCGCCTCCAGCCGGTCGGTGAGGGCTTCCTCCGCCTCCTCCAGCGCTGCCCGCTGTGCCGGGATCGCGGGGAGCAGCCGGTTCGACATCCGTACCCGGTGCTCGTCCGCCCTCTCGCAGAGGCCGAGTACCGCAGCGCCGAAGCGGGCATGCGACGGCGGGTCCGAGGGGCCGAGGAGATGGCGCTTCAGACCGGCGCGGGCCGCGGCCAGCGCGTCCTTGCCGGGGTTGCGCACCGATTCGAGGAGGGCGGGGACGTTCTCCGCGTCCGGCGTCAGGATCGTTGCTGCGCGGACCGTCGGGAACGCGTCGCGGAAGAGTTCCTCGGGCATGTCGCTGGTGTTCGCCACGGCGTACGGCTTCTCGCTCGCCAGGTAGTCCGTGACCACGCTCGACACGTCGCTGATCAGCAGGTCCGCCTCGTTGAAGCAGGCGTACAGCGCGGGCCGCGGGGTCGTGATGATCAGGTGCTCGCCCGGGGGAGGGAGGCCCAGTGGGCCGCTTCCCAGGCCGCCGTCGCCGCGGCGACGGCCTCGGCCCGCCCGGCCTCCGGAGTGCTCTGTACCCGCATGCGCTCCGCGTCGTCCGCGTCGGCGCGGAACGAGGAGGCGGTGAGCCGGTCCAGCTCCGCGGTCCGCCGGGCCAGCTCGGCGGCGGCCTGCGGTCCGGGGCGGGGGCCGGTGCGGCCGCGGTTGGCCTCGTGGATCAGCGCCTGGATGCGCGCGTTGGCGGCGCCGGCCAGCGGGTCGACCGAGCCCGTCATCGGGTGCGGCTTGTAGAGCAGCCGGACCCCGGGGTCGGCGAGCAGCGCCCGGACGATGTTCTCCCCGGCCAGGACGACCGAGGTGTTGCCCGGATTGCCGTCCCAGCCCTCCCACGTGGGGGCGTAGAGCACGGTCGTGTACGCGCCGGTGGGCGGGCCCGCGTACGGGGTGATCGGGGCCAGCTGGGGGCGGCCGACCTCCACCACGTCGTGGTCCTCGATGCCGACGTCGGCCAGCGCGTAGCGCTCGCGCGCCGCCGGCCCGGCGACCCACACCTGGTCGTACGCCTTCGCGTACGGATTGCAGCTGGAGAGCTTGTCGCTCTCGCCGTGATTGACGAAGGCGTGCTTGATCGACGGTATCCGCAGGATCTGCGAGGTCTTGCCGGAGTTCGCGGGGTGGATCAGCAGCTTGAGGGCCGACTGCTCCAGGCGGAGCAGCACGGAGACCTTCGGGATGCAGATGACGGGGATGTCCGTCGCACCGATGCGCTGCATCATGAAGCGCTCGCGCAGCACGATCACCGGACGGCCGCCGAGCCCGGCCAGCGAGTCCAGCCACATGTTGGCCTGGTACGCGGACGAGGTGCCGCCGGAGAAGTACATGCCGACGGTCGGCCGGTAGTCGGCGAGCCAGCCGTCGAACCAGTCCAGCACCTCATCGGACGACGCGGGCCGGCGGCGTACCAGGCACCACACCAGCCCGGCCAGCGAGCCGGCGGCGAGAGCGACCGACAGCGCGATGCCTGCCGCGGCGAACTGGGGCCGGTCACTCGCCGCGGTCACCAGGAGCCCCGCGGTCGCGGGCAGCCCGAACAGCAGCAGGCGCGGCCCGTGGCGGCGCATCAGCAGCGCCGGGGGCGCCGGGGTGATCCGCAGGGCGGAGGCGTCGACGTTGCGGGTGAGCAGCGGCAGTGTCCGCGTGCCGCGCACCCGGATCGCCGCCGCGTGCCCGGCGAAGTGGAGCCCGTAGAAGAGGAGCAGGCCGAGGACGAGCGGGAGATAGACCCATTCCTGGCGGTGGCCGGTCAGCCGGAGCAGGCCCACGATCAGCAGGAAGTCACAGGTCAGCCGGCGGACCATGACATCGGCCCGGACCTTGGCGAGCAGCGAGACATGGCCGGGCCGCCAGCGGTGCAGGGCGGCTTCGGCGAAGAGGCCGGCGGTGGTCGCCGTGACGAGCAGCACGAGGTGGGGGACGACGGCCGCGGCGGCCTGAGCGACGAAGGACACGGCCAGTACGGCGACGGGGAGGAACTTCGCGGCGTACCGCAGGACTGGGGGGAGTGGTTGCACAGGGGGACTCCAAAGAGCGCGAGCTCTCGCGTGCGCGGTGGGGCCGTGCCGACACGACCGACCGGTCGGTCGATCCCTGACCGGGCCACCCGATGGGCATGGGGGTTCAGGGAGCCCACCATATGGAAGTCACTTGGTCCGCTCATGAGACGAACGTGAAGGAAGTGTGAGAATCAAGCACACAGGCGCAACCAAATCCCGGTTCCTGAATTCGCAGGAATTGTCACCGAAAGTGCGGATCATGCGGCGCGGAGGCCACGGGTGTCGGTGCCACGCCCGGCGAGGATCCGCGCGTCCCGCGATTCAGTTCGATGTGCCGCATGTCTGTTTCCCGGCGGCCGCCGGAGCGTGAAAAGCCGCCCCGGCGGTTACGGGCGGGGTCCGCTTTTCGTCCGGATGTGTCGGTAACGGGTTGAGAGGGCTGTTTCATCACAGATGGGACAGCGATTCTCAGTAAGGTCGCCCGATAGGTCGCAGCCGCGACAGACCGCCATCTCATCGTGGGGGCAGAAACAGTGAAGGCTCTCGTACTTTCCGGTGGGGCAGGCACCCGGCTCAGGCCCATCACCCACACCTCGGCCAAACAGCTGGTCCCGGTGGCGAACAAGCCGGTGCTGTTCTACGGCCTGGAGGCCATCGCGGAAGCGGGCATCACCGAGGTCGGCATCATCGTGGGCGACACCGAGGAGGAGATCCGCGCGGCGGTCGGCGACGGCTCCCGGTTCGGCATCGACGTCACCTACATCCCGCAGTCCGAGCCGCTCGGCCTCGCGCACGCGGTCCTGATCGCCCAGCGCTTCCTGGGCGACGAGGACTTCGTCATGTATCTCGGGGACAACTTCATCATCGGCGGGATCGCCGGCCTGGTCGAGGGGTTCCGTGCCGACCGGCCCGACGCCCAGATCCTGCTGACCCAGGTGCCCGACCCGACCTCGTTCGGCGTCGCGGAGCTCGACGGGGACGGCAGGGTGGTGGCCCTGGAGGAGAAGCCCAGGGAGCCCAAGAGCGATCTGGCACTCGTCGGCGTCTACCTCTTCACCCGGGTCATCCACGAGGCCGTCCGAGCCATCCGCCCGTCCTGGCGCGGCGAACTGGAGATCACCCACGCCATCCAGTGGCTGATCGACCAGGAGCGCGACGTCCGGTCCACGATGATCCGCGGGTACTGGAAGGACACCGGCAACGTCACCGACATGCTGGAGGTCAACCGGACCGTCCTGGAGACCATCGAGCCCTGCACCGAGGGCGCGCACGTCGACGACGAGAGCGAGATCATCGGCCGGGTACGGATCGAGCCGGGCGCCCGGGTCACCCGCAGCAGGATCGTCGGCCCCGCCATCATCGGCGCCCGCTCGGTGATCAGCGACGCCTACGTCGGGCCGTTCACCTCGGTCGCCCAGGAGTGCCGGATCGAGGACAGCGAGATCGAGTACTCCATCGTCCTGCGGGGCGCCTCCATCGACGGCGTCCGCCGCGTCGAGGCCTCTCTCATCGGCCACGAGGTCGAGGTGACCCCGCGCCCCGCAGCCCCTCCGCCCACCGTCTCGTCCTCGGCGACCACAGCAAGGTGCAGATCTCCTCATGACGACCCACATCCTGGTGACCGGCGGGGCCGGCTTCATCGGCTCGCACTACGTCCGTACGCTCCTCGGCCCCGACGGGCCGGGCGATGTCGCCGTCACCGTGCTCGACAAGCTCACCTACGCGGGAAATCCGGCCAACCTCGACGAGGTCCGTGACCACCCGGGCTTCTCGTTCGTGCAGGGTGACATCTGCGACGCGGAGCTGGTCGGCGGGCTCATGGCCGGGCACGACCAGGTGGTGCACTTCGCGGCCGAGTCCCACGTGGACCGCTCCATCGACTCAGGTGCCGCCTTCGTCCGCACCAACGTCGTGGGAACCCACACCCTCGTCCACGCCGCGCACCTGGCGGGCGTCAGGACCTTTGTGCACGTCTCCACCGACGAGGTCTACGGATCGATCGACGAGGGCTCCTGGACCGAGAGCGAACCGCTCGCGCCCAACTCGCCGTACTCCGCCTCCAAGGCCTCCAGCGACCTGATCGCGCTCTCCTACCACCGCACCCACGGCCTCAACGTGCGGGTGACCCGCTGCTCCAACAACTACGGCCACCACCACTTCCCCGAGAAGGTCATCCCGCTCTTCGTCACCCACCTGCTGGACGGCCGTCCGGTCCCGTTGTACGGCGACGGTGCCCACGTCCGCGACTGGCTGCACATCGACGACCACGTCCAGGGCATCGAACTCGTCCGCACCAAGGGCGGCGCGGGCGAGGTCTACAACATCGGCGGCGGCACCGAGCTCTCCAACAAGGAACTCACCGGGCTGCTCCTGGAGGCGTGCGGCGCCGACTGGGACACCGGCGTCACCCACGTCGAGGACCGCAAGGGGCACGACCGGCGCTACTCCGTGGACTGCACGAGGATCCGCGAGGAGCTCGGCTACGAGCCCCGCAAGGACTTCCGTACCGGCCTCGCGGAGACCGTGCAGTGGTACCGCGACCACCGCGCCTGGTGGGAGCCGCTCAAGCAGCGGGCCGCGCTGTGAGCCGGGTCTGGCTGGTCACCGGCGCCGCCGGCATGCTCGGACAGGACCTCATGGCCGCGCTCGCCCGCGAGGACGTCACCGTCCTCGCGGCGAACCGCACGGTCCTGGACATCGCCGACCCCGCCCGCGTCCGGGAGATGTTCACCGGCCACCGCCCCGCGGTCGTGGTCAACTGCGCCGCCTGGACCGCCGTCGACGACGCCGAGAGCCAGGAGGAAGCCGCGCTGCGGGTCAACGGCACCGGACCCGCGGTCCTCGCCGAGGCCTGCCGCGAACACGGCGCCGTCCTGCTCCACGTCTCCACCGACTACGTCTTCGCCGGGGACGGCGGGCAGCCGTACGGCGAGGACGCCCCCACCGGCCCGCGCAGCGCCTACGGACGCACCAAACTGGCCGGCGAACGCGCCGTCCTGGAGACCCTCCCCGACACCGGCTACGTCGTGCGCACCGCCTGGCTCTACGGGGCGGGCGGCGGCAACTTCGTCCGGACGATGATCAGGCTGGAGGGCGTCAAGGAGACCCTCGACGTGGTGGACGACCAGCGCGGGCAGCCCACCTGGACCGTCGACCTGGCCGGCCGGCTGGTCCGGCTCGGACAGGCCGCGCTCGACGGCACCGCGCCGGCGGGCGTCTACCACGCCACCAGTGGCGGCGAGACGACCTGGTTCGGCTTCACCCGGGAGATCTTCCGGCTGCTCGGCGCCGACCCGGCCCGGGTCCGCCCGACCACCAGCGGCGCCTTCGTCCGGCCGGCCCCCCGCCCGGCGTTCAGCGTGCTCGCGCAGAGCCGTTTCGCGGCCGCCGGGATCGAACCCATCCAGGACTGGCGCACGGCACTGGGCCAGGCGTTCCCGGCGCTGCTCGCCGCGGAACGCCCCTGATCACCTGCCGGCCGGACTGAGGGGCCGGCCGCCCGTCAGCACCCCCGGGGCCGGCGGACCGGCCGCCCGCAGCCGCGCGTAGTACGCCTCGCACTGGGCGTACGAGGGAAGCAGCCCCTGCTCCTCGGCCTCGGCCAGCGAAGGGGCGGCGGAGTCCTTCCCGGACAGCAGCGGGGCGATGTCGCGCGGCCACTCGATGGCCAGCTCGGCGTCGAGCGGGTCGATGCCGTGCTCACGTCCCGGGTTGTAACCCTCGGAGCAGAGATAGAGGACGGACGCGTCGTCCGTCAGCGCCATGAAGGCGTGGCCGAGCCCCTCCGCGAGATAGACCGCCCGGTGATCCGTGTCGTCGAGGCGGACGCTCTCCCACCGCTTGTACGTGGGTGAGCCGGCCCGGATGTCCACGATCACGTCGAGCACCGCGCCGCGCACACACTTCACGTACTTCGCCTGGCCCGGCGGCACGTCGGCGAAGTGGATCCCGCGCAGCGTGCCCCGGCGGGAGCTGGAGAAATTGGCCTGGGCCAGCCCGAGCGAATGCCCGGCCGCCGCACCGAGATCCGAGGCCCTGAACCACTCGTGGAAGCTGCCGCGGCCGTCCGGGATGACCTCGGGCTCCTGCACCCAGGCCCCTGGGATGGAGAGCTGGCGCATGCGATCACGTCCTGTTCCTGAAGTTCCGCCGAGTCCTGTCGCCGTGGTGCCGACGACTCCGTCAACGAGTCGCGGGGCGGAACGGATACGGAACGGTACGGATCAGGACGAAACGGGGTCCACGGTACGGAACGCGAAGGCGCCGTTTTCCGCGCTCGCGTAGATTGCGGAGTCCAGCGAGGCGAACCACGGGGGATACGCGTGTCAGGGGCAAGGCAGGGCGTCACGGAGGCCCGCAGGATCGTGGTCAAGGTCGGTTCCTCCTCCCTCACCACCGCATCCGGCGGCCTCGACGCGGACCGTGTCGACGCGCTCGTCGACGTGCTCGCCAAGGTGCGCGGCGGCGGTGAGCGCGAGGTCGTACTCGTCTCCAGCGGCGCCATCGCGGCCGGGCTCGCCCCGCTCGGACTGCACCGCAGACCCAAGGACCTGGCCAGGCAGCAGGCCGCTGCCAGCGTCGGCCAGGGACTGCTCGTCGCCCGCTACACCGCCTCCTTCGCCCGCTACGGCGTACGCGTCGGCCAGGTCCTGCTCACCAGCAACGACACCAGCCGCCGCGCCCACTACCGCAACGCCTACCGCACCCTGGACCAGCTCCTGGACATGGGTGCGCTGCCGATCGTCAACGAGAACGACACCGTCGCCACCGACGAGATCCGGTTCGGCGACAACGACCGGCTCGCCGCGCTCGTCGCCCACCTGGTCCGCGCCGATCTGCTGATCCTGCTCTCGGACGTGGACGGCCTCTACGACGGCGACCCGAGCATCCCGGGCACCACCCGCATCGCCGAGATCACCGGCCCCGCGGACCTGGCCGGGGTCAGCATCGGCAGCGCGGGCAAGGCGGGTGTCGGGACCGGTGGCATGGTCACCAAGGTCGAGGCCGCCCGGATCGCCACGGCCGCCGGCGTCCCGGTCGTCCTGACCTCCGCCAGCCACGCGGCGGACGCACTGGCCGGCCGTGACACCGGCACGTACTTCCACCGCACCGGACGCCGCTCCGCCGACCGGCTGCTGTGGCTCGCCCACGCCTCCACCCCGCAGGGCTCACTGACTCTGGACGACGGAGCCGTAGCTGCGGTCGTCGAGCGCCACAGCTCGCTGCTGCCGGCCGGGATCGCCGCGGTCGAGGGCGAGTTCGCCGCGGGTGACCCGGTGGAACTGCGTGATCTGCGGGGCCGGCCGGTGGCCCGAGGGCTCGTCAACTTCGACGCAAAGGAGATCCCGCAGCTCCTCGGCCGCTCCACCCGCGACCTGGCACGCGAACTGGGCCCCGCCTACGAGCGCGAGGTCGTACACAGGGACGATCTCGTCGTCCTGCACACCTGACAGACTTCCGAAACGGCTGAAAGTCCGGCCTTCGGGCAGAGACCTTCATGAAAACCGCCCCAAGCCGGGCCGCGGACTGGTCCACTTTGTAGCAGGGACACTGCGGGGTACACAGCACAGCAACACATTCACAGGAGGCCGCCGGTGAGACGAGCGCGCCCGGGGGCGCCGCCCCGAGGATCGGGTGGCCGCGCCCTGACCAGCGTCGGAGCAGGTGCCGATTTCGGCGGGAGCGGCTCCGCGGACCGGAGGGACGAGCGGACCGCCGGGCCGGAAACGACCGTGGTGAGCCAGGAGCGCACCCAGTCGAAGCTGTGGCACATCACGCTCTGTGTCTCAGGTGCCGAGATTCCGCTGAAGGAGGTCAGACGCGGTCTCGAACAGCTCGCGCACGACCACCCCTTCCTGCTGACCAGCCGGTACGCCAACGACCACGCGGAGATCCGCTACTGGGAAGAGGCCCGCGACCTGCACGACGCGGCAGCGGTCGCCCTGCGCCTGTGGGGCGAGCACCGGTCCAGCGCGGGCCTGCCGCCGTGGGAGATCGTCGGCCTGGAGGTCATCGACCGCGAGACGTACCACCAGCGCATCGCCGAGGGGTACGGACCGCCCCCGGCGGCCCCGGTCGGCGTGCACCCGTACTGACCCGGCTGCCGCCGCGGCGGCTGTCTCGCATCACGGGATACGTGACGGATGCCCGCAGTGTGCGCACTACTCTGCGGGCATGACCACGCTTTCGCCGTACGACAACATGTCCCCGGTCGCCCAGGCCGCCTACCGGGCACGCGCCGCAGCCGCCGACATCGCGCCACTTCCGCGCGCGGCGAAGGACGACGCGCTGCTGGCGATCGCGGACGCGCTCGAAGTACGGACGAGCGACATCATCGCGGCCAACGCCGAGGACGTGGTGCGCGCCCGGGAGGCCGGCACCAGTGAGTCGGTCGTCGACCGGCTCACCCTCACCCCCGAGCGCATCCGGGCCATCGCGGCCGACGTGCGGGACGTGGCGGCGCTGCCCGACCCGGTGGGCGAGGTGGTGCGCGGCTCGACGCTCCCCAACGGCATCGACCTGCGCCAGGTCCGGGTGCCGCTCGGCGTGGTCGGGATCATCTACGAGGCCCGGCCCAACGTGACGGTGGACGCCGCCGCCCTGTGCCTGAAGTCGGGCAACGCCGTCCTGCTGCGTGGTTCGTCCTCCGCGCACGCGTCGAACCGGGCACTGGTGCGGGTACTGCGCGACGCCGTCGGCGGCTCCGGGCTGCCGGCCGACGCGGTGCAGCTGGTGCCGGGCGAGAACCGTGACTCCGTGCGCGAACTCATGCGGGCCCGCGGCCTGGTCGACGTGCTCATCCCGCGCGGCGGCGCCTCGCTGATCCGTACCGTCGTCGAGGAATCCACCGTCCCGGTGATCGAGACCGGCACCGGCAACTGCCATGTGTACGTGGATGCGCAGACCGACCTCGACATGGCCGTCGCGATCCTGGTCAACTCCAAGGCGCAGCGCCCGAGCGTCTGCAACGCCGCCGAGACGCTGCTGGTCCACAAGGACATCGCCGACGCCTTCCTGCCGCGGGCGCTGGACGCGCTCGCCGAGGCCGGCGTGACCGTCCACGGGGACGAACGGGTCCTGGAGTACGCCGAGGGGTCCAAGGCCACCGTGGTGGCGGCGACGCCGGAGGACTGGGAGACCGAATACCTCTCGTACGACATCGCGGCCGCCGTCGTGGAGTCGCTGGACGCGGCCGTGGCGCACATCCGGCTCTGGTCGTCCGGCCACACCGAGGCGATCGTGACCACTTCACAGGCCGCGGCCCGCCGTTTCACCCAGTTGGTGGATTCGACGACGGTGACTGTGAACGCCTCGACGAGGTTCACCGACGGCGGTCAGTTCGGGTTCGGCGCCGAGATCGGTATCTCCACGCAGAAGCTGCACGCCAGGGGCCCGATGGGGCTGCCGGAGCTGACCTCCACGAAGTACATCGTGACCGGCGACGGCCACGTGAGGTGAGCTCGGGATGCGTCGAATGTGCGGTCTCCCTGCCCAAGACGACCCTCCGGGGCTAGGCTGAAGCTGTGCCGGACGACGTGGGGGGCAAGCCGTTTCCGAACGGATGGGAGCCCGACGACGACCGCGGGGGCGCGGATGAGGACTTCGCCTCCGTGGTGTTCGACGAGGACTTCGTGCGGGCAGCGGCGTTCCATGAACCGAGCGCTGTCGAGCGCCTGTTGGCGGCCGCCGAGGCGGAGGCCTTCCGTTCCCGGTCCGGCGGCGGCCCGCTGGACGACGAGCTCTACGACGACGGCTACGGCCCGGGCGGCGCATACGGCCGCGGGAGCGGCTACGACGACCGGCTGGGCCCGGACGACGACGACTACTACGAGAGCGGCCCCTACGGGCGCCACGGCGGTTCCCTGCGCCCCTACCGGGGAGCGGCCCGCTGGCACCGGCCGGTGGCCTGGCTGCTTGCCCTGGTGATGGGCGTGGGCATGGTCGCGCTGGCCTTCAGCGCCGTCTACCGCAATGCCCCGGGCGACCGGCAGGACCAGGTCCCGCCGCCGGCCACGAGCGGCGTGGACAGCGCACCCGTGCCCTCCGCCGTCCCGTCCGCCTCGGCCGGCTACTTCCGCCCGGTGGCCTCCACGGCCCCCGTACGCCCTGACGGCCCGGGAGGCGTGGACAGCGCACCCGTGCCCTCCGCCGTCCCGTCCGCCTCGGCCGGCTACTTCCGCCCGGGTGGCCTCCACGGCCCCCGTACGCCCTGACGGCCCGGGAGGGCCTTGGAGCCGGTGCCGACCGCCCGGGAGCCGGTGCCGACGGCGTGGCGGCCGGTGCCGACCCGCCCGGGAGCCGGTTGCGACGGCTTGGCGGCCGGTGCCTACGGCCCAGAAGCCGGTGTCGGCGGCTTGGCGGCCGGTGCCGACGGCTAGGGAGCCGGTTGGCGGGGCTGCGGGGTCAGGTGCTGGGAGCCGGCGGTGTGGGGCAGCTGCTGGGCCGTTCCGGCTCTGGGCTGCTCTGGGGCTGGTCCGGCGGACCGGCCCCGCCGCTCGCTCGCCTGGCCGAACCCGTTCCTGTCTTGCGCGCCCGCCCCTGCCCTGCCGGTTCGCCCACCGGCCCCCGCCGTGGCGGTTCGCCCGCAGGCCCCCGCCGTGGCGCACGTTTGCCGGTTGCCCCGCCACCGGGCGTGCCTGCCGGACCACCGGCCACCCCGCCCTGCCGCCCGCCTGCCGGAGCACCCGCAGGCCCGCCCCTGTCCCGGCGCCCGCCCTGACGGACCAGCCCCCGGGCTGCTTCTGTTCCGGCGTCGGCCCGGCCGTCCGGGGCGCTCCTGTCCCGTGTGGGCCGGGACCACTACGGCCCAGGCCCCGCGCGGGACGGCGGAACTCCGGGGCACTTCCCGTCCGCCACCGCGTTTACCTTCGTCGTAATCGACCTACTCTGAAGATATGACCCCTCGCCCGCTCGAAGAGGGGGCTTCTCACTTGCCCGCGCATGCCCCCGCATGACGGGCAGACCCTGTCCCGGCCTTCCGGCGGGAGCGGGGCGCACCGCATCGGCCTCCGGCCGGTGATGTGGAGTCGGGAGAAGTCATGGCAGACCACGGAGATCCACCCGAAGGACCGCCGGAGAACGGTGCCGCCGGTGGCGAGGACGAGTACCGCTCGCTCGTTTTCGACGAGTCCTTCGTCCGGGCTGCGCGGCTTCAGGAATTCTCCGCCCAGGAACGCATGGGGGAGCACGCCCGTGCCGTCCGAAGCCTGCCGGGCCGGACCCTCCACAACGGCTCCCGAGCCGCCCTCGTTCTGGTCATCCTGATCGCCCTGGCCTTCGGAACGGCCGTCTTCATGGGCTTCCGCCACCCCTACCAGAGCCCCGTCGCGAGACGGCCCGAGCCGCTGCGGATGACCGTCGTCCCCTTGGCGCCACGCGGCGTCGTACCCGCGGGCACGACGGCCGGCCTCTTCGCGAGCAGCCCCGCCGCGCCGTATCCGAAGGGGGCCGCGGGCATCAACCCTCCGGTGAGCCGGCGGACGGAGAATTTCTCGGACAGCCAGGTGGGTGCCGCCCTGACCACGGTCAAGGACTACCTGGTGGCCTCCTCGCTCGACCCCGACGTGCTCGGCGGCAACACGGTCCGGCCGGTGGAGTCGCTGCTCGACCCGGACCAGATGGCCCAGTTCGACCGGAGCATGGACGAGCCGGACGCCGACGGGCAGCATGCCGCCACCGGCTGGCTCGTGCGCTTCGACCCGGCCGAGGCCGTCGCCGATCCGGAGGTCCGCGTGCGCGGCACCCTGCGGTATGCCGAGGTGGGGACCGACGCCCTGGAGGTGGTGTCGGACCACACCTTCACCTACGCCCTCCGGCCGGCCGTCTCCGGTCCCCAACAGGACCAAGGGGCGTCGCTGTTCACGGTCCGACGGGAGCTGCGGTTCCGGTTCGACCGGGAGGACCTGCGGCTGCACCGGCTGGAGTTGCAGACCAGCTACGTCCAGGCCGGACCGCAGTCCTGCGCGGCCGACACCACCGGTGCGCTGCGGCCACTTCTGGCCGGCCGGCGAGCGGCCTCCCGCGGCCCCGCGGGCACCGACCCGTACGCGACGGGCCGGCCCACCGCGGCGCTGTGCGGAACGCTGGAAGTCAGCTCCCTGCCGTCCCGGGCTCCTGCGCCGGCCCCTCAGGGTCCTCGGGCCTCCGGGACCCCGGCGAGTCGTCCGTAGCATCCCCCTGGCCGGTCCCGGCTCCGGAGCCGTTGGCACCGCTGCCGCCCGCGCCGGTGAACCGGTCCCGGAGCTTGCCGCCCAGATCGCCGGCTCCGCCCGCTATGTCGCCGACCAGCTTCATCAGCGGATCCTTGCTGCTGCGCACCGAACCGGCGTAGTGCGAGGCGGATTCCCTGAAGGCGTCCGTGACCGAGGTGTCCTTGTCCTCGTCGCGACGCGGGTAGTGCCCGTCCATGATCCGCTGGTAGTCGCGGGTCTCGGACCACTTCTTCAGCTCGGCCGCGCGCACCGTGGTGAAGGGGTGCGAGCGGGGCAGCACATTGAGGATCTTGAGGACGGAATCCCGCAGATCGCCGCCCTTCTCGTACTCGTCGGCCTGGGCGAGGAACGCGTCCACGTTCATCTCGTGCAGGTGGTTGCCGCCGGCGATCTTCATCAGTCCGCGCATCGAGGCCTGCAGATCCTGGCCGACCAGCAGCCCGGCCCGGTCGGCCGACAGTTCCGACTTGCGGAACCACTCGCGCAGCGCCGTCACGATCGCCATGATCGCGACGTTGCCGAGCGGGATCCAGGCGACCTTCAGGGCGAGATTGGTGAGGAAGAGCAGGATCGTGCGGTAGACGGCGTGGCCGGAGAGGGCGTGTCCCACCTCGTGGCCGACGACCGCGCGCATCTCCTCCTCGTCGAGCAGCTCCACCAGACCCGTCGTCACGACGATGATCGGCTCGTCGAGACCGATACACATGGCGTTGGGCTGCGGGTCCTGGTTCACGTACATCGGCGGGACCTTCTCCAGGTCCAGGATGTAACAGGCGTCCCGCAGCATGCTGTTCAGATGGCCGAACTGGGCGTCGCTCACCCGGACGGAGTCCGACAGGAAGAGCAGCCGCAGACTGCGCTCGGGCAACAGCCCACTCAGCGCCTTGAACACCGTGTCGAAACCGCTCAGCTTCCGCAGGGCCACCAGGGCCGAACGGTCAGCCGGGTGCTCGTAGGCCCGGGACGAGATTCCCGGGAAACGCCTGCGCTGCCTGCTCGGCACGTTCTCGTGACGCTCGTGGCTGCTTTCGGTCATGAATGGGCCCCCTGTTCATGCGAGACGTCGCTCGCCCCCTGACAAATCCCAGCGTAGGTGCTGGGGCTACGGTGTGCGGGGGGCTGTGGATAACTGAGGAGACGCCCGACATGCCGCACACCGTTGCTCTGTTCGCCGCCGCATCCGAAGAGCAGGGACCGGGCAACACGCTCCGCATCGTGCTGCTCGTCTCGCTCGTCGGAGCCGCGCTGATGGCCTGGTTCCTGCTGCGCGGATACCGCAACGACGACAACAACGACTGAGTCGGCGTGAGCGTGCCCGGAGCGCCCGCATACGATGTCCGCGACGTCTTCCCTCCGCCTCCCGATCGATAGGTCCTGCCGAAGATGAGCCTCACGAGCACCGCACACCAGCTGGTCACCGTCGCCGCCGAGGGCGGCGAGCACGGCGGCAATCACGAAAGCCTCAGCCCGTACCTCACCGGTGGCGGTGCGTTTGTCGCGCTTCTCCTCCTTCTGTGGATCACCACGCGCTTCAACCGCGACCGCTGAGACCGAGGCGTACAGCTGTGCCAGTAGGCTCTGCACGCATGGGAGAGCAGAAAGTGCCTACCGGCCGCGGAAAGCGCCGACTCGGCGTGATGGGCGGGACATTTGACCCGATTCATCATGGACACCTGGTGGCGGCCAGTGAAGTGGCCGCCCAGTTCCACCTCGACGAGGTGGTCTTCGTCCCGACCGGGCAGCCGTGGCAGAAGAGCCACAAGCAGGTCTCCCCGGCCGAGGACCGGTATCTGATGACGGTCATCGCCACGGCGTCCAACCCGCAGTTCTCGGTCAGCCGGAGCGATATCGACCGCAACGGCCCCACGTACACGATCGACACCCTGCGCGACCTGCGCGCGGTCCACGGGGACGCGGACCTCTTCTTCATCACCGGTGCCGACGCGCTCTCCCAGATCCTCACCTGGCGGGACGCCGACGAGCTGTTCTCGCTGTCCCACTTCATCGGTGTGACGCGGCCGGGACATGTGCTCACGGACGCCGGGCTGCCGGAGGGCGGCGTTTCCCTCGTGGAGGTTCCCGCACTGGCGATCTCCTCCACAGACTGCCGTGGGAGGGTCGCCGAGGGAGATCCCGTCTGGTACCTCGTGCCGGACGGCGTGGTCCGCTACATCGACAAGCGCCAGCTGTACCGCGGCGAATGAGCCACGGAGAGGGGCACCGGTGAACGACCGACAGAATCCGTACGACCCGTACTACCAGCAGCCGCAGATCGTCGGCTACGACGAGTACGGGCAGCCGGTGTACCAGCAGCAGCCCGGGCAGCAGCAGTACGACCCGTATGCGCAGCAGCAACAGCAACAGCAACAGGCTCAGCAGCAACAGCAGGCCCAGCAGCAGGCACCCCACGCCGGTGATCAGGGGTACGGCTACGACCCGTACGCCCAGCAGCAGCAACAGCAGCAACAGCAGCAACAGCAGCAACAGCAGCAACAGCAGCAGCAACAGCAGCAGCCGGGCCAGGCCCCGCAGCAGTACGACCCGTACGCCGCCCAGCAGCACCAGCCTCCGCAGCAGGGTTACGGCTACGACGGCTATGGCTACGACACCGGGCAGCAGCCCGCCGTGGTCGACACCACCCAGCAGTGGAACATCCCGCAGCAGGCCCCGCCGCCGGCTCCCACCCCTGCTCCGTCGCCGAGCCCCGGTCCTGAACCGGACGCCGAGCCGGAGGCAGCCGTCCCCGGGCAGCGTCGCGGCGACCGCGACTACCGCACCGAGCAGTTCTCCTTCATCGAGGAGCCCGACGAGGACTCCGAAGACGTCATCGACTGGCTCAAGTTCACCGAGAGCCGCAGCGAGCGACGGGAGGAAGCACGGCGCCGCGGTCACAACCGGATGGTCGCGCTGATCGTCGTGGTGGCCCTGGTCGTGGTCGGCGGTGTCGGCTACCTCTGGTCCGCGGGCAAGATCCCGGCCTGTCGTCCTCGGACAAGGAGGACACCGCGACGACCGGCCCGCAGCGGCGGGACGTCATCGTGGTCCACCTCCACAACACCAAGGGCGGCGGTACGTCCACGGCGCTGCTCGTCGACAACGTCACCACCAAGCAGGGGACCACCGTCCTGCTCCCCAACTCCCTCGCGGTCTCCGACGAGGACGGCACCACGAGCACACTGGGCAAATCGGTCGACGACGACGGCACCAGCGGCACCCGCGAGTCCATCGACACGCTGCTCGGCACCGACATCAGCGGCACCTGGCGGCTCGACACCCCGTACCTGGAGAACCTCGTCGACCTCGTCGGCAACATCGAGGTCGACACCGACACCGCCGTGCCCGACACCAAGAAGGGGTCCCCGCCCCTGGTGAAGAAGGGCAAGGCGCAGACACTCAGCGGCCCGATGGCCGTCGCGTACGCCACCTACCGCGGCCCCGACGAGGCCGAGGCCAAGCAGCTGATGCGGTTCGGGCAGGTCATGCGCGGAGTGCTGCGCAAGATCTCGGACGACCCGAAGGCGGCCACCGTCACGGTGCAGACGCTGGCCCAGATCCTGGACCCGTCGCTGCCCGAGAAGGACCTCGGCGCCTCCCTGGCCAAGCTGGCGGAGCACGCCAAGGTCGGTGACTACAAGACGGCGCTGCTGCCGGTCCAGGACGACGGCACCCTCACCGACGCGGCCACGGAGAGCGTCGTCAAGGACATCCTGGGCGGCACGGTCAAGGCCCCGGCCGCGGACGCGGCGGTACGGGTCGGCATCAAGAACGCCACCGGTGACGACCGTGGCACGGAGTCCGCCCGGATCAAGCTGGTCAACGGGGGGTACGCCTTCGTCAACGGCGGGAAGACCGATGCCGTGGCCTCCTCCCAGGTCGTCTACAAGGCGGCCGCGGACAAGGAGAAGGCCACTCAGGTGGCCAAGACCCTCGATCTGCCGACGAGCGCGGTGAAGCAGGGCAAGCCGGCCGGGAACGCGGACGTGTCCGTCGTCATCGGGCAGAACTACAAGATCGAATAGACCCGCTGGGGGAGCGGCTCCGGGACGGTTCCGGAGCCGTCCCGCAGCGGCCCCCGGGCCGCCGTGCGGCGGTCCGGGCGACCCCTGAACGGTCTTCGGGCAATGGCTGCGTCGGGTGTCGGCGGTCCGTGAGACCCTAGAGGTCGATCTGCCCGCCGACGAAAGCCTGCTTGTGACCGCCACGGACCGCTCCATCGAGCTCATCAACGCTGCCGCTCAGGCGGCCGCCGACCGGCTCGCGCACGACATCATTGCGTACGACGTCAGCGACGTGCTGTCGATCACGGACGCCTTCCTGCTGGCCTCGGCCCCCAACGACCGCCAGGTCAAGTCGATCGTCGACGAGATCGAGGAGCAGCTCCAGAAGGAGCTCGGCGTCAAGCCGGTCCGCCGCGAAGGCGACCGCGACGCCCGCTGGATCCTCCTCGACTACGTCGACATCGTCATCCACGTCCAGCACAGCGAGGAGCGCGTCTTCTACGCGCTGGAGCGGCTCTGGAAGGACTGCCCCGAGATCGCCCTGCCCGAGGACGCCGTCAAGACCCGCGGCAAGGCCGAGGAGCACGCACAGCTCACCGGCGGCACGGAAGGTGACCAGAGCTGAACGGCAGCGGAAGCGGCAGGGGCCGCAGGATCGTCCTCTGGCGACACGGCCAGACGGCCTGGAACCTGGAGCGCCGGTTCCAGGGCTCCACGGACATCGAGCTCACCGAAGCCGGCGTCGGGCAGGCCCGCAGGGCCGCCCGGCTGCTCGCCTCGCTGAAGCCGGACGCGATCGTGGCCTCCGACCTGCAGAGGGCCGCCACCACGGCGGCCGAGCTCGTCGCGGTCACCGGCCTCGGCGTCACACACGACCCCGGCCTGCGCGAAACCTACGCGGGTGCCTGGCAGGGCCTTACCCACGAGGAGATCCTGGGCCGGTTCGGCGAGCAGTACGCGGCCTGGAAGCGCGGCGAGGCGGTGCGACGCGGCGGCGGTGAGCTGGAGACCGAGGTCGCCGACCGTGCGGCTCCCGTCGTGCTCGCACACGCCGACAAGCTGCCCGACGAGGGCACGCTCGTCGTCGTCAGTCACGGCGGCACCATCCGGACCACCATCGGCCGGCTGCTGGGCCTGGAGTCGCATCACTGGGAAGGGCTCGGCGGGCTCTCGAACTGCTGCTGGTCGGTGCTGGGCGAGGGCGCGCGCGGCTGGCGCCTGCTGGAGCACAACGCGGGCACACTGCCCGAACCGGTGCTCGGCGACGACGCCTGACCTGCCGCCTGAACAGCACCTGGAAGGCGCCTTCGGGCGGCAACGGGCGGATTTCACTTTCTGGCTGGTCACAGGCTAAAGTTCTTCTTGTTCGCAGCGCGGAAACGCAGGGAAACACAGCGGACAGCGGGGCTATAGCTCAGTTGGTAGAGCGCCTGCATGGCATGCAGGAGGTCAGGAGTTCAATTCTCCTTAGCTCCACAATCAAGATCCCGCCCCCGTCAGGGGGCGGGATCTTTTGCGACGCGGATCTTTTGCGACGCGGATCTCTTGCGACGCGGAGGGCACGGCAAGGTCGGGCCGACGGCGGCGGGAGGTTCCGCGGTCACACGTCCCGGCGGTCGCGCAGCACCACCATCTGCTGCTCACTCTCCAGGTCGGCCGGCGTGTACGCGACGATCCGGCACTCCGGCAGCCCGTTGACGGACAGCGACACCGACGTCATCCGTATCTCGCCGGACGCCGCCCAGTGCCGGAAGGTCTTCACCCGCGGCCCCGGCGGGGCCACATCTCCGCTGCGCCACAACTGGGCGAAGTACGGGCTGGCGGCGCAGAGCGTCTCGATGAACGCCTCCCAGGCGGGCTCGCCCGTATGGCGCCCGTAGCCGCCCCGCAGGGTCGCCACCATGAGCGGCAGCTCCTGGGTGCGGTGGACGACGGGGCAGTCCTTCTCGGGCACCGTGAACAACGCCCACAGCACATTGCGGACCCCGGTGTCCGCCATCTCCGGTACGCCGAAGAGGTCGCGGTAGGCGGGGTTGGTGGCCAGCACGTCGTACCGGGAGTTGTAGACGACCGCCGGGTGCGGGTCCAGCGCGTCGATGATGCGCTGGATCTCCTGGCCGACCTCGATCGTGTCGGTCTGTCTGCCCGGTATGTATGCCACCTCGGCCAGGTGGTAGAGGTGCTCGCGCTCCGACGCGTCCAGCCGCAGTGTGCGCGCCACCGCGTCCAGGACCTGCGGGGAGGCGTTGATCGGGCGGCCCTGCTCCAGCCAGGTGTACCAGGTGACCCCGACACCGGAGAGCTGGGCGACCTCCTCGCGGCGCAGGCCCGGGGTGCGGCGCCGGAACCCCGGTGCCATGCCCACGTCGGCGGGTGTCACCCGCGCCCGGCGGTTGCGCAGGAACTCGGCGAGCTCGGGCCGCCGGCCCTGCTGCTGTCCGCGCGTGGTCCGTCGCGTCGGGACCTGTCGTGCCGGCTCCTGTCGTGCCGGCTCCAGGTGTGCCGGTTGGCCGTGTCGTTCCTGTGGTGCCCGATGCTGTGCTGTCACCGTCGTCACACCCCCCATCGTCGGTGCTCCTCACCGGTGTTGCCAGGTGCTGCCAGTACCAGCATCAGCGGGCTCTCGTTACCCGTATGAGGCCAGGGCCAGCCTTGAGGCCATGACCACGACCTCCGAGGCAACTCCACGTTCCGTATCCAGTAAAGACCCCACCACCGACAAACACCCCGGGCGGCTGCTCGCTCTCGTGCTGGCGGCCCAGTTCATGGCGCTGCTCGACATCTTCATCGTCAATGTCGCCGCCCCGACGATCCGCACGGAACTCGGCGCGTCCGGGGCCGGGTTGCAGCTCGTGGTGGCCGGATACACCATTTCGTACGCCGTGTTGCTCATCACCGGCACCCGGCTCGGCAGCGTGTTCGGGCACGGCCGCGCCCACCTGGTGGGCCTGGCTGTCTTCACCGTCGCCTCGCTCGCCTGCGGACTGGCGGTGAACACCGGGCAGTTGATCACCTTCAGGGTGATCCAGGGCGTGGGCGCGGCGGTGATGATCCCGCAGGTGCTCAGCCTGATCCAGCAGCACTTCACCGGTGAGGCCAGGGTCCGGGCGCTGGGCGCCTACGCCGCCGTGCTGGCCACCGGGGCCGCGGCCGGGCAGGTGGTCGGCGGGGTGCTGGTCAGCGCCGACCTGTTCGGAACGGGCTGGCGGCCGGTCTTCCTGGTCAATGTGCCGATCGGGCTGGTTCTGCTGGTGCTCGGTGTCCGTGTCCTGCCGGGCGAACTTCGCAGCGCGCGTGCCAGGCAGGAGGCGCGGGCCCGCAGACTGGACCTGGCGGGACTGGTGATGCTCGCCGCGGGGGTCACTCTGTTCACCGTTCCGCTGGTGCTCGGGCAGGAGTTGGGCTGGCCGGCCTGGACGTGGATCTGTCTGCTCGCCTCCATGGTGATCATCGCCGGGTTCGCGGTGTACGAGTCCCGGCTGGCCGCGCGTGGTGGCATACCCCTGATCGCGGTCGGTGTGCTCCGTGTCCCCGGCATCGCACGTGCGGCGCTGCGCATCCTTCTGGTGATGGCCGTCAACGCCGGCTTCCTGTTCGTGATGACGCTGCACATCCAGGGCGGTCTGGGTTACTCGGCGCTGCGCAGCGGGCTGATGTTCGCGCCCACCGCGGTGGTTTTCGGGGCGGTCGGACTCACCTGGCGCCGCTGGCCGGCCCGGCTGCAGGCAATCCTGGTCCCGGTCGGCTTCACCCTCGTGGCTGTCGGTTCGGCTGTCCTCGGTCTGGTGATGCGGGACGGGGGCGACGGCGGCGCGGGACTGTACGTGGCCTTCGTGATCATCGGAGCCGGCCTGGCGCTGGGCTTCAGTCCCACCCTCACGGGTGCCTTGGCGAACGTACGGCCGGAGGACGCCGCGGATGCGAGCGGCCTGCTCGTGACCGTCACCCAGCTCGGCCAGTTGATCGGCGTCGCCGTGTTCGGCACGCTCTACCTCAACCGCCTTGATACACCTGGGGCGCAGGGTTCGGGAGAGGCGCTGTGGGCATGCGCTCTCGCCCTGTCGGGAGCCGCCGTCGTGGGTGTGCTCGCCGGTCTTGTGCGGCGTCGGCGGCCGGTGGGATCTCAGCAGGGCTGACCCCCTTGCGGGGTCATGGCAGAATCGGACCGGCCGGAGGGCGACGGACCGAACGGGAGGGAGTGCGCGATGCCTGCGAGTCGCCACAAGGTCCCGGACCTGCCCCCTGTCCCCAAGGCCCGCGTACGCGTCGGCCGCCCCGCCGGCAGCTCGCCCCCGTGGTCCACCCGCCCGGCGGGACCGGCGGAGTCCTCCCCCTGTGTACGGCCCGCGGCCGCAGCCGGAGCTGATCCATGGGTGCACACAGGAGGAAGTGCGACTGGTGCGGCAGCGGTACGCCCATCGTCAGGGACATGGACCCGGTGAATGCGGACTATCAGTACTGGTGTGAGGAATGTGCGCGGGCGCTGGTCATAAAGGGCGACCCCATCGAGACCTACCGGGAGCTGGAGGGGGAGCCGATCTACGGCCGGCTCCTGGAGGAGCACTGCACGCTGAAGCGCTTCTACTCCTTCGCCACCGCCTGACCGCTCCCCGTCGATCAGGCGGAACCGGGCAGACCGGAAACGATTTGGTGGACGGCCGGGAGGACCGGTAATGTTCTCGATGTCGCCGCGGGAGACCGGGTGGCGCAGCACGGGGCTATAGCTCAGTTGGTAGAGCGCCTGCATGGCATGCAGGAGGTCAGGAGTTCAATTCTCCTTAGCTCCACAGTGAAGATCGAGCAGCGGGCCATCCGATTCGGATGGCCCGCTGCTCGTCTGTGTCCTGTCAACTACGGCCGCTGCCCAGGGCCTTCCGGCCGACCGTCGGCGGCAGCGCGGGCCGTTCGGGAGCCTGCTGTTCGATCCGGAGCGCCAGCGCCGGACACCGCCGCACCGCACGTTGCGCGCGGCCCCGCAGATGCATCGGGACCGTGGCGTCCGCGAGGGCCGGGTAGCCGTCGGGGCCCATTCTGATCAGCTCCGGGACGATGTCCGCACAGAGCCCGTGACCCTGGCAGAGCGTCCAGTCCACGGCAAGCTGCCCGCCGCTCGGAATGGACTCCTCCACGTCCTGGTAGCCGGGCGAGGGGAGGGGGAGGACACCGAGCGTCTCGCGGCCGCAGCCGCCGTCCAGCACATGTGCGGCCAGGTCGTCCGTGAACGTGGACAGCGTGGAGGTCAGGAAGCGCGCGGAGCCGTCCGGGTGTTTGCACGCGCCCCGGCCCTTCACCGCGAGGGTCACCTCGCGCAGGGCCTCCAGGGCGGCGGGCCCGCCGCCGTTCAGCACGTCGGAAAGCCCGCCCGCAGCGGCCGGGAGCCCGAGCTTGCACGGACCGCACTGTCCGGCGGTCTCCGCGGCCAGCCAGTTCGCCACCCGCAGGGACTCGCCGAGCGGACAGGTCTCCGGCCCGATCGGCAGGATCGCGCCCGCCCCCAGCGCACCGCCCGCCGCCGCCAGCGACTCGCGGGAGACGACGGCGTCATGGGTGGCGTTCACGCCGATCCAGTTGCCGTGATACCCGCCGGTCAGCACGCCTTGCGGCAGCGGCGGCGCGCCCGCCAGCTGGAGCACGTACCGCAGCGGCACGCCCGTGGGCACCTCGATGACCATCGGCCGGGCGACCGCCCCTGACAGGGTGAGGAGCACCGTGCCGGGCTCGTCGGGCAGGCCGGTGTGTCCGTAGCGGCGGGCGCCGATCCGGGCGGCGACGGCGAGCTGTGCGTACGTCTCCGCGTTCGACAGCAGGGTCGGGGCGCCGCCGACACCCGACTCGGCGGCGCGTTCACGCCGTCCGGGCGGCAGGGCGGGGCCGCCGGACGCCGCCCGGATGACCGCCGAGGCCTCGCCGGAGACCATCCGCTCCGGCGTGCGCACCACCCGGGCGCGCAGCTGCTGTCCGCGCCGGTCGGACAGGCCCCGTTCGGCCAGGGCGGCGCGCACCGAGATCTCCGTGGAGTTACGGGTGACGGCGACCACCAGAGTGCGGGCGCCGAGCGCCTCGGCGGCCAGCAGCGCGCCGTCCAGGATGAGGTGGGGCGCGCGGTTGAGCAGCACGGTGTCCTTGCGGCAGGCGGGCTCGCCCTCGCTGCCGTTGATCACGACGACGGGGCGCACCCCGCGTCGGATGGATGCCTTTGCGACGGCCCGCAACTTCCTCCCGAACGGGAATCCGGCGCCGCCGCGGCCACGTAGCGAAATGGTCTCCGCCAGCTCGGCCAGGCGCTCGCCGGTCATCGGCTCCAGCGGGCCGTGAACCTTGAGGTGCATGCCGAGGTCGAGCCGCTCCACCAGGTCGAAGCCGCTGGTCAGCTGGGGAGGCCGACGACGCGTACTTCGGGGACGTCGGGGAGGGGGATGTTCACGGTCGTTCTCCTGCGGGTGCGTGCCAGGGTTCTCCGGCAGGGGGTGGGTAGAGCGGCCCCGGCAACGGAGCGGTGTCGCCGACGGCGGACGGGGGAGGTGTCGCCGCTCCCGGGGCGTACGGCGCGCGCGGGGTTTCCTGAGCGGGGGTGTACGCGGCGCCGGTGGCCTGAGCGGGGGTGTATGCCGGGGAGCCGGATGTCTGCGCCGGTATGAAAGGGGTACGGCCGGGCTCGGCGGGTTCGTGCGGCGAGGGCCGCGCCTCCCCCGTCTCGTACGGGGTGTGTGCCGGTTCCGCGGCCTCGGGCGGCCGGCGCAGTGCCTGGGTGGGCGGGGCGGGGGACGGGGCCGGCCAGCGTCCGGCCGGCTGCCGGCCGCCGGCGCGCTCGGCGGCCGGCGAGACAGCGCGGTAGCCGGCGGCGATCCCGGGCCCGGGGCCCGTACGGCCGGCGAACGGCCCCGCGGCCGGGCCGGTCGAGAGGCGGTCGGAGCTGCGCGGCGGGGCCTCGTACAGCGGGGCCTCGTACAAGGGGGCCTCGTACAGCGGCGGGGCCGGTGGCGAGAGGGTGGTGCGCGGGCGCTCGAAGGACGACGGGAGCGGCGTCCCCCGCAACGGGCCCGCCGGCCCCTCCCGGCCGGAGCCGCCCGTTCCGTATGCTCCCCGCCCGTCCCGCGCTTCCCACGGCAGCGCGGTGTCCGCACCGGGCAGCGGGGCCTCGCGGGTCACCGGGTCGGGTTCGGCGGGCAGCGCGCCCGGCTTGACGAGCGCGGTGACCAGGGCGGTGATCCGGCGCTTCGTCGGTGGCGGCAGCATGCGCAGGCACAGGGCGGCCGCCACCGCGACGAGGCACAGGCTGTACATCACGACGACCCAGGTCGCGGGCGCCCGGCCCGCGTACAGACCGTGCACCAGCGCCGCGCACCAGGCCGGGTAGGACAGCGCGTGCAGCGCCCGCCAGCGCCCCGCGACCTTGCCGGGGGAGGCGAAGGCGCTGCGCAGCGCTCCGGTCGCGGCAGCCGTCACCATCAGCAGACCGGCCAGCGCACCGAAGCCGATCAGCCCGGCCGTACCGCTGAATCCGAGGCCGAAGGGTATGAGGGCGCCGAGCAGCGCCACATGTCCCAGCGAGACCTTCACCGTGACGTGGAGCAGCAGGAAACCGAGTGAGGCGGCCGCGGCGGCCCGGTGGATGCCCTGGCCGATCAGCCGCTGTCGGGAGGAGAGGAACAGCCGGTCGGTGGCGAGCAGGCCCCAGCCCACCGCGGCGGTGAGCGACACCAGCGAGAGGACGCCCGTCGTGAAGTCGAGCGTGGCGCGCAGGCCGTCGCTGCCCGCGACGACGAGCAGGGGGATGAGTACCAGTGCGGCGACGGTCAGTCCGCCCTGCACCTGTCGGCTCGGCCCCCGACTGGGGCCGGCCGTTGAGCGGATCTTGCGATGAGGGTTCATGGGGGCAACTCCGAATGGCTCGGCAAAGCGGTCCCGTTGCCGCATGCTAGGTCGCGTCATACCGACCAGTACGAGGTTTGAGTTGTTGCCCCGATAGAGGGCGGTACGCGGAGTAACCGCCGCTTCCCGGACGTTCCGCCGTACGTTTCGCATCCCGCCGCGGGGGCGCGTTCGGCGGCGGCACGGGCCTCCGTGTCCACGGATCGGCGGCGCCCGGATGGCTCCCCGGCCCGTGCGGTACCCTGACGCCATGCGTGCCGTACGCCTTCTGCTTAGCGAGCCGCGCTGATCACTCCCGACCGGTGAGAATGCCTGGTCGGCATCGGCGCGGCGTCCCCTCCTGTGCGAGGGGATTTTTCGTTTCCGTAGACGCGTGTCCGTAGACGTGGGCGCCGGCAGATGACGATCGATGGAGCTTTGAGGATCATGAGCGAGACGAATTCCGCAGCCGACGTTGCTGCGCCGCACCGCTACACGGCAGCGATGGCCGCCGACATCGAGGCACGCTGGCAGGACTTCTGGGACGCCGAGGGCACATACGAGGCACCGAACCCCACCGGCGACCTGGCGGACAATCCGGAGCTGGCCGCCAAGCCGAAGAAATTCATCATGGACATGTTCCCGTACCCCTCGGGTGCGGGCCTGCACGTCGGCCACCCGCTGGGCTACATCGCCACCGATGTCTTCGCCCGCCACCAGCGGATGACCGGCCACAACGTCCTGCACACCCTGGGCTTCGACGCCTTCGGCCTGCCCGCGGAGCAGTACGCCGTACAGACCGGCACGCACCCGCGCATCTCCACCGAGTCCAACATCGAGAACATGACGGCGCAGCTGCGCCGGCTGGGCCTGGGCCACGACAAGCGCCGCTCGTTCGCGACCATCGAGTCGGAGTACTACAAGTGGACCCAGTGGATCTTCCTGCAGATCTTCAACTCCTGGTACGACGCCGACGCGGACCGCGCCCGGCCGATCGCCGAACTGGTCGCCCAGTTCGAGAGCGGTGAGCGCCCCACCCCGGACGGCCGCGACTGGAGCGCGCTGAACGCGGCCGAGCGCGCCGACATCCTGGGCGACCACCGGCTGGCCTACGCCTCCGACGCGCCCGTCAACTGGTCGCCGGGGCTGGGCACCGTCCTGGCCAACGAGGAGGTCACGGCCGACGGCCGCTCCGAGCGCGGCAACTTCCCCGTCTTCAAGGCCAAGCTGCGCCAGTGGAACATGCGCATCACCGCCTACGCCGACCGGCTGCTGAACGACCTGGACGGGCTGGACTGGCCCGAGGCCATCAAGCTGCAGCAGCGCAACTGGATCGGCCGCTCCGAGGGCGCACGGGTCGCCTTCCCGGTCGACGGAGCCGGTGACATCACCGTCTTCACCACCCGCCAGGACACCCTGTTCGGCGCCACCTACATGGTGCTGGCGCCGGAGCACGAGCTGGTGGAGCGGATCATTCCGGCCGCCTGGCCCGAGAGCACCCACCCGGTCTGGACCGGCGGGCACACCTCCCCGGCCGAGGCCGTCACCGCGTACCGCAAGCAGGCCGCCGCCAAGTCCGACGTGGAGCGGCAGGCCGAGGCCAAGGACAAGACCGGGGTCTTCACCGGCGCCTACGCGACCAACCCGGTCAGCGGCGAGCAGGTCCCCGTCTTCATCGCCGACTACGTCCTGATGGGGTACGGCACCGGCGCGATCATGGCCGTGCCGGCGCACGACGCGCGCGACTTCGCCTTCGCGCGCGCCTTCGAGCTGCCGATGCGCTGTGTCGTCCAGCCGTCGGACGACCGCGGTACCGACGCCTCGACGTGGGAGGACGCGTTCGCCTCCTACGAGGCGAAGCTGGTCAACTCCGCCAACGACGAGATCTCGCTGGACGGCCTGGGCGTCGTCGAGGCCAAGGCGAAGATCACCGACTGGCTGAAGGAACACGGCGTCGGCGAGGGCACCGTCAACTTCCGGCTGCGCGACTGGCTGTTCAGCCGCCAGCGCTACTGGGGCGAGCCCTTCCCGATCGTGTACGACGAGGAGGGCATCGCCCACCCGCTGCCCGAGTCGATGCTGCCCCTGGAACTGCCGGAGGTCGACGACTACTCGCCGCGCACCTTCGACCCGGACGACGCCGACACCCAGCCCGAGACCCCGCTGTCCCGCAACGCCGACTGGGTCAACGTCACCCTGGACCTGGGCGACGGGGCCGGTCCGCGGAACTACCGCCGCGAGACCAACACCATGCCCAACTGGGCGGGCTCCTGCTGGTACGAGCTGCGCTACCTGGACCCGAACAACGCCGACAAGCTGGTCGACCCGGCGATCGAGCAGTACTGGATGGGCCCGCGCGAGGGACAGCCGACCGGTGGTGTCGACCTGTACGTGGGCGGCGCCGAGCACGCCGTACTGCACCTGCTGTACGCACGCTTCTGGTCCAAGGTGCTGCACGACCTGGGGCACGTCTCCTCCGCCGAGCCGTTCCACAAGCTGTACAACCAGGGCATGATCCAGGCGTTCGTCTACCGGGACAGCCGCGGCATCGCGGTCCCGGCAGCCGAGGTCGAGGAGCGCGACGGGGCGTACTACCACCAGGGCGAGAAGGTCTCCCGCGTCCTGGGCAAGATGGGCAAGTCCCTGAAGAACGCCGTGACGCCCGACGAGATCTGCGGCGAGTACGGCGCGGACACGCTGCGCCTGTACGAGATGGCGATGGGCCCGCTGGACGTGTCGCGCCCCTGGGACACGCGCGCGGTCGTCGGTCAGTACCGGCTGCTGCAGCGGCTGTGGCGCAACATCGTCGACGAGGAGAGCGGTGAGGTCACCGTCGTCGACGCGGAGCCCGGCGAGGAGACGCTGCGGGCGCTGCACAAGGCGATCGACGGCGTCGGCGGGGACATGGCCGGGATGCGCCTCAACACCGCCATCGCCAAGGTCACCGAGCTGAACAACCACCTGACCAAGGCGGGCGGCCCGCTGCCGCGCTCCGTCGCCGAGTCGCTGGTGCTGCTGGTGGCGCCGCTGGCACCGCACATCGCCGAGGAACTGTGGCGCCGGCTGGGCCACACCGACTCCGTCGTGCACCAGGACTTCCCGGTCGCCGACCCGGCGTACGTCATCGACGAGACCGTGACCTGCGTGGTGCAGATCAAGGGCAAGGTCAGGGCGCGCCTGGAGATCTCCCCGTCGATCACGGACGCGGAGCTGGAGACCCTGGCACTGGCCGACCCGGCCGTCGTCGCCGCGCTGGAGGGGGCGGGCATCCGCAAGGTGATCGTCCGGGCGCCGAAGCTGGTGAACATCGTCCCGGCGTAGCCGCCGGCCGTCGCTGTGACGGGGTGAGGGCTTTCCCCTACGGGCAGGTTGGGGGTTCCGATGGAACCCTCGGCCTGCCCGTTCCGTTTACGGTGGAGGGGCCGGTGAACACGTGTCGGCAGCCGTCACACCATCCGAGGGGCGCTCATGGAAGCCGTGATCCTGATCCTGGTGCTGCTTGTCGTCGCGTGCATGGCGCTGGGCGTCTATGTGAGCGTCAAGGTCATCGGGGCGGCCAAGCGCGGAGTGGACCGTACGATCACGCAGGCGCGCCGCACCGTCGAGGACACCACGCTGCGGGCCAAGAGCTACGGGCAGCTGGGTGTCAGCGGGGAGCTGGCGCAGCTGCGGCTCTCGCTGCGCACCTCGATGCGGGCCACGCAGGAGGCGTTGCAGACGGGCGTCGCCGAGGACGCCTCGCTGTCCGAGTCGGTGGGCCTGTTCCAGCGGCTCAGTGCGCACGGCCGTGAGCTGGACGAGGAGCTGAAGAGGCTGGAGCGCGAGCCCGACAAGACGACCGTGGCCTCCCTGGTGCCCGCCCTGAAGAAGCGCACCGAGCAGATCACCCGCTCTGCGGAATCGCTTCGGTGGGCTGCGCGTGACCGGGCGCGGCAGTTCGCCGACGACGACCTGGCGGCGCTGAACGTGCAGATCGATGTGGAGGCCGGTGCGCTGCGGCACTGGACGACGGAGGAGCCGGTGCCGGCGCAGCAGCCCGAGAGGCCGGCGGAGTACGGTCACGGACCGGCCGACCGGGGCCAGGCGCCGGGCGACCGTGGCCAGGGGACAGGCGACCTGGGCCGGGGGACAGGCGATGACGGGACCGCGCAGGCGCAGGCCATCACGGCCGCGGACCCGCGGCTGCAGACCGGATACCCGTGGCAGAGGTCGGCGCGGCCCGAGACCACGGGGCCCGAGACCACGAACTGAGGCGGCGTCGTAGACCGCGACCGCGAAGCGGGCGGGGCGGGGTACCTGGGCTCGCGATGCGGGCGGGGCGGGGTACCTGGGCTCGCGATGCGGGCCGCGCTGCCGGTGGGCGGGTGCACGGGGTGGGTGTGGTGATGGACGGGTGGACGGGTCCGGTCGATCCGGTGGTGTGGGTGAGGCCGGCGCGGTGGCCAGGCATTGGTCACGCTGATGCGGGCAGGTGCTTCGAGGAGTGAGCGACCGTGGCAGGAAACGGCTCGAAGTGACCGGAACTGATCATTCAGTCGGGGTCGGCCTGCCGCGTCACCGCCCCGGCAGGTAACCTCCCGCTCATGTCCCGCCATGTCGCGATCGTCACCGATTCAACGGCCTACCTGCCGCCTCAGGCGATGGAACGGCATGGCATCACCGCAGTGCCGCTGACCGTCGTCCTCGGCGATCAGGCGCTGGAGGAGGGCACCGAAATCTCGGCCCGCTCCCTCGCGCTGGCGCTCCAGAAGCGCCGTCCCGTGACGACGTCACGGCCCAGCCCCGCGGTGTTCGCCGCCGCCTACCGTGCGGCTGCAGATGCCGGGGCGAGCGGCATCGTCTCGCTGCACCTGTCCGCGGAGTTCTCCGGAACGTACGACGCCGCCCTGCTCGCGGCGAAGGACGCCCCGGTACCGGTACGGGTGGTGGACACCGGGATGGTCGCCATGGCCCTCGGCTTCTGCGCCCTGGCAGCTGCGGAGGCCGCGGAGGCGGGCGGCAGCCTGGACGACGCGGTGGCCGCCGCCGAAAAGCGGGCGGCGGGCACCTCCGCGTACTTCTACGTCGACACCCTTGACTACCTGCGCCGCGGCGGGCGCATCGGTGCCGCGCAGGCGCTGCTCGGCTCGGCGCTCGCCGTGAAGCCGCTGCTCCAGCTGGACGGCGGCCGGATCGAGCTGCTGGAGAAGGTGCGGACCGCCTCGAAGGCCATCGCCCGGCTGGAGGAGATCGTCGCCGAGCGGGCGGGCAGCGGGCGGGTGGACATCGCGGTGCATCACCTGGCAACCCCGGATCGGGCCGAACGCCTGGCCGAGCGGCTGCGTGAGCGGGTTCCCGGGCTCGTGGACCTGCATGTCAGCGAAGTGGGTGCGGTGATCGGCGCGCACACCGGTCCAGGACTGCTCGCAGCAGTGGTTTCGCCGCGCTGACGTCGCTGCCCGGAGTGGTGGAGTTTTCCACAACTGACGGGTTTTCCACCGAAATCGAGGGCGCTCGACGAGATTCGGCGCAAGTGCCTAGCGTCGTGAGGCATGGCTTCCCGATCACATCGTGCAACCAGCGGACCCGGCGGCGGAATCGGCCGTGCCGGCCCCTTCGGCAGGATCGCCGGCGGACCCGGCAGCGGGCCCGGCCGCGGTCCGGCATCGGACGGGCGCGGCCGGAGCAGGACGGGCGTGGGCCCCGGCCGAGGGCGGCATACGCGGGAGCGGGACGCAGCGGCTGCGGCTTCACGCAACCGCGCTGACGCGCTCATGGCGGGCGGGTACGGAGGGCGGGTAGCCCGGCGGGTGGTGGGGATGGCCCCGGGCCTGCCGGAAGCCGCGAGCCTGACCTCGCCCGCGCCTGCGGTCCCGGTGGCTTGGCCGTCCTCGTCCGGGCCTGCGGTCCCGGTGGCTTCGCCGTCCGCGCCTGCGGCCCCGGTGGCTTGGCCGTCCTCCTCCGCGCCGTTGGCATCGGCCTTGTTGGCGCCTCCGGTTGTGTCCGGGGCACGGCTCGCGCCGTCTCCGACACCCGCACCGGCTCCGCGGCCCGCACCGACACCGGCTCCGACGCCCGCGCCGACACCAGCTCCGCGGTCCGCACCGGCTCCACAGCCCGCACCGACACCGGCTCCACAGCCCGCACCGACACCGGCTCCACAGCCCGCACCGACACCAGCTCCACAGCCCGCACCGACACCAGCTCCGCGGCCCGCGCCGGCTCCGCCGACGGCACCGCCTTCGCAACCCGCCTCGTCTCCGCCGACCGACCCGGTCCCTGCGGGGCGGTGGGCGCGGGTTGTTCCCGCGCTGGGGGAGCGGTTGCCGATGTGGCTGCAGCTCAGATGCGGCCTGGAGCCGAAGACCCTGGCCGCACTCGCCGTTGTGCTGGTGGCGGCGGCTGTCTTCGCCGCGATGCACTTCTGGTCCGCCCGTCCCGAAGCCGTATCTGCCCCGGGCAACTCAGCGAGGCCGGTCACACCCCAGGGCCGCAGGACGGTGTGGACCCGGTGGCCGGCGGGGACGAGGCCGGTGTGCCCGAACCGTCCGCCGGGGCGCCACCCGCGGCCGGCCCGGGCGGGCGGATCGTGGTGGACGTGAGCGGGAAGGTGCGGCGGCCCGGGATCCACCGGCTGCCGTCCGGCGCCCGGGTCGCCGACGCGCTGCGCGCGGCGGGTGGAGTCCGGTCCGGCGTGGATCTGGACGGCCTGAACCGGGCCCGGGTGCTCATGGACGGGGAGCAGATCGTGGTGGGCATGCGACCCGCCCCGCCCGCCGCAGGCGGCACGGGAGCAGGCGGCGCGGGGGGAGGCGGCACGGGGGCAGGCGGCGCAGGAGGTTCACCGGCCGCGGGCGGCTCCGCCACCGGGCCGGTGAACCTCAACAGCGCGACCACCGAACAGCTCGACACCTTGCCCGGAGTGGGCCCCGTCCTCGCTCAGCACATCGTCGACTACCGCACCCAGCACGGTGGTTTCCGTTCCGTGGACGAGCTCCGCGAGGTCAACGGCATCGGCGACCGCAGGTTCGCCGATCTTCAGCCACTGGTGCGGCCGTGAGCGCCGGCGACGTCCACACGGCGTCGGGCCGGCGGCTGGGGGCCGCCGACCCGCGGCAGGAGGGGCCGGCCGATCTGCGGCTGGTTCCCCCGGCCCTCGCGGCCTGGGCCGGTGCCGCGCCGGCCGTGGGCGCGCCGGGGCGGTGGACGGCGCTGGGGGTGCTGCTCTGCCTCGGAGCGGCGATGGTCCTGCTGGCCGTCCCGGGTTTCCCCGGTTTACCGGCCGTCCGCGCCGCGCGCGCCGCGACACCTGTCGGCGGCGGGGACAACGCCGGCGCCGGACGACGGCGACTGCACACCACGGCCGCCGCGGCGGCGCTGCTCTGTGCGGCGGCCGGGGCCGCGTCGGCGGGGCTGCACAGCGCGGACGTGCGGCAGGGGCCGGTGCCGGGACTGGCCGGACAGTTCGCGAGTGTCGACGCGGAGATCACCCTCACCTCCGATGCCCGCCAGACCTTCCCCCGGGTGCGCGGGGACCGCAGCACACCCGTCTCTCTTCTCCTGGACGCCGAGATCACGCGGCTGACGAGGCCCGACGGCTCGGTCACCCGGCTGCGTACGCCGGTGCTGGTCATCGTCACCCCCGGCCCCGCCACGGCACAGTGGCAGCGGCTGCTCCCCTCCACCCGGCTGCACATCGGCGGCCGGCTGGCGCCTCCGCTGCACGGCGGGGAGCGTGCCGCCGCAGTTCTGCGCCCCGACGGCAAGGGCCCGCCCCGCATCACGGGCCCGCCCACGCTCCTCCAGCGCACCGCGGGCGGGCTGCGCGCCGGACTGCGCACAGCGACCGAGGGGCTCGGCCCGGATGCGCGGGCCCTCCTGCCCGGACTGGTGGTCGGCGACACCACCCGGGTCACACCGGAACTGCACGACGCGTTCAAGGCGACCGACCTCACCCATCTGATGGCGGTCTCGGGCGCCAACCTGGCGATCCTGCTCGTCCTGCTGATCGGACCGCCAGGCAGCGCGCTGCGCGTCGAACGCCGCGGACTGGCACCCGCGCTGGGGATCTCGCTGCGGGCGACCGCCCTGCTCGGCGGCGGGCTCACGCTCGCTTTCGTCCTCGTCTGCAGGCCCGAACCGAGTGTGCTGCGGGCCGCGGCCTGCGGACTCATCACGCTGCTCGCCATCGGTACCGGACGACGCAGAACGCTGATCCCCGCGCTGGCGGCCGCCGTTCTGCTACTGGTGCTCCACGACCCCTGGCTGGCGCGCAGCTACGGGTTCGTCCTGTCGGTACTGGCCACCGGCGCCCTGCTGACCCTCGCCCCACGATGGAGCGACGCGCTGCAACGGCGCCGGGTGCCGCCCCGGCTCGCCGAGGCGCTGGCTGCCGCGGCCGCGGCGCAGGCGGTGTGCTCGCCCGTCGTGGTGCTGCTCGCCTCCCGGGTCAGTCTGGTGGCGGTTCCGTGCAATCTGCTGGCCGAGTTCGCGGTGGCGCCCGCCACGGTTCTCGGGTTCGCCGCGCTGGCCCTGGCACCCGTGGCCATGCCGGTGGCCGAACTGCTGGCCCGGCTGGCGGGGTGGCCGGCGGGGTGGATCGTCTCCGTGGCCCGGACCGGGGCGGCGCTGCCCGGGGCGGAGATCGACTGGCCGGACGGCCGGCCGGGTGCGCTGCTGCTGGCCGCGCTGACCGGGCTGGTGGTGTTGTTCGCCCGACGGATCGGACGCCACCCCTGGGTGTGTTCGGCCGCGGCGTTGCTGCTGGTGCTCGCGGTGCTCCGCCCGGTGCCGCTGACCCGGGTGCTGACCGGATGGCCGCCGCCCGGCTGGGCGTTCGCCATGTGCGACGTGGGCCAGGGCGATGCTCTGGTGCTCGCGGCGGGGCGCGGCTCGGGGGTGGTGGTCGACACCGGGCCGGATCCGCGGCTCGCCGACCGGTGCCTGCGCGACCTGGGCATCACCCGGGTGCCGTTGCTGCTGCTCACGCACTTCCACGCCGACCATGTGCGGGGCCTGCCAGGTGTGCTGCGGGGCAGGTCCGTCGGTGCGATCCAGACGACGGACCTGGAGGAACCGCCCGAACAGGCCGCGTTCGTCACGAGAACGGCCGCGGCGGCCCGTGTCCCTGTGGTGCGGGCCGTCCCCGGTGAGCGACGACGCATCGGTGCGCTCCGGTGGCAGGTGCTGTGGCCGCCCGGCGGGGCGCCGCCCGGCCGGGCGGCCGGTCCCCTGCCGCAGGAGCCGAACGATGCCAGCGTCACCCTGTTCGTACGGTCCGGCGGGCTCACCCTGTTACTGCCCGGCGACCTCGAACCACCGGCGCAGCAGGCCTTGTTGCGCAGCTACCCGGCCCTCCCGCACGTGGATGTGCTCAAGGTCGCCCACCACGGCTCCGCACATCAGGACGCCGCCCTGCTGCGCAGCGTACGTCCGAGGTTCGCGCTGGTGAGCGTGGGCCGGGACAACCCGTACGGACATCCGGCCGCGCCCACCGTCGACGCGCTCAGGGCCGGCGGCGCGGTGGTGCTCCGCACCGACAGGGACGGTGCGATCGCGGTGACGGGTGCCGGGCGGGAGCTGCGGGCGGTGGGCCGGTCATGAGCGTGCACTCAGTCCAGCCACCGGCCGTCGGCCATCAGCTCACGGCCGGCCAGCTCGTTCTCCTCCCGCCACGCCCTGACCGCGTACGGGGTGAAGCGCAGGTACACCCAGGCGGAGCGGCCCCGCAGGTCCCAGTCGAGCTTCGTGGCGAAGGCGTCGCCCGAATCCTCGGGGAGGTCCGTGCCCTCGATCACCTCGGCCGTCGCCTCGATCAGGACCACATCGCGGGTGTGGCCCACGGCGATCCGGGCCTGCCCGGACGGTGTCACATTGACCGCGGTGGGATTGGTGCGGCGGGTGGCCATCAGCAGCGTTCCGTGGTCCCAGACGAACGACAGCGGCACCAGAGTCGGCACCCCGTCGGCCGATGCGGTCGACACCCAGGCGTCCTCGTCCTTCTCCAGATGATCGAGCACATCCTGCTTGCGCTGTTCCCGGCTGCGCGCCGGCTCGTGAGTCGTCATGCCCCGCAGATTAGTGAGTGCGCGCCGCAACGCACCTCCGCCGCCGGTCCTAGGACCACCGGCTCATGGCGGGCCGCCGTGCTCCGGGACAGACTGCCGGTATGGACCCGCAACTGCCGCAGACCGTCGACTCGTACCTGGCACGCATCGGTGCCGCCAGGCCCGCCCGCCCCGATGCTGCCGCACTGCGTGAGCTGCAGCTGCGCCACCTCACCTCCGTGCCCTTCGAGAACCTCTCGATCCATCTCGGCGAAGACATCGTGCTGGAGGAGGGCGCGCTCCTCGAAAAGATCGTGGCGCGCCGCCGGGGCGGGTTCTGCTACGAACTCAACGGCGCCTTCGCCGTGTTGCTGCGTGAGCTGGGCTTCCACGTCACGCTGCTCCAGGCCAGGGTCCATGGTGGCGACGGACAACTCGGCATTCCCTACGACCATCTGGCGCTCAGGGTGGCGACGGACGACGGCACCGGCCCCTGGCTCGCCGACGTCGGCTTCGGCGACCACGCCCAGCAGCCGCTCGCACTCGACGACCGTACGGACCAGCAGGATCCGCGCGGCACCTTCCGCATCGAGCAGGCCCCAGCGGGCGGCGAGGACTACGGGGAACTCGACGTGCTGCGGGACGGTGCGCCCCAGCTCCGGGTGGATCCGCGGCCCCGGGTGCTCGCGGACTTCCGGGCCGGCTCCTGGTACCACCGGACCTCACCCGACTCCAGCTTCACCCGGGCCCCGGTCTGTTCCCTCTTCACCGCCGCAGGCCGGATCACGCTCAGCGGCCGCAAGCTCGTCACGACGGTCGGCGCCGAGCGCCACGAGACTCCGCTGGAGAGCGACGAGGAGGTGCTCACGGCCTACCGCGAGCACTTCGGCGTGCGCCTCGACCGGCTTCCCGCTCCGCGCGGCGCCGGCGTTTCCGCACCGAATGGGTGACATACGCAAATGGAACGGGCAATTCGGACCTTCGGTAACACCTCCGCCCAAGCTCTGCCGAGGTGCCGTGTTTGCCTCGAACGCCACAAGGGTGATCGAATGCATGATCGTCGGCGGGCCGCGCTGCTCCGACAACGAAGTCCAGTCATCCGGCCCCGAGGTGAACGCGCCCCCTGGAGTACGTGAAGATGTTCGGCCGTTGGCTCGGAGACCGCAGGCCCGGAAACAAGGGAGCGACGGGTGCAGCGCGCGGCAGCGCCTTCGCCGGACTCTCGGTACCGGACTCCGCGGGTGTGCTCAGCTGCCGGGTGCTCGACCCGGTCGGCGAGGCCGTGCGGCAGGCGGAGTTCGTGGTGACGGACAGCGCGGGGCGCAAGGTCGTCGGCGGCGAGACGGACCCGTACGGCAATGTCCTCGCCACGGTGCCGGCGGGGAGTACCGGCTGGCTGTCACGGCCGAGGGCTACACCCCGTTCCACGGATCGGCCTCGGTCACCGGGGGCGACCACGCGGGCCTGGGCGATGTGCCCTCCAGGTCTCCGCGCCCCCGCAGCTGCCCGACCCGGGCGAGTGGGAGATCGAGCCGATGCACTCACAGATCGGCTTCACGGCCCGGCACATCGGGATGGCCCGCATCCACGGCCGGTTCAACACCTTCGCGGGTGCGGTAAGGAGCGCCGACCGCATGGAGAACTCCGTCATGCACGTGATCGTCGACGCCTCGTCGATCGACACGAACGTCCCCATGCGCGACGACCACCTGCGCTCGGCGGACTTCCTCGACGTCGGGCGCTATCCGACCCTGGAGTTCTACAGCGAGCGCTTCATCCACCGGGGCGGCACCCGCTGGGGGGTGAGCGGTGCCCTGACCCTGCACGGCGTGAGCCGGACCGTCACGCTGGACACCCAGTACCTCGGCCTCGGCAACGGCCTGGAGGGCGAGACCCGGGCGGCGTGCCGGGCCACCACCGAGCTGCACCGGGAGGACTTCACCCTCACCTGGCAGACCATGCTGGCCCGTGGGATCGCCGCTGTCGGCTCCAGCATCTCCATCGACATGGACATCCAGATCATCCCGAAGAGCTGAGCCCGGACGGCCTACGGCGCCTCCAGCCACCCCTCGTACTCCGCGGCGAACGCGTCGAGCGCCGCGGAGTCCAGCCGCCGGTCCGGGTCCTCCACGACCACCAGCCACTGCGCGTCCTCGGCATCGTCCTCACCGGCCAGCGCGTCGCGTACGAGCTGAGGCTCCTCGGCGACCCCGAACCGGTCGGCCAGCTCCCCTGCCACTTCCTGCGCCGTGTCGCGGTCCGGCAGCACCAGCACATGTCTCACATCGCTCACCCGGCCATTCTCCGGTACGGGCCACAATGCCAGGACAGCGGCCGGCCGGGCTGTCGGTGGCGCGTGGGATGCTGGACGGCGATGGCCACCAGAAGGAATTCCACCGACGACCCGCTCGCCCCGCTCACGCTCGCCGTGGGCCAGGAGGACCTGCTCCTGGACCGCGCCGTGCAGCAGGTGGTGGCGGCGGCCCGCGCTTCCGACGCCGACACGGACGTCCGTGACCTCACGTCCGACCAGCTCCAGCCGGGCACACTCGCCGAGCTGACGAGTCCGTCGCTCTTCGCCGAGCGCAAGGTGGTGATCGTGCGCAACGCGCAGGATCTCTCCGCCGACACGATCAAGGACGTCAAGAAGTATCTCGACGACCCGGTCGAGGAGATCACCCTTGTGCTGCTGCACGCGGGCGCCGCCAAGGGCAAGGGGCTGCTGGACGCGGCACGCAAGGCGGGGGCCCGGGAGGTGGCCTGCCCGAAGACCACCAAGCCGGCTGAGCGGCTGTCGTTCGTACGGGGCGAGTTCCGGGCCCTGGGCCGCTCGGCGACCCCCGAGGCGTGCCAGTCGCTGGTCGACTCCATCGGCAGCGATCTGCGGGAGCTGGCGAGTGCGGTGTCGCAGCTCGTCGCGGATGTCGAGGGCACGATCGACGAGGCGGTCGTCGGGCGCTACTACACGGGGCGCGCGGAGGCGTCGAGCTTCACGGTCGCCGACCGGGCGGTCGAGGGGCGGGCGGCGGAGGCGCTGGAAGCGCTGCGCTGGTCGCTGTCGACCGGGGTGGCGGCCGTCCTGATCACCAGCGCGCTCGCGCAGGGCGTGCGGGCGATCGGCAAGCTGTCGTCGGCGCGCGGGGGCCGCCCGGCGGACCTCGCCCGCGAGCTCGGCATGCCGCCGTGGAAGATCGACCGGGTACGGCAGCAGATGCGCGGCTGGACGCCGGACGGGGTCGCCACCGCGCTGCGGGCGGTCGCCGAGGCCGACGCCGGGGTCAAGGGCGGCGGGGACGACCCCGAGTACGCGCTGGAGAAGGCGGTCGTCGCCGTCGCCCGCGCGGCGCGCTCGGGGCGCTGACCGCCTCCGCCGCCCCACGGTCGAGGCACCCCTGCCCGCGCGGCCGGCCCCGGCCGGCCCCGTCAGGCCGCCCGCTGCCAGCTCACCGGCTGGCGGTAGGGCTGCCGGCGCCAGGCCGCGAGGGATTCCACCGGTGCGGGCACCGGCGCCGCCGCCGGGAGCGCGGTGTTCAGGGCGAGCAGAACGACGGTCAGGGCCGCCAGCTCCGCATCGGTCGGCACGCCTCGGACCAGACGGAACAGCGGTTCCTTCTTTACGGGTGGTTGCTGCGCCTCGTCCGACCGCGTCGGCAGGTACGCCATGGTTCCTCCTTGCTACGGGGATGTGTGAGCAGTTGCCGGGGGACCTACGCAGGCGGGTCGGCGGCGCTTCGGCGAGGCGCCGCGAACAGCACAGGCCGCCCGCCGTGCCCCGACCCCACTCCGCCGTCTCCCGTTCGCGCTCCCACCCCCTCACGCGTCACTGCGGCGGGTTCCCGTGCTTGCGGGACGGCAGTTCGGCGTGCTTGCCGGCGAGCATCGCGAAGGCGGCGCAGAGCACCGCCCGCGTCTCGGCCGGGTCGATGACGTCGTCCACCAGGCCCCGCTCCGCGGCGTAGTACGGGTGCATCAGCTCCGACCTGTACGCCTCGATCTTCTCCGCCCGGACGGTCTCCGGGCTGTCCGAGGCCGCGATCTCGCGGCGGAAGATGACGTTCGCCGCCCCCTCCGCGCCCATGACCGCGATCTCGTTCGTGGGCCAGGCGTAGGTGAGGTCCGCGCCGATGGACTGGGAGTCCATGACGATGTAGGCGCCGCCGTACGCCTTTCTGAGGATCAGCGAGATGCGCGGCACCGTCGCGTTGCAGTACGCGTACAGCAGCTTCGCGCCGTGCCGGATGATGCCGCCGTGCTCCTGGGACACGCCCGGCAGGAAGCCCGGCACGTCGACCAGCGTGAGCAGTGCGATGTTGAACGCGTCGCAGAGCTGGACGAACCGCGCGGCCTTCTCCGACGCCTCGATGTCCAGCACTCCCGCGAGGAACTGCGGCTGGTTGGCGAGGATCCCCACCACCCGCCCGTCGATCCGGGCCAGGGCGCAGATGATGTTGCGGGCCCAGTGCTCGTGGATCTCCAGCAGGTCGCCGTGGTCGACGATCTCCTCCAGCACCGCGCGCATGTCGTACGGGCGGTTGCCGTCCGACGGGACCAGGTCGAGCAGGACGTCGTTGCGGCGGTCGGCCGGGTCGTCGGGGTGGACGGCCGGGGGCGCCTCCCGGTTGTTCGACGGCAGCATGGAGATCAGGTACCGGACCTCGGCCAGGCAGGTCTCCTCGTCGTCGTGGACGAAGTGGGCCACCCCGGAGACGCCGGCGTGGACGTCCGCGCCGCCGAGGCCGTTCTGGGTGATCTCCTCACCGGTCACCGCCTGGACGACGTCGGGTCCCGTGATGAACATCTGGGAGGTGTCGCGGACCATGAAGACGAAGTCCGTCAGCGCGGGCGAGTACGCGGCCCCGCCCGCGCAGGGGCCCAGCATGACGCTGATCTGCGGGATGACTCCCGAGGCGCGGGTGTTGCGCTGGAAGATCCCGCCGTAGCCGGCGAGCGCGGACACGCCCTCCTGGATACGGGCTCCGGCACCGTCGTTCAGCGAGACGATCGGCGCGCCCGCTGCCGCTGCCATGTCCATGATCTTGTGGATCTTGGTGGCGTGGGCCTCGCCCAGGGCGCCGCCGAAGATCCGGAAGTCGTGCGCGTAGACGAAGACCGTGCGGCCCTCGACCGTGCCCCAGCCGGTGATGACACCGTCGGTGTACGGCCTCTTCGCCTCCAGGCCGAAACCGGTCGCGCGGTGCCGGCGCAGCTGTTCCACCTCCTGGAAGCTGCCGGGGTCCAGGAGCAGACCGATGCGTTCACGCGCGGTGAGCTTGCCCTTGGCGTGCTGGGCCTCGGTCGCCTTCGTGCTGGGGCCGAGCCGGGCCTGCTCGCGCAGGACGTGCAGTTCGGCGACCCGCACGGCCGCGGTCTGCGGCGGCTGGTCAGTCACGGTCATGGTCGGTCCCCTCTTGCCGCGGAAGGTGCGGCCCTGTGGTCGTTGTCGCCCTGGCCCGGATGGCGTCGAGCAGGGCCGCCTGCTCCAGGCACTCCGCGGCGTCCGGTGACTCCGCGGCACCGGAGCGCACCGCGTGTGTGAACGCCCGCACAGTGGCGGCCACTTGGTCGTGCGGCGCCAGGGCCAGTTCACGCGGGCCGTGCGCGTCGGTGATCCACACGGCCGGTTTGTGGTCGGCGGACGGGGTGAACGCGGGCTCCACACGGATGCGGCCCTCGCCGCCCCAGAGCTCGTACGCCGAGCGGTAGGCGTGTTCCATGCCGAACGCCAGCCGGCCGAGCACGCCCGACCGTGAGCGGACGAGTACCGCGCCCGAGGTCTCCACCTCCGAGCCGAAACCTTTCTCCAGAGCCGCGCCGACGATCTCCAGCCCCGGGCCGAGGAAGTACAGCGCGGCCCGCACCGGGTAGTAGCCCACGTCGAGCAGCGCCCCGCCGCCGAGCTCCGGGCGGTGCCTGATGTTGCCGGCCGGCAGTGCGGGGATGGCGAACGAGGCGCTGAACGCCCGGAGCGGGCCGATGCTGCCGCTCGTCACCAGTTCCCGCACGACCGCGTGCTGCGGATGGTGGACGAACATGACGTTCTCCATCAGCACCAGGCTCGACTCGCGGGCCAGGGTCAGGAGCGCCTCGGTGGTGCGCCGGTCGGCGGTGAGCGGCTTCTCCGCGAGCACGTGCTTGCCCGCGCGCAGCGCCCGGCCCACCCACTCGGCGTGCAGGGAGATGGGCAGCGGGACGTAGACGGCGTCCACGTCGTCCCGGTCCAGCACCGCGTCGTAGGACTCGACCGCGGCGCAGCCGAACAGCTCCGCCACCTCCCGCGCACGGCCGCCGTCCCGGCTCGCCACCGCGGCCAGCTCGACGGCCGGGTCGGCCGCCATGGCGGGCAGCACCCGCCGCCGGGCGATGTCGGCGGTGCCCAGGACGGCGATCCGCAGGGGTCTTTCAGTCATCCGTCAGGTGTCCCATGGCGTTGAGGCAGGCGAGGAGAGTCCGGGCCTGCACGTTGACATAGTGTCCGTGCTTGATCAGCGCCGTGAGCTGGCCAACTGTCACCCACTGGTAGCCGGCGGGGGGTTCCACCGGCGCGTCCGCCTCGTCCGCCTCGACGACCAGGTAGCGGTTCTCGGCGTACAGGAACCGGCCGCCCTCCTCCGAGTGGACGGTGTCGTACCGGATGCGCTCGGCCGGAGCGTTCAGTACGAGGTCCAGGAACGGCGGTCGTACGTCGAGCCCCTCGAAGTTGACCGGGGAGCACTGCACGGTGGGGGCGAGTTCGACCGTGTCGAGGAAGCCGCCCTCGATCTTGGCGTTCGCGAGGACGTGCAGCACCCCGTCGAACGAGCGGGCGACGAAGGCGGCGACGCCCTGGCTGCGCGGTTCGATCAGGGGCTGGGTCCAGCTGGTCACCTCGCGGTTGCCTGCCTGCACCTCGACCGCCACCACGTCGAACCAACGGCCGTCCTCCTTGCCGATGCGGGTCTCGTCGCGGGACCAGCCCCGGACGTCGCGGAGCGGGATCCGCTCGGCCCGCACGTCGTAGCGCGAACGTTCCGCGGTGAACCAGGACAGCAGATCGACGTCGCTGAGCAGCGCGCCGGCCTGCGGGCAGCGCGAGCGGGCGAGCGACCGGAAGAACCCCTCGCCCCCGGGCCCCTCGTCCCCGAGCCCTTCGTCCCAGGGCCCCGGGTCCACCCCGTAGGCGGGCAGACAGCCCAGCACCGTGCGGGAGTCCATGTTGACCACGTTGTCCAGGTGCAGCAGCTCGGAGATCTGCCCCAGCGTCAGCCAGCAGAAGTCCTCGTCGAGAGGCACCTCGCCGTCCGCCTCGACGATCATGTTGCGGTTGCTCTTGTGGTAGAACCACGAGCCGTGTTCGGACTGCAGCACGTCGGACAGCACCCGGCCGCGCCGGGCGCCGGTGAAGTACTCGATGTACTTGACGTCCGTGCCCTTGTGGACCTTGGTGTAGTTGCTGCGGGTCGCCTGCACGGTCGGGGAGAGCTGGAGCACGTTGCGGTTGCCCGGCTCCATCTTGGCCTGCATCAGGAAGTGGAGTACGCCGTCGAACTCCTTGACCAGGATGCCGAGGATGCCGACCTCGGGCTGCTTGATGATGGGCTGGTACCACTCCTTGTGCGGGCCGTCGTCGGTGGTGACGTGCAGGCCCTCCACGCTGAAGAACCGTCCGCTGGAGTGCACCAGGTTGCCGGTGTCCGGCTCGAAGGACCAGTTGCGCAGCCGCGAGAACGGGACCCGCTCGACGTTGAACCGGCCCGCCTTCCGCCGCTCGTTGAACCAGTCGTGGAACTCCCATGTACTGAGGAGCCCTTCGGTGGCGCTCGCGGAGGCCGCGATCCGCTCGGCGGCCGACACCGGTTCACGGGGCCGGACGGCCGGCGGGGACGCGGTCAGCTCCGCAGTGGGGGACGACATGGACGCTCACTCCTCTTCGGGAAGCTGTGCGGGAGGGTTGCCGGGGGAGTCACCGGCGGGGGACGGGAGAGCGGGCTGCCGGGTCGGTCACCCAGCAGGGCCGCGAGGGGCGCCGGGGTGGTCACCAGCGGGAGACGAACTCCCGGATCGAGGACGTCATGTAGTCGGTGTGCTCGTCGGTGAGCCCCGGGTAGACGCCGATCCAGAAGGTCTGCTCGGTGATGATGTCGGAGTTGGTGAGGTCGCCGACGATCCGGTGCGGAGCGTCCACGTACGCGGGCTGACGCGTGAGGTTGCCCGCGAAGAGGTTGCGGGTGCCGATCTTCCGCTCCTCCAGGAAGTTCACCAGCGCCTTGCGGGTGAACGGCGCGTCCGGCTCGACGGTGATCACGAAGCCGAACCAGCTGGGCTCGCTGCCGAGGGTGGCCTCGGGCAGGATCAGGTGCGGCACGCCCTCCAGGCCCTCCCGAAGCCGCTTCCAGTTGTGCCGGCGGGCGGTGGTGAAGTCGTCGACCTTGTCGAGCTGGGTCAGTCCGAGCGAGGCCTGCAGGTCGGTGGCCTTGAGGTTGTAACCGACGTGCGAGTAGATGTACTTGTGGTCGTATCCGGCCGGCAGGGTGCCCAGCTGGTACTGGAAGCGCTTGAAGCAGCGGTCGCTCTCGCCCGGCTCGCACCAGCAGTCCCGGCCCCAGTCGCGCAGCGACTCGACGATCCGGGCCAGGGCCAGGTTCGAGGTGAGGACGCAGCCGCCCTCGCCCATCGTCAGGTGGTGCGCCGGGTAGAAGCTGACCGTCGTCAGGTCGCCGAAGGTGCCGGTCAGCTGACCGTTGTAGAGCGAGCCGACCGCGTCGCAGTTGTCCTCGATGAGGAAGAGGTCGTTCTCCTCGGCGATCTGCGCGACCTCCGCCACCTGGAAGGGGTTGCCGAGCGCGTGCGCGACCATGATGGCGCGCGTCTTGGGGCCGACGGCCGCCTTGATGCGCTCGGCCGTGGTGTTGTACGTCTTCAGCTCGACGTCCACGAAGACGGGGACGAGCCCGTTCTGCAGGATCGGGTTCACGGTGGTGGGGAAGCCCGCGGCAACGGTGATGACCTCGTCACCCGGCCTCAGCCGCCGGTCCTCCAGGTGCGGCGAGGTGAGCGCCGCCATGGCCAGCAGGTTCGCGGACGAACCCGAGTTCACCAGGTGCGCCTTGCGCCGCTTCAGGTAACGGGCGAACCGGGACTCGAACTTGCGGGAGCTGGTGCCGGCGGCTATCCGCATGTCCAACGCCGCCTCGACGAGCGCCATCCGGTCCTCCGGCTCCAGCACCGCGCCGGACGGCCAGATCTCACTGGTACCGGGGACGAACTCGCGGGACGGCTCCTTCTCCAGGTGGTACTCCCGCACCTGCTCGAGAATTCGTGCCTTCGTCTCATTCATTCCTGCTGCCTCCATGGTCAGTTCGGCACGAAGCCCTCAGCGGTGACCCGACACGGCCATCGTGGCCGGGGGTACTCGAAAAGCCCTGGACAACGACTCGCGGTCGGCTCCGCCACGGGTGTGGGCGAGCAGGTCACGCAGCGAGTCGTCCAGGGTGCGGCGGGGGCGCCAGCCCAGCAGTGTGTCGGCGAGCGTGATGTCCATGCGCTGCCACTCGGCCTCGGGCGGCCGGCCGCCGGCGCTCGGCACCTCGACGATCTCGGCGGCGGTTCCCGCGAGTTCCGTCAGCCGCGTGACCAGGCTGCTCACCGACACCGCGCGGCCGCCGCCGATGTTCACGACCCGCCCCGACGCCGCGCTGCCGGCCGCGGCGAGCGCCGCGTCGGCGACGTCGCGTACGTCGACGAAGTCGCGGTGGGCGAGCAGCGGGGCGAGCCGCAGCGGTTCGGGTGCGGAGGTGGTGAGGTGGTGCGCCACCTTGCCGAGCAGGCTGGCCCGGTGGGTGCCGGGGCCGGACACGTTCGAGATGCGCAGCACAAGCCCTGCCGCCTCGCCCGCGGCGGCGGCGTCGAGCAGGGCCCTTGCACCGGCCAGCTTGGAGCGGCCGTACGGGGTGATCGGTGCGGTGGGGATGTCCTCGGTGATCCCGGCCCGTGGCACCGGCCCGTACTCGTGCACCGAGCCGAGCTGGATCAGCCGGGGCCGCCGGTCCGCCGACGCCGCCGCCGTGACCAGCCTGCGCACCAGGTCGGCGTTGGCGCGCATCATCTCGTCCTCGGTCACCTTCCACACCGCGCCCGCCGCGTTCACCACCACCTCGGCGCCGCGCTCGTCCAGCACCCGGGCGAGGCGTCCGGGCCCGGCGTGCACCGCGTCGAGCGGGACGATCTCGTACGGGGCCGCCGCCACCGGGGCGGTGCGGGCGATGCCGGTCACCGCCCAGCCCGCGGCGGCGAAGACCTCGCAGGTGTGCCGGCCCACGAACCCCGTGGCGCCGAGCACCACCACCGACCCGGCCGCGCCCCCACCCTTGCCGCCTGTCCTTCGGTTGGTCACCGGCACCGTCCGTACCTCCTGTTTCCGCGGTTTGAACGGAACTGTGAGGTGTCCCGCTCGGGGACCGCTGGACAGGTGGTCACGCGGCGCTACCGGGACTTGAGTAGGGGCGCCTACGGTCCGGGGCATGAGGATCGAAGAGACCGCCGTACCGGACGCGTACCGCATCATGCCGAAGCTGCTGACGGACCCCCGCGGCAGTTTCCACGAGTCGTACAGATACGACCAGCTGGCCGCCGAGACCGGGCACCACTTCGTGCCGCGCCAGGTCAACTACTCCTCCTCGGCCCGCAACACGGTCCGGGGACTGCACGGTGTCGCCATCCCGCCGGGCCAGGCCAAGCTGGTCAGCTGCGTGCGCGGGGTCCTGCTGGACGTCGTCGTCGACGTGCGGGTGGGCTCGCCCACCTTCGGCCGGTACGAGACCACGGTCCTGGACGCCCGCAACGGCCTCGCGGTGTACGTGGCGGAGGGGCTCGCGCACGGGTTCGTCGCGCTCGCCGACGACACCTGCATCAGCTACCTCTGCTCGACCGAGTACCAGCCCGGCACCCAGCTGGACCTGCGGGCCTTCGACCCGGAGCTGGCGCTGCCGTGGGCCAGCTGGCTCACCGGCGACCCGCTGCTGTCCGAGAAGGACGCGGCGGCGCCCACGGTGGCCGAGGCCGCCGCGCGCGGGCTGCTGCCGGCCTACGAGAGGTGCCGCGAGCTGTACGGACGAGTGCCCGAGCGCATCGCCTGAGTACCGGAGCCGACGCCCCACCGCCCCCACGCCCCGCACGTCCCTCCGCTCCTCAGCTTGTTCCACCGCACGTCGAAGGACCCGCCCCGGGATTTCCGGGGCGGGTCCTTCGACGTGAAAGCCCTTATTCAGAAGTTCAGTTGACGGGCTGGACCGCTCGTGACGGGTGAATGCCCAGCGCGGTCAGCGCGTGCGAGGGGGAATCGGATCCGGTGCCCCGGGCGGCGAGATAGCCGTCGGGACGGATCAGCAGCCAGGTGCCGGCCGGGGCGCCCAGCCCTTCGGACAGCAGCCCTGCCGGGTCGGCGAGCGCGCCGGGGCCCTGCGTGTTCACCGTACGGATCCGCACCGACGGCCCGAAGGCGTCCTCGCGGGTCTCTGCGGGAGCTTCCCCGAACGAGAGCAACAGCCACTCCGGGCGCTGGAGTTCGCCCACCAGCTCCTGCCAGGCGGGGCCGGCGGCCAGGCCGGCCGCGGTGACCCGGGCCACCCGCTCGCCGGGGCGCACCCCGGCGGACGGCGGGCTGTCGTGGGCGAGCGGGCCCGCCGCGTAACCCAGTCCGAGCGCCGACATCCCGCCCATGATCTTGCGCTGGATGCGGCCCTTCAGCGGGGGCAGCGAGCGCAGCACGGTGAACGCGGCACGCAGTCCCGCCGCCGCCCTGCGGCTGCGCAGCTGGACCAGCATGGTCGCCATCCGGGTGGTGCGCAGCAACTCCGCTCCCACCGGCACGCGTTCCGCCCCGTAGGTGTCGAGGAGGGAGTCGGCGGCCTCGCCGCGCAGCACCGTCGCGAGCTTCCAGGAGAGGTTGACCGCGTCCTGCACACCGGTGTTCATGCCCTGCCCGGAGGCCGGGCTGTGCACGTGCGCCGCGTCCCCGGCCAGCACGACCCGGCCCACCCGCATCCGGTCGATCATGCGCTGCTGGATCGTGAACACCGAGACCCAGGACGGTGTCCGCACCACGGCGGGCCGGCCCGTCCCGGTGCTGATCTTCGCCGAGAAGCGCCGCGCCACCATGGCGTCGTCGCCCCCGTAGGACGTCTCGGCGGTGTCCAGCAGCCGCCACTTCCCGGGCTCGGGGAACGGCACCATCATCACGGTCCCGGTGGGGGTGCGCATCCAGTGGATGCTGTCCTTCGGCAGGTCGCAGTCGACGGTGGCGTCGGCGATCAGCCAGGTCTCGCTGGACTCGCCCTCCAGCTTCAGTCCGAGCTGCTTGCGGATGACGCTGTGACCGCCGTCCGCCCCGACCAGCCAGTCGGACCGCACGGTCTCGGTACGGCCGTCGGCGTGCACCAGCCGGGACAGCACGCCCTCGCCGCCGAGGTCCTCGAACTCCTCGATGCGCACGCCCCATTCGATCTCGACGCCGTGGCGGGCCGCCGCGTCGCGCAGCACCTCCTCGGTGATGACCTGGTCGACCATGAGCGTGAACGGGAACCGGGTGGGCAGCCGGCTGTAGTCCGTGTCGAAGCGGATCAGCCGGCGGCCGTTCTGGTGCAGCGTGAAGTGCTCCACCCGCTGGCCGCGCGCCAGGAGGTCGTCGAGGACTCCCATCTGGTCGTACGTCTCCAGCGTGCGGGCATGGGTGGCCAGCGCTCGGCTGGTGGTGGCGGGGCCGGCGGCGCCGTCCACGAGCCGGACCCGTACACCGTGCCGGGCCAGCTCATGGGCGGCGCTCAGACCGACCGGGCCGGCGCCCACGACCAGGACCTGCGCCGGGTGCGCCGCTGTGTCGGACGGACTCACTTCTCGTTCTCCTTCGCCGCGTGCTTGACCGCTTTCCACCAGCCGGGGTTGTCGCGGTACCAGGCCGCCGTCTCGGCGAGCCCCTCCTCGAAGGAGATGCGCGGCGCGTAGCCGAGCTCCCGCGCGATCTTCGCCTCGCTGAGCGAGTAGCGCAGGTCGTGGCCCTTGCGGTCGGCGACCCGGACGACCTTGGACCAGTCGTTGCCGGTCAGTTCGAGGAGCCGCTCGGTGATCTGGCGGTTGGTCTGCTCGTTGCCGCCGCCCACGTTGTAGACCTCACCGGCCCGGCCCGAGGTGAGGACCAGCTGGATGGCCCGGCAGTGGTCGTCCACGTGCAGCCACTCGCGGATGTTGGCGCCCTCGCCGTACAGCGGGACGCTCTCGCCCTCCAGCAGGTTGGTGACGAAGCGCGGGATCAGCTTCTCCGGGTGCTGGTAGGGGCCGTAGTTGTTGGAGCAGCGGGTGGTGGAGACGTTCAGTCCGTGGGTGCGCCAGTAGGCGCGGGTGATCAGGTCCGAGCCGGCCTTGGACGCCGCGTAGGGCGAGTTGGGCAGCAGCGGCCACTCCTCGGTCCAGGAGCCCTCGTCGATCGAGCCGTACACCTCGTCGGTGGAGACGTGCACGACCCGTCCGACGCCGGACCGCAGTGCCGCCTCCATGACGTTCTGGGTGCCGCCGACGTTGGTGGTGATGAACTCGGCCGCCGATTCCAGGGACCGGTCCACGTGGGACTCGGCCGCGAAGTGCACCACCGCGTCATGGCCGGGGAAGAGCTCGAGGAGCAGCGGCAGATCGCATATGTCGCCCTGGACGAAGGTCAGCCGGGGGTGCGAGGCGGGCAGGTTCTCCCGGTTGCCCGCATAGGTCAGCTTGTCCAGGACGGTGACCTCCGCGTCCTCGTAACCCTCGTATCCGCCGTCCAGCAAGGTGCGTACGTAGTGGGAGCCGATGAAGCCGGCGCCGCCGGTGACCAGGATTCTGCTCATGCCGCGACCTCCACGCGGGTGTGGTCGCCGACCACCAGGCGGTGGTGGCGGTTGCCGAGTTCGATGCCGGTGACGGCCGCCGACCGCCCGAGCAGGGAGCCGTGCAGGCCCCGCACCGCGGAGATCGTCGAGCCGTCCAGTGCGATCGAGTAGTCCAGGTGGGTGCCGGACAGGACGCAGTCACGGCCGATCGAGGTGTGCGGGCCGATGTGGCTGTCCTCCAGGACCGTGCCGGCGCCGATCACGACGGGGCCCTGCACGAACGAACGGCTGATCCGGGCGCCCGCCTCGACGACGACGGCGCCCAGCAGCACGCTGCGGTCGTCGACCTCGCCGTCGATGCGGCGCTCGATCCCGTCGAGGAGCATCCGGTTGCACTCCAGTACGTCCTCGACCCTGCCGGTGTCCTTCCAGTACCCGGAGTACTCCTGGGCGCGGACGGTGGCGCCGCTGGTCACCAGCCACTGGATGGCGTCGGTGATCTCCAGCTCGCCGCGGGCGCTGGGCACGATCGAGTCGACGGCCCGGTGGATCGCGGGCGTGAAGAAGTAGACGCCGATCAGGGCCAGGTTGGAGCGCGGCACCGGCGGCTTCTCCACGAGGCGCTCCACCACACCGGTCGCGTCGACCTCGGCCACCCGAAGGCGCGCGGGTCCTCGACCTGGGCCACCAGCACCTGGGCGGCGGGCCGCAGCGCGTGGAACTCGGCCGCCGCCTCGACGATGCCCTGCGGGAGCATGTTGTCGCCGAGATACATCACGAAGTCGTCGTCGCCGAGGAAATCCCGGGCGAGCGAGACACACTGGGCGAGCCCCTTGGGGCTCTCCTGCGGGATGTAGGTGAGCGCGACGCCGAGCCGCGACCCGTCGCCGAGCACCTCGGCTATCTCCGCCGCGTGGTTCCCGACGATGATGCCGATCTCGGTGACACCGAGGTCGCGGATGTTCTCCAGCACCCGTTCCAGGACGGGCTTGTTGGCGATCGGGATGAGCTGCTTGGGCATGGAGTAGCTGAACGGGCGCAGACGGCTGCCCGTCCCGCCGCTCAGAACCAGAGCCTTCATGGGGTCCTCTTCAGTCGTGGTCGGCACATCAACAGGCACATCAACAGGCGGATGAACACGCCGGCTTCCTCAGGCGTCGTCCTCAGGCGGCGGAGACGAGCCGGCGGGGCGGGAGGGTGTGGGCGGCGTCGCGCTCCGAGAGGCTCTCCAGCAGCCCGGCGAACCGGTCGGTGGCCTCGTCGAGCAGGCTCGACACGGTCGGCTCCAGGAAGGCGGCACCTCCGGCGCCCTTCCGGATGCCGCCGGCGTGCACGAAGAAGCTCTCCGCCACCGCCCGCGGCTTCATCGACATCAGTACGGGGCGCAGCCCGTAGTCGAGGGCGAGCACATGGGCGAGCGAGCCCCCGGTCGCCAGCGGCAGCACGACCTTCCCCTCCAGCGCGAACTGCGGGAGCACGTCGAGGAAGGACTTGAGCAGCCCCGAGCAGCCCGCCTTGTACACGGGTGTCGCCACCACGACGGCGTCCGCCTCGGCGAACCGGTCGAGGGCGGCGGCGATCTCCGGGTGGGCGGTGTCGGCCGCGAGCAGCGGCGCCGGGGGCAGGGAGCGAACCGCGAGCGTGTCCACCCGGTGCCCGCGCGCGGCGAGCCGCTCGGCTGCGAGGGTGAGCACGTGATGGGTGCTGGAGACCGGCGACGGACTGCCGGAGACGGCGAGGATCGTCGGCATGGGCGACCTCCTTGGTGAAGGAAGGATGGAAGGGAGGGCCGGCGGCACGCACCGGAAGGGGTACGCGGGGGACCGGCGGTGGGAGCGGTGGTGGGGCAGGCGCGGGGTCAGCCGACGGCTGTCGGGACAGGCGCCGGGGCGGCCGGCTTCGCGGCCTCGGCGCGTACGGTCGCCAGGCGTTCCAGCGAGGCGAGCACCAGCTGCGGGTCGGCGACGAAGTCGACCAGGCAGGCGATCTCGTCGACACCGGCGGCACGCACCCGGCGGGCCGTCTGCGCGCACTCCTGGACCGAGCCGATCAGGGAGTTGCCGTCGAGGTAGCGGTTGACGCCGAGCTCGGCGAGCTTGCGCTGGGCACGGACCGCGGAGAGCACGTCACGGCCCTCCTTGTTCCCGCTCATCCGGCCGCCGGCCTCGACCGCGTGGGCCTCCAGGTCGATGGCGGAGAGCAGATAGTCCCTGAGGCTGCCGCCACCCACCCGGCGGGCCTCATCGGCGTCGTCAGTGACGTAGGAGTGCATCATCACGGTGACGGTGCCCGGACCGTCCCAGCCGGCGTCGGCGCGGGCCTCGCGGTAGAGGGCGATCTTGCCGGAGAGCGACGAGACGTCCTGGTTCTCCAGGTGGGTGAGGATGTTGCAGCCGAGCCGGCCCGCCTCGCGGAAGGTGCCCTCGCTGCGGGACGCGGTGACCCACACGGACAGCTCGTCCTGCACCGGGCGCGGGTAGACGGGCAGCGTGACCTCGGCGCCGAGCGGGTTGTGGCCCGTCCAGCGGCCGGTACGCCACGCGGTCCTGATGTCCGTCACGTCCTTGATCATCTGTTCGCGCCGGGTCTCGTACTTCTCGGGCGCGAGCAGGAAGTCGTTGACGTTCCAGCCGGAGCCGACCGAGATGGCGACCCGGCCCCCGGAGATCCCGTCCACCGTCGCGAAGTCCTCCACGATGCGGGCGGCGGGGTGCAGCGGGGTGACGACGCTGCCGGCCCGGATGCCGATCCGGTGGGTCACCGCGGCGACGGCCGCCGAGGTGACGGCCGGGTTGGGGAAGGCGCCCCCGAACCTGTGGAAGTGCCGCTCTGGCGTCGACACGAAGCCGAAGCCCAGCTGGTCGGCGCGGCGGGCCGCGTCCAGCATCAGCGTGTACGTCTCCTGCGCCCGGTCGCCGACCGCGGCGAAGAAGAAGACGCCGAAGTCCAGCGGCTGTTCACCCGAGGGGCCGTGTGCTTCCCGGCCGGTCTGCCGTGCATCCGCGTTCATGTAGCGCTGCCTCCTTCCCCGTCGGACGTCGTCGCGGCGGGGTCGTCACCATGGGGGCTTGCTGCCCGGCGTCACCATGGGGCGGCTCCCTCGCAGCGGACTGGAGTCCTGGGCAGGCGGGACGCGGCCGAGCGGCACCCGAGCGCGGCTCGAGCGCGGCGCGAGTACGCGGGTGTGTGATCGGTCCACCGGAACTCCAGAGGGCATCGAGCACGTCGGCGGACGCTCGTCAGGACCGAATCCCGTTCCTATGACCACGAGGTTGCTGGATGACGACTCAGACGCTGGCTGCCGCGGACACCGGCACCGACACCGTCCACGGACTGCTCTCCGCGGCCGTGGCCGCCCGGCCCGACGCCCCCGCGGTGCGCGACGCCGCAGGCGCGTGGACGTACGCGGAACTGGATGCCTGGTCACGCGCGTACGCCGACTGGCTCACCGCCCAAGGCGTGCGGCACGGGGACCGGGTCCTCGTCCGGACCGGAAACACGAGGGAGTTCACCGCCCTGCTGTTCGGCGCCCTGCGCCGCGGCATCGTCTTCGTGCCGGTCAACCCGGCGATGAAGCGTTTCCACCTGAACACCGTGGTGCCGGACTGCGACCCCGCCCTGGTCATCGCCCAGGACGCCCAGGACGCCGCACTCCTGCGCGAACTGACGGACAGTCCGGTGCGCACGACCGAGGACGTGGCGCACGGCGCCGGCGTGCTCTACGAAGCCGGCACCGGCGCCCCCGAGGAGGGCCCCGTCGCACCGGGCGACACGGGGCTGCTCATCTACACCTCGGGCTCCACTTCGGCGCCCAAGGCCGTGATCAGCACGCACGCCCCCGTCGTCTTCGCCGCCCGCGCCATCCAGGCCCGGCTGCGGTACCGCGAGGACGACGTCGTCCTCGTCGCCGTGCCGGTCTCCTTCGACTACGGCCTCTACCAGATCCTGCTGTCAGTGATCGCGGGCGCCGAGACGGTGCTGACCTCGCCGGACCGGCATGTGGGGCTGCTGGGTGCGATGCGCGAGCACGGCGTGACCGTCGTCCCGCTGGTGCCCTCGCTCGCCGAGATGCTGCTCACGCTGTCCCGCCGCGACCGGCACGAGGCGGCGCCCGTAAGGCTGTTCACCAACACCGGCGCCGCACTCACCGCCCCCGTCATCGCCCGGCTGCGGGAAGCCTTCCCCCGCGCCCAGGTGTCGCCGATGTTCGGCACCACCGAGTGCAAGCGGCTCACGGTCCTCGAACCGGACGGCGACCTCGCGAGGCCGGGATCCGTAGGCCGGGCGCTCGACGGCACCGAGGTGCTGATCCTCGACGACGACGGCCGGCCGCTGCCGCCCGGCACCGTCGGGGAGATCGCCGCTCGCGGCCCGCACGTGATGACCGGCTACTGGCGGGCCCCCGAGCAGACCGCGCTGCGGTTCCGCCCGGACCCGGTCACCGGTGAGGTCACCCTGCACACCGGCGACTACGGGCACCTGGACGAGGACGGCCACCTGTACTTCGAGGGGCGCAGGGACGACCTGTTCAAGCGCAAGGGCGTCCGCATGGGAACCCTGGAGATCGAGACGGCCGCCCTGGACATCCCCGGTGTCACGGCCGCCGCCGCACTCGCCCCCGCCGAGGGCCAGGACCTCACGCTCTACGCCGTCACCGCACTGAGCGCCGAAGAGGTGCTCTCGCAGCTCTCCGACCGGCTGGAGGCCGCCAAGATCCCGGCCGGCTGCCGGCTGCTGCCCGAGCTCCCGCTCACCCCGAACGGCAAGACCGACAAGCAGCGGCTGCGCCGCGAACAGAGCTGACACCGCGTCCCTTTCAGGACCGTGCCCACCGCACCCCCTTCGTGAGGAGATCCGTCATGACCACCGCTGAAGCCCCTGACGCCACTGCCGTCCGGTGGGACGCCGGCTTCGAGGAGCTGCTGACCTCGGTCCTGCCGCGCCTCGTCGGCTCCGGCCCGCTCGACCCCGCGCTCGACCTCAAGCAGGCGGGCCTCGACTCGATGGCCACCATCGAGCTGCTGGTCCGCCTGGAGGACTCCTACGAGGTGGAGTTCCCCGAGCACACCCTCACGGGCGCGACCTTCGCCACGCCGGCAGCGCTGTGGACGGTGCTGCACGCCCAGCGCACGGCGACCGCGGCCTGACCTCCGTACGACCAGGCCCGGCGCCTGACCGCTCCTCTTCGAGCAGCCCCGTCGCCCGGCATCCGTACGAGCACCCCGTCGCCTGACCCCTCGCACCACGGTCCCGGATCCCTCGGGCCGTTCCACCCCCACCCGCACCACAGTCCTCAGGAGGACCCCACCATGAGCCACCTCATCATCGGCGTCTCTGTCACCATCGTCATCTGCCTCATCGCCAAGTTCGGAGGTGACGCGCTGAAGAAGCGCCGCAACTGACCGGCACCGCTGCCTGCGCAGAAGCCCGGCGACCACTTCGGTCGCCGGGCTCCTTCGTGTCCGTGCGAGGACACGGGTGTGGCCCCCGGCATCCGTATCCGCCGGGGGCCACACCCGCTCCTGTCCTTCGCGGACCGGACTACCCGGCCAGCCGCTCCAGGTCCTCCACGACCCGGGCCGGGCTGGGCATCCCCGCCATGTCCGCCCCAGCTCCTGCGCGCACTTCAGGTAGCGCGGGTCGTCGAGCACGTCCCGCACGGCCTCCCGCACCTGGCCCGGATCGTTCTGAGGGGCCGCCTCGCCGAGCACCCTGGCCGCGCCGGCCGAGGCCAGCAGCTCCGCGGACGCGAACTGGTCGACGATCTGCGGAAGCACCACCTGCGGCAGCCCGAACACACATGACGTCATCGTCGTGTTGGCGCCCCCGTGGTGGATCACCGCGTCGCAGTCGCGGAGGAACAGGTTGAGCGGCACGGGCTCGACCACCCGTACGTTCTCCGGCAGTTGCCCGAAGCCCTCGTGGAACGCCGGGTCGGCGGTCACCACCGCCTCGACGTCGGTGAGCCCGTCAAAAGCGGCGATGATCGAGCGGAAGAGCGGGGTGCCGTTCAGGACCAGCGTCTGGCGGCCCAGGCACACCACGACCCGGCGGATCCCCTCCGCCGCCGGCTTCTGCAGCCACTCGGGCACGGTGCCCGCGCCGTTGAACGGCACGTAGCCGATCGGCGCGCCCGGCGCCGCGCTCGGGTGGCGGAGTGCCGGAGGGCACGGGTCGAGCACGAGGTCCGGGTCGGGGAGACCGGCCAGCCCCAGCCGCTCGGCCGTCCCGTACAGGAAGTTGCGGGCCGAGGCGCGGGACGGGCCGCTGAGCGGGTCGACGCCCCAGCGGTGCTGCACCGACGGGATGCCGAGCACGGCGGCCACGATCTGTCCGGTCAGCTCCATCTGCTCCGAGACGATCAGGTCGGGGCGCCAGTCCTGGGCGAACTCCAGGTAGGAGCTGAGCAGATAGCGGGCGTGGGTCTCCCACAGCTTGGTCGTGCCGGCCATCTTCTCCGGCGGTGTCGGGCCCATCAGCTCCAGCGGGCGCACCCCTTCGGGCAGATGCCTCTGCAGGACGTCCAGGCCGTGGAAGCGGTCACCGATCTCGGTGGCGGAGACACCCGCGGCACGCGCCGCGTCCGTCACGTCAGGCTGGGCGGCCACCTTCACCTCGTGCCCCGCCCCCATCAGCGCCCAGGCCAGCGGCACCATCGGTGTGAAGTGTGTGGGAAACGGGGTGCTCAGCATCAGGACGCGCATCTTCTTCGTCATCTTCCTACTCCTGGGACTTCGCCACGTCCGCCGGGGCGGTCACGTCGGCGGCTTCTGCGGGTGAGGGAACGGCGGGCTCCGAGCCGGGGGCTTCCGGGGCCTCTTCCGCGCCCGGGACCAGGTTCACGTCCACGTCCTGCATCAGGAGCGCGGTCAGCAGGGCGAGCAGCAACAGCCCGGCGGCCGTCAGGAACAGCGTGGACGAGGCGTGGGCGAACGCGCTCGTCACCAGGTGGCGGCGGGCGGGGTCGAGTCCGGCGAGGCGGGCCGCCGCCGCATCCGGGTCGCCCACGCCGGACGCCCCGGCGGCCGAGGCGAAGCGGCTGCTCAGCACCGCGCCGAGCACGGTGCCGCCGATGGTGGTGCCCATCATCGTGGCGAACCGGGAGGTGGTGGTGACCACGCCCAACTGGTCCGCGGCGGCGGCCGACTGGGTCATGAACAGCGCGATCTGGGTCACGCCCCCCAGGCCCACCCCGAGCAGCAGCAGGAGCACGTCGAACTGCCAGTCCGGGGCGTCCGTCGCCGCACCGATACCCAGCCCGGCGACCGCCGCGGCGGCGGTGGCCGTCGTGGTGACCAGGACCGCCTTGCACCTGCCGGTACGGGAGATGACCTTGCCCCAGCCGACGAAGACCAGGATCACCCCGGCGGCCAGCGGGATCAGGTGCAGACCGACCGAGTCCAGGTCCACGCCCCGCACGATGTTGAGGTAGTTGATCAGGAACACGGGCAGCGACAGCAGCGCGAACCCGCCGACGAACTGCAGCACCGCGGCGGACCGGAACACCTTGTCCCGGAACAGGCCGAGCGGCATCAGCGGGTCGGCCGCCTTCAGCTGGCGGGCCACGAACGCGCCCGCCATCAGCAGCCCCCCGTACACGTACGGCAGGACGGGGCCCGCGAACGAGTTGTGCTCGCCGTACGCCTTGACGCCGAACAGCAGCGCGCAGGTGGCGCCGGCGACGAGGACGGAACCGAGGACGTCGACCTTCTGCCGGGTGCCCCGCACCGGGAGCCGCAGCGCCCAGGCGATGCCCACGAGCGCGAGCCCGGCCAGCGGCACGTTGATCAGGAAGATCCAGCGCCAGGACAGCTCCTGGCTGAGCGGGCCGCCGATCATCGGGCCGGCGATGATGCCCGCCGCGATGAGTCCGCCGCCCGCGTTGGAGCGCCCGGCACGGGACTTGGGCGGGTAGAGGGTGGCGATGATGATCAGCGTCATGCTCATCAGACCGCCGCCGCCGAGTCCCTGCACCGCGCGGTAGACGATGAGCTGGGTGAGGGTGTGCGCGGTCGCGCACAGGGCCGAGCCCAGCAGGAACGTGGCGATCGCCATCAGGTAGATCCGGCGCGGGCCGTAGCTGTCGCTGAGCCTGCCGTACAGCGGCTGCGCCGCCGTGGCGGCCAGGAGGTAGGCGGTGATCAGCCAGGGGAACCGGTCGATGCCGTGGGCCGGGTCGAGGTCGCGCACGATCGGCAGGACGGCCGACGAGACGATCGAGCCGTCGAGCAGGGCCAGCGTCATGGTGGCCATCGCGGCCACGATGAAGACGAGCACCTGGATGTCGCTCATGCCGAAGGGGTTGGGCTTCTTCTCCGCGGGCTTCTTCTCCGCGGGGCCTTCGTCGCGTTGGCCTGCTCAGCCGGGGCGCCGCCTTTCGGCGCCTTCCGCCCGGCGGCCGCTTCCGCTGACACGTCCGTGCTCATGCCGTCACCTCCTGTGCTGTCGTCAGTCCCGCCAGCAGGGGCACCAGGACCTCCGCACCGGGCATGGCCTCGATCTGTGCACGCACCCGCCCCGCCGCCTTGCGGTACGCGTCGCCGGTCAGCAACGCCGTCACCGCCCGGCCGAGTTCACGGTCGCTGTTCTGGGCGGCGGCCGAGTCGAGCGTGATGCCGGCACCGGCCGCGGCCACCCGGTCGCCGGCGACGAAGGCGTCCCCGAGCTGGGGGAGCACCAGCTGGGGGACACCGAGCGCGGCGGCCCCCAGGGTGGAGCCGGGACCCCCGTGGTGGACCACCAGATCGGCACCCGGGAAGAGCAGCCCGGGCGCGGTCCGCCCGGTGTACGTCAGGCCCGCCGGCAGCGCACCGATCGCGGCCCGGTACGTCTCGGGTGCGCTGACCACCGCCTCCACCCCGCCCGCCGCGCCGAGCGCGTCCGCGATCCGGCGGACCAGCGCGGCGCCGCCCAGCTCCAGGGCGTATCCGCCGAGCGCCACCACCACGCGTCGCCCGGACGGCCCGCTCCAGCGCCACGGCGATCCCTCGCCGGTGTGCGGGACAGGGCGGACGGGCAGGGCGTCGGGCGCGTCCGTGCCCGCCAGCGCGGGGGGCGCCGGATCGAGGACCAGGTCGGGCGCCGGTACGGAGTCCAGGCCCAGCCGTTCGCACAGCGGACCGAGCCACATCCTGGTCTGGCCGAGCATGAACTCACTGGTCGGGGCCGTACCCCAGCGGTGCCAGACGCTCGGTACGCCCAGCACCTTCCCGATCACGGGTCCGGCGTACTCCATGTGCTCGGACAGGATCAGGTCGGCACGCCACTCGCGGGCGAGCTCCAGGTAGTCGTACAGGAAGTACGGGGCGTGGTTGCGCCACATCTGGGCCGCGCCGTCGATCTGCTGGGCCGGCGGCCGGCCGAGCACCTCGATGGGCCGCACGCCCTCGGGCAGCCGGCCGCGCCGCAGGTCGACGGCGTGGAAGGCGTCCCCGAAGGTGGCGGTCTCCAGGCCGGCGTCGCGGGCGGGGCCGGTCACGTCGGGCTGTCCGGCCACGAGGACCTCGTGGCCCGCGGCACCGAGTGCCCGGATCAGCGGCAGCATGGGCAGGAAGTGGGTGGCGACGGGGGTGCTGGTGATCAGTACGCGCATCGGAGGTTCTCCAGGTCACGGACGACGTCGGCGGGGCTGGGCATGGCGGCCATGGAGGTGGCGAGGGACCGGGCGCCCTTCGTGAACCGCTCGTCGGCGAGCAGCGTGCGGACGGCGCCGGCCACCTGGGCGGGGTCGTTCTGCGCGTCGGCGTCCCTCAGCGAGAGCCCGGCGTCGGCCGCGGTCAGCAGGTCGCCGCCCTCGAACTGGTCGACCAGCTGCGGCAGGATCAGCTGCGGGACACCGAAACTCGCCACGGTGAGCAGGGTGTTGGCGCCGCCGTGCGTCACCACCGCGTCCGTGGTGTCGATGAACCCGTTGAGCGGGGTCGGCGGGATGATCGAGACGTTCGACGGCAGGGTGCCCAGCTGGTCCAGGAACTCCTCCTGCACGGTCATCACCGCCTCGGTCTCCGGAAGGTCCCCGAAGGCCCGGATGATGCCGCGGAACATCGGCAGCCCGCCGAGCGCGATGGTCTGGCGCCCCATCGACACGCAGACCCTCGGCCGGTCACCGCGTTCGCGCAGCCGGGCCGGCACCGCGCCGGTCCCGTTGAACGGGATGTGCCGGATGGGCGCCCCGGCCGGGGCGCCGTGGACCAGCAGCTCCGGCGGCGCCGGGTCGAGCAGCAGGTCCGGCTGGGGCAGTCCGCCCTCGATGCCGAGCCGTTCGCACATTCCCCTCAGCAGGTCCTCCGCCGTCGCCCGCATGAGATGGCTCATCGGGTCGACGCCCCAGCGGTGCGAGACCACGGGGATGCCCAGCGCGCCGCCGACGACGCAGCCGCTCCAGTCGAAGATCTCCGAGACCACCAGATCGGGCTTGAACCGCTCGGCGACCTCCAGGTAGCGCGGCGCCATGTAGCGGGAGTGCAGCACCCAGACCCGGGAGCCGATCATGGTCATCTTCGGGGTGAGCGGTCCGACGATCTCGACCGGCCGCTTGTCCGGCGGCAGCGGCGGGGTGAGCAGGTCCTTGCCGAAGAACTGGCGTCCCACGGAGACGGTGTTGAGGCCGGCGGAGCGGGCCATCGGGACGATGTCCGGCTGTCCGGCCACCAGGACCTCGTGCCCGGCGCCCCGCAGGGCCCAGGCCAGCGGCACCATGCAGGTGAAGTGGGTGGACTCGGGACTGCTCAGCATCAGTACGCGCATGGGGTGTCCTCGGGGGTGATGGGGTCGGCTGGGCGTGCGGCCGGTCCGGCCGGTCCGCGGCGCAGTGCGTCGGCGTAGGAGTCCGCCACCTGGTCCGCGACCGTCGGCGGGATCCGGTCGGTGCGCACCGTCGCGGTGATCAGGGCGCCGGCGGTGGTGGTGCGGACGTCGAGCTCCAGCTCGGTGAACATGGTGGGTGAGCCGATCCGGTACAGCTCGGCCGTGCAGCCGGGGAGACGGAGCCGGGGGTCGGGGTCGTCCTGGGTGAGGAAGCTCGGCATCGGCCGCAGCGCGGCGCCCCCGCCGGTCAGGACCACGGTGCGGGCCAGTTGCGCGCCGCCGGTCTCCTGCGCGGCCAGGGCGTCGTCGGTACTGGCCACGGCCCGCTCCAGCAGTCCGCCGTCGCTCTCCTGGTGCGGCGGCCAGAACCGCAGGTAGAGCAGGTTGACCCGGCAGCTGACGGCGGTCGCCAGCACCGCGCTGCCCCGGCGGGCGGCCGGCACCTTGACCGTGATGTCGTCCTGGCCGGTGAGCGCGCGCAGGACGAGGCCGAACTGCGCGGCGAGCACCGCGAACCTCGTGGTGCCCAGGGCGCGTGCCCGCTCGTCCCAGCGGGCGAGCTCGGCGCCGGTCAGGGTCCGGGCGGCCGAGTATCCGGGCCCGGCGTTGCGGTCGTTGTCGTCGCGGCCCGGCAGTTCGAGGGGCTCCAGCAGCTCCAACTGGTCCTCCCAGTAGGCCTCCTGAGCTGCCAGGTCCACCCGGGACAGCACCCTGCGGTGGTCGGCCGACACCTCGGCGACGGTGGCCGCCGGTGCGGCGAACCGCGGGGCGTGGCCTGCGAGCCGGGCGGCGTACGCGAAGGACAGGTCGGCGGCGAGGATCGTCTCGGACGCGCCGTCGAAGGCCACGTGGTGGGCGACCAGCCCGAACAGCACGCGTCCGGTGTCCCGGGCACGCACGGCAGCGCACCGCCACACCTTGCCGTCCCGCACGGACAGCGGGGTGAACGCGGCGGCGAGCCAGGCGGCGGTCGCCGACTCCTCGTCGGGGGCGTCCGGCAGCCGGATCAGCTCGGCGGCGCCCGGGTCGTCGGGCACCACGGCGTAACCGATCGCGTTGTCGCGGATCAGGTACCGCGCGTAGAGGGCCTGGTGGCGTGCGTGGACATCGCCGGCGGCGGCCTCCAGCGCGTCGAGGTCGACCCGGCCGCGCAGCCACCACGTCAGCCGGCACATCCCACCGAGCCCGTCCTTGTCATGGGCGGCCGCGAACAGGAAACCGGCCTGCTCCGGGGGCAGCAGGATCTCGCCCGGGTTCAGGCCAGGCACGGCGTCCGTGGCGGTCGCGTCGGTCCGGGCCGTGGCGTCCAGCCACTCGGCGAGGCGGCGCACGGTCGGGGTGCGGAAGATCTGCGAGGGCTGGACGGCCGCGCCGAGCCGCTCGTCCAGCTGCTGGCACAGCCGGGCCGCGTCCAGCGAACTGCCGCCGAGCTCGAAGAACGAGACGCCGTCCGGCACCCGGGTCACTTCGAGCACCGTCCGGAAGGCGTCGGCGACCTCGGCAGCCGTCCCGGCGAGGACCTCCTCGGGTCCGTGACCGGGGTCCTCGGCGCGGACCGTCGCAGCCAGGGCGCGCCGGTCGATCTTGCCGTTGGCCAGCTGCGGGAACGCACCGGCCTGCTGCACCCGGCGGGGCACCAGATATTCGGGCAGCAGCCCGGCGAGGTGCTCCCGCAGCTCGTCCGGGCCGATGCCGCCGGCGGCGGCGTGGGTGTAGAAGAGCGCGAGGCCGTGGTACGACCCGTCGGCCTTCGGTATCGGCACGACCACGGCGCCGGTCACCGTCGCGACCCGCTCCACGGTGCGCTCCACCTCGCCGGGCTCGATCCGGTGTCCCCGGATCTTGATCTGGCGGTCGGCGCGGCCGGTGTAGTGGAAGACGCCCTCGGCCGACCGGTTGCCCAGGTCGCCCGTGCGGTAGAGGCGCTGCCGCTTCCCCCGGCCTCGGTCATGACGAACGCCGCGTCGGTCTGCGCGGCGCCGCCGAGGTAGCCGCGGGCCAGACCCGGGCCGCCCAGGCACAGTTCGCCGGTCTCGCCCGGGGCGCACGTCCGGGTCCCGTCCAGGACGTACACCTCGGTGTGCGGCAGCACCGTGCCGAGCGGGATGCCCGCAGGGTCGTCGCAGTCCTCCAGGGACATGGTGCGGGTGGTGACCATCGCCCCGCACTCCACCGGCCCGTACACGTTGATCAGGCGGATCCCGGGGTGTGCGGTGAGGAAGCTCCGTACCCGGGTCGGGGCGGCCCGTTCGCCGCCCATGGAAAGCCACTTCAGGCCGGCGAAGGCGCCGACATCGGTGGTGACCAGCATGTTGAACAGCTGCGTCGTCATGAACGCGGCGTTCACACCCTCCTCGGCGATCAGTGCCCGCAGGGTGCGCGGTACGAGGACCGTCTCGTCCAGGAGCACGGTCGTGCCGCCGGTCAGCAGCATGCTCCAGCAGTCGAGGGTGAAGCCGTCCCAGGCCGGGGGAGCGGTCTGCGGCATCACGGTGCCGGGGCCCAGCTCGGCGTAGAAGTCCGTGTCGAAGAGGCGCACCGCGTTCTCGTGGGTGGAGACGACGCCTTTGGGGGTGCCGGTGGAGCCGGAGGTGAAGAAGACCGAGCAGGCGTCGGAGCCGGTCGTCCCGACCGGTGCGGGACGCAGCCCACGGGCGGCGGTGACGGTGAGGTCCTCGGCCGGCGGCGCCCAGGCGGGCACCGGCCAGTCGCCCGGCACCGCCGTCACCAGCAGCGGCGGCGCGAGCTGGCGGATCTGTCCCGTCAGCCGGTCGACGGGCCAGCGGGTGTCGAGGTACGAGTAGCCGGCCCCGCACTTGAACAGGGCGAGCAGCATCGCGATCAGCGGGGCGCCGCGCTCCATGAGCACGGGCACCAGGTCGCCGCGGCGCACGCCCCGCGCCTGGAGCAGCGCCGCGTAACCGTCCGAAGCGGCGTCCAGTTCACGGTAGGTGACGTGAACCCCGCGATGGGCAAGTGCGGTTGCCGACGGGAAGCGGCGGGCCGCGTCCTGGAACAGGCCGTGCATCGTGTCACCCCGGACGAACGGGGATGCGTCCGTGGTGGGTTCGAGCAGTACAGTCATCGTCTTCCCGCCTCCTGATGCGTGGGAACGTCCGTGTGACCGGCTCTCGCGCACTCCTCCAGGAAGCCCACGAGCTGGTCGGGGATGGGCATCGCGTCGATCTCGTCGCGCAGCGACCGCGCCCGCTCCCGGTAGGAGGACCGGGCCAGCAGGTCCCGCACGGCCGCGGCGGCCTCGCCCTCGCCCGCGTCGGCGGGCAGCGCGATGCCGGCTCCGGAGGCGCGGACCAGGTCGGACCAGTGCTCCTGGAAGGCGTTCTGCGGAAGGAGCAGCTGCGGCAGTCCGTGGGTGACGGCGATCAGGCCGCTGCCGACACCGCCGTGGTGCACCAGCGCGTCGCAGTGCGCGAGCAGGACGTCCAGCGGGAAGGACTCCGCCAGCCGCACGCCGTCGGGCAACGGGCCGGTCAACGCGGCCTGTTCGGGAGTGACGGCGAGGACGACCTCGGCGTCCAGGCCGCGCAGTGCCGCGACCACCTGGTCGCGCACCTCGTCCAGCGCACTCGTGGTGACCCCGCCGGTGACGCAGACGAGCGGCCGGCCGGACGCACGGTCCGTGCGCAGCCACTTGGGCAGCGCCGCCGGACCGGCGAACGGGATGAACCGCATGTCGGCCCGGCGCACCCCGTGCGGCGGGCGGAGCCCCGGCGGGCAGGGGTCGATCCACACGGCGGGGCCGACGACCGGATCGAGCCCGAACCGCTCGAACAGCCCGGCGTAGGAGGGGCGCAGCTGCGACTCGTCCTCGCACGTCACCCCGAGGGACACCCCCCAGGTGTGGCCCACCGCGGGGACCTTGACGGCGGCGGCCGCCACGAGCCCCGCCGCGGCTGCGGTGTCGTGCACCACGATGTCCGGGCGCCAGAAGCGGGCGAAGTCCACGAGGTCGTCGGTCAGGGTGTCGGCGACGGCGATCATCTTCTCGACGAGCATCTCGCTCAGGTCGGGGTCGAGGACCGCGGCGGCCTGTGCCGGGGCCCGCAGCCTGCCCGGGCCCAGGCCGAGTTGCCGGGCGGCGGCGGCGCCCGCACGGGCCTCGTCACCGATGGGCACCGCCACCAGACCGGCCCGGACGACCGGCGCCACGCACTGGGGCCGCACCGCCACCCGGACCTCGTGTCCGGCCAGGCGGCACGCCCAGGCGAGGGGGATGATCCAGGGGACATGGGCCGGGCCGTGGCCCACGAACAACACGCGCATTCAGGTGCCTCGCTCCATCGCGTACGGTCAGTGGCAGGGCAAGGATGGGCGTGCCCGCTCGAACGCGGCTCGCGTTCCGTACGAACGCCGAAGTGCCCGCGGGGACCGGTCCCCGCGGGCACGTGCGTGTGGTGGTGCGGCCTTTCGAGCCCTGCTCAGGCCTGCCGGCCGCCTCTGCGGTAGGCGAACGCCGCGAAGGCGGCGAACAGCGCCGTCCACAGGGCGAGCACCCCGAGCGCGGTGCCGCTCGGCGCGGTGTGGGCCGCCGCGTCCCAGGACAGCTGCGCGTAGCGGTAGACCGGCGTCTCGGTGGACAGCGGACGCAGCCACTCGGGCAGCGTGTCCGTCGGCATCATCAGCCCGCCGAGCAGCGTCAGCGTGAGGTAGGAGACGGTGCCGGCGATCTGCGCGAGCTGCGCCTTGAAGAGGTAGCCGATGCCGATGCCGAGCATCGCGAGCGGGGCGATGCCCACCCACAGCAGCAGGAAGATCTCCAGCCAGGTGCCCACGCCGAGTTCGACACCGCGGTAGAACGCGCCGATCAGACCGATCACCAGGATCGGCAGGATGCCGAGGCAGGTGGCGACGGCGCCGCGGGCGACCACCACCTGCACCGGTGAGAGCGGGGTGAGCCGCAGCTGGCGCAGCCAGCCGAGCGAGCGGTCCTCGGCGATCCCGGTGCCGTTGGTGATGACGACACCGAGCGCGCCGAACGCGGCCGCGCCGACCATCGAGCGCACCAGGGACTCCTGGTCGGGGCCGCCGCCCGCGAGGGTGACGTAGAGGCCGACCGGCATGACGAGGCTCATCATGAGGTAGCCGCCGTTGCGGACGAGCCGCAGGATTTCGAGACGGATGTATCCGAGCATCAGCGGGTCTGCCCTTCCGGAGCGGGCGCGTGGCGCGACTGGTGGGTCAGTGCGATGAAGGCCTCCTCCAGGCCGACGCCCGAGACCTCCAGGTCGGTGAAGGCGTCGGCGCGCGACAGGGCGTGCACCGTCGAGTCGGAGTCGTTGGTCCGCAGGTGGACCCGGCCGCCGTGGAACTCCACGGAGCTGACCCCCGGCAGGAGGTCGAGCCCGTCACGGGAGCCCTCGCGCGGGACGAAGCTGACCGTGCGGCCCTCGATCATGGACTTGATCTGCGAGGTGGTGCCGTCGGCGACCACCCGCCCGGCGGCGATCACGACGACCCGGTCGGCGCTGTCGTCGGCCTCCTCCAGGTAGTGGGTCGAGAACAGCACCGTGTTGCCGCGCTCGGCGTAGCGCTGCATGGCGGCCCACAGGTCGCGCCGCGACTCCACGTCCAGCGCGGCCGTCGGCTCGTCCAGCACCACCAGGTCCGGGTCCCCGGCCAGCGCGAGTGCGAACCGGACCCGCTGGGCCTGCCCGCCGGAGAGCCGGTCCACCTTGCGGTCGGCGATCTTCGTGAGCTCGGCAAGCTCCAGGATCTCGGCCAGCGGCAGCGGGTCGCGGTAGGTCTGGCGCACGAAGTTGACGAGCTCGCGCACCGAGACCCGGGGAATCATCTTCCCCTCCTGCAGCATGGCGCCCAGGTGCCCGGCACGCATGGCGAGTTCGGGCTTCTTGCCGAAGACCTCGATGGTGCCGGAGTCCGGCGGGAAGAGACCGAGGAGCATCCCGATCGCGGTGGACTTGCCGGCTCCGTTGGGGCCGAGGAGGGCGACCGTCTCGCCGCGGGCGATCGTCAGATCGATCCCGTCGACGGCACGGACGCTCCCGTAGCTCTTGACGACATCCTTGAAGACGACCGCGGACGGGCCGTGCTGTGCTGCGCGGGGGGTGGCACCTGAGCCCTTTCCTGTGTGAGTGAACGCATGTCAGATCAGCCCTTCCAAAATGGGTACCAGTTCCGTGGGGCCTGGCAGGTCCTCGATCTCCGTGCGGATCTCCCGCGCGGCCTGCGCATGGCGGTCGTCGCCGAGCAGGGCGGCCAGGGCATCCCCGACGGCCCGAGGGTCGTGCTGCTCGGCCTCGTCGGCCAGGCAGAGTCCGGACTTCGACTCCTGCACGAGCCGGCCGGTGGTCCGCAGGAACGGCTTGTCCCCCGGCAGTACCAGCTGCGGCACCGCGGAGGCGAAGGCGGTCATGCTCGTGCCGCTGCCACCGTGGTGGACGACGGCGGACGTGTGGCGCATCAGCGGACCGATCGGGAAACGGTCGACGACCTGGACCGAGGACGGGATCCCGTCGAGTGCCGCGTGGTACTTGGCGTCGATCGGGAAGAGCACGTCGAGGCCCTGCGCGGTGCAGGCGTCCAGGACGTGCCGGAAGCCCAGCGGCAGCTCACCGGTGTCGGCGAGCACCCGGCCGTGCCACATGCCCAGACACATCAGGGCTCTCGGGCGTGCGGGCCGTGTCACCGCCCAGTCCGGCAGCTCGGTGGTGCCGCAGTAGGGCACGTAACGCGACAGCAGGCCGGGGGCGTTGTCGCCGCCGGGCAGCAGGGAGGCGGGGCTCGGGTCGATGAGGAGAGCCGGGTCGGGGAAGCCCTCGGCGCCGTAGCCGGTGCACAGCTCGTGGAGCTGCTCCTTCGCCCGGCTCAGCAGCGGGCTGGTGAAGTCGTCCGGTCCCCAGCGGTGCACGATCCCGGGCACGCCGAGCACACCCGCGACGGCCAGACCGCCGAACTCCACCGGGTCGGTGATGACGAGATCGGGTTCCCAGTCCCGGCCGAGCCGTACCAGGTCGTCGAGGTAGCCGCCGAGCCGGGTGCGCCAGCGCTCGCCGACGGCGTCCCACTCGGAGTCGGCCCGCCGCTCCATCCCTGCCCGGTCGGGCATCGCCACGGCGCCCGGCCGGGTCAGCCGCTGCCGGGTCTCCCCGCCGCCGACCAGCCGGGTGTCCAGACCCGCGGCTGCGGCGAAGCCCACGAGTTCGGCGTCACCGGCGACCAGCACCTGATGGCCGGCCGCCCGCAGTGCCCAGGTCAGCGGCACCATCGGGACCAGGTGGCTGGAGACCAAGGCCGTTACGAGGACGCGCATGTCTCCTCCTTGGCCGCGGTGGCGGCGACGAGTGCTTCGAGATCGGTGACGAGCTGTTCGACGGGCGGGCAGGCGAGGATCTCCCGGCGTACGGCGGCGGCCCGGCGCCGGAACGCCGGCTCGGTGAGCAGCCTGCGCAGCGCCTCGCCGACACTCGCGCCGGTCGCCTCGTCCGCGGGCAGGCCGATGCCGCTGCCCACGGCGGCGCACAGCCCGGCGGAGTGCGGCTGGTCGTCGTACATCGGTGTGACGAGCATCGGGGTGCCGCTGCGCAGTCCCTCGCGGACGCCGCTGTGGCCGCCGTGCGTGAGGAACACGTCGGCGCTCTCCAGCAGCACGTCCTGCGGCACCCACTCGGTGAGCAGCCGCACATGGCCGGGCACCGGGCCGAAGTCCGCGGCGTCGCGGCCCACGCCGACCGAGACCAGGGCCGTGCAGTCGATCCCGGACACCGCCTCGATCACCGCGCGCAGCAGCTCCTCGGACTGCCAGGGCATCGAGGGTGCGATCGTCCCGATGGACGCGTACACCACCGGCCTGTCCTCCGGCAGTTCCGCGAGCCAGGGCAGGGTGCCGTCGTCGCTGCGGTAGGGGGTGGTCTGCCGGTAGTGGCGCAGCGTGCCCGGAGCCAGTTCGCCCCCGGTGCAGCGGGCCGGCAGCCAGCTCACCAGCAGGTGCTTGTACGCGGTGTCGGCGGCCGGGTCGGCGGGCAGCCCGAACGCGGCACGCAGCGCGTTCAGCCGTTCGTGCGTCACCGCGGGCGTCAGCAGGTGGGTGGAGCCTCCGGCCACGGCGACGTGCGGGATGCCGAGCGCCTCGGCGGCCAGGTAGCCGCCCAGTTCCTCGCCCTCGCGGACGACGAGGTCGGGGCGCCAGTGACGGGCGAGGTCGAGGATGTCCCGGGCGGCGGTGAGCGCGGGCGGCCCGAGGCAGCAGTCGACGAGGCCCCTCTCGTAGGCCTCCTGGTCGCCGTCCAGCAGCGGGCCCGCCATCGCCTCGACGCAGAAGGGGTCCGTGGCCCAGTCGACGCCGGCGGGGAAGAACTCCAGCCCGTAGCTGAGGGTCTCCTCCCGCATGGACGCGTCGTCGGCGACGGCGACGGTGTGCCCGGCCCGGACCGCGGCCTGGGCCAGGGGCATCAGCAGACGCAGATGCGACTTGCCGGCATGGGCGGTGAACAGAATGCGCACGTCGGTCTCCGGGTCGGGGCGGGGGCAGCCGGCAGGCAGCCCGGTCGGTCATGGCCCAGAGCGTGACCTCCGCCGCTCGAATCGCGCTGGAGCCGCGGTGGTGCGCGGGTTCCCCGCCCGTACTCAAGTCCGATTCGAGAGCCGGTGGCGACCTTTGGGCGCATGCCGAGTGCCCTGAGAGGGACCGGCCCTTCGAGGAACCGGAACCGCCGAGCAGGGGAGCAGCTGGATGCGTTGGAACGAGATCTATGTCGCCGGTCTGGGCAGCTGGCTGCCCGACCCGGTGCCGGTGGCGGAGGCCGTCGCGGCCGGTGAGTGCGGCCAGGAGTGGATCGACGACTTCGGCTACGAGTCCGTGCGCATCGCCCGGGAGAGCCCCGAGGAGGGCTGGACCGCGCCGCCGGACATGGCCGTCGCCGCCGGTCGCACGGCCCACGAGCGCGCCGGTCTGTCCAAGTCCGCGTACTCCCTGCTGCTGCACGGCAGCACCTGGTTCCAGGGCCTCGACATCTGGCCCGCCGCGTCCTACATCGCCAAGCGGACCGTGGGCGCGACCGTGCCCGGGCTCGACGTGCAGCAGCGCTGCAACATCGGGATCAGCGGCCTCGACCTGGCCGCGGCCCACCTGACGGTCGGCTACGGCAAGGGCAGCGCGGTCATGCTCACCACCGCGGACCGCTTCGGCGGCCCCGGCGCGAACCGCTGGCAGCTGCGGCACGGCAACGCCTACGCCGACGGCGCCACGGCCACCGTCCTGTCCACCGAGGGCGGCTTCGCCCGGCTCGTCGCCACCGCGACCGTCGCGGACAACTCCCTGGAGCCGATGGCCCGCGGCGAGGAGCCCTTCGGCCCGGTCTCCCGGGCGGCAGGCGAGCAGATCGACCTCACCGCCCGCGGCGACGCACAGAAGGCCGTCAGCGACGAGACCCTCACCAACATCCGCTTCGGCAAGGTGATGCAGGAGGCCAAGCAGGCGGTCCTGGACGACGCCGGCCTGGAGATCGACGACATCGCCTACGTCGTCATCCCGTCGACCGGCCGGATCAAGGGCCCCTTCCAGATCCACCACCTGCTCGGCGTCGACGAGTCCGAGACCACCTGGGACTTCGCCCGCCGCAGCGGCCACATAGGCGCCGGCGACTGGGCCGCCGGGCTGGAGAACCTGCTGCTCACCGGCGCGCTGAAGGCCGGCGACCACGTGATGCTCTACGGCGGCGGAGCGGGTTACACCCTCACCGCGGCAATCCTGGAGATCCTCTCCATCCCCGCCTGGGCGGACCGGCCGGCCACCGCCGGCGCTTCCTGAAACGAGCTCACGAGGGTCTTTCGTTCGGATTAGGCCGGATCAGGGACCGGAGCCCGCGAGCCCGGCATGATCCGAACGAGAGGCCCCAGCCCCACAAGAGGAGTTGACCCACCCCATGGAGATTGTCGGCAGGGGCTTTCTGGCCGGACACCTGGCAGGCATCGCCGGCCACCACCCCGATGTGGTGGCGCTGGCTGCCGGAGTCTCGGCCGCCGGTGACATCCCGCCGGAGCAGTACACCCGGGAGTCCGCCCGCCTGTACGAGGTGCTGAGGTACTGCGAGAAACACGGCAAACGCCTGGTGTTCTTCTCGACGGCGTCCGCCGGAATGTACTCGGTGCCCGGCGCCTCACCCGGGCGCGAGGACGGCCCGGTCTATCCTGCGACCCTCTACGGCCGCCACAAGCTCTCCCTCGAAGCGGTCGTGAAGTCCTCCGACGTCGAGTACCTGATCCTGCGCCTGTCGCACGTCGTCGGATTCCACCAGCCCGCACACCAGCTGCTGCCCTCTCTCGTGCGGCAGTTGGTCGAAGGCCGGCTCCAGGTGCACCGCGGGGCGCAGCGCGACCTGATCGACGTCGAGGACGTCATCAAGATCGTGCACACCCTGCTCGTCGACGGCCGCACCCGCGACGTCGTCAACGTCGCGTCGGGCCACGCGCCGCGCATCGAGGACGTCGTCACGCACCTGGAGGGCCTGCTCGGCACCGTCGCCGAGAAGTCCTACGTCCAGGCCTCCGGCGCCCAGCCCGTCTCCATCGACAAGCTGTGCCGCCTCGTGCCGCCGGTCTACGGGCTCGGCTTCGGCCCCGACTACTACCGCGCGGTCCTCGACAAGTACGTGCACGCCTACGCGGACCGGCCGCGTCCGGTGGGCGTGTGACCCCTGTGTCCGAAGCACCTCCGTCCCTGAGCACCACGCACCCGCCCCGCCCAGAACCCCACGCATCCGAAGAAGCGGAAGGACCACCCCATGAACGAGCCGAACACCCCCGTCGTCGCCGTCGCACACTTCGTCCTCAAGGAGAAGCACAAGGCGAAGGGCGCGGAGTTCGAGAAGGCGTACACCAAGTACAAGGAGGCCGTCTCCACCAAGGACGGACTGTTGCGCACCGCGCTGCTGCGGGGCATCAAGGAGCCCGACACCTTCGTCATCCTCACCTGGTGGCGCGACGCCGACGCCCACCGCACGGTGGTCGGCGACTGGCAGTTCTTCACCGCCGTCAGCAGCCGCTTCGTCTACCTCGCCGCGATCACCAGCGTGCACGGCCCGGTGCTGGCCGGCGAGAGCGCGGCGGACGGGCTCGGCGCGCTCGCCGTGCCGGCCGAGGACGCGGCCGTGGCGCTGACCACCTTCACCCTGCGCGAGGGCGCCGACCAGCAGGCCTTCGAGGCCTCCTTCCTCGGCCACCTCTCCTTCGTGAAGTCCCACGAGGGCTTCCTCGGCCACCAGCTGGTGCACTCCGACCGGGAGACCAGCGCCTACGTCAACATCGGCTGGTGGAGCGGCCCCCAGGCATACCTGCCGGTGCTGCGGAGCCCGGAGATGGCCGCGGACTCCAAGACCATGGCGGTGCACGCCGAGGTGAAGGGCGGCCTCTACCGGGCCGTCGTCGACTCGGCCCGCACCGAGACCGCGCACGTCTGACCCACACACGAGGGAGGGGGCCAGGTCCACCGGACCTGGCCCCCTCCCTTTGCGTAAGCGGCCGTGCTCAGGCGGCGAAGAGCTCCTCCGCCACCGTCACCGACGGGTTGCCGAAGGCGATCGTGCGCAGGACCTTGCCGTACAGCGGGGTGTGCCTGACGACACCCGCGAGCTTCGGGCGCACCCGCGTCGCGAAGGTGCCCGTCGACAGCATCGCCTTGCTCTGGAGGCCCTGGATCCGCATCATCGTCGCGATGTCCGGCGACCGCCGCTCCTCGAACCGGGAGAGGAACGCCGCGCTCGCGTCGCCCCGCCCGACCGCCTCGACCAGCAGCGGATGCAGCACGACCGCGTCCTGCACCGCCAGGTTGATGCCCTGCGCACCGATCGGGCTGTGGGTGTGCGCCGCGTCGCCGATCAGCACCAGGCCGTCGTCGGCCCAGCGCTCGGCCCGCCCCGAGAACACGTCGAGCAGGCTCAGGTCGCGCAGCGAGGTGATCTGCTCGTCGATCAGCTCCGCATACGCCGGCACCGCCTTCGCCAGCTGCTCCTTCACATGCCCGAGCCCCTGCGCGACGACGGCCTTGTAGCCCTGGTGCGGCAGCGTCCAGCCGACCTGCACACTGTCGGGCCAGGATCCGTACGAGAGCACCGGGCTGGTGCCCCCGCTCCTGAACACCCGCACGTCGTGGCCGGTGTCCGGGGTGGTCCTGCGCAGCTTGAACCAGAGCACGTCCTGGTCGAACGCCTCCGTGCGGCCCGCTTCGATCCCGGCGAGCCGGCGCACCTTGGAGAACCGGCCGTCGGCCGCCACCACCACCTCGGTGCGGAAGGTGTGCCCGTCGGCGCTCACACCGGTGATCCGGCCCTGCCCGTCCCGCAGCAGCCCGTTCACCCGACAACCCTCCACGTAACGGAAGTGCGGGAACTCTTCGCACTTCAGGAGCAGTTCGGTGAGCAGATGGGCCTGCGGCAGGGACAGGAGATGGTCGTACGGGGCGGGCAGCGCGCGGTAGTCGATGTCGAGCAGCACCCGTTCGCCCTCCACGAGCCGGAAGCGGGAATGCTCGTGGCAGCCGCGTGCCCGGGCGCCTTCGAGGACCCCCAGCCGGTCGAGGATCCTCATGGCCCCGGGCTGGATGATCTCCCCGCGGAACGCCCTCTGCTGGGAGCGGGACCGTTCGACGACGGTGACTCGCACCCCGGACCTCAGCAGCAGCAGGGCCAGCGTCAGCCCGGCCGGGCCGGCCCCCACGACGCACACCTGGGAGCGGTCCTCCCGCACGTCGTTCGGTGCCGGCAGCTCCGCGGCCTCGGCGGTCATCGCTGCCCGGCCGAGGCGAGCGCCGCCCGCACGTCCGCGACGGCCCGTTCGCGCACCAGGCCGTGGCCCTCGGTGGCCACTGCCAGCACGTCCACCGTCACCCGGACCCCGTCCGGTGCCCCGGTGAGCCGCCATCGCCGCCGGTACTGCGTGGCCGGGCCGGGCGGGGTGAGCAGCTTCTGCACCAGCGTGTGACCCCCGTGCTCGATCTGCACGGCCGGGACTCCGTCGGCGGTGCCGAACCAGGCGCTCTCCTCGCCCACGCGGGGCGGCAGCGCGCCCAGCAGCCGGGCGTGCACCTGCGCGACCGTGCCCTCGGCCACCGTGCTGTCCTGCACCCGGACGACGTCCGAGGTCAGCGCCGTCGGGTGCTCGGTCTGCGCCTTGAGGGTGCGCATCTGGAGGCCGCCGTGCCGGTCGAGCTCGCCCGCGGTGTCCGCCGGGTCCGCCTCGGTGGTGAACCAGTGCCCCGACTCCACCCGGCAGCCGCCGCCGGGCAGCGGCACGAAGTCCCAGGTGCCGCCCAGCTCGCTGATCGGGCCCACCGAGCCCTGCTGGGTGAACTCCATGCGCAGGGCGGCCGGGTCGACGGTGCGGGTGGAGGTCCAGATCCGCAGCCCGCCCTCCGGCCCCGGACGCACCGCCCAGAACTTCACGGTGTCGTCCAGGCCCTCCTGGGCGACGACTTCGGTGTGCGCGATCCAGGGATACAGCACCGGCCAGCCGGCCACGTCGGTCAGCGCCCGGTGGACGGACTCGGCCGGGGCGTCGACGTCGATCGCGGCACGGGTGCGGTGGATCTCCCGTTCGGTCGTGGAAGTGCTCACAGAGCTGCCTCTCGGAGTGGGGCGGGGGAGGGGGTGGGAACGGGGCCGGCGGCCCGGGCGCGGAGCATCCGGCTCAGGGTCAGCGCGGGGTCCTGGACCACCACGGGGCCGAGCGCGGCGTCGATCCGGCGCAGCAGCTCGGCGTCGAGGGTCCGTGTGACGGCGGCGGTGTTGCGGGCGATCTGCTCGGGTGCGGACGCGCCGATCACCGCCGTGGCGACCTGTGCGTGGCTCAGCACCCAGGCCAACGCCAGCTGGGGAAGCGGCAGTCCGGCCTCGTCGGCCAGCGCGGCGACCCGGCCGACGGCGGTCAGCACCTCGTCCGACAGGAAGTCGTAGCGCTTGATGGAGGTCTCGCCGCCCTGGGCGGCGACCGCGCGGGACCCGGCCGGCGGCCGGACGCCCGGCCGGTACTTTCCGGTCAGTACCCCGCCGGCCAGCGGGGACCAGACCATCTGGCCGATGCCGAGCCGCTCGCAGGCCGGGACCACCTCGGCCTCGATGACCCGCCACAGCATCGAGTACTGCGGCTGGTTGGAGACCAGCGGGACACCGAGTTCGCGCGCGAGCACGGCCGCGCGGCCGATCTCGTCCGCGGCCCACTCGGAGACCCCCACATGGCGGACCTTGCCCGCCGCGACGGCGTCGGCGAAGGCCCGCATGGTCTCTTCGAGCGGGGTGGCGTCGTCGTACAGATGGGCCTGGTAGAGGTCGATGTGCCCGGTACCGAGGCGCCGCAGCGACCCGTCCAGGCTCTCGGCGATGCGGGCGGCCGACAGCGCACCCGGACCCGGCTTCCCGCCGCCCCGGCCCACTTTGGTGCAGATCACGACGGAGTCGCGGTCCTCCCCGGCCAGGGCCTGGCCGAGGAGTTCCTCGGCCCGGCCCCCGGAGTAGGCGTCCGCGGTGTCGAACGTGGTGATGCCCGCGTCGAGCGCGGCCCGTACACAGGCGGTGGCGGTCCGGTCGTCCAGCTGGTTGCCCGCGGTCAGCGAGTTCCCGAAGGCGACGCGGCTCACCACCGGTCCCGATGAGCCGAGACGGCGGTACTCCATGGTGAATCCCTTCTCTCCCTCACGGCGGAGGGTCGGTGCCGCGCCGCGCAGGCGCCGCTCAGGCGCCGGCCGGTGCGAACGGGGCCCGGTCGCCCGCGAGGTGGGCGGCGGGCACGGTGCGCACCTCGGCGAGTTCCGCGACCGCCGCGTACGCGGGCAGCAGCCGTGCCGCGTCAGCAGCCCCGGCCGAGCGCCAGCGGGTGAGCGCGGTGAACCCGCCGGGGCGGGCGAACAGCGAGGCGGCGAGGTCGGCGGCGACGAAACCCTCCAGCTCCGCGGCGGCCGTCGCGTACGCACGCCAGGCGGCCACGAAGGCGTCGCGGTCGCCGCCCACGGTGAGGAAGTCCACGGACAACGCGTCCCCGCGCCCGCCCGCCGCGCCGTCGAGGCGCATCAGACCCATCGACGGGTCGGCGTCGACGTCGACGATCCGGTGGAACTCCTCGGCGTGCTCCTTGAACGTGTCGCTCGCGAGCACCGCCTGGAAGTCCTCGGGCCGTTCCCACCAGCCGAGGTTGACGTACACCTCGGGACGGTCCGCCGCGCGCACCGCCTGGTGCGCGAGGAACCCGGGCCGGGAGCGCATCCACTCCACGTGGGTGAGGAAGCGGGCCTCGAACGCCTCGGCGTCCGCGGGGTCCTTGAGGGTGAACGTGTTGATGACGGTGAAGGACATACGGAGTACCTCTCCTCGGTCAGCCGGCGACGGACTGGCGGCCGGTCAGTTCGTGGGCAAGCGTGCGGCGCTGGATCTTGCCGTTGCCGGAGCGCGGGATGCGCTCGCGCGTGACGGCCTCGCGGACGTGCTGGTAGTACGGCAGCGCGTCGTTGGCGGTGGCCACCACGTCCGCCAGCGCGTCCTCGGGGGTGGTGTCCGCGAGGACCACCAGCGCGCCGGCGACCGAGCCGTGCGCGGGATCGGGCACCTCGACGATGACGACGTCCGCGACCCGGGGATCACGCCGCAGCACCCGTTCCACGTCGGAGGGAGCGACCAGGAAGTTGTCGCACTTGAAGACGTCACCGAGCCTGTCCACCAGGAACAGCCGGCCGGCCTCGTCGGTCCGGCCGACGTCACCGGTGCTCAGCCAGCCGTCCGCTTCGAGCCCCGTGCCGTCCGGCCCGCCGGCGTATCCCTGCATCACCTGCGGCCCGAAGAGCTGCACCTCGCCGGCCGATCCGGCAGGCAGCACCTGCCGGGTGTCCAGGTCCACGACCCGGCACCGTGTCCCGGCGACCGGGGTGCCCACCGAGCCGTGCACCGGGTGGTCCGGGTCGTCGCTGTGGGTCAGCGGGGAGGTCTCGGCCAGTCCGTAGCCCTGGAACACCGGGATGCCGAACCGCTCGGTCAGCCGGCGGGCGGCCGGGACCGGCAGCCCCGAACCGCCGGACGCGATCCGCCGCACGGTGTTCAGCGTGACGGAGCCGAGGTCCGGGTCGGCCGCGAGCCGGGCGAGCCGCACCGGCAGGCTGTAGAGGACGGTGGCCCGGTGCCGGTTGGCGGCCATGAGCGCGGCGTACGGCTCCGGGGAGGCGCACAGCACCTGGGTGGCACCCGCCGCGATCGCCGAGTTGAGGTGCATCGGGTGGTACGTCGGCAGGTGGTTGAGGGTGACCGTGTCGCCGTCGAGCTTGTGGGCCAGGGCGATCTGCGCCGCGTTGACCGTCACGTTGCGGTGGCTGAGCCGGACCGCCTTCGGCCGGCCCGTCGTACCGCTGGTGAACTGCAGCGCGGCGGTGTCCTGCGGGCCCCGGCCCGACGGGGCCGGCGGGGCGTCGGCGGTGAGCCCGGCGAGCCCGTCGGTGCCGGCGCCGATCAGCACGACGTCGTGCAGCCCCGGCAGTCCGCTCCGCACCTTGTCCAGGCGGGAGTTCAGGATCGGGTCGACGAGCGCGATCTTGGCCCGGCTCAGCGCGAGCACGTGGAGCAGGTCCTCCTCGCGCAACAGCGGGTTGACCACGGCGACCGTGTGTCCGGCCCGCACGGCCGCGTAGTAGGCGACGGCGAAGTCGGGGTGCAGCACCGAACCCACCGCGACGACGGACGGCTCGGGCGCCAACGACTGGAGAGCCGCCGCCACGGTGTCCACCCGGGCGTCGAGCGTCGCGTAGTCCAACTCGGACTCGTCGGTCACCACGGCCCGGCGGGCGGGGTGGGCCGCCGCGGCCCGCGACAGCAGCTGGTCGAGTCGGCCGGGCACGTCGGGCAGGGCGTCAGCCACGGAGCGCCTCCGCGTGCGCGCGGGCCAGCTTTAGGGTGTTGGTGCTGTTGGTGGACAGCGCGCGGTGCACGTACGCGCGGGCGTCGGCGACGGTCCTGCCCTCGCCGAGGATCTTCTCCACGGCGGACGGCTTCAGCGTGACGGTGTGGCGCGAGGTCACGTCGACGCCGTCACCGGACGGGGCGACGGTCCAGCGGCCGGTGTGCGCCGTCATCAGCCCGGGGACGGTGGTCTGCTTGTAGACGATGCGGTCCGGGGCGAAGACCACCCGGACCGACTCGGTGGTGTGCACCGAACCGTCCGCGGTGCTGGTGTCCATGGCCATCACCTGGACACCCGGCTCGTCCTCGGTCAGGTCCAGGCGGGCCACGTGCGGCAGCCGCTGGGGCCACAGGTCCGCGCGGTCGAGGAAGTCGAAGACGTCGCGGCCGTCCGCCTTCATGTGCACGGTGTCGTCGAAGGTGAAGACCAGCTCGTCCAGCCGCTCGTGCTGCTCGGCCAGTTCCTTGATGTTGCTCAGCTCGGTGGCGCTGTTGCGGTCCACCGCAGCCTTGATCCACTCGACGTGCTCAGGGTCGTCGTCGACGGCGGAGAAGTCGTGGTGGAGTTCGAGCAGCGACGTGCCGTCGCCCACGGGGGACACCACCCAGGCGCCGCCCATGGACGCCACCGGCGGCGCCGAGACCTCCTGGCGGAAGTCGACGCGCAGGCCCTCGGCGTCGAAGGTGCGGCGCGACACCCAGTTCTTGACCGCGCCGTTGGCGGTCGCCCAGATCCGGATGCGCTCGGCGGACGCGTCCTGCTCCAGGTGCTCGACATGCACGTTGGGGCCGAAGTACTGCGGCCACTTGGCGACATCGGCGACGATGCCGTACACGACCGCGGCCGGGGCGGCGACGGCGACGGAGTGCAGGGTGTGGTGCTTCGTTCCGGTCACGGACACGGGAGATTCCTTCTCTGCTGGGTGGGGTATGCGGGGGCCGTCGTGCTCAGAAGTTGCCGAGACCGCCGCAGACGTTGAGCGCCTGCGCGGTGATCGAGGCGGCGGTGTCCGTGGCGAGGTAGCCGACGAGACCGGCGACCTCCTCGGGGGTGGAGTAGCGGCCGAGCGGGATCTTCGAGGTGAACTTCGCGAGGATCGCGTCCTCCGAGGTGTCGTACGCCTCGGCGTAGCCCTGCCGCACGCGCTGCGCCATCGGCGTCTCGACGTACCCGGGGCAGACCGCGTTCACGGTGATCCCGGTCGGCGCCAGCTCGTTGCCGAGCGCCTTGGTGAAGCCGACGACACCGTGCTTGGACGCCGAGTAGGGGGCGCCGAGCACCACGCCCTGCTTGCCGGCCGTGGAGGCGATGTTGATGACCCGGCCCCAGCCGCGCTCGCGTATACCGCCCTGGTTGAGCACCTCACGCGTGGTGAGGAAGACACTGTTGAGGTTGGTGGCGATCACGTCCTCCCACAGCTCGTCGGAGACGTCGGCGGTGACGCCGCCACCGCTGCGGCCGGCGTTGTTGACCAGCACGTCGACGCGCCCGTACGTCTCGACGGCGGCGGCCACCAGTGCCTTCACCGACTCCGGGCTGCGCACGTCCGCGGTCGTGCCGGCGGCCTCCAGGCCCTCCTCGCGGAGCTGCTTGACGGTCAGCTCCACGGACTCGGTGCTGCGGGCACAGATGAACACCGCGAGCCCGGCCCCGGCCAGGGCCCGCGCGGACGCCAGGCCGATACCGCTGGTCGCCCCGGTGATGAGCGCGACGCGGCGCTCGCTCGCGTCCTTGGGCTGAGTCATGGAAGTCTCCTCAATGTGTGGGTGTCCGCGCCCCAAAATGCCGAGCCCCACTCGAACGCGTGTCGAGGCGGGCTGGAAGCCGCGTCGCAGCCGCCCGAGCCGCCCACCAGCGGGGATCGAGCGGCGGCGGCCAGCCTTGGGGAGCAGAAGGACCCAGGAGGAGAGGACCCCATGAGCGTCACCGAGCTGCCGCAAGCCGCCCCGACCGCCGCCCTGTACACGGAGATCCAGCAGTTCTACGCGCAGCAGATGCATCTGCTCGACGACGGCCGGGTCCAGGAATGGGCCGGCACCTTCACCCAGCAAGGTGTCTTCGCCGCCAACGCCCAGCCCGTGCCGGCCGTCGGCCGCGAGGCGATCACCAAGGCCGCGCAGGCCGCCACCGACGCGTACGCGAAGGCCGGAGTCCAGCGCCGCCACTGGCTGGGCATGGTCTCCGTGGAGGGCGTCACCGACGGCGCCGTCAGCGCCCGTTGCTACGCGCTGGTCATCGAGACCCCGCGCGGGGGCCGCCCCGAGATCAAGGCCAGCACCCTGTGCCAGGACCGCATCGTGCGGGTGGACGGCGACTGGCAGATCGAGGACCGGCAGATCACCCGGGACGACCTGATCTGACCGTCCCGCCCAGGAACCCGGTGCCCGCACACAATCCCCCGGTGTGCGGGCACCGTTCTGTGCGCCGAGCGGTGACGAGGTCATCGACCGAGGGGAGATCCACCACCCACCACGTACGACGGCCGCCCTCCCCCGACCGGGGAAGGGCGGCCGTCGCGCCGGCGTGGACTACGCGGCCTTCGCCGTCGACGACAGGCAGTCGTTGATGAACTCCAGCAGAATGCGCGGCGTGGAGGCCTCCGCGACAGTGTCGTCCGACAGCTGTATGTGGTAATCGCGCTCGATGACCCCGGTCACCTGGAGGATCGCGAGCGAGTCGTAGCCCAGGTCGTCGAAGGGCACGTCCAGTACGTCGCCGTCGAGGTCGACGCCCTCGCCGACACCGGCGCAGTCGCGCAGCAGGGTGGTCAGTTCCTTGAGATCCATGTGTAGTACGCCTCTCGAAGCCAGTCGGTAAAGGTGTGTCGGGCAACAACTCGGTCCACCACAGGTGGAGTTCAGTGGGCGGCGGTCACCACGGCCGCCGCGTTGAAGCCGCCGGTCCCGCGCGCCAGCACCAGGGCGGTGGCGACGGGGGTGCGGCGGGCCTCGGTGACCAGGTCGAGCGTGTCGGCTGCGACCGGGTCGGTGACGTTCACGGTCGGCGGGATCACCGCGTCCCGGATCGAGAGCAGAGCCGCCGCCAGGTCGAGCGAGGCGCCACCCGCGGAGAGCCGGCCCGTCATGGTCTTCGGAGCGGTGACCGGTACGCCGCGGGGGCCGAACAGTGCGGTCAGCGCCGCCTCCTCCTGACGGTCGAGCTGCGGCACACCGGAGGCGTCCGCGAACACGACATCCACGTCGGTCGCGCTCAACCCGGCTTCTGAGAGTGCGAGTTCGGCCGCCCTGCGCAGTCCGGGCTCGCCGCCCCGGCCGGGCGCCGGGTCGAACGTCGCCGCGTAGCCCGAGAGCTTCCCGTAGATCCGGGCGCCCCGCTCGCGGGCGGCGTCGGCGTCCTCCAGGACGAGGATCGCGCCGCCCTCCCCGGCGACGTAACCGCCGGCCGCCGAGTCGAACGGCAGGAAGGCGCGCTCCGGGTCGGCGGACCCGCTCATCCGGCCGCCGGCGAGCTGCGCGGTCCAGCCCCAGGGGCAGACCGCGCCGTCCACGCCGCCGGTGACGATGAGCTTGCTGCCCTTGCGCAGCTGGCGGCGGGCCTGGGCGACCGCGTCGAGGCCGCCGGCCTGCTCGGTGACGAGCACCCCGCTGGGGCCGCGCAGCCCGTGCCGGATGGAGATCTGGCCGGTGTTGACGGCGTAGAACCACGCGTAGGACTGGTACGCCGAGACGTGGCTGCCGCCCTTGCTCCACAGGGCCTGGAGTTCGCGCTGGCCGAACTCGAAGCCGCCCGCCGACGCGGCGGTCACCGCGCCCGCGGAGTACGGCGGCATCTCGGCCGGGTCGGCGCCGGAGTCCTCCAGGGCCTCCTTCGCGGCGGTCAGGGCGAGGCGGGTCATGTGGTCGGTCTGCGGGAGCAGCCGGCTGGGAATGTGCTCCTGCGGGTCGAACCCGGGAACCTCCCCGGCGAGCGTCGCCGGGTAGCCGGAGGCGTCGAAGCGGGAGACCGGGCGGATGCCGCTCTCACCGGCGACGGTCGCCCGCCACCAGGCCTGCGTACCGAGGCCGTTGGGGGCGGCGACACCGATACCGGTGAACACCGCCTCGCCCGTCCGCTGTGCGGGCCGCTCCAGGAGTTCGCTCGTCATGCCGTCTTCCTCCGCTCGGGCTTGGTGAGCACGATCGCGCTCTGGAATCCGCCGAAGCCACTGCCCACGCTCAGCACCGTGCCGATGTCGCGCGGGCGGGCGTGGACGGGTGTGTAGTCGAGGTCGCACTTGGGGTCGGCCTCGTGCAGGTTCGCCGTGGGCGGCACCATGCCGTGCTCGATGGCGAGTGCGGACGCGGCGATCTCCAGCGAGCCGATGGCGCCCAGCGAGTGCCCGATCATCGACTTGATGGAGGACACCGGTGTCGCGTACGCGTGGTCGCCCAGGCTGCGCTTGAACGCGGCGGTCTCGTGGCGGTCGTTCTGCAGCGTGCCGGAGCCGTGCGCGTTGATGTAGTCGATGTCGGTTCCGGGGATTCCGGCCTCGGCGAGGGCGGCGCCGATCGCCTCGGCCATCTCCGCACCGTCGGCGCGCAGCCCCGTCATGTTGTACGCGTTGGAGCGCGAGGCGAAGCCGGCGATCTCGGCGTAGATGTGCGCGCCCCTGGCCACCGCCTGCTCGTACTCCTCCAGGACGAACACGGCCGAACCCTCGCCGAGGACGAAGCCGTTGCGGGATTTGTCGAAGGGCCGGGAGGCCGTCTCCGGCTCGTCGTTGCGGTTCGACGTGGCCTTGATGGCGTCGAAACAGGCGACCGAGATCGGTGAGATCGGCGCCTCGGTGGCTCCGGCGATCATGACGTCGGCGCTGCCCTCGCGGATCAGCTCGACGGCGTGGCCGACCGAGTCGAGCCCGGAGGTGCAGCCCGTGGAGACCACCGCGGTCGGGCCCTGCGCGCCGAACTCCCAGGCCACCTCGGCCGCGAAGGAGCTGGGCACGAAGTAGTCGTAGAGGTGCGGGACGGCACGCTCGTGGTCGACGAGCCACTCGGCGCCGTTGTTGCTGACCGCCGCGTACTCGTAGTCCAGTCCGGTGGTGGCCCCGACCGCGCTGCCGATCGTCACGCCGGTGCGGAAGGGGTCGATGCCCGTCATGTCCAGGCCACTGTCCGTGACCGCCTCACGGGCGCCCACCAGGGCGAACTGGGCGGCCCGGTCGAGCCGTCCGGCCTGCTCCTCGGTCAGCCCGGAGGCGACCGGGTCGAAGTCGACCTCGGCGGCGATCCGCGAACGGAACGCCGAGGCGTCGAAGAGCGTGACGGCCCTGGTCGCGGTGCGTCCCTCGGTGAGCAGGGACCAGTACTCCTTGACGCCCACACCACCGGGGGCGACCACACCGATTCCGGTCATGACTACGCGTCGGGTCACTGTGCCTCCTCGATGCGAAGGCCGTGGGGGTTCGCCCCGGGAGAATGCAGCACGGCTGCGTCACCTCTCTGATAGATCCGGTGTCGGCAGGAGTCTCGTCCCGCCCTCTTGACGCGCGCTCGACTCGGCCCGGTACTCCTGCTGGACCGTCTCCCGCAGCTCCAGCGCCACCTCGCGCAGCAGCTCGGGCACGACACGTTCACGTACGAAGTAGTGGCCGCCGGCCAGCGTCTGGAGGCGGAAGCGGGACACCGAGTAGTCGGCCCACTCGGCCATCTCGGTCAGCGGCGCGAGCCGGTCCTCCCGACCGGCGAGCGCCAGCAGCGGAGTGCCCACCGCCGCGTCCGCGTTGACCTGGCAGAGCGCCTCGCCCAGGCGCAGGTCGTCCCGGAGCGCCGGGATCACATGGCGCCGCCACAGCGAGCTGTCCCGGCCGGCCGCCTCGGGCGGCGCCGCCTCGAACTCGACCAGCAGGTCGAGCAGTTCGGCGTCGGGAAGGCCGGCTCCCCGCAGCAGGGGGTTGCGCAGGTGCGGCGGCGGGACGGCACCGATCACCAGGCGTACCGGCGGCAGCAGCCCGTCGTCCTCCAGGGTCCGGGTCAGCGCGTGGGCGACCAGGCCGCCGAGGCTGTGCCCGTACAGGAGGTAGGGGCGGTCCAGGAGGGGGGTGATCAGCTCCCGCAGCTCGTTCATCAGCACCGGGACGTCGGTGATCCGGTTCTCCTTGGCGCGCGGCCCGCGGCCGGGGAGCAGCACCGGCACCACCTCGGCCGCGTCGCCGAGCACCTGCTGCCAGCGGGCGAAGGCGGAGATGCCGGCCCCCGCGTGGTGGAAGCAGAACAGCCAGGGTGTCACGGGGCCGGTGCCCGCCCCGCCGGTGCGTCTCATTCGTCGATCAGGGCGACCGCCCGGGTCCAGCCCGCCCCCGCGCCGGCGATCTTCACGGGGAAGCAGGAGACCCGGAAGCCGTGCGTGGGCAGGGTGTCCAGCTGGGTGAGCCGCTCCACCTGGCAGTACTCGCGGCGCCGGCCCGCGAAGTGCGAGGGCCACAGCACCGCACGGTCGCCGGTCTCCTGGAAGGTGCGGATCATGTGCCCGAAGGGGGCGTCCAGGCTCCAGGCGTCGGTGCCGATCACGCGCACCCCCAGGTCCAGGAGGTGGTCGGTGGCCGGGCCGTCGAGCCCCGCGAAGTCGGTGAAGTAGCGCGGGGTGCCCGCGTGCCGGGACGCGCCGGTGTGCAGCATCACGATGTCGAGTGGCTGCGGCACGTAACCGATCGCCGCGATCTGCTTCTCGATCCGCTCCACCCCGATGGTGCCGGTGCCGACGTCGCTCACGTCCAGGACGCAGGCCGGGCGCAGGAACCAGTCGAGCGGCATCTCGTCGATGTGCCGGGGCCGCCCGTACTCGCCCACGGAGCCGTAGTGCGACGGCGCGTCCACATGGGTGCCGGTGTGGCTGGTGAGCGTGAGGGTGTCCAGGGACAGCAGCTCACCGCCCGGCAGGTCGGCCGGGTCGAAGTCCAGGCCGAAGTGCTCCTTCATCTCGGCCGCCATGTGCCGGGCACCCTCGGCCGGCGTCATGATCTCGTGGACGATCGGATCCGGCTCCCAGCCCGACGCGTCAACGGGCGACGAAAGATCGATGACTCGCAAGGTAACCCCCAGGGTCGTTGGCGAAGATCGCAGGACACTGTGCGGTTCTCACCTGGAGGCCGGATGGAGCCCCGCACGCGCCGGACCCCGCCCTGTGGGGAAGGGCGGGGTCCGTACGGGCGGGTGCGCTCGGCTGCTCTGCCTGCGCTCAGGCGGCGAAGAGGTCGAGCACCGGGCGGCGGCCGGCCTGGTGGGAGTCGAGTGCCGGGTCGGCGGCCAGGACCGCGTGGTGCAGGTGCTGCAGCCGCGCGGAGGGGTCGAGCCCGAGCCCGTCGGCGAGCTCGCGCCGCAGGTTCTGGTAGACGTCCAGCGCCTGCCACTGCCGTCCCGACCGGTACAGCGCCACCATGCACTGCGCGTGCAGCCCCTCGTGCATGGGGTGACGGGCCGTCAGGGAGGTGAGTTCGGCCAGTAGCTGCATGTGGCGCCCGAGCCGCAGATCGGAGTCGATCCGCTGCTCCAGCACCCCCAGCCTGCTCTCCTCCAGCCGCACCAGCTCGATCTCCAGCAGCGGGCCGAGCCGCACGTCGACCAGCGCCGGACCGCGCCACATGCCGAGGGCCTCGCGGTACAGCGCGGCCGCCGTCTCGTCGTCGCCGCTCTCGCCGGCGCTGCGGCCGGTGGCGGCCAGGCGGTCGTACTCGTGCACGTCCACCGCGCCGGGAATGACCTCCAGCAGATAGCCGCCGTGCCGCGTGGCCAGCACCTCACGCGCGGTGTACGGGCTGTCCGGCCCGAGCGCATGCGTGATCAGCCGGCGCAGCTGCAGGATGTACGTCTGCAGCGTGGTGAGCGCGCTGCGGGGCATGTCCGCCCCCCAGATCTCCTCCATCAGCGTGGGCACGGGCATGACCTGGTTGGCATAGACGGACAGCAGAGCCAGAATCTGCCGGGGCTTGCCGGCACTCGGGACCACCGACGTGCCGCCCGACTCGGCCACGAGCGGGCCGAGAACCTTGATCTCCATGGGGATTCCTCCGTTGGATACGCCGGACGACCCGATGCTTCGGACCCGGCTTCCATCACCCTCAGAACCTCTCAGCCGCCCCGGAATCACGGCAGTGCCGGGCTACCGAACCCGGCATGGGGCTTTCCCGGTCACAGGTGTGAAAGTTTCATGTGCATCCCGTGACGGCGGCACTGGGGCGGAAACCGCGGACCGGGCAGAGTTCTGGTCATCGGCCCCGACCGGGAGCCGAGCGCCGAAGGTCAACGGCCCATCAGTTCGAAAATCGGGGATGACGATGAACACGAACAGCAGCCTTGCCGCGTCCGGCCACGACGACCTCGTGATCGAGGAGTTCGGCCGCTACCTGGCCACGGCCCAGGCGCCGCAGGTGTGCCTCGGCTCGCACATCGCCCCCGGCCCCTCGCCGCCGCCGACCTCGCCTGATGGGGGACGTCCGTACCGCCCCTCTCCTGGGGTTCAAGCCGCACCTGCGGGTCGAGCAGGTGCCCGGTGAAGCGGTGTACCTGATCTCGGACCAGCGGGTCACCGCCCTGCACGGCGAGCAGATAGCCCACCTCGCCCCCCTCCTCGACGGAACCCGCCACCTGGAGCGCATCGCCCAGGACGCGGCGGCCGTACTCCCCGCCAAGCAGGCCGGCCGGCTCGTGTCCCGGCTGGCCGGGGCCGGGCTGCTGTCCGGCCGGGAGCTGCGGACGACGCCGCAGGAGTCCGCCGCGCAGGCGTACTGGGAAGCGGCCGGTATGGACGGCACCGAAGCGCTCGACTCCGCGGCGCGGCAGACCGTTTCGGCCCTCGTGGTCGGCCGCGGCGACATCGCCGAACTGGCCGGGTGCCTGACCGCCGCCGGGCTCGCCGTGCCCCCGGCCGGTGCGGCGGAGCCGGCGGCGCTCACGGTGGTCCTCTGCGACGACTACCTCGACCCGGCTCTGGCCGGCCTCGACGCCGGATTCCGGGCGGCCGGCCGCCGCTGGCTCCCGGTGAAGACCGAGGGCACCGAGCTGTGGACCGGCCCGTTCCTCGGCGACAGGGACGGACCCTGCTGGTCCTGCCTGACCGAGCGGCTCTGGCGGACCCGGCCGGTGGAGGCACACGTCCAGCGGATGCTCGGCCGCTCCGGCCCGGTGCCGCGGCCCTCCTGCACACTTCCCGCCGCCCGCCTCGCCGGACTCCAGCTGGTGGCTCTGGAAGCAGCCAAGTGGCTCTCCGGATACCGCCACCCGAGCCAGCTGGCGCTGCGCACGGTGGACAGCCTCACCCTGGACGGCGGGCTCCATCCGGTACGCCGCCGCCCCCAGTGCCCCACCTGCGGCGAACCCGGCATGACCGCGGCCCAGGTCGAGGCGCCGGTGGTGCTGCGCTCCAGGATGAAGCGTGACACCGCAGGCAACGGCCACCGGAGCCTCACGCCGGAGCAGCTGCTCGACCGGTACGGCCACCTCGTGGACCCGGTCACCGGCCTGGTCCGCTCGGTCACCCGCTACCCGTGCGGCCCCGAGTTCTTCAACTCCTTCTCCGCAGGCTTCAACCCGGCCGTCGGGGCGCAGGGCATCCGAGAGATACGCGGCGGACTGCGGGCCTCCTGCGGCGGCAAGGGCGCCACCGAGATCCAGGCCAGGGTCAGCGCGCTCGCCGAGGCGCTGGAGCGGCACTCCGGTCACTTCGCGGGCGGCGAGGCCACCGTGCGCGGCAGTTACCGGACGCTGGCCGGCCGGGCGGTCCACCCCGACACCGTGCAGCTCTACGACCCGCGGCAGTTCGCCGGCCGGGACGGATGGAACACCTCGCACGGCCCGTTCCAGCACGTCTGCGACCCCTTCGACGAGGGCGCGGACACCGACTGGACCCCCGTGTGGTCGCTGACCGAGCAGCGCCAGAAGCTGCTGCCCACCGCCCTGATGTACTACGGCGTCGACCAGCCGGCCGGCCGCTGCTCCTGCCTCGCCAGCTCCAACGGCACCGCCGCCGGAGGCACACTGGAGGACGCGGTGCTGCAGGGCTTCCTCGAACTCGTCGAACGCGACGCGCTCGCACTGTGGTGGTACAACCGCACGCGGCACCCCGCGGTGGACCTCGACGCGTTCGACGACCCGTGGATCACCGAACTGCGCCGGGTGCACGCGTCGTTGAACCGTGAGGTCTGGGTGCTCGACCTCACCTCGGACCTCGGCATCCCGGTGATGGCCGCGCTGTCCCGGCGCACCGACGGCGACGCGCAGGACATCATGCTCGGCTTCGGTGCGCACCACGACCCGGCGATCGCACTGCGCCGCGCCCTGACCGAGCTCAACCAGATGATGCCGCACGTGGTGGCGCCGGACGGCGGCGTCAGCCGCGCGGTCGCCGAGGACCCCGACGTACGCGAGTGGCTGCGTACGGCGACGGTCGCCGGGCACCCGTATCTGTTGCCGGCCGACTGCGAGTCGACCGGGCCCGGTACGCATCCCTACACTCCGCACGACGACCTGTACGAGGACATCGATGCGGCCGTGGAGCTCCTGCGGGCCAAGGGGATGGAACTGCTCGTCCTTGACCAGACCCGGCCGGACGTGGGGCTGCCGGTGGTGAAGGTGGTGGTGCCCGGACTCAGACCGCACTGGGCCCGCTACGCCCCCGGACGGCTCTTCGACGTCCCGGTGGAGCTGGGCAGACTGGCCGCGCCGACCCGCTACGAGGACCTCAATCCCGTGCCCCTGTTCCTCTGAACGACAAGGTGGCACGCACACCGAGCCCGGCTCGCGGAAGGACCCATTCATGCGCATCGACCGCCTCGCGGCTCTGGAACTCGGCGAGTTCTGGTCCCTGAGTGAGAACGTCACCGTCCGGGCGGGCAGGACCGTCGTGCTGAGCGCCCCCTGGGGGAACTGGCCCTGGAACAGCCGGGCACGCTCCTTCGGGAAGCGCTGCAGCGGATGCAGCTCGGCGCGGTCTCGCTGGGCAATGTGGTGCCCGGATTCCCCGGCTACGACGTGCCCGAGAGCGAATGGAACGAGGCCTCGCGCGAGCTGATCGGCGCACTCGACGGCTTCCAGCACCTGATCGCACGGCACTTGGCGATCGGCGCCTCGCCGGTGCTGAGCGTGGTGCCCCAGTCGCCGCGCGCCAGGTTCCACCCGCCCGCGGTGCCGCCCGGCGAGGAACTCTGGCTACCGGACCGGGTGATCCGGCACGAGCCGGACGCCGATCCTGTCATCGGCTACGAGGGTTCGCTCCACCGCGTCGAACTGCACGGCCCCGACGCGGCGCGCCTGCTCGCGCACCTGCGGTCCCGGCCCGGAGCCCCCGCGCCGTCGCACGCGGAGCCGTTGCCGGAGCCGGTCGTCAGGGCCGCCCGCGCGTACACGGCCGCCGCCGGAATGTTCACCGCGCCCGATCCGCGGCCGGCGGACGGAAGATAGTCCGCGCAGGAACTACAGATTCGAAAGCGGAGTTACCTATGATCTGCACCGGGGCATGCTCCGACCGGGCATGGTGATCCATGGGGGAATGTTGAAAGGCGAAATAGCCGGCCGTCCGGAAAGTGTTTCCGCGGATGTCGGCAGCCAAGTGCTGCCGCCGAGAAAGGCGATAGCCGTCACGGCGGCCGCGCTGCTCGGGTTCTTCGTCATCGACGGCGCCTTCGTCTGGGCCGAGCAGCCGCCGATGTGGGAACGGGCCGCCGCACTCTTCGTCTTTCTCGCGATCATGGCCCTGCAACTCAGCCACTCCTTCCCGAGGTTCCTTCCCCGTCTGCACCGATACCGCTACGCGACCTGGGCGTTGCAGGCGCTGCTGACCTACGTCCCCATGCTGCTGGTCGGGGACGCCTGGGGCGGGATGCAGTCCTTCCTCGGGGCGTCCGCCGTGCTGGTGTTCCCGGCGGTCCTGGGCTGGCCGCTGTTCGGCGCCGTGATGCTCACCTCGCTGGCGGTGCTCGTGTCCGTGGGGGACGACGCCGTCACGGTGCTCTACAACACCCTCGACGGGGTCCTGATCGCGCTGATCATCGTCGGGCTCTCCCGGATGTCCGACATGATCGTCAAGCTGCACCGCTCGCGCGAGGAACTGTCCCGGCTGGCCGTCGCCGGTGAACGGCTGCGCTTCGCCCGGGACCTGCACGATGTGATCGGGTTCAGCCTTTCCGAGGTCTCCCTCAAGTGCGAACTCGCCTACCGGCTGCTGATGGACAGTCCCGCCAAGGCACACGACGAACTCACCGAAGTGCTGAAGACGTCCCGCAGGGCCCTCGCCGACGTACGGTCGGTCAGCCGCGGATACCGGGAGATGTCACTGTCCGGCGAGGCGAACGCGGCGGTCTCGATGCTCTCCGCCGCGGGCGTGCGCACCCAGCTCGAACTCGGCGACGGCGAACTGCCCTGCGTGGTCGACACCGTCCTGGCCACCGTGCTGCGCGAGGGCCTGACGAACATGCTGCGGCACAGCAAGGCCGAGCAGTGCGAGATCCGGGCCTGGCGCCGGGACGGCCACTGCGTCCTGACCCTCGCCAACGACGGGGTGGGACGCCCGCGGCCGCCCAAGGCCGCCGAGGGCGGCTGCCTCGCCGCGCTCGTCGAACGCGTCGACGAGCTCGGCGGCACCCTCACCCATGGCCCCGACGGGCAGGGCTGGTTCCGCCTCGAAGCCGTCCTCCCGCTGCCCGACCGGGGCGAGCGGGAGGAGGCGACGAGCCCCTCGTCCGCGCCCGGCGCTGAGGACGCCGAGGGGGCGGTGGCACCTCCCGGCGGGCTCGGGCACCGGGACCTGGTGCCCCGGGTGGCCACCGCCATCACGTTCGCGGTGCTGGTGGGCTACTTCCTGGCGTACTCCGTCATCGCCATGTCCTACCCGCTGCCCTCGGCAAGGCGGTGGTGATCGAACTCTGCATGACCGCCACCCTGGTGCTTCAGCTTGTCGTGTCCTTCTCATGGCGGTTCGCCTGGTCGGCCCGCCGTCCGTGGCTGCCGCGCTTCGCCGCACCGGCGGCGATGCTGCTCCTGCAATGCGCCCCCTGGCCCTTCCTGGGCTCGTCCTACCTGGGCCTGCCCGGGTTCGTGGCCGGCACGGCGCTCCTCGTGCTGCCGACAGCCGCGGCCTGGCCGGTGATCGCGGCGGTCACCGTCGCCGGTGACGTGGCCTTCCACGCCGCCGACGGCTCCGGGGTGGACCTCATCTACGAGACGGCGTACACGCTCATCTGCGGTCTGGTGGTCTTCGGCCTCTCCCGCATGGCCAGGCTCGCCTCCGAACTCCACTGGTCCCGCGCCGAGATCGCCCGCCTCGCGGTGATCACCGAACGCCTCCGCTTCGCCCGCGACCTGCACGACCTGCTCGGTTTCAGCCTCTCCGCGATCACCCTCAAGTGCGAGCTGGTGCGCCGTCTCGCGCAGACCAGGCCGGTGCAGGCGCAGGAGGAGCTGACCGAGGTGCTCCAGATCTGCCGCCGGGCACTGGCCGATGTCCGCACGGTGGCGGACGGGCGGCAGCGGATGAGCCTCACCGCGGAGGCGGAGCATGCCACGGCGATGCTCGTCGGGGTCGGCATCCAGGCCAGTATCCGGCTGGACTGCGGTGACCTGCCGGACGACGTCGACACGGTGCTCGCCACCATGCTCAGGGAGGGCCTGACGAACATGCTCAGGCACAGCAGGGCGGAGCACTGCCGGATCACCGCCGACCGGGCGGGCGACGGGGTGCGGCTGTCGCTCGTGAACGACGGGGCCGACGGCATCGACAACCCCGCGCTCGGGATCCAGTTCGGCGGCGGCAGCGGTATCGGGAACCTGGCCACGCGGATCGAGGCGGTGAACGGCCGGCTGTCGGCGGGCCCGCGGGCCGACGGCTGGTTCGAGCTCAAGGCCGAGGTGGAACTGCTCGCCGTCTGAGGCGTGCGGCCGCTGCCTCGCGGAGCCGCCCGTGCGGCGGCGAGGGCGGTGCTCAGACCGAGTGCAGCCACCCCGCGTCACGAGCGATCCGGATGGCATCGACCCGGTTGCGCGCATGGAGCTTGGTGACCGCCGAGGTCAGGTAGTTGCGCACGGTGCCCGACGAGAGGTGCAGCCGGGAGGCGATCTGCCCGGCCTCCATCCCTTCCGAGGCCAGTTGCAGCACCTCCTGCTCACGGTCGGTGAGGGGGGAGGGGCCGGAGTCGAGCGTGGCCAGAGCCAGTTGCGGGTCGATCACCCGCTGGCCCGCGGCGACCTGGCGGATCGCCGTGCAGAGACTGTCCGGATCCGAATCCTTCGGCAGGAATCCCGAGACATGGGCGGCGAGCGCCCGTCTGAGGTTCCCGGGTCTCCCGAGGCTGGTGAGAATCAGGGTGCGGCACTCGGGCACCAGGGTGTGCAATCCGGCCGCTGCGGTGATGCCGTCGGTTCCGGGCAGGTCGATATCGAGGACAGCGACATCCGGCCGCATGGCTATCGCGGTCGGCACGATATCCGTCCCTGACGACAGCTCCGCCACCACCTCCAGGTCCGGCTCCAACTCAATGAGCGATACCAGCGCTTTGCGCAGCATATGCATGTCTTCAGCAATCAGAACTCGTACCATGGTGCCCCCCGTTGTGCCGGATCATGGGTCGTTCGCCTAGCGATTATGCAACAGGCCGTGCCCGTTTCGCTGGCTGAGACCCATCGGGATCAGTCTGGTTCAGGGCTGGTACAACCATTTCCCATTCCATGGGTTTCAGCCAGAAGTCGAGCGGGACTTGAGTGGTCGCTCCCATCATCCCTCCACCCAGGCGCCGACCGGCGGCAGGAGCGAAGGGAAGGTGACGTGACCATGAACGGACACCGCAGCTCGGAAGGTGTTCTCTGACATGGCCGGCCGGGAGGAACCGGGCCGGCGGGAAGCGCGTCGCCCGGGTGACCGCATCCCCGCGCGCACCGGCGGGAGCGCCGCGAAGGACAAGTTGCGCCGCATTCTGGGCCGTTGCCTGCGGCCGGTGGGCCTGGCCCTCATGGTGCACGGCGGCGTCGACATGTATCTGACCGCGGCCGACGGGGGGCGGGCGCGGCTGCACTCGGTCGACAACGGGTTCCGCCTGATGCTGCGCACCGACGCGGACGGCCCGCCGCCGGGCCACCCCGAACGGCTGCGTCCCGATGTCCCGCTCAGCGGTCAGGAGCGGCTGCTTCTGCAGGACCTGCTGAACGGGGAGTCCGGGCGCAGAAGATGAGCGGCCCCGACGCCGCAGCACAGTTGATCTTCAAGTCCCCGTCCAGTGCCGGCGCGGAGAGTAGGAGGACCCCACATCCGTCCGAGTACCAGGAGCAGAGGATGACTTCAGCGAGGAGCTTCACGCATGCGCTGGCGGCCCGGTTCGCCGCCGGCGCCGCGGACACCGCCCTGCTCTGCCCGGACGGCGAAGGAGGCGCCGCGGCCCGTACGTACGCCGAACTCGACACACGGGCCGGGGCCGTCGCGGCCGAACTGCGGCGCCGCGGCAGGGCGGGCGAGCCCGTACTGGTCTCGATGGACGGTGGCCCGCACACCGTCGCCGCACTGCTCGGCTGTCTGTACGCCGGCGCGGTCGCCGTGCCCGTGCCGCCGCCCGACCTCTCCCGTGCGGCGGCCGAACGTACGGCGGCCATCGCCGCCGAGACCGATGCCACCGTGGCGCTCACCGAGTCGGCCCACGCCCCCGAGCTGTCGCGGCGCCTCGCCGCCGCCGGGCACTCGTCGGTGGTCTGCCTGGCCGTCGACCGGCTGCCCGGACGCGGCGGCGGCTGGCAGCCGCCGGAACGCTCGGGCGCCGACACCGCGCTCATCCAGTACACGTCGGGGACCACCGCCGGACCGCGCGGTGTCCTGGTCACCCACACCAACCTCATGGCCACCATGGAGAGTCTGCGCAGCGCACTCGGCACCGACCGGACCTCACGGATCGGCGGCTGGCTGCCCCTCCATCACGACCTCGGCCTGATCGGGCAGTTGCTGCATCCGCTCTGGCTCGGCGCCACTGCCGTACTGATGCCCCAGCGGCTGTTCTCGACCGCCCCGCTGAGCTGGCTGCGCGAAGTGTCCAGGCACGGTGTCACCGTCACCGCCGCCCCGACTCCGCCTACGCCCGCTGCCTCGCCGATGTCACCCCCGACGCTCTCGCGGATCTCGACCTCAGCGCGCTGGACGTCGCCGTCAACGCCTCCGAACCGGTGTCCGCCGTGACCCTGGACGCCTTCGCGCGCCGCTTCGCCCCCGCCGGGCTGCGCCCCGGCACGCTCACCACGGGCTACGGCCTGGCCGAGGCGACCCTCCTGGTCAGCCTGGGCACCGCGGGGCCCCGGCCCCGGTGACGGTGGCCGCCGACCGGCTGGACCGTGGGGAGCTCGGCCCGCCCGTGCCGGGGCTCGCGGTCCGCACCTTGGTGGGCTGCGGTCCCGCGAGCGGCGTCACCGTCCGGATCGTCGACCCGGCCACCTCGGCCGTGCTGCCCGACGGCTCCGTCGGGGAGATCTGGGTGCGCGGCGACGCCGTGGCCGCCGGGTACTGGCGCCGTCCGCTGGAGACCTCGGCCGCCTTCGGGTGCGCCACGAGCGGCGGCGAACACGGCTTCCTGCGCACCGGGGACCTCGGCGCGCTGAGGAACGGCGAGCTGTACCTCACCGGCCGGATCAAGGACGCCCTGCTCGTCGACGGCCGCACCCTGCACCCGCAGGAGGCCGAGCGCCAACTCGTCAGATCAGGATCACCGTTCGGCTCGGCGGTCGTCCTCTCGGCCTCCTCGGCGCAGGAGGAGATCGTCGCGATACAGGAGATCCGGGGTGCCGGCTGGAGCCCGGTCCAGCTCGCCGGCCTCGCCGAGCGGGTCCGCGGCTGCCTGCACCAGGAGTTCGGCGCGGACCTCGCCGGTGTGGTCCTGGTCCGCCCCGGCACGGTACGGCGCACCACCAGCGGCAAGGTCCGCCGCTCCCTGATGCGCGAGCTCTACCTGCGCGGCGAACTCCGCCCGTTGTACGCATCGGCGCCGCCGTACGCCGCAGAAGGAGGCTGATGTGATGCCCGCCACCGTCGTCCGGGCCGCCGAGCCGGACGTGTCCCGGCGCGCCGAGCGGCTCGAGTTCCGCTTCGGCGACCCCTGTGATCCGGCGAACCCGCTCGGCTTCCGCGCCCTGCTCGCCGCGGACGGGGAGCGTGAACTCCTGCCGGCCGCGGAGGACCTCCTCGACCAGGAGGGTTTCGGGGCGGAGCTGGTGCCGGCCGGGCTCGGCGGGCGGCTCGGCGACGCGGGCGGGCTCATGCGGATGCTGCGGCCGGTCTTCCGCCGCGACGTGGCCCTCGCCTTCGGCTACGGCATCACCTCACTGTTCGCGGCGGCCCCGGTGTTCGCCGCCGGATCGCCGCGGCAGCGCGAGACCGTCGCCGGCCTGCTCGCCTCGGGCGGCCGGGCGGCCATCGTGCACCGCTCGCTCGCGCACGGCACCGCGATGCTGCGCGGCGAGCTCACCGCCATGGAGTACCCCGGCGGCAGGCTGCTCGACGGCCGCAAGGACGTCGTGATCAACGCCGAGCGTGCTGGTGCGGTCGTCGCCTACGTACGTACCGACCCGGCACCCGGGTCCCAGTCCCACTCCGTGTTCCTCGTCGAACCGGACCGGATCGCACCGGGCGGCATGCGGGTGCTGCCCCGCAGGTCCACCACCGGAATGCGCGGCTGCCGCTTCGCCGGGTACGAGTTCGACGCCTGCGAACTGCCGGCCGACGTGCTCGTCGGTGAGTCCGGGGCCGGAGTGCGGCTCTCGCTGCGCACCTTCCAGCTCAACCGCACCCTCATCACCGGCGCCATGATCGCCTCGGCCGACACCGTGCTGCGCGCCGCCGTCCGGGCCGCACTCGCGGGAGGAAACCTCGGCAGACGTCAACGAGGCGTGGTCGCCGGGGTGTTCGCCGACCTGCTGGCCTGCGACAGCATGGCCACCACGGTGCTGCGCGCGCTCTCCCTGCTGCCGGGCGCCGCCCATCTGGCCGCCGCCGACCTCAAGTACCTGGTACCCGAGCTGCTCAGGGACGACCTGGAGGAACTCGCCACCGTGCTCGGCGCCGGCGGTTACAGCCGGGAGACCGATCAGGGCATGCTCACCAAGCTGCTCCGCGATCTGCCGGCCGCCGGCCTCGGCCACGCGGGCACCGCGGCCTGCCAGGCCGTGGTCATCCCGCAGCTCCCCCTGCTGGCACGGAGCTCCTGGGGCCGGGAGGAGGAGCCGTCCGCCGCGCTGTTCGGCGCCGGCTCCCCCCTGCCGCACCTGGACATCGGCAGTCTCCAGGTCGCGGGCGGCGGAGACCCGCTGGCCGCCGCCCTCACCGCGTCCGCCGCCCGGCTGGCCGGTTCGGCCGGCCGGGGGCCCTATGACGACGCGCTCCGTACGATGGCCGCCGCCTTCCTCGCCGACCTGTACGAGGTGCGGGACAGCTGCCGGCTCATCGAGCCGGGGGACCGGGCAGCGCTGGTGAGCCCGGCCGCCGCGGCGCTCGCGGACCGCCACGCGGTGCTGTCCGCCGTGGGCGCGGCCCTCGGCATGTGGGAGAGCCACCGGCACGCGGACACCTTCCTCGCCGACCCGGCCTGGCTGGTGCTCGCTCTGCACCGGCACGGACGCCGCCTCGGCCTCCGCTTTCCCGCGCTGCCACCGGACTGCGTCGACCGGGTCGCCGCGGAACTGCTCGCGCGGTTCCGGGCCGGCCGCAGTTTCGATCTTCACGACGTCGCTCTGGCGGAAGCAGGTACGACATGAGGGCGCCCAGCAGGCCGGTCATCGCGGAGCCCCTGCTGATGCCGGGACCGGAGAGCCACTGGAGCCGGGTGCGGCAGTCCATGGCATGGCACGGCCATGTCGTGGTGTACGCGAACCGGTGCGACTGGCTGCCCGCGACCCTCGCGGACCCCCAGCTGCGCCCGCTGCTCGGGGCCACCGACTGGCAGCGGCTCAACACCCTCCAGGACGCCGAGGCCCGCGGCCGGTTCGCGGCCTCCCGGCTGCTGGTCAAATACACCGCGGGCGCGGCCCTGCAGACGCCGCCGGAGACGGTGGAGCTGGCGTCCAAGGCCGGCGGCCGGCCCTTCCTGCGCGGCTGCGACCAGATCGAGGTCAGCCTCAGTCACACGCGTGACCTGCTGGTGGTCGGCCTCAACCGGCGCGGGCGGGTCGGCGTGGACACCGAGCTCGCGGACCGCCGGATCGAGTACTCGGCGGTTCAGCGCCATCTGTGCACCCCGGCCGAGCGCCGCTGGCTCGCCGCCCTCGACCCGCAGGAGCAGCAGCGCGGGCTGGTGCGCACCTGGACGCTGAAGGAGGCGTACACCAAGGCGCTCGGCCAGGGCATGCGGATGGGCTTCAACCAGTTCGGCTTCGATCCGCAGGCCACCGCCCTGCTCACCCCGCAGGGCGAGCCCGCCTCGCACGGCGAGTGGGCGTTCTCCACCTTCGAGCTGGACGGCGGCTACCTGGTCGGTGTCGCCTGTCAGGACAACGGGCTCACGGAGGAGGGCGACACGGCGGTCTCCACCATGCTCGACGAGGGCTTCCTGGGCGATGTCGTCGACCTGGTGGGCCGCGGCCGGCGCTGAGCGCAGGTCCGGCGGCGCGCAGCACGAAGGCCCCGTCACCGTCCTGGGGAGGACGGCGACGGGGCCTTCGCGTGACTTCTGGTTGCGCCGCACCCGCGTGGCGAACGCAGGTTCGGTGTGCGGCGCGGGGTGCCGGTCAGGAGCGGGAGAGAGGGCCCGCTGTGTCCGTTCCGGCGATCACATCGGGAGTGCTCAGCCCTGGAGGGTGGCAACCTTGGTGGCCAGCGCCGACTTCTTGTTGGCGGCGGCGTTCTTGTGGATGACACCCTTCGAGACAGCCTTGTCGAGCGCACGGGAGGCGTCGCGAACGGCCACGTTGGCCTTCTCGGCGTCACCCGCAACGACGGCCTCGCGGGCCTTGCGGATTGCGGTCTTGAGCGACGACTTGACGGCCTTGTTGCGCAGGCGCGCCTTCTCGTTCGTCTTGTTCCGCTTGATCTGGGACTTGATGTTCGCCACGAAAGAGCCTTTTCAGGTTCGTTGGATCTTCGATGTGCGCCTCACGGCCCGAGGGCAAGGAGGCACAGCTGTCCACGGTACCAGCCGCGCTCCGACCGGCCCAAACCGGTCCCCGCTCCGCAGGCGTGGGACGATGGGAGCTACGTACAGATCCGACCGACCCGACATCGACCCGAGACACGGCGTTCGGCGTCTCAAGAATCAGGACCCTGCGTGCCCGCGACTCCTCTCCACGTGCCCGAGCCGAGCCGTACCGACCCGGCGCTGATCCGCAACTTCTGCATCATCGCGCACATCGACCACGGCAAGTCGACCCTTGCCGACCGGATGCTCCAGCTGACCGGTGTGGTCGACCAGCGGCAGATGCGCGCTCAGTACCTCGACCGGATGGACATCGAGCGCGAGCGTGGCATCACCATCAAGTCCCAGGCGGTACGGCTGCCCTGGGCGCCCACCGCCGGTGAGGGCCAGGGCAGCACCCACGTCCTCAACATGATCGACACTCCGGGACACGTCGACTTCACCTACGAGGTGTCCCGGTCGCTCGCCGCCTGCGAGGGCACGGTCCTGCTGGTCGACGCCGCGCAGGGCATCGAGGCCCAGACCCTGGCCAACCTCTACCTGGCGATGGAGAACGACCTCACCATCGTCCCGGTGCTCAACAAGATCGACCTGCCGGCCGCCCAGCCCGAGAAGTTCTCCGAGGAGCTGGCCAACCTCATCGGCTGCCAGCCCGAGGACGTCCTCAAGGTCTCCGCGAAGACCGGTGTCGGCGTGGACGCACTGCTGAACCGGGTGGTCAGGGACGTCCCGGCGCCCGTCGGCAAGGCCGACGCACCGGCCCGCGCGATGATCTTCGACTCGGTCTACGACTCCTACCGCGGCGTCGTGACGTACGTCCGGGTCGTCGACGGGTCGCTGAACAAGCGCGAGCGCATCCGGATGATGTCCACCGGCGCCACCCACGAGCTGCTGGAGATCGGTGTCTCCTCGCCGGAGATGACCCCTCCGACGGCATCGGTGTGGGTGAGGTCGGCTACATCATCACCGGGGTGAAGGACGTCCGGCAGTCCAAGGTCGGTGACACGATCACCTCCCTGAACAAGGGGGCGACCGAGGCGCTGGGCGGCTACAAGGACCCCAAGCCGATGGTGTTCTCGGGTCTGTACCCGCTGGACGGGTCGGACTACCCGGACCTGCGCGAGGCCCTCGACAAGCTCCAGCTCAACGACGCCGCCCTGGTGTACGAGCCGGAGACCTCCGCCGCGCTCGGCTTCGGCTTCCGCGTCGGCTTCCTCGGCCTGCTCCACCTCGACGTGGTCCGTGAGCGGCTGGAGCGTGAGTTCGGTCTCGACCTCATCGCCACCGCGCCGAACGTGGTCTACCGGGTGGAGATGGAGGACGGTACCGAGCACACCGTCACCAACCCGAGTGAATTTCCCGAGGGCAAGATCGACAAGGTGCACGAGCCGGTCGTCCGGGCCACGGTCCTGGCGCCGAGCGAGTTCATCGGGGCGATCATGGAGCTCTGCCAGCAGCGCCGCGGCACCCTCCTCGGGATGGACTACCTCTCCGAGGACCGGGTCGAGATCCGCTACACCCTGCCGCTCGCCGAGATCGTCTTCGACTTCTTCGACCAGCTGAAGTCCAAGACCCGCGGCTACGCGTCCCTCGACTACGAGCCCACCGGCGAGCAGTCCGCCGAGCTCGTCAAGGTCGACATCCTGCTGCACGGCGACAAGGTCGACGCGTTCTCCGCGGTCACGCACAAGGACAAGGCGTACGCGTACGGCGTCCGGCTGGTCGCCAAGCTGCAGAAGCTCATCCCGCGGCAGAACTTCGAGGTGCCGATCCAGGCCGCCATCGGCTCCCGGGTCATCGCCCGTGAGACCGTCCGCGCCATCCGCAAGGACGTCCTCGCCAAGTGCTACGGCGGTGACATCTCCCGTAAGCGGAAGCTGCTGGAGAAGCAGAAGGAAGGCAAGAAGCGGATGAAGATGGTCGGCAACGTGGAGGTGCCGCAGGACGCGTTCATCTCCGTACTGTCGACCGACGAGTCCGCCGGGGAGAGCAAGGCCAAGAAGTAGTCCGTTCCCCGCCTGCCGACCCTACTGATCGGTAGAACGACGGGCCCCCGCATCGCAGAACGCTGCGGCGCGGGGGCCCGTTCGTTATGAAGCGGGGTCCGGTTGCCCCTTACGCGGCGGACGCGGGCGCTCTACCCTGATCACGACTTCGTAGTTACTCGTGAGTTAAACAAGCAGGATCAAGCACCAGACTTACGCGGAGAGCAAGCCGCAACCAGCAGCCGGTCGTGAAGCACTGCCGCAGGCCCGGAGGATGTCGTGAGCGACGCACAGACCATGATCGAGAACCGTCCGCCCTCCGTGGCGACCCTCTTCATCGACCGGGTGGCAGCCACCCCGGACGGGGAGGCATACCGGTACCCCGTCCCGGCGGCGGGCGGCCAGGGCCCCGACGAATGGAAGTCGCTCAGCTGGGCGCAGGCCGCCGAGCGGGTGTACGCCATCGGAGCCGGTCTCATCGCCCTGGGGTGCAGCCGGAGGAGCGCGTCGCGCTCGCCGCCAGTACCCGGGTCGAGTGGATCCTCGTCGACCTCGGCGTCATGTGCGCCGGAGCCGCGACCACCACGATCTACCCCTCGACCAACGTGGAGGAGTCGGCGTTCATCCTCTCCGACTCCGAGAGCCGGGTACTGATCGCCGAGGACGCCGGACAGCTGGCCAAGGCCCGCGAGCGGCGCGCCGAGCTGCCCGCCCTGGCCCATGTCGTCGTCATCGACGCCGAGGGCGCCGGACCCGCCGAGGGTGACCCCGAGGGCTGGGTGCTCACGCTGGCGGACCTGGAGGCGCTGGGCACCGAACACCTGGCGAAGAACCCGGCCGCGATCGGCGAGCGGGTCGACGCGATCACCCCCGAGCAGCTCGCCACCCTCATCTACACCTCGGGCACCACCGGCCGCCCCAAGGGCGTGCGGCTGCCGCACGACAACTGGTCGTACATGGCCAAGGCCACCGTCTCCACCGGGCTGATCACCAAGGACGACGTCCAGTACCTCTGGCTGCCGCTCGCGCACGTCTTCGGCAAGGTCCTCACCTCCGGCCAGATCGAGGTGGGCCACGTCACCGCAGTCGACGGCCGGGTCGACAAGATCATCGAGAACCTGCCGATCGTCCAGCCGACGTACATGGCCGCCGTCCCCCGGATCTTCGAGAAGGTCTACAACGGCGTCGCGGCCAAGGCGCGCGCCGGCGGCGGGGCCAAGTACAAGATCTTCCAGTGGGCGGCCGGGGTCGCCCGCGAGTACGCGAAGGTCTCCCAGGACAACTTCCGGCGCACCGGCACCGCCTCCGTCCCCTTCGCCCTCGGGGCCAAGCACAAGGTCGCCGACACCCTCGTCTTCGCCAAGATCCGCGAGGCCTTCGGCGGGCGGCTGCGTGCCTGTGTCTCGGGCTCCGCGGCGCTCGCACCCGACATCGGCTTCTTCTTCGCGGGCGCCGGGATCCACATCCTGGAGGGCTACGGCCTCACCGAGACCAGCGCCGCCTCCTTCGTCAACCCGGGCGAGGCCTACCGCACCGGCACGGTCGGCAAGCCGCTCCCCGGCACCGAGGTGCGGATCGCGGACGACGGCGAGATCCTGCTGCGCGGCCCCGGCCTGATGCAGGGCTACCAGGGGCTGCCGGAGAAGACCGCCGAGGTGCTGGAGGCCGACGGCTGGTTCCACACCGGCGACATCGGCGAGCTGTCGGTGGACGGCTACCTGCGGATCACCGACCGCAAGAAGGACCTGATCAAGACGTCGGGCGGCAAGTACATCGCGCCGGCCGAGGTCGAGGGCCAGTTCAAGGCCGTGTGCCCGTTCGTCTCCAACATCCTGGTGCACGGAGCGGACCGTAACTTCTGCACCGCGCTGATCGCCCTCGACGAGCCGACCATCCTCGGCTGGGCCGCCGAGAACGGCATGGCGGGCAAGTCGTACGCGGACGTCGTGGCGTCCCCGCGGACCGTCGAGCTCGTCGACGGCTACGTGAAGCGCCTCAACGAGGGGCTGCAGCGCTGGCAGACCATCAAGAAGTTCCGGTTGCTCCCGCGCGACCTCGACATCGAGCACGGCGAGGTGACGCCCAGCCTCAAGCTGAAGCGGCCGGTCGTCGAGCGCGCCTACAAGGACCTGATCGAGGACATGTACGCGGGCTCCCGCGAGGCGTGACGGCGGCCCGCAGGCCGCTGTGACCACCCGGCCCCCGCGCTCCGGCGCGGGGGCCGCGGCGTTCTCCGGGTGCCCGGTTCTCCACTCACTTCGGTAACTAGACGCGTATGGGCTGGGCCGATCTGTCACTCTGTCCGTGTCGTCAGCGGCGCATTGCGAGAACAGGCAGAGCGAGAACAGGTCAGGAGCCGCCCTGTGGGGTCCATTCCCTTGCAGCGGGACATCGTGCAGCGTCCCGGAACCACTGCCGCATCCACGGGCCACGAGCCGGTCGCCCGGACGAGCCTGCCCGGAAACCTGCTCGCGCCCTCCGCGGCCCGGCGGTTCGTCGCGGCCGCGCTCGCCGAGTGGAGCGGGCTGGGGCTGCCCGCGGCCGTGGGATTCAGTGACCGGCTGTCCGACGACGCCGCGGTCGTCGTCAGCGAGCTCGTCACCAACGCCGTCATCCATGCCGGGACCAACGTCGAACTGCTCTTCCGGCTGGAGGAGGCGACCGAGGACGAGGCGTCCGCACTGGTGCTGGAGGTCTCCGACCACCATCCCGCCCGTGCCGTGCGCAGCGAGCGCACCGAAGGCGACGCCGGGCCCGAGAGCCCGGCCGGCCCGGAGCCCGCCGAGTACGGCCGAGGACTGGCGCTCGTCGCCACCCTCGCCGAACGCTGGGGCATCACCTACCGCACCGGCCTCAAGACCGTCTGGGCCCGGCTCCCCGTCGACGACTGGAACCCCTTCGCCGACGCCCGCCCGGAGCCCGGCTTCCAGCAGGGGCTGCGCGCCGCCGAACTCCTGGCCCCCACCGCCAGGCGCGCGCTGCGCGACGACGCGGACTGGGCCGGACGCGGCGCGCTGTCCTTCCTCGCCGAGGCCTCCGACCTGCTGGCCGGCCAGCTCGACGAGGACATCGTGGCCGCGCTCGCCGGACAGTTACTCGTGCCCCGGCTCGCCGACTGGTGCGCGATCTGGCTGGAGCCCGAGAGCGGCGGCCGCGCGGCCGTCCCGCGGCTCGCCAAGGTCTGGCACATCGACGAGACCCGCACCGACCCGCTGCGCACGCTGCTGGAGGGGGACCCGCTCCGGCTGCCCGAGCGGGTCGGCACCGGACCCGTCTCCATCCCGTGGCCCGGGAGCGCGGAGGACGGCGCGGTCCCGGACGGCAGCGATGGCGTCGCGCTCGCGTACCGGATCACCTCCGGCGGCCGCACGCTCGGCGCCGTACTCGTCGGCCGTGAGGGCATCGCCCGCGTCCCCGACGAGGTGACCGCCCTGATCGAGGACTTCGTCCGCCGGGTCGGCCTCGCCGTCGGCGCCGCCCGCGCCTACACCCGGCAGGCCACCATCAGCCGCATCCTGCAGCGCGGGCTGCTGCCCAGCAAGGTCGCCGAGATACCTGGGGTCGCCAGCTCGCTGGTGTACGAACCCAGCGACGACGGCGTGGTCGGCGGTGACTTCTACGACATCTTCCCGTGCCCCGGCGACCGCTGGTGCTTCGTCCTGGGAGACGTCCAGGGCAGCGGCCCCGAGGCCGCCGTCGTGACGGGGCTGGCCCGCCCCTGGCTCCGGCTGCTGGCCCGCGAGGGCTTCCAGGTCGGCGAGGTCCTGGTCCGGCTCAACCGGCTGCTCCTGGACGACGCGATGGAGGCCGCCGAGGCCGCGGCCCTCATGGTCGCCGCCGCGGGCGGGCAGCAGTCGGCGGACAGCGGACCCCGGTTCCTGTCCCTGCTGTACGGGGAGCTCGTCCCGCTGCCCGGCGGCGGCGCGCGCTGCACCCTGGCGAGCGCGGGCCATCCGCTGCCGCTGCTGCTGCGCCCGGACGGCACGGTCCGGGCCGCCGCCGAGCCGCAGCTGCTGCTCGGCGTCGTCGACGACGCCGTGTACGAGAGCCAGAGCTTCGACCTGGCACCCGGCGACAGCCTGCTGTGCGTCACCGACGGGGTGACGGAGCGGCGCTCGGGCCCGGTGATGTTCGACGACGGCGACGGCCTGGCACAGGCGCTGGCAGGCTGCACCGGGCTGAGTGCCGAAGGGATCGCGGAGCGCATCAACCAGGCCGTGCACTCCTTCGCCGAGCGCCCGCCGGACGACGACCTGGCGCTGCTGGTGCTGCAGGCCCAGTAGCGGCCCGTCCCGGGAACAGGGCCGGGCAGGGGGTGGCGTCCGGGTGCCGGGCGGCGCGCGACAATGGACGGTATGCCTTCCGTACTGCCCGATGGTGAGCCCGTGCCCGACGACGGGGCACTGCCCCGCCATGCCCTGGAAGGCGCCGCCGACCGCCCGCTCGGCTTCTACCTGCACGTGCCCTACTGTGCGACCCGCTGCGGCTACTGCGACTTCAACACCTACACCGCGACCGAGCTGCGCGGCTCCGGCGGCGCGCTGGCCTCCCGGGACAACTACGCCTCCCACCTGACCGGCGAGGTGCGCCAGGCCCGCAAGGTGCTCGGCGACGACCCCCGGCAGGTCCGCACGGTCTTCGTCGGCGGCGGTACCCCGACCCTGCTGGCCGCTGCCGATCTCGTCAGCATGCTGGCCGCGATCCGGGAGGAGTTCGGGCTCGCGGACGACGCCGAGATCACCACCGAGGCCAACCCGGAGTCCGTCTCCCCGGCGTACCTGGCCGAGCTGCGCGAGGGCGGCTTCAACCGGATCTCCTTCGGGATGCAGAGCGCCCGGCAGCACGTACTGAAGATCCTGGACCGCACCCATACCCCCGGCCGGCCCGAGGCCTGTGTCGCCGAGGCGCGGGCGGCCGGCTTCGAGCACGTCAACCTCGACCTGATCTACGGCACCCCGGGGGAGTCCGACGACGACTGGCGGGCCTCCCTGGACGCGGCGATCGGCGCCGGGCCCGACCACGTCTCGGCCTACGCCCTGATCGTCGAGGAGGGCACCCAGCTGGCCCGCCGGATCAAGCGCGGCGAGATCCCGATGACGGACGACGACGCGCACGCCGACCGCTACCTGATCGCGGACGAGGCGATGGCCGCCGCGGGCTTCTCCTGGTACGAGGTGTCGAACTGGTCCAGGACCCCCGAAGGCCGCTGCCTGCACAACGAGCTGTACTGGCGCGGGGCCGACTGGTGGGGCGCAGGACCGGGCGCGCACAGCCATGTCGGCGGTGTGCGGTGGTGGAACGTGAAGCACCCGGGGGCGTACGCGCAGGCGCTGGCCGAGGGGCGCTCGCCGGGGGCGGGGCGCGAGATCCTCTCCGCCGAGGACCGCCGGGTCGAACGCATCCTGCTGGAGCTGCGCCTCTCCGACGGCTGCCCGCTGTCCCTCCTCGCCCCGGCCGGGCTCACGGCGGCCCGGCGGGCGGTGGACGACGGCCTGCTGGAGTCCGGGCCCTTCGGGGACGGGATGGCCGTGCTGACACTGTGGGGACGGCTGCTGGCCGACGCGGTGGTACGCGACCTCGTGGACTGAGCGGGGGTCCACGCACGCGTGGGCCCGGTATGCGGGGCCCGAGGACGCGGGGCCCGAGGACGCGGGGCCCGAGGACGCGGGGCCCGCTGATCACCCCACCGGGCACGCGCGCGGTGTGAGCGCGTGGGCACCGGCCGCCCGGCCGCAGATGATCCTGCTGTGGATCCGGCCGTCGGGATAGGTGATCTCGACGACGTCGAGACCGTGCCCGGCCTGGGCCTCGTACGGGATGAAGCCGCGGAAGGTGATCGTGCCGGTGGGCATGGTCTGCAGGTTCACCGCGTACAGGTTCGCCCAGGTCTCGGCGGAGCTGTTGACCGCGTCCCCGTGGCTGGCGGCGTCGTACAGGGCGGCCGTCGCGCTGTAGGAGATGACCGACTGGCCGCTGGCGAACAGGTCGTCCTCGTAGGGCCTGGCGTCCGGCAGCCGCGGCAGGGACCTGCCCGCGGGCAGCAGTTCCTCCAGCGCCCGCCGCGCCTCCGCGTAGAAGCCGTCGGCCCGTCCGCGGCCCATCGGGGCGAGCGCCGTGTGGTAGAGCGTGACGTCCTCGGTGAGGTCCGTGCTGTCGTCGAAACGCGCCTTGGTCAGGTCGTCGCCGGTGAAGACCGTGATGGGCTTCCCCGAGCAGCCCTGCGCCAGCCGGCCCATCAGGTTGTTCACGTCCTCGACCCGGCCGGCGAAGTACAGGGCGTCCGGTGCCGGGTCCGCCTCACAGATCCGCTGCACCGGCTTGTCCAGGTCGGCGCTGCTGCGGCGGCCGAGGCCGTACTCCGCCAGCGGGGCCAGCGCGAACCCGGCCTTCTTCAGCATCGCGCGGCCCACCTTGCGCTGCTCCAGCGTGTACCGGTCCTTGTCGTTGTTCCCGAGCCTGCGGGACAGCACGAGGGCCCGCGGGTGCGGGGACTTCCGGGCCACCTGCCCGGCCACCAGGCCCAGTGCGTCCGCCTGCTCCTCGTCGGTCGCCGCGATGCCGAAGTAGTTCGAGTAGCCCTGCGCCAGATAGCCACCGGAGTTGGTGGTGTCCACCACCGGGAGGCCGGCCTGCTGGAGCAGCTCGGTCGCCCTGGGACTGTCCGTCGTGTCGCGCCCGAGCCCCACCACGCCGACGACCGAGCGGTCCCTTCCGGCCACCTCGATGATCTTCCGCACCGCCGGGATCTGCTGGAGCATGTCCTGCCCGCCGTTGGCGGTCAGCACCCTGAGCTTCACGGAGAAGTCCAGCTTGTTGGTGTGGTGCTGGTACAGATAGACGCCGGTCAGCTCCTCCAGCGCCTTGCGGGTGCGCTCCTTCGACGAGGAAGTGAACGGGCCCGCGTAGATGACGGTGACGTACTTGTCCCCGGGCTCGATGGCGGCGTTCTCCTGTGCCACCGCCCGCTCGATCCGGTCGAAGGTGACTCCCTCGCCGGCGCCGTCCAGCATCAGGTCGTTGCCCGCCGCGAAACGCACCTGCGTGGTCGTCGACACGCCTATGCACTCCTTCGCCCCGCCGTCCGGGCCGGCGAGCTCCACCGAGTCCGTGTTCACGTCGGTGAGCGGACCGTGGCAGTACCGGTTCTCCAGGTGGTTGCTCAGCAGGAAGGTGCCCAGCAGCGCCCCGACGAGGAGGCACGCGAGCGTCGTACGGGACATCACCCACCAGATCCACGTCCGGCGCACCCGCACCGTGACGAGCTGGGCATGGCCGTGCTCGTGGGTCAGCTGCTCGGTCGACAGCGGCAGGCGCAGCACCCAGGCGAGCGTGGCGGCGGCCGAGGGGACTGGCCGACGCTGAGGTGGCTGATCCAGTTCTCGTAACGGGCCCGTGCCGCACCGCTGTGCGTGGGCAGCGGCTCGGCGGGCAGCGGCGGGGTGTGCCGCAGTATCTCGGCCGCGGGCAGCGAGGCCAGCAACAGCAGCGGATCCACCTCGCTGCGCCGGGAACGCACGTTGTTGATGGCGTTGATCAGCTGGATGCCGCCGTTGCTCTGCCCGGCGGTGGGCAGGAAGACCACCGGTGGAACGGTGCGCTTCCCGCGCCGCCAGTCCAGGGTGTGCGGGCGGTAGTTGTTCCGCAGGTCCTCCAGCAGCGCCTGGACCCGTAGCTCCAGATGGAACTGACGGGACCGCTCGTCGCCCGCCGACGCGTCGGCCACCCGCCCCGCGACGACCGCGGCCCGGGCCCGGATCACCCGCCACGACCCGCTGGGCGAGAACCGGGACCAGCCGTCGGACGGGTATCCGGTGCTGGCCGCCGCCAGCGACGAGGTGGTGGCGAACCACCTGCTGGCCCGCCGCAGCCACAGCAGCGGCGGCGCCGACGTCGTCACCAGCCGTACGACGGCGAGCCCGAGCACCGCGCCCACGGCCACCAGGGCGGTGGGCACCCAGCCGATCTCGCCGAGCAGGACGCCGAGCACCGCGATGACGACGGCCCCGAGGAACGTCTCCGGCCGCACCGACTCCCGGAACGCGGTCCACCAGTTCTGCCGGCCGCGCCGGCTGGCCCGCCAGCGCAGCGTGCTCAGCTGCTCCAGGATGCGGTCGTCCCGGTCGTCGGGGGAGCCGCCCTGATCCGGCTGCCGGACCACGGCGGCGGTGGCCTGCTCGATGGCGCCGAGCAGCCGCGAGCGGGGAAAGGTGAAGGGCTTGTACTGCGAGCCGCCCCGGGTCTCCCAGGGCTTCTCGGTCAGCGTGCGGACCATGTCGAGGGCCGCTTCGTACGGTGTCCCGCCGCGGCCGTCGAGCAGCTTCAGCGGGACGCGGCGCAGCTGGTTGGCCCGGTGGATCTGGCGCACGATCTGCCCGACCCTGGCGTCCACGGCCGACGGCACGTCGGCGTCGGCGGCCTGGAGGACGACCAGCGGCATCACCGGCCGGTTGTCCCGGTAGCGGTCGATGAGCTGCTGCACGAAGTGGAAGACGGCGGAGGCCGCCTCGTTCTCCGCACTGTCCCGCCAGACTTCGCGCGCCATCGCCCCCGTGCCTTCCCTCGCGCCCTCGTGAAAAGAGCCAGGCACACTCAATAACCGATGATGCGTGCGAGGCGCAGGCATTCGTCGGGATCAGGCCAGGATTGGCGGGAAGATCCGCCGGACATCAGTCGGGAAGCGTGACGAAATCGATCAATTCCTCTACGCGTCCCAGCAGTTCGGGCTCCAGGTCCCGGTAGGAGCGGACCGTGGAGAGGATCCGCTGCCAGGCCGCGCCGGTGTTCTCCGGCCACCCCAGCGAACGGCACACGCCCGTCTTCCAGTCCTGACCGCGCGGCACCACCGGCCAGCCGGCGATCCCCACGGACGAGGGCTTCACCGCCTCCCACACGTCGATGTACGGATGGCCGACCACCAGCACGTTCCCGTCCGAGATCTGCGCCGCGATGCGGGACTCCTTGGACCCCGGCACCAAATGGTCGACCAGCACACCGAGGCGCGCGTCCGGGCCGGGGGAGAACTCGCGCACGATCGCCGGGAGGTCGTCGATGCCCTCCAGGTACTCCACGACCACACCCTCGATCCGTAGGTCGTCGCCCCAGACCCGCTCGACCAGCTCCGCGTCGTGCCGGCCCTCCACGTAGATCCGCCCCGCCCGCGCCACCCGAGCCCGGGCCCCGGGCACCGCCACCGAGCCGGAAGCCGTACGGGCGGGCCGGACGGGGCCACCGGACGAGGGCCGCACGAGCGTCACCACCCGGCCCTCCAGCAGGAAGCCGCGCGGCTCCATCGGGAAGACCCGGTGCTTGCCGAACCGGTCCTCCAGGGTCACCGTCGGACCGGCGGCCGTCTTCTCGCAGCGGATCACCGCACCGCAGAAGCCGGTGGTGACCTCCTCCACGACCAGATCCGGATCGGCGGGCACCTCGGGGGCGGGGGCGGACTTCTTCCACGGCGGGGTCAGGTCCGGCTGATAGCTGCGCATCGGACGACGATAGGACGGGACGGGCTCACGACACGCCGAACCGGGCCGCCAATGCGTCGCGCTGTGCCCGGACGAAGGCGGCGTCCACCACCGCACCGTGCCCCGGCACGTACAGCGCGTCCTCGCCGCCCAGGGCCAGCAGCCGGTCCAGCGCCGCCGGCCAGCGCGAGGTGACCGCGTCCGATCCGGCCTGCGGCTCGCCCGACTCCTCGACCAGGTCGCCGCACAGGACGACCGCGGGCGATCCGGGCACCAGCACGGCGAGGTCCTGGCCGCTGTGCCCGGGACCCACGTCGGCCAGCAGCACCTCACGGCCGCCGCCCAGGTCGAGCGTCCACTGCCCGCAGACCTGGTGGTGCGGGGCCACCAGCACGTCCACGGCCTCGGCCGCGTCCGGCTCGGACACGCCGTGCCGCACCGCGGAACGGTGCAGGTCCTCCGTTCCGGTCCGCAGCAGGTCCGTCAGGCCGGCCGCCCCGTACACCTGGGCCCCGGCGAAGGCGGCGGTGCCCAGCACGTGGTCGAAGTGCGGATGACTCAGTGCGATATGTGTCACCCTCCGGCCGAGCAGCCCCTGGATCTGGCCGCGCAGTTCGACGCCTTCCCGCAGGGTCGAACCCGTGTCGCAGAGAAGGACCCCGTCCGTTCCGACCACCAGTGCGACCGTCGCGTCCCAACGGGGCAGCCGCCGCCGGCCCACTCCGTCACCCAACCGCTCCCAGCCGAACTCTTCCCAAGTGGCGTCCATACCGCGACGCTATCGGCAACGACCTGCGCAGTCGCGGGGTAGCGTGGCCGGTCGCCCTTGCTAGGGGGCCACCTCGTCGCCGTACACTGACCGGGGGATTACTGGCACTCGTACACACAGAGTGCCAGGAGGAGTCCCGGGAACGGCCCGAGATCGACCGAGGTAGACAGCTGGAGGTGTGCGCGATGCTCAGCGAACGCAGACTCGAAGTGCTGCGCGCCATCGTCCAGGACTATGTCGGCACCGAGGAGCCCGTCGGCTCCAAGGCGCTCACGGAGCGGCACAATCTGGGGGTCTCCCCGGCCACCGTCCGCAACGACATGGCGGTGCTGGAGGACGAGGGCTTCATCGCCCAGCCCCACACCAGCGCGGGGCGCATCCCGACGGACAAGGGCTACCGGCTCTTCGTCGACCGGCTCGCGGGCGTCAAGCCCCTGTCGTCGCCGGAGCGCCGTGCCATTCAGAATTTCCTCGACGGCGCGGTCGACCTCGACGATGTCGTGGGTCGCACCGTACGGCTGCTCGCGCAGCTGACCCGGCAGGTCGCCGTCGTGCAGTACCCCTCGCTGACCCGCTCGACGGTGCGGCACGTGGAGTTGTTGTCACTGGCGCCCGCCCGGCTGATGCTCGTGCTGATCACGGACACCGGCCGGGTCGAACAAAGGCTCGTCGACTGCCAGACGCCGTTCGGCGAGACCTCTCTCGCCGATCTGCGGGCCCGGCTCAACAGCCGGGTCGTGGGACGCCGCTTCGCGGACGTCCCGCAACTGGTGCAGGACCTGCCGGAATCCTTCGAGAGCGAGGACCGGGCGACCGTGTCCACCGTGCTCTCGACCCTGCTCGAAACCCTCGTCGAGGAGACGGAGGAGCGGCTGATCATCGGCGGCACCTCCAACCTCACGCGCTTCGGGCACGACTTCCCTGTGATGATCCGGCCGGTGCTGGAGGCATTGGAGGAGCAGGTCGTGCTGCTGAAGCTGCTCGGCGAGGCCAAGGACTCGGGCATGACCGTACGAATCGGGCACGAGAACGCCCACGAGGGACTCAACTCCACGTCCGTCGTCGCGGTCGGCTACGGTTCGGGCGACGAAGCAGTCGCCAAACTCGGCGTGGTCGGACCGACCCGCATGGACTACCCCGGAACGATGGGAGCGGTACGCGCAGTGGCACGTTACGTCGGACAGATCCTGGCGGAGTCGTAAGTGGCCACGGACTACTACGCCGTACTAGGCGTGCGCCGCGACGCATCTCAGGACGAGATCAAGAAGGCCTTCCGGCGGCTCGCTCGCGAGCTGCACCCGGATGTGAACCCCGATCCGAAGACCCAGGAGCGGTTCAAGGAGATCAACGCCGCTTACGAGGTGTTGTCGGACGCTCAGAAGAAGCAGGTCTACGACCTCGGCGGTGACCCGCTGTCCGCCTCGGGCGGAGGTGGCGCGGGCGGATTCGGACAGGGTGGCTTCGGCAACTTCTCCGACATCATGGACGCGTTCTTCGGCACGGCGTCGCAGCGCGGACCCCGTTCGCGCACCCGGCGCGGCCAGGACGCCATGATCCGTCTGGAGATCGACCTCTCCGAGTCGGCCTTCGGGACGACCAAGGACATCCAGGTCGACACGGCAGTCGTCTGTACGACCTGCAACGGCGAGGGCGCCGCACCCGGCACCTCCGCCCAGACCTGTGACATGTGCCGCGGCCGCGGCGAGGTCTCCCAGGTCACCCGGTCGTTCCTCGGCCAGGTCATGACCTCACGGCCCTGCCCGCAGTGCCAGGGCTTCGGCACGGTCGTGCCGACCCCGTGCCCGGAGTGCGCCGGTGACGGCCGCATCCGCTCACGGCGCACGCTCACCGTGAAGATCCCCGCCGGTGTCGACAACGGCACCCGGATCCAGCTCGCGGGCGAGGGCGAGGTCGGCCCCGGCGGCGGCCCCGCCGGCGACCTCTACGTCGAGATCCACGAGCTGCCGCACGCGGTGTTCCAGCGGCGCGGAGACGACCTGCACTGCACGGTCACCATCCCGATGACCGCGGCGGCCATCGGCACCAAGGTGCCGCTGGAGACGCTCGACGGCCTGGAGGAGGTGGACATCAGGCCGGGCACCCAGTCCGGCCAGTCCGTCCCGCTCCACGGGCGCGGCATCACCCACCTGCGGGGCGGCGGGCGCGGCGACCTGATCGTGCACGTCGAGGTGATGACCCCGACGAAGATGGACCCGGAACAGGAACGCCTCCTGCGGGAGCTGGCGAAGCTGCGCGGCGAGGAGCGGCCCACCGGGCAGTTCCAGCCCGGCCAGCAGGGCCTGTTCTCGCGTCTGAAGGACGCGTTCAACGGCCGGTAGGACCGCGTGACGATGCCGTACGGGCCCGGTTTCCGGGCCCGTACGGCATTGCGGACATAACGCGGCCACGGGGTGCGAAGCACGGGGCAGGAAGGACATGACACGATGCGGTCATGCCCTCCGCGTTGACCGATCTCAGCCGGTATCCGATCGTGCAGGCCCCGATGGCGGGCGGAGTCTCCTGCCCGCAGCTCGTCGCGGCCGTGGCCGAGGCCGGCGGTCTCGGCTTCCTGGCTGCCGGGTACAAGACCGCGGACGGCATGTACGACGAGATCAAGCAGCTGCGCGCACTGACCGGGCAGCCCTTCGGCGTCAACCTCTTCATGCCGCAGCCGACCGTCGCCGACCCGAGCGCCGTCGCCGTCTACCGGCACCAGCTCGCCGGTGAGTCCGCCTGGTACGAGACCCCGCTCGGCGAGAGCGATTCCTGCGGCGACGACGGCTACGAGGCCAAGCTCGCCATCCTGCTGGAGGACCCGGTCCCGGTCGTCTCCTTCACCTTCGGCTGCCCCACCCGCGACACCCTCGACGCGTTCGCCGCGGTGGGCACGTACACCGTCGTGACGGTCACCACGCCCGAGGAGGCCCAGGCCGCGCAGTGGGCGGGCGCCGACGCCGTCTGTGCCCAGGGCGTCGAGGCGGGCGGCCACCAGTCCACCCACCGCGACGACCCGGAGGCCGACGGTCTCGGTACGGGACTGCTCTGCCTGGTGGCCCAGGTGTGCGAGACCGTCCAGATCCCGGTCATCGCCACCGGCGGGCTGATGCGCGGCTCCCAGATCGCCGCGGTGCTCGCCGCGGGTGCCGAGGCGGCGCAGCTCGGCACCGCCTTCGTGATCTGCCCGGAGTCGGGCGCCCCTCTGCTGCACAAGCAGGCCCTGACCAACCCGCTCTTCGTCCGCACGACCCTGACCAGGGCGTTCTCCGGGCGCCCGGCCCGCGGTCTGGTCAACCGCTTCGTACGCGAGCACGGACCGTACGCCCCCGCCGCCTACCCGCAGGTCCACCAGCTGACCGCCGCGCTGCGCGCGGCGGCGGCCAAGGCCGGCGACGCGCAGGGCATGGCGTTGTGGGCGGGCCAGGGGCACCGGATGGCGCGCGAGCTGCCGGCCGGCCGGCTGGTCGGACTGCTCGCCGAGGAACTGGACGCCGCACGGGCGGCAGTGAGCACAAGGAGCACGCAGTGACGGCACCCGTCTTCGTCGTCGATCGGATGCCCCAGGGCCCCGGGTTCGTCCTGGAGGGGCCGGAGGGGCGGCACGCCGTCTCGGTGAAGCGCCTGCGCGCCGGTGAGGACGTCGTCCTGACGGACGGCCTGGGCCACTGGGCGCAGGGCGTCGTGACGGCGGCCGAGGGCAAGGACCGGCTGGTCCTCACCGGCCTGGAGCCCGTGCACGAGGAACCCCGGCCCGACGTCCGCATCACCGTCGTACAGGCCCTGCCCAAGGGCGACCGCGGCGAGGTCGCCGTCGAGACGATGACGGAGACCGGTGTCGACGCGATCGTGCCGTGGCAGGCCGGGCGCTGCATCACCCAGTGGAAGGGCGACCGCGGAATCAAGGCCCTGGCGAAGTGGCGCAGCACGGCCCGCGAGGCCGGCAAGCAGTCGCGCCGGGTGCGGTTCCCCGAGGTGGCGGACGCGATGACGACCAAGCAGGTTGCCGCACTTGTGGCCACGGCCGGCTTCGCGGCCGTGCTGCACGAGGACCGCGGGCATGACAGCGAGCCGCTGGCCACCGTCGCACTGCCCGATGAGGGCGAGATCGTGCTGGTCGTCGGCCCCGAGGGGGGCGTCTCGCCCGACGAACTGGCCGCGTTCGCCGCCGCCGGCGCCCGGACCTGCCGGCTCGGGCGCAGCGTCCTGCGCACCTCGACGGCGGGCACGGCGGCCGCGGCCCTGCTGCTCGGCCGCACCGGCCGCTGGTCCTGATTCCCGCCGTTTCCCGAAGCGGTGGCCAGTTCTGGCTGCAAGCGGTCTACCGCCACGTCAGGAGCGGTGGGAAGCTGCCCGTATGGGGACATCGAGGGCATGGCGCAGCAGAAGGACCCGTCGCTTTCCGGCCGTGATCTGTCTGGCGGGCGCGGTCGTCGCCGGCCTGGCGGCCTGCGACCCCGTCGACGGGCTGAACACCGCGTCCATCGCCGTGACCACGGACCGCACCGGCACCCGCGCCCTGGAGCACGAGGGGGTCGACGTCCAGTGGCTGAGCTGCACGGCCCGCACCGGCGGAGGAGGGGGCGGGGCGTCCGCGTCCCGGTCCGGTTCACCCACCGCCACCCGCCGGGTCGCCGACGTCGACTGCCACGGACGCACCAAGGAGGGCAAGGACATCAGCCTCTCCGGCAAGGTCGACCGGGAGGTCGAAGGCCGTTGCGTACGCGGCGACATGACCGCCCAGGCGGACGGGAGGACCGTCTTCCGCGCCACGATGCTCGGCAACTGCGACGCGGCGCCGTCGACCCCCGCGGCGGGCAACGGCGGGGGAGGTTCCCGGCCGACCGCGACCGTGACCGTCACGGTGACGGCGTACCCGGGCAAGTGAGCGTGCCGGGCAACCGGTACGGGGCGGACTCCGGCCAACTCCGTTCCACGCGACACAGCCGCGCCCTAGGGTGATCGATGTGACGCAGCCTTCCTACCTCCGCTATCCCCATGTCCAGGGCGACTTGGTCGCCTTCACCGCCGAGGACGATGTCTGGCTGGCGCCGCTCGACGGCGGCCGAGCCTGGCGTGTCAGCGCCGACAACAGCCCCGTCACCGAGCCCCGGATCTCTCCCGACGGGGAACTCGTCGCCTGGACCTCCACCCGCGACGGGGCACCCGAGGTGCATCTGGCCCCGGCCGACGGCGGCCCCGCCAGGCGGCTGACCTACTGGGGCGACGCGCGGACAGCCGTACGCGGCTGGACCCCCGAAGGCGAAGTGCTGGTCACCAGTACCCAGGGCCAGGTCTCACTGCGCCGCAGCTGGGCCAGGGCCGTCCCGGTGGACGGCGGCCCGGCACGGACCCTGCCGTACGGGCCGGTCGGATCACTCGCGTACGGGCCCGGCGGACGGGTCCTGCTGCTGTCCATGACCATGGGGCGCGAGGCAGCCAAGTGGAAGCGCTACCGGGGCGGTACGGCCGGCAAGCTCTGGATCGCCGCCGGTGGCGGCGGGACCCCGGGCGACGGGACGCCGGAGGAATTCGTCCGGGTCCACGAGGACCTCGACGGCAACATCGAGTGCCCGATGTGGGTGGGGGAGCACATCGCCTTCCTCTCCGACCACGAAGGCGTCGGAGCGCTCTACTCCTCCCTCCCGACGGCACCGGCCTGCGCCGGCACACCGGCACCGAGGGCTTCTACGCCCGGCACGCCACCACCGACGGCACCCGGGTCGTCTACGCGTCCGCCGGCGAACTGTGGCTCCTGGACAGCCTGGACAGCGACGGACCCCGCCGCCTCGACATCCGGCTCGGCGGCCAGCGCGCAGACCTGCAGCCGCATCCCGTGCACGCCGGCAGCCACCTGCACACCGCGTCCCCGGACCGCACCGGCCGCGGCAGCGCGGTCGGCTCCCGCGGAGCCGTCCACTGGGTCACCCACCGCGAGGGGCCGGCCCGCGCACTCGCCGTGGAACCCGGGGTACGGGCCAGGCTGCCCCACACCTTCCAGGCCGACGGCGAGCAGCACGTCGTCTGGGTGACCGACGCCGAGGGCGACGACGCGCTGGAATGCGCACCCGCCACCGGGACCGCCCCCGACGCCGTACCGCGCCGCCTCGCGGCCGGCCGGATCGGCCGGGTCCTCGACCTGGCACCCGCCCCGACGGCAGCCGGTTCGCCGTCGCGGCCCACGACGGACGGGTACTGATCGTCGAACGGGACAGCGGCGAGGTCCACGAGGTGGACCGCAGCGAGCACGGCGACGCGTCCGGGCTCGTCTTCTCCCCCGACTCCTCCTGGCTCGCCTGGTCCCACCCCGGCCCCGAGCCGCTGAGCCAGCTCCGGCTCGCCCACCTCGCGGACATGACGGTCGCCGAGGCCACACCGCTGCGGTTCCGGGACTTCGCACCCGCCTTCACCGGTGACGGGAAGCACCTGGCCTTCCTCTCCGAGCGGGCCTTCGACCCGGTCTACGACGCGCACGTCTTCGACCTGGCCTTCATCGGCGCGTGCCGCCCGCACCTGCTGACGCTCGCCGCGACCACCCCCTCCCCGTTCGGCCCGCAGCTCCACGGCCGCCCGACCGAGAAGGAGAAGAGCGGCGAGGGCGAGGACAACCCCACCGCGCTCCCGGTGACCCGCATCGACCTGGACGGACTCGCCGACCGCATCGAGCCGCTGCCCGTCGAGGCCGGCGGGTACTCCTCGCTGCGCGCCGCGAAGGACGGCCTGCTCTGGCTGCGCCACCCGGTGACCGGTGTCCTCGGCACGAGCGCCGCCACGCCGGCCGCCCGCCGCCCCGAGACCGTCCTGGAGCGGTACGACCTGGAGAAGCTGCGCTGCGAGGAACTCGCCTCCGACATCAGCCGGTTCGCGGTCAGCGGCGACGGCAAGCGGCTGGTGCTGCACAGCCACGGGAAACTCCGCGTCGTCCCCTCCGACAGCCGCGCCCCGGGAGGCTTCGACGACGACCACGACGGCGAAGGCGCCATCGCCGTCGACCTGTCCCGGATCCGCCGCACCATCGATCCGGCCGCCGAATGGCGGCAGATGTACGCCGAGGCCGGCCGCATCATGCGGGACAACTTCTGGCACCCCGACATGGGCGGCATCGACTGGGACGGCGTCCTGGACCGCTACCGGCCGGTGCTGGAACGCGTCGCCACCCACGACGACCTGATCGACCTGCTGTGGGAGGTGCAGGGCGAACTCGGCACCTCCCACGCCTATGTGACCCCGTCCGGCGGCTGGCGCGACGACTCGGCCCGCCAGGGGCTGCTCGGTGCCGACATCTCCCGTGCGGACGACGGCAGGTGGCGCATCGACCGGATCCTGCCGTCCGAGACCTCCGACCCCGCGGCCCGGGCGCCGCTCGCCGCGCCGGGCGTCGCCGTCCGCGCCGGGGACGCGATCCTGGCCGCCGACGGCCACCCCGTCGACCGCGTCACCGGCCCCGGCCCGCTGCTCACCGGCTCGGCCGGCCACCCGGTCGAGCTGACCGTCCTGCCGGCCGACGGCGGCGACCCGCGCCATGTCGTGGTCGTACCGATCGCCGACGAGGAGGCGCTGCGCTACCACGCGTGGGTCGCCGACCGGCGCGCATACGTCCACGAGCACTCCGGCGCACGCCTCGGCTACATCCACGTCCCCGACATGGCCGGCCCGGGCTGGGCGCAGATCCACCGCGACCTGCGCACCGAGGTCGTCCGCGAGGGGCTGGTGGTGGACATACGGGAGAACCGCGGCGGACACACCTCGCAGCTGGTCGTGGAGAAGCTGGCCCGCCGCATCGTCGGCTGGGACGTGCCCCGCGGCAAGCAGCCGTCCAGCTACCCGGGCGACGCGCCGCGCGGTCCGGTCGTGGCCGTCGCGAACGAGTTCTCCGGCTCGGACGGCGACATCGTGAACGCGGCGATCAAGGCGCTGGGCATCGGCCCGGTGGTCGGCGTGCGCACCTGGGGCGGCGTGGTGGGCATCGACAGCCGGTACCGGCTGGTCGACGGCACGCTGGTCACGCAGCCGAAGTACGCGTTCTGGATGGAGGGGTACGGATGGGGCGTCGAGAACCACGGCGTCGATCCGGACGTCGAGGTCGTCATGGCGCCGCAGGACCATGCGGCGGGGCGTGACCCGCAGCTGGACGAGGCGATCCGGATCGCGCTGGAGTCCCTGGCCCGGACCCCGGCGAGGACGGCCCCGGCGCTGCCGGAGTGATGCCGGAGGGCGGCGGGAGCCCAGCGGCAGGGACAGGCCCCTTCGGCGGCTGGGCAACGGGGTTTCGGGGGCAGCACCCCCGAAACCCCCCGGCCCCGCCCGCTAGGCTGCCCCCGTAACGGATCACCGAGACCAAGGAGCCCCCCATGGCAGGAGAACCGCAGCCCGACTGCCTGTTCTGCAAGATCGTCTCGGGTGACATCCCGGCCACCATCGTCCGGGAGACCGACACCACGGTCGCCTTCCGCGACATCAACCCGCAGGCCCCGACCCACGTGCTGGTCATCCCCCGCGTCCACCACCCGGACGCCGCCTCCCTCGCGGCCGCCGAGCCGCAGGTCCTCGCCGACGTCCTGCGCGAGACCGGGCACGTCGCCGCCGACGAGAAGATCGCCGACAGCGGCTACCGGGTCGTGTTCAACACCGGCGTCGGGGCCGGGCAGACCGTCTTCCACGCGCACGCGCACGTCCTGGGCGGCCGCGGCCTCCAGTGGCCCCCCGGCTAGAGCGGACCGCCGCACACCGTGTCGTCCCGTGAACTCGTCGTCCTCGGCACCGCGAGCCAGGTCCCGACCCGGCACCGCAACCACAACGGCTACCTGCTGCGCTGGGACGGCGAGGGCATCCTCTTCGACCCCGGCGAAGGCACCCAGCGCCAGATGCTGCGGGCCGGCGTCGCCGCGCACGACATCAACCGGATCTGCGTCACGCACTTCCACGGCGACCACTCGCTCGGCCTGGCCGGGGTGATCCAGCGGATCAACCTCGACCAGGTGCCGCACCCCGTCACCGCGCACTACCCGGCGAGCGGACAGCACTTCTTCGACCGGCTGCGGTACGCGACCGCCTACCGCGAGTCGGTCGAGCTGACCGAGGCCCCGGTGGCCGCCGACGGGCCGCTGGCCACCACCGACGCGTACACGCTCAGCAGCCACAAGCTCTCGCACCCCGTCGAGTCGTACGGCTACCGGCTCGTCGAACCCGACGGGCGCCGCATGCTGCCCGCCAGGCTCGCCGAGCACGCCATCGCCGGACCGGACGTCGGCCGGATCCAGCGCGAGGGCGCCGTCCGCGGTGTCACGCTCGAAGACGTCTCCGAGCACAGGCGCGGACAGCGGTTCGCGTTCATCATGGACACGAGGCTCTGCGACGGTGTGTACGCGCTCGCCGAGGGATGCGACATGCTGGTCATCGAGTCGACCTTTCTCGACGAGGACGAACGCCTCGCCACCGACCACGGCCACCTGACCGCCGGCCAGGCGGCCCGGGTGGCGCGGGAAGCAGGAGTACGGCATCTCGTGCTCACCCACTTCTCGCAGCGCTACCCGGACCCGGAAGAATTCGAGACCCAGGCCCGGGCCGCCGGGTTCGAGGGCGAACTGACCGTGGCCCAGGACCTGATCCGGGTCCCGGTCCCCACCCGACACCTCCCACAGCACCACCTGCGTTAGCGAGAAACTGTGCACCTCCCCAAAGCGGAACTCCACCTCCACATCGAAGGAACCCTCGAACCCGAGCTGGCCTTCGCCCTCGCCGCCCGCAACGGCGTGCAGCTCCCGTACGCGGACACCGAAGCGCTGCGCACCGCCTACCTCTTCGACGACCTGCAGACGTTCCTCGACCTGTACTACGCGCTGATGGCCGTGCTGCGGACCGAGAGCGACTTCGCCGATCTCGCCGACGCCTACCTCACCCGCGCCGCCGCCCAGGGCGTGCGCCACGCCGAGATCTTCTTCGACCCGCAGGCCCACACCGCCCGCGGCGTCCCGATCGGCACGGTCATCGAGGGACTCGGCCGGGCGCTGGAGCACAGCGAGGAGAAGCACGGCATCTCCACCCAGCTGATCATGTGCTTCCTGCGCGACCGGTCCGCCGAGTCGGCGCTGGAGACCCTGGAGGCCGCGAAGCCGTACCTGCACCGGATCAGCGCGGTCGGCCTGGACTCGGCCGAGGTCGGCCACCCGCCCGCCAAGTTCCGCGAGGTGTACGCGGCAGCAGGCGCGCTCGGCCTGCGCAAGGTCGCCCACGCGGGCGAGGAGGGCCCGCCCGAGTACATCCGGGAGGCGCTCGACGTACTCGGTGTGGAGCGCATCGACCACGGGCTGCGCTGCCTGGAGGACCCGGACCTGGTGAAGCGGCTGGTCGCCGACCGGGTACCGCTCACCCTCTGCCCGCTGTCCAACGTGCGGCTGCGGGCCGTCGACATCCTGGAGGAGCACCCGCTGCGGGCCATGATGGACGCCGGACTGCTCTGCACGGTGAACTCCGACGACCCCGCCTACTTCGGCGGGTACGTCGGAGACACCTTCCACGCCGTCCACGAGGCACTCGGCCTGGAGCGTGAACAACTGCGCACCCTGGCCCGCAACTCATTCGAGGCGGCCTTCCTCGACCACGACGAGGAGCGCCGGGCGCGCTACCTGGCCGAGGTCGAGGCGTACGCGTTCGACTGACCGGCACCGCCGGCCGGGCCGGCCGTCCGGAACGCACTCCTGACCAGGCGCCTGCGGCGCAGCGCGGGCAGGCTGATCTCCGTGACGGCCTGCTCGGGCGCGCCGAGCCTGGGCACGGCGCCGGGCACCGCACCGGTGGTGACCGCGAGCAGGGCGGCAGGCGCGCCACCCCTGCGGCGCACCGATCCGGGCACCAGCGGACGGCCGCCGATGTGCAGGGCGACGGCCGTCACCGGTGCCGCGACCAGCAGGGTCACGGCGCCCAGGAGCAGCCCCATGACCGGATAGCCGGACTCCTCGGACAGCACGCTGCCCAGCAGCGGCCCGCAGGCCACACCGACGGACGAGGCCGAGCCCGCGAGGACCGCCCAGCGGCCGCGTACGTCCAGGGACGCGGCCAGCCCGATCAGATACGACAGGACCACCGGGTAGAAGGTGTTCCACGCGATCTCGCCGGTCGCGAACGAACCGAGGTCGACCGCCGACGAGCTGAGCACGATGCTCCCCGCGATGATCACGGTGCCGAGACCGATCGGCACGGCACGCCCCAGCCGGGCGCCGAGCACCCCGGCGCCCATCACGCCGAGGAGACCGGCGCCGAGCGCGGCGGCGAAGACCGCGCCGACGGTCACCTCGGAGAGCCCCGCCTGGACCACGCCGATGCGGCTGCTGACCCCCACAGCGCGTTCTGCGCCATCGACCACACGAGCATGCCGCCCGCCAGCAGCAGGCCGGAACGCCGGTGCGGCAGCCGTCCGGAAGCGGGCACGGCGGGCCCGGCGGGTGCCGCCCCGCCCAGACGTGAGGTGGCGGGCCAGACGAGGAGCGCGACCAGGGCGATCGAGGCGAACGGAAGCCGGTGCCCGCCGCCCAGGTGAGGGATCGTCAGGTAGAGGACGCCTGCGGTCGCGGAGACGCTGAGCAGCCCCAGGGACGAGGTCCGGTGCGGATCGCGCTGGGCGGCGATGCCCGCCGCGGCCACCGCGGTCGCGGTGCCGGAGCCGAAGCCGCCGACCACCACGCCCATGACCACCAGCGGCACGGAACCGGCCAGCGCCGCACAGCCGTAGCCCAGAGCGGCCAGGACCAGCCCGATCCGCGCCGGTCTCTGCGGTCCGTACGCCTCGGTGCGGCCGGCCAGGCAGAACCCGGCGGACGCGGAACTCAGCAGCAGGGCGCTGCCGACCAGACCGGCCTGGGCGGCACTGAGACCCAGATAGGTGGAGAGCCGGCCCACGATGGTGGGGAGGAGATATGCGGCGAGGTAACCGGCGGTGAACACGGCAACCAGAGGCCACGCGGCGCGAGGGCGCGAGGACATGGGCGTTCCTGAAAGACATGCCAGAGGAGGCAGAGAAGACAGAGAGGGGGTAAGGCAGAAATACGAGAAAAGAGGGAAACGTGCAGAAGTCGACGCACTCGTAGGTAACTGCCCCCAACGGTGCTCGCGGGCCAATTTGTATCAACTGGCCCCGGCCGACCGAAAGCCGCCCCGCTGTGATCTGGGTCACTTATGCGTTTGCCGTGTTTCTATGCGGGTAGCAGCGCATGTTTATGCAGGTCAGCCTCTGTGTGCGCGGACCCGGCGCGGATCCTCCGGACGGCGGAGTGAATCGGGCACACTGGCTGGGATCTGCCACGACCGGGGAGCTCAAGGTGAACGCTGACATTCCAGGCATCGACCCACTGGACGGGCTGCGCGCGCCGCAGGACCCGGACTGCGACGTCTTCCTCACCGGCACGGTCTTCCTCGACATCATCTTCACCGGCCTGGACAGCGCCCCGGTGCGCGGCACCGAGTCCTGGGCGCGCGGCATGGGCTCCAGCCCGGGCGGGGTCGCCAACATGGCCACCGCACTGGCCCGGCTCGGCCTCCACACCTCACTGGCCGCGGCGTTCGGCGACGACCACTACGGCGAGTACTGCTGGGACGCCCTCGAACAGGGCGAGGGCATCGACCTGTCCATGTCGCACACCGTGCGCGGCTGGCACTCGCCGGTCACCGTCTCGATGGCCTACGAGGGCGAACGGACCATGGTCTCGCACGGCCACGAGGCCCCGGTCCCCACAGCCCCGCCGCCGGCCGGCGCCCCGCAGCGGCCCACCGCCTTCCCGCAGTGCCCGCCGAGAGCCCGCGCCGCCGTCGCCTCGCTCGTCCCCGGCCGCAGCGAGCCCTGGGTGGCCGAGGCGGCCCGCCGCGGCGCCATGGTCTTCGCCGACGTCGGCTGGGACGAGACCGGCCGCTGGGACCTGGCCGGACTGACCGACCTCGCGCACTGCCAGGCCTTCCTCCCCAACGCCGAGGAGGCCATGCGCTACACCCGCACCGACTGCCCCCGCGCCGCCGCACACGCCCTCGCCGAGCACGTGCCGCTCGCCGTCGTCACCCTCGGGGCGGAGGGCGCGTACGCGGTCGACGCGGCCACCGGAACGGCCGCCGAGGTCCCCGCGATCGAGGTCGAGGCACTCGACCCGACCGGCGCCGGAGACGTCTTCGTCGCCGGCTTCGTCACCGGCACCCTGGCCAACTGGCCGCTCGCCGACCGGCTGGCCTTCGCCGGACTCACCGCCGCCCTGTCGGTCCAGGAGTTCGGCGGCTCGCTGTCGGCCCCCGGCTGGGCGGAGATCGCCGCCTGGTGGCAGCAGGTCCGCACCTGCGCCGACCAGGACCCGGCGGCGCTCCAGCGGTACGCCTTCCTCCAGGACCTGCTCCCCGCCGCCGCCCGCTCCTGGCCGCTGCGCCGGGCCGTCCCGACGATCGGCTTCCGCCCCTGAGGGGCTCTTGTTCGGATCATGCCGGATCCAAACGCAAGACCCCAGGCCTCTCCGGCCCCGCGGAGCCCCGCCGGCCGGTGCCGCTGACGAAAACCTCTCGGTGTTGTCAGTACGGAGTCGTAGGCTTGGTACTCCAGAGGCTGTCGAGCAGCGACGGCCGTGCAACGGGAGGTATGTGCAGGCCCGAGGGCCGGCCCATGACTCAGACACCCACACAGCCGCAGGCGCGCGCCCACATCAGCATCCCGGCCGCACACCCCATGGTGATGCTCCTGGGAACGGGCGACTCGTTGCTGCGCGTGATCGAAGCGGCGTTCCCGGCAGCCGACATCCACGTCCGGGGCAATGACATCAGCGCAACGGGGAACGCGGCGGAAATCGCCCTCATCCAGCGCCTGTTCGACGAGATGGTGCTGGTGCTCCGCACCGGTCAGCCGATGACGGAGGACGCTGTGGAACGTTCGATCGCGATGCTCAAGGCCAGTGAGAGCGGCCAGGCGGACGGGACCGAGACCCCGGCCGACGTGCTCACCCAGAACATCCTCTCCAGCCGCGGCCGCACGATCCGCCCCAAGACGCTCAACCAGAAGCGCTACGTCGACGCGATCGACAAGCACACGATCGTCTTCGGCATCGGCCCGGCCGGCACCGGCAAGACCTACCTGGCCATGGCCAAGGCGGTCCAGGCCCTGCAGTCCAAGCAGGTCAGCCGGATCATCCTGACCCGCCCCGCGGTCGAGGCGGGCGAGCGGCTCGGCTTCCTGCCCGGCACGCTCTTCGACAAGATCGACCCGTACCTGCGCCCGCTGTACGACGCCCTGCACGACATGCTCGACCCGGACTCGATCCCGCGGCTGATGGCGGCGGGCACGATCGAGGTGGCACCGCTGGCATACATGCGTGGCCGGACCCTTAATGATGCTTTCATCATCCTGGACGAGGCGCAGAACACCAGCGCCGAGCAGATGAAGATGTTCCTGACCCGGCTCGGCTTCGAATCGAAGATCGTCGTCACCGGTGACGTCACCCAGGTCGACCTGCCGAACGGGACCAAGAGCGGTCTGCGTCAGGTGCAGGACATCCTGGAGGGCCTCGACGACGTGCACTTCTCCCGGCTCACCTCACAGGATGTCGTCCGGCACAAGCTGGTCGGCCGTATCGTCGACGCGTACGAGAAGTACGACAGCCAAGGCGAACAGGACGGCCGGGCCGGCAAGGGCCAGGGCCGCCACAACGGGAAGCAGTAGCAGCGCACCATGTCGATCGACGTCAACAACGAGTCCGGAACCGAGGTCGACGAGCAGGCGATCCTCGACATCGCCCGCTACGCACTCGCCCGGATGCGGATCCACCCGCTCTCCGAGCTCTCGGTGATCGTGGTGGACACCGACGCCATGGAACAGCTCCACATCCAGTGGATGGACCTGACGGGTCCGACGGATGTCATGTCCTTCCCGATGGACGAGCTCCGTCCGCCGGCCAAGGACGACGAGGAGCCCCCGCAGGGGCTCCTCGGTGACATCGTGCTCTGCCCGGAGGTCGCCAAGAAGCAGGGCGAGGATGCCGAGACGGAGCACTCCATGGACGAGGAGCTCCAGCTCCTCACTGTCCACGGGGTGCTGCACCTGCTCGGCTACGACCACGAGGAGCCGGACGAGAAGGCCGAGATGTTCGGGCTGCAGGCGGCGATCGTGGACGGCTGGCGCGGCGAGCGCGGGATGACCGGTCCGTCGCCCGCCCCCACCGTCTCGTGAGCCTGCCTCTCGTCTTCGGTGTCGTCCTGCTGGTCGTCGTCGGCTGGCTCGCGGCCTGCGCGGAGGCCGGCATCGCGCGCACGTCGAGCTTCCGGGCCGCCGAGGCGGTCCGCTCGGGGCGGCGCGGCAGCGACAAGCTGGAACAGGTCGCGGCCGACCCGACGCGCTATCTCAACGTCGCGCTGCTGGTGCGGGTCGCCTGCGAGATGTCGGCCGGGGTGCTGGTCACCTACGCCTGCCTCAAGGAGCTCCCGGAGACCTGGGAGGCGCTGGCCGTCGCGATGGGTGTGATGGTCCTCGTCTCCTACGTCGCCATCGGGGTGTCACCGCGCACCATCGGCCGTCAGCACCCCCTGAACACGGCCACGGCGGCGGCGTACGTCCTGCTGCCGCTGGCCAGGATCATGGGGCCGATCCCGCAGCTGCTGATCCTCATCGGCAACGCGCTGACGCCGGGCAAGGGGTTCCGCAAGGGCCCGTTCGCCAGTGAGGCCGAACTGCGGGCCATGGTCGACCTCGCCGAGCAGGAGTCGCTGATCGAGGACGAGGAGCGCCGCATGGTGCACTCCGTCTTCGAGCTCGGCGACACGCTCGTGCGCGAGGTGATGGTGCCGCGCACCGACCTGGTCTGCATCGAGCGCTACAAGACGATCCGGCAGGCGCTCACACTGGCGCTGCGCTCGGGCTTCTCGCGGATCCCGGTCACCGGGGAGAACGAGGACGACATCGTCGGGATCGTCTACCTCAAGGACCTGGTCCGCAAGACGCACATCAACCGGGAGTCGGAGGCCGACCTGGTCTCCACGGCGATGCGTCCCGCGGCGTTCGTGCCCGACACGAAGAACGCCGGCGACCTGCTGCGCGAGATGCAGCAGGACCGCAGCCATGTCGCGGTCGTCATCGACGAGTACGGCGGTACGGCGGGCATCGTCACCATCGAGGACATCCTGGAGGAGATCGTCGGTGAGATCACCGACGAGTACGACCGCGAACTCCCGCCGGTCCAGGAGCTGGAGGACGGCTGCTTCCGGGTGACCGCCCGGCTGGACATCGGGGACCTCGGCGAGCTGTTCGGCCTCGACGAGTACGACGACGAGGACGTGGAGACGGTCGGCGGGCTGCTCGCGAAGGCGCTGGGCCGGGTCCCGATCGCCGGCGCGTCGTCGGAGGTCGAACTGCCCGACGGGCGAAAGCTGCGGCTGACCGCGGAATCCCCGGCGGGCCGGCGGAACAAGATCGTCACGGTGCTGGTGGAGCCGCTGGCTCCGCAGGAGGAGGCGTCGGAATGAAACCCACGGAGCTGCGGGCGTTCTGCCTGGGGTTCAACGCGAGCGTCGAGGAGTTCCCGTTCGGGCCGGAGGCCTCGGTCTTCAAGGTCCTCGGCAAGATGTTCGCGCTGAGCGCGCTGGAGGCGCGGCCGCTGACGGTGAACCTCAAGTGCGACCCCGACGACGCGGTGCGGCTCCGGGAGGAGTACGAGGCCGTGGCGCCGGGGTGGCACATGAACAAGCGGCACTGGAACACCGTGACGGTGTCCGGGCTGCCGGACGCGCGGCTGCGTGAGCTGATCGAGGACAGTTACGACCTGGTGGTGGCGGGGCTGCCGCGGGCGGAGCGGCTGCGGCTCGACCGGGGGTAGGGCCTGTCCCCCCCGGGGGCTCCGCACCTGCACCCGCACCTCGGTCGCCGGAGGCCCGGTCGCGCCGGGCGCCCGCGTGCCGGGCCGGTGCGCACGCTTCGTATGCTCGGCACATGACTGAGAGCACCGACCTCGGCCCCGAGGACCGCAAGATCGTCACGCTGGCGCGCAGCGCCCGCGCCCGCAACGGTGTGCCGGAGGGCGCGGCCGTGCGGGACGAGACCGGACGTACGTATGTGGCGGGCACCGTGCAGCTGGAGTCGCTGCGGCTCAGCGCGCTGCAGACGGCCGTCGCCATGGCCGTCGCCAGCGGCGCCACTTCGCTGGAAGCGGCCGCGGTCGTCTCCGAGGCGCAGACCCCGTCCGACGAGGACCGGGCCGCGGTCCGGGACCTGGGCGGGGCGGACACGCCCGTGCTGCTCGCCGGGCCGGACGGCGTGCTGCGGCTGAGTGTGACGGCCGGCTGACCTCCGCAGGACCGGCACATCCTGTGTGAACGCCCCGCATCCCACCGGTGCGGGGCGTTCGCACAGGGTGTGGAAAAAGCGTGGATCTTGTCACCATCTGATGGCCCATCAGTCAGCGCATTTCGATCCCATTGACTTCTTTTCGGCCCGAGTCGTCAATGGCCCCTGCCGGCGCGGATGAGCCGCCGTGCCGCATTCCGCAGGAGGGGGCTCCATGAGTCCAGCCATTCGAAGATCCGACAGCCCGGGAATCCGGCGCCGAAGCCGCCAGGACCGAAGCCGCCGCTGGGCCGCCGCGCTGGGCGTGGGCGCGCTCGTCGTCGCCGGGGGAGGGCTGCTCGCCGGGCCCGCCCGGGCCATGGCGACGGCCTCCGTGGCGGTGGACTTCCCGACCCACTGCATCCCGCCGGCCATCGCCGGAATTCCGCCGATCGACGGGACGACGTCGGCCGAGATCACCGTCGACAACGCCGCCCCGAAGGTCGGCGACACGGTCACCGTGACGTACACCGTCGTCAAGCCCGCCGCGAGCAACCCGGTCGACCTGGCGCTGCCCGCCGACATCATGACGCCGACCGGCAAGGTCACCGTCGCCGGTGCGCAGTCCGCCGCCGTCACGGTGGCGGGCCCGAAGAAGAACGCCCCGGTGCCCGGCAAGGGTGCGTTCCCGTCGTTCTCCATGACCGGCACCTTCACGGTCACCGCGCCCGGGGAGATCACGCTCTCGCCCGGCGACTACAACATCCACACCAGCTACATCATGGAGCTGGACACGCCCTGCACGGTCACCGATCCGCCCGCGCCCGTCTCCCAGACGATCATCGCGACGGACGGCGGCGGACAGGTCAACGAGCGCGCCATCCAGCTCTCCGCGGCCTCCGGCGCGGCCGGTGACCAGGTCGCCGTGACCGGGTCGAAGTTCACCGCCGGGGCGGCGGTCACACTCGCCGGACGGGCCGGGGACGCCATGACCGGCGACACCGCGACGGTCATGGCGGACGGGTCCGGCGCCTTCACCGGGCAGCTCACCGTCAGCGACCCCGCGACCACCGGCATCGTCGCCTACGAGGGCGCCGGCTGGGACGCCGCCAAGGGTGCGGGCCCCCAGGCCTACACCGTCACCGGTGGCGGCGGCGAGATCCCCGACGGCAGCCAGAAGCTGACCTCGTCCGTCAAGGCGGGCACGCTCTCCATGACCCAGGCCGGGGACTCCGTCGAACTGTCGGCGGTCGACTTCGGGCAGGGCGGCGCATCCACCGGTGCCCTGCGGACGGTGACGGTCAAGGACTTCCGCGGCGGCCCCGCGGGCTGGTCCCTGACCGGCAGGGTCACTGACTTCAAGGGTCCGGCCGGAGCGAAGATCGGCGCGGCCGCGCTCGGCTGGAGCCCGGCCTGCGCGGCGAAGGCCGGCAGCCCGAGCACCTGCGCGGCCGGTTCCCAGGGATCGGTCGGCAGCGCGGGAGCGACCCTGGCGTCCACCCCGGACGGCGCGTTCACCGGCGGTGAGTTCACCGTCGACGCCCGGCTTTCGCTGGACGTACCGGCGTACTCCGCCCCGGCGCGTACTCCGGAGTGCTCACGCTCACCCTGACGTGAGCGCGTACCACTGATCAGCCGGTGGGCCGGGCGCGCACCCGGCCGGCCCACCCCGCCCGAGCGTGCACCCTGGGGGCCCCGCACCGTGCGAAAGCTGTCCGTACTCCTCCTGACCGGCGCCCTGCTCCTGCTCGGTGCCCCGGCGGCGGGCGCTGCCGACAACGGCAGCTGGTCGGTGTTCCCGGCCACCGCCGACACCGCCACGCGGCCGTACTTCTACCTCTCGGCCGCTCCCGGAGCCACCCTCACCGACAAGGTCACCGTCACCAACAGGACCGGCCGGCCGCTGACCTTCCGGCTGTACGCGGCCGACGCGTACAACACCCCGCGCGACGGCGGGTTCGCCGTCCGCGCGCCGGACGAGAAGCAGCGCTCGGTGGGCGCCTGGGCGAAGGCCGGCCGTGACCGGGTCACGGTGAAGCCGCACGGCTCGGTCACCGTGCCCGTCACGGTGAAGGTCCCCGAGGACGCCGAACCGGGCGATCACCCCGGCGCGCTGGTCGCCCTCGACGAGCGCATCGACCCCGCCGGCGCGGGCGCCGTCGCCGTGGGCGTGCAGAAGGCGGTCGGTGCCCGGATCTACCTGCGGGTCAACGGCCCGACCATGCCCGCGCTCTCCGTGGAGGACGTCCACGTCGAGCACACCCAGCCACTGGTCCCGGGCACCGGGCGGTCCCGGGCCGTCATCTCGTACACGCTCCGCAACCGCGGCAATGTCACCCTCAGCCCGAAGGTCGCCCTCAGGGCCGAGGGGCTGTTCGGCCGCACCCTGCTCGCCCGCGACCTGAAGCGGATCCCGTCCGAGCTGCTGCCCCGCCAGGAGGTCAGGCTGACCGAGGAGTGGGCGGGCGCGCCGCAGCTGGAGTGGGGCGAGATCACGCTGAGCGCCACCGCCCGCGACACCCGGGAGTCCGCCGCAGTCACGTACTTCGCGCTGCCCTGGCTGGTCGCCGTGGTGCTGCTGGTGATTCTTGCCGGGGGCGGGGCGCTGTGGATACGGGCACGTCGGAGCCGTCACCGCACGGCCTGAGACGACGCCCCCGGCGCCTGTGCAGACGGCCGTGGTGCGGCAGTGCTGCCGGGATCGGGGACAATGGGCGCCATGAGCGCTCGACCTAACCCTGAAGCTGCTGCGCAGCAGGCTGAGAACAACGCCCCCCACCGGGCCGGTTTCGCCTGCTTCGTGGGCCGCCCCAACGCGGGCAAGTCCACCCTTACGAACGCTCTGGTCGGCCAGAAGGTGGCGATCACGTCCAACCGGCCACAGACCACCCGGCACACGGTGCGCGGCATCGTGCACCGGTCGGACGCGCAGCTGATCCTGGTCGACACCCCCGGCCTCCACAAGCCGCGCACCCTGCTGGGCGAGCGTCTCAACGACGTCGTACGCACCACCTGGGCCGAGGTCGACGTCATCGGGTTCTGTCTGCCCGCGGACCAGAAGCTCGGCCCCGGCGACAAGTACATCGTCAAGGAACTCGCGGGCATCAAGAAGACGCCCAAGATCGCGATCATCACCAAGTCCGACCTGGTCGAGTCCAAGCAGCTCGCCGAACAGCTGCTGGCCGTCTCCCGCCTCGGCGAGGAGCTCGGCTTCGAGTGGGCGGAGATCATCCCGGTCTCGGCCGTCAAGGACGACCAGGTCGGGCTGCTGGCCGACCTGATCGCCCCGCTGCTCCCGGAGAGCCCGCCGCTCTACCCGGAGGGCGACCTCACCGACGAGCCCGAGATGGTCATGGTCGCGGAGCTGATCCGGGAGGCCGCACTCGAAGGCGTACGGGACGAGCTGCCGCACTCCATCGCGGTCGTCGTCGAGGAGATGCTGCCGCGCGAGGACCGTCCGGCGGACAAGCCGCTGCTCGACATCCACGCCAACGTCTACATCGAGCGGCCCAGCCAGAAGGGCATCATCATCGGCCCCAAGGGCAAGCGGCTCAAGGACGTCGGCACGAAGTCCCGCAAGCACATCGAGGCACTGCTCGGCACGCCGGTCTTCCTGGACCTGCATGTGAAGGTCGCCAAGGACTGGCAGCGGGACCCCAAGCAGCTGCGCAAGCTGGGGTTCTGAGCGAGGCGGAGGGGACGGGTCCCGAAGAGCTTCGCGCATCGGTGTTCCGAGCGAGGCGGACGGGACGGGTCCTGAAGCGGCTGCCGCAGGCCCGCGTTCCGAGAGGTCTCAGCGGTGCGCCGGCCGGCTGCTGCCCGCCGGTCTCACGCGCCCTCCTTCAGGACGCGTGAGACCAGGGCGCGCTGGGCGTCGGTCAGCCGGGGGTCCGCGCAGTGCACGGTCCGGTCGCCGACCGTGATCCGGTAGCCGAAGCCGTCCGGAACGCCCGCCGGTGCAGTGTCCCGGCCACCGGCCAGCGCCGATTCGGCCAGGCTCTCCCATTCGTGGGCGTCGGCCCGTCCAGCGGTGTCGATCTCGCGGTCGCGTGCGATGCCGGCGAAGCCGCCGGTCCTGCTCACCTGGATGCGCATGCGTGTCCTTGTCTCGACGTCGGCGGACGGGCCCTGCGTCACGCGGTCGGTACGCCCACTTCCGACCAGGCCTTCCGCACCGCTTCCAGCTCGTCGCCGTCGCCGAAGCGGCTGCGTGCCGCCGCCACGGTCTGGCGGGCGAAGGCCGCGAAGTCCGCGTCCACCGCCAGTTCACCACCTGTGAGCACATCGAACCAGAGCTGGCCGGCCTTCTCCCACGAGCTGCCGCCGAGCGCGGTCGCCAGCAGGTAGAACGCGCGGTTGGGGATGCCGGAGTTGAGGTGCACACCGCCGTTGTCGTCGCCGGTGTGGATGTAGTCGTCCATGGACGCGGGCTGCGGGTCCTTGCCGAGCACATCGTCGTCGTACGCGGTGCCGGGCGCCTTCATCGAGCGCAGGGCCACCCCCTGGACCCGGGGGCCAGCAGTCCCGCGCCGATCAGCCAGTCGGCCTGCTCGGCGGTCTGGCCCAGCGAGTACTGCTTGACCAGTGAGCCGAACACGTCCGAGACCGACTCGTTGAGCGCGCCGGACTGGCCGTAGTAGCTCAGGTTGGCCGTGTACTGGGTCAGGCCGTGCGCCAGCTCGTGGGCGATGACGTCGATGGCGACGGTGAAGTCCAGGAAGATCTCCCCGTCCCCGTCGCCGAAGACCATCTGCTCGCCGTCGAAGAAGGCGTTGTTGTACTTCTCGTCGTAGTGCACGGAACCGATCAGCGGCAGCCCGTTGCCGTCGATCGAACGCCGCCCGTACGCGCTGAGCAGCAGTTCGAAGGTGGCTCCGAGGCCGGCGTACGCGCGGTTGACGCTGGCGTCACCCGTGGGGCCCTCGCCCTCGGCGCGGACCTTCGTGCCGGGCAGCTCGGTGCCGTGGCGGCAGTCGTAGAGGGTGCGGTCGGGCTTGCCGGTCCTGGCGCCCTCCGGCGCCGGGGTGACGGCGGGCGGGACCAGGGTCGTCACCTGGCGGCGGGTGCGCCGTGCGGCGTCGGCCTCCAGGGTGCGGCGGGCCGGTTCCGCCAGGGCGGGATCGTCGGACTGTGACAGCTTGTCGAGGACGTGGGGCGGCACGATGGTGCAGAAGACGGGGTGGAACCCGTGCTGAGATCGAGGCTGCATGCATTCGACTGTGGCAGCGTGTGATCGCGTTGTCACTGGTTGCCACCAGGATTGACGAAATAGAGTGATCGGTCACTGTTCACCCGTTACCGGTGCCCGGTCCCGCATACTGATACGGCGCCGACATCCCGGGTGTCACTCGGCTAGTCTCTTCGCATCATGCGTTTCGGGCTGCTTCTTCTTAGCTGCCGCGGCGAGGGTCTGTAGTCGTAGGCCGACCCCCTCCCCGCGGAGTCTTGTGTTGCAGCGACACGGTCGGCCGTCCCTTTGCCGGACCCCGAGGAGCCCTACGCCATGACCGCAGTGAATCCCGCCCAGACCCCCGCCGAGAACGCCGTGGGCCGCCCCACGCCGGTCACCAACGCCACGGGGCTGCAGAAGCCGTCCGGGATGCCGATCGGCAAGTACGGCCGCTACGAGGCCGTGGAGATCCCCGACCGCACGTGGCCGGACAAGCGGGTCACCGTCGCACCCCGCTGGCTCTCCACCGACCTGCGTGACGGCAACCAGGCCCTGATCGACCCGATGTCGCCGGCCCGCAAGCGCGAGATGTTCGATCTGCTGGTGCGCATGGGCTACAAGGAGATCGAGGTCGGCTTCCCGTCCTCCGGCGAGACCGACTTCGCGTTCGTCCGCTCCATCATCGAAGAGGGCGCGATCCCCGAGGACGTGACGATCTCCGTCCTGACGCAGGCCCGCGAGGAACTGATCGAGCGGACCGTCGAATCGCTGGTCGGCGCCCGCCGCGCCACCGTGCACCTGTACAACGCGACCGCCCCACCTTCCGCCGCGTGGTCTTCCGCGGCTCGAAGGAGGAGGTCAAGCAGATCGCCGTGGACGGCACCCGGCTGGTCATGGAGTACGCCGAGAAGATCCTGGGTGAGGAGACGATCTTCGGCTACCAGTACAGCCCGGAGATCTTCACCGACACCGAGCTGGACTTCGCCCTGGAGGTCTGCGAGGCCGTCTGTGACGTCTGGCAGCCCGAGGAGGGCCGCGAGATCATCCTCAACCTGCCCGCCACCGTGGAGCGTTCGACGCCGTCCACGCACGCGGACCGGTTCGAGTGGATGTCGCGCAACCTGTCGCGCCGCGAGTTCGTCTGCCTGTCCGTCCACCCGCACAACGACCGCGGTACCGCTGTCGCCGCCGCCGAGCTGGCGCTGATGGCCGGGGCGGACCGGATCGAGGGCTGCCTGTTCGGCCAGGGCGAGCGCACGGGCAACGTCGACCTGGTGACGCTGGGCATGAACCTCTTCTCCCAGGGCGTCGACCCGCAGATCGACTTCTCGCAGATCGACGAGATCCGCCGCACCAGCGAGTACTGCAACCAGATGGAGGTCCACCCGCGCCACCCCTACGCGGGCGACCTGGTCTACACCGCCTTCTCCGGCTCCCACCAGGACGCCATCAAGAAGGGCTTCGACGCCATGGAGGCCGACGCGGCCGCCCAGGGCAAGACGGTCGACGACATCGAGTGGGCGGTGCCGTACCTGCCGATCGACCCGAAGGACGTCGGCCGCAGTTACGAAGCCGTCATCCGGGTCAACTCGCAGTCCGGCAAGGGCGGAATCGCGTACGTCCTGAAGAACGACCACAAGCTGGACCTGCCGCGCCGGATGCAGATCGAGTACTCCCGGATCATTCAGGCCAAGACCGATGCCGAGGGTGGCGAGGTCACGCCGACGCAGATCTGGTCCACGTTCCAGGACGAGTACCTGCCCAACGCCGAGGACGCCGCGGCCCAGTGGGGCCGCGTCCAGCTCCGCTCCGGCCAGACCACGACCGGCACCGACGGACAGGACACGATCACCGTCGAGGCGACCGTGGACGGCGTGGACGCCGTGCTCACCGGCACCGGCAACGGCCCGATCTCGGCGTTCTTCGAAGCGCTGCAGGCCATCGGCATCGATGCCCGGCTGCTGGACTACACCGAGCACACGATGAGCGAGGGTGCGAGCGCGCAGGCCGCCTCCTACATCGAGTGCGCCATCGACGGAAAGGTCCTGTGGGGCATCGGCATCGACGCCAACACCACGAGGGCCTCGCTGAAGGCGGTCGTCTCGGCCGTCAACCGCGCCACCCGCTGACCCGGCGCCCGAAAGGGCATGAAGTCGCACGGTCCGTGACCCCGCCCGCCCGTACCCCGGGGGCGGGGTTCGGCCATCTCCGGGCGGTTGTGACGACCGAGGTGCTGACGCCACCTCATGGATGTGGTTAACATCACGTCAACACGGCAACGTTGCCGAGGGGGCACCTCCCGTGCCCTTCGGGCTACGGGGGAGTAACGGAGGTGTGCGACGTGCGGTCAGCCCTGGGACAACGCGCCATAAAGCTGCGTATCGGCGGCATTCGCACTATGTGGGACATCGCCGGTGACGGCGAGTTCTTCTGCCCCGGCTGCGGGGGCGATCGCAACTACCGCCGCCTCACCGGGCGTCGGCGCCTCACCTTCCTCGGCGTACCGCTGCTGCGCCGCGGCACCGTGGGGCCGGTCGTCGAATGCGCCGCCTGCCACCACCACTTCGACACCGACACGCTCGACCACCCCACCACCACCCGGTTCTCGGCGATGCTCAGGGACGCCGTGCACACCGTGGCGCTCGGTGTCCTGGCGGCCGGCGGCAGCACGTCCCGCACGGTCCTGGCGACCGCGGTAGCCACCGTGCGCGGCGCCGGCTTCGACGACTGCACACAGGAGCAGCTCGCCACCGTCGTCGAGGTCCTCTCCGCCGACATCGGGCACGGCTCCGCGTTCGACCCCGCCGCCGAGGCCTGCGGCGCGGCCCTCGCCATCGAGCTCCACGAGGCGCTGGAGCCGCTGGCCCCGCACCTGGCCCCCGCCGGACGCGAATCGATCCTGCTGCAGGGCGCCAGGATCGCGCTCGCCGACGGCCCCTACAGCCAGGCCGAGCGCGAGGTGCTGACCACGGTGGGCGGGGCGCTGCAGCTCCGGGCCGAGGACACGGCCCGCCTGCTCGCCGCAGCGGCGCGCACGCCCTCCTAGCAGCCCACCGCGGCATCCCCAGGTGCGCACGGCCCTCCCAGGAGGTGCTGAAGCCCTCCTGGGGCCTTCTCGCTGCACCGCACCGGTACTCCCGCGGGAGTACCGGGGGCGCCGTACCCACCCAGGCAGTAGCCGGGAAGTCCGCCCACGGTGCGAGGAAAGAGGCCCGGTCCGACGGGAGTCTGGAGATGACCAGACATCCGGACGGAAGGGGGGCCTGCCATGCGGGCCGCAACGCAGGACAGGGTCAAGGGGCGGCGGCCACGCGGCCGGTGGCGCGTGCTGCCCTGGGCGGTCGTGGCGCTGTGGGTCGCCGCGATCGCGATCGCCGGGCCGCTGGCGGGCAAGCTCGCGGACGTACAGGCCAACCGGGCCGTCGACTACCTGCCGGCGAGCGCCGACTCCACCCAGGTGGCGAAGATCCAGGACGCGCTGCCCGGCGGTGAGTCCACCGACCTGGTCCTCGTCTACCACCGCGACGGCGGACTCACCCCGGCCGACCGGACCGCGGCTGCCCGGCAGACCGCGGCGGTGGCGAGCGGCCACGACCTCACCGCACCCCCGCGAGCCGTCCCCTCCAAGGACGGGACGACCCTGATGTACCCGGTGTCCTCCACCGGGCCGGGCCACGACGACGAGGCCAGGACGGCGTTCGTCGACGAGGTGCGCGGGACGGTGCGGGGCGGCCACGGACTGGACGCCGAGGTCGGCGGCCCCGGTGCGCTGGCCACCGACGCGCAGAAGGTCTACGGCTCGCTCGGCGGCCCGCTGCTCTACACGACGGTCGCCGTCGTCGCGATCCTGCTGATCGTCATCTACCGCAGCCCGCTGCTGTGGCTGGTGCCGCTCGTCGTCGCGGGCGTCGCCGACGCACTGTCGATGGCCGTCGTATACGGGCTCAACCGGGGCTTCGACGTCACCGTCACCGGCCAGAGCTCCGCGGTGATGACCATTCTCGTCTTCGGCGCGGGCACCGACTACGCACTCCTGCTCGTCTCCCGCTACCGCGAGGAACTGACCCGCTTCGCCCGGCCGCACGACGCGATGGCGGCTGCCCTGCGGGGCTGCGGACCCGCTGTCGTCGCCTCCTCCGCGACCGTCGCGGCGGGCCTCCTGTGCCTGCTGGCCGCCGATCTCACCAGCAGCCGGGGCATGGGACCCATCGCGGCCGTCGGCGTGCTGTGCGCCCTCCTGGCGATGACGACACTGCTGCCGGCGCTGCTGGTCCTCCTCGGCCGCCGGGTGTTCTGGCCGCTCGTCCCCACGTACGGCAGCGAACCCGGGCGGCGGCGCTCGCTCTTCGCCGTCATGGGCGGCTCGGCCGGACGCCGGCCCGTAGCCGTGCTCGTCAGCGGCGGAGTGCTGCTGGGCGCACTGTCGCTCGGGGTGTTCAACCTGCCGGGCGACCTCAAGCAGGAGGACTCCTTCACCAGCAAGCCGGACTCGGTCGTGGCCATGGAGACACTCGCCGACGCCTACCCCGGCCGCTCCGCCCAGCCGATCACCGTGCTCGCCCCCACCCGCCGGGCCGCCGCCGCGCTGGCGAAGGCCCGCGCCACCGAGGGCGTCGCCGCCGTCGAACGGGGCCGAAGCGGGGGCGGCTGGACCGAACTGTCCGTCGTTGCCGAGGCCGAGCCCGAGTCAGCGGGGGAGCGCGACACCGTCCGGGCCCTGCGGGACGGTCTGGACGGCAGCCACGTCGGCGGCCCCGGCGCCCAGCAGATGGACCTGGAGGCGGCCAGCTCCCGGGACCTGCGGATCGTCGTCCCGCTCGTCCTGCTCTCCGTCCTGCTGATCCTGATCGCACTGCTGCGCAGCCTCGTCGCCCCGCTGCTGCTCGTCGTCGCCGTCGTCGCCGTCTGGGGTGCCGCGCTCGGCATCGGCGGACTGCTCTTCGAACCGCTCCTCGGGCTCAAGGGCACCGACCCCGGACTGCCCCTGCTGTCCTTCGTCTTCCTGGTGGCGCTCGGCGTCGACTACGGGATCTTCCTGATGCACCGGGTCCGCGAGGAATCCCGGGCCGGCGCCGAACCCACCGCCGCCGCCCTCACCGCACTGCGCACCACCGGCGGGGTGATCGCCTCGGCGGGCCTGGTGCTCGCCGCCACGTTCGCCGTCCTGACGAACATGCCGCTGACCTCCCTGGTCGAAATGGGGTTCGTCATCGCCGTCGGCGTCCTGCTCGACACCTTCCTCGTCCGCACCTATCTGGTGACCTCGGCGAGCGTGGCCCTCCAGCGGAGGATCTGGTGGCCGGGCGCGCTCAGCCGGACCCCGGCCGCACCCGTGCCGCGCGCACCCGAACCGGAACTCCTCAGGGCACCCTGACAGTGCCCGGCCCCGTACCGGAGGATGGCACCGTGCCCCGAACCACGCACCGCCGCGAGCGCATCCTGGCCGTCGTCAACCGAGACCCCATGCACGCGCCGCACCGGACGCGCACCGACGCCCTCATCGCGGTGGGCGCCGGTGCGCTCTCCGCGGCCCTCGCCCTGTTCAGCGACGGCGCCCACGCCCCCGACGCACTCGGCTGGCTGCTGCTGTCGGCCAGCGTCGTCCCGCTCGTCTGGCGACGGCGCGCACCGGTACTCGCACTGGCCGCCATGGTCCCGGCGCTGGCGCTCTACCACGGCCTCGACAACGCCCACACGGCCCCGATGCCGCAGACCTGGATCGCGCTCTACACCGTCGCCGTGACCGGCCGCCCGCTGCGCACCCTGCTCGCCGGCATCGGCGTGATGTCCGTGATGCTGACCGTGGTGCTCGGCATCAGCGCACACGACGGGTTCGAACTGCTGCGGATCTCCGGCTGGATCGTCGCGGTGCTGTTCTGCGGGGTGGACGTCCGCATCTACCGCCAGTACGTCGCCTCGGTGCTGGAGCGTGCCGAACGCGCCGAACGGACCCGCGAGGAGGAGGCCCGGCGGCGGGTCGCCGAGGAACGGCTGCGGATCGCCCGCGACCTGCACGACCTGCTGGCCCACAGCATCACGCTCATCGGCGTGCAGGCCTCGGTGGCCTCGCACATCCTGACCGTCGACCCGGAACGGCTCGACCGGCAGGCGATCGCCGCGTCGCTGGACGACATCGCCGGCACCTGCCGGGAGGCCAGGGCCGAACTGCGCACGACACTGCAGGTCCTGCGCGACCCCGGGCACGAGGGCCGGCCCGACGCGGACGGCCCGCTGCCCGACCTGGCCGCGCTGCCCGGCCTCGTACGGGCCGCGGAGGCGGCCGGGGCGCAGGTCGACCTGCGGGTGCGCGCCCCCGGCGGCCGCCTGGCCCCGGCGACCGGAGCGGCCGCGTACCGGATCGTCCAGGAGTCACTGACCAACGCGGTACGGCACGCCGGGGCCGGCGTCCGCGTCAGCGTCACCGTGGAGCCGACCGGAGCCGGCGCGCTGCGGGTCACGGTCACCGACGACGGCACCGGCCCGGTGGAAGACGGCTCCGCGCCCGGTTTCGGCATCGTCGGGATGCGGGAACGGGCCCGCAGCACCGGTGGCACGCTGGACGCCGGGCCCCGCCCGGGCGGCGGCTTCGAGGTCTCGGCGCTGCTGCCGTTCCAGGAACAGGACCAGGTGCAGGACCAGGTGCAGGGGCAGGGTCAAGGCCACGGACACAGCCACGGCCACGGCCAGGACCAGGCACAGAAACCGGAGACCGTCTCATGATCCGAGTGCTGCTCGCCGACGACCAGACGCTCGTCCGGGCGGCGTTCGCGATGCTCATCGGCTCCGACCCGGACATGGAGGTCGTCGGCGAGGCCGCCACCGGCCTCGAAGCGGTCGCGCTCGCCCGTTCCGCGCGCGCCGACCTCGTGGTGATGGACATCCGGATGCCGGAGCTCGACGGCATCGAGGCGACCCGCCGCATCGCCGCCGACGAGGACCTCGCCGGCGTGAAGGTGCTGGTCCTGACCACGTACGACACCGATGACCACGTGGTGGAGGCGCTGCGCGCCGGCGCATCCGGCTTCCTGGTCAAGGACACCCGGCCCGCCGACCTGCTCGCCGCCATCAAGACGGTGGCCGCGGGCGAGGCCCTGCTCTCACCCGGCCCGACCGCGCGCCTGATCGCCAGGGTCCTCAGCGCCCCCAGTGCTCCGCCAGCCGCCGGGCCCGGCGGCCCCGAGTCGCTCTCCGACCGCGAACGCCAGGTCCTCGGCCTGGTGGCGCGCGGCCTCAACAACACCGAGATCGCCGAGACCCTCGGCCTCAGCCCGCTCACCGCCAAGACCCACGTGAGCCGGATCATGGGCAAGGCCGGCGCCCGTGACCGCGCCCAGCTGGTGATCATCGCGTACGAATCCGGGCTGGTGGTGGCCGCCGGCGGCGGCCCGGCCGGAAACTGAGCGGACCTGGTTGCGGGGGCGGCCCCGGCGGCCGCCCGCGTACCGGACAATGGACCCATGAGCTTGTTCCGGGACGACGGCGTGGTGCTCCGCACACAGAAGCTGGGCGAGGCCGACCGGATCATCACGATCCTGACCCGGGGCCACGGCCGGGTACGGGCCGTCGCGCGCGGGGTGCGGCGCACGAAGTCGAAGTTCGGGGCCCGGCTGGAGCCGTTCTCCCACGTGGACGTGCAGTTCTTCGCACGCGGCAGCGAACTGGTGGGACGCGGCCTGCCGCTCTGCACCCAGAGCGAGACGATCGCCCCGTACGGCGGCGGCATCGTGACCGACTACGGGCGCTACACCGCGGGCACCGCGATGCTGGAGACCGCCGAGCGCTTCACCGACCACGAGGGCGAGCCCGCGGTCCAGCAGTACCTGCTGCTGGTGGGCGGGCTGCGCACACTGGCCCGGGGGAGCACGAGCCGAACCTCATCCTCGACGCCTTCCTGCTGCGCTCCCTCGCCGTCAACGGCTACGCGCCCAGCTTCGACGACTGCGCCCGGTGCGGAATGCCCGGACCGAACCGTTTCTTCTCCGTCGCGGCGGGCGGCGTCATATGCGGCGACTGCCGGGTACCCGGCAGCGTCGTACCCTCGGCTGAGGCCGTCACCCTGCTGAGCGCACTGCTCACCGGTGACTGGGAGACGGCGGACGCGTGCGAGGCGCGTCATGTCAGGGAGGGGAGCGGGCTGGTGTCCGCCTATCTGCACTGGCATCTGGAGCGCGGACTGCGCTCACTGCGGTACGTAGAGAAGTGACACGGGCAGATCAGCCAGAAGGAGCGGGACAGTTCATGGCAGTACGCGGGATTCTCGGCGGCCGTAACCGGCGCGACTACAAGACCCCGGAGCCGCACCCGTCCGGTGCCACGCCGCCGAAGATCCCCGGTGAGCTGGTGCCCAAGCACGTCGCCGTGGTGATGGACGGCAACGGCCGCTGGGCCAAGGAGCGCGGTCTGCCGCGCACCGAGGGCCACAAGGTCGGCGAGGGCGTCGTCATGGACGTGCTCAAGGGCTGCATCGAGATGGGCGTCAAGAACCTCTCGCTGTACGCCTTCTCCACCGAGAACTGGAAGCGGTCCCCGGAGGAGGTGAAGTTCCTGATGAACTTCAACCGGGACGTCATCCGCCGCCGCCGTGACGAGATGGACGCGCTCGGCATCCGGATCCGCTGGGTCGGCCGCATGCCGAAGCTGTGGAAGTCCGTCGTCCAGGAGCTCCAGATCGCTCAGGAGCAGACCAAGGACAACGACAAGATGACGCTGTACTTCTGCGTCAACTACGGCGGCCGGGCCGAGATCGCCGACGCCGCGCAGCGGATCGCGCAGGACGTCGCGGCCGGGAAGCTCGACCCGTCGAAGGTCAACGAGAAGACCTTCGCGAAGTACATCTACTACCCGGACATGCCGGACGTCGACCTCTTCGTCCGCCCCAGCGGCGAGCAGCGCACGTCCAACTACCTGATCTGGCAGAGCGCGTACGCCGAGATGGTCTTCCAGGACGTGCTGTGGCCGGACTTCGACCGCCGCGACCTGTGGCGGGCCTGTCTGGAATTCGCCCAGCGCGACCGGCGGTTCGGCGGCGCGATCGAGGCGGCGGGCGCCAAGGCCGACCCCTCCGCGGGCTGAGGAGCGGGGAGCCGGCCGGCGGGGGCTCCGGAAGCGGAGCCCCCGCGGGTCACTTCTCCGCGCTCGCGCACTCCATGCAGGTGCCGAAGACCTCCACCGTGTGCGCCACGTTCACGAAGCCGTGCTGCGTGGCGATGGTCTCCGCCCACTGCTCCACCGCCGGGCCCTCGACCTCGACCGCCTTGCCGCACATCCGGCACACCAGATGGTGGTGGTGGTCACCGGTCGAGCAGCGCCGGTAGACGGACTCGCCCTCGGTGGTGCGCAGCACGTCGACCTCGCCCGCGTCCGCGAGGGACTGCAGGGTGCGGTAGACCGTGGTCAGCCCGACCGAGTCGCCGCGGTGCTTGAGCACGTCGTGCAGCTCCTGCGCGCTGCGGAACTCGTCCACCTCGTCGAGCGCCGCCGCCACCGCTGTCCGCTGCCGGGTCGACCGGCCGCGTACCGGGGCAGCGTTCGTTCCACTGATCGGCGCCGTCGCCACAGGTGCCTCCTCGTGTCGCCCGTACGTCTGTCGGGCCATTGTGCCAGTCCGGCCCGCCCGCACGGCCGGACCTGGAACATCAGACGTGGACGTCGTCCGCGGGCCGTCGGGTGGCCGGTACCTCCAGGGTGCACCGGTCCGTGGCCGTTTCGCTCCTGCGCGCACGGCTTCTCGCGACAGGGGCGGCGAGCAGCGTCAGCACCACGAAGACGCCGATGGCCAGCAGCACGATCGTCGCGCCGGGCGGTACGTCCTGGTAGTACGAGGTCACGGTGCCGGTCAGTGTCACCGCGACGCCGATGACGACCGAGAGCACGAACGTCACCTTGAAGGACCGGGTGATCTGCTGCGCGGCGGCGACCGGGACCACCATCAGGGCGCTGACCAGCAGCAGCCCGACGACCCGCATCGCCACCGTGACGCTCACCGCGGCGGTGACCGCGACCAGCAGGTTCAGCACGCGCACCGGCAGCCCGGTGACCCGGGCGAACTCCTCGTCCTGGCTGACGGCGAACAGCTGCCGCCGCAGTCCCACCGTCACCAGCAGCACGAACGCCGCCAGCAGGCCGATCGCGGTGATGTCCTCGGAGGAGACGGTGGAGAGCGAGCCGAAGAGGTACGAGGTGAGGTTGGCGTTGGAGCCGGTGTCGGAGAGGTTGATCAGCAGGACACCGCCCGCCATGCCGCCGTAGAACAGCATCGCCAGCGCGATGTCGCCGCGGGTCCGCCCGTACCAGCGGATCAGCTCCATGACGACCGCGCCCACGACGGCGACGGCGGTGGCCATCCAGACCGGGCTGGTGGAGAGCAGGAAGCCGAGGCCGACGCCGGTCATCGCGATGTGGCCGATGCCGTCGCCCATCAGGGCCTGCCGGCGCTGCACCAGGTAGATGCCGACGGCGGGGGCGATGACGCCGACCAGCACGGCGGCGATCAGCGCCCGCTGCATGAAGGGAGGGGTGAGGAATTCCATGATCAGCTCAGCAGTCCCGTCCGGACGGGCTCGGAAGCCGCGTGGGGGTGTGCATGGCAACGGCCGGGGGTGGGGTCTCCCCTGGTCGAACGTAGTTGAGAGCTTGGGGAAGCGTGCTGGCCCAGCGCCTTCGGGGGCGGCCCGTCGTGCATCACGCAGCCGTCGCGCAGCACGACCGCCCTGTCGATCAGCGGCTCGAGCGGGCCCAGCTCGTGCAGGACGAGCAGCACGGTGGTGCCGGCCACGACCTGCTCGCGCAGGGTCGCGGCGAGGATCTCCTGGCTGGCGAGGTCGACGCCTGCCATCGGCTCGTCCATGATCAGCAGCTCGGGTTCGGCGGCGAGCGCGCGGGCGATCAGGACGCGCTGGTGCTGGCCGCCGGAGAGGGCGTTCACCGAGTCCTTGGCGCGGTCGGCGAGGCCGACGAGCTCGATGGCCCGGTCGACAGCGGCGCGGTCGGCCCTGCGGGGCAGGCCCAGCTTCGTCCGGGACAGCCGCCCGGAGGAGACGACCTCGCGGATCGTGGCCGGCACGCCGCCGGCCGCCGTGGTGCGCTGCGGGACGTATCCGACCCGCGCCCAGCTGCGGAAGCGGCGCAGGGGCGTCCCGAAGAGCTCGACGCTGCCGCGGGTGAGCGGGACCTGGCCGATGACGGAGCGTACGGCGGTGGACTTGCCGGAACCGTTGGCACCGAGCAGGGCGACGACCTCGCCGCGGCGCACGGTCAGGTCGACACCGCGCAGCACGGGGCGTGCTCCTAGGGTGGCCGTGGCGTCGCGCAGGACGATCACGGGTTCGGGGTTGCTGCTCTCGGGCTCGGACATGAGCGCCTCCGGTGCTGCTGCGCGGTTCGGGTGGGTCGGCTCGGGCTGGGCGGTCGCGTCGCTCACTTCGCGCCGAGTGCCTTCTGCAGGGCGGCGAGGTTGGACCGCATGACCTCGATGTAGTCATCGCCCTTGGACTTGCCGGTGATTCCCTCCAGCGGGTCCAGGACGTCGGTCCGCAGGCCGGTGTCCCGGGCGACGGTCTTCGCCGTCTTGTCGCTGGCGAGGGTCTCGAAGAAGACGGTGGTGACCTTCTTCTTCTCCGCGACGGAGTGCAGTGCGCTGATCCGGGCGGGGCTGGGCTCGGCCTCGGGATCGATGCCGGCGATGCCCTCCTGGGTGAGGCCGTAGCGCTCGGCCAGGTATCCGAAGGCGGAGTGGGTGGTGATGAACGTGGTGGTGGCGGTGTCCGTCAGGCCCTTTTTGTACGCACTGTCGAGCGCGCCGAGCTCGGTGACCAGGGCGTCGGTGTTCTTGCGGTAGTCCGCGGCGTGGTCCGGGTCGGTCTTCTCCAGGGACTTCCCGACCCCCTTGGCGACCTCGGCGTACTTCACCGGGTCCAGCCAGACGTGCGGGTCGGCGCCGGGCTCGTCGCCCTCGTGCTCGTGGGCGTGCTCCTCGCCCCCGGCCTCGGTGCCGTGGTCCTCCAGCGTGGTGAGCCCCGCCGCGTCCACGGTGTGCTTCGACTCGGACAGCTCCACCGCGTCGTCGACGGCGGGCTGGATGCCCTTCAGGTACACGATCAGGCCGGCGTCGCTGAGTCCGCCGATCTGCCGCGGGCTGAGCTCCAGGTCGTGCGGCTCCTGCCCGGGCTTGGTGAGCGTGGAGACCGAGACGTGGCTGCCGCCGATCCGCTCGGCCAGGAACTGCATCGGATAGAACGACGCCACCACGTCCAGCCTGTCACCGCTCTTGTGGCCGGCGGCGTCGGATGCCGAGCAGGCGGACAGCGCGGTGAGCCCGAGGACGACTGCTCCGGTGACGACGGCGGTGGGTATGAGGCGACGTTCGTTCATGACAGTCATTTTCAACAAAAGTGGAAACGATTGTCAACAAGGCCGATGAGATGCCCTCGGCGGCGGCTGTTCGGCGACTGTGCGGATACCGATTTGATCGAAGGGGCGTGCCCGCCGGTAATCTGGGGCATTCGCCGTTCGTCGCCGTCGTAATGAAGAGAGCACCGTGGCCGCCGACAAGATCGACTCCATCGTCAGCCTGAGCAAGCGCCGTGGCTTCGTTTTCCCCTGTAGCGAGATCTACGGTGGTCAGCGTGCCGCCTGGGACTACGGACCGCTGGGCGTTGAGCTCAAGGAGAACCTCAAGCGTCAGTGGTGGCGCTACATGGTCACTTCGCGCGAGGACGTGGTCGGGCTCGACTCGTCGGTCATCCTGGCCCCCGAGGTGTGGGTGGCCTCTGGCCACGTCGCCACGTTCTCCGACCCGCTGACCGAGTGCACCTCCTGCCACAAGCGCTACCGCGCGGACCACCTGGAGGAGGCGTACGAGGAGAAGCACGGCAAGCCGCCCGTCAACGGCCTGGCCGACCTCAACTGCCCCAACTGCGGCAACAAGGGCACCTTCACCGAGCCCAAGCAGTTCTCCGGCCTGCTCTCCACCCACCTCGGCCCGACCCAGGACTCCGGCTCCGTCGCCTACTTGCGTCCCGAGACCGCGCAGGGCATCTTCACCAACTTCGGCCAGGTGCAGCAGACCTCGCGCAAGAAGCCGCCGTTCGGCATCGCGCAGATGGGCAAGTCCTTCCGGAACGAGATCACTCCGGGCAACTTCATCTTCCGCACCCGCGAGTTCGAGCAGATGGAGATGGAGTTCTTCGTCAAGCCGGGCGAGGACGAGCAGTGGCAGGAATACTGGATGGAGCAGCGCTGGAACTGGTACACCGGCCTCGGCATGCGCGAGGAGAACATGCGGTGGTTCGAGCACCCGGCGGAGAAGCTCTCCCACTACTCCAAGCGCACCGCTGACATCGAGTACCGCTTCCGCTTCGGCGGCAGCGAGTGGGGCGAGCTGGAAGGCGTCGCCAACCGCACGGACTACGACCTGAAGGCCCACTCCAAGGCCTCGGGCACGGACCTGTCCTTCTTCGACCAGGAGGCCGGCGAGCGCTGGACCCCCTACGTCATCGAGCCGGCAGCCGGCGTGGGCCGCTCGGTCCTGGCCTTCCTGCTGGACGCCTACATCGAGGACGAGGCGCCCAACGCCAAGGGCGTCATGGAGAAGCGCACCGTGATGCGCCTCGACCCGCGCCTGGCGCCGGTCAAGGTCGCGGTCCTGCCGCTGTCCCGCAACCCGCAGCTCTCCCCGAAGGCCAAGGGCCTCGCGGCCGACCTGCGGCAGAACTGGAACATCGAGTTCGACGACGCGGGCGCCATCGGCCGCCGTTACCGTCGCCAGGACGAGATCGGTACGCCGTTCTGCGTCACCGTCGACTTCGACACCCTCGACGACAACGCGGTGACGGTGCGCGAGCGCGACACCATGAAGCAGGAGCGCGTCTCGCTGGACCAGATCCAGGCGTACCTCGGCTCCCGACTGCTGGGCTGCTGACCCTTCGCGTCTGCTGAACGAAGCCCCCGGTTCCCCGAACGGAGCCGGGGGCTTCGTGCACACTGGGCACAATCGTCCACAGGAGGCTCGGATGCCGTCCATGACCACGAGCAAGGTCAGCAGATGGGACCAGCACGGCCGTGAACACATAGTCCACGTAAGGAAGTCGGGGATGCAGCGGCAGTTGAGCTGCGACACCTGTGACTGGCGCAAAGGCGTGCAGTTCCTGCCCTGGCTCAAGGCCGAGGAACATCTCGCCGAGGCACACCAGGCGACGGTCGACCCCACCGCGACGTAGCGCGCGTCCCGTCCCGCGGTGGCCTGCCCCACCGGCGGTGGTCCTGCCGGTCGTGGTCGCTCCGGCCGTGTCCCGGCGTCTGTGGGCAGGTCGTGAAGGTGCAGCGTCCTTCAGGCGCGCAGGCCTCGCAGCAGCAGGTCCGAGACGGCGGTGAACTCGGCGACGATGGCGGGCTTCTGCCACTCGGCCGCGTACGCGGGGTCGTGGAAGCGTGCCGTCGCGTCGAACACGGCCTGGGCCGCCGCAGCAGGGTCCTCCACCGCGAACTGCCCCTCTGTCACCCCCTCCTCGATCACCTCGCGCAACTGGCCGACCAGTTCGCGGATGTGCTCCTCGACCACGGTGCTCTCGCCCATCAGCACCTCATAGGTGGCGAACAGCTCGGGGTCGTCACCCGCCTTGTGCCGCTTGGCCTCGAACAGCGTCTCCAGCCACTGCCGCAGCTTCGCCGGGGCAGGCTGGGCCGAGGCCCGCAGGATCTCGGTGAGCGCCAGTTCCGTGCGGGTCAGCCAGCGGCCGGTCACGGCCTCGCGCAGGGCGGCCTTCGTGCGGAAGTGGCGGTAGACGCTGCCGTGGCTGACGCCGAGCGCACGGGCCACGTCGACCACGGTCGCCTTGGCCGGGCCGTAGCGGCGCAGCACGTCCTCGGTGGCTTCGAGGATGCGCTCGGGGGTCAGCGGGTCGGGCGGGGGCGTCATGGTGGGTGTGCTGCCTTTCGGGGGCGTCGTGCGGTTTCCGTCCGGACGCTTCACCGGCGGGCTGTCCGGCAGGTTGCCCGGGTGCCGGGGGCCCGTTTCGCGCCTCGGGTGCGGCACGGGCGCGGTACCGGGAAGGACCCGGGTGCGAGTGCCCGGTGCGGCCGGACCCTGCTGTGACCGTACCCGGAGGTCAGCGCTCGCTGTCCAGGTGGGCCATCTGGCTCTCCGGGTAGCGGGCGCCCGCGGCCGAGCCTGCCGGGACGGCCTCCTCGATCGCGGCGAGATCGGCGGCGTCCAGCCGGACGTCCAGCGCGCCGATGGCCTCGGTCAGCCGGTCGCGGCGGCGCGCGCCGACCAGCGGTACGACGTCCGTGCCCCGGGCCAGGACCCAGGCGATGGCGATCTGAGCGACCGTGACGCCCTTCATCTCGGCGATCTTGCGCAGCGCGTCGACCAGGTCGAGGTTGTGCTGGAGGTTCTTGTCCTGGAAGCGGGGGCTCATGGACCGGAAGTCGCCGGCGGCCAGCTCGCGGTCGCGGGTGAAATGGCCGCTGATGAGGCCGCGGGAGAGCACCCCGTACGCCGTGATGCCGATGCCCAGCTCGCGGCAGACGGGCAGGATCTCCGCCTCGATGGACCGGGAGATCAGTGAGTACTCGATCTGCAGATCGGAGATCGGGGCCACGCCCGCCGCCCGCCGGATCGTGTCCGCGCCGACTTCGGACAGTCCGATGTGGCGGACGTGCCCGGCCTCGACCAGTTCGGCGATGGCGCCGACGGTCTCCTCGATCGGGACGTCCGGGTCGACCCGGGCGATCCGGTAGACGTCGATGTGGTCGGTGCCCAGTCGCTGCAACGAGTAGGCCGCGAAATTCTTGACCGCTGCCGGGCGGCCGTCATAGCCGGTGAAGGCCCCCTCGACGGTCCGCAGCGCGCCGAACTTCACGCTGGTCAGGGCCTGTTCGCGGGCAGCGGTCGGGGCGGTGCGCAGGGCCTCGTTGATCAGCAGCTCGTTGTGACCCATGCCGTAGAAGTCGCCGGTGTCCAGCAGGGTGATGCCGGATTCGAGCGCGGCGTGAATGGTGGCGATCGACTCGGCCCGGTCGGTCTCGCCGTACAGCGCGGACATGCCCATGCAGCCGAGGCCGAGCGCGGAGACCTGCGGGCCGGTGGAGCCGAGAGCGCGGGTGTGGAGGGCGGTCATGAGAACTCCCGGGTGGCGGAGGGGGTGTGGTGAGGGAAAGGGGTGCGGTGGACGACGGGAGGGCGCGGATGGGTGCCGCGCATACCGTCCAGTCGAGCATGGCACTTGTGATGACAGATTTCAATATCTGTCATTCCATGTTCGCCCGGAAGGGCTACGGAGACCGTTCGGCGGGCTGCCCAGACCAGCCCGACGAGCTGTCAGGCGGGGTTGCCCGGCAGAGCCGGCCCACGGGCTCGCTGAAAGGCCGTCGCCCGGGCCGTCCGTCGAAGGCCCGTCCCAGGCCACCCGGCGAGGTGACACGGCGCCCGGAAATCTGGGTGCTGGGGCCACCCGGGCCGGGGTACCGTTTCCGCATGTCTTCGTTCTTCCAGATCTACGAGTGAGAGCGCGGCGGGTCCGACCACCCGCCGCCCGCCGGATCGATCCAGGGTCGCTTCAGACCTCACTTTCACCACGAATGGGAGAACCCCGTGGCCAAGAGCCGTAACAACCTTCTCGGTGTCGGCGGACAGCGCAAGAAGGTGTCCCGCGCCGAGCAGCAGGGTGCCGGTTCCGAGCGCAACGCCGACCGGAAGACGGCCGCCGAGCAGAAGCAGGAGCTGCTGCGCAAGATGCGGGAGCGTTCCGGACACGCCCCGCAGTCCGACGACGCCGCCGAGCAGGACGCCCCGGAGCAGGACGCCCCGGCGCAGAGCTGACCCCCTCTCGGCGAAGAGCACCCCGTAGGACCGTGGGCCCGGAACATCTCAGGCGTTCCGGGCCCACTCCCGTACCGCCGCACTCCCGTACCGCCGCACCACCTCTCCGCCCCGCGAACGCGCCCCGCGAACGCCCCCCCCGCTCACGCGACCGTGCGCGGCAGCCGCAGACTCAGCAGCGTCGTGAGCACCACCGCGGCCAGCTGCACCAGCAGCGTCACGACCAGCGCGTCCCGCATCCCCGACCCCGGTGCCAGCGCCAGGAACAGCGAGCCGAGCGTTGCCACGCCCAGTGCCAGCGCCGCCTGCTGAGTCGTCGTCATGACCCCGCCGCCCACCCCTGCCCGGTCCGGCGGTACGTCGGAGAGCACGATGCGGAACAGAACGGGCAGCTGGAGCCCCTGGCCGAGCCCGGCGACGGCCATCCCCGGCAGCAGCCCCAGCAGTCCCAGGCCGGACCAGTCGCGCCAGACGGTGACCGCCAGCACCACCACCCCGGCCCCCTGGATGATCCCGCCGGCCGTCACGACCCGGCTGCCGTACCGCCGCACCAGCCGCGGACCCGCCAGCGAGGCCGCGAAGAAGGCCGCCGCCATCGGAGCCATCGACAGGCCGGACGCCGCCGGGCCCAGCTTCAGGCCCTGCTGGAGCGCCACCGCGATGACGAACATGAAGCCGCCGAAGCCGACCGAGAACGGCAGCACCAGCGACAGCCCGCGCCGCAGCGAGTCGAGCCGCAGCAGGCTCGGCGGGACCAGCGGGATGCGGCCGCTCCGGTCGGCCCGCCGCTCCACCCGGTAGAAGGCACCGGCGGCGAACGGGAACAGCGCCAGCGAGACCCAGGTCCACAGCGGCCATCCCGCCGCCCGCCCCTCGGTCAGCGGGGCGAGCAGCGCCACCAGTGAGGCGGCCAGCAGCAGCGTGCCCGGTACGTCGACAGGTGCGGGCCGCTCCGAGCGCGTCTCGGGCATCGTGCGGGCCGCCAGCACCAGACCCACCGCCGCCACCGGCACGTTGACCAGGAACACCGACCGCCAGCCCGCGCTCTCGCCGAGCACCGAGGACAGCGGCGCGGCGGCGACCAGCACCCCGCCCAGGATCTGGCCCGCGACCATGGAGAGCCCGGCAGTCGCCCCGTACAGGCTCATCGCCCTGGCCCGCCGGTGCCCCGAGGTGGCCGCCTGGATCGTGGCGAGCACCTGCGGCAGCATCAGCGCCGCCGAAGCGCCCTGGGCCACCCGCGCCCCGACCAGCATCCAGGCGTTCGGTGCCAGGCCGCAGGCCAGTGAGGTGAGCCCGAACGCGGCGATGCCCAGCAGGAAGAGCCGGCGGCGGCCGGCCATGTCGCCGAGCCGGCCGCCGAGCACGAGCAGGACGGCGTAGGCGAGGCCGTAGCCCGCGACCACCAGTTCCAGCAGCGCGGGGCCCGCGGCGAGGTCGTGGTCGATGGTGGGAAGGGCGACGTTGACGATGAAGAAGTCGATCAGTGGCAGGGCCGCGCCCAGCAGCACGGTGAACAGTCCCAGCGCGCCGAGCACCGGCGTGGGGTGGTCGTGCCGCACGACGGGGCGGCGGTGGCGGATGTCTTCGGCCGTACAGAGGATTCACTCACGGCATCGACGATGGCTGTTCACACAGCCTGGTACCAGAGTGTCTTTATCCTGGTACAAGTAGCACCTGGCACCGCGCCGGGCCGTCCAGCAGGCTGGAGGAATGACGACGATGGTGACCGCAGCCCGGACGGGCCCCGCAGCCCCGGCGTATTCCGGCCCCTCGGAGGCCCCGGACGTCCCCGAGACCGAGATCCGGCGGCACGAGCTCGCGGACTTCCTGCGCAGTCGCCGGGAGCGGATCACCCCCGAGCAGGTGGGCCTGGTCCGGGGCCGCCGCAGGCGCACGCCCGGGCTGCGGCGGGAGGAGGTGGCCCAGCTCTCCGCCGTGGGCGTCACCTGGTACACCTGGCTCGAACAGGCCCGTGACATCCAGGTCTCGCCCCAGGTCCTCGACGCACTCGCCCGCGCGCTGCTGCTGGACCGCAGCGAGCGCAGCCACCTCTTCTCCCTCGCCGGGGCCGTCGATCCGGCGCCCGGCACGGAATGCCCGAGCCTCACCCCGGCGCTGCGCGCGATGCTGCGGCAGCTGGAGCCGATCCCCGCGTGCGTCCAGAACAGCCGGTACGACATCCTCGCCCACAACCGGACCTACGCCCGGCTGCTCTGCGACCTGGACGCCGTCGCGATCGAGGACCGCAACATCATGCTGCTGGCCTACACGAACGAGGAGTGGCGGTCCTCCGTCATGGACATCGCCGAGGTGACCCGCCTCATGACCGCGAAATTCCGCGCGTCCATGGCCGAACACCTCGCCGAGCCCTCCTGGAAGGCGCTGCTCAAGCGGCTGGAGGCGGCCTCACCGGAATTCCGGGAGACCTGGGCGCGGCACGAGATCGTCGGACCCGGCGGCCGTTCCAAGGTCTTCCGCAACGCCTACGTGGGGCTGCTGCGGCTGGAGACCACCGACCTCTGGCTGGGCCCGTCCGCCGGGCCGCGCCTGGTCACCTACGCACCGCGCGACAAGGAGACCCGCGAGCGGCTCCAGCGCCTTCAGGACCTCGTGCCCGACGCCGAGGACTGACCGGCGGCGGGCGAGGCCGCACCGGCGGCCGTCTCCTTGGACGCCACCGGGGCCTCCTCCAGCCGTTCGGCGGTCCGGCGGGCCGTACCCCGCGCCCAGCGTCCGCTGCTCAGGGCCCCGACCAGCAGGACACACACCCCGCAGCCGGTGATGATCCACCAGACGGGCCTGCTCGCCGCCACGAAGTCGCCGGCCGGCCCGCTGCCGTACGAGGAACCGGCACCGGACATCCCCGCCGCCAGTACCGCCCCGATCACGGCGACGCCCAGCGTCTGCCCGATCTGGCGGCTGGTCGAGGCGACCGCCGCGGCCACACCCGCCTGGGAACGCGGCATGCCGGAGACGGCGGTGTTGGTGATGGGCGCGTTCACCGAGCCGAAGCCGAGGCCGAACAGCACGTACCCGGTGAACATCAGCACGTTGTCGGTCTCCGCGTCGAACACCGCGAACATCAGCCCGCTGGCCGCCATCGCGATTCCGGCGGCCAGCAGCGGGATGCGCGGTCCGCGGCTGGCGACGAGCCGCCCCGACAACGGCGGCAGGACACAGACCACCGCCGCCATGGGCAGCATGTACAGGCCGGCGTCCAGCGCGCTCAGCCCCCGCACGTCCTGAAGGTAGAGCGTGTTGACGAAGAGGAAGCCGCCGAGAGCGGCGAAGGCGCTGACCGCGATGACGGTGGCTCCGCTGAACGGGGCGCTGCGGAAGAACCGCAGATCGATCAGCGGATCGCTGCGCCGGGGCTCGTACACCAGCAGGCCGGTCAGCGCGGCCGCCGCGAGCGCGGCGAAGAGCAGGATCTCCGCGGAGGTCCACCCCTTCTGCGGCGCCTCGATGATCGCGTACGTCAGCGAGCCGAGCAGCGTGATCACCAGCAGCTGGCCCACCGGGTCGGGGCGGCGGGCCTTCGCGGCACGCGACTCCGGGATGAACCGCCAGGTCAGCAGCAGTGCGGCGATGCCGACCGGCAGGTTGATCCAGAAGATGGACCGCCAGCCCACGGAATCGACCAGCGCGCCGCCGACCAGGGGGCCCGCGGCCATCGAGATGCCCACGACACCGCCCCAGGCGCCGATCGCCCGCGCGCGTTCGCGGGGGTCGGTGAAGGTGTTGGTGATGATCGACATCGCGACCGGGTTGAGCATCGAGCCGCCGACGGCCTGCACCATGCGGAACACGATCAGGGTCTCCAGGCTGGGCGCGATCGAGCAGAGCGCCGAGCCCAGCGTGAAGAGGACGAGGCCGGCCATGAAGACCTTGCGTCTGCCGATCCGGTCGGCGGTGGATCCCGCGAGCATCAGCAGGGAGGCGAGGACGAGCGTGTACGCGTCGATCGTCCATTGCATCCCCGCGACGCTCGCGTCCAGGTCCTTGCGCATGGCGGGGAGGGCGACATTCAGGACGGTGCTGTCGAGGCTGACGATCAGCAGGCTCATGCAGCAGATCGCCAGTACCAGCATCCGTCCCCGGTGGCTGAGCTCGGGCATACATGGATAGTACGGCTAACTAACGACTGCTCGCCGCCAGTACCGGCAGGGCCCCCGCATCCGGCCGCCCGAGCAGTTCCCCGCGTACGCGACAATGGGGGAATGACCACGCTCGCCCCCGCGCCCCAGCTGCTCCGCATCGGCCCGCACACCGTGCAGCCGCCGGTGGTCCTCGCCCCCATGGCCGGCATCACCAACGCGCCCTTCCGCACGCTGTGCCGGGAGTTCTCGGGCGGCAAGGGGCTGTTCGTCAGTGAGATGATCACCACGCGGGCGCTGGTCGAGCGCAACGAGAAGACCATGCAGCTCATCCACTTCGACGCGAGCGAGACCCCGCGCTCCATCCAGCTGTACGGAGTGGACCCGGTCACGGTCGGCAAGGCCGTCCGCATGATCGTCGACGAGAACCTCGCCGACCACATCGACCTGAACTTCGGCTGCCCGGTCCCCAAGGTCACCCGCAAGGGCGGCGGCTCGGCGCTCCCGTACAAGCGGCCGCTGCTGCGCGCGATCCTGAACCAGGCGGTCTCGAACGCCGGTGATCTGCCGGTCACCATCAAGATGCGCAAGGGCATCGACGACGACCACCTGACCTACCTCGACGCCGGCCGGATCGCCGTGGAGGAAGGCGTCACGGCCATGGCCCTGCACGGCAGGACCGCTGCCCAGCACTACGGCGGCACCGCCGACTGGGAGGCGATCGCCCGCCTCAAGGAGCACGTCCCGGAGATCCCCGTGCTCGGCAACGGCGACATCTGGTGCGCGGACGACGCCCTGCGGATGATGCGCGAGACCGGCTGTGACGGCGTCGTCGTGGGCCGCGGCTGCCTGGGCCGCCCCTGGCTCTTCGGTGATCTGGTGAGCGCCTTCGAGGGTGCGCCGACGCGGCAGACGCCCTCCTTGCGCACCGTCGCGGACGTCATGCTGCGCCACGCGACGCTGCTCGGGGAGTGGATCGGCGACGAGACCCGTGGCGTGATCGACTTCCGTAAGCACGTGGCCTGGTACCTCAAGGGCTTCGCGGTCGGTTCCGAGATGCGCAGGAACCTCGCGGTCACCTCCTCGCTGGAGGAGCTGGGCTCCCAGCTGCACGAGCTGCAGCTGGACCAGCCGTGGCCGGACGGTGCGGACGGGCCCCGCGGACGCACCTCGGGCAACAACCGGGTGGTGCTCCCGGACGGCTGGCTGAAGGACCCGTACGACTGCGCGGGCATCGGCGCGGACGCGGAACTGGACACGTCCGGGGGCTGAGAAGCGCCGGGGGTGGAGGGGCACGCGGTGCCTCTCCACCCCCTTTGCTCGTTTGAGCGCGAAATCCGGCCGGAATCGATGAGATGCGGCTCGATTCCGCGCGGGCCGACACTTCTGGCGAACCGAGAGCACTGGATTCCACCCCGGAGTGGCAATCGGTGATCAGAATATCACCCACAGCTTCCCTGGAGGCGTCCGGATGGTGACATCTGAGCGGTGCCCTCGGCGTGATCCTCGCCACCCTTGAGTCTCACTTTGCTCAGATGAGCGCATTTAGCGGGTCTGCACTACTCAAATGATGGCACTGGGTGCCAGGGTGCTGCACTTTGATCGATCGACGCTTCCGCTACGCACCGTCGCTACTTACGGATGTGACGGTTGCGATGCGTGAGGATTCGTTCAAGAGATGAACGCACGCGCTCCGCGGTCTGCTCGGCGGCTCACTTTCGATCTGCTGGCGGACGGGTGGTTACGGCCGCACGACGCGCAAGTGGACGTACCCAGACACCTTCGATCTGGGTATGTTCCTCGCCGTCAGGGCAGCCACCGCGTCCTCGAGGAGTCGAGACCCGTGTCGGAAAACAAAGATCCCCATGTATCCACCCCGGAATCCCGGGAGCCTGCGGGTCAGAAGTTCGTTTATGACTTCACCGAGGGCAACAAGGATCTGAAGGACCTGCTCGGCGGGAAGGGTGCCAACCTCGCCGAGATGACCAACCTCGGGCTCCCCGTCCCTCCGGGCTTCACCATCACCACCCAGGCGTGCAAGGTCTACCTGGACAGCGGTGACGAGCCGGCCGCGCTGCGCGACGAGGTGAGTGCACACCTCGACGCGCTGGAGAAGCGGATGGCCAAGAAGCTCGGCCAGGCCGACGACCCGCTGCTGGTCTCCGTCCGCTCCGGCGCCAAGTTCTCGATGCCCGGCATGATGGACACGGTCCTCAACATCGGGCTCTCCGACGCCTCCGTCGTCGGTCTCGCCGCCCAGGCCGGTGACGAGCGGTTCGCGTGGGACTCCTACCGCCGCCTCATCCAGATGTTCGGCAAGACCGTCCTCGGGGTCGACGGCGACCTCTTCGAGGAGGCGCTGGAGGCCGCGAAGGAGGCCAAGGGCGTCACCGTCGACGTGGACCTCGACGCGGCCGACCTGAAGAAGCTGGTCAAGCAGTTCAAGAAGATCGTCGCGCGGGACGCCGGACGTGACTTCCCGCAGGACCCGCGCGAGCAGATGGACCTGGCCATAAAGGCCGTCTTCGAGTCGTGGAACACCGACCGGGCCAAGCTCTACCGCCGCCAGGAGCGCATCCCCGGCGACCTCGGCACCGCGGTCAACGTCTGCTCCATGGTCTTCGGCAACCTCGGTCCGGACTCGGGTACGGGCGTCGCGTTCACCCGTGACCCGGCCAGCGGCCACGCCGGCGTGTACGGCGACTACCTGCAGAACGCGCAGGGCGAGGACGTCGTCGCCGGTATCCGCAACACCGTGCCGCTCGCCGAGCTGGAGTCCATCGACAAGAAGTCGTACGACCAGCTGATCGCGATCATGGAGACGCTGGAGACCCACTACAAGGATCTCTGCGACATCGAGTTCACCATCGAGCGCGGCCAGCTGTGGATGCTGCAGACCCGGGTCGGCAAGCGCACCGCGGGCGCCGCCTTCCGGATCGCCACCCAGCTCGTCGACCAGGGCCTCATCGACGAGGCCGAGGCACTGCAGCGGGTGAACGGCGCGCAGCTGGCGCAGCTGATGTTCCCGCGCTTCGACGACACGGGAGCGCGGGCCGGCGAGGGGCCGAAGCTGCTCGGCCGCGGCATCGCCGCCTCCCCGGGCGCGGCGGTCGGCAAGGCCGTCTTCGACTCGTACACCGCCGTCAAGTGGTCCCGATCCGGCGAGAAGGTCATCCTGATCCGCCGCGAGACCAACCCGGACGACCTCGACGGCATGATCGCCGCCGAGGGCATCCTGACCTCGCGCGGCGGCAAGACCTCGCACGCCGCCGTCGTCGCCCGTGGCATGGGCAAGACCTGTGTCTGCGGCGCCGAGGAGATCGAGGTCGACACCAAGCGGCGCCGGCTCACGGTCGGCGAGACCGTCGTCGAGGAGGGGACCTCGTCTCCGTCGACGGCTCGACCGGCAAGGTGTACCTCGGCGAGGTCCCCGTGGTGCCGTCGCCGGTCGTCGAGTACTTCGAGGGCCGGATGCACGCGGGCGCCGACGACGCCGACGAGCTGGTCGCCGCCGTGCACCGGATCATGGCGTACGCGGACCGGGTGCGCCGGCTGCGGGTGCGGGCCAACGCGGACAACGCCGAGGACGCCCTGCGGGCCCGTCGCTTCGGTGCCCAGGGCATCGGCCTGTGCCGCACCGAGCACATGTTCCTCGGTGAGCGCCGCGAGATGGTCGAGAAGCTGATCCTCGCCGACACCGACCAGGAGCGCGAGACGGCGCTGGACGCGCTGCTGCCGCTCCAGAAGGCCGACTTCATCGAGCTGTTCGAGGCGATGGACGGACTGCCCGTCACGGTGCGGCTGCTCGACCCGCCGCTGCACGAGTTCCTGCCCGACATCACCGAGCTGTCGGTCCGGGTGGCGCTGGCCGAGTCCCGCAAGGACGCCAACGAGAACGACCTGCGCCTGCTGCAGGCCGTGCACAAGCTGCACGAGCAGAACCCGATGCTCGGGCTGCGCGGGGTCCGGCTCGGCCTCGTCATCCCCGGTCTGTTTGCCATGCAGGTACGGGCGATCGCCGAGGCCGCCGCCGAGCGCAAGAACGCCAAGGGCGACCCGCGTGCCGAGATCATGATCCCGCTCGTCGGCACGGTCCAGGAGCTGGAGATCGTCCGCGAGGAGGCGGACCGGGTCATCGCGGAGGTCCAGGCCGCCACCGGCACGAACCTCAAGCTGAAGATCGGCACCATGATCGAGCTGCCGCGGGCCGCGCTGACCGCCGGTCAGATCGCCGAGGCCGCGGAGTTCTTCTCCTTCGGCACCAACGACCTGACCCAGACGGTGTGGGGCTTCTCCCGCGACGACGTGGAGGCCTCGTTCTTCACCGCGTACCTGGAGAAGGGCATCTTCGGGGTGTCGCCGTTCGAGACGATCGACAAGGACGGCGTCGGCGCCCTGGTGCGCAGCGCCGTCGAGGCCGGCCGGGCCACCCGTCCCGACCTGAAGCTCGGCGTCTGCGGCGAGCACGGTGGCGACCCGGAGTCGGTGCACTTCTTCCACGAGGTGGGCCTGGACTACGTCTCCTGCTCACCGTTCCGCATCCCCGTCGCCCGTCTGGAAGCGGGCCGGGCGGCCGCTGAGTCGCGCGGCAGCGACAGCCGCTGACGCGGCGGCACCACTGATTCCGGAGCTGTCGTCGGCTCACCAGACCCTCACCGACCCGACGGCGGCTGCGGAATTCCCGGAGGCGGCGGCACCCTGTGCGGGGGTGCCGCCGCCTCTTCATGTCCGCGGGACCCGTGGTGATCGGGGCGGGCGAGGGGCCCGGAAGGCCGCAAGCGAGCGCTTTCCATGACCCCGGTTCTCCATTGCTTCGTTTAATGCGCAAAGAGATGGGCCGGGAACGGACCGGGGTGCGGCCCATGGATCCCCACCCATGGGCCGCACCCGGCTTACCCCCGCCGGGCACGGAGCCGCACCATTGCCAACCGCCGCCGAGCGAGCAAAACCCCCCACGGCCTTCACTCGCTCTTCCGGTGGCTCTGGAATCGCACCCGACGTCGTACAGCCTTTCGGGTGACGGTGGGTCGGGGCGAGACGTTTCACCTCTGGCCGAAACCCCGTGGTGACGTGGTGTTACTACTCGCATACACTTACGAAGGGGCAATTGCAGGTGCAAGCTGGTGGGGGTTTCGGTGCTGCGTATCCATGTCTCCGGATGGGATCTCTCCAAGGTGCGGATGGCCACCGGGCCGGACGCATTGTGGGAGACCATTCTCAGTTTTCACCGGCTGAGGGACCGGCGTGCTTCCACGGTGTTCGGGAAATGGCGCTCGGAAACCCGGCCGCGGTTGAATGGTGAAGTACGTCTGCTCTCCGCGGTGGTTCCCCCGCGCGGCTATTTCCCGGATTTCCTGACGCCTCCTCAGGAGGACGCCGAGCCACTGGACTTCACCGCCGGAATGGAGGCTCTGCGCGACACCCCGCCCGAACGGCTGCAGGCCGAACTGGCGCTGCTGGGTGCCGGGGGAGCGGCCGGTGGCCGGGCCGCCGCGGTCCGGCGGGCCGTCCGGCCGGTACGGCTGGACGCGCTCGGGGAAGGGCGCGCCGAGCCCCTGGGCCGCCTCATCGGCGCCCTGCGCGGCTACCACCGCGCCGCGGTCGAACCGTACTGGCCACACATCCAGGCCAGCGTCGAGGCCGACCGTGCCGTCCGCGGCCGCGCGCTGCTGGATGGGGGTGCGGACGAGCTGCTCGCCTCGCTGCCGCCGGTGATCCGCTGGCGCGCGCCGGTGCTGGAGGCGGACTACCCGGTCGACCGCGAACTGCACCTGGACGGGCGTGGACTGCTCCTGCAGCCGTCGTTCTTCTGCCGCGGCGCGCCGGTCGTCTACCGCGACCCGCTGCTGCCGCCGGTGCTCGTCTACCCGGCCACCCATTCCAGTGCCCCGGTCTTCGCCGAACCCGGCCCCTGGCTCGGCCGGCTGCTGGGCCACACCCGGTCGACGGTCCTGCAGACCATCGGCGACGGCTGCACGACCAGCGAGCTCGCCCGCCGGGCCGGGGTGTCCCTCGCGTCGGCGAGCCAGCACGCCTGCGTGCTGCGCGAGGCGGGTCTGGTGCGCACCCTGCGCCACGGCAGCTCGGTCCTGCACACGCTGACCCCGCTGGGCGGCTCGCTGCTGCGTGGCGGGGCGCCCCTCGCCGTGTCCTGACCCGCGTGGAGCCTGCGGGCGGAATTTCTTCGGCCGGCACCGATGAGTTCCCGGCGGCCCGGTCGTCTACCTGTCGTCACGCGTTCGAAGAACACACCGAGAGAGTGAGACGGCAATGCCTCAGATGATCTTCGTGAACCTGCCGGTCAAGGACCTGGAGACGACCAAGGGCTTCTTCGGCAAGCTGGGATTCTCCTTCAACCCGCAGTTCAGCGACGAGCACACCGCCTGTCTCGTCATCAGCGACACGATCTTCGCCATGCTCCTGGAGGAGCCGCGCTTCAAGGACTTCACCAAGAAGGAGATCGCGGACGCCTCGAGATCCACCGAGGTGATCCTTGCGCTGAGCGCCGAGAGCCGCGAGAAGGTGGACGAGCTGGCCGACGCGGCGCTCGCCTCCGGCGGATCGCCCGCCAACGAGCCCCAGGACCTCGGCTTCATGTACGGCCGGTCCTTCCAGGACCCGGACCACCACATCTGGGAGGTCGTGTGGATGGACCCGTCCGCCGTCGAGGGCCAGAGCTGAGCCGGCCGGGCACCCCCTTCAGGCCCCGAGTCCCGCGAAGGTGACCCCGGTCAGCTGCTCGGACGCCACCCACAGCCGCTCGCCCGCGACATCGTCCAGCGTCCAGCGTGCCCGCCAGGACGGGGCCGGAGCACCGCGCCAGCCGAGGAACCGCGGGCCGGTGAAGGAGTCGGGCAGCACGCCGGGCGCGGTGGCCGCGTACAGGGTGGGCAGGGCCCCCGCCGAAGCGGGCTGGGCGATGATCCGGTTTCCGAGCTGGACGACGCGCTCAGCCACCCGGCGGTTCTCCATCCGGACGCCGGCCGTCTGCAGATTGGTCGACGCGTAGCCGGGGTGTGCGGCGGCGGCCACCAGCCCGCTGCCGGCCACGGCGGCGCGCCGGGCCAGTTCGTGGATGAACAGCAGGTTGGCCGTCTTCGAGCGGCCGTAGGCGATCCAGCGGCGGTAGTTGCGCTCACTGTTGAGATCGCCCATGTCGATGTCGGACAGTGCGTGCAGTCCGCTGGAGACGCTCACCACCCTGGCGCCCGGGGTGTCCAGCAGCTTCGGCAGCAGCAGCCCGGTGAGGGCGAAGTGGCCGAGGTGGTTGACGCCGAACTGGGTCTCGAAGCCGTCGGCGGTCCTCCCGTACGGAAGGGCCATCACACCGGCGTTGTTGATCAGCAGATCGAGCCGGTCCGGGGTGTACGCCGCGGCGAACTCCCGTACGGACGAGAGATCGGCCAGATCCAGCGCGGCGAACTCCACGTCCGCGCCCCGCACCGCGCCGCGGATGCGGGACACCGCCGCCTTGCCGCGCTTCTCGTCGCGGCAGGCGAGCAGCACCCGGGCGCCGCGTCGTGCCAGCTCCCGGGCGGTGATCAGCCCGATACCGCTGTTGGCTCCCGTCACCACGGCTGTACGGCCGCTCTGGTCGGGAATGTCGTTCGTGTACCGGCCCTGGGTCATGGATCAAGCCTACGGCCGGACGGCCCGATGGCCGGAAGGGCACCCACGCCAGGGCCCTCCGGCCGTCGGGCCACGGCCAACGGTGGTCAGTCCGCGCGGACTTCGAAGACCGGGACGGAGACCTCGTCGTCGTCCAGGCAGGCGCCCGTCGCCAGGTCGAAGCGCTGCTTGAGCAGCGGGGAGGCGACGAACGGCTGCCCCCGGTCGGATCCGACCAGACCGCGCGAGAGGACGTACGCCCCGGTGAACGGGTCGCGGTTGTCGATCGCGTACGCGCGCCCCGCCCGGTCCACGAAGAGCGCGACCTGCCTGCCGTCCGGGAGCAGTGCCGCGACCCCGCGGCCCGGCGTCAGCAGCGAACGGTCGCAGACCGTGAGCCAGTCGTCCCCGGCGGCGAGCCGGATGACCCGGGTGTCCTGCGCGGTCTCCATCGCCTGGGTCGTCATCAGGAGGCGGTCCCTTCAAGAGTGCGGATGGCGAGAACCGGGCCGGCGAGGATGTCCAGGTCGGGCTTGACCTGGTCGCGTTCCGGGACGAACTTCACCGACGGGTCGGGCGCGTCGGGTGCGTTGACGAAGGTGACGAAGCGACGCAGCCGCTCCGGGTCGTTGATGGTCTCGGCCCACTCGTCGCGGTAGCCGCGGACGTGGTCGGCCATCAGCCGCTCCAGCTCGTCGCAGAGCCCGAGCGAGTCGTGCACGACGACGTCCCGCACGTGCTCCAGGCCGCCCTCGATGCGGTCCAGCCAGGTCGAGGTGCGCTCCAGCCGGTCCGCGGTGCGGATGTAGAACATCAGGAACCGGTCGATCAGCCGCACCAGTTCGGCGTCCGACAGGTCCTGAGCGAGCAGGTCCGCGTGGCGCGGGGTGGCGCCGCCGTTGCCGCCCACGTACAGGTTCCAGCCGCCGGCCGTGGCGATGATCCCGAAGTCCTTGCCGCGGGCCTCCGCGCACTCCCGGGCGCAGCCCGAGACCGCCGACTTCAGCTTGTGCGGGGAGCGCAGGCCCCGGTAGCGCAGCTCCAGGTCGATCGCCATCTTCACCGAGTCCTGCACCCCGTAGCGGCACCAGGTCTGCCCGACGCAGGACTTGACCGTCCGCAGCGACTTCCCGTACGCGTGCCCCGACTCGAAGCCCGCATCGACCAGCCGGGTCCAGATCAGCGGCAGCTGGTCGACGCGGGCGCCGAACAGGTCGATCCGCTGGCCACCGGTGATCTTGGTGTAGAGGCCGAAGTCCCGGGCCACCTCGCCGATCACGATCAGTTTCTCCGGGGTGATCTCGCCGCCGGGGATGCGCGGCACGATCGAGTACGAGCCGTTGCGCTGGAGGTTGGCCAGGAAGTGGTCGTTGGTGTCCTGCAGGGCCGCCTGCTCGCCGTCGAGCACATAGCCGCTCGCGCCGACCGTCGGCGCCAGCGAGGCGATGATCGAGCCGACCGTCGGCTTGCAGACCTCGCAGCCCTCGCCGCCGCGTGCCGGCTCGCGGCCGTGCGAGTCGAGCAGCTCGGCGTACGAGGTGATCTCCAGGGTGCGGACGATCTCGTACAGCTCACTGCGGGTGTACGGGAAGCAGCCGCACAGGCCCTTGTCCTGGCTCTGCGGGAGCAGCTGGCCGATGACCTTGACGCAACTGCCGCAGCCGGTACCGGCCTTGGTGCACTTCTTCACCTCGGGCAGGGTGGTGTGCTCGCAGATCGCGCCCTTGGTGACGTTGTGGCAGGAGCAGATCACCGCTTCGTCGGGCAGTGCGGACGGGCCGAGGGTCACCGGGCCGCCCGCACCGGCCGGCAGCACCAGCTGCTCGGGGGCGACCGGCAGGACCGTTCCCGTCATCGGGCGCAGGGTGCCGTACTGGTCGGCGTCCCCGATGAGCACCCCGCCGAGCAGCGTGCCGTCCTGCCCGATCACCAGCTTCTTGTAGACGCCGGAGCGGGAGTCCGCGTACACGACGTCGAGACAGCCCTCGGAGGTGCCGTGCGCGTCACCGAAGGACGCCACGTCCACCCCGAGGAGCTTCAGCTTCGTCGACATGTCGGCGCCGGTGAACGACGCCTCCTGGCCCGCGATCACCCCGGCGGCCGTCTGCGCCATCTCGTAACCGGGCGCCACCAGGCCGTACACCCGGCCGTCCGAGGCCAGCGCGCACTCGCCGATCGCGAAGACCGCCGGGTCCGAGGTGCGGCACTCCTCGTCGACGATGACGCCGCCGCGCTGGCCGACCGCCAGACCGCAGTCCCGGGCCAGCTGGTCGCGGGGGCGCACACCGGCCGAGAAGACGACCAGGTCCGTGGCGAGCGAGGAACCGTCGGAGAGCGACATCCCGTTCACCGAGCCGTCCTCGCCCGCGGTCACCTCCTGGGTGCCGACGCCGGTGTGGACGGTCAGGCCCATGTTCTCGATGGTGCGCAGCAGCGCCGCGCCGCCGCCCTCGTCGACCTGCACCGGCATCAGCCGGGGGGCGAACTCCACCACGTGGGTGTCGAGTCCGAGGCCCTTCAGGGCGCCCGCCGCCTCCAGACCGAGGAGCCCGCCGCCGACGACCGCGCCGGTCGTCGCCGTCTTCGCGTACTCCTCGATCGCCAGCAGGTCCTCGATGGTGCGGTAGACGAAGCAGCCCTCGGTGTCCTTGCCGGGGACCGGCGGGACGAACGGGTAGGAGCCGGTGGCCAGCACCAGCGTGTCGTAGGTGAAGGTCTCACCGGAGCGTGCGGTGACCGTGCGGGCCTCACGGTCCAGGGACTCGGCCGGGTCACCGAGGCGCAGCTCGAAGCCGTGCCGCTCCATGAAGCCGGGCTCGACCAGCGACAGGTCCTGCGGGGTCTTCCCCGCGAAGTACGAGGTCAGCTGGACCCGGTCGTAGGCGGCGCGGGGCTCCTCGCAGAGCACGACGACCCTGGCGGTGCCGGCCGCGGCGGTCAGCCCGCGGTCGGCGAGGGCCTCCAGGAACCGCTGGCCGACCATCCCGTGCCCGACGACCACGACGGTCGGCAGGGATGCGGCGCTGGAGGTGTGGGCGGTCGGGGAAGTGGACACCGGCATCTCAGAAGCCTCCGTCGTTGGTGAGCAGGTGGAGCAGGGACGTTTCGGCGGGGAGCGGTTCGTCGTCCTGCCAGGTCCGGGCCAGGGTGCCGACCGCGGCGAGATCGCCGAGCAGGACACCGCCCGCCAGCCGGTCGCCGCGCACGACGACCGTGCGGTAGGCGCCGCGGGTCGCGTCGGCCAGCCGGACTACGTCGTCACCGGGCAGCGGCCTGGAGTCGCCGAAGGCGGCGAGATCGAGCGATCCGGCAGCGGGCGCCGGCGCCAGGCCGGCCGTCGTGGCCGCCGGGCCGTTCAGCGTGAGCCGGGTCAGGGCGCGGGTGCCGTCGTACCGGGCGGGCCGGCCGGCCAGCACATCGGCGAGCACATCGGCCTGTTCGAGGGCCGGGCCCGCGAGCCCGTACACGGTGGAGCGGTGCTCGGCGCAGTCGCCGACGGCGTGGATGTACGGATCGGATGTGCGCAGCTCGTCGTCGACGACGACGCCCTTGCGGACCTCCAGGCCCGCTGCCCGGGCCAGCCCGGTCCGGGGGCGCACCCCGCAGGCCAGCACGGTGATCTCGGCCGCCAGCTCATAGCCGTCGGCCAGCTCCACGGCCCGTACCGCGCCGTCGGCGCAGCGCAGCCCGCGGACCCGGCACTCGGTGTGGACCTCGACGCCGAGGGACTCCAGGTGGCGCCGCAGCAGCCCGGCGGACTCCGCGTCCAGCTGCCGCTCCATGAGGTGCTCGCCCTGCTGGGCCAGCACGACCTGGGCGCCGCACTCCGCCAGCGCCCGGGCCGCCGAGACGCCCAGGAGGCCGCCGCCGATGACGACCGCGTTCACTCCCGGCCGCACCGAGGACCGCAGCGCCAGGCAGTCGTTGAGGGTGCGGAAGGCGTGCACCCCGTCCGGCATGGTGTCGCCGAGCCCGCGCAGCGGTGGCAGCACCGGGTTGGAGCCGGTCGCCAGGACCAGCCTCCCGTAGTGCACGACGCTTCCGTCGTCGCAGTGCACCAGGCGGTCGGCCCGGTCGATCCGTACCACCCGCACCCCGCGCCTGACCTCGGCCGGGGGCAGTGCGATGACGTCCGCCGGGTACCGCCCGGCCAGCACCTCGGCCAGCAGTACCCGGTTGTAGGGGGCGTGCGCCTCCTCGCCGATGACGGTGACCTCGGGCACCCGGGCGGCGAGCCGTGCGCCCGCCATCCCGGCACCGATCACCACCACCCGCGCCGTGTTCTCCGCCTGTGTCCTCATGACGGGAAGCGTGTCCGGTGGGTGTTACCCGACCGGATCCCCCCTGTTTCCCGGGAGGAACCTTGCGCTCAGCGCCGGTGGGGAGGGCCTGTGAGGGCCGTGGAGCCTCGGCAGGCTCGGCCAGGGCTCAGATCTTCGGCCTCACGCGAGGAGGCACACGCGAGACGGTTGGACGCGACACGTGCCGTTTCCATAAAGTCGCGATCATGCCTGACATAACCCTGACCACCCTCGTCGTGCTGTGCCTCGCCGCGGGCGCGGCCGGCTGGATCGACGCGGTGGTCGGCGGCGGCGGACTGCTCCTGCTGCCCGCGCTGCTGCTGGGCCTGCCGCACGTCCCGGCCGCGCACGTCCTCGGCACCAACAAGGCGGTCGCCATCGTCGGCACGTCCGGCGCCGCCGTCGCCTACGCGCGCAAGGCGCCGGTGAAGGTCGCCGCGGCACTGCGGATCGGACTGGCGGCCCTGGCCGGGTCCATGACCGGTGCCTTCTTCGCCGCCGGGATCAGCAGCGAGGTGCTGCGGCCGGTGATCATGGTGGTGCTGCTGGCGGTCGCGGCGTTCGTGATGCTGCGGCCCCGGTTCGGCAGGGCGCCCGAGGACGGCACCGCGCCCCGCGTCACCCGGGCCCGTACCGTCACCGCGATCGTCCTGGTGGGCGGCGGCATCGGCCTGTACGACGGGCTGTTCGGGCCCGGCACCGGCACCTTCCTGGTGCTGGCGCTGACCGCGGTGCTCCACCTCGACCTGGTGACGGCCTCCGCCACCGCCAAGATCGTCAACGTCTGCACCAACGGTGGCGCCCTGGCGATGTTCGCCTACCAGGGCAACGTGCTGTGGCAGTTGGCCGCGCTGATGGCCGTGTTCAACCTGGCGGGCGGTCTCATCGGGGCGCGGATGGCGCTGAGCAGGGGCAGCGAGTTCGTCCGCGGGGTGCTGCTGGTCGTGGTGTTCTCGCTGGTCGCCAAGCTCGGCTTCGACCAGTGGAACGCGTGAGCGCCACGCGGTAACCGGTGCGCTGCCGGAGCGCGGATGCGGGGCGCCCGTGCACGGTGAGGTCTCAGCGCACGGAGGTCAGGTGTGCGTAGGCCACCACGTTGCCCTCGTATCCCGTCGACTCGGAGAAGCCGCCGCCGCAGGTGATCAGCCGCAGCGAGGCGTGCTCCGAGGAGCCGTACACCCGCTTGTCGGGGAAGTCCCGGCTGTCGTACACCTCGATCGCGTCGAGGGAGAAGACGGCGGTGCGGCCGTCCTGCCGGTCGACCTCGACGGTGCTGCCCTTCTTCAGGGAGCCCAGGTCGTAGAAGACGGAAGGGCCCTGGGCGTTGTCGACGTGACCGGCGACGATCGCGGTGCCCTTGGCGCCCGGCGGGGTGCCGTCCTTGTACCAGCCGACGATGTCGGTGTTCCCGGCCGGCGGCACATCGAGGCTGCCGTCCGGTCCGAGGCCGAGCCGCATCATCGGCGCGTCGACCCGGATGGCGGGGATGCGGATGCGGACGGGGGCCGAGGGGCGCAGCGGCTCGGCCACCGGCGATCCCGGCAGCAGTCCGGGCCCGGCGGCGAACGCCTCGGCGGAGGCCGGGCCAGGAGGGGTCAGCCGGGTGTCCGCGCCGTTGCGGATCAGCCAGACACCGGCCAGCGCCGCGACGACGAGCAGCCAGCCCTTGGCCTTCTGGGACACGGTCGTCCTCCGGGTGACGAAGGTGGATACGGCCCCCGTCCCGGTGGCGCTGGGCCACCGGGACGGAAACCAGGCGGTACGGAGAGGTGGAAGCCTCCGTCAGCTGTCTTCCTGCGTGCCGCTCGCCCGGCGACGCAGGAGCCAGGCTCCGCCGACGGCGGTCGCGGCGAGAACGCCCGCGCCCGCCGCGATCTGGGTGGTGTCCGGGCCGACGCTGCCGCCGACGCCGGTCCTGACGTGCCCCGTGGGGGCGGTGGGTGCGGCCGAGGTGCGGTGGCCGGAGGGGGTCTCGTGTTCCGAGGCGCTGTCGTACCCGGAGGAGTTCTCGCGCTCCTCGGTGCCCGGACGCTCGGTGGGGGTGCCGCGGCCGGGCACCTCGGGGGAGTCCGGCACGAGGGCGGAACCGGCGGCCTCGGCCTCGTCGAGGCCGGTGGAGTCGAGGTCCGCGGAGCCGTAGAGGTCCGCGGAGGGATCCGTGCCGGCGGGGGAGTCCGCTTCGGAGGCGTCCGCGGCACTGTCCGCCGGGGCGGTGGCGGTGCTGTCCTTGCCCGCGGTGCCGGCGGCCTTCACCTCGATCTCGCCGGTGGCCTCCTTGCCGTTCGCGCAGGACACGTCGATGCTGTACGGCCCCGGCTCGACGTTGCCCGGCACCCGGAACGAACCGGCCAGCACCTCCTTGAGGGTGGCCGGTGCCAGCGTGAAGCGGGAGGCGTCCAGGGAGCTCGCGTCGCCGGTCGCGCCGGTGTCGCTCCCGCAGGCCTTGGTGTTCACGGTGACCGTGGTGCCCGGGGCCGCGCTCGCCGGGGTGATCTCCAGCGGTCCCAGTTCGTCCCCGTACGCGGACGGGGCGGCGGCACAGAGGCCGAGCGCGGCGGCGGCGAGTGCCGCGGCAGCGGTGCCGGTCACGAGGCGAGCAGGACTGCGCATGGGGGGTTCCTCCGAAGCAGGGGGCGCTGGCGGGTGTGTCCTGAGTCCGAGCTAACGGCCGAGCGGCCACCCATGCCTGCTGACACCAAGTCAGCTTTCACCTGATCGGACCGGCGCCGCCTCCTTGCCACCCCACATCCGTGCAGGTCACGTGGGTGATGAAGGGCGGAGTGCGCAGCCCTTCGACGCCCGGTGCCGATCGGGTGACGCCCCCCGAAAGTGATGTGGCGCACGTCACACGCATGACCTCGCGGTTGCCGGGCACACGCACCACACCCCCCACGGGACGGCGTCCCCCCGCCGACCCCGGCCGCCGCCCTCATCCGACCCACCCCCCCTGGGCCCGATGAGGGCGGCTTCCTGGCCGGACGGCTGCGCGCTCACGCCGCGGCGGCGGACCACTCGATGACCGGCGGCCGGACCCGGGCGCAGAGCGGCTGTCCCTTGGCGTCGGAGAGCGGCAGCCGTGCGGTGAGGTGCCCGGAGCGCGCGGCCGCTTCGAGGACGTCCGCCCCGATGTCGGCGAACATCAGCTTGGCCCGCCGGAACATGGAGAAGAGGCCGTTCTCGTCGACCGTGCCCCACGACAGGTAGACGAAGCGTCCGCCGAGCCTGTTCTGCACGTACGGGCCGCCGATCTCCACGCCCTCCGCGGTCGCGACGGCGGTGCAGTCCAGGGTCCAGGAGGCCGAAGGGGCGTCGCCGGGCAGCAGCCCGAACAGTTCGTCCGGCCGGTCCTTGCGCTGCACGCCCACGTGGATGTTCTCGTAGCCGGCGAAGTCGCCGCCGGGCCCGCAGGTGCGGCCGGGGAGGTGTGAGCCCTCGATGTGGATCTGCATGCGCGACTGCGGCCCTGCGGCGGGAATCTCCATGTGCCCCATGGTCCCCTCTCGCAGACCCTGCCCCGACCCGGCCGCCCCGGGGCCGCGGCGTCAGACGGTTTCGCGGGGCGCGTTCCCGTACGCGGTGTCCAGCCGCTTCATCAGGTCCTCGTCGACCGTGAACGGGGTGTCGTCGATCTGCCGGACCGGCGCGATGCCCTGTGAGTTGGTGACGAAAGCCGACCGGAAGGCCCCCAGCCCGTCCAGCGTCACCGGGCGGCGCCGGGACGGCACCCCCGCCCCGGGCAGCTCCTGCTCCAAGAGCGCCATGGTGATGCCGAGCAGGGCCGGAGCCTGTGGCCAGACGACCGAAGTGCCGTCCCAGAAACCGATGTTGGTGATGGAACCCTCGGTCACCGAGCCGTCCGGCAGGGTCAGTACGGCGTCGTCGAAGCCCGCGCGGGCGGCGAGCATCCCGTAGTACGTCTGGCCGAACTCGCCGGGGCGCTTGAGATGCGGCACGGTGCGGGCGTACGGGACGGACATCATGCTCTTCGGTTCGGTGGGCATCCGCGCCGGCCCGCGCACCGTGACCATGACGGTCGTGGCGGTGCCGCCCGGCGGCAGGAACCCGTACACCCGCACCGAGGCGTCCACCACCCCCGCGCTCCGCAGCGCGTGCCGGATCAGCTCGCGCACCCGCCCACCCTCCAGGGGGAGTTCGAACAGCTCCCGGTTCGCGGCGTCCAGCCGGCCGAGATGCAGCTCCAGGCCGCGTACCCCGCCCTCCCTGACCTGCATGGCGGTGAAATGGCCGTAGTTGAAGAAGGCCGCCGTCCGCAGATCGTCCTCGGTGGCCGGATGCCCGTCGAACTCGGCGTACGGGGTGGCTGCGGCTGCTGGAGTGGTCATGCCTTCCACCGTATGCCGACACGCGCGGCGGGCGGGCCGGGGATGCGGCGCTTGACCTCAACCATGGTTGACGTACGAGGCTCTTCCCATGGACCTCACCACAGCTGGAACCACAGCCACCCTCGCGCCCGCCACCGCCCCGCTGAAGGTCGCGGTCATTCTCGCCAGCAACCGCGAGGGCCGCTTCGCCCCCGTCGTCGCGGACTGGTTCCTCTCCCGCACCGACGGCGACCCCGCGGTCGTGACCGACCTGATCGACATCGCCGGTCTCGACCTGCCGACCGCCCTCTCCTACCGCCCCGGACCCGAGGAACAGGCCCGACTGGCCGAGGTGTCGGGCCGGCTGGCGGACGCCGACGCCTTCGTCGTCATCACTCCCGAGTACAACCACTCCTACCCGGCCCCGCTCAAGAACCTCATCGACTGGCACCGCGCCGAATGGCAGGCCAAACCCGTCGGCTTCGTCTCCTACGGCGGGGTCTCCGGCGGGCTGCGGGCGGTAGAGCACCTGCGGCAGGTCTTCGCCGAGCTGCACGTCGTAGGGGTCCGCGACACCGTCTCCTTCCACAACGCCGGTGCGCTGTTCGACGACGAGGGCAGGCACCTGGACCCGGCAGGCCCCGACGCCGCCGCGAAGACGATGCTCGACCAGCTGGTCTGGTGGGGCCGGGCGCTGCGGGACGCGAAGGACGTCCGGCCGTACGGCGGCTGACAGGGCGGCAGCGGGCCGGACGCCCGACAATGGGGGGCAGGACCGCTGCCGACTCCGAGGAGACCGAAGGTGACTTCGCCCGCATGGCTGACCGTGCTGACCACGACGGACAGCGAGGAGAAGGCCAAGCTGCTGGCCCAGGGGGCGGTGGAGGCGCGGCTCGCCGCCTGCGTCCAGATCTCCGCGCCCGTCACCTCGGTCTACCGGTGGCAGAACGCCATCGAGACCACCGAGGAGTGGCAGCTGCTGTTCAAGACGACGGCCGAGCGGTACCCCGAGCTGGAGGAACACCTCCAGGAGGCGCACGACTACGACACCCCGGAGATCATCGCGCTGCCGGTGGTACGGGGCAGCGCCCGCTACCTCGGCTGGGTCTCCGCGGAGACCGCCCCGGTCACGTCGCCCTGAGGCCCCGCGCCCTCCACCCGCACCGCGCACACCTTGAACTCCGGCATCCGCGACACCGGGTCCAGGGCCGGGTTGGTCAGGGTGTTGGCCCGGCCCTCACCCGCCCAGTGGAACGGCATGAACACCGTGTCCTGACGGATCGCCACGGTGATCCGGGCAGGCGCCACCGCCCTCCCGCGCCGTGAGATGACGGCGACCGGATCACCCTCGGCCACCCCGATCCGCTCGGCGAGCCGCGGATGCAGCTCCAGGTACGGACCCGGGGCGGCGGCGTTCAGCTCCGCCACCCGGCGGGTCTGCGCCCCCGACTGGTACTGGGAGACGACCCGCCCGGTGGTCAGCACCACCGGATACTCCGCGTCCGTCTCCTCGGCGGCCGGGCGGTGCGTCACGGGGACGAACCGGGCCCGCCCGTCGTCCGTGGCGAACCGGTCCAGGAACAGCCGCGGCGTACCGGCGTGCGCCGTGTCCGGGCACGGCCAGAACACCCCGTCCTCGGCCACGATCCGCTCGTACGTGATGCCCGCGTAGTCCGCCGGACCGCCCGCCGAGGCCCGCCGCAGCTCGTCGAAGACCTCCTCGGGGTCGGCCGGGAAACCCTTCCCGTGCCCGAGGAGTGCGGCCAGCCCGTGCAGCACCTCAAGATCGCTCCGCACCCCCGGCGGCGCACCGACCGCCCGCTGCCGCAACAGCACCCGCCCCTCCAGGCTGGTGGTGGTGCCGGTCTCCTCCGCCCACTGCGTCACCGGCAGCACGACATCTGCCAGCGCGGCCGTCTCCGACAGCACCACGTCGGCGACCGCGAGGAAGTCCAGCGACCGCAGCCGCTCCTCCACATGCCCGGCGTGCGGCGCGGACACCACCGGGTTGGAACCCATCACCAGCAGCGCCCGCACCTCGGTGCCGAGCGCGTCCAGCAGCTCGTACGCGCTGCGCCCCGGGCCCGGCAGCGCGGCCGGGTCGACGCCCCACACCCCCGCGACATGGCGGCGGGCCGCCGGATCGGTGAGCTTGCGGTAGCCGGGCAACTGGTCGGCCTTCTGGCCGTGTTCACGACCGCCCTGGCCGTTGCCCTGGCCGGTCAGGCAGCCGTAGCCGGACAGCGGCCGGCCCGCCCGCCCGGTGGCCAGCGCGAAGTTGATCCAGGCGCCGACCGTGTCCGTGCCCTTCGACTGCTGCTCGGGTCCGCGCGCCGTCAGCACCATCCCGCTCTCCGCGGCGCAGAACATCTCCACGGCCGCACGCAGCTGCGGCACCGGAACACCGGTCAGCCGCTCCACCAGCTCCGGCCAGTGGGCCATCACCCCGGCCCTGGCCCCGGCCCAGCCGCTGGTGCGCTCCCGTACGAACTCCTCGTCCACCCGCCCCTGCGACACCACCAGATGCAGCATCCCGAGCGCCAGCGCCAGATCGGTGCCGGGCCTGGGGGCCAGATGGAGGTCGGCCTGCTCGGCGGTCCTGGTGCGGCGCGGGTCGATGACGATCAGCCGGCCGCCGTTCTCGCGCAGCTCGGTCAGATAGCGCAGCGCGGGCGGCATCGTCTCCGCGAGGTTCGATCCGACCAGGATCACGCAGCCGGTGCGGGGGATGTCCTCCAGCGGGAACGGCAGCCCGCGGTCGAGGCCGAAGGCCCGCTGGTGTGCGGCGGCCGCCGACGACATGCAGAACCGCCCGTTGTAGTCGATCTGCGAGGTCGCGAGCACCACCCGGGCGAACTTCCCCAGCGCGTACGCCTTCTCGTTGGTCAGCCCACCGCCCCCGAACACCCCCACGGCATCGGCCCCGTACGCCGCCCGCGTCCCCCGCAGCCCCGCCGCGATCCGCCCCAGCGCCTCGTCCCATCCGGCCGGCTCCAGCTCCCCGCTCGCCGCGCTGCGGACCAGCGGCCCGGTCAGCCGCACCGCCGAGGAGAGCACGGCGGGCGCGGTCCGGCCCTTGCCGCAGAGCGCGCCCCGGTTCACCGGGAAGTCGGTGCGTTCCTCCACCTCGACCACCGCGCCACCGGCCACCGGGCGCAGGTTCATCCCGCACTGCAGCGCGCAGTACGGGCAGTGGGTCGCGGTGGCGGCAGTCTCGGTGCTGGTCATCCCCTCAGCCTGCGAGCCGGGTGTTACACGGGCGCCCGCTCCGGGTTACGCCCCCGGTACACGCACCTCAGCCCGCCCGGCGGCCGGCGGTGAGGTGCACCGGATCTCACCGGGCATCCGCCGCCAGGGCCCTCTCGACCCCGGGCTCCCGGGGCCCCAGGAAGTGCGGGTCCGGCTCGAACAGGGCGTCCAGCGCCGCCTTCCCCGCCGCGAACACCTCCCGCGTCCCGCCGTAGTACCAGGTCACATCGTGTACGGCTTCGACCCCGACGCCGTACGCGTCGATCCCCGCCGCCCGGCACAGCGCGATGGCCCGCCGGACATGGAACCCCTGGGTCACCAGCACCGCACGGTCCACCCCGAAGATCTTCTTGGCCCGCACGCACGAGTCCCAGGTGTCGAAGCCCGCGTAGTCGCTGACGATCCTGCTGTCCGGCACCCCGTGCGCGACCAGGAACCTGCGCATCGCGTCCGGCTCGTCGTACTCCACCCGGCTGTTGTCGCCGGTCACCAGCACGACCTTCACCTTCTTGTCCCGGTACAGCCCGGCGGCGGTCCGCAGCCGGTTCGCGAGATACGGCGACGGCTTCCCGTCCCACAGGCCCGCCCCGAACACCACGGCGACCTGCTGCGCGGGCGCGTCCGCCGCCGTCCTGACCCGGGCGTCGGCGACCGAGTGCATCCAGGTGGCTGGTGCCAGGCCCAGCACACAGGCGGCCATCACCCCCTGCACGGCCCGGCGCCGCCCCCGCCGGGTCCGCGGCAGCCTGGGCCGCAGCCGGGCGGCCGCCCTCCTCAGCCGGGCCCCGCCCGCCCCCGCTCCCCATCGCCCCACCCGCATAGAAGCCCCCGTTCCCTTCCGTCCCGTGCCGGCCGTCCCGTATGACTTGACGTCCGGACGGCGAGAAGGGTTCTCCCGGACGGCCGTCGGTAGCATCGGCCGATGCTGCTCCCACGGCTGATCGCCTCAGATCTCGACGGCACCCTGCTGCGCAACGACGGCACACTCTCGCCCCGCACCCTGCGCGCGCTGCGCACGGCCGAGGGCGCCGGAGCGGAGATCGTCATCGTCACGGCCCGCCCGCCCCGGTTCGTCGACCGGCTCGCGGAGGCCACCGGCCTGGTGGGCACGGCGGTGTGCAGCAACGGCGCGCTCGTGTACGACATCGCCACGCGCACCGTCGTCTCCTCCCGCGTCCTGCCCCTGACCACCGCCCAGCGGGTGGCCACGGCACTCGGCGCCGCCGTCCCCGAGGTGGGCTTCGCCCTGGAGACCGGCAACCAGGTGCTGTACGAGCCGGCCTACCGGCTGCGCCTGTCCGAGGACGTCGGCGCCGAACTGCCCGTACCCACCCTCGCCGACCTCTGGCTGACCGAGGCCCCCGTCACCAAGCTGCTCGTCTGGTCGGACCGGCTCGACGCGGACACCCTGCTGGCCGCGGCCAGGCAGGGCGCGGGCGACGAGGTGCAGCTCACGCACTCGGGCGGGCGCGGGCTGCTGGAGATCAGCGCGCCCGGCGTCACCAAGGCCGGCACCCTGTCGATGCTGTGCGCGGGCCGGGGCATCGACGCCGCCGAGGTCATCGCCTTCGGGGACATGCCCAACGACCTGTCCGTACTCGGCTGGGCCGGCACCGGCTACGCCATGGCCAACGCCCACCCGGCCGTGCTGGCCGCCGTGCCGACGCACACCCTCAGCAACGAGGAGGACGGGGTCGCCGAGGTCATCGAGCGGCTGTTCGCCGGCGCGGAACGGACCGGGTCCGCGGTCGCCTGACAGTGCGCCCCGACGCCCGGTGAGGCCGCGGTAAACACCCGTGACCGGGACGCAACGACGCGGCAACCTGCGCCCGGCACCATCGGTCCATGACGGAGCCGGCACCGGAACACACCCAGGAGTCCCTGCCCCTCGACAGCACGGCGCAACTGCTGACCAGCATCACCGCACAGCTCGGCAACCAGCTCAGCCTCGTCTCCCTGAACGGAACCCGACGGCCCATGCACCGCACCCGGCACCAGCCCGCACAGGGCAACGTGAGCCCCCTGACACCCGCCGCCCCCGCCCTGGTCGCCGTCGCGCACGGCAGCCGGGACCCGCGGGCGCTGCGCACGGTCACGGAACTCCTGGGCCGGGTGCGGGAGCTGCGGCCGGGCCTCGACGTCCGGCTCGGACACATCGAGCTGAACGAACCCCTCCTCCCCGACACCCTGGACGCGCTGGGCGACGGCGAGGCGGTCCTGGTGCCGCTGCTGCTGGGCCGCGGCTACCACGTCAAACAGGACATCCCGCAGGCCGTCGCCGGCGCCCCCGCCCTGCGCACCCGGACCGCCGCCCCGCTCGGCCCGCACCCGTTGCTGGTCGAGGCGCTGCACGGGCGGCTCGCCGAGGCGGGCTGGCAGCCCGCGGACGACGGCAACCGCAACAGCGCCGTGGTCCTCGCCGCCGCCGGTTCGCGCGACCCCGAGTCCGCCGCCGACACCCGCCGCACCGCGCAGCTGCTCAGCGAACGGCTCGGCGGGGTGCCCGTCGTGCCCGCGTACGCCTCCGCGGCGACGCCCACCGTGCCGGCCGCCCTGCGCGCCCTGGCCGCACGGGGCCGCCGACGGGTCGCCGTCGCCTCGTACTTCACCGCCCCCGGACGCTTCGCCTCGGCCGCGGCCGAGGCCGCGCCGTGGATCGCCGCCGCCCCGCTCGGCGCCCACCCGGCGATGGCACGGCTGCTGCTGCACCGCTACGACCAGGCACGGGCGACCGGTCCGGCCGTACACGAAACTCTGATGAACACACATTTCCTGGCGTCCGCCTGAGCCCGCATGTCAGCCCGGCCGTTTAATGTCGACCCATGGACGGCACGCACGACACGCACGGCCCGCAGGAATCAGACATGGCACCCTACGGCGCCGCCGACGCCGAGCGCTGGGACACCGAGTCGGACAAACGACCGGGCCGCACCGCTTTCCAGCGGGACCGCGCCCGGGTGCTGCACTCCGCCGCGCTGCGCCGGCTCGCCGGGAAGACCCAGGTGGTCACCCCCGGCACCCGCAGCTACGCCTGGGACGCCAGCCCGCGGACCCGGCTCACCCACTCGCTGGAATGCGCCCAGGTCGGCCGCGAGCTCGGCGCCGCGCTCGGCTGCGACCCGGACCTGGTCGAGACGGCCTGCCTCTCGCACGACATGGGCCACCCGCCCTTCGGCCACAACGGCGAGCAGGCACTCAACGACTTCGCCTCCGACTGCGGCGGGTTCGAGGGCAACGCCCAGTCGCTGCGCCTGCTGACCCGGCTCGAACCGAAGCGGTTCGTGCCCGACACCCGTACCGGTGAACTGGTCAGCGTCGGACTCAACCTGACCCGTGCCGCCCTCGACGCCGCCACCAAGTACCCCTGGCCCCGGGGCGGGCACCCCACCGACCCCGGCTCACCGAAATTCGGGGTGTACGAGGACGACGTGCCGGTCTTCGACTGGTTCCGCAAGGGTGCCCCGCAGGACCGCAAGTGCTTCGAGGCCCAGGTGATGGACTGGTCCGACGACGTGGCGTACTCCGTCCACGACTTCGAGGACGGGCTGCACGCCGGGCACATCGACCCCAACTGCCTGGACGCCGAGCCGGAGCGGCAGGAGATCTGGGCGGTCGCGATCGGACGGTACGTCCCGGCGGACACCGACCCGCAGGAGCTGTCCGAGGCTCTGGACCGGCTCATCGGCCAGGACTGGTGGCCGCACGGCTACGACGGTTCGGCCGTCGCCCAGGCCCGGCTGAAGGACGCCACCAGCCAGCTGATCGGCCGGTTCTGCCTCGCCGCCGAGAGCAGCACCCGCCACGCGTACGGCACCGGCCGCCTCGGCAGGTACGGGGCCGAGCTCGTCGTACCCCGCGAGGCGCACCACGAGTGCGCGGTGCTCAAGGCGGTCGCCGACCGCTACGTCATGCAGCGCGCCGAGCAGGAGGCGATCCGCGCCGACCAGCGGATCATCATCGCCGAACTGGCCGCCGCGCTGACCGCCCGCGCGCCGGAAGGACTGGAGCCGCAGTTGCGGGCGCTGTACGAGGCGGCCCCCGACGACCGCTCCCGCAAGCGCGTCCTGGTCGACCAGATCGCGGCGCTGACCGACGCGTCGGCCCGCACCCTGCACCACTCGCTCACCGCGTCCGGCCGATGAACCCCTCCCGGACCCCTCCCGCGCGGCCCGGCGGGCGAAGACGGTCCCGGCCGGCACCGGTCCCGGCCCCCTCACCGCCCCACTCGTGGGCCGTCCTGCCGGCACCGGCCGGCGGACCGGCCCACGACCACTGGGTGTGACCTGATCGGGTCACACCCCCTTTCGCCATCACGCTGCGTGCGGGACGCTCGCAGTTGGCGCCGCGCAGCAAGCACCGAGGAGGCATCAAGTGGTCGACGCACATCGGACGTTCGTCATTGTCGGCGGAGGACTGGCCGGAGCGAAGGCAGCGGAGACGCTCCGGTCGGAGGGGTTCAGCGGCCGGGTCATCCTGATCGGCGATGAGCGGGACCACCCGTACGAACGCCCGCCGCTCTCCAAGGGCTACCTGGCCGGGAAGGAGGACCGCGACAGCGTCTTCGTCCACGAGACGGCCTGGTACGCGGGGGCCGACGTCGAGCTCCACCTCGGCCAGCCCGTCACCGTGCTGAACCGCGACGCCCGCTCCGTGGAGCTCGGCGACGGCACGGTCATCCACTACGACAAGCTGCTCCTGGCCACCGGCGCCGAGCCGCGCCGCCTCGACATTCCCGGTACCGACCTGGCCGGCGTCCACCACCTGCGCCGCCTCGCCCACGCCGACCGGCTGCGCAACGTGCTGGCCGCGCTCGGCCGTGACAACGGCCACCTGGTGATCGCCGGAGCGGGCTGGATCGGTCTGGAGGTCGCGGCGGCGGCCCGCGGATACGGCGCGGAGGTCACCGTCGTCGAACCCGAGCCGACCCCGCTGCACCGTGTCATCGGCCCCGAGCTCGGCCAGATCTTCACCGATCTGCACAGCGACCACGGCGTCCGCTTCCACTTCGGCGGCCGGCTCACCGAGATCGTCGGCCAGGACGGCATGGTGCTCGCGGTCCGCACCGACGACGGCGAGGAGCACCCCGCCCACGACGTCCTCGCCGCGATCGGGGCCGCCCCGCGAGCCGCCCTCGCCGAAGCCGCCGGCCTGGAGATCGCGCCCCGCGCCCAGGGCGGCGGCATCGCCGTCGACGCCTCGCTGCGCACCAGCGACCCGCACATCTACGCGGCCGGTGACGTCGCCGCCGTGGCCCATCCGCTGCTCGGCACCCGGCTGCGGGTGGAGCACTGGGCCAACGCGCTGAACGGCGGCCCGGCGGCGGCCCGCGCCATGCTCGGGCAGGACGTGCGCTACGACCGGGTGCCGTACTTCTTCTCCGACCAGTACGACCTCGGTCTCGAGTACTCGGGCTGGGCCCCGCCGGGCAGCTACGACCAGGTCGTGATCCGCGGCGACGCGGGCAAGCGCGAGTTCATCGCCTTCTGGCTGAAGGACGGCCGGGTGCTCGCCGGGATGAACGTGAACGTCTGGGACGTCACCGAGACCGTGCAGGAACTGATCAAGGCCGGCCAGCCGGTCGACCCGGACGCGCTGGCCGACCCCTCGGTTCCGCTGGCGTCACTGATCTGAGCAGTCCGGGCCGCCCCCCTGTGCCGGAGCCCCGCAGGCTCCGGCACGGGCGGACCGGGCGGCCGGGCGGCCCGGATCACACCCGCCCGCACCATGACTGTCCTTGCCCACCCGTAGACTTCACTCGTGGCAGGCAGGATCAATGACGACGACGTGAAGGCGGTCCGGGACGCGGTCCCGATCGACGCCGTCGTATCCGAGTACCTCCAGCTGCGCAACGCGGGCGGTGGAAACCTCAAGGGCCTGTGCCCCTTCCACGACGAGAAGTCCCCCTCCTTCCAGGTCAGTCCGAGCAAGGGTCTCTTCCACTGCTTCGGGTGCCAGGAGGGCGGCGACACGATCGCCTTCGTGATGAAGATCGACCACCTGCAGTTCTCCGAGGTGGTCGAGCGGCTCGCCGCCAAGGCGGGCATCACCCTGCGGTACGAGGAGGGCGGGTACAACCCCTCCCACCAGCGTGGTGAGCGGATCCGGCTGGTCGAGGCGCACAAGGCGGCCGCCCAGTTCTACGTCGAGCAGCTGGACGGCCCCGAGGCCGAGATCGGCCGCAAGTTCCTGGCCGAGCGCGGCTTCGACCAGGCCGCGGCCGCCCACTTCGGCGTCGGCTACAGCCCGGCCGGCTGGGACCACCTCACGCGCTACCTGCGCGGCAAGGGCTTCAGCGACAAGGAGCTGATCGCCTCCGGCATCTCCCAGGACGGCAGGCGCGGCCCCATCGACCGCTTCCGCGGCCGGCTGATGTGGCCGATCAGCGACACCTCCGGCGACATCGTCGGCTTCGGCGCCCGCAAGCTGCGCGACGACGACAACGGCCCCAAGTACCTCAACACCCCCGAGACCGCGATCTACAAGAAGTCCCAGGTGCTGTACGGCATCGACCTGGCCAAGAAGGACATCGCGAAGGCCAGCCGGGCCGTCGTCGTCGAGGGCTACACCGACGTGATGGCCTGCCACCTCGCCGGGGTCACCACCGCCATCGCCACGTGCGGCACGGCGTTCGGCGGCGACCACATCAAGATCCTGCGCCGCCTCCTGATGGACAACGGCAGCGCCCGGGTGATCTTCACCTTCGACGGCGACGCGGCGGGCCAGAAGGCCGCCCTGCGCGCCTTCGAGGACGACCAGAAGTTCGCCGCCGAGACCTACATCGCGATCGCCCCGGACAACATGGACCCGTGCGACCTGCGACTGGCCAAGGGCGACGAGTCCGTCCGCGACCTGGTCGAACCCCGCACCCCGCTCTTCGAGTTCGCGCTCCGCCAGATCGTCGGCCGCTACGACCTGGAGACGCCGGCCGGCCGCGCCGCCGCGCTGGACGAGGCCGCCCCCGTCGTCGCCAAGATCAAGACGGGCAGCGTGCAGCGCGAGGTCGCCGTCCAGCTGGCCGGCTTCGTCGGCATCCTGGACCAGGAGTACGTCGTCCACCGGGTCAACCAGCTCGCCCAGTGGGCCCGTGGCCGGGGCGACCAGCGAGGGCCCGCGCGGGCCTCCTCCCGGGCCGGCGCGCAGCACCAGCAGGTCCAGGCCCCCACCGTCCCCGCCGGCCCCGCGCTCAACCTCCGCAGCCCGGCCCACCGCACCGAGCGGGAGCTGCTCAAGCTCGCCCTGCAGAAGCCCGTCCTGGTCTCTCCGGCCTTCGACGCCTACGGGGTGGACGAGTTCACCGCCCCGCCGTACGCGGCGGTCCGCCAGTGCATCGCGGAGGTGGGCGGCGCCGAGCTGGGCGTCGCCGACACTCGCGAATACCTCGTCCAGGTGCTCGACGCGACCCCCAACGACACGGTGCGCAAGCTGGTCACCGAGCTCGCGGTCGAGGTCTTCCACGGCAAGTCCATCGACGAGGCCTACGCGGGCGAGCACCTGGTCAAGGTCCGTCTGCGCGCCGTCGACCGCAGGATCAACGACGTCCAGGGCAGCCTCGCCCGGCTCGGCAGCAATGTCGCCCCGGACCACCTGGCCGCCGCGCAGAACGAGGTCTGGGTCCTCCAGCAGTACGCCCAGTCCCTGCGCAACAGCGGCGCCGACGCGCTCTGACGGCCCCCGGCCGCACCCTGCGGTAACCGACCGGTCACGGAACGGACTCAGAAAGTCCTCGCACGCCCCTCGTGGCGGCTGTGTGTCGTACCCCACACTGGGTGGCGGTGCCTGAGTCATCGGAGCGCGGCCGGCCCACCGAACGGTGGTCCTCCATCCCCGCGGTCCGGCAGCGATCACCTGGAGGTCGCCCCCGTGCAGACCCGGACCGTGACCGAAACCGAGCGCGTCTCGGCAGTCCCCGCGCAGCACCGGGCCGTGCGTCACCCGGAGGCCGCGGCGGATCCGCCGGCCCCCGTGCCCGCACGGCGGAACGAACCCGGAGCGCCACCGGACCCGCACGACCCGCCCGACCCACCCGAGGCAGTCATGGAGGAGCCGGCGGAGCTGCCCGAACCCCCGGCCTCCCGCGGCCGCCCGGACACCGGCGGACCGTCGTCCGATCTGTTCCGGCAGTACCTGCGGGAGATCGGCCGCATCCCGCTGCTCACCGCGGCCGACGAGGTGGAGCTCGCCCGCTGCGTGGAAGCCGGCCTGTTCGCCGAGGAGCGCCTGGCCCGCACCCCGGACCCCGACACCCGGCTGGCCGTCGACCTGGACCGGCTGGTGGTCATGGGCCGGATGGCCAAACGCCGCCTCATCGAGGCCAATCTGCGCCTGGTCGTCTCCGTGGCCAAACGCTACGTCGGCCGCGGACTGACCATGCTCGACCTGGTCCAGGAGGGAAACCTCGGACTGATCCGCGCGGTCGAGAAGTTCGACTACGCCCGCGGCTACAAGTTCTCGACGTACGCGACCTGGTGGATCCGGCAGGCCATGTCCCGCGCCCTCGCCGACCAGGCGCGGACCATACGGGTCCCGGTCCATGTCGTCGAGCTGATCAACCGCGTCGTACGGGTCCAGCGCCGGATGCTCCAGGAGCGCGGCTACGAGCCGACGCCCGAGGAGGTCGCCGCCCAGCTCGACCTGACTCCGGAGCGCGTCGGCGAGGTGCTGCGCCTGGCCCAGGAACCCGTGTCCCTGCACGCCCCGGTCGGCGAGGAGGACGACGTCTCGCTCGGCGACCTGATCGAGGACGGGGACGCCGCGTCCCCCGTCGAGTCCGCCGCCTTCCTGCTGCTGCGCGAACACCTGGACGTGGTGCTCTCCACGCTCAACGAGCGCGAGCGGAAGGTCGTCCAGCTGCGGTACGGACTGGCGGACGGGCGGCCCCGCACGCTTGAGGAGATAGGCCGGATCTTCGGCGTGACCCGCGAACGCATCCGCCAGATCGAGTCCAAGACCCTCAACAAGCTGCGCGACCACGCCTTCGCCGACCAGCTCCGCGGCTACCTCGACTGACGCACGCGCACGCCGTCGGGGCGGCCGGGAGAACCGCTCGTCCGGGTCGGGCCGGGCTCCCTGCCCCGGCCCGACCCGAACGAAGGTGCTAGCGCCTCTCGTTTGGATCATGCCGGGCTCGCGGGGCCTGGTGCCGCACCCTGATCCGGCCTGATCCAAACGAAAGACCCTAGTCGACCTCGGCGACCGCCTGAGCGAACTGCGCGGCGTACAGCCGGGCGTACGCGCCGTGCGCCTCCAGCAGCTCGTCGTGCGTGCCCTGTTCGACAATCGAGCCGTCCTCCATCACCAGGATGACGTCGGCGTCCCGGATGGTGGAGAGCCGGTGCGCGATCACGAAGCTCGTACGGCCGTGCGCCAGCCGCGCCATCGCCTTCTGGATCAGCACCTCGGTACGGGTGTCGACCGAGCTGGTCGCCTCGTCGAGCACCAGTATCACCGGGTCGGACAGGAACGCCCGGGCGATGGTGATCAGCTGCTTCTCGCCCGCGCTGACGCCGGAGCCCTCGTCGTCGATCATCGTGTCGTAGCCGTCCGGCAGCGTGCGGATGAAACGGTCGGCGTGGGCCGCCCGTGCCGCCTCCTCGATCTGCTCCCGGGTGACCTCGCCCGACGCGCCGTACGCGATGTTCTCCGCGATGGTCCCGCCGAACAGCCAGGTGTCCTGGAGGACCATGCCGATCCCCGACCGCAGGTCGTCGCGCGACATCGTCGCGACGTCGACCCCGTCCAGGGCGATCCGGCCGCCCGTCACCTCGTAGAACCGCATCAGCAGATTGACCAGCGTCGTCTTGCCGGCCCCGGTCGGTCCGACGATCGCGACCGTGTGACCGGGTTCGACGCTCAGCGACAGGTCCTCGATGAGCGGCTTGTCGGGGTCGTAGCGGAAGGACACGTGCTCCAGCGAGACGCTGCCGCGCAGCTCCTCCGGGTGCGCGCCCTTGCCGGGAGCGGGATCGGAGTCCTCCTCCTCGGCGTCCAGCAGCTCGAAGATCCGCTCTGCCGACGCGACGCCGGACTGCACCAGGTTCGCCATCGAGGCGACCTGTGTCAGCGGCATGGAGAACTGCCGCGAGTACTGGATGAACGCCTGCACGTCACCGATCGACAGCGCACCGGAGGCGACCCGCAAGCCGCCGACCACGGCGATCAGCACGTAGTTCAGGTTCGACACGAACATCATCAGCGGCTGCATGATCCCGCTGTTGAACTGCGCCTTGAACCCCGCCTCGTACAGCGCGTCGTTCTGCTCGGCGAAGTCCCGCGCGGACTCGTCCTGCCGGCCGAAGACCTTCACCAGGGTGTGGCCGGTGTACATCTCCTCGATGTGGGCGTTGAGCTTGCCCGTCACCTTCCACTGCTGGACGAACTGCGGCTGCGAGCGCTTGCCCACCTTCGTTGCCACCACCACCGACAGCGGCACCGTCACCAGCGCGACGAGCGCCAGCAGCGGGGAGATCCAGAACATCATGATCAGCACGCCGACGATGGTCAGCAGCGAGTTGATGAGCTGGCCCATCGTCTGCTGCATCGTCTGCGAGATGTTGTCGATGTCGTTCGTCGCCCGGCTGAGCACCTCACCGCGCTTCTGCCGGTCGAAGTAGGACAGCGGCAGCCGGGACAGCTTCGTCTGGATGTCCTCGCGCATCTGGAACACGACCCGGTTGATCACCCGGATCGACAGCCGCGTCGACACCAGCATCAGCAGCCCGGCACCGACGTACACGGCCAGCGCGGCCAGCAGCACATGGCCGATGGCGTCGAAGTCCATGCCCTGCCCCGGGGTGAAGTCCACCTTGGAGAGCATGTCGGCCAGGCCGCTGTTGGTCTTGTGCAGGCCCTCGATGGCCTGCTCCTTGCTCGTCCCCTCCGGCATCTGCCGGCCGACCACCCCGGCGAACACCAGGTCGGTGGCCTTGCCGAGGATCTTCGGGCCGACCACCGAGAGCGCCACGCTCAGCGCACCCGCCAGCAGCATCACGTACAGCGTGGTCTTCTCCACGGCGAAGCGCTTCAGCAGCCGCTTCGAGGAGCCCTTGAAGTCCATGGACCGCTCGGTCGGCGCCCCGCCCGCCATCATGCGTCCGCCAGGCCCGGCCATTACGCGGCCTCCGCTTCCGTCAGCTGGGAGAGCACGATCTCCCGGTATGTTTCATTGCCGTCCATCAGCTCGTGATGACTGCCGGAGCCGACGACCCGGCCCTCGTCCAGCACCAGGATGCGGTCGGCGTCGCGGATGGTGGACACCCGCTGCGCGACTATCACCACGGTCGCGGCCGCGGTCTCCCGCAGCAGGGCCGCACGCAGTGCGGCGTCCGTGGCGTAGTCGAGCGCCGAGAACGAGTCGTCGAAGAGGTAGATCTCCGGCTGCTGGACCAGCGTCCGGGCGATCGACAGCCGCTGCCGCTGCCCGCCGGAGACATTGGTGCCGCCCTGCGCGATCGGTGCGTCGAGTCCGTGCTCAAGACCCTCGACGAACTCCTTGGCCTGCGCGACCTCCAGCGCGTGCCACAGCTCCTCGTCGGTCGCGTCCGGATTCCCGTACCGCAGATTCGTCGCGACCGTCCCGGAGAACAGATACGGCTTCTGCGGGACCAGGCTCACGGTCTTCGCGAGCAGTACCGGATCCAGCGTCCGTACGTCCGTGCCGTCGACCAGCACCTGGCCGTCCGTCACGTCGAACAGCCGGGGCACGAGACCGAGCAGCGTCGACTTGCCGCTGCCCGTCGACCCGATGATCGCGGTCGTCTCGCCGGGTCGCGCCACCAGGTCCACCGACCTCAGCACCGACGCCTCGGCACCGGGGTAGCGGAAGTTGGCGCCCCGGACCTCCAGATGCCCGTGGGCACGCAGTTCGCGTACGGGATCGACCGGCGGCACCACGCTGGAGTCGGTCTCCAGCACCTCCTGGATGCGCTCGGCGCACACCTCGGCGCGCGGCACCATCATGAACATGAAGGTGGCCATCATCACCGACATGACGATCTGCATCAGGTAGGAGAGGAAGGCGGTCAGCGCGCCGATCTGCATCCCGCCGCTGTCGATGCGGTGCGCACCGAACCAGACGACGGCGATGGACGACACGTTCACGACCGTCATCACGGTCGGGAACATCAGTGCCATCAGCCGGCCGGTGGACAGTGCCACGTCCGTCAGCTCGGTGTTGGCGCCGCGGAACCGCTTCTCCTCGTAGTCGTCGCGGACGAAGGCGCGGATGACCCGGTTGCCGGTGATCTGCTCGCGCAGCACCCGGTTCACCGTGTCGAGCCGCACCTGCATCGTGCGGAACAGCGGACGCATCCGCTTCACGATGAGGCTCACCGCGATCCCGAGGACCGGCACCACCGCGAGCAGCACCGCGGACAGCGGGACGTCCTGGCCGAGCGCCATGATGATGCCGCCGACACACATGATCGGTGCCGACACCATGAGCGTGAACGTCATCAGGGTCAGCATCTGGACCTGCTGGACGTCATTGGTCGTACGGGTGATCAGCGACGGAGCGCCGAACCGGCCGACCTCACGCGAGGAGAACGACTGGACCCGGTCGAAGATCGACGCCCGGACGTCGCGGCCGAGCGCGGACGCGGTGCGGGCCCCGATGTAGACGGCCCCGATGTTGCAGATCACCTGGGCGACGCTGACGACGACCATGACGCCGCCGTACTGAAGGATGTAGCTCGTGTCCCCCTGTACGACACCGTTGTCAATGATGTCGGCGTTGAGGGTGGGCAGATAGAGGGTGGCGCAGGTCTGCAGCAGCTGGAAGACGACCAGCAGCGCGATCGGCTTCTTGTACGGACGGAGATAGGCCCGCAGGAGTTTTATGAGCACGCGTGTCTCTCGGAGTCGGCATAGGGCGGGAGTCGACCCAGTTTCCGGCACTACTCGCCGGGACCGCGAACGTTTTTATTCAAGTCCAGGTCAAAAAACGGACCGGGTCCATAATTTCGCCGCTCATGCCTCTCCCGGGGCCGCCGCGCGTCACCGAAGGTAGGCGGCTCAGCGCGCGGGGTCGAACGCCCCGGGGTGGATCTGGTCCCGCGTCGCCACGTACTGCTGACGCACCGCCTGGCCGACCGCCAGCTCGTCGCCGGGCTCCAGCACCTGCGCGGCGGCGCCCTCCCAGGCCGGGGGAGTGCGCGGATCGAGCGTCCCCTGCGAGACCCCCAGCGCCCAGGCCGCCTGCCGGGCCGCACCCAGCGCCGCGTACTGGGCCGGCTCCGGCACCACCACCTGCGTCCCCAGCAACGCGGGCGCGAGCGCCTGCACGGCCGGCAGTTCGGCAGCGGCACCCAGCAGGAACACCCGCCGCACCTCGACCCCGCGGTCCCGCAGCACGCCCAGCGCGTCGGCAAGCGAGCAGAGCATCCCCTCGAACGCGGCCCGCGCCAGGTGCTCCGGCTTCATCGACTCGCGCCGCAGCCCGCTCAGCGTCCCGGCGGTGTGCGGCAGGTGCGGGGTGCGCTCACCCTCCAGATACGGCAGGAGCACGAGGCCCGAGGCGCCCGGCGTCGACTTCAGCGCCAGCGCCGACAGCTCCTCCAGGCCCGCCAGGTCCAGCATCTCGGCGGTGCCGCGCAGCGCGCGTACCGCGTTCGACGTGTGGACCACCGGCAGATGCATTCCGGTGGCGTCCGCGAACGAGGTGATCATCCCGGTCGGGTCGGCCAAGGCCTCGTGGTGCACCGCCATCACCGAGCCCGAGGCCCCCAGCGACACCACCGCGTCACCGACCCCGACCCCGAGTCCGAACGCCGCCGCCATCGTCTCGCCGGTGCCCGCCGAGATCAGCAGCCCCTCGGGTGTCGTCCCCGCCGCTTCGGCCGGGCCGAGCACCTCGGGCAGCCCCGCCTGGTGCCCCAGTGCGAGCTCCACCAGATCCGGCCGGTAGGACTCGCTGCCCGCCGACCAGTAACCGGTCCCGGACGCGGCACCCCGGTCGGTGGTCCGCCGGGCCGGGCGGCCCAGCAGCTGCCACACGAGCCAGTCGTGCGGCTGCAGCACGGCGGCGACCCGCTGCGCCATGTCCGGCTCGGTCCGCGCCAGCCAGCGCAGCTTCGACACCGGCTGCGCGGCCTGCGGCACCGCTCCGACCGCCTCGGCCCAGGCCTGCCGGCCACCGAGCCCGTCGATCAGGTCGGCCGCGGCGACCTGCGCCCTCTTGTCGTTGCCGAGCAGCGCCGGACGCACGAGGTTGCCCTGGCGGTCCAGCGGTACGAGCCCGTGCTGCTGCGCGGACACGCCGATGGCCTGCACGCCCTCGAGCAGCCCGCCGGTGGCGGCCTCACCGAGTGAGAGCAGCCATGCCTGCGGGTCGACCTCGGTGGCCTTCGCCTCGACGGGATGTGCGGCGTATCCCTGGCGCAGTACGGCACCCGTGTCCGTATCGCAGACCACGATGTGAGTGAAGGCGGAAGAACTGTCCAAGCCGGCGACTATGCCCATACACAGATTCTGCCGCACCGCCGGAGCTTTCCTGCACCGGCGGTGCGGCAGACGTGGGGACGAGGCGTCAGGTGTTGGTCGTCCCCCAGTCGTCCTCGCCGTTCGGACCGCGCCCGCGCATCGAGCGCACCCGGTCCGTCACCGAGGCAGGCACCTTGTCGCCGACCTTCTCACCGACTACGTGGTACGCCTTGCCGGCGAACTGGCGGCCGCTCTGGGCGGCGGACTCACAGGTGTTGCGCACGGCCGGGTTCTGGGCGAACTGGCGTGCGGACTTCTTCAGCTGCTCGTAGCGCTCCCGGCCTGCCCGCGTGCCGAGCACGTATCCGAGGGCCACTCCGGCGATGAACGTGAGCCGGTACCGCATGGCTGCCACCCTTCCTTCGGTCCGTCTTCGCTCCGTGCGACGTGTGTGTTCGCCTACCCGCAGGCACCGGAGATCACCCCGGGCGATACCGATTGGCAAAGCACCCCCTGCTTGCGCTAATGTATGTGTCGCAGCGAACGTGCGCCGCCCGGCAGCCGCCAGGCAGGTGCGTTCGAGGCAACGCAGCAATCCCCTGTAGCTCAATTGGCAGAGCAGCCGGCTGTTAACCGGCAGGTTACTGGTTCGAGTCCAGTCGGGGGAGCGCGATCCCCTGTAGCTCAATTGGCAGAGCATTCGGCTGTTAACCGGAGGGTTACTGGTTCGAGTCCAGTCGGGGGAGCGGAACGGAAGAGGACCCTGCGGGGTCCTTTTTCGTGTGCCCGGAACCGGTCCGTCGGAGGTCCGCCTCCGTGGTGCGCGTGGGGCTCCCGTGACTCTTTCGCGTCAACTTCGCACGGCCCGGAACCGGGCAGCGAGCAGCGCAGTCTTCATGGTCACGAGTACCCGGGCATCCGAAGCGAGAGATCGTATGACCGGCTATGCTGCGGCAGACGGCGCGCACACATGTACGCGCCACGCCGAAACGGGGCGGTAGCTCAGCCGGTTAGAGCAGCGGACTCATAATCCGTCGGCCGTGGGTTCGAGTCCCACCCGCCCCACCAGTTTCACCCTGCGGAAACGTTCTGACCTGCGGAAACGTGCGCGCCCGCATAACGAAAGATCTCCAGGTGGATGCGCTCCTCCGTTGCCGCTCGACGGAGTGCGGCAACGTACTCGGGCGGTGCGAAACCGTCCGGTCGCGGGGGCATCGAGACGGCGGGCGACCCTAAGTAGTACGTGTGGTGAGGTCCTCGTCCGTGATGGGGCGGACCACACGGCAAGGCGTTCCGAGCGCGACGCTCATCGGGGGAATGCTGCGGCTGACGACGCTGCCGGCGCCGATGACTGACCCGTAGCCGATCCGGACGCCGGGCAGGACCACCACGTTGCTGCCGATCCACACCTTGTCCTCGATCACGATCGGCTCGGAGAACCGTCCGAAGTCGGCTCGGCGCGCGGGATGCACCGGGTGCCCCGTCGTGGTCAGCGTCACGCTGGGCGCGATCATGACTCCGTCGCCTATACGGATGTCCACGTCATCGACGAACGTCAGGTTCACGTTCCCGAAGAAGTCGTCGCCGATGTAGACATTGCTGCCGAACCCGGCGTGGAACGGTGGCAACAGCACCGTGCGTTCGCCGACGGAGCCGAAGATCGCGACGAGCAGCGACCGACGCCTCCCACTTTCGCTCGGGGGCGTTCGGTTGTACTCGAATATCTGGTCCACGCGGCGGCGGGGCGCCTGGAAGGCCGCTTCGGACTCCGTGTAGACGAGCCCCTTGGCGATCCGGTCGAGGGCTTCTTCGTGGTGAGTGTCGGCCACAGCGGGACGTTCCCTTCATCTGATTCTTCGGATCGGCTCTGAAGTTGGCTACTGATTGCGGCTGTTGATCTCGTTACGCTGTCTCGCGAGACCCGAGTGTCTCCGTCAGGTCCCGCACCGACACGCCCTTCCCGGTTGACGAACCCGCTCGCGTGTCTGTCTCCACCCCTGGCCCCAACTCGGCCAGACGCTTGGTGAATTCCTGGACGATCGCGTCGTTCGGGGCGGCGCTCTTCGCCGCCCGGTACGCCTCCGCCGCCTCGCGGGTCCGACCGAGGCGGCCCAGCGCATCCGCGCGGACGGCGGGCAGGGCGTGGTGGCCGGTCAGTTCCTTGGGCGTTCCCAGGGCGTCGACGGCGTCCAGCTGCGCCTGTGGACCGTCGCGCATCCCAAGGGCGACCGCGCGGTTGAGAGCCACGACCGGGTTCACGCGCAGGGTGAGGAGGCGGTCGTACAACGCCACGATGGCCGCCCAGTCGGTCGCGTCGGCGGCCGGGGCGAGGGCGTGCTGCGCGGCGATCGCCGCCTGGAGCGCGTAGGAGCCACCCGACGCGACCGTCTCGCGGGCGAGGCCCACGCCCTCGGATATGAGCGAGCGGTCCCAACAACCGCGGTTCTGGCGCTCCAGCGTGATCAGCCTGCCGTCCGCGTCGAGCCGGGCGGCGCGCCTCGAGTGCTGGAGCAGCAGCAGCGCGAGTAACCCCCGTGCCTCCGGCTCGTCCGGTGCCTCGGTGGCGACGAGCCGGGCGAGCCGGATGGCCTCCTCGGCGAGCGGGTCGCGGACTGTGCTCCCGTCGCTGGGCGCGTAGCCCTCGGTGAACACGAGATAGATGACGGCGAGAACTCCGTCCAGCCGTTCGGCGCGTGCTCCGGGCGGCGGAACCCGGTAAGGGATTCCGGCGGCCGCGATCTTGCGCTTGGCGCGCAGGATCCGCTGCGAAACGGTGTCCTCACTGATCAGGAAGGCGCGGGCGATCTCGCGCGTGGTGAGGCCGCCGACCGCCCGGAGGGTCAGTGCCACCCGGGATTCGAGGGGGAGCGCCGGGTGGCAGCAGGTGAACACCAGTCGCAGCCTCTCGTCTCCGGGCGGTGGCGGTTCGCGGACCGCCTCGACAGCGGCGACCTCGACAAGCTTGCCGCGCTCGGTCGTCCGGCGGCGCAGCACGTCCAGGGCGCGGTGCCGGGCGGCGGTCACCAGCCACGCTCCGGGTCTGCGCGGTACCCCGTCACGCTCCCAGGCCGGCAGGGCGCGGGTGAACGCCTCCTGCGCGCAGTCCTCGGCCAATTCCCAGTCGCCGGTGAGGCGCACGATCGTGCCGAAGACAACGCCCCATTCGCTGCGGCACGCCTCGGCGAGCGCCGCCCGCACCTCCGCCGGCCCGGTTCTCACGAGAAGTCCGTCCAGAACTCGCGCAGCTCGGCGATCCCGGACCGCGCCATGGGACAGCGGGAGAGGTAGTCGAGCGCTTCCTCCCACTCACCGTCGATGAACACGATTCCGGTCACCCACTCCGGCACGTCGGCGTACCCGCCGTCGGTGATCAGCAGTTCCCCTCCGCGGCGCCGCACGAGGGTGGCGTCCTGGAGGGGACGCAGGTGCTCGCCGCCTAGGTATCGGCCGGAGGCGAGGCCCTCGCGGACCCACTCGGCCACCGAGGCGGGATCAGGAGTGAAGGGCGGAGCACTCGGGTCCGCCCGGAGGACCCCGAGAAAGCGTGAGGCGGGCGCGTCGCCCTCGTGTGGGACGTTTTCGGTGCCCGGTCCGAGATCGAGGGGTTCAACCGGCCGGATCTCGATGCGTCCGCCTGTCGCCATCGGGTGCGAGCCGGCGACCTCGATCGCCTCGTCGAGGTCGACGGCCTCGACGAGGTCGTACCCGGCGATCCACTCGGTCGTCTCGGCGAACGGGCCGTCGGTGACCAGCGCCCGCTCTCCGCGGACGCGGACTGTTCTGGTTTCGGTGACCGGCTTGAGCGGCATCCCCTCCACACGGACGCCGCGCTCGCTCCACTTCTCGACCCAGGCCCCCGGGTCCTCGTCGGTCGACTCTCCGGCGGGGTCGGTGGCGACGAACAACACGTACTTCATGACCGTTCTCCTTCCGAACGTTTCATGAGGACGACGAAGGGCCTTTGCCGAATCCGACAGAGCGGCGAGGATTCCGTCGACGATAGCTCTCTGTCGGCTCAGGCGGAGGAACGGGCCTTCAGAGCAGGCCTTGAACGGCTGTGACCCGGGTTTGTGTGGTTCCGCGTCCGGGGGAGGCCATGGAACCTCCCACAGCCCCTGTGCTGGCCGGCGAGACGCTACTGGTCGCCGCGGCGGGCACGCGGTCGTCCCGGACCGCGCGGTCACCCCCGGGACGAGGCTCCACGAGGCGGTGCTCACTCCCCGAGAGCAGCATGGCCGTGCCGATTTCAGCCGGCCGGCCCGCCGGTCGGGCGTCGGCCGCGGCGGCCCGTACGGGCGGCGTCGTCGATGACGGTCAGCACCGCAGTGACGTCGATCTTGGCCTTGGCGTTGTCGAGTCCCGGCCTGTCGTGCAGAGCAAGTGCGCCCAGAGCGCGAGGTAGTCACGCTGGGCCCGGCGGGCAGCCCTTGCGCCCCTTCTCGGACAGCCGGCTGAGCTCCCCGATCAGCAGACCCGACAACTGGCTCTGGTTCAGGGCGAACTCGATGCACGATCGGAGCAGGCGGTCCACGCTCTCGCCTGCCGGCCTGGGCGAGAGACCTTGCCGTGCCGACTCTGCGCCTCTCCCCGCCCCAGACTGCGGCGGCTACGGGCAGATCGGTCTTGGTGGGGAAATGCTTGTAGATGCTGGGACTTGAGGCTCCGGCAGCCTCGCCCGCCGATGTCGTCGGTCCTCACCGACTGGAAGCCCCGTTCGTCGAAAAGCAACCCGGCAACTCCCCGCGTCATGTTCCACTCCGCCTTCGCCTGCATGAACGCAGACCTCGCCTCCGACATCTACTGCGACAAGCTGCGCGAAATTCACACCCAGGCACCCTCCGCCTCGCACGCCCACACGTCGCCGTCCTATTCGCCATTCCTCGAGACAGCACCTTCTACAAGTCCCGCCCGCCCACCATTATTCTCGCCGCATAAACAGGACGAAAAATCTCAAACCGGCAGCACAGACCTGATGGAGAACATAGATGCACCCCGATTGCCAGGACGGTGTGTGGTGGACGATCGCGCACCACGATGATGCCCTCTGGCAGATCGGGTTCAGCCGTCGGAAGCTCAGTGAGGCCATCGCTTCCTTCGTGGGTCCTGCCCTCGTTCCTCGGGAACCGCGGACGCGCTTCTGTCGTATCATTTCCGGATTCGCCACAGGTTGCGCAGCAAGGTAGGAAGCGGGCATCTTCTATGGATTGTAGGGACGTGACCCCAATTGACATCAAGCGTGAACAGGTAATGCTTTCCTGCTGTTCCGTTACCTCGAAGTGATCGCTCCAGGCGGCATTCTGGATCCGGGTGAGGAATCAGCCGACAGCGTGGTGAGGGAAGTGCGGGATGAGGTAGGCGCAGTACCTTGAGTCGGCGTTCCGTTGCCGAGTGAGTAGTAAGGGCCAGCGCCCGCATCATCGACGTAGAGTCGCCGGAAGTGGGCTGGTTCGATTCCGGGAACGGCTTCCCTGTATGGGCGCTGCCTGATTCAGCCCCACCGAGATGGCCTGACAGAAAAGCCTCATCGCAGCACCCTCCGATCCGTCCGGCAGAGAGGCCGCGGACACGGATGACAAGGACAGGACACGTGGCGGGCGGGTGCCTGGTCAGTGACCGCCGAAACGGAAGCCCACCCCACGTACTGTGACGATCCAGCCGTTGTTGCCGAGCTTGCCGCGGACGGCGTTGACGTGCGTGTCGATGGTGCGGCTGCCCTGGCGCCCCGAGAGGTCTGAGGGGCTGGTGCGCTCCCAGACCTCGGCCATCAGCCGTTCACGGGAGAGCACCGTCCCGGGCTGGGAGGCCAGGACGCGCAGGAGATCGAATTCCTTGCGCGTCATGCTGACGAGTTCGCCGCTGAGCCGCACCTCACGCGTTTCTGTGTCAATGCTCAAGGGGCCCCGCGAGATGCGCTGAACGCTGGCCGGCCGGCTGTGGACGCGCCGCATCACGGCCTCGATACGGGCCAGCAGCTCACGGAATCCATAGGGCTTGGCGAGGCAGTCGTCACAGCCTTCCAGCAGGCACAGCACCCGGACCAGCTCCGTACTCCGTTCGGTGAGGGCGATGATCGGCATCTCGCTCGCCCTGCGTACCGCCCGGCAGACCTCCACGCCGTCGATGTCTGAGAGATCGAGATCGAGGAGCAGCAGGTCGTATTGCATAAACATTTCGAGAATGTCTGCCCCTGTTTCGACTGTGTCAACGTCATATCCATGACGTTTCATTTTTTGTCGTAACAAGCTGGCCGTGGCTGTATCAGACTCCGCCAAAAGAACACGCATGGAATCCCCCTGATCCTGTATATGCCTTCGGCGCAGCCGCACTCTCCGCCTATAGCCAGGCAAGGTGGCGGGTGGGGCCGCACCGAAAGAACGCTAACTAGTCAGATCTGGCATAGTCAATCTATTTTCCTTAGCAAATAACTCTCCAGTCGGCTCGACTTGGCTGGATTATGCCGTTGCCGCGCCGCCGTCTTCCGGCGGCTGGGCGGGTTGTTCCGCAGCCCAGCCGTCTCGCGGCACGGCCGGGACTGCGCGGTGTGACGTTCGACACATCTTTCCGCAAATTGACATTCATTTTGCACCCCACTGTGGAATTGACATTCCCTTGACGATCCCTTGCTTGGGGCCCAGTAATCGCCCTTGACTTCATTTGGTCGCTGAAAGAATCTCTCTCCTGGGTCGACCGAACGGCGGTGAGCCCATATCTGCCGATGACCCTGCGGGATACGCTTAAACAGCCAGGAGAGGTTCATGGATACATCGGTAATTGTGGTCGGTGCGGGCCCGGCCGGATTGATGCTGGCCGGGGAGCTAAGGATCGCCGGTGCCGAAGTCATCGTCCTGGAGCGCCTGCCGGAGCGCACCGGTGAATCCCGGGGCCTGGGATTGACCACGCGCACAATGGAGGTTTTCGACCAGCGCGGCCTGCTTTCCCGGCTTGGTGAGGTCGAGACCAGCAATCAAGGCCATTTCGGTGGTCTGGCCGTAGATTTCGGTGTGCTGGAAGGCGCCCACGCCGCCGCGAGGACAGTGCCCCAGTCCCGTACGGAGGAAGCCCTGGAGGAGTGGGCCACGGAGCTCGGCGCCGACATCCGGCGGGGCAGTGAGCTGCTCTCCTTCGAAGAAGGGCAGGACCGCGTCGAGGTGAGCGTCCGCGGACCCGAAGGCATGACGACGTTGAGCGCGGCCTACCTGGTGGGCTGCGACGGCGGGCGCAGTGTGGTGCGCAAGGCCGCGCGCTTCGACTTCCCCGGCACTGCGGCCACCCGGGAATTGTTCCTCGCCGATGTGCGGGGTCTGGACCTGGAGCCGCACATGATCGGCCGGAACGTGCCCGGCGGGATGGTCATTGTCGGCCCCCTCGGTGACGGTATCGACCGCATCATCGTGGGCGAATCCGGTGCTCCACCCCGCAGGCGCACCGGACCTCCGCCCTTCGATGAAGTGGCGGCGGCCTGGCAGCGTCTGATGGGTACGGACATCTCCCACGGCCGGCCGGTGTGGGTGAGTTCCTTCTCCGACGCCGCCCGGCAAGTCACCGAGTACCGACGGGGCCGGGTGTTCCTGGCCGGGGACGCCGCACATGTGCACCTGCCGGCGGGTGGACAAGGCATGAACACCAGCATCCAGGACTCGGTGAACCTGGGCTGGAAGCTCGCCTCGGTGGTACGGGGCACCACCTCCGCGACCCTGCTGGACACGTACCACTCCGAGCGCCATCCTGTCGGCCGGCGGCTGATCACGAACACCCTCGCCCAGGGGCTGCTCATCCTCAACGGCGACGAGGTACAGCCGCTACGCGACGTACTGTCCGAACTCATCGGCTTCGACGAGGTCAGCCGCCATCTCGCGGGCATGGTCAGCGGGCTGGAGATCCGGTACGACGTCGGCCCCGGCCCGCACCCCCTGCTGGGGCAGCGGATGCCCCACCTGGAACTTGTCGGCCCCTCGGGCAAGACGAGCTCCACCCAACTCCTTCGTACCGGCCACGGCATTCTGCTGGACCTCGCCGACGACGCGGCCCTGCGAGGAACCGCAGCCGCCTGGTCGGGCCACGTGGACACGGTCAACGCCCGTCCGCACGCCCTCTCCGCCACCAGCCCGCTGCGGGGCACCGCCGCGGTCCTGGTACGGCCCGACGGACATATCGCGTGGACTCCGGAGAGCGAAGAGAGCCTGCCCACGACCCTGAGCCGCTGGTTCGGCCCCTCCCGCTGACGGGAGCGCGTACGCGCCCGGGCCGGCCGGCGAATCCTCGCCCACCGGAATCACCACAGGACCGATACAGGAGTGGACATGCCCGATCACACCCCCGGGTGGCTCTCGTCACCGGAGCGACCAGCGGGATCGGACTCGCGGTCGCCCGCGCCCTGGGAGCCCAGGGACACCAGGTATTCATCTGCGCGCGTGACGCCGACAACGTGGCCGCCACGGCCAAAGAGCTCCGGGCAGAGGGGCTCGATGTCGACGGAGCCGGCTGCGACGTCCGTTCGGCAGCGGACATCAAGTCGGTCGTCCGGGCCGCCGTCACCCGCTTCGGCTCGATCGACGTACTGGTCAACAACGCCGGGCGCAGCGGAGGCGGGGTCACGGCGAACATCGACGACGAGCTCTGGTTCGACGTCATCAACACCAACCTCAACAGTGTGTTCCTGCTGACGCGCGAGGTGCTGACCCAGGGGGGCATGAACGCCAAGAAACGGGGCCGCATCATCAACATCGCTTCCACGGCGGGCAAGCAGGGCGTCATCCTGGGCGCTCCGTACTCGGCGTCCAAGCACGGTGTCGTCGGCTTCACCAAGGCCCTGGGCAACGAGCTCGCCCCGACCGGCATCACCGTCAACGCAGTCTGCCCCGGATACGTCGAAACGCCCATGGCCCAGCGCGTCAGGCAGGGTTACGCCGCCGCGTACGAGACATCGGAGGAGGCGGTGCTCGACACCTTCCGGGCCAAGATCCCGCTGGGCCGCTACTCCACCCCGGAGGAGGTCGCGGGCCTGGTCGGCTACCTCGCCACCGACACAGCAGCCTCCATCACCGCGCAGGCGCTCAACGTCTGCGGCGGACTCGGGAACTTCTGAGCCACCGGCGGCCCGTACCGGCCGCCGCACCCACGCACGCGGACCCAGAGCAAGGAGAACCATGCCGCACCGGACCGTACGAGAGGTCGAGCACGAGATCACCGTGCTGGCACCCGCCACCGCCATCTATCGTCTGATCGCCGAGGTGGAGAACTGGCCCCAGATCTTTCCTCCCACCGTGCACGTCGAGATCGTGGAGCAGACTGAGGCCGCGGAGCGGATCAGGATATGGGCAACAGCCAACGGTGAGGCGAAAAGCTGGACTTCGCACCGCCGGCTCGACCCGGGCGGGCTCCGGATTGACTTCCGGCAGGAGATACCCACACCGCCTGTCGCCGCTATGGGCGGTGCCTGGGTGATCGAGCCGCTGTCCGGCGAAGAGTCCCGGGTACGGCTGCTGCACCACTACGAAGCCGTCGGCGACGACGCCTCGAACCTGGAGTGGATCGACTCCGCGGTGGACCGCAACAGCACCTCGGAACTGGCCGCGCTCAAGTCCAACGTCGAGTCGGCCCACCGGTCGACGGACGGACCGAACGGACTCCTTCTGTCCTTCGAGGACACCGTGCAGATCGACGGCGAGGCACAGGACGTCTACGACTTCCTCAACGAGGCCCGGCTCTGGCCGGACCGCCTGCCGCACGTCGCCGGGAGCACGCTGACCGAGGAGACTCCGGGGCTGCAGTTCCTGCGCATGGACACACGGACCAAGGACGGGCACACTCACACCACCGAATCTGTCCGGGTGTGCTTCCCGCACGAGCGGATCGTCTACAAGCAGACGACGCTGCCGGCATTGATGCGACTGCACACCGGCAACTGGACTCTCCGGAAGAACGCCGGCGGCGTGAGCGCCACTTCCCAGCACACCGTCATCGTCAACACCGAGACCATCGCCGGGATTCTCGGCGAGGGTTCCGGTGTCGCGCAGGCCAGAAAGCACATCCAGGACGCACTGAGCCACAACAGCCGCACGACCCTGCGCCACGCCAAGCAATTTGCCGAGAAGCACCGCTGAGCGTGGACACCGACGGCATGGACGCTCAGGTCATCGTGGTGGGGCGGGCCCCGTCGGCCTGCTTCTCGCCGGTGAGCTGCGACTGGGCGGCGCACACGTGGTCGTGCTGGAACAGCGGACAGCACCGATCACCGAGTCGAGGGCCTCGACCCTGCACGCCAGGACCATGGAGATCCTCGACCAGCGGGGCCTGCTCGGCCCTCTGGGTATCCCGGCCAGCGAAACGAAGGGCCACTTCGGCGGCATCCCACTCGACTTCGGCTGTCTCGACAGCCGCTATCCGGGCCTGTGGAAGGTTCTTCAGGCTCGCACCGAGGCGCTGCTGTGGCGGTGGGCGGCGGACCTCGGGGCCGATCTCAGACGCGGATACGAGCTGAGCGCCCTGACCGAACACCCCGGCCATGTCGAGGTGGAGGTCCTGGGCCCGGACGGATCCGTGAGCCTGCGGGCGCCGTACATCGTCGGATGCGACGGCGAGGACAGCACGGTAGGGCGGCTGGCCGGGTTCGACTTCCCCGGTGCCGACGCCTCCAGGGAACTGCTGCGTGCGGATGTGGCGGGCATCGACATCCCGAACAGGCGCTTCCAGCGTTTCGCCGCCGGACTGGCCGTCGCGGCCCGGCGGGACGACGGCGTCACGCGGGTCATGGTCCACGAGTTCGCCGGCCGCCCCGCGCTCCGGACCGGCGCCCCGGCGTTCGCGGAGATCGCCGGGGCCTGGGCGCGCGTCACCGGGGAGGACATCAGCGTCGGCACGCCCCTCTGGTCCAATGCCTTCGGCAACACCTGTCGGCAGGCCGACCGGTACCGCGGGAACCGGGTGCTGCTGGCCGGGGACGCCGCGCACCGCCAGATGCCGGTAGGTGGTCAGGCACTCAACCTGGGTCTGCAGGACGCGATGAACCTCGGCTGGAAACTCGCGGCGCACGTGTCGGGGCGGGCGCCCGCCGAACTCCTCGACACGTACCACCACGAGCGGCATCCGGTGGGTGCGCGCACCCTGGCCAACATCGCCGCGCAGGCGGCCATCCTGCTGGGCGGCCCCGAAGTGGACGCCCTGAGAGCCGTCTTCGAGGAACTGATCGCCGTGGACGAGGTGGCCGGCCACCTCACCGGAATGATCAGCGGCCTCGACACCCACTACTCCCACGGCCCGGGCAGCGACCCGTTGCTCGGCGCCCGGCTGCCGCTGTACGACCTGAAGACCGAGCGGGGGCTGCTCAACGCAGCCGTACCGCTGCGCACGGGCAGTGGACTGTTGCTGCATCTCACCGAGGGCGGCCCGCCGGAACCGTGGCCGTCCGCGACGGCAGCCCCCTGGGCCGACCGTGTCCGCACGGTCACGGCGGCACCCGTGCCGGACGGGGTGCTGTCCGGCACGGAGAGCGTCCTGGTCCGGCCGGACGGACACATCGCGTGGGCCGGCGGTGACGCCGACGGTCTGCGGGCCGCGCTGGGACGCTGGTTCGGCGCACCGGCCGGCAGCTGATCACCCTTCACCCCTCAAGAGGAGAGATTCATGGGCAAGCTCATCGGCAGGACCGCGCTGGTCACCGGGTCGAGCCGAGGCATCGGGCGGGCAGTCGCCGAGCGGCTGGCATCCGAGGGCGCCCTCGTCGCCGTGCACTATGCGACCGGCTCGGACGCGGCGCAAGAAGTCATTGCCGGTATCGAGAAGAATGGCGGCCGCGCCTTCGCCGTGCAGGCCGAACTGGGCGTGCCGGGTGACATCGACACGCTCTTCGAAGGCCTGGAGAAGGGGCTCAAGGAGCACACCGGTGACACCACGCTGGACGTCCTGGTGAACAACGCGGGCGTCATGTCCATCCTCCAGCCCGCGGAGGTCACATCCGAACTGTTCGACCGGATGATCGCGGTGAACGCCAAGGCACCGCTGTTCATCGTGCAGCGCGCCCTCTCGCTCATTCCCGACGGCGGACGCATCATCAATATCACCTCCGGTCTCACCCGCGTCGCCAGCCCCGAGCAGGTGACGTACGGAATGACCAAGGCCGCCCTGGAGCAGATCGCCCTGCACTTCTCACGGCACCTCGGCAGTCGGCGTATCACCGTCAACAGCGTGGCGCCGGGCAGCACCGACAACGGCAGCGCCATCTTTCAGGTCCCGGAGATCCGTGCGGCCATGTCGAGCCTGAGCACCTTCGGCGAGGTCGCAGAGCCGGCAGCCATCGCCGATGTCGTGGCCTTCCTCGCCTCGGACGACGCCCGCTGGGTCACGGGGGCATTCATCGACGCCAGCGGCGGCACCCTGCTCGGCTGAGAAGGAGACGCACCATGTTCGGAACACTGTCCGCGACCCTGATCAAGTGTCAGGACTTCGAGGCGATGCGGGCCTTCTACCAGGACCGGCTGAGGCTGGCGACGGTGAAGTCGGGGGACGGCTGGATCGTGCTGGACACCGGGTCGGGCCGGGAACTCGTCCTGGGAGGTGATACCGGGGGCGACACCATCGCGATCGCCTTCACCGGAGCGGAGCTCGAGCCCGCCCGTGAGGCCCTGCGGGACGCCGGCCCGACCGAGATCGAACAGCATTCGACGATGCACAGGTTCTTCGTCAAAGACCCCGACGGCAACACGGTCCTGATCATCGACTGACGTCACATGGAGCCACGTTGAGAATCCTCTTCATCGCGAGTGGCAGCCCGGCGACGGTATTCGCCCTCGCTCCGCTCGCCACCGCCGCGCGCAACGCCGGCCATGAGGTGTTCATGGCCTCGATCGAGGACATGGTCCCCTACATCGCGGGCGCGGGGATCCCCGCGCTCTCCATCGCACCGTCCTCGGTAAGGAGGTTCAGCAGGACGGACCGCGCGGGCAATCCCATCGCGCTGCCGGAGACCCCGGAGCAGGAGCTGGACTTCGCGGGCCGCTGGTTCGGGCGCATGGCTGCCGCCTGCATGGACGCGCTGCTGGAACTGACCGAGGTCTGGCGGCCGGATCTGGTGGTGGGCGGTTCGATGTCCTACGCCGCACCGCTGCTCGCCACCCGCCTCGGCGTCCCCTACGTGCGCCAGGCATGGGACACCGGTGACGCCTGGCGCACCGACCCCTCGGCGAGCGACGAGCTCCAGCCGGAGCTCAAGGAGCTGGGACTGGACCGGCTCCCCGATCCGGACCTCTTCGTCGACATCTGCCCGCCGAGCCTCCGGCCCCACGATGCCCCTCCCGCCCAGATGATGCGCTGGGTCCCGGCCAACGGGCAACGGAAGCTGGAGCCGTGGATGTACACCAGGGGCGCGCGTCCCCGGGTGCTCATCACCTCCGGCAGCCGCCTGGTGTTCGCGAAGGAGACCGGGTTCCTGCGCCGCTTGGTGGCCGACATGGCAGCGCTGAACGCGGAGCCTGTCATCGCGACGCTCGACGAAGTGGCGACAGGACTGCGTGACGAACTGCCCGGTGTACGGGCCGGCTGGGTACCGCTCGACGTCGTGGTGCCCACCTGCGACCTCGTGGTCCACCACGCCGGCGGAGTCACCGCCCTGACGGCGATGAACGCCGGAGTCCCCCAGCTGATCGTGCCGCAGGGCGGCAACTTCATCGAGGCCGGGCAGCGCATCTCCGACTTCGGCGCCGCGATCACCCTGATGCCCGACGACAACACTCCCGAAGCTGTGGAGCAGGCGGGCCGGGCCCTGCTGACCGACCCGTCCTACCGGGAGCGGGCCCGCCTGCTCTCCCGGGAGATCGCCGCCCTTCCGCCGCCGGCGGAGGTCGTGGGCGCGCTCGAACGGTTGGCGGCGACCCGGACCGCCGGCGATGTCCAGCACTGACGATCCCAATGACTTTGGAGGCAAGTGATGAGTGAGGCGACCGCGATCCGTGTGGTGATGGCCAAGCCCGGGCCCGACGGCGGTGGCAGCCCTCCCGTACCGATCGTCGAGGCGTTCGGCAAGGCCGGGTTCGAGACCGTCATCGTCGAACCGGTGCAGAACGCCGAGGGAATCGTCGAAACCGCTCTGCGGGTACGGGCCGACGCGATCTGCGTCTCCAGCCTGCTGGGTGAGCACACTGAACTGTTCGCCGGTGTGACGGAGCTGCTGCGGGAGCGTGGCGGCGAGCACATCACCGTCATCGGCGGCGGCATCATCCCCAGCGCCGACATACCCGCGCTCAAGCAGCAGGGCGTGGCGGAGATCTTCTCCGCGGGGACGCCGACCTGGGCTGTGGTCGAGTGGATACGGGAGCACGTCCGCCAGCACACCGGCGCGTAGCCCGCGCCTCATGCACCGCCCCTGCACCGGGCCGGGCCGGGAGGTCCGCTCCGGCCCGGCCCGGGTTCACCGCCCTCACCGCTCACCGCTCCCACCGCAGCAGGAGACGACTCATGCGCGTCCTGATGATGACCACCCCCGTGTCCACCCACCTCACCCCGCTCGTGCCACTGGCCTGGGCCTTGCGGGCGGCCGGCCACGAGGTGCTGGTGGCCGGCCGCTCGGATGTGCAGGAGGCCGCCCGGTCGGCGGGCCTCAACTCCGTGGAGATCGGCGGCCCGCTCAACATCGACGCCATGCTCCGGCAGCGGATCGGCGGGGTGCGCCCGCTGGAGGCCTGGGGCCGTCCTCCCTTCGACCAGCTGTCGAACTTCGGCCGGCTGTGGATGTCCCAGACCGTCGAGGTACTGCCGGACTACCTCGCTTTCGCCCGCTCGTTCCACCCGGATCTGATCGTCTCCGAGCCGTTGGAGTACATCTCCCTGATCGTGGGGGCCGACCTGGGCGTGCCGGTGGTGCAGCAGCGGTGGGGCGTCGACCCTCTGTCGGGTCCGGCGCTGGAGAACGGCCGGACCTGGTTCAAGGACGCGTACGAGAGGCTCGGCCTGTCCGATCTGCCCCGACCTGCCGTGATACTCGATCCCTGCCCGCCCAGCCTGCAGCTTCCCGGGATCGAACCGGGCACCCCTATGAGATACGTCCCGTTCAACGGCAACGGGCAGCTCCCGCAGTGGCTGCGGGAGGAATGGAGGGCACGGGAGGAGCAGGCCCGCGGGACGACCAGGCGGGTCGCCGTGTCCCTCGGCGGACGCACCCTCGCCTACAACGGTGTTCCGCTCATGCGGCACATTCTGAGTGCCTTCGAAGGGCTGCCCGGCACCGAGGCGGTGGTGACGGTCGAGGAGGAGTTCCGGGAGGCGGTGGGCCCGGTCCCCGCCGGCGTGCGGCTGATAGATCCCGTACCGCTGCATCTGCTGCTCGACTCCTGCGCGGCCGTCGTCCACCACGGCGGCTCGGGCACCGCGATGACCGCGACGTCCTTCGGCCTGCCCCAGCTCGTACTGCCGCAGCTGGCGGACCAGTTCTGGCACGGTGACCGGCTGGCCGAGGCCGGGGCGGCGATCTGCCTGGACGACGCGGCGCGGCAGAACGACCCCGCCGAGCTGACGGCTGCGCTGGAGACGCTGCTCGCCGGCCCCGGATACGCCAAGGCGGCCGGGGAACTGCGGCAGGAGATGGGCGCCATGCCGACCCCCGCCGCCGTGGTCACCGACCTGGAAAACCTCGTCTGATGCGATCCCGAGAAGCCTGACCGAGATTCAAGGAGGACTGACTGTGCTGTCGGACACCGCCGCGCCCATCGCGCTGCTTGATCGAGAAGACCCCGCCGTGGCAGACCGGATCGCCCGGTCCGCGGCCACGACCGAAGGAGCGCGGCTACGGACCGAGGACTTCGGTCCGTGGCTGGCGGAGCGCGGCCGCGCCCATACATTCGAGGTGGAGCGCATCCCGTTCGATCAGCTGGAGGGCTGGTCGTTCGAGGAGGAGACCGGGAATCTGGGCCACCACAGCGGGCGCTTCTTCACCGTCGAGGGACTCAGCGTCACCGGTGGCTCAGAACCCTTCCGCGAGTGGCAGCAGCCGATCATCAAACAGCCGGAAGTCGGCATCCTGGGCATCCTGGTCAAGGAGTTCGACGGCGTTCTGCACTTTCTGATGCAGGCCAAGATGGAACCGGGCAACCGCAAACTGCTTCAGCTCTCGCCGACCGTTCAGGCCACCCGTAGTAACTACACCAAGGTCCATCAGGGCGCCGACGTCAACTACATCGAACACTTCGCACAGCCCGACCGGCACCGTGTGCTGGCGGATGTCCTGCAGTCGGAGCACGGCTCCTGGTTCTTCCGGAAGTCCAACCGCAACATGATCGTCGAGGCGGCCGGCGAGGTCGAACTCCTTCCTGACTTCTGTTGGCTGACGTTAGGTCAGCTGCATGGGCTGATGCATCAGGACAACGTGGTGAACATGGATTCACGCACCGTGCTGTCCTGCGTCCCCTTCGCCGACCCGCACCAGGGCGCCCTGCACTCGGACACCGGGCTGCTGTCCTGGTTCACCGCCGAGCGTTCCCGGCACGAGGTGCGAGCCGAGCGGATACCGCTGAAGAGCGTGCCCGGGTGGCGGCTGGGCGAGTCCGTCATCGAGCGGGAGGACGGCAGGTACTTCAAGGTGGTGGCCGTCTCCGTACGGGCGGGCAGCCGTGAGGTGTCCCGGTGGACCCAGCCTTTGTTCGAACCCCTGGGGCTGGGTGTGACGGCGTTCGTGACCCGGCGCTTCGGCGGGGTGCTGCATGTCCTGGCGCACGCAAGGGTGGAGGGCGGCTTCCTCGACACCGTCGAGCTGGGCCCGACCGTGCAGCACACGCCGGACAACTACGCGCACCTGGAGTCCGACGAGCGCCCGCCTTTCCTCGACCTGGTGCTGGAGGCCGACCCGTCCCGGATCCGCTACGAGGCCCTGCACTCCGAGGAGGGCGGCCGTTTCCTGAACGCCGAAAGCCGCTATCTCCTCGTCGAGGCGGACGAGGAGGAGGCGCCCCGGCAGCCGCCCGCCGGCTACGCATGGGTGACGCCCGGACAGCTGACCGCGCTGGTACGACACGGCCACTACGTCAACGTCCAGGCCCGCACGCTGCTCGCCTGCCTCAACGCCACCAGGGAGTACGCCTGATGGCTCTCCGTGTCGGTGTTCTGGGCTGCGCGGAGATCGCCCGCCGCCGCATGCTTCCCGCGATGGCGGCGGATCCCGGTACCACGGTGACGGCGATCGCCGGCCGCGACGGGGCGAAGGCGGAGCGGATGGCCGCGCCGTACGGCGCGGCCGCCGTCCACGGTTATGCCGGCCTGCTGGAGCGCGACGACGTCGATGCCGTGTACGTACCGCTGCCCGCGGCACTGCACGCCGAATGGGTGGAGAGGGCGCTGGAGGCGGGCAAGCACGTGCTGGCCGAGAAGCCTCTCACCACCGACGCGGTCCGCACCGGGCAGCTGCTGGAACTCGCCCGGGAGCGGGGGCTGGTACTCAGGGAGAACGTCATGTTCGTGCACCACTCCCAGCACGCCGCCGTGGCCGGCCTGGTGCGCCGGGGCGTGATCGGCGGCCTGCGGGCCTGCCAGGCCACGTTCACCATTCCCCGGCTGCCCGGCACCGACATCCGTCACCGGCCCGAACTGGGCGGCGGCGCCCTGTTCGACGTCGGCGTCTATCCGCTGCGGGCCGCCCTGACTCACCTCGGGCAGGATCTGCGGGTACTGGGCGCGCAGCTCACCGGCGGCGCCGGGGACGAGGTGGACACGGGGGGTGCCGCTCTGCTGAGCACGTCCGACGGTGTCATCGCGCAGATCGCCTTCGGCATGGACCACGGATACCGCAGCGGTTACGAACTCCAGGGCAGCCTCGGGCGCATCTCGCTCGACGCCGCCTACACACCGCGCGCCGACCACCGTCCGCGCCTGGTCGTCGAGACCCGGGCGGGCGTCGAGGAGTCACTGCTGGAGGCCGACGACCAGGTGGCGAACACGGTGGCCGCGTTCGCCGAGGCAGTACGGACGGGCAGTCCTCCCCAGGAGATCTGCCGGGTCCAGGCGGACTTGCTGGCATCGGTACGGCAGGCCGCGGGAGGCATCCGCCGTCCCGGGGATCACAGACCCGCCGTGGCTGCCGATTCCAGGGTCTCCAGCGCGGATTCCAGCAGCGCCTGACGCTTCTCCTCGGGGTCGCCCTGTACGGCGTGCAGCGAAACGGCGCCGAAGTGGACGCTCAGCAGGGCATCGGAGATGCGTACCTGGGCCCGGAGCGGGGCGTCGGGCTCGTACATCAGGGCGGACAGCGCGGCCACTCTGTCGTTGAGCGTCCGGCCGATACTCAGTGCCCTGAGCGCCGCCTGGTTCTCCTGCATGATCTGGAAGAGGGGGTGGCCCCCTTGAGCACCTCGCTGTAGCGGCGGAGCAGTTCACGCTTGGTCTCCATCGTGCGGGGCTGCTCGCTACCCCAGGCGATGAGTTCGTCGACCGGGCCCCCCAGCCCGGAGGAGATCGTGATGAGGATGTCCTCCTTCGTCTTGAAGTGGTAGTACAGCGCGGCCTTGGTGATGTGCAGTTCCTCGGCGATCTCGCGCATGGAGGTGTGTTCGTAGCCCCGGTCGACGAAGAGTTTCAGGGCGACGTCCTGGATGTCCTGTCGGGTGTTGCGCTTGTGCAGCTGAGGTCTGGCGGTCATGGATCGCTCCTGTCGTGTCCGACCGGGCGGTTCTTACTTGACGGTCGGTAAGTGGCGTCCTATCTTTATCACCACATCTACTTACCGGGCGGTTAGTCAGTTTCTGGACGTCTCGCCGATCAGGTCGAAGGAGAGCGGAATCATGACTCAGGATCTCACCACGAGCGGAGCGCCGGCAGAAGCTCCGCCGTCTCGTGCCAGGTACGCCGTGATGGCCGCTGTCGTGGTCGCGATGCTGCTCGCCGCGCTCGACAGCCTGATCCTCGGCACCGCCATGCCCACCATCGTCGGCGAACTGGGCGGCCTCGAGCATCTGTCCTGGGTGGCCTCCGCCTACATGCTTGCCACCGCCGTCTCGACGCCGGTATGGGGAAGCTCGGCGACATGTACGGCCGCAAGGGCGTCTTCATCGCCTCGATCGGCATCTTCCTGATCGGCTCGGTGGTGGCCGGCCTGGCCCAGTCCATGGGCCAGCTCATCGGCTTCCGGGTGCTCCAGGGGCTCGGTGGCGGCGGGTTGATGGTGGGCGCCCTGTCGATCATCGGCGAGTTGGTCACCCCGCGCGAACGGGGCAAGTTCCAGGCCATGGCCTCCGCGGTGATGGGTGCGGCCATGGTGGGCGGCCCGCTGGCCGGCGGTTTCCTCACGGACCACTTCAGCTGGCGCGCATGCTTCTACCTGAACGTCCCGCTCGGACTCGCGGCACTCGTGACGACCGTGGTGGCGCTGCACGTACCGAAGAGGCACTCCGAGGCCCGCATCGACTTCCTGGGCGCCGCACTGCTGGCGGCGGTCATCACGTCGCTGGTGCTCATCACCACATGGGGCGGCACCCAGTACGACTGGACCTCCCCCCTCATCATCGGTCTTGCCGTCGTGGCGGTGGCCGGATCCGCCGCGCTGATCCGGGTGGAGCGCAGGGTCGCCGCGCCGATGCTGCCGCTGGGGGTCTTCCGCAACGCGAACTTCTCCTGGGCCAACGCACTGGCCTTTCTCTTCGGCTTCGTGATGGTCGCCTCGATGACCTTCCTGCCGATCTACCAGCAGACCGTGCAGGGCGCTTCGGCGACCAGCGCCGGCGTACTCATGCTGCCGCTGCTGCTCTCGATGGTGGGTGTCAACACGTTCACCGGCCAGCTCATCTCCAAGCAGGGCAACTTCAGGCTCTACGCGGTCATCGGCGGCGTCCTGCTGCTGACCGGCGTCCTGCTGCTTTCTTTCATGGACACCGGAACCAGCCGCCTGACCACCGGGGTGTACATGGCGGTGTTCGGAGCGGGGATCGGCTTCCTGATGCAGGTCACGCTCTCCGTCGCGATGGAGAGCGTCGAGATGAAGGACCTGGGGTGGCGTCGTCCACGATCACCCTCACCCGGACGATCGGCGGTTCCTTCGGAGTCTCCCTGGCCGGCATCCTCTTCTCCCGCGGCGTGACCGAGGGCATGAGCGGCGGCGGCGGGGCCCCGGGCGGAAACACCGGCGGACATGCCCAGCTCAGTGCCAGCGGTCTGACGAAGCTGCCCGAGCCGGTCCGCCGCATGTACGAGCAGGCCGTCAGCGACGGCGTTCACCAGGTGTTCCTGTACACCCTGGGGATCGCCGCCGCCGCCTTCCTGAGCGCCTGGTTCATCAAGCCCAGGCCGCAGCCGGCCGCCGTCGCCGCGTCGGCGGCGGACGACCAGAAGATCGCCGCCGGCTGACCGCGATCCGCCCGAGGCGGACAGACCGAGAGAAGGAGGTGGCGAAGGTGCGGGTTACCGAGACGAAGGTGCCAGGGGCCTATGTCATCGAACCGGACCAGCTCCACGACGACCGGGGCCTGTTCTTCGAGTCCATGCGTACGGACGTGATGGAGAACGTTCTGGGCCACACTTTCGAAGTCCACCAGATCAATTACTCGACCTCCCGTCGCAATACTCTGCGGGGAATTCACAGTGTCACCAATCCGCCGGGACAGGCAAAATACGTCTCGTGCGTGCGGGGTGCGCTGCGGGACTTCGTAGTCGATCTGCGTGTGGGCTCGCCGACCTTCGGCTGCTACGACAGCAACCTGCTGGACGCCGAGTCGGGCCGAGCCGTCTACGTACCCGAAGGCGTGGGGCACGGGTTTCTCACCCTTGCCGAGGACAGCTGCATTTGTTACGTCCTTTCCAGCACGTACGTCCCGGGGACACAAATTGACATCAACCCGCTGGACCCTGAACTCGCACTGCCCTGGGGGTTCACCGAACCCCCGCTGATCTCGGTCAAGGACCGGGCGGCGCCCAGCCTGTCGGACTGCCTGTCCGACGGCGTCCTGGAGCACTGGCCGCAACTCGCCTGAGGCTGCCGAGCCCTGCTCAGCCCCGTCCCGCCTGGCCGTCAAGGCCTCGGTGGGGCGGGGCTTCGCGCTTTCCGGGCACGGGGTGGTTCGCGTTCCGGGCGCGGACGCATGCGGCGCGGACGGGCGTGACCTGCACCACACTTTTCGTTTTCCTTACCCGATTCTTTCATGGCTATTTCAAATTAACGGCGACCTGGCAGGCCTCTTACCGTCCACGAATAGGGCTGCTTGACCGGCCCAGCCGCCGCGAACAAAATGAATTAAGCCTCACCCGCCGGAACTCTTCCTTACCGAAGGAAACCGATGCGCGTTCTCTTTGTCGTCACTCCGATACCTGGTCATCTCTCTCCCCTGACTCCGCTGGCCTGGGCGCTTCGCGGTGCGGGCCACGAGGTTCTGGTGGCCGGCCAGCCGGATGTGATGGCCACCGCCGCCGAGGCGGGGCTTACCGCGGTGAGCGTCGGCGATTCCTTCGGGATGGAGGCGCTGCTGCACGATCTTCTTCCCATCGGCCTACGGCCCATCCAGTGCTGGGTGGACCCCTCGGACGAGGAGCAGTCGGCCGACTTCGCCCGCGCCTGGGCGGCCCACAACGAACTGGTGCTGCCGGGCTATCTTGACGTCGCCCGCGCCTTCGATCCGCACCTGATCGTCTCCGACGTCCTGGAGTACAGCTCGCTGATCACGGGCCTCACGCTGGATGTCCCCGTGGTGCAGCACCGCTGGGGCGTCGACCCGCTTTCCGGGCCCACCAGGGTTCAGGCCCGGCTGCACCACCGTGAGCTCACCGAACGGCTGGGGCTGCCCGGGCTGCCGGATCCGGTCATGCTGCTGGACCCGTGTCCGCCGTCCCTGCAAGTCGCGCGGGCCGAACCGGGAGCGCCGATCCGACACGCGCACGCCCACGGCAACGCTCCCGTGCCGGCCTGGGTACAGGCCGACCGGGCGGCCCGCGCCACCCGCACGGCCGAGGAGCGCCGGCGGGTGGTCGTCTCACTGGGGCGCAGCACTCTGGCACTCAACGGCGGCTATCTGCTGCGCGGAATCATCAGGGCGTTCGAAGAGCTGCCCGAGGCCGAAGCGCTCGTGACAGTCGGCAGCGCGTTCCGGGAGGAGATCGGCTCCGTCCCGGACAACGTCCGGCTGATCGATCCCACCCCCTGCACATGCTGCTCGGCGCCAGTGACGCGGTCCTCCACCACGGCGGCGCGGGTACGACCATGTCCGCCACCTGGTGCGGACTGCCTCAACTCGTCCTTCCCCAGCTGGCCGACCAGTTCGCGCACGCCACTCAGGTGGCCGCCACCGGCGCCGGCCTCGCGCTTCACACGGCGCCGGAGCAGGACGACCCCGAACGAATCACCCTGGCTCTCGCCGAACTGCTGGCGGATCCCGGTTACGCCAAAGCGGCCGGAGAGCTGCGGCGCGAGATGGAAATGATGCCCGCACCCTCACAGGTCGTCAGTGACCTGGAGCGCCTGGTGTGAGGTCACCGGTGCCCACCGGCTCACCGATACGGCTCCGTGCCCGGACGCAATCCACCCACGCGATGAGAGGTTCCTCGATGAAGGCTCTGGTGCTATCAGGCGGGTCCGGCACCCGACTGCGCCCGTTCACCCACTCCATGCCCAAACAGCTGATCCCGATAGCCAACAGGCCCATCCTCCAGCATGTGCTGGAGAACATCGCCGACCTCGGCGTCACCGAGGTGGGCATCATCGTCGGTGACTGGGAACAGCAGATCACCGAGACGCTCGGCGACGGTTCGGCGCTCGGAGTTCACCTCACCTATATCCCGCAGGACTCCCCGCGGGGTCTCGCCCACGCGGTGGTGATCGCTCGGGACTTCCTCGGCGACGACGACTTCGTGATGTATCTCGGCGACAACGTGCTCCCCGGCGGAGTGGCCCAGATCGCCGAAGAGTTCGGCAAAGCCCGTCCCGCCGCCCAGGTCGTCGTGCACAAGGTGACCGACCCGCGCTCCTTCGGTGTCGTCGAACTCGGCCCGGCCGGCCAGGTGGTGCGGCTGGTGGAGAAGCCCGCAGAACCGCGCAGCGACCTGGCCCTGATCGGGGTGTACTTCTTCACCTCCGCCATTCACGAGGCCGTGAACGCCATCGAGCCCAGCGCCCGGGGCGAGTTGGAGATCACCGACGCCATCCAGTGGCTCGTGACCCACGGCGACGAGGTCCGGGCCGGCGAGTACGACGGCTACTGGAAGGACGCCGGGTGCGTCGAGGACGTTCTCGACTGCAATCGCCAACTGCTCGACGGCATGAGGGGATCGATCGCCGGTGAGGTGGACGGGACGAGCGTGCTCAGCGGCCAGGTCGTCGTCGAACCGGGGGCGCGCGTCGTCAGGTCCTGGATCGAGGGTCCGGTGGTCATCGCCGCGGGCACCGTGGTGGAGGACGCCCATCTCGGTCCGTACACCTCGATCGGCCGGGACTGCCTGCTCCGCGACACACACATCGATGACTCCATCGTCTTCAACGGCGCGACGGTCTCCTCCATCGGCCGCCTGAAGGGCTCGATGATCGGCCGGGCCGCACTCGTCGTCAGTACCGGCGACCACAGCCGTGCGGCGGCGAAGGTATGAGACTCCTGGTCACCGGCGCCGCCGGGTTCATCGGCTCCCACTACGTCCGCACCATGCTGGACGGCGGGTTCCCCGGGTACGAGAACGCCCGGATCACGGTCCTGGACAAGCTCACCTACGCGGGGAACCGCAACAACCTGCCGGCCGGTCATCCGCGTCTGACCTTCGTCCAGGGGGACATCCGCGATCTGCCCCTGCTCATGGACGTGCTGCCCGGTCACGACGCCGTCGTCCACTTCGCCGCCGAGTCACACGTGGACCGGTCCATCGAGGCCGCGGCCGACTTCGTCTCCACCAACGTCGGCGGTACCCAGAACCTCCTGGAGGCCTGCCTGCGCACCGGCATCGGCCGGATCGTGCACGTCTCGACCGACGAGGTGTACGGGTCCATCGCTGAGGGCCACTGGACCGAGGACTGGCCGCTGGCGCCCAACACCCCCTACGCCGCTTCGAAGGCCGGTTCGGACCTGGTGGCCCGGTCGTACTGGAAGACCCACGGCCTGAATCTGTCGATCACCCGGTGCTCCAACAACTACGGCCCCTATCAACACCCCGAGAAACTCATCCCGCTCTTCATCACCAACCTCCTGGAGGGGGAGCAGGTCCCGCTCTACGGCGAGGGCCTCAATATCCGGGAGTGGCTGCACGTCGACGACCACTGTCACGGAATCCAGCTCGTCCTGGAGAAAGGGCGGGCCGGAGAGGTCTACAACATCGGTGGCGGCAACGAACGCACCAATGTCGAGATCACCCGGACCCTGCTGGACCTGCTGGGCGGCGACGAGTCGATGATCCGGCACGTCGCCGACCGCAAGGGCCACGACCTGCGCTACTCCATCGACGAGTCGAAGATCCGTACCGAGCTCGGGTACGCGCCGCGGACGACATTCGAGGCAGGGCTCACCGCGACGGTCGCCTGGTACCGGGACAACCCGGGTTGGTGGAAAGCCGTCAAGCACGACGACCGGCAGGCATGAGGGCGGCTGACCGTGACACAGTCAGAACATCGCGCGGCACCTGAGCCGCCCCCCGTCACACCGCCGTGCATCGTCGTTCTCGGCGGCACCGGCTTCCTGGGCCGGCACGTGCGTACGGCATTCCGCTCCGCCGGTGCCGAGGTGGTCAGCGTGTCCCGGCCCGGCCTCGCGGGGCCGGGCCGGGACGACCTGACCGGCGACCGGCAGGTCGCCCTGGACCTGCTGGCCGTCCGGCCCGATGAACTGGCCGAGACCCTCGCCGCCCTCGATCCGGACACGGTCGTCAACGCGTCGGGGCGGTCTGGAACGTCCCCGAGCGGGACATGCGACTGGCCAACACCGAGTTGGTCGCCACCTTGGTGGACGCCGTGCGGAAGCTGCCGCGCCGCCCCAGGCTGATCCAGCTGGGCACCATCCACGAGTACGGGGCGGGAGCCGCCGGGGCCATCGACGAGGAGATGACCCCGGTGCCCGTGAACTTCTACGGCGAGTCGAAGCTGCGCGCCACGCGGCTCGTGCTCGACGCGGCCCGGGCGTCCGAACTGGACGGCGTGGTCCTGCGGGTGGCCAACGTCATCGGCCCCGGTGCACCGGCGGGCAGTCTGCTGGGCGGCATCGCGGCGCGGCTGCGCGAGACGCCTCCCGGCCCGGACACCCCCGAAACGGAACTGGCCGTCGCTCCCCTGGAGGCACTGCGCGACTTCGTGGATCTGAGCGACCTGGCCGATGCCGTGCTCGCCGCGGCGGGCACGGCGCCGGCCGACGTCACGGGCCACGTCATCAACGTCGGCAGCGGACGAGTCGTCCATGTCAGGCAGGTCGTCAGGCGGCTGATCGAACTCAGCGGCCTCCCGGTCCGGCTCGTCGAGGAAGGTGCGGGCGCCGCCTCCCGCACGAAAGTGAATTCCCTGGAGCTCGACATCACCAAGGCCCGGCGACTGCTGCGCTGGGCGCCACGCCGTGACCTCGACGAGTCGCTCTCGGGCTTGCTGGCAGCCGCAGGACCACTCAGAGGAAGAAGGTGAACGTGGAGATGGGCGACCTCAAGGCGTTTGTGCTGGACCAAGTACGCACCTATCACCAGGAGACCGAGGCTCACCGCCCGTTCGAGCCGGGTGTCACGGAGATCTGGCCGTCGGGCGCCGTCCTGGAGGCCGAGGACCGGGTCGCCCTGGTGGAAGCCGCCCTGGACATGCGCATCGCCGCCGGGCGGTCCTCGCGGAAGTTCGAGAGCGCGTTCGCGCGGAAGATGAAGCGGCGTAAGGCTCATCTGACGAACTCGGGTTCCTCGGCGAACCTCCTGGCCGTATCGGCGCTCACGTCGCACCTTCTCGAGGGCCGGCGGCTGCGGCCCGGGGACGAAGTCATCACCGTGGCGGCCGGCTTCCCGACGACGGTCAACCCGATCCTGCAGAACGGGCTGATCCCGGTCTTCGTCGACGTCGACCTGCGTACCTACAACACGACGGCGGACCGGGTGGCGGCAGCCATCGGCCCGAAGACCCGGGCCATCATCATCGCGCACGCGCTCGGCAACCCCTTCGAGGTCACCGAGATCGCCCAACTCGCCGAAGAGAACGATCTGTTCTTCATCGAGGACAACTGTGACGCCGTCGGTTCCACCTACGACGGCAAACTCACCGGCACCTTCGGTGATCTGGCCACGGTCAGCTTCTATCCCGCCCATCACCTCACCATGGGTGAGGGGGGCTGCGTCCTGACGGCCAACCTCGCGCTTGCGCGGATCGTGGAATCCCTGCGTGACTGGGGACGCGACTGCTGGTGCGAGCCGGGCGAGAACGACAAGTGCCTCAAGCGCTTCACGTACCAGATGGGCACCCTGCCCATGGGCTACGACCACAAGTACATTTTCTCGCACGTCGGTTACAACCTGAAGGCGACCGACATCCAGGCCGCTCTCGGCCTGACCCAGCTCGACAAGCTGGACACCTTCGTCGAGGCCAGGCGGCGCAACTGGCGGCGTCTGCGCGAAGGGCTCGACGGCGTCCCAGGGCTGCTGCTGCCGGAGGCGACGCCTCGCTCGGACCCGAGCTGGTTCGGCTTCGCGATCACTGTGGCCCCCGAAGCCCCCTTCAGCCGGGCCGCGTTCGTCGAGTTCCTGGAGAGCCGGAAGATCGGCACCCGTCGTCTCTTCGCCGGCAACCTCACCCGGCATCCGGCCTACACCGACCAGCCGCACCGAATCGTCGGCGACCTCACCAACAGCGACATCATCACCGACCAGACGTTCTGGATCGGCGTCTACCCGGCGCTGACCGACGAAATGCTCGATTACGTCGTCTCCTCGGTCAAGGAGTTCGTCACCGCCGCCTCCTTCTGAGTCGCTCGGCCCTCTTGGATTGGGTATTTCGCATGGAAATCATCGGAAATGGATTTATCGCACGGAGCCTTCGGCCCATCGCTGAAAAACACCCTGACACGGTGGTCCTGGCCGCCGGAGTGTCCTGGGCGAGCGGCGTCGCGGCTGCGGACTTCGAGCGGGAGGCCGAGCTGTTGGACAAGGTGGCCAAGGAATGCGTGGCCACCGGTCGCCGGCTGCTGTTCTTCTCCACGGCCGCCACCGGGATGTACGGCGCGGTCGACGGCCCGGGACGGGAGGACACGCCCATCACGCCCTGCACCCCCTACGGTGCGCACAAGTTCGCCCTGGAAGAGCAACTACACGACTCCGGAGCCGAGTTCGTGGTGCTGAGGCTGGGGCACCTGGTCGGCCCCGAGCAGCCGCCGCACCAGCTCCTGCCGGCCCTGGTCCGACAGATCCGTGAGGGCGCGGTACGGCTGCACCGCGGCGCGGCAAGGGATCTGATAGCGGTCGCGGACGTCGTCACGATCACCGACCGGCTGCTGGAACTCGATCTGCGCAGCGAGACCGTCAATGTGGCCTCGGGCGAGGCGGTGCCCGTGGAGCAGATCGTCGACCGGCTCGAACTCCGTCTGGGGGTCACGGCGCTCCGCGAATACCGGGATTCCGGCACCCACCACGTCATTTCGATCGAGAAGCTGCGGTCCCTGGTCCCCGAAGTGGCGCGGCTGGGGTTCTCCCCGGAATACCACCGAGGAGTCATCGACGCCTTTGTCGGATCGTCCGTCGCCGCTTGAGAACGTAGGAATTCACACCATGCGCGTACTCTTCTCGGTCTTTCCCGCCATCGCACACGTGCACCCGATCGTTCCGCTCGCCTGGGCGCTGCAGAACGCCGGGCACGAGGTCCGTGTGGCCATCCATCCCGACGCGGTGGACCTGGTCACCGAAGCCGGTCTCGCGGCGATACCGGTGGGCGCACGGCACCACCTGGCCGGCGTGGTCGAGTTCAACTCGAACTTCGACAAGCTGGACACACTGGACGACGCCCTGGCTCTGGACCGGTACCACAACCCCCGCTGGGAAACCCAGTGGCAGATGCTGCTGAGCACGCTGTCGATCTCCACTCCGATCCTCCCCGACCTGGTAGACCTCACCCGCCGCTGGAAGCCCGATCTCGTGCTGTGGGACCCCTTCTGCGTCCCGGCCGCCGTCGCCGCTCGTGTCAGTGGTGCGGCTCAGGCCCGCATTCTGTGGGGGCAGGACAACATCGGCTGGCTGCGCGCCGAGTCCAGGCAGCATCTGGAGGCGCGGGGCGCGGCGCCGCACGAGGACCCGGTGCTGGATCTCATGCGGCCGATGCTCGCGCCGTACGACCTGGAGTACGAGGAGGAACTGCTTCTCGGCCAGTGGACCGTCGACCCCATGCCGCTCGGTCTGCGGCTGCCGCTCGACCTGCCGTACACCGCGTTGCGCCGGGTCCCGTACAACGGGACCGCCCCCGTGCCCGACTGGATGATCGACCGGCCCGAGAAGCCGCGGGTGTGTCTCACTCTCGGCGTCGGCGGCCGGGGCCGTCAGCTCTTCCGGGAAAGCGGCGTCTCGTTCGCCTCGGTGCTGGAGGCGGTGGCCGAGCTGGATGTCGAGCTGGTGGCCACCGTGGACGCCGGCCGGCTGGCCGAGGCGGGCACGGTACCGGACAACGTCCGGCTGCTGGAGTACGTCCCGCTCAACCATCTGCTGCCGACCTGCTCGGCGATCATCCATCACGGCGGAGGCGGCACCTTCGCCGCGTCGGTGGCTCACCAGGTGCCACAGCTCATCACGCCGATGCCGTTCTGGGGCGAGTCCGTCACCGCCCAGTACGTGGCCGACCAGGGCGCCGGGCTGCTCATCAGGAACGACCAGCTCACCGCCGCCACCCTGCAGAAGCAGCTCGCCCGGATCCTGGAGGACCCCTCGTTCCTGGAGGGTGCCGCGCTGCTGCACCGAGAGATGTCCGATGCCCCGGCGCCCGGCGATGTGGTGCCGGTGCTGGAAGAGCTGACTGCCCGCCATCGCCGCTGAATCCCGGAAAGGACCCAGGACTGTCATGTCTCGTTCCCCCCGTATTGCGTTCGTCGTCGGAAGCACGCGCACGGGCCGCTTCGGCCAGGTGGTGGCCAACTGGTTCACCGCGCAGGCGCGGGAGCTCGGCCACCCGCACATCGATGTGATCGATCTGGCAGAGGCGGGCCTGCCGGTGGTGATGCCGGGCAGCCCGGACGCCGAACGCCCCGCGGCCGTTCAGGCGGTCGCCCGCCGGCTCGCCGACGCCGAGGCGTTCGTGGTGCTGACGCCGGAGTACAACCACAGCTTCCCCGCGTCACTCAAGAACGCGATCGACTGGTACCAGCAGGAGTGGCAGGCCAAGCCGGTCGCCTTCGTCTCCTACGGCGGGGTCTCCGGGGGACTGCGCGCCGTCGAGCAGCTGCGCCAGGTCTTCGCCGAGCTGCACACCGTGACCGTCCGCGACTCGGTCAGCTTCCACCGCGCCTGGGAGCTGTTCGACGAGAACGGCCTGCCGAAGGACCCGACGGGCTGCAACGGAGCCGCCAAGACCATGCTCGACCAACTCGCCTGGTGGGCCCAAGCGCTCACCGAGGCACGCGTCGCACGCCCGTACACCTCATGAGCCCCGGTCTGGCAGTCGCGGCTGTCGCAGTCGCCCGCGTCGCGGCCGCCGGCGCCACCGGTGCGGACGAGACACGGCGGCTGGATCCCGATGTGGTCAAGTCCCTGGTGGGGGCCGGCTTCGCCCGGCACTTCGTCCCCGCCGGGTACGGCGGCACGGCCGGTTCCTTCGGCGAACTGACGCGCGCGCTGGCCACCGTGGGTGAGGAATGTGCAGCGGCGTCCTGGAGCGCGTCGATCGCCGCGAGCCTGGGCCGGATGGCCGGCTTCCTGCCGGCCGAGGGATGCGCAGAGGTCTGGCAGGAGGGACCCGACGCGCTGATCGTCGGTTCGCTCGCCCCGCTCGGCAAGGCCGTCGCGGCGCCGGGGGGCTGGCTGCTCTCCGGGTCGTGGCCCTCCATCAGCGTGGTCGACTTCTCCGACTGGGCGCTGGTGCGCGCCCCCGTCCCGGGCGGCGACGGCCGTCCCGCGCTCAGGGTCTTCGTGATTCCCCGGTCCTCCTATCGGGTGGAGGACACCTGGTTCAACGTCGGCATGCGGGGGACGGGCAGCAACACGCTCGTGGCCGAGGACGTCTTCGTCCCGCAGGAGCGGACCTTCGCCGACACGGACCTGTTCGCCGGCCGGTCACTCCCGTCGACCGCGCCGTGCCACGCCGTACCGCTCCCGGCGGTCAACGGTCTGTCCTTCGCGGCTCCGGCGCTGGGCGCGGCACGGGGCGCGCTCACCCACTGGTCCGCGTACGCCACCGAGAAGATCCGGACCGCCCCGGCGGCGACGGGAGGTCCGGGGCTGAGCCGTACCCATTACGCCGGCGCACTGGCCCGTTCCGCCGGGGAGATCGACGCCGCTTCCCTGCTCCTGGAGCGGGCCGCCGAGGTGGCGGACCGGGGCGGGGAGGTCACCTCGCTGGAGGCGGCGCGCAACACGCGTGACGCCAGTCTGGCCATGGAACTGCTGGTGACCGCGGTGAACCGGATCTTCGGCGCGGCGGGCACCGGCGGCCAGTCGGTGACCGGACCGCTCCAGCGCTTCTGGCGTGACGTCAACGCCGCTTCGTCCCACGTGGGACTCCAGTTCGAGCCCGCAGCCAGTGCCTACGCGGCACAACTCGCGGAACACCCCGCATGAGCGGTCCGCCGCCGAGGGACGCCCGCCAAGAGAGATCGAGGACACGCATGCACAGCACACTGATCGTGGCCCGGATGAATCCGGAGTCACGTGCCGAGGTGACCAGGCTCTTCGGTGAGTTCGACGCCACCGAGATGCCCGCCCTGATGGGCACCAGGCGCCGCCAGCTCTTCACCTACCAGGGCCTCTACTTCCACCTCCAGGACTTCGACCACGCGCACGGTTCACAGGCCGTCGAAGAGGCCAAGACCGATCCGCGTTTCAAGCAGATCAGCGCCGATCTGCGGCCCTTCATCGACCCTTACGACCCTGCATGGCAGACCCCCTCCGACGCGATGGCCGAGCGCTTCTACACATGGAGTCCGCAGGGGGCTGATTCCCGGTGACCCGACGCGTCGTCATCACCGGCATCGGCGTCCTGGCGCCGGGCGGCACCGGCGCCAAGGACTTCTGGGCGCTGCTGACATCGGGAAGGACCGCCACCAGGACACTGTCGTCCTTCCCCGCCTCCGGGTACCGCTCCCGGGTCGCCGCCGAGATCGACTTCTCCCCGCGGAGCACGGTCTGCTGCCGCAGGAGATCCGCCGTATGGACCGCGCCGCGCAGTTCGCCGTGGTCACGACCCGTGAGGCGCTGCAGGACAGCGGCCTTGAGCTGGACGGCACGGACCCGGCGCGGACCGCCGTGGTCATCGGCAACGCGGTCGGCGCCACGACCAGCCTGGAGGAGGAGTACCGGATCGTCAGCAACGACGGCCGGCTCAACCTCGTGGACCACACCTACGCTCCGCGTCACTTGTACAACCAGCTGGTCCCGAGCTCGTTCGCCACCGAAGTCGCCTGGGCGGCAGGCGCCGAAGGGCCCAGCACGGTCGTCTCCACAGGCTGCACCTCGGGGATCGACGCGGTCGGATACGCGGCGGACCTGATCCGTGAAGGGACCGCCGACGTCGTGATCACCGGGGCGACCGAGGCCCCGATCTCCCCGATCACCGTGGCCTGCTTCGACGCCATCAAGGCGACCTCGACGTACAACGACGATCCCGAGCACGCTTCGCGGCCGTACGACAGGACCCGTAACGGGTTCGTACTCGGCGAGGGTTCGGCGGGATTCGTCCTGGAGGAGCTGGAGAGCGCCCGCCGTCGTGGCGCTCACATCTACGCCGAGATCTGCGGCTATGCCACCCGCAGCAACGCGTACCACATGACTGGTCTGCGCGCCGACGGGGCCGAGATGGCCGAGGCAATCAGGGCGGCGCTGGACGAGGCCCGCCTCGACCCGTCCGCCGTCGACTACGTCAACGCCCACGGATCAGGCACCAAGCAGAACGACCTCCACGAGACGGCGGCCTTCAAGAACAGCCTCGGGGAGCACGCCCACCGGGTCCCGGTCAGCTCCATCAAGTCGATGATCGGCCACTCCCTGGGCGCCATCGGAGCGGTCGAGATCGCCGCTTCGGCCCTGGCGATGGAGCACGCAGTGGTGCCGCCCACGGCGAATCTCCACCGACCTGACCCCGAACTCGACCTGGACTACGTGCCGTTGACGGCGCGGGACTGGCAGACCGACACCGTGCTCACCGTCGGCAGCGGCTTCGGCGGTTTCCAGAGCGCCATGGTGCTCTCCCGGCCGGACAGGAGGGCGGCATGACCGTATCCGTAGTCACCGGACTTGGTGTCACCGCTCCCAACGGACTCGGCACCGCCGCCTACTGGCGGGCCACCCTGGAGGGAACCAGCGGGATCGGACCGGTCAGCCGCTTCGACGCGACCGGGTACCCGGCGCGGCTGGCCGGCGAGGTGCCCGACTTCGTACCGTCTGACCATCTGCCGAGCCGGCTGATCCCGGGGACCGACCACATGACCCGGCTCGCCCTGACCGCCGCCGACTGGGCGCTGGCCGACGCGGGGATCAAATCGGGCGATCTGCCCGACTTCGCCGCCGGGGTGATCACGGCAGCGTCCTCCGGCGGCTTCGAGTTCGGCCAGCGCGAGCTGGAGAACCTGTGGAGCAAGGGCAACAAGTACGTCAGCGCGTACCAGTCGTACGCGTGGTTCTATGCCGTCAACTCCGGTCAGATCTCCATTCGCAACGGCATGCGGGGGCCCAGCGGCGTGGTCGTGAGCGACCAGGCCGGCGGTCTGGACGCCATCGCCCAAGCCAGGCGGCAAATCCGCAAGGGCACCACGCTCGTTGTCTCCGGCGGTGTCGACGGCTCCCTCTGCCCCTGGGGCTGGGTGGCCCAGATGGCCTCCGACCGGATGAGCACCAGTGACGACCCCGCGCGGGCGTATCTGCCCTTCGATCGCGACGCCCGGGGGCATGTGCCGGGCGAGGGCGGGTCCCTGGTGGTTCTGGAGAACGCCGAGCACGCCCGGGAAAGGGGCGCGCACATCTACGGCGAGATAGCCGGTTACGCGGCCACGACCGACCCCCGGCCCGGCAGCGGCCGGCCCGCGGGGCTGAACAGAGCCATCCGGCTGGCGATCGCCGACGCCGGCCTGGAGCCGGAAGACATCGACGTGCTGTTCGCCGACGCCGCGGGTGTGCGCGAGCTGGACGAGGCGGAGGCCGAAGCGATCAACGACGTGTTCGGCGAAGGCGGCGTCCCGGTCTCGGCTCCCAAGACGATGACCGGCCGGCTGTACTCCGGCGCCGCCTCGCTGGATGTGACAGCGGCCCTGCTGTCCATCCGTGACGGTCTGATCCCGCCCACGGTCAACGTCACCGCCGACCCCGCTCACCGGCTCGACCTCGTGACCGGTGCGGCCCGGCCCGCGCGGCTGCGGACCGCGCTCGTCGTCGCGCGCGGATACGGCGGGTTCAACTCGGCGATGGTCGTCCGCGACCCCGGCTGAGACACCGACAACCACCGTCCCTCCATCCCGGAGATCGGCCCGTGCCAACGGACCCGTACGAGAGGAATCCCTATGACAGCCAACCGATTCACCATGGACGACCTGCGGCGCATTCTGCGTGAGGGGGCCGGCGAGGAGGCCGGCCTCGACGGCGACATCGACAGTGTCACCTTCCAGGAGCTCGGTTACGACTCGCTTGCCCTGCTGGAGACCGGCGTGCGCATCGGGCGCGAGTTCGGACTCGAGCTCGAGGACGACCACCTCATCGACGCCGAGACGCCCCGCCAGCTCGTGGACGCGGTCAACGAACTGCTCGTGGCGGTCCGCGCCGCTTGATCGCCGGAGGCCGGTCCACCCGAAGCACAAGGACTCACCAGGCGTCGACGGAGCAGCAGTCGGCACATCGGGCCGCTGCTCCGTCGGCCCCCACAGCGGTACGCGCCGCAGATCCTCGCTCCGCTCACCTCGCTCCGATCGAAAGAGAAGTTCGGCATGGGCAGAACCGCCTTCGTCTTCCCCGGCCAGGGCTCGCAAAGGGTCGGTATGGGGCTCGACCTCGTCAAGAAGTGGCCGTATCTGATCGACGAGTACTACGCGCCCGCCGACGACATACTCGGCATTCCCCTGTCCGCCCTGATCTGGAACGGCCCGGCCGAAGACCTGAGCGACATGCGGATCACACAGCCCGCCATGCTGCTCACGAGCGTGGCCGCCCTGGACGTGCTGCGGGCTCATGGCGCCCATCCGGACGCTGTGGCCGGACACAGTCTGGGCGAGTTCGCCGCGCTGGTCTGCGCGGGTGTCCTGACCTGGACGGATGCCCTGCGGGTCGTGCGGACGCGTGGAGAGCTCATGGCCTCGGTGACCGACAAGGAGCCGGGCAGGATGGCCGCCGTGGTGGGCCTCCGGCTGACAGCTGTGGAAGAACTGTGCCTACAGGCGTCAAGCGAGACCGGCGAGATCGTGGAGATCGCCAACCACAACGACTTCACCCAGGTGGTCGTCTCCGGCCGGCTCGCGGCCGTGGACCGGCTGCTGAAACTCGTCGTCGAGGCGGGGGCCGGCCGGACCGTCATTCTGCGCATCACGGGGCCCGCCCACTGCAGCCTCATGGGAGGTGTCGACGCGGAATATGCCGCAGCCCTGGAGAGCGTCGAATTCCGCGACCCGGTGCTGCCGATCTACTCGGGCAGCGGCGGCGCACGCGTCACGACCGGCGCCGGGGCCAAGGGCTTCCTGCGGGCCCAGCTCACCGGCCGGGTGCTGTGGACGGACGTGGTGGAGCGCATGGCGGCCGACGGGGTCAACCGGTTCGTCGAGGTCGGGCCCGGCAAGACCCTGAGCGGTCTGTGCGGCCGGATCCTGCCGGACGCGATCGTCCACCGCAGCGGTGACACGCAGCAGCTGGAGCAGACCGTGGACGCGGTCGCCCGGGCCCCGAGGGATCCGGTCTGAGGTGCGCGCCCGAGCGGGCCGCCCGCGCCACCACCACCGTCCTCGTCCCGACCGGAGACAGCCATGACCCGTCGCCCCGTCACCCTGCTGCTCCCGGGACAGGGAGCCCAATATGCCCGTATGGCGGCCCCGCTGTACGCACACGAACCGGACTTCAGGGCAGTCGTCGACGAGACACTGGAACTGATGGGAGCGGAGGGGCGGCTGGTCCGCGAGGACTGGCTGAGCAGTAATCCCTCGCTCCCCGTCGACGACGGCCGGCGCGCCCAGCCCCTGCTGTTCACCCTCGGCTACGCCGTCGGCCGGTTGCTGGAACAGCGCGGGATCCGGTTCGGGGCGCTGCTCGGTCACAGCGTGGGCGAGCTGGCCGCGGCTACCCTGGCCGGTGTCTTCGACCTGGCCGGCGCGGCCCGCATCATGGTGGCCCGCTCCCGGGCGCTCGACACGGCGCCGGCCGGCGGGATGCTCGCTGTGGCCGCCGCGCCGGAGAAGGTCGAGCCCTGGATCGAACAGGAGTGGGCGGACCAGGGTGTCGTCGTCGGCGCGGTCAATGGACCGGCCCAGACCGTGCTGTCCGGCCCGGAGACTCCTCTGCTCCGCACCGAGCGGGCTCTGCGCGACGCGGGCCTGGTGACGCGGCGGGTGCGAGCCCGTGAGCCGTTCCACTCCCCGGCACTCGACGAGTCGGCACGCGCCTTCGGGAAAGCGGTCGCCGCCGAGCCGCTGCACCTGCCCGAGGTGCCGATCTGGTCGGCCAGGACGGGCCGCCCCCTCCAGCCGCACGAGGCGCTGGATCCCGTCTTCTGGGCCCGTCAGATGGCCGAACCGGTGCTGTACTGGCCGGCGCTGAAGGCGCTGCTCGACGACAGCGGCCGTGTTCTGGTCGAGGCCGGCCCGGGGAACTCCCTGTCGGCCCCGGCCCGCAAGCACCCTGCCGTAAGGTCCGGCCGCAGCACCGTGGTCTGCCTGCTCCCGACGGAGAGAGGCGACTGCCGGTCCGCCTGGGCGGCGGGCCTGCTGCGCCTGGACGAACTCGGTGCCACGCGGCCCGTTGACGCGCGATGAGTCCCGGAGTTCGATGTCGTACACGCCGGCCGGCCCGAGAGGGAACGGCCGGCTCCCGGGCACCCCAGCGCCTCGACGGTGCGGGCCCGCGGCCCGCGACGAATTGCGGGAGCGGGCTGCGGATGATGCCGGTTCGTCCGCGTCCGGCCCCGACCCCGACCCCGAGCGGTTCGGGGTGCGGCGCATTCGGGGGCCGGGGGAGAGGCCGCCCCTTCTGAAGCCTGGCGAGCTCGCGAGTGCCGTCCGCCATCCGAAGGCCGCGGGCGGACGGCCGCCGGGCACTGCTCCGTACCGCCACGCAGGCCCCCCGACCCACGGCCCCTGCCGCTACGATGGCTGCTCTTTGTCCGCAAGGAGTTGATGATGCCGAGCCGTCGCCCGGAGGGGGCCGCCTCCGACACGTCGTGGAACCAGACGTTCAGCCACTCGATGTGGCGGGCGAACAACTCCGTGCACCGCGCCCTGAACGAACGGCTGCGATCCCTGGACGTCACGATGACGCAGCTGGGGATCATGATGACGCTCGACCAGTACGGGCCACTGTCCGGGGCGGACCTGGCCCGGGGGCAGAACATCACGCCGCAGAGCGTGACGACGGCGCTCGCGCACCTGGAGCGGATCGGGTGGATCGAGCGGCATCCGCACCCCGTGCACGGACGGGTCGTGCTGATCGAGCCGACCGAGGCCGGACTGCGCGGGATGGCCGAGGGGCGGCGGCTCGTCGAAGCGGTCGTCCAGCGGCTCTCCGAGGTGGTCGGCGGCCCCGAGGAGCTGAACCGTCTGACGCTCGGCATGCGTCGCATCGCCATCGCTCTCGACGGGCCCGACTCCCCGGTGGCCCGCATGTGGCCCGACCCGCCCGACACCGCCTGAGGTCTCTCGGCCACGAGGCCACCCGACCGGAAGTGTGACGGCCGCCCAGCGTCCGTGGATGGCGAACCGCGACGAACGACCGCTGCCGCTCTCCGCCGACCGGGCCGGACCCGCGCCCCCGGCTGTCGCCCGCCGGGCAGGCCCCCCCCCGCATTCCCGCCCCCCCCGCATTCCCGACCCCACCGGGCGGTCGCCCGCGCCCCGACGGAGGGGCTCTCCCCGCCGGCCCCGCTGATCTCAGTCATTTGGGACTATGACAGGCAACTGATAACTTGGCCGCCGCGTTCGATCAGGAGGTCCGTCTCACCATGTCCGCGATAACAACCCCCCACCGCCCCGTCGCCCGCCCCGCGCTGACCACCGTGCTGGCGTGTCTCGGGATGTTCGCCGCCTACGTGCCCATCGGCAGCGTCTCGGTGTCCTTGTCGCGCATCCAGCAGGGCCTCGGCGCCTCCACGTCCGACCTGCAATGGGTCTCCGACGCGTTCATCCTGCCGATGGCCGCGCTGATCCTCACCTTCGGCCTGATCGGCGACCTGTACGGCCGCAAGAAGGCCTACCTCGCGGGCATGCTCCTGTTCGCCGCCGGTTCCGTGACCTCCCTGACCGCGCACGGCGTCGAACAGGTCTGGGTGGGCCAGGCCGTCGCAGGCGCCGGTGCCGCGGCCCTCGCCTCCTCCACGCTCGCCCTGATCAGCCACGCCTACCCGGACTTCCGGGCCCGCGCCAAGGCCATCGCCGCCTGGGCCGCGTCCCTGAGCATCGGCATGGCCCTCGGCCCGCTGATCAGCGGCGTCATCCTGGAGCACGCCACCTGGCGCTGGATCTTCCTGCCGGCCGCCGTCATCACCGCCGTCACCGGCCTGGTGGCCGTGCGGATGCTGGAGGACTCGCGTTCCGCGCACGGCCGCGCCATCGACGTCCCCGGCCAGATCGCCGCGATCGTCTTCATCATCGGCCTGATCTACGGCGTGATCGAGGGCGGCGGAGCCGACGGCTGGGCCCAGACCAAGGTCGTCGCCGCGTTCGTCGCCGCCGCGCTCGGCCTGATCGCCTTCGTCGTCGCCGAGCTGCGCTCCGCCTCGCCGATGCTCTCCCTGAAGCTGTTCGCGGTACGCCCCTTCACCGGCGCCGGGGTCGTCAACGCGGTCGTCATGTTCGGGATGATCGGGTCCGTCTTTACCCTCAGCCTCTTCTTCGGCAGCGTCCAGCAGCTCTCCGTCCTCGACATCGCCTGGCGGATGCTGGTCTTCAACGGCGTCTCCGTGCTCACCGGGCCGCTCGTCGGCCGTCTGATGGGCAAGATCGCGCCCGGCCTCCTGCTCTGCGTCGGCCTGCTCGGGGTCGGCGGCGCCATGCTGTGGCTGACCGGACTGGAGACCGACTCCGGGTTCGGCGCGATGGCCGGTCCGCTCGCCCTGTTCGGCCTCGGTATGGGCTTCGTGATGACGCCGATCAGCGCGGTCGCCGTCGGCAGCGTCCCGCACCACCTGGCGGGCATGGCGGGCGCGGGGAACAACACCCTGCGCCAGCTCGGCGGCGCGCTCGGTCCCGCCGTCCTCGGCGCCGTGCTCAGCAGCCGGCTCACCTCCGCGCTGCCTGGCCACCTCGCGGACTCCGGACTGCCCGTCACCGACCAGCAGAAGGTGGGCGAAGCCCTCGCGAAGGGCGGCGTGGGCGCCGCGAGCCACCTCGGTCTCTCCCCCGAGGCGACCGGTCCCGCGCTGGGCGCGATCGGTGCGAGTTTCACCGACGCCGTCCACGTCTGCATGACCGTCGGCGCGGTCGGGATGCTGGTGGCCCTGATCGCCACGGCCACCCTGATCGGCTTCCGCCGCCCGCAGCCGGCCACCCCGGCCCCCGCCCCGTCCCCGGCCCCGCCCCGGACGCAGCCCACGACACGCAGGCGGACCAGGCCGGTCAGGCACCGCTCCCGACCGGCCCCGCCCTGCACGGCCACATCCGCAGCTCCGCCGGCACCGCCCGTCCCACGGTCACCCTGGTCTCCCTGACGGGACGCCAGCTGGCCAGGACCGTGGCCCGTCCGGACGGCCGCTACGAGCTCACCGCACCCGGCGCGGGCACCTACGTGATGGTCGCCGCCGCCGACGGGCACCAGCCGCAGGCCGCCACCGTCGCCGTCGGTGACGAGCCGCTCGCCCACGACCTCGTGCTCCTCGGCGCGCCGGGCCTGAGCGGGGTCGTCAGCGGCGCCGACGGGCTGCCGGTCGCCGCCGCCGTGGTGATCGTGACCGATGCGCGCGGCGAGGTGCTCGGCAGCGGACGGACCGGCACGGACGGGGAGTTCACCTTCGGCGAGCTGCCCGCCGGTGAGCTGACCGTCGCCGTGAACGCGGCAGGGCACCGGCCGGCTGCCGTGCCCGTCACGGTCGGCGAGGGCGGCTCCGGCCGGGTGGAGATCGCACTCACCGCGGGCGCCCGGCTCCAGGGTGCGGTGCGCTCCGGTACCGACCTGCGACCGCTGGCGGACGCCCGCGTCACGCTCGTCGACGCGGCGGGCAACGTCGCCGCGACGGCCACCACCAGCGCGGACGGGGCGTACGCCTTCGCCGACCTGGACGCCGGTGAGTACTCGGTCGTCGCCAGCGGCTACCCGCCCGTCGCCACCCCGCTGAGCGTGACGGGCTCCGGCACCGACGCCCTCGACATCGAGCTGTCCCACCCGGCGTCCTGAGCCCTTCCCGGCCCGCCCCGGCGACGCGTGCGCAGCCGGGGCGGGCGCTCAGGCCGAGGTCGTGAGCGCCGCGCGGGTGACGGGGTGGGCGAACTCCCGGCCGAAGTCGTGGTGGGTGAAGGCGGCGGACTGGATGAACGTCTGGGGCGTCCAGCTGCTGCCGATCGAGCTGATTTGAATAATCCAAGGTCGTGCAGCTGTGTGGCCATGGTTGTTTAGCTCGACTGCCTCATGGGGTCATCGAATCTTTTGTTCTGGAAGTGCATTATTTCCATCATTCGATGAATGGCGCTGCCGAACGAAGCGAGGCGACACGGGCGGGAGCGTCACCGGGGCGAGGCCTGCGTTGCTGTCCGGCACGCGGCGATCCCGCACGCCCGGCCCGCCCGAGGTGCCCCCGGCCCCGAGCGGGCGCATGCTGGCCGGAGAGGTGTGCCCCGGACGCAGTCCCCCTCCCGCCATGGAGACGATCGAAGTGACATCTCCCGGCCGCGACAACCAGGAAACGGGCGCCGGACTGGACGGCGCCGCGACAGCCCTTCTGGACGGCCGGGCCCGCATCTGCTGGTGGTCACGCGCCGCCTCGGAACTCCTCGGCTGGACCGGCGAGCAGGTGACCGGGAAACCCGCACGGCGACTGCTCGCGTCCGGACCGGCCGCCGCGCCGGACGGGGGGACGCGGCGGGTCAGGCTGCGGCACAGTTCCGGACGGCTGATCGAAGCCGACGTCCGGCTCATGGAGCCGCAGGCCCCGGGCGCGACGCTGGTGGTGGCGGTGCCGGTGAGCGCCCCCGGGGGATGGGAGCAGGACTCCGCCCTCGCTCGTTCCGTGCTGGCGCAGGACGACATCGCCGTCGTCGAGTGCGACATGCACCTGCGAGTCGTCCGCAGCAACGCCGCCTCCGATCTGCTGCGTCCCGAAGGTGCCCGCGAGGACTGGCTGGTGGAACTGCCCGGCACCGGAATCCACGGGACGGTCCGGGACTTCATGAGCCGGGTGGCCGACACGGGCGCACCGGTGCTCGCGGCCGAGTATCCGTTCGGTGAGCCCGGATCGGACCGGATGCTGTCCCTCACCTGCATTCGGATCGACGGCCCGACGGGAGTTCCGCTCGGCGTCGCCATGGCCGCGATCGAAGTCACCGAGCGGCACCGGGCCCAGCAGCGGCTGTCGTCGGCGTACCGGAGGGCGTTCGAGATCGGGGGCTCGCTCGACGTGGTCCACAGCGCCCGTGATCTGGCCGCCGTACTGGTCCCCGCCCTCGGCGACCTCGCCTTCGTCGACTTTCCCGACGCTGTACTCCAGGGGCAGGACCCGGAGCTGGGGTACCCGGGTCAGGAGGCTTCCGCCGCGCGCCGTGTCGCCGCCCAGTCCGCCGACGGCATCTGGCCGGCCTCGCTCGTGCAGCTGGGGGAACCCGTTCCGCCGATTCCCGCCCGGCCCGAGACCGCGGTCGTGGCCGTGGGGGACGTGCTCGTCGCGGACGCCGACCTGTCCCGCGAGATCCTCGGCCAGGACCCCGAGCTGATCAGGCGTTTCATGCCGGAGGGCATGCACGGATCGCTCGGCTGCCCGCTCTACCACCGAGGCCGCCTCTTCGGGTACGCCTCGGTCTACCGCACCGACAATCCGTTGCCCTTCGTCGACGCGGACATCAAACTGATGCAGGACCTGTGCGGGCGCACGGCCCAGGCCATCGACCACGCCTTCCGGTTCACCCGCGAACACCGGACCGCCGTCGTCCTCCAGGAGAGCCTGCTGCCGCCGGCGGCCACCGAGAGCGCCGCCGCCGAGACCGCCGGTGCCTATCTGCCGGCGAGCGGCAGCGTCAGTGTCGGCGGTGACTGGTTCGACGCGTTCCCCCTGTCCTCGCTGCGGATCGCGCTGGTCGTCGGCGACGTCATCGGCCACGGACTGCAGGCCACCGCGACCATGGCCAGGCTCCGCACCGCGGTGCAGACCCTCGCCGACCTCGACCTCCCGCCCGACGAGCTCCTCGCCCGCCTCGACGACCTGGTCCAGCGGATGGAGAGTGAGGCCCAGGAGCCCGGCATGGTCGGTGCCTCCTGCCTGTTCGCCGTGTACGACCCCGTCACCGGGCTGTGCCAGATGGCCAGCGCAGGGCACCCGCCCCTGCCCTCGTCCGGCCCGGGGGAGGTGTCGACTACCTCCCCGTGGTCCCCGGGCCGATGCTGGGTGTCGGCGAGAACCCCTTCGAGGTCCTGAGCGTGACGCTGCCGGTCGGCAGCGTCCTCGCCCTCTACACCGACGGTCTCGTCCGCCGGGGCGACGGCGACGGCGACGGCGAGGCCGCGCTGCTCGGCGCACTGGGCCGGCTGGCCGGGGCGGACCGGCCCCTGGACGAGATGGGCGTCGAACTGATGGGCAGCCACCCGGTGCAGGAGTACCGGGACGACGACGTCACGCTGCTGCTCGCCCGCACCCGGACCGTGGCGGAGCAGGACACGGCGACGTGGGAGTACCCCGCAGACCCGGCCGCCGTGCACGAGGCGCGCGCCGACGTCAGCGCCCAACTGGCCGCGTGGGGCCTGGAGGAGCTGATGTTCGCCACCGAACTGATCGTCAGTGAGCTCGTCACCAACGCCATCCGCTACGCGGGCGGACCCGTCGCCCTGCGGCTGATCCGTGACCGGGTCCTGGTGTGCGAGGTCGCCGACCCCAGCAACACCCAGCCCCGTCTGCGCAGGGCGCTCAGTACCGACGAGGGCGGTCGCGGTCTGTTCCTGATCGCCCAGCTCGCCACCCGCTGGGGCTGCCGCTACGGGGCCCGGGGCAAGACCCTGTGGACCGAACAGGCCCTCGTACCCAGCCTCTGACGGAAGGGCGGCGGACGATGCCCGCCCGTCGGAGGTCGGGCCCGCGGCCCTCGGGTGACCGGCCCGTCGCCGCGGCCGGGTGGTCGGCCGGGCCCCGCCCAGCGGTCCGGGTCAGGCCAGTTCGATCCGTACCCGGTGCCGCCCCGTGAGGTCCGCCGGCACGGTGGCGCTGCGGTGTCCGTCGACGGTGGACGACACGACGCGGTGGCCGGCGCCGGTGAGGGTGATGTCGAGCGTCGCCTCGCGGTAGGGCAGGTCGCGCAACGTCACCGGGCCCCAGCCCGGTGGCAGACGCGGGGTGAACCGCAGCCGGTCCCGCTCGTGACCGATGCCGAAAACTCCCCGGTGGATCAGCCGCAGGTAGCCGGTGGCGGACCAGGTCTGGTCCGGCTCCGAACCCCACTGCTGCCCGGTCTGCCAGCCCCCGTCCACCGCGCCGGTGCGGGCGTTGTGGATCTCCCAGAAATGGCCGTCGCGATGCTCCAGGCCGGCGATGTCGGTGACTGCCTGCGCCAGCAGGTCGCTGCGGCCGCCGACCGCGGCCGCATGCCCCCACATGCCGACCGTCATCGGCCACACGATCACGTTGTGCCGGCCCGGATGCGCGTCGTCGAAGCGGGAGAAGTGCGGCCAGACGTTCACGACGCCGTGCGGCTCGTGGTGGGTGCTGTCGAGCACCGCGCGCACCTGCTGTCGCGACGCCACCCCGCACAGCACGGCGAACGCGAGGCCGTTCGCCTCCTGGTACGTCTCCAGCCGGCCGGCGCGCTCACCCGTACCGTGGATGAAGTAGCCGTAGCTGCCGGCGCCGGGCCGCCAGAGGTGGGTGTTGATCGCGGCGCGCAGCCGGGCGGCAGCCACCCGGAAGCCGGCTGCCGCGCGACGGTCACCGGTCTCGTCCGCCATCTCGGCACACGCCAGATACCCGGCGTGGAAGAGGCAGTTGGTGGACAGGCACATCATCCTGTCCGCACCGGGATGGTCGAGCACGAACGACGAGGTGTTGCCGGGGTCGTAGGGAGGGCTGGGATAGCCCGCGATGCCGTCCTGCAGGAACGCCGGCCCCTCGAACAGCCCGTACTTCTCGTTGAAGTGCTGGGACCGGTCGGCGCGTACGGTGTTGGCGGCGGCCTGACAGGCATCCGTGAGGAAATCCCGGTCCCCGGTGGTCAGGTAGTGCTGCCAGGCGGCGACCGCCCACACGATCTGGTCCCACCACTGGTTGTCCTGCTGCACGATCAGCGTGCCGTCGTCCCTCCGCCGGCACACCGCCCACAGCGTGTTGCGGGCGACGTCCGGCGACAGCAGGCTCGCGGCGTTCCACGAGTTGACCGACGCGTCCCGGGTCCACGGCTGCTCGTACCCCCGCCGGCCCGGATGAACGTACCGGGGGAGTCCGTCATCAGGCCGGTCTGGTTGTACTGCGCCGGATCGTAGGGCACGGTGTTGATGTCCAGCAGGTTCTCTAGCGCCGACCGGTACGCACCGCCCAGCAGTGCGTCCTGGCCGCCGCCGAACTCGATGGCGGGCCGCCCGCCCGCTGCGTGCCGCGGGGCCGCGTGGCCGGGTGATCCGGCGGCCGCTCCCGCCGCTGCCAGCCCCGCCACGGTGCCTGCCCGCAACAGCTGCCGTCGCGACAATCCACTGTGCTGCTCGTGCGAACCCATGAAGCCTCCGACGTCGGACAACGTTGTCAACCGTCTTCAAGAGGTGGATGGTTCCCTGCACGGGATGGTGCTGTCAATGACTTGCGTGAACCCTGTTACTCCCGTGAACTCAGCTCTCCGCAGGGCCGCGTGGTGGCGGGGGCCAGGGCGCCCGAACCGGCGGGCCGGCCCGCTGGCTACCATCCGCTGTGACCGAAACGACCGAACCCGATGTATCCCGCACCCGAATATTCGCCGACCTGACCCCGCTGCGGACCTCCCCCGACTACCGGCGGCTCTGGTTCGGCAACACGGTCTCGTGGGTGGGGCAGGGCATGACGGCGCTGGCCGTCTCGCTCCAGGTCTACGACCTCACCGGCTCCGCCTTCTCCGTCGGACTCATCGGGCTCTGCTCGCTCGTGCCCCTGGTCGCCTTCGGGCTGTACGGCGGGGCCGTCGCCGACACCGTCGACCGGCGGAAGCTCGGACTCGCCAGCGCGTTCGGATCGTTCCTGCTCTCCGTCGGCCTGGTGGCGGTCACCGTCGCCGGGGTGGAACAGGTGGGGCTGCTGTACGGGGTCGTCGCACTCCAGGCCGTCTGCTTCGCCCTCAACTCGCCGGCCCGCAGCTCGATGATCGCCAGGCTGCTCCCGGCCGGGCAGCTGCCCGCCGCCAACGCGCTGAACTCCATGACCAGCACCACCGGCGCGCTCGTCGGACCGATGCTCGGCGGGCTCATCGTCGGCTGGTGGGGGTACCGGGCCGCGTACGGCGTCGACGCGGTCACCTTCACGGCCTCGCTCTACGCGATGTGGCGGCTGCCCTCGATGCTGCCCGACCGCGGACCGGGGAACGCTGAGGCCGGCAAGCGGGCGTCGGTCATGGACGGGCTGCGGTTCCTGGGGACCCGGCCCAATCTGCGGATGACGTTCTTCACCGACATGTGCGCCATGGTGCTCGCCCATCCCCGCGCACTGTTCCCCGTCGTCGCCGTCCTCTGGTACGGAGGCGACGCGAAGACCACCGGACTGCTCGTCGCCGCCCCGGCGCTGGGGGCTCTCCTCGGCGGGGTGTTCTCCGGCTGGCTGGGGCGGATCCGGCGGCACGGGCTCGCCGTGCTCCTCGCGGTCGCGAGCTGGGGCGCGGCCGTCGCCGTCTTCGGGCTGACCAGGCAGCTCTGGCTCGGGCTGATCTTCCTGGCGCTCGCCGGGGCCGCCGACACCACGTCCATGGTCTTCCGCAACACCATGCTCCAGGCCGCCGTGCCGGACGAGATGCGGGGGCGGCTGCAGGGCGTGTTCATCGTGGTGGTGGCGGGCGGCCCACGGCTCGGCGACTTCCTGGCCGGGTCCGTCGCCGACCTCGCCTCCCCGGGCCTCGCGGTGACCGGGGGAGGGATCGCGTGCGTCGTCGCGGTGGGACTGCTGGCGCTGCGCTGGCCCGGGTTCGCGCGCTACGACGCACGCGAACCCCAGGCCTGAAGCCGCTCGTCCGGACCGGGCCGGTTCAGGCCGGTTCAGGCCGGACCGGGCCGGATCAGGCCGGGCAGCCGGTCAGGAGACGTCCGAGACATTCGGCATGTCGCCGCCGGTCGTCGTGTTGTCGATCACCGAGAACGGTGCCCCCTGCGGGTCGGTGAGGGAAGCGAACCGGCCGAACGGGATGGTCAGCGGCCCGAACCGGAGCTCCGCCCCGAGCGCCTTCGCCTTCTCCACCGCCGCGTCGCAGTCCGCGACCGTGAAGTACACGTTCAGATACGGCGGCACCTCGGGCGGGAAGTCCTCCGTCATCTTCATCCGGCCGAGCACCGGATCCGCGCCCAGGTCGTAGAGCGTGAAGTCGATCGCGTCGTCCTCCACCCGCTTCACCCCGTACCCGAAGACGGCCGGGAAGAAGCTGTCCGCCTTCTCCGGCTCCCGGGTGAAGACCTCGGCCCAGTTGTAGGCACCGGGCACCGTGCGGGCCTGGAACCCCTCGTGGCTGCCGGCCTGCCACACCCCGAACGCCGTTCCGCCCGGGTCGCGGGCGATCACCATCGTCCCGAACCCGCCCACCTGCATGGGCTCCACCAGTACCTCGCCCCGTGCTCGCGGATCTTCGCGGCGGTGGCGGAGGCATCCGGCGACGCGAGATACAGACACCAGGCGGCGGGCGTCTCCTGTCCGGGCACGGGCGGCATCAGGGCGGCGACCGCCTTGCCGTCCACGTAGGCCTGGGTGTAGTTGCCGAACTCGGGCAGCGACTCGCCGTAGGTCCAGCCCAGCAGCTCACCGTAGAAGCTCTTCGCCCCCTCGATGTCGCCGAAGGTCGCATCGGCCCAGCACGGAGTGCCCTCTGATTCTGCGGCCATGACCCGTTCACTCCTCACTCGATACTCATCACGCGGTGGGTGGTCCTTTTTGTCACGCTAACCACCCCTCGCGCCCCCGGCGCGCCGAACCCTCGTCAGGGCTCCACCGGGTCCGGCCCGACGACGGAGCGGGCGACGCCTAGGTCCACCAGGTCCTGGGGGCGCAGCCGCAGCTGGTCGGCCGTGGCGTGCGCCTGGTCCGGCGGGCGCTTCAGGATCGCCGCGGCGAGCTCCGGGGCGATGACCGAGAAGTAGCTGTCGGCGGTGACGTGGGTGTTGTCCGGTGCGGCCAGCGCCAGTGCGCCGCCCGAGCCGCCCTCGCCGATCACCAGGGTCGTGACGGGGACCCGGGCGGCCGCGATCGCGGCGAAGGCGTCGGCGATGGCCGCACCCGCGCCGGCCCTTTCCGCCTCGGCGTCGTTGGCCGCGCCCGGGGTGTCGACCAGGGTGAGGACCGGGATGCCGAGCCGGTCGGCCAGCCTGATCACCCGGGCCGCGGCGCGGTAACCGGCCGGGCGGGTCGCGGTGCCGCACTGGGCGACGTACGCAACCTGCCGCCCCTCGTGCAGCCCGAACCCGCAGAGCAGCCCGGGGTCCGTGCCCCCGCAGCGGTCCCCGTGCACCGGGAGCCGCAGGGTGAAGTAGGCGTCCAGATACGCCTCGGCGTGCGGCCGGGACGCGGACCTGGCCCGGAGCACCGCGTCCCAGCCGGTCCGGGGCAGTCCGGTGGCGGCGAGGGCGGCCGGGACCGGGGCCGGGCCGGGCACCGCGTCGTGGTGGGCGAGCGCGCGCAGCCACTGGGCCACCGTGGCGGCCAGTTCCTGCGGGGGGACCACCGCGTCGATCTGACCGGCCGCGAGCTGGCCCTCGGCGGTGTACGCGTGCGGGTCCGCGCCGGGCGGCCGTACCCGGGACCCGGCGAACCCGACCTGTGCCCCCGGCAGGGCCAGGATCACATCGGCTCCCGCGCCCAGGGTCGCCCAGCCGCCGCCGGTCGTCGGATCGCGCAGGACCGCGAGCTGCGCCGGCCCGGCCGCCCGCAGCCGGGCCGACGCGCGGGCCACCCGGTGCAGCTGGGTGAGCGCGATCATGCCCTCCTGCATCCGGCTGCCGCCCGTCGCGATCAGCGAGACGAGCGGCAGCCGCCGGGCCACCGCCTCCTCGTACGCCGCCTCCAGCCGGTCCCCGGTGCGCTGCCCGAGCGAGCCGCCGAGGAACCCGAACTCGAACGAGACCAGGACGCACCGCAGGCCGCCGACGGTGGCCAGGCCGTGGACGACGGACTCCTGCTCGCCGGTGCGGGCGGCGGCCCGCGCCCGGGAGTCCGCGTAGCCCGTCCAGCCGAGCGGTCCGTCGGCCGCGGTGTCCTCGCGGGGCGCGGTGGATTCGGTGAAGTCGGCGGTGACGGCGGCGATCGCCGCCCGCGCCGACAGCCGCTCAGCCATGCAGCGACCTCTTCATGATCTTGCCCAGGTCGTTGCGCGGCAGCGCGTCCAGGTAGCGGACGGTGCGCGGCCGCTTGTGCGGGGAGAGCTGGGCCGCGACATGACCGGCGAGCTCGTCCGCCGAGGGCGGGGCGGCGGGGTCGGCCGGCACCACCCAGGCGACGATCCGCTCGCCCAGGTCCGGGTCGGGTTCGCCGGTGACGGCGGCCTCGCGGACGCCGGGGTGGTCCAGGAGCGCGTTCTCGATCTCACCGGCCCCGATCTTGTAACCGCCGCTCTTGATCAGGTCGGTGGCCTTGCGGCCGACGATCCGTACGTACCCGTCGGGGTCCAGGGTGGCCATGTCGCCGGTACGGAACCAGCCGTCGGCGGTCAGCGCGTCGGCGGTGGCGTCGGGCCGGTTGAGGTAGCCCGTGAACAGGTTCGGGCCGCGCACCTGGATCTCGCCGATGGACGCGGGGTCGGCGAGAGGGGTGCCGTCCTCCTCCACCAGGCGCAGTTCGACGTCGCGCAGCGGGGCGCCGACGGTACCGGGGCGCGGTTCGCCGTCGGCGCGCACGCCCGTGTTCATCAGGGTCTCCGTCATGCCGTACCGCTCGATGACCCGGCGGCCGGTCGCCGCGGCGATCCGCTCGTGGTCGTGTACCGGCAGCGCGGCCGATCCGGAGACCAGCAGCCGGGCACCCGCCAGCGCGGCCGCGAGCCCGCCGGACGCCGAGGGGTCGGCAAGCGCTTCCGCGATCCGGTGGTACATCGTCGGTACGCCGAACAGCATCGTGCCGCCCGACTCCAGCTCCCGGGCCACGCCCTCGGTGGAGAAGCGGCCGAGATGGCGCACCGAACCGCCCCGGCGCAGCGGCCCCAGGACGCCGAGGATCAGGCCGTGCACATGGAACAGCGGCAGCGCGTGGACGAGGACGTCGTCGCCGGTCCACTGCCAGGCGTCCTCCAGCGCGTCGAGGGACGCGGCGATCGCCCGGCGCGGCAGGACCGCCCCCTTGGGCGGGCCGGTGGTGCCGGAGGTGTACACGATCAGGGCGGGGGACTCGGGGGAGGGTTCGGCGAAGGGGGAGCCGGCCGGCCCCGCCGCCGCCGTGTCCACGTCCACCCGCTCCAGCGCGGCGAGCGCAGGTGGCAGTACGTCACCGGCCGCGGCCAGCACCGTCGACGGGGCGCTGTCGGCGACGATGTGCGCCAGTTCCCGCTCACCCGTCTTCGGGTTCAGCGGTATGGCCGGCACCCCCGCCCGCAGCGCGGCGACCACCGCGACCACGGTCTCGGGGGTGGCAGTGGCCCAGACCGCGACCCGGCCCCCGCCGGCGATCCGGGCCGCGAGCGGATCGGCTGCCGCGGCCAACTGTGCGTAGGTCAGGGAAAGTCCGCCGAACCTTACGGCTTCGCGAGCGGCCGTCGGACCGGCCGTGTCCTGGAGTGCAGGCAAGAGTGGCATCACCCTGCGAACCCTAGGGCGTCCGGATCAGGCGGGGCTGGATCCGAGTGGAGGACCCGGGGCCGGTGAAGCGCTTCCGGGGCTCGAACGCCTCCCGGCCCGGGCGCGCGGATGGCTGTAAGGGGCATCCGGCGGGGATTTGGATACGACCTTGACAAATTAATTTTGCGTTGCCAGCATGCAAAAAGTTCACTCCGGACGAGCATCTCGACACAGCCAGGAAGAAAAAAACCGGCCGTGTTCTCCTGTCCGCCGGCCGCACACGCACGTCGCAAAGCGCGACAGCGCCTTGCCTGACAACCCCACGCACCGTCAGGAAGGAAAGCGTTCATGCCTCTGTCCCCACCCCTGTGGTCCAGGGTCCTCACGGCCCTCACCCTGGTGGCCTCCGGCGGTCTCGCCGCCGGCACCGCGGCGGCCGCGCCCGCCACCCCCACGGAGATCCACGCGCAGGCCGACATCCCGGCCGCCGACTACCAGCAGGTCCAACTGGCCCTGGGCCCGGACGAACTGGGCGAGGCCATGTCCCTCGCCGTACTGCCGGACAGGTCCGTGCTCCACACCGCACGGGACGGCACGGTCCGGCTGACGGACGCGTCCGGGGCGACGAAGACCGCGGCCGAGCTCGACGTCTACACGCACGACGAGGAAGGGCTGCAAGGGGTCGCGGCCGACCCGGACTTCGCGGACAACCGCTTCGTGTACCTCTATTACTCGCCCGCCCTGAACACCCCCGCCGGAGACGCCCCGGTGACCGGTTCCGCCGCCGACTTCGAGCCGTGGAAGGGTCACCTCAACCTCTCCCGGTTCACGATGAAGGCCGACGGCACCCTCGACACCGCGAGCGAGAAGGTCGTCCTCGAAGTGGCCAACGACCGCGGCCAGTGCTGCCACGTCGGCGGCGACATCGACTTCGACGCGGCAGGCAACCTCTATCTGACCACCGGCGACGACACCAACCCGTTCGAGTCGAGCGGTTACGCGCCGCTCGACGAACGTACCGAACGCAACCCGCAGTTCGACGCCCAGCGCTCGTCCGGGAACACCGACGACCTGCGCGGCAAGCTCCTGCGGATCAAGCCGACGGCGGACGGCGGCTACACCGTCCCGGCGGGCAACCTCTTCGCCCCCGGCACCGACCGGACCCGTCCGGAGATCTACGCGATGGGCTTCCGCAACCCGTTCCGGATGTCCGTCGACAAGCCGACCGGCACCGTGTACATCGGCGACTACGGACCCGACGCCGGCACCACCGACGCGAACCGCGGCCCCGGCGGCCAGGTGGAGTTCGACCGTGTCACCGGCCCCGGCAACTTCGGCTGGCCGTACTGCACGGGCACCAACACCGCCTCGGAGGCGTACAACGAGTACACCTTCCCCAGCGGTCCGTCCGGTGCGAAGTACGACTGCGCGGGCGGCCCGGACAACAACTCCTTCCGCAACTCCGGCCGGCCGAAGCTGCCCGCCGTGCAGCCCGCCTGGATCAGGTACGGGGGTGACGCGGGCACCCCGCCCGAGTTCGGCGGCGGCTCCGAGTCGCCGATGGGGGGTCCGGTCTACCACTACGACGCGGGCCTCGACTCGGCCGTGAAGTTCCCCCAGTCGCTCGACGGCCGCTTCTTCGCCGCCGAGTACGGCCGCAAGTGGATCAAGCCGATCGAGGTGAAGGCTGACGGTTCCCCCGGGACGATCGACGCCTTCCCCTGGACCGGGACCCAGGTCATGGACTCCGCGTTCGGCCCGGACGGCGCGCTCTACGTCCTGGACTACGGCACCGGCTCCGGCAATCAGGCGCTGTACCGCGTCGAGTACCTCGCGGGCAGCAACCGCTCGCCCGTCGCCAAGGCCGCCGCGGACCGCACCTCAGGACCCACCCCGCTCGCCGTCGCCTTCTCGGCGGCCGGCAGCACGGACCCCGAGGGCGGGGCGCTCGGCTACGCCTGGGACTTCGGTGACGGCGCCACCTCCACCGAGGCGGACCCGCACCACACCTACACCACCGCCGGGACCTTCAACCCGACCCTCACGGTCACCGACCCCGACGGGCTCAAGGGCACCGCCAGCCTCGTCGTCACGGCCGGCAACACCGCCCCCACCCTCACCCTGACCACACCCGCCGACGGCGCACTCTTCTCCTTCGGCGACTCCGTGCCCTTCACGGTCACCGTCTCCGACCCCGAGGACGGCACGGTCGACTGCGCGAAGGTGAAGGTCACCTATCTGCTCGGCCACGACAGCCACCGCCACCAGATCACCTCGAAGAACGGCTGCTCCGGCACCATCGACGTACCCGTCGACGGTGAGCACGACAGCGCCGCCAACATCTACGGGGTCTTCGACGCCGAGTACACCGACGCCGGCGGACTGACCGGCCACAGCGACAGCGTCCTCCAGCCCCGCCACCGCCAGGCCGAGCACTTCGCGGCCCAGTCCGGCATCGAGCCCGCCCAGCACGGCGCGGCCGAGGGCGGCGCCACCGTCGGCTTCACCGACGACGGCGACTGGATCTCCTTCGCGCCGTACGCCCTGGCCAACGCCACCGGCATCTCGGCCCGGGTCTCGTCCGCGGGACCCGGCGGCACGATCGAGGTGCGCGCGGGCTCCGCCACCGGCACCCTGCTCTCCACCCTCACCGTCCCGCCCACCGGCGACTGGGAGACCTTCACCGACGTCTCGGCGGACGTGCGCGGCGCACCGGCGGGATCCACCGGACTCTTCCTCGTCTTCAAGGGCCCCACGGGCCAGGGGAATCTGTTCGACATCGACTCCTTCACCTTCGAGACGGAAGGGTGACCGACGGATGAGACGCTCATTCGCCTGGCACGCACGCCATATCGCGTGCGCCGCCGCACTGGCCCTCGGGGCAGCGGTCCTGGCCCCCGCCCCGGCGGGCGCCGCCGCGGCCGCGGACCCGTACGACGTGCTGGTCTTCTCCAAGACCGCCGGCTTCCGGCACGACTCGATCCCCGCCGGCATCACCGCGATCCAGGAGCTCGGCGGGACGGACGGCTTCACCGTCACCGCCACCGAGGACGCCGGCGCGTTCACCACCCAGAACCTCGCCGGGTACGAGGCGGTGGTCTTCCTCAGCACCACCGGCGACGTCCTGGACAGCGCGCAGCAGGACGCGCTCTCGGCGTACGTCGACGGCGGCGGCGGCTTCGTCGGCGTCCACGCGGCCGCCGACACGGAGTACGACTGGCCGGCGTACGAACACCTCGTCGGTGCCTGGTTCAAGAGCCACCCCGCGATCCAGCAGGCGAAGGTCGTCACCGAGGACCACGCCCACCCGGCGACCGCACACCTCGACGACGTCTGGACCCGGACCGACGAGTGGTACAACTACCGCACCGATCCCCGCGACGACGTCCACGTGCTGCAGAGCCTCGACGAGAGCAGCTACACCGGCGGCGAGATGGCCGGCGACCACCCCATCACCTGGTGCCACCCGCAGCAGCAGGGGCGGTCCTTCTACACCGGCCTCGGCCACACCGCCGAGTCCTACAGCGACCCGGACTTCCGGCAGCTGCTGCTCGGCGGCATCCAGTACGCGGCCGGTGCGGTGAGCGCCGACTGCGGCGCCGGGGCCCCCGACCCCGGTGAGGGCACCGTCGAGGCGGAGTCGTACACCTCCTCCTCCGGCGTGCAGAGCGCCGCACACACCGGCGCCGGCGGCGGGGCCACCCTCGGCTACATCGACGACGGCGACTGGGCGGGGTACTCCTCCGTCGACACGGCCGGGGCCACCTCCTTCCGGGCCAGGGTCTCCTCGGCGGGGGCGGGCGGCACCGTCGAGGTCCGGTCCGGGTCGGCCACCGGGCCGCTGCTCGGGTCGGTGGCCGTCGCCCCGACCGGCGGCTGGGAGACGTTCACCGAGGTGACCGGCGCCCTGACCGGCGCCGGTTCCGGCCCGCTGTTCCTCGCGTTCACCGGGGGAGCGGGCTCGCTCTTCGACATCGACAGCTTCACCCTGTCCAAGGAGGCACCGGCCGCGGCGGCGGGCTCCTCGGACGTCCACCTCTTCTACTACCCCTGGTACGGCACCCCCGGCACGTCCGGCAGCTGGCGCCACTGGCAGCAGGGCGGCCACACCCCGCCGGACGACATCGGCGCCGACCTCTACCCGAAGCTCGGCCCGTACGACTCCGGCGACATCGACGGGGCCGTCGAGCAGCACATGAAGTGGATCGAGCAGTCGGGCGCAGGCGTCATCGTCTACAGCTGGTGGGGGCAGGGCGGTTACGAGGACTCCATCGCCGGCCAGGTCCTGGACGCCGCCGCCCGCCACGGGATCAAGGTCGCCTGGCACATCGAGCCGTACGGCGGCAGGACCGCGGCCTCCGTGGTCGACGACATCGGCTACCTCGAAGGCAGGTTCGGCAGCCACCCCGCCTACTACCGGGACGCGGAGCACGGCGACCGCGCCGCGTTCTACATCTTCGAGAGCCTGAGGATCCAGGACTGGTCGGCCCTGGACGCCGTGCGGGACCGCGCGATCGTGCTCGCCCAGACCACCGACACCACCAAGGTCGCGCACTTCGGCGGGATCTACACCTACGACGGGATCGCCGGGGCCACCGCACCCGGCTGGAAGCAGGCAGGGGAGTACGCCAGGGCGAACGGTCTGGTCTGGGCGCCCTCGGTGGCCCCCGGGTACATCGACGACCGCGCCGTGCCCGGCAACACCACACCCACCCTGGGACGCGACGACGGCGCCTCCTACGACCTGGAATGGAGCAACGCGCTCGACCCGGCCATCGGCGGATCACCCTCCTGGGTCTCCGTCACCTCCTTCAACGAATGGCACGAGGGCAGCCCGATCGAACCCGCGTCGAGCACCCCGCCCGCCGGCCACGGCTACCAGACCTACTCCGGGGCGTACGGGAAGACCGGGGCCGCCGCGGAGACGGCCTACCTCGACCGGACGGCCTACTGGGCCGAGCGGTTCGAGCAGCAGCGCGAGGCGGCCCCCGCCCCGCACTGACCCATGAGAGACGGCAGCGTCCCGGCGGGGACGCTGGCGTTCTCGCGGCGGGCCCTCTCAGGCGTCCCGCTGGATGGTCCGCATCCGGCCGTACGCGTACACACAGCCCGCCAGGGCCAGGTCGGACAGCAGCATGAAGCCGATCGAGTAGGAACCCTTCGAGCTGTAGATCGCACCCATCACCAGCGGTGGCACGAAGCCGCCGAGCCCGCCCATCGCGCCGACGATCCCGGTGACGCTGCCCACCTTGGCCTGCGGTGTGACCTGCGAGACCAGGGCGAACACGCTGCCGCTCGCGGTGCCGAGGCCGGCCGCCATGACGAGCAGCGCGATCGTGCCGCCGGGCACCAGCTTCGGGTCGAAGGCCTGGACGATCGCCATCAGGGCGGCCACGCCCAGCGCCGCCGAGGAGACCAGCGCCGGGTGCATCCGGTCCGAGAGCCAGCCGCCGATCGGCCGGAAGACCACCGTGACCATGGCGAACCCGGCCGCCTTCGTACCGGCGTCGGTCGGTGAGAGGTCGTACCAGGTCTTCAGATACGTCGGCAGATAGACGCCGAACGCCACGATGCCGCCGAAGCCGATCGCATACAGCGCCGACAGCTCCCAGGTGACCCGCAGCCGCCCCGCCGCGGCCAGCCGGTGCGCCAGCGTGTCGGTCGGCACCTGCCGGCCGGGCCGGTCGCTGACCAGGAACGCCGCCAGCGCCGCGTACACCACGAGCGCCCCGGCGACCACCAGGAACGGCAGGTTGTCGCCGTGCTCGGCGATCCGCGGGGTGAAGTACCCGGACAGCGCCACACCGCCCATGCCCATGCCGAAAACGCCCAGGGCCAGGCCCCGTTCGGCCGGCGGGAACCACGAGTTGACCAGCGGGATGCCGATCGCGAACGTGGTGCCGCCCAGCCCCAGCAGGAAGCCCACCGCCAGCATCGCGCCGTAGGAGTCCTTCGCCGGGATCAGCAGCAGCACCGGCACGATCGTCAGCGCCGAGACCAGCGGGAACATCAGGCGCGCACCGAACTTGTCGGTGAGGGCGCCCACCGGGATCCGGCCCAGCGAACCGACCAGCACCGGCACGGCGACCAGCAGCGACTGCTGGAACGAGCTCAGACCGAGCCGCTCCTTGTAGGAGTCGGACATGGGTGCGATCAGATTCCAGGCCCAGAAGGTGAGCGCGAAGCCGATCGTGGCCACCACGAGGTTGCGGTAGGCAGCGCCCGAAGGCTTCGCGCCGGCCGGGGCGGGGGAAGGCTTGGCGGCTGTATCCACAGTGCCAGTCAAGGGCGGCAGCCCGCCATGAGCCCGTCGGCCTGCTCCATACGGGGCGTGCGCGGCAGCTACCGGCGCATGCCGCCCGAAGTCGCAATTGTCCGAAAGCTGCGACAATCGCGGTATGGACCGTCTGGACAGGGAAATCCTCGGAGTCCTCCAGGAGGACGCGCGGATCTCGTACCGCGATCTGGGCGCACGGGTCGGGCTCAGCGCCAACGCTGCGGCCGACCGGGTGCGGCGGCTGCGCCGGGACGGCGTCATCCGCGGCTTCACCGTGATCATCGATCCGGCCGCCGACACCCGGACCGGCCTGGTCGTCTTCATCGACGTGACCCTGCGGATGGACACCACCAACGAGGTGTTCGAGCGCGCGGTGCTGACCCTGCCGGGCATCACCGAGGTGGTGCACGTGACGGGCGGCCACGACTACCTCGTACGCGCCACCGCCGCCGACACCACCGCACTGGACGGCCTGCTGCGCAGGCTCAGGCGTGAGGCGGGCGTCGCCCACTCCAACACCAGGGTCGCGCTCAGAGCGGCGCCTGCCAGATGACACCCGGCAGGCGCGAACCGTCCTGTTCCCGTCCGTCGTCGGCGACCGCCAGCCGGACCGCGGCCCGGCCGTCGGGCAGCGCGGCCGTCACATCGACCTCCACCTCGATGGACGACACCCCGGTCCGCCGGTGCGCGGCAGCCAGGGCCCCGCGCAGCGCGGCGAGCAGCCGCCCGCCCACCGGCTCCCGCACGAGCGCGTCCACCGCCCCGGTGAAGTGCACCGACGGCTGGAAACCGAGCACCGCCGCCGCACCCCGGGTCTCCCGCAGCACCTGACCGCGGAAGGTGGTGGGGGCCTCGGCGGGCGGCTGCTGAAGGGCGAAGATGGCCGTCCGCACCTCCTGGATCGTGGAGTCCAGCTCGTCGACGGCCCGGCCGAGCAGCTCGTCCGTCTCCCCGGGGCCGGCCCGGCGGCGGGTCGACTCCAGCATCATCTCGGTGGCGAACAGCCGCTGGACGACGAGATCGTGCAGATCGCGGGCGATCCGGTCCCGGTCCTCGTACACCGCGAGCTGTTCGCGGTCGTGCTGGGCGTCCGCCAGGACCAGTGCGAGCGCGGCCTGCGAGGCGAACTGCGAGGCCAGCAGCCGGTCCGCGGCCGTGTACGGGAGCGCGCCGCGGCGCCGGGGCAGCGCGAGGGTGCCGATGAGCCGCCCGCCGCTCTGCAACGGCAGCATCATGCTGGGGCCGAACCGGGAGCGTACGTGGGTGGTCATCCGCGGATCGGTCGCCGAGTCCTCGATGAACACCGCCTCGCCGCCCAGCAGCTGGACCAGGACGGGGGAGCCGGGTGCGATGGCCGTGCCCACCAGGCCGGCCGGATCGTCGGGCGTGGACGCGGCGACGATCTCCATGCCGCCCTCCGCGTCCGGCTGGAGGATCACCCCGGCCGAGGCGTTGCTGAGGAGCCTGGCCCGCTCGGCCACGGTCGTCAGGGCGTCGGCGGCGCTCTTCCCGGTCAGCAGGGTGTTGGTGACCGCCGCCGCCCCCTCGATCCAGCGCTCCCGCCGGCGGGCCGTCTCGTACAGCCGGGCGTTGCCGATCGCGATGCCGGCCTGCGAGGCGAGGGCCCGGAGCAACGCCATGTCGGTGTCGCTGAAGTGGCCGGTGCGGTTCTCGGTGAGGTAGATGTTCCCGAAGACCTTGCCGTCCACCCGGATCGGGGCGCCGAGGAACGAGTGCATCTCGGGGTGGTGGGGCGGCACCCCGCCGGAGTGCGGGTCGCGGGTCAGGTCGTCGGAGCGCAGCGGCTGCGCCTCCTCGATGAGCGCACCGAGCATGCCCGTGTGCCCGTCCGGGAGGTCGCCGATGGCTTCCCGTCCGGCGCGGCTCAGCCCGGAGACGAACAGCTCACGGATGGTGCCGCGCTCGGGGTCCAGGACCCCGAGAGCCCCGTAGCGCGCGTCGGTCAGCGCGCTCGCGGTGTCGATGATCTGCTGCAGGGTGGCCCGCAGTTCGAGATCGGTGCCGACGCTCAGCACCGCCTCCAGGAGCATCGGCAGCCGGGGCGTCCGGGGATCGACGCCGAACTCCGCGTCGTCCGGTTCTTCTGTCATCCGCCGCAGGACCCGGGGTGCTCAGCAGGCGAGCGGGTTGAGGACCATCGGGCGGATCTTGCCGTCCAGCATGGCGCCCAGCCCCAGCACGGCGCAGACGTCGGGCCGCTCGGCGATGTGCACCGGCATCCCCGTCGCGTTCCGCAGCATCTGGTCCAGGCCGGGCAGCAGCGCACTGCCGCCGACCATCATGATCCCGCAGTCGGCGAGGTCGGCCACCAGGTCGGGCGGGCAGTCCCGCAGCACCTTGCCGAGGCCGTCCAGTACGGCGGTCAGCGGGCGGTGGATCGCCTGCCGCACCGAGGCGGTGTCGACGTGCACCGAACGGGCCAGCCCGGTCGCCACGTCCCGGCCGTGGATCTCGGTCACGGCGGGCCCGTGCGGGGTCAGGCCGTTGCCGCTGAGCGCCAGCTGCAGGGGGCGCACGGACTGGCTCGGCAGCATCAGCTCGTGGTACTGGCGCAGATGCTGGATCACCGCGTGGTCGATGGCGTCGCCGCCGATCGGGAGGCGCACCGCCGTCACGATCGCGCCGAGCGAGAGCACCGCGATCTGGGTGGTCGCTGCCCCGCACACCATGATCATGGTGGCGGTCGGCTGCTCGACCGGCAGTCCGCAGCCGACGGCCGCCGCGATCAGGGTGTCGACCAGCTCGACCCGGCGTGCGCCGAGGCCGACCAGGGTCTCGACGGTGGCGCGCTGGGCCAGCGGATCGCTGTCGTGCGGGGTGCAGGCGGCCGCGCGCAGCCGCGGCTTGCGGCGCAGCTGCCGGCGGAGCTTCTCACCGAGCAGATGGCGCAGCATGCGCTGTGCCATCTCGATGTCGACGACGGTCCCGCCGGAGACCGGGCGGACCACCCGGATGTAGTCGGGGGTGCGGCCCGTCATCTGCTCGGCGAGCGCACCGACGGCGATGAGCGACCCGGTACGGGTGTTCACGGCAGCGACGCTCGGCTCGTCGACGACGAGCCCGAGCCCCTTGACGTACACCCGGGTCCGGGCGGCCCCGAGGTCGACGGCGACATGGCAACGGCGCAACTGCTCAAGGCTGACGGTCACGGCAGGTTCTCCCGAGAGCGCTGAGGGGGACCGACGGGCAGCCGGTTCTCCTTGCATCGTGCGCCGTTCGGGGCGTTGTGCGCGCTGGGATGCGCCGTAGGGGGTACCGAGCTGACGCCTCGTCGGCCGGGGCCGCCGGGCCGGTCAGCGGGGGAGCAGCCGCTGGAGCAGTCCCCAGGTGAACTCGGCGACGTACGGTTCGCCGGTGACCGGCGCGGTGATCGCGAGCGCCCAGCGGGTCGGCGCGCTGCCCTCCATGGGGCGGGCCGGTGCGAAGGCCCGTGCCACCTCGTTCACGGTGCACGACCACGGGCGCAGGTCCTGGACCGTGTGCAGGGCGGGGGCGGCCGCGCCGGGGGCCCGCACCAGCCATTCGTTCCACACCGCCCCGCCAGGTCCGGTCATCACCTCGAACCGCAGGTCCGGCCAGAGGGGCACCGGCCAGAACAGGGCGTTGCACTCCAGGTCCCCGACCTTGCGGCGCAGCGAGGACTCCGGCTCGCCGAGCACCGAGCGGTAGCGGCGCAGCGAGCCCCGCCCCTCGGCGCGCGCACCATGGCCTGCCAGCGGCGGTTGGCCTCGCGCATCTCGGCGAGGGTGGCGCTCAGTTCGTGCCGGGCGTCCTCGACGAGGCCGGGCTGGTGGTCGGCCATCCGGCGCAACAGGACAAGTTGGAACTCACGGGGGCCGAAGGGCGTGGCAGCGGTCATGGAATCAACGCTTCCACACAGGATCCTCACCTGAGCCGCTTTCTCTGGTGTCCGGCGGGCATCTAGTCTGCGGGCGCCATGGATTACTGCCACCCCTGTCAGCGGCATCTCAACGGCGCCCTGGCCTGTGCCGGATGCGGAACCCCCGCGGAGGCGCTGAGCCACTACGCCGTGCCCGCGGCCGTCCGCCACGAACCGGACGGGCCGGACGAGAAGGCCACGTCGTCCCGGTCCGGAGGCCGGCGTCGCCGGGAGCGCGATGCTGCCCGGACGGGCCGTGACGGCGCCCGGGCGGGGCGCGGTGCGCACGGCTCGCGCAGGCAGGACCGGCGGGAGGAGCGCGACTCCCGGCCGCGCCGGGGCCGGCGGGGCCGCAGCCGCCGCGGCCGTACGGCGCTGCTGGCGCTGCTCGGCGTGGTCCTCGCGGCGGGGGCGCTCAGTCTGGCCGAGCTGGCGACCGAGCCGGGCGGCGACGACGGCGCGTCCGACTACGTACGCGAGTCGACCTCCGTCACGACCGGGCCCGCGCCCGAGCCGACGTCGAGCAAGGCGGTCGAACCGCCGGGTCCGGTGGACAGCCCCACGGGCAGCCCGTCCGTCGTCCCGGCGACCGACGCCCACCCCTCGTCCGCCACCCGCACCGCCCGGGAGGCGGACGGGACACGCCCTGCGGAGGCCGGTCCGGCCACCACCGCGCCGGTGTCCGTACCGCCGTCGGCGGCCCCCTCGGTCACCAGCGGCGGACCGTCGGAGCCGGGCGGTGCGCCCGACGGCCCGTCGCAGTCGGCGACCCCGGCGCAGCCCCCTCCCACGCCCACACCCACCCCGACGCCGACCCCGTCGGACACCTGCTGGTTCCCGTGGTTCTGCTGACCCGCTGAGCTCTCCCGCCGCGGCTTCCTACAGGCCTCCGGGCTCCATGCCGAGCATCCGGCGCAGCAGGTCCCGCAGCACCCCGCGCTCCTCGTCGGAAAGGCCGGCCAGCGGCTCACGGGCGAAGTCGAGCGAGTCGCGCAGCTGCCGTGCCGTCCGGGCGCCCTTCTCGGTGGGGGCGGCGAGCTTCACCCGCCGGTCGGCCGGGTCGGGGCGGCGCTCCACCAGACCGCGCGCCTCCAGCCGGTCCACTATCCCGGTCACGTTCGACGGCTCGCACTTCAGCTTCTTGGCGATCCTGCGCATGGGCATCGGCTCAAGGGAGAGGAGCCCGAGTACCCGGGCCTGTGCACCGGTGAGGCTGTGGGCGGCCGCGGCCTGCTCGTACTCCTCGTAGTAGCGCGCCACGACGGTGCCGATGAGCTCGACGACTTCGAGGGTCAGAGGGTCTGCGCGAGGGGTGGCCATGGGACACAGGATAGCCGGTTACTTGACAACATGAAATATCCAGGCGCATGGTTGTTTCACGTCATGAAGCTTTTCCGCTCCGGCTGAACGGCTTCCCGCACCCCAAGACATCGAGGAGACACCGAGCCCATGTCTGCAGCACTTCCCACGTCCAGCCGTGAATGGCACCTCGTAGCCCGTCCGCACGGCTGGCCGAAGGCCGAGGATTTCGCGCTGCGTGAGGCACCGGTCAGCGCTCCCGCCGAGGGCCGCGTCCTCGTCCGCAACCTGCACTTCTCGGTCGACCCGTACATGCGCGGCCGGATGAACGACGTGAAGTCGTACACCCCGCCCTTCAAGCTCGACCACCCCATGGAGGGTGGCGCGGTCGGCGAGGTCGTCGCCTCCAACGCCGAGGGCTTCGCGGTCGGCGACCACGTCCTGCACGGCCTCGGCTGGCGCGAGTACGCCGACGTCCCGGCCAAGCACGCCGTGAAGGTCGACGCCTCCCTCGCCCCGCTCTCCGCCTACCTCGGCGTGCTCGGCATGCCGGGCCTCACCGCCTACGCGGGCCTCTTCGACGTGGCCTCCTTCAAGGAGGGCGACGCGGTCTTCGTCTCCGGCGCGGCCGGCGCGGTCGGCAGCCAGGTCGGCCAGCTGGCCAAGCTCAAGGGCGCCTCGCGGGTCATCGGCTCCGCCGGCTCCGACGAGAAGGTCAAGCTGCTGGTCGAGGAGTACGGCTTCGACGCCGCGTTCAACTACAAGAACGGCCCGGTCGGCGAGCAGCTGCGCGAGGCCGCCCCCGACGGCATCGACGTCTACTTCGACAACGTCGGCGGCGAGCACCTCGAAGCCGCGATCTCCTCGCTCAACGTGCACGGCCGCGCGACCATCTGCGGCATGATCGCGCAGTACAACGCGACCGAGCCGGCCCCCGCCCCGCGCAACCTCGCCCTCGTCATCGGCAAGCGGCTGCGCCTGCAGGGCATGCTCGTCGGCGATCACGCCGACCTGCAGGGGCAGTTCGTCCAGGAGGTGGCCGGCTGGCTGGCCTCGGGCGAGCTGAAGTACCGCGAGACCGCCGTCGAGGGCATCGAGAACGGCTTCGACGCCTTCCTCGGTCTGCTCCGCGGCGAGAACACCGGCAAGATGATCGTTTCCCTCGCCTGACAGGCTTCTCCGCACACCCGTTAGGCTCATCCCAGGCCGTCGCGATCGTGGGCGCGAGTCGCGGCGCATATGCAGGAGGATCCACAAGACATGACCATTCAGGACATCGCAGTTGCGTACACCGCTGTCGCCACCGCCGAGAACGGCCGTGACGGCCGGGTCTCCTCGGACGACGGCAAGCTCGACGTGGTCGTCAACCCGCCGAAGGAGATGGGCGGCAGCGGCGCGGGCACCAACCCGGAGCAGCTCTTCGCGGCCGGCTACAGCGCCTGCTTCCAGGGCGCGCTGGGTGTCGTGGCCCGCCAGGAGAAGGCCGACATCTCCGGTTCCACGGTGACCGCCTCGGTCGGCATCGGCAAGACCGAGGCCGGTGGCTTCGGCCTGGAGGTCGCGATCACCGCGACCATCCCGAACGTCGACAAGGCGACCGCGCAGTCGCTCATCGAGAAGGCCCACCAGGTGTGCCCGTACTCGAACGCGACGCGCGGCAACATCAAGGTCGAGCTGTCGGTCGCCTGACCGCACAGCCCGCTCGCACATAGGCCGAGGGCCGCACCCCACCGGGGTGCGGCCCTCGGCTTTGTTCGGCATCCCGGACATTGTCCGGATTCCTGCGCGACCCATTGACGCGCAAGCGCTTCGATTTTACGGTCCGTTCGAAGTTACGGGCAGTATTCGAAATCTCGAACAGTGAGGGCGGGGCATGGGACGACCTGGCCTGAATCGCAGGCAACTGATCACCGGGCTCGGCGGGGCGGCCGTCGCCGGCAGCTTCGGCTTCGCGGCGCTGGGCAGCGGTGCGGACGCCCTCGCGTCGAGCGCCGCCACCCGGGTCCGCTACTGGAACCTCTTCAGCGGCGGCGACGGCTACAACATGATCGCGATGCTGGACGCCTTCCGGAAGGCCAACCCCGGCATCGAGGTGAAGGACTCGACCCTCCAGTGGGGCAGTCCGTACTACACCAAGCTCGCCATGGCGGCCTCCGGCAGCCGCGCGCCCGACCTCAGCGTCATGCACCTGGGGCGGGTCCCGGGCTTCGCGCCGGGGCGGCTCCTCGACCCCTGGGACATGGAGCTGCTCGCCAAGTACGGCATCCGGCAAGAGGACTTCGACCCGGCGCTGTGGAAACGCGCCGTCGTCGACGGCAGGCTCTACGCGCTGCCCCTGGACATCCACGCCCAACTGTCCTTCTACCGCAAGGACGTCCTCAAGAAGGCCGGCCTGCTCGGTGACGACGGCCGCATCGTCCCGATCACCTCCACCGAGGAGTGGTTCGACGCGCTGAAGGCCGCCAGGAAGGCCACCAGGAAGGGCCTGCAGACCGTCGGCATCCACGCCAACGACCAGAACTTCGCCTGGTGGTTCTTCGTCGCCTTCTACGCCCAGCTCGGCGGCAGCTACTTCAACACACCGATGACGGACGTCGTCTTCGACGAGGACCGGGCCACCGAGGTCCTGGAGTTCCTGCGCAAGCACGTCACCGACGGCTACGCCACCGCCGGCGCGGCCGACGGCGAACAGTTCATGAACGGCTCGCCCTTCGTCTGGGAGGGCAACTGGTCCGTGCCCGTCTACTCCGGCGCGAAGATCGAGTACGGCGCGACCCCGCTGCCCCCCGTCTTCGGCAGGCAGGCCACCCACGCCGAGTCGCACTCCTTCGTCCTGCCGCACCAGGCGGACCGGGGCGGCGCCACGAACGAGGCCGCGCACCGGCTTGCCGCGTACGTCGTCAAGAACGCCCTCGCCTGGGCGGCGGGCGGCCACATACCCGCCTACACGCCGACCCTCGGGTCCGCCGCGTACCGCAAGCTCACCCCGCAGAACGAGTACGTCTCGGCCATGACCCACCAGGCGACCGAGCCGAAGGCCTGGTTCGCGGGCTCCACCGGCACGCTCGCCGCCCGCATCGGGCCCGTCGTCGCCGCCTCCAGCCTCGGCTCCGCGAAGCCGGCCGCGGCCGCCCACCGCATGAAGAACGTGCTGGAACAGCTGCTGGCCATGAAGAACCCGATGGACGGCCGCACCGCCGCGCAGGGAGGTGCCGCATGACGGCGACCGGTACCGCGGCCGCACCCACCCGCGCTCCGCTGCCGATACGTGTCACGGGCGTCGCGGACACGGACGGCGTCCGGGCCCGCGCGGGCCGCAGGCTCCAGCACGGCGGCTGGTTCGTCGCGCCCTTCCTCGTCCTGTTCACCCTGTTCGTCATCTGGCCGGTCCTGCGCGGCGTGTACCTGAGCTTCACCGACGCCAACGTCTCCGGCGTCGGCGCGAGCTTCGTCGGCTGGGACAACTACCGGGAGGCGTTCCACGACCCGCTGGTGTGGGACTCGCTGGGCCACAGCGCGTACTTCACCCTCCTGGTCGTGCCCTGCATCACCGTCATGGCCTTCCTGATGGCGATGCTCGCCCACCACATCGAGCGGGCCAAGTGGCTGTGGCGGCTGTGCTTCTTCGCCCCGTTCCTGCTGCCGTCCACGGTCGCGGGCAACCTGTGGCAGTGGCTGTTCAACCCCGGTACCGGCATGGTCAATCACGTCCTGGGCATCGACACTCCCTGGCTCACCGACAAGTCCACGGCCATGCTCGCCGTCGTCATCACCACCCTGTGGTGGACCGTCGGATTCAGCTTCCTGCTCTACCTCGCGGCGCTCCAGGGCATCCCGGACCACCTGTACGAGGCCGCCGAGCTGGACGGCGCCAACGCCTGGCACCGCATGATCCATCTCACCCTGCCGATGCTCCGCAACATCACCGGGCTGATCATCGCCCTCCAGATCCTCGCCTCGCTCCAGGTCTTCGACCAGGCCGTCGTGATCACCGACTTCGGCCCGGGGCCCGAGGAGTCGACCCGCACCTTCGTCCAGTACACCCTCGAAGAGGGCTTCACCAGCTACCGCGTGGGTTACGCCTCCGCGATCTCCATCATCTTCTTCGTGATCATCGCCGCCGTCGCCCTCGGGCGCATGTGGCTGCTGCGCAAGCGTGAGGAGGGCGTGCGATGACCGCCGCACAAGTACCGGCCGGGCCCGACCGGATGAAGGCAGGCCGGACCCGGAAGCCCTGGACCGTGAGCCAGGCGGTCCTCACCGTGACCGGCGTCGCCGTCAGCGCGGTGTGGACGGCCCCGCTGGCCTGGGCGCTGTTCACCTCCCTCAAGTCGGAGACCGAGACCGTGGAGGTGCCGCCGCACTGGCTCCCGAGGGTGTGGACCGCCCAGGCGTGGAAGGCCGTATTCGAGAACGGCAACATCACCAACTGGTTCGTCAACTCGCTCGTCGTCTCGGTCTGCGTCACGGCAGTCGTGCTGCTGGTCGGCGCACTCGCCGGGTACGGCTTCGCGCGCACCGAGTTCCGCGGCAAGAACGCCCTGCTGGGCCTGGTCATGGCCGGGCTGATGGTCTCGCCCGCGGTGCTGGGCGTACCGCTGTTCAGCACCGTCCAGTCGATGGGCATGGTCGACACCTACTGGGGCATGATCCTGCCGCAGTGCGCGCCGGCCGCGATGGTCTACATCCTCTACAAGTTCTTCCAGGGCATTCCCAGGGAGCTGGAGGAGGCCGCGTTCATCGACGGCGCGGGCCGCTGGCGGGTGTTCTTCACCATCATCGTGCCGCTGTCGCGGCCCTCGCTCTCCGCGGTGGGCATCTTCACCTTCATCGCGTCCTGGAACAACTTCCTGTGGCCGTACATGGTGACCAACAACCCCGACCTGATGACCATGCCGAACGGCATCGCGACCGTCATGAACTCCTACGGCATCCAGTGGGCCCAGCTCATGGCCGGCGGCCTGATGGCCGGGCTGCCGCTGATCATCGTCTTCGTCTTCTTCCAGCGGCAGATCATCAGCGGCGTCGCCCACACCGGCCTGGCCGGGCAGTGAGCGTCCCGGCCGCCCCACAGACCTGCCCGAGCCCCGCCGGTCCCTGACCGGAACACCGATACACAGCGAGGAAGTCATGACCCGCACCGCGCGCTTCACCCTCGACCCGGCGTTCACCGTCGGTGACGTCGACCCCCGCCTCTTCGGCTCGTTCGTGGAACACCTCGGCCGCTGCGTCTACGACGGCATCCACGAGCCCGGCCACCCCTCGGCGGACGAGGCCGGTCTCCGTACCGACGTGCTGGAACTGATCCGCGAACTCGGCGTCACCGCCATCCGCTACCCCGGCGGCAACTTCGTCTCCGGCTACCGCTGGGAGGACAGCGTCGGCCCCGCCGACGAGCGGCCGCGCCGCCTCGATCTCGCCTGGCGCTCCACCGAGACGAACCGCTTCGGGCTCTCCGAGTACATCGCCTTCTGCAAGAAGATCGGCCCGCAGGCCGAGCCCATGATGGCCGTCAACCTCGGCACCCGCGGCGTCCAGGAGGCCATCGAACTCCAGGAGTACGCCAACCACCCTTCCGGCACCGAACTCTCCGACCGCCGGATCGCGCACGGCGACAAGGACCCCTTCGGCATCAGGCTCTGGTGCCTGGGCAACGAGATGGACGGCCCCTGGCAGACCGGCCACAAGACCGCCGAGGAGTACGGCCGCCTCGCGGCCGAGACGGCCCGGGCGATGCGGCAGATCGACCCGACCGTCGAACTCGTCGCCTGCGGCTCCTCGGGCCGCTCGATGCCCACCTTCGCCGCGTGGGAGGCCACGGTCCTCGCCGAGACCTACGACCTCGTCGACTACGTCTCACTGCACGCCTACTACGAGGAACTCGACGGTGACCGCGACTCGTTCCTGGCGTCGGCCGTGGACATGGAGTCCTTCATCGAGAGCGTCGTCGCCACCTGCGACCACGTCGGTGCCCGGCTGAAGTCCACGAAGAGGATCAACCTCTCGTTCGACGAGTGGAACGTCTGGTACATGGCGCGCAGCCAGAAGGACGCCGAGGAGAACCCGCTCGACTGGCCCGAGGCGCCGCGGCTGCTGGAGGACAGCTACTCCGTCACCGACGCCGTCGTCCTCGGCACCCTGCTCATCGCCCTGCTGCGGCACGCCGACCGGGTGACCGTGGCCTGCCTGGCCCAGCTGGTCAACGTGATCGCGCCGATCATGACCGAGCCCGGCGGACCGGCCTGGCGGCAGACCACCTTCTTCCCGTTCGCCCAGGCCGCCCGGTACGGCAGGGGCCAGGTGCTGGACGTACGCGTGGACTCACCCACCTACACGACGGCCAGGCACGGCGAGACTGACCTCCTGCACGCCACGGCGGTGCGCGACCCGGAGACCGGCGCGGTCACCGTCTTCGCGGTCAACCGGAGCCGGTCCGCGGCCCTCCCGCTCGAAGTCGCCCTGCACGGCTTCGAGCTGACGGAGATCGCCGAGCACCAGGTCCTCGCCGACGCGGACCCGGACGCCCGCAACACCCTCGCCGAGCCCGAGCGGGTGGCCCCGCACCCGGCCGAGGGCAGCACGCTCGACACGGGGGTGCTGCGGGCGACGCTGGAGCCGATGTCCTGGAACGTGATCCGGCTCCGCTGACCGCGGCCGCCCGTGGAACGGGAGCGGGCCCGTCCGGCGACCGGGGACAAACCGCCCCGCCGGACGGGCCCGGCCCACTCCCCGGTCAACGCCGCGGACCCGCGCCAGTACGCTGACGCCATGCGTGATGCGGGAGCTGGGCTCGGATACTTGGTCAACGGGCAGCGCTGGGTCGCCCGGCACGGACGGTGGTTCGGCTTCGGCCTGATCCCCGGCCTCATCACCCTGGTGGTGTACGCGGGCGCCCTCGTCGGTCTCGGGTACGGGGCCGACGACCTGGCGTCCTGGGCGACACCCTTCGCCGACGGCTGGTCCTCGCCCTGGCTCGGCCTGCTCCGCACCACCCTGACCGTGCTGATCTTCGCCCTCGGCCTCTTCCTGGCGGTGATCACGTTCACCGCCGTCACGCTGCTGGTCGGGCAGCCCTTCTACGAGTCGCTCTCCGAGGAGGTGGACCGCGCCGAGGGCGGCGAGGTCCCCGAGTCGGGGCTGCCGCTGTGGCGGGAGCTCTGGATCTCCGCCCGCGACAGCGTGCGCATCCTGGTGCGGGTCGCCCTGTACGCCGTACTGCTCTTCGCGCTCGGCTTCATCCCGGTGGCCGGCCAGACCGTCGTCCCGGTGCTCGGCTTCTGTGTCACCGGCTACTTCCTCGCCGAGGAGCTCACCGCGGTCGCGCTCCAGCGCCGCGGCATGGTGCTCAAGGAGCGGCTCGTCCTGCTGCGCAGCCGCCGCCTGCTGATCCTCGGCTTCGGCGTACCGCTGGGCCTGGCCTTCCTGGTCCCCTTCGTCGCCGTGTTCCTGATGCCGGGCGCCGTCGCCGGCGCGACCCTGCTGGCCCGCGACCTGGTCGGGCCGGCCGCCGCCGCCGACGACGACGACGCCGACGACGGGCAGGGCGAGGGTACGGCGCCGTCCCCGTCGCCGTACCGCGTCAACGACTGAGCCCGGCGAGCCCGCCGGCACGGGTCAGCTCGTGTGCACTTCCAGCGCCGTGCGGACTGCCGACTCCAACGCCCCTTCGATCCAGGCGGGCTTGACCGAGGTGTGGCAGCCGGCGAAGTGCAACGGCCCTTCGACGGAGCGCACATCGGCGAGCAGTTCGGTGTGCTGGCCGGGCAGCAGCACGGATGCCTCGCCGTAGGCGTACGGGTCGCGCATCCAGGACTGGGTGGCACCGGCCCCGGTGTAGAAGACCTCGACGCGCTGGCCGTACACGTCCTGCACCCCGCCCAGGGCGTGCGGGTAGCGCTCGTCGTCGTCCAGGGAGTCCCACTTCAGGGCGTCGTCGGCCCAGCTGTAGGAGGCGAGGAGGACACCGCCCCTGCTCCCCTCGACCGGGTGGGAGGGCTGGTACATGAAGCGGTTGGCGTTGTCGGTGACGGACCCGCCTCCGATGACGTGGGCGGCCTCGGGCTGGTTGCGGGCGGTCGCGCGGTACGCCGCGTAGTGCACGCGCTGGTTGGGCGGGATGTGCCCGGACGGTACGGAGGGGTGCGCGCCCAGCAGCGAACCGTCGGCCGGCGCCTTGCCGAGCCGGTACTCGTCGTACAGTCCGGGCCGGACCTTCTCCAGCTCCTCCTTCCAGTCCTTCTCCTCGAACTCCCACCAGCGGCGGCTGAATTCGAGCAGCACCTTGGTGGCCACGTCGTAGTGGACCTCGGTGATCGCACGCCGCTTGCCGTACGAGAGCGCGGGCGTGACCGGGATGTGGCGCAGCCCGGAGAACGGCACGGTGACGATCGCGCGGTCGCCGGTGAACGTCTCCCGCACGACCCTGCCGTCCCGGCCCTCCGACACCGTCTCGACCCGGACGCCGGCCTCCCCGTGGCTGATCCTGGCAGCCCGGCGGTCCAGCCGCACCAGGTCCTTGACCCGCGCGTACATCGCGTCGGCCAGCGTCGCCGTACCGTCGGGCAGCTCGTAGAACGCGGTGTCCGGGCTGATCAGCGACGCCCCGATGAAGCTGTGCACAAAGGCCAGGGGGAGCCGCGAGGTGAGGTTCTCGACCGTGCCGATGAGATCGATGGTGCGCTCGTCGAGCCCGGCCGCCTCGGTCAGGAAGCGGAACATCGACCAGTGTCCGTACCGCTCGATGACCCGGGCCCAGCCCTTGACGAGCTCCGGGCCCTCCTTGCCCTCGAACTCCTTGCGCACGGGGGCGAAGGCCTCGCGCACGATGGTCGAGGCGGTCTTGTCCTCGAACGCCGCCGGAACCCCGAAGGAGCGGTTGACCGCCTGCGGCTTCTTCGCGTAGTCCGCCTTGCGGACCCGGATGCCGTTGACGTGGATCCAGGTGTGGTTGGCGGGGTGTCCCGCGCCGTCGACGTCGACGAGGTGGAAGCGGCGGCGCTTCAGGTCGAAGCTGTCCATGAGCCCGGTGACGAGCGGGTGGCTGTCGGGGATCCGCATCGCCCCGGCCTCGGCGTACTGCTTCGGATCGGCGAACGGCGACTTCGCCTGTTCATGGCCGCCGGTGCGGAAGGTCTTGATCCGGCCGCCGACCCGGTTGCCGTTGGCCTCGATCACGGTGACGGTGTGCCCGGCCTCGCGGAGCAGATGCGCGGCGGTGAGCCCGGCCGGACCCGCGCCGATGATCAGCACCTTCTTGGGGCCCTTGGCGCTGCGCGGCAGGCCCTTGGAGAGCAGGATCTCGCGGTAGTGCGGCACCAGCGGCTCGTCCTGTGCGTCGCGTACGAGGATGGCGCGGGCGACTGACAGGCAGGCGTTCCAGTCGGAGCCGGGGGCGGCTGCGGGGGTGGCGGGCGCTGCGGGGGAGTCGGGTAAGGCGGCGTTCGCCGAGGTCACGGTGGTCGTGGCGAGGGCGGCGACGCCGGCGGCGGCACCGGTGATCATGGTGCGCCTGGAGGGCAGGCCGGAGGCCGTTTCGGCTGGCTGGGAAGTCATGCGGCCAACCCTGGGGGGCGTGGAGCGGGGCGCATTCGCCCGGACGCGCGTAGACCCCTCGGAATCACTCGCAGGTGCCGCTTAACGATCTTGTCGTATCGGCGTTGCCGCAGGTCATCTCACTCGTGGGTGGGGCTGCCGGGTCCGTCGGGCTCATCGGGGGCCGCGGGCCGCAGCAGCCGCAGGAAGTCCTGGAACGCGGCCGGCATGTCCACCGAATCCGGGTCCAGCAGCCACTGGTACTGCAGCCCGTCCAGTACCGCCACGAGCAGCGGCGCCGCACGCTCCGGGGTGAGCCCGCCCGGCAGCCGCTCGCCGAACTCGGCGCGCAGCATCGCCGCCATGCTCGCCCGGACCTGGGTGTAGCGGTGGGTGAAGAACTCCCGCGCCGGGTGCTCCTCCGTCACGCTCTCGCCGAGCAGTGCGGAGAAGGTCTGGACGACGCCGGGGCGCATGGCGTTGTACTCGACGAGTGAGCCGAGCAGTTCGGTCCGCCAGCCGCCGTCGCTGCGGGGCCCGCCGCCGGTGTCCCACTGGTCGCGCTCCTCCAGGACGGAGACGAGCAGCGCCTCCTTGGTGGGGAAGTAGTGCAGCAGGCCCTGCTGACTGAGTCCCACCCGCTCGGCGACCGCGCCCAGTGTGGCGCCGCGATAGCCGCGTTCGGCGATCACTTCGAGCGTGGCGCGGAGAATCTCCGCCCGCCGCTCCGCGCTCCTGGCCCGCGCCATTTCCCGGCCCCCTTCGGTCTGTCGGTCCCTCGTCAGGACCGTACGCCATGACGCCGAAGATTACGTATCCATAACGAACCCTACCGCTTTACAGGTTACGGGTCACTATGGAGACCTCACGCAGAGAATCTCGACGAGAGGTACGGCCGTGGCGGACGCGTCCACATCCATTCACCCCGAGGCGGCCCGCGAAGCCGCCGCCGAAGCGGCACTGGCCGCACTCGGACTCGACGACAAGGCCCGGCTGCTGGCCGGACAGGACATGTGGTCGCTGCCCGCGCTCCCCGCCGTCGGACTGGGCTCGCTGGTCATGTCGGACGGACCCGTCGGGGTGCGCGGCGTCAGCTGGAGCGCCGACGACCCGTCCGTCGCACTGCCCTCGCCCACCGCCCTCGCCGCGACCTGGGACCCGGACCTCGCCCGCCGCGCCGGACACCTGCTGGCACAGGAGGCCCGCCGCAAGGGCGTGCACGTGCTGCTCGCGCCGACCGTGAACCTGCACCGCTCCCCGCTGGGCGGACGGCACTTCGAGGCGTACAGCGAGGACCCGTACCTCACCGGCGAGATCGGCACCGGCTACGTGCGCGGTGTCCAGGACGGCGGGGTCGGCACGACCGTCAAGCACTTCGTCGCCAACGACGCCGAGACCGAACGCTTCACCGTCGACAACATCGTCTCCCCGCGCGCCCTGCGCGAGCTCTACCTCGCCCCCTTCGAGCGGATCGTCGCCAACGCCCACCCCTGGGGCATCATGGCCGCCTACAACCGGGTCAACGGCTCCACCATGACCGAGCACCGCTACCTCCAGAACGAGGTGCTGCGCGGCGAATGGGGCTTCGACGGCTTCGTCGTCTCCGACTGGCTGGCCGCCCGCTCCACCGTCGCGGCCGTCACCGGCGGCCTCGACGTCGCGATGCCCGGCCCGAGGACCGTGTACGGGGCGGCACTCGCCGCCGCGGTGCGGGCCGGTGAGGTCGAGGAGTCCGTCCTCGACACGGCGGTACGCAACGTGCTGCGGCTCGCCGCCCGCGTCGGCGTCCTGGACGGCGCCCCGCCCGCCGTCGCCGAGGCCGACCGCCCGGCCGACGTCGACGGTGACGCGCTGGCCCGCGAGATCGCCCGCCGCTCCTTCGTGCTGCTGCGCAACGAACGCGCGGCGCTGCCCATCGACCCGTCAGCCGTCCGGCGGGTCGCGCTCAGCGGCGCCCTCGCCCGCGACGCCCGGGTCCTCGGCGGCGGCTCCGCGCAGGTCTTCCCGCACCACATCGTCTCCCCGCTCGACGGCCTGCTCGAAGCGCTCCCCGAGGACGTGCTCGACTACCGGCTCGGTGCCGACCCCAACGACGAACTCGTCGCCGCGGACCAGGGGTTCACCCTCAAGGCGGTCTGCTACGACGCCGCCGGCACGGTCATCGGATCGACGCCGCTGCACACCGGCGCCGTGCAGTGGATCGGCGCCGATCTGCCCGCGGGCGTCACCCACGAGGCGCTGCACAGCATCGAGATCACCGGCACCTTCGTGCCGCGCGACAGCGGCGAGCACCTGTTCGGCACCCGCGGGACCGGAGCGCTGACGCTCACCCTCGCGGGCGCGACGCTCTACGACGACGTGCACGGGGCCAGCGGCTCGACCGACCCGGGAGAGCTGTTCTTCGGTGCCCCCCAGGAGCGCGGCCGGGTCCGTCTCACGGCGGGCGAACCCGTCGAGGTCTCGCTCCGGCTGGTCCCCGGGACCGGCGGCGCCGACTCGCCGATCCCCCTCGTCGCGTTCACCCTCTGCCACCTCGGCCCGCGCCGCGACCCGGGCGAACTGATCGCCGAGGCCGTCGAGGCGGCCCGCGCAGCGGACACCGCGATCGTCGTCGTCGGCACCACCGAACGCGTCGAGTCCGAGGGCTTCGACCGCACCGGACTGCGGCTCCCCGGCCACCAGGACGAGCTGGTCCGGGCCGTCGCCGCCGTCAACCCGAACACCGTCGTGGTCGTCAACTCCGGTTCCCCGGTGGAGCTCCCGTGGCGGGACGAGGTCGCCGCCGTGCTGCTCAGCTGGTTCCCGGGACAGGAGGGCGGCGCGGCGCTGGCCGACGTCCTGCTCGGCGCCGCCGAACCGGGCGGAAGGCTGCCCACCACCTGGCCCGTCGTGCTCGCCGACGCGCCCGTCGCCGCCACCACACCCACCGACGGCGAACTCCACTACGACGAGGGCGTCTTCATCGGCTACCGCGCCTGGGAGCGGACCGGCACCGCACCGGCGTACCCCTTCGGCCACGGGCTCGGCTACACCACCTGGACGTACGAGACCCTGACCGCCACCGAGGACACCGCCACCGTCCGCGTGACCAACACCGGCGCCCGGCCGGGGGCCGAGACCGTGCAGCTCTACCTCGCCCCGCAGGCCGACACCGTCGAACGCCCGGTCCGCGTACTGGCCGGATTCGGCCGCGTCGAGGCGGGCCCCGGGCAGAGCGTCGAGGTGACGGTTCCGCTGGAGCGTCGTGGGTACGAGGTGTGGGACGAGGCGGCGTACGGCTGGGCCGTGGTCCCCGGTACCTACGAGGTACAGGCGGCCCACTCCCTCGGCGACGTACGGCTGACCGCGACCGTGGAGATCAAGGAGCAGTAGCCGCCCCCACGTACGGAAGAGCCCCGGAGCGGTCCCTGACCCCGCTGCGGGGCTCTTCTCCTGTGCGGCCTCAGCGCACCGAGAAGCCGTACACCGTCGTCGACACGTACTCCTGGCCCGGCCGCAGCACCGTGCTCGGGAACTCCGGCCGGTTCGGGGAGTCCGGGAAGTGCTGGGTCTCCAGCGCGATGCCGGCGCACGGCCCGAACGGCCGCCCGTCGAAGTGGTCCGCCGTGTAGAGCTGCAGACCCGGCTCCGTGGTCGTGACGGTCAGCACGCGGCCCGACGCCTCGTCGTACAGCTCGGCCGCAGGACCCGCCACACCCTCGTCCAGCACGAAGTTGTGGTCGTAGCCCTTGGCGACCGGCTGCGGCTCCCGGAAGTCGAACCGGGTCCCGTCCACCGGCAGGAACTCACCCGTCGGCAGCGATTCCGCGTCGGCGGGGGTGATCCGCCCGGCCGCGATCCGCAGCCGCTGCCCCAGCGCGCTGCCGCTGTCGGCGCCCGCCAGATTCCAGTACGTGTGGTTCGTCAGGTTCAGCACGGTCGGCGCGTCCGTCGTCGCCCGGTACGCGATCCGCAGCGCCCCGCCCTCGTCGAGCGCGTAGGACACCGAGAGTTCCAGCCGCCCCGGGAACCCCTCCTCCCCGTCGGCCGAGACCAGGGACAGCTCCACCCCGTCCGCGGTCTGCCGGGCGTCCCACACCCGCTTGTCGAAGCCGCGGGCCCCGCCGTGCACGTGGTTGCGCCCCTCGTTGCGCGTGACGCGATGGGTCCGGCCGTCGAGCTCGAAGGCCGCTCCGCCGATGCGATTCGCGTACCGCCCGACCAGCGCGCCGAAGTAGGGCCCGGTGTACATCCGGTAGGAGGCCAGATCCGGCAGCCCGAGCGCCACACCGCTCCGCGCGCCCTGCCGGTCCGGCACCTCGACCGACTGCACGATGGCGCCGTACGTCAGCACGCGCACCCGCGTACCGTCCCGTTCCAGCGTCCAGCGGTGAACGGCGGTGCCGTCCCCGAGGGTGCCGAAGTCTTCCCTGCGCGTCGCCGTGTCCGAACCCGTATCCATGATCACGGACTCTAGACCGGCGGGTCCTCACGCGGGGGGCCGGGCCGCCGTGACGTTGCGGTACGCGATCGCGGCCAGCCGCGCCTGCCCGTTGCGCCCCGGATGGAACCAGTCCCACTGGCTGAGCTGCCTGCCGGTGAACCGGTAGTCGAAGACCGCCCCGCCGTCGTAACGGCAGCGCACGTCCTTGGCGCACACCTCGCGCAGCACCTCGTTGTACGCCACGACGCGCTCCCGCACCGCGGCGCGCCGGGCCACCGCCGACGCGCCCATGTCGTCCGCGTTGCCCAGCATCGACTTGCAGATCCCCAGCTTCCAGATCTCCTTGCCCAGTTGGTTGCCGCGCCCCGTCGACCACAGCCGCATCAGATCGGGCACGCTCGACACGTACACCTGCGCCTTCGGTGCCGCGCCGCGCAGCTGACGCATCGACGCCTCGAACGAGGCGCGGAAGTCGGCCACCGGTGTCATGAGCCGCACCGAGTCGCGGCAGGCGTCGTTGGCGCCGATCATCACCGTCACCAGATCCGGGTCCTCCTTCGCCGCCAGGGCCATCTGCTCCGGCAACTGGGCGATCCGCGCCCCCGTCCGGGCGTGGTTCCAACTGCGCGCTGCCGCACCCGAGGCGCCGAGCAGCCGCACCGCGAGGCTGCGCACCGTTCTGTCCGTGCCGGTCGACCAGGAGACCTCGGGGCAGTCGGCCAGCACCGAGCAGGCATCGAAGCCGCGGGTGATGGAGTCCCCGACCGCCGCGACCGACCCCGGGCTGCGGTCCCAGAGCGGTGCGGCCGGGGAGGGGCGCTGCCCGGCCGCCGCGCCCTTCGTCGTCCGGTCGGGCCCGGAGTCACAACCGGTCAGTGCGGCCGTGCCGAGCAGCGATCCCGCGGCCAGCACGGCCAGTGCGGTGCGCGAGCGGTGCCGTACGGAGCGATCCGGCATTCCCTGGTCCCCTCCTGTCCATGCCCCCGGCAAACCCTCGTGGCACCGGTCGGCGGGCCCGCGCGCCCTGCCGGGTGAATGCTGAGCGAATCATGGGCCCAGGACCGACGGTACGTCACACCTCGGACGCCGCCGCACGATAGCTTTTCCCCGTCGAACCAGTGGCTCTTTCGCTCGCCCGGCTCCACTCGGGTGGCTTCCGAACTTCACATCACGTCACATACTGTCCCTTTTCCGGAGATTAACCCCCGATGCTGTTTACTGATGACAACCTCGGGAGCCGGCCGGGAAAAGGCGGTACGGGCGCGAGGCCGCTGGGGAAGGCGAACCTCGTCCCACACTGGAGGTCCCGGTGACGACACGTGGAGTCCTGTACGTTCACTCCGCACCGCGCGCGCTCTGCCCACATGTCGAATGGGCAGTGGGGGGTGTCCTCGGTGTGCGGGTCCAACTCGACTGGATCAGACAGCCGGCCGCGCCCGGCACCTGGCGGTCCGAGTTCTCCTGGCAGGCCAGACCCGGCACGGCGTCGAAGCTCGCCTCCGCGCTGCGCGGCTGGGACCTGCTGCGCTTCGAGGTGACGGCGGAGCCGTCACCGACCGCGGAGGGCGAACGCTACAGCTCCACGCCCGAGCTGGGCATCTTCCACGCCGTCACCGGCATGCACGGCGACATCCTGGTCCCCGAGGACCGGCTGCGGGCCGCGCTGGCAAGGTCGGTGCGCGGGGAGACGGACCTGGCGGCGGAGATCGCCAAGCTCCTGGGCAAGCCGTGGGACGACGAACTCGAATCCTTCCGCCACGCGGGCGAGGGCGCGCCGGTGCGCTGGCTCCACCAGGTGGTGTGACTCCTCCGGGGCTCAAACGCCGGCGAAATCAAGCCCCTCCGGCGATTGAGGAGCGGGGGTCCGGGGCGGTGCCCCGAGAAAGCCTGAAGCCCGCCTCCCCCAGGGGGAAGCGGGCTTCACGCGTACGGCGGGAAAAGGCTCACACGCTGCGGAACGCCAGCACCACGTTGTGGCCGCCGAACCCGAACGAGTTGTTGATCGCGGCGATCGGACCCTCGGGCAACGGGCGCGGCTCGGCGCGCACGATGTCCGCCTCGACCGCGTCGTCGAGGTTGTCGATGTTGATGGTCGGCGGAGCCATCCGGTGGTGCAGCGCCAGGACCGTCGCCACGGTCTCGATGCCACCCGCGCCACCGAGCAGGTGCCCCGTCATCGACTTCGTCGCGGAGATCGCGACATGGTCGAGGTCGTCGCCGAGGATCTTGCGCAGAGCCTTCAGCTCCGCGACGTCGCCCTGCGGCGTGGACGTCGCGTGCGCGTTGAGGTGCACGACCTCGGACGGCTTGAGGTCCGTCTGGTCCAGCAGGTTCTGCATCGCGGCGGCGATACCGCGACCCGTCGGCTCGGGCTGGGCGATGTGGTGGGCGTCGGCGGACAGCCCCTGGCCCAGCACCTCGCAGTAGACCCGGGCGCCGCGCGCGGCGGCGTGCTCCGCGGACTCCAGGACGACGACGCCGGCGCCCTCGCCGAGGACGAAGCCGTCACGGGCGGTGTCGTAGGGGCGCGAGGCCTTCTGGGGCTCGTCGTTGCTCTTGGACATCGCCATCATGTTGGCGAACGCGGCGATGGGCAGCGGATGGATGGCCGCCTCGGTGCCACCGGCGAGGACCACGTCGGCGCGGCCGGTGCGGATCATCTCGACGGCGTACCCGATCGCCTCGGCACCCGACGCGCAGGCGGAGACCGGGGTGTGGACGCCTGCCTGGGCGTTCACCTCGATACCCACGTTGGCGGCCGGGCCGTTGGGCATGAGCATGGGCACGGTGTGCGGGGAGACGCGGCGTACGCCCTTCTCCTTCAGCACGTCGTACTGGTCGAGCAGGGTGATGACGCCGCCGATGCCGGAGGCGATGACCGACCCCAGCCGCTCGGGCTGGATCTTCTCGTCCTCACCGGCCTTGCCGGTGAAGCCCGCGTCCGCCCACGCCTCCCGGGCCGCGATCAGCGCGAACTGCGCCGAGCGGTCCAGCTTGCGGGCGAGCGGGCGGGGCAGGACGTCGCCGGGGTCGACGGCCGCGAGGGCCGCGATCCGGACAGGCAGTTCGGCGAAACGTTCGCCCTCAAGAGGCTTGACGCCGGAACGGCCGGCCATCAGACCTTCCCAGGTCGATGCGGAATCGCCACCCAGCGGAGTGGTTGCGCCGATACCGGTGACGACCACGGTGCGATTGGTCGAGTTCACTGGAAAATCTTCTCCACGTGTAGAGGGTCGTGAATCAGCGGCGCCACCGCCGGGTGGCGACACACGAACCGGCTGGATCAGGCCTGGTGCTTGAGGATGTAGGAGGCGGCGTCGCCGACCGTCTTGAGGTTCTTGACGTCCTCGTCGGGGATCTTGACGTCGAAGCGCTCCTCGGCGGCGACGACGACCTCGACCATGGACAGCGAGTCGACGTCCAGGTCGTCCGTGAAGGACTTGTCCAGCTGGACGTCCTCGACCGGGATACCGGCGATCTCGTTGACGATCTCGGCGAGACCCTCGATGATCTCTTCCTGCGTGGCGGCCATCTTGGCGCTCCTTCGGTGTATATCTGCTGGGTTCGGGCGTCCGGGCGAAAAGACCCGGTGTGCCTAGGGGAGGGTAACGACCGTCGCGGCGTAGACGAGACCCGCCCCGAAGCCGATGACGAGCGCGGTGTCGCCGCTTTTCGCCTGACCGGTCGCCAGGAGCCGCTCCATTGCGAGCGGGATCGAGGCGGCGGAGGTGTTGCCGGTGGTCTCCACATCACGGGCGACCGTGACGTGCGCCGGCAGCTTCAGGGTCTTCACCATCGAGTCGATGATCCGCATGTTGGCCTGGTGCGGAATGAAGACGTCCAGGTCTTCCGGGGCGATCCCGGCCGCGTCCAGCGCCTGCTGGGCGACCTTCGCCATCTCGAAGACGGCCCAGCGGAAGACCGCCTGGCCCTCCTGCGTGATGGCGGGGAACTTCTCCGGCCGGTCGGCGTGGAAGGTGTCCCACGCCACGGTCTGCTTGATCGTGTCGGACTTGTCGCCCTCGGAGCCCCAGACCGTCGGGCCTATGGCGGGCACCTTGGACGGGCCCACGATGACGGCACCGGCGCCGTCGCCGAACAGGAACGCCGTCGCGCGGTCGCTCAGGTCGGTGAGGTCGCTCAGCCGCTCCACGCCGATGACGAGCACGTACTCGGCGGAGCCCTCGACGATCATGCCCTTGGCGAGGGTCAGGCCGTAGCCGAAGCCCGCGCAGCCGGCCGAGATGTCGAAGGCGGCGGGCTTGCCCGCGCCGACCCGGTGGGCGATCTCGGTGGCGATGGCCGGGGTCTGCTTGAAGTGCGAGACGGTGGAGACGACGACCGCGCCGATCTGCTCCGGGGTGATCCCGGCGTCGGCGATGGCCTTTCCGGACGCCTCGACCGACATCGCGGCCACGGTCTCCTCGTCGGAGGCCCAGTGGCGGGTGGCGATGCCGGACCGGGAGCGGATCCACTCGTCGGAGGAGTCGATCGTCTCGAGGATCACCTCGTTGGGCACGACACGGGTGGGGCGGTAGCCGCCGACACCCATGATCCGTGCGTACGGGGCGCCCTGGCTGGGCTTGATCTTCGACATGCTCTCGGGCTCCTTAGGCGCCTGCGTGCTCAGCGATGAGCGCGCGGGCCGCGTCGAGGTCGTCGGGGGTCTTGAGCGCGAGGGTCTTCACACCGGGCAGCGCACGCTTGGCGAGACCGGTGAGCGTGCCGCCGGGGCAGGCCTCGATCAGTGCCGTGACGCCCAGTTCCTTGAAGGTCTCCATGCACAGGTCCCAGCGGACCGGGTTCGCGACCTGGCCGACCAGCCGGGAGATGATCTCCGCGCCCGTGGCGACGGCCTTCCCGTCGGCGTTCGAGACATATGTCACGGCCGGGTCGGAGACGTCCAGGGCGGTCGCGGCCTGGCGGAGCTGCTCGACCGCGGGAGCCATGTGGTGCGTGTGGAAGGCGCCGGCGACCTTGAGGGCACCACGCGGCGCACACCCTCGGGCATGTCCTCGGTGAGCGCGGTGATCTGCGCGGCGGTGCCGGCGGCGACGATCTGGCCCGCCCCGTTGACGTTCGCCGGGGTCAGACCCAGCTTCTCCAGGTGCGCGACGGTGACCTCGGGGTCGCCGCCGAGCAGCGCCGCCATGCCGGTCTCGGTGACCGCTGCGGCCTCGGCCATGCCGAGCCCGCGGGTACGCACGAAACGGAGGGCGGCCTCCTCGCGGATGACTCCGGCGAGAGCGGCTGCGGTGATTTCGCCAACGCTGTGACCTGCGACGACACCCGGAGAGGCGTCGAGCGCGGCAGCGGACAGCAGACCTGCGGCGACCAGGAGGGGCTGGGCCACCGAGGTGTCGCGGATCTCCTCCGCGTCGGCCTTGGTGCCGTAGTGGGCAAGGTCGAGCCCGATGGCGTCGGACCAGGCCGCGATGCGGTCGGTGGCACCGGGGAGGTCGAGCCAGGGAGTCAGGAAGCCGGGCGTCTGAGCGCCTTGGCCGGGAGCGACGAGTACGAGCACCCTCACACTCTCTCTTGTGAACGGTCCGGAACGCCCGTGGGGACAGGGACGAAGAACCGTATGGGGAATTGTTGATGTCCGACAAAAGTCTAGGACTGGGGATCCCTGTCGGCCAGACGCCCCAGGATCAGGGCGATCCGCAGCGTGAACGCCGACCGCACATCGGAGGGGGACCACCCGGTGACGTCAGTCACACGTCGGAGCCGGTAGCGCACGGTGTTGGGGTGGACGAACAGCATCCGGGCGGCGCCTTCGAGACTGCTCGCCTGTTCGAGATACACACTCAGCGTCTCCAGGAGGGCAGAACCCGCTTCTTCGAGCGGTCTGTAGATCTCCTCCACCAACTGATCCCGCGCGGCCGGGTCACCCGCCATCGCGCGCTCCGGCAGCAGATCGTCCGCGAGTACCGGCCGCGGGGCGTCCTGCCAGGCACTGCCCGCCCTCAGTCCCGCGGCGGCCGCCTGTGCGGACCGGGTCGCCGCCAGCAGGTCGGGCACCACGGGACCGGCGACGACCGGCCCCGCCGCGTACGGGCCGATCAGCGCCTTCGCGACCTGCAGCGGGTTGTCGCTGCCGCCCGCGATGACGACCAGCCGGTTGCCGAGCACGCCGGTCAGGACCTGGAGCTTGGCGTGCCGGGCGGCCCGCCTGATCGCTTCCACGGTCAGTTCGCTGTCGCCGTCGGGGGCCGTGCCGAGCAGCACGCAGACGTGCTCGGGGGAGTTCCAGCCGAGCGCGGCGGCCCGGGACACGGCGCCTTCGTCCGCCTCCCCGGAGAGCACCGCGTTCACCACGAGCGATTCGAGCCTGGCGTCCCAGGCGCCACGCGCCTCGGCGGCCTGGGCGTACACCTGTGCGGTCGCGAAGGCGATCTCGCGCGCGTAGACGAGCAGCGCCTCGCGCAGCACCGACTCGTCGCCGGGCGCGGCGACTTCGTCGATCGCGGCCTCCATGACCTCGATCGTCGTACGGACCATCTCGACGGTCTGCCGCAGCGTGATCGCCCGGGTCAGCTCGCGCGGAGCCGTACCGAAGACATCGGTTGAGATGGCCTGCGGGGTCTCCGGATGCCGGAACCACTCGGTGAAGGCGGCGATGCCGGCCTGGGCGACCAGGCCGATCCAGGACCGGTTCTCCGGTGGCATGGCCCGGTACCAGGGCAGCGACTCGTCCATGCGGGCGATCGCGTTCGCGGCCAGCCGGCCGGAGGACTGCTCCAGCCGCTTCAGGGTCGCGGCATGCAGATGGGCGTCGTTCGCGGCGGGCTGCTCAGGATCGGGTCGGGGCACGGAGACAAGACTGCCCTATCCGGACGGCTGCCCGGAGGGGCGGGGCGGCCCGCGGGTCGTACTGCCGGGTAGCGGTCCGGAGCCGGGGCGCCGGCAGGCCGGTGCGGGCTACCGTGGGCGGGTGATCTCCGTACGTCGCTCGGGCGACCGCTTCAGGGGCGGGGACGAGGCGGCCGGCATCGACTCCCGCCACTCCTTCTCGTTCGGCACCTTCTACGACCCCGACAACCTCCGCTTCGGCCCGGTCCTGGCCTGCAACGAGGAGCGGCTGGCACCAGGCGCGGGCTTCGACGAGCACCCGCACAGCCACACCGAGATCGTCACCTGGGTGGTCGAGGGCGAGCTGACGCACGACGATTCGGCCGGTCACACCACGCGCGTACGGCCCGGGGACGTCCAGCACCTCAGCGCGGCGTCGGGCGTCCGGCACGTCGAACGCAACGACGGGGAGGAGCCGCTGACGTTCCTTCAGATGTGGCTCGCACCGCTGGAGCCGGGCGGCGAGCCCACGTACACGACCGTCCCCGGCATCGCCGACTCCACCCCCTACGCCCTGCCGGAAGCGGGCGCGATGCTCCATGTGCGCCGACTGGCCGCCGGGGAGCGGACGGCGGTGCCCGACGCGCCGAAGGTGTACGTCCACGTGGTGGCCGGACAGGCGCGGATCGGCGACGCGGAACTCGCGCCGGGCGACTCGGCACGGATCACCGCGGAAGTGGGTCTTGAGCTGGTCGGAGGCGCGGGCCCGTCACAGACGCTGATCTGGGAACTGCCGGACTGAGGCGCCGGCCCGAGCCGGTCACCGTCATCGCCGACCGATCGGGCCGGCCGCGGCGACCGGATACCTCGCGCACGGGGAACCGATCCCCGGGGCAGGCGGCCGGTCACCAGTCGAAGCCCTCCAAGTCCTCTTCCGCCGCCTTGCGGTAGCCGACGATCACGTCACCGTCGAACTCCACGAGGTAGAGGTCCTCGTTCTCCAGCCCGCACGGCTTGCACCATTCCGGATAGCCGGGGATCTCGAAGCGGCCCTGTCGCGGGGCCCCCTTGGACCTGTCCGACCACGCGATCGAGTCGCCGACGCGGAACCTGTTCAGCCACACGTCCCCGAAATGGAACTGGATCACCATGTCCGCCTGCGATCCGCACCCGGGGCACGGCGACGGTGCGGCGACGAAGAGCCGGTCGTACACACCCATGTCTCAGGGCCTCCCGTTGGTGACCGGCCCCTGACCGGGTTCCGGTTCCCGCCGCCACATCGACCACATCGGCGGCCCGGCCCGAAACGTCATCTCCTCGTGCACGGCGAAACCGTGCCGTTCGTAGAACGTCAGGTTGCGACGGTTGCTCGACTCCAGGAACACCGGACGCCCGTCCGCGTCCGCCTGCTCCAGCAGCCCGCCCAGCACCTGCGACCCGCGCCCCGTCCCGCGCGCGTCGGCGTGGGTGCCGATGTACTCCACGTACCAGTGCGCGGGACCGGCCGGGTGCCGGTGCTCCAGTGCGAGCAACCGCCCGCCCATCCTGGGCAGCTGACCCCGCCCGGCTCGTAGCAGGGTGCCCGCGTTCCGCAGCAGGTGGCCCGCCGGCAGATTCCACTGTCCGGGCTCGGCCCACACCGCCGCCACCGTGCGGTCCGGGTCGGTCCACACCCGGCCCGCCGGGACCTGCTGGGCGAGGTGTGCGGTGAACAGGAGCCGCAGTCGCCGGTCCCGGTCGCGTGGCATCAGCCAGGACCAGACGGGGTCCTCGGCGTAGGCGCTGGCGAGCACGGCGGCGAGCGCCGGGACGTCGGAGGCGGCGGCACGCGCTATGTCGGTCATGGCCGGGGAGAGTATCGGCCAATCGTGATCTCCGACTACCGGATCGGCCCGCCCTGTTGGCATGTTTGCGTCAGCGAGACCCCCCACCCGGCAGCACGGCGAGAGATCATCTGCCGGTGTCTCAGGAGTACGGCCACGGTTCGCCCGCCGTTCGCCCCGGCGGCCTAGTTTTCGCAGGCACGCGCCGACGTGCGCCCCGGAACCACTCTCCCCCAGAGGTCCCCCTGATGACAGTCACAACCAACGCCGAAACCGCCGCGACCCCCGGCAGCGAACCCCGCATCTCCCGGCGCCTGATGCTCCAGGCAGCCGCCGTCACCCTGGGCGCGATGGCCGCAGGCCCGGTCGCCGAAGCGGTCGCCGGGGCACAGGCCGTCGCGGCCGAATACCACCTGCCCGACGGCTTCAACGGCGACATCTCCGACCTCAAGCACGTGGTGATCCTGATGCAGGAGAACCGGTCCTTCGACCACTACCTCGGTCAGCTGCCAGGTGTGCGCGGACACCACGACAAGCAGGTCCTGAGGTTCCAGGACGGCACCGACGTCTTCCAGCAGCGCGACGCCGCCGGCACCATCGTGACGCCCGCCGTATCGACCGCCACCTGGAGCGACAACCACGCCTTCTACGGTGCCAACGGCGGGCGTTGGGACACCTGGGTAAAGGACAAGGGCGACCACTGCATGTGGTACTACACGCCCGACTACATGCCCTGGATGTACTCGCTCGCCTCCCAGTACACCGTCTGCGACATGAACTTCTGCTCGCTGCACGGGCCGACCATCCCGAACCGCTACTACCTCATGACCGGTTCAGGGGGCGGCGAGGTCACCAACGCCAACCAGAACGACTACAGCCGCGGCTGGACCACGGTCCCCGAGCAGCTCCAGCAGGCCGGCATCGACTGGCGGGTCTACTCCGACAACAGCGGCAACGGTGTCCGCGGCAGCCTCCAGAACGGCTACGTCGGCGAGTACGGCTGCAACGTCACCAACAGCTTCAAGGCCTTCGACCCCCGCACGGCCGCGCCGGGTGACCTCGAACCGGGCACCGGCAAGATCTGGAAGGCCAACTCCTTCGTCTACGCGGGTGCCACCACGCCGAACGACGACTCCGAGGCGAACCTCGACGCGGTCCTCCGCGACCTGATCGCGGCCTGCGAGCCCGGGGCGGAGCACCCGCTGCCCGAGGTCTCCTGGGTGGTGATGCCCGCCGCGTGGAGCGAACACCCGGGCTTCGACACCGTCCACGGTGAGCGCTACATGAACAAGGTGCTGAAGACGCTCCAGAGCAACGAGGACATCTGGAACCACACCCTGGTGATCATCACCTACGACGAGAACGACGGGAAGTTCGACCACGTCCTGCCCCCGCGCCCGGAGCCGGGCACCGCGGGTGAGTTCTCCGGCACCACCCCGTACGGCTTCGGCCCCCGGGTGCCGATGCTGCTCGTCTCGCCGTGGACACGCGGCGGCTACGTCGCCTCGGAGGTGTTCGACCACACCTCGACGGTGAAGTTCCTGGAGACCTGGGCCGCCACCCTGGGCAAACCGTTCACCTGCCCGAACATCACCGAGTGGCGCCGCTCCGTCGCCGGCGACCTGACCAGCGCGATCGACTTCGCGCACCCGCGCCCGGGTCCGGTCGTCATCGCCGACCCGGTCACCGGCACCCCGCCGAGACCGCCGCGGGACCGGATGGAGCCGCGCGGCCTCTCCTTCCACCCGCACGCCACTTTGACCGAGGACCGCGCCGCCGGCACGGTGACCGCGTCCATGACGCTGGCCGGCGGTCCTGCGGGCAAGGCGGTGAGCCTCCAGGTCTTCCCCGACCGGTACCTCGCCTTCGACAACACCCCGTACACGGTGAGCGCGGCGACACCGCGGGCGTACACCTGGGATGCGACGAAGACCGACGGCAAGTACGCCTTCTCCGTCTACGGACCCGACGGTTTCCTGCGCTCCTTCGCCGGACAGCTGACCCCCGAGAGGGAGAGCGAGGGCGGAGGCAGGAAGCGCGTCGGCATCCCGCGCGTCGACGCGGAGCTGATCAGGGGCAGGCATGCCGTGGTCGGGCTGCGGCTGCACAACGACGGGCGCCACCCCGTCCGTTACACCCTGACGGCCAACGACTACGACGGCGGCACCCGCCGGTACACCGTGCACGGCGGCTCCTCCACCGTCGTGCACTGGCCCACCGAGCACGGCTACTACGACGTGGTGCTCACCGCGGACACCGGGACCGGCTGGACGCAGCGGTACGCGGGCCGCGTGGCGACCGTCTGAGGCGACAGAAGGGGGCCGGGACGACGTGGCCGTCCCGGCCCCCTTCCCCGTACGAGCCTCAGAGCCCGGCTACGAAGCCCCGCCAGGCATCGGCCCCGATGACGACGACGGGCCCGGAGGGGTTCTTGCTGTCACGGACGGGGACGGAGGCGGCGCAGCCGGTTGCCACCTCGACGCACTCGCCGCCGTTCGTTCCGCTGTACGACGACTTCCGCCAGCGTGTTTCTGCTGGCTCATGACTGGTTTCCATACTGTTCCTCCATCACACGAGCAATCAGCATCGCCGAGTCCTCGGGGGAGAGGGCTGTAGCTTGAAGTCGAGCGTAGCCGACCGAACGCTCTTTGATCACGGACGGGTTGGCGGTCATATGGCCTTGGTCGTAGCTCTCCACGTAGAAGAGATCCGGGTCGTCCTCGAACCGCAGCAGAGTGAACGACCCCATCATTCCCGTGTGCTGGCCGACTTCGAACGGCAGCACCTGGAGCTGCACCCAGGGGTCGTTCCGGTAGTCCAACAGCCGGCCGAGTTGTTCGCGCATGACATCCCGCCCGCCAACTTCCTGGAGCAAGGCGGCCTCGCTCAGGACGATCCACAGTGCGGGCGGGTTCTCTCGCTCCAGAATCCGCTGCCGGTCCAGCCGCGCGGCCGACATTTCGTCGATCTTGTCCGGGTGGTCGACACCGAGGAGGGCCCGCGCATAGCTCTCCGTCTGTAACAGCCCGTAGACCAACTGCGCCTGGTACGTCGAGATGTACGCGGCCTTCGCCTCCATGTCCGCGTACGGCTGGAACCAGGTCGGCAGTTGGCTGCGCAGGACCAGGCCCATCAGGCGGGAGAACACCCCGTCCGTGCCGAGGGCCGCGTCCACCCGTTCCGAGAAGTCGCGGGTCGGGACCTTCTTCGTCGTCTCGATCTGACCGACCAGCGACCCCGTACAGAAGATGATCTCGCCCAACTGGCCCTGTTTCAGGCCGTGGGCCTCGCGCTGGCGGCGCAGCTCCCAGCCGTAGTAGTCCAGTGGGGAGGCGCTGGGGTCGAGTGACTGGACGTTGGCCACGGCAGGGACCTCCGGTGTGCAACGCCTCGCGGCGTTCGGTTCCGTACGTAGCCGAGCGTAGTCATCCGCTCGCACGATGGTGGCATGAATCACCTCACCGCTCCCGGGCCGAGTCCGAAGAGCCCGTCTACCGCGCCGACTTCGCCATGGGCGAGCACTCGGCCCGGCATCTGCGGCGCATCCTGCGCCTCTACCTCACGGGGTGGCGTCTGGAGGGCGTGGCCGACGCGGCGGAGCTCGCGCTCACCGAGCTGGTCGCCAACGTCGTGCGGCATGTCCCCGGCCGCCGCTGCCAGACGTTCATCTTCCGGCTGCCGGGCGGCGAGGGGGTGCGCGTGGAGGTGGCGGACGGCTGTCCGGCGCTGCCCGTCGTGGGTGAGGGGGGCCTGCTCGACGAGGGCGGCAGGGGGTTGCTGCTGGTGGACGCCGTCACGGACAAGTGGGGCGTGGAGGAGCGGCGGGACGGCGGCGGCAAGACGGTGTGGTTCGAGTGCCTGGCCGCCGCACCGGTCACTGCGCCAGCTCGGCCAGCACCGCGTCCGTGAACGGGGTCCAGGCCTCGGCCGCCCACGGCCCGAAGGCCCGGTCGGTGAGGGCCACGCAGGCGGCTCCCGCCACTGGGTCGATCCACAGGAACGTGCCCGACTGCCCGAAGTGGCCGAAGGTCGCGGGGGAGGAGTTGGCGCCCGTCCAGTGCGGCGACTTGGAGTCGCGGATCTCGAAGCCGAGGCCCCAGTCGTTGGGGTTCTGGTGGCCGTAGCCGGGCAGGACGCCCTTCAGGCCCGGGTGCACGACGGTCTGTGCCGCGAGCACCGTGCGGGGGTCGAGCAGGCGCGGGGCCTGGACCTCGGCCGCGAACCGCACCAGGTCCTCGACGGTCGAGACGCCGTCGCGGGCGGGCGAGCCGTCCAGCGTGGTCGAGGCCATGCCAAGGGGCTCCAGGACCGCCTGGCGCACGTACTCCGGGAACGGGATGTCGGTGGCCTTGGCGATGAGGTCGCCGAGCACCTCGAAGCCCGCGTTGGAGTACAGCCGCCGGGTGCCGGGCGGGGCCGTCACCCGGTGCTCATCGAAGGCGAGGCCGCTGGTGTGGGCGAGCAGGTGCCGGACCGTCGAGCCTTCGGGCCCGGCCGGGTCGTCCAGCTCGACCGCGCCCTCCTCGTACGCCACCAGCGCCGCGTAGGCGGCGATCGGCTTGGTGACGGAGGCGAGCGGGAAGCGGTGCTCGGTCGGACCGTGCCTGCCGAGGACGGTGCCGTCCGCTCGTACGACGGCTGCTGCCGCGGTGGGCACGGGCCAGTTCTCGATGATCGCCAGGCTCTGCATGCGTACGAGACTAGGTTCTGCGAGGCCGGCGCCGAAACCCGCACCCGGTTTCACTTGCCTGGAGTGCACTCGAAGGTTTTAGCGTAGAGGTATGACGGTGATGGAGACCACTTCGACACGGACCGACATCTGCGTATCGGCACCCAAGGCGCACCCGCGCCCCGAGGGGCGGGACCAGTACACGATCAGCGAGGTGGTCGCCTTCACCGGGCTCACCGCCCACACCCTGCGCTGGTACGAGCGGATCGGCCTGATGCCGCACGTGGACCGGTCGCACACCGGTCAGCGGCGCTTCACCAACCGTGACCTGGACTGGCTCGCCTTCGTCGGCAAGCTGCGGCTGACCGGCATGCCGGTCGCCCACATGGTCCGTTACGCGGAACTGCTGCGCGAGGGCGACCACACCTTCGAGGAGCGGCAGGAACTGCTGGAGGCGACCCGCCGCGACGTGAGGACGCGGATAGCGGAGCTCCAGGACACCCTGGCCGTCCTCGACCACAAGATCGATTTTTATGCGGGCGCCCGACGGGCGCCGGAGAGGCCCAGTACCTGATGACTGACAACAAGATCGCCACCGTGGAGCTCGGCAGGGGCGGCCCGCAGGTCGGCGTCCAGGGGCTCGGCTGCATGGGCATGAGCGAGTTCTACGGCGACACCGACGAGGCGGCCGCGCGCGAGACGCTGGAAACGGCACTGGCGGCGGGCGTCACGCTCTTCGACACGGCGGACATCTACGGCAGCGGCGCCAACGAGACGTTCATCGCCCCGTTCGTCGGCGCGCACCGGGACGAGATCACCCTCGCCACGAAGTTCGCCATCGAGCGGCGGGAGGACGACCCGCACTACCGTGCCGTGCGCAACGACCCCGCCTACATCCGCCAGGCCGTCGAGGACAGCCTGCGCCGGCTGAACACCGATGTCATCGACCTGTACTACATGCACCGCCGCGACCCGTCCGTGCCGCTCGCCGAGTCCGTCGGCGCGATGGCCGAGCTGGTACGGCAGGGCAAGGTCAAGCAGCTCGGGCTGAGCGAGGTGACCGGTGCGGAGCTGCGTGAGGCGCACGCCGTGCACCCGATCGCCGCCCTGCAGTCCGAGTGGTCGCTCTTCAGCCGGGACGTCGAGCGCAGCGCGGTGCCCGCAGCCGTGGAGCTCGGGGTGACCTTCGTGCCGTACTCGCCGCTCGGCCGGGGCTTTCTGACCGGGGCGTTCGCGGACGCGGGCAAGGACCTGGCGAAGAACGACTTCCGGCAGTTCCAGCCGCGCTTCACCGGTGACAACGCGAAGACGAACGCCGCGCTGCTGGAGCCGGTGCACAAGATCGCCGCTGCGCACGGGGCCACCGCCGCCCAGGTGGCGCTCGCCTGGGTGCAGCAGCGCGCCCAGGTGCACGGTCTGGCCGTGGTGCCGATCCCGGGCACCCGCAAGAGCAGCCGGCTGCTGGAGAACGTCGGCGCCACCCGGCTCACGCTGACGGCCGAGGAGCTGGCGCTGCTGGAGCCGATCGCCGCCAAGGTCGCGGGGGACCGTTACCCGGACATGAGCTCCACTTCCGCGGCCCGCGAGTAGGGGCTGCTCCGGTCCGGTCCCGAGCCGGACGGGCTGTCCTCACTCGCCGGCCGGGCGCGGGCGTCCTCCCGGGGCGCCCGCGCCGTCGGCGATCGCGGCGAAGGCGGCCAGCGATTCGGTGCCGGGCGCGAAGTAGCCGGTGTGCCCGTGCGCGTCGTCGGCGGGCACCCGGCGGGCGCCGAACTCCGGGGAGGCCGGGTCGGCGCCGTGGCCCAGCCCCGCGAACTCGACGTTCGGCACCCGGTCGATCCAGTCGCTGGGGTCCTTCGCGGCCCACACCCGGGCGCCGGTGTGCAGCGCGCGGACGTTGTCGGCGCGCATCCCGGGCGAGCCGAGGACGACCAGGTCGGTGGCGCGCAGCCGGGGCGCGGCGAGGCCGCAGACCACGGAGCCGTAGCTGTGGCAGAAGACGGCGGGCGCGGGCACGCCGTCGGCGGCCAGCCCGTCGGTGAACCGGGTCAGCCGGTCCGCCCCGGCCTCGGCGAGCGAGCCGGTCGCGGCGTCGATGCCGACGCCGACGGGGGTGGTGTACCCGGCCCAGGCGACCACGGCGCTGCCCCGGCCGGTCCGCGAGTAGAGGGACTTGGCCATGCCGGCCGGGGTGCCGTAGACGTCGTTGCTCCGGTCGAAGGTCCCGGCGTCGATGTCCGAACCCGGCACCACGACGGACACCCGACGCGCTGTGTTCAGGTCCCCGAAGACCTCGGCCACCTGGCCCCGCCCGCGCGGGTCGAACGCGAGGATCTGGCGTTGGCCGTCCGCGGCGAGGTGGGCGTACCGGGGATCGTGACTGCCCTTCAGCGAAAGGGCGTTGGCGCGGTACCGCAGCTCGACCGGTGCGCCGTCGAGGTTGCCGACGACGAGCGGGTGCCGGGCGGCCAGCGTCAGCCGGTCCTGCTCACTCAACCCCCGGAAGAAGCGCCCCACTTGGGCGGGCGTGGCGCGGGCCGGATCGGGCAGTGTCCGCCCGAGCACGTGGTCCGCCCGCCAGGCGGAGGTGCCGGGCGGCGGTCCGGTCAGGGCCTGTTGGGCGTTCCCCGAGGCCCAGCCGGCCGTTCCGGTCACGACGGTGGTCGCCAGAGCGACCGCGACCAGGGTCCTCGCATAGCGGCGCATGCGACCCTCCCTCTCCGGATGACCCGGCTCCCGCACGCCGTTCGGCGCGACGGGAGGAAGGTAGGAAGAGGGTGGGTGCGGGGGCGTCACACCGGGGGGCCAACCGCGGGGTGATACCTGGGTAGGGGGTGTACGGGGCGGCTGATGCCGGGGCTCCGCCCCGGACCCCGGTCCTCAATCGCCGGACGGGCTCGAAAGTTGCCCTCAATCGCCGGGCGGGCTGGGTTAGTGGGCGGGCTCGGAGGGTGACCTTGATCGGCGACGGGGGGCGGGCAGCCCATCCAGCCCGTCCGGCGATTGAGGACGAAGCGGCCGCCGGACGACCCCGGCGATACCGCGCCCTCGCCCCGCGACCCCCGCCACTCACCCCTCGCCCGGTACCACCAGCCCCGCCTCGTACGCGAAGATCACGGCTTGCGCCCGGTCCCGCAGGTCCAGCTTCGACAGCACCCGCCCGATATGCGTCTTCACCGTCTGCTCCGCGAGCACCAGCCGCCCCGCGATCTCCTGGTTCGACAGCCCCCGCGCGATCAGCTCCAGCACCTCCGTCTCGCGCGGAGTCAGCCCGTTCAGCCGCAGCGCGGCCCCGCTGCGTGCCGCGCCGGACGGCCGCTGCCGGGCGAAGTCCGCGATCAGACGCCGCGTCACGGACGGGGCGAGCAAGGCGTCGCCCGACGCCACCACCCGTACCGCCGAGATCAGATCCGCCGGTGGCGCGTCCTTCAGCAGGAAGCCGGAGGCGCCGGCGCGCAGCGCCTCGTACACGTAGTCGTCCACGTCGAACGTGGTGAGCATCAGCACCTTCGGCACGTGTTCCACACCCACCGGCGGGTTCAGCAGTTCGCGCGCCGCCGCCAGGCCGTCCATCTCGGGCATCCGGACGTCCATCAGCACCACATCCGGATGGGCCTGGCGGCTGACGTCGATGCCGCGGCGCCCGTCCGGCGCCTCACCGACCACGTCGATGTCGGCCTGCGCCGCGAGCAGCGCCGCGAACCCCGCCCGCACCATGGCCTGGTCGTCGACGATGATCACACGGATGGTCAAGAGTCCTCCGGATGCGGGGCGGGGCAGCGGCGGCCGAGGCGGGCGGCGCGGCCGGGGGCAGCGGCAGCCGCGCAGCCACCCGGAAGCCGCCGTCCGGCAGCGGTCCGGTGTCCAGCGTGCCGCCGGTCAACCGTACGCGCTCGCGCATTCCGACCAGACCGTGTCCCGTCCCGGTCGTCTCCAGCGGCACGTGCGACGAACCCGTGTGTCGCGGAGGGTCGTTGACGACCAGCACCGTCAGATACGAACCGTCGGAACCGATCGAGACCCGGGTGCGCGCACCCGGTGCGTGCCGGACGACGTTCGCCAGGGACTCCTGCACGATCCGGTACGCGGACAGGTCCACCAGCTGCGGCAGGCCCGTCAGCCCGGTGGGCAGCGACAGTTCGGCCGGGAGCCCGGCCCGTACGGTCGCCTCGACCAGCTGCTGCAGCCGGTCGAGCCCCGGCTGCGGTGTCCGCTCGGCCTCCGTTCCCTCGCTGCGCAGCACGGTGAGCAGCCGTCGCATCTCCGCGAGGGACTCCCGCGCGCTCGCGGCGATCGACCCGAACTCCGCGCGGGCCTCGTCCGGCAGCCCGTCCAGCCGGTAGGGCGCGGAGTCCGCCTGGACCGTGATCACCGACATGTGGTGCGCGACGACGTCGTGCAGTTCGCGGGCGATCCTGGTGCGTTCCTCCAGCAGCGTCCGCTGGGCCCGCTCGGCCTCGCTGATGGTCTCCTGCTCGGCCAACTGCCGCTGAGCGACGCCCCGTTCCCGTACCGCCGCGCCTATCACCAGCACCACCGCACCGAGGATGGCCAGCAACAGCGCGCTGCTGTTGCTGCGTTCGGGGGAGAGCGCGTACATGGCGAGGGACGCCGTGCCGGTCGCCAGCCAGACGGCGACCAGGGTGCGCCGGGTCTCGCGCAGGGCCAGCGCGAGCAGCAGGAAGAGGTAGCCGATCAGGGCGGGCGGTGTCCACGGCCAGTTGTCGTACTTCTGGGCCGGCTGCCCGAGCAGCACGACCGCGCCGAGGATGTCGGCGGGGAAGATGATCCACCAGGCCTGCAGCGGCCGGTGCGCCAGCATCAGCAGGGGCGCGGTCTGCGCGACGGCCAGGAGCCCCGCCACCCCGCCACCCAGCCCGTACTGGTCGCGCAGGACCGTGATCGTGACCGGGACGAAGATCGCGGCGAGAGCGAGGACGGCGGTGTACGGCAGCAGCCGCTGCCACCGTTTCGGGGCGTCGGCCAGCAGCGGCGTCGGGGCGTGGGACGGGTGGGACAGTCCGTGGGCCAGCTCGCGCAGATTGCGGCGGGCGGCGCTCAGCAGACCGTCCGCCGGCGGCGGCGGGGGCGGGGAGGAAGTGGGCATGTCCTGATCAGGTTAGGCAGCGAAGCCGCCCGCCGGCGTCATACCGGGGTTCCGGTTCCGTGGCCGTCCCTGTCGTACGGGAGTATGACCCACCCGTACGACAGGGACGGCCACGAAGCCCTACAGCTCGGCGAGCAGCTGGGCCTTCTTCGCGCTGAACTCGTCGTCCGTCACCAGACCCGCCTGGTGCAGCTCACCGAGGTGGCGGATGCGCTCCGCGATGTCCGCCGGGTCGCGTCGTCCCGCGCCTGCCAGGGCCGCTGCGGCGGCGACGGGCGTGGACTGCTTCCTGCGGACCGATTCCAGGACGGCCGCGGCGAAGGGCAGCGACTCGTGCACCGGGCCGTAGCCGAGGCCGAAGATCACCGCGGCGGGGTCCTCGTCGGCCCGGGTGGGCCGTGCGGCCACCGGCTGCACGCTCTGCGGGGCGCCCGTGCACAGCCCCGCCCCCGGACCGCTGTCCAGGCGGGCTCCCTCGACCGCGGGCGGACCCGCGGCCTCCAGCCCTCGCGGCACCAGCCGCAGATAGCCCTCGAAGGCCTCCGGCGAGCGCCATTCGACCCCGCTCAGTTCGGTGACCGGGAACGTCTGGTCGCCCGCTTTCCACTTCTCCGAGGAGGCGCCCGTCCAGAACCACCGGAAGGAGATCCGGTCCCCGTCGAAGCTGGCCCTGCCGTCGTACGCCTTGAAGCGCATCGGCGCCTCGGGGGCCGCGACCAGGAACCGGTCCGCGGGCTCGGCGGCGTCGGGACCCAGCCGCGCGCGCAGCTCGTCCGCGTAGTACTCGGCGAGCGTCTCGCGCTCGGCGGGGAGCACCAGGCGGTACGGATCGCAGCCGTCGTTCAGCTGCCCGGCCGCGGCCTCCAGCAGCGGATCGGCCCCGGGTCTGGGCACCGCTCGCAGCACCACCGTGCCCCGCTTGCCCGGGGTCAGCGTCACCGACGACAGCGCCGTATGCGGGACGCGGCGCTCACGGAGGCTCTGGAAGAGTCTCGGCGTGCGGATACCCCGTTCGAAGCGGATGAGCACGGAGTCGGTGTCGAACTCCCAGGTGGCTTGAATTCCGGCCAGCACATCACCCATGTGCCTCATCGTATGCGGCACTTGCCCGCACGTCCCCCCTCGGCGTACACCGCAATTCGTGACAGGCCGCGGCTCTCTACGCGCGTCAGACGGTCCCGTCGGCGGAAATTCGGTCGTGGCAGGCGCTGTCGGCCTGCGCACAGGTCACCGAGTCGTAGGTGCCCACACCGATCGCGGCGAAGTTGCCCAGGCTCTCGGTACCCGGCTCGAAATAGCCGCTGTGGCCGACCGCGTCGCCCGCGGAGGCGATCCGCGCCCCGAACCCCGGATCCACCGGATCGGCCCCGTGGCCGAGTCCGCCGACCTCCAGGTTCGGTACGTCCTCGATCCAGTCGTCGCGGTCCCGCATCGCCCACACATTGGCCCGCGTGTGCAGCTGGCCGGCGTTGTCGACGCGCATGCCCGGACTGCCCGCCACCGCGATGTCCGTCACCCGGTCGGACAGTTGGTCCGCGGCGACGCCGCACAGCACGGAGCCGTAGCTGTGGCAGAACAGCGAGACGGGCGCGCTGCCCGGCAGTGCACCGACGAGGGCGTCGAGCCGGACCGCCCCGCGCTCGGCGAGGTTGCCCAGGGCCGCGTCCATGCCGATGCCGGCGGGCGCGGTGTAGTCGGCCCAGGCGATCACGGCGGTCCGCACGCCGGGGCGCGCGGTGTGCTCGGCCGCGTACAGGGACTTGGCCATGCCGACGGGGGCGGCGTTGGTCTTGGCCCCGGTCCGCTCCAGCGTGAGCAGATTGGTGTCGACGCCGGGGACGACCACCGAGACCCGCTCGGCCCGGTCGAGGTCGCCGAACACCTCCGCGGCATGGCCGCGGCCGGACGGGTCGAACGCGAGGAAGTGCCGGCCGTCGGCGAGCATCGACCCGAAGCGGTCCACCCGGCGCAGCGCCTCGGCCCGGCCGTCCGGCGAGAGCCTGCTGTCGTGCACACGCTGCTGCTCGGCCGTGCGCGCCTGAACGAGCGCGTGCCGGTTGGCCCGGTAGCGCAGCGTGACCGGCGCTCCGTTCAGATTCCCCACCACAAGCGGGTACTTGTCGGCCAGCCGGGTGCCCTGCGAGCCCGTGAGCGTGGCGAAGAAGTGCGCCAGCTTGTACGGCGGCGCGTCGGCCGAGGGGAGCGCGTGTCCCGCTATCGAACCCTTGGCCCAGGAGGCGAGTGCGACAGTGCGTGGCTCGTCGGAGCTTTGATGACGCACGGCTGTCCAGCCGGTGGTCGCCAGCATCACGAACACAACCGCGAGGGCGAGCAGGGTGCGCCATGCGGTGAGCGTCGGGGAGGAGTCGAAGGAAGTCACTCCCGCCCACCCTAGGAGACGCGCGCCGGACGTCGTTGAGGGGGTGACGCACATCACCCGACTGTGGGGAAGGGAACGCCGTTTCCCTCACCCTGCGTACGGACTGCCCGTACGCTCCGCCGAGCTTCGCGCCCTCCGCGCGTCGCATCCGGGCGCCGTGGCCCGCTCGTTGTGAGGTCGCTCATACGGCAGGTCTGAGGCGTGCGGCACACCGCGTCAGACGGGTGTGTGCCAGTCCTCGGCCAGGGCCGGTCCCAACTGGTCCAGATACGCCTCGGTCAGTGCCCGCAGCGAGTCCATGCTGCCGTCATGCCCCTGCCCCCACAGCTGACCGGTCACCCGCATCACGCCGGAGAACGCGGCGACGGCGACCCGCGGCCGGGGGTCGCGCCCCATGTCCAGGCCCTCGCGCTCGGCGATCAGCAGGGCGATCTGGTTCTCCAGGTCGATGCTGCGCCGCAGGTGGGCGGCGAGCAGCGAGGGTGTCGACTCGATCATTCGGTACGTGCGCATGTGGAGTTCGACCGGGACGATGGCCTCGATGGCTTCCCCCATACTGTTCCAGGCGCAGAGGACCGCGCGGCGCATGGCCTCGAAAGGGGCTTCCGAGGCGGGGCGTTGACGGAGCTCGGCGACGAAGCGGGACTCCACCATCTCCTGGACGGCGAAGGCGGCTGCCTCCTTGCCGGCGAAGTAGCGGAAGAAGGTGCGCTGCGAGACCTCCACGGCGTCGACGATCTCGTCGACGGTGGTCTCCTCGTACCCCTGGGTGGTGAAGAGGTCGAGGGCGGCATGGAGCAGGGCGTCCCGGGTGCGGCGCTTCTTGCGTTCGCGCAGCCCGGTCGGATACTCGGCGGCTCGTTGCCCCTGGGTCACTGAGCTGGTCCTCTTTTCCCTGCTTTGTCCGGCTCAGCGTACCTGTGAGCTACGTGACAGTTACCGACTTGTGAAATGGTTTGTCAACTGTCAGCGACTGACACTATTCTCCGCGTATGACTAGTCAGACCACCGTCGACAAGGCGTCGCGGGAGCCCCGGGACCCCTTCTCTCCCGCACCGGTCAAGGGGCTGCGCGGCCACCCCTGGCTGACGCTCTTCTCCGTGGCCATCGGCGTGATGATGGTTGCGCTCGACGGCACGATCGTCGCGATCGCCAACCCCGCGATCCAGCAGGACCTGGGCGCCTCGCTCGCGGACGTCCAGTGGATCACCAACGGATACATGCTCGCCCTCGCGGTCTCCCTGATCACCGCGGGCAAGCTCGGTGACCGGTTCGGGCACCGCCAGACCTTCCTCATAGGCGTCGTGGGCTTCGCCGCGGCATCGGGGGCCATCGGCCTCTCCCACAGCGTCGTCCTGGTGATCACGTTCCGGGTGCTGCAGGGCCTCTTCGGCGCCCTGCTGATGCCGGCCGCGCTGGGCCTGCTGCGCGCCACCTTCCCGGCCGAGAAGCTGAACATGGCGATCGGCATCTGGGGCATGGTGATCGGCGCCTCGACCGCGGGCGGCCCGATCCTGGGCGGCGTGCTCGTCGAGCACGTCAGCTGGCAGTCCGTCTTCTTCATCAACGTGCCCGTCGGTGTGCTCGCGCTCGTGCTGGGCGTGCTGATCCTCAAGGACCACCGCGCCGAGAACGCGCCGCGCTCCTTCGACATCGCCGGCATCGTGCTCCTGTCCACCGCGATGTTCTGCCTGATCTGGGCGCTCATCAAGGGCTCGGAGTGGGGCTGGGGCGACCTCAGGACGGTCGGCTTCCTGGTCGCCGCCGTCGTCCTGTTCGTCGCGTTCGCCCTCGTCGAGCAGCGGGTCAGGGAACCCCTGATCCCGCTCGCGATGTTCCGCTCGGTGCCGCTCTCCGCCGGCACGGTCCTCATGGTGCTGATGGCCTTCGCCTTCATGGGCGGGCTGTTCTTCGTCACCTTCTACCTGCAGAACGTGCACGGCATGAAGGCCGTCGACGCGGGCCTGCACCTGCTGCCGCTGACCGCGATGATGATCGTCGCCTCGCCGCTGGCGGGCTTCCTGATCACCAAGTTCGGCCCGCGGGTGCCGCTCGTCGGCGGCATGGTGTGCACCGCCGTCGCCTGCTTCGGCATGTCCCAGCTGACCGTCGGCACCGGCACCTTCACCATGTCGATCTGGTTCGCCCTGCTCGGCCTCGGCCTCGCACCGGTGATGGTCGGCGCCACCGAGGTCATCGTGGGCAACGCGCCGATGGAGCTCTCCGGCGTCGCGGGCGGTCTGCAGCAGGCCGCCATGCAGGTCGGCGGCAGCCTCGGTACGGCGGTGCTGGGCGCGATCATGGCCTCCCGGGTCGACGCCGAGCTCGACGGCAACTGGAAGGAAGCGCAGCTTCCGCCGCTGTCGCCCGAGCAGCTGGACCAGGCGTCCTCGGCCGTCAAGGTCGGCATGCCGCCGATCGCCCCCGGCACCCCGCCGGAGGTCGCCGGCAAGATCGCGGGCGTCGCCCATGACACGTTCGTGTCGGGCATGAGCACGGCATTCATGGTCGCGGGCATCGTCGCGGTGATCGCGGCCCTGGTCGCGACCCTGACCAAGCGCGGCGACAACGCCGAGGCGGGCGCGGGCGTCGGCCACATCTGACCGTCTCCGTCCCGGCCCGGGGCGTCAACACAGCGCGTACAACAGCCCCGCCGGAACGTTCCGGCGGGGCTGTCGCCTATCAGGGTGGTACGGCCGCCGGCCTCTTCCCGTGGAGCCGGCCCGCGGCTCAGGGTGGGTGTGGAAGATCCACATCACCACGGGGGTTGATTCGTATGCGTACGACCGTTGTAGCTGCCGCGCTGGCCGCCACCGCACTGATCCCGCAGGCGGTGGCCCAGGCGGCGCCCGTCCGGCTCGGCACCTGCGGGAGCGGCCAGCTCTGCCTCTGGGCGAAACCGGAGTTCGGCGGGGCGCGCCAGGTCCACGAGCTGTCCACCATCGACATCGAGAGCTGCGTACCGCTGCCGGCGGGCCGCACCGTCCAGGCACTCGCCAACCGCACCGGCCGCCCCGTCACCACCTACCAGTCGGCGGAGTGCAACGAGACCGGCGAGTTCGAGACCTACCCGGGCGGCGGCACCTGGGTGCCGCAGTCGCCGTACCAGGTGCGGGCCTTCAAGGTCTGGGAGAACTGACCCGGAGACGTCCGGGAGGACCGGCCGGCAGAACGCCGCGGGGCGGCGGGACCACTACGGTCCCGCCGCCCCGCCCACGCCACTGCGCCGTCCGCGCCTACGCGTCGCCGCCCGCGGGACCCGGATCGGCCGCGGCCACATCCAGCAGGTCGTAGCGGTCGACCGCCGTCTTCAGCACCGATCGGTCGATCTTGCCGTCCTTCGCGAGCTCGGTGAGCACCGCCAGCACGATCGACTGGGCATCGATGTGGAAGAACCGGCGCGCCGCCCCACGGGTGTCCGCGAAGCCGAAGCCGTCCGCTCCGAGCGACTGGTACGCCCCGGGCACCCAGCGCGCGATCTGGTCCGGCACGGCCCGCATCCAGTCCGAGACCGCCACGAAAGGCCCCTGGGCGCCGGAGAGCTTGCTCGTCACGTACGGGACGCGCTGCTCCTCCTCCGGGTGCAGCAGGTTGTACCGCTCCACGTCCACGGCCTCGCGCCGCAGCTCGTTCCAGGAGGTCGCCGACCAGACGTCCGCCTTCACGTTCCACTCGTCGGCGAGGATCTGCTGCGCCTCGACCGCCCAGGGGACCGCCACACCGGACGCCATGATCTGGGCGGGGATCTCGCCCTTCGTGCCGCTGCTGTAGCGGTACACGCCCTTCAGGATGCCCTCGACGTCCACGTCGGCGGGCTCGGCCGGGTGCTGGATCGGCTCGTTGTACACGGTGAGGTAGTAGAAGACGTCCTCACTGTCCTCGCCGTACATCCTGCGCAGGCCGTCCTTGACGATGTGCCCGATCTCGTACCCGAACGCCGGGTCGTACGCGACGCACCCCGGGTTCGTCGAGGCGAGCAGCTGGGAGTGGCCGTCCGCGTGCTGGAGCCCCTCGCCGGTCAGCGTCGTACGGCCGGCGGTCGCACCCAGCACGAAGCCGCGGGCGAGCTGGTCGGCCATCTGCCAGAACTGGTCACCGGTGCGCTGGAAACCGAACATCGAGTAGAAGACGTACACCGGGATCAGCGGCTCGCCGTGCGTGGCGTACGCCGAGCCGGCCGCGATCAGCGACGCCGTACAGCCCGCCTCGGAGATGCCGTCGTGCAGCATCTGCCCGGTCGGCGACTCCTTGTACGCGAGCAGCAGATCGCGGTCCACCGACTCGTACTGCTGCCCGAGCGGGTTGTAGATCTTCGCGCTCGGGAAGAACGCGTCCATGCCGAAGGTGCGGTACTCATCGGGCGCGATCAGCACGAAACGCTTGCCGATCTCCTTGTCCCGCATGAGGTCCTTCAGGACGCGGACGAACGCCATCGTGGTGGCGATCGACTGCTGGCCCGAGCCCTTCTTCGCGGTCGCGTACGCCTTCTCGTCGGGCAGGGCCAGCGGCTTCGCCCGCACCACACGCGTCGGGACGTACCCGCCCAGACCCTGGCGGCGGTCGTGCATGTACTGGATCTCTTCCGAGTCGCGGCCCGGGTGGTAGTACGGCGGGTTGCCGTCCTCCAGCTGCTTGTCCGCGATCGGGATGTGCAGCCGGTCCCGGAAACGCTTGAGGTCCTCGGCGGTGAGCTTCTTCATCTGGTGGGTCGCGTTGCGGCCCTCGAAGTTCGGCCCCAGCGTCCAGCCCTTGACCGTCTGCGCCAGGATCACCGTCGGCTGGCCCTTGTGGGCCTTGGCCGCCGCGTACGCCGCGTAGACCTTCTTGTGGTCGTGCCCGCCGCGGCCCAGGTGCAGGATCTGCTGGTCGGACATGTCCTTGACCATGTCCCGCAGCCGCGGGTCGTCACCGAAGAAGTGGTCACGGATGTACGCACCCGTTTCGGTGGCGTACGTCTGGAACTGGCCGTCCGGCGTGGTGTTCAGCTTGTTGACCAGGATGCCCGTGCGGTCCTGCGCGAGCAGCGGGTCCCAGGAACGGTCCCAGACCAGCTTGATGACGTTCCACCCGGCGCCGCGGAACTGCGACTCCAGCTCCTGGATGATCTTGCCGTTGCCGCGCACCGGCCCGTCGAGGCGCTGCAGGTTGCAGTTGACGACGAAGGTCAGGTTGTCCAGACCCTCACGGGCGGCGATGGAGAGCTGCCCGAGCGACTCCGGCTCGTCCATCTCGCCGTCGCCGAGATAAGCCCAGACGTGCGACTTCGAGGTGTCGGCGATGCCGCGCGCATCCATGTAGCGGTTCATCCGCGCCTGGTAGATCGCGCCGAGCGGGCCGAGACCCATCGAGACGGTCGGGAACTCCCAGAAGTCCGGCATCAGCCGCGGGTGCGGGTAGCTGGACAGCCCGTTCGGCGCCTTCGACTTCTCCTGGCGGAAGCCGTCGAGCTGCGCCTCGCTCAGCCGGTCCAGCAGGAAGGCGCGGGCGTAGATCCCGGGGGAGGCGTGCCCCTGGAAGAAGATCTGGTCGCCGCCGAGACCGTCGTCCTTGCCGCGGAAGAAGTGGTTGAAACCCACGTCGTACAGCGAGGCGGAGGAGGCGAACGTGGCGATGTGACCGCCGACGCCGATCCCCGGACGCTGTGCCCGCGACACCATCACGGCCGCGTTCCAGCGGGTCGCGTTGAGAACCTTGCGCTCGATCTCCTCGTCGCCGGGGAAGAACGGCTCGTCCTTCGTGGCGATCGTGTTCACGTAGTCCGTGCTGCGCATCTCCGGCACGGCGACGCGCTTCTCGCGCGCACGCTCGATGAGCCGGAGCATGAGGTAGCGGGCCCGCTCACGGCCTCGCTCGTCGACGGCGGCGTCGAGGGAGTCGAGCCATTCCTTGGTCTCTTCGGGATCAAAATCCGGGACCTGACTCGGAAGGCCGCCAATGATGATCGGGTTGCGATCGGATCCGGAAGCCACGCTGTTCCTTCGCTGTTCGGTGCTGCTCTACGGGGCCTGGTTGAGGGAGTCATGCCCCCGGGACGTCTGCACGTACGCCATCCCATCGTGTACCGCGCGGGCGCAAACGTCATCTCTACCGAAAGGTAACCGGCAACTTCCGGGACACCGTGTCCCGAGGGCGGGATGGGCCGCGGCAGAGCGGGTATCGGGGAGGCAGGAGGCGTCGGGCAGGATGGGTCGGGCGAAACCGCAACCATACGCCCAAGGCGTCCAAGCGTTCCCAAACGCTGCTCGACACCGATTGCCGGACCGAAACGGCATAAGCTGTTCAAGGACGTAAAGGGTGTGGACGGCAGCGCCGGTCCCCGCGGGGAGCCCGCCGACAGTGCGGCGACGTGGCACGAAACGTCACCGTTTAGGCGGTCTCGTGCGCTGGGTACTTGCGCGATCCGCCGCTCCCGTGTGGACTACGGCCAGCGCCCCGCGTACGCGCGTGGCTGAAGCATTTTCCGAAACATGATCAGGAGGCAAACCGTGAGCGCGACCGCGGACCACGCGGAGGAGCGGACCAACCCGGCAGCACGCCTGGGGTTCGAGCCCGGACATGTGGTCCAGGAGATCGGCTACGACGACGACGTCGAGCTGGAGCTCCGTGAGGGCATTGAGGCCACTACCGGCCAGGAAATCGTCGATGAGGACTACGACGACGTCGCTGACGTCGTCCTGCTCTGGTTCCGCGACGAGGACGGCGACCTTACGGACGCGCTGGTGGATGCCATTGGTCTGCTCGAGGACGGCGGTACGGTCTGGCTGATGACGCCCAAGACCGGCCGTGACGGATACGTCGAGCCGAGCGACATCAACGAGGCTGCCCAGACAGCCGGTCTCGCCCAGACCAAGAGCATCAGTGCGGGCAAGGACTGGACGGGAAGCCGTCTGGCCACACCGAAGGCGGCCAAGGCCAAGCGCTGAACCGCACTCGCCACTGAAGGCCCCCGACGGCATCACGCCGCCCGGGGGCCTTCGTACATCCGTGGCCCCGTCCACTCCCGCAGGAGGAGCTTGCGCGGGTGCCGCACGGTCGCCAGGGGCCTCTGCGTAGGGTGGGACTCACCCGGACAGCCCAGCCCGGCGAAGGTAGCGAAGGGACGCGTTTTCATGGCGATCGAGGTCGGCACCAAGGCCCCGGATTTCGAGCTGAAGGACAACCACGGCCGGACCGTGAAGCTCTCCGACTTCCACGGGCGCAAGAACGTGGTCGTGCTCTTCTACCCGTTCGCCTTCACCGGTGTCTGCACGGGTGAGCTCTGCGCCCTGCGTGACGAGCTGCCCACGTTCGAGAACGACGACACGCAGCTGCTCGCCGTCTCCAACGACTCCATCCACACCCTGCGCGTCTTCGCCGAGCAGGAGGGCCTGGAGTACCCGCTGCTCTCGGACTTCTGGCCGCACGGCGAGACCTCGCGGGCCTACGGCGTCTTCGACGAGGAGAAGGGCTGCGCGGTGCGCGGCACCTTCATCATCGACAAGGAGGGCGTGGTGCGCTGGACCGTCGTCAACGGCCTGCCCGACGCGCGCGACCTCAACGACTACGTCAAGGCGCTCGGCACGCTCTGACCCGGCCCGCTCCGATCCGCGATCCGGACGATCTCCCGGCGACCCCCGGCCAAAAGCCTGTTTTGGCCGGGAACCGGTCACTAGGATCCACTCGTTGATCCGATGCCAACGCAACGTGGAGGCGCCGGCACCGGCCGGCCCCCAATGAAACCAATGGGAGGACTCGTGGGAGTCAGCCTCAGCAAGGGCGGCAACGTCTCGCTGACCAAGGCCGCGCCCAACCTGACCGCGGTCATCGTGGGTCTGGGCTGGGACGCTCGTACCACCACCGGCGGGGATTTCGACCTCGACGCCAGCGCGCTGCTGACGAACGCCGAGGGCAAGGTCGGCAACGACGGCAATTTCGTGTTCTTCAACAACCTCAAGAGCCCCGACGGCTCGGTCGAGCACACCGGTGACAACCTCACCGGTGAGGGCGAGGGCGACGACGAGGTCATCAAGGTCAACCTCGCCGGTGTCCCGGCCGACGTGGACAAGATCGTCTTCCCGGTCTCGATCTACGAGGCCGAGTCCCGCCAGCAGAGCTTCGGCCAGGTGCGCAACGCGTACATCCGCGTGGTCAACCAGGCCGACAACACCGAGCTCGCGCGCTACGACCTGAGCGAGGACGCCTCGACGGAGACCGCCATGGTCTTCGGCGAGCTGTACCGCAACGGCGCGGAGTGGAAGTTCCGCGCCATCGGTCAGGGCTACGCCTCGGGTCTGCGCGGCATCGCGCAGGACTTCGGCGTCAACGTCTAGACAGTCCATCGGGGCCGTGCCTGCGAAGGCACGGCCCCGGCAGGCAGCAGCACATCCCGTCCGGCGCCGCACTCCGTGCGGCGCCGGACGCGCTCAGCAGACGGATCCATCGGTTCAACAGACGGTTCATCGACTCGGGGAGGACACACACCATGGGCGTCACACTCGCCAAGGGAGGCAATGTCTCCCTCTCCAAGGCCGCACCCAATCTCACCCAGGTGCTGGTCGGGCTCGGCTGGGACGCACGATCCACCACGGGGGCGGACTTCGACCTCGACGCCAGCGCGCTGCTGTGCGAGTCGGGCCGGGTGCTCGGCGACGAATGGTTCGTGTTCTACAACAACCTCACGAGCCCCGACGGCTCCGTGGAGCACACCGGGGACAACCTCACGGGTGAGGGCGAGGGCGACGACGAGTCGGTCATCGTGAACCTCACGCAGGTTCCGGCCCATTGCGACAAGATCGTATTTCCGGTCTCGATCCATGAGGCCGACAATCGCGGGCAGACCTTCGGGCAGGTCAGCAATGCTTTCATCCGGGTGGTGAACCAGGCCGACGGCCAGGAACTCGCGCGGTACGACCTCAGCGAGGACGCCTCGACGGAGACCGCGATGATCTTCGGTGAGCTCTACCGTTACAACGGCGAGTGGAAGTTCCGTGCAGTGGGGCAGGGGTACGCGTCGGGTCTGCGCGGCATCGCTCTAGACTTCGGGGTCAACGTTTCGTAAAGCCGTGCACGGCGCGGGGGAGCCTCGTACACACCGGGGGAGACCCGTTACATAAATGATGGGGTAGCCAGTGCTTCTGAAAACCTTCGGCTGGTCGCTCGCGATTACCGCGATCGGCCTGGTCGCAGCGTGGTTCTACGGGGGTGGGAGGCCTTCGGGGTAGTTGCGATTCTCTCCGTCCTGGAGATCTCGCTGTCCTTCGACAACGCGGTGGTCAACGCCGGAATCCTGAAGAAGATGAGTGCCTTCTGGCAGAAGATCTTCCTCACCGTCGGTGTGCTCATCGCCGTCTTCGGTATGCGGCTGGTGTTCCCCGTCGTGATCGTGGCCATCACCGCCAAGCTGGGACCGATCGAGGCCATCGATCTTTCCTTCAACGACCCGGACCGCTACAAGGAACTGGTCACGGACGCCCACCCGGCCATTGCGGCCTTCGGTGGCATGTTCCTGCTGATGATCTTCCTCGACTTCATTTTCGAGGACCGTGACATCCAGTGGCTGCGCTGGATCGAGCGCCCGCTCGCCAAGCTCGGCAAGGTCGACATGCTGTCGGTCTGCATCGCCCTGATCGTCCTGATGATCACCGCCCTGACGTTCGCGTCCCAGGCGCACCAGCACGGCGGCGGACACGCCGACAAGGCGGAGACGGTCCTGCTCTCGGGCATCGCGGGTCTCATCACGTACCTCGTCGTCAACGGTCTCTCCGGCCACTTCGAGAGCAAGCTCGAAGAGGAGGAGGAACGCGAGCACGAGGCGGAGGAAGAGGCCAAGCGGTCCGGCAAGAAGCTCTCCGCGGCCGTACTCTCCGGCAAGGCCGCGTTCTTCATGTTCCTCTACCTGGAAGTGCTCGACGCCTCCTTCTCGTTCGACGGCGTCATCGGCGCCTTCGCCATCACCAACGAGATCGTGCTGATGGCCCTGGGTCTCGGCATCGGCGCCATGTACGTCCGTTCGCTCACGGTCTACCTGGTCCGCCAGGGCACCCTGGACGACTACGTCTACCTGGAGCACGGCGCGCACTACGCGATCGGCGCGCTGGCCGTCCTCCTGCTCATCACGATCCAGTACGAGATCAACGAGATCATCACCGGTCTCGTCGGCGTCATCCTGATCGCCTGGTCCTTCTGGTCCTCGGTCCGGCGCAACAAGGCGCTGGAGGCCGGCGGCGGCGACAGCGGCGACGGCGGATCTCCATCGGAAGTCTCCGCCGGGGTGTGACCCGGTAGGGAATGAGGAACGCTCTCTGCGGGGCGGCTCGTACGGCGTCGGACCCGGGGTGACACCCCGATCCGGCCAGGAGCCGCCCCGCAGCGGTGCGTGCGTCGCATGTGCCGCGTGCGACGGGTGCGGGGCCGATACGTGTGGGGGTTGGGGATGGCGTTCTGGGACAGCCTGTGGCCGGGGCGGGAAGCACAGTTCGAGTCGGGTAACGCGGCCACCAACTCCATCGTGCTGTCCAAACGGCACGCCACGGTCTCGCTGACCAAGCAAGGGGCGCTGACCGGCAACCTCCGGGTCAACCTCTCCTGGCGGATGCGCACCTCCGACATCGAGGGCCGGTCGCGGCAGAGCGGCCGGCTGCTGCGGCCGTTCAAGCTCTTCCAGCCCGATGTGGTCCAGGCGCACACCCAGGGCGTCGTCAACGTCGACCTGGACCTGGGCTGCATGTACGAGCTGGCGGACGGCACCAAGGGCGTGGTGCAGCCGCTGGGCAACCTGATCGGCGACCTGAACGGGCCGCCGTACATCAGGCTCAGCGGGGACGACCGGTTCGGGGCGCCGTCGGGGGAGACCGTCTACGTCAACCTCGACCAGCGCGACCAGATCAAGCGGCTGCTGTTCTTCGTCTACATCTACGACCAGACGCCGGCCTTCGACCGCACGCACGCGAAGGTGACGCTCTACCCGGGCAACGGGCCGCGCATCGAGATCGAACTGGACGAGCGGGCCCCGCAGGCCCGCTCGTGCGCCGTGTTCACGGTGGAGAACGTCAAGGGTGAACTGATCGTGCGGCGCGAGGTGAAGTTCGTGTACGGCTTCCAGTCGGAGCTGGACCGGCTGTACGGCTACGGCATGCAGTGGGGGCGCGGCTACAAGTCCCGCGCTTAGGGTCCTTCGTTTCCCTCAGGGCGTCCGGTGCGTGGTGTCAGGGCCGTATGAACTGCGGGCCCTGTGGCGGGAGGGCGAAATTCGGGTCCGGGGCGTGTGCTGCCGCCGCCGCGGGCTGCGGATAGCCGTAGGCGGGCTGTGCGGAGGCCGGCTGGGGGTAGCCGTAGGCGGGCTGCGGCGCGGGTGCGGGCGGGGCCGCAGCGGGCTGCGGATAGCCGTACGAGGGCTGCTGGTGCTGCACCGTGGCCTGGGCGTCCGGCCCGGGGGCCGGTGCGGGCGGGAACGCGGGAGCGGGCGGCGTCGGGTCGGGCTCGGCCGCGGCCTCCGCCTCGTCGACCGAGATGCCGAACGCGGTCGCGAGACCCACGAGACCGGTCGGGTAGCCCTGCCCCACGGCCCGGAATTTCCAGCCATCGCCGCGCCGGTAGAGCTCGCCGCAGATGATCGCGGTTTCCTTGCCGGTCTCCGGGCGTACGTCGAAGACCGCGAGGGGCTCACCGCCCGCCGCCGCCGCGTCGAAGAGCATGATGCACAGATCGTGCACCCGTTCGAAGGCGGCGCCGTCGGAGGACGCGGCGATGACCACCTGGTCGACCGAGGGGTCGAGCGCGTTCAGGTCGGCCTCGATGGTGTCCGTCAGCCCCTCGGCGAGGCTCCGCTTCGGCAGCCGTCGTACCAGGCCGGAGGGGTGGCGGGGCTGGTTGTAGAAGACGAAGTCCTCGTCCGAGCGCACGCGGCCGGCGGAACCGAGCAACAGGGCCGAGGCGTCCACGTCGGGGACCCCGGAGCCAGGGGTCCAGCGCAGCACGGCCCGTACGGCCATGGCGTCGATTGGGACGTTCGAACCCTTCACCATCGCGTGCGTCATGGCGGTCATCCTGCCTGCTGGCTGCCCCTGCGGACAACGTGGGGGTCGCAAGCCGTGTCTCGGCGGAATGTCGGAACCACGGCGTCCGCCCTCTTCGGAACCGTCGCGAAATGGACGAGTTACCCGGAATTCATGCGTACAGGGAACTGCCGACACCCGTCCGTACGTACTATTACCGGCCACACGTTGTCCGATCGGTCAGGCAGTACGGGGGGAATCACATGCGTCATTTCGGGCATATCGCGGCCACGGTCAGGGACGACCTGTTCTTCCAGCAGCCGTGCACCTTCGACGCCGACGCCCCGGCCCGTGTCCTCGCGGCCGCCCTGGGCGCCACCCTCTACAGCCCGGCCACCCGGCCGAGACTCGCCGACGACGTCATCAAGCAGGCAGGCCGCGGCGTCGTCTCGATGGTGCTGTGCCTGGAGGACTCGATCGACGACTCCGAGGTGGCGGGCGCCGAGGAGAACCTGGTCGCGCAGTTCGCCGACCTCGACACGCGCGGCGCCGAACTGCCTCTGCTCTTCATCCGGGTGCGTGAACCGCACCAGATCACGGACCTGGTGCGCCGGCTCGGCGATTCCGCCCGATTGTTGTCCGGTTTTGTACTTCCCAAGTTCACGCAAGAGCGTGGCGTGCCCTTCATGGAAGCGCTCACCAAGGCCGAGAGCGCCGGCGGCCGGCGACTCTTCGCCATGCCCGTGCTCGAATCGCCCGAGCTGCTCCATCTGGAGACCCGCCAGGAGGCACTCCGGAAGATCGCCGACACCGTCGACTCGTACCGGGACCGGGTTCTCGCGCTGCGGCTCGGCGTCACCGACTTCTGTTCGGCCTACGGACTGCGCAGGGCGCCCGACATGACGGCGTACGACGTCCGGATCGTCGGCGGCGTCATCGCGGACGTGGTCAACGTGCTGGGCCGGGCCGACGGCACGGGCTTCACGATCACCGGGCCGGTGTGGGAGTACTTCCGGCTCCAGGAACGCATGTTCAAGCCACAGCTGCGCCGCAGCCCCTTCCTGGAGGGCCGGGCCGAGGAACTGCGTACGGCCCTGATCGAGCACGACCTGGACGGGCTGCTGCGCGAGATCGAACTCGACCGGGCCAACGGCCTGCTCGGAAAGACCTGCATCCACCCGTCGCACGTCGCGCCCGTACACGCACTGTCCGTGGTCAGCCACGAGGAATTCAGCGACGCGCAGGACATCCTGCGTCCGGAGCGCGAGGGCGGCGGCGTGCTGCGTTCCGCGTACACGAACAAGATGAACGAAGTGAAGCCGCACCGGGCCTGGGCCGAGCGCACCCTGCAGCGGGCCGAGGTGTTCGGCGTCGCGAAGGAAGACGTCGGCTTCGTGGAGCTGCTGGCCGCGGGCCTCGCGGAATGAGGCCTTCCGTCGAAGGCGTTCGATTGAGTGTGTCCCGATGAGTGCGACCCGATGAGCGGGCGCGCAGCGAAGAAGGAGACGGCGCGTGGTGTGGTCGGGTAGCTGGGTCGCGGAGCGGCTGGGCGTCGGGCTGGTGGGCGACGGGGAGCTCCGGGAACTGCTGGGCCTCGCCCTGCGGCGCAACCCCAAGCGGGCGCATCTGCTCGTCTCCCACGTGCTCGGCAAGCATGTGCCGCAGCGCCCCTCGGTGGTGTACGGCGCCGGATTCGAGCTGGGCCGCCGGGTGCGCGAGCTGCTCGGGGAGGCCGGGACGCGGCGGGCGGTCGTACTCGGCTACGCGGAGACGGCCACCGGCCTCGGCCACGCGGTCGCCGACGGGCTCGGCACCGCGGCCTACCTCCACTCGACGCGCCGCCCCGTCGCGGGCGTGCCGCGGGCGGGCGGCTTCGAGGAGTCGCACTCGCACGCCACCTCCCACCTGCTGCTGCCGGAGGACCCGGACCTGCTGGCGGGCGAGGCGGCGAAGGGCGGTGCAGCAGGCGACGGCACCGGCGGCGGCACGGGCGGCGACACGGGGCAGGCGCGCCCGTCCGACGCGGCTCTGGTCCTGGTGGACGACGAGTTCTCCACCGGTAACACCGTCCTCAACACCATCCGCGCGCTGCACGAGCGCTACCCCCGCAACCACTACGTCATCGTGGCCCTGGTCGACATGCGCTCGGCCGACGACCGCGGCCGGCTGGCCGAGTTCGCCACCGAGATCGGCGCCCGCGTCGACCTGGTGGCGAGGAACACCGGCACGGTCCACCTCCCGGAGGGCGTACTGGAGAAGGGCCAGGCCCTGGTCGCGGCGCAAGAGGCGGCTCAGAACGCGGTGAGTGCGCATGAGGCGGAGAGGGCGTCGGGCAGCGCGGCTCAGGAGACGGCTCCCTCCGGCGACCAGCCACGACGCCCCACTGTCCAGCCCCGCCCCTGCGCCCGGGTGGACCTGCGGTGGCCCGCAGGGGTGCCCGACGGCGGCCGGCACGGCTTCACCCCCGCGCACCGCGCCGTCCTGGAGCCGGCCCTCCCGGCCATGGCGGACCGCATCGCCGCGGCGCTGGACGACGGCGCCCGCCGCGTACTCGTCCTCGGCTTCGAGGAGCTGATGTACGCCCCCCTGCGCCTGGGCACCGCTCTGGAAGGCCGCACCCGCGCCGAGGTCCGGTACTCCACCACGACCCGCTCCCCGGTCCTCGCCGTGGACGACCCGGGCTACGCGATACGCACCCGGCTGGTCTTCCCGGCCCACGACGACCCGGCCGACGGCCCGGGCGACCGCTTCGCGTACAACGTCGCGGGTGCCGGCTTCGACGCCGTCGTGGTCGTCGTCGACTCCACCGCCGACACACCCGAACTGCACGCCCCCGACGGACTGCTGGCGCAGCTCGCCCCGCACACCGCACAGGTGCTGCTCGCGGTCGTCCCCTCGTACGTCCCGTCCACGGCCACGCCTCCCGTGGCCGCACCGCCCGTGGTCTCCGTACAGTCGTACGCCCCCGAACGGCAGGAAGAACCCCGCATGCTGCCCGAGCCCCTCCGCGGCCCCGCCTTCTCCTCCTACGCGCCGGACGAGGTCGGCTGGCTGCTCCAGGACCTCTCGGACACCGAGCTGGAGGCACCCACCGAGGAACGCGAAGAGGCGATACAGAGCGGCGGCGCGCACTACGCCGAGTCGCTGCCCGTCGAATACCAGCCGTCCGACCAGTACCAGGACCTGTTCAAGGCCGCGCTCGACCTGTCGGCCGCCCGCATCGCCCGTGCCGTGGGGACCGTCACCGAGACCGTCCTCGCCGAGCGCGGTCCGCGTGCCGTGCTCGTCTCGCTGGCCCGGGCCGGCACCCCCGTCGGCGTACTGATGCGCCGCTGGGCCCAGCACCGGCACGGCACCGGCCTGCCGCACTACGCCGTCTCGATCGTGCGCGGCCGCGGTATCGACGCCAACGCCCTGCGCTGGCTCGCCGCCCACCACGACCCGGCCGACGTCGTCTTCGTCGACGGCTGGACCGGGAAGGGCGCCATCACCCGCGAACTGGCCTCTGCCATCACCGAGTTCGAGGAGTCGGACGGAACCATCGGCTTCAACCCCGAGATCGCGGTCCTGGCCGATCCCGGCGGCTGCGTCCGCACGTACGGCACCCGCGAGGACTTCCTGATCCCCTCCGCCTGCCTCAACTCCACAGTGTCCGGCCTGATTTCACGTACCGTCCTCCGTTCCGACCTGGTCGGGCCCGATGACTTCCACGGCGCGAAGTTCTACCGGGAACTCGCCGGTTCCGACGTCTCCGGCCACTTCCTCGACACCGTCGCCGACCGGTTCGACGAGGTCACCGACGCCGTCGACGCCGACGTCAAGGAGCTGCTCACCGCCGACCGGGCCCCCACCTGGGAGGGCTGGGCCGCGGTGGAACGCATCAGCGAGGAGTACGGCATCCACGACGTGAACCTGGTCAAGCCGGGCGTCGGTGAGACCACCCGGGTCCTGCTGCGCCGCGTCCCGTGGAAGATCCTCGCCAAGCGTGGCGCCGGCGCCGACCTGGAACACATCAGGCTGCTGGCCCAGCAGCGTGGCGTGCCCGTCGAAGAGGTCGACGAACTGCCCTACACCTGCGTCGGGTTGATCCACCCCAAGTACACGCGTGGGGCGACCGGTGCGGACGGCAAGGCGGTGGAGTCCAAGTGACCTCCCCCGTGACGCTGGTCGCCAGCGACCTCGACCGCACCCTCATCTACTCGGCCGCAGCCCTCCAGCTCGGGATGCCGGACGCGGAGGCACCCCGGCTGCTCTGCGTCGAGGTGTACGACCGCAAGCCGCTCTCGTACGTCACGGAGGCGGCCGCCGCACTGCTCGTCGAGCTGGCCCGCTCCACGGTCTTCGTACCGACCACCACCCGCACCCGTGAGCAGTACCACCGCATACATCTGCCGGGCCCGCGGCCGACTTCGCGATCTGCGCCAACGGCGGACACATCCTCGTGGACGGCGAGTCCGACCCGGACTGGCAGCGGCAGGTGGCCCGCAGGCTGGCCGACGAGTGCGCCTCGCTCGCCGAGGTCCGCGCCCACCTGGTATCCGCCGCCGATCCCGCCTGGCTCCTCAAGGAGCGGGTCGCCGAGGACCTCTTCGCCTACCTCGTCGTCGACCGCGCACTGCTGCCCTCGGACTGGACGAAGGAGCTGGCCGACTGGGCGGAGCCGCGCGGCTGGACCGTCTCCCTGCAGGGCCGCAAGATCTACGCCGTACCGCGGCCGCTCACCAAGAGCGCGGCGATGCACGAGGTCGCCCGCCGCACCGGCGCCACGCTCACCCTCGCCGCCGGCGACTCCCTCCTGGACGCCGACCTGCTGCTCGCTGCCGACCGCGGCTGGCGCCCCGGCCACGGCGAACTCGCCGACGCCCACTGGAGCGCCCCGAACGTGGAGACGACCGCCGAGCGGGGGGTGGCCGCGGGCGAGGAGATCCTGCGGCGGCTCCTGCAGACGTCCGGCCTGCGCCAGGCCGCCTGATGCGTCAGGCGCAACACCCCGCCGCGCATCAGGCGCAACACCCCCGCCGCGCCGCCGAATTCACTCGAACCGGCGGCGTCCGGCGACTACAGTCACCAGGTTCCCGCCCGCCGGGGGAGCGCTCGGCCGATCAGGGAGTTGCGCGATGACCAAGGGAAACGAAACCAAGATCACGGACGAGCTGTACGCGTACATGCTGGCGCACAACCCGCCGCTCGACGCGGTGCAGCGCGAGCTCGTGGAGACCACATACGCTCGGCTGCCGGACCACGCGGGCATGCAGTCGGCCGAGGAACAGGGACCGTTGCTGGCCTTCCTCGTCCGGCTGACCGGGGCCCGGCACATCGTGGAGGTCGGGACCTTCACCGGCTTCTCGGCCCTGTCCATGGCCCAGGCCCTGCCCGCGGACGGGCGGCTGATCGCCTGCGACGTCTCGGAGGAGTGGACCGCCTACGGCCGTGAGGCATGGGCGAAAGCAGGTGTGGCCGACAAGATCGACCTGCGGATCGCCCCCGCCCTCGACACCCTGCGGGCCATGCCCGCGGAGCCGCACATCGACTTCGCCTACCTCGACGCGGACAAGGGCAACTACATCCCGTACTGGGAGGAACTGGTGCCGCGGATGCGCCAGGGCGGCGTCATCACCACGGACAACGTGCTCTTCCACGGCGGCGTGACCGACCCCCGGGCGACCGGCGGAGCGGCGGCCATCAAGGAGTTCAACGACCACGTGTCCGCCGACCGGCGGATGGACAGCGTGCTGCTCACGGTGTCGGACGGCCTGACCCTGTCACGGAAGCGGTAGCCGAGGGCGCGGGAGGCCCGCCCGTATGCGGGCGGGGGTGCCGGATACGGGAAGGGATGCACGGGTGGGCGGAGGCGCGTAGGTGCTACGTCCTGCGGGATACGCGCCCCGGGCCCCCGGCAGGGTCAGCCGCAGCAGCCCCACCGCAGCAACCGCCACCGCCGCCACCACCGGACGGCGCGGGCGCGGAACCTGCGGCGCCACCCACGGCGACGGCGGAGAGCAGCTTGACGGTGTCCTCGTGCCCGGCGGGGCAGGAGGCGGGGGCCGAGGACTCGGCCATCGGGCGGCTGACTTCGAACGTGTCTCCGCAGGAGCGGCAGCGATAATCGTAACGAGGCATGCCCCCAGGCTATCCGCCGCGATCGGGTACCAGGCAGAGGCAGCGGGCAACGGCAGTCCTCGGGCTTACGGGGCCGACTCGGGGCCGGCTCTACTTCCGCTCGACGGACGGCGGCGGGGCAACGGGCATCTCGTCGATCAGCCTTCGCCGCGCGAGGCGTTCCTCATGCGCGGCTTCCTCGGGATGGCGTGCCTGCCAGTACGGGTTGTCGTGGGGGAGCCCACCGCTGACGCGTCCGTACATGCCGAACATCATCAGCAGCAGTCCGACCACGAAGCTGAACAGCACGTTCTGGATCTGGAAGGCGAGGAAGTTGAGCCCGGTGTCCAGCAGCGCGAGATTGACGAAGCCGCTGAGGATGAAGGCGATACCCAGAATCATGTTGAGCATCGAGGCGAGGTTGCCGCCGATCACCATTCCGATGAACAGCAGCAGCCCGACGCAGATGGACAGCACGCTGAGCGCGCCGTTGGTGCTGAGGCCCGCGACGGTGTCTCCGCCGGTGTCGAACAGGCCGATCTTGTCGATCAGCCCGAGAATGCCGAAGGCGAGCAGCACCAATCCCATCAGCCCGGCGCCGATCTGGTAGACGCGGCTGAGCCGATGGTCGACCGGCAGGTGGTCGTCGAACCGGGCGGCCGTGCGACGAGCAGCCGACCGCCGTGCGGGACGCAGTACGTGAGTGGCCATAGAGGTCTCCTTCGCGTACTACCAGGATCGCCCTGCGGGGGACGAGGCGCACTTCAGCGCACGTCAGACCGGCGGGTGCACGTGATCAGCCTGGTCGGTGCACGTCATTCCGGCTGGCGCCCGTGATCAGCCTGGCTGGTGCACGCTCCGCAGGCGGGGGCTCACTCCTCGGGCGCCGGACCCGTGCTCCTCATGCGCCGGCCCGTGAACCTCAGGCGCCGGCGCCGGCGCCGCGCTCCTCGCGGATCTCGGAGACGACCCGCGAGGCGGTCTGCCGCACGCCTTCCGTCACCGTCAGGAAGTGCCAGTAGTCGGGATGGCGTCCCTCGAGCCCGGTGACGGCCTGGTCGAGCCTGGCCACCGCATCGTCCAGCGGGCGGGCGTGGCGCGGCTCGGGCGTGTTGCGCCCGGCCATGGCGAGCCGCTGGGCGTCCCGGATCGCGAACCGGGTCCGCTGGATCTCCTGCTGCGGGTCCTTGGCCACGTCGTCCAGCCGGTGCAGCCGGTCACCGGCCGCGGACACCGCCTCGTCGGTGGCGTTGAGCAGGGCTCGTACCGTACTCAGCCTGGAGGTCGCGTCGGCCCAACGCTGCTCGTCGCGGGCCTTCGAGGCCTCCTTCAGCTTCTCCTCGGCCTGGCGCACATTGACCGCTGCCTGCTCGGGTACCGGCTGGAGGTCTTGCCAGCAGGCGGCCGAGAACCGTCGCCGCAGCTCACTGAGCACGGGCTCGACGGAAGCCGACCGGGTCGTCAGCGCCTGCGCACGCGTACGAAGCGTCACCAGCCGGCGATCGATCTCGGCGGCCCGCTCGGGGAGCTGCGCCGCTTCGGCCCGTACGGCCTCGGCGTCGCGCAGCACCTGATCGGCACGCTGCAGGGTCTCCGCCACGCCGTGCCGGCCGGCGCCCTGGTTGAGCTTGGTCAGCTCCGGGGCGAGGGCGGCCAGCCGCGTGGCGAGATCATCCGCCCGCAGTCCGGACGCCCGCACCGTGTCGAGAGCATTGCTCGCGGACAGGAGCGCTTGTCGCGCTCTTTCCACCGCGGGCGCGAGGCGTGCGAGCTGGGTCTCGGCGCTGCCGAGCAGCGACCCGAGCCCGGCCGTGAACCGGTCCAGCTCGCCCTTGACCCGCACGAGCTCGTCCTTGGCGGCCGTGAGCTGGGTCCTGGCCTGCGCGGCGATCGACGGCTCAAGATCGTCCCGGTCGAGGTCGTGCGCGTCGACGGCCGTGATGTAGGCGCTGCTGGCCTCGTCGATGCGCCGGCCCAGTGCGGCGAAGTCGTCGACGGCCTTGCGCGCGGCCGGAGAGCTGTCCACGGCCGTGATCGTCTCGATCGAGATCTTCAGGTCGCGCTGGGCCGTGTCCAGCTCGTAGAACGCCTCGGCGGCAGCGTCCCTCGCAGCCTGTGCCTCGGCCCGCTGACCCTCCCCGCGCCCGCCGAACCAACGCCTCGTACCGCCACCGGCGAAAGCGGCCGGCAGCGCGCGGACAAGCAGGGGCACCGGCAGCAGCATCAACACGAGCACATCGCGGACGTCTCTGACGGCGGAACTCGCACCCGCTCTCGCCTGCGGCTTCGCCTGTGTCGCCGTCACATCCCTCTCCCGTGCCGATTCGCCCTGCCCGGTTCATTCTCCCACCAGGTAAGGACGAACACACGGGCCGGTTAGTTCGCGCTTCGCACCGTGACTTCGCCGTTGTTGCTCCGTGCCTTCACCACGTGGGCGCTGTCCTCGCTCCGCGGCACCTCCACGGAGGTGTTCCCGTTGTCGGCCTCGGTGCTCACCGCGTACGAGGTGCTGCCGTCCGGCAGCTCAATGGTGACCGCGCCGTTGTCACTGACGGTGTCCACCAGCTCGGGCACAGCGGCGAACCGCAGCCGTACCGAGCCGTTGTTCGACTCGGCCTTCACCGACGAGCCGGAGATCCCTTCGGCGACGATGCCGCCGTTGTTGCTCTCCAGCACCAGCGGCCCACTGGTGTCACGCACGGTCACCTTGCCGTTGCCGGCATGCAGGGAGAGCGCCGTATCGAACCCTGACGCCACCACCTTGCCGTTGTCCCCCCGCACGGTGACCGCCACGCCACGCGGCACCTTCACCTGATGCTCGGAGGCACAGTCACTGATCAGCGCGTCGCACTCCACCTTCAGCGTCAGGGTGCCGTCCTGCATCTTCCACTGCGGCTCGGGCCCGCTCCCGAACACCACCCACCCGTCGACGCGACGGGTCACCTCGACCTCCTTCACGTCGGCGGGCACGAGCTCCAGCGTCGTGTGGCCGGCGTCGATGGTCAGCGTCTTGCCGCTGAGCGGGAACGACTTGTGCTCGGCCGGCGCGTCGTCGGTGTCGGTACTGCCGCAGCCGGTGAGAGCAAGAGCGACGAGTACAGCCCCGCCGGACGCGATGAGTGTGCGGGTGCGGAGTGCCACGGTGATCGTTCCCCCAGGTCGTGCGCCGGCCGGCCCGCTTCTCCGCGTTCCGGTCCTACGTTCCGGCTCACGCTATGTGCACGACGGTTCCCGGGGAATCGGGACGGCTACCGTATGCGGGGTGGGGATATCCCCCGCCTCACCGCCGCAGGGGCCTCGCCTCACACCCGGAGGGGCCCCGCCTCACACCCGGAGGGGCCTGCACCCCATAGCCGCAGGGGCCCCGCCTCACACCCGCAGGGGGCCCGCGTTCAACCGAGGCGGCGCAGCCCCGCCCCGCCCCACTCACAGCTGCCGCTTGCTGCCTCCTGCTGCCTCTGGCCGTCTCCGGCAACCGTTTGTGACCAGGGGGCGTAGTCCATGTACGCTGTTGCCTCATCCACGGGTGCGTAGCTCAGGGGTAGAGCGCTGCTCTTACAAAGCAGATGTCGGCGGTTCGAAACCGTCCGCGCCCACCAGTGCAAAGGCCCCAACCGATCATGGTTGGGGCCTTTGAGGTGAAGGCTCTGACATCACCGACATAGGGTGTGTCGCCTGTCTGGTGATGTGCGGAGCCAGGACGTCCAAGATGGGCTGACGTAACGCGTCGCTCTTGACCTCAAGGTGCCCCGACTTTCGATCGAACCATGCCACCGCTGTGTCATCGGCCGCGTTCACGTATAGCCGGTCCAGTCCGTGACGCTTCCACGTCGACACTCGTAACTCGGTCACGCTGCCCCGCATCCTGTACCCCCGCAGCTCCATGGGATCAGGAGCAGCCTCGGCCCACAAGGGTGCCCAATAGCCAGCGGCCGGTGAGGTGTTACAGGATTCTCTACCTCATCAAGGCACCCGGCTGCGCTCCGCTCCGCCGGGCCCGCTTCCCGGATCTGGCCGCTCCCGCGCTCCTGCCTCCGGCCCGCTCGTCGCTGCCGCCGCCGACGCGCGCCCGCAGTGGCTAGGCCCGAGGGCATGAGTCGAGACCAAAGCCCGCGGCTTCAAGACGATGCCTCCGGCGGGGGCGCAAAGACTCCGGGATGGCGGGGGCGCCGTTCGCGGGTGCCGGCGGATTCGTGGTGAGTGTGGTGGGGTCCCGTCCAGACCACCCCCGACCCAGGCAGAGCCGAGCAGTCACGGCCCAGGGCGTCAAGGTGGAGCGCGCCACTGTACGAACGACCTTGACGCCCTGGGCCGCGACCGCTCCACGGTGTGTGGGTCGGAGGCGGAACGGGATGGGAGCTGGGGCAGGTAGTGGGGGTGTGGGTCCGACGCCGGGGGTACGCGAGTATGTCAGCAGAGCCAAGCTGACAGAGGGGACCCGTGCAGATAGCGGGAGTGGACTTGTACGTCAATCATCCGGTCATGGCCTTGGGGTCTCCCGACTGGATCAGCACTGACCTGGAGCTGGGCGGCGCTCCCGCTGCGTCCACCGACACTCACGTCATCGTCCGCGTACAGCCACAGACGGCTCTGATCAAGGTGCGATTGTTCCAGGACTACGGTGAGGACATCGCCGCTGACCCATCATTCACCACAGTGTTTGATGGGTCCCTCTACTTGGCAGACAGGCGCTTCGTGATCGGTGACGTGATGGGAGAGAGCCGGTTCGTCAAGTACATCGGGGGACCGCAACGCTGGCGAGTGCGGGTCGCGGTGGATAGCCCGAAGGGGTACGCGCGAGCTGCCGACGTGGTTCTTAGCGCCGAGGAGTAGAGCCGCGTGCGCAGTCAAGCCTGCGTGTTGTGGCTGACATCAGCGACTGACACCAACCAACGCGAACAGCAGCGATCGACGTCGATCCTCAGTGGACCGTTGGCCGAGGCGCAGAGCTGGTTGGCCGACGTCGACTGCCCGTCGTGACCGACCTGATAAGGATGAGGCCACAGCCTACAGCCGTCGATAGGCTGCTCCGTGATGAGGTCGTCCGCACGGTAAAGGGCGCGACCCGGGGTGCGGAATGGGTCGCCTACCTCATCCCTCACGCTCGTGCCGTTGCATGCCCGACACGACGGGGAACCACGGGAAAGGGGAGGTCAACAGCCAACTCGAAGGTGACGCCAGATAGCGCATATTCGCAGCTCAAAGGGCATGTTCCACGGTGCTTAACCCGTGATTCCCAAGCTCACGGCTCCGATGGCTGGCAGCTCGTGTCTATCCGCTCGCGATCGACGGCGCTGCCAGGCAGGATGCCGTGATGAACACTCCGTTCCTCAACATCCAAGGGAAGGCCGAGGACGGCCCGCACCCTTGTCCCTGCTGTGGCTCCCTGACGCTCGGCGAGCGCAGCAACTTCGAGATCTGTCCGGTGTGCTTCTGGGAGGACGACGGGCAGGACGACCACGATACGGACCGGGTTCGAGGCGGCCCCAACGGCCGGTTGAGCCTCACGGAAGCGCGGGAGAACTTCCACGCGATGGGTGCTTGCGACGAGAGATGTACCCAGTTCGTACGCGCCCCACTGCCGACTGAACAGCCCACGGTCTGACATCACCAGCTGACATCAACGTCGCCAGACGACAACGGATCACAGCGACTGGAGCTGGACCGCGGACCGCCCAGCGATACGAGTTCAAGCCAGCCGCCCGGATGAGGGATCGGACTTACAAAGCAGATGTCGGTGGTTCGAAACCGTCGGCGCCCACCAGTAGGAAGCACAACAAAGGCCCAGGTCACCGGTACTGAACCGGGTGCCTGGGCCCCCGCCCGCGCCCACCAGTGCAAAGGTCCCCAATCGATCATGGTTGGGGACCTTCGGCGTCTACGTCTGGCATCAGCGGGTGTGGTCATCCACGGGCCGGCCGCTGCCGCTTCAACCTGCGGTCCAGGTGAATCACGGGCTCGCGTTGGGTGACTTCGATGACGTGGGTTGTCAGCCAGATGCCTTGGTGATGATGCGCTCCATCCCCTCTGGGTCGAAGGCCCGCAGGGTCGTGGAACGGACGTTGCCCACCTCGCCGAGTTGCAGGAGGGCTGCCGTGGCAGTTTCGTCGTCGGGTGCCTCGATGATGGCCACGAGGTCGTACGGGCCGACGGTCCAGTAGATGCTCAGCAGCTTCGCCCCGAGCTTCTGTAGCGCTGATCCGAAAGCCTCGGAGCGCCTTGCGGTGTCCTTGTAGTTTCGGACCCCTTGATCGGTCCAGTTCAGCAAGGTGACGTACGTCGGCATGTTCTTTCACCCTCACGAGGAGACACATCGTGAGGCCAAGCCTGGGCATCGGGGATAGAACCTGCACGAGATGCGCACCCGAACGAGCAATACGCGCGACCACAGGCATCGCGGGGCAGGCTGACAGGAACGACAGCGGACGCTGACGGCCGCCGTGGTTCCTCGCGGAGTCGATGCGGCCATACAGCCGTAGCAGCCAGGGACGCTGCTATCGCGGAGCGGACTCAAGACGTCTGAGCCCGCCAGTCAGAACGCCCCCCGTAGCGCGCTGCTGCGGAGGGGGCATTGACGGTAGTAGGTGACGGCAGCCGCTGAGGCGCATCCCGTATCCACCGTGTGTGGGTCGATGGCGGGCGGGATGGCAGCGAGCACGGCCGGCTCGGCCCGCAACCACCCGATGTCGGCGAGGCAGTCGTTGCCCAGCAATCGACCGTGAGAGGGCGCTGCTCGCGTCGCTCGGGTTGCCCGTGGGCCCCGTCCGGGCATCTGTGCGACCCGCCGTCCGGGAGGTGGCCGGCGGGTCGCTGGTGGCCTACGAGCGGGTGGTGGCCGTCTGGTCAGCGTTCGGCGAAGAGCGGTGTCCAGCGACCGGCCGCGCCGTCGTTTCCCTTGCGGAAACCGCTCAGCGGTACGACCTTGTCGCTGCCGATCGTGACGAGCACGAGGCGGTTGTGGAACTCGTTCGAGCCCGGCGTGATGTCCCAGGCGATGAGCCGCTTGTCGTCGACCCAGGAGAGCAGTTGCTGCCCATTCACCTTGGTGACCCGCTTGCCGGTGTAGGGGTCGAGGAGCTCGGATGCGGACTTCTTGTCGGTGCCTGCGTAGCCGCCCGCGACGAGCTTGCCGTCCGGGGACAGCCCCGCGCCGTCGAACCGGTGCACGTACTTCTCGTTCGCGGGTTGGGCGACCTCGTTGCCCGCGAAGTCGTAGTACTGCATGTGGGATTCCGTCGTGATTCCGGAGCAGATCAGCTTGCTGTCGTGGCTGAACGCGAAGTCCTCGCGGGGGTTGAGCGCGTCGCTGGGTTTCGTGACCTCGTTCCAGGAGCCCTTGCCGGAGGTCACGTCGACGACGTAGAAGCCGGTCCGGTTCGACTGACCGAACTGCGGCATCCAGTCGTTGTTCTTTCCGTCGCCGTCGCTGTCGTAGTCCGCTCGGTACCGCAGGTCGGGGTTCTTGCTGTACGTCGTCGCGACCAGCTTGCTGCCGTCGGGCGAGAACTCGACGCCCCCGACGCCGTGGGAAACCGGGATCCAGCGTTCGACCTCGCCGGTGAGGAGGTCGAGCAGGCCGATTCGCTTGGCGGGCAGGTTCTTTTCCAGGACGGCGGCGGTCCGCATGCCGGGAGCGATGTCGATGAAGGACCACCGAGTCGTCTTCACGTACGTGCCGGTCTTCTGGTCGAGGAGCCGGTACGTGCGGTCGCCGACAGCACGGTCGTCCGTCTGCTTGACGTTGCTCGAGGTGTAGTACGCGGCCAGCGCGACGTCCCCCGCCGCGATCAGGTCGCGCGGCGGTGTCTGGCCGGGGTGGGCGATGATGCCGCTCGGGTTCAGCTCGCTCGCGAGGCGCACGTCGTGCTTGCCGGAGTCCAGGAGCGGGACCGCCACCGCGACGGCGACCACGGCGACGGTTGCCGCGGCGGCGGACGCGAGCGCACGGGTCCGACGGCGCCGGCGGACCGTCAGCACCCGCTCGGCGAAGCCCGGCCCCAATGCCGGTTGAGCGGCGGCCTGTTCGCGCAGGGAGTCGCGCACCAGCTCGTCGGCGTTCACGGACGCACCTCCACGGGCGAGAAGTCACGGGACGGCTGCTGCTCGGCGTCCGCGGGGCCGAGTGCGGCCAGTTCGGGGGCGAGGCTCCGCAGCCGGGCGAGGGAGCGGTGCGTGGTGGACCGCACCGTGCCGACTGAACAGCCGAGGAGACGGGCGACGTCGGCCTCGGGCAGGTCCTCGAAGTAGCGCAGGACGAGGACGCTGCGCTGACGGGCGGTGAGCCGGGCCAGTGCGGCCCGCATGACGATGCGCAGGTCGGCCGCACCAGGCCCGTCGTCGGCGCTGTGGTGTGCGGGGCTCTCCGGTGTCTCGGGGACGCTCAGTTCGCGGCGCGGCCACTTCAGCCGCCAGCGGTTCACCTGCTGCCGGTAGAGGATCTGCCGTACGTACGCCTCGGGTTCGTCGATGCGGTGCCAGCGTCCTGCGGCCTTGATCAGTGCGTTCTGCAGCAGGTCCTCGGCCGCGTGCCGGTCGCCGCCGTTGAGCAGGACGGCGGTCCTCAGCAGCGCCGTCGACCTGTTCTCCACGAACTCCCTGAAGTTTTCATGGCCCTCGGCATCCATCGCCACCTTCTCTTGCTTGTTCCGGGATTTCCCTAGGCGGGCTTGCTGCCCTTGATGACGTCTGCGGCGGTCCCTCACTATGCCTGCGTGCACGCAGCGAAAAATGGGCGGTGGGCAAGGCCGGAGCTCTCGACCGGGCAGCAGGCGTCAGCGTTCCTTCCCGACCGTGAATCGCATCGATGGGCAGTCCGGTGGCGGTCGGCCGTCGTGTGCGTTCCTGGGTGGGGGCGCCGTGCGCGCCGACCGGTGTGTGAGTCGCAGGAGGCCGGGGTGGGAACTGGGGTGAGTGGTGAGTTGAAGTTGTCGGTCCTGGCACGTGGCCTCATGCGTCCGTGCTGCCGCTGCGGCCGGCTTCGCGAGGATCGCCGAGCGGGCGAGTCAGCTCGCCGTCGCTCCGTGGTTGCCGCTCGCAGATGAGGTGATCGAGCTCCAGTCGTTCGTAGCACTCGTCGCACCGGTAGGTACCGTCGTCCAAGCCGGATACGTCCTCGCTCGGATACCAACGTTCGCACTCTGCGCATAAGCGTTCCAGAGGTGACGTCATGTGCTCGACTGTCGACCTGCGGTCAAATATTCAAAAAGGTCGCCAATGGGGTCGCACTGGTGCGTTGCGGCAGCGCATCTGCTGACGAGAAGCAGAGGTCTTGCCCGGCCTCCCGCGATCCACGCCCGGCGCGGCAGGGGCGCTTACGGTAGTGCGGTAGTGCTCTGTTCGGCCCTGAAGCCATGATCGCCAGCGCCATTGCCGCTTGGGAAGCCTGCTCGGAGAACGGCAATCAGTCCGATCTTTCAGAAGCGGACCACCTGGACGGGGCCACCTAGAAGGGCCGCCAGTTCACGCGCGGCGAGCGCCGTTCTACGCGTACTCGGCGAGGAACTGGGGCCTGTACTGCTGCTGATACTGGTCCAGCGTCTCTCGGAGCATGGTGGCCCCGCGCGGCACACGGTCGCTGAGGTGGTCCCAGCCTACGAAGCGTAGATGGTCGGGGATCCGGACCAGGCCGGTGATCGCATCCCAGAAGGCGTCCCAGTTCATCCCGTAGAAGTCAGGGAAGTGCAGTGCTTGCCCAAGTACCGCATGCAGGCCTCGTTCGTCGGTCACGGCGCTGACGTCAATGGTGAGCATGCTTGCGATCCTTCCAGGTCTCAGTGAATACGGGCGTGCCGGATCAGTGCGGGTGCGAGAGCTGTCTGAGCCGGTCGAACGAGGGTGGGCAAGGGCTCGACTCCGGCATGCGTCGACCGGCTGAGCCTTCGGAGCGCAGCCTGGACTTGTGCGGGATCCGGCTGTTGATGTCACCAACCGCCGTGGCCGCCGTCCCCGTGGCCGCTGCCGTGGTGGCCGGTGCTGCCTGTGCCTCCCTCGGACCAACTTCCCGCGTCCAGGTTGTGGCTGAGGCCGTGGCCACCCGTGGTGAAGTCGGCGTAGAGGTCGCTCAGTTCGGAGACGAGCCTGCCGGTGAGAGCGTCCGCACCGGCCGTCAGTGCCGCAGCCAGTTCCTCGTCGCTGACCGGGGCCGCTCCGGCGGTTGCGGGGGCGAGGCGGTCGGCCGCGGCGAAGGCGGCCATGCGGCGGCGGTCGAGGGTGCCCCGCAGGCCCGGGTAGGCGGCAGGGGCGAGGCCCGCAGCACGGGCGAGAACGGCGAGGGTCATGTCCCGGTCGGCAGCGGAGGATGTTGCTGAGCCGGCACGGACCACGCGGTCGAGGCGGGCCAGCACTGCCCGGCGGCGGGGTAGATCGACGGAGAGGATGTCGTGGCGGGTACGGCCGCCGGCGTCGCGCCACCGGCGGACCCGGACGGCCTTCTGGTCCTCAAGCCGGGAGAGGTACTCGATGGTCAGGGAGCGCGGTGTACGACGCAGCCAGTCGTTGAGGCCGGGTGGGGGCGCGGTAGTGCCGAGGCGGTGCAGGACGTTGCTCAGGTGGCGGTTCTCCACCCGGCGGGAGTCCGTCACCTCGATCCGCCGGGTGCCGAAGACGATGCGTCCCGCCATGGCCAGATCTGCCAGCTCCGATGCTCGCAGGGCGAATCGGAGTCGTGCCTCGACCTGCTTCTTTATCCGTATCGTTCGCCTGCCCGGAACTATCGCGAGCAGGAGTAGGTCTTCCCCCGTGGTCATGCGCGGCAGAGTACGCGCGGGACCTTGCGCAGGGCAGTCCGTCCGCAGAATCCCGTTCGCAGAATCCCGTTCGCCCAAGACCGTCCGTGGGAGACCGTCCACAGTTCGTTCGTGGACCTTCCTCGTCAGCTTGTCCGGCGTTACCGCCCGGCATACGGCCGCCTACGCCTCGAAGATCGTGCGCGATCCTGACCGGCCGCTGACGGGCAAGGCTCGCAGAATCGTCTGAGAAGCGGGACGTGGCAGGTCACGTCCGTCGCGCAGGCTGTGTCGGCGTTAATTCGAGGCCGGTCACGGGACTCCGAACGGCCTTGGGCCCCCGCCGGGGCGGATGCCCGACGCTTGGGTGCGGACGTTCCGCAGTGGCGTCATGCGCGCTGGGAGCGTCGGGGCAGCCAATGAGGAGCACACTGGGGGTATGGCCCTACCCAAAACGCACAATTGCTCGACCTGCGCGGACGGTGCCGCGCCGGACTCAGTCCTCCACGAAGACCTCGTCGTCGGAGCACCGCTATCCATGGAAGATCTCACCGACGCGCAGCGCCTCGACCGGTTCGCCCACAAGTACGCGCACGACGGATGCCAGGTCAGAGAAGTCCGGCGGGTCCCGCACGACAGTCTGAGCGGCTACGCCTGGTCCGTCCGCTTCATCGAAAGTCCGTGACACCTCGACGGCCGGGCAGGTCGGGCGAACCGCCCCGGAGGAGGACTCCAGGGCGGCGAAGTCGCTTCGCGCCAACCCAGTGCGGGTGTGGCGCCACGCGGCCGAATGACTGACATGTACTGCTGACTCGCGAGGCAGATACCGGTGGTTCGAAGCCACCTGGCCCATCAGCGCGAAGTGCGACGGAGACCCAGGTTGTCGGCGGTCAGCCGGAGCCTGGGTCTTTTGCGTGGTACCGGGGATCGAGGCGAGGCGAGGCGCAGGCAGTCCGGCGCGGTGCCCGGCTCACCTCCGCCGCCGGTACTCAGCTGGTCGTGAACGATGCGATGACGCGGGCCGGAGATCGGAATCCCTCGGGGTCGAAGGCGGAGCGCTCGATCAGAATGCCGGCGCTCGGCTCCGACGTCTGGTACATCACGGCCGGCCCCTTCAGAGCCGGGCCGCACAACCCCTCGGGAAGCTCACTCTCCTGGTCACCGAGCGCGTATTTGCCGCCGTGGTTCTCGTCGATGACGGGCTCCCCCTTCGGGACCAGCCCCACGCGGTACAGGTAGTCCGGCATCTCGTCGCTCAGGAAGGAGACCTGCGCCCTGCCACTTCTGGTGAAGTAGTGGATGTCGGAGGCGTCGGCCGGAATCGACACGCCTGCGACCGAGATCGTCCCTGGCAGCTCGGTGTCGCTGCCCTCGCATGCCCGGGAGTCCCCGAACGGATGGAACAACGCGTCCTGAAACAGCCAGACGAACCCGCCTGCCACCAGGACGAGGAGGGCAGTCACCACGGCCAGACATGACAGCCGTCGCCGGACTCCGGAGCCGCTGTGATCCGCGTCGCCCACACTCTCCGGATACCGCGCCGTCTCGGCCGGCTCGTACACCCCCTCCGGTACGGGACTGCCGCCAGCAGCTCCTGTTTCGTGCATGAACGCCCCCTCGGAATAGCTCAATTGGCCACCCGAAGGGTAGGCGGGCGCGGCTGACCCGGTTCCGTCGGCCTGGGCTGTTTCGTTCAGATCATTGGGCCGTCGGTCTGGTCGTGCCGTGGACGGACGCGCATAGGGGGCGCGGATTGAGCCGGCTGTTGTCGTCGGAGTCGGTTCCGGCCGGTCCCCAGCCGTGCGGCTGCAGCGGGACGGGCGCGTCTCACCGGTGCGGTGGCCTGTGGCCCCGGGGCAGGGGTCAGCCGGCCTGCTGTGGCACGGGTCACTGGAACTCGTCACCCCGGCCGGAGAGGTAGGTGGTGTGAGATGTGATGAACAGGAAGATCGGGAGCGCATGCGCGCACGAATCAGGGCGGGCGACCGCGAGGCGTTCGCCGTGCTCTACGAGGAGTACGCGCGGCGGTCTACAACCACGCCTACCGGCTTACGGGCGATTGGTCGACGGCCGAGGAGGTGCTGTCCGAGACCTTCCTGGCCGCCTGGCGTACCCGTCACGCCGTCGAGCCGGAGGGCGACTCGCTGCGGCCGTGGCTGCTCGGGATCGCCACGAACAAGGCGCGCAACGCCAACCGTGGCATCGGGCGGCGCCTCGCCTTCCTGGCCCGCCGCCCCGCCCCGGAACCGGTCGCGGACATCGCGGATGCCACCGTCGGACGCGTCGACGACACACGACGGCTCGCCGCGGTCCGGCAGGCGCTGGGCGGACTCCGCCGCCAGGAACGCGAGGTGCTGGCCCTCTGCGTCTGGTCCGGGCTGGACTATGCCGAGGCAGCCGAGGCCCTGGGCATCCCGGTGGGCACCGTGAGGTCGCGGCTGTCCCGCGCCCGTAACCGGCTGCGACGGCTCACCGACGAGCAGCTCCGACGGACAGGCGACGGGTCCGCGCGGGAAGCGCGATCAGGAGAAGCGTTCCGATCAGGAGGAGCGGCACGGCCCGGAGAACCGGCACGGCCCGGAGAAGCGGAACGATCCGCAGAAGCGGCCCGATCCGGAGAAGCGGTCCGACCCGGAAGGGAACCCCGCGCCCGCCGCGGAGAGGTAGAGAGCAGGGTCGCGTTCGTGGCCCTGCCCATCCAGGAGGAAGCCCGATGAACGACCGCACCTCCGGCCCGAGCGGGCCGAACACGAGGAACTGGCCCGGCTGCTGCCGGTCCCGGCCGAACGGGACCTGCCCCCGGGCCGTCATCTTCACCACAAGGACACTCTGATGCGTCTGATCGACCAGGACGGCGACCGCGCCACCGCACGCCCCCGACCCCGCCTCCTGCGCCCCGCCGTCCTGCTGCCCGCCGCCGGACTGGCCCTGGGCGGGGTGCTGCTGACCACGCTCGCCGTGACCGGCCAGGACCGTCCTCCGGCGCCGTCCGCCGCGGGCACGGGTTCCCAGGCCACGGCCCCGCATGGTGCGGCCGTGCTGCTCGAACGGGTCGCCTCGGTTGCCGCGAGCAAGGGCGAACAGAAGGTCACCGACGGCCAGTTCGTGTACGTCAGGACGCTGCAGGCCGGGAACGAGGGCGAATTCGGCGGCCCGGTGAAGCTGACCAAGCCTCGCGAGCGTGAGGTCTGGATGGCACAGAAGGCGGGGCCGGTGACCGATGTCGGCCTGATCCACGAGGACGGCTCGTACTTCCCGATCACGGTCGGGGTCCCGGACGGCGAGCCCGCCGTCGGCTACCCGGCGGGCCTCAACCGGCCGACGTACACGTGGCTGGCCTCGCTGCCCACCGACCCGGACGCCCTGCGTCGGCGGCTCACCGCCGAGATCACCCGGGACCAGGACTCGCGCGACACCCCGGCCAAGGAGCGGGACCAGGCCCAGGACACCTTCGACGCCATCGGTGAGCTGCTGCGGGAGACGGTCATGCCACCGAAGACCGCGGCCGCCCTCTACAAGGTCGCGGCGAAGATCCCCGGCGTGACCGTGGACTCCGACGCGGTGGACGCGGCCGGTCGGCACGGCATCGGCGTGGCCCGCGACAACACTCGGGCCGGTTGGCGCACCGCCTGGATCTTCGACTCGACCACCCTGGAGTACCTGGGCGAACGGAGCTACCTCATCAGGGACACCTCCATGGGCAAGAAGGGCACCCTGATCAACAAGTCGGCGGTCCTGGAGCGCGGGGTCGTCGACGCCCTCCGCGAGAAGCCGTCGCCTGAACAGCTTTCGACCGCGAAGTCGTCGAGCGAAAAGCCTTCGACCGAAAAGCCGTCGACGACGACCTGATTCCGGCCGGGCGCTCCCGGGGCGTGGCTGCGCGCCCCGGTCCGTCGCATCGCGGTCTGCGTCCGCCTGGTCCGCCGGGACCGGGACGACCGCCCGGACGCCACGCTTGCGCAGCTGCTCTCGGATCGCGCGGGAGGACGGGCGGAACGGGAGACGGGAGGACGGGCGGAACGGGAGGAGTGTGTGGGGCCGGCCGGCCGGGCTGGGCTCGGGTCAGCGGGGAGGCGTGAGGAAGCCGTCGATCACGCGCCGGGCCTTGCCCGTGGCGTCGTTGTCGCCGAGGCGCAGGGCGATGTTCGCGGCGCTGAGCACCGCGTCGATCTGGAAGGACGCGAGCTCGGCATCCAGCCGGGGAGCCTCCCCGGCGCCGACGGCCTCCCGCAGCTCGCCGGTGAGGGTGTCGAGCCAGTCCCGGTGGTGGCCGAACAGCACGTCACGGACCTTGCCGGGCCGGCTGTCGAAGTCGGCGAGGTTCGCCACCCAGAAACAGCCGCCCGGGAACAGCGGCGTTTCGGCGTAGGTGATCCACTGCTCGGTCAGTGCGCGCAGCCGCGCGGCCCCCCGGGAAGTCTGCAGCGTGGGGCGGACGACCGCGTCGAGAAAGGCCTCGCGCGCAGACTCGGCGGCGGCGACCTGGAGGGCTTCCTTCGTCCCGAACAAGGTCTGTACCCCACTCTTGCTGAGTCCGAGGTCGGTTGCGAGGCGGCCGATGCTGAGTCCGTTGAGCCCTTCCGACGAGGCCACGTCTGCAGCGTGGCGGGCGATGGTCTGCCTGGCCCGTGCGCCACGGATGAGGCGCCGGTCGGATGTCTCCGGGCCCAGACCTGAACCCGAACCCTCGGCCGCGTCGGCCACCGTCTCCGGGTCCGGGCCTGCTCCTGCTCCCGACCCCGCGTGGACCGTCGTCTCCTGGGTCGAGCCCGACCGGGCCATGGGGTCGCTCACGTTGTCCTCCAGCGCACTCACCCGGCCATCCTGTCATGCCCTTGCATTCAACGTACGACCGGTCGTACGTTTAGTTTATGACTGCTGTGGCGATCTCCTTCAGTGAAGAGTCCGATCCCTTCTGCCTCTCCCCGGTGAGTGCCGCGAGGCTCCTCGTGGACGCGCCCTGGCGCCGGTTCGCGGTGATCGGCGACAGCCTCTCGGCAGGGACCGGTGATCCGGCACCGGGGTATGCCGCTCTCGGCTGGGCCGATCGCGTCGCCGATGTCCTTCGCCGCGTACGCCCTGATCTGGCTTACCTGAACATCGGTGAAGTCGGGGCGACGACCGCGCGGACGCTGGCGACGCAGGTGGAGCGGGTGACCGAGTACGGCCCTGACCTGCTCCATGTCCCCTGTGGCGCAAACGACTTGTTCCGACCGGAGCCCGACTTCGCGAAGATCGAGCAGGCGTTGCGGCGCTTGTACGAAGCTGCTGCGGGCACCGGCGCTCAGCTGACGTCCTTCACGCTGGGCAGCGCCTTCGTGGTGCCGAGGTTCGCCGACTGGACGGACCGGGTGCTCAGGCTCAATGCCCTCACGCGTCGACTGGCCGCGGAGCACGGTGCTGTGCTCGTCGACATGTGGGATCACCCGGTGAATTCCCGGCCGGACCTGCTGAGCGCCGATCGCATCCACTTCGCCACCTCCGGGCAGGCCGTCATGGCCACCGAGATGGTCAAGGCGCTCGCAGCCACTCTCGACGGCGACCGAGGCGTCCGGAGCGAGACGAGCAGATGAATCCGGCAGAGCTGCGTCCTCCCGTGTGAACGCGCGGCGTTGGTGTCTCCGGCCGTGCGGCGTTCGTGTCTCCGGCCAGGTTCGGGGACCATGGTCTGCGGCGGGAGAAGCGCATGCTCTGCCGGATCGGGGGCCTCGGTGAACGGCGTGGTGTTGGTGCACGGCCTCTATCACGACCCACGGCACTTCGATCTGGTGGTGGGGGAGTTGACTGCTGCCGGGGTCGAGGTCGCCGTTCCGGAACTGCACCGTGGTTCCCTCCTGGCCGACACCGAGGCCGTACAAGCGGTCGTTGACGCCATGGCGGATGAGCCGCTGGTCATGGGCCACTCCTACGGCGGGTCAGTCATCACCGGCCTTACGGGTGTCGGCCACTTGGTGTACGTGGCGGCCTTTGTGCCCGCCGAGGGGAGAGTGCGGCCCGTCTCGGTGGCACGACGGAGCTCCTCACCTCCTCCGTCGTGCACGACGCGGACGGCGTCACCCACGTGGACCCGACGGCGGCCTTGGACGTGTTCTACGGCGACGCCCCGATCGAGCGGGCGACCTGGGCGGCTTCGTTGCTGCGACGGCAGAAGCCGGGATGCGGCCGAGGCGTACCGGAGCGCCGAGCGTGGCAGAACACGCCTTCCACCTACGTCATCTGCGCTCGGGATCGCGCGATCGACCCCGGTCTGCAGCGGGCGATGAGCAGGCGCTGTTCCAGCACCCTGACCTGGCAGACGGGCCACTCACCCTTCATCAGCGCGCCGGGGGAAGTCGCCTCCGTACTGCGGGACTTGCTTCGGCCCGGAGACGAAAGCCCTCAGTGACCGGACACCGCTACGGGGTTCGGTGACCGGGTTCGGAGACCGGGTTCGGAACCGCTCCGGCTTGTCCACGAGCCACCGGGAAGGACCTGGTGCTGAGGCGCCCGAAAACCGGTGGAGCCGAGCCGCCGGCGCTATTACCGTGCTGCCGAACCGAGTTGTCGAGGCAAGGACGCACCGTTGTACACCCTGTGAGACCCCCCAAGCGATGAATCGTCGCGCGTCGCGCATCCGCGCCGCGCTCCTTTTTGCTGCGGTCTTCTCACTGGAACCGGTGTATCTCTGTGCTCAACAACTGGGTGGTCGCTCCCACCTGCCTGCCGCTCGTTCTCCGCCGTTGCCACGCGTGCGCGTCCGAGCGCTTCCGGGCAAACGGCAAATTTCGCGTCAACGCCAACCACAAGCTCATCGACGTCTGGCTCCTCGCGCTCTGTGCCGGCTGCGGGGAGACCACGAAGCTGACGGTCCTGGAGCGGGTGAACGTGCGCTCCGTACGACCCGAGCTGCTGGGCCGGCTGCATGACAACGACCCTGGCCTGGCAGCTGAGCTGCTCCAGGATCCGGTCGTGCGGCGCCGCAATCGCATCGCGCTCGACTGGGACAACGCCTGGCGCCTCGACACCGGGGGTCGGATCATCTGGACCGCGAGGTGATGGACATACGGGTCCGCTTCACGGCACGGATACCCGTCCGGCCGGTGCGGCTCATCGCCGAAGGCTGCGGTCTTTCGCGGGCCGCGGTCGAGAGGCTGGTCGCGGAGGGGAAGCTGGTCTCGGCAGTCCGGCTGAGCGGCAAGCTCTCCGGCGACTTCACCTTCACGCTCAAGCGCTGAGCTCATTTCGGCCCGGGGGCCTGTCCGGCGAGATCCGCCGGGCAGGCCCCTGGGCCGAGCCGGTCCTTTCGGATCATGCCCCCGCGGCCGTCTCGTACCCGCACCGGCCTCGTGTCCGTGCCCGCACCGCCCTGGTGGTGTGCCCCGTTCGCCCTGCCGCTGCCGCTGCCGCTGCCGCTGCCGCTGCCGCTGCCGCTGCCGCTGCTGCTGCTGCTGCTGCTGCTGCTGCTGCTGCTGCTGCTGCCGCTGCTGCTGCTGCTGCTGCTGCTGCTGCCGCTGCCCGTGCCCCGCGCGTCCCTGCTGCCGCCCCGAGGCGGGATATCTCGTATCGCGGCGGTGGTGGTGCATCTAGCCTGTGGGGCATGCACCACTACCGGAGGCGAGACCGGCGCCCCGTTCCGCGGGCGGGATCGGTGCGAAACCCATCGGTGCGAAACCCATCGGTGCGAAACCCATCGGCGCGGAACCCGTACGAGGGGCCGGCCCTGGTGGTCGCCGGGGCGGATGTCGTGGTCGTCGGATACTTCTCCGCCAGGCAGAAGGACTTCGCCTCGCTCATGGATGTGGCGGTCGCCGACGTGACCGCGCTCGGGGCCCGGGTGGTGGGGCGGATCGTGCAGCGGCGGGGCGTTTCGGGCGGTGGGGTCAGGAAGATGGGGCTGCCCTATTCATCGAGGACGCTCATGAGTTACGGGAAGGTCCGCGAAACGGCTGAGGTCTGTGCGCGGGCCCGCGCCGACGTGGCGGTCTTCCTGACGGTGCCGTCGGTCCTTACCGAGCGGCAGCGCAAGGTGCTGACGGAACTCCTCGGCTGCCCTGTCGTGAGCCTGGGGGAGGTGCTGGCCGGCCGTTGAGCAGCCAGCCGCCGGGCCCGGCCTGCCCGGCGGTGGTGACGCCTCCGGTGGCGCCCGGCCGTCCCAAGAGTGATCGGTGCGCCCCCCCAGGAGGACCATGACCACCACCACCGCCCGGCACGAGCAGGAGTACGGGCCACGTGGCGCGTCCCCTCTTCGGGTACCTGTCTTCCGCCGATTCCTGCTGGCTCACCTGATCTCCGCCACCGGTTCGGCGATGGCGCCCGTAGCGCTGGCCTTCGCTGTGATCGGTAACGGCGGGGGCGCGCAGTCGCTCGGGATCGTGCTCGCGGCGAACACCGTGCCGACCGTGGTCTTCCTTCTCCTGGGCGGCGTACTGGCGGACCGGATGTCCCGAAGCCGGATCCTCTTCCTCGGCAATCTCGGTGCCGGGGCGGCGCAGGCGGCCGTTGCCGTGCTCGTGGCGACGGGTACGGCGTCCACGCTCACCATCAGCGTCTGCGCCTGCTTCTCGGGGGTGTCGGCCGCGTTCATCGCGCCTGCCGCCCAGGGCATCGCGGTCCGGCTGGTACCGAAGGAACAACTGCAGCAGGCCAACGCGCTGGTCCGGGTTCCCGGCAACGCGGTCAAGATCATCGCTCCGGTCGTGGGCGGATTCGGCGTGGCGTTGGCGGGGCCCGCCTGGGTGCTCGCATGGGATGCGGCCACCTTCGTGGTTGCGGCCCTGCTTCTGCTCGGCCTCCGGCTCGGGGGGTCCGTTTCCCCCCGGGGCGGTGTGGTGGGCGATCTCCGGGCCGGCTGGGCCGGGTTTCGCTCGCGGAGCTGGCTGTGGAGCTACACCGTCGCCGGAACGGCGGTCGTGGCCGCCTGGCTGGCCGGCTACCAGTTGCTGGGGCCCCTCGTCGCGGAAGCCAGTTACTCGGGTGCCCGCTCCTGGGGACTCGTACAGGGTGCCTTCGCCGCCGGGCTGTTGGCCGGTACGTTCGTCTGCCTGGTCTGGAAGCCGCGACGGCTGATGCTGGTCTGTGTGCTGGCCGGTTCGGGCATCATGCTGCCGTTGGCCGCTCTGGGGCTTGAGCTGTCCCTCACGTGCGTCCTGGTCGCTGCCGTCATCGCCGGCATCGGACTCGACGTCGCGATCGTCTCCTGGTCGACGGTCATGCAACAGCAAGTGCCTGATGCGGAGTTGGGGCGCCTTGGTGCGTTCAACGCGGTGGGTGAACGCATCGCCATCCCCGTGGCGTATCTGCTGGTCGCGCTGGCCTCGAAGCACTGGACGAGCCAGCACATCCTGTTGTGGTGTGCGGGGATCATCCTCGCCGCCACCCTGGCAAACGCGGCCGTGCGCGACGTGTACCGGATCGAACGGGCTTGAAAGCGCGGCCCGTTCGACTCGATTCCGGCTGTACGGTGACCGGCCGATGCTCGTCCGGGAGTGCCCTGCCCAGCCGCGCCAGCGGGGAGAGGGCCATGAACAGCGGGGACAACGCGAGGGCGACGGCGGTGATCAGCAGGCTGGTGCGCAGGCCCCACACGCTCGCGAGGTAGCCGCCGAGCAGTGAGCCGAGCGGGGTCAGGCCCATGCCGACGAAGTTGATCGTCGCCACGACCCGGCCCTGTATCCCGACGGGGGTGACAGCCTGCCGTACGGCCATCGCCGTGACGTTGACCAGTTGACTGAAGGTACCGAAAACGAAGTTGATCCCCATGAGCAGGGGGAGCGTGACCGCGTGGGATCCGTGCAGCGCCGGTACGAAGAGCATCACGCCGTCCGCCAGCACCGCCGATGACACCAGCACCGTCCCGTAACCGAGCCTCCCCGGCAGTCTCGCCGCCAGCAGCGAACCCACCACCGCACCCGGCCCCATCGCCGCGAGCGCCAGGCCGACGGCCGTACCCGACAGGTGAAGCCCGCGGGGGAGATAGAGCAGGTAGGCGGTCATCAGGGCGGCGAAGGAGAACTGGTAGAGCGCGGAGGCGAGCCCCACCGCCCGCAAGGAGGTGTTGCCGATGACGAAGCGCAGTCCTTCGTGGATCCGCCGCCAGATGCGAGCCGGGCCATCGGGGCGTGCGGGGAGCGGCTCGTGCTTGCGGATCCGGTAGATCGACACGGACGACAGCGCGAAGAAGAACGCGCCGGTGATGATGGCGATCGGCGCCGAGAACAACGTCACGAGCGTGCCGCCGAGCGCGGGGCCGCCGATCTGCGCCGCCGATCTGCTGCCCTCCAGCGCACTGTTGCCCTGCATCAACTGGTCCCGTGCCACCAGCCGTACGAGCGACGCCTGGTAGGCCACGTCGAAGAACACGCTCAGTACGCCGACGAGCAGAGCGGCCACGAGCAGTGCGGGAAGCCCGAGGATGCCGAGCACGTACGCGGTGGGGATCGCTGCCAGGGCCAGTGTCCGGCCGCAGTCCGCCAGCACCATCACCGTGCGGGAGCGTCTGCGGTCCACCCATGCACCGGCGAAGAGCGAGAGCAGCAGGATCGGGGCCTGTTCCACCGCGCGCAGGGCGCCGAGCTGACCTGGACCGGCGTTCAGGGAGACCACGGCGATGAGCGGCAGGACCACCTGACTGGCCTGGGCGCCGAACTGGGACGCGGTCTGGCCGACCCAGAGCCTGCGGAAGTCGGCGTCCCGCCACAGGCCGGGCCGGCTCCGGGGACCGTCGGGAGCGTGGTGGGTGGTATCGGAGGTGCTGTCGGAAGACACGGACGTCACGGGGACCCCTTGAGCTGCTGCGGACAACGCTCGCCGGCCGGTGCACGGAGAAGTGCGCCGGTGGACCGGGCGAGAAAGGCTCGCTGTGCCGCAGATCAGAGGCAGCACGCGATGACGGGTCGATCACGACCTGCTACGTCAGCGCGCGCTCGGGCGACCGGGCATCTCAACTCCTCGGGATTCAGGTGGTGGTGGCAGGCTAGCCGCCGTTCTCCTCCGCAGGCAGCGAATTACGGCCGGAGCCCGGACCCGTACCCCCACCCGCACCGAAGCGGGCGGGGCTCGCGGCTGGACCGGGTGCCGCTCTCACCCGTTCGGCTGCGCCCAAGTAGCCGCCCCGGCACGTGCCGACCAGGGTCGGTCTGACGTGCAGTCCCACCGGCCAAGGAGTTCTCATGGCACAGACCGCGCCCACGCCGGGCAGCTCTTCCCCGCGTCCGTCCGACCCCGGGGGCGTCAACCCCTGGGCGGCCGGCGGGACCATGTTCGCCGGAGTTCTGCTGGTGGTGGACGGCATTCTCGGAGTGATCAAGGGCATCGCCGGGATCGCGACGGACGACGTCTACGCCCGGATCAACAACTACGTCTTCGAGTTCAATGTGACGACCTGGGGATGGATCCACCTCATCCTCGGCATCGTCATCGCGGTCGTCGGCCTGGGCATCCTCCGGGGTGCCGCCTGGGCCCGCTGGGTCGGTGTGGGGCTGGCAGCACTCAACATGATCGCCAACTTCATGTGGCTGCCCTACCAGCCGATCTGGGCCGTCGTCTCCCTCGCCATCGACACCTTCGTGATCTGGGCCCTGTGCACCGATCGCTCGAAGTCGGTCGTTTGACGGGCAACGGCAACGGTGCGGCGGCGGATGCCTGGATCTGGGGGTATCCGCTGCTGTCCTGCCGTTCCAGCCTGCTGTACGCGACCACAAAGGGGAGGCCCTCCGTGTCCGAGGAGAACACCCACCGGCTCGTCGAACTGGCCGCCGAAGCGTACGTCTACGGGTATCCGCTGGTGTTCGACCTGACGATGGTCGAGACGTGTCTGCACAAGGGCTTCGGCTCGATGGCGCCCGCCCCCTTCAACCACTTCACGCACTCCGACCGGCTGGCCGACGCGGGCGCGCACTTCGTCTCCGTCAACAACGACACGGTCTACTCGATCGCCCAGCTGGACCTCTCCGGCGGACCGGTGCGGCTGCACGTCCCGGACACCGTCGGCGCGTACTACGTCATGCAGTTCGTCGACGCCTGGTCCAACAACTTCGCCTACGTCGGCCGCCGGGCCACCGGTACGGAGGCGGGCGACTGGCTCGTCGTGCCGCCCGGCTGGGCGGGCACCGTGCCCGGCGACGTGCGGGGGGTGATCGACGCGCCCACCTCGGTGGTCACGATCGTCGGCCGCAACGCCTGCGACGGCCCGGACGACCTGGCGCAACGGGTCCGCCCGCTTCAGGAGCAGCTCACCCTCACCCACCTGGAACCGGGTGAGCACCGCACCGGTCTGCCCGCACCCGACGCGGGTGTACCCGAGGCGCTCCGCTTCTTCGAGCAGCTCAGGGTGTGGATGGCCGACTTCCCGCCGTCCGCGGCCGACCGGGCCTACCAGGACCGGTTCCAGCCGCTGGGGCTGCTGGAGGAGGGGCCGTCACCCTACGTCCCGGCCGGCGCCGCGCTCGTACGCGCGCTGACCGAGGGGCTGGCGCTGGGCAAGGAGCGCGTGGAGGCGGCGAGCCGGCCCGGGGCGGGGGACGGCACGCCGGGCGGAAGCGGCGGGGGGTGGTCGATGAATCCTCATCTCTTCGACTACAACCTCGACTGGTTCGGGGTGGGGACCCTCGACTCGTCGGAGTGGAAGATCGCGGACCGGGAGGCCTCGTACCTGGCGAGGGCCGTGGCGGCACGCGTCGGGCTGTGGGGGAACCACGGTTACGAGGCGGTGTACGCGCAGACCTTCCAGGATGCCGACGGTGCGCAGCTCAACGGCGCACACCGCTACGAGCTGCGCTTCGAGGAGCCGCCGCCGGTCGAGGCGTTCTGGTCGGTGACCATGTACGACACCCCGGACTACTACCTGGTCGCGAATCCGGCCGGGCGGTACTCGGTCGGGGACCGTACGCCCGGGATCGTGTACGGCGACGACGGGTCGCTGACCGTCCACATCAGCAGGGAGCGGCCCGCGGACCCGGTCGCGGCGGCGAACTGGCTGCCGGCGCCCGAGGGGGACTTCCGGCCCATGCTCAGGCTCTACATGCCGGAGCGGTCCGTGCTCGACGGCCGTTACGGGATTCCCGCCGTCCGCCGGGTCGACGGGTCCGCTCATGGGTGACGCGATCGGGCAGATGCTGGCGTCCGCGGTCGGCATCGCCATCAGCCCGGTGCCGCTGATCGCCGTCATCCTCATGCTCGCCACCCCGCGCGGCCGGTCCAACGGAATCGCGTTCGCCCTCGGCTGGACGGTGTCGCTCGCCGTGCTGGTGACGGTGGTCGTGCTCGCAGGATCGGGCGCCGATGCCTCCGGGGGAGATGAGGGCCCTGCCACCTGGACGCTGTGGCTGAAGCTCGGGCTCGGGGCGCTGTTCGTCCTGTTGGCGGCCAAGCAGTGGAAGGACCGGCCGCGGGCCGGACAGGACGCCGGGCAGCCGGGGTGGATGCGGGCGATCGACGGGTTCACCCCCGGCAAGTCCGTGGGGCTGGCGGCCGCGCTGGCCGTCGCCAACCCGAAGAACCTGGTGCTGGCGGTCGGCGGTGCGGTCTCGATCGCCTCCAGCACGGCGGGCGGCGGCGGCAAGACCGTCGCCGCCGTCCTGATGGTCGTTCTCGCCTCGCTCTGCACCACGCTGCCGCTGGCCGTCTACCTCTTCGGCGGCGCGCGGTCCTCCCAGGTGCTGGGCGAGTGGAAGGAGTGGATGGGGCGGCACAATGCCGCGATCATGGCGACGGTGCTCGTCGTCCTCGGCGCCAAGTACCTCGGGGACGCGATCAGCGGCCTGGCGAATTGAGGAACCGGCTGCTCCGGACCGGCACCGGCGCGAGTGTTCAGGGGTCGCGGGGCCCGGGTGTTCCGCGCCAGGTGCTGCCAGGCGGTGCCGGGAGGTGCCGGCTGCATCCGGTGACCGTCGGCGTCCCGCCGTCACGACGTGGCCAGTGGCGCCGTCCGCATGGAGGTCAGGACGTTGTCAGTGGCGCGGTCCACACTGGAGACATGTGCCGCAGTATCAAGACCCTTCGCCCGCCAGTTCTCCCCGAAGAGGCCACCGAGGAGGACATCCGCGCCGCCGCCCTGCAGTTCGTACGCAAGGTCTCCGGCTTCCGCGCGCCTGCCGCGCACAACAGGGAAGTCTTCGACCGTGCGGTCGACGAGATCGCCGCGTCGACCGCCAGGCTGCTGGACGGTCTGGAAGTGCGGGGAGGTGTCAGGACGTCGTAGGGACCGGGACCGGAGCGGCGGTCGCTGCTGCCGCGGCGGCAGCTGCTGACGCGGGGCGCCGGATCAGCAGTGCGGCGAACGCGCCGGCGACGAACAGGGCGAGGACCGAGATGGCCGTGCCCAGCCAGCTGGCGCCGAGCCACTGTGCGCCGAAGTAGCCGAGGCCCACGCTGTAACCGGCCCAGGCCACGCCCGCCACCGCGGACCACGGCAGGAATTCCGTCGCCTTGCGGTGCGAGGCGCCCGCGCCCAGTGAGACGACCGAGCGGCCGGCCGGGGCGAAGCGCGCGATGACGACGAGGACGCCGCCCCCGCGGCTGAGCGCCGCGCCGAGACGTTCCTGCGCCGAGGTGAGGCGGCGGGAACGGGCGATGGCGCGGTCCAGACGTGCGCCGCCGCGCCAGGCGAGCCGGTACGCCACGAGGTCGCCGAGCACCGAGGCGCTGGCCGCGCAGAGGGTCAGGACCAGGAGCGAGGGGACCTCGGTGACCTGGCGCGCCGCGCCTGCCGCGTCGGCGGCCACGGACGTGGTGCCGGCGGCAGCGGCCGTGGCGGCCGTGATCACCAGGACCCCGCTGGGCAGCACGGGCAGGAAGACGTCCAGAAGCACCGAGAGGGCCACCGCAGCGTAGATCCATGGGCTGCCGGTCAGCGCACCCACACTCTCAAGCACCTTCTACTCCCCGATTCGTGTACAACGCCGCGACGTCGCAGGGGAGCGGCAGGGGCGGCAGGGCCAGCTGTACAGCGTACGCCTGCCGTTCACCTGTAGATCCACATATATGCGTGATGTTGGGCACCCCACGTGTATGTCACGTGCGCCCTGCGTGCTGCTCGAGTGTGCCTCGCGCCCGCCGGGGAGCGGTGTTCCCGGCGGGCGCGAGGCGGTGCGGCGGGCCCGGTCGGTTGCGGGCCCGCCTTGTTGGTGCAGGTCAGACGGCGACCGGGGAGGCCGGTTCGGGTGTGCGGTCCTCGTCGCGCCGAGCGGTGGCGCGGGAGGTGAACAGCCGGTCCAGGGCCAGTGCGCCGGGGCCGGTGAAGACGAGCAGCAGGAACACCCAGCAGTAGACGGCCGAGGGCTCGCCGCCGTTCTGCAGCGGGAAGAGCGCCCCGGGCTGGTGGACCTTGAAGTACGCGTACGCCATGGAGCCGGACGAGACGAGGGCGGCGATGCGGGTGCCGAGGCCCAGCACCACGAGGCTGCCGCCGACGAGCTGGATGACCGCCGCGTACCAGCCGGGCCAGGTGCCGGCGGGTATGGAGCCGCCGCCCATGGCGCCGCCGAGGACGCCGAAGAGCGAGGCGGCGCCGTGGCAGGCGAAGAGCAGGCCTACGACGATGCGGAAGAGCGCCAGGGCATAGGGCTGTGCCCGATTCAGGCGTGTGTACATGGGGGAGGGCTCCTTCGGTCTGGTGGGGACGTGAACCGACTGAGCGCCACAGGTTAGGCAAACCTCACCAATACTTGCAAGTTCAACGTTTGGTTGACTGGCTGAAAGTCGACGCCCCGTCGTCGGTCAGTGAGTGCTCGAAAACCGTCTCCAGCTGGGCCCCTGTCTTCCTCGACTTGGCCTGAACCAATGACAGCGCAGCTTTCCGGCCATGCATGGTGAGGGTCATCAGCTGATTGCCGAACCACGGCCCGTCCGTCTTGCGCCACTGGACCGGCGACGTGTCGACCCGTCCGTGCCGCGCCAGCAGCCCTCCGAGCCGCCGCCCGGCCCGGCTCCAGCCGAAACGGAAGCCGGCCTTGAGCGGTTTGGGGATCGAGTTGTGCACGGGAGAGCAGGTCAGTTGCAGGACGCGGGCGCTCGGGCCGCCGCCGGGAGCCGTCGCGGGCCAGGCCGGCTCCGCGATGTACGCATGGTGCACATCGCCCGACAGCACGCATACCGTCGCGGGCGCGTCCGGACCGCTGCCCACCTCCCGGATCAGCTCCGTCAGGAGCTTGAACGAGTCCGGGAACGCGGCCCAATGCTCCAGGTCGGCGCGCTGGCGCAGATACTCGCCGATGCGCGCCCAGCGGCCCTGCGGCCCGCCCCGCTCGCCCCGGCACAGCGCGGCGCTCCACTGCTCCGCGTCATGTACCAGTGGCGGCAGCAGCCACGGCAGCGAGGTGCCGATCAGCAGGTGGTCGTAGGAACCGGGCGCGGCCAGCGCCTCCTCGCGCAGCCAGCGGGCCTCCTGCGGATGGAGCATCGCCCGCTGCTGCTCGTCGAGCGCCCGGGCCGCGCGGCTGTCCACCATGAGCAGCCGTACTCGGCCGAAAATGCGTCGGTAGCTCCAACGGGTACTGGTCGGGTCCGCATCGGCCTCGGCCGCGAAACGGCGGACCGCCTGGGTCCCGTCCGGGGTGGCGTTCACCGCCGCGTAGAGCGGGTCCGCGGCCAGTTCCTCGGGGGAGAGATTGCCGAGGTGCTGGTAGACCCAGTACGACATCAGCCCGCTGACGATCCGCTCGTGCCACCAGGAGGTGGCGCGGATGTCGGCCTGCCAGACGGCGCTGGTGTTCCAGTCGTCGATGACGTCGTGATCGTCGAAGATCATGCAGCTGGGGACCGTCGAGAGCAGCCAGCGCACCTCGGGGTCGCCCCATGACTCGTCGTACAGGCAGGTGTACTCGTCGTAGTCCGCGACCTCCGCCCCCGGCGGCTCGTCCAGATCGCGCCGCTTGGCGAGCCTGCGCCGGGTCTCCTCCGAGGTCTCGTCCGCGTACACCTGGTCGCCCAGGAGCAGCAGGACATCGGGGCGTGCGGCGTCGGGGTCGGCGGCCAGCCGGGCGGCCAGGGTGTCCAGGGCGTCCGGGCCGACGGGATCTGCCCGCACCGGTGTGTGGCCGCCGCCCGGGGGAGCCGCCCAGCGGCAGGAGCCGAACGCGACCCGGAGCGGCCCGGCGGTCTCGGCGTCCTCGGTCTCGCCGGGTATCGCCGGGGTGGTGATCGTGCTCGCGGGGAAGCGGTGGTCCTCGGGGGGCCACACCCTGCTGTCGTCGAGCAGTACCTCGTACGCCGTGGTGGAGCCGGGTGTCAGGCCGCTCACCACCACCAGGGCGTAGTGGTGGCCGCCCACCGCGAAGGTCCGGGACGAGCCCGAGGCCCCGTCCGCGCACCGGACCTCGGCCGTGCACGGCCGGTCCGACTCGACCCAGACGGTCGCGGTGGAGGCGGTCTCCCAGTCGACGTACCGCAGTAGTGGTCCCAGGCGCAGCCCGGCCATGTGGTGCTCCTCGCATCGTTCCGTACGGACGCTGCGTACGGTACGGGCCGTCCGTTCCGTACGGAACGACGGAGGAGTGTCGGACTGTCCCCGGGGCTGCCGGTCAGCCGGCCGGGTGGTGTCCGGTGATCGGTCAGCAGCCGTTGAGCACGGACTGCAGTGCGCTCTTCTCCGCCGAGTCGACGGTCAGGTCGTAGTAGTGCTTCACGTGCACCCAGGCGCGCGCGTACGTGCACAGGTAGGCGGTGCGCGAGGGGAGCCACTCCGCCGGGTCCTTGTCGCCCTTCGACTGGTTGACGTTGTCGGTGACCGCGATGAGCTGCGGGCGTGTCAGGTCGTTCGCGTACGCCTGGCGCTGGGCGGTGGTCCAGGCGGCGGCGCCGGAGCGCCAGGCCTCGGCCAGCGGGACCATGTGGTCGATGTCGAGATCGCCTGCGGCGGTCCAGCTCACTCCGTCGTACTCGGAGTACCAACTGCCGCTGACGGCGGCGCAGCTGGAGTCCTGTGAGACGTTCGTGCCGTCCCGCTTCAGGACGACCTCGCGGGTGTCGCAGGCGCCCGACTGGGCGATCCAGTGCGGGAACTTGTCCCGGCTGTATCCGCTGGAGGAACCTTCCGCCTGGACGGTCAGTTCGCCCAGATAGGTGCGGGCGGTGGAGGCGGCGACCGGGGTGGGCATGGCCGCCTGGGCGCTGGGGGCGGTGAGAAGTCCGGTGGTTGCGGCGAGGGCGGCGGATGCGGCGAGGACGGCTATGCGACGCGCGTAGACACCTGACATGCGAACTCCCTTGATGTGGGGGGACCTTGGACGGGCCATCCGGAACGGCCCGGCCATCGTGGCGGCGCCAGGTTTCCGTGGGGTGGGCGCCAGGTAACAGAGTGGCGACATGGGCACGTCACATCAAGAGGTCTGACGAAGGGGTTCGGTGTGCGGGGGCGTGACGGAAGTGTGTGCGCGGGCGTACGGAACTGATGAGCAAGCAGTTCCGCGCTGGGGAAGGCGGGTTGGGCGGCGGGTCGGGCGCCCGGTTCGGCAGGGTCGGGGGCCCGGTTCTGCGGCCCGGCGCAGGCGCGGGCGGTCTTAGGGTGGCCGCGTGCTGCTTCCGGTCAACATCACGCTCGGAGTCGTCCTCGCCGTGCTGCTCGCGGCGGCCGCCGGTGTCGCCGCGTTCGCCTCGCTCGGCCGGTCCCGCGAGATCGTCGTCGCCGGACTGCGGGCGGCGGTCCAGCTCGCCGCGGTCTCCTCGCTCATCGGATGGGTGGTGCACGCGCTTGCGCCGACGTTCGCGTTCATCGCGCTGATGTTCGGCGTGGCGGTGTGGACCGCGGGGCGCCGCGTCACCGGCAACCGCACGTGGTGGTGGGTGGCCGTGCCGATCGGGGTGGGGGTCGTGCCGGTGGTCGCGGTGCTCCTGCTCACCGGGCTCGTGCCGGTCCGGGGCATCGTGTTGATCCCGGTGACGGGAATCCTGATAGGGGGCGCGCTGACCGCGACCGTGCAGGGCGGGCGGCGGGCGCTGGACGAACTGGCGACCCGGTACGGGGAGGTGGAAGCGGCGATGGCGCTCGGCTTCCTGGACCGCGACGCACGGCTGGAGATCGCCCGGCCCGCGGCGTCGGACGCGCTGCTGCCGGGGCTCGACCAGACGCGGACGGTGGGGCTCGTCACCCTGCCCGGTGCCTTCGTCGGCATGCTGCTGGGGGGCGCCTCACCGGTGCAGGCGGGGGCCGTGCAGTTGTTCGTCCTGGTGGCGCTGATGGCCGTTCAGGCGGCGGCCGTCGCGACCGTGCTGGAACTGGTGGCACGCGGACGGCTGCACCGCGCCGCGGAGGGTGCGTCCGCCGGCGGGCGCTGATGTACGGCCGCTGACGTGCGGGAGCCGCGCCGGGCCGTGGCCGTCCGTCGGGCCGGCGCTGACGTGCGGGAGCCGGGCCGTGGACGTCGGTCGGTGCTGGTGTGCGGAGTGGCGCCGGGCGCTGGTGTGCCGGAGCCGCGCCGGGCGGTGGGCTAGCGGGCGCTGATGTGCAGCAGGACCGAGCCGTCCGCCGCCGCTTCCACCCGGATCTGCGTCAGGTCCTCGACGTGCGCGTCGGGGGAGAGCGCCGCCGCGCGCGGGCCGACGCCCACGACGCGCATGCCGGCCGCCCGGCCCGCCGCGATGCCCGCCTCGGAGTCCTCGAAGACGATGCAGTCCGCCGGGTCGAAGCCCAGCCCGGCCGCACCCTTGAGGAAGCCCTCCGGGTCCGGCTTGCTGGCACCGACGCTCTCGGCGGTGACGCGGAGATCGGGCATCCGCAGTCCGGCGGCGGTCATCCGGGCCTGGGACAGGGCCCGGTCGGCCGAGGTGACCAGGGCGTGCGGGAGCGCGGCGATCGCGTCCATGAAGGCGGCGGCGCCGCCGATCGGGACGACGCCGTCGGTGTCGGCGGTCTCCTCGGCGAGCATCACCCGGTTGTCCGCGTAGTTCTGCTCCACCGGACGGTCCGGGAGGAGCACCGCCATGGTGGCGTACCCCTGCCGGCCGTGGACCACCTTGAGCGCGGCCTCCGGGTCCAGACCCTGCCGCAGTGCCCAGCGCCGCCAGCAGCGCTCCACGACGGCGTCGGAATTCACCAGGGTGCCGTCCATGTCGAGCAGCAGGGCGCGGGCGGTGAGGACGGTGGCCGGCATGGGCGGGCTCCAGAGCGGGGAAGCGAACTGCGGGAAAGGCGGGCGTCGCGGACGTGCGGGCGACGCGGGAAAGAGAACAAGTGGCCCCCGCCCGCCGGTCAGGGAGTGCGCGCGAAGGCCACTTTGTTCCATCACGATACAAAAACCCGTCCAGGAAAGCGAATCTCGCCGGAACCGGTCCTCCGGCGCGGGTCAGTGGCGCCCCTGACCTGTGGTGACCGCCTCCAGCACCCGCCGGGTGTTCGGTCCGTAGACCCCTGCCGGGTCGCCCTGGATGTACATCGACGACTGGAAGTCGCGCACGGCCTTCTCGACCCGGTCCGTGAAATCGGCGTCGGCGGGATCGCGGAACAGCCAGACCTCCTGCAGCCGCCGCTGCAGCTCGGCCACCTCCGGGCCGTGGTCGCCACGCCGCAGCGTCGTGTCGCTCGGCGACTCGACGGGCGGCGCCACCTGTGCGGGCTTGCTGCTCTCCGCCGTGGCCGCCGGGGACGACGGGCCGGCCGGCCCCGACGCGGAGGCCGACGGTGAGCGGGACGCCGACGCGCTCGCCGACGGTGACGCCGACCCGGAAGCGGACGGCGACGCCGTGGCCGGGCGGGACGGCGACGCGGAGGCGGACGCCGTCCTGGAGGCCGACGGCGCGGCGCTCTCCTCGGGGAGGCTGGTCACGGTGGAGGGCAGGGCCCGGTCCAGGTCGGCGTCCCCGTTGTCGTCGCCGTTGAACAGCCCGCCGATGAAGGCCGCCGTGCCCACCACCGCGAGGACGGCCGCCCCCGCGGCCAGCGCCGCGAAGGGCTTGCGGCGGCGTGGCTGCACGGGGTCGGGGCCGGGCGCGAGGGTGATGCCCGGTTGCCCGGCCGGATCTGCCGGGTCTGCCGGACCCGTGGCACCCGGCAGCGGGCCAGGGCCGGCCGGGCCCGGACCCGCCGGACCCGTGGCGTCCGGCAGATCGGGGCCCGGACCCGCCGGATCCAGGAACAGCGGCATCGTGGTGGCGGCGTCCCCCGTGCGGCCGTCCGGCGGGTGTTCCCTCGACTCCTCGTGGACGGCTGCCGCCTCCTCGCCCCCCAGCGTCACGTACGGCCGGATGCGCAGCGGATCGAAGTCCTCCGCCGCCGCGAAATCGGCCGACCGTCCGGCGTGGTGCTCCTCGACGATCCGGTGCTGCTCGGCGGCCCGCTGCCGCTCGTCGGCGTGCTGCTGCTCCGTGGCCGGCGGCTGTCCGGCACCGCGGTGCGCCGCGCGTTCCGCGCAGGCGCAGCCCGGGCCGGTGCCCGGTCTGCAGTCCGCTCCGCACTCCGGGCATATATGTCCGGTCATTGTGGGTCCCCTCCCCTTGAACTGCCTGCGATTATGCAGCGCGCCGCCAGGAAGCCCAATCATGCGGCCCCTCGGCAGGCCATAACGCTGTGGAACAGCCAGGATGGGGATGAAGCGGACCCGAGGAGATATTTCATGGCCCAGCAGTTGAGCCCTCCGGCCCCGGCCCCCGGCGAAGACCGCTCCACGCGGTCGGTCCTGGTGGCGATCGGCGCGCTGCTCCTCGGCATGCTGCTCGCCGCACTCGACCAGACCATCGTGTCCACCGCACTGCCCACCATCGTCAGCGACCTCGGTGGTCTGGAACACCTGTCGTGGGTGGTCACGGCCTATCTGCTGGCATCGACCGCGGCGACCCCGCTCTGGGGCAAGCTCGGCGACCAGTACGGGCGCAAGCGGCTCTTCCAGATCGCCATCGTCATCTTCCTGATCGGCTCGGCGCTCTGCGGCATCGCCCAGAACATGCCGCAGCTGATCGGGTTCCGCGCACTGCAGGGACTCGGCGGCGGCGGCCTGATCGTGCTGTCGATGGCGATCGTCGGGGACATCGTCGCGCCGCGCGAACGAGGCAAGTACCAGGGCCTGTTCGGTGCGGTGTTCGGCGCCACGAGCGTGCTCGGTCCGCTCCTCGGCGGCTTCTTCACCGAGCACCTCAGCTGGCGCTGGGTCTTCTACATCAACCTCCCCATCGGTGTCGTCGCCCTCGGCGTGATCGCGGCCGTACTGCACATCCCGGTCCGCCGGACGAAGCACACCATCGACTACCTCGGCACCTTCCTCATCGCCTCGGTCGCCACCTGCCTGGTCCTGATCGCGTCGCTCGGCGGCACCACCTGGGCCTGGGGATCGGCGCAGATCATCGGACTCGCCGTGGTCAGCGCGCTGCTGCTGATCGCCTTCGTGTACGTGGAGCGGCGCGCCGCCGAGCCCGTACTGCCGCTGAAGCTGTTCCGGATCAGGACCTTCAGCCTCGTCGCGGTGATCAGTTTCGTCGTCGGCTTCGCGATGTTCGGCGCGATGACCTATCTGCCGACCTTCCTCCAGGTGGTGCACGACATCACGCCGACGATGTCCGGCGTGCACATGCTCCCGATGGTGTTCGGCCTGCTCATCACCTCGACCGCGTCCGGACAGATCGTCAGCCGTACGGGCCGCTGGAAGGTCTTCCCGATCGCCGGCACCGGTATCACCGCGATCGGTCTGCTGCTCCTGCACCGGCTCACCGAGACCAGCAGCACGCTGGAGATGAGCATCTACTTCTTCGTCTTCGGTGCGGGACTCGGCCTGGTGATGCAGGTCCTCGTGCTGGTCGTGCAGAACGCCGTGTCGTACCAGGACCTGGGCGTCGCCACGTCGGGGGCGACCTTCTTCCGCTCCATCGGCGCCTCGTTCGGTGTCGCCATCTTCGGCACCATCTTCACCAACCGGCTGACCGACAAGCTCGGTTCGGCGCTCGCCGACCGGCCGCTGCCGCCCGGCGTCAGCGCCGAGGGCCTGGCCGCCGACCCGCGTGCGATCGGCCAGCTGCCGCCCGCGCTCCAGCAGCCCGTGCTCAACGCGTACTCGACGTCGATCACCGACGTGTTCCTGTACGCGGCGCCCGTCGTCCTGGTCGCCTTCGTCTTCGCCTGGCTGCTCAAGGAGGACAAGCTGCGCGGCTCGGTGACCGCCCCCGAGCCGAGCGAGACCCTGGCGTCGAACCCGGTGGAGCGGTCCTCGTACGACGAGTGCGCCCGCGCGCTCTCGGTGCTCGCCACCAGGGAGGGGCGCCGCGAGGTCTACGTGAAGATCACCGAGCGGGCCGGTTTCGACCTGCTGCCGGCCGCGAGCTGGATGCTGCTGCGCATCAAGCGGCACGGCACCGTGGAACCGGCCCGGCTCGCCGAAGTCGCCCCGGTGCCGCTACGGGTGGTCAGCGAGGCGGCCCGTCAGCTGGAGGAGCGCGGCCTGGCCCGCCGGGTGGGCGTGCAGCTGGTGCTCACCGAACCCGGTGCGGAGGCCGTGATGAAGCTTTCGCACGCCCGTGAGGAGTCGCTGGCGGAGCTGCTGGGCGACTGGTGGGGTCCGGACCGGCCGACCGACCTGGTCGCGCTGGTGTCGGAGCTGACGGCCGAGACGACCGGGTCGAGCAGGGAACGGCCGCACAGCCCGGAGCCGAAGCGCGACCACCACGCCCCCTGAGGGCGGGGCCGGTCAGACGGAGGCCGGGAGTTCCTTGGCGAACCAGTGCTCCGCGTACTGGTTGCGCCGGTGGAACGCCGGGACCTCCCGGTAGCCGTGCTTGGCGTACAGGCCGCGCGCCTCGACCAGGTCGTTACGGGTGTCGAGCCGGACCAGCCGCACGCCGAGTGCGCTGGCCCGGCTCTCGACGGCCGCGAGCAGCAGCCCGCCGCCGCCCGTGCCGCGCGCCTCGGGGCGCACGTACACCCGGGTCAGCTCCGCGGTGTCCGGGGCCGTGAGGACCAGACCGGCGCAGGCCGCCGCCCTGCCGTCGAACCGGCCGACGACGAACTCACCGGTCGGCGGGACCAGTAGCTCGACGCCGTCGTCGGTGAGCCCCTCGTCGATCTCCGCCACGGTCGCGGGCCGCCCCCAGTAGCGGCTGGCGACCTCGTCGTAGTAGTCCCGGCGCAGCAGGGCGGCGTCGGGGGAGTCGAAGCGTTCGGGCGTCACGGTCCACGTCATTGGTTCATTCTGTCTTCCGCACAGCTGTACGGAAAAGCGAATTGGCTGCAGGGGGCATCGGTGACGCGGGCGACAGGATCGACGACAAGGGCCGAGGTGGTTCAACGGCTCGGCGAGAGGTGGCTGCGGGAGCTGGCCGGGCCGGCCGGCGGGAGTTTCGTGTGCTCGCCCGCCGGGCTCTGGCTGGCGCTGGCCGTGGTCGCGGCGGGGGCGCGCGGGGAGACCGCCGAGGAACTGCGGGCGGTGCTCGGGGTGGCGGAGCGGCAGGCCGCCGACGCGGTGACGGCCGGGGTGCGCGAGCTCGCGGCCACCGACGCCCTGGGGGTGGCGACCCGGGTGTGGAGCCGGGTGCCGGTCCACCGGGAGTACCGGGAGGCGCTGGCGGACATCGGGTTCGGTCCGATGGACGCCGCCGGGGTCGACGCGTGGGTGCGGGAGGCCACCGGCGGTCTCATCGAGCGGCTGCCGCTGCAGATCAGTGACGAGATGCTGCTGGTGCTCGTCAACGTGCTGGCGCTGAAGGCGCGCTGGGAGGTGCCGTTCGAGCGCGCGGACACCCGGGACCTGCCGTTCACCGACGCGGCGGGGGTGAGCCGCCCGGTGCCGACGATGCACGGCAGACCCGCGCCCTGGGACGCCTGGACGGTACGCGGCACCCACGTCGTCGAGCTGCGCTGCCGCGCGGAGCGCCCCGGTGCCGCCCCGGCCCGGGTCCGGCTGGTGCTGGGGGAACCGGGTGCGGGGGCGGCGGACGTACTGCCCGCCGCCTGGGCTCCGGCGGAGGCACGCGCCTCGCTGGAGGCGGACGCGCTGAGTATCGCCGTCCCGCGATTCACCCTACGTACGAATGTTCAGGTCACCAGGCACTTGCCGGCGCTCGGGGTGCGGATCGCGACCGGCGCCGACGCCGACTTCTCGGGGCTCTCACCCGAACGGCTCAGGATCTCCCAGGTGGTGCAGGAGGCCGTGGTGAAAGTCGCCGAGGAGGGTGTGCAGGCGGCGGCCGTGACCGTCCTCGCCGCGCCGGGGAGCGCGGCGCCCGCGCCGCCGCGGCGCTTCCTGCACCTCGCCTTCGACCGTCCGTTCGGGATCGTGGTCCTGGACGGCAGCGGCGAGGTCCCGCTCTTCACGGGCTGGCAGGAGGACGCGCCGGTGGCGGGCTGAGCACCTCGGCGCGGCCGCCCGCGCTCACCTCAGCGGCGGCGGCACGGTGACCGGCGGCGGCGGTGCCACCGGCCGCCGCCGCCTCGCCCGAAGGCCCAGCAGCAACGCGGCGGCCACCACCCCCGCTCCAACGAGCAGCGACAGCAGCCAGGCGGGAAAGGGGCCCACGGTCAGCAGTTCGTCCCGGTAGTACGTGGTCCGGTACGGGGTGTCGGCCGCCGTCGCCCGCAACTCGTGGTCGCCGTCGATCAGTTCCGGCCGCGGGAACGACTGGTCGATCGCCGTGACGAACACCGGCTTCCCTCCCGTCAGCGCCCCCAGGGCCGGGTACGCGCCCGTCTCCTGCCCCGCGCCGATGCGCCCCGCGTACGTCACCTCGGGCGGCCGGCCGCCGATCGGCCCGCGCGGCTCCATCCGGTGCGCCGCCAGCACGTAGAGGCCCAGTGACTGCGGCGTCGTGGCGAGCCGGGACAGCCGCATCGGGTAGACCAGCTCGTCGCTGGCGAAGCGCAGCCGCAGCGGGTCGAGCCGGCCGAGCAGCGGACCGCCCTTCTCCTGGGGGGCGAGACGGATCGCGACGTACTCCCACTTCTGCTCGACGTAGGGCCGCAGCGCCGTCGACAGCCGGTCCGGGAGCTCGAAGCCGTTGTCCGTCAGCCAGCCCTCCAGGGCCGCGGGGTCGGTCGCGGTCAGTCGCGCCACGTCGAAGGGGCCGAGCCGCTCGCGGCCGACCACCCCGACCGGTGCGGCATCGCCAGGGGCCGGCGCACCGGCCCCTGACGTGTCGTCCGAACCGCCGAAGGGCCAGTCCTTCGCACGCGGCCAGAAGTAGTGCCGCGTCTCGCGGACCGGTGCGGTGAGCGTCCCGAGCTCGGAGAAGAGGGCGGCGTCACCGAGCCGGACCGTGGCACGGTGCGGCACGGGCATGATCCAGGCCGCCTCCGGCGCGTTCCCGCGGACGGTCAGCTGCATCACGATCTGCTCGGTGCTGCCGTCCCAGCCGACCACGGACGTCTCCCGGTCGACCGTGACCTGGCTGTTCCGGTTGACGACCATCGCCCCGCAGCCGCAGGCGTACGCCGGTGCGATCAGCGAGCCCAGCTGTAGTGACACCAGCATCATGACCAGCGAGAGCGCGCGCACCGCCCACGCACGCGATCCGGCGCGCACCTCATGTCCCGTCCCCGTGCCCCGCATGCCGGTCCCCCCCCTCAAGGGCTGTCCCGCGACCCCTGGCGGGCGGGACAGCTCTCAGCCGTCGATCACGGGCTCAGACGTGGGGGTGGCGCTGCCGGTTCCGGCCGCCCGGCCATGTCCCGAATGCGCGCCCGGACATTCTTTCGGAAAAAGGCGGGATGACAGTCAGGCGAAGAGAGGGTTGATTGGGTCTATCTCATAGCGCAATGCGATGGTTTCACAGCATGCCCGGATCGAGGGCCGGCACTAGACGGTGGGAGGGTCGGCGCAGCGTGGCGAATGCGGAGCACAGTGCGCGCGGAGACGTGACGACAGGAGCGAGGACCGGGGCGGCACGGGCTGTTCTCTGGCTGGTTGTGGCCGCGTTGGCCATCCGTCAGATGGCCGTGGTGCTGCGGCAGCCACCCGGCGAACGGCTGACCGATCTGGAGACCTGGATCGGTGCGAACGGTGTGCTTCATGTGAAGGGCTCGCTGTACGACACCGACGCGTTCACCGGCACCCCCTTCGCCGGGCTGGTGCTGAAGCCGCTGACCCGCACGGCCGAACAGAGCCTCGGCGTCGCCTGGACCTTCGGCTCGCTCCTGCTCGTCGCCGCGCTCGGCGTCATCGCGGCGCGCGCCCTGCCAGGCCCGGTCAGCCGCCGTACGACCCTGCTCGCCGCACCCGTCGCGATCAGCCTGCTGATGCTCTCGCTGCCGGTCCGCAACGCCCTGCACCTGGGCCAGACCAGCATCCTGCCGGTCCTCCTCGTCCTCGTCGGCTGCTTCGTGGTCCGCGGGGAACGGGCCTCCGGCGTCCTGATCGGGATCGCTGCCGCGCTCCAGCCGACCGTGCTGCTGTTCGCCGCGCTGCTCTGGCTGACCGGGAGACGCCGGGCGGCGGTGACCGGCGGCGCCGCGTTCGCCGCCTGCACGGCACTGGCCTGGGCCGCGATGCCGCACGACTCGTGGAGGTACTGGGTGCACCACGTCGCCGGGGCGGGCCTCGGCGACCAGGCGGACAGCCTCGCCAACCAGTCCCTGCACGGTGCGCTGCTCCGCTTCGGCCTGGCGGGGCCGCTGGAGATCGCGCTCTTCCTGGTGCTCGCCGGAGCCGTCTGCTACGTCGGTCTGCGCCGGGCCGCGCGGTACGCCCGCGACGGGCAGCTGCTGCTCGCCGTGGCCGTGACCGGCTGCGTCGCCGTGGCCGTGTCGCCGACCGCCTGGCAGCACCAACTGCTGTGGGTGCTGCTCGCCGTGGTCGGCCGGGTGGGCAGGCGGGCCCGTGACCGGATGGTGTGGCCGGCCGTGGTGGTCCTCGTGATCACGCTGCCCGGCAAGATGCTGCTGCCCAACATCGTGGCGCTCTTCCCGGTGCGTGACAACGTGATGCTGCTCGCCGCGCTCGGGGCCGCGTGCATCGCCCCGTTCCTGCCGCGCACCTCGCCGTACTGGCAGCAGCCGGTCGCCACCGACCACGCGACGCCGGTCCCGGCCCGCTGGAGCAGGGTGCCGCTGCTGCCGTTCTGGCGGCGGGTGCTCAGCCGGCCCAACCTGCTGCTGGAACTCCTGCTGATCAGGGTCGTCTACTCCGCGTACGCGTACGTCAGGCTGGCCGCGAGGGCCGGCCGTGCCACCGCCGAGCAGCACGGCGAGCAGATCCACTCGGCCGAACAGTGGCTGCACATCGACATCGAGCACTGGGCCAATCACGCAGTCGTGCAGGTCACCTGGCTGCGGGACTTCTTCGACTACTACTACTCGACGTTCCACTTCATCGTGCCGCTGACGATCCTCGGTGTGCTCTACGTACGCCGCCCCGCGGACTACCGCTGGGTCCGCAGCTCCATCGGCTTCGCCACGCTCCTGGCCCTGGTCGGCTTCTGGCTCTACCCGCTGGCCCCGCCGCGGCTGATGCCGGATCTCGGCTTCATCGACACGGTGCACGGCGTCCAGGACTTCGCGGAGCCCGACTACGGCACGCTGACCGGGGTGACCAACCAGTACGCGGCGATGCCCTCGCTGCACTTCGGCTGGTCGCTGTGGTGCGGGGTGGTGATCGTGATGCTCGCCCCGAAGGTCTGGATGAAGGCGCTGGGGCTGCTGCATCCGCTGTTCACGGTCTCGACGATCGTGGCGACGGGCAACCACTGGGTGCTCGACGCGGTGGGCGGGGCGACGGTGGTGGCGCTCGGATTCGGTCTTACCTACCTGCTGTCCGGACCGCGTGAGCTGCAGGAGAGCGACGCGAAGGCCACGAAGCCCCCGGCGGCGCGGGGTTCGGACGGGATGGCGGCCCCGGAACGGGTGCCCAAGGTGGGCGGCGAAGCGGTGGCCGGCAAGTCGTGACCGCGCACGGTCCTCGCTGTACGCAGGCCGAAGGGGTGCGTGGACAGGGCAGCGTCCGCGCACCCCTTCGGCGGGTGGATCGTCGCGTACCCAGCATCCGTCCGCCGGGCGGAGCCCGCCACCCGAACGGCTCAGCGGTTCGGCCCCAGCGCCCAGGTGGCGAAGGACAGCGTCACCATCGACACCACCGTGGAAGCCACCACGCCATTGCGGGCGAGACCGGTGTCCAGGCCGTACTCACGGGCGTAGATGAAGGCGTTCTGGGCCGTCGGCAGGGCTGAGCAGAGCACCACGGCCAGCACCTGGTGGTCCGGCAGATGCAGGAGCGGCCCGGCGACGGCATAGGCGATCAGCGGCTGCGCGAGCGTCTTGAGCGCGACCGCGGCGCCGACCTCCGCCCGCCCGGCGACGCGCCCGGTCGCTGCGGCAGGACCGCCGTGCAGGGACATGCCCAGGGTGACCAGGGCCGTCGGCACGGCCGCCGCGCCCAGCAGGTCGCAGGAGTGGGTGAGGGCGGCCGGCAGCCGCAGCCCGGTCACGGAGACGGCCAGGCCCAGCAGCGAGGCCATGATGATGGGGTTGCGGACCGGCATGGTGAGCATCCGCCGCAGCCCGCCGCCGGGACGTTCACCGGCCGCCCCGCCGCCCGGCCGCGTCCCCGAGTCGAGCAGGGTCAGGATCACGGGCGAGACCAGCAGCACCTGGAACAGGATGACCTGCGCGACGAACGAGGCGTCGCCGAGCACCTGCACCGCCACCGGGATGCCCAGGTTGGCCGAATTGACGTAGCCGGACGCCATGCTGCTGATCGCCGCGTCGGCCCTCCCACGGCCGAAGAACCGCCGCGCCACCACGAAGCCCAGGGCGGACACCAGCGCCGTGGCCGCCGCGAACGCCACCATCGACGGATGGGCGAACGCGGACGGATGCGACCCCGACACCATGGTGAACAGGGCTGCGGGCATGGCCACATGGAAGACGAACCGGCCGAGCACCGCTTCCGCCTGCGCCCCGAGCAGGCCGCTGCGGGCGACCGCGTAACCGATGCCGGTCAGGATCCAGATCGGGGCGAAGGCGGAGAGCAGGGCGTGCATGCCCGCCATGATCCCGGTACGCCCGTCCGGCACCCGTACGGGGGTGCGGACGGGCGGCCGCCGCACAGGCGACGAGCCAGGGTCAGGGCGGTCCTCAGCCGCGCGTGGTGCTCACCTGGAGCTGCTTGATGCCGTTGAGCCAGGCCGACCGCAGCCGCCGCGGATCGCCCACCAGCCGCAGGTCCGGCAGCACGTCCGCGATCGCGTTGAAGATCAGGTCGATCTCCATCACGGCAAGGGACTTGCCCAGGCAGAAGTGCGGACCGCCGCCGCCGAAGCCGAGGTGCGGGTTGGGGTCGCGGGAGATGTCGAACCTCTCCGGGCTCTCGAAGACCTCGGGGTCGTTGTTGGCTGAGGAGTAGAACATCCCGACCCGGTCGCCCTTCTTGATCTGCTGCCCGCCCAGTTCGAGGTCCTGGGTGGCGGTCCGCTGGAAGGAGACCACGGGCGTCGCCCAGCGGACGATCTCCTCCGCGGCGGTCTGCGGCCGCTCGCGCTTGTACAGCTCCCACTGCTCGGGGTGGGTCAGGAAGGCGTGCATGCCGTGACTGATGGCGTTGCGGGTGGTCTCGTTCCCGGCCACGGCGAGCAGGATGACGAAGAAGCCGAACTCGTCGGACAGAAGGTTGCCCTCGCCCTCGGCGGCGACCAGCTGCGAGACGATGTCCTTGGCCGGGCACTCCTTGCGCGCCGCCGCCAGGTTCATCGCGTACGAGACGAGCTCCATGGCCGCCTCGGCACCGATCTCCTCGGTGATCGCGTACTCCGGATCGTCGTACGAGGCCATCTTGTTGGACCAGTCGAAGATCCGGGTCCGGTCCTCCTGCGGTACGCCGATGAGCTCGGCGATGGCCTGGAGCGGCAGTTCGACGGCGATGTTGTTGACGAAGTCGAACGAGCCGTCGCCGTCCGCGCCGGCCAGAGCCGTCTCGACGATCGAGCGCGCCCGGTCGCGCAGCGCCTCCTCCAGGGAGCGGATGGCGCGTGGCGTGAATCCGCGCTGGACGATCTGGCGGACGCGGGTGTGTTCGGGCGGGTCCATGTTCAGCATGATGAGTTTCTGGACGTCGATCTGGTCCCGGCTGATCGACTCGTTGAAGCGGATCACCGCGGTGTTGGTGTGGGACGAGAACAGCTCGGGGCGGGTCGAGACGTACTTGACGTCCGCATGCCGGGTGACGACCCAGTAGCCCTCGTCGTCGAAGCCGGAGATGCCGGCGGGCTGGGTGCACCACCAGACCGGCGCGGTCTCCCGCATCCGGGCGAACTCCGGGTGCGGGATGCGGGCTTGGAGCAGATCGGGGTCGGTGAAGTCGAACCCTTCGGGCAGATGGGGGCAGGGCATCGGCAACTCCAGGTCGGTCCGAGAGCCGCCCGATCGATGTCTGACGACCCATCAGAAGTTGCCCGAAAGGTAGTAACGAGTTCTACAACTGACAAGAGGCATGGCCTGATCTGTTGCGTGAAGCATCGGTGAACCTGTCCGGTTCGCGGAGGGTGCTGGCCGTGAAGCATGGGCAAGGTGCATGCAAGACCCTTGCGTACCGGGGGTAAGCCTCATAAGACTGCAGGCAGAACTAGAACGCGTACTAGTTCCTTCCGTGGGCGCCGGGACGCCTCTGCGGAAGTGCGAGGAGAGGACGAGCTCATGGCCGCGGAACCCGTCATCGTCGAAGCCGTACGCACCCCCATCGGCAAGCGCGGAGGCGCGCTCGCCAATCTGCACCCCGCCTATCTGCTGGGTGAGACCTACCGTGAACTTCTCGGCCGGACCGGCATCCATGCCGACTGCGTCGAACAGATCGTCGGCGGCACCGTCACCCATGCCGGCGAACAGTCCATGAACCCCGCGCGCAACGCCTGGCTCACCGTGGGCCTTCCGTACGAGACCGCCGCGACCACCGTGGACTGCCAGTGCGGCTCCTCGCAGCAGGCCTCCCACATGGTCGCGAACATGGTCGCGGCCGGGGTGATCGACGTCGGCATCAGCTGCGGGGTCGAGGCGATGTCACGGGTGCCGCTGGGCAGCGGGTCCAAGCACGGGCCGGGCAAGCCGTGGCCGGACGAGTGGAACGTCGACCTGCCCAACCAGTTCGAGGCCGCCGAGCGCATCGCCCGCAAGCGCGGCCTCACCCGGGAGAACGTCGACTCGCTCGGCCTCATCTCGCAGGAGCGGGCGGCCGTCGCCTGGGCCGAGGAACGCTTCAAACGGGAGACGTACGCGGTCCAGGTGCCCACCACCGAGGCGGAACAGGCCGCGGGCCAGGGCATGTGGCGGCTCGTCGACCGTGACGAGGGGCTGCGCGACACCACGATGGAGGGGCTCGCCGGGCTCAAGCCGGTGATGCCCACCGCCGTCCACACCGCCGGCAACTCCTCGCAGATATCGGACGGCGCCTGCGCGATCATGTGGGCGTCCAAGCGGATGGCGCGGGCGCTCAAGCTCAAACCGCGGGCCCGCATCGTGGCCCAGGCGCTGGTCGGCTCCGACCCGCACTTCCACCTCGACGGGCCCGTCGACGCCACCCGCGCGGTGCTCGGCAAGGCCGGGATGTCCCTCAAGGACATCGACATCGTCGAGATCAACGAGGCATTCGCGTCAGTGGTGTTGAGCTGGGCGCAGGTCTTCGGACAGGACCTGGAGAAGGTCAACGTCAACGGCGGCGCGATCGCCCTCGGCCACCCGGTCGGTGCCACCGGCGCCCGGCTGATCACCACGGCCCTGCACGAACTGGAGCGCAGGGACAAGGAGTTCGCGCTGATCACCATGTGCGCGGGCGGCGCCCTGGCCACCGGCACGATCATCCAGCGGCTCTAGGGCCTCTCGGTCGGACCATGCCCGGCCCGACGGCCCGGACGAGAGGCTCCGGACGGCCCCTGCGGAAGGTATCCCCTGAAGTCCGGTCCGCAGATCGTGCGCTGGTTCGACACGATCGCGGCGCGGCACTGACCGGACGCGCTCACGCCGATGGCCCCGACCGCGGTGCGGTCGGGGTCATCGGTCACTGCCGGGAGAAGTCCGGGCCGGCTCAGTAGTAGTTGTTGGCCTGCCAGAACGACCAGGCGCCGCACGGGCTGCCGTAGCGCTCGTTCATGTAGTCCATGCCCCACTTGATCTGGGTCTTCGGGTTGCTCTGCCAGTCGGAGCCGGCGGAGGCCATCTTCGAACCGGGCAGCGCCTGGACCAGGCCGTAGGCGCCCGAGGAGGCGTTGGTCGCGCTCGGGTTCCAGCCGCTCTCGTGGCTGACGATGTTGCTGAAGCACTGGAACTGCGCGTCGTCACCGATCATCTGCTTCGCCGCGTCCTGCGCACTCGCGCCGGCGGACGTCGGCGCGGCGGACGGAGCCGCCATGGCCGGGGAGACGCCCACGGCCAGGCCGGTGGCGCCCAGCAGCACGGCGGCGCCGGTCATGACGGTCTTGCGGCGGGCGGTGCGGGGCTGGGCGAGAAGGGTGCGGGCGAACGACACATGGAACCTAACGTCGGGAACGGTGGAGTCGCCCGCCGGTCCGCATCCTGCCTGGCCCGGTGCTCGTAGACCGCTGTCCGTTCCGGTGGACGCTGCGGTGCTCGGCGACGTCTCAAGTGTGAGCGGCGGCGTTCGGCCACCGCAACGACCCCCGTTACGAACCCGCTTCGCACCCGGGGCCGAAGGTCCCGAACCACCACAAAGTGCGTCACAGCAGGTCGGAATGGCGGAAACGGGCGTCGGCTGCCGGCCGGAACGGCTCCTATCGCGCCTCGTACAGGACCAAGGTCCTGTGGGTACCCTCACTCCCGCGGGACCTCGAATGTGACCTGGGCCTCGAAGGCGGCGCGGCGGGTGGCCCGGCGCAGCGCCTTCAGCAGCGTGGCCCCGACGGTCAGCGTGAGGACGACGGTGAGCACGGCCCGGCCCAGGTCCCAGCCGAGCGAGGTGGCCGTGCAGTACGCGAGGAAGCGCACCAGGTTGTCGGCCGGCGCGTCACCGGGATGGAAGGAGATGCCCGAGCCGAGGCCCGGCACGATCGTCCACCCGTACAGATTCATGACCGTCCCGTACACGAACGCCGCCACCGCCCCGTACGCCGCGAGCATCAGCAGCTCGGCGCGCCCGCGCAGCCGCTCCGGGGCCGGCAGCAGGCCCGCGCCCATCGTGAACCAGCCCATCGACAGCATCTGGAACGGCATCCACGGGCCGACCCCGCCGGTCAGCAGCGCGGACGCGAACATCGTCACCGAGCCGAGCACGAAGCCGAACCCCGGCCCGAGCACCCGCCCGCTCAGCACCATCAGGAAGAACATCGGTTCGAGCCCCGCGGTGCCCGCCCCCAGCGGCCGCAGCGCGGCGCCGACCGCGGCCAGCACCCCCAGCATCGCCACCGCCTTCGCGTCGAGCCCGGCGTCCGCGATCATCGCGACCACCACCCCGACCAGCAGCGGCAGCAGCGCGGCGAACAGCCACGGCGCATCCGCCGAGTGCGCGAGCCCGGAGTCCGGGCCGGCCAGCAGCGGCCAGCCGAAGGCGGCCACACCGATCGCGCTGATCAGCACCAGCGCGGCGACGGCACGCGGCCCGAGCCGCACCGGACGGGCCCCGCGGCGTGGGGCGGCGGCCGTCCCGCGTTCGCCGGTCATCCGGTGCTCCCCAGCGCGTCGCGCACCTGCGTCACGGTCAGCCACTCCTGCGGGGCCAGAATCTTGGCGATCTGCGGGGCGAACGCCGGCGAGGACACCACCACCTCCGGCGTCGGCCCGTCCGCCACCACCTCCCCGTCGGCGAGGATCACCACCCGGTGCGCCAGCTCGGCGGCCAGCTCCACGTCGTGCGTGGCCAGCACGATCGCGTGCCCCTGGGCAGCCAGCCCGCGCAGCACCCCGACGAGCCGGGCCTTGGCCGCGTAGTCCAGCCCGCGGGTCGGCTCGTCCAGGAGCAGCAGCGGCGGCCGGGCGGTGAGCACGAGCGCCAGCGCCAGGGCGAGCCGCTGCCCCTCGGAGAGATCGCGGGGGTGGGTGTCGTCCGGCACGCCCGGCAGCAGCTCGGACACCAGGGCCCGGCAGCTGCCCGGCGCGGCGCCCGCGTCCGCGTCGGCCGCCGCGCACTCGGCGGCGACCGTGTCCGCGTACAGCAGGTCGCGCGGCTCCTGCGGTACGAGACCGGCCCGGCGCACCATCTCGCGCGGCGGCGTGCGGTGCGGGGTCCGGCCGCCGACCAGGACGGTGCCGGAGGTCGGCTCGACCAGGCCGACGAGGGCGGCCAGCAGGGTGGACTTGCCCGCGCCGTTGCGTCCCATCAGGGCGAGGGTCTCGCCGGGCGCGACGGTGAGGGTGACCTGGCGAAGCGCCTCGACCCGGCCCCGCCGCACACCGAGGCGCTCCACCCGGGTGGTGGTGTCGGTGACGGGTTCGGGGGCGGCGGTCTCCTGCGGTTCCCGGCCGAACAGTCTGGCCAGGGGCCCTCGCCGTGCGGCGGGGCGGGGAGCGGCGGTCACCTCGGCCACCGGGCGTGCAACGGCCCTGCCCGCGACCGGCCCGGGCCGGGTGTCCGCCAGCGCGTCGCGCATCCCCGAGGCCCGCCGCCTGGCGTCCCGTACCGAGAGCGGCAGCGGGTCCCAGCCCGCCAGCCGCCCCAGCGCCACCACCGGCGGATGCACCGGCGAGAGGGCCATGACGTCGGCGGGCGCGCCCATCACCGGGGCGGCGCCGGGCGAGGGCAGCAGGACGACCTGGTCGGCGTACTGCACCACGCGCTCCAGCCGGTGCTCCGCCATCAGGACGGTGGTCCCCAGGTCGTGCACGAGCCGCTGGAGCACCGCGAGAACCTCCTCGGCGGCCGCGGGGTCCAGGGCGGACGTCGGCTCGTCCAGCACCAGGACCCGGGGGTGCGGGGTGAGCACCGACCCGATCGCGACCCGTTGCTGCTGTCCGCCGGAGAGCGTGGCGATCGGCCGGTCGCGCAGCGCGGCGAGGCCCAGCAGGTCGAGGGTCTCCTCGACGCGCCGGCGCATCACGTCCGGGGCCAGGCCGAGCGACTCCATGCCGTACGCCAGCTCGTCCTCGACGGTGTCGGTCACGAAGTGGGAGAGCGGGTCCTGGCCCACCGTGCCGACCAGATCGGCGAGCTCACGGGGCTTGTGGGTGCGGGTGTCGCGCCCGCCGACGGTGACCCGGCCGGTCAGCCGGCCGCCGGTGAAATGCGGCACGAGCCCCGAGACGGCACCCAGCAATGTCGACTTGCCGACCCCCGACGGCCCGATGAGCAGCACCAGCTCACCCTCCGGTACGCACAGGTCCACTCCCGACAGGGTGGGGTGTCCGGCCCCCTCGTACTGCACCGAAACGTCGTCGAACCGGATCACACCTGCTCCTCGATGCCTGTGGGGGAGGGCGGGACGGGCGCGACCAGCGCGGGCAGCAGGCCGATCAGCACCGCGGCGGCGGGCCACAGCGGCAGCACCGGCGCGGTCAGCGGTACGACTCCGGGGTGCAGCGCCGCCGGATCCGCACTGCCCGCCCAGATCATCGCCACCGCGACCGCCGCACCCGAGCCGGCGACCAGCCAGGCCCGCACCCCCACCGGTCGGGCCGGTAGCGGGTGCGCACCGAACGGGCCCCGCCGAGCCGCAGCCCGGCCGTCGCGGCGAGGAGCCCCGCGATCAGCAGCGGCAGCCCGTACACCGCACCCTGCGCGGCCAGCAGCCCGTACGTACCGGCGCAGACACCGAGCAGCCCGCCGAGGGTGAGGGCGTTGGTGGTGTGCCGGACGGCGGCCGGCACCTGGGCACTGCGCCCGTATCCGCGCGCGTCCATCGAGGCCGCCACGGCCACCGACCGCTCCAGCGCTCCCTCCAGGACCGGCAGCCCGATCTGCAGCACGGCCCCGACCCCACCGGTCGGGCGGCCGCGCAGCCGCCGGGCGGTGCGCAGCCGCACCACGTCCGCGACCATGTTCGGCGCGAACGTCATCGCGACGACGACGGCGACCCCGGCCTCGTACAGCGCACCGGGCAGTGACTTCAGCAGCCGGGCCGGGTTGGCGAGGGAGTTGGCCGCGCCGACGCAGATCAGCAGGGTGGCCAGCTTGGCCCCGTCGTACAGCGCGAAGAGCAGCTGCTCGGCGGTGACACGGCCCCCGATCCGGACGCCCTTCGCCCACTCAGGCAGCGGCACCTCGGGGAGGGTGAACACGACGTGCGTGCCCGGGATCGGCGATCCGAGGAACACCGAGAAGAGCAGCCGCACACCGATGACGAACAGTCCGATCTTGATGAACGCCCCGTAGGACCTGGCCCACGGCGCATCCGTGCGGCGCGCGGCCACCACGTAGCCCGCCACGCCCACCAGCAGTCCGAGCAGCAGCGGGTTGGTGGTCCGGGAGGCCGCGGTGGCCAGCCCGAGCGCCCACAGCCACCAGGCCCCGGCGGGCAGCGCGTTGCTCCGGGTGGCGGCGGGCGCGCGCCAGGCGCGCTGAGCCGCCACCGGGCGGGCCTCTGAGCGGGTGGCCTCGCGGTCCGTCGGGCCGCTCATCCGCGGCGGCGGCGGGCCTGCGCGACTGCGGCGATGCCGAGCAGAAGGACGGCGCCGAACCCGACGAGGACACCGGCGGACGGTCCGCCGCCCGAACCACCGTCCCCGTCGCCGGCGGACGCGGAGGTGGTTGCCGTGGCCGTACCGCTCACGTCCCCGTCGCCGTTTCCGGAAACCTGCTCACCGCACCCCGAGGCCGGGTAGTCGGAGATCGCGCAGAGCAGCGCGTCGGAGCCGTAACGCAGCGGCTTGGCCACCGACGCGAGCGCATCCGCACTGCTCGCGTCCTGCGGGACCTGTGCGCACGCGGTACGCGGCGCGGGCGGCGTCTCCCCGTCCGGGGCGTCGGCCGCCGTGCCGGGGTCGATGACGAGCCCGACCCGCTTCGTGCCGCCCTTGGCGGGCGTGCCGGCGCAGATCTTCTTGAAGTCGGGGGAGCGGCGCGGCTTCGCCGCGTCCTGGGAGTCGGCGCTCACCGAGAACCGGAAGCCCTGCACCGCACCGTCGTCCGGCCGGACCAGGGACGGCCCCTGCGTGGCGTACGCCCAGCCGCTTCCGGAGCCTTCCCAGAACGACCAGTAGCGGTAGCCGGCGGCCTGGGCCGTGCCCTGGCCGAGCACGGCCAGGACGGCGCCCAGGACCACCAGCAGCGCGGTGGTCCTTCCGGCGCGCCTCACAGCTGCTGGTTCTTCCGGCGGCCGCTGATCAGGAAGCCGACGCCCGCACCGACGACGAGGCCGATCCCGACGAACCACCAGACACCGCCGATGCCGTCCCCGTCGCCGCTGTCCTTCTTCTCCTCTTCCTCGGTCGCGCTCGCCGTCGGCTTCTTCACGGAGGCGGGCGCGGGCCCGGTCGCGTTCAGCTGGGTGACGAGGTCGGCGCCGCCGAAGTCGTGGACGTCCGCGCCGGTCGCGTGCGCGGCCATGACCAGCTGGGCGTAGGCGGCGGGGCCGTTCTGCTTTGCCCAGCCGGCCGAGTTCTTCGCCAGCCAGTCGACGGACCCGGCGGCCTTGTCCTTGTGCCCGGAGGCGGACAGGGCGACGACCGCGTCGGCGGTGTTGCCGAAGTCCGGCTGCGGGGTGTCGTCGTCGGCACCGGGCATCGGCGGCTGGTCGAGGTGACCGGTCTTCGCGAGGGCGCCCGCGAGGTAGTAGGCGCCGTTCTGGGCCGCCTGCTCGGGCTTGAGGGGGGTGGCCTTGTGGCAGCTGGGGTCCTTGACCGCGGCGTTGTTCCCGACGAGGAGCCCCTTGCCGAGCGAGCCGAGCACCCCCGCCGCGGTGGCGTCCCCGTTGGCGACGAGCTTGCCTGCCTTGTCGGGCTGGTAGGCGAACGCGCCACCGGCCTTGCCGCCGCAGGGGATGGCGAAGGTGAGCAGCGCGTCGTACGGGGTCTTGCCGCCGTCCGTCGTCACGTCGCCGAGCTTCTGTCCGGCGCGGGCGAGGGCGCCGATCACGACCGAGGTGGAGTTCGCGTCACTGGCCCCGCCCGCGGTGTAGCCCCAGCCGCCGTCCTTGTTCTGTACGGACTTCAGCCAGTCGATGCCGGTGGCGACGAGCTCCTTGTGCCCGCCGACCTCGTGCAGCGCCTGCACGGCGGCCGCCGTCGCATTGGTGTCGATCATGGTCTTGTCGTTGCAGGCCACGGTGGAGTCGGGGCGGTAGGCGGGGAAGGCCCCGCTGTCGCACTGCTGGCCGATCAGCCAGTCCACCGACTTCTGGGCGGGCATGACGCCCACGGCCCGCTGCGCGACGAAGGCCAGCGACTGCCGCCACACCCCGTCGTACGTCGGGTCCGTCGTGCCGTAGAGCCCCGACGGCAGCGCCACGGACGGCGAGGGGGAGGGGGACGGCGCGGCGACTGCGGCCGGGGCTGCGGCCGCACAGAGCACGGTGGCGGTGGCGGCGAGCGCAGCTGCGCTGCGGCGTACGGTCATGGCGGGCGGGGCCTCTCCTGCGGGAGACCGGGCACAGGCACACACAGGCACCAGGCTCCGGCTCCGTATACCTCGACGGTGAGCCGGCCACCGGGGTCCCGATGGCACGAGCCGGTCACGACACGGACAGGGCATTCCGACTCCCGCCGACGATGGCGGATCACGGCTGCGTGGTCAGTGCCGGATTCGCACCGGCTTCCCCCTGAACGGGCATGATGACGACTCGCACACTCTACCGGGCGGTCACCACGGGACCCCTGCCCAGGGCGCCGCCGCCGGGGCGGACCGCGCAGGAGGGTGGCCGGCGGGGGAACGGGAACGACGACGGGCCGCGCACCAGGAGCACCGGCATCCCGGAACCGGCGGATACCCGCCTGCCCCGCCCCCGGTGCGCGAGGCCCGTCCCGCCCCGGCGGTCAGGCCCGGCGGCGGAGGTCCAGCATCTGGAAGACCTTGTCGTACCGGGCCTCCCCGACGGCGACGAAGTCCGGCAGCCGGCCGTACTCCGTGAAACCCAGCGACCGGTACAAGGCCAGGGCAGGGGTGTTGTCGCCCCGGGCGTCCAGGGTGAGCACCTCGATGTGCCGCTCCCGGGCGTCGGCGATCAAGGCGGCGGTCAGCGTCCGGCCGACACCACGGCCGTGTGCGGCACCGTCCACCGCGAGCTTCTCCAGGTCGGCGTGCGGCCGGTGGGTAGGCCGGGCGTAGCGGCGCCAGTACCCGAAGCCGGCGAGCTCGCGGCCGAGGAAGAGAGCCCGCAGAGCGGCGTCCCCCGTCCGTGCCGCGCAGACGATGTCGTCCAGGAGTTCCGCCACCTCGCCCCGCGAGGGCGGCTCGACCCAGCCCAGCGCGGCGCCCTTGGCGACGAGGTCCGCCAGGATGCGGTGGGCCGACTCCTCGAACCGGGCCGCCAGTTGCGGGTCGGCGGTCAGCTCCGTGGCGTCCAGGACGACGGGCTCGGCGGTCGCACCGCTGGTCAGGGCCGGATTCATGACGGCAGCCTAAGGGCTGTCCCGTAGTCGCAGCGCCGGCTGGATCACCTGGGGTCCTTCGTTTGGATCAGGCCTGCCAGGGGCGGCGCCCCGGTCCGGTCGGGTGGGTGCCCGTGACGGCCATGACCACCGAGTAGAGGCTGGTCTCCGCGGCGATGAAGAGTCGGTTGCGCTTTGCGCCGCCCCAGGAGATGTTGGCGACGGCCTCGGGCACGACGAGCCGGCCGATCAGCGTGCCGTCGGGGTCGTAGCAGTGCACTCCGTCGTTCATCGCGGCAGCCCAGAGCCGTCCGCCGTCGTCGAAGCGGAGGTTGTCGAAGCGGGCGTTCTCGCGGGCCCCCGCCTCGGCGAAGATCTTCCCCTCCGACAGCGTGCCGTCGTCGTGCACGTCGAAGGCCCGGATGCAGCCGGCCCCGGTGTCGGAGACGAGGAGCTGCTTCTCGTCCGCGGAGAACACCAGTCCGTTCGGTGCTGCGAAGCAGTCCGCCACCAGGCGCACTTCGCCGGTGGCGGGGTCGACGCGGTAGACGTTGTCGGAGCCGATCTCGCTCTCGGCCCGGTAGCCCTCGTAGTCGCTGGTGATGCCGAAGGACGGGTCGGAGAACCAGACGGAGCCGTCGGACTTGACCGCCGCGTCATTCGGGCTGTTCAGCCGCCTGCCCTGCCAGCGGTCGGCCAGCACGGTGACGGTGCCGTCGTGCTCGGTGCGGGACACCCGGCGGTTGCCCTGCTCGCAGGTGATCAGCCGGCCCTCGCGGTCGAGCGTGTTGCCGTTGGTGTGCCCGGCGTCGCGGCGGAACACGTGGACCGCCCCGGTCTCCTCGTCCCACCGCAGCATCCGGTCGTTGGGGATGTCGCTCCAGATCACCTGCCGCCAGGCCGGCAGGTAGACGGGTCCTTCGGCCCATCGGCAGCCGGTGTGCAGGACCTCCAGGGCGGCATCGCCGTTCATGCACCGGCCGGTGCGGAAACGGTCGTCGAACATCTCGTACAGGTCACTGGCCATGACGCTCCCCTGACATAGAACGTGCCGAACTTGATTCGGCACATGACGAAGATTGCAGGATTACGTATGGTGAAGGCAAGACATCAACGAATGGAGAGCTGTGGATCACGTTGATCGCGTCCTGCTGGAGCGGCTTCAGCAGGACGCCACCCAGTCCTACGCCGCGCTGGGCCAGGCGGTCGGCCTCTCGGCGGGCGCGGCTCATGAGCGCGTACGGAAGCTGCGGGCGCGCGGCGTCATCCGCCGCACCACCGTCGAGGTGGATCCGGCGGCGGTGGGCAGCGGCGTACTGGCTTACGTGCTGGTCGACTCGACCGCGTGGATGGGCGACTCGGCGGAGAGCTTCGCCGCGATCCCCGAGATCCTCGAAGCGCACATCACCGCCGGCAGCGCCTCGGTGCTGGTGAAGGTCAGGACCGCGACCACCGAGCAACTGCAGGACGTGCTCCGCCGGATCTACATGATCGGCGGCGTCAGTGGCACACAGGCCACCGTCGTCCTGGAGACCTTCTTCGAACGCCCGGTCTCCCCTACCGTCACCGGCCAGGACTGAGCGCCGAGGCGGCCTGCCGCCGGCTAAAGCGTCCGCACCTCGCCCGATCCAGCAGCAGCTGGCGGCTGAGGGCGGCCCGGTCGAGTTCGCCTGCGGTGATCGTCACGACCCGGATTCTGCCCCCGTCCCGCACCGGCGGCGCCCCGTGTTCCGATGGGCCGCCCGGCAGGGTTCCCCTTCGCTGCCTCACACCGCCACGAAGGTCACCGGCCCGCTCCCGGCAACCGCCTCCGCGCGTCCCAGCTTCACCAGTCGCCGCAGGTGCGACTCGGCTTCCGAGACGGCGATGTTCCTTGAGCCGTACGGGATTTGCTCCCAGGGCCGGTTCCACTCCATCCGTTCGGCCAGCTGCCACGGCGTGAGCGGCTCGGCGAGCAGGGACAGCAGGCCCGTCAGGCGCTCCTCGTGGTGGTCGAGCAGTTCCTGGACGCGGCCCGCCGCGTCCGCGAACGCGTACTGGTGGGCCGGGAGCACCTCGGCCACCCCCAGTGCGCCGATCCGTTCCAGCGAGGCCAGGTAGTCCCCGAGCGGATCGGTGGCGGCGGTGGCGTCGTCCGGGTCCTCGTAGAGGCCGACGTGCGGGCTGATGCCGGGGAGCAGGTGGTCGCCGGAGAAGAGGCGGCCGCGGCCGGGCAGGTTGGCCGGGTGGTCCTCCTCCAGGTGCAGGCAGACATGACCCGGGGTGTGGCCCGGCGTCCAGATCGCGCGGAGCTCGCGGCCCGCCAGGTCGAGGAGTTCGCCCGGCACGATCTCGCGGTCCGGCAGCGCCGCCCGCAGCCCGGGCAGGGTGCGCATGCGGCCGCCCTTCTCGCGGGCCGCCAGCAGGGGCGCTATGTGGTCCTCGGGTGCGCCCACCGTCGCCAGCTTCCGTGCGAGGTAGGACAGCCACGTGCCCGGTTCCGACTCGCGCGTGCGGCGGACGATCGCCGTGTCGGCCGCGTGCATCGCGATCCAGGCGCCCGACACCTCGCGGACCTGTCCGGAGAGGCCGTGGTGGTCGGGGTGGTGGTGGGTGATGACCACGCCGTGGACATCGGCGATGTCCACGCCGACGCTGGTGAGTCCGGCCGTCAGGGTGTCCCAGGCCTCCGGGTCGTCCCAGCCGGTGTCGATCAGGACCGGGCCCCGGCCGGTGTCCAGGAGATGGACCAGCGTGTGGCCCAGCGGGTTGTCCGGGATGGGGACCTTGATGCTGTGGACGCCGCCACCGTGGTTGATCACCTGCGTCATGGACTCCCCATCTCTGCGCGGCCTCGGCGGCGTGCGGGGTACGGCCACGACGCGCCGCGTCCACTGTAACGAGAACTTGTTTCAGTGGTAGCCCCGGTCGACCATCCGGTGAGGCGGTCCGGTCCGGCCGCACGAGACCGCACTCCGCGCCGCGGGCATTGTCCGGTCCTGGCCGTGGACTCCTGGAACTGGAACTGGTATCAGTTCTGACACCAAGTCAGATGCGGTCCGGCTGCGGAAGCCGGACGCAGAGGCCGGATGCAGGACCAGTCAACGAGTCGGATCACGTGCCGCGTCGCGGGAGGCAGCAGCCATGAGCGAGCTTGTCGAACACGGAAAACTGTTCATCGGCGGGGAGTTGGTCGATCCGCTCGGGCGGGATGTCATCGAGGTCATCTCCCCGCACACCGAGCAGGTCATCGGCCGGGTGCCGCATGCCGCCGAAGGGGACGTGGACCGGGCCGTCGCCGCCGCCCGGCGGGCGTTCGACGAAGGGCCCTGGCCGCGGATGACCCTGGACGAGCGGATCGCCGTCGTCACGCGGATCAAGGACGCGTTCGCGGTCCGGTACGAGGAGATCGCCCGGGTCATCAGCTCGGAGAACGGCACCCCGTACAGCTCCAGCGTCATGGTGCAGGCCCTCGCCGCGATGATGGTGTGGGACGCGGCGATCACCGTCGCCCGCACCTTCCCCTACGAGGAACGGCGGGACGGGGCGCTCGGGCCGCTGCTCGTGCGGCGGGAGCCGGTCGGGGTGGTCGCGGCGGTCGTGCCGTGGAACGTGCCGCAGTTCACCGCCGCCGCCAAGCTCGCGCCCGCACTGCTCGCCGGGTGCTCGGCCGTCCTCAAGGTGTCGCCCGAATCGCCTCTGGACGCCTACATCCTGGCCGAGATCGTCGCCGGGGCCGGGCTGCCCGAGGGGGTGCTGTCGATCCTGCCGGCCGACCGCGAGGTGAGTGAGTACCTGGTCGGGCACCCCGGCGTCGACAAGGTCTCCTTCACCGGGTCCGTGGCCGCCGGCCGGCGGGTCATGGAGGTCGCCTCCCGCAACCTCACCCGCGTCACCCTTGAGCTGGGCGGGAAGTCCGCCGCCGTGATCCTCCCCGACGCCGATGCGGCCGCCGCCGTCGCCGGCATCGTGCCCTTCGCCTGGATGATCAACGGACAGGCGTGCGTGGCCCAGACCCGGATCCTCGTGCCGCGCTCCCGGTACGAGGAGATGGCCGAGGCGTTCGCCGCCGCCGCCGGCGCCCTGAAGGTCGGCGATCCGCTGGACCCGGCCACCGAACTCGGACCGCTCGTCGCGCGGCGCCAGCAGCAGCGCTCCCTCGACTACATCCGGATCGGTCAGGAGGAGGGGGCGAAGGTACTGACCGGGGGCGGCCGGCCGGCCTCCCAGGAGCGCGGCTGGTACGTCGAGCCGACACTCTTCGGCGACGTCGACAACTCCATGCGCATCGCCCGCGAGGAGATCTTCGGGCCGGTCATCTGCCTGCTGCCGTACGGCGACGAGGACGAGGCCGTGAAGATCGCCAACGACTCCGAGTACGGGCTCAGCGGGAGCGTCTGGACCGCCGACACCGAGCGCGGCATCGACATCGCCCGCCGGGTCAGGACCGGTACGTACAGCGTGAACACCTTCAGCCTCGACATGCTCGGCCCGTTCGGCGGCTACAAGAACTCCGGCCTGGGACGGGAGTTCGGGCCCGAGGGCTACGGGGAGTACTTCGAGCACAAGATGATCCATCTGCCCGCCGGTTACGGGGGAGGGGCCTGATGGGGGACCGGTGGAGCGTCGAGGTCGACCGGGGGGTCTGCATCGGGTCGGGGATGTGCGTGAACCACGCGCCGGGCGGGTTCCGGCTGGACGCCGCCCGGCAGTCCCACCCCCTCGGCCCGGAGACCGACGCCAACGAGCAGGTCCTCGCCGCGGCCGAGGGGTGCCCGGTCGAGGCGATCACCCTGGCCCTGAGCGACTCGGGTGAGGTGGTGTTCCCTCCGGAGGACTGACGACCTCGTGCCGCCGGGGGCTCGGGTCAGCGTTTCGGGTCGCCGGACAGGAGGTGCAGTCGCAGGGCAAGTTGGAGTTCCAGGGACCGGTCCGGCTCGTTCCAGTCCCGCCCCAGCAGCACCTGGATCCGGTCCAGCCGCTGCACCACCGTGTTGACGTGGACGTGCAGCTCGTCCTTGGCCCGGATCAGGCTGCCACCCGCGCGGAAGTACGCGCCGAGCGTGCGCACCAGGTGGGTGCCGCGCTGGGTGTCGTACTCCAGCAACGGCCCCAGTGTCGCCGACACGAAGCCGTCGACGTCCTGCCCGTTGCCCAGCACCACGCCCAGGAAGCCGAGTTCGTCCACGCACGCGCCCTCGCCCGTACGCCCCAGCACCCGCATCGCCCGCAGGCAGCGCGCCGCCTCGCCGTAGGCGGCGGCCAGCTCCCGGGGGCCCCGTGCGGGGCCGGCCGCGGCCACGGTGACAGGGGCCTGCGCGAGCTGGCCGAGCTGGGCCGCGGCCGAGCGGGCCGCGGGCCCCGCGGCTGTGCCCGCTCCCTCGATCAACAGCACCACCGCGCCCGCGTGTTCGGCGCTCACGCCGTGGATGTCGCCGCCGAACAGATAGCGCATCGCGGCCGGGGCCAGCCGCTCCCGCGCGCCCGACCCGGCCACCAGCAGCAGGTGCGGTCGGTCCAGGTCGATGCCCAGCCGGCGGCCGCGCTCGGCCAGGCCCGCCGGGTCACGGCCGGAGTCCGTCAGCAGATCGGCGATCAGCTCGCCGCGGATGCGGTTCTCCGTCTCGGCCACCGTGCGCCGCAGCAGCAGAAGCAGCCCGGTGACCACCGCCGACCGCTCGAAGAGCCGCCGGTCGGAGTCGTCCAGCTGCCGGTTCCGGTGCAGCACCAGGCCGGCCAGGAGCTCCTGGCCGGCGAGCACCGCGCAGACCACCCGGCCGTCGCGGTGCACGGCGCGGGCGCCGGTCCTGGACTCCTCGGCCGCCTCCGCCAGCCATCCGGCGTCCATGCTGTCGGCGGCGAAGCCCGTGCCGTCCGGGCGGACGGCGGCCAGCGGGCGGCCGGCCGGGTCGTGAATGGTCAAAGGGGAGTCGAGGAGCCCGGCGACGGCGGCAGCCACGTCCTTGACGTCCCGGCCGCGCAGCACCAGGTCCGTCAGCCGGTCGTGCGACTCCTCCGCCCGCTGCATCGCCGCCGAATGCGCCCGCACGGCGGCGTTCGCCTCGGCCAGCTCGGCGTTGGCCGCGGCCAGTTCGGCGAGTGCGGACGTGGTGTCGGCCAGTGCGCGGGCGGTGTCGATGGCGATCGCCGCATGCGCGGCGAGCGAGCACAGCAGCGCCACCTCGTCGGGGCTGAAGACCCGGGGCGCGCGGTCGGCCGCGAAGAGGACCCCGATCACCTTCCCCGTGCCGCCGCGGCTGGAGCCGAGCAGCAGCGGCACGCCCAGAATGGCGACCAGGCCCTCGTCCAGGACCCCGGCGTTGATGTTGCGGGTGTGGCGGAAGCGGTCGTCGGTGCGGTAGTCGGGCGTCGCGTACGGGCTCGCGGTCTGCGCCACGAGACCGCCGAGCCCTTCGCCGAGCTCCAGCCGCAGCCGCTGGAAGAGCACGGAGACCGACCCGTCGGTCACCCGCATGTAGGTGTCCCCCGCCTCCTCGTCGGGGAGCGTGAGGTAGGCCGTGTCCGTCCCCAGCAGCATCCTGGCCCGCCGCACGATCGCCTTCAGCACGTCGTCCAGGTCGCGGGAGGCGGCCAGGTCGCCCGCCGTGTCGAAGAGCGCGGTGAGCTGGAGCTCGCGGCGCCGGTGCTGGCGCAGGGCGCCCCTGATCCGCAGCGCGGTCGCCGTGGCCCGTTCCACCTCGGCCAGCTCCCCGGCGGGCACCCCGTCGGCCCGCGCCGACGAGGAGACCGCGCCCAGCGCCTCCGCGGGGGCGTCCTCGGCCAGCAGGTCGAGCAGGCGTCTGAGGTGGGGCGCGGCGGAGGGGGACGGTTCAGACATGGCGGCCAGCATTCGTAGACGGAGAGGGGGACGGAGACGGACAGGGAGTGTGCGGAAGGGGAGCGGGGAGCGGTCGGTCAGTTCGCGGTCCAGCCGCCGTCCATGGAGAGCGAGGTGCCCGTGATGTGCCCGGTGCGCGGCCCGCACAGCCACAGGACCGCCTCGGCGACGTCCGCCGGTTCGATCAGGCGCTTGATCGCGCTGCGTTCCAGCATCACCCGCCCCACCACGTCCTCCTCCGAGATGCCGTGCGTACGTGCCTGGTCGGCGATCTGGTTCTCGACCAGGGGTGTGCGGACGTATCCGGGGCTGACGCAGTTGCTCGTCACCCCGTGCTCCGCCGCTTCGAGCGCGACCACCTTGCTCAGCCCCTCCAGTGCGTGCTTGGCCGTCACATAGGCCGATTTGTAGGGGCTCGCGCGCAGTCCGTGCACCGACGAGATGTTGACCACGCGCCCCCAGCCGCGTTCGTACATGCCCGGCAGGGTCCGGCGCAAGATGCGGAACGGGGTCTCCACCATGACGCGCTGGATCAGCGCGAAGCGGTCCGGCGGGAATTCGTGGACGGGGGCGACGTGCTGGAGGCCCGCGTTGTTGACCACGACGTCCGCGTCGGACGGCAGCGTGTCGACCACCCCGGGCTCGGACAGGTCCACCACCCAGGCCGTCCCGCCGATCTCCCCGGCCAGTCCCTCGGCGGCCTCACCGGCCATGTCCACGACGTGCACATGGGCGCCGGCCGCGGCGAGCGCCTGCGCGCAGGCCCGCCCGATCCCGCTGGCCGCACCGGTCACCAGCGCGGTGCGCCCGGCCAGGAAGGGTGCTGCGGGCGCCTGCGGGGACGGGGCTGCGGGCTCGTGATCCGGTCTGCGGGAAGTCTCCATGGGCGTCACCGTAGGTACCCGACGGCCCGTGTCACACGGCGCCGGTGCACACACCCTCCTGCCCCCGCATGGTGCGGGCGCACATGGTGCGGTGCGCCGCCGGGCAGCCCTGCCGCCTGGCCCCGGACCCGCACAAGGGACCCGCCGTACACACCGCGCACCCGTAGGTGTCCGCCTGCCACATGGGCGTACGGGGCCGCTGCTCATAGGTTCCGGCAGCAGCCCGTACCCCGCACGTACCGACCAGGGAGGCACCCGTGCGCCCACCGATCCTGAGACGCCTGTTCCGCCGCGTCGCGTCCACGGCCGTCCTCGGCCTGCTCGCGGCGACGCTGAGCACCACCGCCGCCGGCGCACAGCCGGCCGCCGCCGCTGCCGGCCTTCAGCAGGTCACCGGCTTCGGCTCCAACCCCGGAAATCTGCAGATGTACGAGTACGCCCCGGCCGGCCTCCCCGCGAACGCGCCGCTCGTCGTCGCGCTGCACGGCTGCACCCAGACCGCCGACGCGTACTACGCCAACTCCGGCTGGCCGAAGCTCGCCGATCAGTGGGGCTTCGACGTCGTCTTCCCGCAGACCACCTCCGCGAACAACTCGCTCTCCTGCTTCGGCTGGTTCGACCCGGCCGAGGACACCCGGGGCAAGGGTGAGGCCGCGTCGATCGTGCAGATGGTGGAGCACGCGAAGCAGAGTCACGGCTCGGACGCCCGCCGGGTGTACGTCACCGGCCTCTCGGCGGGCGGCGGCATGACCGCGGACCTGCTGGCCGCCTACCCGGACGTGTTCGCGGGCGGCTCGGTGGCCTCGGGCCTGCCCGCGCAGTGCGCGACGAGCCAGGCGGCCGCTTCGGGCTGTCAGACGGGCCCGCAGAAGCTCAGCCCCGCGCAGTGGGGCGACAAGGTCCGCGGCGCCTACCCCGGGTACAGCGGCCCGTGGCCCCGGGTCGCGATCTGGCAGGGCACCTCCGACTACACCGTCTACCCGGCCAACGCCACGGCGCTGCGCGACCAGTGGACGGACGTCTGGGGCATCGGCCAGACCCCGTCGTCCACCGACACCCTCCCCGGGAACACGACGCGCAGCGTCTACAACGACGCCTCCGGGAAGCCGGCCGTGGAGACGTACTCCGTCGCCGGCATGGGCCACGGCCTTCCCGTGAGCCCGGGTACGGGCGCGGAGCAGTGCGGGGCGACGGCCGCCTACTTCCTGAACGCGATCTGCTCGTCGTACTACACGGGCGTCTTCTGGGGCCTGGACGGCGGCAGCCCCGGCGGTGGCGGCGACCAGCTCCCCGCACCCGCGGGCGTGACCGTCACCGGCACCACCGCCGGCACGGTCTCGCTGTCCTGGAGCGCGGTGCAGGGCGCGGCCTCGTACACGGTCCAGCGCAACGGTACGAAGATCGCGTCGCCCGCCACCACGACGTTCACGGACACCGGCCTCACCGCCGGCACCGCCTACCGGTACACGGTGGCGGCGGTCGACGGGTCGGGCAAGGCCGGCCCGGCCTCCGCCCAGGTGACGGCGACCACGACGGGCGGCACCCCCGCCAGGTGCTTCACCGCCACCAACTACGCGCACGTGAGCGCCGGCCGGGCCCACACCTCGGGGGGATACGTCTACGCCAACGGCTCGAACGCGAACATGGGCCTGTACAACGTCTTCGTCACCCACACCCTCAAGGAGTCACCGGCGGGGTACTTCGTGATCGCGGACAGCGGCTGCGCGAGCTGATCCATACAGCCGGGCCGGGCCCGGGGTACGGCGCCGCCGTACCCCGGGCCCGGCCCGGCGCTGTCAGCTCCCCTGGCGCGCGTACGCCACCAGCCGGTCGGCTATCTCCCGGCTGCCCCGCTCGCCGGTGAGCACCGTGTAGTGGTTCACGTCCTTCACCGCCACCGGCTCCACCCGGGTCCCGCCCAGGTCCGCGGCCGCCAGCCGCCGCTCGTCGTACAACCCCTGCTCCTCGTCCATCAGGCCGCGCGCCGCCCACAGCAAGGTCGCCCCGGCGGGCAGCTTGCGTACCGCCGTGAGCACCTCCTCGTCGAAGAGCCCGATGCCGTCGGTGCGTACCGCCTCGATCCGGCACGTCGAGTGCATGGCGGGTTCGTCGCCCGTCAGGTCGCGCTGGATGTACGCGTCCACCTCGTCGGACCAGGCGGCGCCCGCGAACGCCGGGTGCGCCTGCCAGAAGGCGCGGTAGGCGGACCGGTCCGCGAAGGTCATCGACAGGCGGTCCATCGCCGGGCCGATCACCGCCGTCATCAGCTCGTCCGGGGACAGGTGGGTGGGCGCCGGAAAGCCGATGCCGCCGTCCACGAGCAGCAGCGGGCCGAAGCCGGCCGGATGGCGCACCGCGGCCAGCGCGGCCACGAAGGCGCCCATCGAATGGCCCGCCAGCACCACCCGGTCCAGGCCCAGCGCCGCCTGCAGGGCGGCGACGTCGTCCGCGTGCGTGGCGATGCCGTACGGGCCGGGCAGCGCCGAACTCCCCGCCCTGCCGCGCAGATCGGGGGCGACGAGCGTCACCCGGCCGGCCAGCTGCCGGGCCACCGCGCCCCAGGAGAGCGCGTTGGCCGTGATGCCGTGCAGGGCGATCACGGCCGGCGCGTCCGGATCGTCGGCCGGCCAGCGTACGGCCGTCAAGTCGCCCCCACGCACGGGGACTTCGATCTCTTCGTACGGAATCACGGGTTTCCGTTCTCCTTCCGGGGCGGGACCTGTCCGGTGCGTCTGCGGCGCCACGCGGCCGGCCTGGAGGGAAGCCGGGCCAGGCCGCCGGGAAGCAGATGTACCACGGCCACGAACAGCACGCCCAGCAGGAACAGCGGCTGGGAGAGCGGGACGCGGAGCACCGCCGGGAGGCCGGCGACCGCGCCGGAACCGGCCAGGTCGCCGAGCCGGTGGTCCGCCCACGTGTACAGGATGCCGCCGATCATCGGCCCCCAGCGGGTCCCCGATCCGCCGAGCACCACCATCACCAGCAGCGAGAGCGTGAAGTCGGACGTGGTCGTCTGGGGGGTGGAACCGCCGGTCAGGAGCAGGTGCACGATGCCGCCGAGGGCGGCGAGCGCGCCCGCGACGACGAAGGCCGTCAGCTTGAATCCGTACGGCTTCAGGCCCAGCACCTCCACCCGGCGTTCGTTCTCCTTGATGCCCTCCCAGACACGGCCGGTGGGGAGTGGACGGCCCGGTGCACGACGCCCAGGGTGAGGACGAGGTAGGCGAGGGCGATCCAGTAGAGGTTCGCGGTGTTGTCGATGCCGACGAGCCAGGACGGCAGCAGGTCCGCCGGTGCCGCCCGGCCCTCCTCGCCGCCGGTGAAGCCGCCGGGGTTGCGGGAGACCAGGATCGAGCCCGCCTGGGCGAAGGCCAGCGTCACCATGGAGAAGCCGATGCCGGTGACGCGCAGGCTCACCGACCCCAGGACCAGGGCCAGTGCGATCCCGGAGCAGAGGCCGAGGAGTGCGGCGAGCGGGAAGGGCAGGCCCGCCTCCAGCAGGAACATGTTGGTGGCGTAGCTGCCTGCCGCGAAGTACAGGGCGTGCCCGAAGGAGAGCAGGCCGGTGCGGCCGAGCAGCAGGTCGTAGCCCGTGGCCAGGGCGCCGAACAGCAGGCAGGTGGCGAGGAGTTGCAGACTTCCCGCACTGCCGAGGGGGCCGTCGAGCAAGCCCGGAACCGGCATGGCGCTGTAGGGCGCCACGGCCAGGACCAGCAGGACGGCGGCCGGCCACAGGCGCAGCAGCCGGCGGGAGGGGCCGGTGGGTGTTGGCGCGGCCGGAGCTCTGTCGTCGGTGCGCCCGGGTGTCCCGGTGGCGGTGGTCATGCGAGCCTCCCCGTCAGTCCGCGCGGCCGGACGAGCAGCAGCGCGGCGAGCAGGACGACGACCGCCAGGTCGCCGAGGCCCGCTGCGGTGTAGTAGTTGGCGAACTGCTGGACCAGGCCGATGACCACGGACGCCACGGCCGCGCCGGTCACCGAGCCCATGCCGCCGGTGACCACCACGACGAACGCGAAGATCAGCAGCGAGGTGCCCTGGCGGGGGTCGACCGAGCCGAAGTACAGCCCGCCGAGCGCCCCGCCGAGTGCGGCGGCGCAGCCCCCGATCGCGAAGACGAGGGTGAACGCCCGGCGCACGTCGATGCCGAGCGCGGTGACCATCGCCCGGTCCTCGACCCCCGCCCGCACGACGAGGCCGTGCCGGGTCCGGCCGAGGAAGAGCCGCAGCGCCACCAGGACCACGACCGCGGCCGCGACCAGCACCAGCCGGTTGACCGGGACCTGGGCGCCCAGCAGCCCGAAGGTGCCGGACAGTGCCTTCGGGCCCGGGAAGGTCCGGGCGTCCGCGCCCCAGATGCCCGACAGCAGTGCCGGGACGGCGAGCCCCACCCCGACCGTGGCCAGCACCTGCTCGCGCGGCCGGGTGTAGAGCGGGCGGACGACGGCGAGTTCGAGGAGCACGGCGGCCGCGGTGCCCACCGCCGTGCCGAACAGGATCGCGAGGACGAAGCCGGCCCCGCCGGGGCCCGCGCCGGGCAGGTTCCCGGACGCCGCCCACCAGGTGCCGTACGCGCCGACCGAGAGCAGCGCCCCGTGCGCGAAGTTGAGTACGTCCATCAGGCCGAAGATCAGCGAGAGTCCGGACGCGATGAGGAAGTAGAGGGCTCCCAGACCGAGTCCGGTCATGGTGAGCAGCACGATGGTGGACATCAGGAATCCGCCTTCACAGGAGGTTCTTCGGTGACCGGCCCGTGGCCCACGCCGAGCAGCCGGCGGACCGCCGCCGCGTCGCCGAGCAGTTCGTCCGCCGGGCCCCGGTGGGCGGTCCGGCCGTCGGCGAGCACCACGCAGTGCTCGGCCAGGCGGCGTACGACGGCGAGGTTCTGTTCCACGAGGAGCACCGGCACCGCCTCGGCGGCCCGCTCCAGCACCTGGGCCACCTCGGTGACCACCTTCGGTGCCAGGCCCTTGGTGGGTTCGTCCGCGATGATCAGCCGGTTGGTGTTCAGCAGGGTGCGGCCGATGGCGACCATCTGCTGCTGGCCGCCGGACAGCGTCCCGGCCAACTGCCGCGCTCGCTGCTTGAGTTCGGGGAAGAGCTCATGGACCAGGGGGTAGGCGGGCTCGCCCGCACCGCTTCGTTCGGCCAGCCGGAGGTTCTCCGCCACGGTCAGTCCGGCGAAGATGCCGCGGTCCTCGGGGGCGTAACCCACCCCCCGCCGGACCACGGCGTGGGTGGGCAGCGTCACGGTCTCCTCGCCGTCCAGCCGCACACTGCCGCTGCGCGGGACCAGGCCGAGCACGCCCCGGACCGTCGTGGTCTTGCCGGCGCCGTTGCGGCCGAGCAGCGCGGTCACGCCGTGGGCGGCGACGTCCAGGTCGACGCCGTGCAGGATGTGGCGGCCGCCGATCAGGACCCGCAGGTCCCGTACGGCGAGCAGGGTCCGGGCGCTCACAGTCCCTCCCCGAGATAGGCCTGTTGCACGGTCGGATCGGCGGTGACCGCCTCCGGGGTGTCCAGCGCCAGCAGCCGGCCGTGGTGCATCACCGCGAGCCGGTCGGCCAGGCCGAGGAGCACGTCCATGTGGTGCTCGACCATGAGGACCGTGCGCCCCTCGTCCCGGTGCAGGGTGCGGATGAGTTCGGTCAGCGCCGGGACCTCCTCCGCGCTCACCCCGGCCATCGGCTCGTCGAGCAGCATCAGCCGGGGCTCGCCCACCAGCAGCACGGCCAGCTCCAGCTTCCGCTTCTCGCCGTGCGAGAGCTCGGCCGCCGTCGCCCCGGCCCGGTGGCCGAGGCCGGTGCGCTCCAGCACGCCGGCCACCTCGGCGGGGTACGGGTCGGCGCGCCGCCACAGCCGGTACGAGCCGCCCCGGGCGGCCTGCGCGGCCAGCCGGACGTGGTCGGCCACGGTCATCGCGGGCCAGAGGCTGGACGTCTGGAACGTCCGGCCGATCCCGCGCCGGGCCCGCACGTGCGCGGGCCGGCCGGTCACGTCGGCGCCGTCCAGCTCGATCGTGCCCGCGGTCGGCATCGTGAGTCCGCTGATGAGGTTGAACAGGGAGGTCTTTCCGGCACCGTTGGGGCCGATGAAGGCGAGGAACTCGCCCTCACGGACGCCCAGGGTGACGTCCTGGACGATGCTCGCGCCGCCGATGCTCCAGCCGAGCGCGTCCAGCCGGAGCACGGGTGGTGCGCAATCCGCCCGGCCGTCCCGATGTGCGAGGGGGTGCGGTGCGGTCACGGTTCAGCCCGCCGAGGGCTTCACGGGCGGCGCCACGGTGTCCATCGGTTCGGTGTCCAGCAATTCGGGCTCGGCGGCGGCGCCCTTGCCGGTCAGCCGGGCCACGAACATCGGCTGCACCAGTGCGTGGTCCTCGGCCCGGACCTGCTCCTTGCCCTTCACCCCGTCGAAGCTCCAGCCCTCCAGGGCCTTCACCATCGCGGCCGGGTCGGTGGCGCTGCCCCCGGCCACCGCGCGCACGACCATCTGGGCCGCGGTGAAACCGTCCGGGGTGAACAGGTCGGGGGTGCCGCCGGCCTTCGTCACCGAGTCGAGCATGGCCTTCTCCACGGCGTTGCCGCCGCCCGCGCCGGGGAAGTAGTGGGCCAGGAACGACACCTTGGCCCCGGCCGCGCCGAAGACCGGGTACGAGGCCGTGCCGGCCAGCCCGGTGACGACCTTGCCCGCGCCCAGCACCCCCTGCTGGTCGAGCGCGGTCCACAGCGCCGGTGCGGTGGAACCGGCCCAGGCCACGAAGACCAGGTCGGGCCCGCCCGACTTCACCTGCCGGGCGAACGGCGTCAGGTCCGTCGCGCTGGGCGGCGCCAGCACGGAACCCACCTTCGCGCCCTTCGCGCCGAGCACCGCCTTCACCGCGGCGACGTTCGCCTGGCCGAACGTGGAGTCCTGGGCCAGCACCGTGATCTTCTTGCCCTCGGCGTCGCCGAGCATCGCCCCCGCCGTGAGGATGTCCTGGTAGGACTGGCGGCCCGAGCGGAAGGTGTAGTCGTTGATCCCGGTCACCGCGTCGGTGGCCGCCGGGCCGCTGACGTAGAGCACCTTGTTCTGGGCGGCGAGCGGCGCCATCTGCAGGGCGACGCCGGAGTCGGTGGTGCCGGCCAGCACCTTGTAGCCCTTGCCGATCAGGTTCTTCGCCGCGGAGACGGCCTTGCCCGGGTCGCCCGCGTCGTCCTGCTCGGTGACCTCGATGCGGTGGCCGGCGACCTTGCCGGTGCCCTTGGTCGCGTAGTCCAGGCCCGCCATGAAGCCGTCGCGGTACTGCTTGCCGTAGTCCGCGAGCAGCCCGGTCCTGGAGTAGACCAGGCCCACCTTCACGGCCGCGCCGCTGCCCGACTTCCCGCTCTTCGCCTCCTCGCTGCCCGCCTTGCCGGCGGCGGTGCACCCGGTCAGCAGCAGACCGGCGGTGGCCAGTACGGCGAGGGCGGGCAGGGATCTGTGCTGGACGGTGCGGGTTGCTCTGCTGGCTCTGCGACGCATGGTGACCGGCTCCTCGGCGTGTTCCTGTGATGTCGCCGAACCGTATGAACACCGCGCCGTCGTCGATATGGTGCAGGGCACCTCACCTGGCCGGGGGGCCGTGTGGGTGCCGCACATGGGCAGCGGCCCGCGAACTCAGCGGGCCGGGTCCTCGGCCGTCAGGTCGATCAGCCGGCACACCGTCTCGATGTCTATCTTCACCTGCGCGATCGACGCCCGGCCGGACAGCCAGGTGATCAGCGCCGAGTGCCAGGTGTGCTCGATGACCCGAACGGCCGAGAGCTGCTCGGGCGTCGGGTGCTCCAGCCCCATCGAGTCCAGGATGATCGCCGTCGTGAGCCGCGAGACGGTGTCCACCTCGGGGCTCACACTGCGGTCCGCGAAGGTCAGGGCGCGCACCATCGCGTCCGCCAGGTGCGGTTCGCGCTGGAGCGCGCGGAACGCCCGCATCAGGGTGTCGGCCACCCGGTCCGCCGCGTCGTCCCCGGCCGGCGGACGTTTGCGCAGCGTCGCGTGCATGTGCTGGAGCTGGTCCTGCATGGTGGCGACCAGCAGATGGATCTTGGACGGGAAATAGCGGTACAGGGTGCCCAGGGCGACCCCGGCAGCCTCCGCCACCTCACGCATCTGGACGGCCTCGAAACCGCCCCTGCTGGCGAGCTGGGCGCTGGCGTGCAGGATGCGCCGGCGCCGGGCCTCCTGGCGTTCCGTCAGGGGCGGCGATGCCGGTCTGGCTTCCGCTGTCATGTGTCCCATCCCCGTGGCTTCAGTCCGCGACCGCGAGGACGCGGCGGGCGGTCCGGCGGCGCACAGCATGCCAGGGTGTGTGTCGTGGCGCGAATCACCTGATCCGGCCGTTGCACCGACGCTACCTGCCGGTAGATTCGTAGCTCATTGCACGATCCAGTCTGTAACTTGTTCTAGATTAGCGTGAGCGGTTACGCTCCGGCGAACACGCAGTGAGAAGGGGGCCGAGTGTGACCGCTGAGGCCATAGAGTCGGGCCCCCGCACGGGCGTCGGTACGTCGGACACGGAAGCAGACCCGGCCGGTGACCGGCCGTTGCGCATCGCGCTCCTCACCTACAAGGGCAACCCCTTCTGCGGCGGCCAGGGCGTCTACGTGCGCCATCTCGCCCGGGAGCTCGCCCGGCTGGGCCACAGCGTCGAGGTGATCGGCGCCCAGCCCTACCCCGTGCTCGACGAGGGCGTCCCGCTCACCGAGCTGCCGAGCCTGGACCTCTACCGGCACCCCGACCCGTTCCGCACCCCGAAGCCGGGCGAGTACCGGGACTGGATCGACGCCACCGAGGTCGCCACCATGTGGACCGGCGGATTCCCCGAGCCGCTCACCTTCAGCCTGCGCGTCCGGCGCCATCTCGCCGCCAGGCGGGGCGAGTTCGACGTCATCCACGACAACCAGACGCTGGGCTACGGGCTCCTCGCGGACCTCGGTGCCCCGCTGGTCACCACCATCCACCACCCCATCACCGTCGACCGGCAGCTCGACCTGGACGCCGCGCCGACCCGTCGCCGCCGCCTCTCCGTCCGCCGCTGGTACGCCTTCACCCGCATGCAGAAGCGGGTCGCCCGCAGGCTGCCGTCCGTGCTCACCGTCTCCGGCTCCTCCAAGCAGGAGATCGTCGACCACCTCGGTGTGCACCCCGGCCGGGTCCACGTCGTGCACATCGGCGCCGACACCGACCTGTGGTCGCCCGACCCCTCGGTCGCCGAGGTCCCCGGGCGCATCGTCACCACCTCCAGCGCCGACGTCCCGCTCAAGGGCCTCGTCCATCTCGTCGAGGCGCTCGCCAAGCTCCGCGCCGGGAATCCGGCCGCGCACCTGGTGGTCGTCGGCCGACGGGCCGAGGACGGACCGGTCGCGCAGGCCATCGAGCGGCACGGGCTCGGGGACGCCGTCGAATTCGTCAAGGGCATCAGCGACACCGAGCTCGTCGACCTGGTGCGCAGCGCGCAGATCGCCTGTGTCCCCTCCCTGTACGAGGGCTTCTCGCTGCCCGCCGCCGAGGCCATGGCCACCGGCACCCCGCTCGTCGCCACCACCGGCGGTGCGATCCCCGAGGTCGCCGGCCCGGACGGCGAGACCTGCCTGGCCGTCCCGCCCGCCGACGCCGGCGCGCTGGCCGACGCGCTCGGCCGGCTGCTCGGCGACGCCCCGCTGCGCGCCCGGCTCGGTGCCGCGGGCCGGGCACGCGTGCTCGCCCGCTTCACCTGGAAGCAGGCGGCGATCGGTACCGCCGCGCTCTACCGCGAGGCCATCGCCGCCCGAACCGCCACCGGACCCGGCGGCGCTCGGTGACACCGCCCCGCCCGAGCCCCTGACACCGCTCCACCCCCGCCCTCGCTCCCCGAATCTCCCCGAACCCTCGACCGCGAAAGCAGGCATTCGTGCTGACCGTGGACTTCACCCGCTTCCCGCTCGCCGCAGGCGACCGAGTGCTCGACCTGGGCTGCGGCGCCGGACGCCACGCCTTCGAGTGCTACCGGCGCGGCGCCCAGGTGGTGGCTCTCGACCAGAACGGCGAGGAGATCCGCGAGGTCGCGAAGTGGTTCGCCGCGATGAAGGAGGCCGGGGAGGCCCCCGAAGGAGCCACCGCCACCGCGATGGAGGGCGACGCGCTCAACCTGCCGTTCCCCGACGAGTCCTTCGACGTCGTGATCATCTCCGAGGTGATGGAGCACATCCCCGACGACAAGGGCGTGCTCGCCGAGATGGTCCGGGTCCTGAAGCCGGGCGGCCGGATCGCGGTCACCGTGCCGCGCTACGGCCCCGAGAAGGTCTGCTGGACGCTCTCCGACGCCTACCACGAGGTCGAGGGCGGCCACATCCGCATCTACAAGGCCGACGAGCTGCTCGGCCGGATGCGCGGCGCGGGCCTCAAGCCGTACGGCACCCACCACGCGCACGCGCTGCACTCGCCGTACTGGTGGCTGAAGTGCGCCTTCGGCGTCGACAACGACAAGGCGCTGCCGGTGCGGGCGTACCACAAACTGCTGGTCTGGGACATCATGAAGAAGCCGATGGCCACCCGGCTCGCCGAGCAGCTGCTCAACCCGGTCGTCGGCAAGAGCTTCGTGGCCTACGCGACCAAGCCGCACCTGCCCGTCGCCGTGGCCACCGAGGCCCCGCGAAGGCCGACGACTCCGCCAAGGCCGAGGCGTGACCCTTCCCGAGCGGACCGAACACCTTGTGCTGCCCGGAGTCCTCACCGCCGGACAGGCCACGGAAACCGTCAACGCGCTGCTCGCCGTGCAGTGCGAGGACGGCGCGCTGCCCTGGTTCCGGGGCCACCACCTGGACCCGTGGGACCACACCGAGGCCGCCATGGCCCTGGACGCGGCCGGCGAGCACGCCGCCGCGGAACGCGCGTACGAGTGGCTGGCCCGGAACCAGAACGCGGACGGCTCCTGGTACGCCGCCTACCACGACGGTGATCCGCAGCGGCCGACCGACCGCGGGCTGGAGAGCAACTTCTGCGCGTACGTGGCTGTCGGCGTCTGGCACCACTACCTGGCCACCGGCGACGACGCGTTCGTCGACCGGATGTGGCCGACGGTCTTCGCCGCCGTCGAATTCGTCCTGCGGCTCCAGCAGCCCGGCGGGCAGATCGGCTGGAAGCAGGAGGAGGACGGCACCCACGTCCGGGACGCGCTGCTGACCGGCTCGTCGTCCATCCACCAGGCGCTGCGCTGCGCGCTCGCGATCGCGGAACGCCGCGAGGAGCCGCAGCCCGACTGGGAGCTGGCCACCGGCGCACTCGCCCACGCGATCCGCAGCCACCCGGAGCGCTTCCTGGACAAGAGCCACTACTCGATGGACTGGTACTACCCGGTCCTCGGCGGCGCGCTCGACGGCGCGGCGGCCACGGCGCGGATCGAGGAGGGCTGGGAGCGGTTCGTCGTCCCGGACCTCGGAGTGCGCTGCGTGCTGCCCAACCCGTGGGTGACCGGCGGCGAGAGCTGCGAACTCGCCCTGGCGCTCTGGGTCATGGGTGAGTCCGACCGGGCCCTGGAGGTCCTGCAGTCCATCCAGCATCTGCGTGCGGAGGACGGGATGTACTGGACGGGTTACGTCTTCGAGGGCAACCGGGCTTTCTGGCCGGAGGAACGCACGGCGTGGACCGCGGGTTCGCTGCTTCTGGCGGTGGCCGCACTCGGTGGGGACGAGGCGACCACCGCCGTCTTCAGCGGGGAACGGCTGCCGAAGGGGCTGGAGCCGGACTGCTGCGGCTGAGCCGCCCCGGTCCGGCTGCCGGCCTCACCGTTCAGTGGCGGATGCGGCCGGCCACGGCGTGCCCGATGAACAGGTACACGACGGCGGCGAGGCCGTATCCGGCGACGACGTTGGCCCATGCCCTGTCGAACGTGAACAGGTCGTACGACCAGCCGGCGAGCCAGCGTGCCGTGTGCCGTACGAATTCGACCAGGTCGTTGCCCCGGTGGGCGTCGAGCAGATACATCAGGATCCACAGGCCGATGATGAAGGCCATGATGTCGGCTACGACGGCTATGACACGCGCTGCGGTGCTGCTTCCGTTGCCTCTTCTGTACGCCATGGACACCGGATTGCCGCTTTCCGCGGGGTGAAACCCGGACGGCGCTCCCGGGTGGCGGTGAGTCCGCGCGGGCGCGAGCCTTGCGGGGGAGTGCTGCCCCGGCACCCCGTCGTGATGTGCCCGGTCAGGGAGGCCAGTCGTGCCCGCTTCCGTACCGCTCCGCCGGCTGCTCGTGGCGCTGCTGCTGTCCTGCAGCGTGCTGGTGAGCGCCACCGCGTGCAGCAGTGACGACGACAGCAGCGCGAGCAGTTCGGCCTCGCCCACCGGCACGCAGTCCGCCCAGGCGCAGAAGCTCGCCAAGACGCGGTTCGTGGCCAACGCGGGGCTGGCCGCGGGCGCGACGTACCAGTGGGTGGTCAAGCCCTACCGTGCCGGCAAGTTCAAGAAGGGCGCCGACGGGCGGACCTTCGCGCTCGTCAAGGCCGGCCTCGCCGGCACCTTCGCCTACAACCGCCTCAAGGCCGCGTCGAACAACGCCAAGGGCGACCCGCTGCTGTCGAAGGCGGTGGCGCCGCTGGCCGCGAGCATCGCCTCGCTCAAGGGCCTCGCCACGAAGGTCCGCAAGGGCCAGGCGGGCGACGGCGACATCGGTGTCTTCGAGAGCGTCATCAGCAACTTCAAGGCCGCCGGCAAGAGCGCGGGCGCCGAGGTGAAGGACCAGGTGCCGGCCACCTCGCAACTCGGCGGATAGCGGGGAGAGGGCCAGCCCTTAGAGTGCCCGGATGAACCTTCTCCCGCATGAGCGCTACTGCGACGAAATCGTCCTGAGGACAGAGGCGTTGAGGGCCGCGGTCCGCGGTTTCGACCTCGACGCGGTCGTACCGACCTGCCCGGAGTGGACCCTGCGGGATCTCGCGGTCCATGTCGGCGGCGCCCACCGCTGGGTCGGCGAGATCGTGCGCACCAGGGCCGTCGACGAGGTCCCGGACGAGCGGGTGCCGCAGTTCACGCCCGAGGGCGAGGACCCCGCCGTGCTGGACGCCTGGCTGGCCGAGGGAGCGGCGAGCACCGCCGAGGCGCTGCGCGAAGCGGGCCCGGGGGCGAGGGTCTGGTCGTGGTCCTGGGACCGGAGCGCGGGCTTCTGGGCGCGGCGCATGGCGATCGAGACCGTCGTCCACCAGGCGGACGCGGCGCTGACCGCGAAGGTGCCCTACGCGATGGCGCCCGACCTGGCCGCCGACACGATCGACGAGTGGCTGGAGATCGTCGCCTTCGCCCAGGCCGCCGGAGACGACCCCGGAGCAGCGGAACTGCGCGGGGCCGGGCGCTCCCTCCATCTGCACGCCACCGACGCGCCGGGGGCGGAGTGGCTGATCGAGTTCGGCGCGGACGGCTTCACCTGGCGCCGGGCGCACGAGAGGGCGACCGTGGCGCTGCGGGGGCCGCTGACCGATCTGATGCTCGTCTTCAACCGCCGGCTGGCCGCGGACAGCGACCGGGTCGAGGTGCTGGGTGACGCGGCACTGCTGGACTTCTGGCTGGAGCGGTCGTCCTTCGGCTGAGGGGGAAGCGGCCGGGCGGTGACACGGCCGGTGTGCGGGCCGGGCGGCGCTGGGCCAAGCTGGAACGGCAGCCCGTCCCGTCCGGCGAGGAGGTGCCGATGGACCCGGTCCAGGCCCTGGAGCGGATCGCCTTCCTGCTGGAGCGCGGCGGCGCCGTGACCTACCGTGTGCAGGCCTTCCGCACCGCCGCCCGCACCGTCGCGGCGATGGCCGACGGCGAGGCCGTGCGGCGGGTGACGGACGGCTCGCTGGAGCGGGTCAAGGGCATCGGCCCCAGAACCGCCCAGGTCGTCCGCGAGGCGGTGGCCGGTGAGGTGCCCGCGTACCTGGAGCGGCTGGAGGCCGAGACCGAGGCGGCCGGGCCGCTCGCCGAGGGCGGTGAGCGGCTGCTCGCGCTGCTGCGTGGCGACTGCCATCTGCACTCCGACTGGTCGGACGGCGGCAGCCCGATCGAGGAGATGGGCCGTACGGCGGCGGAGCTCGGTCACGACTGGGCGGTGCTCACCGATCACTCGCCCCGGCTGACAGTGGCCAACGGGCTGTCCCCCGAGCGGCTGCGCAGGCAGCTGGCCGAGGTGGCCGAACTCAACGAGCGCTGGGCGCCGTTCCGGCTGCTGACCGGCATCGAGTGCGACATCCACCTCGACGGTTCCCTCGACCAGGAGGACGAACTGCTTGCGCAGCTGGACCTCGTGGTGGTGTCCGTGCACTCCAAGCTGCGGATGGACCCCGGCCCGATGACCCGCCGGCTGGTCGCGGCCGTCCGCCATCCACAGGCGAACGTGCTCGGACACTGCACCGGACGGCTGATCACCGGCCGGGGCCGCCCGGAGTCGACGTTCGACGCGGACGAGGTGTTCGCCGCCTGCGCGGACGTGGGCACGGCGGTGGAGATCAACAGCAGGCCCGAGCGGCTCGACCCGCCCCGGCGGCTGCTGCGCCGCGCCGTCGACGCGGGCACGCTGTTCGCCGTCGACACCGACGCGCACGCCCCCGGACAGCTGGACTGGCAGATCCACGGCTGTGCCCGCGCCGAGGAGTGCGGGGTCCCGGCGGAGCGCGTCGTCACGACGTGGACGGCGGACGAGCTGCTCGGCTGGACCCGCGAGGGCAAGGTCCCGGACCGGGCCCGGCACGGTACCGAGGAGAGCGCTTAGGGTCCTTCGTTTGGATCAGGCCGGATCAGGGTGCGGCGCCGGGGCACGCGAGCCCGGCATGATCCAGACGAGAGGCCCTAGTGACCTGAGTCAGAGATTCTTCGTTAGATCGGCGCCGCGCAATCAGGACCTCCCATCCCCTTCGGACCGCGATCGGCAACGAGAAGCCGGGTCGCTGGCAAGCCGGACGTCGTGCGAGAACTACCGGAAGATCTCTGACTCAGGTGACTGGGCCGTGTCTTTCGGATCATCGCGAAAGACCCGGACTGAGGCTCGGCGCCGTCGGGGCTACCGGGGTCGCAGGGCGTGGAGATCCGGCAGATGGCGTTCGCCGACGTGGGGCAGGGTGGTCTTCCGTCCTTGGCTATCGCACAGACGTACGTGCTGCCTCGGTGGGGACGAGTCCATCTCCACGACGATGTCCTGGTTGTCGGGCCAGACCCACTTCCGAACCCCGGAGTGGCCTACTTGGCGGCCCAGCAGCCCAAAGTGTTCCGGTTCCCCTCCGCCGCCCGGCGCGGCGCGTCCGGCGATCCCAGCAGACCGTACGGCAGATACCCGGACCGGACGCCGAGTTCCCACCCATGGACCTGGACGGCGAGGCAGGCCAGGGCGAGGGTGCCGAGGGGGAGGAGGGACCGAGGCGCGGGATCACCGGCATCGGCCTCGACGCTCTCCCGGTACGCGACCAGCCGGGCGACGAGGGCGTCCTCGAAGGCGTGCTGGGCGTCGTCGAGGAGTACGCGGAGCAGCTGCTGGTCCGCGCTCAGCGCGTCGCCGACCGCGTCGAGCCGCCGGGCAGCCTCCGTGCGCTCCCCGGCGTCCGGCTTGCGCAGCGGAACCGTGGGCCAGTCGCGGGGCAGATGCCCGGCCGCCTCGGTGAGATAGGGGCACAGGGCGTCCATGGCGGCGAGGTCGGCGGGGTCGGAGACGGAGGTGTACCGGTTGTAGGGCACGCCGTCACGGATGGCAGGCGCGTAGTCGCCGCGCAGCAGCAGCCCGGTGACCCGCTCCCAGTCCCACACATGCCCGCTGACGACACATATCTCGAACATGTCGAGCCAGGTCCGCGCGGTGGGCGCCTCCTTGACGACGTCCCGGAAGGTGATGGGCCCGTCCCCGAACTCGTCGTCGTCCGGGTCCGTGCTGATCCGCTCCCCGACGAGGGGAACCGGAGTGCCTGGTCCCCGTTCGGGAAGCACATGATGCTCAACACTCCCTGCACACACTCCGCGGCGGTGATGGCGACCGTGCCGGCCGCAGCGTCGAGCCCCGGCTCCGTCACCGTTCGCGCGGCGACATGGTCCAGCAGTTCGTCCGCCATGGCCCGGATCAGCGTCGGCGAGATGCTGCCGTACCGCAGCGCGTGCCATCGTGTGTAGGCCCGCCCGTCGATGTCGTCGAGCGCCTCGGCCAACCGCTGCTCGCCGACCTGATGGCATGTCACATTGCGCACGTACCCCGTCCCTTCATGAACTCCACGACTGGACGAAGCACGTTATCAACGGGCACTGACAGCACCCGTGACCTGAGTCAGAGATCTTCCGGTAGTTCTCGCACGACGTCCGGCTTGCCAGCGACCCGGCTTCTCGTTGCCGATCGCGGTCCGAAGGGGATGGGAGGTCCTGATTGCGCGGCGCCGATCTAACGAAGAATCTCTGACTCAGGTCACTAGTTGAGCTCCGCCAGCACCCGCAGGGTGTGCGGGTCCGGCGCGGTCACCAGCAGGTCGGTGACCGGCCCCTTGCGCCACAACTCCAGCCGTTCCGCGATCCGTCGGCGGGGGCCGACCAGTGAGATCTCGTCGGCGAACGCATCGGGGACGGCCAGTACGGCCTCCTCCTTGCGGCCTTCCAGGAAGAGCTGCTGGATCCGCCGCGCCTCGTCCTCGAACCCCATCCGCCCCATCAGGTCCGCGTGGAAGTTGCGGGCGGCGGCGCCCATGCCGCCGATGTAGAAGCCGAGCATCGCCTTCACCGGCAACAGCCCTTCCGCGACGTCGTCGCAGACGTGCGCCCGGGCCATCGGCGCGATCATGAACTCCTCGGCGAGATCGCTCAGCGAGGCCTCGTACACGTCGGTGCGCAGCGGTGACCAGTACAGCGGCAGCCAGCCGTCCGCGATCCTGGTGGTCTGGGCGATGTTCCGCGGCCCCTCCGCACCGAGCAGCACCGGCAGCCCGGCCCGCAGCGGATGCGTGATCGGCTTCAGCGCCCTGCCGAGCCCGGTCGCGTCCGGGCCGTTGTACGGATGGGAGTGGAACCGGCCGTCCAGCTCGACGGGCGCCTCGCGGCGCAGTACTTGACGCACCACGTCGACGTATTCGCGGGTCGCGGTCAGCGGGCTGCCGGGGAACGGCCGCCCGTACCAGCCCTCCACGACCTGGGGGCCGGAGAGGCCGAGGCCGAGCATCATCCGGCCACCCGAGAGGTGGTCGAGGGTCAGTGCGTGCATGGCGGTCGCGGTCGGGGTGCGGGCCGCCATCTGCGCGATGGCCGTGCCCAGCCGGATGCGGGAGGTGTGGGCGGCGATCCAGGTCAGCGGGGTGAAGGCGTCGGAGCCCCAGGCCTCCGCCGTCCACACCGACTCGTAGCCCAGGTCCTCGGCCGCGCGGGCGAGGTCCAGATGGGCCGGGTCGGGGCCGCGGCCCCAGTATCCGAGCGCGAGTCCGAGCCGCATTCCGCTGCCTCCCAGCATTTCTGACGATGTATCAGATACAGCCGGAGAGTACGACAGCGGCCCCCCGCCCGGAAGGGGCGGGGGCCGCTGTCGGTGACGCGTGCGCGGGGTGTCAGCCGCGCTGGATGCCCGTGGTGTCCTGGAGCACGCCGCGACGGCCGTCCTGGGTCTGGGCGATGAGGCTCTGGCCCTGCTGCTCGACCGCGAGGTACCAGGTGCCCGGAGCCAGTTCGGCGATCGGGGACGGCGAACCGTCCTCGCCGTACAGCGGACGGGCCACCGGCACCGCGAACCAGAACGGGGTGAAGTCACCGGACGGCGCACCGCCGGCCGCCGGGGCATGCTGGGCCGGGGCGTGGGCCTGCTGCGGCTCGGGCTGACCCGGCTGCTGGGCGCCGTACGGCTGCGGCTGTCCCGGCTGCTGACCGCCGTAGGCCGGCTGCTGGGCACCCGGGTAGCCGTAACCCTGGCCGGGCTGCGGCTGGCCGCCGTACGGCGACTGCACGGCCTGCGGCTTCGGGGCGCCCGCCAGCGGGGCCTTGAGTGCGGGGACCAGCGGGGAGGCGACCGCACCCGCGGCCAGCGCCAGGGAGGCGATCATGCCGAGGATCAGACCGGCGCCGGCGTCGATCTGGCCGAGGTCGATGATCGTCCAGAACAGCTTCCACGCGGTGAAGACGGTGGCGGCGACGCCGAACTGGGCGAGGTCGAGCCCGGCGACCTTGCGGGGCTGCGGCTGCGAGCGGGAGAGCACGATCAGTGCCGCACCGATCACGCCGACCATGTAGACACCGATTGCGTCGCCCAGGGACTCCCAGGAGTTCGACGCGTCAACGCTGGAGCTTCCATAGGAGAAGTAGTCGAGGAAAGAGGCGATGAACAGCACGACCGCTGCTCCGATCACCACGCCATCGCCTCGAGTGAGGGAGCGGATATTCACGTGAAGGTCCTTAGTCGGTCGTCTCGTCGGGGCGGTCGTCGCTGCCACCGGTACGGCGGGTACGGCGCGAAGCTCGGGGGCGGCTCCCCATCGTACGGATGAATCTATCGTCTGCCCGGCCGGGTTGCTCCCCCCGCCCGGACCTTGGTCGGGCATCCTCCCGAATTCATCGCAGAACCACCTCTCTTACTACCCGTTGAGGAAGCTGCTGATGCCGTCGGCGATGCCCTGAGCCGCCTTCTGACGCCAGCCCGCACCGGTGAGCAGGGCGGCATCCTTCGGATCACGCATATTGCCGCATTCGATGAAGACTTTGGGCACGGTCGACAAATTCAGTCCGCCGAGATCCTTGCGGGTGTCCAGTCCGGTATTGCCGCCGATGTAATTGGAAGGCGCACTTCCGGTAGCGCGGACGAAGAGCCCGGCGATACGGGTGCCGAGATCGCGGGACGGGCCGACGATCTTCGAGGTGTCCGCGCCCCCGCCGCGTACCGATGCGGGAAGGATCACATGGAAGCCGCGGTTGCCGGCCGCGGATCCGTCGGCGTGCACGGAGACGACCGCGTCGGCTCCGGCCTTGTTGCCGATCCGGGCCCGCTCGTCGACGCACGGCCCGAACGGCCGGTCGTTGTCGTAGGTCAGCACCACCTTCGCGCCCTGCGCCTGCAGCAGCGTGCGCAGCCGGTGCGACACGTCAAGGGTGAACTCGGCTTCCGCGTAACCGGAGTTGGTGGAGGTGCCGGTGGTGTCGCACTCCTTGTGCGTGGTGCCGATGTCCACCTGCCGGCCGATCTCGGCGGTGTGCAGGTGATTGCGCGGATTGTGGCCGGGGTCGATGACGACCGTCTTCCCCGACAGCGGCCCGGACGAGGTGCCCGGCGCGGAGGCCGAGGGGGAGGCGGGCGCCTTGGACGGGGTCCGGCCGGTGTGCGCCGGAGACGGGGAGGCCGGGCCCGGTGAGGAGGCCGGTGCGGACGCCGGCGAGGAGGCGGCGCTGCCGTCCGGGCCGGGCCCGGACCGCGCGGTGTCGCTCGCGCCGCCGCAGCCCGCGAGGCCCAGACACAGCAGGGTCAGCGTCGCCGCGGCGAGCAGGGCCGGGCGGCGCGGGGCGGGGGGAACGCTCTCGTCGTGACGCACCCGGCGATGCTATCCGGGAGCCCGGCCGGTGTCCGGAGTGCTCAGATCCCCGGCCCCGTGCGCCGCAGGACGCGCAGCGAGTCCGTGACCGAGATCTCGGCGAACGCACCGGAAGCCAGCGCCCGCAGATAGACGCGGTACGGGGCCTGGCCGCCGTGCGCCGGATCGGGGAACACGTCGTGGATCACCAGGAGTCCGCCCTCGGCGACGTGCGGCGCCCAGCCCTCGTAGTCGCCGTTCGCATGCTCGTCGGTGTGGCCGCCGTCGATGAACACCAGGCCGAGCCGGCCGCCCCAGACGGCCGCGACCTGCGGGGAACGCCCCACGAGCGCCACCACGTGCTCCTCCAGACCGGCCGCGTGCAGCGTCCGGCGGAACGTCGGCAGGGTGTCCATCCGCCCGACCTCCGGGTCCACCACCGTCGGGTCGTGGTACTCCCAGCCGGGCTGCTGCTCCTCGCTGCCCCGGTGGTGGTCGACGGTGAGGGCGCTCACCCCGGCGGCCCGGGCGGCGTCGGCGAGCAGGATGGTGGAGCGCCCGCAGTAGGTGCCCACCTCCAGCAGCGGCAGTCCGAGCGCGGCGGCCTCGGCCGCGGCCTCGTACAGCGCCAGTCCCTCCACCACCGGCATGAAGCCCTTGGCGGCCTGGAACGCGGCAAGAATCTCCGGCTTGGGCTCGGCGGCCACGGGGTTCCTCCTGGTGGGACGGGGTAGGCGACGGCGCCCCATCGTGCCGTACGTTCCGGTGCCGGGTGTGCGCGGGGGGTGATGTCGCCCCGCGCGCGACGCCGTACGCCCCCGCCGACGGTGTCGGCGGGGGCGTACGGGAGGGGTGTGGCCCCCGTCGGGGCGGGCCCCCCGGCACAGCTGTGACGGAGGGATCAGCAGCTCTGCCAGAGTCGGGTCATGACGCGGACGCCGAAGCGCAGGCCCTCCAGCGGGACGCGTTCGTCCACGCCGTGGAAGAGCCGGCCGTAGTCCAGGTCGTGCGGAAGCTTCAGGCCCTTGAAGCCGAAGCAGCGGATGCCCAGGTGGGTGAAGGCCTTGGCGTCCGTGCCGCCGGGGTTGCAGTACGGCACGGGGTGTCCGTCCGGGTCCTCGGCGCGTACCGCGTCGCACATGGCGTCGACGAGCGGGCCGTCGAACGTGGTCTCCATCGCGATGTCGTGGTTGACCCACTCGCGGGTGACCGAGGGGAGCAGCAGCTTGTCGATCGTGTCGATCAGCTCCTGCTCGTGGCCGGGCAGGAAACGGCCGTCGACGCGGGCGGTGGCCTTTCCGGGGATGACGTTGGTCTGGTAACCGGCGCTGAACATGGTGGGGTTCGCCGAGTTGCGGAGCACCACCTGCATGAAGTCGGAGACCGGGCCGAGCCTGGCGAGAGTGCCCTCGATGTCGTCCTCGTCGAACTCGACACCGTAGAGCCGGGCGGCCTCTTCGAGCAGCGCGCGGACCGGTTCGATCAGCCGCACCGGGAAGGTCTCGCGGCCGATCCGGGTCAGCGACTCGGCGAGGTCGGTGACCGCGTTCTCGTCGTTGGGGGACGAGCCGTGGCCGGCCCGACCCGTCGCGGTCAGCTCCATCCAGGCCATGCCGCGCTGGGCGTTCTCGATCGGGTAGAGGCGCCGGGTGTCGTCGATGGCGAAGGAGAACCCGCCGCCCTCACCGATCGCCTCGGTGACCCCGGCGAACAGTTCCGGGCGGTGCTCGACCAGCCAGTGGGCGCCGAACTTGCCGCCCGCCTCCTCGTCGGCGAGGAAAGCCAGGACCAGGTCGCGCGAGGGCTGCGTGCCGGTGCGGGCGAAGTGACGGGCGGTGGCCAGCATGACGGCCACCGTGTCCTTCATGTCGATCGCACCGCGGCCCCACAGGTAGCCGTCCCGGATCTCGCCGGAGAACGGCGGCACCTGCCACTCGGAGGCGTCGGCGGGGACCACGTCCAGATGACCGTGGACCAGCAGGGCGCCGCGCTCCGGATCGCGGCCCGCGATCCGGGCGATGACGCTGGCCCGGCCCGGCGCCGACTCGATGAGCTCCGAGGCGATGCCCACCTCGGCGAGGCGGCCCACGACCCAGTCGGCGCTCGCACGCTCGTTGCTGGTGGGGTTGGAGGTGTCGAACCTGATCAGTTCGGCGCAGAGGTCGACCACCTCGGCCTGGGCCTCGTCGGAGGCGGGGACCAGGGGCGCTGCGGGGTCGGGTGCGGTGCTCATGCTGCTCCCACGGAGGTGGTGGTGCGGGCGGCGGGGGCCGAGTCGTCGTCGTGTCCCTCGTCGTCGAGGGTGGAGGTGCCGTACGGCCGCACCCAGCCCAGCAGGCCGAGTACGCAGTACAGGAGGAAGGCGGTGGCCAGCGAGTTCAGGGCCGGGATGCCGCCGTCGTAGAACTTGCCGACGCAGAAGGCCGCGATCCAGATGGCGAGAGACATCGGCACCCAGGTCGGCGAGGAGGACGGGAGGGTCTCGGACTCGCGGGTCTCGTCCAGCGGCTTGCGCATCTTCTTCACGACCCAGTACTCGGCCACGATGATGCCGCCGATCGGCGGGATCGCGACGCCGAGGATCGTCAGGAACTCGGTGAAGTGGGTCATGATCCCGACCGCGGACAGGAGCGTGCCCGCGATACCGAGGGCGATCGTGACCGCGCCGCGGTGGACGCGCTTGCCGAAGACGACCTGGAAGAAGTTGACGACGCCGAGCGAGGAGCCGTACAGGTTCCAGTCGTTGATCTTGGCGGTGGACATCAGGACCACGATCACGCCGAAGGCACCGGAGGTGGAGAGCACGATGTGCGAGACCTCGTTGCTCTTCACCAAGTGGCCCAGGAGCACGCCGGTCAGTCCGACGATGTATTCGGAGAGGATCATCGAGGAGGCGCTCTGCAGGAAGACGTGCGAGCCCTTCCGGTTGTAGCGGGTCATCTCCGGGGAGACGATCGCGCCCGTCATGTAGCCGCCGGCGATGGCGGTCGCGGCGACGGCCAGCGGGATCGTGTCACCCGGCGGCGGCGAGTGGATCAGATCGCTGAACGAGTGGTCGTTCAGCGTGGTGATCACGGACCAGGCGACCATCGCGAAGAAGAGCGGCGTGACGACCTTGGCGAAGTTGGCCATGTACTTGAAGCCGAAGATCACCAGCGCGGTGATGGCGATACCCGCGATCACGCACCACATCCAGGACGGCCCGCCGACCAGCGCCGAGACGCTGTCGCCGAAGATCGTGTTCTGGACGCCGAACCAGCCGACGAGGCTGACCGCGATGACGAAGCTGACCAGCGCGGAGCCGTTGCGGCCGAAGCCCACCCAGCGGGTCAGCATCGGGGTCGCGAGCCCCTCGCGCATCCCGGCCAGGCCGATCGCGAAGATCACGATCTCCAGGATCACCGCGCCGAGCGTGAAGGCGAGGAAGGCGTCGCCGAACGTCATGCCGACACCGATGGTGGCGCCGAGCGTGAACTGCGAGATCGAGCCGGACTGGGCCAGCCACTGGAGCAGCATGGACCAGAAGCCGAACCGCTTGTCGCGCGGGACGCGTGAGAGCGAGTAGTCGTCGCTGCCGATGCTCTTGGCCTCGGGGGCCACGGCCTCGGCCTGCGGGGCGGCTGCCATCAGGACTCCTGGGGTGTACGGCCGAAGGTCTGCAGGTGAGCCAGCGACCCGTAGCGGTTGACGAGGTTGTCGAACTCCACCGCGTCGTGGAAGTCCAGGTGGCCGCCGCCGTAGGCCTTGGCGACCTCCACGGCGTAGCGGGCGGCGGACGCGATGTCGCTCTCGTGACTCGCGCCGGTGCCGCAGCCGGGCACCGCGGCGGCCGAGGTGATGGCCAGGCCGATGACGGGAGCGGCCGTCGCGGTGGAGGGCTGAAGAATCGAATTGATGTGGTGTGCACCGTTACCGTACGGCGTGATGTCCTGTGTGGTCACGGGGTACGTGACCAACGGCTCACCGGTTACCACGGCCAGCAGCTCGCCGAGCTGCTCGCTGACCCGGAGCACCCAGCCCTCCTTGACGGTCGGCGACAGGGCCAGGCCCTTGTGGTTGATGATCCGGTTGCCCTTGGTGGTGTCGATGGAGAGCACGGCCTCCATCCCGTCGGTCACCTCGTGGCGGTTCATGGTGGCGATGTCCACGGGCGAGCCCATGAACGGCACCGGGTCGTGCGGCTCGGTCGGCGCGTCCGGACAGATGTGGGTGGCGACGACCACGTCACCGGGCAGCACATCGCCGCGGCGGCGCATGTCGAGCAGCTTCGCGGCGGTGGCGACGGCCGAGACGGCGCCGTCGGCGTCCGAGACCAGGCCGGTCACCTCGGGCCGGGCGCCGATGCCGCCGAGCCGGCCGATCACGCCGAGGGTGCGGGCGGTGCCGCCGGCCGTGCGTCCCCGGGAGCCGGGGATGCGGACCGTCACGAAGTCCGTCGAGCCCCGCTCGCCGGTGACCGTGGTGACCTCCGCGGACGAGCCCTCGGCCCCCGCGACGGAGTCGAGGTACTCGATGACCGTCTTGCCGTTGGCCCGGGGATCGTCCAGCAGATCGACGATGTCCAGTACGTACTTCAACATGGGGGGCCTTTCTCGCGCATCCGTCACACCCGTCCGGCGCCCGGCAGGGAGTGGGACGCCGGACGGGGTGCTGAGAGCAGATTCGGGATCGGATAGCGTTGAACGCAACTGTTTCCCGTTATTTGCAATTCAGGTCTGAATGGTGAGATGAATGGCGGACTTCGATCTGGACCGGCGCACCCCAGCCGGGGCCCTGCAAACCGTCGACCGGGCGCTCCTCGTGCTGCTCGCGTTCGAGCGGACCCGACCCGACTGGGGCGTCACCGAGGTCGCCGAGGAGTTCGGCTGGGACACCTCGGTGGCCCAGCGGCTGCTCGCCACCCTCGCGGGCCGCGGCTTCCTGGTCTCCGACCCGGCCACCCGCCGCTACCGCATCGGACCCGCCGTGCTGCGGCTGGGCAGGCTCTGGGAGCGCTCGGGTTCGCTGGAGCTGCTGGCCGGGCCGGTCCTGGAGGAGCTGCGCAGGGCCACCGGTGACACCGTGCTGTTCTGCCTGCCGGACAGCTTCCACATGCGGTGCGTGGCCGCCGAGGAGGGCGAGACCGGGCCGCTGCGCTACTACCCGCTGGTCGGTGAGCTCTACCCGGCGCACGCCGGGGCGACCAGCAAGTCTTTCTACGCCTACCTGCCGGACGAGCAGCGCCACCGGCTCTTCCGGGGGCGCCCGATGGCCCGGTTCACCGACCGGACCGTCACCGATCCGGATCTGCTGGAGCAGGAGTTGCTGAAGGTCCGCGCCCAGGGGTACGCGTGGACGGTCGGCGAGTACGACACCGGCGTCGCGACCGTTGCCGTACCGGTCTTCCTCGGACGCGAACCGTACGGAAGTCTCAGTCTGGGCGGCGCGGAGGAACAGTTCCAGGGGGCGCCGGAGAACCGGCTGGACGCGCTGCGGCAGGCGGCCGAACTGCTGGAGAAGCGCCTCACCCACCCGCCCCAGCGCCCGAAGCCCAAGACCCGCCGCACCCGCGCGGCCTGACCCGAAGAGAACCCAAGAGGAACCCCGTGAATCTGCTCCTGCTCTCCAACTCCACCCAGCACGGCTGCGGTTACCTGGAACACGCCCTCGACACGGTCGCGGCGTTCCTGCCCGCCGGCGCCCGGCTGGCGTTCGTCCCCTACGCGCTCGCCGACTACGCCACGTACACCGCGCGCGTCCGGGACGCCCTCGAACCGGCCGGCATCAGCGTCCGAGGCGTTCACGAGAACGCCGACCCGGTCGCCGAACTCGCTTCTGCCGACGCGGTGTTCATCGGCGGCGGCAATTCCTTCCGGCTGCTCGGCGCGCTGTACAGGACCGGTCTGCGCGACGCCGTGATCGGGGCGGTGCGCGACGGACTCCCGTACATGGGAGCCAGCGCGGGGACGAACATGGCGGCGCCCACCCTGCGCACCACCAACGACATGCCCATCGTGCAACCGCCGTCCTTCGAGACGCTCGGCCTGGTCCCGTTCCAGATCAACCCGCACTATCTGGACCCGGACCCGGACAGCACCCACAAGGGCGAGACCCGCGAGGAACGGCTCACCGAGTTCCTGGAGGAGAACGACGTACCGGTGCTCGGCCTGCGCGAGGGGTCATGGCTGCGGGTCAACGGGCGCCAGGCCCGGGTCCAGGGCGCCCGCCCCGCCCGGCTGTTCACCCGCGGCGCGCAGCCGCAGGAGCTCCCGGCGGGGACGGACGTCTCTCATCTGCTCACGACCGCACCGAGGTTCGACGCGCCGGTGCGCTGACCGTCAGCACCAGGTCGGTCTCGGCGGGCCGCCCGCTCGCCGGGTGCGCCGCCGGGTAGGCGCGCGGCGCGTATCCGGCGGCCGATCCGGCCAGCACGAAGCTGCCGCCGGCCGGGGCGGCGAGCGTGTAGCGGCCCGCCGCGTCCGTCGTGGTCAGCCCGGCCTGCCGGCCCTGCCGGTCGATCAGGGTGACGTTGGCGCCGGCCACCGGCGTCCCGTCGGCCTCCAGCACCCGGCCGCGGAAGCCGCCGGAAGCGGGGAGCGGGAGCGGGGCAGGAGTCTCCTGGGCCAGTGCGTCGCCCGCGCTGCTCGCCAGCAGGACCGGTGCGGCCGCGGCCCGCTGCGACGGCAGGAACGCCGCCAGCACCAGACCGACCAGCACCGCAGCCGTCGCGATCATGAACGAGGTCCGGAACCCCTCCATGCTGGGCACCGCGACCGGCCCCATCTGCTTCGAGGTGTTCGCCAGCACCATGCCGATCACCGCGCTCGACACCGAGGTGCCGATCGAGCGCATCAGGGTGTTCAGCCCGTTGGCCGCACCCGTCTCGGAGGCGTCGACCGCCCCGATGATCAGGGCGGGCAGCGAGGAGTACGCGAGTCCGATGCCGGCCCCGAGCAGAACCGCGATCACGATGGTCTGCCAGGCGGCGCTCATCAGGCCGAGCCCGGCCCCGTAGCCGATCGCGATGATCAGCATGCCGAGCATCAGCGAGACCTTGGGGCCGTACCGGGCGGACAGCCGGGCGTACAGCGGGGCGACGAGCATCATGGTCAGGCCCAGCGGCGCCACGCACAGTCCGGCGACCACCATCGACTGGCCGAGGCCGTAGCCGGTGGACGTCGGCAGTTGGAGCAGCTGCGGCAGGACCAGCGAGACGGCGTAGAAGGCGACCCCGACCATGATCGAGGCGAGGTTGGTGAGCAGCACCTCGCGGCGGGCGGTGGTGCGCAGATCGACCAGTGGCGCTTCACTGCGCAGCTCGAACACGCCCCACAGCACCAGCACGACCAGGGCGGCGGCGATCAGTCCGAGCGTGGTGCCCGAGGTCCAGCCCCAGTCGCTGCCCTTGGTGATGGGCAGCAGCAGGAGGACCAGGCCGGCCGAGAGGCCGAGCGCGCCGGTGACGTCGAACCGGCCGGGGGCCCGCAGCGAGGTCTCGGGCACGGCCAGCACGGTCAGCCCCATGGCCAGCACGCCGAGGCCGGCCGAGCCGAAGAAGAGGGTGTGCCAGTCGGTGTGCTGGGCGACCAGCGCGGCGGCGGGCAGCGCGAGTCCGCCGCCCACGCCGATCGAGGAGCTCATCAGGGCCATCGCCGAGCCGAGCTTCTCGCGCGGCAGCTCGTCGCGCATGATGCCGATGCCCAGCGGGATGGCGCCCATGGCGAAGCCCTGGAGCGCGCGGCCGACGATCATGATCACGAGATCGTCGGTGAAGGCGCATATCAGGGAGCCGATCACCATCACGGCGAGGCTGGCCAGCAGCATCTTCCGCTTGCCGTTGAGGTCGCCGAGCCGCCCCATGATCGGGGTGGAGACGGCTCCGGCGAGCAGTGTCGCCGTCATCACCCAGGTGGCGTTGGACGGGTCGGTGTGCAGAAGGGCGGGCAGGTCCTTGATGACGGGGACGAGCAGGGTCTGCATCACCGCCACGGTGATACCCGCGAAGGCGAGGACGGGGACGATCCCCTTGCCCGCCTTCGACATCCGCGGATCAGGGAGCTCCGCGGACTGCTGGTCGTGCGTCGTCTGTGGCATACGTGCGGCCTCCGGGCAGCGGAAGAGGGAGGGGTGGGCGGGGGTGCGGGTCGTGCGGCGGACGGCACTGACCGCCAAGTGTGTGCACGGTGAAACCTTCCGGGTCTCCGAGGTATTCCGCTGAACGGGTGCGAACAGGACACAGTCGCGACCGGGACCGCGGGCCGGTCCGGAAACAGACACCCATCTGACCTTCCGTCAGATTGAAACGTGTTCTACTCTTGCGCCGTTCCAGTGGCTGCGACCGGCGAGGATCCGCATGGGCATCGGAATCACCGAAGAACACAGGGAGCTCGCGCAGGCCGTGCGGGGGTGGTTCTCGCGCGCGGCGCCGACCGGGGAAATACGGAAACTGCTCGACGCGGACGCCCCTGCTGGCACCGGCGCACGCCCTGCCTACTGGGACGGGCTGGCGGAACAGGGGCTGCTCGGCATCCATCTGCCGCAGGAGGACGGGGGCGGGGGCGGCGGCCTGCCCGACCTGGCGGTCGTCCTCGAAGAGGCGGGACGGGCCGCGTTCCCCGGCCCCTACCTGGCGAGCACCCTCGCCGCGGCCGTGCTGCACGCCTCCGGGACGGCGGCCGCCAAGTCACACACGCCGGAGAGGGAAGGGGGCGCGCCGCCCGGTCCGCAGGCGGAGGGGGATGTGCCGCGCACCCGGGGGGCGGCGGCTGAGGTCCCGCGTTCCCCGGGGACGGACGCGCTGGTGCGGGACCTCGCCGCGGGCCGGCGCATCGGCGCCGTCGCCCTCGCCCCCGGCGGCCTCACCGCCGTCGAGGAGGGGGACGGGTACCTGCTCGACGGGGAGCTGCCACCGGTGCTGTCCGCAGCCGGGGCCGACCTGCTGCTGCTCCCCGCCGCCTCGGCCGCCGGCACCCGCTGGTTCGCCGTCGACACCACCACGCCGGGGCTGGCCGTGCGCCCGCACCGCAGCGCCGACCCGACCCGGCCCACCGCCGAGGTCAGGGCCGCGGGTGTCCTGGTCCCCGCCGGGCGCCTGCTGCCCATCGGCTCCGCGCTCGTGAGCGACCTCGCCGCCGTCCTGCTCGCCGCCGAGGCGTGCGGCACCGCGGCCCGATCGCTGGAGACCGCGACCGAACACGCCAAGGTCCGCGAACAGTTCGGCCGCCCCATCGGACAGTTCCAGGGCGTCAAGCACCTCTGCGCCGACATGCTCGTACGCGTCGAACAGGCCCGCGCGCTCGCCTGGGACGCCGCCCGTGCGGCCGGGGAGCCCCCGGAGACACGGGGCATGACCGCGGCCCTCGCCGCGGCGACCGCCCTGGACGCCGCGTACAGCTGCGCCAAGGACGCCATCCAGATCCTCGGCGGCATCGGCTTCACCTGGGAGCACGACGCCCATCTGTATCTGCGCCGGGCCCTGGTGGCGCGGCAGCTGCTGGGGGCCGGGGACGTCCACCGGCTGCGGGCCGTCCGGCTGGCCGGTGCGGGTGCCAGGCGTGAGCTCACCCTGGAGCTCCCGGCCGGGGCGGCCGCCTACCGCACGGCGGCCCGCGAGGCCGTCGCCGCCGCCCGGGGCCTCGAACCGGGGGCGGCCCGCCGCGCCCTCGCGCCCACCGGCTACGCGGCCCCGCATCTGCCCGCACCCTACGGACTGGGCGCGGGCCCCGTACAACAACTGGTCGTACAACAGGAGTTGCGTGAGCAGGGGGTGAAGCTGAGCGACCTCTCCATCGCCACCTGGGTGGTGCCCTCCCTCCTCGCACACGGGACGCCCGAGCAGCAGGACCGCTACCTCCTGCCGACGCTGCGCGGCGAACTCCTGTGGTGCCAGCTGTTCTCCGAACCCGGCGCCGGCTCGGACCTCGCCTCGCTGCGCACCCGGGCCGAGCGGACCCCGGAGGGCTGGCGGATCAGCGGCCAGAAGGTGTGGACGAGCGCCGCCCAGTGGGCCGACCACGGCATCCTCCTCGCCAGGACCGACCCGGACGCCCCCAAGCACCGCGGACTCGGCTACTTCCTCGTGGACATGAAGAACACCGAGGGCATCGACATCCGCCCGCTGAAGGAGATCACCGGCGACTCCCTCTTCAACGAGGTGTACTTCGACGACGTCCTGCTGCCCCACGACGCCCTCGTGGGCGAGCCGGACGGCGGCTGGCAGGTCGCCCGCAACACCCTGGGCAACGAACGCGTCCACATGGCCGACCAGATGGCCTTCGACACCGGCCTGGAGGCCCTGATCGAGCGCGCCGCCGCACTCGACGACGCCTGCCGGGCCCGGATCGGGGCGCTCGCCGCCGAGGCCCACGCGCTGGCCTGCATCGGGCTGCGCACCACGCTGCAGCAGGTCTCCGGACTGGAGCCCGGCGCCGGCGCCTCGGTGCGCAAACTCGTCCAGACCGTCCACCAGCAGAAGGTCGCCGAACTCGCCCTCGAACTCCTCGGCCCCGCCGGTGCGGTGGCCGAGGGCGCCGGGGAACGGGCCGTGCACGGGTTCCTGATGTCGCGCTGCCTCACCATCGCGGGCGGCACCACCCAGGTTCAGCTCAATGTCGTCGCCGAGCGCATCCTCGGCCTGCCGAGGGACTGAGAGGACACCCCACCATGAGGGCAGCGAAGGCCATGAGGTCGTACATCGTCGGCGTCGGGATGACGAAGTTCGAGAAGCCGGAGACCCGCGACTGGCAGTACTGGGACATGGCGAAGGAGGCCGGGACGGCCGCGCTCGCCGATGCCCGCGTCGCGTACCCGGACGTCCAGCAGGCCGCCGTGGGCTACTGCTTCCAGGCCTCCACCGCCGGGCAGCGCGCCGTGTACGGGCTGGGCCTGACCGGGGTGCCCGTCTACAACGTCAACAACAACTGCGCCACCGGCTCCACCGCCCTGATGATGGCCCGGCAGTTCGTCGAGGGCGGCGGCAGCGACTGCGTCCTCGCGCTCGGCTTCGAGAAGATGGCGCGAGGATCACTGGGCGGCGGCGGCTCCGACGGCGGCGCGGGGGACTTCAAGACGTCCCCGGTCGCCCGGCACTACGGGATCATGGCCGCGGCCCACGGCTTCGAGATGACCCCGCCCACCGCCCAGATCTTCGGCAACGCGGCCCGGGAGCACATGGAGCGCTACGGCACCACCGAGGCGCAGCTCGCCGCCGTCGCCGCCAAGAACCACCGCCACTCGGCGGACAACCCGAACGCCCAGTTCCAGGACCCGTACACGGTCGATGAGGTCCTCGCCGCCAAGTCCGTCCACCGCCCGCTGACCAGGCTGCAGTGCTCGCCGACCTCCGACGGGGCCGCCGCGGCCGTCGTCGTGTCGGAGCGCTTCGTCGACCGGCACGGGCTCGGCGGGCAGGCCGTCGAGATCGTCGCCCAGGCCATGACGACCGACACGGAGGACTCCTTCGCCTCCGGCACCTGCATCGACGCGGTGGGACTGCCCATGTCGCGCGCCGCGGCCCAGCAGGTGTACGCGGCCTCCGGACTCTGCGCCGACGATCTCGACGTCATCGAACTCCACGACTGCTTCTCCATCAACGAACTCCTCACCTACGAGGCGCTCGGCCTGTGCGGCGAGGGCGAGTCCGGGGCGCTGGTCGCGTCGGGCGCCACCACGTACGGCGGCCGCTGGGTGGTCAACCCCTCCGGCGGGCTGATCTCCAAGGGGCATCCGCTCGGCGCCACCGGGATCGCCCAGGCCGCCGAACTCACCTGGCAGCTCAGGGGCGAGGCGGGCGCCCGGCAGGTGACCGGGGCCCGCACCGGGCTCGCCCACAACATCGGTCTCGGCGGTGCGGCGGTGGTGACGCTCCTGCGCCGCTGAGGCCCCGGTGGGGCCCCGGTGGGGCGCCGGTGGAGTCCCGGGCCCTACGCCGCTGGACCGAGGCGAGTACGGTCCGGAAACCGATGTACGGGGTGCGGGGCGGCTGCGAGTATGACGCCCATGGTTGACGTCTCGACGCCCGCACGCCGTACCGACCGGCCCCGCACCCGCACCCGCACCTGGGCAGTGGTGCTCGCCGCCTGCGTCGGGCAGTTCCTCGTCGTGCTCGATGTGTCCGTCGTCAACGTGGCGCTCCCCTCCATGCGCACCGACCTCGGGCTGAGCGCCGCCGGACTGCAGTGGGTGCTCAACGCCTACTCGATCGCGTTCGCCGGATTCATGCTGCTCGGCGGGCGGGCGGCCGATCTCTACGGCCGCAAGCGGATGTTCCTCGTCGGCCTCGGGCTGTTCACCGCCGCCTCCCTGGCCGGCGGACTGGCCCAGGAGGGCTGGCAGTTGCTCGCGGCCCGCGCCGCGCAGGGGCTCGGCGCCGCGGTGCTCGCCCCCGCCACCCTCACCCTCCTCACCGCGGTCGTTCCCGAGGGACCCGCCAGGACCAGGGCCATCGGCACCTGGATGGCGGTCGGCGCGGGCGGCGGTGCGACCGGCGGACTGATCGGCGGAGTGCTCACCGACGCGATCTCCTGGCGCTGGGTCCTGCTCATCAACGTGCCGGTCGGTGTGCTCGTGCTGACCGGCGCCGCGCTCTGGCTCGCCGAGGGCCGGGGCGGCGGGCGGAGCCGTCTCGACATCCTGGGCGCGGTGCTCGTCACGTCGGGCCTGGCCTCCGTCGCGTACGGCATCGTGCAGACCGAGGAGTCCGGCTGGGCCGCCGCCTCGACCCTGCTGCCGCTGCTGGGCGGACTGGCGCTGCTCGCCCTGTTCGTCCTGGTGGAGGCCCGTACGGCGCAGCCGTTGATGCCGCTGCGGGTGCTCGGGACACGGGCGGTGGCTTCGGCGAACGCCGCGATGTTCGTGATGGGCTCGGCGACGTTCTCCATGTGGTACTTCATGACCGTGTACGCGCAGAACGTGCTGGACTACACCGCGTTGCAGGCCGGCCTCGCCCTGATGCCCACCTCGGTGGCCATCGTGGTCGGCTCCAAGTGCGCCCCGCGCCTCATGGCCCGCGTCGGTGCGAAGAACCTCGCCCTCATTGGGACAGTGGTCGCCGCCGCGGGCTTCGGCTGGCAGTCCACGATGACGGCCGACGGCTCCTACCTCACCGCGGTCTGCCTGCCCGGCCTGCTGATGATGGCGGGCGCCGGCCTGGCATCCACCCCGCTCGCGGCCCTCGCCACCTCGGGCGCCGCCCCCGGCGAAGCCGGCCTGGTCTCCGGTCTGGTCAACACCTCCCGCACCATGGGCGGCGCCCTCGGTCTTGCGGTGCTCTCCACGGTCGCCGCGGCCCGCACGGACGGCGCAGCGAATCCGGTGGACCTCACGGCCGGCTACGCCCTGGCCTTCCGCACGGCGGGCTCGGTGCTGCTCGCCGGCCTGCTGCTGATGATCCTCTGGCTGCCGCGCCACCGGTCGGTGCAGCGCTGAGGTCCGCGCCGGCCCGGAGGCGGGACCGGCCCGTCCGGCCGCTGCTACGGGGGTGGACTCGCGGCAGTCCTGCTGCCGTGCGGCCAGGGCAGCAGTCCTACTGCCGTGCGGCCGCCCTCCCTCAGAGCCACCCCTGCTGCCGTGCGGCCCGGACCGCCTCCATCCGGTTGCGGGTACCCGTCTTGCCGATCGCCGACGAGAGGTAGTTGCGTACCGTCGACTCCGACAGGTGCAGCTTCCGCGCGATGTCGGCGACCGTCGCCCCGTCCACCGAGGCGACCAGCGCATCACGCTCCCGGGCGGTCAGCGGGCTGGGGCCCGCGCCCAGCGCGGCGGCGGCCAGCGCCGGGTCGACGACGGTCTCACCGGCCAGCACCCGGCGGATCGCCGCCGCCAGCTCCTCGACCGGCCCGTCCTTGACCAGGAACCCGGCCGCTCCCGCCTCCATCGCGCGCCGCAGATAGCCGGGCCGGCCGAAGGTGGTGAGGATCAGCACCCGGCAGTCCGGCACCTCCTCGCGCAGATCGGCGGCGGCGTCCAGCCCGCTGCGCCCCGGGAGCTCGATGTCCAGGAGCGCCACATCGGGCCGGGACGTCATCGCGGCGGCCACGATCTCGTCGCCCGCCCCCACCTGGGCCACCACCTCGATGTCCGGCTCCAGTCCGAGCAGCAGCGCGAGCGCGCCCCGCATCATGCCCTGGTCCTCGGCGAGCAGCACTCGTACGGACTTGACCGGCCGATGATCCTGCGGCATCTCGTTCACGGAGAACAGATTAGGGTCTTTCGTCTGGATCAGGCCGGGTCAGGGAGCGGTGCCGGGGCACGCGAGCCCGGCATGATCCGAACGAAAGACCCCAGGGCGGACGGCCTGTTGAGGAGCGTGTCGACGGCACCCGGCAGCCGACGCGCGGAAGGCGGCCGGCGGCGTACCTCCGGTTGCCCCCTGCCCGGTCCCGTGAGAATCTCGCGAATCCGTGCACCCGGCGGTGTCCCCCGCGCCGCCGCTCGTTCGTTGTGAAGGTGGGAGCTCACCGACTGGGAGCCCACTGACCCCGGAGGCCGCGATGCAGTACGCCCTGATGATCTACACCGCGCCCGACCAGGACGAGGCGCTGTCGGACGTCGAGCGGGAGGCGGCGTACGCCGAGTACCTGGCGCTGGCCGATGATCCGCGGTGCGTCGGGGCCGGGCAGCTGCAGCCTGCCGAGACGGCGACCAGCGTGCGCGTGGCCGGAGGGCGGACGCTGATGACCGACGGCCCGTTCGCGGACACCAAGGAGGTGCTCGGGGGCTTCTGTCTGATCGAGGCCGCCGATCTGGACGAGGCGATCGAGATGGCGGCGCGTATCCCGGCCGCCCGGCTCGGTGGCGCTGTCGAGATCAGGCCGGTGGTGCCGCGCTGAGCGTGCTGGAGGAGGTATTCCGGGACGAGTGGGGCCGGGTGCTGGCCTCGCTCGTCGGGTTCCTCGGTGACTTCGACCGGGCCGAGGACGCCGCGCAGGAGGCGTTCGCGGTCGCGGCGCAGCGCTGGCCCGAGGCGGGAGTGCCGGCCAATCCGGGGGCGTGGCTGGTGACGACGGCCCGCAACCGGGCGATCGACCGGATCCGCCGCGAGCGCACGCTGGCCGGGAAGGTCCACCTGCTGTCGGTACCCGAGACCGTCATGGAGGAGTCCGACGACACCGTGATCAAGGACGAACGGCTGGAGCTGATCTTCACCTGCTGCCACCCGGCGCTGCCGCTGGAGGGGCAGGTGGCGCTCACGCTGCGGGCCCTGGGGGTCTGGGGACCGCCGAGATCGCGCGGGCGTTCCTGGTCTCCGAGGAGACGATGAAGCGACGGCTGTCGCGCGCCAAGAACAAGATCAAGGCGACCGGGATCCCGTTCGCGGTTCCTGGCGCGCACTTGCTGCCCGACCGCCTCGACGCGGTGCTCGCCGTGGTCTACCTGATCTACAACGAGGGCTACCGCGGCCGGGTCGACCTCGGCGCCGAAGCGATCCGCCTGGGGCAGGTGCTCGCCGCGCTCATGCCGGACGAGGCGGAGGTGCACGGGCTGCTGGCGCTGATGATGATCCACCACGCCAGGCGGCTGGCCCGGTTCGACGGCGAGGACCTCGTGCTGCTCGACGACCAGGACCGCTCGCTGTGGGACATGCGCCGGATCGCGGCCGGGCGGGCGGTGCTCGACCGGGCGTACGCGCTGGGCGGGCGCGGGCCCTATGTGGTCCAGGCCGTCATCGCGTCCATGCAGACGCGGGAGCCGATCGACTGGCACAGGGTCGCCGGGCTGTACCGGCGGCTGGTCGAGCTCACCGGCTCCCCGGTGGTCGAACTCAACCGCGCCGTCGCGGTCGCCCAGGCCGGCGATCCCGCCGCGGCGCTGCTCGCCGTCGACCGCCTCGACCTGGACGGCTACCTCTACTTCCACTCGACCCGCGGCGAACTGCTGCGGCGGCTGGGCCGGCCCGCCGAGGCCCGGGCCGCGTACCGGCGGGCGCTCGCGCTGTCCACCACGGCACCCGAGCGGCGCTTTCTGACCCGGCGGCTCGAACATTTCTGAGCGGGGCTGTCCCCATGGCGGGTGCCCGTTCGTCGCTCCGGTGTGAGGGACGGACGTACGTGCCCGGACCGGCCCGTGGCGGTTGCCCGCCGACGGCCGGACCAGGGCGTCGTGCGCGCCGTCCGCACCCGCGCCGGGCCCGTACCGCCGGCCCGGCCGCGTACACCACAGCGATGGAGGAAGCCATGAACCCCACCCCCGCGACCCCCACGATCCCGGGATACCTGGCCGGCACCTGGAAGGCCGACCCGGCGCGCTGCGAGATCACCTTCTCCGTCCGGCAGGTGCTGGTCAGCAAGGTGCGTGGCCGGTTCACCGGCCACGACGTCACGATCGTCACGGGCGAGGACCCGCCGGGCTCGTCGGTCGCCGCGACCATCGACCTCGCGTCCGTCGACACCGGCAACGAACGGCGTGACGCCCACCTCCGCTCCGCCGCCTACTTCGAGGTCGAGGAGTACCCGACGATGAGCTACCGCTCCACCGGCATCCGCCGGACCGGCGAGGGCTGGTTCGTCGACGGTGAGCTGACGTTTCACGGGATCACCCGGCAGGTGCCGCTGGCCGTGGCGGTGAAGGGGTTCGGCCCGGACCCGTCGGGCGGCCGGCGGGCCTCCTTCTCCGCCACCGCCCGCATCAACCGGCGTGACTTCGGCATCGACATCGCGATGGACGGCACCGGCCTCGTGGTCGGCGAGAAGGTGTCGGTCGGCCTTGAGATCGAGGCCGTCCTCCAGGAGTGACCCCCGACGCCGGTCACGCCCCGCCGCCACGAGCGGCGACCTCATCCCGATGTTCCCGTCGAACCTAGGACCTCACATGTCAACAGCCCTGGCAGCAAGCAACAAAGCAACGTTCAGCCGTTTCCACGACGCCGTGAACAGTGGTGACGCGGACCGCATCGCGAGGACGATCGACGAGGTCGTCGACCCGGACGTGCTGTTCCACGCGCCGGTGCCCAGCGGGGTGACGGGGGTGCAGGCACTCAAGAACGTGTGGACGGTGCTCCTTGGCGCCTTCCCCGACCTGCACGTCGCCGTCCAGGACGTGGTCGCCGAGGGGACAAGGTCGTCTACCGGAACACGGTCACCGGGACCCACCGGGGCGAGTACCTGGGACTCCCGCCGACCGGGAGGTCCGTCGCCTACGGCGAGATGTTCGTCGTCCGCTTCGACGGCGGCCGGATCGCCGAGATCTGGGGGTCGTCGACGTCCTGGCGCAGATGCGACAGCTCGGCCTGGTTCCCGCAGGTCCTTCGTGATCCCGCCCGTCCCGCGCACCGGCCCGGGTGCGGGCGCTCACCGGTCCCCGGCGCAGGCCGGGTCCGCGCCGTCGTCCTCGCCCTGCTCGCCGGTCCCGTCCACCGGGAGCTCCGCGATGACCACGAAGCCGCCGGCCGGCCCCGGGCCCGCCTCCAGGGAGCCGCCGACCGCCGCGAGGCGCTCGGTGAGCCCCTTCAGTCCGGTGCCGCCGACGCCCGGGGTGGCCGGCCCGTCCGCGGAGGGGCCGCGGCCGTCGTCGGTGACGGTCAGCCGGACCCGGTCCTGGGTGCCGTCGACCACGAACGCACAGGTGGTGGCGGTGGAGTAGCGCAGGACGTTGGTGACGGCCTCCCGCGCCACCCAGCCCAGCAGCGCCTCCGTCTGCGGCGGGAGCGGCGGGCCCGAGCGCCGGACGGACGGCTCGATGCCGGCGGCGGTCAGCGCGGACCTGGCCCGGTCGAGTTCGGTGGCCAGGCTCTCCTCGCGGTAGCCGGTGACCGCCTCCCGGATCTCGGTGAGCGCCTGCCGGCCGACCGACTCGATGTCGGCGACCTGGAGGAGCGCCGCGTCCATGTCGCGCGGCGCGAGCCTGCGCGCGGCCTCCGACTTGACGACGATCACGGAGAGCGTGTGGCCCAGCAGATCGTGCAGGTCGCGGGAGAAGCGCAGCCGCTCCTTCTCGACGGCGGTGCGGGCCAGCTCCTGCCGGGTGGCGCGCAGTTCCATCACGGTGTCCGACAGGGTGAGGAGCGCGGCCGTCACCGCACCGGAGATGAAGGTGCCGTATCCCAGCGTCCACGGGGTCGACGTGCCGTCCTCGCGCCACACCGCGACGAGGCTCGCGACCACGGCGAGACCGAGCAGTCCCGCCGCCAGCCAGCGGTGCCGCAGGATGGTCCCGCAGGCCAGCGAGAGCAGCGGGAAGAACAGCAGCCAGCTGCCGCCGTACCCGATCGCGAGGGCGAGGGTGACGGCTGCCAGCGCGGCCAGCAGCACGTACGACACCGGGCTCTCGCGCTTGCGCTTGTCGAAGCCCCGGAACACCACCGACACGTAAAGGGAGTTGAAGGCGAGCAGGCCGAGACCGCCGACCCACGGGCTGGAGGTCTCGCCCTGGAAGAGGTTGGAGAAGGCGCCCAGGCCCATCAGCAGCCAGGGCAGCAGGACGTACGGTCCGGGCGGCCCCGGACGCCGCGGCCGCTGCGCCCGGCGGCGGCGCCGGTTGCTCAGCGCCAGTGATCCGATCCTCGACATGTTCGCTCCCGTCACACGGTCCTCGCGGACCGACGGTACGAGATCACGGCGTACGCACCGAACAGCAGGAGCCACCCGGAGAGTACGCAGATGGTCGACGCACCAGGTGCGTGGCCGTCGGTGGTTGCCCAGCCCAGGTCGGCGAACCGGTTGGCCGGGGTGAACCTGCCGAGGGAACCCAGCCACCCGGGAGCAGCTCCAGCGGGAACCACAGCCCGCCGACGACGCCGAAGCCCATCAGGCACGCGACGTTGACGACTCCGGTGCCCTGCGGCGTGAGCCGGTAGCCGTTGCCGAGACCGAGCAGGGTGAAGGGCAGGGCGCCGATCCACAGCAGCAGGGTCAGGACGGTCCACTGCCAGGCCGCCATCCGTACCCCGTTGACCAGTCCGCCGGCCAGCAGCACCGTCAGGATCGTCGGCAGCACGGTCACCGATCCGCTGATCGCACGGCCCACGACCGCGTGCGAAGGCGCGAGCGGGGAGACCCGCAACTGCTGGAGCCAGCCCAGGGACTTGTCGGAGGCGACGCCCGTACCGATCGACATGGCGGAGCCCAGCGCCCCGTACGCGGCCATGCCGACCATGGAGGCGGTCTTCCAGCCGTCGACGCCGTCCCCGCCGCCTATGTTGGTGAAGATCAGGTACATCATCACCGGCATCGCGGTGCCGAAGACGAGGAAGGTCCCGTCACGCAGGGTCCGGCGGATCTCCAGCACGATGTAGCGGAACATCAGACGGTCTCCTTCTGGTCCTGCGGAGCGGCTGTCGGCGAGGTGAGGGACAGGAAGGCGGCCTCCAGCGTGGCCGGGGAGACCTGCAGGCCCTGGACCAGGCCCAGTCGGGCGAGCTCCATGACGGTGGCGTCCGAGTCGTCGGTGTGCAGCAGTGCCCGGTCCCCGGTGACCTCGACGGTGACGACGCCGGGCAGCAGGCCGAGGCCCTCGGTGGGCCGGCCGGCCAGGTCGAAGGAGACCAGGCTGTGGCCCGCCGCGGCCTTGATGGTCCCGCCGCTGCCGTCCGCGACGATCCGGCCCCGGTCGATGACGACGATCCGGTCGGCGTTCCCGTCGGCCTCCTCCAGGTAGTGGGTGGAGAAGAGCACCGTGTTGCCGCGCCGGGCATAGGCCCGCATGGATTCCCAGAAGGCGTGCCGGGCCTCCACGTCCAGGGCCGCGGTCGGCTCGTCCAGCACGACGAGCTCCGGGTTGCCGGCCAGGGCGACGGCGAACCGGACCCGCTGGATCTGGCCGCCGGAGAGCTTGTCGATCCGCCGGTCCGCGTACTGCGCGACACCGGCCAGGGCCAGCGCCTCGGCGACCGGCATCGGCCGCGGGTAGGTGGAGGCGACGAAGGCGATCAGTTCGCGGACGGTCACCCGCTGGATGGGGCGCCCGTCCTGGAGCATCGCGCCGACCAGGCCGGCCCGTACCGCCTGCACGGGGGAGCGGCCCAGCACCCGCACACTGCCCGAGTCCGGCTCGTTCAGTCCCAGCAGCAGGCTGATGGCGGTGGACTTGCCCGCGCCGTTGCGGCCGAGCAGCGCGACGGTCTCGCCCCGCTCGACGGTCAGCCCGATCCCGTCCACGGCCCGCACGCTCCGGCCGGCCCGGCCGAAGGTCTTGACCACCCCGGTGAAGACCACCGCGGCCCCGTTCCCCGTTGTCTGCTTCATGTATCCGAGGCTAGGAGCGCCGGCCGCTCGCGGGCAGGGGCGCATGTACGGACTCGGCGGTGACAAATGTCCTGGCGCGCGGGGACGGCCGGGGGCCGGCAGCCGTATCTGACACGATGTCAGCAGTCTTCACAACTGCTGGGAGCTGCGTTATACATAGGGCCACCGGCTAGAACGCGTTCTAGAACGGACGTGGTCTTCCGGTCCCCGCACGACCTCGGTGCGGCCGACGGTGCGGACGGTCGCGCCGAGGTCTCCCACCGTCGGGGGGCAGCTTGCGTACCGAGGTCCACCGACCGCCAAGGAGCAGCGATCCCATGCCCATCGATGCCGCAGCGGCGGTTGCCGCCGAACCCCGCCCGACCGCGATCAGCTGGGACCACAAGGACGTCCAGCTCTACCACCTGGGCCTCGGGGCGGGGACGGTCCCCGGCCGGCCCGACGCCGCCACCGACCCGGACGAGCTGCGCTACACCCTGGAGTCCCGGCTCCACGTCCTGCCGAGCTTCGCCACCGTCGCGGGCGCAGGCCTCGCGGTGGTCGGCGGGCTCTCGGCGCCCGGGATCGACGTCGATCTGGCCGCCGTGCTGCACGGCGGCCAGTCCGTGCGCCTGCACCGGCCGATTCCGGTGAAGGGAAACGCCGTCTCGACCTCCCGGGTCGCCGCGGTGTACGACAAGGGCAAGGCGGCGGTCCTCGTGCTGCGCACCGAGGCCGCCGACGAGGACGGCCCGCTGTGGACCAACGACTCGCAGATCTTCGTGCGCGGTGAGGGCGGCTTCGGCGGCGAGCGCGGGCCCTCGGAGCGGCTCGCCCTGCCCGACCGTGAGCCGGACCGGGTGGTGGAGCGGCCGGTGCGGGCGGACCAGGCCCTGCTCTACCGGCTCTCCGGGGACTGGAACCCGCTGCACGCCGACCCCGAGTTCGCCAAGCTGGCCGGCTTCGACCGGCCGATCCTGCACGGTCTCTGCACCTACGGCATGACGCTCAAAGCGGTGACCGACACGCTGCTGGACGGCGATGTGGCCCGCATCGGCGCGTACCGCACCCGGTTCACCGGGGTCGTGTTCCCCGGCGAGACCCTCCGCATCCGGATGTGGGCCGGGGACGGCCGCGTCCAGGCCGTGGTGACGGCCGCCGAACGCGACGACGCTCCGGTCCTCGCCGACGCGCTCGTCGAGCACTCCTGATTTCCCGGACTTCCGACGCCAACTCCAAGAGACCACAGGCCCGTGAGGGGAGCCGCACCATGCGCGCAGCCGTACTGCACGAGATAGGCCAGGACAAGCTCGAAGTCCTCGACGACGTCGAGGCGGTGGGGTTCGGCCCCGGCAAGGTCAGGCTCCGGATCCGGGCCACCGGGCTGTGCCACTCCGACGTCTCCGCGATGAGCGGGGTGCTGCCGCAGCCCGCCCCCTTCATCCCCGGCCACGAGGGCGCCGGAGAGGTCGTCGACGTCGGTGACGGGGTGAGCGGGCTGAGCGCGGGGGACCGGGTACTGGTCTGCTGGCTGCCCGCGTGCGGGGAGTGTCCGTCCTGCCGGCGCGGCCAGACCCAGCTCTGCCTGGCCGGATTCATGAACGCGGGCACCCCCAACTTCAAGCGCCCCGGCGGCGATGTCTTCGGCTTCGCGGGCACCGGCACCTTCACCGAGGAGGTCGTCGTCGGCGCGGGCTGCGCGGTGCCGATCCCCGACGACGTGCCGTTCGAGATCGCCGCGCTGATCGGCTGCGGGGTCACCACCGGCCTCGGCGCGGCCATCAACACCGCGAAGGTGGAAGCCGGTTCGTCGGTCGCCGTGATCGGCTGCGGCGGTGTCGGCATCTCCACCATCCAGGGCGCCAGGGTGCAGGGAGCCGCCCAGATCGTCGCCGTGGACCCGGTGGCCTCCCGGCGCGAGGCGGCGCTGCGGTTCGGCGCGACCGAGGCGGTCTCACCCGACGAGTTCACCGACGCCAAGCAGCGGATCACCGCCGGCGAGGGCTTCGACTACGTCTTCGAGGTGGTCGGCAAGTCGGCCACGGCCCGCACGGCGTACGAGCACACCCGGCGCGGCGGCACCCTCTGCATCGTCGGCGCGGGCGCCATGGACGACAACTTCCAGGTCAACATGTTCGAGCTGTTCTTCGACGAGAAGCGGATCCTGCCCTCCATGTACGGGGGAGGGGACGTGCTCCGGTCGTACGAGCGGGCCATCGCGCTCTGGCGGGCCGGCCGCATCGACCTCGAATCGATGATCACCCACCGGGTGCGGCTCGACGGCATCAACGACGCCCTCGACCAGATGCGGACCGGCGAGTCGCTGCGCACCTGCATCGAACTCTGACCCGGCCTGATCCAGACGAAAGACCTTTCCCGAGAGGACCCCGGATCCGATGTCACTTCCCCTGGACGGACTGTCCGCGATCGTCACCGGCGCCGGCCGCGGCCTCGGGCGCGCCGAAGCGCTGGAGCTGGCGCGCCTCGGCGCGGCCGTCGTCGTCAACGACTACGGGCAGCCGGGCCGCGACGGCTCCGGCGAGGCGTCCGCCGCCCCTGCCGAGGAGGTCGCCGAGGAGATCCGGGCGGCCGGGGGGCGGGCCGTCGCGCACCTGGGTGACGTGTCCGACCACGAACAGGCCCGAGCCCTGGTGGAGCTGGCCGTCGAGACGTACGGCCGGCTGGACGTCCTGGTCAACAACGCGGGCATCCTGCGCGACCGGATGGTCTTCTCGATGACCGAGGACGAGTGGGACTCGGTGATACGGGTGCACCTCAAGGGCCACTTCAACACCACGCGCTTCGCCGCCGCCCACTGGCGGTCGAGGTCCAAGGAGGCCGGCGGCCCGGTCTACGGGCGGATCGTCAACACCTCATCGGAGGCGTTCCTGGCAGGTTCGGCGGGCCAGCCCAACTACGCGGCGGCCAAGGGCGGCATCGTCGGCCTGACCACTTCCACCGCACTGGCCCTGGCCAAGTACGGCGTCACCGCCAACGCCATCTGCCCGCGGGCCAGGACCCGGATGACCGAGGACGTCTTCGCCGGCTTCCAGGAGCCGCGGGACGGGCGGCTCGACGCACTCGCGCCCGAGCACGTCTCGCCGCTCGTCGGCTATCTGGCCTCCCCGGCGGCCGCCAAGGTCAACGGGCAGCTGCTCGTGGTGCACGGCGGGATGGTCGCCGTCGTCGAACGCCCCAGGGTGGCGGTGAAGTTCGACTCGTCGAAGGAGACGTTCTCCTTCGACGAGCTGGACGAGCTGATCTCCCCGTACTACGCGGACCGTCCGCCGAACGAGACGTTCGCGGCGGCGGAGGTGCTCGGCCTGAAGCGGGGCTGACCGCACTCCCGTGGCACAGAGGAAGGCCCCCGCAGCCGGCCGGCTGCGGGGGCCCTCCTCTCCCTCGTTGATTTACTGGGCGGTCAGGCCGCCCTGCTGCCCCCCTCGGAGTGGCGGCGGTGGCGGCCCTGCGGCTGAGCTGCCGAGTCGTCCGTCGCCACACCCCCTCGGTGCTTTCCTGAGCCGCCGGCTTCGGCCCGTTCCGCGTCCGCCCCCGGCGGACGCGTCTGGGTCGTGTCGGTTCGGGCTTCAGACATGTGGGAAGTCACCCCGTTGTGATCGCTTACGTTCTGTCTTCGGGGCCCTCACGCCACCGCCACCCGAGAACGGTCACCGTCGGCGACCGCAGCGCGCGCATGTGTGAGCCCCCGGTCCAACTCTAGTCAGGGGCCATGCGCCCCACGAGAGGCGCCTTCCCCAGTGGGACGGGTCTGCACACAGGAGGAGGCGCCACGGCAGCGGACGGTTGCATACCGCTTCCCGGGCAGCCGGGCGTGGCCTGTCCGGCGGCCCGTTCCACGTCGGCCGGTGCCTCCAGGTGCGCCACCGCGCAGGCCGTCTCTCCGTTGGCGTACGGAAGTCCGAGCACGCCGTCGCGGGACCAGAACCCACTGCCGGCCAGCCAGCCCTCGGGCGCGGCGAGGTGGTGCAGCCGGCGGCCCGCGGGACGCCACACCCCCACCCAGCTGCCCGCCGCCGCGTCGATCCGCAGGGCCACCGCGCAGCTCTCCGGCATGAGCATCTGCCCCGGCTGCACGGCGAACGGCGTCACCGCGGCGTCCGGCAGGCGCAGGCACTCAGGGAAGCGCACCGGCAGACAGCTGCCCAGCACCCCCCAGCCGATCCGGTCGTGCCCCGGCGCGTCCGAGCGGATCAGCAGGAGCCCGCTGTCCGGGTCGGCGAGCAGCAGCCGGTCATCGCTGTCCGGCGCGATCTGCAGCAGGGGCGTCATCTCGGCGCCCCTGCCCAGGTCCAGCGCCACCGCCTTCACCGGACCGCCCCCACCGGTTCGCGGTCCAGGGCCAGCAGCCGCCCCGCCCGGTCCAGCCAGACCCCGCCGGAGCAACGCCCCGGCAGATCCGCGATGTGCTCCGGCCCGAACGCGCCGCCCGCCACCAGCCAGAGCGCGGTGGAGTGCGCGCCGACGGACAGGGCGTACGCGCTGACACCGTCCGGCGACGGCGGGAGCAGGGTCAGCTCGGCGCATTCGACCGCGCCCAGCGGCAGTTCACCGGTGCCGGGGCCGGTCGGGTAGAGCAGCGAGAAGGCGTGCCGGTCCGCGACCCGGCGCCGGATCAGCACCCGCCCGTCGGCGAGCGGCAGCACCTGCGAGTCGGCCTCCTCCGGCTGGTCGAGGGGGAGCGGCACGGCGTAGGGCTCGGGTCCGTCCAGCGTCCAGCGCTCCGGGAACCAGGCCGGGCCGCTGTGGGCGCCCGCCTCGCCGGCTGCGGTGCGGGCCGTCGTGAGCCGCGCCGCGTACGCACCGTCCGCCGTCATCGTGAAGGGCGGCAGGACCGTTTCCGCACGGCCCGGCTCCGGCACCTCCACCGCCGTGTCGGGCGCGTCCCCCTCCGGATCCTCGGGCTCCTCGGCCCCGGCCGGCCCGTCCGGTCCGCCGGACCCCGAATCCACCGTCTCGCCGGTTTCGACCGCCTCCGCGGTCCCGTTCTCGATGGCACAGGCAGTCATCGACTCGTCACCTCCGGCAACCGAAGCTAGTTTTCGCACTTCCTGCCGAACAACACGAGACCCGTCACTTCACACATATGGGTGGCGATGCCCGGATTCACCTGAGAGAGCGGGGGTGCCTGTGCTTCGCGAGGAATGCGTGGCTGGGGAAGGCATTGCCAAGTGTTTCCTGTGTGACCCCGACCGGAGCAAGGCATGTACTCCGCGCCGACCTCGTGAAGTAACGATTCATGACCGCCGCCGGTCCGTCCCCATGGGGCGTGGCGGCCATGGTCTGCGGGGCACGGAGGGCAGGTAGCCTTTGCTCCGTGCCCCGTCTGTCTGAAGTCATCGCCGAGCTCGACGCCCTCTGGCCGCCCGAGCGGGCCGAAGGTTGGGACGCGGTCGGCACGGTCTGCGGTGATCCGGACGCCGAGGTGACCCGGGTGCTCTTCGCCGTCGACCCCGTCCAGGGCATCGCCGACGAGGCGCGGGAACTGGGCGCCCAGCTGATCGTCACCCACCACCCGCTCTATCTGCGCGGTACGACGACGGTCGCGGCCGGCACCTTCAAGGGCCGGGTCGTGCATACGCTGATCAAGCACGACATCGCACTGCACGTCGCCCACACCAACGCCGACTCCGCGGACCCCGGCGTCTCCGACGCCCTCGCCGGCGCCCTCGACCTGCGTGTCGAGCGGCCGCTCGTACCGGACCCGACGGACCCTGCGGGCCGCCGCGGCCTCGGCCGGATCTGCACGCTCGACCACCCGCAGACCCTCGGCGAGTTCGCCGCCCGCGCCGCCGCCCGGCTGCCCGCGACCGCGCAGGGCATCCGCCTCGCCGGCGACCCGGAAGCCCTCGTGCGCACCGTCGCGGTGAGCGGCGGATCGGGCGACGGCCTCTTCGACGCGGTGCGTGCCGCGGGCGTCGACGCCTTCCTCACCGCGGACCTGCGCCACCACCCGGCCTCCGAGGCCGTCCAGCACTCGCTGCTCGGCCTGGTCGATGCCGCACACTGGGCCACCGAATGGCCGTGGTGCGAACAGGCTGCGGCACAGCTCGACGCGATTTCCGACCGCCACGGATGGGACCTGCGGGTCCACGTCTCGAAGCAGGTCACCGACCCCTGGACCACCCACCACTCTTCTGGAGCCCCCAACTGAACGCCGCGCCCGCCGACCAGATCCGACTCCTCGACGTCCAGGCACTCGACCAGCGTCTCTCCCAGCTCGCGCACAAGCGCAAGTCCCTTCCCGAGCACGCCGAGATCGAGTCGCTCACGACCGACCTCGCCCAACTCCGCGACCTCCTCGTCGCCTCGACGACCGAGGAGAGCGACACCGCCCGCGAGCAGGTCAAGGCGGAGCAGGACGTCGACCAGGTGCGCCAGCGCGCCACCCGCGACCAGCAGCGGATGGACTCCGGCAGCGTCACCTCGTCCAAGGACCTGGAGAGCCTGCAGCGTGAGATCGTCTCGCTGGCCAAGCGGCAGGGTGACCTGGAGGACGTCGTCCTCGAGGTCATGGAGCGCCGGGAGTCCGCCCAGGAGCGGGTCACCGAGCTGACCGACCGGGTCTCCGCCGTCCAGGCCAAGGTCGACGACGCGACCGCCCGCCGGGACGCCGCGACCGGCGAGCTCGACGAGGAGACCGCGACGCTCACCAAGGAGCGCGACGTCGTCGCCGGTTCCGTCCCCGCCGACCTGCTCAAGCTGTACGACAAGCTCCGCGCCCAGCAGGGCGGGGTGGGCGCGGCCCGCCTCTACCAGCGCCGCTGCGAGGGCTGCCGGCTGGAGCTCAACATCACCGAGGTCAACGACGTGAAGGCAGCCTCCCGCGACACCGTGCTGCGCTGCGAGAACTGCCACCGCATCCTGGTCCGCACCGCGGACTCGGGCCTGTAGTGACGCAGCCGCGCCAGTTCGTCATCGAGGCCGACGGCGGCTCCCGGGGCAACCCGGGGCCCGCCGGGTACGGCGCGGTCGTCATCGACCCGGCGACGGGCGAGACCCTGGCGGAGGCCGCCGAGTACATCGGCGTCGCGACGAACAACGTCGCCGAGTACAAGGGGCTCATCGCGGGTCTGCGGGCGGCGAAGGCACTGGTGCCCGACGCCTCGGCCGGCGGCGGGCCGCGGGTGCACGTCCGGATGGACTCCAAGCTGGTCGTGGAGCAGATGTCGGGCCGCTGGAAGATCAAGCACCCGGACATGAAGCCGCTCGCGGCGGAGGCCGCCCGGATCCTTCCGGCGTCCGCCGTCACCTACGAGTGGATCCCGCGCGAGAAGAACAAGCACGCCGACCGGCTCGCGAACGAGGCGATGGACGCGGGCAAGCGGGGCAAGCAGTGGGAGCCGTCGTCCTCGACGGCCGCCCTCGACACCCCGAAGTCCTCGGTGGCCACCGCCCTGCCGCCGGTCTCCGGCCCGCCCGGTGACGCGGCGGCCGGTGCGGCGAGGGCCAGGGCGGCGCTGAACCGTCCGCAGCCGTCCGCCACGCCGCAGGTCGGCTGGGGCGTCGCCCCCGACCTGGGCGCACCCGCCACCTTCGTCCTGCTGCGGCACGGCGAGACCGCCCTCACCCCCGAGAAGCGTTTCTCCGGGAGCGGCGGCACCGACCCCGAGCTCTCCGCGACCGGCCGCCGGCAGGCCGAGTGCGCCGCCGAGGCCTTCGCCGCCCGCGGGACGGTGCAGGAGATCGTCAGCTCCCCGCTGCGCCGCTGCCGCGAGACGGCAGGCGCGGTGGCGGCCCGGCTGGGCCTGGAGGTCCGGATCGAGGAGGGCCTGCGCGAGACGGACTTCGGTGCCTGGGAGGGGCTGACGTTCGGCGAGGTCAGGGAGCGTCACGGCGCCGATCTGGATGCCTGGCTCGCCTCCGCGAAGGCGACCCCCACCGGCGGCGGCGAATCCTTCGCCGAGGTCGCCCGCCGCGTCGCGGCCACCCGCGACCGGCTCATTTCCCACTACGCCGGCCGCACGGTCCTGGTCGTCACCCACGTCACGCCCATCAAGACCCTGGTCCGGCTGGCGCTGGGCGCACCGCCCGAGTCGCTGTTCCGGATGGAGCTCTCGGCCGCATCCGTGTCGGCAGTGGCCTACTACGCGGACGGCAACGCCTCGGTGCGGCTGCTGAACGACACGTCGCACCTGCGCTAGCCGCGTCCCACCTGCGTCGGCCACGTCCCGCCCGCGTCACCCGCCGGCCGGCTGCGGACAGCAAACGGCCCCATCGGCCGGGGGGAAGTCCGATGGGGCCGTTGCGGTTCCGGCAGGCCGGGGGATTGCCTGCCGGAACCCGGGTCACCCGGAGTGCGGGTCACGTCCTCGAAAGGTCTCGTGCCCCGTCCGCCGGGGAGCATGCACACGAATCCAGACGTTTTTCGCCGCCTGGCCGTGCTCAGTCGCGCAGTGCCGCCGCCTCGGCCGCCAGTCGCTCCACCCGGGCCCAGTCCCCGGCCGCCACCGCGTCGCCGGGCACCATCCAGCTGCCGCCCACGCAGCCGACGTTCGGCAGGGCCAGGTAGGAGGGTGCCGAGGCGAGCGAGATGCCGCCCGTCGGGCAGAACCGCGCCTGGGGGAGCGGCGCGGACAGGGCCTTCAGATAGGCCGTGCCGCCCGCCGCCTCGGCCGGGAAGAACTTCATCTCGGTGACCCCGCGCTCCAGCAGCGCGACCACCTCGGACGTCGTCGAGACGCCCGGCAGGAACGGCACCCCCGACGCCTTCATCGCGTCCAGCAGGGTGTCCGTCCAGCCGGGGCTGACCAGGAACCGGGCTCCCGCGGCCACGGTGTCGGAGACGTTCCGCACGGAGATCACCGTGCCGGCGCCGACCACCGCGTCCGGCACCTCCGCCGCGATGGCCTTGATCGCATCCAGGGCCGCGGCGGTCCGCAGGGTCACCTCGATCGCCGGAAGCCCGCCCGCGACCAGGGCCCGCGCGAGCGGCACCGCGTCGGCCGCGTTCTCCAGCACGACTACGGGCACGACGGGGGCAAGGTCCAGCACGGAGGAGGTCATGCCCTCATCCTGCCGCGAAGACCGCACTCCACGCAACGAGCGTTGCATATGATGCAACGCATCGGGTCATGGTCAGTGATCGCCGGAAGATCTCCCGTGGGTCCCCCGTGATCAGTGGATCTCCGTCACGACAACATCCAGCTCCCACGGCCGTCCGGCGCGGGCGGGCGGCTCGGCCTCCACCACGTACCCGAGGTCCCGCAGGGCCGTCACCAGCTCCGCGGGCCCCTTCGGCCGGGCGTCCGCCTGCAGCAGATCGCGGACGATCCGGCCCTTCGTCGCCTTGTTGAAGTGGCTGACCACCGACCGCTTCTCCACCCCGTCCACCAGCTGGGAGTGCAGCACCCGCACGTTCGCCGTGCGCTCCGCGACCTCACCCTTCGGCCGCCACGCCGCCGCGTACGCGGACGACCGCAGATCCAGCACCGGCCCGTCCCCGGCCGCCTCCGGCATGACCTGCGCCATCGGCGTGCGCCAGAACGCGCCGAGAGCTCCCGTCCCCGGCAGCTTCACCCCCATCGAGCAGCGGTACGAAGGAATCCGGTCGCCCACCCGCACCGCGCCCCACAGCCCGGAGAAGACCAGCAGCGACTTCCCGGCCCGCCGGCGGGCGGCCGTGTCCAGGGACGCGAGATCCAGTGCGTCGTAGAGCACCCCGGTGTAGATCTCCCCGGCCGGACGCGTGCCCGCGGTCCGCAGTTCGACGTTCTTGGCGATCTCGCCGCGCAGCCCTTCGCTCAGCCCCAGCACCACACGGGCCTTCTCCTCGTCCGCCACGGACAGCTCGACGAGCGCGTCCAGCACGGTGGCCCGCGCCTCGGCCAGACCCGGCAGCGACAGCGACTCGGGCTTCAGGGGTGCTCCGCGCCCCGAGGCGGCCTTACCTTCGGAGGGCGGCAACAGCACGAGCACGGCGGTTCTCCTTCGTACGCACGGAAAGGGGCGACCGGTGTTGCGGACCGGTCCACGGAGCCCGGCGGTGTCGCCCGGATCCGTCAAAACCCCTCGCGCCAGCGTACGGGGAAGCGCCGCCCCCGCCCTCCGCCACCCGGGATGCCGCCCGCCCCGCCCGGTCATACGCTCGGTCCATGCCCCGCCGCCATCTGCACCTGACCGACGCAGCCGAGAACCCGCTGCGGGCGGCCCTGCGCGGGCTGCGCACCGCACTCGAACTGCCCGGTGACTTCCCGCCCGACGTGCTCGCCGAAGCGGCCGACGTGGCGAGCAGCCCGGTGGTGTCCGGACACGAGGACGCCACGGATCTGCCGTTCCTCACCATCGACCCGCCCGCCTCGACCGACCTCGACCAGGCGATGCACCTCGAACGCCGGGGCCACGGCTACCGCGTGCACTACGCCATCGCCGACGTGGCCGCATTCGTCCGCCCCGGCGGCGCACTCGACACCGAGGCGCACCGCCGGGTGACGACCCTCTACTTCCCTGACGGCAAGGTGCCGCTGCACCCCACCTCGCTCTCCGAGGGCGCCGCCAGCCTCCTCCCCGGGCAGACCCGGCCCGCGGTGCTGTGGCAGATCGACCTCGACGCCGAGGGCGCCGCCGTCGCCACCCGGGTGCGCCGGGCCCTCGTACGCAGCCGCGCCAAGCTCGACTACGCGGACGTGCAGCACCGGATCGACGCCGGCACCGCCGAGGAGCCCCTGGCGCTGCTCAAGGACATCGGCACGCTCCGCGAGGAGCAGGAGGTCGCCCGCGGCGGCATCTCCCTCAACGTGCCCGAGCAGGAGATCGTCCAGCGCGACGGCGGCTACGGCCTGGAGTACCGCGCCCCGCTGCCCGCCGACAGCTGGAACGCCCAGATCTCCCTGCTCACCGGCACGGCCGCGGCCCGGCTGATGACCGAGGCCGGCACCGGAATCCTGCGCACGCTGCCGGTCGCCCCGGACGGCGCCGTGGCCCGGCTCCGGCTCTCCGCCCAGGCGCTGCACATCGACTGGCCGCACCACGTCCCGTACGCGCAGATCGTGCGCTCCCTCGACCCGGGGAAGACCAACCACGCGGCTTTCCTGCAGGACTGCACCACCCTGCTGCGCGGCGCCGGGTACACCGTCTTCGAGAACGGCGAACTGCCCACCCCCGCCGTCCACGCCGCCGTCGCCGACCTCTACACGCACTGCACCGCTCCGCTGCGCCGCCTCGTCGACCGGTACGCGGCCGAACTGTGCCTCGCCGCCGTCGCGGACCGGGAGCCGCCCGAGTGGGTCCTGGCCGCGCTCCCCGCCCTGCCGAAGGAGATGGCGGACGGCACCCGGCGCGCCAACACGGTGGAGCGCGAGTGTGTGGACCTGGTCGAGGCCGCGCTGCTCAAGGACCGGATCGGCGCGGTCTTCGACGCGTACGTGGTGGACGTGAAGGAGCAGGAACCGACCACCGGCACCATCCACATCGACGACCCGGCGGTCGTCGCCCGGATCGAGGGCGGCTCCACGAGGCTGCCCCTCGGGGAGCGGTTGCGGGTCCGGCTCACCCAGGCAGATCCGGGAACGGCGAAGGTGCTGTTCGCCCCCGCGTGAGCGCGGCGACGACGGCCCCCGGATCATCGGCGTGGAAGCGCACCACCCGCGCCTGCCCGCGCCCCCCGAGCGGCCGCACGAAGCAGAGAGGCGCGGTCAGTTCCACGGCCACCGTTGTCTGGCTGCCCACCGCGAGATCGAGCACCCCGTCCGCGTGCAGCTGGATCAGCCCGCCTTCGGGGAAGCGCCGCTCCACCCGCACGGCGGTGATCGCGGCAGCCGGGACCCGCAGATCGAACAGCGCCCCGTAGCGGATCCGCAGCGACCCGTCCACGCCCACCACATGCGGCCGGGTCACGCACGACGCATGCAGGGCGAGCACCAGAAGCACCCCGTACACATCCAGAACGAGCATGATCCGGTGCACGGCCGGCCAGGGGATCAGCAGCGCCAGCATCACCGTCTCCACCACGGAGACGAAGAGCAGGCCGTACATCATCGCGGTCTGCGGCCCCGTGTACGGGACGGCCAGAGCTCCGCGCGGCACGGCGTGCCGCCGCCGCAGCAGCCACAGCCCCAGGCTGTGCATCGCCCGCACCTCGTGTGCGAGGAGGCGGCGCACCCTCTCCGGCACGACGGCACGCAGCGCGGTACCCAACGACTCCCGCCGTCCCGAACCACCTTGCCGTCCCGCGCGCCAGAGCCGTCCCAGCACGACGGCCTCCAGCACGAACGCGGCCAGGACCGCTCCCTCGGCGCCGATCAGTGCGGCAGCCGGTATCCGCACCCCGGCCAACAGGCATACACCCAAAGCCAGTTCGGCAGGCACCACCCCCGCGGCCACGAGCCGCGCGCCCCGCACTCCCTTCATGACGTCTGCCTCCCGTTCCGCTTCCGTACGGTCAGTGCCGCCATCAGCCGGCGCACCACTTCCGCCTGCGCGGGCGAGTAGGCCGCCAGCAGGGCCTCGCCGAAGCCCGTCATCACCGGGCCCTCTGCCGGAATCGCCGCCAGCACCTCGGCCGGGACCAGACCGGCCATCCGGCCGGCCAGTGCTTCGACCCGCGGGTCGTCCACGGCTGCCGCCGCGAGCTCGTCCAGCTCTTCGTACAGTCCGAGCACGGCCGGATCGCCGACCAGCGGCCGCATCGCGGCGTAGATCTCGCCGGTCCCGCCGCCACCGGCCGTGTCCAGCAGCGTCAGGTGCTCACGGTCCTTGGCGGCGGCCGGGGAATCGGTGACGGGCATGGCGGCCAACAGCTCGGCCAGCGCGGGCGACACCGGCTCCGCCCCGGTCACCGGCCCGTCCACCAGCTTGGCCAGTCGCAGCCGCCGCTCCCGGATCTCCTGCTCCTGCCGGGCCAGATCGGCATCCAGCTCACGCAGTACGTCAGCGAGCCGGCGCCCGGCGTCACCGGCGAGGACGCCCCGCACCTCGTCCAGGCCGAGCCCGAGCTCGGTGAGCCGCCGGATCCTGGCCAGCAGCACGGCGTCACGCACGCTGTAGGAGCGGTAGCCGTTGGCCTTGCGTGCGGGTTCGGCCAGCAGACCGATGTGGTGGTAGTGGCGTACGGCCCGGGGGGTCACCCCGACCAGTGCGGCGATCTCTCCGATGCGCATGACCTCAGTAGAAACCCTGACGCTGCGGCAAGGTCAAACCCGCGCCCGACCCCCTGCTCCTTCGCGCGGGCGCCCGCGTCTCGTACGATCGCGCCCTCGGCTTCGCACCCCGTGCCCCGTACGAAGGAAGGACCGGTGTGAGTGACCTCGCGGCTCCGGCTGCCACCGACCGTGCCCGTCAGATCGTCACCGCCGCCCGCACCCTCCTGGAGCAGGAGGGCCCGGAGGCCCTCACCATGCGCCGTCTCGCCGCGTGTGTGGGCATCACGGCGCCCTCCCTCTACAAGCACTTCCCGGACAAGTCGTCGGTGGTGAACGCCCTCGCCGACGTGATGCTGCGGGAGACCGCCGAGGCCCTGGAAGCGGCCGAGTCCACCGCCCCGGGCTCCTTCCCGGCCTGGCCGACGCCTACCGGACCCACGCCCTCACCCACCCCCACCTCTACCGCCTCACCACCGGCCGCCCCCTGCCGCCGGACCTGGAGGAGCGCGCCGCGGCGCCCCTCTTCCGCGCTCTGGACGACGACGAGGGCCGCGCCCGAGCCGCCTGGGCCTTCGCCCACGGCATGGTGGCGATGGAGCTGAACGGCCGTTTCCCCGCAGGCTCGGACGTGTCGGAGGCCTGGGCGGCCGGCATCGCGGCCTTCGGTGCCGTCCGCCGCTGAGTCGTCGGCCTGTCGGAGAGGCCCGCCCCCGCCGGGTAGCATGGGCGCCACGGCAGACGAGCCGGGCGGACGGCCGCGTGAGGATCTTCGGACCCTCCCGAGGAACGTCCGGGCTCCACAGGGCAGGGTGATGGCTAACGGCCACCCGGGGTGACCCGCGGGACAGTGCCACAGAAAACAGACCGCCTTGGACTTCGGTCCTCGGTAAGGGTGAAACGGTGGTGTAAGAGACCACCAGCGCCTGAGGCGACTCAGGCGGCTAGGTAAACCCCACCCGGAGCAAGGTCAAGAGGGGCCGCCGCAAGTCGGCCCTGCGCGAACGTTCGAGGGCTGCCCGCCCGAGTTCGCGGGTAGACCGCACGAGACCGGCAGCAATGCCGGTCCTAGATGGATGGCCGTCTCCCCGGCCGCCGCGAGGCGACCGGGCGACAGAACCCGGCGTACAGCCCGACTCGTCTGCCGCCACGAGCCTCTGACCAGCGAAAATCCTGGGCAAGGGGGCCTTTTTTCTCGATCGGGAGCTTCGCTGAAATCCGGTGCGTACCGGTACAAACCGGACCGCCCGGCTGTGGGCGTAGCCACGAGGGTGGCCATGAATAGGGCTGGGGACGGCGGGCGGCGCTGCCTGACCCGGCTGATTTCGGAACGGGCGGGGAGCGGAGAACCCTGTGCCACCTGGACGGCGACGAGGACCGCCACGGTGACGATGACGGAACCGCGGGGTCCGTGGACGGCCCCGTGCACGCGGGAAGCGGAGAGGCCGTGGCAGTGGCGAACGGCCCGGCGGGTCCGCGCGTGGAGTTCGTGACGGTGGAAGTCGGCCCGCGCCCTTGAGTCGCCCGTACGAGGAGGTCGACGTCAGCCCGCCGCCAGGTACCCTCGGAGTCATCGTCAACGCGGCCCGACGGGCTTCCTTTCCACTCCGGTGGAGTCTCGAAGGACAAGCCCCCACCCGCACGAGTCTCTTCGTGCTGCCTGGGGGAAGTCCTTGCTGTTCCGCGCGTCCGCGAAAACGGTCGCCGTCATGGCACTCGACGGTTCGCTGTTCCTGCACCTGACCGAGCAGTTCGTCCACATGCACGGGTATCGGCCGGGAACCTCGGAGGCGCGTTCTTGGGAGCGCAGCATTCCGCTTCTGACAGCCGCGCTCAACGACGCCGACCTGGGCGACGTCGAGGTCATGCTGGAGTACGCGCTACCGCTGAACAGCAAGCGCGCCGACGTCGTCCTGGCCGGCGTGCACCCGGTTACGCAGGAGCCGTCCTACGTCGTGGTGGAGCTGAAGCAGTGGAGCCAGGCGGCTCCGCACGAGGACGATCCCACCCTGTGCCATGTCGACGCCTACGCGCACTCTGTGCTCAACCCTATCGAGCAGGTGCGGCGGTACTGCGACTACCTGGTCAACTTCAACGGAGCCCTGGCCGAGCATGGCGAGTGGATTCACGGAGTGGCCTTTCTGCACAACGCCACCGAGTTCGGGGTGACGGGGCTGCGGGAGATCGAGTGCGACGGGCAGGGACTGCTCTTCACGGGGGAACGTCGCGGAGCGTTCCTGGACCACCTCAGGTCGAAGCTGAGTGACAAGCACTCCGGTGCCCCTGCGGCCGACGAACTGCTCGCGGGTGCCACCGCGCCGTCGAAGCAGCTGATGTCCGTGGCAGCCGAGGAAGTGAGGGAGCGGCAGCAGTTCGTCCTCCTCGACGAGCAGCAGGTCGCCTACCGCATGGTGCTCAACGCGGTGGAGAGGGCGAAGCGCGCCGACCACAAGGAAGTCGTCATCGTCACCGGCGGCCCCGGTACCGGGAAGAGCGTGATCGCGCTCCAACTGCTCGGCGAGCTCTACCGGAGGGGTGTGGCCGCGGTCCATGCGACCGGCTCGCAGTCGTTCACCAAGACGATGCGAAAGGTGGCCGGTTCCCGGAAGCGGGAGGTCCAGGATCTCTTCAAGTATTTCAACAGTTTCATGGGCACGGAGAAGAACAGCCTGGGTGCTCTGATCTGTGATGAGGCGCATCGTGTCCGGGAGACGTCCGCCAACCGCTACACGCGCGCGGCGCTGCGGACCGGGAGGGCGCAGATCGACGAACTCATCGACGTCGCCCACGTTCCGGTCTTCTTCCTCGACGAGCACCAGGTGGTGCGGCCCGGTGAGATGGGCACCGTGGAGGACATCCGTCAGGCCGCGGCCAGGCGGGGCATCGACTGCCATGTGGTCCCTCTGGACAGCCAGTTCCGCTGCGGAGGGAGTGACGCCTACCTGCGCTGGGTGGTTCGGCTCCTCAGCCTCGAGCCCGGCGGGCCGGTCGAGTGGGAGCCCGACGGCCGCATGCAGTTGACGGTTGCCGACAGCCCCGAAGAACTGGAGGCCTTCCTCGACGCCCGTCGCGCCGAGAATTACGGTGCCCGGATGTCCGCGGGTTACTGCTGGCGATGGTCCCCCGAGCCGAAACCCGGTGACCCCCTGCCTGCCGACGTCGTCATCGGACGCTGGGCCCGGCCGTGGAACCTGCGTGGAGACCGGTCGGTCTCGGGCGCGCCCCCGTCCGCGCTGTGGGCCACTGACCCCGCGGGCTTCGGGCAGGTCGGCTGCGTCTACACCGCCCAGGGGTTCGAGTACGACTGGTCCGGCGTCATCATCGGCCCGGATCTGGTCTGGCGGAGCGATCGCTGGGTCACCGACCGCACGGCCTCCAAGGACCCGGTCTTCAAGAGGTCGACACCGGACACCGACGTGGACCGCCTCATTCGGAACACGTACAAGGTGCTGCTGACGCGCGGCATGGTCGGCACGATCGTGTACTCGACCGATCCCGAGACCCGGGAGAAGCTTCGGGAACTGGTGGCCGGCAGAGTGGAGTCACGGCCTGTCGCGACCGAGGAGCGTCTGCTGCATCGGTGAGCACGCGATATCCAGCCATGATGTCCGTGCTTCCAGCCGTCCCACGTGTCCTGTGAGTCAGGAGGGAGGCCACGTCCCTAAGATCCCAGGCGTCATTGCGGTCCGACGGGCTTCCCAGGTGGACATGCCCCCATCCGCACGAGTCACTCGTGCCCTGGGGGATCCACCTCGTGTCCATGCTCCTGCTGAAACTGGCAGCTCGGGACCTGCTGAACCTGAACTCGAGACGCCGTATGGTGCCCCACCTCGCCGCGAGGTGGAAGCACTTCCTCAGCACCGACGCTTCGTTGACCGAACGCTCCGCCTGGGCAGAGAGCCTGGTGCATCTCGCTGAGGATCTGGTCGCTGCCGACCGCGGGAACGTCGAGATGGTCGTCGAGTGCGCGGCCACGCTCGACGAGGCCGACCGCGCCGGGGACCCGCGGCTCATCGACGTCGTCCTCGTGGGACATCACCCCGAGGAGAAGGGGCTGTCCGTCCAACTCGTCGAGCTGAAGCGCTGGTCGACGGTGACCCGGGTGGAGCGAGCCACAGCGGAGCTGGTGCATGTCCCCGGCATGGGGGAGAAGAAGCACCCCGCGCTCCAACTGCGGGAATACTACGCGGCGTTCACGAGTGACAGAGGTCCGCTGTACGGCCTGGACTTCGAGTGTGACGGCTTCGCCTATCTGCACAACGCCACCGATGCCTCGGTGCTCCCGCTGGTCGGCGTGGACGCGCCGACCGGCTCCTACGCCCGTGTCTACACGAACGACCGCCGTGGCCAACTGATCTCGGACCTGCGGAGCAGCTTCGCCGCCGATGGTGCCGACTCGGCTGCCGAGGTCTTGTTGCGCAGTATGGGCCTGCGTAACACTCCGTTGCTGGACGCCATGATCCGCTCCAGTGGCGAGGACACCGTCTTCACCCTGCGCGGTCGTCAGAAGAAGGTCGCGGACCAGATCCTCGAAGCCGCCGCCAAAGTGCTCCCCGACCCGCGGCTGCCCGCCCTCGTGCCCGACGAGCGAAGGGTGGTATTCCTCGTCACGGGCGGCGCCGGCACCGGCAAGAGCGCCATCGGTCTCCAGCTCAAGGCGGAACTGGAGGCGGAAGGCCGCACGGTCAAGTACGCGAGCGGCAGCCGGGCCTTCAACGGGGCGCTGCAGGAGCATGTGGGCTACGGCGACCGTGAGTTCAAGGAGACCTTCACCTATTTCAGCAACTTCGTCACCCCGCCCGACCCTCCGCTGGACGTGCTGATCTGCGACGAGGCCCACCGCCTGCGCGACCGCTCCACCAACCGTTTCTGGAAACCCGAGGACTGGGGCACCAAGCCCCAGGTGGACGAACTCCTCGACGCCTCCCGCCTGACGGTGTTCTTTCTCGACGAAGGGCAGTCCGTTCGTCCGCAGGAGGTCGGTACGGCCGCTCTCGTGGAGGACGCCGCGAAACGCTACGGCGCCGTCCTGCTCCGCAGCAACCTGCGGGAACAGTTCCGGTGCGGCGGCAGCGACGCCTACGTACGCTGGGTGCGGGGCGCGCTGGGGGTGGCCGATGCGGAGCCGGAGTTGTGGGCCCCGGACGGACTGATGCACGTCGAGGTCGTGGACAGCCCGGAGGAACTCGAGCGGATCACTCATTCCGAGGCCAAGGCCGGAGCGTCCGCCCGCATGGTCGCCGGTTACTGCTGGCCGTGGACGAAGCCGCTGGGCAAGGAGAAGCGACTCGAGCCCGACGTCCGGATCGGTGACTGGCACCGGCCGTGGAACGCGGACAGTGAATCCTTCTGCGAGAGCAAGACCGTCCCACCCTCCAAGATCTGGTCCGTGCACGAGAACGGCCTCGGCCAGATCGGCTGCGTGTACACCGCGCAGGGCCTGGAGTGGGACTGGTGCGGCGTGATCATGGGCGAAGACATGGTGCGCCGGGGCGACAACTGGGTGTTCCGCCGGGGCAAGGAGAGGGCGGACAAGGAGGCGGGCGTCAAGCGGGTGGCCATGCCCGGTTCGTTCGACCCCAAGGTGAGGCCGAAGAGCGTGGACGACGACGAATTCGCCCGGCTCGTCCGGCACGCCTACCACGTGCTGATGACCCGGGCGAGCCGGGCGACCGTGCTCTACTCCACGGACGAGGAGACCCGGGTGTACCTGAAGCAGCTCGTCGGCGAAGTCCAGATCCACGGTCTTCGGCCCACCTGGGAGAACCTGCCGGAGCAGGCCCGACAGCCACATCTGCCCCGTCCCGCCCGAGGCGGGCGTCGCCGCAGGAAGCGCCAGAGGAAGAGCGCTCCGCCCGGTGAGATGCGTCTTTTCTGAAACGGCGTACCGTCAGGTGGAGTGGCGGGCTCCCCGGCCCGCCACCTGCCTGGTCAGAAGACCAAGCGCGCCACCACGGCAAGGGCCGTCACCAGCAAGTTGGTGACGACTCCGACCATGACGTCGACCAGAATCCGACGAATCCGGTCACGACGTGCAAGCGTGTACTCAACGGGGTTCATCGGTTTCCACTCCTGAGCGTGAGCTGGGAATGGCAGGGATCGCCCTACCGGGCATCCGCAGTCACGCCGCGTGAGGCACGCGGTGGAGACCATTCGTTGCTCATCGCCGGGAACCGGCACCTGGAACACCGCCGACGTACCCTCCGGGAAGGTGCGCAGCAAGTATCCACGTTAGTGCACCTGCTAGTTGGCGCGGATCGTTTTGGGCGCCGCGGTGTGTCAGTGCGAGGCGCCGGGCGCGATGCAGCCTGACCGATGTGCGGCTCGGGCTGACATCGGCTGTGGGGAGTTCGCACAGTTCGCGGCTGTCAGGTCGGCAACTCCGTCGCCGGACACGTCGCCCGCAAAACCAGGTCGACGCTCCGCGTGAGCTCCCTCCTGCGCCTGGCGAGGCGCAGCACCCGCACCCACCACGGGATCGCGGGACAGCCCTCAGGCGGGCCCTTCGCCCGTCCCCAGGGCCCTCCTGATGCCGCGCCGCAGGAAGGCGCGCGCCCGTACTCCTCGTCGGACGCGCCACGCCAGACTGATCGGGCCGGGATTCTCGTACCGGCGCTCGCGGATGTCGCGGACCACGTCCGGCGGCGCACCCAGTTCCAGCAGTACCGCCAGGGCCTCGCCCTTCGTGATCAGCCGTCCGTCGCGCAGCGTGACAGTGGCGCGGGCCAGGACCAGCAGGCCCAGGTCCACCCAGGCGTCCTGGAGCCAGAGCGAGGGCCTGTCCGCGGCCGGTAGCCAGTACTCCCTCAGGTCGCGCCGGATGTGGTCCTCCAGCTGCCCGGGTGCGAGTGGCGGGAGCAGGGCCGGCGGCAACGGACCGTGGAGGGCGAGTCCACCGTCGAGCAGCTCCCGGCGGGTGACCGGCGTGACCGGGCGCTCCATGATCATGTTGTGCGCCCAGGTGAGATGGTCCGTGCCCGCCTCGGCGAGAGCGCCGCCGGCCATGTACGAGCAGTGCAGCTTCGCCGCGGCCGGCTCCTCGTCCAGCAGCCGCCGGTGAAGGTGTGCCAGCCCCTTCCGCTGTGCCGCGTCCGGCGGCCGTTCGACCACGGCGATGAGGTCGAGATCGCTCCGCCCCTGCTGGAAGTCGCCCAGCGCCAGCGAGCCGTGCGCCCAGACGGCCACCGTGGGCACCACGGGCCGTAACTCGGAGACGAACCGCTTGAGTACCAGGTCTGTTTCGGTCGCTGCCATGGGCGGGATTCTTCCTGAACGGCAACGGCGTTGTGCTGCTTCTCGGTTGCCGGAGGGGCGGGCGGCCCTGCCCTGTCGACCGGCGGGGAGGACGAGGCTGGCTGTCCGGTCGCCGCCTCCGGGGTCAGCGATGGCCCAGGACGTTGATGACACGGCCGTTCGGATCGCGTACGAAGAAGCGGCGTACGCCCCATTCCTCGTCATGCAGGCCGTACACGATCTCCGCACCGCCGCGCACCATCGCCGCGTGCGCCGCGTCCACGTCCGTCACCTCCACGCTCATGTCCGGCGTGAGCGGTGCCGTCCTGTCGGCGGTCATGACGCTGACCTGGGCGGCGGGGTGGGAGGGTGAGGCGAGCGTCATGATCCAGCCGTGGTTCATGACCTCCTCGAACCCCAGCAGCCCGTAGAACGCGGCGTTCGCCCGCATGGCGTCGGCGTCGCCGTCGGGAGCCTCGCTCGCAGCGATCGGGATGTTGGGGACGACGCGGCGGACGGACATCGGCGACTCCTGTCACGTGACTGACTTGGTGTCACCGACGATACGGACGAGGTGGCCGCCTGTGGCTCGGACGAGGGGCATCCGGTGCGTTCGGACCGGCCGGTCCGGTTCCGGCGGACATCGGGCTCATGTTCCGGCGCCGGAGAGGCCCTCCCGAAAGCCAGGGGCGAGTTCAGGCCTGGCTGGGGACGGCATCGAGGCTGCGGATCAGGCGCTCGCCACGGTCTTCGGCCATGTCCAGAGTGGTCAGCACGGCCGGCGTCGAGATGCTCGGCAGGACGTAGTGCAGCAGGACCGAGATCCGCCGCCCGAGGTCCGCGCGGTTGGTCAGGACCTGGGACATCACCTGGATGCCCGAGAAGGATCCGGCCAGCATCTCGGCGGTCTCGCCCGGGTTGACGTGCGGCAGCAGCTCGCCCTGGTCCTTCGCTGCCTTCAGCAGGTGTTCGAGCCGGTCTATCCAGGCACGGAAGGGCGTCTCCCGGTCGCGCCCCTCGACCGCCTGGTCCATGGCCAGGCCGACACTGGCCCGTACCAGCGGCTCATGGCGCAGCCGGTAGGCCAGGATCATGCCCTGGTCCACCAGCTCCTGGAGTTTGGTCAGCTGCGGTGGCAGCGGGTCGCTGTGCAGCTGTATGTCCATCACCCCGAGCGCGAGGTCTTCCTTCGAGGCGAAGTGGAAGTAGAGCGCGCCCTTGGTCGCCCCTGCCCGCGCGAGGATCTCGCTGATGGTGGCGCTGCTGTAGCCGCGTTCGTCGAACACGTCGGCGGCCGCCACCAAGATCGACCTTCGGGTCTGGATCGCGCGCGCCTGCTGTGCCATCAGCTTCTCTCTGGTGGTGGCGGAGTCGGTGCCACAGGGGGTTGGCTGGAAAGGAAAACCCGGCGGTCAGTATCTTACTGCGGGGCTGCTGGGCCCTATGACTCAGATCCTCCTGGGGGAACTTCGTGGTTGAGCTCACCTCACGCAGCGCTCCTGTGTCGGCCGGGAGCGTCGGGGAAGGGGATGGCTCCGAACGGGCCGAACCCTCCATCCTGGCCGCCGGCTCCGTCCCCGCAGCCGGGGCGGAGGAACCGGTTCGCAGAGGCGGATCGCCGGAATATCTGAGACAGCTGGTCCACCGGCCCGATCAGCTCGACGTGTTCCCCACCGGACTGACCCGGCTGACCGACACCCAGTTCTCGGTGTCGGCCCACTGGCCGCGGTCCCACCGGTTCTTCCGCCCGGTCGCCGACAGCCACCAGGACCCGATGCTCATCGCGGAGACCATGCGGCAGACGGCCATGCTGATCGGGCACGCCGCGTTCGGCGTGCCGCTCGGCGATGCCTTCGTGATGTGGGAGCTGAGGTACGCCTCCGAGTCCGAACGCCTCGTTCTGGGCGAGGACCCCTGGGACATCACGGTCGACGTGTCCTGCTCCCGGATCCGACGCCGCGGCCGGAGCCTCGGCTCCATGCATCTCGAACTCCTCCTGCACCGGCGGGGCACCGTACTCGCCTCCGGCGGCGGGCGGATCAGCTGCACATCGGCGACGGCCTACCAACGACTGCGCGGTCATCGCTCTGCCGTCTTCGGCACCCCCATACCCCTCCTGCCCGCCGTCGCACCCCGCACGGTCGGCAGGACCTCCGAGCAGGACGTCGTCCTCGCACCCGCCGCGGCCCCCGGCACCTGGGCGCTGCGGCTCGACACCCGGCATCCGACGCTGTTCAGCCGCCCCAACGACCACGTGCCGGGCATCCTGTTGCTGGAGGCGGCCAGGCAGGCCGCCCAGGCCGCCACTCCCGGGCGCACCTTCCTCCCGACGTCGGTGGACGCCGACTTCCTCCAGTACGTGGAACTGGACCGCCCCTGCTGGATCGAGGCGCAGCCCGTCCCGGCCGACGCCACCTCGCCCGCCGGGGTGCGCGTACGAGCAGTCCAGGACGGTGAACCCGCCTTCCGCTGCACCCTCCGCTCGCCGGATCTCCCCCCGGCCGGCCTCGGCGAAGCCCGGAGCCCCCGCTCATGACCACGCGCATCCTCATCACCGGGGCGACCGGCTTCATCGGCAGCCGGGTGGCCGCCGCCGCCCGCGCCACTCCCGGCGTCCGCCCCCGGCTGATGACCCACCGGACCCCGCTCGGCGCGACGGCCGTGCCGGACGCCGAACCCGGCTTCGAGACGGTGTACGGGGACCTCGCCGATCCGGCGACCCTGCGCGGCAGCTGCGAGGGCGTCGACGCCGTGATCCACTGCGCCTCGCAGGTCGGCTCCGACGAACGGACCGCCCGGACCGTCAACGACCACGGCACCCGGGCCCTGGTCGAGGAGGCCGTACGCAGCGGCGTCAGCCGGATCGTCCACCTGAGCACCGCGTCCGTCTACGGCCGGGGCCCCTTCACCGCACTGCGCCCCGGCGAGGCCGAGGCGGCCCCGCCTCGGCCACCAGCCTGACCCGGGCCGCCGCCGAAGCGCACGTCCTCGCGGCCGGCGGGGCCGTCCTGCGCCCGCACCTCGTCCACGGGGCGGGGGACCGGTGGGCGATTCCGGGGCTGGTCGCCCTGTTGCGGTACCTGTCAGCGGGACCGGTCGGCTGCGACGCCCGCCACTCGATGATCGACGTGCAGACCCTCGGCCGGGCGCTGCTCGGAGCGGCGCTGGCCCCGGTCGGACCGGCCGGCGTCTACCACGTGAACCACCCCGAGCCGGTGACCTGTTCGCAGCTGCTGTCGACGGTCCTCACCGAACTCGACCTGCCCTGGGCGCGGACCGAGATCGGACTGGACGAGGCCCGGGCCAGGCTGGCGGACGTCCCGTACGCCAAGCACCACTTCGAGATGCTCACCGTGGATCACTGGTTCGCCGACGACCGGGTCTGGCGGGACTTCGGCTGCGCACCGGGTCCGGACTTCCCTGCGGCCTTCGCCGGACACGCCTCCTGGTACCGGCAGTTCCTCAGCCGCTGAGGCCCGCCGGTGCGCGGCAGGCCTCAGCGGACTCGTCAGGCCCTGGCCGCTGCCGGGATGCGGGTGCCCGTCCCCGTCACCCGTACCCGGGCGTCGCCGGCCCACAGGGCGACGGTGAGTGTGCCGGGCCGGCCCATGTCCTCGCCCTGGTGCAGGGTCAGCTCGGCCGTGTCCGGGACCAGGGAGAGCGTGCGCAGGTACGCACCGAAGGCGGCGGCGGCCGCACCCGTCGCCGGGTCCTCGACCACACCGCCGACCGGGAACGGGTCCCGGACGTGGAAGACCGAGTCCGAGGCGCGCCACACGAGCTGCAGCGTGGTCAGGTCCAGCCGGTGCATGAGTGCTTCGAGGCGGGCGAAGTCGTAGTCCAGCGCGGCCAGCCGCTCACGGGTCGCCGCGGCGAGCACCAGGTGGCGGGCGCCGGCGTACGCGATGCGGGGCGGCAGGGCCGGGTCGAGATCGGTGGCCGGCCAGTCCAGCGCGGCCAGTGCCTCCGCCAGGTCGTCCGGAGCGATGTCCGTGACGTGCGGTTCCACGCTCGTGAGGGTGGCCCGCAGCTCGGCGCCCGCACGGACGACGGTGACCGGCACCGGACCGGCCGGGGTGGCGAACTCCAGGTCCCCGGGGCCGTCCCGTTCGGCGAGGGCCAGGGCCGTCGCGACGGTGGCGTGGCCGCAGAACGGGACCTCCGCCTTCGGGCTGAAGTAGCGGATCGCGTAGCCGCTCGTACCGGGGGCCGACGCCTCGGTGCGCCCGGTCAGGAAGGCGGACTCGCTGTATCCGAGCCGCGCCGCCACAGCCAGCATCCCGGCCCCGTCCATACCGGACGCGTCGAGCACGACCCCGGCCGGATTGCCGCCCTCCGGGTCGGCGGAGAAGGCGGTGTAGCGCAGGATCTCGGCATCCGGAAGTTCACTCATGTGCCGCACAACCGTGCCGCGGTCCGGGACATTCCCGCCGGTCCCCCCGCCGGACGGGGCCCGGACCGCGGCCGCCGGCTCAGTGGCAGTTCTTGGTCCCCGTGCTCGACTTCGTCCAGGAGCAGGAGTCGAGCTGCGTGCCGTTCGGCTTGATCAGCCGCGCCTTGTCACCGGTGTTGTTCCAGACGTACGAGCCGCGGTTCCAGTACACGTGGCCGGAGCTGATCCTGGCGCTGCCGGTGTGGACCTTAACGGTCTTGCCCGCGCTGATGTTGTAGCTGGGGAAGGTGTACGTGTACCCGGTGTTGTCCTTCAGCTTGTAGCCCTTGAGCTGCACCTTCGCCCTGGTGTTGTTGTGGATCTCCACCCACTCGGCGTTGAGCGAGGCGTTGGACCGGGTGTCCTTGCCGGGGCTGTCGAACTGGATCTTGCCGAGGTGCACTCCGCTCTGGTGCGTGGCGGCCGAGGCCGGGGCGGCGAAGAGCAGCGAGCCGGCGAGGGCGGTGGCTGCGGCCAGGGCGAGAGGCGCCGCGGTGCGTATGCGCATGCTGTGGTCCTTTTATGGAGTTCTGGTGAAGAACGATGAGCATAAAGGCAGCACGCGCTTGCCGGACCGGGAGAGGTGCGCTTCCGGCCGGTATTGATCGTTCCGGCCTGAGGGCAAGTCGATTGTGTCCGCTCGGAGGCCGGTTCCGACCGGTCTCAGCCCCTGCCCACGTAGGGCATGGCCGTTGCCAGCACCGTCGCGAACTGGACGTTCGCCTCCAGCGGCAGCTCCGCCATGTGGACCACGGTCCGGGCCACGTCCGCGGCCGCCATCACCGGCTCGACGGCCAGTTCGCCGTTGGCCTGGAGGATTCCGGTCTGCATCCGCTCGGTCATCTCCGTCGCGGCGTTGCCGATGTCGATCTGCCCGCAGGCGATCCGGTACGGGCGCCCGTCCAGCGACAGCGACTTCGTCAGGCCGGTCAGCGCGTGCTTGGTCGCGGTGTAGGCGACCGAGTGGGGGCGCGGCGCGTGCGCGGAGACCGAGCCGTTGTTGATGATCCGTCCGCCCTGCGGGTCCTGCTCCTTCATCACGCGGTACGCCGCCTGGGCGCACAGGAACGCGCCCGTCAGGTTCACGTCGACGACGGTGCGCCAGTCCTCGTACGAGAGGTCCTCGACCGGCGTCCCGCGCGGCCCGAACGTGCCCGCGTTGTTGAAGAGCAGGTCGAGGCGGCCGAAGCCCTCGCGTACCGAGGAGAACAGCGCGTCCACCTCCTCGGGGCGCGAGACGTCGGTGGGGACGGTGATCACCCGGGCCCGCTCCCCGGCCAGCGCCGCGGTCTCGGCGAGCGGCTCGGGGCGGCGGCCGGCGAGGGCCACCGACCAGCCGGCACCGGTCAGGGCGAGAGCCACCGCGCGGCCGATTCCTGATCCCGCGCCCGTGACCACAGCCGTCTTCGTCGCGGAGTTCAACAGATTGTTGCTCATGGTGCCGCAGCGTACGCCCTGGGCCTGCTCGCAGCCGGAACGCCCCGAGGGTGGTGAGGCGGCCGGCCGGCCGCAGGTGCGCCCCGGGTCAAACGGTGCGTCCGGACGCCGGGTTCGCACCCCCGGCGGGTGATTCCGGCAACCGTCACGGCGATTCCCAGGCCGCCGCTCCCGGCATTAATGATCATGAACGTGGCCGCATATGCGGAGTTTGCCCCTGGGGACCCATTCCCGCCGCAATCCTCATCCCGGCGACGCCCGCACGACGCGAGCACGACAACCGCCGGATGTGCTGGAGCGGTGGACTTCCCCTACATCACCAGTCAGGGGAGGGACAGATGACGCACTCATCGCACCAGCAGGAGCTGCGCGACGCCGCCCGGCACACCGACCGCCGCCGATTTCTCACGGTGACCGGCGCCGCCGCCGCGCTCGCCTTCTCGGTCGGCCTGCCGGCCGCGGGAACCGCGAGCGCCCGCGTGCTGCACGCCCGGCAGATCGGCGAGGACCCGTTCACCCTCGGCGTCGCCTCCGGCGACCCGCTGCCCGGCTCCGTCCTCCTGTGGACGAGACTCGCCCCCCGCCCGTTCGAGCCCGACAGCGGACTGCCCGCCGCCCGCGTCGAGGTGAGCTGGGAGCTGGCCCGCGACGAGCGGTTCACCCGGATCGTCCGGCGCGGCACCACCACCGCCCACCCGGAGTTCCACCACAGCGTCCACGTGGAGGTCGGGGGACTCGACGCGGACCGCGTCCTCTACTACCGCTTCCGCACCGGGCAGTGGACCAGCCCGGTCGGCCGGACCCGTACCGCGCCCGCCCCAGGCGCCCGCAACAGCGAACTGCGGCTGGCCGCCGTGTCCTGCCAGGCCTACCACGACGGCTACTTCACCGCCTACAAGCACCTCGCCCAGGAGGACGTCGACGTGGTCTTCCACCTCGGCGACTACCTCTACGAGTACGCGGTGACCGCGACCGGCGGAGCGCGCAACTACACCGACCGCACCCTGCCCGCCCTGTTCAACCGGGAGACGACCACGCTGGAGGACTACCGGCTGCGGTACGCCCTCTACAAGTCCGACCCCGATCTGCGCGCCGCCCACGCCGCACACCCCTTCGTCGTCACCTGGGACGACCACGAGACCGAGAACAACTACGCCGGGGACACCTCCGAGGACGGCGTGCCGCCCGAGGAGTTCCTGATCCGCCGGGCCGCCGCCTACCGCGCGTACTGGGAGAACCAGCCGCTGCGCACCCCGCAGCGGCCGACCGGCGCGGACATGAGGCTCTACCGGCGCCTGCAGTTCGGCCGGCTCGCCCAGTTCGACATCCTCGACACCCGCCAGTACCGCAGCGACCAGGCGTACGGCGACGGCTGGCAGACCCCCGGGCCCGAGTCCGAGGACCCGTCGCGCACCCTGACCGGCGCCGCCCAGGAGCGCTGGCTGATCGACGGCTGGCGCCACTCGCGGGCCACCTGGAACGTCGTGCCGCAGCAGGTCACCTTCGCACAGCGGCGTGACGTGCCGACCGACGCCTACAAGCTCTCGATGGACTCCTGGGACGGCTACCCGGCCTCCCGCGACCGGATCCTGAAGGGCGCCGAGGCCACCGGGGTGGACAACCTGATGGTGCTGACCGGCGATGTGCACGTCGGCTACGCCTTCGACCTGAAGCGCGACTTCGACGACCCCTCGTCCCGCACCGTCGGCACCGAGATCGTCACGACGTCCGTCACCAGCGGCAAGGACGGCTCGGAGAAGCCGGCCAACTGGGCCGCCCTGACGCAGGCCAATCCGCACCTGAAGTTCTACAACGGGCGCCGCGGATACGCCGTCGTCACGCTCCAGGAACGGCAGGCCCGCGCCGACTACCGCACGGTGGCCGCCGTCACCAAGCCCGGTTCCCCCGTCACCACGGCCGCCTCCTTCGTCACGGAGGTGGGGAACCAGGGCCTCACCCCGGCGTAGCGCCTCCCGTTCGGGTCATGACGGGCCCGGCACGACCCGAACGAAAAGCCCCTGGGGCCCTGGTGCGGCTCAGGCCCGAGCCGCATCCACCGGGTAGCGGACGCCGATGCGCTCACGTACCGCGTCGAGCGTCCGCATCACCGCGAGCGACCCGTCCAGCGGCACCAGCGGGGACTCCGTCTCGCCGGCCCGGATCGCCCGCATCACCTCGGCCGCCTCGAACTGCATCCCCGACAGGCCCTGCGGTCCGGGCCCCGAGGTGATCTCCTCCGGCTCACTGCCCGCGCGGTACAGCACGAAGCGCTGCGGGTAGAAGAAGCTGTCCGGGAAGTCGATCCGCCCGGCCGTCCCGATGACCGAGGCCGCCGTCGGGTGGTGCCCGACGATCGAGCAGGCGAGCAGTGCCGTGGCGCCGGAGTCCCAGCCCAGCAGCATGCCGGTGTTCAGGTCGACGCCTTCCGGGGAGAGCAGCGCATCCGCCTGCACCCGGTCCGGCTCACCCAGCAGCAGCTGCGCGAACGACACCGGATAGACCCCGAGGTCCAGGAGCGCCCCGCCGCCCAGCGCGGGATCGCGCAGCCGGTGCTCGGCGCCGAAGTCGCCCGCGAAACCGAAGTCGGCCTGCACGGTACGGATCTCGCCGATCGCCCCGTCCCGCACCAGCTCGGTCATCCGCCGGATGACCGGGTTGCAGTACGTCCACATCGCCTCCATCAGGAAGAGGCCGCGGTCCCGGGCGAGCTCCACCAGCTCCCGCGCCTCGCGCGCGTCGAGGGTGAACGCCTTCTCGCACAGCACGTGCTTCCCGGCCTCCAGGGCGAGCCCGGCCGCCTCCCGGTGCGCCGAGTGCGGCGTGGCCACGTACACCACGTCGACCTCGTCGTCCGCGACGAGTTCGGCCCAGCTGCCGTACGCCCGGGGTATCCCGAACCGCTCCGCGAACGCCTTCGCCGAGGCGTCCGTGCGGGAGGCCACCGCCACCACCTCCGCATCGGGCATCGCCAGCAGATCAGCGGTGAAAGTCGCCGCGATGCCACCTGTCGCCAGCACGCCCCAACGGACGGTCCTGCTCATGCGCGCTCCCCAAAAAAGGTGCCGACCATTCCGGCTGAGCTGAGAGCATAGAGGCGGATTCGACGACAATGGAGATGAGAATGCCGGAGAGCGGCGTCAGCCGGGCCCAGCACACACCTATATCCGACACCGGCGCCGGGACCGTACTTCCCGGCGGGCACCTCCCACCTCCCCCCGGCCCGGCCGCGAGCACGGCGGCCCGGCGCACCGGACTTCTCGTCACCCTGGTCCTCGGCGGCCTGACGGCGCTGCCGCCGCTGTCCATGGACATGTACCTCCCGGCACTGCCCGCCGTCACCGACGCGCTGCACGCACCCGCCACGACCGTCCAGCTCACCCTCACCGCCTGCCTCACCGGCATGGCGCTCGGCCAGGTCGTCGTCGGACCGATGAGCGACCGCTGGGGCCGGCGCCGGCCGCTGCTCCTCGGCATGATCGTCTACGTCTTCGCCACCGCGATCTGCGTCTTCGCGCCCACCGTCGAACTCCTCGTCGGCTTCCGGCTGCTGCAGGGCCTCGCGGGCGCGGCCGGCATCGTGATCGCGCGGGCCGTGGTGCGCGACATGTACGACGGCATCGAGATGGCCAAGTTCTTCTCCACCCTGATGCTGATCTCCGGCGTCGCGCCGGTCATCGCACCGGTCATCGGCGGACAGGTCCTGCGGATCACCGACTGGCGGGGCATCTTCGCCGTCCTCACCGTGGTCGGCGTCCTGCTCACCCTGGTCGTCTGGAAGTGGCTGCACGAGACCCTGCCGCCCGCGGAACGCCACACCGGCGGCATCGGTGACGCGCTGCGCACCATGCGCGGGCTGCTCGCCGACCGGGCCTTCACCGGCTACATGATCGCGGGCAGCCTGGCCTTCGCCGCCCTCTTCGCGTACGTGAGTGCCTCGCCGTTCGTCGTGCAGGAGATCTACGGTGCCTCGCCGCAGACCTTCAGCCTGCTCTTCGGGATCAACTCCGTCGGCCTGATCACCGTGGGCCAGATCAACGGCAAGGTCCTGGTCGGCCGGATCAGCCTCGACAAGACGCTCACCTTCGGGCTCTGCGTCATCGTGGCGGCCGCGACTGCGCTGCTGCTGATGACGTCCGGGGTCTTCGGCGACGTGGGACTCGTGCCGGTGGCGGGCGGGCTCTTCGTCCTGATGTCGGCGATGGGGCTGGCGATGCCGAACACCAACGCGCAGGCCCTGATGCGTACCAAGCACGCCGCCGGGTCCGCCTCCGCGCTGCTCGGCACCTCCCAGTTCCTGATCGGCGCCGTCGCCTCGCCGCTCGTCGGGATCGCGGGGGAGGCGACGGCGGTACCGATGGCCGTCGTGCAGCTCGTCTGCGCGGTGGGTGCGCTGGCGTGCTTCCTGGGTCTGTGCCGGCCGTGGCAGCAGGTGGCCGCGCGGCCGTGACGAGGGCGGGGCCGGGCGGTCAGTCCGCCCGCGGGTAGCCGATCAGGTGCAGCCGTTCCTTCTCGTCCGTCCAGCGGAACAGGCCGATCCCCTCCGCGCCCTCCGCGCCCGGCACCCGCACGTTCGGGGGCAGCACGTCCGTCGTCCCGGCGACGACCTCGACCTCGATCGGGAAGCCGCGGCCGGCCAGCACGTCCGCCGCGTTGCGCACGCTCGTCGCCCCGTACGCCGTCCCGTCGTCGTTCACGGACGCCAGCGTCAGCGACTTCGCGCCCGCGCTGTCCTCGAAGCAGAAGCCCTTCCTGGCGCTCAGGTCGTACGCGAGGTTCCCGGCCACCAGGTAGTTGCCCGACTGCGAGACGACCGCCTGCGGGTACTGGCCCGGCTCGATCGCGGGTTTGTGGCACTGCACCGAGACCAGCGGCTTGCCCGTCTCCGCGCTGTGCACCGTCCACAGGTCATGGGTCGCGGCACGCTTCGCCCCCTTGGCGAGCTTCCACTTCGCCAGCACCACCCCCGGGGCCACGGACGTCGGGACACCGCTCTGCCGGTCGGCGCCCTTGGGCGCGACATCGCGGCTGAACCAGCCGCCCTGTACCCAGAACTCCCGTGCGCCGCTGACCAGCAGCCCCTTCGAGGTCAGTCCGCGCACCTCGGTGAGCTGCCGGCAGGACGCGCAGCCCTTGGGGTACTTCAACGCCTTGGCGGGCACCTTGGTGATCCTGCCGGACTCCGGATCCACCACCACGCTGTCGGCCCGGCCGTCACTGATCAGGATGCCGGGACCCGTGCCGGTGACGGTCGGCACCGAGTTCCACGGCACCTCGACGCGCTGACGGGCGCCGTCCTCCACCGAGTACACGTCGAGGGAGATGATCGTGTCGGCGGGAGTCAGCGCGTTCTCGCCGATCTTCCCGTACGACCAGGTCACGAAGTACTCCTGGTCGTCCGTGGTGACCGTGAGCAGCCTGGGGAAGTGCGTGGCCGCCGGCGGCCGCCAGTTCTCCCCGCTCCAGCCCGACCGCCCGGTCTCCGAGTCGATGGTCCGCAGCCGGTACTGGTTGCCGGCCGCCCGCACCAGATAGGCCAGCCGCCCGGTCGTCCGGGAGACCGCGTAGTCGGGCGAGGTGCCGATGAGCTCCCAGCCGCGCTGTGTCGTGTACGCGGAAGGGACGGGCAGCTGCGTCGCCGGACCCGTGTTCTTCACCGGCTTCTTCGCCTTGCCGTCGACCTTGCCGCCACCGCCCCCGCAGGTGGCCAGCAAGAGCAGCAGAGCGAGCACCAGCAACCCGGCGACCAGGGTCAGCCGCACGATCCGCTGCCGCACGCTCCCCCCGGAAACCAGAGTCAGGTGCCCGAACTTCTGTCTCATGGTCCCCCGATGAGCATTTCCCGACCTCGCGCCGGTCAGCGTAGCAACTGGTCCGTCGCTCTCCGCAGTTCGGTTCGGTCGCCGTTCTGTCCCGGTTCCGCACGGAGAACGGGCCCGGTCGGGTCCGCCTACAATTCCGTCGGTGAACGTCACCCTCCCCACCGCGGACGCCCTGCGCGCGGCACTGGCCGGACTCCTCGACGGGCTCCCGCCCAAGAAGGCGGCCCAGGCCGTCGACCGGCTCATCGCCAGCTACCGGGGGACCACTCCCACCGACGTCCCGGTGCTCCGCGACCGCTCGGACGTCGCCGCGTACGCCGCGTACCGGATGCCCGCGACCTTCGAAGCGGTACGGTCCGCCCTGCACGCCCTGCGCGAGGCCGCGCCGGACTGGGTGCCCGCCACGCACACCGACATCGGCGGCGGCACCGGATCGGCGAGCTGGGCGGTCGCCGGGGCGTGGGAGGGGCCACGCACCACCGTGCTGGACTGGGCCGAACCCGCGCTGGCCCTCGGCCGCGAACTGGCCGAGGCCTCCGGCAACCCGGCACTGGGCTCCGTGCAGTGGCAGCGGGCCCGGATCGGCACGGACCTCGACCTCGCCGCCACGGACCTGGTGACCGTCTCCTACGTGCTCAACGAGCTGACGCCGCAGGCCCGCACCGCACTCGTCGACGCCGCGGCCGAAGCGGCCCAGGCCGTGGTGATCGTCGAACCCGGCACCCCCGACGGCTACGCCCGGGTCATCGAGGCCCGGGACCGGCTGATCGCGGCGGGGTTCGGCGTCGCCGCGCCCTGCCCGCACAGCGACGCCTGCCCCATCGAGCCGGGCACGGACTGGTGCCACTTCTCGGCCCGGGTCAGCCGCTCCTCGCTGCACCGGAAGGTGAAGGGCGGCTCGCTGCCGTACGAGGACGAGAAGTTCAGCTACGTCGTCGCCACCCGGTTCGCCACGCAGCCCGTCGGCGCCCGGGTCACCCGCAGGCCGCAGATCCGCAAGGGGCAGGTGCTCCTGGAGCTGTGCACCCGGGACGAGGCCCTGCAACGGGCCACGGTCACCAAGCGGCACGGCGAGCTGTACCGCGCCGCCCGGGACACCGACTGGGGCGACGCCTGGCCACCCCCGAGGACGCGGGCTAGCCGGTTCCGCGTCCGGATCGTGCCCGGCCCGAGGGCCGAGCACGATCCGGACGACAGAACCCGGCATGATCCAGACGAGAGGCCCTAGCGCAGCTCCTGGGTGCAGCACTTCACGCTGCCGCCGCCCTTGAGCAGCTCGCTCAGGTCCATCGGCACCGGTTCGAAACCGCGCGCCCGCAGCGGGTCGAAGAGCCCCGTGGCGGCCTGCGGCAGCAGCACATGGCGCCCGTCACTCACCGCGTTCAGTCCGAGGGCCGCGGCGTCCGCCTCGTCGGCGATCAGCGCGTCCGGGAACAGACCGGCCAGGACCGCGCGGCTGCCCGGTGAGAAGGCGGGCGGGTAGTACATGATCTCGTCGGCCGACTCGTCCAGCACGCTCAGCGCCGTATCCAGGTGGTAGTAACGCGGATCGACCAGATCAAGACCGATCACCGCCCGCCCGAAGAACTCCTGCGCCTCACCGTGCGAGAGGGGACTCGACCGGAAGCCGTGCCCGGCGAGCAGGTACGAGGAGGTCACCGCGAAGTCGCCCTCGCCCTCGTTGACGTGCGCGGGCTCATGGATCTCGGTGAAGCCGTGGTCGCGGAACCAGTCGCGGTGGGCCTCCGCCTCGGCGAACCGCTCCTCGTAGGCGAAGCGCGCGCCCAGCACCCGGCCGTCGACGACGGTGGCCCCGTTGGCGGCGAAGACCATGTCGGGCAGGTCGGGGCGGGGCGTGAGCAGCTCGACGGTGTGGCCGAGGGAGCGGTAGCGGTCGCGCAGGTCCTCCCACTGGGTCTGCGCCAGCGGAAGGTCGACGGGCTTGGTGGGGTCCATCCACGGGTTGATGGAATACGTCACCCTGAAGTGGGCCGGGGCGCACATCAGGTAGCGGCGGGGTGTGGCTTCACGAGGCAATGAGGGCTCCTCACGAATCGTCGCGACGGCGTTGGTGGGCCGTCGCGGCCGGTGCGTCGCACGGGTGTGTGCGTGAGCCCATGGTGCGCTGTCCGGGGCCCGCCGCACAGTGAACCGATCGGGTGGTTCCGACGAGCCGGTGAGACGATACGTATCGGTTCATCCCGCTGCTACATTGGCCGGCATGGCAGAGAACCGGCCCCCCGACTCCAGTCGACGCAGCGAGCGCTCCCGCCGCGCGATCTACGACGCGGCGCTGGGCCTGGTCGGCGAGGTGGGCTACGGGAAGACGACCATCGAGGCCATCGCGGCCCGCGCGGGCGTCGGGAAGCAGACGATCTACCGCTGGTGGCCCTCCAGGGCGGCCGTGCTCCTGGAGGCGTTCATCGACCTCGGGAACCGGGCGGCGCAGGACGCGGGGGAGCCGGCCGCCGGGTTCCCGGACACCGGGGACCTCGCCGCCGACCTCAAGCTCGTCCTGCGGGCCACGGTGGACGAGCTGAACGACCCGGCCTTCGAGGCGCCGACCCGCGCCCTCGCCGCCGAGGGGATCGTCGATCCGGAGCTGGGCGCCCAATTCGTCCGGAAGCTGCTCGATCCCTCGCTCCAGCTCTACGTCACCCGGCTGCGGGCCGCGCAGGAGGCGGGGCAGGTGCGGGCCGGCATCGACCCCAGGATCGCCCTGGAACTCCTCGTCGCCCCGCTCACCCACCGCTGGCTGCTGCGGACCCTGCCGCTCACCCACGCGTACGCGGACGCGATCGTCGACTACGCCCTGCACGGCCTCGCAACTCCGTGAAGCGCATCCGTCATTTCGTGACAAGAGGTGCGATAGTGCTCACCTCATGGCACCGGCCTCCGCACCCCGCTTCCCGACTCTGGCCACCCGAGGCGCAGGATGGTGGGACCATAGGCAGGGGCAACGCTGAGGTAAGGGGTTAGATGGGCGCCGATTTCGGCCGTAGTCGCGGCTCAGAGAGCAAGTTTTCCCACTGGCTGCGCCGACGACCCAAAGCGCAGCAGAGCGAGGTCGACGAGACCGCACGGGAGGCACTGCTCCTGGCTGTCGCCGAGGCCGGAATGCCGATCGCGCCCGCTGCCCATCCGCTCGGCTACAGATGTTCGTGCGAGCGCATGGGCTGTCCCACCCCGGCCAGACACCCGATCTCGTTCGCCTGGCAGACGCAGTCCACCACGGACCGCGCCCAGATCGAGCGCTGGGCCCGCAGCCAGCCGCAGGCCAACTTCATCACGGCGACCGGCATGATCCACGACGTTCTCGACGTCCCGCTCTCGGCGGGTACGCAGGCGCTCGAGCGGCTGCTCGCGGCCGGCATCGAGGTGGGCCCGGTGGCCCGCTCCGGCGAGGACCGGATGCTCTTCTTCACCGCGACGCGGGGTACGCCGGAGGACGAGGACGAGTGGTGGCCGTGCGAGCTGGACTGCCACCCCGAGACGATGGACGAGCACCCCGGACTGCGCTGGCACTGCCGCGGCAGCTATGTGCTGCTGCCGCCCGCGCGGCTGCCGGGTGAGCTGGATGTGCGGTGGGTGCGGGGGCCGGAGCATCCGCTGCCGGATCCGCTCACGTTGCTGGAGACGCTGACGGAGGCGTGTGCGCGGTTCGTCGGCTCTGCGGAGCAGAGTGATGTCGACCACGAGTCGGTGGCTTGGCCGCTGAGCCGGTAGGCGGTGGCCTGGTGGGGGCGGCGCGGCGGGTGCGGGTGCCGGGGCGTCCGGCGGTCCGGTTGTCCTCAAGCGCCGGACGGGCTGATGGGTGCCCTCAATCGCCGGGCGGGCTTGATTTGGCTCGGGCGGGCTGGTGGGTGCCCTCAATCGCCGGGCGGGCTTGATCTGGGTCAGGAGCCCTTTGCTGAGGTCAGGCCCGGGAGGCGGTTCAGTACGATCACCTTGCCTGTTCCCGTGCCCTTCTTCGGGACGTACACCAGCTGGCTGGAGACCCGTTCCTTTGTGAGGGTGCTCTTCACCTCGCCGCTCAGCAGCGCCCGTACGTCCGGGGCGACCGTGGGATGCAGTCCCTTCGCCGCCGTCTGCCGTTCGAAGTGCTTGCTGCTGAAGAAGACCAGCGCCCCGCCGTCCTGCGTCCGCAGGCCGAGCGGGCCGAACGCGCCGTTGTTCAGCGGCTGGTCGATGTACTGGTACGAGAACCCCGCACGCCGGGTGTTCAGGCGTGCCGTGCGCCACAGCGAGGTGGCCGATCCCGGGGCGAAGACGTCCGGGACGCCCTTTTGCAGGTACCCCGTGTACTGCTTGCCCAAGTCCTGCGGAGCCACCACCAGTCCGGCGCTGTGCGCCGGCACCGGCTCGGCCCGGCCGTCGCCGTCCTTCGCGAATTCGGGCAGCCGCGACGGGGCGACGACCGCGAGGTAGGTGGCCTTCCATCCGGCGCCGGAACCGGACTTGACGAAGACGAGCAGCCAGCGGGTGTCCTGCTTCCCGCCGTCCTGGTCGCGGTTGGAGTCCGTGTCGGCGACGAACCACCTCGGCCAGCCCGCCTTCTTGGGGATGACGTAGTTCGCGTCGGTCAGCTCCAGCGAGCGGTGGTTCGCGTTGCCGTCCGGGTTGTTCTTCTGCCGCGCCTTCAGACCCGCCTGGTTGATCGCGCCGAGCGAGCCGCCGACCCGGTCCTCGTCCAGCGCCGGGTCGTACGCCTTGTCCGCGGCGTTGTACGCGGCGGTGAAGTCCTCCAGGGCCTGCGCGGCCTCAGACCTCGTCGCCGCCGGCACGACTTCCAGCTCGCCGTGCACCGTCACGCACCCGCTCGCCGTCATGCTCAGCACCGTCGCCGCCGCGAGCCCCGTCGCCAGCCGAACCGGCCTCAGACTTCTCATCCGTTGCTTTCTGCGCCTTCTGATCCGTCGCCCCCACTGACCGTGCGAACCCTACCGGGGCGAGGAACAGCGCGAGCGTGGGGATCAGATACAGCGCCCACACCGTGACCTGAAGAACGGTCGGATCGGGCTGGAAGTTGAAGGTGCCCTTGAGCAGCGTGCCGTACCAGCTGTCCGGCGGGATCGTGGCGCTGATGTCGAACGCCCGGTTCTGCAGACCGCCGAGGAACTCGGCCTCCTGCAGGTCGTGCACGCCGTAGGCGAGCACACCGGCCGCGACGACCACCAGCATGCCGCCGGTCCAGGAGAAGAACTTCGCCAGGTTGATCCGCAGCGCACCGCGGTAGAACAGCCAGCCCAGCACGACCGCCGCGACGATACCCAGCACCGCACCGATCATCGGGTGCCAGCCGTCGTCCGCCGCGTGCACCGCACGCCACACGAACAGCGAGGTCTCCAGGCCCTCCCGGCCCACCGCGAGGAGCGAGGTGGCGACCAGTGCGCCGGTGCCCATCGCGAGCGCCGCGTCGAGCTTGCCGTGCAGCTCCGCCTTCAGGTGCCGCGCGGTGCGCCGCATCCAGAAGACCATCCAGGTGACCAGACCGACCGAGACGATCGACAGCGAACCGCCCAGCGCCTCCTGCGCCTTGAACGTCATCTCCTGCGAGCCGAACTCGAGCCCCGCGCCGAACGCCAGGCTGACCACGATCGCGACGCCGACACCGACCCAGATCGGCAGCAGCCTGTTCCGGTTGCCGGTCTTGACCAGATAGGCGATGAGAATGCAGACGACCAGGCTGGCCTCAAGGCCCTCGCGCAGGCCGATCAAGAAGTTGCTGAACACGTTTCGGTTCCCTTTCCGCTGGGGGGCACGTAAGAGGCCTACGAGAACAGCGCCCGGCCCCACCAGTCGTCCGTGTCGCGGACGCCCGGCGGGACGGCGAAGTGCGCCGAACCCACGTGCTGGATGTACTCGTTGAGTGCGTCGTGTGCCGCCAGGCGCCGCTGGAGCGGTACGAACGCCTTGCGGGTGTCGCGCTGGTACGCGAGGAAGAACAGCCCGGCGTCCAGGCGGCCCAGGCCGTCCGTGCCGTCGGTGAAGGAGTAGCCGCGCCGCAGGATGGTCGCCCCGGCGTTGCTGTCCGGGTGCGCGAGCCGCACGTGCGCGGTCGGCAGCATCGCCTTCAGGAACGGCTCGTCGCGCTCCTTCGCCTTGCCGACCGGCGCGCCCTCGCCCTTGTCGCGGCCGAAGACGTCCTCCTGCTCCTGCAGTCCGGTCCGGTCCCAGGTCTCGATGTGCATCCGGATGCGCCGGGCCACCAGGTAGGAGCCGCCGGTCATCCAGTCCGCCCGGTCCTGCGCGCCGACCCAGACGTGCTTGTCCAGCGCCGCGGTGTCGGTACCGGAGATGTTCCGGGTGCCGTCCTTGAAGCCCATCATGTTGCGGGGGGTCTGCGCGCCGGGCGTCGTCGAGGACGTCTTGCCGAAGCCCAGCTGCGACCAGCGGATCGCGGTGCGGCCCATGCCGATCCTGGCCAGGTTGCGGATGGCGTGCACCGCCACCTGCGGGTCGTCCGCGCAGGCCTGCACGCACAGGTCGCCGCCGCTGCGGGCCGCGTCGAGGTTGTCGCCGGGGAACTTCGGCAGGTCGACGAGCGCGTCGGGCCGCCGGTCCTCCAGACCGAACCGGCCCTTGGCGAACAGCGAGGGACCGAAGCCGATCGTCAGCGTCAGCCGGGACGGCTTGAGCCCCAGCGCCTCGCCCGTGTCGTCCGGCGGGGCCTCGGCCAGGCCCCCGTACGCCCCGTCGCCGACCGCGTGACCGGCCGTCATCCGCTCGGCGGCCCGGGTCCACTCCTTGAGCAGCGAGATCAGCTCGGCCCGGTCCTTCGTCGTCACGTCGAACGCGGCGAAGTGCAGCCTGTCCTGGACGGCGGTGGAGATACCGGCCTGGTGCGCACCGTGGAAGGGCACCGCGGCGCCGCTGTCCGCGGCCGCCACCGGGGTGTCCCGGAGCGCGTCGCGACGACGGCGCCACCCGCCGCCGCAGCGCCGAGTGCCAGTCCGGCGCCGCCCCAGCCGAGCAGCGCCCGCCGGGAAGGGGCGCCGCCGGGACCCGTGGCGGCCGGGGCGCCGGAAGCCGGCCCCTCGGCCGTTGCGTCGCCGGCGGCCGTGTTCTGCGTCTCCTCGGACATCCCCGGAGCCCTTCCCCGACTCGTTACTTGGTCACCGCGGCGGCGAGCCTGGAGAGCGGCTCGGCCAGTGCGTTGACCGCGTCCGACAGGTCCTTGCGGTCCGCCTTGCCGACCTTCTCGTACGAGGTGAACTCGTAGGAGGTGGTGTCCTTGCGGTAGGTGTCCAGCAGCTTGTTCAGCTCGCCGAACCGCTTGTCCAGGGTGGCGGACAGGGCCGCGTCGTTCTTCGACGCGATCGGCTTCAGCAGCTCGTAGGACTTCTCCGCGCCCTCGACGTTGGCCTTGAAGTCGACCAGGTCGGTGTGGCTGTAGCGCTCTTCCTCGCCGGTCACCTTGCCGGTCGCGACCTCGTCGAGGAGCTCCTTGGCGCCGTTGGCCATCGACGTCGGGGTGATCTCCGCCGTGCCGACCCGCTTCTGCCAGTCGAGCAGGTCCTTGTAGAGGGTCGGGGCGAGGGCCTTCTCCTCGGCACCGAGCTTCTTGTCCTGCCACAGCGCCTTCTCCAGGCGGTGCCAGCCGGTCCACTTCTGGCCGTCCTCCAGGCCGTCGGCCCGGACGTCGACCTTCGGGTCGATGTCACCGAAGGACTCGGCGACGGGCTCGGTGCGCTCCCAGCCGAGGCGGGAGCCGGCGTAGATCTTCTTGGCGGCGTCGAGGTCCCCGGCGGCGACGGCGTCGCTGAAGAGCTTGGCCTTCGGCAGCGTCTCGTCGGCCTGCTCCTGGACGTAGGTGCGGTAGGCGGCGACGGCCTTGTCCATCTCGGGGCTGCGCTTGGCCGCGGAGCCCCCGGTGACCTGGAGCTTCTGCCGGATGCCGTGGCCCTTCATGCCGGGCTTGCAGGCGATCTCGTACGAACCGGCCTTGATCTCCGCCGTGATGGTGGCCTTGGTGCCGGGGCCGATGTTCTCGCGCTCGGCGACGATGCGGTCGTCCGGGAACAGGACGTAGACCTCGGTGACCTTCGCCCCCTTGTTCTGCACGGCCAGCTCGACGTGCCCGGCCGGCAGCTTCTTCTTCGACACGGTGCAGGAGTCGTCCTTGGCGACGACCTGGACGGCGCCGTCACCCTTGCCGTCGCTCTTCTCGGCGCAGCCCGTGACGGCGGTCAGAGCGGCCACGGTGGCGGCAGCGGTGACGACGGAGAAACGAACGGCTCGCATACGGGCTCCACATGAAGATGAAGGAGAAGAAGAGGAAGGCTGGACAAGGGCAGGTGAGGCGGACCTAACTTAACCGAGCCTTACCTGACCGGCGCCCACTTATGCAGTGATTCAGCTCTCACTGCGCGAGGGCGGGAACGGGATGATCACGACCGACCCACGGGCGAGCCCGGAAAAGGTAAAGCGGTGGTCAAGCGGTCCGGTCGGGTACGACGAGCGGCACCCCGGTGCGTGGGTGCGGGAACACCTCGACCTGCTGCCGGTAGACCGAGCTGAGCAGCGGAGCCGTGAACACCTCGGCCGGCGGCCCCGCCACCGCGAGCCGGCCGTCCCGCAGCACGGCGGCCCGGTCCGCGTACGCGGCCGCCAGACCCAGATCGTGCAGGACGACGACGACCGCGTCACCGGCGGCGGCCCGCTCCCGGCAGATCCGCAGCACCAGTTCCTGGTGGCGCAGGTCGAGCGCGGCGGTCGGCTCGTCGAGCAGCAGCAGCGGAGCGCGCTGAGCCAGTGCCCGGGCCAGCGCGACCCGGGCCCGCTCGCCGCCGGACAGCGCGCAGAAGGGGCGCGCGGCGAACTCGGTGACCTCGGTGGCCGCCATCGCCGTCCGGACCGCCGCCTCGTCCTCCTCCGCCCGCTCCGTGCCGGCCCAGGGCGCCCGCCCCATCCGTACGACGTCCTCCACCGGGAAGAGGAAGGAGAGCGCCGCGGACTGCGGCAGCACGGCCCGGCGCAACGCCAGTTCGGGCGCGGACCAGTCGGTGACCGGCCGCCCGCCGATCAGTACCGCACCGCTGTCGGCGGGCAGATCGGCGGCCAGCGCGGCCAGCAGTGTCGACTTCCCGGCCCCGTTCGGGCCGACGAGCGCCAGCACCTCGCCCGCGTGCACCGTCAGTTCGATGGAGTCGAGCACCTGCCGCCCGCCCAGCCGGACCCGCAGCCCGTGCGCCTCGGCGACCGGGGTGCCGGGGGAGACGGGGACGGGCAGCTGCCGGTGGCGGGCCGTAAAGGTATTGCGCAAGGCCCTCATGCCCAGCCCCTTGCCTGCGACGGGTCCTGCGCAGCAGCCAGAAGAAGAACGGACTGCCGAAGAGTGCGGTGAGCACGCCGAGCGGCAGCTCGGCAGGATCGGCGACGGTACGGGCCGCGAGATCGCCCGCGACGAGCACCAGCGCGCCGCCGAGCGCACTGCCGGGGACCAGGAAGCGGTGGCCGGATCCGTTCGCCATCCGCAGCAGGTGCGGCACCAGCAGCCCCACGAACGAGATGATCCCGGCGACCGCCACCGCTGCGGCGGTCAGCAGGGCCACGAGGAGCACCAGCACGATGCGGAGCCGCTCGACGTCGACGCCGAGGTGGCGGGCGGGCCGCTCGCCGAGAGCGAGCAGGTCGAGCCTGCGTGCGTGCAGCGGCGCGAGGACGAGTCCGAGCACCGCGCACGGCAGCACGGCCAGCACCTTGGGCCAGGTGGCCTGGGCCAGCGAACCGAGCTGCCAGAAGGTGATCTGGGTGATCTGCGCGTTGTCGGCGAAGAAGATGAACAGGCCGATCAGCGCGCCCGCGAGTACGTCACCGGCCCGATCGGCCAGGGGAAATGGACCCTGGCCGACGGCGCCCGGGACGGCGGCGCGCTCTTCCGCTTCCCGAAGGGCCGGGGCACGTACGACCCGAAGAGGCAGACCCTGGCCGCGGACTTCGCCGGGAGTGTCCGCTTCAGCGGGGCCGGTGACCTCGATCTGACGCTGTCCCGGTTCGCGGTCGGGCTGAAAGCCGGCAAGGGCACGCTGAGCGCCGACGTCCTGAGGGACGGCGCCACCCGCAAGGCCGTCCCGCTCGTCGCCTTCGCCGCCAAGAACTTCGTGCCGAAGAGCGGCCTCGCCGTCCTCACGGAAGTCCCCGCCACCCTGACCACCGACGGCGCCAAGGCCTTCGGCTCCCTCTACAAGACCGGCACCGCGATGGACCCCCTCTCGCTCGCCGTGGCCGTCGACGCGAAGGCACAACTGCCCGCGCTCCCCGACCTGGGCAGCGATCCCGGTGCTTCGGCGCAGCCCTCGGACACCCCGGGCCGAAGACCGCGAAGACCCCGAAGGCCACGGAGGCCGTGGCGGACGAGGGCTCCCCGGCCGGGCTGTACCTCGCTCTCGGCGGGGCGGGTCTGCTCGCCGCGGTGGCGACCGGCGTGCTGTTCCTGGTGCGCCGCAACCGCTCGACGCCGGACAGCCCCTCCTGACCCCCCTCGCTCATCCCCTTCCCGCACCACCCCCGTTCGTACCTGTTCATCCTGAGGAGACCACCGACCATGTCAGCCACCAGCCGCCCCATAGCCCTCGCCGCAGCCGTCGCCACCGCAGCCGTCGCCACCGCAGCCGCCCTCGGAGCCGCCTTCGCCCTCCCGGCTTTCGCGGCCGGCCAGTTGGACCAGGACGGCGCCACCGCGGCCGCCCTGGCCATGGAGCTGAAGGACGGCACGCTGGACTGGGGCTTCAAGGAGTCCTTCCGCAAGTACATCGGCGCCGCCGGCAAGATCACGGTCAAGGACGGCGCCACCCAGGCCGACGGCAACGGTGTGTTCACCTTCGTCCACGGCAAGGGCACGTACGACACGGCCACCCACGGCACCGACACGGCCTTCGAGGGCGGCGTCAACTTCTCGGCCCACCGCGGCGTTCTCGACATCACGCTCTCGGACGTCAAGCTCTCCACCGCGGGCAAGGGCGGCGCGATCACCGCCGATGTGGCGACCCCGCAGGGCACGCAGAACGACGTGGCGGTCGCGGCCCTCGACCTGTCGGCCGTGCAGCCGGGCCAGGGCGCGGGCGGGGCGATGGTCTTCAAGGACATCCCCGCGAAGCTGACGAAGGCGGGCTCCGAGGCTTTCAACGGCCAGTACAAGGAAGGCGAGGTGCTCGATCCCGCGACGCTCACGGTGAAGGCCGTCGCGGCCCCGACCGGAAAGCCGACGGACAAGCCCACCGGCAAGCCGACGGAGAAGCCGACCACCAAGCCGACCACCAAGCCGACGGAGAAGCCGACCTCGAAGCCCTCCCCGACCGCCACCGTCACCCCGACCGCCACCGACAAGCCCGCCGCCGATCCGGGCGCGATCGTCGACGGCACCCTGGACTGGGGCGTCAAGGCCTCCTTCCGCACCTACGTCACCGGCCCCATCGCCCACGGCAAGGTCGAGACGACGGGCGGCGCGACCGCGTCCGGCGACGGCTACCGCTTCCCCGGCGCCACCGGCCACTTCGACGCCGGCAAGAAGACCCTCGACGCCGACTTCGACGGCAAGGTCCGCTTCCTGGGCCACGAGGAGGACGGCGCGTACACCCTCGACCTGTCCCTGACCCACCTGGAGATCCAGGCGGACGGGACCAAGGGCAAGCTGATCGCCGACGTGTCCACCAAGGACCGCGAGACGAAGAAGGCCGCCACCTACCCCGGCCTGGCCGTCGCCGACCTGAAGCTGCCCGCCGGCGGACTCACTGCCGCGGACGGCGTGGTGACTCTCTCCGCCGTGCCGGCGACCCTCACCGCCGACGGCACCAAGGCGTTCGGCGGGATGTACCGGGCGGGTGAGCAGCTCGACGCGCTGACCGTCGCGGTGGCCCTGGACAAGGACGCCGAACTCCCGTCCGGCGAGGGCACGACCGGCGGCTCGTCCGCCACGGGCGGTTCGGCCACCGGCCCCACCGTGGGCGGTGGCACGGTCGGCGGCTCGGGCGCCCTCGCCGCCACGGGGTCCGACCTGCCGTCCGGCGCGCTGTTCGCCGCCTCGGGTGTCATCGTGGCGGCCGGCGCGGGAGCGGTCACCGTGGCCCGTCGCCGCCGCACCGTCTGATCCCTGCCGCACCGCGCGACACCACCGCCCGGGATACCGGCCCCGTCACGGGGCAGGGCCCGGGCGGTGCTTGAATGCGGACGTGAGTGACTACGACGTACCCGCCGGCATCGACGTACTGCGCGTGTTCTGCGGCCCCGACGGCCGGCACGGCAACGCCCTCGGAGTCGTACGCGACGGGCGCGACCACCCCGATGAGGCGTCCCGGCAGGAGCTCGCCCGACAACTCGGCTTCAGCGAGACCGTGTTCGTGGACGATCCGGAACGCGGGCACCTGGAGATCTACACCCCGGGACTCCGGCTGCGGTTCGCCGGGCATCCGCTGGTCGGCGCCGCCTGGCTGCTCGACCTGGAGATCCTGGAGCTTCCGGTGGGGGACGTCTTCGCCCGTCAGGACGGGGAGTTCAGCTGGATCACCGCGCGCCCGGAGTGGGTCCCGCCGCGCACCCTGGAGCGGTACGGCTCGGTGGCCGAGGTCGAGGCCCTGACCGGTCCGCCGCCCGGTGAGGGCTGGCTCTACGTCTGGGCGTGGGAGGACGAGGCCGCGGGCCGGGTCAGGGCGCGCGCGTTCCCGCGCAGGGACGACGGCATCGTCGAGGACGAGGCGACGGGAGCGGCCGCGCTGCTGCTCAGCACCCAGCTGGGCCGGGCCCTGAACATCAGGCAAGGGCGCGGCTCCCAGATCCTCACCGCACCCGCGCCGGACGGCACGGTGGAGGTCGGCGGCCGCGTCCTGCTCGCACATTCGGGCCCGTCCGGCGGCTGAGGGGACGACGACGCGGCGGGGCGGCCCGCACCGGGCCGCCCCGCCGTCGTTGCCCACAGGCTCACGCGCTGAGCGGGAAGACCTCACCCAGCTCCCGGAACACCGCGGTGTTCAGCGCGAACGCACGCTTGCACTCGTCCACGATCCGCTGCTTCTCCAGGTCGTCCGCGTTCACCGCGTCCAGCAGCTCGCGATATCCCCGCTTGAACGAGGCGGGGTTGGCGATCCCCTCGAAGACGTAGAACCGCACCCCGTCGCCCTTGCGCGCGAAGCCCCACGTCTTCTCGGCCTTGTCGCGGATGATCTGGCCGCCCGACAGGTCGCCCAGGTAGCGGGTGTAGTGGTGCGCGATGTAACCCGCGGGCCAGGTGCGGGCGCACTCGGCGACCCGCCCGGCGTACGCGGCCGTGGCCGGCAGCGGCTCCAGGCCCTCGCGCCAGTCCGCACCCCGCAGATGGGCGAGATCGCGTTCCAGTTCGGCGGTGCGCATCAGCTCGGGCTGTATGAACGGACCGGCCACCGGGTCGTTCCGCAGCGCCTGGGCACCGTCCTCCAGGGCCCGGTACACGAACCACAGCTGCTCGGTGTAGCGCGTGTAGGCGTCCACACCGAGGCGCCCGCCGAGCAGGTCGCTCATGAAGGTCGAGGTCTCCGCCTCGGTGTGCTGCTCGTGCGACGCGGTGCGGATCAGCGTGGAGAAGGGCGTGGCGGTGACGGTTGCGTCCAAGGCGGGCCTCCGGGGACCGAGGGGGACGGGAAGTCCAGAAAGAGACGGAAATATCGGCCCGTCACAGCTGTGAGCCGCAACGGAGGCCGATGCACCGATCCTCCTACTTAGGCTTACCTAAGTCAACTGTTTCCCGACGCGCTGTCGGTAAAACGTACCCCGGTTCCACGCGGACATCCCGGCCCGGCGGAAAAAGACCCCCGAACGGGAGAACGGCCGCCCCGGAGGGCGGCCGTTCTCCCGTTCGGGGGAGCTGTCTGTTCGGAGGGCCGAGGCCCTTGCTCAGGGGAGGGTGAGGATCTCCGCCCCGGTCTCCGTCACCACCAGCGTGTGCTCGAACTGGGCGGTGCGCTTGCGGTCCTTCGTCAGCACGGTCCAGCCGTCGTCCCACATGTCGTAGTCGTGGGTGCCGAGCGTCAGCATCGGCTCGATGGTGAACGTCATGCCGGGCTTCATCACGGTGGTGGCGTGCGGGCTGTCGTAGTGCGGAATGATCAGACCGGAGTGGAACGAGGAGTTGATCCCGTGCCCGGTGAAGTCGCGCACCACCCCGTACCCGAAGCGCTTCGCGTACGACTCGATGACCCGCCCGATCACATTGACCTGCCGGCCCGGCCGGACCGCCTTGATCGCCCGCTTCAGCGACTCCTCGGTGCGCTCCACGAGCAGCCGCGACTCCTCGTCCACGTCGCCGCAGAGGTAGGTGGCGTTGTTGTCGCCGTGCACCCCGTTGATGTACGCCGTCACGTCGAGGTTCACGATGTCGCCGTCGCGCAGCACCGTCGAGTCCGGGATGCCGTGACAGATCACCTCGTTGAGCGAGGTGCAGAGCGACTTGGGAAAGCCCCGGTAGCCGAGGGTGGACGGGTAGGCGCCGTGGTCGCACATGAACTCGTGCGCGACCCGGTCGAGTTCGTCCGTCGTGACGCCCGGGGCGATGTGCTTCGCGGCCTCACCCATGGCCTGTGCGGCGATCCGCCCCGCGACGCGCATGCGCTCCACGGTTTCGTCGTCCTGGATCTCCGGGCCGGTGTACGGCGTCGGAGCGGGCTTGCCGACATACTCGGGGCGCCGGATGTTTCCGGGCACGGAACGGACGGGAGTGAGCTCCCCTGGTACAAGCAGCGACTGGCCAGACATGCCAGCGAGTCTAACCAGCGTGTCTGGGGCAGCATGGCACCGAGGAAAGGAGCCGACGATGGCCCTGTTCAAGAAGCGTACGGTCGGCAAGCCGGGCGAGTGGTTCTACTGTCTGGAGCACAAAAAGGTCGAGGAGGGCCCCGAGTGCCCCGCCAAGGACCGCTTCGGCCCGTACACCTCCCGCCAGGAGGCCCAGCACGCCATGGAGACCGCGCAGGAGCGGAACCTGGAGTGGGAGACCGACCCCAAGTGGCACGACCGCCAGGGGCCGGACGGGAACGCGGCCGGCTGAGGGCGCGGCCCGGGGCGCGGCGGCACGGGCTCAGCCCGTCGCCGCGGCCACCGGGCCCTCCTCGCTCCGCGCGCGCCTGCGCAGCGCGTCCTCGTCCGTCGCCGAGTCGTACGTCAGCAGCTTCGGCAGGGCGGCCGCCAGCAGCGCCACCGAGGCGACGCACGCCACGCCCCCGGTCCAGACCGCGGAGCGGGTGCCCGTCCACCCCGCCATCCCGCCGGCCCGCACCTGGCCGAGCTGCGGGCCGACGCTGTACGAGAGCACCTCGATGCCCGCCAGCCGGCCCCGGAGCTCCTCCGGAATGGTCTGGTTCCAGATGGTGGAGCGGCCGAGCCCGCTGAGCATGTCCCCCGCGCCCGCCACCGCCAGGCAGCCGAGCACCGGCCACACACTGCCGAACCTGCCCGCCGCCGCGATGGCCAGCCCCCAGACGGCCGCACCGGCCACCACGAACAGTCCGTGCCTGCGCACCCGTGAGGTCCAGCCGCTGGTCAGGCCCAGCAGCAGGGAGCCGACCGAGCCCGCCGCGTACATCAGGCCCAGCGACCATTCGGCATCCAGGTCGTCGGCCAGGAACGGGAAGATCGCGTTCGGGAACGCGAAGAACATCGCCGCCAGGTCGATCGCGTACGTCCCCAGCAGCACCGGGCGGCTCCAGGCGTACCTGGCGCCCTCCGCGATCCCGCGCAGCGACGGCTTCCGGGCCTGCTCCGCGGGCGGTGCGGGCGCGAGCCTGCGGCACAGGAGGACCGAGACGGTGAACGTGACCAGCGTGACCGCGTACGCCGTGGCGTGCCCGGCCCAGGCCACCACCACGCCCGCCAGCGCCGGCCCCATGATCGCGCCGAACTGCCAGCGCAGCGAGTTCAGTGCGGCGGCCGCGGTGAGCTGGTCGTGCGGCACGATCCGGGCCATCAGTGAGTCCAGCGCGGGCCGCTGGAGCCCCGCGAGCGCGGAGACCCCGCCGGCGACCACGTAGAGCGGCCAGAGCAGCGGGTCGGGCAGGGCGGCGTTCACCAGGAGGACCAGCGCGAGCAGGCCGAGCCCCGCCTCGGTGGCCAGGATGACCTTGCGGCGGTCCGCGGAGTCGGCGAGCGCGCCGCCGTAGAGACCGAAGACGACCAGCGGTACCAGCTCGACCGCGCCCATCGCCCCGACGGCGAGCGGCGAGCCCGTCAGTTCCTTGATCTGGAGGGGCAGCGCGATCAGTGCCATGAAGCTGCCGAAGTAGGTGACGAGCCCCTGCACCCACAGCAGCCGGAAGTCGGCGCTGGAGTGCCAGGGCGAGAGGTCGGGCAGCAGCGCCGCCAGCCGGGCCGCGGGGGAGGAGCGAGTGGTCACGAGGACACATCGTCCGGCCACCGCGTGGCCGGGGCAAATGCATTTCCGGCGACGGGTGCGGGGGCCGCCGGCCGGGTCACCACCGGGCCGGCGGCGGCGCCGTCAGCTGGTCGGCGAGCCGGGACAGCCGGTCCCGGAAGCGCCGCCGCCCGCGCGGCACCGGCGTGCCGTTCTCGCCCGCCGCGGCGCTGACCAGGTGCTGGACCGTGTCCAGGTCCACGTCCTCGCCGTCCGTCACGGACAGCGCCTCATGGGCGAGCCCCCGGACCTCCGGATCGCCGTTGTCCAGCGAGAGCACCGTCGCCCCGGCCCGGCGGGCATCGTGCACCCGCTCCAGCAGCCCCCCGCCCGGCGACTGCGGCGCCACCACGAGCAGGGTCTCGCCCCGCCCCGCCGTCTCGATCCGGCCCAGCCCGACCGCCAGATGTGCCGGGTCCCCGGGCCCCACCCGGTGGCGTACCAGCGTCGGCGTCAGCTCGCGCAGCCCCGACCAGGTGGACTCGTCGACCAGGTGCGCCGCCAGGTGCCACGGCTCGTACACCTCGGTCCCCACCAGCAGGAGCCCGCCGCCGTGCGGGACGACGGACGAGCGCAGCGTTTCGGCGAACCGCCGGCTGGCCGCCGGCCACTGGGTCCCGGCGAGCACCTCACGCAGCAGCGCCACACGTACGGCATCCATGGCCCGGCATCATGCACCACGTCCCGGGGGCCGCACCGGGGAACGGCCCGGAACCATCCGAACGGGACCCGGACCCCGGCCCCGCACCGCGGGCCGACGACGCGGCGTTCCACTCCCTACCTGGCAGTAGTGTCGGGGCCATGACTACGAATGACAGCGGCAGCGCGCCCAAGCCCCCTGCCAAGGACCCCTGGGACCTTCCCGACGTGTCCGGCCTGACCATCGGCGTACTCGGCGGCACCGGACCGCAGGGCCGCGGTCTCGCCTACCGGTTCGCCCGTGCCGGACAGCAGGTCGTCATCGGCTCCCGCGCGGCCGACCGCGCGCAGGCCGCCGCCGACGAGCTGGGACACGGCGTGCGGGGCGCGGACAACGCCGAGTGCGCCCGCACCAGCGATGTCGTGATCGTCGCCGTGCCGTGGGACGGGCACGCCAAGACCCTGGAGTCGCTGCGCGACGAGCTGGCCGGGAAGCTCGTCATCGACTGCGTCAACCCGCTCGGCTTCGACAAGAAGGGCGCCTACGCCCTGAAGCCGGAGGAGGGCAGCGCCGCCGAGCAGGCCGCCGCCCTGCTGCCGGAGTCCCGGGTCACCGCCGCCTTCCACCACCTCTCGGCGGTGCTGCTCCAGGACGAGGCGATCGAGGAGATCGACACCGACGTGCTCGTGCTGGGCGAGGCCCGCGCCGACACCGACCTCGTCCAGGCGCTGGCCGGCCGGATCCCCGGGATGCGCGGCATCTTCGCGGGCCGGCTGCGCAACGCCCACCAGGTCGAGTCGCTGGTCGCCAACCTGATCTCGGTCAACCGCCGCTACAAGGCACACGCGGGGCTGCGCGCCACCGACGTGTGAGCCGCGCCCCAGCGGCCGCACCCTGCTCGGAGCGAGGCGGGGCATGGGGGACACTGGACGGGACCGCGCGCCATCCCCCGACAGGAGCCACCCCCATGCCCCGCCTCGCTCTCTACGCCCTCGCCGTCTGCGTACTCGCCGTCGCCGCGGCCGTGATCTCCTTCGTGCAGGGCAGCTGGCTCCTCGGGATCGTCTGGGTGCTGCTGGTCGGACTCTCCTCCAACATGGCCTGGTACTACCTGCGCCGGCAGCGCGCCGCGCAGGGTGCGCAGGGTGCTTCCTAGTCCGAACGTGAGGCCCTAAGGGCTGTCCCGCAATCCCTGGCGGGCGCACGACGACAGCTACGGCACCTCTCCCCCGTAGCCTCAACGGCACGGGGGGACCCCCTCCGTTGTCGGGACGCCCGAATACATCCAGTATGCGGACGTCCCTCCGCCTTGCGATGCACCGCATCTGACGCCGCGCGCTGATCCACCAGGGATTACGGGACAGCCCTTAGCCGTCCAGCGCGCAGACCGGATTCGGCGTCTGCCAGAACCGGTAGGCGTCGAGACCGCAGTACGTCTCGAAGTCGCTCACGCCGAGCGCCCGCAGCAGCGCATCGATCGCGTCAAAGAACGCCGCGTTGACCCCGGGGATCCACAGCAGGGCGAAGACGGCGATCAGCCCGAACGGGGCGAACGGCTCCACCTGGCGGCGCACCGAGTGCGAGAGCCAGGGCTCGATCACCCCGTAGCCGTCCAGGCCCGGCACCGGTACGGAGTTCAGGATCGCCGCCGTCACCTGGAGCAGGGCCAGGAAGCCCAGCGCGTAACGGAAGGCGACCGGGACGCCGTCCAGTGCGTCCAGCCAGAAGGGCGCGGTGCAGACGAGGGCGAACAGCACATTGGTCAGCGGTCCCGCCGCCGAGATCAGGCTGTGCCTCCAGCGGCCCCGGATCCGGCCCCGCTCGATGAAGACCGCGCCGCCCGGCAGACCGATCCCGCCCATGATCACGAACAGCACCGGCAGCACGATGCTCAGCAGGGCATGGGTGTAGCGCAGCGGATTCAGGGTGAGATACCCCTTGGCGCCGATGGAGATGTCGCCGCTGTGCAGCGCGGTCCTGGCGTGGGCGTACTCGTGGAGGCACAGCGAGACGACCCAGGCCGCGGTGACGAAGAGGAACGTCGCGAAACCCGGCTGATCGGCGAAGTCCGTCCACACCGCCCAGCCGGACACCGCCGTCACGGCGGCGATCCCGAGGAAGACCGGGCTGATCCGCCGGTCGCTGCGGGCTGTTGCGGTGGTCATCGGCGGGCTCCTGGTGGCTGCGGGAGGGTCGGGACCTGGCGGGCGGCGAGACCCGACCGTACAGGCGACACGGCCAGAACGTCTGGCATCCGGCCGGAGGTTCCGTAAAGGGTGGGGGCATGACAGAAAGTGCGGGGGACGGGCCACGCGGCCTTCGCCGGGCGGCTGTCCCGCTCCCGGCCCCGGTCACGGACAATGGGCGCGTGCGCTACAGCATCCTCGGTACCACCCAGGCACTCCGCGACGACGGCACGGCCGTCGCCATCGGCGGGGCGCGGCTGCGCGCCCTGCTCACCGTGCTCGCCCTGCGGCCCGGCCGCACGGTGCAGGCCGCCGTGCTCGTCGACGAGGTGTGGGACGGGGACCCGCCCGCGGACGCGCCGGGCGCCCTGCAGGCACTCGTGGGCCGGCTCAGGCGGGCGCTGGGGCACGAGGCGGTCACCTCGGCGGAGAACGGTTACCGGCTGGCCGCCGAAGCGGACGCCGTCGACCTGTACCGGTTCGAACGGCTCGCGGGCGAGGGGGCACGGGCGCTGGAGGCCGGCGATCCGGCCAAGGCCGTGAGCGTCCTGGACGACGCCCTCGGCCTGTGGCGCGGACCGGTCCTCGCCGACCTGCCCGACCGCAACGCCGTCGCGGCCCGCTGGACGGCCCGGCGCCTCGACGCCCGCCGCACCCGGCTCACCGCCGCGCTCGCGCTCGGCAGGGCCGACGAGGCGCTGCCGGAACTGGCCGCGCTCTGCGACGAACACCCCCTCGATGAACCGCTCCAGGCGCTACGGCTGCGGGCCCTGCGCGACGCCGGGCGCACCGCCCAGGCACTGGCCGCGTACGACGAGGTCCGCACCGTCATCGCCGACCGGCTCGGCACCGACCCGGGGCGTGAACTCACTTCGCTGCATGCCGAGTTGCTCCGTCAGGAACCGGCGCGTCCGGCCGCGCCCGCCGCCCGGCCGGCCCCCGCCGCCCCACCGGGCAACCTCCGCGCCAGGCTCACCAGCTTCGTCGGACGGGAACGGGACATCGAAGCCCTGCGTGGCGATCTCTCCCGCGCCCGGCTGGTCACCCTGCTCGGCCCGGGCGGTGCCGGCAAGACCCGGCTCTCCCAGGAGGCCGCCGAGTCCGTGGACCCGGCCACCTGGCCGGACGGCGTCTGGCTGGCCGAGCTCGCACCGGTGGCAGATCCCGAAGCGGTCCCGGAGGCCGTCCTCACCGCGCTCGGCGGCCGCGAGACCGTGCTGCGGGGCGCGGGAGCCGAGGAGCTCCGCGCCGCCGAACGGGGCGCGGGCGAACCGCTCACCCGGCTCACCGAACACTGCTCCGGGCGCCGCATGCTGCTGCTCCTGGACAACTGCGAGCACCTCATCGAGGCGGCAGCGGCCCTCGCCGACCATCTGCTGGCCCGCTGCCCGGGCCTCACCGTCCTCGCGACCAGCCGTGAACCCCTCGGCGTACCGGGCGAGTTCGTCCGCCCGGTCGACCCGCTGCCCGATCCGATGGCGCTGCGCCTGTTCGCCGACCGCGGCGCCGCCGCGCTCTCCGGCTTCCGGATCGACGCGGACGAGCAGACCGTGGCGGCCACCGCGGAGATCTGCCGGCGGCTGGACGGGCTGCCGCTCGCCATCGAACTCGCCGCAGCCCGGCTGCGGATGCTCACCCCGCGCCAGATCGCCGACCGGCTCGACGACCGGTTCCGGCTGCTGACCAACGGCAGCCGCACCGTGCTGCCGCGCCAGCAGACCCTGCGGGCCGTCGTCGACTGGTCCTGGGACCTGCTGGACGAGGCCGAACGCACCGCCCTGCGCCGGCTGTCGGTCTTCTCCGGCGGCTGCACCCTCGACGCCGCCGAGGCGGTCTGCGGGGAGCACGCCTACGACGTCGCCGGAGTGCTCGGCTCGCTCGTCGACAAGTCCCTCGTCGTCGCCGCGCCCGCGCCGGACGGCCGGATGCGCTACCGCCTCCTGGAGACCGTCGGTGAGTACGCCGGCGAACGCCTTGAGGAGGCGGGGGAGCGGGACGTCGTGGAGCGGCAGCACCTCGTCTTCTTCCGGGAGCTGGCCCGCACCACCGACCCCGAACTCCGGGGCGCCGGACAGCGCGCCGCCCTCGACCTGCTCCAGCGCGAGAACGAGAACCTGCGCACCGCCCTGCGGCACGCCGTCGCCGCCCGCGACGAGCAGGAGTCGCTCTGCATGGTGCTCTCGCTCGCCTGGTACTGGCAGATGCGTGATCTGCGCAGCGACGCCCTGCATTGGACGGAGGCCGTCACCGCGCTCGGCCCCGATCCGTTCGCCCCGCCGGGCAGCCCGGCGCCCTCCCTGTACGAACGCTGCACCGACGCCCCGCCGCCGATGGGCCCCGAACTGCTCCAGGAGGCGCGGCGCGAGGTCGAACTGGTGCGGATCGCCAGCCTGGACCACTCGATGGAGGCATGGGCGGACGAAGCCGGCAAGGCCCGACTGCGCGTCATCGCCGCCACCTACCGGCCGGGCCAGCCCCAGACCTGCCGCAGCCCGGGTTCGCTCTGGATCTTCGCCGTCATGCTCACCGGTCAGCTCTCGCGGATGCGTGGCCTGCTGGACGAGACGGTACGCGCCTCACGGGAGCTCGGATACGACTGGGAGCTGGCCGCCGCGCTCCAGATGCGTGCCAACGTGCTGGCCAACCGCCCCGACTGGGCCGGCGAGGCCCATGCCGACGCGGACGAGAGCCTGGAGATCTATGGCCGTCTCGGCGACGACTGGGGTGCGGCGGAGGCTCTCTCCTCGCGCGGCGAGGCGAACGAGAAGTCGGGCGACTACACCCGGGCTGCCGAGGACTACCAGGCCGCGATCGGCTACGCGGAGAAGATCGGCGCCAAGGCGCAGGTGCTGGTTCTCCGCACCCGGTACGCCTCCGCGCTGACCGAGCTCGGCCGCGGCCCGGAGGGCGAGGCGATCTTTCGGGAGGTGCTCGCCGAGGGGCGGCACGCGGCGCACGAGGCAACCGCGTTCGCCCGGTTCTTCCTGGCCCTGTCGCTGGGCCTGTCCGGACGCACCGTCGAGGCCCGCGAGCAGTTCACCGTGCTGCAGGAGGAGTTCAGGACCGCGTCCATGGCCGTCTTCGACGCGTTCGTGCTGGGCGGCCTGGCCTGGCTGGACACCCAGGAGGGCCGGTACGCGGACGCCCTGCCCCGGAGCCGGGAGGCGCTGGCGCGGTCCGACGACACGCTGTCGCAGATCGTGGCGCCGCACATGCACGTCATCCACCTGGTCACTGCGGCGCGTGCGCTGGGCGGACTCGGCGGGGAGCGCCGGGCCGGCTGCGCCGCGCGGGTGCTGGCCGCCGCACGGGGGCTGCTGCCCCAGGGGCATGTGATGACGCTGATGGAGCGGGAGAACTACGCCGCTGCCGAGGGGCTGGCCCGCGGCGTACTCGGGGACGCCGGCTTCGAGGCCGCGTACGCCGAGGGCGGTGGCCTCTCCCTGGAGGAGGCCACCGCCCTCGTCGACGCGTGCCGGGACTGAGCCGGGCGCGTCAGGACTTCTTGCGGAACTTCGACACCGCGATCGGGGCCATCACCGCGGTGATGAGCACGGTCCAGCCGAGCGTCAGCCAGACCGAGTTGCCGAGCGGGGTGCCCATCATCAGGCCGCGCGCGGCGTCGGCCAGGTTGGACAGCGGGTTGTAGTCGGTGAACGTCTGGAGCCAGCCGGGCATCGTCTGCGGCGGGGCGAAGATCGAGGAACCGAACTGGAGCGGCATCATCACGATCATCCCCATTCCCTGCACTGCCTGGGTCGTCTTCAGGGCCAGTCCGAGCAGGATGAAGATCCACATGATCGCGGCGCCGAACGCGGCGGCCAGACCGATCGCGCCGACCAGCCCGAGCACCGAGCCGTGGAGCTGCATGCCGAGCGCGAAGCCCATGCCCAGCAGGATCAGCGTCGCGACCATCATCCGGCCGATCTCGACCACGATCTTGGCGATGAGCACCGAGGAGCGTGCGATCGGCATGGTGCGGAACCGGTCCATGACCCCCTTGCGGAAGTCGTCGTTGACACCGGAGCCGACGGCCATGGCGATGTTCATGCCCATCATCGCCATCAGGCCGGGGATCAGGTAGTTCAGGTACTCCTGCCGGCCGCCGCCCATGCTGCTGCCGACGGAGCCGCCGAAGACGTACACGAACAGCAGCACGAAGATGACCGGCATCAGGAGCGCGTCGAACATCGACTCCGGATCCTTCTTGATCTGGAGCAGGTTGCGCCGCACCAGCGCCCCGATGTGGCGCAGGTTGTTCCGCAGCCCGATCCGGCCCTCGTCGTGCAGCTTGGCGGCCGGGGCGGCAGGGGGCGCGTCGACGGGCGTGGGTGTCAGAGTCGTCGTGCTCATGCCGCGACCTCCTGGGGAATCGTGTCGGTGACGGTGGCCTTGTCGCCCGTGATGGCGAGGAAGACCTCGTCCAGGCTGGGCAGCGCGGTGGCGACGTGCGCCAGCGAGAAGCCCCGGGTGCCGAGCAGGCCGATCACGGCGGTGAGCTGCTCGTCGCTGAGGATCGGTACGTACAGCAGTCCCTCGTCCGGAACCGCCTGGGCGCCCGCGACCCCGTCCAGCCCGGCCTCGCGCAACGCCTGTGCCATCGCGGCCAGTTCGGCCGGGTCCGAGGGGCGGATCTGCAGGGTGCGGCCGCCGACCTTGGCCTTCAGCTCGTCGACGCCGCCGCGGGCGATGATCTTGCCCTGGTCGATGACGGTGAGCTCGTTGGCGAGCTGTTCGGCCTCTTCCATGTACTGGGTGGTGAGCAGCACGGTCGCCCCCTCCGCGACCATCCGCTGCACCTCGTCCCAGACCTCGTTGCGGGTACGGGGGTCGAGCCCGGTCGTCGGCTCGTCCAGGTACAGCACGGCCGGGCTGCCGATCATGGATGCGGCCAGGTCCAGCCGGCGGCGCATACCGCCGGAGTAGTCCATCGCGGCCTTCTTCGCCGCGTCGGTGAGCGAGAAGCGCTCCAGCAGCTCGTCGGCGCGGGACCGGGCCTTCTTGCGCGGCAGGTCGAGCAGCCGCCCGATCATGTAGAGGTTCTCCCAGCCGGAGAGCTTCTCGTCGACCGAGGCGTACTGACCGGTCAGACCGATGGTGCGGCGCAGCGCGCGGGGCTGCTTCACCACGTCGAAGCCCGCCACGACCGCGTGTCCGGCGTCCGGCAGGATGAGGGTGGACAGGATGCGTACGAGGGTGGTCTTGCCGGCGCCGTTGGGGCCGAGCACACCGAGAACGGTGCCCTCGCGCACATCGAGGTCCACGCCGTCCAGAGCTTTGGTCGAGCCGTAGTGCTTGACCAGTCCCCGTACCTCGACGGCGTTGTTGCCGTTGCTGGGGTTCTTGTCGAATCGCGTCATGTCCACTATCAGATCAGCCGCCACCGACAGTCCACCGACAGGCGGCCGACAGCCCGCCGATGGGGGAAGTCGGCGGGCTGTCGGTGGTGCCGGCAGTGGTCGTCCGGTCAGTGGAAGGTGTGCTCCGGCGCCGGGAAGGTGCCGCCCACGACCTCGTCCGCATAGGCCTTCGCCGCGTCGCCGAGGATCTGGCGCAGGTCGGCGTACTGCTTGGTGAAGCGCGGCACCTTGCCGCCGGTCAGCCCGACCATGTCGGTGTAGACCAGCACCTGGGCGTCGGTGTCCGGACCGGCGCCGATGCCGATGGTCGGGATGTGCAGGATGCGGGTGACCTCGGCGGCCAGCTCGGCCGGTACGAGCTCCAGGACGACGGCGAACGCGCCCGCGTCCTGCACGGCCTTGGCGTCGCGCAGCATCTGCTGGGCGGCCTCCTCGCCCCGGCCCTGCACCCGGTAGCCCATCGCGTTGACGGACTGCGGGGTCAGGCCGATGTGGGCCATGACCGGGATGCCGGCGTCGACCAGGAGCTTGATCTGCTCGTGGCTGCGCTCGCCGCCCTCCAGCTTGACCGCGCCGACCCCGGACTCCTTGATCAGCCGGGTGGCGTTGCGCAGGGCCTGGACGGGGCTCTCCTGGTAGGCGCCGAAGGGCAGGTCGGCGACGACGAGTGCGCGCCTGGTGCCCCGCACGACGGCGGCGGAGAGGATGGCGATCTCGTCCATCGTGACGGGCACGGTGGTCTCGTAGCCGAGGTGACAGTTGCCCATGGAGTCGCCGACGAGCATGACCGGGATGCCGGCCTCGTCGAAGACGGACGCGGTCATCGCGTCGTAGGCGGTGAGCATGGGCCACTTCTCGCCGCGCTCGGTGGCGGCGGCGATGTCGTGGATGGTGACACGGCGGTTGCTCTTGCCTCCGTACAGCGCCTTGCTGCTGTCGGAAGGGGCGCCCGCGGGGGACTCGGTGGACTGGTTCTTCGCAGCCTGAAGCGACATTGCCAACGGCTCCTTCGTCATCTCGAGGCACCCTGACGGCGTCCCCGGATCCCTTCCATGGTGGCATCCCGGAGCCGCTCACGGGAAGTGCGCCCCGCGCACGGGTCCGCAGTCGGTAAAAACTTTCCAATACGAGACGGTCTCGTATCGAAATAACGCTAGGCTCTGGCCCATGTCCATACCGTCCGGCGCTCCCGCCGCCCTGCCCCAGGTCCCGGAGGCGGTCCACCGCCGTCGCTGGGCGATCCTCGCCGTCCTGATGTTCAGCCTGCTCATCGTGGTGCTGGACAACTCGATCCTGAACGTCGCGGTCAAGACGATCGCCTCCCCCGCGCCCACCGGGCTGGGAGCCACCCAGAGCGAGCTGGAGTGGGCGATCAACTCCTACACGCTCGTCTTCGCCGGACTGCTCTTCACCGCGGGCCTGCTCGGCGACCGCATCGGGCGCAAGAAGGTCCTGCTCGCCGGCATCGTCCTCTTCGGCATCGGCTCGGCCTTCGCCGCCATGTCCGGCTCGCCCGCCGAACTCATCACCTGGCGCGCCGTGATGGGCTTCGGCGCCGCCTTCGTGATGCCGGCCACACTCGCCGTCCTGATGAACGTCTTCGAGCGCGACGAGCAGCCCAAGGCCATCGGCATCTGGGCGGGCAGCGTCGGCCTCGGCATCGCGATCGGTCCGATCACCGGCGGGCTGCTCCTGGAGCACTTCTGGTGGGGCTCGATCTTCCTGGTCAACGTGCCCGTGGTGGTCGTCGCGCTGATCGCCATGGTGGTGCTCGTGCCGGACTCCAGGGACCCGAAGCCGGGCCGGCTGGACCCGATCGGCGTGGTGCTCTCCATCATCGGTCTGGTGCTGCTGGTCTACGGCATCATCCGCGGCGGCGAGCTCGCCGACTTCACCGACGTCTCCGTGCTGCTGCCGGTCATCGGCGGCCTGGCCGTCCTGGTCGTGTTCGTCCTCCACGAGAAGCGCAGCAGCAGCCCGGCCATCGACATCACGTACTTCAGGAAGCCGGCCTTCGCCGCCGCGGTCGCCGCCATCGCCCTGGTCTTCTTCGCGCTGATGGGCGTGACGTTCTTCTCCGCCTTCTACATGCAGAGCGTGCGCGGCTGGAGCGCCCTGCAGTCCGGGCTGCTGATCCTGCCGCTGGCCGTCGCCCAGATGGTCTTCGCCCCGCGGGCCCGGCTGGTGGTCGACCGGTTCGGCGCCCGTGCCGTGTGCACCGTCGGCATGCTGATGGTCGCGGTCGGACTGGCGGCGTTCGCACTGTTCGACGCCGATACGCCCGTCTGGGTGATGTGTGTCGTCTTCTTCGTCCAGGGCACGGGCATGGCGCATGTGATGCCGCCGGTCACGGTCGCCGTGATGCAGGCGCTGCCGCGTGAGAAGGCCGGCTCCGGCTCGGCCGTCAACAACACCTTCCGGCAGGTCGGCGGCGCGCTCGGGATCGCCGTCCTCGGCTCGGTGCTGTCCGCCGTCTACCGCAGCGACATCGAGGGGGACCTCGGCGCGCTGCCGGCCGCCGCCAGGGACGCGGCGGGGGAGTCCATCGAGGCCACGCTCGGCGTCGCGGAGAAGATGGGTCCTGCGGGCACCCCGCTGGTCGCCGCCGCGCACGACGCCTTCCTGAGCGCCATGCACGTCACCGCCATCGGCTCGGCCCTCGTCGCCCTGATCGGGGCAGTCGTGGTCGCGCTGTTCCTGCCGGGCAGGCAGGTCACCGGGCAGCCGTCCGCACCGCAGGAGCAGACGTCGCCCGCCCGCGCGGGACGGTGACGCGGACGGCCTCACCCGGCTGACGCGGGCCGGCCCCGGCCCGCGTCAGCGAGAATCGGGGCGGCGAAAGGTGGTTTCACGTGCAGGCTCAGGCATCGGACCGGGACGAACGGGCTCCGGGCGAGCAGGACCGACAGGCCCACGGCGGCCCGGAGCGCCCTCCCGGCGATGAGCAGGAGCCCCGCCGCGGCCGCCCGCGCAGCGCGGCGGCCGAGCGCGCCATCCTGGACGCCGTCGCCGAACTCCTGGAGGCCGGGGAGCCACTGGCCGGCCTGTCCATCGAGCGGATCGCCCGCACCGCCGGGGTCGGCAAGGCCACCATCTACCGGCGCTGGAGCGGCAAGGAGGAGCTCTTCGTCGACGTCCTGCGCGACATCGAGCCGCCGGAACCCGAGGTCTCCGGCACCGGCGGCCTCGGCGACCTGCGCATACTGCTGGAGTCGATGCGCACCCGCGGCCTCGCCCAGCGCTCCTCCGTACTGCTGCACAACGTCTTCGCCCAGATGAAGAGCCATCCCAGGCTCTGGACCGAGTACCAGCGCACCGTGATCGCGCCACGCCGGGACGCCATGCTCGCCGCCGTCCAGCGGGCGGTCGACGCCGGCGAACTGCGGGGTGACCCGGACGTGGAGCTGATGGACGACCTGTTCCTCGGCCCCATGCTCGTACGCACCGTCCACCGGCCCGACGCGCCGCTGCCCGAGGACCTCGCCGACCGCATCATCCAACTGCTGGTCGAGGGCCTCGGGCCGCGCCCGGCCGCCGCCGGTTCCGGCGAAGGCGCAGGCCGCGGCTGACGCGCCCGGACCCACACCATTGTGATCGTTCTGTCACAAGCCCCCGCAGACCCCCTCCTGCCGGAACCCGCCGTACCTCCTCCTTCGTCCTGCTGGCAGTACGGCCGTCGTCGACGGCGGGAAACCCATGGTTCATCGCCTAGGGTCGATGGCGCGGCGATGTACAGGGCAAGGCAGTGAGGACAGCGTGATGGTGCAGGCGTACAGGGCGGACACCGGGAACGGCGGCGCAGGACCGCAGCCCACCGGATCCCGCTTCCGGGACCTGCGCGACAGATGGACCAAGGACCGGGACATCTGGCGGCGCGGCATCGTGCTGGCCGGCTGCTCGGTCCTGCTGACCCTCGTGATGATCTGCCACGCCCAGATCCCGAACACCATCGGCAACCTGGGCAGTCTCACCGAGACGTTCCTGCCGTGGATCGCCGTCTTCGTCCCGGTCCTGCTCGTGCTGGGCATCGTGCGGCGCTCCGCGACCGCGCTGATCGCCCTGCTACTGCCGGTCGTGGTCTGGTTCAACCTGTTCGGCGGTCTGCTCACCGACAAGTCGGGCGGGGGCGGCGATCTCACCGTCGCCACCCACAACGTCAACGCGGACAACGCCGACCCCACCGGCACGGCCCAGCAGGTGGCCGGCTCCGGCGCCGATGTCATCGCGCTGCAGGAACTGCCCGCCGGTCAGGTGCGGACGTACGAGTCGGCGCTCGACGGCCGCTTCCCGTACCACTCCGTGCAGGGGACCGTCGGCCTGTGGAGCAAGTACCCGATTCATGACACCCGCCCGGTGGACATCAAGATGGGCTGGGTCAGGGCCATGCGGACCACCGTCGCCACACCCGAGGGCGAGGTCGGCTTCGTCGTCGCGCATCTGCCCTCGGTACGGGTCAAGCTGCACGCCGGCTTCACCGCCAACCAGCGCGACCAGAGCGCGGACGCACTCGGTGAGGCCATCGCGGACGAACGGCTCGACAAGGTCGTGCTGCTCGGCGACCTCAACGGCACCATGAACGACCGCTCGCTCAACGCGGTCACCTCCCAGATGCGCTCCACGCAGGGCGCGGCAGGTGACGGCTTCGGGTTCAGCTGGCCCGCGTCGTTCCCGATGGCCCGGATCGACCAGATCATGGTGAAGGGCGTCGACCCCGTGTCGTCCTGGACGCTCCCCGCGACGGACAGCGACCACCTCCCGATCGCCGCCCGCGTCAGGCTCTGACGTCACGGTCCGTTTACCTCCCGGCATAAACCGTCTGAGAGTATTTGTTCCGATCAGGGACCGAGGGCGGCCGGCGACGGAGCCGGCCCGCCGCTGTGCGCTCCGGCCTCACGCCGGCCGCGCCGCCATGCCTCGGGCTCCCTCCTGCGGCCTGGGCCCTGCGCCCGGCCGCCCCTGTCCGCCGCGGCGGACAGGCCCCTGTGGAAAGGTTCTTCTTCATGCCTCTGGCTCTGCTCGCACTCGCGGTGAGCGCCTTCGGCATCGGTACCACGGAGTTCGTGATGATGGGCCTGCTGCCCAACGTCGCGGACGATCTGGGCACCTCCGTCCCCACCGCGGGCTACCTCGTGTCGGCCTATGCGATCGGTGTGGTGCTCGGCGCCCCGCTGCTCACCGCACTCGGCTCCCGGATCCCGCGCAAACGGATGCTCCTGCTGCTGATGGCGCTCTTCACCGTCGGCAACCTCGCCTCCGCGCTCGCCCCCGGCTTCGGCTGGCTGCTCGCGGGGCGGCTGCTGGCCGGGCTGCCGCACGGCGCGTTCTTCGGTGTGGGCGCGGTCGTCGCCGCCCGGCTGGTCGCCGACGGGCGCCAGGCGCGGGCCGTGGCGACGATGTTCCTCGGCCTGACGGTCGCCAACATCGTCGGCGTGCCGGCCGCCACCCTGCTCGGCCAGCACCTCGGCTGGCGGGCCACCTTCCTGGTGGTCGCGGTGATCGGCCTGTGCGCCATGGCCGCGCTCGCCCGGCTCGTCCCGCAGATCCCGGTCGAGGACCACCGGGGCGTCCGCCACGAGCTCCGGGCCCTGGGCAACCGCCAGGTACTGCTCGGACTGCTCACCGCGGTCTTCGGCTTCGCCGGGGTGTTCGCCGTGTACTCCTACCTCTCGGCGATGACGACCGAGGCGATGGGCTTCGGCGAGTCCTCGGTCACCCTGGTGCTGGCGCTCTTCGGCATCGGCATGACCCTGGGCGCGCTCGCCGCGGGCCCGCTCACGGACCGGGCGCTGCGGCCGACGCTGTACGGCTCGCTGGGCGCGCTCGCGGTCGTCCTGGCGGTCTTCCCGTTCGCCGCCCATGTGCAGTGGGCCGCGCTGGTGATGGTGGTGCTGCTGGGCGGGGTCGGCTTCATGACCACCACGCCGCTGCAGATGCTCGTCATGAACAAGGCCCGGCACGCCCCGACCCTGGCGTCGGCCTCCAACCACTCCGCGTTCAACCTGGCCAACGCGGGCGGTGCCTGGCTGGGCGGAGTCGCCATCGCGGCGGGCTGGGGCTGGACGTCCCCGGCCCTGGTCGGCGCGGTCCTCGCCGTGGCGGGCCTCGCGGTCGCGGTCACCGCAGGCGTACTGGACCGCGACCGCACCCCGTCCAGGGTCGTGGCCCGCGCGGACAAGACGCCCGACCGCACCGATTCCGCGGTGGACGCGCACTGAACAATCTCGCGCCCGCCACCGAGCAGAACCAAGCCCGCCACCGGGCCAAACCAAGCCCGCCACCGGGCCAAACCAAGCCCGCCACCGGGCCAAACCAAGCCCGCCACCGGGCCAAACCAAGCCCGCCACCGGGCCAAACCAAGCCCGCCACCGGGCAAAGCCAAGCCCGTCCGGCGATTGAGGACAAACCCTCAGCCGGACGGGCCCGAGCACCACACCCACCCCCGGCGTCAGCCGGACTCGCGCCACCGGTTCGTGATCGGCAGCCGCCGGTCCTTGCCGAAGCCCTTGGGCGAGATCTTCGTCCCCGGCGGATACTGCCGCCGCTTGTACTCCGCCGTGTCCACCATCCGCAGCGTCTTCGCTACCAGCGCCGGATCGAACCCGGCCGCGACGATCGCGTCGAGCCCCTGGTCCCGGTCGACGTACATCTCCAGGATCCGGTCCAGGACGTCGTAGTCCGGCAGCGAGTCCGTGTCCACCTGACCCGGCCGCAGCTCGGCGCTGGGCGGCTTGGTGATGGACGCCTCGGGGATCGGCGGGGTCTGCCCGCGCTCCTCGGCGGCCCGGTTGCGCCACTTCGCCAGCCGGAAGATCGACGTCTTGTAGACGTCCTTGATCGGCCCGTACGCGCCGACGGAGTCCCCGTACAGCGTCGAGTAGCCGACCGCCAACTCCGACTTGTTGCCGGGGCCAGCACGATCTGGCCCTCCTGGTTGGAGACGGCCATCAGCATCGTGCCGCGCAGCCGGGACTGGAGGTTCTCCTCGGCGAGACCGGTGAGCCCCAGCGACCCCATGTACGCGTCGAACATCGGCTCGATCGGCACGGTCCGGAAGTTCAGCCCGGTACGCCGGGCCAGCTCGGCCGCGTCGCCCTTGGAGTGGTCCGAGGAGTACTTCGAAGGCATCGAGATGCCGTACACGTTCTGCGCACCCAGCGCGTCGCAGGCGATGGCCGCGACGAGCGCGGAGTCGATCCCGCCGGAGAGCCCGATCAGCACGGTGCTGAAGCCGTTCTTCGCCGCGTAGGCCCGAAGGCCCACCACGAGCGCCGAGTACAGCTCCTCGTCGTCGTCGAGCCGCTGCGCGTACCCTCCGGCCAGCTCCGCCTCGTAAGCAGGCAGCGGCTTCTCGGAGAGGACCACGTGGTCGATCCGCAGCCCGTCGTTCACCACACCCGACGGCGTCTCGGCCGCGGCGGCCGGCAGGTCGAGATCGAGGATCACGCTGCCCTCGGCGAACTGCGGGGCACGGGCGATCACCTCGCCCTGCTTGTCGACGACGATCGAGTCGCCGTCGAAGACCAGCTCGTCCTGGCCGCCGATCATCGCCAGGTAGGCGGTGGTGCAGTCGGCCTCCCTGGCCCGCTTGCGGACCAGTTCCAGCCGGGTGTCGTCCTTGTCCCGCTCGTAGGGCGAGGCATTGATCGACAGCAGCAGCCCGGCCCCGGCGGCCCGTGCGGCCGGCACCCGGCCGCCGTCCTGCCAGAGGTCCTCGCAGATCGCGAGCGCCACGTCGATGCCGTGCACCCGCACGACGGGCATCGAGTCGCCGGGCACGAAGTACCGGAACTCGTCGAAGACGCCGTAGTTGGGCAGGTGGTGCTTGGCGAAGTTCAGCGCGATCCCGCCGCGGTGCAGCACCGCGGCGGCGTTGCGCGGGGACCCGGCGGGCTGGCCGTAGCGCGGCGCCGGGAACTCGGAACGGTCGAGGTAGCCGACGACGACCGGGAGCTCCCCGAAGCCCTCCTCGTCGAGACGGGCGGCGAGCGCACGCAGCGCGTCCCGCGACGCCTCGACGAAGGACGACCGCAGGGCCAGGTCCTCGACGGGGTAACCGGTCAGCACCATCTCGGGGAACGCCACCAGATGGGCGCCCTGCTCGGCGGAGTGCCGGGTCCAGTGGAGGATCGCCTCGGCGTTGCCGGCGAGGTCACCGACGGTCGAGTCGATCTGATTCAGTGCGAGGCGTAGTTGAGGCACGCCGCCCAGTGTAATCGTCTGACTGACGCGATGTCCTGGCGGGCCGCGCGAAAGACCGTGCGGCCCGCCAGGGGCCGGTCAGCGGCGGTAGCCGAGGACCGTCATCATGCCCGCCTCCGCGTGGTACAGGTTGTGGCAGTGCAGCATCCACAGCCCCGGGTTGTCGGCGTCGAGGTCCACCGTCAGCGACTGCCGGGGCAGCACGATCGCGGTGTCCTTACGGGCCCCGGCCGCGGTCCCGGCCAGCGCGAACGTGTGACCGTGCAGATGGATCGGATGCCACATCGCGGTGGCGTTGCGGAACTCCAGCCGGACGCGTTCACCGGCCTGCACGGGATTGCGCTGGTCGGCGGTGTAGGGCTTTCCGTCGAAGGCCCAGTCGTACGCCGCCATGGAACCGGTCAGCCTGATCCGCACCGTCCGGTCGGGCTCCCGGGCGGCCAGCGCCACCGACTCGTCCGGGACCAGCCGGTCGGCGGTGACCAGTTGGCCGGTCAGCTCCTTCGGCTCCGCGGACGCGGCGGGCGCCGTCCCGGCCCCGGTCCGCAGCAGCGCCCTCGCGGAGGCCTTCTTCCCCTCGGCCAGCGCGGTCAGCGGGAACACCCCGTCCCCGGCGGTCACCAGCACGTCGTACCGCTCGCCCATGCCGAGCAGCAGCGCGTCCGTCGCGGTGTGCCGGACGGGGAAGCCGTCGGTGTGCGTCACCGTCATCCGGTGGCCGCCGAGCGCGATGCGGAAGGCGGTGTCCCCGCCCGCGTTGATGATCCGCAGCCGGATCCGGTCGCCCGGCCGGGCGGTGAAGGCGGACGGGTCGTCGGGGGTGCGGCCGTTGATCAGGTAGTACGGGTAGCCGACATCGCCCGCCTCGCCGCCCAGCAGCTCACTGGTGGCGCCCGTCAGCATGCGCGACGGACCGTCGTCGGCGGCAGCGGACGAGGACGGTGCGGGCATGGCGTGCCCGCTGTGCCCGCTGCCGCCGGTAAGTTCCTTCAGGACGGCGTCGGGGGTGGAGCCGTCCACGCCGTCGAGCCAGTCGTCCAGGACGACGACCCACTCCTTGTCGTACGACAGCGGCTCCTTCGGGTCCTCGACGATCAGTGGCGCGTAGAGCCCGCGGTCCAGCTGGACGCCCGAGTGCGGGTGGACCCAGTACGTACCGGGGTCCGGCACCGCGAACCTGTAGGTGAAGTCGGCACCCGGCTCGATGGCCCGCTGCGTCAGTCCGGGCACCCCGTCCATGTCGTTGCGCAGGGCGAGTCCGTGCCAGTGCATCGAGGTCGCCTGCGGCAGGTGGTTGGCGAGAGTGAGGGCGAGCGTGTCGCCCGCGGTGACCCGGACCTCCTTGCCCGGCAGCCGGTCGCCGTACGCCCAGGAGCTGACGGTGCGTCCGCCGCCCAGTTCGAGCCGGGAGGGGGTCGCGGTCAGGGCGACCTTGCGGACGGGGCCGGCGCCCCGCAGCTTCTCGGCCGCCGCGACCTCCGGGCCGTCGGGCGAGACGTATCCCTCGGGGGCCGTCGTGCCGGACGGCCCCCCGTGAGGCATGCCGGAGTGGTCCGCGGCTGCGTTTCCATCGGCGCAGGCGGCGACGATTCCTGTACCGGCCAAGGCGATCGAGGCGCCGAGCAGGGCGCGTCGGGAGTGCTGTGCGGGCATGACTGGGTGCACCTCAAAGATGTTGTCGGTGTGAGGGAGGGCGGTGGGGCGCGGTGCGCCTATATCCGCAGTACCGACAGACCTATGAGGACGGCGTTGCGCGGCCGTGGTGGGGGAGGGGGCCGGGGCATCTGCGGCGAGCGGGCTCCGGCGCCTGCCGCCGGACGGTCCGCGGTCCTGCGCGCCACCAGCAGCACGGTGAGCAGCGCGACGGCCCAGGCGGACAGCACGGCGAGGCAGACGGCCATCGGGTCCATGCCCTGCATCGGCGCCGGCCGGCCCGGCCGCCCGGCATCCGGCGGCGGCGCGATGCCCGCGGCCGTCATCGCGGCCGGGGCCATCGGGCCGGCGGCCGTCGCGGCCAGGGCCGTCGCGTCACCGGCCACGGCGTCCACGGCCGTCATCGCGTCCGACGCCATCGAGCCGGCGGCCGGGTCGTCCGCGGCGTCCACGGGCGCCGGTGGTGCGTTCATGGCGTGCGAACCCGTCAGGGCGGTCCCCGTACGGCCCTGCTCCGCCGGGTGCCCGACGGTGTGCATGGTGAAGATCCCGAAGAGCAGCGTGGCGAACAGCAGCAGCCGCCCGTACCTCGCACCCCTCGTCCCGGACATGCCGGCCACCCTACCCCCGCCGGGTATATGAACGGCGGCGGCCCGCCACCCCGCGCGCGGCGGGACGACGGGCCGGTCGGCCGTGCGCGGTGACGGTCAGCCGCGGGAGTAGACCTTCTCCGCCCAGCCGGCGATCTGGTCCTCGTCGAGGTGCTGGGCCAGGTCGGCCTCGCTGATCATGCCGATCAGCATCTTGTTCTCGACCACGGGAAGCCGGCGGATCCGGTGGCTCTGCATCTCCTCCAGCACGTCCTCCACCTCCGCGCCCGCGTCGATCCAGCGGGGCGTGCCCTGCGCGAGGTCGCCCGCGGTGACCTTCGACGGGTTCCGGCCCATCGCCACGCAGCCGACCACGATGTCGCGGTCCGTGAGGATGCCGATCATCCGGTCCTGCTCGCCGTTGGCGGAGATGGGCAGCGCCCCGACGTTGTGCTCGCGCATCAGCTGGGCGGCGCGGTCGAGGGTCTCGTGCGCCGGGATCCAGGTGGCGCCGGTGTGCATGATGTCCTTGGCGGTGGTCATGGGGGATTCCTCCTGCGTACCGGTAGACACTGCCGTACGACCCCGAGCGAACCCAGCGTGAGGGGCCCGTTCGGGGTACGCGACCGCTATCACCCATTCGGGTGCATCCGTGCGGCGGGGGAACCCTTCGGTCCGCTCCGGGTGCGTGTCCCGACAAACGGCCCGTCCGGCCCGTCCGGACCGTCTCAGGTCCGGGGCGCCGAGCCCCGTTCCGCCAGCATCCCCGCCATCGCGTCCAGCTCGGACTGCTGGCCCTCGACCATGCTCCGGGCCAGCCGCTTCTCCGCCTTCACGGTGCACAGGCTCGCGCAGCCGCGGGCCATGTCGATGCCGCCCTTGTGGTGGTCGGTCATCAGCTGGAGATACAGCACCTCGGCCTGCTTGCCACTCGCGGTGCGGAGCCGTTCGAGCTCGGTGCGCGTCGCCATGCCCGGCATGAGGGACCCGTCGTGAGCCCGGTAGGCGGTGCCGCTGCCCGCCATCCCCTCCATACCGTCCATGTCGCCCATGTCATGCCCGCTGTGGCCGTCGTGCTGCCCGGCCATCCAGGCCATCGGCTCCTGCCCGGCGGCCGCCTTCGGCAGCTCCCACAGGTCCAGCCAGCCGAGCAGCATGCCGCGCTGGTTGGCCTGCGTGTTGGCGATGTCGTACGCGAGCCGGCGCACGTCCGCGTTCCCGGTGCGGTCCCGCACGATGAAGGACATCTCCACGGCCTGCTGGTGGTGGACCGCCATGTCGCGGGCGAACCCGGCGTCCGCCGAGTCCACCGCGGGCGGGCGCGGTGCGGATGCCTCCGCGTGGTGATCCGCCCCGTCGTCCCGCGCCGAGGCGACCGTCGCCGCCCCCGCGAACAGGACCGCGAGCGCGACGGCGGAACCCGCCACCCACCGGGTGCGCCGGGTGCGTTCCGTAACCGTCACTGCGCCCCCAGCCCGCCCGTGCACGCCGCGCCGGGCTCGGGCGTCTGCGCCCCCTGCACGTACTTCGCGAAGAACTGCGCCACCCGGGGGTCGTCGGCACCGTCCACCGTGACCTGCTTGCCCCAAGCGCTCAGCATGATGGTGCCGGCCTGGTCCTGGTACGGGCTCATCAGCGAGTACGGGGTCTTCCCGACCCGCTCGGCGAGCTTGCCCACGTCGGCCGCCGGGGCCTTGTCCGTGTACGTCACCCACACCGATCCGTGCTCCAGCGAGTGCACGGCGTTCATGTCCGGGACGGCGTTCTTGTATACCTCCCCGTCGCAGTTCATCCAGACGGGGTTGTGGTCACCGCCGACCGGGGGCTTCATCGGGTACGTCACGGTCTTGGTGACGTGGTTGCGGGTCAGCTTCTTCGCGTCCCACGTCTTCTCGCCCTTGATCGACCCTGCGGCCAGCTTCTTCCGCTCCGCCTCGGACTGCTTGGCGCCCTTCGCGTCCGATGCCTTCTGGTCCGCCGACGCCTCGGACCTGTCGAGCAGTGTGTAGCTCCCGAAGGCGACCAGACCTGCGACGACGACGGCGCTGAGGCTTATGGCCAGCACGCGGTTGCGGCGGTCCCGGGCGCGGTCGGCGTTACGCATCTGCTCTATGCGGGTCCTGCGGTCGAAGCTCATGTCGTGGGTCCTTCTGCGAAGGGGCGATGAGGGAGGGGAACGGACGGGAAAGCGGTGTACGCAGGGCAGTTGCGAGGCCGTCGCACCCCATGCACACCATGGCCATCGATCGTAGTGGGTGGCCGCGTGCCCCATCTCACGTCGGGTGCGTAATCTGGCTGAAATCCCGGGTCGTGATACTGGAGTCTCTCCCCTACCCCGGGCGGTGGTGCACGGACCGTCTGAACTGCAAGGATGTGGCTATGGACAAGCAGCAGGAATTCGTCCTCAGGACACTTGAGGAGCGCGACATCCGGTTCGTACGGCTGTGGTTCACCGATGTACTCGGTTACCTCAAGTCCGTGGCCGTTGCCCCTGCCGAGCTGGAGCAGGCGTTCGACGAAGGCATCGGCTTCGACGGCTCGGCCATCGAGGGCTTCGCCCGGGTGTACGAGTCGGACATGATCGCCAAGCCGGATCCGGGCACGTTCCAGATCCTGCCCTGGCGCGCGGAGGCCCCCGGCACGGCCCGCATGTTCTGCGACATCCTGATGCCCGACGGCTCGCCGTCCTTCGCCGACCCGCGGTACGTGCTCAAGCGCATCCTGGCCAAGACCTCCGACCTGGGTTTCACCTTCTACACCCACCCGGAGATCGAGTTCTTCCTGCTGAAGGACAAGCCGGTCGACGGCAGCCGCCCCACCCCGGCCGACAGCTCCGGCTACTTCGACCACACCCCGCAGAACGTCGGCATGGACTTCCGCCGCCAGGCGATCACCATGCTCGAATCCATGGGCATCTCGGTCGAGTTCAGCCACCACGAGGGCGCCCCCGGCCAGCAGGAGATCGACCTGCGGTACGCGGACGCGCTCTCCACCGCCGACAACATCATGACCTTCCGTCTCGTCATGAAGCAGGTCGCGCTGGAGCAGGGTGTGCAGGCGACCTTCATGCCGAAGCCGTTCTCGGAGTTCCCCGGCTCGGGCATGCACACCCACCTCTCCCTCTTCGAGGGCGACCGCAACGCCTTCTACGAGTCCGGCGCGGAGTACCAGCTCTCCAAGGTCGGCCGCTCCTTCATCGCCGGCCTGCTCAAGCACGCCGCGGAGATCTCCGCCGTGACCAACCAGTGGGTCAACTCCTACAAGCGCATCTGGGGCGGCTCCTCCCGCGCCGCGGGCGCCGGCGGCGAGGCCCCCTCGTACATCTGCTGGGGCCACAACAACCGCTCCGCGCTGATCCGGGTCCCGATGTACAAGCCCGGCAAGACCGGCTCGGCCCGCGTCGAGGTCCGCTCCATCGACTCCGGGGCCAACCCCTACCTGACGTACGCGGTGCTCCTGGCCGCGGGCCTCAAGGGCATCGAGGAGGGCTACGAACTCCCGGCCGGCGCCGACGACGACGTCTGGGCGCTGTCCGACGCCGAACGCCGCGCGATGGGCATCGAGCCGCTGCCGCAGAACCTGGGCGAGGCGATCTCGCTGATGGAGAAGAGCGAACTGGTCGCCGAGACACTCGGTGAGCACGTCTTCGACTTCTTCCTGCGCAACAAGAAGCAGGAGTGGGAGGAGTACCGCAGCGAGGTCACGGCCTTCGAGCTGAAGAACCTGCTGCCGGTGCTGTAGACGCAGGTCAGCGCCGCCAGGGCGCGTGTACGTGGCTTCGGGCCGACGGTGGCGTACCGTCGGCCCGAAGCCGTTCCTGGGAGGCGTCGCGCATGGCGGGAGCGCATCCGATCGAGCCCGGGGCCGTGGAGGGGCCCGCGCCCGAGTGGGTCTGGTACACCTCGTACGGCTCCAACATGCACCTCGACCGGCTTGCCTACTACGTGAAGGGCGGCAGGCCGCCCGGCACCGACAAGACATACCCGGGGTGCCGCGACCGGCGCATGCCCAGCCGCTCCGTTCCCGTGGAACTCAGTGGTGTTCTCTACTTCGCCACCCGGTCGCCCGTCTGGGGCGGCGGTCGTGCTTTCTACGATCCGCGCGCGGACGGCCGGGTCTACGCCCGTGCCCATCTTGTCTCGGCGGCCCAGTTCGCGGACATCGCGGCGCAGGAGATGTACAGGGAACCGGGTGAGGACCTCGACCTCACCGGGGTGCTGACGTCAGGAGTCGCGACGTTGGGGAACGGGCGGTACGAGACCCTGGTGTGCGCCGGGCAGGCGGAGCGGTTGCCCCTTCTCACCTTCACCGCTCCCTGGGGCGCTGACGAGGTGACCCCGGTGTCTCCCTCTCGTGCCTACCTGCGCATTCTCGCCTCCGGCCTGCTTGCGGCCGGAGCTTGGGATGCCGACACAGTGGCGGCATACGTGGCTTCGTCCAGGGTGCTGCCGGCCATTGGTCCGCACAGGAGATCCGAGACCTGATCACGGATTGACACCCCAGCCGTAGATGCCGGCCGGCGCTCCATGCAGCCGTCCCTTCTTCGGCCCTGACTGGTCGTCAACCAGTCGTCAACCGGTCGTCAACCACTTGTCCGCGTCGCCGCGCCCACTCTAGAGTCCTAACGGGAAAACAGATTTCAACCGTTAGGTGTCGAGGTGGGGGCAGTGGCCTCCCGGACCCGGCGCCGGAGGAGCAGGTGGAGCGATGACACTCCTTGCCCAGATCAGTGACCTGCACCTGGACGGCAGCGAGAGAGCGACCCGACGTGCCACGCGCGTCATGGATCACCTGCGCGCCCTGCCGCAGCCGGTCGACGCCCTCCTGGTCACCGGGGACATCGCCGATCACGGCGCGGAGGCCGAGTACGAGGAGGCGGCACGCATCCTGGCCGCTCCCTTCCCCGTGCTCAGCTGCCCCGGCAACCACGACGTGCGTCCGGCCTACCGCAAGGCCCTGCTCGGAGAGGCTCCCGGGGACGGGCCCGTCAATCAGATCCACCACATCGACGGCACAGCCGTCCTGATGTGCGACTCCACCATCCCCGGCCGGGACGAGGGACGTCTGGACGAACAGACCCTGGCCTGGATCGATGACACCCTCACCGGACTGCCGGGACAGACCCGGGCGCTGATCGCCTTTCACCAGCCGCCGGTGGAGCTCCACCACCCGCTGCCCGACTCGGGCCGGCTCCAGCAGCCCGGGGAACTGGCCCGCCTGCTCGACGCGCACCCGCGGGTCGCCGCCGTGCTCACCGGCCATGCCCACACCGCGGCCGCCTCGACCTTCGCGTCGCGTCCGCTGATCGTCGGACCGGCCGTCACCTGGACGCTGCGCATGCCCTGGGAGGGGAGCGACCCCGTGGGCCGCGACCAGCCGCCCGGTCTCGCCTTCCACGTCCTCGACGACAGCGGGCGGCTGACCACCCACTTCCGCGTGGTGCTCTGAACCCGCCCGGCGGCCCGCGGGGCGGGCGTCCCGGCCGCACCCCCGGATGGAGGACGAGATGTTGCCGGTCCGGCCGGCCGGAGGAAGGCTGAGCCCGATCTCACCGGGTCGCCGGGGGCGCGGGCGGGTCCGCGCCGGGCACGGTGGACGGAAGGGCGTCGCCATGCGCGTCATGCTGAGAGCGTCGATGGACACACAGCTCACGACCGAAGCGATCAAGAGCGGCACGCTGCAGAAGATCGTGCAGTCGATGTCGGAACGGCTCAAGCCGGAGGCGGTCTACTTCCATACCGCCGACGGCAGGCGGTGCTGCACCTTCGTCTTCGACATGCAGGACAGTTCGGAGCTGCCCGGGATCGCGGAGCCGCTCTTCGACGGGCTCGGCGCTGAGCTCGAGTTCCAGCCCGTGATGAACCTCGACGACCTGCGCAAGGGCTTCGCCGCGCAGCAGCAGGGCTGACCTCGTCGCCCGCCCGGGGCACGGTGAACGGTGAAGGAGTGGTGTCTCCATGCGTGTCCTCCTGGTCGGTGCGGGAGGCGTAGGCACGGCGATCACGAGGATCGCGGCCCGCCGGCCGTTCTTCGAGCACATGACCGTCGCCGACTACGACCTCGGACGGGCCCGGAGCGCCGTCGAGGCTCTCGGGGAGAACGGCGGCCGGTTCCGCGCCGTCCGGCTGGACGCCTCGGACCCGGCAGCCGTGCGCGCCGCCCTCGGCGAACACCGCTGCGACGTCCTGCTCAACGCCACCGATCCCCGCTTCGTGCTCCCGCTCTTCGACGCCGCCCTCGCCCACGGCGCGCACTACCTCGACATGGCCATGTCCCTGTCCCGGCCGCATCCGTCCCGCCCGTACGAGGAGTGCGGGGTCAAGCTCGGCGACGCGCAGTTCGAGCGGGCCGCGGAGTGGGAGGCCGCGGGACGCCTCGCGCTGGTGGGGATGGGCGTGGAGCCCGGCCTCTCCGACGTGTTCGCCCGGTACGCCTCCGACGAACTCTTCGACGAGATCGAGGAGATCGGGATCCGGGACGGGGCGAACCTGACGGTGGACGGCTACGACTTCGCCCCGTCCTTCAGTATCTGGACGACCATCGAGGAGTGCCTGAACCCGCCGGTCGTGTACGAGCAGGAGCGGGGCTGGTACACCACCGCCCCCTTCAGCGAGCCGGAGGTCTTCGACTTCCCCGAAGGCATCGGTCCCGTGGAGTGCGTCAACGTGGAGCACGAGGAAGTGCTGCTCGTCCCGCGCCGGCTGAAGGCGCGGCGGGTCACGTTCAAGTACGGACTGGGTGACGAGTTCATCGGGGTGCTCCGGACCCTTCACATGCTCGGACTCGACCGCACCGAACCCGTTTCCGTGCCGAGCGACCTGGGGAAGGCCGCCGTCTCGCCCCGTGACGTGGTCGCCGCCTGTCTGCCCGACCCCGCAGGGCTCGGCGACCGGATGCACGGCAAGACCTGTGCCGGGACCTGGGTGAAGGGTGTCAAGGACGGCCGGCCCAGGGAGGTGTACCTCTACCACGTCGTCGACAACCAGTGGTCGATGCGGGAGTACGGCTCGCAGGCCGTGGTCTGGCAGACCGCGATCAACCCCGTCGCCGCCCTGGAACTGATCGCGAGCGGTGTGTGGAGCGGCAGCGGAGTGCTGGGCCCTGAGGCGATGCCGCCGCGGCCGTTCCTCGATCTGCTCACGGAGTACGGCGCACCGTGGGGCCTGCGCGAGCAGTGACGGACGGGTGCGCCCTGTCCGCCGGACGGCGCAAAGGCGATGTGCGCACCCCGAACCACCTCAATAGCATGAGAAAGATACTTTCCGCTTTCTCTTCAGGCTTGTGACCGTAGCGAGGGCGCATGTCGAAGGACCTTGCCGGACCAGCACAGTCGGCGACCTTGAAACCCGATGCGATCGGCTTCGTCGACGCGCTCGTCATCGGGCTGAACGCCACGTCCCCTGCCTACTCCGTGGCGGCGGTCATCGGACCGATCGTCGCGCTCGTCGGCATCTACGCACCCGGAGTGCTCTTCGCCTCCTTCGTGCCGATGCTCTTCATCGCGTCCGCCTTCTACTACCTCAACAAGGTCGACCAGGACTGCGGGACGACGTTCTCCTGGGTGACCCGTGCGCTGGGGCCGTGGACCGGGTGGCTCGGGGGCTGGGCCATCACGATGACCGGGGTGCTCGTGGTGGGATCCCTGGCGGACGTCGCCGTCAGCTTCGGGCTGCTGGCCGTCGGCCTCGACAGCTGGGCCGACAACACGTTCGTGCGCCAGCTCCTCACCGTCGTCCTCATCCTGGTGATGACGGCCCTGTGCGTCATCGGCACCGAACTGTCGGCCAAGGTGCAGAACGTCCTGATCCTGGCGCAGGTGGCCTTCCTCCTGGTCTTCGTGATCGTCGCGCTCTACCGCGTCTACGCAGGCACGACGTCGTTCGCCTCGATCCATCCCTCGGCCGCCTGGCTCAACCCCTTCGGGGCGGGCGGCGCGGCCCTCACCAGTGGGCTGCTGCTCGGCGTGTTCATCTACTGGGGCTGGGAATCCGCCGTCAACCTCACCGAGGAGGTCGAGGACTCCGCGACCGCTCCCGGCAAGGCGGGCGTGTGGTCGACCATCATCCTGCTGGTGACGTACCTGTCCGTCGGCTTCGCCGTCGTCGCGTTCGCCGGAACGGCGTATCTGGCCGAGAACGCCGGCGAGGAGGAGTTCATCTTCGCGCTGCTCGCCCGCAAGGTCATGGGCGGCTGGGACTGGATCGTGCTCCTCGCGGTCGCGACGTCCGCGCTCGCCTCGACCCAGACCACTATCATTCCCGCGTCCCGCACCGCGCTCTCGATGGCCCGCCGGCACGCGCTGCCGGCGCACTTCGGCCGGATCAACCCCCGGTTCCGGACCCCTGACGTGAGCACCTGGTGGGTGGCCGCGATCGCCATCGCCTGGTACCTCGTCGTCAACCAGATCAGCGAGAACGCCCTCTTCGACTCGCTGACGGCACTCTCCCTGCTGATCTCCTTCTACTACGCGCTGACCGGTGTGGCCTGCGCGGTCTACTACCGCCGCCATCTGACCGAGAGCGTAAAGAGCTTCCTCCTCATCGGCCTCGGCCCGCTGATCGGATCGGGTCTGCTGACCTGGCTGCTCGTGCGGTCGGTGATCGACATGTCGGACCCGGCCAACTCCTACAGCGGCACCTCGTGGTTCGGCCTCGGCCCGCCGCTCGTCATCGGCATCTGCATCAGCGCGGCCGGGGTGGTGCTCATGGTGGTGTGGCGGTTCCGCTCGTCCGTCTTCTGGGCCGAGCGCCGCGGTGTGGTCGACCCCGAGCTCGTGCACGGCAAGGAGTCCTGAGATGTCCGTGGTCCTCGGCTACGACGAGTCACCCGGTGCCGCACGCGCCCTGCGCATCGCGATCGAGGTGGCCGCCGCCTACGGCGAGCCGCTGGTCCTGGTCTACGGGGCGGCGCCGCCCGGCCCCACCGGCGAGGAGTACCGCAGCCATTACGAGGCCGTCAGGCAGGCCGGGCGTGCGGGGCTCGAACGGGCCCTCGCGGCGGCCGACGAGGCCGGTGTGCCGGCCAGTGTGGAGGTGATCGACCGGAGCCCGGCACCGGCCCTCGTCGAGGCCGCCGCACGTCACGGGGCCAGGGTCATCGTGGTGGGCAGCTGGGGCGAGAGCCCGATCCGCGGGGCGCTCCTCGGCTCCACCCCGCACAAGCTCCTCCACCTGTCGACCGTGCCGGTGCTCTGCGTACCGACCGAGTAGGGGAGTTCGGCCGGAGGGGCCGGCACCCCGCTGGGGTAGGGTGACGCAGCCCCGCACGGGGACTGGCCGAAGGAGGTGGGACCCATTACCGCTGTATCAGGCTGGGTGCTCACCCCTCATGACCGCGTGGTCGACCGGACGTAACCGACCGCGGAGCACCCTCGGCATTTTTCCGAAAGGCTCCGCTCCATGCCGGTCCCGCTGTCACCGTTCGACCTCTCCACGCTCGTCACCACTCTCCGCACCGCCGGCTGCGTATTCGCCGAGGACGAGGCGGAACTCATCGCATCCACCGCCGCCGACCCGGCCGGGCTCACCGCCATGGTGGAACGCCGCGTCGCGGGCCACCCCCTGGAACACGTACTCGGCTGGGCCCGGTTCAGCGGCCTGCGGATCGCGGTGGACCCCGGGGTCTTCGTACCCCGGCGCCGTACCGAGTTCCTGATCCGGCAGGCCGTGGACCTGGCCCCGAGCCCGGCCGTCGTGGTCGACCTCTGCTGCGGTTCGGGCGCGCTCGGCGCCGCGCTCGCCGCCGCCCTGGACGAGGTCGAACTCCACGCCTCCGACGTCGAACCCGCCGCGGTGCGCTGTGCCAGGCGCAACATCGGCGAGCGGGGACGGGTCTACGAGGGCGATCTCTTCGCCCCGCTGCCCGACTCGCTGCGCGGGCGCGTCGACGTACTGCTCGCCAATGTGCCCTACGTACCGAGCGGGGACGTCCCCCTGCTGCCCGCGGAGGCACGGGTCCACGAACCGCTGGTGGCGCTCGACGGGGGCGGCGACGGCCTCGACGTCATGCGGCGGGTGGCCGCCGATGCGCCGCGGTGGCTGGCGCCGGGCGGCAGCCTGCTGGTCGAGACGAGCGAACGCCAGGCGGCACGTGCCGAGGAGGCCGTGGGCGGCAGCGGGCTGATCCCCCGCGTGGTCTCCTCGGACGAGCTGTACGCCACCGTGGTGATCGGGACCATGCCCGTCCGCTGACGGGGAGCGGGCGGCTCAGGCGAAGCGCCACCGGGTCTGGGTGAACGGGTCGCCCTTGCCGAAGCCGAAGACCGTGCGCGGGGACACGGCGAAGACGTCGGCCCGGTTGTCCAGCGAGCCCAGGAACGCGCCGTCGGCGACGTCGAAGTGCCAGACCGGCCCGTACTTCGTCTCCCACGCCTCCGCCAGCCGGGCCAGCACGTCCTCGTCGCTCACCTGCACCGCCCGGCCCTCCACCACCACGTCGAGCCCCGCCGACCAGGAGTTGGTGCCGGTCGTGAGGACCACCTCGGGGTTGGCCGTCAGATTGCGGGCCTTGCGCTCCTCCGGGCCCGTGGAGAAGTACAGCGCGCCCTGCCACCAGACGCCGATCAGCGGGGTGACGTGCGGGCGGCCGTCGGGGCGGACGGTGCTCAGCCAGTACAGCTCGGCGTCGGACAGCAGCTTCTCCGCGTCGGCCCACGGGCCGGGTTCCGCGCCGGGGCTGCTGTAGCGCGGGTCCAGCTCGGCGGTCGGTTCGTCTGCGGACATGGTCGGGGCCTCCCGGTCGGATCCTGAAAGAAATCCTGCCTCTGAAGTGCAGACCGCGCACGCGCTCCGCATTCATCGGTGCGGGACTAGGCTCATATAACTGGTAGGTGATCGGGCGGCGAGCAGGAGAGCGCGGAATGACGACGTTGCCGGGACGCAGAAGCAGTACGTTCACCCGACTGCTGCGGCACGGTTTCACCGACCCGTCCGCCGCCGAGCGGCTGCTCGAGCTGCCCGACCTGTCGTCCGTGCGCTCCGACCCCGTCCTCTTCGACGCCCTCGGGGCGACCGCCGACCCCGATCTGGCGCTGCGCGGCGTCGTCCGGCTCGTGGAGGCCGAGGAGGCCGACGAGCGGCAGATCCTGCTGGACACACTCATCACGGCCAAGCCGCTGCGGGACCGGCTGCTCGGGGTGCTCGGGGCGTCCGAGGCGCTCGGCGACCACCTGGCCCGCCACCCGCGCGACTGGCAGGCCCTCGTCACGTACGAGGCCACCGATCTGCACCCCGGAGTGGCCGAGTTCGAGCACGAGCTGTCCGGGGCCGACGACCCGGACGCGCTGCGCGTCGCCTACCGCCGGTGCCTGCTGTCGATAGCGGCCAGGGACGTGTGCGGCACGACGGATGTCGCCGAGACCGCCGCCGAGCTGGCCGACCTGGCCACGGCGACGCTGCGGGCCGCACTCGCCATCGCCGGTGCGTCCGCGCCCGCCGACGCCGCGCAGTGCCGGCTCGCGGTCATCGCGATGGGCAAGTGCGGCGGCCACGAACTGAACTACGTCTCCGACGTGGACGTCATCTTCGTGGCGGAACCCGCCGACGGCGCCGAGGAGAGCGCGGCCATCCAGGCCGCCACCCGGCTGGCCGCACACATGATGCGCATCTGCGCCGACACGACCGTCGAGGGCACCATCTGGCCCGTCGACGCCAACCTCCGCCCGGAGGGCCGCAACGGGCCCCTGGTGCGCACCCTGTCCTCGCACCTCGCCTACTACCAGCGCTGGGCCAAGACCTGGGAGTTCCAGGCGCTCCTCAAGGCCAGGCCGGTGGCAGGCGACACCCTGCTGGGCGCCGAGTACGTCGAGGCCGTCTCCCCGCTCGTCTGGCAGGCCGCCGACCGCGACAACTTCGTCCCCGACGTGCAGAAGATGCGCCGACGCGTCATCGACACGATCCCCGCCGACCGGGTCGAGCGTGAGATCAAGCTGGGTCCCGGCGGACTGCGGGACGTCGAGTTCGCCGTGCAGCTGCTCCAGCTGGTGCACGGCCGCAGCGACGCCACCCTGCACAGCGGCTCGACCCTGGACGCCCTGGGGGCGCTCGCCCGGGGCGGCTACGTGGGGCGGGTGGACGCCGCGCAGCTGGACGACGCCTACCGCTTCCTGCGCGCCATGGAGCACCGCATCCAGCTCTACCGGCTGCGCCGCACCCACCTGGTCCCGGAGGCCGAGCCGGACCTGCGGCGGCTCGGCCGCTCCCTCGGCATGCGCACGGACCCCGTCGCCGAGCTCAACCAGGCCTGGAAGCGGCACGCCTCCGTGGTGCGGCGGCTGCACGAGAAGCTGTTCTACCGGCCGCTGCTCGACGCCGTTGCCCAGCTCGCGCCCGGTGAGTCCCGGCTCAGCACCAAGGCCGCCGCGCACCGGCTCGAAGCCCTCGGGTACGAGGATCCGGCGGCCGCGCTCCGGCACCTCGAGGCGCTGTCCTCCGGCGTCTCACGCAAGGCCGCCATCCAGCGCACGCTGCTGCCGGTGCTGCTCGGCTGGTTCGCGGACTCCGCCGACCCGGACGCCGGGCTGCTCGGGTTCCGCAAGGTGTCCGACGCGCTCGGCAAGACCCCGTGGTACCTGCGGCTGCTGCGGGACGAGGGCGCGGCGGCGGAGAACCTGGCGCGGGTCCTGTCGGCCGGCCGGCTCGCCCCCGACCTCCTGCTGCGCGCCCCCGAGGCGGTGTCGATCCTCGGCGACCCGCAGGGGCTGAAGCCGCGCAGCCGGGAACACCTGGAGCAGGAGGTACTGGCCGCGGTGGGGCGGGCCGAGGACGCCGAATCAGCGGTGGCCGTGGTGCGCGGGGTGCGGCGGCGCGAACTGTTCCGGACGACGTCCGCGGACCTCATCGGCTCCTACGGCACGGAGGAGAGCCCCGCCGAGCCGGACCCGGGCGCGCTCGTCGACCGGGTCGGCAGCGCGGTCACCGATCTGAACGCCGTCACCATCGCCGGTGCGCTGCGCGCCGCCGTGCGTTCGGAGTGGGGCGACACCCTTCCCACCCGGTTCGCCGTGATCGGGATGGGCCGCTTCGGCGGGGGCGAGCTCGGTTACGGCTCCGACGCGGACGTCCTGTTCGTCCATGCCCCGCGCGAGGGCGTCGACGAACAGGAGGCGAGCCGGGCCGCGAACCGGGTGGTGTCCGAGATGCGCCGGCTGCTCCAGCTGCCCACCGCGGACCCGCCGCTGCTCATCGACGCCGATCTGCGTCCCGAGGGCAAGAGCGGGCCGCTGGTGCGCACCCTGAAGTCGTACGAGGCGTACTACCGGCGCTGGTCGCTGGTCTGGGAGAGCCAGGCGCTGCTGCGGGCCCAGCCGATGGCGGGCGACGTGGACCTGGGCCGCGACTTCGTCGAGCTGATCGATCCGCTTCGCTACCCGGCGGAGGGGCTGGGGGAGGACGCGGTCCGTGAGATCCGGCGCCTGAAGGCGCGGATGGAGTCCGAGCGGCTGCCGCGCGGGGCCGACTCCACCCTGCACACCAAGCTGGGCCGGGGCGGGCTGAGCGACGTCGAGTGGACGGTCCAGCTGATGCAGATGCAGCACGGCTGGGCGGAGCCGGGGCTGCGGACCACCCGGACCCGTGAGGCGCTGGCCGCGGCCTGCGCGGCCGAGCTGATCTCCTGCGAGGACGCGCAGACGCTGGACGAGGCGTGGGTACTGGCGACGCGGGTCCGCAACGCGGTGATGCTGGTGCGCGGGCGGCCCGGCGACACGTTCCCGTCCGGGCCGCGGGAGCAGACCGCGGTGGGGCGGTATCTGGGCTACGGGCCCGGACACGTCGGGGACATGCTGGACGACTACCGGCGGATCACGCGGCGGGCGCGGGCGGTGGTGGAGGAGCGGTTCTACGGGGCGGTGTGAGGGTGCCCGTGCAGGCGGGGCGGTGTGAGGGCCCCGTGGAGGCGGGCTTTCGGGGCGCTGCCCCGGACCCCGCTCCTCAATCGCCGGAGGGGCTTGCATCGCTCGGCGCTCAGTGGCGGCTTGCCGCCGGCTTGGGGCGGTGGATCGAGAGCGCGGCCAGGCGGGGGGTGCGGGTGGTCTTCGGCGGGATGAGCCTTGGCAGGTGGTGCGGCAGCGCCCCGTACCAGGCGTACGACACCGCGTAACCGAAGGCCAGGCAGGCCATGCCGCCCACCGCGTCCAGCCAGAAGTGGTTCGCCGTCGACACGATCACGAGCAGGGTGACCGTCGGGTAGAGCAGGCCCAGGATGCGGGCCCAGGGCGCCGAGGCCAGGGCGAAGACGGTCAGGCCGCACCACAGCGACCAGCCGATGTGCATCGACGGCATCGCCGCGTACTGGTTCGACATGTTCTTGAAGTTGCCCGACGCCATCGAGCCCCACGTCTGGTGGACCATCACCGTGTCGATGAAGTGGCTGCCGTTCATCAGCCGGGGCGGCGCGAGTGGATACAGGTAGTAGCCGGCCAGCGCGGCCGCCGTCGTCGCGAACAGTGTCAGGCGGGCCGCCGCGTACCGGCCGGGGTGGCGGCGGAACAGCCACACGAGCACACCGATGGTGACGACGAAGTGCAGTGTCGCGTAGTAGTAGTTCATCGACACGATCAGCCATGTCACCGAGTTGACCGCGTGGTTGACCGACTGCTCCACGGCGATGCCCATGAACCGCTCGACCGACCAGAGCCAGTCGGCGTTGGACAGCGCCGCCGCCTTCTGCTCGGGAACGGCGTTGCGCACCAGCGAGTACAGCCAGTAACTGACCCCGATCAGCAGGACTTCGAACCAGATGCGTGGCCTTCGGGGAGACCGCTGCCCGCGCAGTCCCGCCAGGCTGCGTTTGAGTAGTCCGGCGACCCGTTTCGCGGTGCCGTGCTGCTTCGCGTTCGCCTCGGGAGCCGCCTCGTTCACGATGGGTGACGGGGTGGCCTCCGTGCGGCCTTCGTGTGGTCTCACGCTCAATTCACCCATAGGCACAGAGTCTGCCAGATTTACCCCCTTCGCCAGATGATCCTCCGGTCGGGAGCGGGTTGCACGTCCTGCGGGCTACGGGTGCGCGTGGGATCCTTGGACGGGCGAAGCCGCGGAGGCCGCGCCAGGACCGGGTCCCGCGGCTGTCGAACCGCGCACGACCAGCTCGGGCATGAAGACGAACTCGCTGTGCGGGGCGGGTGTGCCGCCGATCTCCTCGAGGAGCGTGCGCACCGCGGCCTGGCCCATCGCCGTGACGGGCTGCCGGATCGTGGTCAGCGGCGGATCGGTGAACGCTATGAGCGGGGAGTCGTCGTAACCGACCACCGACAGGTCGCGCGGCACGTCCCTGGAGAGACGCCGGGCGGCCCTGATCGCACCGAGCGCCATCATGTCGCTCGCGCACACCACCGCCGTGCAGCCCCGCTCCATCAGCGCCGACGCGGCCGCCTGACCGCCCTCCAGCGTGTACAGGGAGTGCTGGATCAGCTCTTCCACCTGGTCCGATGTGAGCTTCAACTGCTCCTGCATCGTGGCGTGGAAGCCCTCGATCTTGCGGAGCACCGGCACGAAGCGCTTCGGCCCGACCGCCAGTCCGATCCGGGTGTGGCCCAGCGACACCAGATGCGTCACCGCCAGCCGCATCGCGGCCCGGTCGTCCGGTGAGATGAACGGCGCCTGCACCTTGGGCGAGAAACCGTTGACCAGTACGAAGGGGACGCCCTGGGCGCGCAGTTGCTCGTAGCGCTGCATGTCGGCCGAGGTGTCGGCGTGCAGCCCGGAGACGAAGATGATGCCCGAGACGCCCCGGTCGACCAGCATCTCCGTGAGCTCGTCCTCGGTGGAACCGCCGGGCGTCTGGGTCGCCAGCACCGGGGTGTAGCCCTGGCGCGTCAGAGCCTGGCCGATGACCTGGGCGAGCGCCGGGAAGATGGGGTTCTCCAGCTCCGGCGTGATCAGGCCGACCAGGCCGGCGCTGCGCCTGCGCAGCCGTACGGGCCGTTCGTAGCCGAGGACGTCGAGCGCGGCAAGGACGGATTCGCGGGTGGCCGCAGCAACACCGGGCTTGCCGTTCAGTACACGGCTGACCGTCGCTTCGCTGACCCCCGCCTGAGTTGCGATATCGGCAAGCCGTGCGGTCATGGGACTGGACTGTACCGGGAGCGGGTCGGATTGCCCACCATGCACAGGAATCGGACGTCGGCGGGCGCGCGGCCGGCCGGCGGGGTGGTCCGGAAGGCTCCGCAGCAACATCTTGCAAACTCTTGCGGGCCCTGTCCGTGGGCTGTAATCAGATCATCGCACTGCGGAATCATGGGCCGTGGCCTGCCACTGCCAGGGTTCGGGGGCTTCCGTCAAGAGGCTTGACGGCAACCGTGAGGACACGTGAATGTAACGATCGCCGGAGCTTGCAGAAATCTTCCGCAAACTCTTTCGGCGTTCTTTCATCCTTGTTACGTTCACGTCGACCCGGCGCCGCGACGGAGCGGTACGGCAGTTGAAGGAGTTCAGATGCGACGTGGCATAACGGCCACCGCCCTGGTCGCGGCCCTGGCGCTCGCGGCGACCGCCTGCGGCAGCGATGACGACAAGTCCGACGGCACCAGCAAGAGCTCGGGCGAGCTCTCGGGCACCGTGACGTGGTGGGACACCTCCACCGCGGGCAGCGAGGACAAGGTCTTCAAGAAGATCGCCGAGGGCTTCGAGAAGGAGCACCCGAAGGTCGACGTCAAGTACGTCAACGTCCCCTTCGGTGACGCGCAGAACAAGTTCAAGAACGCCGCGCAGTCCGGCTCCGGTGCCCCCGACGTGATCCGCTCCGAGGTCGCCTGGACGCCCGAGTTCGCCGACCTCGGCTACCTCGCCCCGCTCGACGGCACGCCCGCCCTGCAGAAGGCGGACGACTTCCTGAAGCAGGCCGCCGCGTCCACCAAGTACAAGGACAAGACGTACGCGGTGCCGCAGGTCATCGACTCGATGGGCATCTTCTACAACAAGAAGATCTTCAAGGAGGCCGGCGTCAAGGTCCCCACGACCATCGCCGAGCTGAAGGCCGTCTCCAAGAAGATCAAGGACAAGACCGGCAAGACCGGCCTCTACCTCCGCGGCGACGACGCTTACTGGTTCCTGTCCTTCCTGTACGGCGAGGGCGGCGACATGGTCGACGCCTCCGACAAGACCGTCACCATCGACAACCCGGCCGGCGTCAAGGCGATGAAGGTCGTCAAGGACCTGGTCGACTCGGGCGCCGCCAAGACCGACGCGACGGACGGCTGGGAGAACATGCAGTCGTCCTTCAAGGACGGCAAGGTCGCGATGATGATCAACGGCCCGTGGGCCGTCGCCGACACCTACGCCGGCAAGGAGTTCAAGGACAAGGCCAACCTGGGCGTCGCCCCGGTCCCGGCCGGCTCCGCCGCGCAGGGCGCCCCGCAGGGCGGCCACAACCTGGCCGTGTACGCCGGTTCCAAGAACCTCGACGCCTCCTACGCCTTCGTCGACTACATGACCTCCGTCAAGACCCAGGCCCAGGTCACCAAGGAGCTCAACCTCCTGCCGACCCGCACCTCGGCCTACGCCGAGGAGAGCGTCGTCGACAACGAGATCGTCGGCTTCTTCAAGCCGGTCGTCGAGAGCGCCGTCGAGCGCCCGTGGATCCCGGAGACCGGCAGCCTCTTCGCGCCGCTCGTCACCGAGTACACCAAGGTCCTCACCGGACAGACCTCCCCGGAGAAGGCCGTCAAGACGACCGGCGACTCCTACCGCAAGCTCCTCAAGGGCTGGAAGTAACCCAGGAAGGCAGGCCGGCTGATGGCTGTCCACACCAGCCAGTCGGTGGCGAAGGCCGCGGGCGACGAGACCGTCGCCCGCGGCCGGAGCCGCGGTACTGGTAACCCACCGCCCCCGAGCAGGCTCCGGCGAGCCCTGTCGACCCACTGGTACGCCTGGACCATGGTCGCCCCGGTCGTCGCCGTGATCGGCGTGATCATCGGGTATCCGCTGGTCCGCGGCATCTACCTGTCGCTGACCGACGCCAACGAGCGCAACGTCGCACGGTCCATCGGTGTCAACCACCTGCCCGCCACGTACAAGTTCGTGGGCCTGGACAACTACACCGAGGCGCTCACGGGCGAGCAGTTCCTCGGCACGCTCGGCTGGACCCTGGTGTGGACGGTCTCCTGTGTGGCCATCACCTTCGCCCTCGGCATGGCGCTCGCCAACATCCTCAACCGCCGGATCGCCGGGCGCTCCGCCTACCGGATGGCGCTCATCCTGCCCTGGGCCATCCCCGGCTTCGTCTCCGTCTTCGCCTGGCGCTTCCTCTACAACGAGGACCGCGGGCTGCTCAACAAGATCCTCTCGGGCTCCGGCTTCGACGGCATCCCGTGGCTGAACGACCCGACCTGGGCGAAGTTCTCCGTCATCGCCGTCAACGTCTGGCTCGGCGTGCCGTTCATGATGGTCGCCCTCCTGGGCGGTCTGCAGTCCATCCCCAGCGAGCACTACGAGGCCGCGGAGATGGACGGCGCCACCGCCTGGCAGCGCTTCCGCCACATCACGCTGCCCGGACTGCGGCCGGTCTCCACGACCGTGATCCTGCTCTCCACCATCTGGACGTTCAACATGTTCCCGGTGATCTACCTGCTGACCCGCGGCGGACCCGGTGAGGCCACCCAGATCCTGGTCACCCAGGCGTACAAGTTCTCCTTCGAGATCAGCCCGCGCGACTTCGCGCAGTCCTCCACCTGGGGCGTGCTGATCCTCGTACTCCTGCTGATCTTCGCCGCCGTGTACCGGCGAGTCCTGCGCACCCAGGGAGACGACTGGTGACCACCATCCCCACGCCCGCGCGGCACTCCGCGTCCAAGGTCCGCCGGCGCGGCGAGCGTTCACCGCTGGCCTCCACCGCACTGCATCTGACGCTCGTCGTCGCGTCGGTGATCGCCGTCTTCCCCGTGCTCTGGGTCCTGCTCACCTCGCTGAAGCCCGCCGCGTTCGCGACCACCACGGACTTCTTCAAAGAGACGACCTTCGAGAACTACACGAACCTGCTCCAGAACACGAAGTTCCTGACCTGGTTCGGCAACTCGGTGCTCGTCGCGGGGTTCACCACGCTCCTCGGCGTCATCGTCTCCGCCTCCACCGGCTACGCCGTCAGCCGCTTCCGCTTCCCCGGCAAGCGCGGACTGATGTGGACACTGCTGGTCACCCAGATGTTCCCGGTCGCCGTCCTCATCGTGCCGATCTACAACATCATGGCGGGCATGGGGCTGCTCAACAGGCCGGCCGGTCTCGTCATCACCTACCTCACCATCTCGGTGCCGTTCTGCGCCTGGATGATGAAGGGCTTCTTCGACACCATTCCGCGCGAGATCGACGAGTCGGGGCAGGTCGACGGGCTCACCCCGTTCGGCACGTTCTGGCGGCTCATCCTGCCGCTGGCCAAGCCCGGTCTCGCCGTCACCGCGTTCTACTCGTTCATCACCGCGTGGGGCGAGGTGGCGTACGCCTCCGCCTTCATGGTCGGCGAGGACAACCTCACGCTCGCGGGCGGCCTGCAGCTGTTCGTCAACCAGTACGGGGCCCAGTGGGGTCCGATGACGGCCGCGTCCGTGCTCATCGCGATACCCGCGGCCCTGGTCTTCCTGTTCGCGCAGAAGCACCTGGTGACCGGCATGTCCGCCGGAGCCGTCAAGGGCTGACGCGGGAGCAGCACGACCGTACGACCCGCACGCACCAGTCACGGTGGCGCCGGCATCCCGACCCGGTCCCGGCGCCACTCCCCACCCAGACACCCCAGGGACGACATGACCCAGCACCTCGCTGCCCCCTCCACCGGCACGTCCGACGACGCCCCGGGCCACCGCACCGGCTGGTGGCAGGACGCGGTGATCTACCAGGTCTATCCGCGCAGCTTCGCCGACGGCAACGGCGACGGCATGGGCGATCTCGCAGGCGTACGCGACAGACTCCCGTACCTCAAGGACCTCGGCGTCGACGCGGTCTGGCTCAGCCCGTTCTACGCCTCGCCGCAGGCCGACGCGGGCTACGACGTCGCCGACTACCGGGCCATCGACCCGATGTTCGGCACCCTGCTGGACGCCGACGCGCTGATCCGCGACGCCCACGATCTGGGTCTGCGGATCATCGTCGACCTGGTGCCCAACCACTCCTCCGACCAGCACGAGTGGTTCAAGCGCGCGCTCGCCGAGGGCCCCGGCTCCGCCCTGCGCGACCGCTACCACTTCCGCCCCGGCAAGGGCGCCGACGGCGAACTCCCGCCCAACGACTGGGAGTCCATCTTCGGCGGACCGGCCTGGACCCGGACCACCGACCCCGACGGCACGCCCGGCGCGTGGTACCTCCACCTCTTCGCGCCCGAGCAGCCCGACTTCAACTGGGAACACCCGGCCGTCGCCGACGAGTTCCGCTCGATCCTGCGCTTCTGGCTCGACATGGGCGCCGACGGCTTCCGGGTCGATGTCGCGCACGGCCTGGTCAAGGCCGAGGGCCTGCCCGACCTGGGCGCGCACGACCAGCTGAAGCTGCTCGGAAACGATGTCATGCCGTTCTTCGACCAGGACGGTGTGCACGAGATCTACCGCAGCTGGCGCACCATCCTCGACGAGTACCCCGACACCATGGGGCCCGAAGGGCCTTCGACGGGCGGGCGCATCGCGGTGGCCGAGGCCTGGACCCCGACCGTCGAGCGCACCGCCAACTACGTGCGCCCCGACGAGATGCACCAGGCCTTCAACTTCCAGTACCTGTCGACCGCCTGGGACGCCGCCGAGCTGCGCACCGTCATCGACACCTCGCTGAACGCGATGCGCCCGGTCGGCGCCCCCACCACGTGGGTGCTCTCCAACCACGACGTCACCCGGCACGCCACCCGGTTCGCCAACCCGCCCGGCCTCGGCACCCAGATCCGTACCGCCGGTGACCGTGAGCTGGGTCTGCGCCGGGCCCGTGCGGCCAGCATGCTGATGCTGGCGCTGCCCGGTTCCGCCTACGTCTACCAGGGCGAGGAGCTCGGCCTGCCCGACGTCACCGACCTGCCCGACGAGGCCCGCCAGGACCCGTCGTTCTTCCGGGCCGAGGGCCAGGACGGCTTCCGCGACGGCTGCCGGGTGCCGATCCCGTGGACCCGCGAGGGCAGTTCGTACGGCTTCGGTGAAGGTGGCAGCTGGCTCCCGCAGCCCGCCGGCTGGGGCGAGCTGAGCATCGAGGCCCAGACCGGCGCGGCCGGCTCCACCCTGGAGCTGTACCGGGCCGCGCTCGCCGCGCGCCGGGCACACCCCGGACTCGGCGCCGGCTCGGCGGTGGAGTGGCTGGACGCCCCGGAGGGGCTGCTGGTCCTCGCCCGTCCCGGCTTCGTCTGCACCGTCAACACGACGGGCGCCCCGGTCCGCATCCCCGCGCCGGGCACCGTCCTGCTGTCCAGCACCCCGGTCGTCACCGACGGCGACGGGGTGGAGCTGCCCGCGGACACCACGGTGTGGTGGACGGTGTGACCGTCCCCGCACCCAGGGCCGGCGGCGCGCTGAGGCTCTCGGACATCGCCGGGCAGGCCTCGGTCAGCGAAGCGACCGTCAGCCGGGTGCTCAACGGCAAGCCGGGCGTCGCGGACCCCACGCGTCAGCGGGTGCTCGCGGCGCTCGACATCCTGGGCTACGAACGCCCGGTACGGCTGCGCCAGCGCAGCGCCGGGCTGATCGGACTGGTGACGCCCGAGCTCACCAACCCGATCTTCCCGGCGTTCGCGCAGTCCGTCGAACAGGTCCTGGCGGGCCATGGCTACACCCCGGTGCTCTGCACCCAGCTGCCCGGCGGCGCCACCGAGGACGAGCTCGTCGAGCAGCTCGTCGAGCGCGGCGTCGGCGGCATCGTCTTCCTCTCCGGGCTGCACGCCGACACCTCGGCCGACCCGGCGCGGTACGCCGCGCTCACCGAGCGCGGGGTGCCGTTCGTGCTGATCAACGGCTACAACGAGCGGATCAGCGCGCCGTTCGTCTCGCCCGACGACACCGCCGCCGTGCGGATGGCCGTGGGGCACCTCGCCGAACTCGGCCACCGCAAGGTCGGGCTGGCGATCGGGCCGCAGCGCTATGTGCCCTCCCGCCGCAAGCGGGACGGCTTCGTGGACGCGGCGGTGTCCCTGCTGGGGCTCGACCGTGCCGAGGCCGAACTCCTGGTGTGCTCCACGCTGTTCAGCGTCGAGGGCGGCCAGGTGGCGGCCGGCGCGCTGCTCGACCAGGGGTGCACGGGGATCGTCTGCGGCAGCGACCTGATGGCGCTGGGTGTGGTGCGTGCCGCCCGGGACCGCGGGCTCGACGTGCCGCGCGAGGTGTCCGTGGTCGGCTTCGACGACTCGCAGCTGATCGCGTTCACCGATCCGCCGCTGACCACGGTGCGTCAGCCCGTCCAGGCGATGGCGGCGGCCGCGGTGGGCGCGCTGCTGGAGGAGATCGGCGGAAGTCCCGTGCAGCGCACGGAGTACGTGTTCCAGCCGGAGCTGGTGGTACGGGGGTCGACCGCGGCACTCCGCAGCGCCTGAGGCGACCGGCGGCGCCGTACGACGAGGTCCTGGGTCCGGAGGGGGGATCCCGGGCCTTGTCGTGCGTCCGGGCACTTCCCGGGGCGGGCCGGGCCGGCGGAGATCCCGGCGTACAGGAGAGGCACCGGGAGTCGGCCCGGACGGGCCGGCGGGGAGTGTGACTCCCGGTACCTCTCTTGTCCGTGACCGGCCCGGCCGGCCGGGCGCGTGGGGCCCGGGGTAACGGGACCCCCGGCCGACCGGACCGGAGTCGGGAGAAACGTAACAGCCCTGCAATGTCTTGCGTAAGACCTTGCAGGCGGGAAAATGCAGTATTTCGCGGATGTGAGCAGGCCATGTCCAAAGGGTTGACCGGAACCTGACGGACTCGTACGGTCTCCCCGCGGCAAGGTTTGCATTCTTGCAGCAAGAACCTTCAGAAGCCTTGAGGGCAGGGCGCGTTGCCGTACGAGGCTGAGAGGCTTTCGGGTCACCCGGATCGGACAGCGGACCACCTCCGCCCGGTCGGGGCCGGCCCGGCAGCCTCCGCACCGTCACCCGCATTTCCCCCACCGCAGGAGGAAAGATGGCACGCAGATTCCTGTCTGCAGCGCTCGCGCTGACAGCAGGCGCCGCCGCCCTCGTGGTCCCCGCCACGAGCGCCCAGGCCGCCGCCCCGGGCACCAAGGACGTCACCGCAGTCCTCTTCGAGTGGAAATTCGACTCCGTGGCCAAGGCGTGCACGGACTCCCTCGGCCCGGCCGGCTACGGCTACGTACAGGTCTCGCCGCCCCAGGAACACATCCAGGGCGGCCAGTGGTGGACCTCGTACCAGCCGGTCAGCTACCGGATCGCCGGACGGCTCGGCGACCGCACCGCCTTCGCCGACATGGTCAACACCTGCCACAGCGCGGGCGTCAAGGTCGTCGCCGACTCCGTCATCAACCACATGTCGGCGGGCTCGGGCACCGGTACCGGCGGCTCCTCGTACACGAAGTACAACTACCCCGGGCTCTACTCCGCGCCCGACATGGACGACTGCACCGCGCAGATCAGCAACTACCAGGACCGGTACAACGTCCAGCACTGCGAACTCGTCGGCCTGGCCGACCTGGACACCGGTGAGGAGTACGTCCGCGGCAAGATCGCCGGATACCTCAACGACCTGCTCTCGCTGGGCGTCGACGGCTTCCGGATCGACGGGGCCAAGCACATACCCGAGGACGATCTCGCCAACATCAAGTCCCGGCTGAGCAACCCCGGCGCCTACTGGAAGCAGGAGGCGATCTACGGAGCCGGTGAGGCCGTCTCGCCCGACGAGTACGCAGGCACCGGCGACGTCCAGGAATTCCGCTACGCCCGCGGCCTCAAGCAGGTCTTCAACAACCAGAACCTCGCCGACCTGAAGAACTTCGGCGAGGGCTGGGGCTTCATGGCGTCCTCGAAGGCCGCGGTCTTCGTCGACAACCACGACACCGAGCGCGGTGGCGACACGCTCAGCTACAAGGACGGCGCCAAGTACACGCTCGCCGGCGTCTTCATGCTGGCCTGGCCCTATGGCTCGCCGGACGTCCACTCCGGCTACGAGTGGTCCGACAAGGACGCCGGTCCGCCGAACGGCGGCACGGTGAACGCCTGCTACAGCGACGGCTGGAAGTGCCAGCACGCCTGGCGCGAGATCGCGTCCATGGTCGGCTTCCGCAACACCGCACGCGGCGAGACCGTCACGAACTGGTGGGACAACGGCGGCGACCAGATCGCCTTCGGCCGCGGCGCCAAGGCGTACGTCGCGATCAACCACGAGAGCTCCTCGCTGACGCGTACGTTCCAGACCTCGCTGCCCGCCGGTGACTACTGCGACATCCAGTCCGGCAACGGCGTCACCGTCAACGGCTCGGGCCAGTTCACCGCCACGCTCGGTGCCGACACCGCCCTCGCCCTCCAGACCGGCGCCCGCACCTGCTCCGGCGGCGGCACCGGGCCGGCCGACCCCGGTACGGGCACCTCCGGCGCCTCCTTCGGCGTCAACGCCACCACCCAGCCCGGCCAGAACATCTACGTCACCGGCAGCCAGTCCGCCCTCGGCAGCTGGAACCCCGCGACCGCGCTGAAGCTTGATCCGGCCGCGTACCCGGTCTGGAAGCTCGACGTGAGCCTGCCCGCCGGTACGTCGTTCGAGTACAAGTACGTCCGCAAGGACGCGAGCGGCAATGTCACCTGGGAGAGCGGTGCCAACCGCACGGCCACGGTGCCGGCCTCGGGCAAGGTCGCGCTGACCGGCGACGTCTGGCGCGGCTGACCTTCTTCCGCCTCATCTGCCGGACGGACCGCACGGGCCCGTCCGGCCCTGCACCCGCACCCCCTTTCGAGGAGAACCCGAGTGATACGTCCGTCCCGCGCGCCCGCGCGAAGAGCGGCGCCCGCCGCCGTCGTCGCGGCCGCCCTGTGCGCGGCCCTCGTGCCCGCGCTGCCCGCCGCCGCGGCCAGGCCGCCCGCCGCGCCGTCGGACGCCGAGCTGGCCGCACAGCCCGCCCGCCACGACCTGACCCGTGAGCAGTTCTACTTCGTCATGCCCGACCGGTTCGCCAACGGCGACACCGGAAACGACCGGGGCGGACTGACCGGCTCCCGGCTGGAGACCGGCTACGACCCCACCGACAAGGGGTTCTACCAGGGCGGCGACCTCAAGGGGCTCACCGGCAGGCTCGACTACATCAAGCAGCTCGGCACCACCGCGATCTGGCTCGCCCCGATCTTCAGGAACCGACCCGTCCAGGGCACCGGCAAGGACGCCTCGGCCGGCTACCACGGCTACTGGATCACCGACTTCACCCAGGTCGACCCGCACTTCGGCACCAACGCCGACCTCTCGAAGCTGATCGACAAGGCCCACGGCAAGGGCATGAAGGTCTTCTTCGACGTCATCACCAACCACACCGCCGACACCGTCGACTACGCCGAGAAGACTTACGGCTACAAGCCCAAGGGCGCCTACCCGTACCTCGACAGTGACGGCCGCCCCTTCGACGACGCCGCCGGCCCGGCCGAGGTGGACGCCGACTCCTTCCCGTACAAGCCGGTCACCACCGGCGGCAAGACGCCGTCCTGGCTCAACGACCCGACGATGTACCACAACCGCGGCGACTCGACCTATGCCGGCGAGTCCACCACGTACGGCGACTTCTCCGGGCTCGACGACCTGTGGACCGAGCGCCCCGAGGTCGTCTCCGGCATGGAGAAGATCTACGAGAAGTGGGTCCGCGACTTCGACATCGACGGCTTCCGGATCGACACCGTCAAACACGTCGACCTGGACTTCTGGACCCAGTGGGCGACCGCGCTCGACACCTACGCGGCCAGGCACGGGCGCGACGACTTCTTCATGTTCGGTGAGGTCTACTCCGCCGACACCGCGATCACCTCGCCCTACGTCACCCAGGGGCGGCTGGACGCGACGCTCGACTTCCCCTTCCAGGAAGCGGCCCGCCAGTACGCCTCGCAGGGCGCCCCGGCCTCGAAGCTCGCCGCCGTCTTCGGCGACGACTACCGGTACACCACCGACAAGGCCAACGCCTACGAGCAGGTGACCTTCCTCGGCAACCACGACATGGGCCGCATCGGCACCTTCCTCAAGCAGGACAACCCGAAGGCCGGTGACGCCGAGCTGGTCAAGCGGGACCGCCTGGCCAACGAGCTGATGTTCCTCAGCCGCGGCAACCCCGTCGTCTACTACGGCGACGAGCAGGGCTTCACCGGTGCGGGCGGCGACAAGGACGCCCGTCAGACGATGTTCGCCTCGAAGACCGCCGACTACCTCGACGACGACGAGCTGGGCACCGACCGCACGCACGCCTCCGACGCGTACGACACCCGGCACCCGGTCTACCGGTCCATCGCGGCCCTCTCCGAGCTGACCAGGAAGAACCCGGCGCTGCGCGACGGCGTCCAGACCGAGCGGTACGCCGAGGGCTCCGTCTACGCCTTCTCCCGTACGGACCCGGCGCACAGCAACGAGTACGTCGTCGCCACCAACAACGGCACCGAGGCGCGGACCGTGCAGCTGCCGACCGAGTCGGCCCGGATGAACTTCCGCACACTGTACGGCGGTTCCGGAGCGCTCCGCAGCGGCGCCGACAAGAGGATCACCGTCACCGTGCCGGCCCTGTCCAGCCTCGTGCTCCGGGCCGAGAAGCCGCTGGGCACCCCGGCGGCCAAGCCCTCGGTCACGCTGAAGGCACCGGCCGCCGGTGCCACCGGCACCGTCGAGCTGACCGCCGGCGTCGACGGCGGCTCCCTCGACCGGGTCGTCTTCGCCGCCCAGCAGGGCAACGGGAGGTGGACCACGCTCGGCACCGCCGACCACGCCCCGTACAAGGTCACCCAGACCATCGGTGACACCGTCGCCGCCGGAACACCGCTGCGCTACAAGGCCGTCGTCGTCGACCGGGCCGGGCGCACCGCGAGCGCACTCGCCTCGTCGACCGCCGGAGCGCCACCCGCCCCGGCGAAGCCCGTCGCCGTCGAACGCGACTACGCCGTCGTCCACTACAAGCGCGCCGACGGCGACTACGACGGATGGCAGGCCAGGTCCGGCGACACCACCGCCGCCTTCACCGGGCGGGACGCCTACGGCGCCTTCGCCTGGACCAAGGTGCCGGAGGGCGCTTCCTCGGTCCCGTACACCGTCGAGAAGTCCGGTACGGCAGACGGACCGGAGCGCACCGTCGACCTCGCGAAGACCGGACAGGTCTGGATCGAGCAGGGCAAGGACGGCCAGGCCGACACCGCCCCCGACGGCGCCTATCCCGCCCAGGACACCACCAAGGCTGTCCTGCACTACTACCGTGCCGACGGCGACTACGACGGCTGGGGCCTGCACACCTGGACCGGCGCCAAGGAACCGACCGACTGGTCCAAGCCGCTCCAGCCGGTGAAGAAGGACGCCTCCGGCGTCACCTTCGAGGTCCCGCTCGCCGACGGGGCCACCTCGCTCAGCTACATCCTGCACCGCGGCGACGAGAAGGACCTGCCCAGCGACCAGTCACTCGACCTCGCCACCTACGGCCACGAGGTGTGGATGCTCGGCGGAACGGCCGGCTATCTGCTCCCGCAGACCGGCGGCGTCCCCGCCCCCGACCTCACCAAGGCCGAGGCGCAGTGGATCGACTCCGACACCGTCGTCTGGAAGGTGAAGGCCACCGAGGCCACCAGTCAGCAGCTCGTCTACGCATCGAGCGGCGGCATCTCCGTCGTCGACGGCGCACTCTCCGACGAGGGCCGGTGGCTGCGGCTCAGCCCGTCCGCGCTGACCGACGCGCAGAAGGCGAAGTACCCGCACCTCAAGGACTACCCGGCGTTCACCGTCGACGCCCGTGACCGGGACCGGGTCCGTGACGCCCTGCGCGGCCAGCTGATCGCCACCCAGCGCGCGGCCAACGGCGCCCTGCTCGCCGCCACCGGCGTACAGAGCGCCGGTGTGCTCGACGACCTCTACGGGACGAAGGCGAGCAGCGCCTCGCTCGGCCCGGTCTTCCGGCACGGCACGCCCACGCTGTCCGTCTGGGCGCCCACCGCCCGTACCGTCTCGCTCGAACTCGACGGCAGGACCGTCCCGATGCGGCGGGACGACCGCACCGGCGTCTGGTCCGTCACCGGGAAGCGGAGCTGGAACGGCAAGCCCTACCGGTACGTGGTGAAGGTCTGGGCGCCCACCGTCCAGAAGCTCGTCACCAACAAGGTCACCGACCCCTACTCCACCGCGCTGACCGCCGACTCGGCCCGGAGCCTCGTGGTCGACCTCGAAGACGGCAGGCTCGCGCCCAAGGGCTGGAGCGGCCTGCGCAAGCCCGCCGCCACGCCGCTGCGCGACGCCCAGATCCAGGAACTCCAGATCCGCGACTTCTCGATCGCGGACCCCACGTCCAAGCACCCCGGCGAGTACCTCGCCTTCACCGACACCCGCTCCGACGGGATGAAGCACCTCAAGGAACTCGCCGACTCCGGCACCAGCTACGTCCACCTGCTGCCCGCCTTCGACATCGGCACCATCCCCGAGAAGAAGAAGGACCAGCAGAAGCCCGCCTGCGACCTGTCCGTCTACGCCCCCGACTCCCAGGAGCAGCAGGCGTGCGTGGCGAAGGCCGCCGCGAAGGACGGCTTCAACTGGGGCTACGACCCGCTGCACTACACCGTCCCGGAAGGCTCCTACGCCTCCGACCCCGACGGTACGAAGCGGACCGTCGAATTCCGGCAGATGGTGCAGGGGCTGAACAACGCCGGCCTGCGGACCGTCATGGACGTCGTCTACAACCACACCGTCGCCTCCGGCCAGGACGACAAGTCGGTGCTCGACCGGATCGTGCCCGGCTACTACCAGCGACTGCTGGAGGACGGCACCGTCGCCACCTCCACCTGCTGCGCCAACACCGCGCCCGAGAACACCATGATGGGCAAGCTCGTCGTCGACTCGATCGTCACCTGGGCCAGGGAGTACAAGGTCGACGGCTTCCGCTTCGACCTGATGGGACACCACCCCAAGGCCAACATCCTGGCCGTCCGCAAGGCGCTGGACGCCCTGACCCCCGCCAAGGACGGCGTCGACGGAAAGAAGATCATCCTGTACGGGGAGGGCTGGAACTTCGGTGAGATCGCCGACGACGCCCGCTTCGTCCAGGCCACCCAGAAGAACATGGCCGGCACCGGCATCGCCACCTTCTCCGACCGGGCCCGCGACGCCGTGCGCGGCGGCAGCCCCTTCGACGAGGACCCCGGTGTGCAGGGCTTCGCCACCGGCCTCTACACCGACCCCAACACCTCCACGGGCAACGGCACGAAGGCCGAACAGAAGGCCCGGCTGCTCCACTACCAGGACCTGATCAAGGTCGGACTCACCGGCAGCCTCGCCGACTACACCTTCACCGACACCACCGGCAACACGGTCAAGGGCTCGGGCGTCGACTACAACGGAGCGCCCGCCGGATACGCCGCGGCCCCCGGCGACGCGCTCGCGTACGCCGACGCCCACGACAACGAGACGCTGTACGACGCGCTCGCCTTCAAGCTGCCGGCGGGCACCTCGGCAGCCGACCGGGCCAGGATGCAGGTCCTGGCCATGGCGACGGCCACCCTCTCGCAGGGCCCCTCGCTCTCCCAGGCCGGCAGCGACCTGCTGCGCTCCAAGTCGCTGGACCGCAACTCCTTCGACAGCGGCGACTGGTTCAACGCCCTGCACTGGGACTGCCACGCAGGCAACGGCTTCGGCCGCGGACTTCCGCCCGCCGCCGACAACCAGGCCAAATGGCCTTACGCCAAGCCGCTGTTGACGAACTCCGCGCTCAGCCCCGGCTGCGCACAGATCAACGGCGCCTCGGCCGCGTACCAGGACCTGCTCACCATCCGCGCCACGGAGAAGGACTTCGGCCTCTCCACCGCCGGACAGGTGCAGTCCGCGCTGTCCTTCCCGCTGTCCGGCAAGGACGAGACACCCGGGGTGATCACCATGCGGCTCGGAAAGCTGGTGGTCGTCCTCAACGCCACCCCGGCGCCACCACCCAGCAGGTCGCCGCGCTCGCGGGCAGCGACTACGCCCTGCACCCCGTCCAGGCGGCGGGAGCGGATCTTACCGTCAAGAAGTCGAATTACGAGAGGAGTTCAGGCAGCTTCACCGTCCCGGGACGTACAGCGGCAGTGTTCTCCCTGCGCTGACCCCGAGGGGACTACCGTGGGGGGAGCCGCCGGGGTGAGAGCCGCAGCACCGGATCCCCGGCGCGCCCCCCACCACCCCACTCGGCCGGGACCGGCCCATCCAGCTGCTCTGCGACGGTGACGACGGTGAGCCACATCCCCGAGGAGACCACGAGCTTTGTCGGACGGAAAGCGGAGCTGATCAGGCTCGAACACGCCCTCGGGGCGGGCCGGCTGACGACGCTCACCGGCCCCGGCGGGGTCGGCAAGACCCGGCTGGCGGTCCGCGCCGCCGGCCGGGCGGCCGCCCGCTACCGCGACGGCGTCTGGTGGGCCGACCTCGCCCCGCTCCATGACGACGGGCTGCTCATCGCCACCGTCTCCGACGCGGTCGGGCTCAGCGACCACACCCTGCGGATGCCCCTCGACGTGCTGTGCGAGTGGCTCGCCGACAAGGAGCTGCTGCTCGTCCTGGACTCCTGCGAGCATCTGCGCCCCGCCTGCGCCCACCTGCTCGGCGAGATCCTCACCACCGCGCCCGGACTCACCGTGCTCGCCACCAGCAGACAGCCCCTCGACATCAAGGGCGAGCAGCTCGTCGAGGTGGAGCCGCTGTCCGTCGACGGCGCCCCCGACGCCCTGACCCTGTTCCGGGAGCGGGCCGCCGCCGCTGCCCCGGACACCGCCCTGGACGAACCGGCCACCGCAGCGGCGGCCGCCGAGATCTGCCACCGCCTCGAAGGCATCCCGCTCGCCATCGAACTCGCGGCGGCGGGCACCGGCCTGCACACCGTCGAGCAGATCGCGCTGCGCATCGGCTCCCGCCTCGACCTGCTCGCCGACCCCTCGATCCGGCCGCTGCGCCACCGCACCCTGCGCACCACCATCGGCTGGAGCCACGAACTGTGCACGCCGCTGGAACGGCTGCTCTGGGCCCGGCTGACCGTGCTGCGCGGCGACTTCGACGAGGCCCTGGCCCGCACGGTCTGCACCGGGGGACCGCTCACCGACGACGGGGTGCGGACGGCCTTGCGCGGGCTGGTTGCCAAGTCGGTCGTCGCCCACGACGGGGTACGCCACCGCATGCTGGACACCATCCGCGAGTACGGCCGGATGTGGCTGGCCGAACTCGGCGAGGAACGCGCCGCCGCCGACCGGCACGCCGCCTGCTTCCTGCAGCTGGCCCGCAGCGCCCACGCCGGCTGGACCGGCGAGGACCAGATCAGCTGGTACCACCGCATCGCCGACTCGCACGCCGACCTGTGCGCTGCCCTCGACCACCTGCTCGCCCACGACACCGCGGCCGCCCAGGAGATGGCCGGCCGGATCGGCTTCTTCTGGTGCTGCTGCGGCCACCTGCCGCAGACCCGCGGGTACGCCCAGCGAGCCCTCGACGCCGGCCCCTCGCGGGGGCCCCACCGCACCCGCGCCCTGTGGGTGCTCGGCATCTGCGTGATGCTCCAGGGCGACTACCGGGCCGCCGAGCGGGTCGGCGAGGAATGCGTGCGGGCGGCGGCCGAAGACGGGACCGACGAAGGCATCCTGGCCGCCGCCTATCTGCGCGGCCTCACCCACCTGATGACCGGCGACCCGGAGTCGGGCCTGCGCGAGGCCGACCGGGTCCTGCGCGGCACCGAGGCGGGCACACCGCTCGAATCGGCCTACCGGCTGCGCTGCCACCTGATCACCGTCTTCGCCCTCACCGGCCTCGGCAGGCTGGCCGAGGCGGCCGAGGCGGCGGTCGTCCTGCGCGCGGCCTGCGAGGCACAGGACGAGTGCTGGACCCGCAGCTACGTCGACTACCAACTGGCCCTGATCGCGCTGCTGCAGGGCCGCGCCGAGGCGGCCGCCGCACACGCCCGGTCGATGCTCACGTGCAAGCACCGGCTGCGCGACAGCTTCGGCATCGCGCTCGGCCTGGACATCCTGGCCGCCGCAGTGGCCGCCCAGGGCGAGGGCGCCCACGCCGCCCGGGTGTACGGCACCGGACAGGTCTACTGGCGGATGGTCGGCCACCCCCAGCGCGGCACCCCGGAACTCGGCCCGGTGCGGGAGGCCTGCGAACAACAGGCCCGGGCGGCCATCGGAGACGCCGCCTACCAGCGGGCGTTCGACCGGGGGCGGGCGGACAGCGCGGAAGCGGGCCTGGCACTCGCCCTCCACGGCGAGCTGCTCACCTAGGGCCCCGCGGCGGACTGCTCACATAGCGGCCCCGGCTTGTGCGCCCTCCCCGGTCGGGGGAAGGGTAGGGGTGAGCACCCCGCCGTCCCGCTGCCCAGGAGCCCGTCATGCCGCAGATCACCGTCGACTACTCCGCCGAACTCGACGACACTTTCGACCGCGCCGGCTTCGCGGGGGCGCTGCACCCGCTGATCGCCGAGACGGTCACCACGAAGATCGCCGCCTGCAAGACCCGATTCCGCCGGGTCGAGGAGACCGTCGTGGCGGACGCGCCGAGCGGCGACGCGATCGTGCACGTCCACATCGCGCTGCTGCCCGGCCGCACCCCGGAGGTCAGGGCGAAGCTCACCGAGTCCGTACTGGAGCTGCTGGCCGGCCACCTCAGGCCGGCCGCCGGGCTGACCCTCCACCTGTCGGCCGAGACGCGCGACCTCGACGCCTCCTACCGCAAGGGCTGAGCCGGCGGCGTCCCGCTACCGCAGCCGCTGCGGGGGCACGGCCGGCACGGCGGGCGCCAGCGAGGAGAGCCGCACCAGCAGATCTCCGAACGGCCCGTCCGCCGGCTCCTGCGCGAGGACCCGCAGCATGATGCCCGCCATCTCCTCGTTGTACGCGGCACTCACGGCGGTCAGCGCCGCGAAGTCGTGCACCAGCTGCATCTCCAGCTCCGCGCGCGGGATGCGCCGCCCGTCCAGCCAGATCAGGGCCGTCGACTCGGCGAGCGACACCCATGACCGTACGACCAACTCCAGCCGGGCCGGGGGCTCCTCGACCCCCAGGTGCGCCAGGATCTGCTCGCAGGCCGCCTGCCGCACCCCGTCGATCATCGCGTTCGCCGTCGACGACCCCACGGCAGGGCCGCCGCGCATCAGCGCGGCGAAACCCGGGCCGTGTTCTTCGACGAAGCCGAAGAACCGCCCCATCACCCGCAACAGCCGAGCACCCAGCGGGCCTTCGTGCGGCTCCAGGAACCGGGTCGCCAGCTCGTCGGCCGCTCGCCGCAGCGCCGCCTCGTACAGGCTCTGCTTGCCCGGGAAGTAGTGGTAGACCAGCGGCCGCGAGATCCCGGCGGCGGCGGCGATCTCGTCGATCGACACCTCGTCCGGGGACCGGTGACTGAACAACTCCAGCGCGACGCCGATCAACTGCTGTCTGCGCTCCTCGACGCCCATCCTGCGCCGCACCCCGGTCGTCATGAGGAACAGGGTACCGACCGGCACAACCGGGGCGCGGCGCGCGGGTCCACTCCGGCCCGCCTACAGATCCAGCACCAGCCGCGCGCCCCGGCACCGTGACACGCACAGCAGCATCGAGTCGTCCCGCTCCGCGTCCGTCAGGAGATCGTCACGGTGGTCCACCTCGCCCTCCAGGACACGCTGTTGGCACGTCCCGCAGAAGCCCTGCTCGCAGGAGTACGAGACGTGCGGCAGTTCCGCGCGCACGGCTGCCAGCGCGGACTGGCCCGCCGCGACCCGGACCGTGCGGCCCGAGCGGCGCAGCTCCACGTCGAAGGCGGCCGAGCCGGCGGCGTCCGTGGCCGCCGCGGAGAAGCGCTCCAGGTGCAGGGTGCAGCCGGGTGGGAGCGCGGCGGCGACCGCCTCCATCAGGGGCTCCGGGCCGCAGCAGTGGACCGCCGTGCCCGCAGCGGCGTCCGCGAGCGCCGCGGCGACATCCGGATGGCCCGACTCGTCCTGCGGCACGACGGTGACCCGGTCGCCGTCCGCGCCCAGCTTCTCGATCTCCTCCAGGAACGGCATCGTCGCCCGGCTGCGGCCGCCGTACAGCAGCCGCCAGTCCGCTCCGGCGGCGGCGAGTGCGCGCAGCATCGGCAGGACCGGCGTGATCCCGATGCCTCCCGCGACGAAGACGTACGCGGGGGCGTCCGCCAGCGGGAAGCGGTTGCGCGGGCCGCGGACCTCGACCTCCGCGCCCTCGTGCAGCACGGCGTGCACCTCCCGGGAGCCGCCCCGGCCGTCCTCGGCAAGCCGGGTCGCCACCGTGTAGGTGTCCGGGTCGGCCGGGTCACCGCACAGCGAGTACTGGCGGACCAGACCGGACGGCAGCACCAGGTCCAGATGCGCGCCGGGCTGCCAGCGCGGCAGGTCCGGGCCCTTCAGACGGAGCAGCACCACACCGTCGGCGGGCGCGGTCCGTTCCGTGATCAGCAGCCGTCGGCCGGTGGTCGAACGACGCTGCGAACGGCCCGATATGGGCTCGTCGAGCGCCGGCAGTGGCCACAGCGGGGACTTCTCGATGCGCCGGCGCATCGCCCGCTTGGCGAACAGCGCGGCACCGGCGACCACCACGACGGTACGGAGCCGGGGGAGGGGCAGGGGCATCGTCAGCCGGCTTCCGTCGTGCGGGCCTCGGCGGCGACCGCGGCGGGTGAGTGGGCGAGGTAGTCGACCGCCTGCGCCGTGCTGCCCTCCTGCGAGGGGTGGTACGCGCGGCTCAGATAGCGCGGGATGGAACGCAGCATCGAGGGGGTGCTGGGCAGCGTCCCGCGCCTGCCGCTGCTGTAGAACTGCCGGAAGGACGCCTTGCCGTCCAGCAGGCTCGGGTCGTTCTCCATGAAGAACCGGGCGCCGCGCTGCCAGAGGAAGGCCAGTGCGGAGAACGCCGTCGCCCAGGTCCGCACCCGCCGCCGGTATCCGCCGTCGACATGCATGAACACGTCGAAGGCGACCGACCGGTGCTCGACCTCCTCCGCGCCGTGCCAGCGCAGCAGATCCAGCATCGTGGGGTCGGCGCCGCGCCGGTCCAGCTCCTCGGCGTTCAGGATCCAGTCGCCGAGGAAGGCGGTGTAGTGCTCGATCGCCGCGATCGTCGCGACCCGCTCCATCAGCCACCACTTGCGTGCCCGGCCCGGCGGCAGCGTCCGGTCGCCGAGCAGCTTCTCGAAGAGCCAGTCGACCTGGGCCGTGTACGGGGTCGGGTCGAGGCCGAGCTCCTTCAGGTGCGGGAGCACGTCGTCATGCGCCTGCGAGTGCATCGCCTCCTGGCCGATGAACCCGATGACGTCCTCGCGCAGCTGCTCGTCATGGATGTACGGGAGCACCTGGCGGTAGACGTGGATGAACCAGCGTTCCCCGGCCGGGAGCAGCAGATGGAGCACGTTGATGGTGTGGGTCGTGAACGGGTCGCCCGGCACCCAGTGCAGGGGCGTCCTGTCCCAGGCGAAGGTGACCCGGCGGGCCTTGAGCGGGATCCGCTCCGACGCGACCGCCGCTGGCTGCGTGTTAGACATGTTGTCAATGTACTGAGGGGTAGGCCCCGGGAACAGGGGCCTGCGAGGAATTCCTGAGCCCGTGCCCACTCGGGCGGGCTCAGCGCAGCGCCCCGACCCGACTGCCGTCCGCCAGCAGCCCGTTCAGCTGCGCCCGGTCGCCCGCTCTGGCCGGCACCGCGAGCAGCCGCCCCGCGCCCGCCCCGTCACCCCGCCCGACGTCGCCAGCGAGGTGAACTGCTCGCTGCCCGCCGCGAGCACGTACCACCGGCCGCCGCGCGACTTCCACAGCACGCCCGCCAGTACCCGTGGGGTGCGTGCCCCGCACGCCGGCGAGTCCTCGGAGCGCGCCGCGACGGCCCCCGGCGGACGGCTCCCGGGCGGCTGCCCGGACAGCGCCTGGAACTGGGCGAGCACCCGGCTGCCGGTGCCCCGCCAGGTGTCCGCCCGGGTGCACAGCCACTGGGCGGAGCCGTTCCCTCCGGCAGCGGCTGCGTCGCGTACACCCAGGAGTTCACCGACCGCACACCGTGCGAACGCACCGCCGTCAGCAGACAGGCGGTCCGCGCCCAGCTCTCGAACTCCGCCCGCCGCGAGACGTCGTGCGGCTTCGCGGGCGGGCCCGAGGTCAGCCGGGCCGGGGCGAGTTCACCGAGGTCCGTCACCAGCCGGACCGCCGTACCGTCGGCCAGCTCCACGGCGTCCCAGGACCGGCAGCCGCCCGCGGTCGCCGGACTGGTCAGCGCGTCGGTCACCCCGTCCGGGGAGCGGTGCAGCGTGCGCGGCGCACGGCCCGGTGCGAGCAGATCCCGTACCGCCACCCCGCGCACCCACGGCGCCGTCAGATAGCGGACCCGGCCGCCCGCACGGTCCACGACCAGGGCGCCCGCCGACGTCGCGTCCGCCCCGTCGACCCGGGCGAAGTCGAGCGCCGCCCCTTCGGACGGATCGGCGTTGCGGGGCTCCGCGTACCGCACGACGCGCAGCCCGTCATGGAACAGCACGACGGCCGAAGCGCCCACCTCGCCCGCGTACAGCAGCTGCGGAGCACCCATCGGCGGCCCCACCGGGGTGCGCGGCGTCGCCGACGTACGCACTCCGCTGCCGGGCCGCGCCCACACCGTCAGCGCGCGGCGCAGCAGCCCGGTGTCCTCGGTACGGTCGCCGCGCGTGGGCCACACGGTGAAGTCGGTGCGCGGCGAGCCCTTCCAGAGCGTGGCCGCCACCACGCGCAACGCCCCCGGATCCAGCGCCTGCTCGGCGGCCGGATTGCGCGCGTACAGCGGCGCCGACAGCGCTCCGTGCCCCAGGCCGTCCCCCGGCAGGCCCAGCATCCCCCCGCTCACCAGCAGCGCGGCCACGGCCGCCAGTGCGGCCCGGCCGTATCTGCGGCGGCGCTCCAGGTCCGGCGGCCGGGCCTGCAGCGAGCAGGGATCGAACTCGGGCGACGCCAGCAGCGCGTACGGCGCCGTGACCCCGTCCGCCTCCGTCAGCGCCGCGTGCGGGTCCGCCACCCCGGCAGCGGCCAGCTCCCGCCGGACCTCCCCGTCCGCCAGCTCCTCCAGGCCGCGCAGTACGAACGCGGCACGCGCCGGACCGCTGACCTCCGACAGCCGCTTCTCCAAACGGAGTTCCCCGGCCCCACCGGAGTGCGGGAGCAGCCGCAGCCCCCAGACCAGCGGAAGGACCGCGGGCAGCTGGGCACGCCGCGGCAGGCAGCCGAGGCGCAGCGGCAGTCCCGCGGCCAGCGCGCCGCGCAGCACCTGGCGGCGTACGTACGCGTATCCGGGATCGGGCGCCGCCGCTCGGCCGGGACGGCGCGGCAACGGGACGAAGCCGCCGTCCCCGAACCGGCCCTGCGCGCTGCCTGCAGCGACCGCTGGGCCAGGGCATGGGCCGCGAGGACGCGGCGGCAGCGGCTCAGCGAGGGCGGCAGGACCAGATAGCCGAGCCGGACCAGTCGCGGGTAGTGCTCGACGAGCGAGGCATCGGCCGGCTCCGCATCGACCGGCGTGGCGGTTGACGGTACCTCTGGCAGTGGGCGCACATTCAGCAGAACGAGCGAATCGTGCGATGGTCACTCCGGCCGGCCGCACCCGGTACCTGCCACGGCCCGGCGCCCTCCCGCCGCGCGGGACTCGGGCCTTCTGCCGTTCCACCGCCGCGACCGGGCGCGAACCGGCACGATGGCCCGATGGTGACGCAGCGCGGGACGCGAAGGATACCGGGTGTGCGGGGGGCGGCCGCCGTCGTGGCCGGGTGCGTGGGGCTGGCCCTGTTCACGGCATGCACGAGCGGCGGCGACGGGAACGCGATCCCGCCGGCCGCCACCGGCACGCTGGAGGAGCTCGCCGAGAAGGCGCACTGCGAGCCGGAGCTCCAGACGGATGCCCAGGAGCTCCGGCAGGCCAACTGCACCACGGACGACGGACGGTACGTACTGGCCACCTTCGCCACCGACCGTGGCCAGCGGGAGTGGATCAACGAGGCCAACGACTACGGCGGCTCGTACCTGGTCGGCCGCAAGTGGGTGGCCGTCTCGGACGCCGCGGTGATCGCGGCACTGCGCGGCCGGCTCGGGGGGACGGTGGAGACCGCCTCGCCGCACCACTCGGGGAGTGGCGGCAGTGGGGGGAGCGGGGCGAAACACTCCGGTCACCGCGGGAGCTGACCGCGCAGGCATGAGGGGACGGTGTGCCGTCGAGGGGCCCTCAGCGGCACTTGCGTCCGTCGTTGATGCAGCTCACCACCTTCCGCATCAGCTTGTCGTCGAAGACGTTGATGAAGTCACCGTGATCGGTGACGGGCTTGTGCAGCTGCTCCGGGAAGGAGTCGACGGCGAATCCGGGCCCCGGAGGCACGTCGTACACGATGCGCTGGAGCAGTTGCGGAATGGCCCTGAACCCGTCCGCGCACCTCCCGTCGTCCTGCGCGAAGGCCACATGGGTGCGGTGGTTGGCGCTGTCGGTGTTCTGCCCGTCCCAGCAGCTCTGGAAGGCGAAGGAGCGGACGACCTGGCTGCCCTCCGGGCAGATCGGGTACTTGTCCTTGAGCTGGCGGTCCTCGAAGCCGGTGCAGCTCCAGGAGGCGTTGGCATTGGCGTCGCCGTTGGTGAGGGCCTTGGCGTCACCGGTGATGATGCGCAGGAAGCGCGGCATGGCCGTGACCTTCCCGGTGGGATTCCCGGCGAACTTCAGCGTGACCTGGGAGGGGGTCTGGATCTCCCCGATGTTCTGGTCCTTGCCGCCGCCGTCGGCGTCCACGTCGTTCTCCGCCGCACCGTTCTGCAGCCGGAGCACGGGCCAGTAGTACGTGGACCGGTCGCCCTGGTTGCGGCAACTGGTGTCACCGGCCGCGAGGTCGTCGTCACCGGCGAAGGCGTCGGTGGCCTGGTTGCCGACGTAGTCGTGCATGTGGTGGGCGCCGTTGCTCACACCGGGCGCGGCGATCACGTTGTCCGGGTTGAACTTCCCGTTCTCGTTCCGTCCGCACTCGGTGGTGAAAGTGCCGCGCGAGGCACGGCGCAGCCGGGCGGGTTTGTCGACGTTCGGCTGGACGGACTGGATGTCGACGAAGTCGGAGTCCTCAGGACCGTTGCCGACCTGCCCCTGCCCGTCCCCTTGTCCGTCGCCTTGTCCGTCTCCGCCGTTGTCTCCCTGGCCGCCGTCACCGTTCTGTCCGGCGTCCTGTCCGGCATCCTGGCCCTGGTCGCCGTTGCCCCCGGAATCACCGGAACCGTCGCCCGGCCCGTCTCCGGGATCGCCGCCGGACCCCTCGTCCGCGTCGTCGTCGGCGCGCATGCTGCACGGGGCCAGGGAGCCGAGGTCGCGTGGACGGTCGGCGCTGCGCCCGATCGCGGTGGCGATGCGGTCGATGCTGGCGGTACGCCGGGCCTTCAACGGGCCCAGCACCGCGTTCTCGGCGAGATCCGGATCCCGGGCCATCGCCTCCCGGCTGTCGGCGAACTTCCGGTAGGCATCGGTGATCTGGGTATCCATGGCGGCCAGTTCGCGGTCGACCTCCGCCCGCGCCGGATCGGGCACCTCGGGGATCTCGTTGACCACTTCGGGGCAGTCGATGGTGGACGCCTGGCGGGCCGGCTGCCAGTTCCGGCCGTGGGACGGGCCGGCAGAGCCCTCGCCCGCAGAGGCGTGGAAGTTGACCGCGGCCAGCCCACCCCCGCCCAGGATCAATGCGGCCGAGGCGATGATCGCCCGGTTGGCCAGGGTCGAGCGTTTCTTGCGCGATGTGCGTCCCATGGAACTCCTCAGGCTTCGCGGGGGAGAAGCGTGACGTTCCATACGGCCCGGGTGCGCGGCGCGTTCAGCGGGCGAGCGAATTTCTCACCGGCAACTTTCACGCGAACTCCTTCAGTTGCGGGTCCAGCGGCGCTCCCGTCATCCGGTTGGCCAGGGTCGACATGGTGTAGGCGCCGATGCCGAGGACCACTTCCAGCGCGTTGCGGGAGGTGTATCCGTGCGCCAGGAACGACCCGAGCGCGGTGTCGTCGACGCCACCGCTCGTCGCGATCACGGCCAGGGTGAACTCCCTTACCGCCTCCAGCCGTTCATCGGGCAGCGGGTCTCCGCTGCGCAGGGCGGCGATGAGTCCGGGCTCGGCGCCGAGGGCGGTGAGCTTCGCGGTGTGCATCGCCACGCAGATGTGGCAGCTGTTGCGGGTGGCCATCGTCATGATCAGGACCTCACGGGAGAGCGGGTCCAGGGTCGTCGACTCGAAGAGCGCGCTCATCCTCAGGAAGCCGTTGAGCAGCTCCGGGGACGCGGCGAGCCGGGCGACGGCGGCGGGCAGGTGGCCCTGCTTCGCAGCCACGGCCGACATGGCGGAGCGGGCCGCGGCGGGGGCGGATTCGAGGGTGTGGTCGGGGAAGGCGGACACGGACATGGGCGGCCTCTCGCGATAAACTCGACAACGTGATTGACGAAAAGGTAAACCAGGTTGTCGAGTTCTGCAATGGCTGAGGGTGAAGAGGGGGTCTCCTCGGGTGCGAGTGCGGGGGCGGGTGCGGGCTTCGAGCTGCCCCTGCTCCTGTTCGCCGGATTCCGTTCGATCATCGACGAGTTGCACCGTGAGCTGGCCGAGCAGGGCCACCCCGAAGTGCGGCCCGCCTACGGCTACGCGCTCCAGGCGGTGGGCCGCGAAGGCGCGACCGCCAGCGAGATCGGCCGACGGCTGGGAGTCTCGAAGCAGGCGGCCGGCAAGACCGTCGACAGGCTCGAAAGCCTCGGTTACGTCGAGCGTGCCGACGATCCGCAGGACGGCCGCCGCAAGCTGGTCCAGCTGGCCCCGCGGGGGATCGACGTGCTGGTGCGGTCCGCCCAGGGCTTCGACCGGCTGCGGGCCGAATGGGTCCGGGTGCTCGGTGCCGAGCGGGTCCGTGCCATGGAGTCCGACCTGCGCACCATGGTCTCCCCGAACGCCTTCAGGCTCGATGTGGCGAGCTGGTTCAACGGCTGACGCGGATCGGCCGTAGGTCGAGGGTCACTGGATGCCGGACTCCGGATGCCGGGCGCCCCGGGCTCTCGCCCGCGGCTCCGGCGTCCGTCCGGTTCGGGTGGTGAGGGTCAGCAGGCGGAGCCGCCCCCTTCAGCCGGTCGGTGCCGCGATCTGAAGCGACGGCTGCCCGGGTCCGTGACGGCTTGGACTTTACGCACGAGAGATAGGACGTATGTGGCGGGAACCCTTCCCGTGGGCCCCGCCGTGCGGCAACATGCACGCGTCGGCACCCAAGAGATCCGACCACTCGTGGTTGGGAATGGGAGGGAACCATGGCACGACGCACCCATGTGCTCAGCGCGCTCGCACTGGCGGCGGCCGCCGCGCTCATCCCCGTACAGGCCACGGCGCAGCAGTCCGCGCGGCCCGCCGCCCCGTGCGGTGCGCCGGTGAGACCCGCTTCGCAGATGACGGTCGAAGCGTGCGACAGCCCCGACCGGATCATCGAGAAGGCGGCGAACATCGTCCCCACCGCCGGCCAACTGGCCTGGCAGCAGCGGGAGGTCACGGCCTTCACGCACTTCGGGATGAACACCTTCACCGGCCGCGAGTGGGGCTCCGGTACGGAGGACGAGAAGCTCTTCGCGCCCAAGAGCATCGACGCCGACCAGTGGATGCGCGCCTACAAGGCCGCGGGCATCAAGCAGGTCATGCTCACCGTCAAGCACCACGACGGCTTCGTCCTCTATCCGAGCCGCTACACCGACCACTCGGTCGCCCTCAGCCCGGGCAGCCCCGATGTCGTCGCGCTCTATGTGAAGGCCGCCCGTAAGGCGGGCCTCAAGGTCGGCCTCTACCTCTCGCCCTCCGACGGCGCGGAACTCCCGCACGCCTGGCACGCCCAGTGGGTCGAGACGATCCGGGCCAAGCAGGCCGAGGGCAAGCCGCTGAGCCTGCCGGAGCGGATGGCCCTGGAGGACGGCGACCGCGCACCCGCCGGCCAGGGCCGGTTCGGCAACGGCAGTGCCGTCACCGAGCGGACCATCCCCACCCTCGTCCCCGGTGACGACCGTGCCGCCCGGGTGAAGAGCGGCAAGCTGCCCACCTTCAAGGTGAAGGCCGACGACTACGACGCGTACTACCTCAACCAGCTCTACGAGATCTTCACCCAGTACGGTCCGGTGGAGGAGCTCTGGCTGGACGGCGCCAACCCGTGGTCCGGCTCCGGGATCACCCAGAAGTACGACGTCAAGCAGTGGTTCGACATGGTCAAGGCGCTCTCGCCGAACACCGTCGTCTTCCAGGGCCCGCAGGGCGTCCGCTGGGTCGGCAACGAGTCCGGCGTCGCCCGGGAGACCGAGTGGAGCGTCACCCCGCACGTCACCGATCCCTGGACGGGGCTCGGCAGCCTCCCCAACGACTCGACCGAACCCGACATCGGCTCCCGGGCCAAGCTCCTCGACCCGGCCATCAGGTACCTGCAGTGGTACCCGGCCGAGGCCGACGTCTCCAACCGCCCCGGCTGGTTCTACCACCCCGACGAAAAGCCCAAGACGGCAGCGCAGTTGATGGACCTGTACGAGAAGAGCGTCGGCCGCAACGCCTCGCTGCTGCTCAACGTCCCGCCCGCGCCGGACGGCAGGATCGCGGACGGGGACGTGACCTCGCTGACCGCCTTCGGCGCCGATCTGCGCCGGACCTACGGCACCGATGTACGCAAGAAGGGGCCGGGCCCGTACACCTTCGACCGGGTCGCCGTCCGTGAGGACATCCGGCACGGACAGCGGGTGGAGAAGTTCGCCGTGGAGGCCCGGATCGGCGGAACGTGGCGGCGGATCGCGGACGGCACCACCATCGGCCACGAGCGCATCCTGCCGCTGCCCGCGGCCGTCACCGCGTCGGACGTCCGGGTCAAGGTGCTGGAGTCCAGGGCGAAGCCGTACCTGGCCGCCACGACGCTGCACCTCACCACCGCACCGGCCAGGCCCTAACCCCGGTCCAGATACGCGAGTACCGCAAGAACGCGGCGGTTGTCGTCGTCGGAGGGCGGCAGGCCGAGCTTTCCGAAGATGTTCGAGGTGTGCTTGGCCACCGCCCGCTCCGTGATCACCATGTGCGAGGCGATCGCCGCGTTCGAACGGCCCTGTGCCATCTGCTCCATGACCTCGCGCTCGCGCGGGGTCAGCCCGCCCATCGGCTTGTCCTGCGAGCGCCGCGACAGCAGCTGCGAGATCACCTGCGGGTCCATCGCGGTGCCGCCCGCGGCGACCCGGCGCACCGCGTCGATGAACTGGTCGGCGTCGAAGACCCGGTCCTTGAGCAGGTAGCCGATGGCGCCGTTGCCGTCCGCCAGCAACTCACGCGCGTACAACTGCTCGACGTGCTGGGACAGTACGAGCACCGGCAGCCCCGGCCTGGCCCGACGTGCGGCCAGTGCGCACTGCAGCCCCTCATCCGTGTGGGACGGCGGAAGCCGGACGTCGACAACGGCGACGTCCGGCTTCAACTCGGCGAGTGCCCTGGTCAGTTCGGGTCCGGTCTCGACGGCGGCCGCGATCTCGAAGTCGTACGCCTCCAGCATGCGGACCAGGCCGTCGCGCAGCAGGAAGAGATCTTCGGCTAGGACAACTCGCAAGGGATCTCCATGGTCACCATGGTGGGACCGCCCGCGGGGCTGCTGACGGCCATGATGCCGTCGAATGTACCGAGCCGGCGTTCGACTCCGCTCAGGCCCGAGCCCGATCCGGCCTGCGCGCCGCCCTTTCCGTTGTCCGTGACGGAGATCCGCAGATGGCCGTCGGCATCGTGCAGGTCCACCCAGATCCGGTCCGCGCCCGAGTGCTTCGCGGCGTTCGTCAGGAGCTCGCTGACCGCGAAGTAGGCGGCCGACTCGACCGGGGCGTCCGCGCGACCGCTCAGCTCCACGTCCACCTCGGTCCGGATCGGCAGCCGCAGGGCCAGCGCCTTGACCGCGTCCCCGAGCCCGCGCTCGGCGAGGACCGGCGGATGAATGCCCCGCACGAGATCGCGCAGCTCCGTCAGCGCCTCCGCCGACGACTGGCGGGCCATCGCCAGGAGCTTCTTCGCCTGCGCCGGGTCCTTCTCGACGAGTGCCTCGATGGTGCCCAGATTCATGCCCATGGCGACCAGCCTGGCCTGCGCCCCGTCGTGCAGGTCCCGCTCGATGCGCCGCAGCTCCGAGGCGGCCGTGTCGACCGCCTCGTGCCGGGTCTCGGTCAGCCGGTCGACGCGCAGGGCCAGTTCCTGCTCATGGGTGGGAGCCAGCACCGAGCGGGCGAGCACGAAGTGGGCGCGCAGCAGCCGTTCGCTCAGCGCCACACCGACCGCGAAGAACCCCACACCGACCGCGGCGGCGGCGAGAGCCGTCGCCTGGCTGTCGACCGGCACGAACGCGTACCAGTACCGGTCGTCCGTGAAGACCCGCCACAGCCCGGCCGCCAGGACGAACCCCTCCACCGGGTAGATCATCAGCGCCGCCGCGAGGATCGCCACCACGTAGCCGGCCGTCATGTCGACCAGGAGCCACCGGATGTCCCGCCAGGTCGCCGGGTCCTTGAGCATCAGCCCGGTCCGCTCCACCTGGCCGACGAACCCGTCGCGCAGATCCTTCGGGAACGGCCGGTACGGCACCGGGATGCGGACGTCGCACCAGGTGGCCGCCAGCAGCCGGCGCTGGTTGGCGTGCTTGCGGACCGCGGTCAGCGTGTACGGGGTGGCGACCAGGCCGATCCCCAGCGGGATGAACGCGATGGCGAGCACCGTCAGCACGAACAGCGTGACCGAGCCCACGATCGAGGCGAACGACAGCACCAGCCCGCGCCCGGCCGCCAGCAGCGCGGCCCTTATCCGTCCGTTCGGCCTGTTCATATCGGTCCCTCTTCCGTTGCCGGGCACTCGTGGCAGCCCCGGTCCGCACACAGTCTGACCTCTCCGGCAGCCGGGGCGGCAGCCGTTCTGCCACCCGGGTGGGGTGTACCCAGCACCACCCCGTGACCTCGCCCTACGTCGCGCCGAGTGGGGGCCTGCGCGGCTGGGGCGGCGGGCTCGCGGTTCCTAGATTCAAGGGTGTCCAGTCCGACGTACGAAACAGGGGGCGAACACGCCATGAGGCCTAATCTCGCGGCACGCATCGGTGTGTGGAGCGCACACCATCGAAAGACGGCCATTCTCGGCTGGCTGCTCTTCGTCGTGCTCGCCGCGGGCATCGGCGGCGCGTCGGGCATGGTCGAGATGTCCGACGCGGAGAACGGTGCGGGCGACTCCGCCCGCGCCGAGCAGATCCTCTCCGACGCCGGCCTCAGCCACCGGGCGGGCGAGCTGGTCATGGTGTCGTCGGCCCGGCCGGACGGCTGGCGGACCGCGGCGCGGGAGCTGACCGCGGCCCTCGGGAAGACCGGCGAGGTGACCGGCCTCGCGGCGCCGGCCGTCTCCAAGGACGGCAAGGACGCGCTGCTCACGTTCGAGATGAAGGGGGACGCGGCCACCGCGTCCGACCGGGTGCAGCCCGTCCTGGACGCCGTGGCCGGGGTCCAGAAGGAACGGACGGACGTCACGGTCCACCAGTTCGGCGACGCCAGCGCCGGGAAGTGGCTGGGCGACCTGCTCAGCGACGACTTCATGAAGGCCGAGTTCACCGCCGTACCCCTGGCGCTGGGCATTCTGCTGGTCGCCTTCGGCGCCGTGGTCGCGGCCCTGCTGCCCGTCGGGCTCGCGCTGACCGCGTGCATGGCCGCCTTCGGTCTGCTGTCGCTCGCCAGCCACCAGCTGCACCTCTTCCAGACCACGTACTCCGTGATGTTCCTGATGGGCTTCGCCGTCGGCGTCGACTACTGCCTCTTCTACCTGCGGCGCGAGCGGGACGAGCGGGCCGCGGGGCGCGATGCCGAGACGGCGCTGCGGATCGCCGCGGCGACCAGCGGCCGGTCCGTGCTCGTGTCCGGGCTGACCGTCATGGTCGCGATGGCCGGCATGTTCCTGTCCGGACTGATGCTGTTCAAGGGCTTCGCCCTCGCCACGATCATCGTGGTCTTCATCGCCATGATGGGATCCGTGACGGTACTGCCCGCGCTGCTGTCCTGGCTGGGCGACCGGATCGACGCCGGACGGGTGCCGCTGCTGAACCGGCGCGGCAAGCGGGGTACGAAGCAGAGCGGCGGGATCGCCGGCAAGCTGCTGCGGCCCGTCCTGTCCAAGCCGAAGTTCTTCGCCGCCGCCTCCGTCGTCGTCCTGCTCGTGCTGGCCGCGCCCGCCCTCGGCATGAAGACCGAAGAGCTCGGCCTGGAGAAGCAGTTCGGCTCCGGCTCCCAGCTGGCGGTCGCCTACCGGCACATCAGCGACACCTTCCCCGGCGGCCCCGCCCCGGCCCAGGTGGTTGTCGAGGCGGACGACATCCAGGCTCCCGGTGTGCGCAAGGCACTCGACGGCTTCGACAGGGTGACCGTCCACCGGGCGCAGAACGTCGCGGAGATCGAGGTCCCGCTGCCCCACGGCGAGAGCGACCTCACCGAGCTGCGCGCGGAACGGCTGCCGGCCGCCTTCGACGGCACGGGCGCCCGTGCCTATGTGACCGGTGAGGTGGCCGGTTCCACGGACTTCAACGACCAGCTGAAGCGCGGCATCGTGCCCGTCTTCCTCTTCATCACCGCCGTGACCTTCCTGCTGATGCTGTTCTGCTTCCGCTCCTACGTCATCGCGGTGACGGCGATCCTGCTCAACCTGCTCTCGGTGGCCGCCGCGTACGGCGTGATGGTCGCCGTGTTCCAGCACGGCTGGGGTGCCTCGCTGATCGGCTCGGAGGGCGTCGGCGCGATCGAGTCCTGGATGCCGCTGTTCGTCCTCGTCGTCCTGTTCGGACTCTCGATGGACTACCACGTCTTCGTCGTCTCCCGGATCCGCGAGGCCCACGGGCGCGGGCTCGGCACCCGGGCCGCGATCGACGAGGGCATCCGGCGCACGGCGGGTGCGGTGACCGGCGCGGCCGTGATCATGGTGGCGGTGTTCTCGGTCTTCGGAACGCTGTCCATGCAGGACATGCAGCAGATGGGCGTCGGCCTGGCCGTCGCGGTGCTGCTGGACGCGACGATCGTACGGATGGTCCTGCTGCCCTCCGTGATGGCGCTGCTGGGTGAGCGGAACTGGCGGACACCGCGCGGACTGTCCAGGCTGCCGAGCCTGGACCACAGCGAGCCGGAGCCGGAGCCCGGCCCCGCAGCGGCCCCGGTGGGCACGGGCCTGCGCGGCTGAGCCCGGACACCTGGAAGGGGGGTTCCGGTTCCGGTGAGTACCGGAACCGGAACCCCCCTTCCGGGTGTCTCAGGGTGCGCCGCCAGGCGCGAAGAACTCGAAGAGGACGAAAGAGGACGGGATGAGACAGGTGCCGACCCGCTGGACCGTACCGCTGCTCACGACCGCGGCCCTGCTTGCTGCGGCCACGGCATGCACGGACCAGCAGAAGACCCCGGCACCTGTACCGTCCTCCGCGGTCATCGGGCACTGGGCCGGTGACTGCGGAGCCACCCTCGACATCATCGACGGCGGCCACTTCGCCTTCGCCGGCTTCCCGTCGGGGGAGGGGGCGCACGACGAGCGGCGTCTCACCGGGAACGGGCGGTGGTACCTCTACCGAGGTGGGAAGGACGCGCTGCCCCCCTCCCTCGACCTGAAGCACGACAAGGTGCTGCTCTCGCTCTTCTACACGCGCTCGTCCGACGGCGCGGTCACCGCGATGCACTTCGACGAGGAAGACCGGACCTGCACCTTCAGACAGCGGAAGCAGGAGGCGCCGGGTCGGTGACGGAAATGGGCCCCGGTTCCGGTACACACCGGAACCGGGGCCCACTTCCGGGTGTCTCAGGGCGCGTACTTGTAGCCGACGCGCCGCACCGTCTGGATCGAACGGCGGTGCTCGGCGCCCAGCTTGCGGCGCAGCCGGGCGATGTGGACGTCGACGGTGCGGCCGTCGCCCACGTGTCCGTAGCCCCAGACCGTGGTCACCAACTGGTCGCGGGTGTGCACCCGGTGGGGGTGCGCCACCAGATGGGCCAGCAGCTCGAACTCCAGGTAGGTGAGGTCGAGGGTGTTCCCGTTCACCGCGGCGGTGCGCTGGACGGAGTCGATGCGCACGGGCCCGGTCCCCGGGTCCTCCAGCGCCTCCGGCACCACGTACTGGGCGGCCCCGGCGACCGCGGCCGAGAGGGCCGGCTGCTGATCGGCGGGGACGAGCACCAGGTAGCCCACCATCGGCGGGCGGCCCGGCAGCGCCGGCACGGTGTGCTGGGGCGCGGGCAGCCAGGTCGCGCCCGGCGTCAGGAACGCGGACACGTCGGCCGGCTGGAAGACCTCGTCCGGCGCGACGGCCCGCAGCCGGTGCCGGTTGGGGGAGGGCGGACGGGAGGAGGTGGCCGCAGCGGCCGCCGTCGGCGCTGCGGTGGCAGCGGCTGCGGCGGAGAGGATACGAGTGTTCGCCATGGGGGTCAGCTCTTTCGCGCGAGGAGTCGTCTGTGGACGGACTTGCTGCGTGCGCGCGGACCGAAGACCGGGGTGAGCGGCTTTAGAGGGCCAGCGCGTTCAACGCGCGGCAACACACCCGGTCGAAGTCGTGATGCTGACGGGAGGGCCAGAAAGGCTCGAGGTCGCTGCGACCTGTCGAGGGGTGCTGGATGCTGGCCATGCCCCCATTGAACCAGAGACGCGACGCCTTGGCAGTCCTCTCTCACCCGTCGATACGGACCCTTTGCGTTACCTTCCTCACCCGGGGCCGCCCCGGGCCGCCCCGGCCCTCAACCGACCAGCCGTTTCCGCCAGTCCAGGTCCGTCAGTTCGATCGCCTGGTCCGGCGAACCGTCCCACTCCACGGTCAGTCCCGCGTCACCCAGCGCCGCCGCGACCTCGCGCCCCACCGCCGCTGTCGTCTCCGCGGACCCGTCGAACCCGCCGTAGTACAGGGACAGGCCGTGTCCCGCCGCCGCGCCCTCGGTGCCCTGCAGGTGGAAGAAGACGAAGCCCCGCGCGTCGTCCCGTCCGTCCCCGTGGATCTCGCTGAGACCGCACGACCGGCAGCAGGCGAAGTGCTCCCGGGCGGTGATGCCCTGCCCGTCCAGCGCGGCGAAGGCCCGCTCCAGCCGGTCCGCGTCGGTCACGTCCGACCACAGCCGCTGCTCCTCGACGCGCTCCAGCCACAGCCGCTCCACCAGCAGGCGCGCCTGCGCCAGGGTCACCGGATGCACGCCGTCCTTCACCAGGTAGTCCTCGGCGGACTCGGCGAGCTCCGACACGCTGCCGTACCCGCCGCGCAGCAACTCCCGCACGCGCTCCTCCAGCTGGGCGCGGATCCCCGCCTCGATCTCCGGGACCGGCTCCGGCTCGGGCAGGCCGGAGTCCTCCCAGACGACTCCCGCGTCCCAGCCGGACTCCTGGCGGGCCCAGCCCGACATCAGCGCGGCTACCCGCTCGGGCGCGTCGACGACGATGCGCACATGGGTGTCGGGGCCGCCGTCGCGGTGCTCCAGCTCGTACGACCCGGCGCCCTCGTGCCACACCTGGATGAAGGAGCCCGGGATGTCCGGTATCCGCTGCACGACCAGGAAGTGGTCGTCGGGCCCACCGATCCGGTGCACCAGAGCGCTCAGCTCCTGGGCCGAAATGCGGGTGTGGGCCTGCTGGTTCTCGGTCGTCACCTTGATTTCGAGCATGGGACCACCCTGGCACAACCCACTGACAACCCCGGGCACGCCTAGGGGGCGCCCACCGGATGACCGGTGGGCGCCCCCTGGTACGGACGGTCGCCGCGGGATCAGACCTGGTCGGCCTTCTCCAGCGCGGTGCAGCAGGTGTCGACGATCAGCCGCGTGACGACGTACGGGTCGACGTTGGCGTTCGGACGGCGGTCCTCGATGTAGCCCTTGCGGTCCTGCCCGACCTGCCACGGGATGCGGACCGAGGCGCCGCGGTCGGAGACGCCGTAGCTGTACTCGTTCCACGGGGCGGTCTCGTGCAGACCGGTCAGCCGCTCGTCGATGCCCGCGCCGTAGTGCTTGACGTGGTCCATCGGCTTCGAGCCCTCGCCCAGCGACTCGCACGCGGTGATGATCGCGTCGTAACCCTCGCGCATCGCCTTGGTGGAGAAGTTGGTGTGCGCGCCCGCGCCGTTCCAGTCGCCCTTGACCGGCTTCGGGTCGAGGGTCGCGGAGACGTTGAAGTCCTCGGCGGTGCGGTACAGCAGCCAGCGGGCGACCCACAGCTGGTCGGAGACCTCCAGCGGGGCCAGCGGGCCCACCTGGAACTCCCACTGGCCGGGCATGACCTCGGCGTTGATGCCGGAGATGCCCAGGCCCGCCTTCAGGCAGTTGTCGAGGTGCTTCTCGACGATGTCGCGGCCGAAGATCTCGTCGGAGCCGACCCCGCAGTAGTAGCCGCCCTGCGCGGCCGGGAAGCCGCCCTCGGGGAAGCCGAGCGGCCGGTGGCCGTCGAAGAAGGTGTACTCCTGCTCGATGCCGAAGATCGGCTCCTGACCCGCGAACTGCTCGGCCAGCGGGCGCAGTCCGGCACGCGTGTTGGACTCGTGCGGGGTCATGTCGATGTGGAAGACCTCGCACAGCACCAGGACGTCGTCACCGCCGCGGATCGGGTCGGGGCAGGTGAAGACCGGCTTCAGCACCCGGTCGGAGGCGTGGCCCTCGGCCTGGTTGGTGCTCGACCCGTCGAAGCCCCAGATGGGCAGCTCCGCCACGTCGGACGAGGGGGTACCGGGCATGATCTTCGTCTTGGAACGGAGCTTGGCGGTCGGCTCGGTGCCGTCGATCCAGATGTACTCAGCCTTGAACGTCACGGAAGCCATCCTTTGGGGGTGCTGCGGTCTATGCAGCGCAGCTTCGCAAGACGCGATTTCCCGTCCGTTGCTCTCGTGTGAACCCCGTGTTACCGAGGTTTCCTGTGGAAGACACGCCGGTCGTGGGGTACTCCCTCAGCCCTTGCCGCGGGCCTTGAGCAGCGACTCGAAGCCGGCTGCCCGGATCCGCCGCACCAGCTCCTCCTCGCTCGTCCCCAGCGCCGCCGCGGCGTGCGGGAGCAGCCAGTCCGCGTCGGCGAGCCGCTGCAGCAGATGACCGCGCCGGATCTGCGCCTCGGACAGCCGGAACGTCTTCAGGTAGGCGACCTGCCCCTTGTGACCGGTGATCGTCTCGCCGATGTGCTGCCCGCCACTGTTGCGCAGGAACGGCGGCAGGAACCGCCAGAGCGTGAACGACCCCATCCGGTACACCCGGTCGAAGCCGTACGAGGAGTCCAGCAGCTCCCGGGCGAAGAGCGTGTCGTGCGCCTCGCTCCACGCCCGCTCCTGCTCCCACGCGGCCGCCCGCAGACCGGCGAGCGTGTCCAGCCGGGGGCCGTCCGCGAGCCGCGCCCCGAAGTCGGCCACCGGCGCGCCGTACATCGCGTACTGGTGGACGAGCTCCCCGTACAGATCCTCGATCAGGGAGGGATGCAGCAGCCGGTAGTCGTCGGGGTGCGGCACCACGAAGGCGGCTGCGAGCGCGTCGGCCGCGTACACCATCACCCCGCACTGGCCGGGATGGATCTCGAACGCCCGCAGCGCGTCGCCGAGCCCGCGCACCGACCACCCCAGGTACGCGTCCTCGGCGCGCGGCGAGAGGCCGTCGCGCAGCGCCTGCCGCGACCACTCCTCCCAGGCGGTCGACGGGCCGCCGAAGTGCAGCGCGAGATAGCCCTCCAGAGCGAGGTGCAGCGGCAGGAAGCGCAGCCGGTCACCGGGCTGCCGCTTGGCCATCCGGTGGTGGCGGTGGCGCGGCAGCCGCATGGTCCTGGGCGGGGTGCTCCCGCCGCCGTGGGCCGCCAGCTGCGTACCGTACGCGGCGGCGCCGGCGCCCTCGCCCGACCAGTCGGCGACGAAGCCGTGCGGGATGTAGGAGGTGTAGTGGCTCCGCGGACCGACCTCCACGACGTCGCTCCCGAAGCCCGTGTACAGCTCCTCGTGCAGCCGGAGCCCCTCGACGGGCTTCTCGCGCACCAGGGGCACCAGCCTGATGCCGCCCCACACCTGCGAGGGGCGGGCGGTGAGGCCGGTCAGCTCCAGTCGGTTCACAGCGGGCCTCCTGCCCGGTCGGCCGTCACGAACCGGGCGACCTGCCGGTCCAGATAGGCGTGCAGTGCGGCGGGGCCGGTGCGCCCCTCCGAGAACTGTGCGATCTCCACCAGCGCCGGCAGGTCCTCCGCGTCCCGGATACCGGCGGTCGGTACGCTCGGCGACAGCCGCCGGACGTCGAAACCGTCCGCGTCGTATACAGGGTTCACATGGACCACAGCAGTGCGCCGGCCGGGATCGAGCCTGGTCCGCCACACCCGCAGCACCTCGCCCGCGAGCCCGCAAGGCGCGTTGTCCCAGCCGTCCGAGACGATGACCAGCCGGTCGGGGCCGTGCTCCAGGGCGTCCAGGACCCGGGTGCCGAGCGGCGTCGGCCCCCAGGGCCTGACGAGCAGCGGATCACCGGTGCCGGTGGTCCACAGCGGGGTGTACGCGCCGGGCGCGGCCAGCGCCTCCAGCAGGAAGTGGCAGGCCAGCGCCACGGCGAGCGGACGGCGCCGCTTCTCGCCCGAACCGGACGAGGAGTAGCTGTCGTCCAGCACCGCCGCGACCCGGCCCCAGCTGCCGGCGTGCGGACCCGCCGCCCGGCGGGCCGCGGTGCGCAGCGCCCGGGTCAGCTCCTCGCGGTGGAGCCTGCGCGGCTGCGCACGGAGCGACAGGACGTACAGGGCGAGCCGGGTCAGCGGCATCACCGTCAGGTCGACCCCCGCGGGCAGCTCCGACGGGGACGCCGCCCCGCGCTGCTCCTGGGTGCGCAGCCGCTCCAGCCGGGTCATCCGGGGCACCATCCGCTCCAGGAACGCCTCGCGCTTCATGCCGTGCCGGGCCGCGAAGCCCTCGGCGACGGTGAAGGGGAGCTCGTCGACGGCGCGCTGCTCGTAGTGGGCGCGGCGCCAGGCGTCGAGCAGCCGGTGCCGGTAGCGGGGCAGCTTCCCCGGCCGGAAGAGGAAGGCGCCCAGCTCGCTGCCGGGCTCCGTCCCGCTGCCCGGCCCCTCGCCGTCGGCAAGCCGCAGGTGCGCGTGCCGGACCGCGTTCTTCAGCCCCGGGCGGTACTTCACCGCGTCGTGGGCCGGGTCCGGCCGGGCGGCCAGCCAGTCGCGCATGATCGCGCGGGTGCGACGGTTGTTGACCCTGGCCGCCCGCAGCCCCCGGAACAGCCGGTAGACCCGCTGCGGCGGCAGCTTCGCCAGCCGCGCGGCGATCAGCCGGCCCTCGGTGCGCTTCTCCTCGTCCGTGGCCTCGGCGGCGTGCTCCAGCAGACCCTGCACGATGCGCACCGCGTTGTGGTCGTTGATGCCGAGAGCGAGCGAGGCGGCGTACACCCGGCGGTAGTTGACCCGTACGTACTCGTGCAGGAAGTCCAGCGAGAGCTGTTGCCGGTACGCCCCCGAGTGGAACTCCCGTTGCCCGGTCGCCGTGACGGCCGCGTTGACGAACAGGAGCACGTCCTCGGCGGCGACAAGATCGGCATGCGTGTCGGTCGTCATGATGCATCCCCCGTGGTGTTCCGCGAGGCGGTACGCACACGCGGAAGCCGGCCGGGGAATGAGGGCGCGAGCAGCGAAATGTTTGCTTTACAGGCAAGTCCCGGAAGTCGCGCCGGAGTCCCGCGGCCGGCCCCGCCAACGTAACCGCCCGGCCGCCCGCCCCGCCACTGGATTCGGCCGCCCGCACCGGCGGACCGGGCACACTTGTCCCATGACGACATCCGTGACCCCCCTGCGTATCGGCCTGGTCGGTACGGGCCCCTGGGCCCGCAACACCCAGGCCCCCGCCCTCGCCGCCCACCCCGGCGCCGTGCTGAGCGGGGTGTGGGGCCGCCGGGCCGAGGCCGCGCAGGAGCTGGCCGCCGCCCATGGCACCACGGCTTACACCGGTGACGCGGGGCTCGACGAGCTGTTCGCCGCGAGCGACGCCGTCGCGTTCGCGCTGCCGCCGGACGTGCAGGCCCCGCTCGCCGCCCGGGCGGCGGCGGCCGGCTGCCATCTCCTCATGGACAAGCCGGTGGCCACGACCGTCGCGGGAGCGCGCGAGGTGGCCGAGGCGGTCGAGCAGGCCCGGGTCGCCTCCCTCGTCTTCTGCACCCTGCGCTTCGCCCCGGAGACCTCCGCCTGGATCGCCGAACAGAACGCGGTGGGCGGCTGGTTCACCGCCCACGCCCACTGGATCGGCGCCCTGTGGGCGCCCGGCGCGACCAGCGAGTACGCCGCGTCGCCCTGGCGCCACGAGAAGGGCGGCCTCTGGGACGTCGGCCCGCACGCGCTGTCGGTGCTCATCCCGGTGCTGGGTGAGGTGACGCAGCTGACCGCGGCCCGCGGCCCCGCCGACGCCCACCACCTCGTCCTCCGTCACGCCTCCGGCGCCTCCAGCACGGTGACGCTGGCACTGGCCGCGCCGGCGGCAGCGGCCGGGGTGGAGATCGAGCTCAGGGGCGAGCACGGCATCGTCGGCCTGCCCCGGTGGGACGGCGCCGTCGCCGCCTTCCGCAGGGCGGTGGACGCGCTGATCGAATCGGTCCGTACGGGGGAGGCGCACCCCTGCGACGTACGGTTCGGCCTGCGGCTGACGGAACTGCTCGCGGAGGCCGAGGCACAGGCCGGGAAGTAGCGGGCGGCCGCCCGGTCTCTCACCCTGAGTACGCCGCGCCTCAGCGCCCCATGGCGTTCCGTACCGCCTCGTCCGTGCGCGCGACCACGGCCGTGCCGTCCTGCGCCGTGATGATCGGCCGCTGGATCAGCTTCGGACGGGCGGCGAGAGCCGTGATCCACCGCTCCCGCGCAGCCGCCTCGCGCGGCCACTCCTTGAGCCCCAGCTCCTTCGCTTCCGCCTCCTGCGTCCGCGTGATGTCCCACGGCTCCAGCCCGAGCCGGTCGAGCACCGCCCGGATCTCGTCCGGGGACGGCACGTCCTCCAGGTAGCGGCGGACGGTGTAGTCGGCGCCCTCCGCGTCGAGCAGCCGCACCGCGCTGCGGCACTTGGAACAAGCGGGGTTGATCCAGATCTCCATGGGTCCAAAGGTACGGGATGGACCCGCGAAAACCCCTCTGGCCAGGGACGATTGTCAGTGCGGGGCAGTAAAATGGAGGTAGTTCGTGAGGGTTCCACCACCGTGCCAGGAGGTTGCCAATGGCCGTTGCCGCAGTCACGACCAAGCCGCTCTACAAGCCCCTGCAGAAGAAGCCGCTCCCCGCCGGCCGTCCCCGTGAGTGGTACGTCACCCACAACCGCCGGCTGAAGGCGATGCGCCTGGCGATCGCCCTGCTCGACACCGGCGTCCACCAGCCGTCGAGCGCCGGGAACGCCCGGATACGTACGACCGCCGAACTCCTCGGCATCCACCCGCCGTCCGACACCACCTGTCGCATGGTCCGCGCGCTCATCCGCTACGGCCGCTGACCGCCGGGCACCGACCGCGCTGCGCCCCCGGGATGTCCCGGGGGCGCAGCCGCGTCTCAGAACCCGCTGCAGGTGGCGGTGGCGAAGGCGCCGGAGGCCCGGTCGGTCCGCCTGGTGCCGTCGTCCACCGTCACCGAGCAGGCGACCTCGCCGCCGGACCTGCCGACGCTGACGACGAACGAACCGCCGTTCATGAACCCCTTGGTCTCCAGCTCCCCGGCCCACGGCAGGGTCCGCAGGGTCAGCCGCCCGGTCGACAGGGCTTCCTCCTGCCAGGTGCTGTAGGTGAGGGTCACGTCCTTGGCGGTGCCGGTGACCTCGTACCTGATCCGCAGGGTCCGTGAGCCCTGCTGGGACACCTCATGGGCCAGCACCGCGGAGACCGCGCCCGCGGCGAGGGCCAGCAGCGCGGCCACCAGCAACAGCACCCACGGCCAGATCCGCCGCGGCCGTCGCGGCGGCGGCGGTTCGTCGTCGGTCGCCTGCTCGCTCATGCCCCTACCCTCGACGGTCCCGCCCCGGTCCGCGACCCCGCCCCCACCACCCCCTCACCCGTCCGGCCCGCACGGCATGCGCCCCCACCCGTCCCCGCCTTGACTTGGGGTGACGGACGAGTGCTGGGAGGCACCATGACGAGGCGAGGCGTACGGGGCGCGGGTGCCGTGCTGGTGGCGATCGTCCTGGCTTCGACGGCAGCGGCGTGCTCGGACGACGGGGACAGCGCCTCCAGCACGGCGTCGCAGGCGGCGTCGGCCGCCTCCTCGTTGGCATCCAAGGGCTCCGACGTGGTCGCCTCGGCGACGGCCGCCGCCCAGGACAAGATGAACAGCTTCAAGGACGGCGTGAACGCGAGCGGCGACGTCAAGGCGGGAGCGCCGGCCACCGACAAGGACGGCCACGTCACCTCGAAGATCACGGTGAAGAACGGTACCGACTCCTCGCAGTCCTACGCCGTGCAGATCAACTACCGCGATCCGAACGGCAATCTGCTCGACACCGTCGTGGTGACCGTCGACGACGTCGCCTCCGGGGCAGCCGAGAACGCCACTGCCCGCAGCAACCGCAAGCTCGACGGAAACGTCGAGACCGAGGTGGGCAAGGCGCTGCGACACTGACGCGACGGGCGTCCACGGACTCCCTGAGAAGAGCGTCCTGCTGAATTCGGCGCGTTATTCATGCCCGGATGAAACTGGCAGCGTGCACGAACTCATGCCCTCCTGAATCGTCAATTCACGTGGCTGTCCGGAGCCGCGCGTGAATTGACCGGGGGTGTGACTCCATGCCCTTGGTCACTCGCCGGATCCGGTGGTGCGGCTGGTACACGTGCCGGAACGCGACCGGTCCCGGGCCCTATAGGACTGGCCTATGGCGTCTGCTGACATTCCGTCTTTGCCTCTCGCTCTTTTGTGAACGTACCGTGAAGCAGCTCGACCAGGTGCTCACCGCGAATTCCTTGAGATCTCGCGCTCCGGGCACGTCGAATTCTTCCGTCGAGCGGCACGTACGCAATCGAGAGGACCGGTGGCATGGCCACGAGCGGACACGGATCAGGATCGGGAACGCGGGATCTCGCGGGAAAGCGGGCCCTGGTCACAGGTGGTTCCCGGGGAATCGGAGCGGCCGTCGTGCGCCAGCTCCTGGACGCGGGCGCCGAAGTGCTCACCACCGCCAGGTCGGCGACGGGCACGGTGCCCGAGGGTGCCGCCTTCGTGGCGGCCGACGTGCGGACACGGGCGGGCGCGGAGGCGCTCGCCACGACCGCGCAGGAACTGCTCGGCGGAGTGGACATCCTGGTCCACAACGCGGGCGGGGCGCGACCTCACGAAGGCGCGTCGGCCATTCCCGACGAGGAGTGGCAGGACGCGCTGGACCTGAACTTCCTCGCGTCGGTGCGGCTGGACGCACTGCTGACGCCGGGGATGCGGGAGCGGGGTTCGGGGGCGATCGTGCACGTCTCATCGGCCGCGGTCCTCACCCCGGTAGGACCGTTCCTGCACTACGTGGCGGCGAAGGCGGCGCTGGAGACCTACAGCCAGGGACTGGCCCTGGAGCTGGCCCCGTCCGGAATCCGGGTCAACACCGTCTCGCCCGGCAGAACGGCCACCCCCGGCGGCGAGGCGACGCGGGAGGAGTGGGCGCAGGTGGCCGCGCGCATGGGCGGGGCACCGGACCGGACGAATGCCGGTGACACCACACCGCTGGGGCGCGACGGCCGGCCCGAGGACATCGCCGACGCGGTGCTGTTCCTGCTGTCCGACCGGGCGAGCTGGCTGACAGCGAGCAACCTCGTCGTGGACGGCGGCGAGTTCCCCCGGGGCTGACGCCGACGCCGGTCCGCAACGCCGGTACCGTCAGCAGGAATTCAGCGGTCCCTGCTTCCTTCCCGGCCGTCAGGGCAGCGGCGAGAGGAAAGCGGCCCCGGACCAGCTCTCCTGGCGCAGGAGTTCGAGCAGGGCCGTCTCCGCCGGACCCGCGCCGGGCCGGAGCACGGCGATGACGGGCTGGGACACGACCGGGGACACCTGGCGGACGAGGTGCTCGTGACCGGGAGGCACCGCGGAGGCCGGGACGAGCGTCACGCCCAGCCCGTCGGCGGCCCAGCGCACGGCCGTCGCCGTCCGGGACACGCGGGCGGCCGTCGCCGGGGCAAGTCCGTTGTCCCGCAGCACGTTCGACAGCACGCCGTCGAGCGCGCTGTCGCGGTCGAACCTCACCCAGGGTTCCCCCTCCAGTTCGCGCAGCGCGACCCGGTCCGCGGCGAGCAGCCGGTGCCCGGTGCCCAGCGCCACGACGAACTCCTCGTCGCCGAGGCGGTGGGCGTCGGAGGGGCTCCGCTCGCACGCCGCCATCAGGGCGAGGTCCAGCACCCCCTGGCGGCACAGCCGCTCCAGCTCGGCGGAGCTCGGCTCCTCGAAGACGCTGACCTCCAGCCGCGGGAAGCGGCGACGCAGCGCGCCCAGCGCACCCGGCAGCTGCCGGGTGCCGAAGCCCATCTGCACCGCGACGACCAGCTCGCCGGCCAGCTCGTCGGCACCGGCCCGCGCGGTCGCCCGCGCCCGCCGCGACGCGCGCACCGCGACCTCCGCCTCCCGCAGGAACGCGCGGCCCACCACGGTGGGCACCAGTCCGGTCGGCGTGCGCGCGAACAACTGCACGCCGAGCTCCCGCTCCAGACCGCGGATCTGCTGGGACACCGAGGGCTGCGCGACGTGCAGCAGCTCCGCCGCAGCCGTCACCGAGCCCTCCGCCGCGATGGCCAGGGCGTACTCGTACTGACGAAGGCTCATCGGCTCCCGTCCCCTCCCTGCGGCGGACCACGGTCCGCCCTCGTCGTCGCTGCAACAACACGGGAGGCGGCGCGTTTACTCCGTCAGGGCCTGGAAACGGCGTCGAGGCCCGCCACCCCGGACACGGGATGACGGGCCTCGACGACTGCGCTTCTAGAGGTCGAAGTACAGCTCGAACTCGTGCGGGTGCGGGCGCAGCTGGATCGGGGCGATCTCGTTCGTGCGCTTGAAGTCGATCCACGTCTCGATCAGGTCCGGCGTGAAGACGCCGCCTGCCAGGAGGTACTCGTGGTCCGCCTCAAGGGCGTCCAGGACGGCCGGGAGGGAGGTCGGGACCTGCTGGACGTTGGCGTGCTCCTCGGGAGCCAGCTCGTAGAGGTCCTTGTCGATCGGCTCCGGCGGCTCGATCTTGTTCTTCACGCCGTCCAGGCCGGCCATCAGGAGGGCGGAGAAGGCGAGGTACGGGTTGGACGACGGGTCCGGCGCGCGGAACTCGACGCGCTTGGCCTTCGGGTTGGAGCCCGTGATCGGGATGCGCATCGCGGCGGAGCGGTTGCGCTGGGAGTAGACCATGTTGACCGGGGCCTCGAAGCCGGGGACCAGGCGGTGGTAGGAGTTCACCGTCGGGTTGGTGAACGCCAGCAGCGACGGGGCGTGCTTCAGGATGCCGCCGATGTAGTAGCGCGCCATGTCCGAGAGGCCCGCGTAGCCCTGCTCGTCGTAGAACAGCGGGTCGCCGCCGGCCCACAGGGACTGGTGGACGTGCATGCCCGAGCCGTTGTCGCCGAAGATCGGCTTCGGCATGAAGGTCGCGGTCTTGCCGTTGCGCCAGGCGACGTTCTTCACGATGTACTTGAAGAGCATCAGGTCGTCGGCCGCGGCGAGCAGCGTGTTGAACTTGTAGTTGATCTCGGCCTGGCCGGCCGTGCCGACCTCGTGGTGCTGGCGCTCGACCTGGAGGCCGTTCTTGTCCAGCTCCAGGGAGATCTCGGCACGCAGGTCGGCGAAGTGGTCCACCGGCGGGGTCGGGAAGTAACCGCCCTTGTAGCGGACCTTGTAGCCGCGGTTGTTGTCCTCCGAACCGGTGTTCCAGGCGCCGGCCTCGGAGTCGATGTGGTAGAAGCTCTCGTTCGCCGACGTCTGGAAGCGGACGTTGTCGAAGACGTAGAACTCCGCCTCGGGACCGAAGTAGGCGGTGTCGGCGAAACCGGTGGAGGCGAGGTACGCCTCGGCCTTCTTGGCCACGTTCCGCGGGTCACGGCTGTACTGCTCGCCGGTGATCGGGTCGTGGATGAAGAAGTTGATGTTGACGGTCTTGTCGCGGCGGAAGGGGTCGACACGGGCGGTCGACAGGTCCGCGCGCAGCGCCATGTCGGACTCGTGGATGGCCTGGAAGCCGCGGATCGACGAGCCGTCGAAGGCGAGCTCCTCGGTCGGGTCGAAGACCGCCGCCGGGATGGTGAAGTGCTGCATCACACCGGGCAGGTCGCAGAACCGGACGTCGATGAACTTGACGTCTTCGTCGGCGATGTACTTCTTCACGTCGTCGGCGTTCTGGAACATCCAACTCCTCCTACTCCCGGCCCGGGAGGGACGGGGTTGTAGCTCGTTGTGCGGCCAGTGCGGTGGCACACGCTGGACCCGACCATAGGCAGACCGGATTTCTCAAGCATGACCCATTTGTTTCGCAGAAGTTAACCGGGGCGGGTGCGGGCGGCACCCCGTGCCCGCGCGGCGGCCGGTTCCGGGCGGGTTCCGGACCGGTTTCCGTGCGGTGTCCCGGGGTGGCGACAGTACCCGCCCGGCGGGGCTCCCAGGCGGGCGCAGTACCGTGGTCGGGTGGACAATAGGCAAGCAATCGGATCGTGGCTCTCCGGGCCGCGTGCGGCAGCCGAGGAGATGGGCGCCGACTTCGGGTACCGGGGCAAGCGGCTCGGCCTTCCCGAGCAGGGGCCCGGGGCCGTGGCGCCGCTCGGCCGCCGCTTCGGTGCGCTCTTCATCGACTGGGCCCTGTGTCTGCTGATCGCATACGGGCTGTTCGCTCGCGGTGACCAGCAGGCGGCCGGCAACTGGGCGCTCGGGATCTTTCTCGTACTGAGCCTGCTCACCGTCGGCACCATCGGCTGCACGCCCGGCAAGCGCATCCTCGGCATCAAGGTCGTCGCCGAGGGCGGCGGGCGGCTGGGGCTCGGGCGGGTGCTGGTGCGCAGCGTGCTGCTGTGCCTGGTGATTCCGGCCCTGGTCTGGGACCGCGACGGCCGGGGCCTGCACGACCGGCTGGCCCGCGCCGTTCAGGTCCGGATCTGAGCGGGTCCGGCCGGCCGGACGGGGTGTCCGGAAGCTGAGACGGAAAACCGACGAAGAGGGCGGGTCACGAACCAGGAGTTCGTGACCCGCCCTCTTCGTACGCCTCGGCTGTGACGTCAGCGCATCTTTCCGCCGCGCGGCATCCGCATGCCCTTCGGCATCGGGCCCTTCGGCAGCGGCATGTTGCTCATCAGGTCGCCCATCGCGCGCAGCCGGTCGTTGGCCGCCGTCACCTGCGGCCCGGTCAGCACCCGCGGCAGCTTCAGCATCTTGGTGCGCACCTTCTTGAGCGGCACCTGGCCCTCGTCGTTGCCGACGATGATGTCGTGGACGGGCACGTCGACCACGATGCGGGCCATCTTCCTCTTCTCGGCCGCGAGCAGGACCTTCACCCGGTTCGGGTTGCCCTCGCCCACCAGCACGATGCCCGCCTTGCCCACGGCACGGTGGACGACGTCCTGGCTGCGGTTCATCGCGACCGCGGGCGTGGTGGACCAGCCGCGTCCCACGCGGTCCAGCACCGCAGCAGCCGCGCCCGGCTGCCCCTCCATCTGCCCGAAGGCCGCACGCTCGGCACGCCGTCCGAAGACGATCGCCATCGCGAGGAGGGCGAGCACGAAGCCCAGGATGCCCACGTAGATCGGGTGGTTGATCAAGAAACCGATCGCGAGGAGGACACCGAAGGTGACGATTCCCACACCCGCGACGACAAGACCGATCTTGGAGTCGGTCCGCCTGGTCATCTTGTAGGTCAGGGCGATCTGCTTGAGCCGCCCCGCGTTCTCGGCGCTGTCCGCGCCTTCAGTGGTGTTTGCCTTCCTCGCCATGCAATGAAGTTTACGTGGCCTAGGAACGGTGGTCGGCCACGGCCTCCAGTACGTACTCGGACTCGACCCGGTCCTGCGCCCTGCGGCGGTCCTCCAGGACGGCCGTCCAGGCGTTGCGGCGGGCGGTGCGCTGGCCACTGCTCAGCAGCAGCGACTCGACGGCGCGGAGGGCGTTGGTGACGGACGGAATGGCGGTGGCGCGTACCGGCACGGCCTGCATCGTGGAAGTCCCCTCGGAACGGATGCGCGGACTGAGCGGTGCTCAGTGGGCGGAGTGTGTTGCGCGGGCTGGATACCTGGACGGCGTCGCCAGTGGCAGGGAGCGCCACTGCGCTGCGTGCGTCCAGCGTCACTGATTGGTGTTACCAGCGCATGACCGGTCGGTCAAACACCAATGAAACCTTGATGTGGGCGCCGCGCACGCCGACGCGGCCCATCCGCGCCTCCGACCTGCGAGGAGCGGACGGGCCGCGTCGATCCAGCCATTACTGCTCAGTAGCTTCTTGTGCCCGGTTTCACACGGGCACGCTTCACGCGGTCGGCGCCGCGGCCTCGGCGCCGCGCCGCTCCATCGCCTGCTGGAACAGCCGGCCCGCACGGTACGAGGAGCGGACCAGCGGTCCGGACATCACACCGGAGTAGCCGATCGCGTCGGCCTCGTCCTTGAGCTCCACGAACTCGTGCGGCTTCACCCAGCGCTCGACGGGGTGGTGGCGCGGGGAGGGCCGCAGGTACTGCGTGATCGTGATGAGCTCGCAACCCGCGTCGTGCAGGTCCCGGAGCGCCTGGCTGACTTCCTCGCGGGTCTCGCCCATGCCGAGGATCAGGTTGGACTTGGTCACCAGACCGGCCTCACGGGCCCGGGTGATGACCTCCAGGGAGCGCTCGTAACGGAAGCCGGGACGGATCCGCTTGAAGATCCGCGGCACCGTCTCCACGTTGTGACCCAGCACCTCGGGGCGCGAGGAGAAGACCTCGGCGAGCTGCTCGGGCTCCGCGTTGAAGTCGGGGATCAGCAGCTCGACCTTGGTGTGGCCGCCCTCCCGCTCCGCCGTCTGCGCGTGGATCTGGCGCACGGTCTCCGCGTACAGCCAGGCACCGCCGTCCTCCAGGTCGTCGCGGGCGACGCCGGTGATGGTGGCGTAGTTCAGGTCCATCGTGACGACCGACTCGCCGACGCGGCGGGGCTCGTCCCGGTCCAGCGCCTGCGGCTTGCCCGTGTCGATCTGGCAGAAGTCACAGCGCCGGGTGCACTGGTCGCCGCCGATGAGGAACGTGGCCTCGCGGTCCTCCCAGCACTCGAAGATGTTGGGGCAGCCCGCCTCCTGGCACACCGTGTGCAGACCCTCGCTCTTCACGAGCTTCTGCAGCTGGTTGTACTCGGGGCCCATCTTCGCCCGGGTTTTGATCCACTCGGGCTTCCGCTCGATGGGGGTCTGGCTGTTCCGGACCTCGAGGCGCAACATCTTGCGCCCGTCGGGTGCGACAGCGGACACTCCGGCACTCCCCTTTGCTTTCACTGCATTGGATTCTTCGGCGAACACCAGGGTACGCCCGTAGTTCAAACGGCTTTACGTCTGGCCAACCTGTGGCCGGCAGGGCCTATTCCCGCAGACGCGATCCGAGCGTCATGCCGTGGCCACGGCATCGGCCGGGCGCTCGATGGTGCGCGGGGCGAGATCGGCGTTCTCCAGGACGTCCCTGAGGTGCTTCTCGACGACCGGGAGCACCTCGGCGATCGTGAGGTCCCGGCCCAGCTCGTACGACAGCGAGGTGACGCCCGCGTCCCGGATGCCGCACGGCACGATCCGGTCGAACGAGGTGTTGTCCGGGTTCACGTTGAGGGCGAAGCCGTGCATGGTGACGCCCTTGGCGACCCGGATGCCGATCGCGGCCAGCTTGCGGTCCTCGCGGCGCTGGCCGGCGTTGGAAGGGGCGTACTCGGGGCCGTTCAGCCGGGGGTCGAACTCCTCGTCCTGCAGTCGCGGGTCGAAGTCGAGGGACAGGCCGCCGACCGCCGGGCGCTGCGCCACCGGGTCGCCGAGCACCCAGACCCCGCTGCGGCCCTCCACCCGGCTGGTCTCCACGCCGAACTCGGCCGCGGTGCGGATCAGGGCGTCCTCCAGGCGGCGCACGTGTGCGACGACGTCCACCGGGCGCGGCAGCTTCTGGATCGGGTAGCCGACCAGCTGACCGGGTCCGTGCCAGGTGATCTTGCCGCCGCGGTCCACGTCGATCACCGGCGTGCCGTCCAGGGGGCGCTCACTGTCGGCGGTGCGCCGGCCAGCCGTGTAGACGGGCGGGTGCTCCAGCAGCAGGCAGGTGTCGGGGACGGTGTCCTCGAACCGCGCCGCGTGCACCTCGCGCTGCTTCTGCCAGGCCTCCTGGTAGTCGACGGCTTCCTCGCCGAATCCCAGACGGACGAACCGAAGCTCAGTCACGGCAGCAGCCTTTCTCCTTGCGGTGCCGGGTCCGGGGGGTGCCCCGGCGCCACGTCACCCTGCATCGAATCGCGCCTCCGGCAACTGTACGACCGGCCTCGGAGCGGTGGCCCGGCAGGTCGTTACCGTCAGCTTCTCCCCAATCCTCACACGATCGGATGAATGTGAAGCGAAGGCGGCCGGGACCGCCCCGCAGGCCGCTAAATTCGCGCCGTTCCATAAGGGCTGCCCGCCCGGCCCCGAAGGCAGGAGACCGTACAGCTGATGTCGGAACGACCTCCGCAGCGCACCCCCAACCGCCGACTCGCCTCGCTCATCACCGAAGCCGGTTTCTCCAACGCCGGCCTCGCCCGCCGGGTGGACCAGCTCGGCCTCGAACACGGCCTCGACCTGCGGTACGACAAGACCTCCGTGACCCGCTGGCTGCGCGGGCAACAGCCGCGGGGGACCACCCCGGCGCTGATCGCGGAGGTCTTCACCCGTCGGCTCGGACGCAGACTCTCGGCTCAGGACCTGGGCCTCGACGCCTGCGCCCCCGTCTACGCCGGCCTGGAGTTCGCCGCCACGCCCGCCGAGGCGGTCGACATCGTCAGCGGGCTGTGGCGGAAGGACTCCGGCAGCCATGCGGAGCTGCGGAAGATCGCCTTCACCCCGGCCGGACTGGTCGTCCCCAGCCGCGACTGGCTGATCGGCCGGGCTGACGAGTGGGTGGGGCGGGCCGGCGAACCCGGAGCGGCCACGGGCGGGCCCGGCGCGAGAGCCGCCGGCGGCGTCCCCGTGGCCGGCGGGACCGCCAGGACGCACGGCACCCAGGCGGTCGGCGGGCCACGGGGCGCGCCCGGTCCCGGCGGGACGTACGGCTCGTCGGCGAGCGGACACAGCGGGGGTGCCGGGCTTGCCGCGCCCGGGTTCGGCGGAGTGCCCGAGCAGGGCGGTGCTCCCGGGCCCGGCGGCCGGCCAGGCGGCACCAGGGGGCCCACGCCGACCCGGCCGGCCGGCTCACCCGCGCCCGGCGGCCTGCCGGGCCCCGTGGCGCTGCAGGGCGCCCCTGGCGTGCCCCGGCAGCGGCACACCGAGCGGGGCTCCGGCCAGAAGGTCGGCAGCGGTGACGTCGCCGCCCTGCGGTCGGTCGCCGAGCTCTTCCGCACCCTGGACCACGCCTACGGCGGCGGCCATGCCAGGCAGGCGCTGGTCAGGTACCTGGAGCACGAGACCGAACCGATGCTGCGCGGCACGTACGGCGAGGCCACCGGACGCCGGCTGTTCGCCGCCGCCGCAGATCTGACCCGCCTCGCGGGCTGGACCTCGTACGACATCGCGGCGCACGGGCTCGCCCAGCGGTACTTCGTCCAGGCGTTGCGCCTCGCCCAGGCCGCGGGGGACCGGGCCTACGGCAGCTACGTCCTGATCACGATGAGCCGGCAGGCGGTCTACCTCGGCCACGGCAGGGAAGCGGTGCAGCTGGCGCGGGTGGCCCAGCAGGGCATCGGCTCGGCGGCGCCGAACGCGGTCCTGGCCCTGCTGCACGCCGTCGAGGCGCGTGGTCACGGGGTACTCGCGGAGGCCAAGGCCTGCACCGCCTCGCTGCTGCGGGCGGAGCGCGCGCTGGAGGCGTCCAGGCCCGGGGACGACGTGCCGCACTGGGCACGCCACTTCGACGAGGCCCAGCTCGCCGACGAGTTCGGGCACTGCCACCGCGACCTGCAGCAGTACCGGACCGCCGCGCAGCACGCGGAGCGCTCGCTCCAGCTGCGGGCCCCCGCGTACGCCCGCAGCCGGCTGTTCTGCCGGGTGGTGCTGGCCTCCGCCCGGCTCGGGCTCGGTGAGCTCGACCAGGCCTGCCGGCTGGGCGCCGAGGCCGCTCAGCAGGCCGCCGAGATGCGATCGGTGCGGGCCACCGAGTACGTGCGGGACTTCGAGCGACGGCTCGAACCGTTCCGGGACGCCGCGCCGGTGCGCGGATATCGCGAGCGGGTTGCTGCACTGGGGTGAGACCGCGCCCACCGGTCGACCCCGTCCGGACGCGGGGGCCCAGGCCCTCCCGCCCGGATCGTGCCGGTCTCCGGCCCGGTCCGGACGGGCGGCCTCAGGCCGCCTCGGGGAGCTCCGAGGCGCTTGGGTATCCGGGGCGTACGCCCAGGTCCGCGAGGATCGCCCCGACGGCGCGACGGGCCGAGGACAGCGCCCCCTGGACCGTGCTCGTGTCGCGGTGGTCGCCGCACACGTACAGCCCTGCGAGCAGCCGGACCGGGCGTTGCGGGTCGTGCGGAGCCGCCATCGCGGGCACCGCCTCCGGGTCGTGGTGGACGGCCAGCAGCTCCCAGTCGTCGGTGGGCGTGCCGTGGAGCGCGGCGAGATGGGCGCGGACCGTGCGGTCCAGCTCGGGTGGCGGGGTGCCCAGCACCGTCGAGCTGATCAGGGTCCGGCCGTGCGGGGCGCGCACCGGGTCCACCTCGCTCATCACCGCGGTGTGCGCGACCGGGCCCGAGCGGTCGGCGTCCAGCAGCAGTGACGTGCCGGCCGACGGGGGAGCGGGGGCGCTGTGATGGAGCACCGTCACCGGGTGGAAGGCCGGTACCCGCAGGCCGGGCAGCAGTTCGGCGGCCGCTCCCGCGCCGGTCGCCAACAGCAGTGAGCGGCAGCCCAGTTCGCCGTGCTCCTTGGTGCGGACCGAGGTGATGTCGGCGGCCGTGACGTGCACACCCGTCCGTACGGTGCCGGGCGGCAGCGCCGCCGCCAGCAGCTCGGGCAGCGTGCCCGAGCCTCCTGAAGGTACGCAGAGCCTGCCGCTCGCATAGCTGCGCAGGGCGAGATCGGCGCACCGGCTGGACGTGGTCAGCTCGGGGTCGCTGAGCAGCGCGGTGAGCAGGGGCGGACGAAGCCGTCGAGCGTGCGGGGGGACAGGCCGCGGCCGGACAGGGCCTCGCGCGCGGTCCGTTCGGGGCGGGCCAGGACCCGGGCCCGGGGGGTGGCGGCGAGGCGGGCCAGTGCGGCGCCGAGCCTGGCCTCGTCGATCGCCCCGCCCATGGCACCGGTGATGGCTCCGCCACGGGCTCCGCCCAGCTGGGCCCGAGGGGCGCTTGCGAGGGCGCGTGCTGCCTTGAACGCGCCCCGCGCATTACGCGCGCCCCGGCCGCTCCCCACCTCCCCGGTCCGGTACCGGCGGCCTTCGCTGTGGACGAGCACGCCGGGCGCGAAGTTCCGCAGGACGAGCCCGTCGAGCCCCGGCGCGGTGTGGAGCTCGGGGTACGAGGTGTTGAGGAGCGGGCCGACCCGGTCGAGCCGGAACCCGTCCACCTCGTCGGTCATCATCCGGCCGCCGACCCGCGGGCCGGCTTCCAGGACGCTGACGCTCACTCCCGCGCTGGTCAGTTGGTGGGCCGCTGACAGACCTGCGATCCCGGCCCCGATGATGACGACGTCCGCGTGGTGTGCCGTGCTGAGCACGTGCCCTCCCCGAGTCGGCGCAATAGGTGGGGGCTCTTGCCCTCAACAGGCCACCGGAATGCGCGAGTTCGCCACGAGGCTAGGAGTGTGGCCGAGTATCGGCGCAGTCGCGCGTACGGGGGCACCGGTGCACGGGGTCGCACGTCCGTCCGAATTAACCGAACGGCGGGGCTCCTGGGGCGGGAGCGGCCCCGGGTCAATGGCTCGGCGCAGGCCGGTTCAGCGCAGTGCCGCGCGGATGGCGGCGTCGATCCCGGGGAAGGCGAACGCGAACCCGGAGTCCAGCAGCTGTGCCGGCAGCACCCGCTGACTGCCCAGCACATCCTCGGCGAACTCCCCCAGGGCGAGCCGCAGCGCCGGTGCGGGCGCGGTGACCAGGGTCGGCCGGCGCAGCACCCGGCCCATCGCCGCCGTCACCTGGCCGTTGGTGACGGGGGCGGGGCCGGTCAGATTCACCGGCCCGGACAGTTCCGGGGTGTCGAGGATGTGTCGCATGGCCGCGATGTGGTCGTGCAGCGCGATGAAGCTCCAGTACTGCCGCCCGCTGCCCATCCGCCCGCCGAGCCCCGCCCGGAAGAGCGGGAAGAGCCGGCCCCAGGCCCCGCCCTCCCGGGCCACGACCAGTCCGGTGCGGGCGTGCACGGTGCGGACCCCGGCCTCCTGCGCCGCGGCCGTGGCCGCTTCCCACTCCACGCAGACCGAGGGCAGGAACCCGTCGCCGGGCGGCGCGCTCTCGTCGACCGCCCGGTCCCCGGTGTCGCCGTAGAAGCCGATCGCGGAGCCGGACAGCAGTACCTTCGGCGGTACGTCGAGCGAGGCGACGGCCTCCGCGATCGCGGCCGTGCCCAGCACCCGGCTGTCCCGGATCTCCCGCTTGTACTCCTCGGTCCAGCGGTGGTCGCCCACCCCGGCCCCGGCGAGGTGGACGACGGCGTCGCAGCCCACCAGCCCGGCCACGTCGACGTATCCGCGCTTCGGGTCCCACTCCACCTCGTCGCCGGACCGGGCCGGGTGCCGGACGAGGCGGACCACCTCGTGTCCGTCGGCCCGCAGCGAGCCCAGCAGGGCCGCTCCGATGAGTCCGGTCGATCCGGTGACGGCGATACGGGAGCGAAGCATGGTGCCCATCCTGCCGCACAGCCGGCCCGGGTGCCCGGACCGGCTCACTCGGGCGGCAGGCGCAGGACGTGGCCGAAGTGCGGTGGGGGCGGCTGTGGGCCGTGGCCGGGGCGTGGCACAGTGGCGCGCATGCCCGCGATATCCATGCCCCCGGTCCGTCCCGCGGGCTTCCCCGACGAGGCCGCTCTCGGCGAACTCGACCGTGCCGGCTGGTCGACCCTGCATGCGGTGCAGCCACGGCCGCTGCCGCCGTACGCGCCGTTCTTCGACGACCGCCATCGGCCGGAGGACTTCCTGGTGGCCGAGGCGCCGGACGCGGCGGGCGCGGTGCGGATCGCCGGATACACCAGGCTGGTGCCGCCGTCGCCATTGGCCTGCAACGCGCACGTCCGGCAGATACAGGGCCTCGCCGTGGCCGACTGGGCGCGCGGCCGCGGACTCGCCAGGGCCCTGCTGAGGGCGGCTTTCGCGGCGGCACGGCAGGACGGCGCGAACCGGATGACCCTGCGGGTGCTCGGGCACAACGCCCCCGCACGGGCCCTGTACGAGTCGGAGGGGTTCGTCGTCGAGGGCGTGCTGCCCGGCGAGTTCTTCCTGAACGGGCGCTATGCCGACGACGTCCTGATGGGCCGCCGGCTCGCCCCCTGACCACCCCTGCATCCGGGCCTGCGCGGCCGGCCAGGACGGCGTCCGGTCGATGACGCCCGCGCCGGCCGGGGTGCGGGTGGCCTCACTCGGCGCCGAACCGCTGCCACAGGGCGGGCAGCCGGGCCGCCAGGGCCGCGTCGTCCTCGAAGCTGAAGGGCGATCCCTCCGGCTCGGCGGGCTGGGGCGGCAACCCGAGATCCGGCGCGACCACCCCGGTGAGCTGCTCGTACGCCTCGTCGGCGGAGTAGCCCAGCTCCTCGGCGTCCCCGTCCAGTTCCTCGTCGAAGTCGTCAAGGAGCTCGGCGAGGCTGTCCGGATCGTGCACGGCGCCCTCGAAGACCTCCCGCCCCTGGCCGATCAGCCAGCAGCGGAAGTAGTCGAAGGCATCGTCGCTCGCCCCGCCGAGGAGAACGGCGGCGGCGCCCCACAGGTCCCAGCTGTACGCACGGTTGTAGCGGGCCTCGAAGTGCCGGGCGAAGTCCAGCACGGAGTCGGGATCGAGCTGCACCAGCCGTTCGACGAGCAGGTCGGCGTGGTCCTCGGGGTCGCCGTCGGCGGCCTCGCGGGTGCTGTCGATGATCTCCCAGAATTCCGTCTCGTCCATCACGGGTCCAGCATCTGCCTTGACGGCAGGCGACGCACGCGGAGACACGGAATTGAAGCCTTAGAGGGGACGCCCGTAGAGCTCGTGCAGACGTTCGGCCGTGGCGGCGAAGCGGGTCCGCAGGGCGGGCGGCTCCAGGACCTCCAACTCCGGCCCCAGGGTGAGCAGCTGGCCGTAGGCGACGTCCAGGGATTCGACCGCCAGGGTGACCGTGACCCATCCGTCGGCCCCGGGCGGGCCGGCCGCGTCCAGGGCGTCCCGGGCGGCGACGCGGTCCACGGTGTGCGGGAGCCGGTGCACCGCCGTGGCGGAGAGCCGCAGTGTGACCTCGGCACGCAGGATCGACCGGGCTAACTGCGCCGCGCGTGCGTCCCAGAAGCCCGGCAGATCGAAGCTCTCGTCCCGCACGAACCGGGTGTCCGACACGCTGACGGCCGTGAACCGGTCGATCCGGTAAACCCGGAAGTCGTCCGCCGCGCGGGCGCAGAGGTACCAGACCCCGGCCTTCAGGACGAGCCCGTACGGTGCCAGCTCCCGCTCCGACTCGGCGTCCTGCCCTGCCCGCCGGTACCTGGCCAGCACCGTCCGGTCGTCCCACACCGCCTCGGCGACGGCGGGCAGCAGTCCGGGGGTGGCCGGCTCCTGGTACCAGCCGGGTGCGTCCAGGTGGAAACGCTGGGAGGCGCTGGCGGAGGCGTCCCGGAGAGAGGGGAGGAGGGCCGCCGACACCTTCAGCCGGGCGGCGGACGCGGCGTCCTCCAGGCCCATCTCGCGCAGGGCGGAGGGCAGACCGGAGAGGAAGAGGGCCTCGGCCTCGTCACGGGCCAGGCCGGTGAGCCGGGTGCGGTACCCGCCGACGAGCCGGTAGCCGCCCGCCCGCCCCGCTCGCGTAGACCGGTACGCCGGCCTCGGAGAGCGCCTGGGCGTCCCGGGTGACGGTCCGCTCCGAGACCTCCAGCTCCTGGGCGAGCTCGGCGGCGGTCATGGTGGGCGGGACTGCAGGAGCAGCACCATTCTGATCAGCCGGGCAGCGCGCATGCGGCCATTGTGGCCGCGGGTGGGGTGCGTGTCCCTCGGGCCCGGGAGCGGTGGCCTCAAACGCTGGCCGGGCTGGGTACGGCCTCAAGCGCCGGCCGGGCTTGAAGGTGGCCTCAAACGCCGGCCGGGCTTGAAAGGTGGCCTCAAGCGCCGGCCGGGCTGGGTTTGGCCGGCGATTGAGGCCGGATGGTGCTGTCAGAGCCCGTAGCGCTCGCGGGCTTCCTTGACCGCCGACGCGGGTACCTCGCCGCGTCGGGCCAGCTGGGCCAGGGCCGCGACCGTGACCGACTGGGCGTCGACGCCGAAGTGGCGGCGGGCCGCCTCGCGGGTGTCCGAGATGCCGAAGCCGTCCGTACCGAGCGAGGACCAGTCCTGCGGCACCCACTGGCTTATCTGGTCCGGCACCGCGCGCATCCAGTCGCTGACCGCGAGGACCGGACCCGGTGCGCCCTCGAGCGCCTGGGTCACGTACGGCACCCGCTGCTCACCGCGCAGCAGCGCCTCGTCGCACTCCAGCGCCTCCCGGCGCAGCTCGCCCCACGAGGTGGCGGACCAGACGTCGGCCGTGACACCCCAGTCCGCGGCCAGCAGTTCCTGGGCCTCCAGGGCCCAGTGGATCGCCGTACCGGACGCCATCAGCTGCAGGCGCGGCGCGTCCGCCTGCGCGGGCGTGCCCTCCTTGAAGCGGTAGAGGCCCTTGAGGATGCCCTCCTCGATGCCCTCCGGCATCGCGGGCTGCGGCTTCGGCTCGTTGTAGACCGTCAGGTAGTAGAAGACGTCCTCGGCGTCGGGGCCGTACATCCGGCGCAGACCGTCCTGGACGATCACCGCGATCTCGTACGCGAACGCCGGGTCGTAGTTGAGCGACGCCGGGTTCGTGGACGCGATCAGGTGCGAGTGGCCGTCCGCGTGCTGGAGGCCCTCGCCCGTCAGGGTCGTACGGCCCGCCGTGGCGCCGATCACGAAGCCGCGGCCCATCTGGTCGCCGAGCTGCCAGAACTGGTCGCCCGTGCGCTGCCAGCCGAACATCGAGTAGAAGATGTAGAACGGGATCATCGGCTCGCCGTGCGTCGCGTACGACGTGGACGCGGCGATGAAGTCGGCCATCGCGCCGGCCTCGGTGATGCCCTCGTTGAGGACCTGACCGTCCTTGGCTTCCTTGTAGTACATCAGCTGGTCGCGGTCGACCGGGTCGTACGTCTGGCCCAGCGGCGAGTAGATGCCGGCCGACGGGAACAGCGCCTCCATACCGAAGGTGCGGGCCTCGTCCGGGACGATCGGGACCCAGCGCTTGCCGGTCTCCTTGTCCCGCATCAGGTCCTTGGCCAGGCGGACGAACGCCATCGTGGTGGCCAGCTCCTGCTTGCCGGAGCCCTTCTTCAGCGCGGCGAACGCGCGCTCCTCGGGCGCGGGCAGCGCGACGGCGTGCACCCGGCGGGCCGGGGCGGGGCCGCCGAGCGCGGCACGGCGCTCCTGGAGGTAGCGGACCTCGGCGGAGTCGGCGCCCGGGTGACCGTAGGGCACCAGGCCCTCGTCCAGTTTCGAGTCCGGGATCGGCAGGTCCAGCAGGTCGCGCATGGCGCGGAACTGCTTGCCGTCCAGCTTCTTCATCTGGTGGTTGGCGTTGCGCGACTCGAAGCCGGCGCCGAGCGTGTAGCCCTTCACCGTCTGCGCGAGGATCACGGTCGGCGCGCCCTTGTGCTCGACCGCCGCCTTGTACGCCGCGTACACCTTGCGGGCCTCGTGGCCACCGCGCGAGGTGTGGAAGCACTCGGCGATCTTCGCGTCGGTGAGCAGCTTCGCCAGCTCGACGAGCGCGGGCTCGGCGCCGAAGAAGTGCTCACGGATGTAGGCGACGTCGCGGGTGGCGTACGTCTGGAACTGCGCGTCCGGGACCTCCCGGAGCCGGCGCACCAGCGCACCCGTGGTGTCGAGCTGGAAGAGCTCGTCCCAGGCGTTGCCCCAGAGCGTCTTGACGACGTTCCAGCCGGCGCCCCGGAACGCGCCCTCGAGCTCCTGGACCACGCGGAAGTTGGCGCGGACCGGACCGTCGAGGCGCTGCAGGTTGCAGTTGATGACGAAGGTCAGGTTGTCGAGCTGCTCACGCGCCGCGAGGGCGAGGGCCGCGGTCGACTCGGGCTCGTCCATCTCGCCGTCGCCCAGGAAGGCCCAGACGTGCGAGTTCGACGTGTCCTTGATGTTGCGGTTGGTCAGGTAACGGTTGAAGCGCGCCTGGTAGACGGCCGAGAGCGGGCCGAGGCCCATCGACACGGTGGGGAACTCCCACAGCCAGGGCAGCCGCCGCGGGTGCGGGTAGGACGGCAGGCCCTCGCCGCCCGCCTCCTGGCGGAAGTTGTCGAGCTGCTGCTCGCTGATCCGGCCGTCCAGGAAGGCGCGGGCGTAGATGCCGGGGGAGGCGTGGCCCTGGATGTACAGCTGGTCGCCGGAGCCGTCCCCCTCCTTGCCGCGGAAGAAGTGGTTGAAGCCGGTCTCGTACAGCCAGGCCGCCGAGGCGAACGTGGCGATGTGGCCGCCGACGCCGAAGCGGGAGCCACGGGTGACCATCGCGGCCGCGTTCCAGCGGTTCCAGGCGGTGATCTTGGATTCCATCTCCAGGTCACCGTCGAAGTCGGGCTCCGCGGCGGTGGGGATGGAGTTGACGTAATCGGTCTCCAGCAGCTTGGGCAGCGCGAGACCGGTGCCCTCGGCGTGCTGGAGCGAGCGGCGCATCAGATACGCGGCGCGGTGCGGGCCTGCGGCCTTGGTGACGGCATCCAGGGAGGCCGCCCATTCGGCGGTCTCCTCGGGGTCGCGGTCCGGGAGCTGGTCGAGCTCGCTCGGAAGCTTTCCAACGGGGTCGGTCATAATCGCCGCCTTCCGGTGAGGAGGGGGGTGGAGAAGTCCCTGACTGGCAGGACAGGGCGATGGGGCCGGTGGGCCCGCGGAGTGAACTGTAAGTCGCCGATCGATGATCGATCAAAGGGTGAAGGGCAAAACTTCTCGATATGAAGAAAAGTGGCATGCGGTGCCGCGAAACGGGGCACGGAGTGACGGGATTAATCAGATAAAAGGGGCGCTCGCCTGCACAGGCGAGCGCCCCTCACGACAGATGCGTACCTGCCCGGTACCGGGGTCAGGCGCGCGGCGCGCAGCCGAGCACATGGGCCTTGACCAGCACACCGATGTCCGGGTCCTTGCGCAGGAACGCCTCGATCAGCGCCTCGTGCTCCTCGGCGTACGACTTCTGCACCGTGCCCAGCCAGCGGATCGAGAGGGCCGTGAACACCTCGATGCCCAGCCCCTCCCAGGTGTGCAGCAGCACGGCGTTGCCCGCCGCCCGGACCATCTCGCGGTGGAAACCGACCGTGTGGCGCACCTGCGCCTCGCCGTCGGCCAGCCGGTCCGCCTCGTACAGCGCCGTCACGTGGGGCGCGAGCAGCGAGCAGTCCTCGCCGAGGCCGGGGGCCGCCAGTTCGGCCGCGATCTGCTCCAGACCGGCCCGGACCGGGTAGCTCTCCTCCAGGTCGGCCGCGGTGAGATTGCGGACCCGTACGCCCTTGTTGGGCGCCGACTCGATCAGCCGGAGCGTCTCCAGCTCCCGCAGTGCCTCGCGCACGGGCGTCTGGCTGACCTCCAGCTCGGTGGCGATGCGGCGCTCCACGATCCGCTCACCCGGCTTCCAGCGCCCGCTGACGATCCCGTCTACGATGTGCTCGCGGATCTGTTCGCGCAGCGAGTGGACGACGGGCGGGGTCATGTGGGGCTCCTTCGGGGCAAACCGGTGCTGCCTGCACCCACCCCCGCTGCCGGGGGCGACCGGTGGTGTCTAGACAATACGGCGGCGCCCCCGTCCAGGGAGTGTTCCGGACGGGGGCGCCGCTGGTGAGGCTGGTTACAACTGTGGTGCTCAGAGGCCGAGCTCGACCTCGAACTCACCGGCCTCCAGGATCGCCTTGACCGCGGTCAGGTAGCGGGCGGCGTCCGCGCCGTCCACCAGACGGTGGTCGTAGGAGAGCGCGAGGTACGTCATGTCACGGACACCGATGACGGTGCCCTCCTCGGTCTCGATGACCGCCGGGCGCTTCACGGTGGCGCCGATGCCCAGGATGGCTGCCTGGTTCGGCGGCACGATGACGGTGTCGAACAGCGCACCGCGCGAGCCGGTGTTGCTGATGGTGAAGGTGGCACCGGACATGTCGTCCGGCGTCAGGCCGCCACTGCGGGCCTTGCCGGCCAGCTCGGCGGTCTTCTTCGAGATGCCGGCGATGTTGAGGTCGCCCGCGCCCTTGATGACCGGGGTCATCAGACCCTTCTCGGCGTCCACGGCGATGCCGATGTTCTCCGAGTCGAAGTACGTGATCGTGCCTTCGTCCTCGTTGATCCGGGCGTTGACGACCGGGTGGGCCTTCAGCGCCTGGGCGGCGGCCTTGACGTAGAACGGCATCGGGGAGAGCTTGACGCCCTCACGGGCCGCGAAGCCGTCCTTCGCCTTGTTGCGCAGCTTCATCAGCTTGGTGACGTCGACCTCGACGACCGAGGTCAGCTGGGCCTGCGAGTGCAGCGCCTTCATCATGTTGTCGCCGATGACCTTGCGCATGCGGGTCATCTTGACCGTCTGACCGCGCAGCGGGGAGGCCTCCAGCTTCGGCGCCTTGGAGGCGGCGGCCGGAGCGGCGGCGGGTGCCGGGGCGGCAGCGGCGGCCTTGGCGGCCTCCGCGGCAGCGGCGACGTCCTGCTTGCGGATGCGGCCACCGACGCCGGTGCCCTTGACCGAGCCCAGGTCGACACCGTTCTCGGCGGCGAGCTTGCGGACCAGCGGCGTGACGTACGCGCCGTCGTCACCGGAGGTCGCGGCCGGGGCGGCCGGAGCCTGAGCCGGAGCCTTGGCCGGAGCGGCAGGAGCCGGAGCCGGAGCGGCGGCAGCGGGCGCCGGAGCGGCCGGTGCGGGCGCCGGAGCGGCGGGGGCGGCCGGAGCCGGCGCGGGTGCGGCCGGTGCGGGCGCCGGGGCGGCGGGAGCAGCCGGAGCCGGGGCCGGAGCGGCCGGGGCAGCGGCGGCCGGAGCCGGGGCAGCGGCAGCCGGAGCGGCGGCCGGGGCGGCACCGGGAGCACCGATGACGGCGAGCTTGGCGCCGACCTCGGCGGTCTCGTCCTCGGCGACGACGATCTCCAGCAGCACACCGGAAACCGGGGCCGGGATCTCGGTGTCGACCTTGTCCGTGGAGACCTCCAGGAGGGGCTCGTCCTCCGTGACCTCCTCGCCGACCTCCTTCAGCCAACGGGTGACGGTGCCCTCGGTGACGCTCTCGCCGAGCGCGGGGAGGGTGACGTCGGTGCCGGAGGCACCACCGGCCGGGGCGGCGGCCGGAGCTTCGGCCGGGGCCTCGGCGGCGGGGGCCGGAGCCTCGGCGGGGGCCTCGGCAGCCGGCGCCGGGGCCGGTGCGGCCTCGGGCTCGGCCGCGGGGGCCTCGGCGGCAGCGGGCGAGCCCGTGCCGTCGTCGATGACGGCCAGCTCGGCGCCGACCTCGACGGTCTCGTCCTCGGCGACCTTGATGGAGGCCAGGATGCCCGCGGCGGGCGCCGGGATCTCGGTGTCGACCTTGTCGGTCGATACCTCGAGCAACGGCTCGTCGGCCTCGACGCGCTCGCCCTCGGCCTTCAGCCAACGGGTGACAGTGCCCTCGGTGACGCTCTCGCCGAGCGCCGGAAGGGTTACGGAAACCGACATGGTTTCAGTTGCTCCTTACGAAAGTGCGGAAGTAGGTCGGTCGTCGTGCCCGTACGACTGATCAGTCGTGGGAGTGCAGAGGCTTGCCGGCCAGGGCCAGGTGCGCCTCGCCCATCGCCTCGTTCTGCGTCGGGTGGGCGTGGATGAGCTGCGCGACCTCGGCCGGCAGCGCCTCCCAGTTGTAGATCAGCTGGGCTTCGCCGACCTGCTCGCCCATACGGTCACCGACCATGTGGACGCCTACCACGGCACCGTCCTTGACCTGGACGAGCTTGATCTCGCCCGCGGTCTTGAGGATCTTGCTCTTGCCGTTGCCCGCGAGGTTGTACTTGAGGGCGACGACCTTGTCCGCGCCGTAGAGCTCCTTGGCCTTGGCCTCGGTGATGCCGACGGATGCGACCTCGGGGTGGCAGTACGTCACCTTCGGGACACCGTCGTAGTCGATCGGAACGGTCTTCATGCCGGCCAGCCGCTCGGCGACCAGGATGCCCTCGGCGAAGCCGACGTGCGCCAGCTGGAGCGTCGGGACCAGGTCGCCCACGGCCGAGACGGTCGGGACGTTCGTCTGCATGTACTCGTCGACGAGGACGTAGCCGCGGTCCATCGCGACACCGGCCTCCTCGTAACCGAGCCCCTGCGAGACGGGGCCGCGGCCGATGGCGACGAGCAGCAGCTCGGCGTCGAAGGTCTTGCCGTCGGCGAGGGTCACGCGGACGCCGTCCTGGGTGTACTCGACACCCTGGAAGAACGTGCCGAGGTTGAACTTGATGCCGCGCTTGCGGAACGCGCGCTCAAGCAGCTTCGAGCTGTTCTCGTCCTCGACCGGGACCAGGTGCTTCAGGCCCTCGACGATGGTGACGTCGGTGCCGAAGGACTTCCACGCCGAGGCGAACTCGACGCCGATGACGCCGCCGCCCAGCACGATCGCGGACTTCGGGACCCGGTCCAGCTTCAGCGCGTGGTCCGAGGAGATGACGCGGTTGCCGTCGATCTCCAGGCCCGGGAGCGACTTCGGCACGGAGCCGGTCGCCAGGAGCACGTGGCGGCCCTGGATGCGCTGGCCGTTCACGTCCACCGAGGTGGGGGAGGAGAGACGTCCCTCACCCTCGATGTAGTGCACCTTGCGGGAGGCGATGAGACCCTGCAGACCCTTGTACAGGCCCGAGATCACGTCGTCCTTGTACTTGTGGACGGCCTCCATGTCGATGCCCTCGAAGGTGGCCTTGACACCGAACTGGTCGGCCTCGCGCGCCTGGTCCGCGATCTCACCGGCGTGCAGCAGGGCCTTCGTGGGGATACAGCCGTTGTGCAGGCAGGTGCCGCCGACCTTGCCCTTCTCGATCAGAGCGACGTCCAGGCCCAGCTGCGCTCCGCGCAGGGCCGCGGCATAACCGCCGCTACCACCGCCGAGGATCACTAGGTCGAAAACGGTGCTGGCGTCGTTCGCCACGTCACGTCCTCCATGCATGTGCGCCGTACGCCGGGCCCCGTCGCTGGGGTGTGACCGCCGGTCGGCTGGTGTTCGGCCGCTTTATGTCTTTCGGCCCTGTGGTGGGGGCCCTGTCCTGCCGAGAACCCATCTTCGCACTTGTTGACGGTGGGCGGGACGCGGGGCCCGGGTCTGGGACGGACGAGCGTCCGTCCCAGGGGGTTACCGCTGCGTAGGGAAGCGCTGATTTCGTCGAGAGCGAAACCTGCGCGGACCCGACCGCGGTGCCGTGGTTGCAACACGGACGGCCCCGGACGTATGCCCGGGGCCGTCCGTCGCTGCGGCCTCAGAGGCTGTCGGGTGAGGTCACCCGGCAGCGTCTCAGCCGAGGTCCCCGGCCGCGGTGCGCTCCGCCAGCTTCACCAGGGTGCGGACCGCGGATCCGGTGCCGCCCTTCGGCGTGTAGCCGTACGGGGCGCCCTCGTGGTAGGCCGGGCCCGCGATGTCCAGGTGCGCCCAGGCGATGCCCTCGCCCACGAACTCCTGCAGGAACAGGCCGGCCACCAGGCCGCCGCCCATCCGCTCGCCCATGTTGGCGATGTCGGCGGTCGGGGAGTCCATGCCCTTGCGCAGGTCGGCCGGGAGCGGCATCGGCCAGGAGGCCTCGCCGACCTCTTCGGCGATCTCGTGGATCGAGGTGCGGAAGGCGTCGTCGTTGGCCATGATGCCGAAGGTGCGGTTGCCCAGGGCGAGCACCATCGCGCCGGTCAGGGTCGCCACGTCGACGATCGCGTCCGGGTTCTCCTCGGAGGCGCGGGTCAGCGCGTCGGCGAGGACGAGCCTGCCCTCGGCGTCCGTGTTGAGGACCTCGACGGTCTTGCCGCTGTACATGTTCAGCACGTCACCGGGGCGGGTGGCGTTGCCCGACGGCATGTTCTCCGCCAGGGCCAGCCAGCCGGTGACGTTGACCTGCAGGCCCAGACGGGCGGCCGCGACGACGGTCGCGAACACGGCGGCGGCGCCGCTCATGTCGCACTTCATCGTCTCGTTGTGGCCGGCCGGCTTCAGCGAGATGCCGCCCGAGTCGTAGGTGATGCCCTTGCCCACAAGGGCCAGGGTCTTCTCCGCCTTCGGGTGGGTGTAGGCGAGCTTCACCAGGCGCGGGCCGTGGGTCGAGCCCTGGCCGACGCCGAGCAGGCCGCCGTAACCGCCCTTGACGAGCGCCTTCTCGTCGAGCACCTGCACCTTGATGCCGTGCTCCTTGCCGGCGGCGGTGGCCACGGCGGCGAAGGACTCGGGGTAGAGGTCGTTCGGCGGGGTGTTGATCAGGTCGCGGGCCCGGTTGATCTCCTCCACGACGGCGACAGCGCGCTCCGCGGCGGCCTTGAACGCCTTGTCGCGGGGCTTGGCGCCCAGCAGGGCGACCTCGGCGAGCGGCTGCTTGGCGCCGGACGCGGCGCCCTTCGGGGCCAGCTTGTTCTCGCCGCGCTGGTAGGCGGTGAAGGCGTACGCGCCGAGCAGCGCGCCCTCCGCGATGGCCTCGGCGTCCTCGACGGAGCCGATCGGCAGCGCGAAGCCGGCCTTCTTCGAGCCGGTGAGCGCGCGGGCGGCCGCGCCCGCGGCCCGGCGCAGCGCCTCGGCGTCGTACGCGTCGTCCTTCTGCGGGACCGGGCCGAGCCCGGCCACGATGACGACCGGGACCTTCAGGCCGTCGGGCGCGGGGAGCTTGGTCAGTTCGCCCTCGGCACCGGAGGCGCCCAGGGTCTCCAGGACGGTGGCGAGTTTTCCGCCGAACGCCTTGTCCACGGCCTCGGTGCCCGGTGCGAGGACCAAGTTCCCAGACTTGGATCCGGTGCCCTTGGCGACACCGACGACGAGTGCGTCGGCGCGCAGCGTCGCCGCACCGGCAGTGCTGAGAGTGAGAGCAGTCACGGTGGTGAAATCTCGCTTCCGTTGAGTTCTGTGTCGGTCGAGGGGTGGGCCGACCGTGCCCGGCGCATCGTAGACGCCGCCGCAATGTGCCGGGAATGAGCCTACGCGCGCCTTTGCTGCCCGATCACGGCGGCGGGCCGTCAGCGCCTCCCGGCAGCCGTACGGTTGTGACCCCGGGTGGATCTTCCCGGGAGAACGGGCCACGGCCGCAACGACGTTGGCGGCCGGGCTGTGAACAGGGGGAACGATGCGCGACCGGGTGGCAGCACGTGGGACCGGACGGCCGTCCGCCTTGCCCGTCACCGTGCTGATCCTGCTGGCCCTGCTGGCCCTGCTGGCCGGATGCGCCCCGGCGCCGGAGGCCGCCCCGTCCGCCGGGCCCGCCGTGCGGCGCTGGCAGCCGGAGCCGGGCACCGACTGGCAGTGGCAGCTCTCCGGCCGGCTGGACGGCTCGGTGGACGCTCCGGTGTACGACATCGACGGCTTCGAGCACGACGCGGCCCAGGTGGCCGGCCTGCACCGCAAGGGGCGCAAGGTCATCTGCTACCTCTCCACCGGCGCCTGGGAGAAGTTCCGCCCCGACGCGGCACGGTTCCCCACCGCGGTCCTCGGCCGGAGCAACGGCTGGGCGGGGGAGCGCTGGCTCGACATCCGGCGCACCGAAGTCCTGGAGCCGTTGATGGAGACCCGGATCGCGATGTGCGCGAAGAAGGGCTTCGACGCGGTGGAGCCCGACAACATGGACGGCTACCGCAACCGGACCGGTTTCCCGCTGACCGCCGCCCACCAGCTGCGCTACAACCGGCTCATCGCCGACGTCGCCCACCGCCACGGGCTCGCCGTCGGCCTCAAGAACGACCTCCCGCAGATCCCGCAGCTGGTGGGGGACTTCGACTTCGCGGTGAACGAACAGTGCGCGCAGTACGAGGAGTGCGAGGACCTCAGCCCGTTCGTGAAGGCGGGCAAGGCCGTGTTCCACGTGGAGTACGAGCTGCCCGTGGCGCGGTTCTGCGCACAGTCCCGGCGGCTGGGGCTCAGCTCGCTGCTCAAGCGGTACGAACTCGGCGTCTGGCGCCGTACGTGTCCGGCGGCCGGGGCCTGACCGGCCGCGTTCAGCCGAGCGCGAGTCCCACCAGGGTCACCGTCGCCGCCGTCTCCGCCAGCGCCCCGAACACGTCGCCGGTGACCCCGCCGAAGCGCCGCACACAGTGGCGCAGCAGCAGCTGGGCCACCGCGAGAGCGGCCAGGGCGGCGAGGCCGTACCGCAGCGCCCCGTACCCGCCGAGCAGCGCCCCCGCGCCCACGCAGGCCGCCACCGTCACGAGCGCGACGGCTGCGGCGGCACCGGCCGGGACCGTCCCCGCCACCGCGGCGCCCAGCCCCTCCGGGCGGGCCGCCGGGACGCCGCTGCGGGAGGCCAGCGTGAGGGCGAGCCGGGCGACGAGCCCGGCCGCGACGGCCGCTGCCGCACCCTGCGCCCAGCTCTGCGCGTACAGCTGCTGGAGGACCGCCACCTGGGCCAGCAGCACGAACAGCAGGGTGATCACACCGAATGGGCCAATGTCCGACTGCTTCATGATCCGCAGCGCGTCGTCGGCCGGCTTCCCGCTGCCGAGGCCGTCGGCGGTGTCCGCCAGACCGTCGAGGTGCAGCCCCCTGGTCAGGGCGGCCGGCAGCGCCGCGGAGACGACCGCGGCGAGCAGCGACCCCGAGCCGAACAGCAGCAACAGGCTGCCGGACACCGCCGCGAGCACCCCCACGACCAGCCCGGCCAGCGGGGCGCAGAGCATCCCGGCCCGGGCCGCCTCGCGGTCCCAGCGGGTGACGCGGACGGGGAGCACGGTGAGGGTGCCGAAGGCGAAACGCATGCCGTGGCTGTTCAGGGAGGTCACGGCGCGCAGGCTAATCGGTGGGCGCGGCCGATAGATTGTCCAAAACCCCGCACATCAGGGCAGAAGCGGTTTATCGGGAGTGGGTGGCATGGGTCACTGGTTCGATCGGAACGTCATCGAGCCGGGGAAGCTGCCCCTGCTCCTGGCCTTGGCGTCCTTCGTGCTGACGTTCGCGATCACCCGGGTCATCACCCGGATGATCCGGGCCGGGAAGGGCCCGTTCGGCAACATCACTCCCGGCGGGGTCCACGTCCACCACGTGGTGCCCGGCGTGGTCCTGAGCGTCGTCGGCGGATTCGGCGCGGTGGCCAGCGGCAAGCACGGCTTCACGGCCGGGGCCTGCGCGGTGGTCTTCGGCATGGGCGCCGGGCTGGTGCTGGACGAGTTCGCCCTGATCCTGCACCTGGACGACGTGTACTGGACCGAACAGGGCCGCCAGAGCGTGGAGGTCGTGGTCCTCACCGCGGCCCTGGTGCTGCTCGTGCTCGGCGGGTTCTCCCCGCTCGGCGTGAACGACCTGAGCGACGACCAGCAGCAGAGCCGGCTCGGCGCCGTCCTCACCGTCGTCGTCAACTTCTGCTTCGTACTGATCGCCCTGTTCAAGGGCAAGGCGCGGATGGCGGTGGTCGGCACCCTGGTCCCGTTCGTCGCCCTGTTCGGCGCGGTCCGGCTGGCCCGGCCGACCTCGGTGTGGGCGAAGCGGTTCTACCGGAACCGGCACCGCGCCCGCTCCCGGTCGGTGCTGCGCGCCTACCACCACGACGTCCGCTGGGCCGGCCCCCGCCGCAGGTTTCAGGACTTGATCGGGGGCGCGCCGGACCGGGTCCCGGCTCCCACGCCCAAGCCCAAGCCCTGACCGCGGCGCAGCCGGCGCCGGTCCCGGTGGGACGAGACCGCGCAGAGCAGGAGGGCCGCCGCGATGGCCGCCAGATGCTCCTTGCCCGCCAGATTGTCCTTGACGGCCACCTCGGCCACCATCGCCACGATCACCAGCGCCCCGGTGAACCAGGCCCGGTGGACATGGCACAGGTAGACCGCCAGGGCGACCACCGCGGCCGAGGGGCCGGTGTCGACGACCTGGGCGTCGGAGGCGGGCAGCCCGAGGAACCCGTCGGGGCCGATCGCGACACCGATCCGCGCGTAGAGCGTCCCGGCCAGCGTCGCGACGTAGGCGATCATCAGCGTCCGCCACCGCCCCAGGCAGATCTCGGCGATCCCGAACACCAGCAGCAGCTGCGCCAGCGCGCCCCACACCGGCAGGTCCAGCGCGGGGACGAACAGCGACAGCGGGGTACGCAGCAGGGCCACCCACAGCGGGTCCTCGGCCCGCACCGAGCCGAGCGTCTGCACCGCCCCGAACCCCCAGGACCGGTTCTGCACCACCTGGAGCAGCGCCGTCAGGAGGACCGCGGCCAGGGTCATCGGGACGGCCCGCAGCCGGTCGGCGGCCAGTGCCGTGCGGACGGCCGTCCACAGCGGACCCCACTCCCGGCGGGCTGCCCGGCCCAGCGCCCGGACCCGTCTCATCCACGGGGCCCGAGGTGCGAGCGGTGCAGCCACTTGGGCAGACCGGGCGCCTCCAGGAATCCTTCGGCGCGCCCCGCGGCGATGCCGATGCGCAGCAGGTCCGAGCTCTTCTCGAAGAGCATGAAGCGCGGTTCCCAGATCGGCCGGTACTTGGCGTTGGCGCGGTAGAGCGATTCGATCTGCCACCAGCGCGAGAAGAAGCTGAGCAGCGACCGCCAGAGCCTGAGCACCGGCCCGGCACCGAGCCGCGACCCCCGTTCGAAGACCGAGCGGAACATCGCGAAGTTCAGCGAGACCTGGGTGACGCCGATCTCCTCGGCCCGTTGCAGGAGTTCGATGACCATGAACTCCATCAGGCCGTTCTCGGCGTCCCGGTCACGCCGCATCAGGTCCAGCGAGAGGCCGTTCGGGCCCCAGGGCACGAAGCTCAGAACGGCACGCAGCTCGCCGGGCCCCCCGTCCTCGCCGGGGCCGTGCCGGCGTCGCGGCATTCGAGCATCACGCACTGCCCGTCGGCCGGGTCGCCGAGCCGCCCCAGCGCCATCGAGAAGCCGCGCTCGGTCTCCCCGTCGCGCCAGTCGTCGGCCCGGCGCACCAGTTCGGCCATCTCGGCCTCGGGGATCTCCACGTGCCGGCGGACCGTCACGTCGTAACCGGCCCGCTTGACCCGGTTGTAGGCCTGGCGGACGGTCCGCATCGCCCGGCCCTCCAGGGTGAACTCGGCGGTCTCCACGATCGCTTCGTCCCCCAGCTCCAGCGCGTCGAGCCCGTGCCGGGCGTAGACGTTGCCGCCCTCCTCGCTCACCCCCATCACCGCCGGCGTCCAGCCGTGCTCGCGGGCCTCGGCCAGCCACGGGCCGATCGCCCCGGGCCAGGCCTCCGGGTCGCCGATCGGGTCACCGGAGGCCAGCGAGACCCCGCCGACCACCCGGTAGGTGACGGCGGCCTTCCCGGTGGGCGACCAGATGACGCTCTTCTCGCGGCGCAGCGCGAAGTAGCCGAGTGAGTCCCGCTCGCCGTGCCTGTCGAGCAGGGCGCGCAGCGCCTCCTCGTCCTGCGGGCTGATCGGGTCGACCGCCCGGCGGGCGCGGAAGGCCGCGTACACGACGGCGATCAGCAGCAGCGTGGAGAGGACGTTGATGGCGACGTTCACCCAGCCCGGCGTGGTGATGCCGGGGAACCGGGAGTCGTTCGCGGCCACCGAGACCAGGCGCAGCGCGCCGTAGCGCCAGCGGTCCAGGAACGTCGAACGGTAGTCGTCGTGCGCGGTGTTGGTGACCGTCACCAGGCCGGCGGCGATCAGCGAGGTGATCAGCAGCCCGGCGACCGCCACCAGCGCGGCCAGCTTGGGGTTGGACCGGTCGCCCTTCGCGTAGAACTCGCGCCGCCCGAGGGCGAGCGCGAGGACGAAGCAGGCGGTCAGGGCCAGCGAGATCCAGTTCTGCGGGTAGCGGCGGACCTCCGGGAAGCCGATCACTGCCGCGAAGAGCAGCAGCGTGAGCCCGCTCAGCACCATGTTGACGATCCACGCGGCCCGCTTGCGCCGCCGCATGGTCACCGCCAGGAAGAGCGCGACCACCCCGGAGGAGAAGCCTGCGGTGAGCAGGTAGGGCGTGAAGTAGTTCTCGGTGTTGTGGCGTCGCAGGTCCTGGCCGAAGGCGACCCAGACGGCGCTCAGGAAATTGACGAACGACACGATGCGCAGGTACCAGATGGCGAAGGCTGCGCCGCGTCGTGACCGGACGGTGCTCTGTGGCTGGACGGCGCCACGCCCGGATTCCGTGCTGGCCAATCGGACCTCTCCCATGAAAAGCGATCATATGGGGCATCGCGCTTCATCAGGGGCTGCTCCGCGGCCGGTTTCCGGCGACCGCGGTCCGATTCGTCAGCCGCTTCCCGTCAGGTTCCGACCGGGTCGCTTTCCGCGGCCCCTTCGTCGTCGGCCTTCTCGTCGTCGAGCCCGTCGTCGGGTTCGCCGGCGGGCTCGGCCCGCTCGGGCAGCTCCGCCGCCAGTGCGGCCGCGGCCTGAACGAACGGAAGTGCGAGCAGCGCCCCGCTGCCTTCCCCGACGATGACGCCGTGGTCCAGCAGCGGGTTGAGTGCCATCCGGTCCAGCGCCTTCGCCTGCGCCGGTTCACCGCTCAGCTGACCCGCCAGCCACCAGTCCGGCGCCCGGAAGGCCGCCCGCTGACCGACCAGCGCACAGGCCGCGGAGACCACCCCGTCCAGAATCACCGGCAGCCGGCGCACCGCGCACTGCAGCAGGAACCCGGTCATCGCCGCCAGGTCCGCACCGCCCACGGTGGCCAGCAGCTCCAACTGGTCGCCCAGGACCGGCCGGGCCCGGCGCAGCGAGTCCCGGACCGCCGCGCACTTGCGCATCCAGGCCAGGTCGTCGATGCCCGCACCGCCGCGCCCGGTGACCACGGAGGCGTCCGTGCCGCACAGGGCCGCGATCAGGGTGGCCGCGGCCGTCGTGCCGCCGACGCTCAGATCGCCGAGCACCACCAGGTCGGTGCCCGAGTCGGCCTCCTCGTCGGCGATCGCCATGCCGAGACGTACCGCCTGCTCGGCCTCCTCGGCCGTCAGCGCGTCCTCGATGTCGATCCGGCCGCTGCCCCGCCGCACCCGGGTCCGCACCACGGACTCCGGCAGCAGTCCGGGGTCGCAGTCCAGACCGGCGTCGACGATCCGCACCGGCACGGAGAACCGGCGGGCCAGCACGGCGAGCGGTGTCGCACCGTCCAGCGTGGCCCGTACCAGCTCGTGGGCGCTGCCGGCCGCACGGCCGGAGACGTCCAGCTCCGCCACCCCGTGGTCACCGGCGAACAGCACCACGCGTGGCTGCCCGATCGGCCTGACCGGGACGGCCTGCTGGGCGGCCGAGAGCCACTCGCCCAGCTCGTCGAGGCGGCCGAGGGCGCCCGGGGGCACGACGAAGCGCTCCCGGCGTTCCTCGGCATCGCGCCGTACACCCCCGTCGGGGCGTTCGATCAGGTCGGAGAAGTCGTCCAGATTCACGGGGATCTGCCTCGCGGGTCGATACGTGGTGTGGGCCCAGGAGCCCGGCGGCGGGCTCACTGCGGAACAGTACCTGTCGGCTTTTGCGCCCCCGGCCGGTGCGCCGCTCAGCCCCTGAACCGCAGTTGGGTCACCGCGGGCGTCAGCGTCCGCACGCCGGGGAGCAGGTTCTGGACGCGGATCAGCTCACCCATCGCACCCCGCCCCGCGGCAGGTGCAGCGCACGCACCTCGGCGACGCCCGGATGCGCGCTGCGCAGCTTGCGCCGCTCGCCCGGGTTCATCGCCCAGCGCATCGGCGGGATCGTCATGTCCCCGACCTTCGAGGTGCCCGCCCTCGTGCCCTTCGCGAGCGGACGGGACATCGAGTCCAGGACGAGCACCGAGCCCGGCAGCCGCTCGGCGCAGGCCGCGATGACCTTCCGCACCTCGGCGGGGCGCAGGTACATCAGCAGCCCCTGCGCCGTGACGACCACACCCCGGCCCGCGGGGTCCTCGATCTCGTCCAGCCAGGTGAGGTCCGTCGCCGATCCGGCCAGCGTCCGCAGCCGGTCCGAGGGCGGCAGGAGCGTCCGGCGCAGCGTGGCCACCTCGGGCAGCTCCACGCTCAGCCAGTTCAGCCGGCCGTTGTCGACCCGCCAGAACCCGGTCTCCAGCCCGTCGCCGAGTGCGACGACGGTGGCCTCCGGGCGGTCGGCGAGGTACGACTGCACGGCCAGGTCGAAGCAGCGCGACCGCAGCCCCTGCGCCTGCGAACTGAACGGGCCGGGCAGTCCGAACCGCTCCTCGAACGGGTAGTCCAGATTCGCCAGCAGTTCGAGCGCCACCGGGTCGTCCAGCACCGGATAGGGCCGGCCGGCCTCGTACGCCCGGTGGTACAACGTCCACAACAGGGTCTCCGGCACCCCGTCCAGCATCGGCCGTACACGCGCCATGTCCGCTCCTCGTCTCCTCGTTTCCGCTCCTCGCCGGCCGCTCAGCCGCGCAGCGTCAGCGCCTGCCCGGCCACCACCAGCAGCACCCGCTCGCACTCGTCGGCGACCGCGGCGTTCAGCCGGCCCAGCTCGTCCCTGAAGCGCCGCCCCGCAGCCGTCGCGGGCACCACACCGGAACCGGTCTCGTTGGTCACCGCGACGACGGTGCGGCGCGTCCCGCGGAAAGCGGCGACGAGTTCACCCGTGCGCTTCCGCAGCTTGCTCTCCCCACCGCCTGCCCACGCTCCGTCGTCCCAGGCGTCCACCCGGTCCATCGCGTCCGTCAGCCAGAGCGACAGGCAGTCGATCAGCAGCGGGGGGCCGTCCGAGGCCAGCAGCTCCACGAGTTCGCAGGTCTCCTCGGTCCGCCAGGCCGCCGGTCTGCGCTCCCGGTGCAGCCCGATCCGGGCCGCCCACTCCGTGTCGCCGTCCCGGCCGCCGCCGGTCGCCACGTACACGACCTCGGGGTACGTCTCCAGCCGCCGCTCGGCCTCGACCGACTTCCCGGACCGCGCGCCGCCGGTGATCAGGGTGCGCCGGGGCACGTCCGGTACGGCGTGGTACCCGCCCACGGCGAGCGTCGTGCCGTCCGGCACGGCCCGCACCCCGGCCGCGGCGAGCCGGCGGTCCAGCTCGGGACCCGGCATGGCGTCATGGTCCAGATGGACGGCGATCACCTCGGTGGCCGGCCCGACGGCCGCGACGGCCCGCAGCCGGGCCACCGCGTCGGGACGTCCCACGACGTCGGCGACCACCATGTCGTAGGGCTCGGCCACCCGGTCGGCGAGACCCGCCGGGGCGGCGCCCGGCGGCAGGTAGAGCAGCCGCTCGCCCTCCGGCGCCGTCACCTCGTACCCCGTGCCCGGCGAGTCCATCGGCACCGCCCGCACCCGGTGGCCGCTGATCAGCGTGAGCACCCGGCCGTCCGGGACCCGGCCCGCCGCAGGCAGGCCGGCGGGCAGTTCGACGGCGGGGCCGTCGTGCGGATGGGTGAGCAGCACCTGGCGTACGCCGGTGAGCGAATGTCCCGCGCGGGCTGCGGCGAACACCGCCCCGGGGGTCAGATCGAGCAGCAGCGCGTCGTCGATCAGCAGGGCGGTCGCGGCCCGGATGTGCACCCCGCGGGCGGTGGCGCAGGCGGCGCAGGGGCAGTCGGGCCGCGGCAGCCCGTCGGGGGCTCCGGTGCCGAGCAGAGTCAGTTCCACGATCCGATCCTCCCGCGTACCCGCACCCGGTGCGCGACGTGGGGGTGCGGGACGTGCGCGGACCCCTCCCGTGCTGGTCCCAAGCACTAGGCTGCTGACGGAGCAAAGTGACTCAGGAGGCGGACATGGCGTGGACGTGGCGGTTCGAGAAGTCCGACGGTACGGAGACGGAGCCGGCCCTGCAGCCGGAGGAATTCACGACGCAGGGTGACGCGGAGTCCTGGATCGGTGAGTACTGGAAGGAACTCCTCGACGGCGGGGCGGCCCAGGTGACGCTCTTCGACGACGCGACGAAGATCTACGGCCCGATGAGCCTCCAGGCCGAGCAGAGCTGACCCACCGGCCGCCGGGCGGACCCCTGAGGGCCCGCCCGGCGACCGCGCGGGACTCCGTACGCGGCGGTGAGCTCTGAGCTCGCGGTTCTGGGCTGTTCGGGCGCTCAGATCTCTCCGAGCGTGACTTCCGCGGTCTTCTTCGCATCGCCGCGCTGATACGTCACGGTGACCTTCTCGCCCGGCTTGTCCGAGGCCAGCGCCTCCGACAGGGACGTGATCGTGGTGACCGGCGTGTCATCGATCTTCGTGATGACGTCGCCGACCCGCAGCCCCGCCTTCTCCGCGGCACCGCCCTTGGGCACGCTGACCAGCGCGACACCGGCGGGCCGGTAGTTGTCGTCGACGACCGTGCGGCCGGTGACGTTCAAGGCGGCCCGGCCCGAGTCCGTGACCTTGCCGCTCTTGATGATCTGGTCGGCGACCGTCTTCACCATCGACGCGGGGATCGCGAATCCGATTCCCGGCGCCGCGCTGTCCCCCATCTGCGGGTCCGAGGCCGCCAGCGTCGGGATGCCGATGACCTCGCTGTCCAGGTTCACCAGCGCGCCGCCGCTGTTGCCCGGGTTGATCGCCGCCGAGGTCTGCACCATGTTCGCGATGGTCGCGCCCGTACCGCCGCCCGCGCTGCTCTCGCTGACGGTCCGGCCGAGCGCCGAGACGATGCCCTGGGTGACGCTGCTGGACAGCCCGAGCGGCGAACCCATCGCCAGGACGATCTGGCCCACCGCGACCTTCTCCGAGTTGCCGAATTTCGCCGGCCTCGTCCCCTCCGGGATGCTGTCGAGCTTGATGACGGCCAGGTCCTGGTCGGGATAGGCGGCGACCAGCGAGGCGCTCAGCACCTTCTCACCGGTCGCGGCGGTGACCTTGAAGGTCTTCTCCTCGCCGACGACGTGGGCGTTGGTGACGATGTGGCCCTTGGTGTCGTAGACGACGCCGGAGCCCAGGCTGTTCGACGCGTCGATCTGCACCACTGACGGAAGCACGTCCTTGATGACGGACTGGTAGTCGTCCTGCAGATCGCCGGTGGTCTTCGAGACCGGGCCCTGCTGGGCCGATCCGGCCTTGGTCGCGTCGGTCTTCGAGGAGTTCGCGTGCGAGTCGGCGCAGCCGCCGGCCAGCGCGATCGCACAGACACCCGCGGTCAGGGGCAGCAGCAGCCGACGCGCACGACGGCGGGGGCTAAAGGAATCCATGTCCGGATTATTACTTTTGGCGCCCGTGGCGGCCCGCTGAGCGCATCCGCCCGAGCACCAGCCCGCCCGGCTCGATCATCCCTGCCCAGCACCTTCGCGGCTGCCCGGCTTCTCGTGCCTGCCGGGCGACACTCTCAAGCCCGCCCGGCGATTGAGGGCAGTCCTCCAGCCCGTCCGGCGCTTCAGGACGAGGCGGCCCGGGGGCATGCGAGCCCGGCCTTGTCCGAGCCGAAGACGCTAGCCCCGCACTCCGCACAGATGCAGCAGCGCGGCCACCCGGCGATACGGATCCGTCCGCCCCGCCCGGTCCTCCGCCACCAGCACCCGCTCCAGCTCCGCCGCGGCCGGCAGCTCCACGTCGTTGCTCACGTTGTCCGTGAAGACCCGCACCCCGTACCAGGCGTGCAGCGGCGCAGCGATCCCGGCGAGCGTCGCGGTCAGGGCGTCGAGCCGGTCCGCGCGTACCGACCGGCCGAGCCGGTTGGTATAGCGCGCCGTGTCGAACGCGGCCAGCGCCGCGTCCCAGTCCCCGGCGGCCCCGGGCCGCATGGCCAGCGCGTCCGCGTTCCTCACGAGCAGCGACAGCAGCCCGCCCGGCGCGAGCATCCGGGCCAGGCCGGCCACCATGGCGTCGGGTTCCTGGACATACATCAGCACGCCGTGGCAGAGCACCACGTCGAAGCTGCCGGGCAGGAAGTGCACACCCGTGTCCTGGCCGTTGCCCTCGATGAACCGGACCCGCTCACGGATTCCGGCGGGCTCACCGCCGAGCGCCTCACGGGCGGTCCGCAGCATCTCGGCGTCGGACTCCAGCCCGGTGACCGTGTGACCGGCCCGGGCGAGCCGCAGAGCCTGAGTGCCCTGGCCCATGCCGACGTCCAGGATCCGCAGTCGCTGCCCCACCGGGAAGCGGCCGGCTATCTGCTCGTCGAGCTGCCTGGCGACCAGTTCCTGGCGAACGGTGTTGCGCAGTCCGCCGAGCCCCTTCAGCCACACCGACGAGGCCCCCGAGAATCCGGTGGCCGCATCACCAGGCGGGCCGGCGGTCGAACCGCCGGCCGAGCCGAAGAGATCCGTACTCAGGGCCGCTCTCCGCGCTTGACCTGCGGCTTCGGCAGCCGCAGCCGTCGCATCTGGAGCGTGCGCATCAGGCCGTAGGCGATCGCACCGCGCTTGGGCGTGTCGGGGAACCGCTCGTTCAGCTGCTTGCGCAGCCGGAACGTGAGCCCGATCGAGTCGACGACGATCAGCACGATGACACCGAGCCAGAGCAGCAGCGAGATGTTCTGGATGCCCTGCACCTGGATCACGCTGAGAACCAGGATGATCACGGCGAGCGGCAGGAAGAACTCGGCGATGCAGAAGCGGGAGTCCACGAAGTCGCGGACGAAGCGTCGCACCGGGCCCTTGTCGCGGGCCGGGAGATAGCGCTCGTCGCCACTGGCGAGCGCCTCACGCTGTTTGGCCATGTCCACGCGGCGCGCTTCGCGCTGGCGCTTCATGGCCTCCTTGCGGTCGGTCGGCGCACCACTGGAGGCACGACGGCGCTGCGACTGGGCATCGCTGCGCTTGGGGGTGGGGCGACCCTTGGGAGACTGCGGGTCGCGGGGCGTCTTGGAGAGGTCCGCCGTCACCTTGCCGGTGGGGGCCTTCTCTTCCTTGGAGCGGCTACGGAACACAAGGCCCAAGGGTACGGGGTAGATCGCGACGACCCCAGGCCGGCCGGGAACGATCCGGCAACGGCCTGCGTCTCCAGCAGGGTGCGAGCGGGACGATACGGGCGTTGCCACCGGTTTCCCTGACCTTCACCTACTCCCTGGGCGGGAGCGGGGAGCGGTGGCAGTCGTCCTTGGGGAGGAGCACATCCTTGCTCGAACAGTGCGGTAATAGAGACAGGGCCCGTACTGTGGGTTCTGTTGGAGTGCTGGAGCCCAGTTAAGTCAGAAGGGGGCGCGCGAGGCCCATGAGCGGTGTCATGAAGCGTATGGGGATGATCTTCCGCGCGAAGGCAAACAAGGCCCTTGACCGGGCCGAGGATCCGCGCGAGACCCTCGATTACTCGTACCAGAAGCAGCTGGAGCTGCTTCAGAAGGTGCGCCGCGGCGTCGCCGATGTGGCGACCTCGCGCAAGCGTCTGGAGCTGCAGCTGAACCAGCTGCAGGGCCAGACCTCCAAGCTGGAGGACCAGGGCCGCAAGGCACTCGCGCTCGGTCGCGAGGACCTGGCCCGCGAGGCGCTGTCGCGCCGCGCCGCCCTCCAGCAGCAGGTGACCGACCTGGAGACGCAGCACACCACGCTGCAGGGTGAGGAGGAGAAACTCACTCTCGCGGCCCAGCGGCTGCAGGCCAAGGTCGACGCCTTCCGTACCAAGAAGGAGACGATCAAGGCCACCTACACAGCGGCTCAGGCGCAGACCCGGATCGGAGAGGCCTTCTCCGGCATCTCCGAGGAGATGGGCGACGTCGGGCTGGCGATCCAGCGGGCCGAGGACAAGACCCAGCAGCTGCAGGCGCGCGCCGGCGCGATCGACGAGCTGCTCGCCTCCGGCGCGCTGGACGACCCGACCGGCACGGCGAAGGACGACCTCACCGCCGAGCTGGACCGGATCTCCGGTGGTACGGATGTGGAGCTGGAGCTGCAGCGCATGAAGGCCGAACTGGCCGGCGGCTCCTCCTCGAAGCAGGCCATCGAGGGCGGCCCGCAGGATGCCACCCAGCAGCAGTCCCAGTCCCCGCACAAGTTCGACAAGAATTAAGGCAGCGTCATGATCGTACGGATCATGGGGGAGGGCCAGGCAGTCCTGGCCGACAGCCATCTCGCCGAGCTCAACCAGCTCGACAACGAACTGCTCGCCGAAATGGAGAGCGGCGACGGCCCCGGCTTCCGCTCGACTCTCCACGCGCTCCTCGCCAGGGTGCGCGAACTCGGCACACCCCTGCCGGACGACTCCCTGGAGCCGTCCGAGCTGATCCTGCCGTCGCCCGACGCGACCCTCGAAGAGGTGCGCGCCATGCTCCGCGACGACGGCCTGATTCCCGGCTGACAACCGGCAGCTCCAGCACCCGCACCCACGGTGCCCCGCGTCCGGTCCGCCGGACGCGGGGCACCGTTGCGTGGGCCTACGGCGCGGTGCTCCGCCCCGCCGGCAAGGGGTCCCTCGCCGTCACCCGTACCGGTTCCCGCGCGACACGCCGTAACGTAGCTTGACGTGACCACCCTCGGAACCGGGGTTCTGCGCGTCCGGCACTGGCTGCGCGACCATCCCCTCGCGCTGGACGGCGCGGTCGCCGTGGCCGTGCTCGTGTCCATGATCATCGGATCGTTCGCCGATCCGAACGCGCACCACGGGCCCACCTTCGGCACCCGCACCCCCGCGGCGAGCAGCCTGGTACTGATGGCTCTGAGCGCCCTCGCGCTGGTCTGGCGCCGCCGCAAGCCGATGGCCGTGCTCGCCGCCACCGGCGGTCTGACGGTCGTCGAGCTGGTCCTGGTGGACCCCCCGGCCCCCGTGGTGATGAGCGCGGTCATCGCGCTGTTCACCGTCGCCGCCCGCACCGACCGGCCGACCACCTGGCGGGTCGGCCTGCTCACGATGGCCGCGCTCACCGCGGCCGCGATGCTCTTCGGATCGGCGCCCTGGTACAGCCAGGAGAATCTCGGCGTCTTCGCCTGGACCGGGATGGCCGGGGCCGCGGGTGACGCGGTCCGCTCCCGGCGGGCGTTCGTCGACGCGATCAGGGAGCGCGCCGAACGCGCCGAGCGGACCCGTGAGGAGGAGGCCCGGCGAAGGGTGGCCGAGGAGCGGCTGCGGATCGCCCGCGATCTGCACGATGTCGTCGCCCACCACATCGCCCTGGTCAACGTGCAGGCCGGGGTCGCGGCCCACGTCATGGACAAGCGCCCCGACCAGGCCAAGGAGGCGCTCGCCCACGTCCGGGAGGCGAGCCGCTCCGCACTCAACGAACTGCGGGCCACCGTCGGACTGCTGCGCCAGTCCGGCGATCCGGAGGCGCCGACGGAACCGGCCCCCGGCCTCGCGGTCCTGGACGCGCTCGTGGAGACGGTCCGCCGGGCCGGGCTGCCCGTCGAAGTGGCCTGCGCGGCCGGCGAGAGCCCGCTGCCCGCAGCCGTGGACCTGGCCGCCTACCGGGTGATCCAGGAGGCGCTGACCAACGTGCGCAAGCACGGGGGACCCGGCGCGAAGGCCGAGGTGAGTGTCGTACGGGTCGGGCCCACGGCCGAGGTCATGGTGCTCGACAACGGCCGCGGGGACCCGGGGGGCGAGGGCGCCGGCGGCGGCCACGGGCTGCTCGGCATGCGCGAACGGGTCACCGCCCTGGGCGGCACCCTGACCGCCGGCCCCCGCTACGGGGGCGGATTCCGCGTCCATGCGATCCTGCCCGTCATGGCCCGTCCGCAGCAGCCGGAGCAGCCGGGCGCGGCGGGCCGGACGGGGGAGAGCGCATGACACCGGCCATCAAGGTCCTGCTCGCCGACGACCAGGCGCTGCTGCGCAGCGCGTTCCGGGTGCTGGTCGACTCGGAGCCCGACATGCAGGTGGTCGGCGAGGCGGCGGACGGCGCGCAGGCGGTGGAGCTGGCCCGCTCGACGCGCGCCGACGTGGTGCTGATGGACATCAGGATGCCCGGCACGGACGGGCTCACCGCGACCCGGATGATCAGCGCCGATCCGGAACTCGCGGACGTGCACGTGGTCATGCTCACCACCTTCGAGGTGGACGAGTACGTGGTGCAGTCGCTGCGGGCCGGCGCCTCGGGCTTCCTCGGCAAGGGCGCGGAACCGGACGAACTCCTCAACGCCATCCGTGTCGCAGCCGGCGGCGAGGCGCTGCTCTCACCGGCCGCGACCAAGGGGCTGATCGCCACGTTTTTGGCGCAGGGCGGGAGTTGGGACGGCGAGGGGCCGGGGGCCGCGGAGTACTCCGAGCGCCTCGCGGCCCTCACCACGCGGGAGCGCGAGGTGCTGGTCCTGGTCGCCGGCGGACTCTCCAACGACGAGATCGCCGAGCGCCTGGTCGTCAGCCCGCTCACCGTCAAGACCCATGTGAACCGGGCGATGGCGAAGCTGGGCGCCCGCGACCGGGCCCAATTGGTGGTAATCGCCTACGAATCGGGCCTTGTCCGCCCCAGGGTGGAGTGAGGGTGCAGCCGCGGCGTACTCCAGCTGCGGTATGCGCGAGATAAGAAAGCGACCTGGGACCGACGCTTTCGGCCCGGCGGGTGGGAGATCGTATAGGGGCCGGGCGGGGTCTGTCCCCGAGTTACCCGCCCGTCTGCCGCGTAAGCCACAGAAGAGAGACCTCACCCATGTCCTGGCTGTCCAGATTCAGCCTCGCGCAAAGGGCCCTGATCGGGCTGATCTCGATCGTCGCGCTCGTCTTCGGAGCGATTGCGATCCCGCAGCTCAAGCAGCAACTGCTGCCCACCATCGAACTCCCGATGGTGTCGGTGCTCGCCCCCTATCAGGGCGCGTCCCCCGATGTGGTCGAGAAGCAGGTCGTCGAACCGCTCGAGAATTCGATCAAGTCCGTCGACGGCGTCACCGGAATCACCTCGACCGCCAGCGAGGGCAACGCCGTCATCATGGCGTCCTTCGACTTCGGCGACGAGGGCACCAAGCAGCTCGTCGCGGACATCCAGCAGGCGGTGAACCGCGCCCGCATCCAGCTGCCCGACGATGTGGACCCGCAGGTCATCGCAGGCTCGACGGACGACATCCCGACCGTCGTCCTCGCCGTCACGTCCGGCAAGGACCAGCAGGCCCTGGCCGACCAGCTGGACCGTACCGTCGTCCCCGCACTGGAGGACATCGACGGCGTCGGCCAGGTGACCGTCGACGGTGTGCAGGACCTCCAGGTCTCCATCACCCCCGACGACAAGAAGCTCGCAGCCGCCGGACTGAACGCGGCCTCGCTCTCCCAGGCGCTCCAGTCGGGCGGCGCGACCGTCCCGGCCGGCTCCTTCTCCGAGGCGGGCAAGAGCCGTACCGTCCAGGTCGGCGGCGCCTTCACCTCGCTGAAGCAGATCGAGGACCTGCGGGTCTCCGGCCAGAACCCGGCGACGGGCAAGACCGGCAAGCCGGTCCGGGTCGGTGACATCGCCACGGTGAAGCAGGAGCCGTCCACCGCGGTCTCCATCACCCGTACGAACGGCCGGCCGAGCCTCGCCGTCGCGGCGACGATGGACAAGGACGGCAGCGCCGTCGCCATCTCGGACGCGGTCAAGGACAAGCTCCCGGACCTGCGCAAGGACCTCGGCACCGACGCACAGCTGACCGTCGTCTCCGACCAGGGACCCGCTGTCTCCAAGGCGATCTCGGGTCTGACCACCGAGGGCGCGCTCGGACTGCTCTTCGCGGTCATCGTGATCCTGCTCTTCCTGGCCTCGCTCCGCTCGACCCTGGTCACCGCGGTCTCCATCCCGCTCTCCGTGGTCCTCGCGCTGATCGTGCTCTGGACCCGGGACCTGTCGCTCAACATGCTCACCCTGGGCGCGCTGACCATCGCGATCGGCCGGGTCGTCGACGACTCGATCGTCGTGCTGGAGAACATCAAGCGCCACCTCAGCTACGGCGAGGAGCGCCAGCCCGCGATCCTTGCCGCGGTGAAGGAAGTGGCCGGCGCGGTCACCTCCTCGACCCTCACCACGGTCGCCGTCTTCCTGCCGATCGGTCTGGTCGGCGGCATGGTCGGCGAGCTCTTCGGTTCGTTCTCGCTGACCGTCACCGCGGCCCTGCTGGCATCCCTGCTGGTCTCGCTGACCGTCGTCCCCGTCCTGTCGTACTGGTTCCTGCGCGCCCCCAAGGGCAGCGCCGAGAACCCGGACGAGGCCCGCCGCAAGGCCGAGGAGAAGGAAGCCCGCAGCCGGCTCCAGCGGCTGTACGTCCCGGTGCTGCGCTTCGCGACCCGGCGCCGCATCACCAGCGTCGTCATCGCCGTCGCGGTGCTCTTCGGCACCTTCGGCATGGTGCCGCTGCTGAAGACCAACTTCTTCGACCAGGGCGAGCAGGAAGTCCTGTCCATCAAGCAGGAACTGACCCCGGGCACCAGCCTGACGGCCGCCGACGAGGCGGCCAAGAAGGTCGAGAAGCTCCTCGCGGGCGACGAGGGCGTCAAGGACTACCAGGTCACCGTCGGCTCGTCCGGCTTCATGGCGGCCTTCGGCGGCGGCACGGGAGCCAACCAGGCCTCCTACCAGGTCACCCTGAAGGACTCGGCCGACTTCGACGCCACCCAGAAGCGCATCGACGAGGCGCTGGGCAAGCTCGACGGCATCGGTGACACCACCATCGCCGCGGGCGACGGCTTCGGCAGCCAGGACCTGAGCGTCGTGGTCAAGTCCGCCGACGCGGACACCCTGAAGAAGGCGTCCGAAGAGGTACGGGCCGAGGTGGCCGAGCTCAAGGACGTCACCGACGTGCAGAGCGACCTGGCACAGAGCATCCCGCGGATCTCGGTCAAGGCCAACGCCAAGGCCGCCGACGCCGGCTTCACCCAGGCCACCCTGGGCGCGGCCGTCGCCGGTGCGGTGCGGGGCACCCCGTCCGGCAAGGCGATCATGGACGACACCGAGCGTGACGTCGTCATCAGGGCCGCCCACCCGGCCACCACGATGGCCGAGCTCAAGAACCTCCCGCTCGGGCGGGTCAAGCTCGGCTCCATCGCCGACGTGAAGCTGGTCCCCGGACCGGTTTCCATGACGAGGATCGACGGCCAGCGCGCCGCGACGATCTCCGCCAAGCCCACCGGTGACAACACCGGCGCGGTCAGCGCCTCGCTGCAGTCCAAGATCGACGCCCTGGACCTCCCGGACGGCGCCACCGCCACCATCGGCGGTGTCTCCCAGGACCAGGACGACGCGTTCATGAAGCTCGGCCTGGCCATGCTGGCGGCCATCGCGATCGTCTTCATGCTGCTGGTCGCGACCTTCCGGTCGCTCATCCAGCCGCTGATCCTGCTGGTCTCCATCCCGTTCGCGGCGACCGGAGCGATCGGTCTGCTCCTCATCACCGGTACCCCGATGGGTGTTCCCGCGATGATCGGCATGCTGATGCTGATCGGCATCGTGGTGACCAACGCGATCGTGCTGATCGACCTGATCAACCAGTACCGCGCCCAGGGCATGGGCGTCGTCGAGGCGGTCGTCGAGGGCGGCCGTCACCGGCTCCGCCCGATCCTGATGACGGCCCTGGCGACGATCTTCGCCCTTCTCCCGATGGCGCTCGGCGTCACCGGTGAGGGCGGCTTCATCTCGCAGCCGCTGGCCGTCGTGGTCATCGGCGGTCTGGTCACCTCGACGCTGCTGACGCTGCTCCTGGTGCCGACGCTGTACTCGATGGTGGAGCTCCGCAAGGAGCGCCGCGCGAAGAAGAAGGCGGCGAAGCGCGCCAAGAAGGCCGGCGTGCCGGTCCCGGCCGAGTCGGAGGAGACCTCCTCCGAGGAACCGGAGCCCGCGAAGGCCTGACCCGTCATACGCAAGGCCCCGGCACCGAGGTTCGGTGCCGGGGCCTTCTGCGTGTCCGTCCTCCAGCCCCTGTGGCGGGGGCGGGGCGGCGTCCCGGGCGGAGCTCCGCCCGAAGCCCTACGGGAGCGCCAGCATCCGCTCCAGCGCCAGCTTGGCGTACTTCTCGGTCTCCGGGTCGACCTCGATCCGGTTCACGAGGTTGCCCTCGGCCAGCGACTCCAGCGTCCACACCAGGTGCGGCAGGTCGATCCGGTTCATCGTCGAGCAGAAGCAGACCGTCTTGTCGAGGAAGACGATCTCCTTGTCCTCCGCGGCGAAACGGTTGGCCAGGCGGCGCACCAGGTTGAGCTCGGTGCCGATCGCCCACTTCGAGCCGGCCGGAGCCGCCTCCAGGGCCTTGATGATGTACTCCGTCGAGCCGACGTAGTCCGCGGCCGCGACGACCTCGTGCTTGCACTCCGGGTGCACGAGGACGTTGACGCCGGGTATGCGCGCCCGTACGTCGTTGACGGACTCCACCGAGAAGCGCCCGTGCACCGAGCAGTGCCCGCGCCACAGGATCATCTTCGCGTTGCGCAGCTCCTCGGCGGTGAGGCCGCCGTTGGGCTTGTGCGGGTTGTAGAGGACGCAGTCCTCCAGGGTCATCCCCATGTCCCGTACGGCCGTGTTGCGGCCCAGGTGCTGGTCGGGGAGGAACAGCACCTTGACTGCCGAGGGCTCCCCCTGATCGAAGGCCCACTCCAGGGCCCGCTTCGCGTTCGACGAGGTGCAGATCGTGCCGCCGTGCCGGCCGGTGAAGGCCTTGATGTCGGCGGAGGAGTTCATGTACGAGACGGGCACGACCTGCTCGGCGACACCGGCCTCGGTCAGCACGTCCCAGCACTCGGCGACCTGCTCGGCGGTGGCCATGTCGGCCATCGAGCAGCCCGCCGCCAGGTCCGGCAGCACGACCTTCTGGTCGTCGGTGGTCAGGATGTCCGCGGACTCGGCCATGAAGTGCACGCCGCAGAAGACGATGTACTCGGCCTCCGGACGCGCCGCGGCGTCCCGCGCCAGCTTGAACGAGTCGCCGGTCACGTCCGCGAACTGGATGACCTCGTCGCGCTGGTAGTGGTGCCCGAGGACGAAGACCTTCTCCCCCAGCTTCGCCTTGGCCGCGCGGGCGCGTTCCACCAGGTCCGGGTCGGACGGGGAGGGCAGGTCGCCGGGGCATTCGACGCCGCGCTCGCTCCTGGGGTCGGCGTCGCGGCCGAGCAGGAGCAGCGCGAGGGGCGACGGCTGTACGTCGAGTTCCTGGACGGGGTGGGCCGTGGTCACGTCACGCACCCTTTCTTCTCTGCGAGGAGCCTTTTCGTCTAATTGACGTTATCTATCATAACCGCTTCACGTCAGTTTGACGATGCCGATAGCGTCAATGTGACGCACCCGCCCGCGCCGCCGGTGTGCGAGCATGAATGGAACAGGCAAGCGCGCGGTCCGGAATGAATCCGCGGTTCCGGCGGTTGCAACGTCGGCAAGCAGACTCCGTACAACCCGGGAGAGAAGCAGATGTCCGTATCGGACGAGACCACCACCGTGAGCGACGGCATCCTCCTGTCCGACGCCGCCGCAGCCAAGGTCAAGGGCCTGCTGGAGCAGGAAGGCCGCGACGACCTGGCGCTGCGCGTCGCCGTCCAGCCCGGCGGCTGCTCGGGCCTGCGCTACCAGCTCTTCTTCGACGAGCGTTCGCTGGACGGCGATGTCGTGAAGGACTTCGGCGGCGTCAAGGTCGTCACCGACCGGATGAGCGCCCCGTACCTGGGCGGCGCCTCCGTCGACTTCGTCGACACCATCGAGAAGCAGGGCTTCACGATCGACAACCCGAACGCGACGGGCTCCTGCGCCTGCGGTGACTCCTTCAGCTAACCCCGAAGGCAGTATGCGAATCGGCGGCGGCCCCGGGATCATTTCCCGGGGCCGCCGCCGATTCGCCATGTGCCCGATCCGCGGGCGTCACGTCACTTCCGCGCCACCGCGTCGCCCGAGGCGGCGTCCACCACCTTCCGGTCGCCCAGCGGCTGGTCCAGGGTGACCGTACGGGTCAGCTCCTTGGCGATCATGATGCAGACCTTCTTCGGATCCGGCTTCGACTCCGTCACGGTCACCCGCACGGTGCTGCCGTCCTCGCTCGCGCTCGCCTTGTAGGTGCTGCACGCGCCGCCCCAGAACGTCACCGACAGGGTCCGTCCGTCGGCGCTGTACGACCGGATCGCGCCGTTCTTGGCCGTGCCGCCCGTGTCCGGGGTCTTCTCCGACGGGGCGTCCTTCGCCAGATACTTCGGGTCGACCGCGACCTGGGCGACGGTGTTGCCCGTCCCGCCCGACGCCGGCCGGACCGTGAAGATCCAGGACGGGACCAGCAGCTGCTTGCCGTCCACGTACCGCGCCGCCAGACCGAAGACCGCCTTGTCGACCGTCACCGTCGTCGGATCCGCCCCGGTCCGCGCGCCGCAGGAGGTCCCGGACGGCTTCGTGCCGTCCTTCAGCGGCGCCGGGGTGGCGCACCCGCCGACGTTCTTCCGGCCGTCCGACGGCTGTGCGGCGTTCAGCTGCCGCAGTGCCTCGGCCGCGCCGATGACGGGATAGTCGTCGCCCTTCTCCAGGCCCTTCAACTGTCCTCCGCCGCCGACCACTTCACCGTCCGGGCCCACCTGGATCCCGGTCGCCCAGCCGTACGTCGGCAGCCCGTCCACCACTGGATCTGCGTTCACCACCCGTGCCGAGCCCATCAGCTGACCGGCGTCGAGGGCGGCGTCGTCCTGGCCGGCCGCCTTCAGCACCGGCACGGCGGCCGCCTTCGCGGCCTTCTCGCTCACCGGCGATCCGCCGGGAGCCACGTGACTGCTCGAACAGGTCGTCCCGCTCTTGCAGTTGTCCGTCCCCCGGAGCCGTGCCGGGAGAAGGTCCAGGTGCCGGGGGCCTGTTTGCCGACCCGCAGCACCGGGCCGGAGCCGTCGCCGTCGGAGCCCACCTTCCAGGACGGGCCCTCGGCCTGCGGGGTGCCCTGCAGTCCGAGCGCCTTCGCCAGCCGGCTCACCTCGGCCGCGGAGACGGTTCCGTGGGTGCGGTGGACCGCGGCCTCGGACGGGCCGTCCGGCAGCGCTCCGGCCGCGCGGTACACGAGCCGGCCGCCGTGCGGATCGGGTTCACCCGGGGCGATGCCCTCGGGTGGCTGCGAGGTGCCGGGAGAGGACGTGGCCGGACCGCCCGTCCGCTCGTCCAGCGAGAGCAGTGGGGGAGTGCGGCCATCGCTGCCCGCCTGGCCCGCGCTGTCCTTGCTGCCGCTACCGTCCGCCGCGGTGGCGGCCCAGTACGCGCCGCCGCCACCGGCCAGCAGTACGGCTGCCGCCACCGAGGCCACGGCGAGCGGCGAACGCCGCCGGGTACCGGTCACGTCGTTGTCGGGTCGCTCGGTGCTCACCGGATCGCTCCTTCGCCTGCATTGCCGTCATATGCCAGGCCCGGCATATCGCCCGCCCCTCGGGAGCGGACACCGATGGGACGGGGCGGAGGAGCGCACGGTTCCCCCGTGTGACGGCAGTTGCGGCCAGGAGCCCGGTCCCGGGCCGGCCGGCAGCGGTGTCTCAGTCGCCGTAATCCGACATCGCGTCGATCAGCCGGGCCGATGCGGGCGGCACTGTCACCCCGTGGATCAGGGACGGCGCCACCGGGGCGGGCGCGATCTTCGTGGGTACCACCCAGTGCGGAGCCATCCGTGCGCAGTCCCCGCGCAGCTCGGCCAGGCTGGTCTCGGACTCGCGAGGGGCGATGTGGTTAGACATATCCGCACCGTAGGCACCGCAGAGCTCAGGAAGAAAGCCCTACTATCGGGTAGTTTTTCCCCTTCGGGTCCCCGCGTGAACCGGTAGCGTGAACTGTCACGCCGCCCCGGGAACGCGGACACCCGTTCCCTCGACCTCCGCAGGAGCAGTCTTCCCGTGCGTATCGCAGTCACCGGCTCCATCGCCACCGACCACCTCATGACCTTCCCCGGCCGATTCGCCGACCAGCTGGTCGCCGATCAGCTGCACACGGTCTCGCTCTCCTTCCTGGTCGACAACCTGGACGTGCGCCGGGGAGGTGTCGCCGCCAACATCTGCTTCGGCATGGGGCTCCTGGGCACCGGCCCGATCCTGGTCGGCGCCGCGGGCTCCGACTTCGACGAGTACCGCGCCTGGCTCGACCGCCACGGCGTGGACACCGGGTCGGTGCGGATCTCCGAGGTCCTGCACACCGCCCGCTTCGTCTGCACGACGGATGCCGACCACAACCAGATCGGCTCCTTCTACACCGGAGCCATGAGCGAGGCCCGGCTGATCGAGCTGAAGGCCGTCGCCGACCGCGTGGGCGGCCTCGACCTGGTCTCCATCGGCGCCGACGACCCGGAGGGAATGCTCCGCCATACGGAGGAGTGCCGCTCCCGCGGGATCCCGTTCGCCGCGGACTTCTCGCAGCAGATCGCGCGGATGGACGGCGACGAGATCCGCATCCTGCTCGACGGCGCCACCTATCTCTTCTCCAACGAGTACGAGAAGGGGCTCATCGAGTCCAAGACCGGCTGGACCGATGAGGAGATCCTGTCCAAGGTCGGCCACCGCGTCACCACCCTCGGCGCACAGGGTGTGCGCATCGAGCGCGCCGGTGAGGAGCCGATCGAGGTCGGCTGCCCGGAGGAGGACGTCAAGGCGGACCCGACCGGCGTCGGCGACGCCTTCCGCGCGGGATTCCTCTCCGGTCTCGCCTGGGGCGTCGGCCTGGAGCGGGCCGCCCAGGTCGGCTGCATGCTCGCCACCCTGGTCATCGAGACGGTCGGCACCCAGGAGTACACCCTGCGCCGCACCGCCTTCATGGACCGCTTCACCAAGGCGTACGGCCACGACGCCGCGGCCGAGGTCCGCACCCACCTCGCCTAGGGCCTTTCGTTCGGATCATGCCGGGCTCGCAGGTCCGGTGCCGCGCCTCCCGAGTCCGGTGAGGCACGGCACCGTACCCACCCTGATCCGGCCTGATCGGGACGGAAGCCCCTGGTCAGGACAGTCGGCGGACCACATAGGCCGAGCCCCGGTCCGCCGGCTCCTCACCCACGTACTCCTGCTCGCGCATCGCACACCAGGCCGGAATGTCCAGCCGGGCGGCCTCGTCGTCGGACAGGACCGTCACCGTCCCGCCCACGGGTACCTCTCCGATCACCTTTGCGAGCTCGATCACCGGGATCGGGCAGCGCCGGCCCAGGGCGTCGACGACCAGGGAGCCCGCAGGGGAGGAAGAGGGTGCGGGGGCGGCGGCGGGCGCGCCCAGCTTCTCCCGTACCCCTGCCACCACCGCGGGGAGCACCTCCAGGAAGCGGTCGACGTCCTCGCCGCTGGTGCCCGACGGGAGGGACACGCGCACGTTGCCCTCCGACAGCACCCCCATCGCCTTGAGCACATGGCTCGGCGTCAGGGTGCTGCTGGTGCAGGACGAACCGGACGATACGGAGAAGCCGGCCCGGTCCAGTTCGTGGAGCAGGGTCTCTCCGTCGACATAGAGACAGGAGAAGGTGACCAGATGCGGCAGCCGCCGCACCGGATCGCCGACCACCTCCACATCGGGCACCAGTACGGGTACCCGGGCCCTGATCCGGTCCACCAGGGCCCGCAGCCGCACCGATTCGGCAGCCGCCTCCGCCCGGACCGCCCGCAGGGATGCCGCCGCCGCCACGATCGCGGGGATGTTCTCGAAGCCGGCGGCGCGCCCCGACTCCCGCTCGTCGGCCGGTCCTTGGGCGGCGAACCGCACACCCTTGCGCACCGCCAGCAGCCCGACCCCGGCCGGACCGCCCCACTTGTGCGCGCTCGCCGCCAGCAGCGACCAGCCGCCCGGCACCGGCCCCTGGCCCAGCGACTGCGCGGCGTCCACCAGCAGCGGCACCCCCGCCGCCCGGCAGAGCTCGGCGACCTCGGCCACCGGCTGCTCCGTGCCGACCTCGTGGTTGGCGGACTGCAGACAGGCCAGCGCGGTGTCCTCGCGCAGCGCCCGGCCGTACGCCTCCGCGCTCACCGCCCCCGATCGGTCCACCGGCACCTCGGTGACCGTCCCGCCGCGGCTCCCGTGGTCGGCCGCGGAATGGAGCACCGACGAGTGTTCGACCGCCGACACCACCAGATGGCCGCCGACACGCCGACGCCCGGCGAGAGCCCCGGAAATTCCGGAGTGAACCGCCCGGGTGCCCGACGAGGTGAAAGTGAGCTCGTCGGGACGGCACCCGACCCCCTCGGCCGCCGCCTCCCGGGCCGCGTCCAGCAGCAGCCGGGCGCGTCGCCCCTCGCGGTAGAGCCTGGCCGGGTCGGCCCAGCCCTCGTCCAGTGCGGCAAGCAGCGCCTGGCGCGCGACGGGGTGGAGGGGGGCTGCGGAAGCGGCGTCGAAGTAGGGCACCCGGCCACGCTAGCCCGGTCCGGACCCCGGCTCGGGACCGGTCGCCCGCCCGGCCAGGAGAGGGGGCGTCAGATGTCGGCCGGAGGCCCGGATTCCACCCCTTCGGGGAGTCGGGCGGCGCGTTGGGCACCCTCCCCGCGCGGCCCCAAATAGCGTCCAGTAGGGTTTGGTCCGCATAAACATCCAAACCCCTGCCCGCGTCAGGGGCGGCGACCGACAAACGAGACGGGCGCGCCGACCGTGCGGGCGAGACTCTCGGGAAGGCGCTACGTGAGTCCCAACGGCTCCGACCGCTCGTCGCGGCGCCCGATGCGGCGGAAGCTGCCGCAGGTGCTGACTGCGGGCCTGATCCTGGCGACCGCAACCGGTTGCACATACAAGGACTTCCCCCGCCTTGGTATGCCTACGCCGGTAACGGAAGAGGCCCCACGGATCCTTTCCCTCTGGCAGGGCTCGTGGGCGGCAGCGCTCGCCACGGGCGTGCTGGTCTGGGGCCTGATCCTGTGGAGCGTCATCTTCCACCGGCGCAGCCGCACCAAGGTGGAGGTTCCTCCGCAGACCCGGTACAACATGCCGATCGAGGCCTTGTACACCGTGGTCCCTCTGATCATCGTCTCGGTGTTGTTCTACTTCACCGCGCGTGACGAATCGAAGATCCTCGAGCTCACCCCGAAGCCTGCCCACACGGTCAACGTGGTCGGCTATCAGTGGAGCTGGGGCTTCAACTACATCGAGAACGTGGACGGCTCGGCCGCCACGGGCAACGAGGTCCCCAAGGAGCTCGACGCCATCCCGGACCGGTTCCGCAAGGACTTCCCCAAGGGTGCGGACGGCGTCTACGACGTCGGTATCCCCGGGGACCAGAACCCGCAGAACGGCCACCCCGGTCCGACACTGTGGCTGGCCAAGGGTGAGAAGGTCCGTTTCATCCTGACTTCGCGAGACGTCATCCACTCGTTCTGGGTGGTGCCGTTCCTCATGAAGCAGGACGTCATTCCGGGCCACACCAACTCGTTCGAGGTGACTCCCAACCAGGAGGGCACCTTCATGGGCAAGTGCGCCGAGCTCTGTGGCGTCGACCACTCCCGGATGCTCTTCAACGTCAAGGTCGTCTCCCCGGAGCGCTATCAGGCGCACCTCAAGGAGCTGGCGAAGAAGGGCCAGACGGGCTACGTGCCGGCCGGCATCGAGCAGACTGACCCGGCCAGGAATGCGGAGACGAACAAACTGTGAGCATCCTCAATGAACCTCAGGGTGCCGCGGCAGCAGACGACTCGTACGAGGACGAGCTGCCGGTCCGGCGCAAGCAGCCGGGAAACGTCGTCATCAAGTGGCTGACCACCACTGACCACAAGACGATCGGCACGATGTACCTGGTCACCTCGTTCGCCTTCTTCTGCATCGGCGGTCTGCTCGCGCTCTTCATGCGCGCCGAGCTCGCCCGTCCGGGTACGCAGATCATGTCGAACGAGCAGTTCAACCAGGCGTTCACGATGCACGGCACGATCATGCTGCTGATGTTCGCGACGCCGCTGTTCGCCGGATTCGCGAACTGGATCATGCCGCTGCAGATCGGCGCGCCCGACGTGGCGTTCCCGCGGCTGAACATGTTCGCGTACTGGCTGTACCTCTTCGGCTCGATCATCGCGGTGGCCGGCTTCCTCACCCCGCAGGGTGCGGCCGACTTCGGCTGGTTCGCCTACTCCCCGCTGTCGGACGCGGTCCGCTCGCCGGGCGTCGGCGCCGACATGTGGATCATGGGTCTGGCCTTCTCCGGCTTCGGCACGATCCTCGGTTCGGTCAACTTCATCACCACGATCATCTGCATGCGCGCACCCGGCATGACGATGTTCCGCATGCCGATCTTCGTCTGGAACGTCCTGCTGACCGGTGTCCTGGTCCTGCTGGCCTTCCCGGTGCTCGCCGCCGCGCTCTTCGCGCTGGAGGCGGACCGTAAATTCGGTGCGCATGTGTTCGACGCGGCCAACGGCGGCGCGTTGCTATGGCAACACCTCTTCTGGTTCTTCGGCCATCCAGAGGTGTACATCATCGCTTTGCCCTTCTTCGGGATCGTCTCCGAAGTGATTCCGGTGTTCAGCCGGAAGCCGATGTTCGGCTACATCGGCCTCATCGGCGCGACGATCGCCATCGCGGGTCTGTCCGTGACCGTGTGGGCGCACCACATGTACGTCACCGGCGGTGTGCTGCTGCCGTTCTTCTCCTTCATGACGTTCCTCATCGCGGTGCCCACCGGGGTGAAGTTCTTCAACTGGATCGGCACGATGTGGAAGGGCTCGTTGTCCTTCGAGACACCGATGCTCTGGGCCGTCGGCTTCCTGATCACCTTCGCCTTCGGTGGTCTGACCGGCGTCATCCTCGCGTCGCCGCCGATGGACTTCCACGTCTCGGACTCGTACTTCGTCGTGGCGCACTTCCACTACGTGGTGTTCGGCACCGTGGTCTTCGCGATGTTCTCCGGATTCCACTTCTGGTGGCCGAAGTTCACCGGCAAGATGCTGGACGAGCGGCTCGGCAAGATCACCTTCTGGACGCTGTTCGTGGGCTTCCACGGCACGTTCCTGGTGCAGCACTGGCTGGGTGCGGAAGGCATGCCGCGTCGTTACGCGGACTACCTCGCCGCGGACGGGTTCACCGCGCTGAACACGATCTCGACGATCTGTTCGTTCCTGCTCGGCCTGTCGATCCTGCCGTTCCTGTACAACGTCTGGAAGACGGCCAAGTACGGGAAGAAGATCGAGGTCGACGACCCGTGGGGCTACGGCCGTTCGCTGGAGTGGGCGACCTCCTGCCCGCCGCCGCGGCACAACTTCCTCACGCTGCCGCGGATCCGTTCCGAATCCCCGGCGTTCGACCTGCACCACCCGGAGATCACGGCGCTCGAGCAGCTGGAGCACCACTCCGAGGACGACAAGGCCCTCGCCGGCGGCAAGGAGTCGGGTAAGTGAAGATCCAGGGCAAGCTCTTCCTCTGGCTGGCGATCTTCATCCTCGCCATGGCCATCACGTACGGCGTGTGGTCCAAGGAGCCGGCCGGCACGACCGCGCTCGTCCTGGCCTTCGGCCTGAGCGTGATGATCGGCTTCTACCTGGCCTTCACGGCCCGGCGGGTCGACGCGCTGGCGCAGGACAACAAGGAAGCCGATGTGGCGGACGAGGCCGGCGAGGTGGGGTTCTTCTCCCCGCACAGCTGGCAGCCGCTCTCACTGGCGGTCGGCGGTGCGCTCGCCTTCATGGGAGTCATCTTCGGCTGGTGGCTGCTCTACTTCTCGGCCCCGGTCATCATGATCGGTCTGTTCGGCTGGGTCTTCGAGTACTACCGCGGTGAGAACCGCACCCAGTGACACCGCTCCACCCGTGACACCGCTCCACCTGACGGGGGGCCCGCACTTCCACGAGAAGTGCGGGCCCCCCGTTTGCAGTCACCCCGCGCGCTGAAACGGATGAATCTTCTTAGCGTGGGTTCATGAACCACACGCCGCGCATCAGTCCCGTAGTGAGCTGCACTCTGCTGGTCGTGACCCTGGTCGCCGGGGTGACCGCCTGTGGGGAGTCCGACAGCCACCCGCTCTCGGCCAAGCCGTACGACGCGGCGGACGAGATCTCCTCCAACGCCTCCGACGGCGGTGAGAAGGTCGATCCGGACAAGCCCCTCGAAGTCAGCGTGGACGGCGACGACGGCCGGATCACCGACGTGACCGCCGTGGACGCCTCAGGACGCCATCTGGCGGGCGAACTCGACGCCGACGGACACCGCTGGCGCTCCACCGCCCCGCTGGCCGCAGGCACCCGGTACAGCGTCCGGGTCAGCATGGAGGACAGTGACGGCGCCCCAGGCGGGCGCACGCTCTCCTTCGAGACCACCGCCGCCAAGAAGTTCCTGAAGGTCGCCTTCGGCCCGCAGGCGGGCACCTACGGTGTCGGACAGCCCGTTACGGCGACACTCAGCGCCCCGGTCACCGACAAGGCGGCCCGCGCCACCGTCGAGCGCGCGCTGAAGGTGCGCTCCACGCCCGCGGTGACCGGCTCCTGGTACTGGGTCGACGACAAGACGCTGCACTACCGCCCGCAGGAGTACTGGCCGGCGAAGGCCACCATCGAGGTGAGCAGCAACCTGGCCGGCATCAAGGTCACCAACGCGCTGTACGGGGCTCCCGCGAAGGCGTTGAAGATCACTACCGGGGACCGTCTCGAGGCCATCACCGACGCCTCGGAACACTCCATGACGGTCAAGCGCAACGGAGAAGTGATCAACACCATTCCGGTGACCACCGGCAAGCCCGGCTTCTCCACGCGCAACGGCGTCAAGGTCGTGCTGGGCAAGGAGTACTACGTACGTATGCGCGGGGAGACCATCGGAATCGCCGAGGGTTCGAGCGACTCGTACGACCTGCCCGTCTACTACGCGACCCGGGTCACCTGGAGCGGCGAGTACGTGCACGCGGCCCCCTGGTCCACCGGATCGCAGGGGAACGCGAACGTCAGCCACGGCTGCACCGGCATGAGCACCAGCGAGGCCGAGTGGTTCTACAACACCGTGCGCGAGGGCGACATCGTCAAGGTCATCGGCAGCGAGGGCGAGACCATGACGCCGTTCGACAACGGCTACGGCGACTGGAACCTGTCCTGGGCCAAGTGGCAGCAGGGCAGCGCACTGCAGAACGACAACACGCCGGAGCGCGTCGACACGGTCCAGGCGGCGCGGCTGCGCCCCCAGGTCTGACCGGCCAGGGGAGTGCGCTGCCCCTCGGAAGGATCAGCGGGAGAAGGAAGACGGGCCGGCGGCCCCTCAGGCCTCCACGGCGAGCCTGCTGCGCAACAGGGCGGCCAGGGCGTCCGCGAACTCGACCGGCTCCACCGGCAGGGTCACCGCGGCGTCCGCGCGGCTCCAGGTCGCCAGCCAGGCGTCCTGCGGGCGCCCGATCAGGAGCAGCACCGGCGGGCAGCGGAAGATCTCGTCCTTGATCTGCCGGCAGACGCCCATGCCGCCCGCAGGGGCCGTCTCGCCGTCCAACACGCAGACGTCGACGCCTCCGTGGTCCAGCGCGTCCAGGACGGCGGGCAGGGTGGCGCACTCCAGGAATTCCACCGGCGGCACGTCCGCCGCAGGCCTGCGCCCAGCTGCCAGCCTCACCTGCTCACGGGTGTGTGCGTTGTCGCTGTAGACCAGGACCGTGGCGGTCGGCTGCATTGTTCCTCCGTGACATCTGTGTCTTCGGGGCTTTCGGGGCATGAACCGATGCGCGGATCGTACTCCGCCCGACAGCCTGTCAGCACCGCCCGGGACAGCGGATCCATGGGCCGTTCGGGCAGGACACACCCCTCTGACACACCGAACGGCACCCCCCGGAGTGAGGGCGGGATAAGCGACCGACATAATGTCGGTCGTGGCGACAGCAACGACAGTAGAAACCGGGCACGCGCACCCGTCGGTCAATCGGCCGAACCTCACCAGCGTCGGAACCATCATCTGGTTGAGTTCCGAGCTGATGTTCTTCGCGGCCCTCTTCGCGATGTACTTCACCCTGCGATCGGTGACCGGACCAGATCACTGGAAGGAAATGGCGTCGGCCCTGAACTTCCCGTTCTCGGCGACGAACACCACGATCCTGGTGCTCTCCTCACTCACCTGCCAGCTCGGCGTCTTCGCCGCGGAGCGTGGCGATGTGAAGAAGCTCCGTACCTGGTTCGTGATCACTTTCGTGATGGGTGCGATCTTCATCGGAGGCCAGGTCTTCGAGTACACCGAGCTGGTGAAGAAGGACGGCCTCTCGCTGTCCTCGGACCCGTACGGCTCGGTGTTCTACCTGACCACCGGCTTCCACGGCATGCATGTGACAGGCGGCCTGATCGCCTTCCTGCTCGTCCTGGGCAGAACGTACGCAGCCAAGAGGTTCACCCATGAGCAGGCGACCGCTGCCATCGTCGTGTCCTATTACTGGCACTTCGTCGATGTCGTGTGGATCGGCCTCTTTGCCACGATCTACATGATCAAGTAGCCGGGCCCGAGCCCGAACCACATCCGCATCGAAGCAGAAGATCCTGACACCGGGGTAATCCGTGAAAAAGCTCTCCGCACGACGACGCCATCCGTTGGCGGCGGTCGTCGTACTACTCCTCGCGCTGGCGGCCACCGGGGGGCTGTACGCCGCGTTTGCGCCCGCGAGTAAGGCGCAGGCCGACGACACCGCCCAGTCCCTCGCCATCGACGAGGGCAAGAAGCTGTTCTCCGTCGGTTGCGCCAGCTGCCACGGAACCGGCGGTAAGGGAACCACAGACGGCCCCTCGCTCGTCGGCGTGGGTTCCGCCGCCGTGGACTTCCAGGTCGGTACGGGCCGTATGCCGGCGCAGCAGCCGGGTGCCCAGGTACCGAAGAAGAAGGTCATCTACAACCAGGCCGAGATCGACCAGCTCGCGGCATACGTCGCGTCGCTCGGCGCCGGCCCGATCGTCCCGACCAAGAGCCAGGTCAGCCCCGATGGTGCTGACGTGGCCAAGGGCGGCGACCTGTTCCGTACCAACTGCGCCCAGTGCCACAACTTCACCGGTGAGGGTGGTGCCCTGACGAAGGGCAAGTTCGCCCCCAGCCTTGAGGATGTGGACCCGAAGCACATGTACGAGGCCATGCAGACCGGCCCGCAGAGCATGCCGTCCTTCCCCGACACGACGATGCCCGAGCAGCAGAAGAAGGACATCATCGCGTACGTCCAGACCGTGAACAGCTCCAAGGCTGAGAGCCCCGGCGGCCTCAAGCTGGGCGGTCTCGGTCCGGTCAGCGAGGGTCTGTTCGGCTGGATCTTCGGACTCGGCGCACTGATCGCAGTTGCCGTCTGGGTCGCGGCCCACACCGCTAAGGCCAAGAAGTCATGAGTAGCCAAGAGATTCCAGAAGAGAACCTGCCTGCAGAGCAGGACCCCGCGCACGGCGCGGTAGAGGGTGCGGGCGATCCGTTCGCCGACCCGGGGCTGCCGGCCCACCAGCCGCGCATCCAGGACATCGACGAACGGGCCGCGGACCGGTCCGAGCGCGCGGTCGCGTTCATGTTCACGCTGTCCATGCTGGCGACGGTCGGCTTCATCGCCTCCTACGTCATCTTCCCGGTCGACAAGATCGTCTACATCTTCCCGTTCGGCAACGTGAGCGCGCTCAACTTCTCCCTGGGGCTGACCCTGGGCGTGGCGCTCTTCGCGATCGGCGCGGGAGCCGTCCACTGGGCGCGCACCCTGATGTCCGACGTGGAGGTCGCCGACGAGCGGCACGCGATCTCGGCCGAGCCCGAGGTCAAGGCGAAGGTTCTCGCCGACTTCGCGGCCGGTGCCCAGGAGTCCGCGTTCGGCCGGCGCAAGCTGATCCGTAACACCATGTTCGGCGCGCTGGCCCTGGTGCCGCTCGCCGGTGTGGTGCTGCTGCGCGACCTCGGTCCGCTGCCGGAGAAGAAGCTCCGCTCGACCATGTGGGCCAAGGGCAAGCAGCTCGTCAACATGAACACCATGGAGCCGCTCCGCCCCGAGGACGTCGTCGTCGGTTCGCTCACCTTCGCCATGCCCGAGGGCCTGGAGGAGGACGCGGAGGACTTCCAGAAGCAGATCGCCAAGGCCGCGCTCATGATCGTCCGCATCGAGCCGGACAACATCAAGGACAAGCGCGAGCGCGAGTGGGCCCACGAGGGCATCGTGGCCTACTCGAAGATCTGCACCCACGTCGGCTGCCCGATCAGCCTGTACGAGCAGCAGACGCACCACGTCCTCTGCCCGTGCCACCAGTCCACCTTCGACCTCTCCGACGGCGCCCGCGTCATCTTCGGTCCGGCCGGTCACGCCCTCCCGCAGCTGCGGATCAGCGTGAACAGCGAGGGCAACCTCGAGGCGCTCGGTGACTTCGAAGAGCCCGTCGGTCCTGCATTCTGGGAGCGCGGATGAGTACTTCGACCGACACGAAGCGCAAGGCGCCCGCCGGTGAGCGGGTGGCCGACTGGGCGGACGGCCGGCTCGGGATCTACTCCCTGGCCAAGTCCAACATGCGCAAGATCTTCCCGGACCACTGGTCCTTCATGCTCGGTGAGATCTGCCTCTACAGCTTCATCATCATCATCCTCACGGGTGTGTATCTGACGCTGTTCTTCCACCCGAGCATGAACGAGGTCGTCTACCACGGCCAGTACGAGCCCATGCAGGGCATCCGGATGTCCGAGGCCTACGCCTCGACGCTGGACATCAGCTTCGACGTCCGCGGTGGCCTGCTGGTCCGGCAGATCCACCACTGGGCCGCGCTGATCTTCCTGGCCGGCATGTTCGTGCACATGATGCGCGTGTTCTTCACGGGTGCGTTCCGCAAGCCCCGTGAGATCAACTGGATGTTCGGCTTCCTGCTGTTCGTCCTCGGCATGTTCACCGGGTTCACCGGTTACTCGCTGCCGGACGACCTGCTGTCGGGCACCGGTGTCCGCTTCATGGAGGGCGCGATCCTGTCCGTGCCGATCGTCGGCACGTACCTGTCGATGTTCCTGTTCGGCGGAGAGTTCCCGGGCGGCGACTTCGTCGCGCGGTTCTACTCGATCCACATCCTGCTGCTGCCGGGCATCATGCTCGGCCTGCTGGTGGCGCACCTCATCCTGGTCTTCTACCACAAGCACACGCAGTTCGCGGGTCCCGGCCGGACCAACAAGAACGTCGTGGGCATGCCCCTGCTGCCGGTGTACATGGCGAAGGCCGGAGGGTTCTTCTTCCTGGTCTTCGGCGTCATCGCCGCCATCGCGGGCATCGCCTCGATCAACCCGATCTGGGCCATCGGCCCGTACCGGCCGGACCAGGTCTCCACCGGCGCCCAGCCCGACTGGTACATGGGCTTCTCCGAAGGCCTGATCCGTGTCATGCCGGGCTGGGAGATCAACCTCTGGGGTCACACGCTCGTCCTGGGCGTGTTCATCCCGCTGGTCATCTTCCCGCTGGTGCTGGTCGCGATCGCCGTCTACCCGTTCATCGAGTCCTGGGTGACCGGCGACAAGCGCGAGCACCACATCCTTGACCGGCCGCGCAACGCACCGACGCGCACGGCCTTCGGTGTCGCCTGGATCACGGAGTACTTCGTGCTCCTGGTCGGTGGCGGGAACGACCTGTGGGCGACCCACTTCCACCTGTCGCTCAACTCCATCACCTGGTTCGTGCGGATCGCGTTCTTCGTCGCACCGGTCCTCGCCTTCATCGCCACCAAGCGGATCTGCCTCGGCCTTCAGCGCCGGGACCGGGAGAAGGTGCTGCACGGGCGCGAGTCCGGGCTCATCAAGCGCCTGCCGCACGGTGAGTTCGTCGAGGTCCACGAGCCGCTGGCACCCGCCCAGCTGCACACGCTCACCGCGCACGAGCAGTACAAGCCGATCGATCTCGGCCCGACGGTCGACGAGAACGGTGTCGAGCGCAAGGTGTCCGCGGTGCAGAAGGTGCGTGCCAAGCTCAGCAAGGGCTACTACGGCGAGAACAACCAGATCGCCAAGCCCTCCGCCGAGGAGTACAAGGAGATCACCAGCGGCCACGGCCACCACTGATCGCCTGAACTGATCGCCACAGCAGGAGCCCCGTCCATCGAATGGACGGGGCTCCTCGCTGTCCCCCGGGGCTCGATAGGGTGGCCACATCCCTTTATCGGCTGTGGACCCAGGAGCGGACCATGAACGTTGTGACCCCGGCAGGCGGCGACAGCGTGGCGGCTCGTTCCTGGCCGGGCGTGCTGACCCCGCTGCTGCGCGGCGAGGACCTCGGCGCCGACGACACCGCGTGGGCGATGGACCGGATCATGAGCGGTGAGGCCACCGACGTGCAGATCGCCGGCTTCGCGGTGGCCCTGCGCGCCAAGGGCGAGACCGTCACGGAGGTCACCGGCCTGGTCCGCGCGATGTACGAGCACGCCACCACCATCCACGTGCCCGGCCGCACGGTCGACATCGTCGGCACCGGCGGCGACATGGCGAAGACGGTCAACATCTCCACCATGTCCGCGATCGTCGTGGCGGGCACCGGAGCCAAGGTCGTCAAGCACGGCAACCGCGCCTCGTCCTCGGCCAGCGGTTCCTCCGACGTGCTGGGCAAGCTCGGCGTCAATCTGGACCTGCCCCCGCAGCGCGTCGTTGAGGTGGCCGAGGAGGCGGGCATCACCTTCTGCTTCGCCGTGAAGTTCCACCCCGCCCTGCGGTACGCCGCGAAGGCGCGGGCGGAGCTCGGTGCCCCGACCACCTTCAACATCCTCGGCCCGCTCACCAACCCGGCCAAGGTGCGCTCCCAGGCGGTCGGGGTGGCCGACCTGCGGATGGCGCCCATCGTCGCGGGCGTCCTCGCCGAGCGGGGCAACTCCGCGCTGGTCTTCCGCGGCGACGACGGTCTGGACGAGCTGACCACCACCGCGACCTCCCGGGTCTGGGTGGCCCGCAACGGCGTCGTGCGCGAGGAGTCCTTCGACCCGCGCGACGTCGGCCTGGAACTGGTGCCGGTGGAGGCGCTGAGCGGCGCCGACGCCTCGTACAACGCGGATGTGGCCCGCCGGCTGCTGGCCGGCGAGCTGGGCCCCGTACGGGATGCCGTGCTGCTCAACACGGCGGCGGCGCTGGTCGCGCTGGACCCGGGGGAGGGCACGCTCACCGAGCAGCTCGCCGCCGGGATCGTGAAGGCCGCCGAGTCGATCGACTCGGGGGCGGCCGGGCGGGCGCTGGAGAGATGGGTCATGGCCAGCAACGCCTGAGGGCACCGAACGCAGGCAGGGCGCAGTCCAGATCTTGGACTGCGCCTTGCGCGTTCCGGCACGTATGGCAAGATGCTGCGCAGGTCATGAGTGACAGCGACTACGGCCCCGGCCCGCTGTCCGGCAACCCTCCGTCCGTGGCGGGGTGCCCCGGGTGAAGACCAGGCCGTAGGCAGCGAGGTCTGCGGCAAGCGCGGACCCCTCGACGTCGTGAGATGTCCACCCGTGGGGTCCTGGTCCTCAGGGAGCCTCTGTGAGCAAGCGAATGCGATAGGGCTTTTCGGCCCTTCTCCGCACACCCTTTTCTTCCTTCCGTGCTGCCGCGTATCCGCAGGCACGCGGAATTCGCCTGCCTGTTACGGGAGTTCGTCATGTCTGTCTTCGCCGCTGCCACCGACCAGTCCATTTGTGCCCCGCTGCCCGTCCTGGGCGAGGATGTGACGGTTCCGCTGGTGACCGGCGGTGAGGTCACGTACGCCGCGCTGGACTACGCGGCCAGCGCCCCCGCCCTGCAGCGGGTGTGGGACGACGTGGCCGCGTACGCCCCGTACTACGGCAGCGTCCACCGCGGAGCCGGTTACCTCTCGCAGCTGTCCACGGACCTCTTCGAGAGCAGCCGCGTCACCGTCGCGGAGTTCCTCGGATGCCGGGCCGACGACCAGGTGATCTTCACCCGCTCGACCACGGACTCGCTCAACCTGCTGGCCGCCGCGCTGCCCGCCGACTGTCAGGTCTTCGTCTTCGAGACCGAGCACCACGCGTCGCTGCTGCCCTGGCGCGACGCCCGGGTGACCTACCTCAACGCCCCGCGCACCCCCGCCCAGGCCGTGGCGACGCTGGAGCGGGCACTCGCCGAGCGGGACCCCTACGGCCCCGCGCTCGTCTGCGTCACCGGCGCCTCCAACGTCACCGGCGAGCTGTGGCCGGTCAAGGAGCTCGCCGCCGCCGCGCACGCCCACGGGGCGCGGATCGTGCTGGACGCCGCGCAGCTGGCCCCGCACCACCCCGTCGACATCGCCGAGCTGGACGTCGACTGGGTCGCCTTCTCCGGACACAAGCTGTACGCGCCGTTCGGCTCGGGCGTCCTCGCGGGCCGCTCCGACTGGCTGCGCGACGCCGAGCCCTACCTGGCCGGCGGCGGAGCCTCCCGCAAGGTCGCCCGGCGCACCGACGGCGGGGTGGACGTCGAGTGGCACACCACCGCCGCCCGCCACGAGGCCGGCTCGCCCAACGTCATCGGCGTCTACTCCATCGCCTCCGCCTGCAAGGCGCTCACCGAGGCGGGGTTCGACAACCTGGTCGCCCGTGAGCAGCAGCTGGTCTCCGAGGTCCGCGCCGGACTCGCCGGGGTGCCCGAGGTCAAGGTGCTCTCGCTGTTCGGCGACGACGCCCCGCGGGTCGGCGTCATCTCCTTCGTGGTGGAGGGCTGGAACAGCTCGCACTTCGCCGCGGCGCTCTCCGCGGAGTACGGCATCGGGGTGCGCGACGGACTGTTCTGCGCCCACCCGCTGGTGCGCACGCTGCTCGGCAGCGACCCGCAGGAGGTCGGCGAGTGCGGCGCGCCGGAGGCCGAGCCGGGCGAGCGCTCCCTGAACGCCATCCGGGTCAGCTTCGGCGCCGGCACTCCGGACGAGCACATCGAGCGCTTCGTGCGGGCCGTGCGGGAACTGGTGAGCGAGGGCGCCCAGTGGAAGTACCGCACCGAGGACGGCCGTTGCGTCCCGGACCGGGGCACCGCCCAGGTCTGAGCAGCCGCAGACACGTCGGCCGGGTACGGACAGCTGTCCGTACCCGGCCGACGTGCGTGCGTGCCACTGATCCAAACGAGAGGCCCTAGCCGTCCAGGCCGATGGCGAAGGCCGCCTCCAGGTCGTGCTGCGAGTACGTACGGAAGGCCACGTGGGTGTCGGTGCCCTGGACGCCGGGGATCTTGCTGATCCGGCCGGGAATGACCTCGGCGAGATCGTCGTGCTTGGCCACCCGGACCATGGCGATAAGGTCGTACGTACCGGTGACCGAGAAGACCTCGCTGACGCTGTCCAGCGACGCGACGGCCTCGGCGATCTCGGGAATCCGGTCCACGCTGGTTTTGATGAGCACGATCGCGGTGATCACGGCTGGCTTTCTCCCTCGGTGGCCGTGGCTGGAGATCTCACTCTAGCGTCACGCCGGAAGCGTCCCCAGGCGTAGAGGAAGCCGACGGCGAAGCCGACCACATGGGCGAGGTAGGCCACGCCGGGGCCGCTGCCCGCGCCCTCGGCGGCCAGCCATTGCAGGACGAACCAGAAGATCAGCACGATCCACGCGGGGAAGCGCAGCGGCAGGAAGAGCAGGAACGGGAACACGCTGGTGACCCGGGCCCTGGGGAAGAGGTAGAGGAAGGCGCCCAGGACCGCGGAGATCGCCCCCGACGCGCCGACGAGCGTCTGGTCGGACGTGGCGTGCGCGGCCGCGTAGGCGAGCAGCGCGAGGTAGCCGCAGCCGAGGTAGAAGAACGCGAATTCGGTGTGGCCCATGCGCTCCTCGGCCATCGCCCCGAACACGTACAGGAACAGCATGTTGCCGAGCAGGTGCAGCCAGCTGCCGTGCACGAAGAGTGCGGTGAGCGGGGTGAGCACGGCATGCGCGGAGCCGTCCCACAGCTCGCTCGGGATCACACCCCAGTGTTCGAAGTACCCGGCCTGAGCGGCGAGCAGGGCGTCCCCGGTGCCGTAGACCGGGTTGAATCCGGAGAGCGGACTGATCACGAAGACCACGGAGCACAGGGCGATGAGGGCGTACGTCACCGGCGGTCCGCCCGAGGTGGCCGCCCGCAGGATTCTGCCGGCCGCAGCCCGCCGATCGATCATGAACAGAGCATGACGCAAGCGGAGGGAACGGGACAGACCGCCTCGCCGTGCCGGTGGGATGCGACGAGGCCGTAGGGTTACGGCAGGACATCCGCAGTTCGACGGCGCACCGCGAGATCCTTATGTGGCAGGACGAGGCTCGAGACAAGAGGACGCAAAGATGACGACGGTTCCCCAGCCGACCGACGCGACCCGCTGGCGCTGCACGCTCTGCGGAAACCTCACGCGTTTCGACGTGACGCGCTCCTCGAAGGTCGTCGAGTACGTCCACCTCGACCTGGCCGGGGAGTCGAGTGTCGAGGAACGCGAGGTGGTCAGTGAGACCATCGAGTCGGTGCGCTGTCGTTGGTGCAACGCGGTGGACCAGATCGAACTAGTCGACAGGCCGGGTGCCGACTCCTGACGGGGCCGTGCGTACATACAGTTTGAGGTGACGGATGGTGGAGCAGCCCGCTGGCGGCGCCGCGTCGGCCGATGCGGCCGACGATGCCGTGGAGGCGCTCGACCGCCCGCTGCCCGAAGGCGTACGGCGCAAGGTCGTCGCGCTGGTCTCGGACGCCTTCGGCGGCCTCACGGTCACCGAACTCCCGGCCCAGCTGCGGCAGTACGCCCGCTTCACGCCGTCCCGGCGCGCCAAGTTCGCGGGGAACGCGATGGCGGCCGCGCTGGAGGGCGACGCGCTGTTCCGCCGGCGCATCGGTGAACGGCTGAAGGAGACCCAGCCGGAGCTGTCCGCCGCCCTGGAGTCCGGTGCGCCGCCCGCTGCCGCCGACCCCGTCGACGTAGCCGCGGCGGCCTACGTGCTGCGCCCGGCCGGCTGGGTGAAGCTCCTCGCCGCCGCGGGTGAGGAGGCCCAGCGCGTCGACGCGGAGCGGGCCGACGAGGAGACCCGGCGCGAGCTGGAGCGGCTGCGCGAGGAGCTCACCGAGGCCCGCGCCCAGACGAAGAGCGAGACCGAACGGCTCCGCGGCGACCTGGACGCGGCCCGCAAGGAGGCCGAGTCGCTGCAGCGCAAACTGCGCAGCGCGGCCAACGAGGTGAAGCGCGGCGAGGCCGCGCTGCGCCGGGGCAGGGCCGAGAGCGATGCCGTACGGGCCGAGGCGGCCGCCCAGGTGTCCGCGGCGGAGAGCGAGACCCGCAGGCTGCGGGCGCGGCTCGGTGAGGCGGAGGCGTCCGTCGAGGCCGGGCGCAGGGCCGCCCGGGAGGGGCGCTCGGTCGAGGACATGCGGCTGCGGCTGCTGCTCGACACGGTGCTCGAAGCGGCCGGCGGGCTGCGGCGCGAACTCGCCCTGCCGCCCTCGTCGATGCGTCCCGCGGACAGCGTGGACGCCGTCGAGCCCGGCCGGATGTCACCCAAGGACATTGCCGCCAGGGCCCTTTCGGAGACCGATCCGGCGCTGCTGGACCAGCTTCTCGCTCTGCCGCAGGCGCATCTGATCGTGGACGGCTACAACGTCACCAAGACCGGCTATCCGCAGATGCCGCTGGAGAAGCAGCGGCTGCGGCTGCTGGGCGGCCTGGCGATGCTCGCCGCCCAGACGGGCGCCGAGATGACCTGCGTCTTCGACGGGGCCGAGCTGGCCGCCCCGGTGCTGCTCGCGCCGCCGCGCGGGGTGCGGGTGCTGTTCAGCAAGGCGGGTGTCACCGCCGATGAGCTCATCCGTCAACTGGCGCGTGCCGAACCGTCCGGACGGCCCGTCGTGGTGGTCTCCACCGACCGCGAGGTGGCCGACGGAGTGGCCAAGGCGGGGGCCAGACCCGTTGCGTCCCTCTTGCTCCTGAAGAGGCTTTCGCGCGTCTAGCGCGCTTTGTGCGGCTTGCCGGATTTTCTGGAACGGACCGTCAAGTTGCCGCTACACGCCGTGTGGTGTGGGTAAAGAAGTACCTGCTGTGACGAGATTTTTGCTGTGAGGATTTGAACTGATCACAGGATGGTCACTACTGTCGGGCCTCGAACCTTCGCACGGTTGATCACCCATCCGGGGTGGCAGCGAAGGAACCGCCGAGTCCGTGAGATGCACGGAGCCGGGGATTCCCGTCCCCCACAGCCCGGTAGGCGGCTCGAGGAAGAAGGAGCTCGCCTTCGTGGCGTCCCACCGTCGTCCCAAGCACCCGAGCCGCACCCGTGTGACCGTGCTCACCGCGACCGCTGCCGCGGCCGTGGCCCTGACCTCCCAGGCCGCTCACGCCGACCCCAAGCCGACCAAGAGCGAGGTCAAGGCGAAGGTCGACAAGCTCTACCACGAGGCGGAAGAGGCCACCGAGCAGTACAGCGGGGCCAAGGAGAAGCAGGAGAAGCTCGAGAAGCAGGTCGACGCGCTGCAGGACAAGGTGGCCCGCGGTCAGCAGGAGCTCAACACGCTCCGCTCCGGCCTCGGTTCGCTCGCCGCGGCGCAGTACCGCTCCGGAGGCATCGACCCCTCCGTGCAGCTCTTCCTCGCCTCGGACCCGGACAGCTTCCTCGACCAGGCCTCGGCCCTGGACCAGTTGACGGCCAAGCAGGCCGAGTCGATGGAGAAGATCCAGGAGAAGCAGCGGTCCCTCGCGCAGGAGCGCAAGGAGGCCCAGGACAAGCTCGCGGACCTTGCGGACGTCCGCAAGACGCTCGGTGAGAAGAAGAAGAAGCAGCAGGGCAAGCTCGCCGAGGCGCGGAAGGTGCTCAACACCCTCACCGCCGCCGAGCAGGAGAAGATGCGCCAGGACGACGTGCGCGCCAGCCGCGCCGCCGGTGACCGGGTCGACCTGGGCAGCGAGGTCCCCGCCTCCGCCCGTGGCGGTGCCGCCCTCCAGGCCGCCTCCACGCAGGTGGGCAAGCCGTACGTCTCCGGCGGTACCGGCCCCAACTCGTTCGACTGCTCGGGCCTGACGCAGTGGGCCTACGCCCAGGCCGGCGTCCAGATCACCCGCACCACGTACACGCAGATCAACCAGGGCACCCCGATCGGCCGCAGCCAGCTGAAGCCGGGCGACCTGGTCTTCTTCAGCAACACCTCGCACGTGGCGCTCTACGCGGGCAACAACACCGTGCTGCACGCCCCGAAGCCGGGTGCCGTGGTCCGCTACGAGTCGATGAACACGGTCGGCGCCTACCAGACCGCCGTGCGCATCTGATCACGCCCGAACGGGCGAATTCCCGCGCCCCGTACTGACTGCCCGCCCCGCCGGAGACCACAGGTCACCGGCGGGGCGCAGCTGTGTTCGCCCTTCCGTCCGTCCGGCGCGCCTTTGTCCGCTGAGTGATCGCGCGACTACTGTCTGCCTGCTGTGCAGCTCCCGGTCGTCGGTCCGCCCGCCCCGGGCGGCAGGGGCTGCGCACGTCTGCGTCCAGCGGAAGGAAGTGCGGCGTCCTGTGGTGTCCCATCGCCGTCCCACACAGCCCGGCGTCAGCCGGAGCGTCCGGGTCACTGTCCTGTCGGCAGCGGCTGCGACCGCCGCCGCGACACTCGGCGCGGCCACCGCGAACGCCGATCCGCAGGACACCCCACAGGCCGCCGGGGCCCGGGTCGACCGCCTCTACACCGAGGCCGAGCACGCCACCGAGCTGTACAACAAGGCCGGTGAGAACGCCGGACGGCTGCGCGGTGAGGTGAGCCGGGCCCAGGACCGGGCAGCCCGGGGCCAGGAGCGCATCAACACGATGCGTACGGCGCTCGGTTCCGCCGCCCGTGCGCAGTACCGGGCCGGCGGCATCGACCCCTCGCTCGCCCTGCTGCTCTCCTCCGACCCGGACAACTACCTGGACCGGGCGGCCACGCTGGGCCGGGTCAACGACAGCCGGGCACTGGCCACGGCCGAACTCCGCAAGGCCCAGCGGGCGCTCGACCAGACCCGGGCGGAGGCCGCCCGCTCGCTCGCCGGCCTGGAGCGCAACCGCGCGGCCGCCGGCCGCCACAAGCGGACCGTCGTGCGCAAGCTCGCCGAGGCCAAGCGGCTGCTGAAGTCGCTGCCGGGCGCCGACCGGGCGGCCTTCGAGCGGTCCTCGCGCACCGGCCGGGACACCGGGACCGGGCCGGTGGACGGGCTGCCGGCCGGCTCGGCACGGGCCGCGGCCGCCGTCATGGCCGTGCGCCAGGCACTGGGTCGCCCGTACGTCTGGGGCGCGAGCGGGCCCTCCGGATTCGACTGTTCCGGGCTGATGCAGTGGGCGTACGCACAGGCGGGGGTCAGCCTGCCCCGCACCTCGCAGGCCCAGCGGTACGCCGGCCGCATGGTGCCGCTCGCACAGGCCCGCCCCGGCGACCTGGTGGCCTACCGCGCGGACGCCGGCCACATCGGGATGTACGTGGGCAACGGCCAGGTGATCCACGCCCCGTATCCGGGCGCCCCGGTCCGCTACGACCCCGTCGGCATGATGCCCGTCTCCTCGGTCACCCGGGTCTGACCGTACCCTCGTTCATGTGGCTGATCAGGGGCGTACCGCGGGACGGGCGCAGGGTGGACGACGGCGTGCGGCGGGTGCCGTGCTCGCCGCCCTGCTGTGCGCGACCGCCTGCACCGCCCCGGCGGATGACGTCCCGGACACCACCGCCCGGGACATCCGCGCCACCCTGGACCGTCGCGCCGCCGCGGTGCTCCACCACGATCCGGACGGCTACCTCGCCGTCGTCGCCCCCGACGCCACCGCCCTGCGGACCGCGCAGCGCAAGGAGCTCGCCCACCTCGCGGACGTACCCGTCGGTTCCTGGACGTACCGGCTGACGAAGGTCACCCCGCGCGGCGCGGACCGGGCCACCGCGGACGTCCGGCTCGGCTACCGGATCAAGGGCTACGACAGTGCGCCGGTCTCCGTGGACCGGGTGCTCGACCTGGAGCGGGACGCGGCGGACGGCCGCTGGTACCTCACCGCCGACCGGGCGGCCGAAGGCGGTGGCCGGCAGCTCTGGCAGCAGGGTGACGTCGAGGTGGTGCGCGGTGCGCACAGCCTGGTGCTGGGCGTCGGACGCCCCCGGGACGAGCTGACCGGGATCGCCGCCACCGCGGACCACGCGGTGCCCGCCGTCTCCGGCGCCTGGCCGGAGCGTTGGGCCGGGCGCGTGGTGGTGCTGGTGCCGGACACGGTGCGGGACATGGCGGACCTGCTCGGCTCGCCCGCCGCGAACTACCGGGGGATAGCGGCCGTCACCACCGGCGAGACCGGCCGCTCGGGCCGGGCGCCCGCCGACCGGGTGATCGTCAACCCGCAGGCCTACGCGCTGCTCGGCACCTTCGGGCAGCGCGTCGTCCTCACCCACGAGACCACCCATGTGGCCACCCGCGCCCGCACCTCCGCCGCCACCCCGACCTGGCTCTCCGAGGGCTTCGCCGACTGGGCGGCCTACCGGGCCGAGCAGCGCACGGCCACCGAGATCGCGCCGGAGCTGACCGACGCCGTCCGGGGCGGCGAGCTGCCCGCCGCGCTGCCCACCGACGCGGATTTCGGCTTCGACGGCGACGCGGACCGGCTGGCGAGGGCCTACGAGGGCGGCTGGCTGGCCTGCGAGCTCATCGCCGAGCACTGGGGCGAGGAGAAGCTGTTCGCCTTCTACCGGGCCGTCGGAGGGCACTCAGGACGGGACGGAGCGGTGGAGCAGGCCCTGCACGAGGTGCTCGGCACGACTCCGCAGGACTTCACGGTGCGCTGGCGGGAGTACCTGGAGGAACGGCTCGGCTGACCGGCAGCCCGGCCACGGTTCAGCCGGCGACCGTCTCCGGCTCGGGTCCCGCCGCCTGCCGGGCGGCTGCGGCCGTGTCCGGGGCCGCCCGCGTCACCGTGTCCCGCCACAGCCGTCCGCCCGCGATCAGCGTCGCGGCGACCAGCAGTCCGTTGCGCAGGAACATCAGGGTCACGCCCGTCGCGTCACTGGTCACCACGTGGATGAACCCGAGCGGGAACTCCAGCTGGGTGACGCCCGTCGCGGCCAGCACCAGGCAGGCCGGCAGCATCATCCGGCTCTCCCGGAAGACCAGGCACACCGCGGCCAGGCCGACCAGCCACAGCATGTACTGGGGGCTGATCACCCGGCTCGTGGTGGTGAACAGCAGCACCGCGGTGAACCCCGCGTCCGCCGGCGTACTCACACCGAACGTGCGCGCCCGCAGCCGCCACACCAGCAGCCAGGCGAACGCGACCAGGCTCAGCCCCAGCGCGAGCGTGCTCACCAGCGGCACGTGCGGGCCCAGGAACTCCAGCGACCCGTAGTGCAGCTCCACCCGGCCCTGCCAGCCGAACTGCCGCGCCACGTGGAAGACCAGCGCACCCAGCGACTCGACCTCGGTGCCCCGGTCGCGCTGGGAGCCGAGGAAGCCCAGCGACCCGGGGGCCGCCAGCGCGCACACCACCAGCAGCCCGGACCCCACCCCGGCCGCGGTCGCCCACGCCAGACGGGTCCGGCGCCCGCGGGCCGTACCCGCGAGCAGCAGCGCGGGCCACACCTTCAGCAGCGCGCCGAACGCCGCCAGCGCCCCCAGCACCCGCGGCTGGCGCACCCCGGCCAGCAGCGCCGCCACCGCGACCGCCGTCACCATCACGTCGTACCGGGCGTACGCGGTCGTGCCGAGCAGCGGCACCCCCGCCACCCACACCCAGGCGCCCGCCCTCCGGCGGGCGCCCGTGCGGCCCGCGTACAGCAGCAGACCCAGCACCAGCGCGTCACAGAGGAACGCCAGGACGAAGAAGGCGGAGGCGTACTCCAGGAAGGGCAGCAGCGCGGGGGAGAGGATCGCGAGCGCCGCGAGGGGCGGGTACTGCCAGGTGACGTCGGAGTGCGGGTAGCTGCCCGAGCCGAGCACGTCGTACCAGCCGTGGTAGATCACCGACACGTCGCTCGTCACGTCCGGGCCGGGCAGGGTGATCACCTTGATGACACAGAGCAGCAGCAGGGCCCTGGTGAGGCCCCATACCGCGAAGGCCGGCTGTGCGCTGCTCGAACCCGTCATGTCCCGCTCTCATCCGTTCCACCGGTGCTACGAAAGGACATGATGCCCGGCCGGTCCGTGCGAGAGCCACGAGGCAGGGCCGCCCGGTACTGTCGGCGGCGATGGACAAGACCTTGATCGTGACCAACGACTTCCCGCCCCGCCCCGGTGGCATCCAGGCGTTCCTGCACAACATGGCGCTCCGGCTGGACCCCGACCGGATCGTCGTCTACGCCTCCACCTGGAAGCGCGGGCCCGAAGGCGCCGCGGCCACCGCCGCCTTCGACGCGGAGCAGCCCTTCACCGTGGTCCGCGACCCCACGACGATGCTGCTGCCGACCCCGCGGGTGACCCGGCGCGCGGTGCAGCTGCTGCGCACGCACGGCTGCTCCTCCGTCTGGTTCGGCGCCGCCGCTCCGCTCGGGCTGATGGCCCCGGCGCTGCGCCGGGCCGGCGCCCGCCGGCTGGTCGCCACCACCCACGGGCACGAGGCCGGCTGGGCCCAGCTGCCCGGCTCCCGGCAGCTGCTTCGCCGGATCGGCGAGGGCACGGACACGCTCACCTACCTCGGCGGGTACACCCGCTCCCGGATCGCCGCCGCGCTCACCCCGGCAGCCGCGGACCGCATGGTCCAGCTGCCGCCCGGCGTGGACGAGAAGACCTTCCACCCCGAGTCCGGCGGCGCCCTGGTCCGGGCCCGGCTCGGGCTCACCGACCGGCCGGTCGTCGTCTGCGTGTCCCGGCTGGTGCCCCGCAAGGGCCAGGACACCCTGATCCTCGCCATGCCCGCGATCCTGGCCGAGGTGCCCGACGCCGTCCTGCTGGTCGTCGGCGGCGGACCGTACGCCGGACAGCTGCGCAAGCTGGCCGCCGAGACCGGTGTGCAGGACTCGGTGCGCTTCACCGGACCGGTGCCCTGGGAGGAACTGCCCGCGCACTACGGGGCCGGTGACGTCTTCGCGATGCCGTGCCGCACCCGGCGCGGCGGCCTCGACGTGGAGGGCCTCGGCATCGTCTACCTGGAGGCGTCCGCGACCGGGCTGCCGGTGGTGGCGGGCGACTCGGGCGGCGCTCCGGACGCCGTGCTCGACGGCGAGACGGGGTGGGTGGTGCGCGGCGGCTCCGCCGAGGAGTCGGCGGAGCGGATCGTCGCGCTGCTCGGCGACCCGGAGCTGCGCCGGCGGATGGGGGAGCGGGGCCGGGCCTGGGTCGAGGAGAAGTGGCGCTGGGACCTGCTGGCGGAGAAGCTCAGGGCGCTGCTCTGAGCCCAGGAACCCGGAAGGGGCCCGCACACCAGGTGTGCGGGCCCCTTCCGGCTGTCCGGATCAGGCGCGGTAGATCGACTCGACCTCGTCCGCGAAGTCCTTCGCCACCACATTCCGCTTCAGCTTCAGCGACGGCGTGATGTGGCCCGCCTCCTCGGTGAACTGGGCGGCCAGGATGCGGAACTTCCGGACCGACTCGGCCTTGGACACCGCGGCGTTGCCGTCGTCGATCGCGCGCTGCACCTCGGCCAGCAGCTCCGCGTCGTCGCGCAGCGACAGGGCCGTCGAGCCGACCGGCTTGCCGTGCTCCTCGGCCCAGTGGCCCAGGAACTCCTCGTCCAGCGTCACCAGCGCGCCCACGAACGGGCGTCCGTCGCCGACCACCATGCACTCCGCCACCAGCGCGTGCCCGCGGATGCGGTCCTCGATGACGGCGGGAGCGACGTTCTTGCCGCCCGCCGTGACGATGATCTCCTTCTTGCGGCCGGTGATCGCGAGGTAGCCGTCCTCGTCGAGGGTGCCGATGTCGCCGGTGTGGAACCAGCCGTCGGCCAGCGCCTCGGCGGTCGCCGTCTCGTTCTTCCAGTAGCCGGAGAACAGGTGCTCGCCGTGCAGCAGCACCTCGCCGTCGTCGGCGATCCGCACGACGGAGCCGGGCAGCGGCTGGCCGACCGTGCCGATCTTCTGGCGGTCCCACGGGTTGAAGGCGGTGGCCGCGCACGTCTCGGTCAGGCCGTAGCCCTCCAGGACGGTGAAGCCGATACCGCGGTAGAAGTGCCCGAGCCGCTCACCGAGCGGCGCGCCGCCGGAGATCGCGTACTCGCCGCGGCCGCCGAGCACGGCCCGCAGCTTGCTGTAGACCAGCCGGTCGAACACCTTGTGCTTGAACTTGAGGCCCACGGACGGCCCCTGCGGGGTGCCCAGCGCGCGGCTGTAGGCGATCGCCGTGTTCGCGGCCTTGTCGAAGATCTTGCCCTTGCCGTCGGCCTGGGCCTTGGCGCGCGCCGAGTTGTAGACCTTCTCGAAGACCCGCGGCACCCCGAGGATCAGGGTCGGCCGGAACGAGGCCAGTTCGTCGGTGAGGTTCTTGATGTCCGGTACGCAGCCGAGCTTGATCGGGGCCATCACCGAGGCGACCTCGACCAGCCGTCCGAAGACGTGCGCGGCGGGCAGGAAGAGCAGGACCGAGCACTCGCCGGTACGGAAGAGGGGCTTGAGCCGCTCCACCACGTTGCCGCACTCCGCGAAGAAGCTGCGGTGCGTCAGCACACAGCCCTTGGGGCGTCCGGTGGTGCCCGAGGTGTAGACGATGGTGGCCGGGTCGTCGGCCTTCGCGCTCACGCTGCGCAGGTCCACGGTCTCCTCGGAGACCGCCGCACCCGATGCGGTGAGCGAGTCGACCGCGCCCTTGTCGATCTGCCAGACGTGGCGCAGCTCCGGCAGTGCGTTGCGTACGGAGGCCACGGCCTCGGCGTGCGCGTCGCTCTCCACCAGGACGGCGACCGCTCCGGAGTCGCCGAGGATCCACTGGACCTGTTCGGCGGAGCTGGTCTCGTACACCGGCACGGTGACCGCGCCGGCGCTCCAGATCGCGAAGTCCAGCTGCACCCACTCGTAGCGGGTGCGGGACATCAGGGCGACCCGGTCGCCGGGCTCGACACCCGCGGCGATCAGTCCCTTGGCGGCGGCTCTGACCTCGGCCAGGAACTGCGTGGCGGTGACGTCCGTCCAGACGCCTGCCACTTTGCGGCTCATCACCGCTACCTCGGGATGCTGAGCGGCATTGCGGCGGATGAGATCCGTCAGGTTGCCGTCCGAGGGGACCTCGTACAGGGCCGGAAGGCTGAACTCGCGCAAGACTGCTGCTCCTCATCGGGCTCCGGTGCCACGGCTCTGTGTGACGCACCGGCTGCGGTCCAAGATGGCGTTGCTCAGTGGGGTGAGCACGACTGGACTGCCCGGACGTTACCCACCGGTACTCGGTTCCGGATAGGGGGTTCCGGCCAGATGTCTTATGCGTCACACATATCGGTGGTCCTTATCCGCACAGTAGTGCACCTCTGTCGGCCGTTGGAAGTAACCGCAGGTCCGGTGGCCTCTACCCAGGTGGACGCCGGAGTTCTAGGGTGATCGTCATGCGAGCCGGACCGAACAGCCGGGGGACCGCCGCCGAGCGGCGCACCCGAATCCACGTGGTCAGTGACGTGCACGGGAACACCGAGGCGCTGGCCCGCGCCGGGGACGGCGCCGACGCCCTCGTCTGTCTCGGTGACCTGGTGCTCTTCCTCGACTACGCCGACCACTCCCGCGGCATCTTCCCGGAGCTCTTCGGGGTGGAGAACGCCGACCGGATCGTCGCCCTGCGCACCGAGCGGCGGTTCGAGGAGGCCCGGGAGCTGGGCCGCGACCTGTGGGCGGGTGTGGACCGCAACGCCGCGATCGTCGCCGCGGTGCGCAAGCAGTACGCCGAGATGTTCGCCGCCCTGCCCACCCCGACGTACGCCACCTACGGCAACGTCGACATCCCCGGCCTGTGGCCCGAGTACGCCGGACCCGGTACCAAGGTCCTGGACGGCGAACGCGTCGAGATCGGCGGCCGCGTCTTCGGTTTCGTCGGCGGCGGGCTGCAGACCCCGATGCGCACCCCGTACGAGATCAGCGACGAGGAGTACGCCGCCAAGATCGAGGCGGTCGGCCCGGTCGACGTCCTCTGCACCCACATCCCGCCCGACGTACCGGAGTTGACGTACGACACCGTGGCGCGCCGCTTCGAGCGCGGCAGCCGGGCCCTGCTCGACGCCATCCGCCGTACCCGCCCCCGCTACTCCGTGTTCGGCCACGTCCACCAGCCCCTGGTCCGCCGGATGCGGATCGGCGTCACCGAGTGCGTGAACGTCGGGCACTTCGCCTCGACCGGCAAGCCCTGGGCGCTGGAGTGGTGACCGGGCCGGGCCGGGCACCGCGGCCGCACCCGGCATCCCGGCAGGCCCTGGGCCGAGGCGCGGCGCACACGCGATAGCCTTCTGGCGGCAGGTCTCTGCCGACCGACCGGTACACCGCACTGGAGGGCCACAGCGATGGCTGAACACACCAGCTCGAGCATCACGATCGAGGCGGCACCGGCCGACGTCATGGGCGTGATCGCCGACTTCGACCGCTATCCGGAATGGACCGGGGAGGTCAAGGAGGCCGAGGTGCTCGGCACCGACGACCGCGGCCGCGCCGACAAGGTGCGCCTCGTGCTGGACGCCGGAGCGATCAAGGACGACCACACCCTGGCGTACACCTGGATCGGCGACTACGAGGTCAGCTGGACCCTGGTCAAGTCCCAGATGCTGCGCGCCATCGACGGCTCCTATGCACTGGCCCCGCTCGGCGACGGCGATCGCACCGAGGTCACCTACCGGCTGACCGTGGACGTCAAGATCCCGATGCTCGGCATGATCAAGCGCAAGGCGGAGAAGGTCATCATCGACCGCGCCCTGGCCGGCCTGAAGAAGCGCGTCGAGTCCGTCCCGAAGGCCTGATCCGGTGCGTACGGTCCTGGTCACCGGGCCCGGCGGCGCCGGCCGTACCACCGTCGCGGCGGCGACCGCACTGGCCGGTTCCCGGCAGGCCGCCCGCACCCTGCTGATCTCGGCGGACGCCGTCCCCGGCTTCCCCTCGGACACCGAACCCGCACAGGTCGCCGATGCCCTGTGGTCCGTGCGGATCGACTCCGGCGCGCACTTCCGCGGCGAACTCCTCGCCCTGCAGGACCAGCTGTCCGGTGTGCTCGGCCTGCTCGGCGGCAACCGGCTGGACGGCGAGGAGCTGACCGAACTCCCCGGCAGCGACCAGCTCGCCCTCCTGCACACCCTGCGCCGCGCCGCACAGGGCGACTGGTCCCGCAACGGCTACGACCTCCTGGTCGTCGACCTGCCACCGCTGCGCGAAGCCCTCGCCGTACTGGCGCTGCCCGAACAGCTGCGCCGCTACCTGCGCCGGCTGCTGCCCCAGGAGCGCCAGGCCGCGCGGGCCCTGCGCCCGATGCTCGCCCAGCTGGCCGGCGTGCCCATGCCCGCACAGTGGCTGTACGAGGCCGCCGCCCGGCGCGACGCCGAACTGGCGGGAGTGCAGGCACTCATCGAGAACCGCGCCACCACGCTCCGGCTCGTCGTCGAACCGGGCCCGGCCGCCGAGGACGCGCTGCGCACCGCCCGGACCGGACTGGCCCTGCACGGGCTGCGCGTCGACGCGGTGGTGGCCAACCGGGTGCTGCCCCGGCACTCGCCCGACCCCTGGTTCGCCGCGCTCGCCGCGCAGCAGGAGAAGTGCCTGGACGGCTGGCGCGAGGAGTGGGCCCCCGAAGCCCCGACGGTGCAAGTGGCGCACCTGGGCCGCGACCCGCAGGGCCCCGACGACCTCATCGGCCTCACCGGCGGGGACGACAGGCCGGCCGCGCCCGTGGCCGGCCCCGACGGCGGACGGGCCGAGGACCCCTGGTGGATCGAGGAGTCCGGCGCGCCGGAGGCCCCGGACGGGGCCGACGGCATACTGATCTGGTGCCTGCGGCTGCCCGGAGCCGTCAAGAAGGACCTCCAGCTGGTCCGCCGCGGCAACGAACTCCTCCTCACCGTCGGTCCCTTCCACCGCATCGTGCCTCTGGAGTCCGCGCTGCGCCGCTGCACCGTCTCCGGAGCGGCGCTCACCGACGGCGTACTGCGTGTCCGGTTCACGCCGGACCCGGCGCTGTGGCCCAGGACGAGCTGAACGGCGTACCACCGTTCGGGTAACGTCGTACGTACGTGTCCCGTATTGCGCCACCCACGTCGCAGGAGTCCGCCATGAGCGAAGCCACCGATCGTCCCGTCGACGACGACGCGTGGGCGCAGGCCTGCGCCGAGGATCTCGCCGCCGAGAAGGCCCGTCGCCGCGCCGAGAACGGCCCGCCGCCCGGCTCCGCCGCCGAGGAGCTGCGCAAGCTGGTGGACGCCGTGGCCGACAAGGTCGCCTCCCTGCAGTCCCCGCTGCTCGGCATGGCGGCCCAGGGCGCCGTGCAGCAGGTCATCCGGCAGGCGAAGTCCGCCGTCGAGCCCGTCATCGAGCGCAATCCGGACGTTTTCGACCACATCGCCGCCGCCGGCAGTGAACTGCTCGCCGCCTACCGCTCCGCCGTCGAGGGGCAGGAACGCCGATGGACCCAGGGTGCGGGGACCCCGCAGGCACCGAAAAGAAGGTGGACGACGCCACCGACCCCCGCGATGAGGGGCCCGGCACCGGCGAACACATCGACCTGGACTGACCGGCACCGACAGGGCGGGGCCCGGCCTCGGGTACGGTTGCCCCAGCGGGGCTCGACCGAAACTGAGGGATTCATGGGACTCACCATCGGCGTCGATATCGGCGGCACGAAGATCGCAGCTGGAGTGGTCGACGAAGAGGGCCACATCCTCTCGACCTTCAAGGTGCCGACCCCGCCGACGGCCGAAGGCATCGTGGACGCGATCGCGGCGGCGGTGTCCGGCGCGAGCGAGGGGCACCCGGTCGAGGCGGTCGGCATCGGCGCGGCCGGATACGTCGACGACAAGCGTGCCACGGTGCTGTTCGCACCGAACATCAACTGGCGGCACGAGCCGCTCAAGGACAAGGTCGAACAGCGCGTCGGCCTCCCCGTGGTCGTCGAGAACGACGCCAACGCGGCGGCCTGGGGCGAATACCGCTTCGGCGCCGGCCAGGGCCACGAGGACGTCATCTGCATCACCCTCGGCACGGGCCTGGGCGGCGGCATCATCATCGGCAACAAGCTGCGCCGTGGACGCTTCGGCGTGGCCGCCGAGTTCGGCCACATCCGGGTCGTCCCGGACGGTCTGCTCTGCGGCTGCGGCAGCCAGGGCTGCTGGGAGCAGTACGCCTCCGGGCGGGCACTCGTCCGGTACGCGAAGCAGCGGGCCAACGCCACCCCCGAGAACGCCACGATCCTGCTGACGCTCGGCGACGGCACGGTCGAGGGCATCGAGGGCAAGCACATCAGTGAGGCGGCCCGGCAGGGCTGCCCGGTGGCCGTCGACTCGTTCCGTGAGCTGGCCCGCTGGGCCGGTGCCGGACTGGCCGACCTCGCCTCCCTCTTCGACCCGTCCGCCTTCATCGTCGGCGGCGGGGTCTCGGACGAGGGCGAGTTGGTCCTCGACCCGATCCGCAAGTCGTTCCGGCGCTGGCTGATCGGCGGCGAGTGGCGCCCGCACGCCCAGGTGCTCGCGGCCCAACTGGGCGGCAAGGCCGGGCTGGTGGGTGCGGCGGACCTGGCCCGCCAGGGCTGATCCACCCAGGCATCGACGGACGTTCCGGACGCCCGCCGCGCCCCTCCCGGGGAGCGGCGGGCGTCCGCCGTATCGTGAACGCCATGGCCATGATGTCGCTGCCCGACTCCCGTACCGAGCAGGACGGCTCGGCCGTCATCAGAGTGCTCAGCTACAACGTCCGGTCGATGCGCGACGACTGCGAGGCACTGGCCCGCGTCATCCGCGCCTGCGCACCCGATCTGGTCCTCGTCCAGGAGGCCCCGCGCTTCTTCCGCTGGCGCAAGCGCGCCGCCCGGCTCGCCGCCGGCACCGGTCTGGTGATTCTCGGCGGCGGCGCCACCGCGGCAGGCCCGCTGCTGCTCTGCTCACTGCGTGCCACGGTGGAACGCACCGAGGACGTCCTGCTGCCGCTCACCCCCGGGCTGCACCGCAGGGGCTTCGCCACCGCGGTGGTCCGGATCGCGGGCACCCGGCTAGGGGTGCTGAGCTGCCACCTGAGCCTCCAGCGCGAAGAACGCCTCGCCCAGGCGGAGCTGCTGCTCGACAAGGTGGACGCGATGGGCGTGGAACACGTCGTCGTGGCCGGTGACCTCAACGACGTACCGAGCGGGCGGGCCTTCCGGCGGCTGGCCGGGCGGCTCCAGGACTGCTGGGCGGTACGTCCCCGGGGCGGGGAGTACACCTTCCCGCCGCACGACCCGCGCAAGCGGCTCGACGCGGTCTTCGCGACCGGCGGGATCGAGGTGCTCGGCTGCGGTGTCCCGTCCGGGCTGCCCGGAGTCACCGAGGCCGATCTGCGGGCCGCCACCGACCACCTGCCGGTGCTGGCCGCGCTGCGGGTGCCGGGCCCCTAGCGGGGTGCGGGTCCCCTGCGGCTCGGGGTTCCGTCCTCAAACGCCGGACGGGCTTGAGATGTGCGGGTCCTCCGCCGGGTGCGGGCGCGCCTGCACACCGGCCCAGCGACTGTTGCAGATGTGAGACGGGCGGGTCCGGGGGCGTGCAGGGGAGTCCCCGCAGGACGACGAACATCGACCCGGGTCCGCTGCGTACCCGCCGAACGTTCGGCGTCTGAGGAGACGCCCCGGAGGGACCCCGGACCCCCACCCACCGGGGATCCGCGCCTCCGCAACACGGAGCACCCGCACCAATCAAGCCCGTCCGGCGTTTGAGGACGGAACCGCTCGCCCCGGACCGGGGCAAGCACACCCGCGGCCACCCCGCAGGGGGCCCCGCGTCCCGGACCGGGGCGAGCACACCCGCGGCCACCCCGCAGGGGACCCGCTCAGACCACCGCGCCGCGGCCGGGGTCGTCGCCGTCCTCGTCGTCGTGCTCCATCCGCGCCACCAGCGTCACGAAACCGCCCAGGAAGCCGCCGACGCAGACCGTCGTCAGCCACCAGGTCATCTCCCACTGCAGCAGCACCGCGAGCAGCAGCAGGACCGGTCCGCCGACCACCGCGAGCCAGGCGAACTTCGCCGTGACGTCGGCCTCCGGCAGCGGCGGCGGCTCCGGCGGCACGAAATGGCCCTCGCCGCTGTCGTCCGCGTCGTCGCTGTCGCCGGCGGCGGGCTCCGCCGGCTCGTAGTCGCGCGGGCCGCCGACGCCCGGGGCGAACACCACCGAGCTGCCGAGCGGCTTCTCCGGCGGCTTCGGCGGCCGCTTGTCGATGCCCTTGTCCGGGTCCAGGGAGGTCAGCGGGCCGTCGTCCGGCAGCGCGAGATCCTCGATGGACCGGAACGGCTTGGCGCCCGGCGGGTCCGGCGGCTCGTCGCCGTACCCCGCGACGATCGCCTGCCAGACGGCGTCCTCGTCGACCGGCCGCTCCCCGTCGCCGGCCGGGCCATCCCCGGGGCATCGGGCGGCGGCGCGCTGCCGTCATCGGGGACCGCCGCCCCCTCGGCCGGGAGCGGTTCGCGCTCCTCCTCGCTGCCCGCGCGATCCGCATCATGCTCAGCCACCGGACGTGCTCCCCTTCTTCCCGACGCTCGGAGCGAGGCGGCCGATGAACGAATAGCTCTCGTCGAAGATCCGCTCCGCATCGTGGTCCAACGTCGCCACGTGGTAGCTCTGTTCCAGCAGGATCTCCTCGACGTCCGTCGACGACACCCGGCTCAGGATCCGGGCCGAGTCGGCGGGCGGCACGACATGGTCCTGCGGGCTGTGCAGCAGCAGGAGCGGCTGGGTCACCTGCGGCAGTTCGGCGTCGACCAGCCGGAAGAACTTCCGTACCGAGTGTGCCGCGTGCAGCGGCACCCGCGTGTAGCCGACCTCTTCGGAGCCCTTCAGCGCGATGTCGCTCACCAGCCCCTTCGTCGTCGGCACCAGATGGCGGGCGACCGGCAGCGCGTGCGCCGCGAGACCGTGCACCTTGTTGGCCGGATTGACGAGCACCAGACCACGGACCGAGTCGCCGTGCTTGGCCGCGAGCCGCAGCGAGAGCGCGCCTCCCATGGAGAGACCGAAGACGAAGACCTGGGAGCACCGTTCGAGCAGCGCCCGCAGCTCCCGGTCCACCTCCGCGTACCAGTCCTGCCAGCCGGTCACCTGCATGTCCTCCCAGCGCGTGCCGTGGCCCGGCAGCAGCGGCAGCGAGACCGTGAGCCCGCGCGCCGCCAGGTACTCGGCCCAGGGGCGCAGCGACTGCGGGGAACCGGTGAATCCGTGACAGAGGAGGACGCCGGCCTCTCCGCCCTCGTGGCGGAACGGCTCGGCTCCAGGAAGGACCGGCACCGGGGTCTCCTGTTCGTGAGGCTCGAAGGGGAGCGAAAGGGGGAGTGCAGAAGGATTACTTCACCGTACGCGACCGGACCGACACCGACCAGGGCCGTCACCGGCACGGGCCGGGGGTGCCCGGCCCGTGCCGGGCGGGAGCGCGGCTGCCGCACGGGTTAAGGTCTGTCGGACTGCACACAGGAGGCACCCGAGTTGATCTACGGCGCTATGAAGTTCTCCATCGGCGGGTCTCTGAAGCTCGCCTTCAGGCCGTGGGTGGAGGGCCTGGAGAACATCCCCGAGCGGGGGCCCGCGATCCTCGCAAGCAACCATCTGTCCTTCTCCGACTCCTTCTTCCTGCCTGCGGTCCTGGACCGCAAGGTCACCTTCATCGCCAAGTCGGAGTACTTCACGGCGCCCGGGGTCAAGGGGAAACTCACCGCCGCGTTCTTCAAGGGCGTCGGCCAGGTCCCGGTCGACCGCTCGGGCGCCCGCGGCGCCGGTGAGGCGGCGATCAAGGCCGGCATCGAGGTGATCGAGAGCGGCGGCCTCTTCGGCATCTACCCGGAGGGCACCCGCTCGCCCGACGGCCGCCTCTACCGCGGCAAGCCCGGCGGGCTCGCCCGGGTGGCGCTCGCGACGGGAGCGCCGGTCATCCCCGTCGCCATGATCGACACGGAGAAGATCCAGCCGCCCGGCCAGGTGATGCCCAAGCTGATGCGCCCGGGGATCAGGATCGGCAAGCCGCTCGACTTCAGCCGCTACCACGGCATGGAGGGCGACCGCTTCATCCTGCGCTCGGTCACCGACGAGGTGATGTACGAGATCATGAAGCTCTCCGGCCAGGAGTACGTCGACATCTACGCGACCGCCGCCAAGCGGCAGCTCGCGGACGAGGCGAAGCACCGGGCGGAGGCCGCCAAGAAGGCCGCGGCTACCGGTGGGCGGGACGAGTCGGACGCGGACAGCGGCGGCGCCTGAGCGCGTCGCGGTCCGCCGGGGGTGGGGGAGAACAAGATGGCCAAGCGCGTGCGGGTCGTGCGGATGTCGGTCGAGCAGCCGCTGTGGCGTGCCCTGACCGCGTACCGGGTCCTGACGATGCTCTACGCGGTCCTGCTCGCCGTCTTCGGACGCGACAAGTACGACCGGCCCTGGGTGGCCGTCGTCTTCCTGACGGTCATGGCCCTCTGGACGCTCGCCACCCTGCCGAAGGTCGCCGGCGCCGTGGCCTGCACCAAGCGCTTCCTCGGCGCCGACCTCACCCTTGCCCTCATCGGCATCCTCCTCACCCCGCTCGCCGACTTCCAGGCCCAGCACGTCGACGGCCCGACCCTGCCGTCGATCTGGACCGCGGGTTCCGTGCTGGCCTTCGCGATCAAGGGCGGCTGGCGCTGGGCCGCCTTCGCGTCCACCTTCGTCGCCGTCGCCAACCTCGTCGAGCGCGCCGAACCCAGCCGCGACACCCTGCACAACGTCCTGCTGGTCTGGGTCGCCTCCATCGCGATCGGCTACGTCGTCGAGGTCGCCCGCGCCAGTGAGCGCACCCTCGCCCGCGCCCTGGAGATCGAGGCCGCCACCCGGGAACGCGAACGGCTGGCCCGCGACATCCACGACAGCGTGCTCCAGGTCCTCGCGATGGTGCAGCGCCGCGGCACGGCGCTCGGCGGGGAGGCCGCCGAGCTGGGGCGGATGGCCGGGGAGCAGGAGGTCGCGCTGCGCACCCTGGTCTCCAGCGGGCTGGTGCCGCCCACCCGGGTCTCCGAGGACGCCGCCGACGGCGCCGTGGTGCGCACCGTCGAGGTGGACGACGACGAGCCCGCCCCGCCCGGCGACACCGATCTGCGCGCACTGCTCGCCCCGCACGCCGGCTCCCGGGTCAGCTTTGCGGAGCCCGGCGCCCCGGTGCTGCTCGCGCCTGCCGCCGCAGGGGAGCTGGCGGCCGCCGTCGGCGCCGCGCTGGACAATGTCCGGGTGCACGCGGGGGAGAATGCCCAAGCCTGGATCCTGGTCGAGGACTGGCCGGACGAGGTGATCGTGACGGTCCGGGACGACGGGCCGGGCATCCCGGAGGGGCGGCTCGCCCAGGCCGAGGGCGAAGGCCGCCTCGGCGTCGCCCTGTCGATCCGCGGCCGGCTCACCGAGCTGGGCGGCACGGCAGAGCTGATCTCCGTGCCCGGCCAGGGCACCGAGGTCGAACTGAAGGTTCCGAAGGTTTCACGGGGGAAAGCGGGGTCAGTGCGATGAGCGCACAGCAGCACCAGCAGGACGACGGGCAGCAGCGGGCCATCAGGGTCATGGTGGTCGACGACCACCCGATGTGGCGCGACGCGGTCGCCCGCGACCTCGCCGAGGCCGGCTTCGACGTGGTCGCGACCGCGGGAGACGGCCCGCAGGCCGTCCGCCGGGCCGGGGCCGTCACCCCCGACGTCCTCGTCCTGGACCTCAACCTGCCCGGGATGCCGGGCGTCCAGGTCTGCAAGGAACTCGTCGGCTCGCACCCCGGACTCCGGGTCCTGGTGCTCTCCGCGAGCGGCGAGCACGCCGATGTGCTGGAGGCCGTCAAGTCCGGCGCCACCGGCTACCTGCTCAAGTCGGCGAGCACCCAGGAGCTTACCGAGGCGGTCCGGTCCACCGCGGTCGGCGACCCCGTCTTCACCCCCGGCCTCGCCGGTCTCGTGCTCGGCGAGTACCGCAGGCTGGCCTCAGAGCCGGCGCCCGTCGCGTCCGACGAGCCGAAGGCCCCGGAGCTCACCGACCGGGAGACCGAGGTGCTGCGGCTGGTCGCCAAGGGACTCTCGTACAAGCAGATCGCCGAACGGCTGGTCATCTCGCACCGCACCGTCCAGAACCACGTCCAGAACACCCTGGGCAAGCTCCAGTTGCACAACCGGGTGGAGCTCGTGCGGTACGCCATCGAGCGCGGTCTCGACGACATCTGAGACCAACCCCCGCACATTGCACGGGAATTGACCGTCCGACCCATCCCGAAGTGACCTGGGTCACCCTTAGCGTGGTGACGAGCGAGCTCACTTCGGCGAAGGGATGCTTCCATGCGGGTCGGAGTACTGACCGGGGGCGGCGACTGCCCCGGGCTCAACGCGGTCATCCGCGCCCTCGTCCGCAAGGGCGTGCAGGAGTACGACTACGACTTCATCGGGTTCCGGGACGGCTGGCGCGGGGCGCTGGAGGGGGTGACGGTCCCGCTCTCCATCCCGGCCGTGCGCGGCATCCTGCCGCGCGGCGGCACCATCCTCGGCTCCTCGCGCACCAACCCGCTCAAGGCCGAGCACGGCGTCCGCCGGATCAGGGACACCCTCGGCAGGCACGAGGTCGACGCACTCGTCACGATCGGTGGCGAGGACACCCTCGGAGTGGCCGCGACCCTGTCGCAGGAGCACGGCATCCCCTGCGTGGGCGTCCCGAAGACCATCGACAACGACCTGTCCGGCACCGACTACACCTTCGGCTTCGACACGGCCGTCAACATCGCGACCGAGGCCATCGACCGGCTGCACACCACGGCCGAGTCCCACATGCGCGTCCTCGTCGTCGAGGTGATGGGCCGCCATGCCGGGTGGATCGCACTCCACTCGGGCCTGGCCGGCGGCGCCAACGTCATCCTCATCCCGGAACAGCGCTTCGACCTCGACCGGGTCTGCGCCTGGGTGACCTCACGGTTCCGGGCGAGCTACGCCCCGATCGTCGTGGTCGCGGAAGGAGCCATGCCCGCGCAGGGCGACATGGTCCTCAAGGACGGGTCGTACGACTCCTTCGGCCATGTCCGGCTCTCCGGCGTCGGCGAATGGCTGGCCAAGGAGATCGAGAGCCGCACCGGCAAGGAGGCCAGGACCACCGTCCTCGGTCATGTCCAGCGCGGCGGCACGCCCAGCGCCTTCGACCGCTGGCTCGCCACCCGGTTCGGGCTGCACGCCATCGACGCCGTGCACGACGGGGACTTCGGGAAGATGGTCGCCCTGCGCGGCACCGACATCGTGCGGGTGCCGATCTCGGAGGCGACCGCCACGCTCAAGACCGTCGACCCGGCGCTCTACGCGGAGGCGGGGGTCTTCTTCGGCTGAGCGGCGTGCCGGGCGGCACGGCCTTATATTCGCGATGACCGGCCCCGCGGGGCCCGCTCCCGCACCCCGGTGCGCGGGCGGGTCCCGCGCCCCGCCCGCATCCGTCACGGGAGACGTCGTGGAAATCCTGGCCTTCGGTGTGCAGTCCGACGAGAAGCCGCTGATCGAGAAGGCCTTCGCGGGGAAGCACGAGGTCCGCTGTCTGGACGTCTTCCTGAACCGCGACACCGCCCCCATCGCGGCCGGCTACGAGATCATCTCCACCAGCGTCAACGCGGACCTGGGCAGCGGCGTCCTGCAGACCCTCGCGGCCGGCGGCACCCAGATGATCGCCCAGCGCTCCACCGGCTTCAACAACATCGACCTGGACGTCGCCGAGCGCCTCGCCCTGCGCGTCGCCCGGGTCTCCTCCTACTCGCCCTACTCGGTCGCCGAATTCGCCTGGACCCTGGCCATGGCGGTGAACCGCCGCGTCATCCGGGCCGCGGGCCGCACCCGCGACTTCGACTTCCGGCTCGACGGGCTCCTCGGCCGCGACATGCACGGCCGCACGGCCGGCGTCCTCGGCACCGGCAAGATCGGCGAGGCCTTCACCCGTATCGCCCATGGCTTCGGCATGAATCTGCTGGGCTGGGACGTCGCCGAGAACCCCGCCTGCGTCGGACTCGGCATGCGCTACGTCGACAAGGAGCAGCTCCTCGCCGAGTCCGACCTGATCAGCCTGCACGTCCCGCTGCTGCCCTCGACCCACCACGTCATCGGTAAGGAGGCCCTGGCCCGCATGAAGCACGACGCGATCCTGATCAACTCCAGCCGGGGCGGACTCATCGACAGCACCGCCCTGGTCGCGGAGTTGCGGGCCGGCCGGTTCCTCGGCGTCGGACTCGACGTGTACGAGGCGGAGGCCGGGCTCTTTTTCCTCGACAAGTCCCTGGAAGGCGTCGACGACGACACCCTGGCCCGGCTCGTCACCTTCCCGAACGTCATCGTCACCTCGCACCAGGCGTACTACACCGAGGACGCGGTGGGCCAGATCATCGACGCCACCGTCCAGAACGTCGACGACTACCTGGCCCGCCGGCACAGCGACAACGTCCTGGTCCCGGCCCCGCCCGGGCCCTGAGACCGGCAGGGCCCGGACGCCCGCCTCAGCCGCGTACCGGCAGCCCCGCCAGCAGCTCGGCCACGATCGCCGCCCCGCGCAGCGTCAGCACCGACTCCGGGTGGAACTGCACCGAGGCGAAGCCGTCCCCGCGAAGCGCGTGCAGCTCCCCGGTCGCCCCGTCCACGCTCGCCTCGATCCCGTGCGCGGCCAGCTCGGTGGCCGCGGCGTCCTCGCAGCGCGCGGTGAAACTGTTGTAGAAGCCGACGATCTCCGGCCGCCCGAACAGCTCGATCCGGGTCTGCGCACCCTGGTACGGCACCGTCTTGCGGACGATCTCCAGACCCAGCTCGGCCGCGATCAGCTCGTGGCCCAGGCACACCCCCAGCAGCCCGTGCCGGTGGTCCCGGACCAGCTCAGCGGTCAGCGCGCGCAGCAGCCGCATCTTCGGATCGGCCGGATCGCCGGGATTCCCGGGCCCGGGGCCCAGCACGACGGGCCCCTCGTGCGCCCTAACGGCCTCGCGCAGCCCCGGCTCGTCGTAGCGGCGCACCGACACCTCGAGACCGCAGGCGCGCAGCAGGTGCCCCAGCATCGCGGTGAAGGTGTCCTCGCCGTCGATCACCAGCGCATGGCCGGACAGCTCGTCGGTGCGCTCCTGCATCCGCAGCCAGAAGGGAGCGAGCCCGCCCCGCCTGGCATCCAGCGCCTCCCGCACCCGCGGGTCGGCGGCCAGCCGCGGCGCCGCGCCCTGGGCACTCGGCCGTCCCGGCAGCACGCCCAGCGCGGTCAGTACGCCGGCCGCCTTCGCGTGGGTCTCGGCGACCTCGCTCTCCGGCACGGAGTGGCGCACCAGCGTCGCCCCGACCGGGACCCGCAACTGCCCCTGCGCCGAGATGTCGGCGGTCCGGATCAGGATCGGTGAATCCAGCGTCTGCGTCCCGTCGGGGCCCTGCCGCAACAGGGCCAGCGCGCCCGCGTAGTAACCGCGGCCGCCCGCCTCGTACCGCTCGATGACCCGGCAGGCGTTCTGCACGGGCGAGCCGGTGACCGTCGCCGCGAACATGGTCTCCTTCAGTACCTCGCGCACATCCAGCGAGGAGCGTCCGCGCAACTCGTACTCCGTGTGTGCGAGATGGGCCATCTCCTTGAGCCGGGGGCCGATCACCACCCCGCCCATGTCGCCGACGGTGCACATCATCTTGAGCTCCTCGTCGACCACCATGGAGAGTTCCTCGGTCTCCTTGCGGTCGCCCAGGAAGGCCAGCAGGCCCTCGGCGCTCGGCCCCTCGGCGGGGTAGCGGTAGGTGCCGCTGATCGGATTCATCACGACCGTCCCTCCGGACATCCGCACATGCACCTCCGGGCTGGCGCCCACGAGCGTCCGGTCCCCGGTGTGGACGACGAAGGTCCAGTACGCACCCCGTTCCCCGGCCAGCAGCCGCCGGAACAGCGCCAGCGCGTCCGCCCGTGCGAACCCGGGGATCTCGCCCCGGAAGGTGCGCCGGATGACGAAGTTCGCGCCCTCGCCGCGGCCGATCTCGTCCTCGATGACCCGCCGGACGGTGCCCGCGTACTCCTCGTCGGCGACGTCGAACGCGCCGTCCCGGACCCGTACCTCATGGGAGGGGAGCAGCTCCAGCGCCTCGTCGAGGCGCAGTTCGTACGTCTCGTCCGCGACCAGCACGGCCAGCGGCGTCCCGTCGTCCCGCACGTCGAAGCCGCGCTCGGCGATCTGCCGGAAGGGCACCAGGGCGAGTGAGGGCCGCTCACCGACCGGGATGCCGGCGAGCCGCTCCACCTCCCGCACCCGGCCGATCAGCACCTCGACGGTGTCGTGGTCGTGGCCTGGCGTGCGCCTGCGCAGCAGGGCGAAGGGCGGGCAGTCGTCGCCGAGGAGTCTCTGGACGATCTTGTGCGGTGACATGTGCGGTGTTCCTTCCGCTGGAATCAGCTGGGAGGAACGGCCCCTGGACACAGAAAAGGCCGCCCCTCGGGCGGCCTCTGCGTCGGTGTGTACGCGCGATCAGTGGGCCGCCGGATGAGCGGTCCACCACCAGTTACGGGTCGAGTGCGCGAACATGCCCCGAACCCTAACCCACGTTCCGGCGTGACGGGGCCCGTCGCACCCGGGTGGGTGCGACGGGCCCCGTCGTGCGAGCTGATCCGCCGGGATCAGATCAGCGAGTTGTAGATCTGCCAGCCGGTGCCGACCTGCGCCTTGGCGGCGAAGGGCTTCGCCGCGTCGCCGGTGCCCCGGTAGAACCAGAGGACGCCGGAGCCGTCCCTGGCCACCAGGTCCCCGATGCCGTCGCGGTTCAGGTCGCTCGGGCCGAGCAGGTCCTTGTAGGCCCCCCAGCCGGAACCGATCTGGGTCCGCTTGGCGTACGGCGCCGTCGCGCTTCCGGTGCCGGTGTAGAGCCACAGCACACCGGACTTGTCCCGGGCCACGAAGTCCGCCTTGCCGTCACCGTTCAGGTCGCCCGTCGCAGCGATGACGTCGTAGATCTGCCAGCCGGTGCCTATCTGGGCCTTGGCCGCGAAGGGCTTCGCCGGGTCGCCCGTCCCCTTGTAGAAATAGATCACGCCGGAGCTGTTGCGGGCGAGCAGGTCCGCCTTGCCGTCCCCGTCGAGGTCGCGCATGCCCCACAGACCGTTGTACTGGGTCCAGCCGCTGCCCACCTTGAGCCGGGCCAGGTAGGGCTTGTCCGGGTTGCCGCTCCCGCGGTAGTACCAGAGCACGCCGTCCTTGTCCCGCGCCACGACATCGCCCGTACCGTCGGCCCGCATGGCGGTCATCGCGGTCAGGGAGTTGTAGATCTGCCAGCCGTAGCCCGCCTTGTAGCGCTTGTAGTACGGGGAGGTCGCGCTGCCGGTGCCCTGGTACTGCCAGACGTCGCCGGCGCTGTCCCGGGCGATGACGTTGTAGCGGTCGGTCCCGGCATCCGGAACCACGCTGCTCGCCTGCTGGACGTCGCTCGCCTTCACCCAGGCGATGCGGTGGTTGTAGCGGATCGGGGTGTAGACATCGTTGCCCACGACCCGGATCTGCGACGAGCCGAAGTAGTCGTCACCCTGGACATCGTTGCCGGCCCTCACATACGCCTGTCCGGCGGGCAGCTTGTACTTCGACAGGTGGTCGGGGTTGTCCGTCGGCGCGGTGGCGCCGGTTCCGGTGTAGGCCGAGGCCTCGGGGAAGGAGCGACCGTAGATCCGGGCCGTGGCTCCGGCCTTGAGCTTCACCACGGCCGGGGCGGGGCCGGCGACGGGCGCGGTGAACTGGCCGCCCGGGTTGGAGAACCACGCCTTCTGCCCGCCGTACCAGATGGCGGTCCAGTCACCCTTGACCTCGGCGACGACGTACTTGCCGCCCGCGACGACCTTGTTGGCCCAGTTGGGGCCATCAGTGGACTTCACGCCCGGAAGGTAGGGGTCGGTGATGGTCGCCGATGTCGTCGAGGGCGAGGTGTACAGGTAGCCGAAGTTCGCCGGCTGCTTGGCGACTGCCTTGCCGTCGTACGTCAGCGGCGGCTGGTTCGCCGTGGTGAACGGGGGTACGACCCGGACCACCTGGCCGGCCTTGACGGGGCCGCCGGCACCGCCGGCCCCGGTCGGGGCGCCCATCAGCGACATGTAGTGGTTCCAGTCCCAGAACGGGCCCGCGTCCCAGTGCATGCCGCCGACATTGCCGTCCAGCGGTCCGGGTACCTCGTCGTGGCCGATGATGTGCTCTCGGTCCAGCGGGATGCCGTACTTGCCCGCCAGGAACTTCACCAGAGCCGCGGAGGACTCGTACTGCGGCTCCGTGTACCACTTACCGGCCTGGATGGCGAAGCCCTCGTGCTCCACACCGATGGAGTGCATGTTCAGCGACCAGTTGCCCGCATGCCACGCCAGATTCTTGTTCTCGACCATCTGGGTGACCAGACCGTCCGAGGCGCGGATCAAGTAGTGCGTGCTCACGCCCTGCGCCGAGTCCTGGAAGGTCTCCAGCGCGCCCTGATAGTCGCCCTCGGTGTCGTGGATGACGATCTGGCGGATGTCGAATCCGCCGGCGGGCCTGCTGGCCAGGCTGTAGTTGCGCGTGCCGTTCTTCGGATCCTCGGCCGGGACGAAGTTGCACTTCAGGCCGGACGGGCACTCCGGTGTGGGGGCCGCCGTCGTGCTCGCGAACGATGCGGCGAGCGGCAGCTTCGACGGCTTGACCGGCTCGACCGAGGGGGCGGCGGGAAGCGTGACCTGCTGACCGTCCGCGGTGAGCTGTCGCTCACCCGTCCTGATCGACTCGAAGACCCGCTCGGCGAAGAGATCGGCACCCTTCTTGTCCGGGGACTGGCTGTACCGGGCCACTGCCGGGTACCACTCGCCCGGGCTGTCCGGCAGAGAGTCGGTCGCCTGCCGCTGGTACTCGGCAAGCAGCGCCGCACCCGCGCGGATGCTCTGCTCCGTGCTGTCCTGGACCGCGTCGGTGCCGGCGTCGATGAGCCCGGCGGCCTTGTCCAGGGTGTGGAGGCGCGGGTCGTCCGTGTCGACGGCCTCCTTCGGCAGGTTGCGCAGCGCCTTGGCGGCATCGAACTTACGCTCGACCTCGGGGCTGTCACTCGCGTTGGAGTGGGCGAGACGCTCCTTGTCGTCCTGCTGGACGACGTCCTGCGGTGTCACCCGGGTCAGCCCCATGACGTTGTACGCGCCGCTGGTGCTCGGCTCGCCGTCGTGGCTCTCCCACAGCGTCTGGCGGTACGAGACCGCCATCAGCACGCTCTGCGGCACGTCGAACTCGCGCGCCGCGTCCTTGAACTGCGCCTGCAGCACGGTGGCCGCGGACGCCGGCTTGCTGTCGGTGGTCGTGGTGTCCTGCGAGGCCATGGCCACGGTGCCGATCGTCGCGGTCGCCACGACGGCCGCCCCCACTCCGTACAGGACGCGTTTCTTCCTGACGTCCCTGCGATGGTTCCGCTTCAAATCCCCACCCCTGTGGTCCACTTGTTCAATTCTGAAAGTCGTGAGGCTAGCAGGCCGCACTGTGTTCCCCGTCACTGGCCACGCCGCGTCGCCGTCTCAGTCACTGAGCAGCAGGTAAAGCAGTCGACACGACCCCGTAATGTGGGAGCCGTGACCGTGAACGCCAATACCTCCGTCGCCGGTGGCAACACCTGGCGAGACCTTCCCGCGGCGCAGCAGCCCGAGTACCCCGACTCCGAGGCGCTGCGCGATGTACTCGCGGACCTCGCGTCGTATCCGCCGCTCGTCTTCGCCGGCGAGTGCGACCAGCTGCGCGCCCGCATGGGAGCCGTCGCCAAGGGCGAGGCGTTCCTGCTTCAGGGCGGCGACTGCGCCGAGGCCTTCGACGCCGTGTCCGCCGAGCACATCCGCGCCAAGCTGAAGACGCTGCTCCAGATGAGCGCTGTCCTCACCTACGCGGCCTCCGTGCCCGTCGTCAAGGTGGGCCGGATCGCCGGCCAGTACTCCAAGCCCCGCTCCAAGTCGACCGAGACCCGCGACGGCGTGACTCTGCCGACCTACCGCGGGGACTCCGTCAACGGCTTCGCCTTCACCGAGGCCGAGCGCGTCCCGGACCCGGACCGGCTGAAGCAGATGTACCACGCATCCGCTTCCACGCTGAACCTGGTCCGCGCCTTCACCACCGGCGGTTACGCCGACCTGCGCCAGGTGCACGCCTGGAACCAGGACTTCGTGAAGTCGTCCCCGTCCGGCCAGCGCTACGAGGCCCTGGCCCGCGAGATCGACAACGCGCTGAACTTCATGAAGGCGTGCGGCACGGACCCGGCCGAGTTCAAGGCCGTCGAGTTCTACGCCTCGCACGAGGGCCTGCTGCTGGACTACGAGTCGGCGCTGACCCGCACCGACTCGCGCACCGGCGAGCTGTACGACACCTCGGGCCACATGGTCTGGATCGGTGAGCGCACCCGCCAGATGGACGGCGCGCACATCGAGTTCGCGTCCAGGATCCGCAACCCCATCGGCATCAAGCTCGGACCGACGACCACCGTCGACGAGGCGCTCGGCTACATCGACCGTCTCGACCCCGAGCGCGAGCCCGGCCGGCTGACCTTCATCGTCCGGATGGGCGCCGACAAGGTCCGCGACCGGCTCCCGGCCCTGGTCGAGAAGGTCACCGCCTCCGGCGCCACCGTCGCCTGGGTGACCGACCCGATGCACGGCAACACCTTCGAGGCCGCGTCCGGCCACAAGACCCGTCGCTTCGACGACGTGCTGGACGAGGTCAAGGGCTTCTTCGAGGTGCACAAGGGCCTCGGCACCCACCCGGGCGGCATCCACGTCGAGCTCACCGGTGACGACGTCACCGAGTGCGTCGGCGGCGGCCACGAGATCTTCGTGGACGATCTGCACCAGCGTTACGAGACGGCCTGCGACCCGCGGCTCAACCGCAGCCAGTCGCTGGACCTCGCGTTCCTGGTCGCCGAGATGTACCGGGATCAGTAGGCATCACCGCTGGTAGCACACGTACGACTGTGGGGCACGGATCGATGTGATCCGTGCCCCACAGGGCGTTCGGGGGCTTTTGGCCGCCTTGAGAGATGGGTAAGGTTAGGTTAGCCTCACCGATTGTCGGGACGGCGCCACGATCTTCATCCTGCCGGGAGGTGAACCGCATGTACGTCTGCTCGTGCTTCGGAATTACGGAGCAGCAGGTCAAGATGCATGCGGAAGCCGGCGCCTGCACACCGCGCCAGATAGCCTCCGCCTCCAAGGCGGGGACCGACTGCGGCGGCTGTGTCCGCACCATCCAGGCGATGCTCGGCCGCGGCGCCTGCCCGCGTCGTGAACTGCTGGAGCAGAAGCAGGTGCCGGGCACCGTGGACGGCCTCATGCCGGCCGGCGCTCCTGCGGGGGAACCGCACCTCGCGCCCGGCGCCGACCCCGCTCTCGCGCGGCCGATCGCCCTCCCCGACGCCGCCTGAGCGAGCCGTCGTCGCCTGAGCGAGCCCGGCCACCGGCACGGGTCCGCGCCGGTCAGCTCTCGGGCTGCTCGATCAGCTGCGCGATGTAGAGCGGCTCGCCGAGCTTCTCGACCAGTTCCAGCTGGGTGTCGAGATAGTCGATGTGGTGTTCCTCGTCGGCCAGGATCGACTCGAAGATGTTCGCGGACGTGATGTCACCCTTGGCGCGCATCAGCTCGATGCCGCGCTTGAGGCGGTCGATCGCCTCCACCTCGACCTGGCGGTCCGCCTGGAACATCTCGGTGACCGTCTGGCCCACGCGTACATGGAAAAGCCGCTGGTAGTTCGGCAGACCATCGAGGAAGAGAATCCGGTCGGTGAGGATCTCGGCGTGCTTCATCTCGTCGAACGACTCGGCGCGCGTGTACTTCGCGAGCTTTGTCCAGCCGAAGTTGTCCTGCATTTTCGCGTGCAGGAAATACTGATTGATGGCAGTCAATTCGGCGGTCAGCTGTTCGTTCAGAAACTCGAGGACCTCGGGGTCGCCCTGCATTGCAGAGGCTCCTTCCAACCGGTGAACTGGGCAAGATGGCCGCATCCTCGCATCGCACCAGGTGGCCGTCCAGTAAGTACATGCTTAGTGGCGGTTGCCCGAAAGGTCTCTGCGCTGGTCATGACCACCCCTGCCTGTCTGTCACCATGGAGTCATGGGTCAGCCGGAAAGCCGGGAACACAGCGCACCAGAGCCGTCCGAGCTTCCGCCGGGACAGCGACTGCAGCGTGGCTGGCCGGTCACCCACTACGGTCCGGTGCCCAAGTTCAAGCCCGACCGCTGGGAGTTCCGCGTCTTCGGGGCCACGGCCGACGGCGAGAAGCACTGCTGGAACCACCAGGACTTCTCGGCGCTGCCGTTCTCCTCGGTCGTCGCCGATCTGCACTGCGTGACCAAATTCAGCATGCTCGGCGCCGAGTGGGGCGGGGTCCTCGTCCGGGACGTCATGGCACTCGCGCCACCCTCACCCCAGGTCACCCATGTGATGGTCTGGGCCGAGTACGGATTCAGCTCGAACCTCAGGCTGGACGACTTCGCCTCGGAGCGGGCGGTTTTCGCCACCCACAAGGGCGGCGAGCTGCTCACCGCCGAGCACGGCTTCCCGCTCCGGCTCGTGGTGCCGCATCTGTACGCCTGGAAGGGCCCCAAGTGGGTCCGGGGCATCGAGTACATGACGGCGGATCGCCGCGGCTTCTGGGAGGAGCGCGGGTACCACAACATCGGCGATCCCTGGAAGGAACAGCGCTACTCCTACCAGGAGGAGCCCGGGGACGGCCCCGAACTCTGACCCGGCCGGCTCCGCGCCGCCGCCGTGCCGGTCAGCTCAGGCCGCGCAGTTCCTTCAGCCGGGCCACGTCCGCCGCGTGGCCCTCCTTGCCGCCCGGTGTCTCGATGACCAGCGGTACGCTCTCGGTGGCCGGGTGGGAGAACAGCTCCCGGAACGGCTCCTCGCCGATGTGGCCCGCGCCGATGTTCTCGTGCCGGTCCTTGTGGGCGCCGGCCACGTCCTTGGAGTCGTTGGCGTGGATCAGTTTCAGCCGGTCCTCACCGACCGTCTCCACCAGCAGGTCGAGCGTCTCCTTCATGCCGCCGGGACCGGCCAGGTCGTGTCCCGCCGCGAATATGTGGCAGGTGTCGAGACAGATGCCGAGCTTCGGGTGGGCGTCCAGCGCCTCGAAGTACGGACCGAAGTCCCAGGTCCGTGAACAGAGCGAGAACCCCTGACCGGCGGTCGACTCCAGCAGCAGGAACGGGTCGTCGTCATGCGTCAGCTCGTCCAGCAGCGGCCGCATATGGGCGCGCACCTGCGCCAGCGCCTCCTCGCGGGGGCGGCCGTTGGTGGCCGAACCGGTGTGCACCACGACCCCCAGGGCACCGATCTCCCGGGCCCGGCGCAGGGAGTGGCGCAGCGATTGCACCGACTTCTCCACGGTCGCCGCGGTGTGCGAGCCGAAGTTGATCAGATACGGGGCGTGTACGTACGCCGGAATGGAGTCGGCGGCGCACTCGGCGCGGAACTGCTCGTCCTGCGCCGGATTCCCGGCCGGGGTCGCCCAGCCGCGCGGATTGGCGACGAAGACCTGCACGGCCTCCGCGCCCATCTCGCGGGCGTAGGGCAGGCCGACCTTGGCGAGGCCGCCCGCCACCGGGATGTGGCCGCCGACAGGGTTGCGCATGGGGTCCAGGGCCTTTCGTTTCGTTCGGATCATGCCGGGCTCGCGTGGTCCGGACGGACGACCTCAGAGTCCCTTGGTCTTGATGGTGATGGTGCTGCCCTCGGGGGCCTGGCCGCCGCCGTCGACGGACTGGCTCTCGATCGTGTCGCTGAACGAGAGGAACGGGCGGTCGACCTTGACCTCGAAGCCCGCCTCCTCCAGCTCGCTGCGGGCGTCGTCGACGTCCTTGCCGGTGACGTCGGGGACGTCGATCAGCTGCGGGCCCTTGGAGACCGTCAGCGTGATGGTGTCGCCCTCGGCGGCCTCGGCGCCCTCCTTCAGCGACTGGCGGGCGACGTTGCCCTCGTCCTCCGGGGAATTGACCCGGCCGGACGCGACGGTGACCTTGAGACCGGCGTCCTCCAGTTCCGAGGTGGCGTCGTCCACCGACTCCCCGGTGACGTCGGGGACATCGACCGGGCTGCCCTTGGACACCACGATCGCGACCGCGGTGTCCGGGTGGCGCTCGGCGCCCGCCTCGGGATCCGTACGCACCACCTCACCGGCGGCGTTGTCCTCGCTGAACTCCCTGGTGATCATGCCGGGCGCCAGGCCCGCCTTCGTCAGCTTCCGTCTGGCCTCCGGGAGCTTGATGCCCTGGACATCGGGCACCTTCACGATCTCGGGCCCGCGCGAGACGACGAGTCCCACCGAGCCGTTGCCCCGGATCCGGGCACCCGACTTCGGGTCGCTGCTGACCACCCTGCCGCGGTCGACGGTGTCGCTGTAGGCCCGCTCGACGCCCTTCAGTTCGAGACCGGCGTCCGAGAGCCGCCCCTTGGCCGCCTTCTCGCTCTGGCCCAGCAGCGAGGGGACCCGGGTGAACTGTCCGGAGTTGATGTACCAGACCCCGCCGCCGACCCCCAGGATCAGCAGCACGGCGACGACGGCGGCGATGATGCCGCGCTGCGGACCGCCGCGGCGCCCTTCGCGCCGGCCCGGAGGCTGTGGCGGCAGCGGCGGGGGCATCTCCAGCCGGCTGGTGTGGTGGGCGGTGCCCTGACCGGGCGGCAGGACCCGCGGGATCACGCTCGTGCGGTCCTCGGCGTCGTCGCGCACCTCGGTGAGGGCCTGCGGCGGTACGGCGTCCAGCTGGGCGTCGGTGAGACCGGAGCGGGCCCGGCGCGACTCGGCCAGCAGCGCCACCGCGTCGAACGGCCGCACCTCGGGGTCACGGGCGGTGGCGCTCGCCACCAGGGCGTCCAGCTCGCCGGCGAGCCCCGGGACGGCGGCCGACGGGGCCGGGACGTCCTCGTTCAGATGCTGGTAGATGACCTGGGCGGCGGAGTCGCCGGTGTGCGGCTTGGTGCCGGTGAGCATCTCGTACAGCACGACACCGCACGCGTACACGTCGGCGCGGGTGTCCGCCGTGCCGTGCTCGATCTGCTCGGGGGCGAGATACGAGACGGTGCCCAGGACGGACCCGGTGGTGTTGGTGACGGCGCCCACGGCCCGCACCAGGCCGAAGTCGGCGACCTTGACCCGCCCGTCGTCGCCTATCAGCACGTTCTCCGGCTTCATGTCCCGGTGCACGAAACCGGCCCGGTGCGCGGCACCGAGCGCGGCGAGCACCGGCTCCAGGATGTCCAGGGCGGCCCGCGGCTGCAGTGCGCCGCGCTCACGCAGCACATCCCGCAGCGTGCAGCCCGCGACGTACTCCATCGCCAGGTAGACGTACTGCGCCTGGGCGCCCTGGTCGAAGACCGCGACCACGTTGGGGTGCGCGAGCCCGGCCACCGACTTGGCCTCACGGATGAAGCGCTCGACGAACGAGGCGTCGGTCGCGAGCGCCGGGTGCATCACCTTGAGGGCGAGCACCCGGTCGAGCCGGGTGTCCATGGCCCGGTAGACCGTGGCCATGCCGCCCACGGCGATGCGGGCATCGACGCGGTAGCGGCCGTCGAGCAGCTGCCCGACGAGAGGGTCCTGGAGGGTCGTATCCACCCTGCGAGTCTACGAGCCGCCACGGACACGACCGACGGGCCGGGGCGATCCCGGAGCCGTACTGCAGCCGAGCCGTGACAGGGACACGCGATCCGGGCCGTCCGGAACTCCGGGGTCCGGACTCAGAAGGCCGGGCGTTCCGGATCCAGCGCCGCACGGCCTGTGACCGGCGACGATGCCTCGGCGAAGTGGCGCCGCGGGATCCGCCCGGCGCGGTACGCCAGCCGTCCGCCCGCCACCCCGTGCCGCATCGCGGCGGCCATCAGCTCGGGTTCCTGCGCCCGGGTCACCGCCGAGGCGAGCATCACAGCCGCGCACCCCAGCTCCATGGCGAGCGCCGCGTCGGACGCCGTCCCGGCGCCCGCGTCCAGGATGACGGGAACCCGCGCCTGCTCGACGATCAGCTGGAAGTTGTGCGGATTGCGGATGCCCAGGCCCGAACCGATGGGGGAGCCGAGCGGCATGATCGCCGCACACCCCGCCTCCTGCAGCCGCCGGGCCAGTACCGGGTCGTCGTTGGTGTACGGCAGGACGGTGAAGCCGTCGTCCACCAGGGTCTCCGCGGCGTCCAGCAGCTCGATCGGGTCGGGCAGCAGGGTGCGCTCGTCCGCCACCACCTCCAGCTTGACCCAGTCGGTACCCAGTGCCTCGCGGGCCAGGCGGGCGGTGAGCACGGCCTCGCCGGCCGTGAAGCAGCCCGCGGTGTTCGGCAGGACCCGGATGGAGAGCCGCTCCAGTACGGAGAGCACGGATCCCTGCACGGTCGGGTCGAGCCGGCGCATCGCGACGGTGGTCAGCTCGGTGCCGGAGGCGACCAGCGAGCGCTCCAGCACATCGAGACTGGGCGCCCCGCCCGTCCCCATGATCAGCCGGGAGCCGAAAACGGTGTCCCCGAGGGTGAAGACGTCGTCGGACATGGTCAGCCTCCCTGGACGGCGGTCAGGACCTCGACCCGGTCGCCGTCGGTGAGTGCGGCGGCGGGCCACTGGCCACGCGGCACGACGGTCTCGTTCAGCGCGGCGGCGACTCCCGAGGGTGCGCCGGTCAGCGTCGCCACGAGGGCGTCCAGGGTGGTGCCCGCGGCGACGGCGACCCGCTCGCCGTTCACGGACACCGAGAGGGAGGTGGGCTGGGTCATGCGGGCTGCTCCTGACGTACGGGGGCGGCGGCGAGTGAGAAACGGCCGGGGGAGAAGGGGCGCGCCACTTCGGGCAGCTCGCCGCCCGCCAGCAGCTGCCCCATGGCATCGCCGGTGACGGGGGTGAGCAGCACCCCGTTGCGGTGGTGTCCGGTGGCGAGGTGGAGGCCCGCCAGCGCGGTGCGGCCGAGCAGCGGGGCGTTGTCGGGGGAGGCGGGGCGCAGACCGGCCCGGGTCTCGGTGAGCGGCAGCTCGGTGATGCCGGGCACCAGTTCGTGGGCGTCGCGCAGCAGCTCGTACACACCGCCCGCCGTGACGGTGGTGTCCCAGCCCATCTCCTCGCTGGTGGCGCCGATGACCAGCTCGCCGTTCTCACGCGGCACGAGGTAGACGTGGCTGCCCCGCACCACGGCCCGCACGGTACGGCTGAGGAAGGGGGCGTACGCGGTCGGGACCGTCAGCCGGAGCACCTGCCCCTTGACCGGGCGGACGGGCGGCAGGACATGGTCCGGCACCCCCGCGAGCCGCCCGCTGAGGCTGCCCGCGGCCAGCACGACCTGATCGGCCGGCAGTTCCGTGCCGTCGGCCAGCACGGCGCCGACGGCCCGCTCGCGCAGCACCGAGAGCCGCTCGGCACGGTGGCGGTGGAAGACGACTCCGGCCCGCTCGCACGCCGTCAGCAGCGCGGCGGCCAGCCGGCGCGGGTCGACCTGGTGGTCCCCGTCCACCCGCAGGCCCCCGCGCACGCCCGGCGCGAGCATCGGCTCCAGACGGCGGCACTCCCGGCCGGTGAGCCACTCCGACTCCAGCCCCGAGCGGCGCTGCAGCTCGTGCAGTTCCCGCAGATGGGCGCGGTCGTCGGAGTCCAGCGCGACGGCCAGGGTGCCGCAGGCGCGGAAGCCGATGTCCTGACCGCTCGCCGCCTCCAGTTCGGCCGCGAACGCCGGGTAGCGCGCGGCGGAGGCGACATTGAGACCCAGGAGCATCTCTTCGCCGTAGTGGAGTTCGGTGACGGCGGCCAGCATGCCGGCTGCGACCTGGGCGGCCCCGCCGCCCGGGTCGGGATCGGCCACCGCCGTGGACAGGCCGCGCTGTGCGGCCCGCCAGGCGGTCACCAGGCCGATGATGCCGCCCCCGATGACGAGGACGTCGGACCCGCTCGTGTGGTGGCTACGCATGGGCGTCCAGCCCCTCCCTTCGCCGGCATGACCCGGATCAGGTTCGTACGGTCGGAGGCCGTCCAGCCTCCCTCTCAGCCCGGTGCGTCCGGGCTCCCGCGAGTGTCTTACGGCTGACACCCTAGACCCCGCCCCCGGGGCGGCGACGTGGTCCCCCGGGAGGGCGGTGGGACGAGCGCGGTGGAGGACTCCTTTCCTGACGGCGCGTCAGGTGCTTAAGGTGGGTGGGTGAGCGAGCAGCAGCGGACACAGCGGCCGGACCGGCAGGCGGAGCGCCGGGTCGTCATCGCCGGGGCGGGCATGGCGGGTGTGCAGACCGCGGTGGCCTTGCGGGAGCAGGGCTTCACCGGCACCGTCACCCTGATCGGCGCCGAACCCCATCAGCCCTACGACCGCCCGCCGCTGTCCAAGGCGGTGCTGCTCGGCAAGGCCGAGGAATCCGCCTTCGACATCGACTTCGAGGGTTTGGACATCGCGCTGCGGCTGGGCTGCGAAGTCACCGGCGTGCGCGCCGGGGCCCATGAACTGGACACCTCCGAAGGCCCCGTTCCCTACGACGTCCTGGTCATCGCCACCGGCGCCGAACCCGTCGTCCTCCCCGGTTCCGAGGGAGTGCCCGGCGTCCACCTGCTGCGCACCCTGGACGACGCGGCGCGGCTGCGGCCCGTCCTGGACGCGGGGCACACCGTCGTGGTCGTCGGCGCGGGCTGGATCGGCGCCGAGTTCGCCACCGCGGCCCGCGCCGCCGGCTGCCGGGTCACCGTCGTCGAAGCCGCCGCCAGGCCCCTCGCGGGCGCGCTGCCCGCCGAGGTCGCGGCCCCGATGGCCGCCTGGTACGCCGAGATCGGCGCCGACCTCCTCACCGGGGCCCGGGTGGCCCGCGTCGAGCCCGGCGCCGTGGTGCTGGCGGACGGCCGCACGCTCCCGGCGGACGCGGTCGTCGTCGGGATCGGCGCCCGGCCCGCCACCCGCTGGCTGGAGGGCTCCGGCGTCGCACTCGGGCCCGACGGATCGGTGACCGCCGACGCCGCGCTGCGCACCTCCCTGCCCGATGTGTACGCCGTCGGCGACTGCGCCTCGTTCCCCTCCGCGCGCTACGGGGCGCGGCTCCTGGTCCACCACTGGGACAACGCGCTGCAGGGGCCGCGGACCGCTGCCGCCCACGTCATCGGCGCGGCCGGCGAGGACGGGCCGGAGCCGCCCGCCTACGATCCCGTGCCCTACTTCTGGTCCGAGCAGTTCGGCCGGTTCGTCCAGTACGCGGGCCATCACGGCGGTGCGGACACCCTGCTGTGGCGCGGCGACCCGGCAGCCGCCGCCTGGTCGGTGTGCTGGCTGCGGGACGGCGTCCTGGTCGCCGTCCTCGCCGTCGGCCGGCCGCGCGACCTGATCCAGGGGCGCAAGCTCATCGAGGCGGGCACGCGGCTCGACCCCGGACGGGCCGGCGACCCGTCCGTACCGCTGAAGTCGGCGGCCCCGCAGTAGGCCCGCGGGCAGCGGCGGGGACCTGAAGGGCTGAGTCCGGGTATCGGCTGTCGGTCCGGGATGGCAGGCTTGTCCTGTGACCGAGATTGACGCAAAGATCGATGCTCTCGTCCCTGCCTGGCTCCACCTTCCTGACATCGCCGAATTGTTCGATGTCCAGGTGACGCGTGTGCGGCAGCTGGTCAAGGAGGGCCAGCTGATTGCCGTACGACGTGGTGAGAACCGGGCCCTCCAGGTGCCTGCTGCCTTCATCGACGGCGACAAGGTGGTCAAGGGCCTTTCGGGGACCCTGACGCTCCTGAGGGACGACGGCTACTCCGACGAGGAGATGCTGGAATGGCTCTTCACTCCCGACCCGAGCCTGCCGGGCACGCCCGCGCAGGCGCTGAGTGAGAATCGTGGCACGGAGGTGAAGCGCCGCGCCCAGGCGCTCGCCGTCTGACCGACAGCCGTACAGGGGATGCGGGCCGCGCAGTGCGGCCCGCATCGCCTCCGCACGACCGACCGACCTTCATCGCTCTCCCGGGGGAACCGCACCATGTCCACGCCTCGCGCGCTGCTGTCCGACGCCCGGCTCTACCTGTGCACGGATGCCCGCAGGCGCCAGGGCGACCTGCCCGAGTTCCTCGACGCCGTCCTCTCCGGCGGCGTGGACATCGTCCAGCTGCGCGACAAGGGGATGGAGGCGGCCGAGGAGCTCGAACACCTCGCGGTGTTCGCCGACGCCTGCAGGCGTCACGGCAAGCTCCTCGCGGTCAACGACCGGGCCGACGTCGCCCACGCCATCGGCTCCGACGTGCTGCACCTGGGCCAGGGGGACCTGCCGGTCCCGGCCGCCCGCGCGATCGTCGGCCAGGACGTGGTCATCGGCCGTTCCACGCACGCCGAGGCCGAGGTCGACGCCGCCGCCGCCGAGCCCGGTGTGGACTACTTCTGCACCGGCCCCTGCTGGCCCACCCCGACCAAGCCGGGCCGGCACGCACCCGGCCTGGACCTCGTCCGCTACACCGCCTCGCTGGCCCCCGCACGTCCGTGGTTCGCCATCGGCGGGATCGACGCCGGCAACCTCGACGAGGTGCTGGACGCCGGCGCGCGCCGGGTCGTCGTCGTACGGGCCGTCACCGAGGCGACGGATCCCGCTGCCGCCGCCGCTGAGCTGGCCAAAAGGGTCCGGGCGCGCGCCGAGGCGTGATCCGGCGGGAGCCGTGCCCGGGCAGTCCGGGCGGCGTGTTTGGGACAAGAGTGTCCGAAGCGTGGACAAGTACCGGTCAATTCGGGCAAATCGCGCCGGTTCGGTTGGGTGGCTGGCGCGCCCTGGTTAACCTGCCGGTATGGCCCTTGGCACATCCTCCACCAGGACAGATCACGCGCGCACCGTGCGTGAGATGCTCGCGACCGGCAAGACCTCGTACTCGTTCGAATTCTGGGCGCCCAAGACCGAGAAGGGCGAGCGCAATCTCTGGAACGCGCTGCGCCGGGTCGAGGCGATGGGGCCCAGCTTCGTCTCGGTGACGTACGGGGCCGGTGGTTCCACCCGGGCCGGAACGGTGAAGGCGACCCAGGACATCGCCGCCGAGTCCACCCTCACCCCGGTGGCGCACCTCACGGCGGTCAACCACTCCATCGCCGAGCTGCGCAACATGGTCGGCCAGTACGCGGACGCCGGGATCAGGAACATCCTCGCCGTGCGCGGAGACCCGCCCGGCGACCCGATGGGCCCGTGGGTCGAGCACCCGCAGGGTGTGCGCTACGCGGCCGACCTGGTCCGGCTGATCAAGGAGGCCGGCGATTTCTGTGTCGGCGTCGCGGCATTCCCGGAGATGCATCCGCGCTCTGCCGACTGGGACACCGACATCCGGCATTTCGTGGACAAGTGCCGTGCCGGTGCCGACTATGCGATCACGCAGATGTTCTTCGACCCCGAGGATTATCTGCGTATGCGTGACCGGGTGGTCGCTGCGGGTTGCGACACCCCGGTCATTCCTGAGGTGATGCCCCTCACCAGCGTCCGCCAATTGGAGCGTTTCGCGCAGCTCAGCAACGCGACCGTGCCCGCATCCCTGAAAGAACGCATCCTCGCCGCCAAGGACGACCCCATCGCTGTACGCTCCATTGGCATCGACTTCGCAACGCAGTTCTGCGCGAAGCTGCTTTCCGAGGGCGTCCCCGGACTGCACTTCATCACGTTGAACAACTCGACCGCGACGCTCGAGATCTACGAAAATCTCGGACTGCATAAGCAGTCGTGACCGGCCGTACCCGCCACGATCCGGGGCGGTGGCCGTAGAAGGGGGCGGGCATGGGCTGGACGGTCCTCTACATCGCGTTCGGCATCGTTGCGCTGTGGCTGCTCGGTGAGGTGCTGCTGCAGTACAAGGCGCGCCTGCGCTGGCGTCTGCTCGCCTTCACCGGGTTCCTCGTGGTGGTCATCGGTGTCCTGATGCCGTCCGTGCCCGTCATCGCCCTCGGCGCGGTCGCCTTCGCGACCGGCCAGACGTACGTCACGCTCTCCTTCCGGCGGGGCTTCTCGACCGGCTGGGCCATAGGGGGCAGCCCCGGCGCGAGCCGTCGCCGCCGCGGGGGTGCCGCCGACCGGGAGCCCCGTCTCCAGGTCTCGGACCTGGAGACGGAGTACGACCGCGGCGCACCCGCGGAACCCCTCTCCGCCCCGGTGAACCCGGCGGCCGCGGTCTACGAGCCGGAGCCGCTGCCGGACGACACCGGGCAGTACGGCATCTACACCGATCCCCTGCCCCAGCAGGAGCAGCACCAGGAGCCCCCGCAGCCCCAGGGCCAGCCGCAGTACGCCGCCTACGACCCGTACACGGACTACTCCGCGTACCCGGCGCAGGGCCAGGACACGTACGGCGGCCAGGACACCTATGCGGGCCAGGACGCCTATGCCGGCGCCGGGCAGTACGACTACGGCACGGACCAGCAGCAGTACGCCGCGTACTCCGACCCGTACATCGGCACCACCACCGGCACCCCGCAGTACGGCACGTACGACAGCTACGGGAACCACGACAGCTACGGCGGCCAGCAGCAGTACGCCGACCCGTACGCCCAGTCCCAGCAGTACGCCCCCGAGACCCCGCCGGGCGGCGTCTGGGTGCCGCAGCAGCGCGAGGGCGAGCACTACCCGCCGATGCCCCCGGAACAGCCCGCCCAGCCGGCCCCGTACCCGAACGGCTACGACACCGGCCACAACGACCAGTACCGCTACTGACCGACCCGAAGCCGGCCGCCAGGGCCGTTCAGGGAAGCCTGCCGGCAGGGCCGATCAAGCCCGTCCGGCCTCCCGAAGCCCTGAAGCCTGCCGGCAGGGCCAACCAATCAAGCCCGTCCGGCGATTGAGGACGAAGCGGCCACCCGGTCGCACCCGGCACCCGCCCGTCCCGGCCACCGCACCGGTATCCGGCCACCGCACTGCCATCCGCACGCGCCACGCCCGCCGGCGCCCCTCACCGGGAGCCGCGGAACCCGTCCCCCTCGACGATGAGCCCCGCGACCAACGCCCCTGACATCCCCGCGTGTGCCAGCCCGCCGCCAGGGTGCGACCAGCCGCCCGCGAGCAACAGACCAGGCACCCGCGTGCGGTTACCCGCGTGCAGGTACCCGCCCCCGGCCCCGGCCAGCGCGGGCGGCGGAACCGAGCCCCCCTCCGCGCCGGTCTCCGTGGCCGTCTCCGCGGGCGTCCGCACCTCCGCGTGGAGCACCCGGTCCCGCAAGCCGGGCACGGCCGCACCCGCCGCGTCGATCAGGGTGTCCGCGTACCTCGCCCGCAACGCCGCGTCCGTCCAGTCCACCGGACCGTGCGGAGCGACCGTCGCCATCAGCGTCACGGCCTCGTGGGCCGCGTCGGGGCGGGTCGACGGGTCATCGGGGCGCAGCACCGTGACGGTGGGGTGCTCGGCGGGCCGGCCCCCGAACACCGCCGCCCGCTCGGCCGCCCCGTCCGCCGGATGCACCAGCGTCCGGTGCACGGCATCCGCCGGCCGGGCGCCGCGCAGGGAGAGCAGGACCAGGAACCGGCCCGCCGCCCCACCGCCTTCCGGCCCGGGCCCAGCAGCCACGTCACCGTCCTGCCGGAGGTCCTGACCGGGCACCAGCCCCGGATGCGGCCGGGCACCCAGCACCACGTGGCCGGCCTCCGCGACCGTCCCGTCCGCCAGCTCCACGCCCGCCGCCCTGCCGTCCTTCTCGACGATCCGGACCACCTCGGCACCGAGGACGAACTCCACCTTCCGCGCCAGGCACCGCTCGTACACCGCCTGTGCCAGCGCCCGCATGCCGCCGATGACGTACCAGCTGCCGAACGTCTCCTCCATGTACGGCAGCAGGGCCGCGCTCGCCGGGGCGTGCAGCGGATCCAGGCCGTAGGACAGTGCGTACCCGTCCAGGAGGGCGGCCAGCCGTGGGTCCGTCAGCTCCCAGGCCCCGATCTCCGCCACCGTGGCCGCCTGCCGGGCCGGGCGCAGCAGCCGGCGTCGTACCTGCGCCGGGTAGGGGTCGCGGGCCAGCACCTGCCGGTCGGGGCGCAGCGGCTCCTCCAGCAACGGCCGCCGGGACCGGTCCCACGTCTCCCCGGCCCGGTCGAGGAACGCGCCCCAGCTCTCGCCGGCACCGTCCCCGAGCGCGGTGTCCAGAGCCGCGACGACCCCGGCCCGCGAGGCGTTCGGCAGCGACACCGCGGTGCCGTCCGCGAAGACGTGGCGGCTCGCCGGATCGACCTGGGTCAGGGTCACGCACCGCTCCAGCGGCTCCTTGCCGGTCTTCACGAACAGGTCGCGGTAGACGGCGGGAAGATGCAGGAGGGAGGGCCCGGTGTCGAACGCGAAGCCGTCCCGGGCATGGCGGCCGACCGAGCCGCCGAAGGTCTCCGACCGCTCGTACACCGTCACCCGGTGGCCTGCCACGGCCAGCCGGGCCGCCGCCGACATCGCGCCCATGCCGGCGCCGATCACCGCAATACGTGCCATGGCAGCGACCTTAACGGCCGCCACCGACAGCTCAGCCGTCAGGCCAGCGGGACCGGGTGCCTGCCAGCTGTCTCTCCTCCCGCCGCTGCGCTCTGCGGCGCAGGAACCGGCGGATCCGGGAGGCGAGGAAGACCAGTATCACCAGGCCGAGCAGCAGCAGGGTCCCGGCGATGACGGCCGCGATCCACGGATGGAATATGGCGAAGGTGATGACTCCGGCGACGCCCAGGTCCTCGGCCGTGCTCACCGCGATGTTGCTGAACGGTTCGGGGGAGGTGTTGACCGCCATCCTGGTGCCCGCCTTCACCAGATGGCTCATCAGCGCGGTGGAACCACCGACGGCCCCGGCCGCGAGCTCCGGCAGCGAACCGCTCTCGCCCGCCAGCAGCGCCGCCACCACGGCACCGGCGAGCGGCCTGATGACGGTGTGCGCCGAGTCCCAGACCGAGTCCACGTACGGGATCTTGTCGGCCACGACTTCGCACAGGAAGAGCACACCGGCCACGACGAGCACATCGGTGCGCTGCAGCGAGGCGGGCACCTCGTCGGTGACACCGGTCGCGCCGAAGATGCCGAGCAGAAGGACCACCGCGTAGGCGTTGATCCCGCTCGCCCAGCCGCTTGTGAACACCAGGGGGAGTACGGACACGGACGTGATCGTAACCAGGTGGCGTACTGCTGCGGGAGGGCTCCGGTGCGCAGTTCTGAGTACGCGTACCCAGGGGGTGAGATGAGTAGGCGCGCGGATGGGCCGCGACCTGCGAAGACGGCAGAGTGGGGACCACGGAAGGGGCGCTGCGCCGGTACCGCCGGCACGGGGCGGCGGAGCAGGCGCGGCTCCCCCTTCCGAACGGGGGTGCGCGACGGAGGACCCGGGGACCACGGGGGAACGAGGGTCACGGGGGAAGGTTCTCCGGCAGCACGCAAGACGCCGGTCCGGCGGGGCTCGGGGGGATCGAGCCCCGCCGGACCGGCGTCCTCGTGCGTGCGTAACCTCGCGCGGCGCCGGTTCAGCGCCCGCTGACCCGCCCGTGCAGCAGCAGGGACAGTGCCGAGTGCACGTCGTCGATGGACCGCTCCGGCTGGAACGCCTGCCAGTCCAGCGCCGCCACCAGCACCATGCCGACCAGCGCGGCCGCCGTCAGCGGGATGTCGATCTCCTCGCTGAGCTCGCCGCCGGCGACCCCTTCCCTGAGCACCCCCTCGACGACGGCGACGGCCTCCTGGCGCACCACCAGCAGGGTCCCCTGCCAGGCACGGTTGGTGCGCCACAGCTCGGCCACGTAGAGCTGGGTGAAGGCAGGGTAGCGGTCGATGAACGCCAGACCGGCCCGGATCATGGCGTCCAGTGCCTCGACCCGGCTGCCGCCCCGCTCGTCGGTCTCCTCGGCCGCGGAGCGCAGCGAGGAGGTGAGCAGCCCGACGCCGTGGCGCAGCAGCTCCTCGAAGAGTTCGGTCTTGCTCTTGAAGTTGTAGTAGACCGTGCCCTTGGCGACCCCGGCGCGCTCGGCGATCTCGTCGACCGTGGTGGCCGAGAAGCCCTTCTCGGCGATGAGGGTCACGGCCGCCTCGTAGAGCTTCTGCCGGGTGACCTGGCGGCGCGTGGTGCTACTGCTTTCCATGCTCCTGATTCTCACAGGTCCAGGAGCGCTCACAGGCTCAGCTCCGGGTGCAGCCGGTCCAGTGTCCACATCTGCTTGCGGCGCGCGGAGACGGCGGTCAGCGCGAGCGCCCCCGCGGTGAAGGCCAGCAGTACCGCGCAGCCCTGCCAGACCGGGCCGAGTCCGCCGCCCGTGATCAGCCGGCGCAGCCCCTCGACGACGTAACTCATCGGCAGGTAGGGATGGATCGCGTTGAAGAAGCCCGGGCTGGTCTGCACGGGATACGTCCCCCGGCCGAGGTCAGCTGGAGCATCAGCGCCGCGAGTACGAGGATGCGTCCCGCCGCCCCGAACCGCGCGTTCAACCACTGCACGATCGCCGCGAAACAGCACGTCACCAGTGCCAGGAAGCCGATCGTCCCGGTGGCGCGGACCATCTGCAGGCCGAGCCCCCAGTGCAGTACGGACATCAGCGCGGCCACCTGCAGCACACCGATCGCGGCCACCGGCAGCCAGCCGGCGAGGGCGATCCGCCAGGCCGGGGCCCCGGCGGCGAGCGCGCGCCGGTTGAGCGGCTGGATCAGCATGTACGCCACCATCGCGCCGACCCAGAGGGAGAGCGGGATGAAGTAGGGGGCGAAGCCGGTGCCGTAGTTGGGCGCCTCGTGGAGTGAACGCGAGGCCAGGTGCACGGGGTCGGACATGACTCCGGTGCGGGAGTCGCGGTCCTTCTTGCCGTAGTCGGGGATCTTGCCGACGCCGTCGTTGAGACCCTGGGCGAGGGTGGCCGAGCCGTCGCCGAGGCGGATCATTCCGCTGTTCAGACTCGTCGCCCCCTTCTTCAGCTTGCCGACCCCGGTGTTCAGGTCGGCCGAGCCGGACTTGGCCGTGGCCAGGCCGGTGTGGAGCTGGTCGGCGCCCTTGGCGACCTTGTGGGCGCCGGTGTTGAGCTTGTTGATCTTCGCGACGGCGGTGTCGAGGTCCTCGTCCAGATGCGGCGCGCGCTCGGCGAGGGCGTCGGCCTGTTTCTGCAGGGTCGTCAACTGGCCGCGCAGGTTCTTGAGGTCCCCGTTCTGGTTCTTCACCAGCACGTTCACGTCGTCCGCGACCGCGGCGACGTCGGCCGCCGCCGTCACGGCCCGCTTCAGCGGCGGGCAGACGGTGGGGTCGGGGAGCGGCTGCTCCTCGCACCGGGCGCGGTGGACGGCGGCGAGATCGTCGGAGGCCTTGTGCGCGGCGGTGGCGGCGGCGGGCGCCGCCTTGACCAGCACGTCGAGGTTGTCCCGTACGGTCTGCGAGGAATCGGCGACCAGCCGGGCCGTGTCGCCGATCGACTTGCCGTTGTCCTTGAGGAACGGGCGGACGTCACCGGCCACCCCGTTGACCTTGTCGGCGAGCAGCTGGGTGCCGCCGGCGACCTGGCGCGAGCCGGTCTCCAGGTCACCGGCGCCCTTGTCCAGCTTCACGATGCCGCCGGCCAGCCGGCCACTGCCGGCCTTGGCGTCCTTCAGCCCGTCCGCGAGGTCCTTGGAGCCCTTCTTCGCCTTGCCGATCCCGCCCTTGAGATCGTCGGCCCCCTTGGCCGCCTTCTCCGTCGCGTCATGCAGATCGGAGAAGTTGATGAAGATCCGGTCGAGGAATCCGCGGGAGGCGTTCGTCGACGCCGCGGTGCGGACCTCGGAGAAGACCGTCCGGGAGATCTGGCCGACGATGTAGTTGTTCGCGTCGTTGGTGCGGACCTGGAGCGCGCCGGTCTCGGGGGAGTCGCCCGCGCTGGAGGCGATGCGCTTGCTGAAGTCGGAAGGCATCGTCAGCGAGAGGTAGTACGTGCCGTCCTCGACGCCCTGGCGTGCCTCCGTGGCACTCACCTGGTGCCAGTCGAAGACCTTGGAGTCGAGCAGTTTGCCGGTGATCTCGTCCCCGGCGGTGATCCGCTTGCCCTCGGCCGCGGCGCCCTTGTCGTCGTTGACCAGGGCGACCGGGATGCGGTCCAGGCGGCCGTAGGGATCCCAGAACGACCACAGGTACAGCGCGCCGTAGAGCAGGGGCAGCAGCAGGAGCGCGGCCAGCGCGGCGCGTGGCAGCTTCCCCCTGCCGAAGCGCCTGAGTTCAAGAGCGGCCAGTCTCGGCGAACGCATCGGCCGTCCCTTCGTCGTCCATGAGGTCCGCCGGCTCCGCGGCGTCGGTGAGGCCGGCGTGCTCCGCCGGGGTGGTGCCCGTGCGCACGACGACGGCGTCCGCCGGGGCCTGGCTGCACACGGCCAGCACGGTCGTGCCGTCGGCGGTGAGGGAGCGGAGCAGCTCCCAGGCCTCGGTGCGCTCGGCGTCGGAGAGCTTGAGGTCGGCGTCGTCCACCGCGAGCAGCCGTGGCCGGCCGATCAGCGCGAGAGCGAGCGAGAGCCGCAGCGCCTCCAGCCGTTCCAGGTCCCGCACGGAGGTCCGCTCGGCCTTGGGCAGGGTGGCCGGGTCGAGACCGGCGGCCGCCAGCGCCGTGTCGATCCGCGCCCGGGCGGTGGCGACGCGCTCGTGGCGCGGGCGCAGCAGGGCGCGCAGCGAGCCGTCGAAGCGGCGCTGCAGCAGAGCGCGTTCGCGAAGGTGCTCGGCGACCGTGAAGGCCGGGTCGAGCTCGCTCACCCCCGGCACCGGGCCGAGTGCGGCGATGCGGCGTACGGCCGCGGCCCGGCGCGGCAGGCGCAGGCCCCCCGTCTCGGCATGGCCCTCGGTGGAGCGCATCCGGCCGGTGAGGGCGAGCAGCAGGCAGGTGCGGCCGGAGCCGGACGGGCCCTCGACCGCGATCAGGGAGCCGGGCCCGGCGCTGAAAGTCACACCGCGGAAGGCCCAGCCGCGTGGCCCCTTGAGCCCGAGGTCCTCGGCGGTGACCGCCGCCCCGTGCGGGCTGTCCACAGACCCTCTCCATTCTTTGAACTGACCAGTCAGTGCAAAAATGTAGCCCGAACTTGCGATCGAAGCAAAAGGCCAGGTCGGGAGGGAATCGAGGCCAATTGTCAGTGGCGGCCGTCACGATGGGTACACGACGGCCACGAAGCCGTTACGAGACAGGAGGTTCTGCCATGGCCCACTCGTCCGCAGCAGCCGCTCCACGACGCCGCGCAGACGGCCCTGCCCCCTCACTGACCGGTCCGGCAAGCGACGTACACCCCGTCCTCCGGCGCGCCACGGCGCCGCCCGCCGCTCTCGATCTCCTCGCCCAGGCCCACGCCGGTCTCGAAGAGGCAGCTGTTCTCGACGTGCCCAACGAGCGGTATGCCACCGCTCACCTCGCCGCGCTGCGCGCCGCCGCCGCGGTGCTCGCCGTCCGCGGCCGTCCCGAGCCCTCCCGGGGGCGCCGGGAGCGGATCCGCAGCGCCTGGGAGGTCCTCCCGGAGATCGCCCCGGAGCTGACCGAGTGGAGCGCGCTCTTCGCCTCGGGTGCCGGCCGGCGGGCCCGGGCGGAGGCGGGCATACCCGGTGCGGCGGGCCGGCGTGACGCGGACGACCTGCTCCGCGACGTGTCGATGTTCCTGCGCCTGGTGGAGCGGCTGCTGTCCCTCCACCCGGTGCTCCCGCAGCCCCGCACGGAGCGGCCGCAGGAGTGAGGGCGGCGCGGGCGGCGCGAGGCAATAGGGTGGACGGGACCTATCACCTGCGCTGTTCACGCTCCGCCGTCAGCGGCGGCACCGTGCCGAGGAGTCAACTGCCGTGTCGGACCAGCTGCGCCCCCGCGCCTCCCTCCGTACCGCCGTGGTCTGGGAGGTCCTCAAGGACGCCCTCGACCGTCAGGTCAAGGCGACGGGCAGGGACGCCCTGGACGTACTGGACACCGGTGGCGGTACGGGCAACTTCGCCGTGCCGGTCGCCCGCCTCGGCCACCGGGTCACCGTCGTCGACCCCAGCCCCAACGCGCTGTTCGCACTGGAGCGCCGGGCCGCCGAGGCCGGGGTCGCCGACCGCGTCCGCGGAGTCCAGGGCGACATCCTCGGCCTGTTCGACGTGGTCGAGCGCGGCGGCTACGACGCGGCGCTCTGCCACGGGGTCCTGGAATACGTGGACGACCCCGCCCAGGGCGTACGCCACGCGGTCGACGCGCTCCGCCCGGCCGGAGCCCTCAGCCTGCTCGCCGCCGGGCTGGGCGGCGCGGTCCTGGCCCGGGCGCTCGCCGGTCACTTCACCGAGGCCAGGCAGGCGCTCAGCGACCCGGCGGGCCGCTGGGGCGACGGCGACCCGATGCCCAGGCGCTACACCGCGGAGCAGCTCACCGAGCTGGTCTCGGCGGCCGGTGTCGAGGTCGGCGCGGTGCACGGCGTCCGCGTCTTCGCGGATCTTGTACCGGGCGTCCTGGTGGACACCGAGCCGGGTGCGATGGAAGCCCTTCTCAAGCTGGAGACGGCGGCCGCCGAACTGCCGGCCTTCCACTCGGTGGCGACCCAGCTGCACGTTCTGGGCACCAAGCCCGCCTGAGGCACCGGGCACCGACCGGCCGGATCACGACGGTAGCGCGGCTGATCAGCAACGCAGCCGCAGACGGAGTACGGCCCAGCAGCCCCGATCAGGGCCTCGGCCCCGTATGATCGGGGGACACCATCCGGCATGACGGACCGGAGGTTGGGGAATCAACGCCTCAGCAGCTGAGCCGTCGTGGCGGCCCGGACTGGTTGATTGGCAATGAGGGCGGGTTTCACGGGGACGATTCCCTGCCTATCCTGGAAGGGCCGCATACCGGCCGCCCCCCGCGGCCGACGACGAGGAGGACTCCGTGCCGCTCTCGGAGCACGAGCAGCGAATGCTCGAGCAAATGGAGCGAGCGCTGTACGCCGAAGATCCCAAGTTCGCGACAGCGCTCGAGGGAAGCGGGCTGCGTACGTACACCCGGCGACGGGTCTACCAGGCAGTTGCTGGCTTCTTGGTGGGTATCGCGCTCCTCATGGCCGGAATGGTCGCCAAGCAGATCTGGATCAGCGTGGTGGGTTTCCTCGTCATGCTGGGCTGTGCGGTGCTCGCGGTCACGGCTTGGCGCAAAGCGCCCAAGCCGGGTGAGCAACAGGCAGCCGGGGCCGGAGGCGGGGCGAGCGTCGACAGCCCAAACAGCGCCGGACCGTGATGAACCGGATCGAGCAGCGGTGGCAGCGCCGCCGCGATGAGCACGGCCAGTAAGCGCTTCGAACACTTATGGGTGAGGGGCGGTCGCATTTCTGCGACCGCCCCTCACCCGTGTGCCCGCACCGGGAGCGGGCCGCGTGGAGCCGCGTGGAGCGGGCCCGCGGGGTGCCCTCGGGCGCCGGAAGGGCGGGGCGGCTCCCTTCACGGGCCGACAAGGCTGAGAAGGGTGCCCCCGGCCCCGAGGGCCGGGAAGGGTGCCCCGGCTCGGAAGAGCCTGACGCGGGACGCCGGCGGCGGCCGCCGGGCAGCCCAGGGCCGGGCGGCCCCTCCGCGGGACCCCTCCGCCGGACCCCTCCGCCGGGCGGCCCCTGGCAGGGCAGCCCGGCGGGCGGGCTTCGGTCAGCTCTCCTGGCGGGTCGGGCGGTGCAGCCAGGCGGGGCGTCGGGGCATGCTCCACCGGGCGGCCAGCGCGGCTCGCCGCTCCGAGACCGCCCACACCACTCGTACGGCCGATCGCGGTGCCACGACTGCGCGGATCCGGGCGAACCGCCGGGCTGCGGCCCGCAGCCCGGCCCGTACCGCCTGCACATCCTCCGACAGGCCGGCGGCCGGCCGCGGCTCCGGCGCATAGAGCACCTGCTCCACGGCGCCCGCCACCCGGTGCACCGCCGCAGCGCCGTCGGTGCCGAGGTGCCCCAGCCGCACGATGCGCGCCGCGGCCTTGCGCGGCGTCCGGGACTCGTCCGGCTCGATGCCGTGGTCCCATGCCGTGTCGGTGATCTCCCGCCAGGCCGCCAGCGTCCTCGCGGTGGCGTCGCCCGGGGTACGGCCTGCGGAGAAGCTCAGCCGCCGCGCCCGCACCCGGACGCGCCAGAGCAGTGGCAGCAACGGCAGCAGCAGCACGAGCACGACCACCAGCACCACTCCCAGCACGGTGCTCGTCGGCGTCCCCGAATCCGTCGGCCCCACGGCTCCCGGCGCCACCGTGCTGCCGCACTCGCCCTGCCTGCGCTGCTGCGCCGGGCAGCTGTCCGAGGCGGACGGTGCGACCGGCGTCGCGGCCGAGGCGCCCGTCCGGGGGCGGCCGGATCGGCCGTGTCGCCGGAAGGAGCGTCCGGCAGCGTGTACGACGGCGCGCTGCCACGCGACGGCGTCGGCTCGAAGCGGGTCCAGCCGACACCCTCGAAATACAGTTCCGGCCACGCGTGCGCATCGCGCAGCCCGACCGAGGACGAACCGTCCGACTGCACGGTTCCGGGGGTGAAGCCCACGGCGACCCGGGCCGGAATCCCGAGCGTCCGGGCCATCGCGGCCATCGTGAAGGAGAAGTGGACGCAGAAGCCTCGCTTGTCCTTCAGGAAGCGGCCGATCGCCGCGCTGCCGGTGCCCGAGTTCACCGAGGTGTCGTAGGCGAACCCGCCCTCCGAGGCGAAGTAGTTCTGCAGCTTCACCGCCTGCTCGTAGGCGTTTCCGGCGCCCTTCGTCACCTTGTCGGCCGTCTCCTTGACCACCTTCGGCAGTGAGCCGGGCACCTGGGTGTACTCGCGCTGGAGGGTGGCCGGGGCCGGGCCCGCGTCGGCGAGCTGGTCCGCCGTCGGCTGCACCTGGAGGCTGGAGACCTCGTACCGCGCGCCGCCGGTCGTCTCCCCGTCGTCACCGACGAGGGTGCGTCCCTGTGGTTCGTACCGCCAGCGTCCGCCGACCCTGACCTCGGTCGCCGGGTAGGGGAGCGGCAGATAGGTCTGCTGATACGAAGAGGAGGCGGAGATGTTCGACGTGATCTCTGTGACGGCGACGTCCGGGTCCAGGCCGTCCGGGCTCGGGAGCCGCTTCGGCACGTCCTTCAGCCGCCGGGTCGACGCCCGCCACTCGTTTCCGTTGAACTGGTCCAGCGCCAGGATTCGCAGGTAGAAGTCCTGCGGACTGGCCGAGTTGGTGCGGTACGACATCACCTGCCGGTTGTCCGGCTGGTTGAGGTTGTTCTGCAGCGAGACCAGCGGGTTCACCGCGGAGATGGTGCCGCCACCGCCGCCCTTGCCGTTGCCACCCCCCGTACCGGCCAGCAGACCGCTGTCGAGGGCGGGCAGCGCCGCGGGCACGACCAGCGCGATTCCCAGGGCCAGCGCGCCGATGCGCCGTCCCGTCCGCACCGGGGCGAGTGCCCCGCCGCCCGAGAAGTCGACACCGGCGGCCGGACCGCCCCTGGACCTGGACGCCCCGGCGAAGACCCGCCCCCACTGGGAGAGGCGGTCGCGCCCCTCGGCCAGCAGAAGTATCAGATAGCCGCAGGCGGCCAGGAGGAACCACAGCCAGTCCGCGCCGCCGTCCGACAGCCCGGCAGCGACGGAGTACAGGGCCAGCAGGGGAAGCCCGGCCGGCGCGGCACTGCGGAACGTCACCGCCAGCACGTCCACCGCCAGCCCGACCAGCAGCACACCGCCCACCAGCATCAGCCGGATACCGGCCGTGGCGGGCGCCGGGATGGCGTACCGCCCGACATCGTCGGCACCCGTCGTCAGCAGGTCCGCCAAGTGCTGCACGGCCTGCGGTCCGGGCAGGAAACCCGCCGGCGCCTGCTCCCTGGCGAACGCCACCGTCAGCAGCACCAGCATGACCAGCACCTGCGCGGCGACGGTCAGCAGCCGTGGCAGCGGCACCCGGCGGCCGAGCGCACCCACGCCGCACTGGATGGCCAGCAGGAACGCGGCCTGCAGAAGCCAGGTGACCGGGTCCACCAGCGGCAGCATCGAACACGCCGCCATCAGCGTCGCCGCAAAGGCGCACAGCGCCAGCCGACCACGACCGCTCATGAACGTCCCTCAAGACCAACCACCGGAGAAACCTGTCGTGCCGCCCGATGCCCCGCCCGCGGTGGCGGACTGCGTCAGCGGTCCCAGCCGGCTCGCCTGCTGCCACAACCGGGCGAGATCCGTCCCGGGCGGCACCGCCACCGCCGTCCACCCCGACTCGCGCAGCAGCCGCAGCCCCTGCTCGGACACCGCCTCGGTGGCGGACGACTCGCCGTGCGCCCAGGCGGCGCTGTCCAGCACGAACGCGACGGCACCACCGCTGCGCTGCCGCATCCGGGCAGCCACCGCGGCCTGCTCCTCGTCCAGATCGCCGAAGAAGGCGACCAGCAGGCCCTCGTTGCCGCCGCGCAGCACGTCGTACGCACGTGAGAGACCGCCCCCGTCGGAGTGGTCGACCACGGCCAGGGTGTCCATCATCAGTCCGGCCGAGTCCGCGGAGTTCTGGGTGGTGCCGGCGAAGCCGCCCGACCCCTCGCCCGGCACCGAACTGCCCTCGTCCGTCAGCAGCCGGACCGCGAAGCCCCGTTCCAGCATGTGCACCAGCGCGGAGGCCGCCCCGGAGACCGCCCACTCGAACGCCGAGTCGGGCCCCGTCCCCTCGTAGGCGGTCCGCCGGGTGTCCAGCAGCACCGTGCACCTGGCCCGCTGAGGCTGCTCCTCCCGGCGCACCATCAGCTCGCCGTAGCGCGCGGTGGAACGCCAGTGGACGCGGCGCAGATCGTCGCCGTGCCGGTAGCCGCGCGGGATCACGTCGTCCTCACCGGCCAGCGCCAGCGAGCGTTGCCGTCCCTCGCCGTATCCGGTGGCCTCGCCCGCCAGCCGCACCGGCGGCAGCGGCTCGGTCCGGGGGATGACCACGAGGGTGTCGTACGCGCTGAAGGAGCGCGTCAGCTCGCACATCCCGAACGGATCGCTCAGCCGCAGCTGCAAGGGCCCCAGCGGGTAGCGCCCCCGCAGATCCGACCGGACCCGGTAGGACACCTCGCGGCGGCCGCCCGCCTCCACCCGGTCCAGGACGAACCTGGGCCGTGGCCCGAGTACGTAGGGCACCCGGTCCTGCAGCATCAGCAGACCCGTGGGCAGCCGCGAGATGTTGTCCATCCGCAGGTGGACCCGCGCCTCGCTGCCCGCGGGCACCCGGGACGGCGACAGCCGCCTGGTGCCCGCGACCCGGTAGCGGGTCCGGAAGAGCACTGTCGCGCAGACCAGGGGCAGCACGGCCAGCAGCAGCCCCACGCGCAACAGATCCCCCTGGCCCAGTACATACGCGCAGACCGCGGCCGCGACCCCGGCCGCGAGGAAGGAGCGCCCGCGCGTCGTCAGTCCGCCCAGCGCGGCCCGCAGGCCGCCCTTGTCGTCGCTGTCGTCCATCGCGACGGCCCCCCCGGCGGCCATCAGAGCCGCCGTGCGCCGGGCTGCTGCCGACCGTCGTACCCGGCGCCCGGCTGATGCTGCGGCATCGGGGCGGCCGCACCGCCCGCCGCGGTCGGCACCGGTGTCTGCTGGAGGATCTCCAGCACGACCTGCTCGGCGGTACGGCGGTTCAGCTGGGCCTGCGCGGTCGGCAGCAGCCGGTGCGCGAGCACGGCGACGGCCAGCGCCTGCACGTCGTCGGGCAGGCAGTAGTCCCGGCTGCTCAGTGCCGCGGAGGCCTTCGCCGCGCGCAGCAGATGGAGGGTGGCACGCGGTGAGGCGCCGAGCCTGAGATCGGGATGACTGCGGGTGGCCCCGACGAGCTGGACCGCGTACCGCCGGACGGCTTCGGCGACATGGACCGTGCGCACCGCCTCGATCAGCTTCACGATGTCGTGTGCGTGCGCCACAGGCTGCAGGTCGTCGAGCGGCGAGGCGCCGCCGTGCACGTCGAGCATCTGCAGCTCGGCCTCCGGGCTGGGATAGCCGATCGACACCCTGGCCATGAACCGGTCGCGCTGGGCCTCGGGCAGCGGATACGTGCCCTCCATCTCCACCGGGTTCTGGGTGGCCACGACCATGAAGGGGTCCGGCAGCTCGTAGCTGTGACCGTCGATCGTGACCTGGCGCTCCTCCATCGACTCCAGCAGCGCGGACTGGGTCTTGGGCGAGGCGCGGTTGATCTCGTCGCCGATCACGATCTGGGCGAAGATCGCGCCGGGTTTGAACTCGAACTCGCGGCGCTGCTGATCGAAGATGGACACCCCGGTGATGTCCGAGGGCAGCAGGTCGGGTGTGAACTGGATGCGCCGCACCGAGCAGTCGATGGACCGCGCCAGCGCCTTGGCCAGCATGGTCTTGCCGACGCCGGGGACATCCTCGATCAGCAGATGTCCCTCGGCGAGCAGCACGGTCAGCGAGAGCCGTACGACCTCAGGCTTGCCCTCGATCACACCCTCCACCGACCTGCGCACCCGCTCCGCTGTCGTGGTCAGATCTGTGAGGCTCGCTCGATCGTCATAGGTCGTCACCCGGCCCTCCTCGGCCCTGCCCCACGCTCACCAGGAGCACGGGATTCCCCAGTCACGGGCCGATGCGCTTGTGCGGCCCGGCCCACCCCGAATACACGGACACCTCGGCGGACGAGGTCCGACGGGGTGTCACACCCGCATTCTTGTTGCCGTTACCGCTTCGTGTCACTCGCCTGTGGATAACTGGGGGCGATATGCCGGGTTGGGTGTGATTTTTGGTGCTCGGTGGAGTGCCCTCGGGGTCAGGAGACCGGAAGGATCTCGCGCAGCCGGCCGCTGGTCACGTCGAAGACGAAACCGCGCACGTCGTCGGTGTGCAGCAGGAACGGTGACGTGCGGACACGCTGCATCGACTGCCGCACGTCCTGGTCCGCGTCGCTGTAGGCCTCCACGGCCCAGACGGGACGCTGGCCGACCTCCGCCTCGAGCTCCTGCCGGAACTCCTCGGTGATCGATTCCATGCCGCAGTTCGTGTGGTGGATGAGTATCACGCTGCGGGTGCCGAGGGCCCGCTGGCTGATGGTCAGCGAGCGGATCACGTCGTCGGTGACCACGCCGCCCGCGTTGCGGATGGTGTGGCAGTCACCCAGCGCCAGGCCGAGCGCCTTGTGCAGGTCGAGCCGGGCGTCCATGCAGGCGACCACGGCGACGCGCAGCACCGGCTTGGCGTCCATGCCGGGGTCGCTGAACTCGGAGGCGTACTGACCGTTCGCCTCGACCAGGCGGTCGATGACCGTGTCACCGGTAGCGGCCTGGCCGGTGGCAGGGGCGGAGGGCTCGGCAGAGGAGTGCGCGGAAGTCGACATGAAGACGACGTTAGCCCGCGTCGGCCGCCCCGGCGTGGTGTCGAAGGGGACAAAAAACGTCAACGGAGCTTGTTGTGAGGTAACCCACAAGCCTCACACTCGGTCACCCGGCCGGGTGAACAAAGGGAGGGCCGACGCGCTGCCGGGTTGATTGATCGGGAATCGATCGAATGGCAGGGTGGACTAAAGTGACGGGAAGTTACCGACACCCTGCACATTCCGAAGTTTCCCCGTGTGCGCGGCGAACGTACGGCCCGGCCCTCTCCCGCTCGCCGGTCGGCCGACGCCACTTCCCCGGCGCCGGCGGACCTCCCCTTCTCGAGCGGGCGGGGACCAGGCCGTACGTGCAGCCACCCGGGACCTGAGCCTGAGAGGGCGCATGAGCCAGACCCGACACGTCCCGGTGATGCTCCAGCGGTGCCTGGACCTGTTGGCCCCGGCTCTCGAGGCACCGGGCCCACAGCCCCCGGTGGTCGTCGACTGCACCCTGGGCCTCGGCGGACACAGCGAAGCACTGCTCTCCGCCTTCCCCACCGCCCGGCTGATCGCACTGGACCGGGACAAGGAGGCGTTGCGCCTCTCGGGTGAGCGCCTAGCCCCCTACGGCGACCGCGCCACCCTGGTGCACGCCGTCTACGACGAACTCCCCGAGGTGCTCGCCCGGCTCGGCGTCCCCAAGGTCCAGGGAATCCTGTTCGACCTCGGCGTCTCCTCCATGCAGCTGGACGAGGCCGACCGCGGCTTCGCGTACGCCCAGGACGCCCCGCTCGACATGCGCATGGACCAGACGACCGGCATCGGCGCGGCCGAGGTGCTCAACACCTACCCGCCGGGCGAACTGGTCCGCATCCTGCGGGCGTACGGCGAGGAGAAGCAGGCCAAGCGGATCGTCTCCGCCGTGGTGCGCGAGCGCGAGAAGGAACCCTTCAGCAACAGCGCCAGACTCGTCGAACTCATCCGTGACTCGCTGCCGCAGGCCGCCAAGCGCACCGGCGGCAACCCCGCCAAGCGCACCTTCCAGGCGCTGCGCATCGAGGTCAACGGCGAGCTCACCGTGCTGGAGCGGTCGATCCCGGCCGCCGTGCGGAGCCTCGCCGTCGGCGGGCGCATCGCCGTTCTCTCGTACCACTCGCTGGAGGACCGGCTGGTCAAGCAGGTGCTCGCGGCAGGGGCCGCCAACACCGCCCCGCCCGGGCTGCCGGTCGTGCCCGAGCGGTACCAGCCCCGGCTGAAGCTGCTGACCCGGGGCGCGGAACTGCCCACCGAGGAGGAGGTCGCCGAGAACCGGCGCGCCGCCCCCGCCCGGCTGCGCGGGGCCCAGCGGATCCGCGCGGAGGAGCGATGAGCTCCCGGCGCCCGGGCGCCCGCACCGCGGCCAGGGACGAGGCGGCGCGGTGAGCAAACCGGCCGGACAGCTGAAGGGGCGCGCCGCACGGCTGACCCGGCTGATGCCGTCCGGGCCGAGCAATGCCGCCCGGACCCCGTTCGTCCTGCTGGTCGTCCTGCTCCTCGGCGGGGGCCTGATCACCCTGCTGCTGCTGAACTCCGCGCTCAACGAAGGATCGTTCCGGCTGAGCGAGCTGAAGAAGCGCACCACCGACCTCACCGACGAGCAGCAGGCGCTCCAGCGCGACGTCGACAGCTCCGCCGAGCCCGACGCCCTGGCGCGGCGCGCCCGGGAACTGGGCATGGTCCCCGGCGGCAGCCCCGCGTTCCTCGACCTCGACGGCACCGTCCGCGGCGTGCCCTCCGCCGCCACCGCGGCGCCGACCGTCGCACCGCCGCCGACGACAGTGCAGCCGCCGCAGCCCCCCGTGGCCGCGGCGCCGCCCACCGTCCCGTCCGGCCCGGCGCCTTCGGGTGCCGCGGCCGGGCCGAACCCCTCCCGCGTACCCCGGCAGTACAGCCCTCCACGAGCCCCGGCAGGTGACGCAGTGCCTTCCCAGGAACCACCGCGCCGCCGGGTCCCCGGCCCGGCGCGTCCCCGTAACGCGGCGGCCCGCTCCGGCCGCCCCCGGCCCGCCGCCCGCCCCGAGGCACGGCGGCGCCCCTCGTCCGCCGCTCCGCGCGGGCGGACGCCGCGCAGCCGCTCCGGCCGTCCGCTGCGGCTCGGCAGCCCGCGCCCGCGACTGCGCCTGGTCAGCCTCGCCCTGACGCTCGTCATGATCGCGTTCGTCGTCCGGCTCCTCCAGGTCCAGGCCGTCGACGCCCACGCGTACGCCGCCAAGGCCGAGAAGAACCGCTACCTCAGCTACACGGTCGCCGCCGAGCGGGGCGAGATCACCGACCGCGGCGGCATCGCGCTGGCCACCAGCGTCGACGCGTACGACATCACCGCCGACCCCAAGATGTTCACACCGGCCGACAGCAAGGCCCCGGACGCACCTCAGCAGGCGGCCGCCCTGCTCGCCCCCATCCTCGATGCCGACGCCGCCGAGCTGACGAAGAAGCTGGCGAAGCCCCGGAGCCGGTACGCCGTGCTGGCCCGCAGGCAGACCCCGCAGGTCTGGAAGCAGATCAAGGACCTCAAGTCGGTCTTCGCCGAGAAGGCCTCCAAGGACAAGGCGGCCGGCGGCCGCGGAGCCAACGTGCTGGCCGGTGTCTTCCAGGAGGCGACCACCAAGCGGGTCTACCCCAACGGCGGGCTCGCCGCCGGGATACTGGGTTACGTCAACGCCGACGGCAAGGGCGCGGGCGGTCTCGAATCGCAGCTGGACAAGGAGCTCGCGGGCCAGGACGGCACGATCAAGTACGCGCAGTCCGGCGGCCGCCGGGTGCCCACGGCGGGCACCAAGGAGGTTCCGGCCGTCGCGGGCTCCGACATCGAGCTGACCATCGACCGGGACATCCAGTGGGCGGCCCAGAAGGCCATCTCCGACCAGGTGGCGAAGTCCAAGGCGGACCGCGGCTACGTGGTCGTGCAGAACACCCGCACCGGCGAGGTGCTCGCCATGGCCAACGCCCCGGGCTTCGACCCCAACGACCTCTCGCAGGCCGACGCGGCGTCCCTGGGCAACGCGGCGCTCCAGGACGTGTACGAGCCCGGCTCCACCAGCAAGGTCATGTCCATGGCCGCGGTGCTGGAAGAGGGGGCCGCCACCCCCGGCACGCACGTCACCGTCCCCAACCGGCTGCACCGCGGCGACCGGCTCTTCAAGGACGACATCGACCACCCCACCTGGTACCTGACGCTCAACGGCGTACTCGCCAAGTCCAGCAACATCGGCACCATCCTGGCCACCGGACAGCTGGGGAAGACCCAGGCCGCGGCCAACCGGAAGCTCTACTCCTACCTGCGCAAGTTCGGCATCGGCTCACCGACCGGACTCGGCTACCCGGGTGAGACCCCCGGCATCCTCGCCAAGCCGCAGGACTGGTCGACCTCGCAGCAGTACACGATCCCGTTCGGCCAGGGCCTCTCGCTCAACGCCGTGCAGGCCGCCTCGATCTACTCCACGATCGCCAACGACGGGGTCCGGATCGCACCGACCCTCGTCCGCGGCACCAAGGGCGCCGACGGCCGCTTCGCCGCCGCGGACGCCCCCGAGCAGTCCAGGGTGGTCAGCAAGAAGACCGCCAGGTCACTCGCGAGCATGCTGGAGTCGGTGGTCGGCGACGAGGAGGGCACCGGAACGAAGGCCAAGATCCCCGGCTACCGCGTCGCGGGCAAGACCGGTACGGCCAACCGAGTCGATCCGGTGCGCGGCGGCTACCACGGCTACACCGCCTCCTTCGCCGGCTTCGCCCCGGCCGACGATCCTCAGATCACCGTCTACTGCGCCATCCAGAACCCGACCAAGGGAAGCTACTTCGGCGGCCAGATCTGCGGCCCGATCTACAAGCAGGTCATGGAATTCGCACTGAAGACGCTTCAGACCGCGCCGTCCGGCACCGAGCCGGCCAGGCTGCCGGTGTCCTTCAAACCCGGCGAGTGAACTCGGGGAGACCACCAGTGACCACCATCACCCCCGATCCCGGGAACCGGAACGGGAACCACCGCGACCCCGCCCCCTCACTTCGCGAGAGGCCGGGTGCGCCCGGTACGCTCACCGCCGTGCCCCACGCTGAACAGTCCCGAACCACCCATAAGGACGCCCCTGTGAACTACCCGGGAGCGCCCCGCCCGGATCGGCTGCGGCCGACCTCCATCGGTGAACTGGCAGCCCGGCTGGGCGTCGAACCGCCGGGCACCGGCGAAGTCACCGGCATCACCCACGACTCCCGGGCCGTGCGCCCCGGAGACGTGTACGCGGCCCTGCCGGGTGCCCGGCTCCACGGCGCCGACTTCACCGCCCAGGCGGCCGGCCTCGGCGCGGCCGCCATCCTCACCGACCCGACGGGCGCCGAGCGTGCCACCGCCACCGGACTCCCGGTGCTGGTCACCGAGGACCCACGCGGCCGGATGGGCGAACTCGCCGCCGAGATCTACGGACACCCCGGCAGGGACCTGCTGCAGATCGGCATCACCGGAACATCCGGCAAGACCACCACGGCCTACCTCATCGAGGGCGGGTTCCGCGGCGCCGGACGCAGCACCGGGCTGATCGGCACCGTGGAGATGCGGATCGGCGACGAGCGCATCAAGTCCGAGCGGACCACCCCGGAAGCCACCGACCTGCAGGCCCTGTTCGCCGTCATGCGCGAACGCGGCGTGGAAGCGGTGACCATGGAGGTCTCCAGCCACGCTCTGGTGCTCGGCCGGGTCGACGGCTGCACCTTCGACGTGGCCGTCTTCAACAACCTCAGCCCGGAGCACATGGAGTTCCACTCCGGGATGGAGGACTACTTCCAGGCCAAGGCGCGGCTGTTCACCCCGCAGCGCAGCAGGCAGGGCGTGGTCAACTTCGACGACGAGTACGGCCGCAGGCTGATCACCGAGGCCTCCGTCCCGGTCACCACCTTCTCCGCCGAGGGCCACCCGGACGCCGACTGGCGGGCCGAGGACGTCGAGGTCGGCCAGCTCGGCTCCACCTTCACCGTGGTCGGCCCCAAGGACGAGCGGGCCGCTGCGCACGCCCCGCTGCCCGGCCCCTTCAACGTGGCCAACACCCTGGCCGCGATCGTCACCCTCGCCGTCGCCGGCATCGACCCGCAGACCGCGGCCGACGGCGTCGCCGCCGTGCCCGGGGTGCCGGGCCGGCTGGAGCGGATCGACGCCGGACAGCCGTATCTCGCGCTCGTCGACTACGCGCACAAGACCGACGCCGTCGAGTCGGTGCTCCGCTCACTGCAGAAGGTCACCGAGGGCAAGCTGCACATCGTCCTGGGCTGCGGCGGTGACCGCGACACCACCAAGCGCGGCCCGATGGGCGCCGCCGCCGCGCGGCTCTCCGACACCGCCGTACTGACCTCGGACAACCCCCGCTCCGAGGACCCGCTCCGCATCCTCGCCGCCATGCTCGCGGGCGCCGCCGAAGTGCCCGTGCATGAACGCGGTGACGTCCTGGTCGAAGCCGACCGGGCCGCCGCCATCGCCGCCGCGGTCGGCCGCGCCGGACCCGGCGACACCGTACTCATCGCCGGCAAGGGCCACGAGCAGGGCCAGGACATCCACGGGGTGGTGCGCCCCTTCGACGACCGGGTGATCCTGCGCGAGGCCATCGAGCGGTCCCTGGAAAACGAGAGCGCCACCCACCGCGCCCCCACCCACGAGAACAACAGTCAGGGATGACCAAGTGATCACCCTTTCCCTCGCCGAGATCGCCGAAATCGTCGGCGGGCAGCCGCACGACATACCGGATCCGGCAGCAACCGTCAGCGGGCCGGCCGTCATCGACTCCCGGCAGGTGACGCAAGGCAGCCTGTTCGTCGCCTTCACCGGCGAACGGGTCGACGGTCACGACTACGCCCGGCGCGCCGTCGAGGCGGGCGCGGCAGTCGTACTGGCCGCACGTCCCGTCGGCGTCCCCGCCATCGTCGTCGACGACGTGGTGGCGGCGCTCGGTGCGCTCGCCCGCAACGTGGTCCGGCGCCTGGGCACCACCGTGGTCGCCCTCACCGGATCCGCCGGCAAGACCTCCACCAAGGACCTGATCGCCCAGCTCCTGGAGCGCAAGGGCCCCACCGTCTACCCGGCCGGCAACCTCAACAACGAGATCGGTCTGCCCCTCACCGCACTGCGTGCCACCGAGGAGACCCAGCACCTGGTCCTCGAAATGGGTGCCCGCTACATCGGCGACATCCGTTACCTCACCGGCCTCGTCCCGCCGCGGATCGGCCTCGTCCTCAACGTCGGAACCGCGCACATCGGCGAGTTCGGCGGCCGTGCGCAGATCGCCCAGGCCAAGGGCGAGATGGTCGAGTCCCTCCCCGCGGACGGCCTCGCCGTACTCAACGCCGACGACCCGCTCGTACGAGCCATGAGCTCCCGCACCAAGGCGCGGGTACTGCTCTTCGGCGAAGCCGCGGAAGCGGACGTACGGGGAGAGAACGTGCGCCTCACCGACGACGGCCGCCCCGCGTTCCGCCTCCACACACCCACCGGGTGCAGCGATGTGACCATGCGCCTGTACGGTGAGCACCACGTGTCGAACGCGCTCGCCGCGGCCGCCGTCGCCCATGAGTTGGGCCTGTCCGCAGACGAGATCGCCGAGGCGCTCTCCGAGGCGGGCACCCTCTCCCGCTGGCGCATGGAGGTCACCGAGCGTCCGGACGGCGTGACGTTCGTCAATGACGCCTACAACGCCAACCCCGAATCCATGAAGGCCGCGCTGCGCGCGCTGGCCGCCATGGGGAAGGGGCGTCGTACGTGGGCGGTGCTCGGCCCGATGGCCGAGCTCGGCGACGCCTCGCTCACCGAGCACGACGCGGTCGGACGGCTTGCCGTCCGGCTCAACGTCAGCAAGCTCGTCGCGGTCGGGGGCAGAGAAGCCTCCTGGCTGCAACTGGGCGCATACAACGAGGGTTCGTGGGGTGAGGAGTCGGTGCATGTGTCCGACGCGCAGGCTGCCGTCGACCTGTTGCGCAGTGAACTGCGCCCGGGAGACGTCGTGCTGGTAAAGGCGTCCCGGTCAGCCGGCCTGGAGCAGGTCGCCATGGCACTGCTGGAGAACGCGACCGAGGGCGAGGTCGCCGGCCGATGAGGCAGATCCTCTTCGCAGGGGCCATCGGGCTCTTCCTGACCCTGGTCGGTACCCCGCTGCTGATCAAGCTGCTGGCCCGCAAGGGATACGGGCAGTTCATCCGGGACGACGGCCCGCGCAGCCACGGATCGAAGAAGGGCACGCCCACGATGGGCGGCATCGCCTTCATCCTGGCGACGATCATCGCGTACATCCTGGCCAAGGTGATCACCGGCGAGGACATGCGCTTCTCCGGCGTGCTGGTCCTCTTCCTGATGTCCGGCATGGGACTCGTCGGCTTCCTCGACGACTACATCAAGATCGTCAAGCAGCGTTCGCTGGGCCTGCGCGCCAAGGCGAAGATGGCCGGTCAGCTGATCGTCGGCATCGCCTTCGCGGTGCTCTCGCTCCAGTTCGCCGACGCCCGCGGCAACACCCCCGCCTCCACCAAGCTCTCGTTCGTCGAGGACTTCGGCTGGTCGATCGGGCCGGTGCTGTTCGTGGTCTGGGCGCTCTTCATGATTCTCGCCATGTCCAACGGCGTGAACCTGACGGACGGTCTGGACGGCCTCGCCACCGGCGCGTCCGTGATGGTCTTCGGCGCGTACACCTTCATCGGGCTCTGGCAGTTCCAGGAGTCCTGCGCCAACGCGAACACCCTGACCAACCCGAGCGCCTGTTTCGTGGTACGAGATCCGCTGGACCTCGCGGTCGTGGCCTCCGCACTGATGGGTTCCTGCTTCGGCTTCCTGTGGTGGAACACCTCGCCCGCCAAGATCTTCATGGGTGACACCGGTTCGCTCGCCCTCGGCGGCGCGCTCGCGGGTCTGGCGATCTGCTCCCGCACCGAGTTCCTGATGGCGGTGCTCGGCGGCCTCTTCGTGATGATCACGATGTCCGTCGTGATCCAGGTCGGCTCGTTCAAGATGACCGGCAAGCGGGTCTTCCGGATGGCGCCGCTCCAGCACCACTTCGAACTCAAGGGGTGGTCCGAAGTCCTTGTCGTGGTCCGCTTCTGGATCATCCAGGGCATGTGCGTGATCGTCGGTCTCGGCCTCTTCTACGCAGGATGGGCAGCCAAGAAGTGAGCAACGTGGACTGGCAGGGCAAGCACGTCACGGTCGCCGGACTCGGGGTCTCCGGGATCCCGGCGGCCCGGGTGCTGCACGGCCTCGGCGCCGTCGTCACCGTGGTCAACGACGGCGACGACGAGCGCTCCCGCGCCCAGGCCGCGGAGCTCCGGGCGCAGGGCGTCTCCGTACGCCTGGGCGACGGGGACACCCTGCCCGAGTCCACCGAACTCATCGTCACCGCCCCGGGCTGGAAGCCCGACAAGCCGCTCTTCGCCGCGGCCGCCGAGGCGGGCGTCCCGGTCTGGGGCGACGTCGAACTCGCCTGGCGGCTGCGCGGGCCCGGCGCGGCCCCCTGGCTCGCGGTCACCGGCACCAACGGCAAGACCACGACGGTACGGATGCTCGCCTCGATCCTCGCCGCGGCAGGGCTGCGTACCGCCGCGGTCGGCAACATCGGGGTCTCGCTGCTGGACGCGGTCCTCGGCGAGGAGAAGTACGACGTCCTCGCCGTCGAGCTCTCCAGCTACCAGCTGCACTGGTCGCCCTCGCTGCGCGCCCACTCCGCGGCCGTCCTCAACCTGGCCCCCGACCACCTCGACTGGCACGGTTCCATGGAGGCGTACGTCGCCGACAAGGGCCGCATCTACGAGGGCAACAGCGTCGCCTGCGTCTACAACGCCGCGGACGGGGCCACCGAGGACCTGGTGCGCGCGGCGGACGTCGAGGAGGGCTGCCGGGCGATCGGCTTCACCCTCGGCACCCCCGGGCCCTCCCAGCTCGGGGTAGTCGACGGCATCCTCGTCGACCGCGCGTTCGTGACGAACCGGCAGAAGCAGGCCCAGGAGCTCGCCGAGGTCGCGGACGTGAACCCGCCCGCCCCGCACAACATCGCCAACGCCCTCGCGGCCGCGGCGCTGGCCCGTGCCTTCGGGGTGGAGCCGGCCGCCGTGCGCGACGGGCTGCGGGCCTTCCGCCCCGACCCGCACCGCATCGAGCACGTCGCGGAGGCCGGCGGGGTCACGTACATCGACGACTCCAAGGCCACCAACACCCACGCCGCCGAGGCCTCCCTGGCGTCCTACGACCCGATCGTCTGGATCGCCGGCGGGCTGGCCAAGGGTGCCGCCTTCGACGAGCTGGTCACCGGGTGCGCGAAGCGCCTGCGGGGCGTCGTCCTGATGGGCGCCGACCGGGCGCTGATCCGCGAAGCCCTCACGCGACACGCGCCCGAGGTCCCGGTGGTCGACCTCGACCGGACCGACACTGGGGCGATGTCCGAGGCGGTCCGCGAGGCGGCACGGCTCGCCCGGCCGGGAGACACCGTACTGATGGCTCCGGCCTGCGCCTCGATGGACATGTTCGTCAATTACAACAAGCGGGGCGAGGCCTTCGCGGACGCCGTCCGCGCACTCGCCGCCGAGAGCGCCTGACGGACCCGGCCTCCGCGTCGTAACGTCCCGGAACAACCCGGGTACGCACGGCTGTGCCGCGGGCGCGGGCCCCCGGCGCCGAAGCCCCGGGCACGAGCAGTGGAGGGGACAGGGACCATGCCGGCCGAAGAGAGCTCTGCCGCACGTGGCGCAGATCGCTCACGGGCGACCTCGGCGATCAGCCGGGCGCTCCGTCCACCCCTGCTCGCGGCCGGTGACGGACCCCTGCCCGCAGGCCTCGCCCTGCGCGTCGGGTCGGCCGCCGGCTCCCGGCGGCCCCCCGCGGCACGCTCCAGGACCACGGGCGGCCCCCGCACCCCCCGTGGCGGCGGTGTCCGACGGCTCTACGAGCAGGCACGGCGGGCCTGGGACCGCCCACTGACCGCCTACTACCTGATCCTGGGCGCCGGGCTGCTGATCACCGTGCTCGGCCTGGTGATGGTCTACTCCGCCTCGATGATCAAGGCCCTGGAGCTCGACAAGCCCGGCACCTACTTCTTCCGCAAGCAGTTCCTCGCCGCCGTCATCGGCGCCGGACTGATGGCGCTCGCTGCCCGGATGCCCGCCAAGCTGCACCGGGCCATGTCCTACCCCCTGCTGATGGGCGCCGTCTTCCTGATGGTGCTGGTCCAGGTGCCGGGGATAGGGATGTCGGTCAACGGCAACCGGAACTGGCTCTACCTCGGCGGCCCCTTCCAGCTCCAGCCCAGTGAGTTCGGCAAGCTCGCCCTCGTCCTGTGGGGGGCCGATCTGCTCGCCCGCAAGCAGGACAGGCGGCTGCTGACCCAGTGGAAGCACATGCTCGTGCCGCTCGTCCCGGTCGCCTTCATGCTGCTCGGGCTGATCATGCTCGGCGGTGACATGGGCACTGCGATCATTCTCACTGCGATCCTGTTCGGCCTGCTCTGGCTGGCCGGGGCACCCACCCGGCTGTTCGCCGGAGTGCTCGCCACCGCCGGACTGATCGGGTTCCTGCTGATCAAGACCAGTCCGAACCGGATGTCCAGGCTCGACTGCATGGGGGCCAGCGAACCGGGCCCGGGCGGCTCGTGCTGGCAGGCCGTGCACGGCATCTACGCTCTGGCGTCCGGCGGATGGTTCGGATCCGGGCTCGGTGCGAGTGTGGAAAAGTGGGGCCAACTACCGGAACCACACACCGACTTCATCTTCGCCATCACCGGGGAGGAACTGGGGTTGGCGGGGACGCTGTCGGTACTCGCCCTCTTCGCGGCTCTAGGCTATGCGGGTATCCGCGTGGCCGGACGCACGGAGGACCCCTTCGTGAGGTACGCAGCGGGAGGTGTGACCACCTGGATCACGGCTCAGGCCGTGATCAACATCGGTGCGGTGCTCGGCCTGCTGCCGATCGCCGGTGTCCCGCTCCCGCTGTTCTCCTACGGGGGGTCGGCCCTGCTGCCGACCATGTTCGCTGTCGGGCTGCTGATCGCGTTCGCGCGAGAGGATCCCGCCGCGAAGGCGGCCCTGGCCATGCGGAGGCCCGGGGTGAGATGGAAGACGATGAGACGGCGCATCAAGAAGCGTCCGTCCGGAGAGCGGTGAATTTCGGTGCATGTCGTACTCGCCGGCGGGGGGACCGCCGGCCACATCGAGCCCGCGCTCGCCCTCGCGGACGCCCTGCGCAGGCAGGACCCGAGCGTGGGAATCACCGCTCTGGGCACGGAGCGCGGACTCGAGACAAGACTCGTACCCGAGCGGGGGTACGAACTCGCCCTGATCCCGGCCGTGCCGCTGCCACGCAAGCCCACCCCCGAACTCATCACCGTCCCGGGAAGGCTGCGGGGCACCATCAAGGCCGCCGAGCAGATCCTGGAACGCACCAAGGCGGACTGCGTGGTCGGCTTCGGCGGCTACGTGGCGCTGCCCGGCTACCTCGCCGCCAAGCGCGCCGGGGTGCCGATCGTGGTGCACGAGGCCAACGCCCGGCCGGGCCTGGCCAACAAGATCGGTTCGCGGTACGCCCACGGGGTCGCCGTCTCCACCCCCGACAGCAAGCTGCGCGGGGCCCGCTACATCGGCATCCCGCTGCGCCGCACCATCGCCACCCTGGACCGGGCCCGGGTCCGCCCCGAGGCGCGTGCCGCCTTCGGGCTCGACCCCAACCTGCCGACGCTGCTCGTCTCCGGCGGGTCGCAGGGCGCCCGTCATCTCAACGAGGTGGTCCAGCGGGTCGCCCCGCTGCTGCAGCGCTCCGGTATCCAGATCCTGCACGTGGTCGGTCCGAAGAACGAAATGCCGCGCGTGGACAACATGCCCGGGATGCCGCCCTACATCCCGGTACCGTACGTGGACCGGATGGATCTCGCGTACGCCGCGGCCGACATGATGCTCTGCCGCGCGGGTGCGATGACCGTCGCCGAACTCTCCGCCGTCGGGCTTCCCGCCGCCTACGTCCCGCTGCCGATCGGCAACGGCGAACAGCGGCTCAACGCCCAGCCGGTGGTCAACGCCGGCGGTGGTCTGCTGGTGGACGACGCGGCACTCACTCCCGAGTGGGTCCAGGGCAACGTCCTTCCGGTGCTGGCGGATCCGCACCGACTGTACGAAATGTCCCGAGCTGCCGCGGAGTTCGGCCGCCGGGACGCCGACGACCTGCTGGTCGGCATGGTGTACGAGGCGATTGCCGCACGCCGAGGCGCGTGAGGCCGACGGGTCCGGGGGCGGCGCCCCCGGACCCGGCATAAGGAGCGAGCGTGGCCGGACCGACGACCGCCCAGCGCGGTGCAGGGCAGCAGGAGGACACCCCGGACCGCCCGCCGCGCCCGGGGCCCGTGGGGCGCCGGATGTCGCGGCGCAGGCTGCTGACCGTGATCGTCGCGGCCGTGCTGCTGCTCGGCTCCGGCGCACTCTGGGCGCTCTACGGCTCGTCCTGGCTCCGCACCGAGAAGGTCCGGATCACCGGCGTCGACGTCCTGGCACCGGACGAGGTGGAGGCCGCCGCGGCGGTCCCCATGGGTGCACCGCTGATTTCCGTGGACACGGACGCCATCGCTGCCAGGTTGCGCCAGAAGTTGCCTCGTATCGACTCGGTGGATGTCGTACGGTCATGGCCGCACGACATCGGACTTAAGGTGACCGAACGAAAGCCGGTCCTGTTGGTGAAAAAGGGCGCAAAGTTCGTTGAAGTGGACGCCAAGGGCGTGCGCTTCGCCACGGTGGACAAGGCGCCCGGACGTGTCCCGCTGCTGGAAGTGACATCCGGTCAGTCGGCGAGTCTGCGCCGTTTCGGCAGTGACCGGCTGGTAAGGGAAGCGGTCCGGGTCGCGGGTGATCTGCCGGCCGGCGTCGCCAGGGACACCCAGGTCGTGCGGGTCACCTCGTACGATTCGGTCTCCCTGGAGCTCACCGGAGGCCGCAGGGTGACCTGGGGGAGTGGTGAAGCGGGTGCGGCGAAGGCGAAAGTCCTCACCGCACTCATGAAAGCCGCTCCCAAAGCGGGACACTTCGACGTGAGTGCACCCACCGCTCCTGCGGTGTCGGGTAGTTGACGCACATTTGGCCTGGCCAGCACCCTGGTTGGTCAGCGCTACGGGTGATCACATAGGGTGAAAAGAAAAACGGGAGGTTCGGCGTGTTCGTTGAACGTGCGCCACTTGTCGACTTAGTGTCCTGTTCGGAAGAGTCCATGAAGCAGACACACTGGTAACCCTAAACTTCAACGTTAGGGTTTGGGTCGGCGTTCGGACCGTCCCAATCGGCATCCGTCGTCGCGGCGGGACTACCGCCAAGCGACGACACGTAACTCGAGGCGAGAGGCCTTCGACGTGGCAGCACCGCAGAACTACCTCGCAGTCATCAAGGTCATCGGTGTCGGCGGCGGTGGTGTCAATGCCATCAACCGAATGATCGAGGTCGGTCTCAAGGGCGTCGAGTTCATCGCGATCAACACTGATGCGCAAGCCCTGTTGATGAGCGACGCCGACGTCAAGCTCGACGTCGGCCGTGAACTCACCCGTGGCCTCGGCGCCGGGGCGAACCCGGCCGTCGGTCGTAAGGCGGCAGAGGACCACCGTGAAGAGATCGAGGAGGTCCTCAAGGGGGCCGACATGGTCTTCGTCACCGCAGGCGAGGGTGGTGGCACCGGAACCGGTGGCGCACCCGTCGTCGCCAACATCGCCCGCTCGCTGGGCGCCCTGACGATCGGTGTGGTCACCCGCCCGTTCACGTTCGAGGGCAGGCGTCGCGCGAACCAGGCGGAGGACGGCATCGCCGAACTCCGCGAAGAGGTCGACACCCTCATCGTCATTCCCAACGACCGACTGCTGTCCATCTCGGACCGCCAGGTCAGCGTGCTCGACGCGTTCAAGTCGGCCGACCAGGTGCTGCTCTCGGGTGTCCAGGGCATCACCGACCTCATCACCACCCCGGGTCTGATCAACCTCGACTTCGCCGACGTCAAGTCGGTCATGTCCGAGGCCGGATCGGCGCTCATGGGCATCGGCTCGGCCCGCGGCGACGACCGCGCGGTGGCCGCTGCGGAGATGGCGATTTCCTCGCCCCTCCTGGAGGCGTCCATCGACGGCGCCCGCGGTGTCCTGCTCTCCATCTCCGGCGGCAGCGACCTCGGTCTCTTCGAGATCAACGAGGCCGCCCAGCTGGTGAGCGAGGCGGCGCACCCCGAGGCCAACATCATCTTCGGTGCGGTCATCGACGACGCACTGGGTGACGAGGTGCGGGTCACCGTGATCGCAGCGGGCTTCGACGGCGGACAGCCGCCGGCCCGTCGCGAGAACGTTCTGGGTGCGAACTCCACCAAGCGCGAGGAGTCGGCCCCGCCGGCCCGGACCGCGGAGCCCGTGCGCCAGACGAGCGGACTGGGCTCCGTGCCCCCGCGCGAGGAGACCCCGGTCCAGAGCGAGCCGGTGCCGGTGGCCAACGAGAGCCACCTGCCGCCGGTCTCTCCGCCGCACGTCCCGCCGGCCCGTCCCTACCAGGACTCCCAGGCCGAAGAGCTGGATGTTCCGGACTTCTTGAAGTGATAGGTCCGCACCACGCAGTGAGTTCAACGGAATCAGTTTCCTCAGCGGGCGGCGCCCACTTCTCCTTCACCGACAGGTGGGGAGGGGTGAGCGCCGTTCCGTACGCGGAGCTCAACCTCGGCGGCGCGGTCGGTGACGACCCCGCCGCCGTTCGCGCCAACCGCGAGCGCGCCGCCCGCAGCCGTGGCCTGGATCCGGCGCAGGTCGTCTGGATGAACCAGGTCCACGGCCGGGAGGTCGCCGTGGTCGACGGTCCCTGGGGCGCAGGCCGGGAGATTCCCGCCGTGGACGCGGTGGTGACCGCGCGGCGCGGACTCCCGCTCGCCGTCCTCACCGCCGACTGCACCCCCGTACTGCTCGCCGACCCGGTCGCCGGAATCGTCGCGGCAGCACATGCGGGCCGTCCCGGTCTGGTCGCCGGAGTCGTGCCCGCCGCGGTCGGCGCCATGGTCGAACTGGGGGCGGATCCCGCTCGGATCACCGCCCGCACCGGGCCGGCCGTCTGCGGCCGGTGCTACGAGGTCCCGGCCGTAATGCGGGACGAGGTCGCCGCGAGCGTCCCGGCATCGTGGTCCGAGACCAGCTGGGGGACACCGGCCGTCGATGTCACCGCCGGAGTCCACGCCCAGCTCGAAGCCCTCGGAGTCACCGACCGGCACACCTCGCCCTTCTGCACCCTCGAATCGGGCGACCACTTCTCGTACCGACGCGACCGCACCACCGGGCGGCTCGCCGGATATGTCTGGTTGGACTGATAGGGCATGACGGACCGTAAGGCAGAACTCGCCGCAAATCTGGCACAGGTGGAGGAACGCATTGCTTCCGCCTGCGCCGCCGCCGGTCGCAAGCGGGAAGAAGTGACCCTCATCGTGGTCACCAAGACCTACCCCGCAAGCGACGTGCGGTACCTCCATGAACTCGGTGTGCGCCAAGTGGCGGAGAACCGGGACCAGGACGCGGCCCCCAAGGCCGCCGCATGTGCGGATCTGTCCCTCACATGGCACTTTGTCGGCCAATTGCAGACGAACAAGGTGCGCTCTGTGGTGAGTTATGCCGATGTCGTTCAGTCGGTGGACCGCACCAAGCTGGTGACGGCGCTCTCGACGGCGGCCGGCCGCGACGGGCGGGAAACCGGCTGCCTCATCCAGGTCGCACTCGACGCGGAGAGCGGCGAGCGGGGGGAGCGGGGCGGCGTCGCACCGGACGGGGTCGAGGAGTTGGCCGCCGCGGTCGAGTCCGCCCCCGGGTTGCGGCTGCGCGGTCTGATGACCGTCGCGCCGCTCGCGGGGCCGTTCGCCGGAAGGCAACGGGCGGCATTCGACCGGCTGATGGAAATCTCATCCCGGCTGCGCGGGAACCATCCGGCTGCGAACATGGTCTCTGCAGGGATGAGTGCGGATCTCGAGGACGCGGTTGCGGCCGGAGCGACACATGTGCGCGTCGGTACTGCGGTACTCGGAGTCCGACCCGGGCTCGGGTAACGTCGCCAAGCAAGTCGGACCACAGCAGAAAATATGGTCATTACCGCCTATGGCGGGTAGGCCACAGTGGATCGCGGGCACTTGGTGACAGATGCCGATCCACCACAGAGCGGAGGACTCAGAGCATGGCCGGCGCGATGCGCAAGATGGCGGTCTACCTCGGCCTCGTGGAGGACGATGGGTACGACGGTCCGGGGTTCGACCCCGACGACGAATTCGAACCCGAGCCGGAGCCCGAGCGGGACCGGCGCCGGCACCAGCCCGCGCATCAGGTGGAGCGGGAAAGGGACGAACCGGTACGAGTGGTGCAGCCTCCGGCGCAGCGGGAGCCGGTTCAGATCCCGGCGGAGAGAGAACGACCCGCCCGAATCGCCCCCGTGGCATCCATCACACCTGAACGCTCGAACATGGAGAAGAACTCACCGGTGATCATGCCCAAGGTCGTGTCCGAGCGGGAGCCCTACCGCATCACCACGCTGCACCCCAGGACCTACAACGAGGCCCGTACCATCGGGGAACACTTCCGTGAGGGCACTCCGGTGATCATGAACCTCACGGAGATGGACGATACGGATGCGAAGCGACTTGTCGACTTTGCCGCGGGACTCGTCTTCGGTCTCCATGGCAGCATTGAGCGAGTGACGCAGAAGGTGTTCCTGTTGTCGCCTGCTAACGTCGATGTCACGGCGGAGGACAAGGCCCGCATCGCAGAGGGCGGATTCTTCAACCAGAGCTGAGAACACGACACCGGGAACAACCCGGCCGAGAGGCCGGAGCTACGAGAGCCAGGGGAGAGGGAAGCGCGAGGATGGGCGTCGCACAAAGTGTTGTCTATATCGCGTTGATGTGTTTCCTCATCGTGCTGATCTTCCGGCTGGTCATGGACTACGTCTTCCAGTTCGCACGTTCATGGCAGCCGGGCAAGCCGATGGTGGTCGTTCTTGAGGCCACTTACACGGTCACCGATCCACCGCTCAAGCTCCTGCGGCGGTTCATTCCGCCGCTGCGTCTCGGGGGCGTGGCACTCGACCTGTCCTTCTTCGTTCTGATGATCATCGTTTCCATCCTGATCAGCATCGTGACCAGGTTGTGAGCGATACGGTCTTGCCGACTGCCGACGACTACGTAGAGGTGAAGAAGAGATGCCGCTGACCCCCGAGGACGTGCGGAACAAGCAGTTCACGACGGTCCGCCTCCGAGAAGGCTATGACGAGGACGAGGTTGATGCCTTCCTCGACGAGGTCGAATCGGAGCTGACACGCCTGCTCCGTGAGAACGAGGACCTGCGCGCCAAGCTGGCCGCCGCCACGCGCGCCGCCGCGCAGAACCAGCAGCAGCAGGGCATGCGAAAGCCGCCCGAGCAGCAGGATCGTCCCGGTGCGCCCGTGCCCGCCGCCATATCAGGTCCGCCGGTCCAGCAGCAGCAGCCCCCGCAGATGGGTCCGCCCCAGCTGCCCGGTGGTGCTCCGCAGCTGCCCGCCGGTCCCAGTGGCCACGGCCCCCAGGGCCAGCACGGCCCCGGTCCGCAGGGCCAGCACGGCCCCGGCCCGATGCAGGGCGGCCCCATGGGTGGCCCGATGGGCGGCCCCATGGGCGGTCACAACCAGCAGCAGCAGATGCAGCAGATGCAGCAGCCGCCGCAGATGCAGCAGCAGCAGGGTCCCGGTGGCGACAGCGCCGCCCGTGTCCTCTCCCTGGCGCAGCAGACCGCCGACCAGGCGATCGCGGAGGCCCGTTCCGAGGCCAACAAGATCGTCGGCGAGGCCCGCAGCCGTGCCGAGGGCCTGGAGCGCGACGCGCGTGCCAAGGCGGACGCGCTGGAGCGGGACGCGCAGGAGAAGCACCGCGTGGCGATGGGCTCGCTCGAGTCGGCCCGCGCGACGCTGGAGCGCAAGGTCGAGGACCTGCGTGGCTTCGAGCGCGAGTACCGGACCCGTCTGAAGTCCTACCTGGAGAGCCAGCTGCGTCAGCTGGAGACCCAGGCCGACGACTCCCTCGCCCCGCCGCGGACCCCCGCGGCCGCTTCGCTGCCGCCGTCGCCCTCGCTGGCTCCGGCCGGTGCGGGTGCCATGGGTCACACCATGGGCGGCAACCACGGCGGTCACGGCAACCAGCAGATGGGCGGCAACCCGTCCATGGGTGGTGGCCCCTCGTACGGTGGCCAGCAGCAGATGTCGCCGGCGATGACGCAGCCGATGGCGCCGGTGCGGCCGCAGGCGCCGCAGCCGATGCAGCAGGCGCCTTCGCCGATGCGTGGGTTCCTGATCGACGAGGACGACAACTGAGCGGTTCGCGCTCGCTGAGCGCGTAGCCGTCGGCAGGCAAAGGGCCGGGCCCCGGGGTTTTCCCGGGGCCCGGCCCTTTGCCGTGGCACGGCGGCTGGCCCACGTGTGTGCGGCCGCGGCGCGGGGCTGTTCCCCTACCCGCCCCTTCCCGTAACCGGGGGCTCCGCCCCGGACCCCCGCGCCTCAAACGCCGGCGGGGCTGGGAGGGGGGCTTGGAGTGGGGCTCCGCCCTTGGGCCTCCGCGCCTCAAGCGCCGGCGGGGCTGGGAGGGGGGCTGGAAAGCGGGGCTGGGAGTGGGGCTCCGCCCCTGGGCCCCCGCGCCTCAGACGCCGGCGGGGCTGATATGCCCAGGGGTGGGGCGGGGAACGGCGAAGGGCCCGGCCGGAGGGTGTCCGGCCGGGCCCTTGGGCGGTTGGTCAGCTCGTCCTGCGGAGGCGGAACGTCAGGGACAGGCCCTCGTCCTCGAACGGCTCGCCGTACGCCGTGTCCGCCTCGCCCTGTGCGTAGTCCAGGGCCAGGACCTCGTCCGCGATCAGGGACGCGTGCTCGGTCAGGGCCTCGGCCGTCGCGGGCGACGTGGACGTCCAGCGGACGGCGATGCGGTCCGCCACGTCCAGGCCGCTGTTCTTGCGGGCCTCCTGGATGAGGCGGATCGCGTCACGGGCCAGGCCCGCACGCCGCAGCTCCGGAGTGATCTCCAGGTCGAGGGCGACCGTGGCGCCCGAGTCGGACGCCACCGACCAGCCCTCGCGCGGGGTCTCGGTGATGATGACCTCTTCGGGGGAGAGGGCGACCTGCTCCCCTTCGAACTCGACCGACGCGGTCCCCTCGCGCAGGGCCAGCGACAGCGCGGCGGCATCGGCGTTCGCGACCGCCTTGGCCACCTCCTGGACGCCCTTGCCGAACCGCTTGCCCAGCGCCCGGAAGTTCGCCTTCGCGGTCGTGTCGACCAGGGAGCCGCCGACCTCGGACAGAGAGGCCAGCGAGGAGACGTTCAGCTCCTCCGTGATCTGGGCGCGCAGCTCGGGGGACAGGCTCTCGAAGCCCGAGGCCGCGACCAGGGCCCGGGACAGCGGCTGGCGGGTCTTGACGCCCGACTCGGCGCGCGTGGCCCGGCCCAGCTCGACCAGACGGCGGACCAGCGCCATCTGCGTCGAGAGGGCGGGGTCGATCGCCGCCAGGTCCGCCTTCGGCCAGGTGGAGAGGTGGACCGACTCCGGGGCGTCCGGGGTGACCGGCGCGACGAGGTCCTGCCAGACCCGCTCGGTGATGAACGGCGTCAGCGGGGCCAGCAGCCGGGTGACCGTCTCGACGACCTCGTGGAGGGTGCGCAGCGCCGCCTTGTCGCCCTGCCAGAAGCGGCGGCGGGAGCGGCGCACGTACCAGTTGGACAGGTCGTCGACGAACGCGGACAGCAGCTTGCCGGCGCGCTGGGTGTCGTAGCCCTCCAGGGCCTGCGTCACCTGGTCCACCAGCGCGTTCAGCTCGCTGAGCAGCCAGCGGTCCAGGACCGTGCGGTCGGCCGGGGCCGGGTCGGCCGCGGAGGGCGCCCAGCCCGACGTACGGGCGTACAGCGCCTGGAAGGCGACCGTGTTCCAGTACGTGAGGAGCGTCTTGCGGACGACCTCCTGGATCGTGCCGTGACCGACGCGACGGGCCGCCCACGGGGAGCCGCCGGCCGCCATGAACCAGCGGACCGCGTCGGCGCCGTGCTGGTCCATCAGCGGCACCGGGTCAAGGGTGTTGCCCAGGTGCTTGGACATCTTGCGGCCGTCCTCGGCGAGGATGTGGCCGAGGCACACGACGTTCTCGTACGAGGACTTGTCGAAGACCAGGGTGCCGATCGCCATCAGCGTGTAGAACCAGCCGCGGGTCTGGTCGATGGCCTCCGAGATGAACTGCGCCGGGTAGCGGCTCTCGAAGATCTCCTTGTTCTTGTGCGGGTAGCCCCACTGCGCGAACGGCATCGAGCCCGAGTCGTACCAGGCGTCGATGACCTCCGGGACGCGGTAGGCCTCCAGCCGGCAGCCCTCGTGCGAGCAGGTGAACGTGATCTCGTCGATGAACGGCCGGTGCGGGTCGAGGCCGGAGAGGTCGGTGCCGGTGAGCTCGCTCAGCTCGGCGCGCGAGCCGACGCAGGTGAGGTGGTCGTCCTCGCAGCGCCAGATCGGCAGCGGGGTGCCCCAGTAGCGGTTGCGGGACAGCGCCCAGTCGATGTTGTTGTTCAGCCAGTCGCCGTACCGGCCGTTCTTGACCGAGTCCGGGAACCAGTTGGTCTTCTCGTTCTCCTCGAGAAGGCGGTCCTTGACGGCGGTCGTGCGGATGTACCAGGACGGCTGCGCGTAGTAGAGCAGCGCGGTGTGGCAGCGCCAGCAGTGCGGGTAGCTGTGCTCGTACGGCACGTGCCGGAAGAGCAGCCCACGGTCCTTGAGGTCCTCGGTGAGCGCCTCGTCGGCCTTCTTGAAGAAGACGCCGCCGACCAGCGGCACGTCCTCCTCGAAGGTGCCGTCGGGGCGGACCGGGTTCACCACCGGCAGCCCGTAGGCGCGGCAGACCAGGAGGTCGTCGGCGCCGAAGGCGGGGGACTGGTGGACCAGACCCGTACCGTCCTCGGTCGTGACGTACTCGGCGTTGACGACGTAGTGGGCGGGTGCGGGGAAGTCGATCAGGGCGAAGGGGCGCTCGTACGTCCAGCGCTCCATCTCGCGGCCGGTGAAGGAGTCACCGGTCAGCTCCCAGCCCTCGCCCAGTGCCTTCTCGACGAGCGGCCGGGCGACGACGAGCTTCTCCCGGCCGTCCGTCGCGACGACGTACTCGACCTCCGGGTGCGCGGCGACGGCGGTGTTGGAGACCAGGGTCCAGGGAGTCGTCGTCCAGACCAGGAGTGCCGCCTCACCGGCCAGCGGGCCCGAGGTGAGGGGGAAGCGCACGAATACGGAGGGGTCGACGACCGTCTCGTACCCCTGGGCCAGCTCGTGGTCGGAGAGGCCGGTGCCGCAGCGCGGACACCAAGGGGCGACGCGGTGGTCCTGGACCAGCAGGTCCTTGTTGAAGATCTCCTTCAGCGACCACCACACGGACTCGACGTACTCGGGGTCCATCGTGCGGTACGCGTCATCGAGGTCGACCCAGTAGCCCATCCGGGTCGTGAGCTCGGCGAAGGCGTCGGTGTGCCGGGTCACGGACTCCCGGCACTTCTCGTTGAACTCGGCGATGCCGTACGCCTCGATGTCCTTCTTGCCGTTGAAGCCCAGCTCCTTCTCGACCGCGAGCTCGACCGGCAGCCCGTGGCAGTCCCAGCCGGCCTTGCGGCCGACGTGGTAGCCCTGCATGGTGCGAAAGCGCGGGAAGACGTCCTTGAAGACGCGGGCCTCGATGTGGTGGGCGCCGGGCATGCCGTTGGCGGTCGGCGGGCCCTCGTAGAAGACCCACTCGGGACGGCCCTCGGACCGGTCGAGGCTCTTGGCGAAGACCTTGTTCTCGCGCCAGAAGTCGAGCACTGCGTGCTCCAGCGCGGGCAGGTCGACCTGGGCGGGTACCTGGCGGTACTGCGGCGATGTCATGTGCGGGCTTCCTCCGGCGGACGTGTTCCATTCCGTCGGAGGGACGAGAACCTGCCGGTTCCCGCGGTACCACCCTCCTTGGCCCCGGGTGTGTGCCCGTGGCCCCCTCATTGGGGTGCGATGCCGGTTCTACTTGCCCTGCGCACGTGGGCGGAGCCCACTGCTCAGAGCTTTCCTCCGACGGCTCCGGGTGATCTTCACGACGCGCTCACCCCCGGGCTCCCACCGTCCCCGGGTCGCTCCTGGCTGCGTACGACGCTACTCGTCCCATCCACGCCTCTCGCTGCCGCCAGTGTACGGGCCCCGGGGCGCCGGGGCCGACCGGTTTACCGACGGGCCCCCTTGACCCGAATGGCCAGCGGAGGCGTACGGAGTCCGGGCACGGCCGGGCGGCGGCCCGGAAGGCGGATTACCGGGCGGGGAGCTGGGAACAACGGATTCAGGCGCGCTGTGATCCGGACACAGGGAGGGGCGATTCGGCGGCGTGCCCCGTTGCCGCGGGGCTGGGGTCGACTTATCGTCCCAGCACGACTCGCGAGCAAGATCACAATGTGTGAAGGGGCCGCGGCCATGGTGGCGAAGAAGACCGCCGTAGAGAAGACGGCGTCAGCGAGATCCACGGGCGCGGTGACCGAGGAGACGACGCAGGAGACCGGCCGGGACGGCTCTTCGGACACGGGTGCGCAGCCCGTTCCGGAGGACGGGCCCGGGCATGCGGACGCGGCGACCACCGCGGTCGGCAAGGCCACGAAGAAGACCACGAAGAAGGCTGCCAAGAAGGCAGTGACCAGGAAGCCGGCGACCAGGAAGGCGGCGGCGAAGAAGGCCGCCCCGAAGAAGACCACGGCCGGGAAGCAGGCCGCGCACGTGCCGGCACCGGACGGGGCCGATGAGCACGAGGCGCCGGCCGGGACGACCCCGGCGAAGGCGAAGAAGACCGCGGCCGGGAAGTCCACGGCCGCGAAGGCTTCGAAGGAGGCCGCAGCGGCGGCCACGGGGGCGGCCGAGGCCGCCGAGCAGACGGGAGCCCACACGGTGGTAGCCAAGAAGAGCGCGGCCAGGACCCGGACGGCCGACCGGGACACGGCACCGGTGCCGCCGGCCCGCGTCGCGACAGCCCCGGGGGAGCTGGCCGTACGGCCGGGCGAGGACCCCTGGACGCCGGACGAGGTCGCGGCCGCCCGGTCCGAGCTGACCGGCGAGATCGCGCGGCTGCGCAGCGAGCTGGAGGCTTCGAGCGCTGCCCTGGCCGGGCTGATGCGGGACTCCGGGGACGGGGCGGGTGACGACGAGGCGGACACCGGCACCAAGAACATCACCCGCGAACACGAGATGTCGCTCGCCGCCAACGCCACGGAGATGCTGGAGCAGACCGAGCGGGCACTGGCCCGGCTCGACGCCGGGACGTACGGACTCTGCGAGATCTGCGGCAACCCGATCGGCAAGGCACGCATGCAGGCGTTCCCCCGGGCGACCCTCTGCGTCGAGGACAAGCAGAAGCAGGAGCGGCGCGGCTGATCCCCACCAGTGTGTCGTACCCTCGTCCTCAGTCGGGAACTAGGTTGAGGGACTCACGTGGCAGAGGCGGAGCGCATCATCGGTACGCCGGACATCCCCGAGGCTGAGGGACGCGAAGGAGCCGAGCCGGAGCAGGGCGGCGACGCAGGGTCCCCGGACGCCGTCGCGCCGGACGGGCAGGCCGCGGACACCACCGCGGCCGAGGACGGGGAAGCGGCCGTCGACCGGTCGCCGGCCAGGCGCCGGCGCCGGATCATCCTGCTCTTCTGCGTCGCCGTTCTCGCCTATCTGCTCGACCTGAGCAGCAAGATGCTCGTGGTGGCGAAGCTGGAGCACCAGGAACCGATCGAGATCTTCGGCGACTGGCTCCGGCTCGACGCGATCCGCAACGCGGGAGCGGCCTTCGGGCTGGGCGAGGCCTTCACGATCATCTTCACGATCATCGCGGCGACCGTCATCGTGGTGATCGCCCGGCTCGCGCGCAAGCTCTACAGCCTGCCGTGGGCCATCGCGCTCGGCCTGCTCCTCGGCGGTGCGCTCGGCAACCTCACCGACCGCGTCTTCCGTGCGCCGGGCGTCTTCGAAGGCGCGGTGGTGGACTTCATCGCCCCCGCCCACTTTGCCGTCTTCAACCTGGCCGACTCCGCGATCGTCTGCGGCGGCATCCTGATCGTGATCCTCTCCTTCAAGGGCCTGGACCCCGACGGCACCGTGCACAAGGACTAGGACGCGCAAGGCATACTCGACAGGTGAGTACGCATCCCGAGATCCGAACCCTGCCCGTACCCGATGGCCTGGAAGGCGAGCGTGTCGACGCCGCCATTTCCCGCATGTTCGGTTTCTCCCGCACCAAGGCCGCAGAGCTGGCCGCCGCCGGGAAGGTACAGGTGGACGGTTCGGTGGTCGGGAAGTCCGAGCGGGTGCAGGGCGGCGCCTGGCTGGAAGTGGAGATGCCGCAGGCTCCCGCACCGGTACAGATCGTCGCCGAGCCCGTCGAGGGCATGGAGATCGTCCACGACGACGACGACATCGTCGTGATCATGAAGCCGGTCGGCGTCGCCGCGCACCCGAGCCCCGGCTGGACCGGCACCACCGTGATCGGCGGCCTCGCCGCCGCCGGCTACCGGATCTCGACCTCCGGCGCCGCCGAGCGCCAGGGCATCGTGCACCGGCTCGACGTCGGCACCTCGGGGCTGATGGTCGTCGCCAAGTCCGAGCGCGCCTACACCCTGCTGAAGGCCCAGTTCCGGGACCGGATCGTCGACAAGAAGTACCACGCGCTGGTGCAGGGCCACCCGGACCCGATGAGCGGCACCATCGACGCCCCCATCGGCCGCCACCCCACCCATGACTACAAGTGGGCGGTCGTCGCCGAGGGCAAGCCCTCCGTGACGCACTACGACCTGATCGAGGCGTACCGCGCCGCCAGCCTCCTGGACATCAAGCTGGAGACCGGCCGCACGCACCAGATCCGGGTGCACATGTCCGCCCACCGCCACCCCTGCGTCGGCGACCTGACCTACGGCGCCGACCCGACGATGGCCAAGCGGCTGGGCCTGACCCGGCAGTGGCTGCACGCCGTCCGGCTCGGCTTCGAGCACCCCTCCGACGGCCGCTGGGTGGAGTTCGCCAGCACCTACCCGGAAGACCTCCAGCAGGCGCTGGACCGGATCGCGGCGGAGAGCGAATGACCGGCGCGTTCGTCCCGTACACCACGCGCACCGTCGCCGGGGAACAGGACCGCGCCGCCTGCTTCCAGGTCCGCAAGGACGTCTTCGTCGGTGAGCAGAACGTGCCCGAGGAGATCGAGTACGACGCCTACGACGCGGACGCGGTGCACGTCATCGCCGTCGCGGCGGACGGCACCGCGCTCGGTACCGGACGGCTGCTGCACGGCCCCGGCGCGGTGGCGAAGACCGGCGGCGACCTCACCGTCGGCTCGCTCGGCCGGCTCGCGGTGACCGGCGAGGCACGCGGCCTCGGAGTCGGCGCGGCGCTGGTGCGGGCCATCGAGGACGCGGCACGCGACCTCGGCCTGGCCGCCGTCGACCTGCACGCCCAGACCCACGCGCTCGGCTTCTACGAACGGCTCGGCTACGAGGCCTACGGCCCCGAGTTCCCCGACGCCGGAATCCCCCACCGGGCGATGCGCCGGGCGTTGGAGCCCTAAGGCTCTTCTCGGGACTCTGCGGTCCGTCTCGCTCCTTCACGTCCTTCGCGGAGCAGGGCCGGGGGCCCGGGACGCTGCTGTCCGGATTGCGTGACCTGCATGGCAGGCTTGAGCTCCGGACCGGCCGATCACCGCGGCCGGCCCGCCGCGCTCCGGAAGGCACCCCGTGGATCAAATGGCCCTGCTGCTCCTGCTGTTGCTGGGAGCCGTGGTCACCGTGCCACTGGGGGAGCGGCTCGGCCTGCCAGCGCCGGTGCTGATGACGCTCGTCGGTGTCGGCATGGCCTTCCTCAGCTTCGTACCGAACGTGGACATCCCGCCGGAGATCATCCTTCCCGCGCTGCTGCCGCCGCTGCTCTACGCGTCCGTCCAGCGCACCTCCTGGCGTCAGTTCGCCGCCAACAAACGGCCGATCTTCCTGCTGGCCGTGGCGCTGGTCTTCCTCACGACGGCTGCCGTCGCGGCGGTGGCCGACGCGGTCGTCCCCGGGCTGCCCCTCGCCGCCGCCGTCGCACTCGGCGCGCTCGTCGCACCGCCCGACCCGGTCGCGGCGACCGCCGTCGCGGGGTCGGTCGGGCTGCCCCGCAGGCTCATCTCCATCCTGGAGGGCGAGGGGCTGTTCAACGACGTGACCGCGATCGTGCTCTACCACGTCGCGATCGCCGCCGCGGTGAGCGGCACCTTCTCCCTGCCCGAGGCGTTCGGGCTGCTCACCCTGTCCGCCGTCGTCGCCCTCGCGGTGGGCGTCGCGCTCGGCTGGCTCACCATCAAACTCATGGGCCTGCTCGGCGATGCCACGCTGCAGGTCGGCCTCAGCCTGCTGGTGCCGTTCGTCAGCTATGTGCTCGCCGAAGAACTCATGGGCTCCGGCGTCCTTGCCGTCCTCACCACCGCGCTCTTCCTCGCCGAGCACACCGCCGACGCGGACGACGTCCTCGGCCGGCTCACCGGCCGCACCTTCTGGGAGATCGTCGACACCCTCGTCACCGGCGTCGCCTTCGGGCTGATCGGCCTCGAACTGCACAATGTCTTCGGGACGGCCGACGGCCGCAAGCTCCAGATGGCCGGCTGGGCGCTGGCCGTCGTCGCGGTCGTCGTCGGCGTCCGGCTGCTCTACCTGCTGCCCGCGACCTGGCTGGCCAAGCGGCTGCACACCCTTCGCGACGTCAGCGAGGAGATTCCCACCGGCTGGCGGGAGACCGTCGTCATGTGGTGGGCCGGGATGCGCGGGGTGGCCTCGGTCGCCCTGGCACTCGCGATCCCGCTGAAGACGGACGACGGAAAACCCTTCCCGGGCCGCGACGAGATCGTCTTCATCGCCTTCGCCGTGATCATGGTCACCCTGGTCTTCCAGGGCCTGACCCTGCCGTGGCTGGTGCGCAGGCTGCGGGTGCGGGCGGACAGCGACGCGGTGGAGGCCCTGGAACGGGACCTCGCGATCCGCGCCGCCAGGGCCGCCAAACAGCGGCTCAAGGAGATCCAGGAGGTGGAGGAGTTTCCCGAGGACGTCGTGGAGCGCCTCCAGCGGCTCGCCTACGACGTCGGGGCACGGATCAGCCCCGACATGGTCGACGACGAGCGGCGCGAGGCGTACGCGAAGCGCACCGAGCGGTTCAGGGCGATCAGCCGCATCCAGCGCGAGATGATGTCGGCCGCCCGCCACGCGGTGCTCGCCGCACGCAGCGAGGCCGGCGCCGACCCCGAGGTCGTCGACCGGGTGCTGCGACAACTGGACGTACGCAGCCTGCGCTGACCCGGCCCACCGGCGCCGCGAGAGCTCAGCCGCGCCCCGTGCGCGGCGCCCTGCCCCGGCCCACCGGCTTCTCACGGGGCCGCGACACGATCGGCCACTCGTCGCCCGGCGGCAGCGCCGCGGGCGCCGTCGCGATCCGCGGCAGCGCGTACGGATGATGATCGCGCAGCCAGCCGATCAACTGCTCCCGGACCGCGCAGCGCACCGTCCAGATGTCGTCGGCGTCCTTCGCCGTGACCACCGCACGCACCTCGACCGTCGAGGGCGTGGTGTCCGTGACGGCCAGCGACCAGTCACGGCCGTCCCACGCGGCGCAGTCGCCCAGGATGTCCCGCAGCTGCTCGCGCATCGCGGCGACCGGTGCCGAGTGGTCCAGGTGGAAGAAGACCGAACCGGTCATCTGGGCCCCGCCCCGCGACCAGTTCTCGAAGGGCTTGCTCGTGAAGTACGAGACCGGCATCGTGATCCGCCGCTCGTCCCAGGTCCGTACCGCGAGGAAGGTCAGCGTGATCTCCTCGACCGTGCCCCACTCGCCGTCCACCACGACCGTGTCGCCGATCCGCACCATGTCGCCGAAGGCGATCTGCAGCCCGGCGAAGAGGTTGCCGAGCGTGGACTGGGCGGCGACACCCGCGACGATGCCGAGGACACCGGCCGAGGCCAGCATCGAGGTGCCCACCGTCTGCATGGCCGGGAACGTCAGCAGCATCGCGGCGACGGCCACGGTCGTCACGATCGCGACGACCACCCGCTGGATCAGCGTCACCTGCGTCCGCACCCGCCGCACCCGCGCCGGATCCCGGGTGTTCGCCGCATAGCGGGCGTACACCGAGTCCACCACCGCGATGGCGATCCGCACCACCAGCCAGGCCGAGGCGCCGATCAGTACCAGCGTCAGCACCTGCCCGATGGCCGCCCGGTGCTCCCTGATCAGGTCGAGCCCGGTATGGGCGTAGCTGGCCCGCAGCAGCGCCGTGCACAACGTCAGCTGGAACGGGATCCGGCAGCGCCGCAGCAGACCCCACAACGGGGTCTCGTGATGCCTGCCGTCGGTCCTTCTGAGCAGCTGGTCCACCAGCCAGCCGACCAGCAGCGTGATCACGACCGAACCGCCGAGGACGATCAGCGGACGCAGTACGTTCTCCATCCTGTCGTTCTCCATGCTCTCGACGGTAAATGGCACCATGGGCCTCATGAACATCATGCTTTTCCACTCGACGTACGGTCTGCGCCCCGCGGTGCACGCGGCCGCCGACCGGCTGCGCGCAGCCGGGCACGAGGTGCACGTGCCCGATCTCTTCGAGGGGCACACCTTCGAAACCGTCGAGGAAGGAATGGCCTTCAAGGAGGAGACGGGCAAGGAGGAGCTGCTGAAGCGGGCCGTGCTCGCCGCGGCGCCCTACTCCGACCGCGGGCTCGTCTACGTGGGCTTCTCGCTCGGCGCGTCCGTCGCCCAGACGCTGGCACTGGGGGACGCGAAGGCACGGGGGCTGCTGCTCTTCCACGGCACGTCGGACATCGCGGAGAACGCCTCGGTGGACGACCTGCCCGTGCAGCTGCATGTCGCCGACCCGGACCCGTTCGAGACGCACGACTGGCTGAACTCCTGGTATCTCCAGATGCAGCGGACCGGCGCGGACGTCGAGGTCTACCGCTACCCGGGTGCCGGCCACCTCTTCACCGACGCGGAGCTGCCCGACTTCGACCAGGCGTCGGCCGAGCTGGCCTGGAAGGTCGCGATCGGCTTCATCGCCACGCTGTGAGCACGCGAAGGGCCCCCTGCACGCAGTCCGCGCAGGGGGCCCTTCGGAGTACCGGGCGGATCAGCCCTTCAGCGCCGCGGTGATCGCGGTGTTGAAGTCGGCCACCGTCATCGGGGCGGCCTTCTTGTCCGGGCCGGTCAGCGTCTTGCCATCCATCTTGAGCGTCGGGGTGCCCTCCACGCCGCTCTTGTCGAAGGCCGCGGACATCTTCATCGCCCAGGCGTCGTACTTGCCGTCCTCGACGCTCTTCTTGAACGCGGCGTTGCCCTTGAGCGCGTCCACCGAGTCGGCGACCTTGATCAGGTACGAGTCGTCCTTGAACTTGTCTTCCGTCTCCTCCGGGTGGTACTTCGCGGAGTAGAGCGCGTACTTGTAGTCCAGGAAGGCCTGCGGGCTCACATCGAGGGCGGCGCCCAGCGCACTCAGCGCGTTCTTCGAGCCCTCGCCGCCGTTGTTGTCGATGAAGGTGGCACCGATGTACTTGACCTTGTACTTGCCGGCGTCGATGTCCTTGTGGACCGTCTCGCCGACCGTCTGCTCGAACGAGGCACAGATCGGGCAGCGGGAGTCCTCGTAGAGTTCCAGGGTCTTCTTGGCCGTCGACTTGCCGACGACGACGGTCGTGCCGTCCTTGCCCGAAGTGTTCTTCGGCGCGGTGACGTTCTTCGCGTCCTTCGCCGCGTCCCAGTGGCCCGGCTTGTTCAGCTGCATCACGCCGTAGGCGACGCCGCCGGCGATCGCGAGGACGGCGAGGACCGAGACGCCGACGACGAGCTGCCGGCGGGTCTTGTCCCTCTTCGCCTGCCGCTCGCGCTCCACGCGCAGCCGCTCGCGGGCGGCGGACTTGTTGGCCTGGCTGTTTCGGTTGCTCATGGAAGTCTCTCCGTGGTGTACGTGGTCTGCGTCGTCAGGGACATGCGTGCTCAGGCGGTGGCGCAGGCCGAGCGCGGCGGTCCCCTCCGTCCCACGGAGTGCACGAGGAGGCGGGCGTGAACGAGCAGATGCGGGCCGTGGCCCGCGGTGCGGATCTTGAGGCGTACGGAGCGGTGGGCCGCTCCCGCCACGGCCACCGCGATCAGCAGCGGCCGGAAGGCCAGCACAGCGGCTGCGCTCAGCAGGGCGACCAGTGCGGACTCGCCGCGCCGGAGCCAGGCCGCGGCGAGCAGCCCGACCGACACATGGGCGGCGAGCAGCAGCCAGGGCGCCGCAGGGCCGGGGGAGGTCAGCAGTCCCGCGGCCGACTGCCCGGCGCCGGATACCGAGGCGAGGGGTGTGCCGAGGTCAGCGGTCGATGCCGCACCGGCCCCGATGTCACCGCCGCCGCACAACACGTCGACACCGACCGATCTCAGCGGGCCCGCGATCGGGCCGCCGGCCGCGCCGTAACAGAGGTGCTGTCCGGTGGTGAAGACGGTGTCGGCGGCCAGTTCCAGCGGAACCAGCAGCCCGGCGATGGCTCCGAAGCCGCGTTCCCGGCCGGCCAGCGCGTATGCCACGGCGAAGACCGCACCGGCCAGCAGCGCGAGGACGGTCAGCGGCAGCGGAGTCCGGGAGAGCAGCACATGGGACGTGGCGGAGAGCGTCACGACAAGCGCAGTGAAGAGCGCCGCGCGGAAGACCCTGAGCTGCGTACCGGATATGTCCATCGTCCAGGAGTGTCGCACGCGAGCCTGTGAACGACCCATAAAGGGTCCTGGTCCGCGGAGGCCCCGTCGGCCGCCCGGAAGGGCGGCGGCCGACGGGGCCATCTGCCGGACGTCCCGGATCACCTCGCGGCCGTGGCCGCTTCCGGGAAGGTGCTCGCTATCCGCAGGGCGGGGTGGCGGCCGGGGTCTCGAAGGTGCCCTGGCCCTGGACCTTGATGAGCCCCACGTACTTCTTGCCGCACGGGTAGCTCATGTTCCAGGTGGCGTTCGCCCGCTCGCCGGTGCTGATGGTCTTCAGCGCGCTCCACGACGTGCTGGAGGAGCGGAACCCGAGGTTCGCCTTGATGGTCGAGCCACCGCTCTTGGTGTAGAAGACCTCGATGCGGGAAGGGCCCGTGTTGAGCGAGATACAGAGCTGCCCGTTGCTCAGGCTGGTGCACTTGACCCGGTCGCTGGCGGCGACCACAGCGGTAGGTGCCTTCTGTGCGGCCTTTGTGGACGTGGCCGGCTCGGCCGCCTGGGCGGGAGCGGCGAGCAGTGAGCCTCCGGCCGCTATGCAGGCGGCAAGGGCCAGCGTGATACGGCGATTCATGGTTATCCCCCTGGCTGATTGGTCATGATCAACACCAGTGATCCTATCCAGGGCGACCGCGGGTGCCAAGAACGTTTTTGCGGAGCCGGAGCCTCCGCCCGGGCCCATGACAACGAGGGAAAACCGCCTCGGCCGAAGGGTCCGGGCAGGCGCCGCCCCCCTGCCGACGCCGCCTCCTATGCCCCGCTACAGCCCCGGGATCCGGCCGTTGCGGAACAGGTCGACGAAGATCTGGTGGTCCGCGCGCGCCCGGGCGCCGTAGCTGTGGGCGAAGTCCACCAGGAGCTCCCCGAACCCCTCCTCGTCCGCCGCGATCGCCGCGTCGATCGCCCGCTCGGTGGAGAACGGCACCAATGAGTGGCCGCTCTCGTCGTCCGCGGCGGAGTGCATCGTCGCCGTCGCCCGGCCGAGGTCGGCGACGACCGCCGCGATCTCCTCCGGCTCGTCGATGTCGGACCAGTCCAGGTCCACCGCGTACGGCGAGACCTCGGCGACCAGCTGACCGGACCCGTCCAGCTCGGTCCAGCCCAGCCACGGGTCGGCGTGCGCCTGCAGGGCACGCTGGGAGATCACCGTGCGGTGACCCTCGTGCTGGAAGTAGTCGCGCACCGCCGCGTCCGTGATGTGCCGGGAGACCGCGGGGGTCTGCGCCTGCTTGAGGTAGATCACCACATCGTTCTCCAGGGCGTCGCTGTTGCCCTCCAGAAGGATGTTGTACGAGGGCAGCCCGGCCGATCCGATGCCGATCCCGCGCCGGCCGACGACGTCCTTGACCCGGTAGGAGTCGGGGCGGGTCAGGCTCGACTCCGGCAGCGTCTCCAGATATCCGTCGAACGCGGCCAGCACCTTGTAGCGCGTCGCCGCGTCCAGGTCGATGGAACCGCCGCCCTCCGCGAAGCGGCGCTCGAAGTCACGGATCTCGGTCATCGAGTCCAGCAGCGAGAACCGGGTCAGCGACCGGGCGACCCGCAGCGCGCCCAGCAGCGGGCCGTCGGCGGTGTCCAGCGTGAACGGCGGCACCTCGTCGTTCTTCGCACCGGTCGCCAGCGCGTGGATCCGCTCGCGATAGGCCGCGGCGTAGACCCGGACGAGCTCGGTGATCTGGTCGTCACCCAGCGCCTTCGCGTAGCCGATCAGGGCGACCGAGGCGGCGAAGCGCTTGAGGTCCCAGGTGAAGGGAGCTACGAAGGCTTCATCAAAGTCGTTTACGTTGAAAACCAGACGACCGTTGGCGTCCATGTACGTGCCGAAGTTCTCTGCATGCAGATCGCCGTGCACCCACACCCGGCTGGTCTGCTCGTCGAGGAACTGGTCTTGGGCCCTCATGGAGCTCAGGTCGCTGTAGTACAGGCACGCTGTTCCCCTGTAGAACGCGAAAGCTGACGCGGCCATCTTGCGGAACTTGACCCGGAAGGCAGTCGGGTCCGCAGCCAGAAGCTCACCGAAGGCCGTCCCGAAGACCGAGAGAATCTGCTCTTCGCGCTCAGAGTCCACGACGTCGAAGGTGCTGCTCATTACTGGCCTGCTTCCTGGGTTGGTGCCGGATCCTCATGCCCGCCTCTGCTGAGAACGCTGGACCTCCCCGATCCGTGCCCGGCCGGCCGGGCACGGGGTCGGCGTCACTGAATCAGGTGACGCGCCCGCAATCCTTCCGTAAATGTACCGACCTTGGTGAAGCCTCTTAGGCAAGGACGTTGAAGTGATTGCGGGAGGTCTCATGGAATCCTTGTGTGCGGTGGTTTACGTCAGATTGTCGCGTAGCACGGAGTCGAGTACGTCCCTGGCCAGGCAGGAGGCTGCGTGCCGGGCATACGCCGAGCGTCGGGGATGGACCGTCCTTCGTGTGTTCCGGGACTGTGATGTCTCCGGAGGTGAAGCGCCTGGGGAGCGCCCTGGGCTGCGGGATCTGTACGAATCCCTGCCGCACTGCGATGTGCTGCTGACCTGGCGGGCGGATCGCATCGCGAGGTCTCTGGTCCACTTCTCATCCGTGGTCGAGGCATGCGGTGCCGCTTCTGTGCGCCTCGTCTCCGTTGAGGACGGGTGGGACATGTCGACCACGCACGGGCGATTCGCTGCGAACGTCTTGATGTCGTTCGCTCAGTTCGAACGGGAGCTGGGCCGGGAGAGGGCGGTTTCGTCGCAGAGCTATCTCAGGAAATCCGGCCGCTGGACCGGCGGGCGGGTGCCGTACGGCCTTCGGCCGATACCGAACCCGGAAGGGGCTGGAAAGCTTCTCGTACGGGACGAGCGGGCGGTACCGATTGTCCGTGAGCTTGCCGAGCGCATCATGGCGGGCGACGCTCCCACCCGGATTGCCGCGGATCTTCAATCTCGGGGGGTCCCGGCTCCGCGAGTTCACAACTCGACGAAGACCGATCCTGTTCCGTCGGCCTGGACGCACAAGTCCATCAAGATCGTCATGACGTCTCAGACGCTCCTCGGACGCAGGATCGAGCATCGCACCGGGAAGGTGATCTGCGGCCGAGGCGGGCCTGTGGAGTTCTGGCCGCCTGTGGTGACCGAGGCCGAGTTCGCGTGCATTGCGCAGTACTTCGATGCTGGGTACAGGCCTCGGCGCCCGAACCGTCCGTCCCATTGGTTGCACGGTGTCATTATTTGCGGTGTGTGTGGGCGGAAATTGAAGCGATCGGAGTCCTCGGGGGCCGAGACCTTCAGATGTCTGGGGCCGCTCACCGCGCCCCATCGAGGGGTGAGTATCAAAGGCGACATCCTTGAAGCCTGGTTCATCGCCGAGCTCCGGGAGCGGTTGCGAGATGCCCCTGTGGTGGAGCACTCCTACCGTCCGGAGGTGGACCGCGAAGACGAGATCAAGCGTCTGCGGGTCTATCTGGACGAACTGCTGGATGACCGCCGCTCTGGGATGTTCAGCACTCCGGAGGCGGTGGACGTCTTCCGCAATGAGTACCGGCTGGCATCGTCCCGCCTCAAAGCGTGCCAGCAGCAGCCCCGGATCTCCGGCGGCTGGGAGGTCAGGGCAGCGGCGCAGTCCCTGTGGGACGCGTGGGACGGCTGGTTACCGGAGGAGCGTGGAACCTACCTCATCGGCTGCGCTGTGCGCGCAGTGGTGAATCCGCCGCCACGCCCACGCGCACGCGTGAACGCGTCGGAACGCTGCGTTTGTGACCTAGGCGACCTTGCTGGTTTCGATCATGCCGGACCTGGATGAGCCCGCCCCCGACTGTTGCTCGCGTCGTAGACTTCGACGCTGCCCCCTCATCCGCCGTGCCCATCCGGAGGCCAGAAAACCGTGTCGACCAAGCCGCCTTTCACGCACCTTCACGTCCACACCCAGTACTCGCTGCTGGACGGTGCCGCGCGGCTCAAGGACATGTTCGAGGCGTGCAACGACATGGGCATGTCCCATATCGCGATGACGGACCACGGCAACCTGCACGGGGCGTACGACTTCTTCCACTCGGCGGCGAAGGCGAACGTGACGCCGATCATCGGGATCGAGGCGTACGTCGCCCCCGAGTCGCGCAAGCACAAGCGGAAGATCCAGTGGGGACAGCCGCACCAGAAGCGTGACGACGTGTCCGGTTCGGGTGGTTACACGCACAAGACGATCTGGGCGTCGAACGCCAAGGGGCTGCACAACCTCTTCAAGCTGTCCTCCGACGCCTACGCCGAGGGCTGGCTGCAGAAGTGGCCCCGGATGGACCGGGAGACGATCTCCCAGTGGTCCGAGGGCCTGATCGCCTCCACCGGCTGTCCCTCGGGGGAGGTCCAGACCCGGCTGCGGCTCGGGCAGTTCGACGAGGCGGTGCAGGCGGCCTCCGACTACAAGGACATCTTCGGCGAGGGCAAGTACTTCCTGGAGCTGATGGACCACGGCATCGAGATCGAGCGCCGGGTCCGTGACGGGCTCCTGGAGATCGGCCGGAAGCTCGACATCCCGCCGCTGGTGACCAACGACTCGCACTACACGTACGCCAACGAGGCGACCGCGCACGACGCGCTGCTGTGCATCCAGACCGGCAAGAACCTCTCCGACCCGGACCGCTTCCGCTTCGACGGCACCGGCTACTACCTGAAGACGACGGACGAGATGTACGCCGTCGACTCCTCGGACGCCTGGCAGCAGGGCTGCGCCAACACCCTGCTGGTCGCGCAGCAGATCGACACCAGCGGGATGTTCGAGAAGCGCGACCTGATGCCGAAGTTCGACATCCCCGAGGGCTTCACGGAGATCACCTGGTTCCAGGAGGAGGTCCGGGTCGGGATGAACCGGCGCTTCCCGGCCGGGGTGCCGGAGGACCGGCAGAAGCAGGTCGAGTACGAGATGGACATCATCATCCAGATGGGGTTCCCGGGGTACTTCCTGGTCGTCGCGGACTTCATCATGTGGGCGAAGAACAACGGCATCGCGGTCGGCCCCGGCCGTGGTTCCGCCGCCGGTTCGATCGTGTCCTACGCGATGGGCATCACCGACCTCGACCCGATCGAGCACGGGCTGATCTTCGAGCGGTTCCTCAACCCCGAGCGTGTCTCCATGCCCGACGTCGACATCGACTTCGACGAGCGCAGGCGCGTCGAGGTGATCAGGTACGTGACGGAGAAGTACGGCGCCGACAAGGTCGCCATGATCGGCACGTACGGCAAGATCAAGGCCAAGAACGCGATCAAGGACTCCGCCCGCGTCCTCGGCTACCCGTACGCGATGGGCGACCGGCTCACCAAGGCGATGCCCGCCGACGTCCTCGGCAAGGGCATCGACCTCAACGGCATCACGGACCCCAAGCACCCGCGCTACAGCGAGGCCGGCGAGATCCGGGGGATGTACGAGAACGAGCCGGACGTCCAGAAGGTCATCGACACCGCGAAGGGCGTCGAGGGCCTGGTCCGGCAGATGGGCGTGCACGCCGCCGGCGTCATCATGTCCAGCGAGCCGATCGTCGACCACGCCCCGGTCTGGGTGCGGCACTCCGACGGCGTCACCATCACGCAGTGGGACTACCCGCAGTGCGAGTCGCTCGGCCTGCTCAAGATGGACTTCCTGGGGCTGCGCAACCTGACGATCATGGACGACGCCATCAAGATGGTGAAGTCCAACAAGGGCATCGACCTGGAGATGCTGGCCCTCCCGCTGGACGACCCCAAGACGTACGAGCTGCTCTGCCGCGGCGACACGCTCGGGGTGTTCCAGTTCGACGGCGGGCCGATGCGTTCGCTGCTGCGCCAGATGCAGCCCGACAACTTCGAGGACATCTCCGCCGTCTCGGCCCTGTACCGGCCGGGCCCGATGGGCATGAACTCGCACACGAACTACGCCGAGCGCAAGAACGCCCGCCAGGAGATCACCCCGATCCACCCTGAGCTGGAGGAGCCGCTCAAGGAGGTCCTCGGCCTCACCTACGGCCTGATCGTCTACCAGGAGCAGGTCCAGAAGGCCGCCCAGATCGTCGCCGGGTACTCGCTCGGCGAGGCCGACATCCTGCGCCGCGTGATGGGCAAGAAGAAGGCCGACGAGCTGGCGAAGAACTTCGTCCTCTTCGAGGCCGGCGCCAAGAAGAACGGCTTCTCCGACGCCGCGATCAAGGCGCTCTGGGACGTCCTGGTCCCGTTCGCCGGATACGCCTTCAACAAGGCGCACTCCTCCGCGTACGGCCTGGTCACCTACTGGACCGGCTACCTGAAGGCCAACTACCCCGCCGAGTACATGGCGGCGCTGCTGACCTCGGTCAAGGACGACAAGGACAAGTCGGCGGTCTACCTCAACGAGTGCCGCCGCATGGGCATCAAGGTGCTCCCGCCGAACGTCAACGAGTCCGAGTCGAACTTCGCCGCACAGGGTGACGACGTCATCCTCTTCGGGCTGACGGCCATCCGTAACGTCGGCCAGAACGTCGTCGACTCGATCATCCGGTGCCGCAAGGCGAAGGGGAAGTACAGCACCTTCCCCGACTTCCTCGACAAGGTCGAGGCGGTCGTCTGCAACAAGCGGACCGTCGAGTCGCTCATCAAGGCCGGCGCCTTCGACGAGATGGGGCACACCCGCAAGGGGCTCGTCGCGCACCACGAACCCATGATCGACAACGTGGTGCAGGTCAAGCGCAAGGAGGCCGAGGGGCAGTTCGACCTCTTCGGCGGCGGTGAGGAGGACAGCGACGAGCCGGGCTTCGGGCTCGACATCGAGTTCTCCGACATCGAGTGGGAGAAGTCCTACCTGCTGGCCCAGGAGCGCGAGATGCTCGGGCTCTACGTCTCCGACCACCCGCTCTTCGGCATCGAGCACGTGCTGAGCGACAAGTCCGACGCCGCGATCTCCCAGCTCACCGGCGGCGAGCACAGCGACGGTGCGATCGTGACCATCGGCGGCATCATCTCCGGCCTCCAGCGCAAGATGACCAAGCAGGGCAACGCCTGGGCCATCGCCACCGTCGAGGACCTGGCCGGCTCCATCGAGTGCATGTTCTTCCCGGCCACCTACCAGCTGGTCTCCACCCAGCTCGTCGAGGACACCGTCGTCTTCGTCAAGGGACGCCTCGACAAGCGGGAGGACGTGCCGCGGCTCGTCGCCATGGAGATGCAGGTCCCCGACATCTCGAACGCGGGCACCAACGCCCCCGTGGTGCTGACCATCCCCACCGTCAAGATCACCCCGCCCATGGTCAGCCGGCTCGGCGAGGTGCTCAACAGCCACCGCGGCGACACCGAGGTGCGGATCAGGCTCCAGGGCCCCGCAAGACCACGGTGCTCCGGCTCGACCGGCACCGGGTGAAGGCCGACCCGGCGCTCTTCGGCGACCTGAAGGTGCTGCTCGGCCCGTCCTGCCTGGCCGGCTGAGACCGTTCCCGTACGCCGAGAGGGGCGCTCCCGCGATCGCGGGAGCGCCCCTCTCGGCTACCGGCCTGCGGCCGGACAGGAGATGTCCGGTCAGTTGTGGCCGAAACGCCGCTGGTGCTTACGCGCAACATCGGACGGGCTGCCCTGGGACTGGGCCTGAGGCTGGTTCTGCGACTCGAAAGCCGTCGAACGCGCCTCCTGCGCACCGCGCTCCGACTCCGAAGCGCGCTCCTGCGGGCTGCCCTGCTTGCGATTCTTGTTCTTGGCCATGGTGTTCCTCCTATGGGGACTCTCGGGGCCAGGACCGCTGTCAGATTCACATAACCGGATAAACATCGCATGTTGGATCATTACCGTGCGTAGCGAGGAGGTATGATGCGCCGTTTTCCGGATCCGCCACGCCGATGATCGAGTTCCGGCCGTCAACCCCCGCGTGGTCGGGCAGACTCGAAGGAAACCCTGAGTAAACCCGTTCCCGAATTCCTGGAAGAGGGTGGAACGCGTGGACCGTTGCGTCGTCCTGGTGGACGCCGGCTACTTGCTGGGCGCAGCCGCGAGTCTGCTGGCCGGAGAGCCCGCCCGTTCCCGCATCACCGTCGACCACGCGGCTCTGATCCAGGGGCTCCGGGAGCGGGCGGAGGCCGATACGGAACAGCCGCTGCTGCGGATCTACTGGTTCGACGGCGCCCCCGACCGCGTACCGCAGCCCGAGCACCGCAGGCTGCGCGTCATGTCACGGGTGACGGTGCGACTGGGGGCCCTCACGCGCAGTGACGGACGGTGGGCGCAGAAGGGCGTCGACGCGGCGATGCACGCCGAGCTCACCGAACTCGCGAGGAACCGGGCCTGCTCCGACGTGGTCCTGGTGACCGGCGACGGCGACCTGCTGCCCGGCCTGATGTCCGCGAAGGAACACGGCGTCGCCGTCCACCTCTGGGCCGTCCAGGCCGCCGACGGCGACTACAACCAGTCCGAGGACCTGGTCGCGGAGGCCGACGAGCGGCGCGTGCTGGACCGGGCCTGGATCACCCGGGCGGTACGGGCCAAGGAGACCGGCGGTTCGTGCGCACCGCCGCCCGCCCCGCGCAACCCCGAGATCGCGGCGATCCTCTCCGCACCCTGCCGGAGGCGGCACTCGCGGCCTCCGCCGAGCGGGGCTCCCAGGCGCAGGCCGAGGCGGCCCGCAACGGCACCTCCGCGCCGCCCGACGAGAACGCCGGCCACGCCCCGCACAGCCACGGCGGCAGGGGCGTCCCCACTCCGAAGGACCTCGCCGGCACCCTGCGCGGGCCCGGCGCCCAGCCGGCCCAGCACCCCACGCAGCCGCCGCCCGCCAACGCCACCCTGCGCTGGTCATCGGACCGCGGCTGGGTGGAGCGCGGCGGCCCCCTCGGGGAGCCCCCCGAGACCGCTTCCCTCCCGACGCTGGCCCAGCTCACCAGCGCCGAGCAGCGCTGGGCGGACCGCGAGGAGGACATCACCACGGTGGGTGGCGACCCGTTCGAGGTGGGGCAGGTCTTCGCCCGGCGCTGGATGGAGCGGCTGCCGGAGACCGTGCACCTGCAGAAGCTGTCCACGATGTACCCCCGCATCCCGCACCGCATCGACGGCGAACTGCTGCGGTACGCCGCCCGCTTCGGGCTGCTCGCCCACAAGGACGACCAGATCGACGAGCACGACCGGTACGCGATCCGGGCGGGCTTCTGGCGCGAGATCGACGTGCGCGCAGCCGCTGAGCACGCCCCGCCGCTGTCCGAGAAGCACGCTCCGCCGGCGGGCCAGACGGAGAAACCGGCGCCGGGCGGGGAGTGAGCCCACGTCGGGGCCGGGGGTGCTCAACCCGGGCCCGATTTGCTGCGTTGACGTCCGATCGGTGCGGCCCCGGGCGTAATGGGGGCGCCCGGACCCCGTACTCTCGTACCTCGTGAGTACGGGCACAGCACAGGCGCAGACGGCGAACGGCACCGTGTGCGCGGTGCGTGACCTGGTCAAGACCTACCCCGCGGCCCGGGGCCGGCGCGGTACACCCGCCACACCCGAGGTACGCGCCACCGACGGCATCAGCCTGGACGTCCGGCGCGGGGAGATCTTCGGGCTGCTCGGCCCCAACGGCGCCGGAAAATCCACCCTCGTACGGCAGCTCACCGGGCTGATGCGGCCTGATTCCGGCAGCGTCGACATGCTCGGCCACGACCTCGTGCGCCACCCGGAGCGGGCCTCCCGGCTGATCGGCTACCTCGGCCAGGAGTCGACCGCGCTCGACGAGCTGACGGTGGCGCTCGCCGCCGAGACCACCGGAAGGCTGCGTGGCCTGCCGGTCCGGGAGGCCCGCGCCGAGCGCGACGCCGTCCTGGACGAACTCGGTCTCGGGGAGATCGCAGGCCGCCCGCTGAAGAAGCTCTCCGGCGGTCAGCGGCGGCTCGCCTGCGTCGCGGCGGCACTGGTCGGGGAGCGCCCGGTGCTGATCCTGGACGAGCCGACGACCGGTATGGACCCCGTGGCCCGCCGGGCCGTCTGGGCCGCGGTCGACCGGCGGCGCGCCGAGCGCGGTGCGACGGTGCTGCTGGTCACCCACAACGTCATCGAGGCCGAGACCGTCCTCGACCGGGTCGCCGTCATCGAACGCGGCAAGGTGATCGCCTGCGACACCCCCGCGGGGCTCAAGCAGCAGGTCGCGGGCGAGGTCAGGGTGGAGCTCGTGTGGCGCGAGCGGGCGCCGCTCGACGTGCCCGAGGTCGCCGCACTGCGGGCGTCCGCCCAGGAGTCCGGACGCCGCTGGGTGCTCCGGCTCGGGCCCGACGAGGCCCGGGCGGCCGTCGCCGCGGTGACCGGCGGCGCGGCCTTCGCCGCGCTCGACGACTTCACCCTGGCGACGCCCAGCCTGGAGGACGTCTATCTGGCGCTCGGCGGCGGCGCGACCAGGGGACTGGTGAAGTCATGACCGCGAGGTGTGCGACGAGCGCCGCGGCCGAAGCGGACCGGCGTGGGCGTGCGGCCGGACAGGGACCGAACAGGAGCAGCGCCAGGTGACGAGCATCGTTCGTGCGGAGGCGGCGTCCGGGCAGCCCGGACAGTCCGTCGGGTCACTGCCGTCCGGCAGCTCCGGCCGGGACGGCTCCGCCGACGGCCGGAGCGCCGGGGCCGCGGCGCTCGCGCCGCGCGCCCGGCTGTTCCCCTCGCTCGCGGCGGTCTACCGGGCCCAGCTGTCCCGGGCCAGGGTCGCCCGCATCCCGCTGCTCTTCGTGGCGACCTTCCAGTCCATCGGGATCATGGTCCTGATGCGCGGGGTCGTGGACGGCGGCTCCGAGGCGCGGGCCGTCGTGGCCGGCTCCACCGTCCTGGTCGTCGCCTTCGTCGCGCTGAACCTGCTGGCCCAGTACTTCGGCCAGCTGCGGGCCGGCGGGGGACTCGACCACTACGCGACCCTGCCGGTGCGGCCTGCCGCGGTGGTGCTCGGCGCGGCCGGCGCGTACGCCTCCTTCACCGTGCCCGGCACGATCGTCACGGCGGTGGCGGGCAGTGTGCTGTTCGGACTGCCGATGACCCACCTGTGGGTGCTCGTCGCCGTCATCCCGCTCTCCGGCGCGGCGCTCTCAGGACTCGGCGCCGCGCTCGGACTGCTCGCGCCCCGGCAGGAGCTGGCGACGCTGCTGGGCCAGCTGGGCATGTCCTCGGCCCTGCTGCTGGGCGTGCTGCCGGCGAACCGGCTGCCCGCGCCGATCGGCTGGGCGCGTGACCTGCTGCCGTCCACGTACGGCGTCGAGGCGCTCTCCCGGTCCTTCGACGCCCACCCCGACTGGGCGGTCGTCGCCCTCGATCTCGCCGTCTGCGCCGTGGTGGGCGTCCTCTCGCTGGCCGTGGCGACCTGGGCCTACCGCAGGGCAGCGGTCCGGTGAGGCGCGGCACAGGGACGCCTGGCACGATGGCACGGTGACAGCACCTCTGACGCCGCCGCACCAGCCCTCGCCCCACGACCCGTGGCACAAGCCGCCGAACGGGGGCGGCCCCGGCGGCTCCCATCCCGGGACCCTGCTGGAGTCGCCGGAGGACAAGGATCTCCGTACGGACCTGCGCCGGGCCGCGCTGGTCGGCGTGGCCGTGACGGTCGCCGGGGTGGCGCTCGGGCTGCTGTGGCTGTGGCTGGCCCCGCGGGTGCCGCTGGTCTCCGACAACACGGCCGTCTTCCTGAGCGACAGCGAGGGCGAGGAGGCGATCGGCGCCGACGGCACCTTCGCCCTTCTCGCGCTCGCGTTCGGCGCGCTGTCCGCGGTGCTCGCCTTCCTGTTCCACCGGCGGGGCGGCATCGCACTCGTGGTGGGGCTCGCGCTGGGCGGGCTGCTCGGGTCGCTGCTCGCCTGGCAGCTGGGCACCCGGCTGGGGCCGACCGACGACGTGGTCGCGCACGCGCGCGAGGTCGGCAAGGGCGTGGTCTTCGACGCGCCGCTCGAACTGCACGCGAAGGGGGCGTTGCTGGCGTGGTCGCTGGCGGCGATGGCGGTGCATCTGGGGCTGACCGCGTTGTTCGGGCCGCGGGACCCGGAGCCGGAGTGGGGGGTCTACCACGCGGCGGGGGCTACGCCGCCGTATGGGGGCCGTCCGGGGGGCCTGCGTCCGGGCCTGCGCCGTCTTCCGGGCCTGCGCCGGCTGCGGGGCCGTCCGGGCCGTCCGGGCCCGCGCCTTCGTCCTCGCCCGAGCCGCCTGCTCCGCCGACCGGGTCCTAGCCAGCGGGTGCGGGTGCCGGGCCGCTGCGCGGGGCTGCCCCTCCCCGCCCCTTCCCGAAACCGGGGCTCCGCCCCGGGCCCCGGTCCTCAAACGCCGGACGGGCTGGGGTGGCCGGGCCTCGGGGCTCCGCTCCGGACCCCCGTCCTCAAACGCCGGACGGGCTGGGGTGGCCGGGCCTCGGGGCTCCGCTCCGGACCCCCGTCCTCAAACGCCGGACGGGCTGGGGTGGCCGGGCCTCGGGGCTCCGCTCCGGACCCCCGTCCTCAAACGCCGGACGGGCTGGGGCGGCCGGTGTTCGAGGACGGGCTGGGGTGGACGGGCGGGGGGAAGGGCCCTCGGCCCGGCCGATCCGCGGGGCGCGGCCTAACCCCGGCCGATCACCGCGAACACCGCACCCGTCAGGGACGCCAGGTCCTCCGGGGACAGCTCGACCTCCAGGCCGCGGCGCCCCGCCGACACGCAGATCGTCCCGTGGGCCCGCGCCGAGGCGTCCACAACCGTCGGCAGCCGCTTGCGCTGGCCCAGGGGGGAGATGCCGCCCAGGACGTAGCCCGTGGTCCGCTCCGCCGCCGCCGGATCCGCCATCGTGGCCCGCTTGCCGCCCACCGCCGACGCCAGGGCCTTCAGGTCCAGGGAGCCGGCGACGGGGACGACCGCCACGGTCAGCCGGCCGTCCACGTCGGCCACCAGGGTCTTGAACACCCGGTCGGGCGGGACGCCCAGCGCCTCGGCTGCCTCCTCGCCGTAGGAGGCCGATGCGGGGTCGTGCTCGTAGGCGTGGACCGTGAAGACCGTGCCGGCCGCGGTGAGCGCGACCGTTGCCGGGGTGCCGCCGGACTGGTGCTGCTTCTTGGGCTTCTTCGCCACGGGGGAGTGGCCCTCCGGTCGCTCAGTTGGGGTGGGTCGGGGCCCGGGTCAGCTCCACCGCGGGCAGCGACGGCAGGTGCCGGATGACGGCGGTCTCGGAGCGCAGCAGCGTCAGCTCCTCGCGGAGCCTGGTCGCGGTGTCCGGGGCCTGGAGCAGGCGCTGCTTGGCGGGGATGTCCAGCACGGCCGCGGCGGCGACCAGGTACGACACGACGGACGGGTCGTCGGGGAGGTCCGCGCCGGTGGTGAGGGAGCGTTCGCTCGCACCGGCCAGCCGCTTCTGGTAGCTGCGGAAGGCCCGCAGGACGCCCTCGGCGAGCGCGCCCGCCTCCTCGCCCGGGTCCTCCTCCAGCTCTTCGAGCTCGGCCGTCAGATACGGGCCGCTCGCGTCCACCGAGAGCAGCTTGACCCGGGTGGTGCCGGTCGCGAGGACCTCGAAGCTGCCGTCGGACCGCTCGCGGATCTTCGCGGCGTCGGCGACGCAGCCCACCCGGTGGAACGTCTGGACGGGATCGGGGCCGAAGCCGTCCGCCGGGCCGCGCTCGACGGGGGTGCTCAGCGAGTCGGGCATTCCGGCGGCGGTCGGGGCGGTTTCGCGGCCGTCGCGGATGGCGACCACGGCGAAGCGGCGCGGTTCGTCCTCGTCGGTCTTCAGGAGTTCGCGCATCATGGCGCGATAACGCTCCTCGAAGACGTTCAGCGGCAGCACAAGGCCGGGGAACAGCACCGCGTTCAGCGGAAACAGAGGCAGGCGAGCGGTGGTCACAACGGTCAAGCGTAATGGCCGCGGGGGCGTCCTCGGTCGGCCCGGTGGCGCAACGGCGTGACGGAGGCCACCTGGAGCCTCGTGCCGTCGCGTGCGTCGAGGAAACGGCCCAGCGGATCGTCGGACACCGAGGACCACGGGAACGAGGCCGCATGGGGTCCGATCTGCCGGAACTGTTCCAGTGCCTCGTCCCAGCGGCCCCGTAGGACCAGCACGTACACCAGCAGGTTGCGGACCTCGGCCGGCCACGGGTCGCCCGGTGCGAACGCGACGGACAGCGAGATGGCCAGATCCACCGCCCTGTCGATCCGCTCCTCCTGCACCGAAGTGGTCCTGGCGTCCGGCCCCTCGGCGAGCACGGCGAAGGCCGCCCGCAGCGGCAGCGCCTGCACCAGGGAGCTGGGCAGCGAGTCCTCGGCCGCCCGCTCGGCGAAGTCGAAGCACTCGCGGTGCGAGCCGTACCAGGCGGCGGAGAGGTACTGCAGGGCCGCGACATGACAGCCGTAGTGGTGGGTGGAGCGCTGTATGGCCTGTTCCCACAGCGCCTCGAACGTGGTGTGCGTGGCATGGGTGCCGCGGGCGTGGTCCAGAGCCAGACGCCAGGGCACCGGATCGCGTCGATCGCTCTGCGCCGCGGCCGTGATCATCGGTCCCACGTCGCGCAGCTGCTCCGCGCGGGCGGGCGAGTCCCAGGCCCGCACCAGCGCGAGCTGAGCCTTCACGAGCAGCGCGTCCGGGTCGTGCGGGGCGGCGCCCAGCCAGTCGCCCAGCCAGCCGTCCCGGCTGCGGGCGAAGGCGACGAGCCGGTTCAGGTAGCGGTCGCGGCTCTCCCACTCGGCCGCGTCCCGCGTGGTGGCCAGCAGCTTGGCGGCCGGCTCGTACTCCCCGAGCGCGGCGGCGACCAGCGCGGGCGACAGCCGCTCGTCGGGGGCGTCGAGCATCACCGCATGGTCCGCGGGCAGCCCGGCGGACAGCCCGGGGGTGTGCCGGATCATGCGCGTGGTACGGAGCAGAGCGCGGAGAAAAGGCATGGTGCAGACCATTGAAAAGCGCTGGTCGGGGCGGCGCCAGAGGGGCGCTGTGAAACTTTGGTGCCGAGTGGAGGGGTTGCTCCGGGGGCGGCCAAGAATGAGTAAAGGAAATCGTGGAATCTGGCCTGTTCCCGTCGTTGCGGGAGTAGTGGCCCGACGGCCCGTCCGGAGCGGGGTGCGCGGGTGCGGGGCCCCGTTCGCCCTTGGGCGGCAGGGACACACGCCCGGCGGCCGGCTGCCGGGAAGGGTGTTCGCGGTCAGCCACGGCGCAGCAGCCGTGAGGCGCCTGCCGCGACGGTGGTGGCCAGTATCCATCCCAGCAGCACCAGCGCGGCGGCCACCCACTGCCAGCCGCCCTCCATCAGCCAGTAACCGTCCTGGCCGAGGTCGATCACCGGCACCAGCAGATCCAGCGCGTACAGCGCGGGGTTCCACTCCGGATGCTCGCTCCCCTTGAGCGACGCGGGCTGGTACCGCGAGAAGGCGACCGCTCCCGCCGCCCACAGCACGGCCATCCACACCGCGGCCCGCCCCGGCCGGTAGCCGTACGCCACCGTCCAGTCCTGCAGGTAGCCCCAGAGCTTCGCGGCGGGCGGCAGCGTCTCGCGGCGGCGCCGCTGCTTGGCCAGCAGCACCTCGCGGGCGTCCGCGTCCTCCCCGCTGCTGCGCAGCACGGCGGCCAGCCGTTCGTACGGCTCCGGTACGTACTCGGGGGTCGCCGCGGCCACCCACTCCAGGCGCCGGGAGAGCGGGAAGTGCCCGTAGGGGACGAGGTTCTCGTACACGAACCCGCCCATCGCGAGACCGCCCGGCCCCGGCCAGCTGGTCGACACGTCGATCAGCGTGACGATCCTCGCCCCGTTCAGCACCACCCGGCCCTCCGCCGGGCGCTCCGGGTTGAACCTGAGCTCGGGTGCGACGATCCGGCGCAGCGACAGTTCCTCGTGCCGGGCCAGCACGAAGACGGCCTTGTGCAGGTCGACCGCGTCACCGAAGCGCCCGTCGTCCAGCCGCACCCCGCCCCGGCACCGGAAGACCTGCGCGCGGGTGCCGTGGGCCGGGGTCGCGAGCGAGGAGGTGACGATGCCGTACGGGGGAGTGGTGCCCTGATTACCGGTGTCGACGCTGACCCATGCCTCGCTCATGTACAGCGTCCGCTCCACGCTCAGCTGCGGGGCGTTGAGCGCGCGGCGTCCCTGCGTCGCCCGGAGCCGGCTGCCGCGCAGGCTCAGCGAACCGCCGACCTTCGCCCCGCGCAGGCTCAGCTCGCCGAGCGTCTCGATCATCTCGGCCTGCAGGTCCTGGGCGACCGCGAGTCCGTCACCGATGAACGCCCGCCCCTGCCGGTCGGGGCCGATGTCGATCTGGTTGAGCATCAGATCGGTGCCGATCTGCGCGTCCGTGAGCCGGATGCCGCGCTCGACCCGGCAGCGCGGCAGGTGCAGGTCGCCCTCGGTGCGCAGCCGCGCCGCCTCCAGCCGCGGGATCGTGCACCCCACCATCCGTAACGTCGTGAAGTGGCACTCGGGCAGCACCACTTCCTGCTCGAAGCGGCAGCCGGTCAGCTCCACGTACGGATCGACACGTCCGCCCGCGAGATCCAGCTTTCCCGTGATCCGCATGCCCCGGAGCTTCAGCGCCGCGACCCGGCCGGGCCTGGCCCGCGGGCCGCTCAGCAGCAGCCGGGCGACGACCTGGGCGTCCACGCTGCGCTCGGGGCCCCAGGCGTGCGGGGCGAACGGATCGTCGTGCACGCCGTCACGGGCGCGCAGATCGTAGGTGGTCCCGTTCCTGAAGGACTGCCACATGCCCAGCTCGGCTGCGCTGAGGCCGTCCGGAATGTCCCCGTCGTGCGGTTCGGTCACCGACGCTCCTTCCACTCGGAGCCGTAATCCCGTTATTCCCTCTGAGTGACCAGGTGAACGCTAATAGTCAGCCGTTACGCCGAGGACATGTATCAGCCAGTGATACGGGCGTCCGGCCGCCGGAGGCGGTCTGAGAGAATTGCGGTGTGATCTCTCGAATCGATCTGCGCGGCGGTGCCCTCCCCGAGGGCGGCGACCTGCGCGACCTGCTGCCCCGTGCCGAGTTCGACGTGGAAGCCGCCCTGGAGACGGTGCGGCCCATCTGCGAGGACGTACGCCATCGTGGCTCGGCGGCAGTGATCGACTGGGGGGAGAGGTTCGACGGTGTGCGGATCGACTCGGTCCGGGTCCCCGCCGAGGCCGTCACCTCGGCGCTGGAGCAGCTCGACCCTGCCGTCCGCGCCGCCCTGGAGGAGTCGATCCGCCGGGCCCGCCTCGTCCACCGCGAACAGCGCCGCACCACGCACACCACCCAGGTCGTCCCCGGCGGCACCGTCACCGAGAAGTGGGTGCCGGTCGAGCGCGTCGGGCTGTACGTGCCGGGCGGGCGCTCCGTCTACCCGTCGTCCGTCGTCATGAACGTCGTCCCGGCCCAGGAGGCGGGCGTCGAGGGCATCGCCGTCGCGTCCCCGCCGCAGAAGGAGTTCGGCGGACTGCCGCACCCGACGATCCTGGCGGCCTGCGCCCTGCTCGGCGTCGACGAGGTGTACGCCGCCGGCGGCGCCCAGGCCATCGCGATGTTCGCCTACGGCACGGCCGACTGCCTGCCGGTCGACCTCGTCACCGGCCCCGGCAACATCTACGTCGCCGCGGCCAAGCGTCTCCTCAAGGGCCGGATCGGCATCGACGCCGAGGCCGGACCCACCGAGATCGCGATCCTCGCCGACTCCACCGCCGATCCGGTGCACGTCGCCGCCGACCTGATCAGCCAGGCCGAGCACGACCCGATGGCCGCCGCGGTGCTGGTGACGGACTCCGAGGAGCTCGCCGCCGCCACCGAGGCCGAGCTGAAGCCCCAGGTCGCGGCGACCAAGCACGTCTCCGACCGGATCGAGCCCGCACTCGCAGGACGGCAGTCCGCGATCGTCCTGGTCAACGACCTGGAGGACGGCCTCAAGGTCGTCGACGCGTACGCCGCCGAGCACCTGGAGATCCAGACCGCGGACGCCGCCGCCGTCGCCGACCGGGTCCGCAACGCCGGAGCGGTCTTCGTCGGGCCCTGGTCCCCGGTCTCCCTCGGCGACTACTGCGCCGGCTCCAACCACGTGCTGCCCACCGGCGGCTGCGCCTGCCACTCCTCGGGCCTGTCCGTGCAGTCCTTCCTGCGCGGCATCCACATCGTCGACTACACGCGCGACGCGCTCGCCGAGGTCACCCATCACGTCGTGACCCTCGCCGAGGCGGAGGACCTCCCCGCCCACGGCGCCGCACTCAAGGCCAGGTTCGGGTGGAAGGTTCCGCAACAGTGAGAGACGACAGCACCACGCGCAACGCCTGGGACGACCTCCCCATCCGGGACGAACTGCGCGGCCAGTCCCCCTACGGGGCGCCCCAGCTCGACGTACCGGTCCGGCTGAACACCAACGAGAATCCCTACCCGCTCCCCGAGGAGCTGGTAGACCGGATCGCCGAACGGGTCCGCGAGGCCGCCCGCGACCTGAACCGCTACCCCGACCGGGACGCCGTCGAGCTCCGTACCGAGCTCGCCCGCTACCTCACCCGCACCGCCGGGCACGAGGTCGCACGCGCCAACGTCTGGGCGGCCAACGGCTCCAACGAGGTGCTCCAGCAGCTGCTGCAGACCTTCGGCGGCCCCGGACGCACCGCCATCGGCTTCGAGCCCTCGTACTCCATGCACGCCCTCATCGCCCGCGGCACCGGGACGGGCTGGATTTCCGGACCGCGCAACGAGGACTTCACCGTCGACGTCGACGCGGCCCGCGCGGTCATCGCGCGGGAGCGCCCCGACGTCGTCTTCATCACCTCGCCCAACAACCCCACCGGCACCGCTGTCGACGCGGAGACCGTCCTCGCGCTGTACGACGCCGCGCAGGCCGCCAGGCCGTCGATGGTGGTGGTCGACGAGGCGTACGGCGAGTTCAGCCACCACCCCTCGCTGCTCCCGCTGATCGAGGGCCGCCGCCACCTGGTGCTCTCGCGCACCATGTCGAAGGCGTTCGGGGCCGCGGGGCTGCGGCTCGGCTACCTCGCCGCGGACCCGGCCGTCGTCGACGCGGTCCAGCTGGTGCGGCTCCCGTACCACCTGTCCTCCGTCACCCAGGCCACCGCGCTCGCCGCCCTGGAGCACACCGATACGCTCCTCGGGTACGTCGCGCAGCTCAAGGACGAGCGCGACCGGATCGTCACCGAGCTGCGGGCTCTCGGGTTCGACGTCACCGACTCGGACGCCAACTTCGTCCAGTTCGGCCGCTTCGCCGACAGCCACACCGCCTGGCAGCACATCCTCGACCGGGGCGTCCTGGTCCGGGACAACGGCGTACCGGGATGGCTGCGGGTCTCCGCAGGGACCCCGGCGGAGAACGACGCGTTCCTCGATGCGGTACGCACGCTTGCAAATGAGATCGCCAAGAAGGAGCACGACGCATGACTCGCGAGGCCCGCGTAGGAAGAGTGGAGCGGACCACCAAGGAAACCTCCGTGGTCGTGGAGATCAACCTCGACGGCACCGGCAAGGTCGATGTCGCGACCGGGGTCGGTTTCTACGACCACATGCTCGACCAGCTCGGCCGCCACGGACTCTTCGACCTCACGGTCAAGACCGACGGCGACCTGCACATCGACTCGCACCACACCATCGAGGACACCGCCCTCGCGCTCGGCGCCGCCTTCAAGCAGGCCCTCGGCGACAAGGTCGGCATCTACCGCTTCGGCAACTGCACCGTCCCGCTGGACGAGTCGCTCGCCCAGGTGACCGTCGACCTCTCCGGCCGCCCGTACCTGGTGCACACCGAGCCCGAGAAGATGGCGCCGATGATCGGCGAGTACGACACGACGATGACCCGGCACATCCTGGAGTCCTTCGTCGCCCAGGCGCAGATCGCCCTGCACGTCCACGTCCCGTACGGGCGCAACGCCCACCACATCGTGGAGTGCCAGTTCAAGGCGCTCGCCCGGGCGCTGCGCTACGCCAGCGAGCACGACCCGCGCGCGGCCGGCATCCTCCCCTCCACGAAGGGCGCCCTGTGACCGGCCTCAACACCGTTCTGATCCTGGTCGGCCTCTTCCTGGCCGGCGGGGTCTACTCCTTCTCGAAGCAGGGCATGCCCAAGGGCGTCATCGTGCTGCTCGGGATCGCATCCGTGATGTGCCTGGTCGCAGGCGTCATGCGGATCCAGGGACTCTGGGACTAGGGGCGCACGTGGACACGAAGAAGAAGGTCGTCGTCTTCGACTACGGCTTCGGAAACATCCGTTCCGCGGAACGCGCCCTCGCCCGGGTCGGCGCCGACGTCGAGATCACCCGCGACTTCGACACGGCGATGAACGCCGACGGGCTGCTGGTGCCCGGCGTCGGCGCGTTCTCCGCCTGCATGGAGGGCCTGAAGAAGGCCCGCGGCGAGTGGATCATCGGCCGCCGGCTCTCCGGCGGACGCCCCGTCATGGGCATCTGCGTCGGCATGCAGATCCTCTTCTCGCGCGGCATCGAGCACGGCGTGGAGACCGAGGGGCTCGACGAGTGGCCCGGCACCGTCGGCCCGCTCAAGGCCGACGTCGTCCCGCACATGGGGTGGAACACCGTCGAGGTGCCCGAGGGCTCCCGGCTGTTCGCCGGACTCGACCCCGAGGCGCGGTACTACTTCGTGCACTCCTACGCGGCGCACGACTGGTCCCTCGAAGTCACCAACGACAGGATCCGTGCCCCCAGGGTCACCTGGGCCACGCACGGCGAACGGTTCGTGGCAGCCGTGGAGAACGGCGCGCTGTGGGCCACCCAGTTCCACCCCGAGAAGTCCGGCGATGCCGGCGCCCAGCTGCTGACCAACTGGATCGAGACGCTGTAATGCCGAAGCTTGAACTGCTCCCCGCCGTAGACGTACGCGACGGCCAGGCGGTCCGCCTGGTGCACGGCGAGTCCGGCTCCGAGACCTCCTACGGCTCCCCGCTGGAGGCCGCACTCGCCTGGCAGAGCTCCGGCGCCGAGTGGCTGCACCTGGTCGACCTGGACGCCGCCTTCGGGACCGGCGACAACCGGGCGCTCATCGCCGAAGTGGCCGGCGCCATGGACATCAAGGTCGAGCTCTCCGGCGGCATCCGCGACGACGCCTCGCTCGCCGCCGCCCTGGCCACCGGCTGCCGCCGGGTCAACCTCGGCACCGCCGCCCTGGAGACCCCCGAGTGGGTCGCCAAGGTCATCGCCGAGCACGGCGACCAGATCGCGGTCGGCCTCGACGTGCGCGGCACCACGCTGCGCGGCCGCGGCTGGACCCGCGACGGCGGCGACCTCTACGAGACGCTCGCCCGCCTCGACTCCGAGGGCTGCGCCCGCTACGTCGTCACAGACATCGCCAAGGACGGCACGCTCCAGGGCCCCAACCTGGGCCTGCTGAGGGACGTCTGCGCGGCCACCGACCGCCCCGTCGTCGCCTCGGGCGGCGTCTCCTCCCTCGACGACCTGCGGGCGATCTCCCTGCTCGTCCCGGAAGGCGTCGAGGGCGCCATCGTCGGCAAGGCCCTGTACGCGAAGGCGTTCACCCTGGAAGAGGCGCTCAAGGCGGTCTCCGCATGACCGACTCCGTCAACCGGATCTCCTCCGGAGCCCCCTGGGAGGAGAAGTTCGGCTACTCCCGCGCGGTCGAGCTCCCCAACGGGCTGGTGCTGGTCGCCGGCTGCACGTCGGTGGTGGGCGGCCAGATCTCCGCGGGCAGCCCCCACGAGCAGGCCATCACCTCCTTCGAGGTCGCCTTCGCCGCGCTCGCGCAGGTGGGCCTCGGCCGCGAGGACGTCGTGCGGACCCGGATGTACCTCACGCACGCCCGGGACGTGGACGAGGTCGGCCGCGCCCACAAGGAGCTGTTCGACGACGTCCGCCCCGCCGCTTCCATGATCATCGTGTCCGGCTTCGTCGACCCGAGCCTGGTCGTCGAGGTCGAGATCGAGGCCTACCGGGCAGGTGCGCGGTGACTCTCGCGGTACGTGTCATCCCCTGCCTGGACGTGGACAACGGCCGCGTCGTCAAGGGCGTCAACTTCCAGAACCTGCGCGATGCCGGCGACCCCGTCGAGATGGCGAAGCTGTACGACGCCGAGGGCGCCGACGAGCTGACCTTCCTCGACATCACCGCCTCCAGCGGCGACCGTGAGACGACCTACGACGTGGTGCGCCGCACCGCCGAGCAGGTCTTCATCCCGCTCACCGTCGGCGGCGGTGTCCGCACCACCGACGACGTCGACAAGCTGCTGCGGGCCGGCGCGGACAAGGTCGGCGTCAACACCGCCGCCATCGCCAGGCCCGAGCTGATCCGGGAAATCGCCGAACGGTTCGGCAGCCAGGTCCTGGTGCTCTCCGTGGACGCCCGGCGCACCCCCGCCGGCACCTTCGAGGTCACCACGCACGGCGGCCGCAAGGGCACCGGCATCGACGCCGTCGAATGGGCCCACCGGGCCGCCGGTCTCGGCGCGGGCGAGATCCTGCTCAACTCGATGGACGCCGACGGCACGAAGGACGGCTACGACACCGAGATGATCGCGGCCGTACGGGGCCACGTGAGCGTCCCCGTCATCGCCTCCGGCGGTGCGGGCCGGCTCGCGGACTTCGCCCCGGCCGTCGGCGCGGGAGCGGACGCGGTCCTCGCCGCGTCCGTCTTCCACTTCGGTGATCTGCGGATCTCCGAGGTCAAGGGCGCGCTGCGGGAGGCCGGGCACCCGGTCCGCTGAGGCCCACGAGGGGCACCGGCCGCGAAGACCGGTGAAGTTGCCGATGTGTGCCACCGGGGAGCACCGCGAGAGTGGCGACCGCCAGAGAACAACGGCGGTTTCACGCGGTGCAACCCGAGGGCCCCAGGTGACAGGGGGTCTCGGTCCCTGCCCGTTGTGGCTGCCGCCACGACCGAGAGGACCCCCCTCGTGCAGCAGCACCTCCCCTCCGGCGACACCTCCCCGCGCCACCGGGTGTCCAAGGGCCGCTCCCGCCTCGTCAAGGGCCTGCTGGCCGCCACCGTCGCCACCGCGGGACTGTGCACCGCGCTGATGCCGGGCGCCCAGGCCGCCGACAACCCCTACGAGCGAGGCCCGGCCCCCAGCAATTCGAGCATCGAGGCGAGCCGCGGCTCGTACGCGACCTCGCAGACCAGCGTCTCCGCACTGAGCGTCAGCGGCTTCGGCGGCGGCACGATCTACTACCCGACGTCCACCTCGGACGGCACGTTCGGCGCGGTCGCCATCTCCCCCGGCTTCACCGCCTACCAGTCCAGCATCGCCTGGCTCGGACCGCGGCTCGCTTCACAGGGCTTCGTCGTCTTCACGATCGACACCAACACCACCCTGGACCAGCCCGACAGCCGCGGCCGTCAGCTCCTGGCCGCGCTCGACTACCTGACGAAGACGAGTTCGGTGCGCAGCCGGATCGACACCTCCAGGCTCGGCGTGATGGGCCACTCCATGGGCGGTGGCGGCACCCTGGAGGCCGCGAAGAGCCGCACCTCGCTGAAGGCGGCGATCCCGCTGACCGGCTGGAACCTCGACACCACCTGGCCCGAGGTCCGCACCCCCACCCTGATCTTCGGCGCGGACGGCGACACGATCGCCCCCGTCGCCACCCACTCCGAGCCGTTCTACCAGTCGCTCCCGAGCACCCTGGACAAGGCGTACGTGGAGCTGCGCGGGGCCACGCACTTCACCCCGAACTCGTCCAACACCACCATCGCGAAGTACAGCATCTCGTGGCTGAAGCGCTTCATCGACAACGACAGCCGCTACGAGCAGTTCCTCTGCCCGCTGCCGCAGGTGAGCCTGACGATCGCCGAGTCCCGGGGCAACTGCCCCCACACCTCGTAGTACCTGACGCCGGGTGAGGGGCCGGACCGCGCACTGCGGTCCGGCCCCCTTGCCGTCCCCGGGCCGGCGGGTCAGTCGTCCTCGGTGAGGAACTCCGCCACGGACGCGGCGAATCCGGGGTCGCGGACGGCGGTCAGATGATCCCCCGGCACCACCTTCAGGCGCGCCCCCCGGACCGCCCCGGCCAGCACCTCGGGCCGTGCCGCCAGCGGATCGTCCGCCCCGGCGAGCACGAGCGTGGGTATCCGGATCCGGTCCAGCGGGAGCGGGCCGCGGTACACCGAGCGGATCTGCGCGGCCAGGGCCGACCGGTCGGAGCCGGTCGTGTCGGCCAGGATCCGGAAGGCCCGGGTCCTGGCGGGTGCGTCGGCCGCGTCCTCGGCCGTCAGTGCGGCCGCCACCAGTTCCGGCGGCATGACCCGGGTGTCCAGGCCGCCCACCTCCACCGCACCCGCGCCGATCCCGCCGACCACCAGCCGGCTGACCCGCTCGTCGTCGGCGGCCGCGAGCAGCGCCACGACCGCCCCCATCGAATAGCCCGCGAGATGCACCTCGGGTGCGCCGGTGCGGTCGATCAACTGCCGTACGTCGCGCGCCATCACGGGCTCGCCGTACCGGGCGTCCTCGTGCGGCTTGTCCGATTCGCCGTGCCCCCGGGCGTCGAGGGCGAGCACCTGCCGCCCCCTGGCCACCAGCGCCTCGACCACGCCGGGGCCCTCCCAGTTCAGCCGGGCATCGGCGGCGAAGCCGTGCAGCAGCACCACCGGGGGCAGTCCCGGCAGCGGCTTCCTGGACCAGGACCAGTAGCGCAGCGTCAGACCGTCGTCCGTACGGAGTTCATCTGTCATGGCACGACGCTACGGGCGCGGCACACGCGAACGGCCGGGGACTGTGCCCGTGCACAGCCGACAGGCCCCCTCCTTGGGAGGGCGCCCCGCAAGGGGCCGGGGGCCGGACGGTTGCGGACGCACGCCTTCCGAGGTTGTTTACGCAGAAGTAACGTGCCGGACGTGACCCCATCGACGACCGTGCACAGTCCGCCCCGGCTGTACGGCCGCAGCGGTGAACTCGCCATCCTGGAAACCCTGTCGGCACGGCTGCGGCAGGGCGACGGCGGTGCGCTGGTGCTGACCGGGCTGCCCGGCATCGGCCGCACCGCGCTCCTGGACAGGGCGGCCGCCGCGCACCGCGAGCGTGGCACCGGCCCTGTCCTGAGCGCCACCGCCGCCCCCGTCGAGCAACGGCTGCCGTACAGCGGGCTGCACGCCCTGCTCTGCTCCGCACCCGGCCCGCTCCCGCTGCCGCCCGACCGGGTGCTGCGCGAGGGCATCGGACCCGCGGCGCTGCTCGTCCTGCTGCGGGAACTCGGGGCGCAGCGGCCGCTGCTGGTGTGCGTGGACGACGCGCACGCCTGGGACGCCGACTCGCGCGCGGCACTCGGCTTCGCGGCCCGCCGGCTCGGCGCGGGCAGCCGGGTCGCGGTGGTGATCGGCGCCGGGGACGAGACGAGCTTCGCGGGGCTGCCCGCGCTCCGGCTCGGCCCGCTCGACGACGACGCGGCGGCGGCGCTCCTGGACCGGCTCACCGACACCACCGGCGCCGCGGACCGGGTCGACCCGGTGGTCCGCGGCGAACTGCTGCGGGCGGCGGCGGGCAACCCGCGGCTGCTCACCGGGCTCACCGGCCGGCTCAGCCCCGACCAGCTGGCCGGACGGACCGAGCTGCCCTATCCGCTGCCCGGCGGCGAGGACGTCCTGGACGCGCACGCCGCCCGCCTCGACGGGCTGCCCCCGGACACCCGCACGCTCCTGCTGCTCGCGGCCGCGGCGCAGGAACACGAACCGCAGGGCGCGGGCGCCGACGCCGCCCTCCTGCTGCGCGCCGCCACCTCGGCCGGTCTGGGCCCGGCCGCGCTCGACCTCGCGCTGCTCACCCCCGCCGGGACCGCCGGCGCTCTCCAACGGGCCGGCAACCGGGTCCACTTCAGCCATCCACTGCTGCGCCGGGCAGTCCTGCACCGCGCCTCCCCGCACCACCGCCGCGCGGTGCACGCCCTGCTCGCCACCCTGCTCACGACGGCCCCCGGCTCCGCGGCCCTCGGCCGGGTCCTCCGGGCCGGCGGCGCCACGACGCCGGCCGGGGCGCCCGTGCTTCCCGCGCTCGTCCAGCGGGCCTGCGCGGCCGCCGGACCCGACGCCGGGCTCGCCGACGCGCTGGAGGCGGCGGCCGTGGCGCCGCGGCCGCATGCCGAGCGGGCGGCCGCGCTGGCCCGCGCGGCCATGCTCTCCACCGACGAGGTGCTGCGGGCCGCCCGGTTCGCGGCGGCCGCCGAGCACACCCGGCTCGCGGGCGACGCCGGACGGGCCCGCGCGCTGCTGGCCCGGGTCGGCGGGCGGACCCCGCACGGCGGCGCGCACCACGTGCGCGGGCTGCTCGCCCTGCGGGACGGGCCGGCCGCCGATGCCCGCGAGGCCCTCCTGACAGCCGCCGGGCTCCTTGCCCCGCACGACCCCCGCCGCACCCTGGATGCGCTCATGGGCGCCGCCGAGGCCGCCTGGGCGATGGGGGACGCCCTCGCCTACCTCGACGCGATGACCCGTATTCCGGTCCCCGTACCCGACCGGGCCCTCGCGCAGTACCGCGACGGCATGTGCGCGATGCTCCGGGGGCGCATCGAGGAGGGGCACGCCCTGCTGCGTCTGTGCCTCGACTCCGCCGCCCGGGCGCACGAACCCGCCGCGCTGCTGCGCGGCGGAGTGGCGGCACTGGTGCTGGGTGACGTCGACGCCGCCTGCCGGGCCGGGGCCCGGGCGCTGGCCGCCGTGCGCGCGACCGGTCCCGACGCCCTGCTGCCCCAGGCCCTGGAGCACCTGGCGTACGCCGAACTGCGGGCCGGGCGCCATGCGCGGGCCCGCGCCCACGCCCTGGAGGGCCTGCACGCCGCCCGCCGTACCGGACAGCCCAACACCGCCTCCCACCTGCACGCCGTGCTCGCGCTGACGGCGTCCGTCGAGGACGGTACGGCGGCCTGCGCCGGGCACGCCGACGCGGCCCTGGCGGGCGCGGGACCGCACGGCCTCGCGCAGGCCGCGACCCTCGCCACCTGGGCGCTCGCCCGGGCGGACCTGGCGGCCGGCCGCTGCGGCGAGGCGGCGGCCCGGCTCGACCCACTGGTCAGGCCCGGCCCGCGGCGCGGGCACTTCGCGGCCCGGATGCTCGCCGTGCCGTGCTTCGTCGAGGCGTCGGTCCTGGCCGGACGGGTGGAGCGGGGCGGGGGAGCCGGTCCGGTCACCGAGGCCGTCGCGGAGTTCGCCGTCTGGACCACCTGCACCACCGACCCCCAGGCCCCGGCCCAACTGGCCCGCTGCCACGCCCTGCTGGCGCCGCCCGCGGAAGCGGCCGGACGGTACGAGGAGGCGCTCGCCCACCACGACCGCGCGGGCGGCGACTTCGAACGCGCCCGCACCCAGCTGCTGTACGGGGCCTGGCTGCGCCGGCGCCGCCGCACCCGGGAGGCCAGGGGCCCGCTGCGGGACGCCCTGGTCGCCTTCGAGCGCTGCGGCGCGCGGGCCTGGGCGGGCCGGGCGAGCGGTGAACTGCGAGCGGCCGGGGAAGCGGTGGACGGGCCGGCCGCGGCCGGGGGAGCGGATCCACTCGCCGTGCTGACCCCGCAGCAGCAGCGGATCGCCCGGTGCGTCGCCGAGGGCGCCACCAATCGCGAGGTGGCCCTGCGGCTCTCGGTGAGCACCCGCACCGTCGACCACCATCTGCGCAATGTGTTCGCGGCGCTGGGCGTGCGGTCCAGGACCGAGCTGGCCAGAGTGCTGGACCGGTAGGGCCTGTCGGGTGGATCATGCCGGGCCCGGGTGCCCCGGTTCGCCACCTCGCCCCGCTCCCTGATCCGGCCTGATCCACCCGAAAGACCCTGGCCGGCCGCGTTTGTGAGGGGCCCGCCGCGGGACTCCCGCCGGGCCCCTGCGGCGTGCCCGCCGCCGGGAGGTTGCAGGACCGTGATGAGAAGAACGCCGCAAACCCCTAGGTACCGACTGGGCGGTATGCCATTCTGCGGGCGTCAGGATCATTCGGTGTGCTCATGCCCAACGCCGGGCTGGGCCAACCGGAGCCGGCCGTTTTCCGGAGCCGGCCGAATCCCGGTGGAGGCCGCCATGCCGCAGGTCGTACGTTCACGGGTCAGGGCGCTGCACGGGCCGCCACCCGTCGCGCCGGTGCCGCGCCGCTTCCGTTCGCTGGCCGATCGCGAAGCCGTGGCGGTACTGCACCGGGCCGCCCGGGTGCTGCTGGAGGCGCTGCCGGAGCTGACGGACCGGCTCGTCGAGGCGCTGCGGGAACAGGAGCCCGCCTACCGCTCGGCCATCGAGGCCGACGCGGCGGAGATCTGGCAGGAGGTGCACCACTCGCTGCGGCACAACGTCGCCTCGCTGATCCAGCCCCGGGAGTTCCGGGACGCCGCCCACCGCACCTCCCGGCGGATCGGGGAAATCCGGGCCGAACAGGGCCTGCCGCTCGACGCGGTCCTGCACGCCTTCCGGATGGGCGGCGCGATGGTCTGGCAGGACCTCGTGGACGAGACCACGCGCCGCCACCCCGACGACATCCGGCTGCTGGTCCATGTCGCGGCGGACGTCTGGAACTTCGTGGACGAGCACTGCGGTGTCGTCGCCGACGCCTACCGGCAGGCGGAACGCCGGCTGGCCTGGCGCCGGGAGAACCGGCAGCGCCTGATGACCGCGGCCCTGCTCGACGGCACCGCCCAGATCGCCGAACTGCCGGACGCCGCGGCCATGCTCGGACTGCCGGAGCACGGCCGGTACGCGGTGCTCGCCGTCGCCACCGCCCGCCGCGCCCCGCACGGCACCGCGCACCCGCCGATGACGCTGCCTGCGGGCGTGGACGCGCTCTGGCACCCGGGCCCGGACGCGGAGTTCGCCATCGTGCCGCTGGCCCGGGAGGAGGAGGCGGCGGCGGAACTCGCCGCCCCGGGCCCGGACCCGGCCGGCACCGCGGACCCCCAGGAGACCGACGGGGCAGGTCAGCCGGCCGGCGCCGTCGACGGTGACGCGGAACTCGCCGCGCTGGCGGCCGGGTTGTCCGTGACCCCCGGTGCCCGGATCGGCATCAGCTCCGTCGTCGAGGGGCTGGCGGCCGTCGGGGACGCCCGTCGGCTCGCCGAGACCGCCCTGCGGGCCTGCCCGGCCGGCGGCGGGGTCGTGCTGCTCGACGAACAGCTGCCCGCCGCCCTGGTCGTCTCGTCCCCCGGGCTCGGCGCGGCCCTCGCCGCCAGGGTGCTGGGGCCACTGGACCGGCTGGACCCCGCCGACCGCGACGTACTCATCGAGACGCTCACGGCGTGGCTCGACTCCGACGGCTCGGCCCAGCGGGCAGGGGCCCGGCTCTACTGCCACCGCAACACGGTCCTGAACCGGCTGCGCCGCTTCGAGCAGCTGACCGGCCGCTGCCTGACCCGCCCGAGGGACGCCGTCGAGATCTCCCTCGCCCTCGCCGCGCGCCGCCTGCTGCCCGGCTGACGGGAGCACACCGCCGCCGCCCCTCCCGCGGGCCGCGGTGTGCTCCCGCACAGTTCCCGGCGGCGGGGGCTGTACCCACGCCCCGCCCCCGCCCCGGCCGCTGTACGCGCACCCGGGTGCCTGCTGACGTGTCCGGCATGTCTTCAGCGCCCCTGTCTTCAGCGCCCACGGGAACCCGCACCTCCGCGGACACGTGCGCGTCCGCCGCGACCCGCACCCAGGCCCCGGGTTCCGGCCGGTGAGCGGCGGCTTCGACGCCCGGTCGCTCGCCGTGGTCGTCTTCCTCGGATTCGTCGCCGTGTCGCTGCTGCTCTGCGGACTCGCCGCGGCCGACCAGGACGATCCGGAACACTTCTACGCGGGCGGCGGCGCCGCTCTCGGCCCGGCCGGCAGCGGCCTGGCCATCGCGGGCGACTACATCTCGGCGGCCACCCTGCTCTCCACCACCGGCTCCGTCGCGCTCGCCGGGTTCGACGGCATCCTGTTCGCCCTCGCCACCGTCGCCTCGCTGGTGCTGGTCATGCGGATACTGGCCGAACCGATGCGCCGCAAGGGCGTGTTCACCCTCGGGGACTTCCTCGCCGACCAGCTCGGCGACCCGTCCGTACGCCGCGCCCTCGGCATCACGACGCTGGTCGTCCTGACGCCTCTGCTGCTGGTGCAGCTCGCCACCGCGGGCCGCGTCATGGCCTCCGTGTTCGGGCTGCCGGACGGCGCGCTGACCGCCTGCACGGTCGCCAGCGGCGCTCTGATGGTCTGCTACTCCGCAGTCGGCGGCATGCGCGGCACGGGCTACATCCAGATCCTCAAGGTCGCGGTGGTGCTGGCCGCGGTCACCCTGCTCGCGGGGCTGGTGCTCGCCCGCCACGGCTGGAACCCGTTCACCCTGTTCGACGCGGCCCGGCACGGCAGTGGGGCCGGCGGGGCCTACGCGCGCCCCGGGCTCCAGTTCGGCCACACCTTCGCCGGCAACCTGGACCTGCTCGGCTTCCAGCTCACCCTGGTACTCGGGGCCGCCTGCATGCCGCACATCATGATGCGGCTGCACCCGATGCGCGACAGCTGGACCGTGCGCCGCGCCACCGTCTGGGCGTCGGCCCCGGTGGCCTTCCTGTGCCTGGGGGTCGTCGTGGTCGGACTCGGCGCGTCCGCCCTGCTGGGCCGCAAGGTCCTGCAGGCGGCGGACCCGGCGGGCGGTACGGCGCTGCTGCTGGTGACGGGCGCCCTGGACCCGGGCGCCGACGGACCGCGGGAGAGCCTGCTGTTCGCGTTCGTGGCCTGCGCGGTGTTCGCCACGACGCTGGCCGCGGTGGCCGGCATCACCCTGGCCGCCGCGTCCTCCCTCGCCCGCGACTTCGCCGCCAAGGCCCGCACCCGTACGGCGGTGCGGTCCGACCGGTCCTCCGGACGCGAGATCCTGCGCGCCCGGCTGGCCGTCGTCCTGATCGGCGCCCTCTCCGTCTGGGTGTCGACCTACACCCACCAACGCAATCCGCAGGTGCTGCTCTCGCTCTCGTTCGCCGCCTCCGCCTCCGTACTGCCGCCGGTCCTGCTGTACGCGCTGTTCAGGCCGGGCTTCCGGGCGCGCGGGGTGCGCTGGACGGTGTACGGGACGCTGCCCCTGATCGCGGTGCTGATGGCGCTCTCGCCCGCGGTCTCCGGCAGCCCCGTCGCACTCTTCCCGGACCGGGACTTCCACTGGTTCCCGCTCCAGACGCCGGGCCTGATCACGATCCCGGCCGGATTCCTCCTCGGGTACCTCGGCTCCCGCCCGGTGCGGGCGGAGCGGCCGCGCCGGGCAGATCGTGCAGCTTTTATTGCGCAATAAATATTGCGCAAGTTTTCTTTTCTGTCTAGCGTGCAGGGCATGGCAAGCAACGAGTCCCGCCGGGTCTCCGACCTCGGCACCCTGAAGGCGTTCGGCCACCCCCTGCGGATGCGGCTGTACCGGGCGCTCTACATCTCCCGGCGGGCCACCGCCTCCCAGCTCGCCGAGCAGGTGGACGAGCAGGTCTCGCTGGTCAGCTACCACCTGCGCAAGCTCGCCGACCACGGCCTGATCGAGGCGGCCGAGGGACAGGGCAAGGACGCCCGGGAGCGCTGGTGGCAGCCCTCCTCGAAGGGGCTGAACTTCCGCGACGAGGACTTCCGGGAAGCGCCGGAGATGGCCGCCACCCACGCCGCCGTCGGCCGGCTCTCCTTCGACCAGCACACCGAGATGTACCGCCGCCACCTGGACGCCTACCAGTCCTGGCAGCCCGAGTGGCGCAGCGCCTCCTTCTCCTCCGAGTACCTGTCCCGGCTCACCGCCCAGGAGCTCGCCGGGCTCAGCCGCGAGATGCACGAGCTGATCGGCCGGTACGAGGCCCAGGGCCGCGCCCGGGAGGAGGCGGGCGACTCGGAGAACCGCGAGAACGTCGCCGTGCACGTGTACGGATTCCCGTTCCGGACCTGACCCGGCGACCCGAGAGGACGATCCCGTGACCGTCACAGCGCCCGCCGCCGAAGCCCCGCAACGCCCCGCCCACCGGGACGCCAACGTCCGGCGCTGGCTCGGCGCGTACACCCTGTCCATGATCGGCGACAGCGTCTACTACATGGCCCTGGCCTGGGCCGCCGCCCGCACCGGCAGCGCCTCGCAGACCGGGCTGGTACTGGCGGCCGGCTCCGTGCCCAGGGCGCTGCTGCTGCTCGGCGGGGGAGTGCTCGCCGACCGGCTCGGACCGCGCCGCGTCGTGATCGCGAGCGACACCGCCCGCTGCCTCGTCATCCTGGGCCTGGCCGGCGCCCTGCTCCTCACCTCGCCCACCGTGTGGATGCTGATAGCCGTCGCGCTCGTGTTCGGCGCCGCCGACGCCCTCTTCCTGCCCGCCGTCGGTGCCCTGCCTCCGAGGATCACCGCGCCCGGACAGCTGGCCCGGGTCCAGGGCCTGCGCGGCCTTGCCACCCGTACCGCCAACGTCGTCGGCGCCCCGCTCGGCGGGGTCGCGGTGGCCGTCGGCGGGCCGGTCCTCGCCTTCGCCGCCGCGGGCGTGCTCTTCGCCGTCTCGCTGCCGCTGCTGCTGGCCGTACGGATGGGACCGCTGCCCGCACCGGACGAGGCGCCGGAGCAGGCTGCCGAACCCGCCGGCTCGCCATGGCGCGAACTCGTCGGCGGACTGCGCCACATCCGCCGCCATCCGCTGCTCGGGCCGCTCATGCTCGTCGTCGCGGTCAGCGAACTGGGCTTCGTCGGCCCGCTCAACCTCGGCCTGGTCCTGCTCAGCGGGGAACGCGGCTGGGGCGCATCCGGCATGGGCTGGGTCATCGCCGCCTTCGGCATCGGCGCCGGCGCGTCCGCCCTGCTGCTCGCCGTGCGCGGCCACGTCCCCCGGGCCGGGCTCGTCATGTGCCTCACCGTGCTGGTCGGCGCCGTCGCCATCGCCGCCCTGGCGTACGCGCCCTCCGTGCCGCTCGCCGCCGGGGTCGCGGTCGTCATCGGGCTCTTCGCCGGACTCGGCGGCGCCCTGTGCGGCGCCCTCGTGCAGACCGCAGCCGACCCCGCCTACCTGGGCCGGGTCACCTCGGTCTCGACGCTCTTCACGCACGCCCTGTCGCCGCTCAGCTACCCGGTCACCGGCGCGGCCGTCGCCCTCTGGGGCACCGGTCCGGTCTTCGTCGCCAGCGCCTTGCTGTGCGCGGCGGGCGCGGTGACGGGCCTGGCCGTCTCCCGGCTGCGCCGCGCGGAACTCCCGCGCTGAGCACCCCGGGGGCGCCGGGCCCGCCGCGCCCGGACTACATGCCGAGCTTCGCCGTCGTCACCCGGGCGATCGCCTCCTTCTCGCCCTCCAGCTCCACCCGCGCCGCGTCCTGCCGCCCGAAGGCGAACAGCAGGAGCTCGCCCGGCTCACCGGTCACCGTCACCACCGGGGTGCCCTTGTGCGCGACCGCGGTCTGCCCGTCCGGCCGGCGCAGCACCAGCCCCACGGGGGCCTTGCGCCCCAGCATCCGGGCCGCCTTCTCCGTACGCGCCCACAGGACGTCGGCGAAGACCGGGTCCAGCTCCCGCGCCGACCAGTCGGGCTGGGCCCGGCGCACGTCTTCCGTATGGATGTAGAACTCGACGGTGTTGGCGACCTCGTCCAGCTGCTTCAGCCCGAAGGGTGACATCCGTGGCGGCCCCGTCCGGATCAGCTGGATCAGTTCCTCGTACGGCTTCGCGGTGAATTCGGCCTGGACCCGGTCACGCCGGTTCTTCAGCGGACCGATCAGCATTCCGGCCGCCGCGTCCGGCCGGCGCTCCCGCAGCACCACATGGGCCGCCAGGTCCCGGGCCGTCCAGCCGTGGCAGAGGGTCGGGGCCTCGGGGCCGGCCGCCTCCAACAGGTCGGCAAGCAGAAGTCGTTCGCGCTTCGCATGGGTCGACATGTCCGCCAGCGTACGACCGGTGTCCAGCGTCCGCCCAGTGGACGCACGCCCGAACGCCACTCGCGGCCACGGCACAATGGGCACATGACCAGCACGCCCACGCCCGGCACACCAGCGCCCGCCAGTGACCTCGACCCCGCCATCGCCGCCCGCCTCAAGCGCGGCGCCGACGGACTGGTCCCGGCCATCGCCCAGCAGTACGACACCGGCGAGGTGCTGATGCTCGGCTGGATGGACGACGAGGCCCTGCACCGCACGCTCACCACCGGCCGCTGCACCTACTGGTCGCGCAGCCGCCAGGAGTACTGGGTCAAGGGCGACACCTCGGGCCACATCCAGCAGGTCAAGTCCGTCGCCCTGGACTGCGACGCCGACACCGTCCTCGTCCGGGTCGACCAGACCGGCGCCGCCTGCCACACCGGCGACCGCACCTGTTTCGACGCCGACGTCCTCCCGCTCGGACAGTAGGGTCTGCCGCCATGGATCTCGACACGTTCCGCAAGCTGGCCGTCGACCGGCGCGTCATCCCCGTCACCCGCCGGCTCCTCGCCGACGGCGACACCCCCGTCGGGCTCTACCGCAAGCTCGCGGGCGAGCGCACCGGCACCTTCCTCCTCGAATCCGCGGAGAACGGCCGCACCTGGTCGCGCTACTCCTTCATCGGGGTCCGCAGCGCCGCCACGCTCACCACCCGCGACGGCGAGGCCCACTGGGACGGCACCCCGCCGGTCGGCGTGCCCGTCGACGGCGACCCGCTGCACGCGCTGCGCGCCACCATCGAGACGCTGCACACCCCGCACGACCAGGAAGCCGGTCTGCCGCCCTTCACCGGCGGCATGGTCGGCTACCTCGGGTACGACATCGTGCGCCGGCTGGAGCGGATCGGCGAGAGCGGGGGAGACGACCTCAAGCTCCCCGAGCTGACGATGCTGCTCACCTCCGACCTGGCGGTCCTGGACCACTGGGACGGCAGCGTCCTGCTGATCGCCAACGCGATCAACCACAACGACCTGGCCACCGGCGTCGACGAGGCGTACACCGACGCCGTGGGCCGGCTCGACGCCATGGAGCAGGACCTGCGCCGCCCCGTCGAGAACGCCCCCGCCACCCTGCCGCCCTCCGAGCTCCCGCCGTACACCGCACTGTGGGGCGGCAAGGCGTACCAGGACGCCGTCGAGGACGTGAAGGAGCGCATCAGGGCCGGCGAGGCCTTCCAGGTCGTCCCCTCCCAGCGCTTCGAAACCCCCTGCACGGCAAGCGCACTGGACGTCTACCGGGTACTGCGCGCCACCAACCCCTCGCCGTACATGTACCTCTTCCGGTTCGACGGCTTCGACGTCGCCGGCTCCAGCCCCGAGGCCCTCGTCAAGGTCGAGGACGGCCGTGCGATGGTCCATCCGATCGCCGGGACCCGGCACCGCGGCGCCACCCCGCAGGAGGACCAGGCGCTCGGCGAGGAGCTCCTCGCCGACCCGAAGGAACGCGCCGAGCACCTGATGCTCGTCGACCTCGGCCGCAACGACCTGGGACGGGTGTGCGAGCCCGGCAGCGTCGAGGTCGTCGACTTCATGTCGGTCGAGCGGTACTCGCACGTGATGCACATCGTGTCCACCGTCACCGGCCGCGTCGCCGAAGGACGCAGCGCCTTCGACGTCCTCACCGCCTGCTTCCCGGCGGGCACCCTGTCCGGCGCCCCCAAGCCGCGCGCCATGCAGATCATCGAGGAGCTCGAACCCACCCGCCGCGGCCTGTACGGCGGCTGCGTCGGCTACCTCGACTTCGCCGGGAACTCCGACACCGCCATCGCCATCCGCACCGCACTGCTGCGCGACGGCACGGCGTACGTCCAGGCAGGGGCGGGCGTCGTCGCCGACTCCGACCCGGTCGCGGAGGACACCGAGTGCCGCAACAAGGCCGCCGCGGTCCTGCGCGCGGTGCACACGGCGAACCGTCTGCGCGCCGGCTGAGTGCGGCGGGGGCACACCCGGGGAGCCGCGTCGAGAGGGCTTCTTCTCACACCCCCCATGTGCCCGTCCCCCGGGGCGGTAGGGGATAGTGGGGTACGTGAGTGCTGTCCCCGTACCCCAGCCCCGTGCCGAAGCCGCCACCGCGCCCGACAGCGCGGGCAGCCGCAGAAGCCTGGCCGCCGGCCTGCTCCTCGGGGCAGCCGGCGCCACCGTCGTCCTGCTCGCCTCGGGGCAGACCTGGGCCGAGGGCCGCGCCGCGGTCGGTGGCGGAGCCCTGCCGCTGAGCGCGGACGGACAGGACGTCACCGGCCTTCCGGCGGCCCTGGCCATAGTCGGCCTGGCCGCCCTCGTCGCCGTCTTCGCCGTCCGCAGCGGCGGCCGGCTGCTCGTGGCCGGGCTGCTGGCCCTCAGCGGCCTGGGCGCCGCACTGAGCGCCTTCCTCGGCGCCTCCGACAGTGCCGCGCTCGACGAGAAGGCCGCACAGACCACCGGCGACAGCTCCGCCACCATCGAGGCCCTCGGCCACACCGCCTGGCCGTACGTGACCGCGGCCGGCGGCCTGCTGATCCTGCTCGCCGGGCTGCTCGCCATGCGCTACGGCCGGAACTGGCCCACCATGTCCGGGCGGTACGAGCGCGACGGCACCCCGCGCCCCCGCAAGGCCCCCCGCGCCCCGGACCCCGACCGGCCCGAGGACCTGTGGAAGGCCCTGGACCGCGGCGAGGACCCGACGCGCGAGGCATGACCCCCCAGCTCACGTCCTCCCCGCACGTACGGGACAATGGCGTGAGCTCGCAGCACAGCGGCACCCACAGCGGCACCGGCTTTGCACCCAGCGGAACCGAGCGATACCAACAGCGCAATACCAACGAGGAGCAACTCATGGCGGGCAGCAGCCACGGACACACCCCGGCCGCCTGGACCGGTGTCACCATCTCCTTCATCGGCTTCTGCATCGCAGGCGTCTTCATGGTCGCGGCCAACCCGCTCGGCTTCTGGGCCGGTATCGCCGTCACCGTCATCGGCGGCATCGTGGGCCTCGGCATGAAGGCGGCCGGCCTCGGCATGCCGAAGGAGTCGGCGGAGCTGGCCCAGGCCAGGGCCCGCGCCGGGCAGGCGCAGACCTCCTGACCCCGTCCGCAGGACGCAGGCGTGCGAGGCGCAGCCCGGTCCGGGCTGCGCCTTTGCGCATCAACGGCGACAATCGCCGAGTGGAAGCAACGCCGTCACCAGCCGCCGCCCCGCCGGCGCAGGGCCACAGCCCCGCGCCCGGCGCCCCTGAGCCGCCTCCCGGGCCGCCGCAGGCGCCCGGCGGGCACCTGCCCGCCCCGGGGCCGCCCACCGGGCACCCGGGCCCGCCCCCGGCGTTCTTCCGGCCGGCCCCCGTCCCCGCCTCGCGGCTGCGGCGGATCGCCGGCCCGGCAGGTGTCATGGCCGGCATCATCGCGGCCTTCGGCTACGTCGGCTCCGTCGACCCGAACCAGCCAGGCCACTACCCGGTCTGCCCGTTGCTCCGGCTCACGGGCATCTACTGCCCCGGCTGCGGCGGGCTGCGCAGCGCCCACGCCGTCGCCCACGGCGACATCGCGGCGGCGTTCGGCTCCAACGCCCTGGCCGTCATCGGCTACGGGATCTTCGCCGTGCTCTGGGTCGGCTGGATGGTCCGAGCGGCCGCCGGGAAGCCCGTGCGGATCACGCTGAAGCCCGTCCACTGGTGGGGGATCGGAGCCGTGCTGCTGATCTTCACCGTCGTCCGGAATCTGCCGTTCGGTTCGGTGCTGGCGCCGTGAATGCCCAGGTAGTGGGACATCCGGCGGCCGGATGCGGGCCCATCGGCCTCCTGCGGATACCATCGGTATGGCTGATCCTGTTCCCTTGTCAGTTCCTTTGTCACCGTCCCGGAAGGGGGCCGCTCGCGTGAGTGTGCTCGACGAGATCATCGACGGCGTCCGCGCCGACCTCGCAGAGCGGCAGGCGCGCGTCAGCCTCGATGAGCTGAAGGAACGCGCGGCGCGCGCTCCCCAGGCGAAGGACGGAGTCGCCGCCCTGCGCGGCGAAGGCGTGACCGTCATCTGCGAGGTCAAGCGCTCCAGCCCCTCCAAGGGGGCCCTTGCCGCCATTGCCGACCCGGCCGCACTCGCCGCGGACTACGAGGCGGGCGGCGCGTCCGTCATCTCGGTCCTCACCGAGGAGCGCCGCTTCGGCGGTTCGCTGGCCGACCTGGAGGCCGTCCGCGCCAAGGTCGACATCCCGATCCTGCGCAAGGACTTCATCGTCACCTCCTACCAGCTGTGGGAGGCCCGGGCGTACGGCGCCGACCTCGCACTGCTGATCGTCGCCGCCCTCGACCAGGAGGCCCTGGTCTCCCTGATCGAGCGCGCCGAGTCCATCGGCCTGACGCCGCTGGTCGAGGTGCACGACGAGGAGGAGGCCGAGCGTGCGGTCGACGCCGGTGCGCGGATCATCGGAATCAACGCGCGCAACCTGAAGGACCTCAAGGTCGACCGCTCCGTCTTCGAGCGCGTCGCCCCCGAGGTCCCGGACCACATCGTCAAGGTCGCCGAGTCCGGCGTCCGCGGCCCGCACGACCTCATCGCCTACGCCAACGCCGGCGCGGACTCCGTCCTGGTGGGCGAGTCCCTGGTCACCGGCCGCGACCCGCGGTCCGCCGTCGCCGACCTGGTCGCCGCCGGCGCCCACCCGGCGCTCCGGCACGGACGGAGCTGACCGCAACCGTGTCCGCCGACCGTCCCGCGTCCCGTGTCCGGCCGGGCCTGCGCCCCGCCGGATCCACGGGCCGGGACCCGCACGCGCCCCTGGCGCGCGGCTGCCGCCCCCGCGGCTGCCGCGCCCCCGCGCGCCGCGTGCACGGCCGGCGGGTGCGGTACGTGATCGGTGACGAGCCCGGTCAGGTCAACGGCATGCGATGGCGCACGGGGTCCGCGCAGTAAGCGGGAGCCCCGGCCGTCGCACCCCGCCGCACCGGCGGAAACCGCACGACCGAACCACCCGGCCACGGCCGCGGTGGCGCTCCGCCCACGGCGCATACGGTGAACCCACCCAATGCCATGTCGAGGAGCACGTCGGATGTCGTCTGACTTCTTCATTCCGGACCCCGAGGGTCTGATCCCCAGCGCCGAAGGCTACTTCGGCGCGTACGGCGGCAAGTTCATCCCGGAGGCGCTCGTCGCCGCCGTGGACGAGGTCGCCGTCGAGTACGACAAGGCCAAGGCCGACCCCGCCTTCGCCGCCGAGCTCAACGAGCTCATGGTCAACTACACCGGCCGGCCCAGCGCGCTGACCGAGGTACCGCGCTTCGCCGAGCACGCCGGCGGCGCCCGGATCTTCCTCAAGCGCGAGGACCTCAACCACACCGGCTCGCACAAGATCAACAACGTGCTGGGCCAGGCGCTGCTCACCAAGCGCATGGGCAAGACCCGGGTCATCGCCGAGACCGGAGCCGGCCAGCACGGCGTCGCCACCGCGACCGCCTGCGCGCTCTTCGGTCTCGAGTGCACCATCTACATGGGTGAGATCGACACCGAGCGGCAGGCGCTGAACGTGGCGCGGATGCGCATGCTCGGCGCCGAGGTCGTCTCGGTGAAGTCCGGCTCCCGCACGCTCAAGGACGCCATCAACGAGGCGTTCCGCGACTGGGTCGCCAACGTGGACCGCACCCACTACCTCTTCGGTACGGTCGCGGGCCCGCACCCCTTCCCCGCCATGGTCCGCGACTTCCACCGGGTCATCGGTGTGGAGGCCAGGCGGCAGATCCTGGAGCGGGCCGGCCGGCTGCCGGACGCCGCGGTCGCCTGCGTCGGCGGCGGCTCCAACGCCATCGGGCTCTTCCACGCCTTCATCCCGGACGCGGACGTCCGCCTCATCGGCTGCGAGCCCGCCGGACACGGGGTGGAGACCGGCGAGCACGCGGCGACCCTGACCGCGGGCGAGCCCGGCATCCTGCACGGCTCGCGCAGCTACGTCCTCCAGGACGAGGAGGGCCAGATCACCGAGCCGTACTCCATCTCGGCCGGTCTGGACTACCCGGGCATCGGCCCGGAGCACGCCTACCTGAAGGACACCGGCCGGGGCGAGTACCGCGCGGTCACCGACGACGCGGCGATGCAGTCGCTGCGGCTGCTCTCCCGTACCGAGGGGATCATCCCGGCCATCGAGAGCGCGCACGCGCTGGCCGGCGCCCTGGAGGTCGGCAGGGAGCTCGGCAAGGACGGTCTGATCCTGGTCAACCTGTCCGGCCGCGGCGACAAGGACATGGACACGGCGGCGCGGTACTTCGGTCTTTACGACGCGGACGCGGCCGTCGAGGCGGACGCGGACAGCGACGGCGCCGAGATCGAGGGGGACGTCAAGTGAGCGGCAACATCGAGCTGTTGAGCACCACCCTCGCCGCCGCCAAGGCGGAGGACCGGGCCGCGCTGATCGCGTACCTGCCGGCCGGGTTCCCGACCGTCGACGGCGGCATCGAGGCGATCAAGGCGGTGGCCGCGGGCGGCGCCGACGTCGTCGAGGTGGGTCTGCCGCACAGCGACCCGGTCCTCGACGGACCGGTCATCCAGACCGCCGACGACATCGCCCTGCGCGGCGGCGTGAAGATCGCCGACGTGATGCGCACGGTCCGCGAGACCTCCGAGGCGACCGGCATCCCGATCCTGGTCATGACGTACTGGAACCCGATCGACCGGTACGGCATCGAACGGTTCACCGCCGAACTGGCCGAGGCGGGCGGCGCGGGGTGCATCCTGCCCGACCTCCCGGTCCAGGAGTCCGCGGTGTGGCGCGAGCACGCCGACAAGCACGGTCTGGCGACCGTCTTCGTCGTCGCGCCCAGCAGCAAGGACGAACGGCTCGCCACCATCACGGAGGCCGGCTCCGGCTTCGTCTACGCGGCCTCGCTGATGGGCGTCACCGGCACCCGCGTCTCGGTCGGCGAGCAGGCCCAGGACCTGGTGCGGCGCACCCGCGCCACCACCGACCTGCCGGTCTGTGTCGGCCTCGGCGTGTCCAACGCCGAGCAGGCCACCGAGGTCGCCGGCTTCGCCGACGGGGTCATCGTCGGTTCCGCCTTCGTCAAGCGGATGCTGGACGCCCCCGACGAGGCAACCGGCCTGGCGGCCGTCCGCTCGCTGGCGGCCGAGCTGGCCGAGGGTGTTCGAAAGCGCTGACTCCGGGCGTAACCCGAATGGGTGGACCTGGGACCGGGGAGGCACGCGAGTGCCTCCCCGGTTCGTTGCTGCGGGTGTGAGCGAGAAGAACCAAGAGGGAAAAAGGGCCGCGCGAGACCGGCTGATCCAGCAGCGTGAACAGGCGAAGGCGCGAGAGCGCCGCCGCCGGACGCTGATCGTCTCCACCGCCGTGGTGGGAGTCCTGGCGCTGGCCGCCGTCGTCGGCATCATCGCGGCGAACACCGGCGGCAAGAGCAGCAAGGACAAGGCATCGGGCCCTGCCGTCGCACCCTCGGGCGCGACCGGCAAGGACAGCCTGGCCATCCAGGTGGGAGCGGACGACGCCCCGTCGACGCTCACGGTCTGGGAGGACTTCCGCTGCCCGGTCTGCGCCCAGTTCGAGAACGCCTTCCGGGACACGATCCACCAGTTGGAGCAGAGCGGGCAGATCAAGGTCGAATACCACCTCGCCACGCTGATCGACGGCAATCTCGGCGGCAGCGGTTCGCTCAAGGCCGCCAACGCGGCGGCCTGCGCCCAGGACGCCGGAAAGTTCTCCGCGTACCACGACGTCCTGTACCGCAACCAGCCGCAGGAGTCCGACGACGCCTTCGGCGACAACGACAAGCTGATCGATCTGTCCAAGAAGGTCGACGGGCTCGACACGCCCGCCTTCCGTAGCTGTGTCGAGGACGGCGCCCACGACGCCTGGGTCCAGAAGTCCAACACCGCGTTCCAGAAGGGCGGATTCCAGGGCACGCCGACGGCGCTGCTCAACGGTGAGGCGATCTTCCCCAAGAAGGGGGACGAGCCCATCACCGTGGCCAACCTGAAGAAGTGGGTCGCCGAGGCCAACAAGGGCAAGAAGCCAGGCACCGCGACACCCGCCCCGTCCGGGTCCTGACAGGCGGCCGACAGGGGGAATCGATGACCGGCTCGTTACCCATACGTTGTCGGGCGGGTTGCCGCACGTCCCGCCCGGCAAGGTAGCGTCGACCCTGCCATGGACCTTGCCTACATTCCCAGCCCGTCGACCGGCGTGATCGATCTCGGCCCGATCCCGCTTCGCGGCTACGCGTTCTGCATCATCATCGGTGTCTTTGTCGCCGTCTGGTTCGGCAACAAGCGCTGGATCGCCCGAGGGGGCAGAGCCGGCACCGTTGCCGACATCGCCGTCTGGGCCGTGCCCTTCGGCCTTGTCGGCGGGAGGCTCTACCACGTCATCACCGACTACCAGCTGTACTTCAGCGACGGTGAGGACTGGGTCGACGCCTTCAAGATCTGGCAGGGCGGCCTCGGCATCTGGGGCGCGATCGCGCTCGGCGCGGTCGGTGCCTGGATCGGCTGCCGCCGCCGCGGGATCCCGCTGCCCGCCTGGGCCGACGCGCTCGCCCCCGGCATCGCCCTGGCCCAGGCCTGCGGCCGCTGGGGCAACTGGTTCAACCAGGAGCTGTACGGCCGGGCGACCGACGTCCCGTGGGCCCTGAAGATCAGCGAGGGCCCGAACCGGGTCGCCGGCACCTACCACCCGACCTTCCTGTACGAGTCGCTGTGGTGCATCGGTGTGGCGCTCCTGGTGATCTGGGCGGACCGCCGGTTCAAGCTCGGACACGGGCGGGCGTTCGCGCTGTACGTCGCGGCGTACTGTGCGGGCCGCGCGTGGATCGAGTACATGCGCGTCGACGAGGCCCACCACATCCTGGGCCTGCGCCTGAACGTGTGGACCGCGCTGATCGTGTTCGTGCTCGCGGTGGTCTACATCGTGATCTCGGCGAGGGTACGGCCGGGGCGCGAGGAGATCGTCGAGCCGGAGGCCGTTGACGCGGTTGACGCGGTTGACGCCGGAGGCGTCGAGGACGCGGAGGCCGGGGCCGATGCGGAGTCCGGCGATGCGGAGTCCGGGTCGGATGCGGAGTCCCGCGATGCGGAGGCCGGGTCCGATGCGGAGTCCCGCCATGCGGAGTCCGGGGCCGATGCGCCGAAGACGAACGGTGCGGCGGAGACGGCCAAGGGCTGACGCCCGCACCACGACGACGAGGGGCCGCCGAACCATTCGGCGGCCCCTCGCCACGTTGCGTGCCGCGACCCCTGGCGCCAGGTGTTGTCCTCAATCGCCGGACGGGCTGGGTTTTGCCTGTCCGCACCTGATCCGTGCGGGTGGTGTCGTCCTCAAGCGCCGGACGGGCTGGGTTTTGCCGGCTGTCCGCAGTTCGTCTGTGCGGGTGGTGGTGTCCTCAAGCGCCGGACGGGCTGGAGATGGCCGGCTGTGTGGTGGGGGGAACGAGCCTGTCCGGCGATTGAGGACTGAGCGGGCGGTGGGGTGCGGTCCCTGCTATCTCGGGCTCACCACCGTCCGCCCGGCCAGGGCAAGCGTGCGGTGGGCGGCGGCCACCACCGCCGCGTCGACGAAGCGTCCGTCCGGCAGGGCCAGCGCACCCGCCTCCGACCGGGCCGCCTCGACGATCTCCTGCGCCGCCTCGATCTCCTGCGGCGTCGGCCGGAACGCCCGCTCGATCACCGGCAGCTGCCTGGGATGGATGGCCGCCCGGCCGAGGAACCCCAGCGCCCGCCCGTGCGCGCAGGACGACCACAGCCCGTCCAGGTCCCGGACGTCCGGGAACACCGACTGGGCGGGCGGGGCGAGCCCCGCCGCACGGGCCGCGACGACCGCCCGGCTGCGCGACCAGTCGAGCCCCTCGTCCTCCCGGACCCCCAGATCGGCCCGCAGATCCGCCTCGCCCAGGGCGATGGAACGGACCTGGGGATGGGCGGCGGCCACCGTGTACGCGTGTTCGATGCCGAGTGCCGACTCCAGCAGCGGACAGAGCGCGACCCCGGGGGCCAGCGCCGCGATGTGATGGACGGACGCCGCGTGCGTGATCTTCGGCAGCCGCAGTTCGGCGAGGCCGGGCAGCGGGGCCAGTGCCAGGACGTCGGCCTCGGTGTGCACCCGGACATGGACCGGCACCGCGTTGGCGGCAGCGGGCTCGGAGAGGAGCTCCACCGTGGCCGACCGCGCGTACTCCTTGCGGTCCGGGGCGACCGCGTCCTCCAGATCCACGATCACCACGTCCGCCCCCGACTCGCGCGCCTTGCGCACCACGTCCGGCCGGTCGCCGGGGGCGTACAGCCAGGTGAGGGGGATCGCGCTCACAGGACACGCTCCGCCCGCAGCGCCGAGATCTCCGCGCCGGTCAGACCGAGGCCGGTGAGGATCTCCTCGGTGTCCGCCCCGTGCGGGCGGCCCGCCCAGCGGATCGCCCCCGGGGTCCCGGAGAGCCGGAAGAGGACGTTCTGCATCCGCAGCGGCCCGAGCTCCGGGTCGTCGACCTCGGTGATGGAGTCCAGGGCCCGGTACTGCGGGTCCTCCATCACGTCCCGGATGTCGTGGATGGGGGCGATGGCCGCCTCCGCCTTCTCGAACGCGGAGATCGCGTCGTCGCGGGTGTGGCGCGCGATCCAGTTGCCGACCGCCTCGTCGAGCTCGTCGCTGTGGTCGGCCCGTGTGGTGCCGGCCGCGAACCACGGCTCGTCGATCAGCTCGGCGCGTCCCACCAGGTGCATCACACGCTCGGCGATGGACTGTGCGGAGGTGGAGACGGCCACCCACTGCCCGTCCGAGGTGCGGTAGGTGTTGCGGGGGGCGTTGTTGCGCGAACGGTTGCCGGTGCGCGGCTGGACGTAGCCGAGCTGGTCGTACCAGAGCGGCTGCGGGCCGAGCACCGTCAGGATCGGTTCGATGATCGCCATGTCGACGACCTGTCCCTCACCGGTGCGTTCCCGCGCGGTCAGGGCCGTCATCACCGCGAACGCCGTCGCGATCGCGGCGATCGAGTCGGCCAGCCCGAACGGCGGCAGCGTCGGCGGCCCGTCCGGCTCCCCGGTGATCGCCGCGAACCCGCTCATCGCCTCCGCGAGCGTGCCGAAGCCGGGCCGGTGCGCGTACGGGCCGAACTGGCCGAACCCCGTGACCCGGGCCAGCACCAGCCGCGGGTTGACGGCGTGCAGTTCCTCCCAGCCCAGGCCCCACCGCTCCAGCGTGCCCGGCCGGAAGTTCTCGATGATCACATCGGTGTCCGCGGCCAGCCGCAGCAGGATGTCGCGGCCGCCGGGCCCGGACAGATCGAGGGTCAGGTTGCGCTTGTTGCGGCCCAGCAGCTTCCACCACAGGCCGACGCCGTCCTTCGTGGGTCCGTGCCCCCGCGACGGATCGGGCTTGCTGGGGTGCTCGACCTTGATCACCTCGGCGCCGAAGTCGCCGAGCATGGTGGCGCAGAGGGGGCCCGCGAAGAGCGTGGCGAGATCGATGACCCGCGTCCCGGTCAGGGGTGCCGCTGTGTGCGCCGTCATGCGGCGTCGATTTCGCTGCGGTACGGCATGGAGGTCGAGGCGCCCGGCTTCTGTACGCAGAGCGCGGCGGCCGCCGAGGCCCAGGCGATGGCCTGCGGCACCGGCCGGCCTTCGCCGAGTGCCACGGCGAGGGTGCCGACGAAGGTGTCCCCGGCGCCGGTGGTGTCGACGGCGGTGGTGTCGGGGGCGGGGAAGTGGACGGCCTGGCTGCCCCGGGCCGCGTACAGGCAACCCTTCGAGCCGAGGGTGATGACGACCGCGGGCACGTGACTGAGCAGGGCCTCGGCCCCCGCGTGGGGTTCGGCGTGCCCGGACAGCTCGGCCGCCTCGTGCTCATTGGGGATCAGCAGATCGACGCAGTCGAGGAGTTCGTCGGGGAGTTCCTGCACGGGGGAGGGGGTGAGGAGGACCCGTACGCCCTGGGCGTGACCGGCCCGTGCCCCCTCGATCACGGCGGACATCGGCAGCTCCAGCTGGAGCAGCAGCAGGTCCGCGCCCGCGATGGCGGCGATCTCGCCCGGACCGACCGCGGTGACGGCGCCGTTGGCGCCGGGGACGACCACGATCGCGTTGGAGCCCTTGTCGTCGACCACGATGTGCGCGGTGCCGCTGGGCCCTTCGGCGGTGTGCAGCAGGTCGGTGTCCACGGCCGAGTGCTCCAGGTTCTCCCGCAGCCGCAGGCCGTACTCGTCGTCGCCGACCGCGCCGATCATCATCACGTCGCCGCCCGCGCGGGCGGCGGCCACGGCCTGGTTGGCTCCCTTGCCGCCGGGGACGGTGCGGAACTCGCGGCCGGTGACCGTCTCCCCGCGCTCCGGAGCCCGTTCGACGTAGGCCACAAGATCCATATTGGTGCTGCCGAGCACCGCGATTCGGGTCATGGGCGGAGTGCCTCCTCGTGGGTGAGCCGGTGTGTCAGGTCGGCGAGGGTGTCGAAGCCGACCGAGTCGAAACCGGGGACGGACGTGGCGAGACGGTTCTTCAGCGGAGTGGTCCACCGGTCGGGCAGCGCGTCGGGCCGCCCGGCCAGCAGTCCGGCGAGCGAACCGGCGGTCGCCCCGTTGGAGTCGGTGTCCCAGCCGCCGGACACCACCCGGCAGATGGAGCCGGTGAAGTCACCGTCCGCGTGGGTGAGAGCGGCGGCGAGCAGAGCGGCGTTGGGCAGTACATGCACCCAGTGATACCGGCCGTACGTCTCGTGCATCCGGTCCACGACCGTATCGAAGTGCCGTTCCCGGCGGGCCGCCGCGATGCCGTCCCGTACCGCGCGGGCGAACCGCGAGCGCGGCGGCACGACCCGGAGCCCGGCGGCCAGGCAGCCGTGCACGTCGGCCTCGCCGCCGGCCGCCTCGGCGAGCGCCGCCGCCGTGAACATCGCCCCGTACACCCCGTTTCCGGTGTGGGTGAGGACCGCGTCCCGGTGGGCCTGCTCCGCCGCCGCCGCCGGATCACCGGGATGCGTCCAGCCGTGCACGTCGGCCCGGATCTGGGCCCCGATCCACTCCCGGAACGGATTGCGGTGGCGCGCGGTGTGCGGAGGTTCGACGCCGTCGAGCAGATTGCGGTAGGCGACCCGCTCGGCGGTGAACGTCCGGCCCGCCGGAAGCTCGTCGAGCCACAGCCTGGCGAGGTCGGCCGTGCTGAACGAACGGCCGTACCGCTGGAGCAGCAACACGGTCAGCAGCGGGTGGTTGAGGTCGTCGTCCTCCGGCATTCCGTCGATGTTCTCGGCCAGGGAGGTGGCCGCGGAGCGCCGGTTCCACGGGTACGTGGCGGTCAGAGCGGGGGGCACACCCCTGGCGGTGAACCAGGTGGAGAGCGGCCAGTTCCCGGTGGCGCGGGCCAGTGCGCGGATGCCCTCCAGCGGCAGCTTCTCGACCGGTTTGCCGAGCAGGCAGCCGGCGGCACGCCCGAGCCAGGCCGCGTGCAGCCGGTCGCGGCCCACGACGGGCCGGTCGGTGCGTGGGTGCGGCCAGTGCGGGCAGGCCGCCCGGATCGCGTCGAGGTCGGTGGGTTCGTCGTCGGCCAGCGGCGACTCCAGCAGGGCGAGTTCGTCCAGCAGATGCTCGGCGACCGCGCGCAGCTGCGGCGACGCGGGGTGCTCGGAGGCACCCGCGCGCTCCGGGGCCGGCGATCCGCCGGCCTCGTACCACCGCCGCTCGATGTCCCGTGCGTCCCGCCCGTCCTCGGCGGCCTGCCGCAGTTCGTGCCCGACGAGGTCCTCCGGCTGCACCCAGGTGGCCCGCACCGTCGTCGTCACGGCGTGCCCACCAGCGCGGCGAAGGCGGCCTCGTGGGCGCGGCGGCGGGCCGTGTCGTGCGCGAACACCTCGCGCGCCACCTCGGCCAGCGTCCGTGCGGGCGCGTGCAGATCGAGGCGGCTGGCCTCGCCGACCGTCCGCACCCAGTCGGCCGGGATGGCCCGCTCGCCGTGCAGTGCGCCCGCGAGCGCGCCGCTCATGGTGGCGATCGAGTCGCAGTCCCGCCCGTAGTTGACCGAGCCGAGCACCGCGTGCCGGTAGTCCCCGTCCGCGACGAGCAGCATGCCGAGCGCGACGGGGAGTTCCTCGATGGCGTGCAGCCGGGACGGCCGGCGCGCGCCCAGGGAGGGGGCACGGTAGTCGGGGCCGACCGTGTCGAAGGGGGCGACGGCCTCACGCAGCGGGACCAGGGCGGACTCGAAGTCCCGGTGACGCTCCGCCGCTTCGCACACCGCCTCGATGGCGGCCAGGGTGCCGTCCTTGGCGAGCGACAGGCACGTTTCGACGACCGTGGCGGGCGTCGCCCCCGGCGCGCAGGCCGCGGCGACGGCGGCCGCGAAGACCCCGGCCGCCTCCCTTCCGTACGACGACTGGTGGGCGCCCGCGACATCCAGCGCCTCGGCGTACGCGGCCTGCGGATGGGCGGCGTTCACCAGGCCGACCGGCGCCATGTACATCGCCGCCCCGCAGTTGACGATGTTTCCGGAGCCGGCCTCGCGCGGGTCGACATGGCCGTAGTGCAGCCGGGCGACGATCCACTTCTCGGCGAGGAAGATCCGCTGCAGCGGCAGCGCCTCGGCCTCCAGCTCAGGAATCCAGCGGGGGTTCGAGATCAGCTCGGGCACGAGGTGGTCGGCGACCGAGTACGCGTCGAGATGGCCGCGCACCGTGCCGTACACCCGGACCAGGGCGTGGGTCATCAAGGTGTCGTCGGTGACGTGCCCGTCGCCCTTGTGATACGGCGCGATGGGGCGGGCGGTACGCCAGTCCTCGCCGTCCCAGGGGCCGACGATGCCGGTGATCCGCCCGCCGTGCCGGGCCACGATCTGCTCGGGGGGCCGGCCCTCGACCGGACCGCCGAGCGCGTCACCGACGGCGGCGCCGACGAGTGCGCCCGCGATCCGTTCATCGAGTGTGAGCGCGGTGGGCGTCGTGGGCGTTGCGGACCTCGTGGGTGCCAGGGGCACTGTGGATGTCATGTCCGAATTGTCCACCCCGGGGGGCCGGTTCCGTGTCTGCCAGCAACCCGGCGAGTTCCATCAGGTCCGTGCCCGCGAAACGGGGCAGTGCACACCCCGCCAGGGTGCGGCAGGCCTCGCGCCAGCCGTCCGGCACGGTGGCGATGCCACCGAGCGCACCCGTCAGCGCACCGGCCAGCGCGGGTGCCGAGTCGGCGACCCGGGACAGGCAGGCCGCGGACGGCACGGCCTGCGCGATCTCGCCCCGGGCCGCGGTGGCCAGGGCGAGGGCGACCGGGACGGTCTCGGCCGCGGCGATCCCGTAGCTGTAGACGTGATCGACGATCTGATGCTCCAGCACCGGCACGAGGGCGAAGGCGCCGGCCGTCTCACCGGCGAACTCCCGGGCGATCCTGACCGCGTGGGCGGCGTTGCGGGCGATCTCGGTGCCCTCCGGGAGCTGCGCCAGCGCGGCGTTCACCGCTGTGTCCACGTCCGCACCGCCGAGCGCCTCGGCGATCGCGGCGGCCATCGCCCGCGCACCGTGCACCCCGTCGCCGTCCTGCGTGTAGCGCGCGTCGAACTCGGCGAGGTCGGCCGCGGCGGCGGGGTCCCCGGGGTGGACGACGGCCAGGACCGCGGCCCGCACACAGGCCGCGTCGTCGAAGTAGTGCGGGTTGTCGTGGCCGGTGGCGGGCGGGCGGAGCCCGGCGGCGAGGTTGCCGAGCCCGGCCCGGACCGAGATCCGGGCCCGCAGCGGCAGGACCGCCGACTCGACCTCGGGCGCCCGCGCGGCGGCCGCGGCGACCTCGGAGGCCAGCGCGTTCCAGGCGACGTCCACGGCGGCCCGCATCCGGTGCCCGGGGGAGAGGCCGTGCAGCGGACCCGCCGCCGAGGTCAGCACGGTACCGGCCGCGAACGCCGCCCACTCGGCGTCGTCGGACGGCCCCAGCCGCAGGGGCTCGGGCGGCTGGTTGAGGGCGATGGGGACGGGCAGCGTGGTGGTCGCGTTCTGCTCGGCGAAGGTGTCGAGCTCGCGGGTGAGGCGCCGGGTCCACTCCGGCATCCGGGCCGCCCGGTGCCGCGCGGCCGGCCAGCCCGCGGCGTCGCCGGCGGCCAGCCCGAGCAGCAGCCCCTCGATCCGGGCCCGCCGCCCGGTGGACGGCCGGGCGGGGAGCGACGCTTCCGGGGCGCCGGCGCCGGTGCCGCGCCCGCGCGATGCCTCCTGGGCGCTGTCGTCGTGCGGGGCATGCGGGGCGTCCGGGTGCCTGGTGCCGTTCTGGTGCGGTGCGTCCGGGGCGTTGTCGTCGGCCTCGTGCGGTGCGTCCGGGTGCAGGGTGCGGGAGGTGTCCCTCGCGGTGGTCATCGCCCTACCGCCGTTCCGTCTTCGACCGGGGCCGGGGCTGCGCCGTCGGGCACGACGGAGCCGCGGCCCTCCGGGGTGCGACCGGGGCGCGGCGGGGCGGGTGGCTCGCTGTCGTGCACCTGGAGGCTTCGCGAGTGCGGTGCGCCGGGCGGCTTCCCGTCGTACGCCGATCCGTTCCCGCCCCCGTCCATGGCCCGTTCGTCCGCCTCGGCCGGGGTGAGCAGCTCCGCGATGTCCAGGACGTGGTAGCCGCGCATGGACGGGAGGCAGCTGCCCCGGACCGGGCCGATCGCGTCCGCCCAGTGGCGCGGGATCGCGGACGCCCCGTGCAGCGCTCCGGCCAGTGCGCCCGCCACCGCGGCCGTCGTGTCGGCGTCGCGGCCCATGTTGACCGCGGTCAGCACCGCCGTACGGAAGTCGCCGCGCGCCGCCGCGAACGCGCCGAAGGCCAGGCCCACCGCCTCAGGGGCCAGGTCCGTCCACGGGTATCCGCCCACGACCACGGCCGAGCGCACCGCGCGTTCCATCGTGAGACGGTCGGGGTACGGGCGCTGGGCCGCCGTCACCGCACGGCGCAGCGAGCGTGCCGTCCAGGAGTCCATCGGCACGACGGAGAGTGCGGCGGCGATCACGGACGTGACCCCGGCCCCCACCATCGCGGCCGCCACCCCGGCCGCCACCGCCTGACCGCCGTAGATACCCTCCCCTTCGTGGCTGACCCGGCCGTCCACCGCGACCAGCCGTGCCGCCTCGGCGGGCCGGCCCGCCGCGAAGACGCCGAACGGCGCCGCCCGCATCGCCAGGCCGTCGCTCCAGGCGTGCCGGTGCTGGGCGGAGATCGGGGCGGCCAGGCCCCGGCGCAGGTTCTCCAGCGTGCCGCGCTCGCTGAAGCCGGCGCCGCGGAAGGGCCCCTCGTCCACGTCCGCGATCCACAGCCGCCAGGCCCGCTCGACATGGGTGACGGTCAGCGCCGAACCGTGCCGGGCCAGCAGCAGTCCGGAGAAGATCGCGTACTCCGTGTCGTCGGTGCCCGCGGGGTCGTCGCTCACGAAGCCCTCGATCCGCCCCCAGCGGCGGCGGATCTCGGAGGGCCGCATGTTCTCCGCGGGGGCGCCCAGCGCGTCGCCGACCGCGAGACCGAGCAGCGAGCCCCTGGCCCGGTCACCCGGACCTCCCCGGGCCGTTTCGCCCGTGCCGGGCGCGCCTCGTACCGGTGCCTGCGTGCCGTTCGTCCGCGGCGCTGCCGGATTTCCTGCGATCAGCTCCATCGCGTCGACCCTTCGCTCGTACCGAGCCAGTTCTCGTACCTGTGGGATCTGTGCCACGCGGAGCCAGGACAGAGGCCGATAATCACAACAAAAGGGCCACTCGGATGACGCCCTCCGGACAGCAAGGCAAGCCGTACCTACCTGGTCACAGACGGTGGTAAGTACGGCCTGCCTTGCTGGCGGGGGCCGTTTTTCGTGCGTACTTTCGATGGTGTCGAGCGGGGGCGGAGCGGGCGGTAACCGTTCCGGGAGAAGGGAACAGCTGTGGCCATCATCGAGACCGAAGCCGTACTGCACGAGGCGCACCGGGACAACCACACCCACCGTGATGTCAACGGTGGCTGGCTGCGCCCGGCGGTGTTCGGGGCCATGGACGGTCTCGTCTCGAACCTGGCCCTGATGACCGGTGTCGCCGGCGGGGACGTCTCGCACCGCACGATCGTGATCACGGGGCTGGCCGGCCTGGCCGCGGGCGCCTTCTCCATGGCGGCCGGCGAATACACCTCCGTCGCCTCCCAGCGTGAGCTGGTCGAGGCTGAACTCGACGTCGAGCGGCGGGAGTTGCGCAAGCATCCGATGGACGAGGAGCGCGAGCTCGCCGCCCTCTACGAATCCCGGGGCGTCGAGGCCGGCCTGGCCCGCGAAGTCGCCCGGCAGCTGTCGCGCGACCCTGAGCAGGCGCTGGAGATCCATGCCCGCGAGGAGCTCGGCATCGACCCCGGCGACCTGCCCTCGCCGCTCGTCGCCGCCGTGTCCTCGTTCGGCGCCTTCGCGCTGGGCGCCCTGCTGCCGCTGCTGCCGTACCTGCTCGGTGCGAGCGCGATATGGCCGGCCGTGCTGCTCGCCCTGGTCGGGCTCTTCGGCTGCGGTGCGGTGGTGGCCCGGGTCACGGCCCGCAGCTGGTGGTTCAGCGGGCTGCGCCAGTTGGTGCTCGGCGGGGCGGCGGCCGCGATCACCTACGGACTCGGCATGCTGTTCGGCGTGGCCGTCGGCGGCTGAGCCGCCCGGCGGGATCCTCCGCCCCGTGGCCCTCCGGGCCCGGCCCCCGTGGATCGACCGGGGACCGGGCCCGTAACGTGTGCGCCATCTGTGTGACGTACGCCCTGGCATCCGCCACTGGGCGGAACGGCCTTGCGCGACGTAAAATGAGACTCTATGCAGGACTACACATAAGTAGTCGTTACCCAGCGGTTTCGTTTCCTTTGCCGCCGGGCATGAGCCGTAGACACCGCAGGCAACGACGCCTGCTCTCTGCGGTCCCCCGGGCGCTGATCTTCCGACTGCGACCCACTCCACCGCCTCCGGCGGTGTCCGTATGTTGGAACGAGCTATCCGCTTCTTGAGAAGCGTCCCATCATGTAATCTGCACGAAATTTCGCAGAGGGCCAACGTCGTCCCTCGGCTATGCATATGCCACGACGACGACGGGAGAGCCGATGCGCACCGACGCCTGGTCGCCCATGGACGGTCGCCCCGCCCAGCAGGGGATGTACGACCCCCGCAACGAGCACGACGCCTGTGGCGTCGGGTTCGTGGCCACTCTGACCGGTGTGGCCAGCCACGAGCTGGTCGAGCAGGCGCTGACCGTACTGCGCAACCTCGAACACCGAGGCGCCACCGGATCCGAGATCGACTCCGGTGACGGCGCCGGAATCCTGCTCCAGGTACCGGACGCCTTCCTCCGCGCCGAGGTCCCCTTCGACCTCCCCGAGGCCGGTGCCTACGCCGTCGGCATCGCATTCCTGCCCGCGGACGACTCCACCGCGGCAGTCCGCGGCCTCGAGAAGATCGCAGCCGAAGAGGGCCTGAAGGTCGTCGGCTGGCGCGAGGTCCCGGTCACCCCCGACATCCTCGGCAAGGGCGCCCGCGCCACCATGCCCGAGTTCCGCCAGCTGATCGTCGCGGACGGCGAGAGCACCGGCATCGTCCTGGACCGCAAGGCCTTCGTGCTGCGCAAGCGTGCCGAGCGTGAGACCGGGGTCTACTTCCCGTCGCTCTCCGCCCGCACCATCGTCTACAAGGGCATGCTCACCACCGGGCAGCTGGAGCCGTTCTTCCCGGACCTCTCCGACGCCCGTTTCGCCACCACGGTCGCGCTGGTCCACTCGCGCTTCTCCACCAACACCTTCCCGAGCTGGCCGCTCGCCCACCCGTACCGCTTCGTCGCGCACAACGGCGAGATCAACACGGTCAAGGGCAACCGCAACTGGATGAAGGCCCGCGAGTCCCAGCTCGCCTCCAGCCTCTTCGGTACGGAGCAGCTGGACCGGATCTTCCCCGTCTGCACCCCGGACGCCTCCGACTCGGCCTCCTTCGACGAGGTCCTGGAGCTGCTCCACCTCGGCGGCCGCTCGCTGCCGCACTCGGTGCTGATGATGGTCCCCGAGGCGTGGGAGAACCACGACTCGATGGACCCGGCACGGCGTGCCTTCTACCAGTACCACTCCACGATGATGGAGCCCTGGGACGGCCCGGCCTGCGTCACCTTCACCGACGGCGTCCAGGTCGGCGCGGTCCTGGACCGCAACGGTCTGCGCCCCGGCCGCTACTGGGTCACCGACGACGGCCTCGTCGTGCTCTCCTCCGAGGTCGGCGTCCTGGACATCGACCCCGCGAAGGTCGTCCGCAAGGGCCGCCTGCAGCCCGGCAAGATGTTCCTCGTCGACACCGCCGAGCACCGCATCATCGAGGACGACGAGATCAAGGCGTCCCTCGCCGCCGAGCAGCCGTACCAGGAGTGGCTGGAGACCGGCGAGATCGAGCTGGAGGACCTCCCCGAGCGGGAGCACATCGTGCACACGCACGCCTCCGTCACCCGCCGCCAGCAGACCTTCGGGTACACCGAGGAGGAGCTCCGCGTCCTCCTCGCGCCGATGGCCCGCACCGCCGGCGAACCGCTCGGCTCCATGGGCACCGACTCGCCGATCGCCGCACTGTCCGCGCGCCCCCGGCTGCTCTTCGACTACTTCACCCAGCTGTTCGCGCAGGTCACCAACCCGCCGCTGGACGCCATCCGCGAGGAGCTCGTCACCTCGCTGCGCTCCACGCTCGGCCCGGCCGGCAACATCCTGGAGCCGACCGCCGCCGCGTGTCGCAGCGTCACGCTGCCCTTCCCGGTGATCGACAACGACGAGCTGGCCAAGCTCATACACATCAACGCCGACGGCGACATGCCGGGCATGAAGGCCGCCACCCTCTCCGGCCTCTACCGGGTCGGCGGCGGCGGCGAGGCACTCGCCGCGCGGATCGAGCAGATCTGCACCGAGGTCGACGCCGCCATCGAGGACGGCGCCCGCCTGGTCGTCCTGTCCGACCGGCACTCCGACGCCGAGCACGCGCCGATCCCGTCGCTGCTGCTCACCTCGGCCGTCCACCACCACCTCATCCGCACCAAGCAGCGCACCCAGGTGGGTCTGCTGGTCGAGGCCGGTGACGTCCGCGAGGTCCACCACGTCGCACTGCTGATCGGCTACGGCGCCGCGGCCGTCAACCCGTACCTCGCCATGGAGTCCGTCGAGGACCTGGTCAGGGCCGGCACGTTCATCGAGGGCATCGAGGCCGAGCAGGCCATCCGAAACCTCATCTACGCGCTGGGCAAGGGCGTCCTGAAGGTCATGTCCAAGATGGGCATCTCCACCGTCGCCTCCTACCGCGGCGCCCAGGTCTTCGAGGCCGTCGGCCTGGACGAGGAATTCGTCGCCCGGTACTTCAACGGCACCGCCACCAAGATCGGCGGCGCCGGACTCGATGTCGTCGCCAAGGAGGTCGCCGCCCGGCACGCCAAGGGCTACCCCGCCTCCGGCATCTCCGCCTCGCACCGCGCGCTGGAGATCGGCGGCGAGTACCAGTGGCGCCGTGAGGGCGAGCCGCACCTGTTCGACCCGGAGACGGTCTTCCGCCTCCAGCACGCGGCCCGCAGCCGCCGGTACGACATCTTCAAGAAGTACACGGACCGGGTGAACGAGCAGTCCGAGCGCCTGATGACGCTGCGCGGCCTGTTCGGCTTCAAGTCGGACCGCGAGGCGATCGACATCGACGAGGTCGAGTCCGTCTCCGAACTCGTCAAGCGCTTCTCCACCGGCGCCATGTCGTACGGCTCGATCTCCCGCGAGGCGCACGAGACCCTCGCCATCGCCATGAACCAGCTGGGCGGCAAGTCCAACACCGGTGAGGGCGGCGAGGACGCCGACCGGCTGTACGACCCGGCGCGCCGCTCCTCCATCAAGCAGGTCGCCTCCGGCCGCTTCGGTGTGACCAGCGAGTACCTCGTCAACGCGGACGACATCCAGATCAAGATGGCGCAGGGTGCCAAGCCCGGTGAGGGCGGCCAGCTGCCCGGCCACAAGGTCTACCCGTGGGTCGCCAAGACCCGGCACTCCACCCCGGGTGTCGGTCTCATCTCCCCGCCGCCGCACCACGACATCTACTCCATCGAGGACCTGGCTCAGCTGATCCACGACCTCAAGAACGCCAACCCGGCGGCCCGCATCCACGTGAAGCTGGTCTCCGAGGTCGGTGTCGGCACGGTCGCCGCCGGTGTCTCCAAGGCGCACGCGGACGTCGTCCTCATCTCCGGCCACGACGGCGGAACGGGCGCCTCCCCGCTCACCTCGCTGAAGCACGCGGGCGGTCCCTGGGAGCTCGGCCTCGCCGAGACCCAGCAGACGCTGCTGCTCAACGGCCTGCGCGACCGGATCGTCGTGCAGACGGACGGCCAGCTCAAGACCGGCCGCGACGTCGTCATCGCCGCACTGCTGGGCGCCGAGGAGTTCGGTTTCGCGACCGCGCCGCTCGTCGTCTCCGGCTGCGTCATGATGCGCGTCTGCCACCTGGACACCTGCCCGGTCGGCATCGCCACCCAGAACCCGGTCCTGCGCGACCGCTTCTCCGGCAAGGCCGAGTACGTCGTCAACTTCTTCGAGTTCATCGCCCAGGAAGTCCGCGAGATCCTCGCCGAGCTCGGCTTCCGTACGATCGAAGAGGCCGTCGGCCACGCCGAGCTGCTCGACACCGACCGTGCGATCACGCACTGGAAGGCACAGGGCCTCGACCTCAAGCCGCTGTTCCACGTCCCCGAGCTGGCCGACGGCGCCGTCCGCCACCAGAGCACGGAGCAGGACCACGGCCTGGACAAGGCACTCGACAACGAGCTCATCAAGCTCGCCGCCGACGCCCTGCAGGCCGACAGCGCCGAGGCCGCCCAGCCGGTCCGCGCACAGATCGCGATCCGCAACATCAACCGGACCGTGGGCACCATGCTCGGTCACGAGGTCACGAAGAAGTTCGGCGGTGCGGGCCTGCCCGAGGACACCATCGACATCACCTTCACCGGCTCCGCCGGCCAGTCCTTCGGTGCCTTCCTGCCCAGCGGTGTGACGCTGCGACTGGAGGGCGACGCCAACGACTACGTCGGCAAGGGCCTCTCCGGCGGCCGCGTCATCGTCCGCCCGGACCGCGGCGCCGACCACCTCGCCGAGTACTCCACCATCGCGGGCAACACCATCGCCTACGGCGCCACCGGCGGCGAGCTGTTCCTGCGCGGCCGGACCGGCGAGCGGTTCTGCGTCCGCAACTCCGGCGCCACCGTCGTCTCGGAAGGCGTGGGCGACCACGGCTGCGAGTACATGACCGGCGGACACGCCGTCGTCCTCGGTGAGACCGGACGCAACTTCGCCGCGGGCATGTCGGGCGGTGTCGCCTACGTCATCGACCTGAACCGCGACCACGTCAACGTCGGGAACCTCGGCGCGGTCGAGGCACTCTCCGACACCGACAAGCAGTGGCTGCACGACGTCGTGCGCCGCCACCAGGAAGAGACCGGATCCACGGTCGCCGAGAAGCTTCTCGCCGAGTGGGACACCGCGGTGGCCCGCTTCAGCAAGATCATCCCGTCCACCTACAAGGCAGTGCTCGCCGCCAAGGACGCCGCTGAGCTCGCCGGTCTCTCCGAGCAGGAGACCACCGAGAAGATGATGGAGGCGGCGACCAATGGCTGACCCCAAGGGCTTCCTGACCACCGGCCGCGAGGTCGCCACGACCCGCCCCGTGGACGAGCGCGTCAAGGACTGGAACGAGGTCTACGTTCCGGGCTCGCTGCTCCCGATCATCAGCAAGCAGGCCGGCCGCTGCATGGACTGCGGCATCCCGTTCTGCCACCAGGGCTGTCCGCTCGGAAACCTCATCCCCGAGTGGAACGACTACGCCTACCGCGAGGACTGGACGGCCGCGTCCGAGCGCCTGCACGCCACGAACAACTTCCCGGAGTTCACCGGGCGGCTCTGCCCGGCCCCGTGCGAGTCGGCGTGTGTGCTCGGCATCAACCAGCCGGCCGTCACCATCAAGAACGTCGAAGTCTCCATCATCGACAAGGCGTGGGACCGCGGCGACGTCACCCCGCAGCCGCCCGAGCGCCTCTCCGGCAAGACCGTCGCCGTCATCGGCTCAGGCCCGGCCGGTCTCGCCGCCGCCCAGCAGCTGACCCGGGCCGGCCACACGGTCGCCGTCTACGAGCGCGCGGACCGTATCGGGGGACTCCTGCGGTACGGCATCCCCGAGTTCAAGATGGAGAAGTCGCACATCAACCGCCGCATCGAGCAGATGCGCGCGGAGGGCACCAAGTTCCGCACCGAGGTGGAGGTCGGCAAGGACGTCGACGCCGCCAAGCTGCGCCGCCGCTACGACGCCGTCGTCATCGCCGCCGGTGCCACCGTCTCCCGCGATCTGCCCGTCCCGGGCCGTGAGCTGAACGGCGTGCACTACGCGATGGAGTACCTGCCGCTCGCCAACAAGGTGCAGGAGGGCGACCTGACGGTCTCCCCGATCACCGCCGAGGGCAAGCACGTCGTCGTCATCGGCGGCGGCGACACCGGTGCCGACTGCGTCGGCACCGCCCACCGGCAGGGCGCGCTCTCCGTCACGCAGCTGGAGATCATGCCCAGGCCCGGCGAGGACCGCAACGCCAACCAGCCCTGGCCGACCTTCCCGATGCTCTACAAGGTCACCTCCGCGCACGAGGAGGGCGGCGAGCGGGTCTACTCCGTCTCCACCACCCACTTCGAGGGCGACGAGGACGGCAACGTCCAGTCGCTGCACCTCGCCGAGGTGGAGTTCAAGGACGGGAAGCTGGAGCAGAAGCCCGGCACCGAGCGGAAGATTCCCGCGCAGCTGGTCACCCTCGCCATGGGCTTCACCGGCACCGACCAGGCCAACGGCCTGGTCCAGCAGTTCGGCCTGGAGCTCGACGCCCGCGGCAACATCGCCCGCGACGAGCACTACGCGACCAACGTCGACGGCGTCTACGTCGCCGGTGACGCCGGCCGCGGCCAGTCCCTCATCGTGTGGGCCATCGCCGAGGGCCGCTCCGCGGCACGCGGCGTGGACCGCTTCCTGACCGGAGCCAGCGCACTGCCGGCCCCGATCCGCCCGACAGACCGTTCCATGATGGTCTGATCCACGGCACAACAGACGTCCCGTACAACGGCGTACGGAACTGAACGCGGCGCCTGCCCGTCCCCGACCGGACGATTCGGCAGGCGCCGTGGCGCGTCCCGGGGCGGTTTCAGCCGCCCCGGGCCCGGCCGGCTCAGCCGGTCAGCGCCGAGGTCTTGAGGACCACCAGCAGCATCAGCACGGCGAGCACCACCACACACATGGCGGCCTGGACCGTCGTGCGCCGCTCCGCCGGGGCGTAGGCGTACACCACCGTCACGACGGCGCCCGTCAGCAGCCCGCCCAGGTGCCCCTGCCAGGACGTGAAGCCCGCGGAGATCACCATCCAGAGCAGGAACCCGCCCAGGAACCTGTTCACCGCGTGCATGTCCCGGCCCAGCCGCCGGTTGATGACGTAGAACGACGCCGCCAGACCGAAGACCGCACCCGAGGCACCCACCGAGGTGTCGAACGGCGCGATCAGGTACACCAGGACCGAACCGCCCAGCGAGGACAGCAGATACAGCGCCAGATAGCGGGCGCGGCCCAGCTGCTCCTCGACGACCCGGCCCAGATTCCACAGCGCGTACATGTTGAAGACGATGTGCAGCACACCGAACGGCAGCGAACCGAGAGAGGACTCGCCCGGCGGCAGATGCAGGAAGGCCCCGGTCAGCAGCCGGTACCACTCGCCGTCCACCACCCCGATCACGTCGAACCCGGGGTAGCCCGCGCTTGTGTAGACGTAACCGCCGCCGTCCGGGCCGGTCAGCCCGGCACCGGTCATCCCGAACCGGTCGACGATCCCCGGACTGACCAGCTCACCCAGGTACGCCAGTATGTTGAGGCCCATCAGCACATAGGTGACGAGCGGCACCGCACCCCGCGACACCGCCCCGCCGAACACCGTCCGCGCCTGCCGCACCGAACGCTGCCCCTCCTTCACGCACTCCACGCAGTGGTGGCCGACGGCGGCCTCGCGCATGCAGTCCGGGCAGATGAAGCGCTCGCAGCGGGTGCAGCTCACATAGGTCTCGTACGCGGGGTGGCGAAAGCAGGTGGTGGCGGCGGCCTCCATGGCCGGCTCCTTCATCGGTGGACGGGCAGGGGCGGCCGGTGGGGGCGGCGGCGATCAAGATAGCGGACACGGCGGCCCGGGGAGCAGTCAGGGTTCAGGGTCCTCCGTCCGGACCGGGACGGATCAGGCGCCGGGGCACGCGAGCCCGGCATGATCTGGACGGGACAGCCCTTAGGCTCGGGGCCACGACCCCGTCCGAACTGGAGAATCGCATGACGTCCGAGGCGTTCCGGATCCTGCGCGCGGCCGGCCGGGCGCAGGTGGCCTGGAAGAACGGCGGGGGAGTCACCCGCGAGATCGCCGCTTCACCCGGCGCCGCGACGGGCGCCTTCGACTGGCGGGTCAGCCTGGCGGACGTCACCGAGGACGGGCCGTTCTCCGTCTTCCCGGGCGTCGACCGCACCCTGACCGTGGTGGAGGGCGAGGGGATGGACCTGATGGTGGGCGGCGAACACCACATCGTCGACGAGCCGTACTGGCCCCACGACTTCCCCGGCGACCTGGAGACCGACGGCCGGCTGCTGGCGGGCCCGGTGGTGAACCTGAACGTGATGTACCGCAGGGACCGGGTGCGGGCCCAGGTGGCGGTGGTACGGGGAACCCTCCGGCTGGCGGCGCCGGAGGGCGGGGCGGTGCTGGCCGTGGCGCTGGAGGACGGGGCCGTCATCGAGGGGACGGACACCGGACTGGGCCGCTACGACGCGGTGTTGCTACGGCACCGCGCCCCCTGCGTGCTGCGGACGCAGGGATACGCGGCGCTGGTCACGCTGACGGGTCAGGAACCGGGCAGCCAGTAGCGGTGCACCGGCGAGACCGCCGGGCGCTCGGACGACATGGGCAGCCCCTGCTTCTCGGCGACCGGCATCATCACGACGCCGAACTTGTCCATGGCCTCCTCGGACTCCCAGAGGTCGTAGACCTCGATGCCCGAATCCGTCGGTACGCAGACGTGCGACATGCACCCGGCGAAGGTGTCACCCGGCAGGGCCTGCAGCTCCGCGTTGAGCGCGTCGTACTGGTCCGTGGTCACGCCCTGCATGGTGGCCTTCATGAAGATTGCCATCTGAACTCACCTCGGGAGCCGGGATCGGTCCTCCCCGCCGCCGGACGGCGGCCTGTACCCCTTCCAGCACACCACGTCCGCACCCGGACAGCATCCGAACGGGTGCTCCGCGACAGTGCTTTCGGGAAACCGGACAGGAGGTGTCGGGTTTCCGGAGTTCCATGACCTCATGACATCGAGTTCGTGGGCAGATTTCCAGGCCGCGGAGCCGGCCTTCGCCGACACCGTGCGACAGCGTTTCCAGCAGTACAAGCACCACGTCCTGGCGACCGTCCGCAAGGACGGATCGCCACGGGTGACCGGACTCGAGGTGGAGTTCCGGCTGGGTGAGCCGTTCCTCGGCATGATGCCGAACTCCCGCAAGGCACTTGATCTGCGCCGCGACCCCCGCTTCGCGGTGCACGCCAACCCGGGCCCGGACGCCGAGATGGCCGACGGGGACGTCCGGATCTCCGGGCGGGCGGTGGAGGTGACCGACCCCGCGGTGCTGGCCGCCTTCGTCGACGAGGTGAAGCCGCCGGAGCCCTTCCACCTCTTCCGGGTGGAACTGACCGAAGTGGTCCGCATCGGCCTCGAGGGCGGCGACACCCTGCTCATCCAGACCTGGCGGCCGGGCCGTCCTCTGCGCAGCTTCCGCCGGGGCAACGACGACGGCTCACTCACCGACGCTCCCTGACACCGGAGGCCGGGCGGCGGGCGGGGCCGGGAGGTCCGCGAGCACCGTCGCCCGGCACGCCCCCGGCGTCCCCCACGCATCGCGCAGCGGACGGGCCTTGCGCAGCCACAGGGACAGATCGAGCTCCTCGGTGTACCCCACGGCCCCGTGCAGCTGCAGCGCCGTCCGCGAGGCGGCATACGCGGCCTCGCCCGCCGCGGCCTTCGCCGCCGCCACGTCAGCCGCCGCCCGCGGCGAGCCCGCGGCCAGCGACAGCGCCGCCCCGTACAGCAGCGGACGGGCGAACTCCAGACCCGTCAGGGTGTCCGCGAGCCGGTGCTTGACCGCCTGGAAGGAACCGATGGCGGCACCGAACTGGGTGCGCTGCTTCACATACGTCACCGTGGCGGCCAGCAGCGCCTCACCCGTGCCGAGCGCCTGGGCGGCCGTCACGAAGGCCGCCCACCGCGCCGCCCTTGCCGCCCCCGCCGCCACCCGCGGCCCGCGGGCCAGCAACTGCCCGCCGGGAAGGGGCGGGAACAGCCGCCTGGCCGGATCGGCCGACACGCTGAGCACCCCCGGCCCCGGGGCGAGCCGCAGCTCGTCACCGCGCACCGTGAACACCGCGTCGACGGCGTCCGCGTCCAGCGCGTACCGCCCGCACCCCGACACCCACAGCGTCGCCGACGCCGCCCCCGATGCCAGCCGCGGCAGCCACCGGCCGGCAGCCGGACCTCCGGCCTCGTCCAGCAGCACCGCCGCGGCGACCGTCTCCACGACCGGCCCGGGCACCGCGTGCCGGCCCAGCTCCACGAAGGCGACCGCGAGTTCGACCGGCAGCGGCCCGACCCCGTCGTGGGCCTGCGGCACCGCGAGGGCGAACACCCCGGCCTCCGCGATCCGCTTCCACAGGACCCCGCCCGGGCCGTGGTCCCCCGCGGCCCAGGCCCGTACCGCGGCAGGCGTGTCCGCCGCCGTCAGCATCGCGTCCAGCGAGCGGCCGAACTCCCGCTGCCCGCCGTCGAGGAGGAATCGCATCAGCGCCGTCCCTTCGGCAGGCCGAGCAGCCGCTCGGCGATGATGTCCCGCTGGATCTCGTTCGTCCCGGCGTAGATCGGGCCGGCCAGCGCGAAGAGGTACCCCTGCGCCCATGCGGAGTCCGCCAGCTCCGCGTCCGGCCCCAGCAGGTCCAGCGCCGTCTCGTGCAGCGCGATGTCGTAGTCCGACCAGAACACCTTGTTCAGGCTGGACTCGGCCCCGATGAAGGAACCCGCCGTGAACCGGGAGGCGTTGGCGTACGTGAAGAGCTGGTACGCCCGCGCCCCCGTCACCGCGTCCGCCACCCGGTCACGCAGTGCCGTGTCCGACGGGTCGCCGTGGGTGCGCCACAGGTCCGCCAGCCGGTCCGCCGAGGCCAGGAAGCGGCCGGGGGAGCGGAGCGTCAGCCCGCGCTCGTTTCCCGTTGTCGACATGGCGATACGCCAGCCCTGGCCCGGCTCCCCGATGACGTCCGCGTCCGGCACGAACACCTCGTCCAGGAACAGCTCGGCGAAGGCGGGCTTGCCGTCCAGGCGCCCGACCGGCCGCACCGAGACGCCTGGCGCGGACAGGCCGAACATCAGATACGTCAGCCCGTGATGCGGCTTCGCCGCCTTCGGGTCCGTACGGAAGATGCCGAACGCCCGGTCCGCGAACGCCGCCCGCGACGACCAGGTCTTCTGCCCCGACAGCAGCCAGCCGCCGTCCGTACGCACCGCCCGCGAGCGCAGCGACGCCAGGTCGGAGCCGGCCTCGGGTTCCGACCAGGCCTGCGCCCAGATCACCTCGCCGCTCGCCATCGACGGCAGGATCCGGGCGCGCTGCTCGTCCGTGGCGTGGTCGAAGAGGGTCGGGGCGAGCAGGCTGATGCCGTTCTGCGAGACCCGGCCGGGTCCGCCCGCCGCGTAGTACTCCTCCTCGAAGATCAGCCACCGGAAGATGTCCACGCCCCGGCCGCCGTAGTCGGTCGGCCAGGAGACGACGGACCACCGGTCCGCGTACAGCCGGGCCTCCCATGCGCGGTGTGCGGCGAACCCCTCGGCGGTCTCCAGGGAGGGCAGCGGCTCGGCAGGCACATGAGCCCGCAGCCACTGGCGTGCCTCGGCGCGGAACGCCTCCTCCTCGGCCGTGTACGACAGATCCATCAGGCGCCCGCCTCCTTCGGGGCGGCTGTCGGGCGGGCCGGGTTCTCGTGGGCAGCGGGCATCGGCTCATCCTTCCCTAACAAGTGTTTGGTAGGTTAACGTACGGTCGTCGGCACCGTCGAGGATCCGAGGGCGAGGAGTCACGGACGTGAGCGCACCGCAGTACCTCCCGGGTCACGGGCTCCTGAGCGGCCGCAGCGCCGTCATCACCGCCGCGGCCGGCGCCGGCATCGGCGGCGCCACCGCCCGCAGATTCCTCGAGGAGGGCGCCGGCATCGTCATCGGCGACGCGCACACCCGCCGGCTGAAGGAGACCGAACAGGCCCTCGCCGACGAGTTCGGCGCGGACCGCGTCGCCTCACTGCCCTGCGACGTCACCGACGAGACCCAGGTCCAGGCCCTGTTCGCACGCGCCGAACAGATCCACGGCGGCCTCGACATCGTCGTCAACAACGCCGGACTCGGCGGCACCGCGACACTCACCGACATGACCGACGCCCAGTGGACCAAGGTCCTCGACGTCACCCTGAACGGCACCTTCCGCTGCACCCGCGCCGCCCTGCGCTCCTTCAGGGCCACCGGCCGCCCCGGCGTCGTCGTCAACAACGCCTCCGTCGTCGGCTGGCGCGCACAGAGCGGGCAGGCCCACTACGCCGCAGCCAAGGCGGGCGTCATGGCACTCACCCGCTGCGCCGCCGTCGAAGCCGCGGAGTACGGCGTGCGGGTCAACGCGGTCGCCCCCAGCCTCGCCATGCACCCGCACCTGGTGAAGGTCACCTCCGCCGAACTCCTCGACGAACTGACCGCGAAGGAGGCCTTCGGCCGCTACGCCGAACCGTGGGAGATCGCCAACGTCATCGTCTTCCTCGCCAGCGGCTACTCCTCCTACATGACGGGCGAGGTCGTCTCCGTCAGCAGCCAGCATGCCTGAGGGGGTACCGGCCGGGCGGAGAATGGGCAGGTGCCTACCAAGAAGAAGCCCCAGGTGACCCCGTCCCCCGAGCGGCGCGGCGAACTGCTCGCCACCGCCGCCGAGGTCTTCGCCGCGCAGGGATACAACGCCACGACCGTCCGCAGGATCGCGGACGCGGCCGGGATGCTCGCGGGCAGCCTCTACTACCACTTCGATTCCAAGGAATCGATGCTCGACGAGATCCTCTCCACCTTCCTGAACGAGCTCTGGGAGGGGTACGACGCCGTGCTCGGCGCCGGACTCGGCCCCAGGGAGACCATCGAGGCACTCGTCACCGAGTCCTTCCGCGAGATCGACCGGCACCGCGCCGCCGTCGCCATCTACCAGAAGGAAGCCCGGCACCTGGCCGCCCAGCCGCGGTTCCAGTACCTCGCCGACTCCCAGCAGAAGTTCGAGAAGGCCTGGCTCGGCACCCTGGAGCGCGGAGTCGCCGACCGGACCTTCCGGGCCGACCTGGACATCCGCCTCACCTACCGGTTCGTCCGCGACACCGTCTGGGTCGCAGCCTCCTGGTACCGGCCCGGCGGACAGCACAGCCCCGAGGAAATCGCCCGCCAGTACCTGTCGATGGTCCTGGACGGGATCGCCCTGCGTAACTGACGCAACCGAGGAGCAGCAGCCATGGCCGAGGCCTACATCGTCGAAGCGGTACGCACCCCGGTGGGGCGGCGCGGGGGAGGCCTCGGGGCCGTCCACCCCGCCGACCTCGGCGCCCACGTGCTCAAGGCCCTCGTGGCGCGCTCGGGCATCGACCCGGCGGCCGTCGAGGACGTGGTGTTCGGCTGCCTCGACGCCGTCGGACCGCAGGCCGGCGACATCGCCCGCACCAGCTGGCTGGCGGCCGGACTGCCCGAGGAGGTCCCCGGCGTCACCGTCGACCGGCAGTGCGGCTCCTCCCAGCAGGCCGTGCACTTCGCCGCTCAGGGGGTGCTCTCCGGCACCCAGGACCTGGTCGTCGCGGGCGGCACCCAGAACATGACGCAGATCCCGATCGCCTTCGCCTCCCGGCAGGCCGCCGAACCCCTGGGCCTCACGGACGGGCCCTTCGCCGGCAGCGAGGGCTGGCGGGCCCGGTACGGGGACCGGCCGGTCAACCAGTTCCACGGTGCCCAGCTGATCGCCGAGAAGTGGGGGATCAGCCGCCGCGACATGGAGGAGTTCGCCCTCACCTCGCACCGGCGCGCCGTCCGCGCCGTCGACGAGGGCCGCTTCGAGCGGGAGACCGTGGCCTGGGGCGACGTCACCGCCGACGAGGGGCCGCGCCGGGACACCACACTGGAGAAAATGGCCGGATTGAAGCCGGTGATGGCGGGCGGAACCCTCACCGCCGCCTGCTCCTCCCAGGTCTCCGACGGGGCGGCCGCCATGCTCATCGCCTCCGAGCGGGCCGTCGCCGTGCACGGCCTCACCCCGCGCGCCCGCATCCACCACCTCTCGGTCCGGGGCGAGGATCCGATCCGGATGCTTTCGGCGCCGATCCCCGCCACGGCCCACGCGCTGAGCAGGACCGGCATGTCGATCGACGACATCGACCTGGTCGAGATCAACGAGGCCTTCGCACCGGTGGTCCTCGCCTGGCTGAAAGAGACCGGTGCCGACCCGGACCGGGTCAACGTCAACGGCGGTGCGATCGCCCTGGGTCATCCGCTGGGCGCCACCGGCACCCGGCTGATGACGACACTGCTGCACGAACTGGAGCGCACCGGCGGCCGCTACGGACTGCAGACCATGTGCGAGGGCGGCGGCCAGGCAAATGTGACGATCATCGAACGGCTCTGAACCCGTACGCCCCAAGGGTTCTCCCGGGCAACGGCCGGCCGGCGGCGTGGCGCGTCCCACCGCTGGTCGGCAGATCGTGCTACGGTGATCCGGTTGCAGTTTTGGTACCCATGAACTTTATGTGCGCCTGACGGGAATGCTTCCTCAGGCGCTTTAATGTTTTCCGGCTTTCTCCGGGTGGGGCTCAATGCGGCGACTTGGAATTCGTAAAGTGCGGATTTCCGGCACTGCACCTGTTTTAGGAGAATGACATGGCTACTGGAACCGTGAAGTGGTTCAACTCGGAAAAGGGCTTCGGCTTCATCGAGCAGGACGGCGGCGGCGCCGACGTCTTCGCCCACTACTCGAACATCGCCACCCAGGGCTTCCGTGAGCTCCAGGAGGGCCAGAAGGTCTCCTTCGACGTCACGCAGGGCCAGAAGGGCCCGCAGGCGGAGAACATCGTCCCGGCCTAATTGCCGGACGCGTACCTCGCAGCCGGGGCCCGCACCGTGAAGGTGCGGGCCCCGGCTTGTGCTGTCCCTGGGAAGTGACGGAATTCCGGGCGCCGTAGGGCGCCCCGCATCGGGTGCGACGAAGCACCCCGGGTGTCCCGGGCCCCGCGCACCGCGTGCATCAGTCCGCAGTCTGCGCAGTACCCCCGGCAGTCCCCAGCAGTCCCACGCAGTTCCCAGGAATCCCCCAGGAGGGCAATTCCGTATGACCCGCTCCGAACGTCAGGACCGTCCCGCCCACAACCGCCCGTCGAGGGGGCGTGGCACGGCCCAGGCAAAGGCAACCGCACAGGGTTCCGGCAAGGGATCCGGCAAGGCGTCGCCCCGTCGCAGGGCCACGCCGCCGCAGGGTGAGTTCGCCCTGCCCGAAACCATGACCCCCGCACTGCCCGCCGTCGAGGCGTTCGCCGAGCTGGACATGCCCGCCGCCCTGCTGAAAACCCTTGCCGCGCAGGGCGTCACCGATCCCTTCCCGATCCAGGGCGCCACCCTGCCGAACTCGCTTGCCGGCCGGGACATCCTCGGCCGCGGCCGCACCGGCTCCGGCAAGACCCTCGCCTTCGGCCTCGCACTGCTGGCCCGCACCGCGGGACGCCGCTCCGAGCCGAAGGCACCGCTCGTCCTCGTCCTCGTCCCGACCCGTGAGCTCGCCCAGCAGGTCACCGACGCGCTGACGCCCTACGCCACCGCCGTGAACCTGCGGATGGCCACCGTCGTCGGCGGGATGTCGATCAGCAAGCAGTCCGGCACCCTGCGCCGCGGCGCCGAGGTGCTCGTCGCCACGCCGGGCCGACTCAAGGACCTCATCGAGCGCGGTGACTGCCGCCTGGACCAGGTCGCCATCACGGTCCTCGACGAGGCCGACCAGATGGCCGACATGGGCTTCATGCCGCAGGTCGTCGCCCTGCTCAAGCAGGTCGAGCCGGACGGACAGCGGATGCTCTTCTCCGCGACCCTGGACAAGAACATCGACCGGCTGGTCAAGATGTTCCTGACCGACCCCGTCGTGCACTCGGTCGACCCGTCCGCGGGCGCGGTCACCACCATGGAGCACCACGTGCTCCATGTGCTCGACGAGACCGACAAGAAGGCCGTCGCCACGAAGATCGCCGCCCGCGAGGGCCGGGTGATCATGTTCGTCGACACCAAGCGCGCCGCCGACCGCTTCGCCAAGCGGCTGCTCGCCAGCGGTGTACGGGCTGCCGCCCTGCACGGCGGCCGCTCGCAGCCGCAGCGCAACCGCACCCTGGACCAGTTCAAGAACGGCCAGGTCACCGCGCTGGTCGCGACGAACGTGGCGGCCCGCGGCATCCACGTCGACGACCTCGACCTGGTCGTCAACGTGGACCCGCCCACCGACCACAAGGACTACCTCCACCGCGGCGGGCGCACGGCGCGCGCCGGGGAGTCCGGCAGCGTCGTCACGCTGGTGCTGCCCGAGGAGAAGCGGGAGATGACCCGGCTGATGCAGGACGCGGGCATCGCGCCGCGCACCACCCGGATCAAGTCCAGCGACGAGGAGCTCACCCGGATCACCGGGGCGCGCGAGCCGTCGGGCATCGCCATCGTGGTCGAGGTCCCGCAGCCGACCCAGCCGAAGCCGCGTACGCGGTCCGGCGGGGGCGCGGGGGCCGGTGCGGGCGCCGGAGGCGGGTTCCGCTCGGGCACCCGTGGCCGCGGCCGACGCGGCGGCGGTGCGGGTGGCGCCGGAGGCGCCGGTGGTGGTGCGCAGGGTTCGGGCGGCTCGGGTGGTTCCGCCCGGGGCGCCGGTGCGGGTGGCGCTTCGCGCGGTGCGGGTTCTGGTGCGGGGCGCTCGGGCGGCTCCGGCCGCAGCGGTGCGCCGGCGCGTGGTCGCCGGGCGGCGTAGCCGACTGTCCGGCCGCCCGGGGTTCCGGGCGGCCGGACGTGCCAGTCCCTCAAGCCCGTCCGGCGTCTTGGACGGAGCGCGCGGTTGTTTCCGGCCCGTCCGGCGACTGAGCACGGAGCGGGAATCGGGTGCGCCCGAGCGTCGCTTCGTCCTCAATCGCCGGACGGGCTTGTTTTGTGCGCGGGGCCGTTGGGTTCGGGTGCGCCCGGGTGGCGCTTCGTCCTCAGTCGCCGGACGGGCTTGTTTGTGGGCGGGGCGGGTTGGGTTCGGGTGTGGGCGGGGCGGGACGGGGAGGGTCGCCAGGCAGGTGTCGGCCTCCGTCATCAGCCGGGTCACCAGCTCCGCAACGCTCGGCAGGTCCTCGATCAGGCCCGCCACCTGGCCCGACGCCATCACGCCCAGGTCCGTGCGGCCGTCCACCATGGACGCCTTCAGCAGCATCGGGGTGTTGGCCGCCAGCAGCACCTGGCTCCAGGAGAGTTCCTTGCCGTGCCGCATGGCGAGCCCGTCGCGCACCATCCGGGACCAGCTCAGCCCGGACACCTTCTTGAACCCCGCCGCCCGGCGCACCGCCTGGGCCAGCGCCCGTACCCGGCCGGCCCGCTCCAGTGCGGTGACCATCTCGGTCCGCAGCATCCGGTGCGGGAGCCCGTCCACCGCCGTCGTGACGGTGATGTCCTTGACGCCCGCCGCGAGATAGCGGGCCTTGACCGCGTCCGGGACCGTCGAGTCGGACGTCAGCAGGAACCGCGTCCCCATGGCGATGCCCGCCGCCCCGTACGCCAGCGCGGCCACCAGGCCGTGCCCGTCGCGGAAGCCGCCCGCGGCTATCACCGGGATGTCCACCGCGTCCACCACCTGCGGCAGCAGCACACTGGTCGCCACCTCGCCGGTGTGTCCGCCGCCCTCGCCGCCCTGCACGATCACCGCGTCCGCACCCCACGCCGCGACCTTCTCCGCATGGCGCCGGGCACCGATCGACGGCACGACCACCACGCCCGCGTCCTTCAGCTCGGCGATCAGCTCCTTCGAGGGGGCCAGTGCGAACGACGCCACCCGCACACCCTCCTCGACGATGATCCGTACCCGCTCGCGGGCGTCGCCCGCGTCGGCCCGCAGATTGACGCCGAAGGGCGCGTCCGTACGGGACTTCACCTCCCGCACCGCCGCCCGCAGCTGTTCGGTGCTCATCGTGGCCGAGGCGAGGATCCCCAGTGCGCCGGCCTCGGCCGTGGCGGAGACCAGGCGGGGACCGGCGACCCAGCCCATGCCGGTCTGGACGACGGGGTGACGGACACCGACGAGGTCCGTGAGGGGCGTGCGCATCAGGCCCGGACCTCGCGGTCCCGGGTGCCGGCGGGATCGATGACCTCGCGGATCAGGCACAGTTCCCCGACGGTCGGCTCCCGGGTGTACGGGACGTCGTCCGCGATCACGAGGTCGAAACCGGTCGCCTCCCGGACCCGGTCGGCGGTGACACCCGGGTGCAGTGAGGCCACCCGCATCGAGCGGTCCGGGGTCTCGAAGTCGAACACACCGAGATCGCTCACCACCCGCGGGATGCGGTGGTAGCGGGCCGCCGACGGGCCGGCCGCTGCCGCGCTGTCGTACCCGACGCCGCAGATCATGTCGACGTGCTCGACGAACACCCGGGCGGAGTGCCGGGGGACCCAGTAACTGACGAGATTGTTGAGCGTGTTGACGGGGGCGCCGCGGACACCGAGTAACTGCCGGGCGGGCCGGTCCCAGTCGCCGATGCAGGAGATGTTCTGGTTGCCGTACCGGTCGATCTGGCTCGCGCCCATCATCACGTGGCGCTTGCCGCCGGTGACCATGGTGAGGTGTTTGCGGTACGGCAGCCAGCCCTCGGGTGCGCCGTCCGGGCCGACGATCAGCGCCTCCCCGTCGGTGAGCAGCAGCTCGGGCGAGAAGGTGCGCCTGGCGAGCTTGGCGCCGACGGACGGGATCAGGCCCATCGGGCTGGCGAGCACCTCGCCGTTGCCGCGCCAGGCCTCGGCGCAGGCGATCACGCAGTACTCGGCCCGGGTGACGGTCACGTTCTGCGTGGTCACTTCTGCTCCTCGTGCCAGGTGCGGACGGCTTCCTGATAGCTCTTCTCGTCGCCCTGCGGATGCAGGAACCGGTCGCTGAAGGCCGCCCAGGCGTCCGGGTCAGCGGCCGCGGCAGCGTACGCCTGCTGGAACGCCTCGTCGCGTGGGTGGTCGGGGACGCAGGAGGTGAAGTGCGCACCGTTCGGGGTCTCGACGACACCGGTGACGGAGTGCCGTTGCACCAGCAGCGTCTGCGGGGCGGCCGTCGCGGTCAGTTCCGCGGTCTCCACCAGGCGTTCGCAGGAGACGTACGCGGTGTCGGCGGCCTCGCAGAACAGGTCGTCGAAGTACGGGTCGGGGCCCAGGTACTGGCCGTTGCCGAGCCGGTCGGCGCGGTTCAGGTGGACGAGGGCGGCGTCCATCCGCAGGGCCGGCATCGCGACGAACTCCTCGCCGTCCTCGTACGGCGAGACAACCGTGCGCAGGCCGGGGTTGACCCGCATCACGTCCGAACCGATGCCGGCCCGGACAGGCAGGAACGGCAGCCGGTTCGCGGCGGCGTGCAGCCCCCACATGAACATCGCCTCGTCGATCTCGGTCAGTTCGAACGCGCCCTGCTGGCGGGCCGCGCGGAAGTGCGGTTCGAGCGGGATTGAGTCGAGGGTGACGAACGCCGCGACGAGTCTGCGGATCCGGCCGGCGGCGGCGAGCAGGCCGACGTCGGGGCCGCCGTACGAGATCACGGTGAGATCGGTGATCCGGGAACGGAGCAGCGCCCGGACCAGAGCCATCGGTTTGCGGCGCGAGCCCCAGCCGCCGATGCCGATGGTCATTCCGCTGCCGAGCCGCGAAACGACCTCCTCGGCCGTCATGGTCTTGTCGGTCATCTCAAGCCTCCTTGCCGAAGGTGTCACGGACGCGGTCGGCGATGCCGCTGAGGTTGGCCTCGAAGGTGAAGCCCTGCTCGAAGCGGTAGCTGCGGCGTACGTCCACCGGGTCGATGCCGTTGATGGCGGCCTTGGCCAGCCGGATGAGATACCCGTCCTTGCGGGCGATCTCGGCCGCCAGCCCCAGTGCCGCGGTGCGGAGTTCCGCGCGCGGGACGACCTGCCAGACCGAGCCGTGGGCGTGCAGTTCGGCGGCGGTCGCGGTGCGCGAGGTGTAGTACAGCGCGCGCATCAGGTGCTGCGGGACGAGCCGGGAGAGATGCGTCGCCGCGCCGAGCGCGCCACGGTCCAGCTCGGGCAGGCCGAAGGTCGCGTCGTCGCTCGCCACGATCACGTCGGCGTTGCCGACGAGGCCGATGCCGCCGCCGAGGCAGAAGCCGTGCACCGCGGCGATGACCGGGACCTCGCACTCGTACACCGCGGCGAACGCCTCGTAGCAGCCGCGGTTGGCGCCGATCAGCGCCTCGTGCCCGCGCTCGCGCTGCATCTCCTTGATGTCGACCCCCGCGTTGAAACCACGCCCGGCCGAGGCCAGCACGACGCAGCGCACCTCGGGGTCGCGGCCCGCGGTGCGGAGCGCGTCGGCCAGGTCGTACCAGCCCTGCACGGGCAGCGCGTTGACGGGTGGGTAGTCGGCCGTGACGAGACGGATGCCCTTGCCGGGACACGAGGTGGAGACACCCATGAAGGAATCAGCTACCTTTCCACCAAACGTTTGTTAGGTGTGGAAGGTAGCAGCCTTCCCCCGCATCGCCAACAAGGAGATGTGAGATGACTGGTCTGTGCGACGGCCGCGTCGTGATCGTGACGGGTGCGGGGCGCGGCCTGGGCCGCGCCCACGCGCTCGCCTTCGCGGCCGAGGGCGCGAAGGTGGTCGTCAACGATCTCGGGGTCGGCCCCGGAGGCGACGGCGGTTCGTCCGGGCCGGCCCGCCGGGTGGCCGACGAGATCGTGGCGGCGGGCGGTGAGGCGGTCGCCCACGGCGGCGACATCGCCACGACCGGGGGCGCGGCCGGCCTCGTCGCGACCGCTCTGGAGGCGTTCGGCCGGCTCGACACCCTGGTCAACAACGCGGGCTTCCTGCGCGACCGGATGCTGGTGAACCTGGACGAGGACGACTGGGACGCCGTGATGAGGGTGCACCTGAAGGGCCACTTCCTGCCCCTGAAGCACGCGGCGGCGCACTGGCGGAGCGAGGCGAAGGCGGGACGCCGGCCGGTGGCCCGGGTGATCAACACCAGCTCAGGGGCGGGGCTGCTGGGCAGCGTGGGGCAGGGCAACTACTCCGCGGCCAAGGCCGGCATCCTCGGCCTGACGCTGGTCGCCGCCGCGGAGCTGGAACGGTACGGGGTCCAGGTCAACGCGCTCGCTCCGGCGGCCCGGACCCGGATGACGGAGCAGACCTTCGCCGGCACGATGGCCGCACCGGGCGAGGGGGCGTTCGACGCGATGGCCCGGAGAACGTCTCCCCGCTCGTGGTGTGGCTCGGCTCGGCCGCGAGCGACGGCGTGAGCGGGCGGGTCTTCGAGGCGGAGGCCGGCCGGATCACGGTGATGCAGGGCTGGCGGGCGGGACCGACGACGGACCTGGGGGCGCGGTGGGAGCCGGGTGCGGCGGGGGAGGCGGCGCGGAAGCTGTTGGCGGAGGCGGGGGTGGGGGCGCCGGTCTACGGGGCGCGGTAGCCGGGGGCGGGGGCGTTGCCGCGGCGGGCCGCCGCCCCCTGGGCTCCGCCCCGGACCCCGCGCCTCAAACGCCGGCGGGGCTGTAAGTGGGGCTGGGCGGGATTTTGCCCGGCGGGCCTGTAAGCGGGGAGATCAGTCGTGGCGGCGGGGAAATCAAGCCTCTCCGGCGATTGAGGAGCGGGGGTACGGGGGCAGCGCCCCCGGGAGCGGGGGACGGGCGACCCGAGGCGGGCCAGGACGTCCGCGCCGAACGCCCGCCGCGACGGATCACCCGCCGCACACCACGCGGCCGCCGCCTGCCGGGTCTCCTCGTCACCGCGCGCACGCAACGCATCCGCGGCCGCCTGCCAGTTGTCCAGCTCCGGGCCCCCGGACAGCGCCCGCCGCGCCAGCTCCTCGAACGGGGCGAGCAGCCCCAGCTCGGCCTCCAGGACCGTGGCGATCGCCCCGTGCCCCGTCTGCTGGTCCCGGCCCGCGCGCGGTTTCCCGTCCCGCACCAGTTCGACCGTCAGCGTCTCCCCGCCGTCGACGACCGCGCGGTGCACCACGACCTGGTGCGCGTCCGAGTCCCCGTACAGATCGAGCAGCCCGGCGCGCATCTCCCGCTCCAGGTCCACGTCCAGCATCCGCCGCGCCTCGCCGAGCGCCTCCCGCAGCGCACCCTCCCGCGCTCCCGCGCCGTGGCTCAGCAGCGCCCGTACCGTTTCGAGTGAGCCGCGCCGGGCGGCGAGGAGCAGCGGGGACTCGCCCTCCGGGCTCGGCAGGCAGGGGTCGGCGCCGTGGGCGAGCAGCATCCGCGCGGTCCGCGCATGGCCGAGACCCACCGCCCAGCGCAGTGCCGTGAACCCGAACTGCTCGGGCAGGTCCGGCGTGGCCCCGGCGGCCAGCAGCGCCTCGACCACCTCCGTGTGACCCCCGCACGCCGCACCGCAGATCGGCAGATCACCCGACTCGGGCCCGCAGGCCCGGTCCGGATCCGCGCCGGCGGCCAGCAGCAGCCGCACCACGCCCGGCCGGTCCGAAACCGCCGCCAGGTACAGCGCGCTCGCGCCGTCCTCGTCGGACGACTCGGCGGACACACCGGCGCGCAGCAGCCGCACGACGGCGTTCTCGCCCTCATGGAGCGCGTCGGACAGGCTCTGCCCGCCCGCCGTTTCCGTCCGCGCCGTAGGTTCCTCTGTCATATTTCGACTGTAATACGCTTCGCGCCGCGGCCCGTTGCGGGCAGCGGCACCTCACGTGGTGCAGTCGAGGGCCGTGCGGCACAGCGCGCACCGGGCCCGCACCCGGCCGCGGACCGGGATGCCGTTGCGCTGGTGGCAGGTCGGGCACGGGAAGGTGACCCGGAGGCCCTCCCGGGTGGTCTCGAAGGCGTACGGGGCCTCCGGGCCGGGGGCCGTACCCGCACCGGGATGGTCCTGGGCGTACCGCCGGTCCTTGGCGTACCGGCGCCGGCCCGCCCAGCCGGCCGCGGTGAGCGGCGGCTGGGCGCTCTCGCGCAAGGCCTGCGCCCGGCCCGCCTCGTACGCGGTGTAGGCCTGCGGACTGGTGAACCACGGCGAGGGATCCTCGTCGAAGGCGAGCGCCCGCTTGGCCAGCACGTACCCGAACTCCTCCGGAGTGAGGTAGCCGAGCTTCTGGCTGGAGGTGGCGTCCTCCCGGAAGGCGTCGAGCAGCAGCCAGCCCGCGCCGAGGTAGGCCGCCGCGGTGTCGGTGAGGATCTCGTTGTCCCGGGTGCCGGCGAACTCCAGGCCGAGCCGGTGCAGCAGCACATGCATGACCTCGTGCGACAACGCGGCCCCGATGTCCCTGCGATGGGTACGGAACCGGTCGTTCAGCTCGATGAAGTACTCCGGCCCGGCCGCGAGTTCGACGCTCCCCGCGTGCTCCATCGCACGGAACGCGACGATCATCCGGGCATCCGGCAGACGCAGGTGCTGCACCATGGCCCGTGCCACCCGCTGCGCCCCCAGATGCAGATCGTCCGCGTCGGCGAAGGCGGCCTCGGCGGGCAGGAGGCTCGGGGCGTAACGGTGGACGCCGTCGTACGACAGCCGCCGGTACAGCGCGTTGATCGCCGACCGGACGGTGGCGAGGTGCGGGAAGCCGTGCACCACCGGGCTGCCATGGGGGCCGTCACTCACGTCCCTGCCCCCTCCGCGACGCTCAACTCCGCTCCACTGTAACCGCAGCGCCACCGGTGGGCCCGGCGAAGCGGGCACCGTCCGTCAGGCGCCGGCGTCCCCCGGGGCGGCGGGTCCGCTCCGGACCGGCAGCCCCGCGCCGAGCTCCACGAACGGCGCGCCCGCAGCCTCCACCTCCAGCACCCACACCTCGTTGACCCCGTCCCGCAGCACCGGACCCGGCACGTACAGCGTCCGCTGCGGGCCCACCGACCAGTACCGCCCGAGGCAGAACCCGTTCACCCAGACGAAGCCGCGGGTCCAGCCCGGCAGTTCGAGCCCCGCGTGTCCGGCGGCGCCCGTCTCCGCGAGTGCGAACGTGCCCCGGTACAGGCCGCTGCGCGCGGACCCGTCGACCGGCGCGAACGGGACGCCCGCCACCGCCCCCGGCCCCTCGAACGCGTCGAGCCGCAGCGCCCGCGCCCGTACGCCGTGCAGGAACTGGCGCTCGTGCAGCACACCCCCGGTGATGCCCTTCGCCTCGCCCAGCCTGGGCCCGTAGTTGACCCGGCCCAGCGACTCCACCCACAGCTCGACCTCGGCAGGCCCGGCGACCGGCTCCGGCAGGGTGGCGGCCTCCTCGGTCAGGACGCCGTGGCGGACACCGTCCACGTACACCACCGCCCGGTCCCGCAGGCCGGACACCCCCAGGGCGTAGGGCCGGCGCGGGCCGGGGACGGAGACCCGGTAGCGCACCAGGCCACGGTCCAGGCCCAGCTCCTCGAACGTGAGCGGGACACCGGACTCGTCCCGCTCCTCGTCGCCGAGAGCCGCCATGACGTCGTCGAGCGACGCCCAGCCGGTCAGCTCGGCCCGCACCGGCGCCGCGAGTCCGGCGGGCTCGGGCGGCAGCGCGGGCAGCGGCCCGTCCGCGTACGCCGCGAGCACCTGCCGGAACAGCCGGAACTTCTCCGTCGGCCGCCCGTACTCGTCGATCGGCGCGTCGTAGTCGTACGACGTCACCGTCGGCTGGAGCTCCTGGTCCTGCAGCGGTCCCGCACGGTTCGCGCCCGCCCAGCCGCCGAAGTTCGTCCCGCCGTGCGCCATGTAGATGTTGACCGACGCCCCGCAGTCCAGGATCTCCCGCAGCGCGTCGGCTGCCTGCTCCGGATCGCGCAGCACCGGCGGCGCGTCCCAGTGGTCGAACCAGCCGCACCAGAACTCCATGCACATCAGCGGCCCCGCGCCCTGATGGCGCCGCAGCACCCGGAACGCCTCGCGCGCGCCCGACCCGAAGTTCGCCGTGGCGAGCAGACCGGGCACCGAACCGCCCGTGAGCATGTGGTCGTCCGGCCCGTCGGAGGTGAACAGCGGGACGCTCACGCCGTACTCGCCGAGCATCGCGGCCAGCCGGCCCAGGTAGACCTGATCGGTGCCGTAGCTGCCGTACTCGTTCTCCGCCTGCACCATGATCACCGGGCCGCCGCGGTCGATCTGCCGCTCCGCCACCTGCGGCAGCAGCTCGGCGAACCACGCTCGCACCGCGTCCAGGTATTCGGCGTCCCGGGTCCGCACCCGCCGGCCGAACCGCCCGGTCACCCAGGCCGGCAGACCGCCGTTCTCCCACTCCGCACAGATGTACGGCCCCGGGCGGACGATCGCCCACAGCCCGGCCCGGTGGGCCGCGTCCAGGAAGCGGCCGAGCGCCCCGACGTCCCGGAACCGGCCCGGCTGCGGCTCGTGGAGGTTCCACGGCACGTACGTCTCGACACAGTTCAGGCCCATCGCCCGCAGCATCGAGAGCCGGTGGTCCCACTGGGCCTCGTGCACCCGGAAGTAGTGCAGGGCACCCGACAGCAGCCGTACGGGCTTCCCGTCGAGCCGGAAGTGGTCGTCGTCGCCCACCGTGAAGTCAGCCATCGTGCCCGTTCTCTTCTGTGCGGCAGCCCCGGGCGCCGCACACCGCCGTACGCGTACGGAATGCGAGGTACGCGGCACGTGTGACGGAGCGGGCGAACCCGGGAGGAATGTCGCGACCCAGCCTCACCCCCTGGCGTGCGGCCGGTCCATGGACAAAGATCACTGCTGTTTGGACGCAACACACCGCTGTCGGGGCACGACGCGAGGACCGGGGAGCGAAGGCCGATGTACCACACCTGGATGCGCTTCTTCACGCCGAGCCCGCTCCACCACCGCCTCGGCCTGGTCTGTCTCGGGGTGGGTCTCCAGCACGGCACGCTCCCCACCGTCGGCCCCCGCACCCTGGACCACCATGTGGCCGTGGTGATCAGTTCGGGCAGCGGATGGTTCGCCGGAACCGACGGGCGGCGGGTGCCGGTCACCGCGCCCAGCCTGATCTGGCTGACGCCGGGCACCCCGCACCACTACGGCGCCGATCCGGCCACCGGCTGGGACGAGAGCTTCGTCGACTTCACCGGCCCCGCCACCACCACGTACACCGAACTCGGCTACATCGAGCCGGAACGTCCCCTCGTCCCGCTCGCCGACACGGCGGCGCCCCGTGCCGCCGTCGGCCGGATGGTCCGCGCGGCCCGGCGCGGGAATCCGCTGCTGGAGGTGGAGACCGCCGCGGCCGTCCACGAACTGCTCGTCGCGCTGCGCCGGGCCCGCGCCGATGTCAGCCCCGACGGCGACCCGGTGCTGCAGTCCCTGACCCGGGACGCGTTCCAGCCGCTCTCCGTCGCCGAGCACGCCGCCCGGCACGGCATGACACCCGCCGAACTGCGTACGGCCGTGCGGCGTGGCGCGGGCTGCAGCCCTAAGGACTACCTCCTGGGCATCCGGCTCGGCCGCGCCAAGGAACTCCTCGCCACCAGTGATCTGCCGGTCGCCTCCGTCGCCCGCCGGGTGGGGTACGACGACCCGGCGTACTTCTCCCGGCTGTTCGCCCGCCGCGTCGGCATGGCCCCGGTGCGCTTCCGGGAACAGCAGGGGCGCAGCGTGCCGGGGGGCTGGAGCGACCGGGTGCCGGACCCGGAGCACCCACCGACGATCACTCCGTAGTCCGGCCGGTCTAAGCTCGACGACCATGACCACGAGCGACATCGACGAGTCCGTAGGCGCCGAACTGAACCGGCTGCGCGAGAGCATCGACAACATCGACGCGGCTGTTGTCCACATGCTCGCCGAGCGGTTCAAGTGCACCCAGCAGGTGGGCCACCTCAAGGCCGCCCACCACCTCCCCCGGCCGACCCGGCGCGTGAGGGCCGCCAGATCGCCCGGCTGCGTCAGCTGGCGGAGAGCGCCCACCTGGACCCGGCGTTCGCCGAGAAGCTGCTGAACTTCATCGTGGCCGAGGTCATCCGCCACCACGAGCGGATCGCGGACGAATCGGCGTCGAACGGCACGGCCGGCGCGTGAGCGGAGCCCGCCCGGCAGGCCCGGCGGCATGAGCGCCGCCGGGCCTGCCGGTACCTGAGCCCTGCCTCAGGGTGAGATCTCCTCCAGCGAGCGGTTCGCCGTCTCCTCCGCCAGCGTTCCCGCCACCACCGCGCCCACCACGGCCACCGCGCCCAGCATCACGAACACCGCGGCCACGCTGCTGCCCGCCGCGTAGACCACGCCGACCAGGATCGGGCCGAGGATCACGCCCAGGCGGTTGACGGCGCCGCCGACGCTGCAGCCGAGGGCGCGCATCCGGGTCGGGTAGAGCTCCGGGGTGTACAGGTACAGGCAGATGTTGGAGCCGAAGAAGCCGACCGCCGACAGGGAGGTCCAGATCAGGACCTGCCCGGGGGTGCGGGCGCCGAGTGCGGCCAGGGTCAGCAGGAGCGCGGCCGAGGCGCCGAGGCAGATCGCGAAGATCCGGCGGCGGCCCAGGGCGTCCACCGTGAGGGCGACCAGCAGGCAGCCGAGCAGACCGGCGACGGACGTCACCGTGGAGTAGAGCAGGGCGTCGGAGAGGCCGAGGCCGTACTCGTCCTTGTAGATGCTGGGCAGCCAGGACGTGACGCCGTAGTTCACGAAGTAGCCGGTGAACCAGATCGCGCCGACGACCAGGGTGCGGCGCCGGTAGCGGCCGGTGAACAGGCCGCGGATGCCGGTCGCCGTGTGTTCCGCCGTGGTGGCGGCCGGTGCCGCGGGCACCGGGGCCGATGCGGCACGGGCCGGCGGGGGCAGCGGTTCGCCCGTCGCCGCCGACACCTTCGCCTCGATCTGCGTCATCACGGCGTCGGCCTCCGTCAGCCTGCCCCGGTCCGCCAGCCAGCGCGGTGACTCCGGGACCTTGCGCTGGACGAGGAAGGCCAGCAGACCCGGCACGGCGGCGACCGCGAACATCACGCGCCAGCCCGCCGCCGGGACTACCCAGGCCGCGACCAGGGCGCCGATGGTGAGGCCGGCCGGGAAGACCAGCTCGTACAGCAGGACGAAGCGGCCCCGCTTGAAGCTCCGGGTGATCTCGCTGATGAAGGCCGCGGCCACCGGCACCTCGCCGCCGATCGCGAGGCCCTGCAGGAAGCGCAGCGCCAGGAAGGGGGTGAGCGAGGTGCAGGCGGTCAGCGCGAGACTCACCAGTCCGGAGGCGGCCACGCAGTAGGCGATCACCCTCACCCGGCCGTAGCGGTCGGCTAGCCGTCCCGACAGCAGGGCGCCGACGAGCATGCCGACGGAGCCGACGGTGAGTACGGCCGTGGCGTCGCCCGTGGTCAGGTGCCATTCGTCGCGGAGCTCGGGCAGTGCGTAGGCGATCAGCAGCTGGTCGAAGGCCTCGAAGAAGGTGACCACACCCACGATGAGCCGGACGGTGACGTGCCAGCGGGACAGGGGCAGCCGCTCGAAGCGGGCGGCGATGGCGGCGCGGGTGGTGCCGCCAGGCGATGAACCCGGTGCGGCGTCCTGCGAGGTGTCGGTGCTCATCCAGGGTTCCTCCTGCTCCGCATGGGGCCGGAGCGGTTGGGGAGCCAGGCGTACGGGCTGCAGAGGGGGACGCGAGTGAGCCGAGCGTACGGGTTGGGGAAGGGCCGTGCGACGCACGTGGGCGCAGGGGACCGCCCACCGCACTCTGCCGAACCTCTGTAGGTGCCTAGCTTTTTAGTGCTTAAGTTTTATCCGCCCGGGGGTGGATGTCGTCAAGACCCCCGAGGTGAAAGAGTTTTTTCCGAGGGGGCTTGCGGTCGATTACTTAAGCACTTAGATTTTTAGCTCTGAGGTAACCGATTCGACAGCAGGAGGCCAACTGATGCTTGCCGACGAGGTGTTGGTCGCGGGGCAGTGGCGGCAGGGCCGCGGAGCCCTCATCGAGACGGTCGACCCGGCCACCGGCCAGGTCATCGCCACCGTGCACGCCGCATCCCTCGACGACGTCGAGGAGGCCGCCGCCGCAGCCGCCCACGCCGCCCAGGACCCCGCCTGGCGCGAGCTGCCCGCCCACCTCCGCGCCCGGCTGCTGCACCGCATCGCCGACCTCGTCGAGGACAGCGCCGACCGGCTGTCCGCCCTGCAGACCGCCGACACCGGCAAGTGCCGCACCGAGACCCGCGCCCTCGTCCTCAGCGCCGCCGGCACTTTCCGCTACACCGCCGCCGCCCTGGAGACCGCCGAGGACGCCCTCACCCCCTCCCGCGGCCCCTACGTCACCATGAGCGTCCACGAACCCATCGGCGTCGTCGGCGCGATCACCCCCTGGAACTCGCCGATCGCCAGCGACGCCCAGAAGCTCGCCCCCGCACTCGCCGCGGGCAACGCCGTCCTCCTCAAGCCCGCCGAATGGACCCCGCTCGTCGCCCTCGCCCTGGGCCGCCTCGTCCACCAGGCACTCACCGAGGCCGCACTGCCCACCGCGCTGCTCTCCGTCCTGCCCGGCCGCGGCAGCGTCATCGGGGACGCCATCGTCCGCCACCGGGCCGTCGGAAAGGTCACCTTCACCGGCGGCACGAGCACCGGCCGCACCCTCGCCCACGCCGCCGCCGACAAGCTGATGCCCCTCTCGCTGGAGCTCGGCGGCAAGTCACCGACCGTCGTCCTGGAGGACGCCGACCTGGAGCAGGCCCTGGCCGGTGTCATGTACGGCGTCTTCTCCTCCAGCGGACAGAGCTGCATCGCCGGCTCCCGGCTCTTCGTCGCCCGCTCCCGCTACGAGGAGTTCCTCACCGAACTCGTCGCCCGCACCGAGAAGCTCCGCGTCGGCCCCGGCACCGACCCCGACACCCAGGTCGCCCCCTCGTCCACCACAGGCACCGCGACAGCGTCGCCGCGCACGTCGACCTGGCCCGCGCGGAGGGCGCCACCGTGCGGTGCGGGGGAGCGGCCCCGAGGGCGAGCGCTACCGCGACGGCGCCTACTACCTCCCCACCGTCCTGGACAGCCTGCCCAACACCGCCCGCGTCTGCCAGGAGGAGATCTTCGGCCCCGTCCTGATCGCCCTGCCCTTCGACGACGAGGACGACCTCGTCGCCCAGGCCAACGACAGCGTGTACGGACTGGCCTGCGGCATCTGGACCCGCGACCACGCCCGCGCCTGGCGCCTGGCCCGCCGCATCGACGCGGGCACCGTCTGGATCAACACGTACAAGCAGTTCAGCATCTCCACCCCCTTCGGCGGACTGAAGGACAGCGGCATCGGCACCGAGAAGGGCCGCGACCTCATCCGCGGCTACCAGCGGCAGAAGTCCCTCTACTGGGCCACCGACACCACCCCGCTGCCCTGGGCCGGCCGCTGACACCGCCCGAGCCGCCCACCTCCCACGAGCCGCACGCGTCACGCGAGCAGCCCGAGTCGCCCGAGCCGCACGAAGAGAAGCGGGAGAACCCCATGCACGAGCACCCCCACATCCGCCCCGCCGCCCCCAGGAACCCATCGCCCGGCTGCGCGCCCTGCGCTCCGTCGAGCTGCACACCCCCGCCTTCACCGAGTCCGCCGACTTCTACGCCGAGGTCTGGGGCCTGGAACCCGTCGAACGCGAGGCGGACGCCACCTGGCTGCGCGGCACCGGGGAGGAACACCACGTCCTCGCCCTCACCCGCGACGAACGCAACGGCCTCGGCCGCATCACCTTCGCCGTCGCCACCCCCGCCGAGATCGACGAGGCGGCCCGCCGGCTCCTCGCCCGCGGCCTCGTCCCCACCGCCGGCCCCGGCCCCCTCGACCAGGTCGGCGGCGGCTACGGACTCCGCTTCACCGACCCCGAGGGCCGGCTGATCGAACTCAGCGCCCAGACCCACGCCGTCACCCCGCGCGGCCGGGACGCCGCCGTCCCCGTCGGCGTCACCCACACCGTCCTCAACACCACCGACATCGACGCCGCCGTCGCCTTCTACACCTCAGTCCTCGGCCTGCGCGTCTCCGACTGGTCCGAACACCAGATGGCGTTCCTGCGCTGCAACGCCGACCACCACTGCATCGCCTTCAACCAGGCCGAGTGGACCTCCCTCAACCACGTCGCGTACGAGATGACATCCGTCGACCACTTCATGCGCGGCCTCGGCCGGCTCCGCCACCACGGCATCGACCCGCAGTGGGGGCCCGGCCGGCACGGCCCCGGCAACAACACGTTCTCGTACTTCACCGACCCCGCCGGACTCGTCTGCGAATACACCTCCGAGGTCGCCCAGATCGTCGAGGACGCCTGGATCGCCAAGGTCTGGCGCCGCACCCCCGACCTCTCCGACCTGTGGGGAACCGCAGGCCCGCCCTCCGCGAAGATCCGCTGCCACATGGCCGGCACCCCCGACCCCGGCCCCCTGGGGGGCGTCGCAGCCCCCACCGACGCACCAGAAGAGGTGACCGCGTGACCGCCACCCTCACCCCCCGGCCGCAAACCCACACCCGTCCCGCCCGCCCCGTCCGCCGCATCGGCCTCGTCGGCTGGGGAGCCATCGGACGCGTCGTCGGCACCGCACTCGCCGAAGGGCACATCCCCGGCGCCGAACTCACCTGCATCATCGACAACCGGCCCCTCGTCGACGCCCCCGCACCCCAGCTCTCCTTCGACGACGCCCTCGCCGTCTGCGACCTCGTCGTCGAAGCGGCGGGCCAGGCAGTGGTACGCGAATGGGCCGAGCGCGTCCTGCACAGCGGCGCCGACCTGCTGATCGCCTCCACCGGCGCCCTCGTCGACCCCGCACTCGTCGAACGGCTGCGCGCCGCGGGACCCGGACGCGTCTACTTCACCGGCGGAGCCGTCGGCGGACTCGACCTCCTCCAGGCCGTCCGCGGCCTCGGCCCCCTCACCTCCGTCACCCTCACCACCACCAAGCTCCCCGCCACCCTCCACCAGCCGTGGATGGACGCCGAGCTGACCGAGCGGCTGCGCACCACCACCGAACCCGTCGAGGTGATGCGCGGCACCGCACGCGACGTACCGGTGAAGTTCCCCAAGTCCACCAACGTCGCCGCCTCCGTCGCCCTCGCCACCGGCGACCCCGACCTCGTCGAGGTGGTCGTCGTCGCCGACCCGGCCGCCACCCTCACCCGGCACGTCATCGAAGCAGCCGGCCCGCACGGCACCTACCGCTTCGAGGTCGCCCACCGGCCCGACGCCGCCAACCCCGCCACCAGCCAGGTCGTCCCGCACGCCGTGCTCCGCAGCCTCGGCGCCGTCGTCGGCCGGGCAGGACAGATCCTGTGACCGCCGCAGACCACGCGGACACCGCACCGGCCGCCGGGGACCACGGGGACACGCAGGCCGCCGCGCACCGCGCGGACACCGCACCGGCCGCCGTCGACACCGCCACGCTGCACACCCGGGAGGCCGGCGACCCCTACGCCCCGCTGCTGCTCTGCCTGCACGGCATCGGCTCCTCCTCCGCCGCCTTCACCCCCCAGCTCGACCAACTCGCCGACCAGGTACACGTGGTGGCCTGGGACGCCCCCGGCTACGCGGAATCCGCCGACCCCGCACGCGCCCCCGGCCTCGACGGATACGCCGACACCGCCGCCGCCCTCATCCGCGAACACGGCGGCCCCGCCCACGTACTCGGCGTCTCCTGGGGCGGCGTCATCGCCCTGCGCCTCGCCGCCCGCCACCCCGGCCTCGTCGCCTCCCTGATCGTCGCCGACTCCAGCCGCGGCTCCGGCACCCACCCGGACAAGGCGAAGGCCATGCGCGGACGGGCGGAACAACTCGCCGCCGAAGGGCCCGGAGCCTTCGCCGCCGCCCGCGGACCACGCCTGGTCTCCGCCGGCGCACCCCCCGCACTCGTCGAACGCGTCGTCGCCACCATGGCCGCCGCCGTCCGCAGCCCCGGCTACGGATACGCCGCCCAGGCCATGGCCGACACCGACCTCACCGACGACCTGCCCGCCATCACCGCACCCGCCCTCGTCCTGTGCGGCGAACAGGACACCGTCACCGGCACCGACGAGTCGCAGGCCATCGCCGGAGCACTCACCAGATCCGTCTACGTCACCCTCTCCGGCGCCGGACACCTCGCCAACCAGGAACGGCCCGAGGCCTTCAACGCCTGGGTCCGCGCCCACCTCCACGTCGTCGCCCGCGTACCCGCCTAGGGCCTCTCGTCCGGATCAGGCCGGATCAAGCCGGATCAGGCCGTATCAGCGCCGGACAGACCAGGCGACGAACCCCCAACACCCCCAACACCCCCACCACCGAACCAAGGAGCATCTCGTGCCCATCGACAACACCCCGTACGAGAACGACGGCGACCTCGCGAAGTACACCGACTCCCTCATCGCCACCAAGGACTCCCGCCGGCCCGACTGGAACACCCTGTCCTTCCAGGAGAAGGCCGGCGCCCAGTACCGCCGCGCCCAGATCCGCTACGTCGGCTCCGGGGCCACCGGAAACCACGAGAGCGACAACCGCATCCTGCCCTCCGGCGGCTTCACCCTCTCCAACATGCTGCTCCCGCCGGGCGCCGAAGGACCCGAACACACCCACCACGACGTCGAGGAAGCCTTCTTCGTCCTGGAGGGCCAGGTCAGGGTCGGCATCCACCGCGGCGCCGACGAGGCCGAATACCGCACCCTCGGCTACCGCGACATGATCGTCGTGCCCGCCGGAGTGGCCCGCTCACTGAAGAACGAGGGCGACACCGACGCCCTGTTCTGCGTGATCATCGGCACGCAGAAGCCGCAGGTGCCGACCTACCCCGAGCACTCCCCGATGCACGGCGTCACCCGCGACTGATGGCCACCGACGACACCCCCCGCACGGTCGTCGTCACCGGCGCCGGCCGCGGCCTGGGACTTGCCGCGGCCCGCCGGATCGGCCGCGACGGCCACCGCGTCGTCATCGCCGAACTCGACGAGGCCACCGGCAGACAGGCCGCCGACGACCTGCGCGCCGAAGGCATCACCGCGCACTACCACCCGCTCGACGTCGCCGACCCGGACTCCGCCGACGCCCTCGCCGCCACCCTCACCGGCGACGGCACCCGGCTCCACGGACTGGTCAACAACGCCGGACTCGCCAACGCCGTGGGCGGCAAACCCTTCCACGAGATCGACATCGAGGCATGGGACCGCATCATGACGGTCAACGCCCGCGGCCCCTGGCTCGTCGCCCGCGCACTCCTGCCACTCATGCGGGCACAAGGCAGCGGCCGGATCGTCAACCTCGCCTCGGACGCCGCCCTGTACGGCTCGCCCCGGCTCGCCCACTACATCGCCTCCAAGGGCGCCGTGATCTCCCTGACCCGGGCCATGGCGCGCGAGACCGGCGACCACGGCATCACCGTCAACGCCGTGGCCCCCGGCCTCACCGAGGGGGAGTCCGCAGTGGACATCCCCGCCGAACGCCACGAGCTCTACCGGCTCAACCGGGCGATCTCCCGGCCACAGCAACCGGCCGACCTCGTCGGCCTGATCGCCTTCCTCATCGGCGACGAGTCCGGCTACATCACCGGCCAGACCTTCGCGGTCAACGGCGGCTTCACGATGAACTGAGCCACCCGGGCCTGCCCTTCAAGCCCGCCCGGGCAAATCAGCCCGCCCGGGCAAATCAAGCCCGTCCGGGCAAATCAAGCCCGTCCGATCAAGCCCGCCCGGGCAAATCAAGCCCGTCCGGCGATTGAGGACACCACCCGCACCGGGGTCCCGGTGCCCTCGCGGAGCACCCCGGACCCCCAACCCGCAAGGAACCCCGCACCGGGGTCCCGGTGCCCCCGCGGAGCACCCCGGACCCCCCAACCCGTAAGGAACCCCATGGACCTCCGCCTGAAAGGCCACCGCATCCTCGTCACCGGCGGCAGCTCCGGCGTCGGCCTCGCCACGGTCCGCACACTGCTCGCCGAAGGCGCCCGCGTCGCCACCTGCGGCCGCCGCGCCGACACCCTCGCCACCGCCCTCGACGGCCTCGCCGGACCCGACAGGCTCTACCACGCACCCTGCGACGTACGCGACGAAGCCGCCGTACGGGCCTTCACCGAAACCGCCGCGACACGCCTCGGCGGCATCGACGGACTCGTCAACAACGCCGGCGCCTCCCGGATGAAACCCTTCGCCGAGACGACCGCCGACGACTGGCGCGACGAACTGGAACTGAAGTTCTTCGGCGTCCTCAACCCCCTGAACGCCGCCCTTCCCCACCTGCGCGCATCCGGCCACGCCTCCGTCGTCAACATCAACGCCGTGCTCGCCAAACAGCCCGAGACCGCACTCATGACCACCAGCGCCGCCCGCGCCGGCATCCTCAACCTCTCCACCTCACTGTCCAAGGAACTCGCCCCCGACGGCATCCGCGTCAACTCCGTCTGCCTCGGGCTCATCGACACCGGACAGTGGGAACGCCGCTACGCCGCATCCGGCAGCCCCCTCGACTACCCGGCCTGGCAGGCCGAACTCGCCGCCGACCGGGGCATCGCCCTGGGCCGCCTCGGCAACGCCGACGAAGTCGCGTACGCCGTCACCGCACTCCTCTCACCCAGGGCCTCCTACATCACCGGCACCACCGTCGACGTCTGCGGCGGCGTCAACCGAGCCATCGCGTAACCCCACAGCCCCCACCCCGTACCCCACCCACAGGAGCACCCGACATGACCCGACCCAACGGCGGCGACCTGCTCGTCGAGACGCTGCGCGGACTCGGCGTCGACACCGTGTTCGGCATCGTCAGCGTGCACAACCTGCCGCTCGTCGAAGCCGTCGACCGCGACCTGCGCTTCGTCCCCGTCCGCCACGAAGCCGCCGCGGTCAACGCCGCCGACGGCCACGCCCGCGCCACCGGCAACCTCGGCTGCGCCCTCACCAGCACCGGAACCGGCGCCGGCAACGCGGCAGGCTCCCTCATCGAATCCCTCAGCTCCGGCACCCCCGTCCTGCACATCACCGGCCAGATCGACAGCGAGTACCTCGGCTCCGGGCGCGGCTTCATCCACGAGACCAAGGACCAGCTCGGCATGCTCCGCGCGGTCTCCACCCACGCCGTCACCGTCACCGACGCCGCGAGCGCCGGCGACACCCTCCGCGAAGCCGCAGCCCGCGCACTGACCGCCCCGCACGGCCCGGTCAGCATCGAATGGCCCATCGACCTGCAGTTCGCCCCCCAGCACCTCACCGGCACCCCCGTCCGGACAGCCGCCGCACCCGCCCTCCCCGACCCGGCGCTCCTCGACGAGGCCGCCGCACTGCTGTCCGCCGCCCACCGCCCCCTGATCTGGGCAGGCGGCGGAGCCAACAGCGCCCGCCCCGAACTCGCCGCACTCCTGGACGCGCTGAACGCCGGACTCGTCACCTCCAACTCCGGCCGCGGCTCCGTCCCCGAATCCGACGACCGGGTCCTCGGCAACTACGCCACCGCACCCGCAGGCCGCGCCCTGCTAGCCGAAGCCGACGTACTGCTCTCCATCGGCACGCACTTCCGCTCCAACGAAACCGCCGACTACAGCCTCGGACTCCCGCCCGTCCACATCCAGCTGGACCTCGACCCGGCCGCCCCCGGCCGTGTGTACCCCGCCACCGTCGCCCTGCACGGCGACGCCACCGCCGTACTCGCCGCCCTCCTCGGACGCCTCACCAGCGGCGGTACGGAGCCGAGCTGGCCGGACCGCGTCCGCAGGGCCCGCACCGAAGCCCGCGCCGCACAACGCCACGCCATCGGACCCCAGGCCGCGATCAACGACGCCATCCGCGACGCCTGCCCGCCCGGATCCGTCATCGCCCGCGACGTCACCATCCCCTCCTCCACCTGGGGAAACCGGCTCCTGGAGATCACCGACCCGGCCACCAACGTCTTCCCGCGCGGCGGCGGCATCGGCCAGGGCCTCGCCATGGGAATCGGCGCCGCACTCGGCCGCCCCACCACCCCCACCGTCGTCATCGCCGGCGACGGCGGCCTCGCCGTCCACCTCGGCGAACTCCTCACCCTCGCCCAGGAGAAACCCGACCTCACCCTCCTCGTCTTCAACGACGGCGGCTACGGCGTCCTGCGCAACATGCAGGACAACCACTTCCCGCGCCGCTACGGAGTCGACCTCACCACCCCCGACTTCGCCCAGCTCGCCGCCGCCGTCGGCCTCCCGTACGCCCGCATCGCCGCCGAGTCCGACGCCGGACCCGTCATCAAGGAAGCCGTCAGCTCACCCGGCCCCACGCTCGTCGAGATCGACCTCACCGCACTCGGCCCGATGAACACCCCCTTCACCCCGCCGGTCAAGCTCCCCGCAACCGCCACCGATACCTCTGGAGAAGGAGGCAACCCGTCATGACACCCGCCGAGGAACCCCGGCTCGACCTGCTCGTCCACCGCATGACGTGGGAAGCCGACGGTGTCCTGAGCATCGAACTCACCCACCCGGACGGCGCCCCGCTGCCCGCCTGGCAGCCCGGCGCCCACATCGACGTACACACCGGCGGACACGTCCGCCAGTACTCCCTGTGCTCCGATCCCGCCGACACCACCCACTGGCGCATCGGCATCCTCCGGGAACCCGCCTCACGCGGCGGCTCCGCCCACCTCCACACCCAACTCCGCCCCGGCCACACCCTCCACGTCCAGGGCCCCCGCAACCACTTCGAGCTCGCCACCCCCGGCGACACCACCGGCTACCTCTTCATCGCAGGCGGCATCGGCATCACGCCCCTCCTCGCCATGGCCCGCGAGGCGGCCCGCACCCACACCCCGTGGCGGCTCGTCCACGGCGGCCGCACCCGCACCTCCATGGCCTTCGCCGCCGAACTCACCGCCCTCGCGCAACTCCCCGGCGGATCCGTCGAATTCGTCCCCCAGGACGAACACGGCCACCTCGACCTCGACACCCTCCTCGGCGACCTCACCCCAGGCACCCAGGTCTACTGCTGCGGCCCCGAACCCCTCCTCGCCGCAGTCGAGGAACGCTGCCCCGGCGCCCGCACCGAACGCTTCGCCGCCCCCACCGCACCACCGCGCGACGGCCAGGACAAATGCTTCGACGTCGTCTGCTCCCGCACCGGAATCACCGTCGAGGTCGCCCCCGACACCTCCGTACTCGACGCCCTGGAAACCGCCGGCATCACCGTCGCCTCCTCCTGCCGCGACGGTATCTGCGGCACCTGCGAGACCAAGGTCCTCGAAGGCACCCCCGACCACCGCGACTTCCTCCTCACCGACGGCGAACGCGAAACCGGCGCCTCGATGATGCTCTGCGTCTCCCGCGCCCGCACCCCCCGCCTCGTCCTCGACCTCTGAAACGCCCCCGAAGGGAGCCGACATGACCACCCCGACCACCCCGCAGTACCTCGACCCGAACCAGGCACGCACCGCCGAACCCACCCCGTACGAGAAGAAGCTCGCCGCCGAGATCGAGGAGGTCTTCGGCAGCGGCGCCCACGACCTGCCCGGACTCGTCGCCGGACTCAACGCCCGCGACCTGCCCGCCCCCGACGGCAGCCCGTGGACCGAGGAAACCTTCCGCAACGAGATGCGACGACTGGGAGCGTGAACCCACCATGACCACCGACACCACCACCCCCGCACAGCCCGCCACCCCCACCCGCCCCTCCGAAGTCGCCCGCCCCGGCAACCGCACCGCCGACCGGCTCTTCGACACCGGCATCCGCAACCAGTGGTACGCCGTCTGCCCCTCCCGCTTCGTGCCCGCAGGCGGCATGAAACGCCTCACCCTCCTCGGCGAGGAATGGCTCCTCTTCCGCCGCGCCGACGGCACCCTCCACATGCTGGAGGACCGCTGCCCCCACCGCGGCGCCCGGCTCTCCCTCGGCAAACACCTCGGCGACCGCATCGCCTGCTGGTACCACGGCGTCCAGGTCGACGGCACCGGCACCGTCGCCGCCGTACCCGGCCTGCCCGGCTGCAACCTCGAAGGCAAACAACTCGTCGCCGCCCCCCACCTCATCGAGACCGGCGGCGCGGTCCTCGCCTACTTCGGCGACGAGAAGCACCCCGAACCGGCACCACTCACCCTCCCCGAACAGCTCACCGACCCCGGCACGACCGCGTTCCTCTGCTACGCCGAGTGGAACGTCAACTGGCGCTACGCCGTGGAGAACCTGCTCGACCCCATGCACGGGTCGTTCCTGCACCGCGACTCGCACAGCATGGCCGAGGGACAGACCACCGCCCGCTTCCGGATCCGCGAGACCGAACGCGGCTTCTTCTTCGAGAAGACCGACCAGAGCGGCGTCAACTTCGACTGGGTCGAACTCTGCCGCACCGGCGTCGACTGGGTCGACCTCACCATCCCGTACCCGCCCACCGCCGGCCCCGGCGGCCCGTTCGGCATCGTCGGCATGGCCACCCCCATCGACGAGAACCGCTGCGCCGTCTTCTTCTGGCGCTACCGCAAGGTGACGGACTGGCAGCGCGACACCTGGCGCTTCCTGTACAAGACGCTCCTGGAGGACCGCCACTGGGAGGTCCTCGAACAGGACCGCATCATGCTGGAAGACCTCCGCAAGGACGCCGACCAGGCGGAGAACCTCTACCAGCACGACCTGGGCGTGGTCCGGGTCCGCCGCATGTACCGCACCGAGGCGGAGACCCAGGCCGCAACCAGCTGACCACCCCACGAACAGTCCTCAACCGCCGGCCACCCAGGCGATTCAAGCCGTCACCGGGCAACCCAGCCCATTCAAGCCCGTCCGGCGATTGAGGACACCCAGCACCCAGTGGGCGAAGCCGCCTACTCGGCCCGCCCGCGATTCAAGCCCGCCAGCAGGCAAGCGGGCCCGCCACCGGGCAGTTCAAGCCCGTCCGGCGATTGAGGACACCCCCCCGCACCGGGGTACCGGTGCCCCCGCGGAGCGCCCCACCAACAGGAACCCGCCCCCTACTCACCCGCCTCCGCCGCCAACACAGACCGCTCCAGCTTCTCCAGCAACCGCGCCAGCTGCCGGCACTCCGCCGGAGACAACCCCGCCAGCATCTGCCGCTCGTTGTCCAGATGCTCCGAGAACAGCTCGTCGATCACCGACAGCCCCTCGTCCGTCAGCCGCGAATGCACCACCCGCCGGTCCTCCGGATCCCGCTCCCGCCGGATCAGCCCGTCCTTCTCCAGCCGGTCGATCCGCAACGTCACCCCCGCCGAACTGATCAGCCCCGAATCGGCCAGCTCACCCGCCGTACGACGAAACGGCGCCCCCGCCCTGCGCAGCGCCGTCAGCACATCGAACCCGGCCATCGACAGCCCCTTGCGCTCCACCGGCCGCGAGATCGCCGCGCTGTACCGCAGGAACGCCCGGTGCAGCCTGCCGAACACCTCCAGCGGAGCCGTATCCAGCTCCGGCCGCTCCCGCCGCCAGTCCTCGACGATCGAGGCCACCGCGTCCTGCCCCTTCGCGGACGCCACCGACGATGCCGACGCCACAGCAGCCTGGTTCTTCGCCATCCCGGGCACTCCTCCGTGCAGGTACACAATGGGTAAGAATCTTAGCCCTCAAAGGACCGGGCACGAACCCGCTCAGCCCGCCGCGAACCCGCCTGCACACCCCGCATCCCATACGGCAGCATGGCCACATGTCCGTACTGATGCGCGACGAAGCGCAGACCCGAGCCCAGTTCCTCGACGTGCAGCGGTACACGATCGACCTCGATCTGACCGCGGGGGAGGAGACCTTCGACTCCCGCACCCACATCCGGTTCACCGCCCACACGGCCGGAGACACCTTCGTCGAGATCAAGCCCGCCACCCTGCGCTCGATCAGCCTCGACGGGCACCCGCTCGACCCCGCCGGCCTCGACGGCAACCGCTTCCCGCTCACCGCCCTCAGCGCCGGCGCACACGAACTCCGCATCGACGCCGCCATGCACTACTCCCGCACCGGCGAAGGCATGCACCGCTTCACCGACCCCACCGACAACGAGACCTACGTCTACACCCAGCTCTTCATGGAAGACGTCCAGCGCGTCTTCGCCGCGTTCGACCAGCCCGACCTCAAATCCGTCTTCGCCCTCACCGTCACCGCCCCCGAAGGCTGGACCGTCCTGGGCAACGGCACCGTCCAGCACACCGAGGACGGCCGCTGGACCCTCGCACCCACCCCACCGATCTCCACCTACCTCGTCGCCGTCGCCGCAGGCCCCTGGCACTCCGTGACCACCGAACACGCCGGACTGCCCTTCGGCATCCACTGCCGCCGCTCCCTCGCACCCCACCTCGACGCCGACGCCGACGAGATCCTCGACATCACCCGCGCCTGCTTCGACCGGTTCCAGGAAAAATTCGAAGAGCCCTACCCCTTCGACTCCTACGACCAGGCCTTCGTCCCCGAATTCAACGCGGGCGCCATGGAGAACCCCGGCCTCGTCACCTTCCGCGACGAATTCATCTACCGCTCCGCCGTCACCGACACCGAGCGCCAGCTCCGCGGCATGGTCATCGCCCACGAAATGGCCCACATGTGGTTCGGCGACCTCGTCACCCTCGCCTGGTGGGACGACATCTGGCTCAACGAGTCCTTCGCCGAATACATGGGCTACCAGACCCTCGCCGAAGCCACCCGCTTCACCGACACCTGGGTCGACTTCGGCGTCGCCCGCAAGGGCTGGGGCTACGACGCAGACCAACGCCCCTCCACCCACCCCGTCGCCCCCGACCCCGCCGCCGTCCCCGACACCGCATCCGCGATGCTCAACTTCGACGGCATCTCCTACGCCAAGGGCGCCTCCGCCCTGCGCCAACTCGTCGCCTGGCTCGGCGAAAAAGACTTCCTCGCCGGCATCAACACCCACTTCGCCCGCCACAAATTCGGCAACGCCACCCTCGCCGACTTCATCGACAACCTCGCATCCGCCACCGACCGCGACGTCGACGCCTGGGCCGACCAGTGGCTGCGCACCACCGGAGTCGACACCCTCACCCCGCACCTCACCGAAGCCGACACCACCTGGTCCCTCACCGTCGACCACCACGGCACCCGCCCCCACCGCATCACCGTCGGCACCTACGACCACGCCATCGACACCCAGTCCGGCCCCGACCGGCTCGTCCTGCGCGACCGCTTCGAAATCGGCATCCCCCAGGACCACCACACCCCCACCACCCGGCCAGGCCGCCGCCCCGCCCTCGTCCTCCTCAACGACAACGACCTCACCTACGCCAAGGTCCGCCTCGACCCGGACTCCTGGAACACCGTCGTACGCAGCCTCTCCGGCATCCCCGACCCCCTCACCCGCGCCGTCATCTGGAACACCGCCCGCGACATGGTCCGCGACGGCGAACTCGACCCCACCACCTACCTCGACGCCGCCCGCGCCCACCTCCCGCACGAGAGCGACCTCGCACTCCACCAAGCCGTCCTCACCTTCGCCACCACCCAGATCGCCGGCCGCTACCTCACCCCCGACAACCGCCCCGCCGCCCTCACCACCCTCACCGCCCTGTGCCGCGACCTCATCCGCCGCACCGAGGACGGCACCAACCCCGGCCTCCGCCTCATCGCCGTACGCCACCTCATCGACGCCGCCACCCAGCCCGACACCATCCACGGCTGGCTCACCGAAGGCACCGTCCCCGGCGGACCCGAACTCGACCCCGAACTGCGCTGGCGCATCCTCACCCGCCTCGCCGTCCTCGGCGCCACCGACGAGACCACCATCACCGCCGAACTCGAACAGGACCCCAGCGCCACCGGCCAGGAAGGCGCCGCCCGCTGCCGCGCCGCCCTCCCCACCCCCGAAGCCAAAGCCGCCGCCTGGCACGCCATGTTCACCGACGACACCCTCTCCAACTACCTCTTCACCGCCACCGCCCAAGGCTTCTGGCAACCCGAACAGACCGCCCTCGTCCACACCTACGTGGCCCGCTACTACCCCGAAGCGACCCAACTCGCCGTACGCCGCGGCCCCGCCATCGCCCAAGCCGCCGGACGCGACGCCTTCCCCGCGTACGCCATCGACACCCACAGCCTCCACCTCGGCGAACAAGGCCTCACCGACCAGGCCCTCATCCCCGCCCTGCGCCGCAAACTCGCCGACCAGATCGACGACCTGCGCCGCGCCCTCGCCGTCCGCAACGCCCACTGACCCCAGGACACACACCCGCACCACCCGTGCCCGGCCCGCCCTCCCCACCGAGGACAGGCCGGGCACAGCTGTACGCCCACACAACCGTGCGCACCACTACCACCCCAACCCCCGGCAAACACCCCCCACCACCCACCCATCCCCCTTTCGAGTTCAGATCACCGAGCTCTTCGGCCGCGCCACCAGAAACCCGGACAAGCTGGCAAGTCCACCCATGTCCACCCACGCGCCCCGAAGGACCACCACCCCCATGCCCACCCCACCCCTCGCCGGAGGCACCACGGGCCCCGCAGCCCTGCGCCCCCTCCTCGACACCGTCCTCAACGCACTCCACGAAGGCGCCCACCGACGCGACGGCCCCCTCCCCGCAGGCGGCCCCGACACCGTCACCCCCCGCATGCGCACCGCCCTCCACCCCGCCATCCCCGACCACGGCACCGGACCCCACCACGCCCTCGCCACCCTCATCACCGCCCTCACCGAAGGCGCCGCAGACCCCGCACACCCCCACTGCGCAGCCCACCTCCACACCCCACCCCTCGCCCTCGCCGCCGCCGCCGACCTCGCCGCCAGCGCCCTCAACCCCTCCATGGACTCCTGGGACCAGGCACCCGCCGCCTCAGCCCTCGAAGCCGACATCACCACCGCACTCGCCGCCGAGATCTACCCCCACCACACCGCACCCGACGCCCTCATCACCACCGGCGGCACCGAAGCCAACCAACTCGCACTCCTCCTCGCCCGCGAACGCCACGGCCCCATCCAGACCATCCGCGGCGCCAACGCCCACCACAGCATCACCCGCGCCGCCTGGCTCCTCGGCCTCCCCGAACCCCACACCATCCCCACCCCCACCGGCGTCATCGACCCCGCCGCCCTCAACGACACCCTCACCCGACTCCACGGCCAAGGCCCCGTCCTCGTCACCGCCACCGCAGGCACCACCGACACCGGCCAGATCGACCCCCTCACCCACATCGCCGACCTCTGCCACACCCACGGCGCCGAACTCCACATCGACGCCGCCTACGGCGGCCCCCTCCTCTTCAGCCCCACCCACCGCAACAAGATCAACGGCCTCGACCGCGCCCACAGCGTCACCCTCGACCTCCACAAACTCGGCTGGCAACCCGCATCAGCAGGCATCCTCGCCGTCCCCGACCACCACCACCTCGACCCACTCCACCACCACGCCCCCTACCTCAACGCCGACGACGACACCGAAGCCGGCCTCCCCGACCTCCTCGGCCGCTCCCTGCGCACCACCCGCCGCCCCGACGTACTCAAAATCGCCGTCACCCTCCAAGCCCTCGGCCGCACCGGCCTCGCCGACCTCATCGACCGCACCTGCACCGCCGCCCACCACCTCGCCGACCTCATCACCAAAACCCCCACCCTCGAACTCCACGACCGCCCCACCCTCACCACCGTCCTCTTCCGCCCCACCCACACCGACGACCACACCGTCGCCACCATCCGCCGCACCCTCCTCACCCGAGGCCACGCCGTACTCGGCCGCACCCACACCGCCGGCCACCTCTGGCTCAAAGCCACCCTCCTCAACCCCCACACCACCCCCGACGACCTCCAAGAACTCCTCCACCTCGTCACCCGACTCGCCACCGAACTCACGGAAGGCAGCACCCCCCGATGACAGACCGGCCCGATCGGCCCACCCCCGAGACCGACCAGCCACACGACCTCGTCGGCATCGGCATCGGCCCCTTCAACCTCTCCCTCGCCGCCCTCGCCCACGGCATCCCCGACAAACCCCTCAACACCACGTTCTACGAACAACGCCCCGCCTTCCACTGGCACCCCGGCCTCCTCATCGACGGCGCCAGCCTCCAAGTCCCCTTCCTCGCCGACCTCGTCACCCTCGCCGACCCCACCAGCCCCTGGACCTTCCTCAACTACCTACGCACCCGCGACCGGCTCTTCCCCTTCTACTTCGCCGAGCGCTTCCACATCCAACGCGCCGAATACGACGCCTACTGCCGCTGGGTCAGCCAACAACTCCCCAGCCTCCACTTCAGCCACCAAGTCGACGCCATCCGCTGGAACCCCCGACACAACCTCTTCGAAGTCGACTACACCCAACTCGACACCCACGGCGAAGCCGAAGCCCTCGGCCGCGCCCACACCCGCCACATCGCCCTCGGCGTCGGCACCCAACCCCACATCCCCGAACCCCTCAAACCCCTCGCCGAAGCCGGCTCGGTCCCCGTCATCCACTCCGCCGACTACCTCCACCACCGCGAAGAACTCCTCAACGCCACCCACATCACCGTCATCGGCTCAGGACAATCCGGCGCCGAAATCTTCCTCGACCTCCTACGCGCCCGCCCCGCCGGCCACGAAAAACTCCACTGGCTCGCCCGCACCCCCGCCTTCGCCCCCATGGAGTACTCCAAACTCGGCCTCGAACACTTCACCCCCGACTACACCCGCTACTTCCACGCCCTCCCCGAACCCGTACGCGACGCACTCGTCCCCACCAATGGCAACTCCACAAAGGCATCGACCACGACACCATCACCGCCATCCACGAAGAGCTCTACCGCCGCACCCTCCACGGCGGCTGGCCCGACGCCACCCTCACCCCAGGCGTCGCCGTACGCACCGCAGGCCGCGTCGCCACCACCCGCGTCGAACTCCACCTCGAACACACCCAACAAGGCACCCGCTCCCGCCTCACCACCGACGCCGTCATCCTCGCCACCGGCTACCGCGAACGCCCCCTCGACCAAATCCTCGGCGGCCTCGAAACCCACCTGCGCCGCGACACCGCAGGCCGCCCCCGCATCGACGACCAGTTCCGCCTCGACCTCGACCCCACCATCACCGGCAACATCTACGTACAGAACGCCGAACGCCACACCCACGGCGTCGGCGCCCCCGACCTCGGCCTCGCCGCCTGGCGCAGCGCCACCATCCTCAACAACCTCACCGGCACCACCCCCTACCCCCTCCCACAACGCACCGCCTTCACCACCTTCGGCCTCACCCCCCACACCCCGAAAATCCCCGCCCAGAGCCCCGCCCTCACCCCCCTCGTCCAAAGCAACTGACCCACCCCACCCCACCCGGCACAAAGAAGCGGCCGCCCCCTTCCCACAGGAAAGGAGACGGCCGCCCCCACCACACCGGCCCACCCAGAACACCGGCGTACCTACAACCGGCCCACCTAGAACACCGGCGTACCTACAACCGGCCCACCTAGAACACCGGCGTACCGTCCCGCGTCAGCCGCCAGTCCACCGAAGCGAACTGCGCACCATCCACCGAACCCTTCGCCTGCACCCACGCAATGATCGTGTTCCGGATCTCCTCCGAATTCGCCCACAACTGCTTCGCACCCGGCACATGCGGGAAATTACCCCCACCACTCGCCCGGTAGTTGTTCACCGCCAACACGAACTGCGCAGCCGGATCAATCGCCTTACCCTCGAACGAAAGACCCACGATCCGCGAACCGTTCGGCTTCGCGATGTCGATGTCATACGTCAACCCCGACACCGCGTCATAGTTGTAATCCGGAGTACTGTCCGCGTTCGTCAGCTTCGCCGGATCCACCGGAACACCCGCCGCCGTCTGCACGTAATACCGCGCCGAGAACTCCAGATAATCCTTCACCTGCGCACCCGTCAGCAACCGCGCCTCAAGCGTGTTCTCGAACGGATACAGACCCGCCGCATCCTTGATCGTCACATTCCCCGCCGGAATCTGCGCCGTCCGCGAGAAACACGACGCCTGCGACAACACCGGCAACGCCGCATACTCGCCACCCGCCAGCGCCGCCTTCACCGTCTCGGCCTGGACCACATTGATCAGATCAATGATCGGCTCGTCCTTCCACGCCGCCTCCGCCGTCGTCATCGCCGCAGCCGACGTACCGATCACCTGGTTGACGTACGCAACCACCTTCTTGTGCTCATCCGCCAGCAGCTTCGTGATCCGCTGGTCCTCCGCCGCCGTGTTCGAGTTCAACACCTGCGAACCCGCCCTCTCGACCACCCAGCGGCCCTTCTCCCACACCAGGTCGAAGTCGAACAACGTCAACCGCTGCCCCCACTTCAGCGGCTCGGACAGCACGACCTTCTTCCCCGTCTCCTTGTTCTCCACGAAGTACTCGGGAATCTCCAGATGCGCATGACCCACCAAAATCGCGTCGATCCCCGGCACCTGCTCCGCCACCAGACCCGCCGCGTTCTCCACGTACGGGATCTGATCACCGTACGAAGACTTACCGCTGTTCCCCGAGTGCGCCGACACGATCACCACATCCGCACCCATCGACCGCAGCCGCGGCACGAACTTCGCCGCCTGCTCCTCCAGCCCCGGGAACACCATCTTCCCGCTGACGTTCACCTTGTCCCAGATCGCGATACCAGGATTCGTCAGCCCCAGAATCGCGACCTTCACATCCCGCCCGTGCGGCGTACGCAACTTCTTGATCACATACGGCGCGAACGCCGGCTTCAACGTCTTCGCATCCAGCGCGTTCGCCCCCAGCAGCGGAAAGTCACACTGCTCCTCGAACTTACGCAACACCGGAATGCCGTAGTTGAACTCATGATTGCCCAACGCCGCCGCGTCATACCCGATCACGTTCATCGCCTGCGCCATCGGATGCACCGGACCACGCTTCGCCGTGATCGGATCGACCTTCGCGTAGTAGTACGACAACTGCGTGCCCTGGATCGTGTCACCCGCATCGATCATCAGGGTGTTGTGACGGCCCTTCTCCCGGCGCACCTGCTCCACCAACGTCGAGATCTTCGCCAGCCCGACGTCGTTGTGATCCTTGTCGTCGAACTCCTTGTCCGTGAAGTAGTCCCAGTTGAAGACGTTCCCATGCAGATCCGTCGTGCCCATCACGGTGAACGAGTACCGCTTCTGCGGACGCCCATGACCGTGCCCATGCCCATCACCATGCGCCTGCGCAGGCACCGCGGCACCACCCGCCACCGCCACACCCGCCCCGGCCGCGGCCGATGTGCCCAGGAACGTCCTTCGGTTCAGCGGCATCTCGTCTCCCACATCTCAGTTCTCTCCGTACACAACGCGCGTAGACCCCACGCCAGGGTGAACAACGCGCGTAGATAATCACCCACGAACCACACCCGGCAACACCCCCAACAGGTTTCGTTTCGATGACCACCCGCTGTCACACCCAAGTGCCACAGTGGACCCATGACCGACACCACCCAGCCCTACGGCACCCCCGACCACCCCCGCCTTGCCGTCCGAGGCGAAGCCCGCCTCCAGTTCGACCCCGAAACCGCCCGCGTCGGCATCACCGTCAGCGCCCGCGGCAAAGACCGCCGCGCCGCCCTCGAAGAACTCACCCGACGCAACACCACCGTCCTCGACCTCGCCCGCACCTACGGACAAGCCGTCGAAAAACTCGAAACCGGCGCCTTCTCCATCACCCCCGAACTCACCCAACGCGGCCGCGACGAAAAAATCCGCGCCTACCACGGCCGCGTCCACATCACCGCCGTACTCAACGACTTCACCGCACTCGGCGAATTCACCACCCGCATCGCCGACCTCGACATGACCCGCATCGACGGCCCCTGGTGGGCCCTGCGCCCCGACTCACCCGCCCACGGCGAAGCCCGCCGCCAAGCCGTCCGCGAAGCCGTCCAACGCGCCCGCGAATACGCCGACGCCCTCGGCGCCCAACTCGCCGCCCTCGTCGAACTCGCCGACCTCGGCGCCGAGAACACCGCCCCGCCATGCCCGCCGCCCCAGGCGGCTACGGCCTCACCCGCGGATTCGGCGGCGCCGCCCCCGAACCCGCCCCCGCCCTCGACCTCGAACCACAACAACAGACCGTCTACGCCCAGGTGAACGCCCGCTTCATCATGACCCCACCAAAGCTGTAACCAGAATGCTCATCCGAGCACCCCGCCGCACAATTCAACACTTGTCAAAACGCCGTCACCCAAAGGATGTTGAGCAGTCATCCGGAGCCAATTCGCTACCCGCAGGTAAGGTCTAGGCTCAAACCATGCGCCGAGCAAAAATTGTTTGCACCCTAGGACCCGCCACCGACACATACGACCAGATCAAGGCCCTGGTCGAAGCGGGAATGGATATCGCCCGCCTCAACCTCAGCCACGGCACCTACGCCGAACACGAAGAGCGCTACCACCGAGTACGCAAAGCATCCGACGAAGCCGGACGCAGCGTCGGAATCCTCGCCGACCTTCAAGGCCCGAAGATCCGCCTCGGACGCTTCCGCGAAGGCCCCGTACTCCTTGAACGCGGCGACCACTTCACCATCACCGTCGAACCCGTCGAAGGCGACCGCCACACCTGCGGCACCACCTACGAAGGCCTCAACACCGACGTCACCCCCGGCGAACGCATCCTCATCGACGACGGCCGCGTCACCCTCCAAGTCACCGAAGTCGACGGCCCCCGCGTCCACACCACCGTCATCGAAGGCGGCATGGTCTCCGACCACAAGGGACTCAACCTCCCCGGCGTCGCCGTCTCCGTCCCCGCCCTCTCCGAAAAAGACATCGAAGACCTCCGCTGGGCCCTGCGCACCGGCGCCGACATCATCGCCCTCTCCTTCGTACGCAGCGGAAGCGACATCGAACCCGTCCACCGCATCATGAACGAGGAAGGCCGCCGCCTCCCCGTCATCGCCAAGGTCGAAAAACCCCAGGCCGTCGAGAACATCGACGACATCGTCGCCGCCTTCGACGGCATCATGGTCGCCCGCGGCGACCTCGGCGTCGAAATGCCCCTGGAACAAGTGCCGATCGTCCAGAAACGCGCCATCAAACTCGCCAAGCGCAACGCCAAACCGGTCATCGTCGCCACCCAGATGCTCGACTCGATGATCGACAACTCCCGCCCCACCCGCGCCGAGGCCTCCGACGTCGCCAACGCCGTCATCGACGGCACGGACGCCGTCATGCTCTCCGGCGAGACCAGCGTCGGCAAATACCCCATCGAGACGGTCCGCACGATGTCCCGCATCGTCGAAGCCGCCGAGGAGGACATCCTCGCCAAGGGCCTCCCGCCGCTCACCGACCGCAACAAGCCGCGCACCCAGGGCGGCGCGGTCGCCCGCGCGGCAGCCGAGATGGGCGACTTCCTCGGTGCGAAGTTCCTGGTGGCCTTCACCCAGAGCGGCGACACGGTCAAGCGCCTCTCCCGCTACCGCTCACCCATCCCGCTCCTGGCCTTCACCCCGGACCCGGCCACCCGCTCCCAGCTGAACCTCACGTGGGGCGTGGAGACGTTCCTGGGTCCGCACGTGGACTCGACGGACGCGATGGTGGCGCAGGTCGACGAGGAACTGCTGAAGATCGGCCGCTGCCGCAAGGGCGACGTCGTGGTCATCACGGCCGGCTCCCCGCCCGGTGTAGCGGGCTCGACGAACCTGGTGCGGGTGCACCACATCGGCGAGGACGACAGCCCGAAGTAGGGGGCTGGCTCAGTATTTCGGCCCGACGTGTGCATCCATGAGGGCTACGGATGCCCGTCGGGCAACGGAGATGTTCCTGCTGTTGGCTTGCTTCCACTCAACCCCTACCTGGTCGAGCGCGCTGGTGAAGAGTCCCAGGATGTCGGCCGACAGGTTGGTGAAGAAGTAGCGGGCGTACTCATATCGTCTGGGCTCGCCACCGACGAGTCGTGTGGTCCAGTTGATGATCCGGCAGCCGTCGGAGTGGATGAGGCCCCGAATGAACTCCCAAGGGTGGGCTTGGACAATCTTCTGCTGCCAGAGTTCAAGAGCGATCCTGCGGTCGTGCTTCTTGCCGGGTCCGTGCTGGGGAAGAAGCAAGGCCAGTGCTTGCTGGTGCATGTGACGTACTGACAGCCCGGACTTCGCACCAGGCACACCTTGTTGGCCGGTCGCGCGATCTGTACGGCTTCGACGCAGGCCTCAATGAGCCCCGGCCAGGCGTCGGCGCATGCGATGCGAAGTGAGTACACCCCTCGCTTGTTCGCACTGATGCAGCCGTCGCCGAGGTAGAGGCCGAGCAGATACGAGTATGCGGCTGGGGCATCGGGGGGCCTGGACGCTTCGCCACACCGAGGGCATTCGGAACCGCGCTTGTATCCGAGTGGCTCTATTCGTTCGAGCCAGGAGCGGATGGCAGCTCGGGAAATTCCGGTTTGCGTACTTACGGAGTTCTGGCTGAAGCCCTGATCGAGCAGGCTCAGCGCATGCTTGCGTGTTTCAAGGTCGTACACATGGCCGAGCTTGGGCGGATCTTCGCGTTCGGGGGCGAGAACGGTCCAGCAGTCACACGATCACGTGAATCTGCGTCGATTCTCTGCGACCTTGAAATCAAAGGAAAGGTGCCCCAGGTGGGATTCGAACCCACACTTTCGGCTGTTTGAGAGCCGCCTCTCTAACCAGTTGGAGTACTGGGGCCTTAGAAAGGAAGGGCTAGAAGCGCCCCGCGTAGTGACACCATACCGTAGCTAGGTAGGCTCATGGAGAGCCGTATGCCCTGAACGAGGAGCCCCGTGACCACCCCCGAGTCGCCCCAGCCCGCCGCCGACGACGACAAGTCGCACGTCCCGCCGCTGACGACCCGCGTCGTCATCGCAGAGGACGAGGCGCTCATCCGCCTCGACCTCAAAGAGATGCTGGAGGAAGAGGGCTACGCGGTCGTCGGTGAGGCCGGGGACGGGCAGCAGGCTGTCGAGCTTGCCCGGGAGCACAAGCCGGACCTGGTCATCCTCGATGTGAAGATGCCGATCCTCGACGGCATCTCCGCCGCCGAGAAGATCGCCGAGGAGTCCATCGCGCCGGTCCTGATGCTCACCGCGTTCTCGCAGCGCGACCTCGTCGAGCGGGCCCGGGACGCCGGGGCGATGGCGTACCTGGTGAAGCCGTTCAGCAAGAGCGACGTGGTGCCGGCCATCGAGATGGCGGTGTCGCGGTTCGCGGAGCTGAAGGCGCTGGAGGGCGAGGTCGCGGACCTTGCGCAGCGGCTGGAGACGCGGAAGCTGGTGGACCGGGCGAAGAGCATTCTGCAGACGGACTACGGCCTGTCCGAGCCTGCCGCGTTCCGGTGGATCCAGAAGACGTCGATGGACCGGCGGCTGTCGATGCAGCAGCTCGCCGAGGCGCTGATCGAGGACGCCGAGGAGAAGAAGCGGGCGGCGGAGTAAGCGCTCCCGCTCGCGTACGGAAAAGGCCCGCGTCCCGGACATCCGGGGCGCGGGCCTTGTTCGTGCGGGTTCAGTCCTCGCCGAGGTAGGCCTTGCGGACCGACTCGTCGTGGAGGAGGTCTGCTCCGGTGCCGGAGAGGACGATCTTGCCGACCTCCATGACGTGGCCGTGGTCGGCCAGGGAGAGCGCGGCCTGGGCGTTCTGCTCGACGAGCAGGATGGTGGTGCCCTGGGCCTTGAGCTCGACGATGGTCTCCATGATCTTCTGCATCATGATCGGGGAGAGGCCCATGGAGGGTTCGTCGAGCATCAGGAGCTTGGGCTGGCACATGAGGGCCCTGCCCATGGCGAGCATCTGCTGTTCGCCGCCCGAGAGGGTGCCGGCGGCCTGTTTGCGGCGTTCCCCGAGGATGGGGAAGAGGTCGTAGGCGCGCTTGATGTCCTTCTCGATGCCTGCCTTGTCGCTGCGGAGGTAGGCGCCGAGCTGGAGGTTCTCGGTGATCGTCAGCCGGGGAAGATGTGGCGGCCCTCGGGGGAGTGGGCGAGGCCGAGGGCGACGATCTTGTGGGCGGGGATGCCGGTGAGTGGCTTGCCCTCGAAGAGGATGCGGCCGGCGAGCGGCTTGAGCAGTCCGGAGAGGGTGCGCAGGGTGGTGGTCTTGCCCGCACCGTTGGTGCCGATCAGGGTGACGACCTGGCCGGCTTCGACGCTGAAGGAGATGCCTTTGACGGCTTCGATCTTGCCGTAGGCGACGCGGAGGTCCTCGACCTCTAGCAGTGCGGTCATCGGGTGTCCTCCTCCTCGGTGTGGGTGGTGTCGGTGGTGCGTACGGCGGTTTTGGTGGTGCCGGCTTCGGCGGCTTCGACCTCGGCGAGTTCTTCGGCGCCGGGGGCGCCTTCGAAGGGGGTGCCGAGGTAGGCGGCGACGACGCGTTCGTCGCTCTGGACGACGTCGGAGGTGCCTTCGACGAGTTTTTCGCCTTGGACGAGTACGGCGACGCGGTCGCAGAGGTTGAAGATGAAGCGCATGTCGTGCTCGATGACGAGTACGGCGATGCCCTGGTCGCGGATGGCGAAGATGAGTTCTTCGGTGACGCGGGTTTCCTGCGGGTTCATGCCGGCGGTGGGCTCGTCCAGGAGGAGGAGGCCGGGGTCGCTGGCGAGCGCGCGGGCGATTTCGAGCTTGCGCTGGTCTCCGTAGGGGAGGTTGCGCGCGAGGTGGTCGGCCTTGTCCTGGAGTCCGATGAACTCGAGGAGTTCCATGGCGCGTTCGCGGCTGGCGTTTTCTGCCTTGGTGAAGCCGGGGAGGCGCAGGAGGGCGGACCAGAGGCCTTCTTTGGTCCTGGTGTGGCGTCCGACGAGGACGTTTTCCAGGACGGTCATGTTGGCGAAGAGCCGGATGTTCTGGAAGGTGCGGGCGATGCCTGCCTGGGTGACGAGGTGGGGCTTGGGTGGCAGGACGGTGCCTTTGTAGCTGACCTTGCCCTCGGTGGGGACGTAGAGGCCGGTGAGGCAGTTGAAGAAGGTGGTTTTGCCGGCGCCGTTGGGGCCGATGAGGCCGACGATTTCGCCTGCGTTGACCGTGAGGTCGACGTTGTGGACGGCGGTGAGGCCGCCGAATCGCATGGTGACGCCGCTGGCGTCGAGCACGGGGGTGCCGGTGTTCGTGGTGGTGGTCATGGTGGTCACGCCCCCGCCTTGGCGATGCCGGCGTCGACGTCGTCGGATTTGCGGGGTTCCGGTACGTCGAGCTGGTCGGTCTCGTGGAATTCGAGCTGCTTCCTGCGGTCGGCGACCAGTCCTTCGGGGCGCAGGCGCATCAGGAGGATGAGTGCGATGCCGAAGAGGAAGAGCTGGTAGTCCTGCATGAACTGGAGTTTCTGCGGGATGAGGTAGAGCAGTGCGGCGCCGACGAGGGGTCCGCTGAGGGTTCCCATGCCGCCGAGGATGACGGCGGCGAGGAGGAATGCGGAGTTGGGGGGTACGGAGCCGGCGAACTGGTACTGCTCTGGTGTCACGGTGTAGTTGACGTGTGACTGTACGGTTCCGGCGAGTCCGGCGAGGGTGGCGCCGAGGGCGAAGGCGAGCAGTTTGAGCCGGAAGGCGTTGATGCCCATGGCGGTGGCTGCGGTTTCGTCTTCGCGGATGGCGACCCAGGCGCGGCCGATGCGGGATTCTCCGGAGCGGCGGAAGACGAGGACGACGACGGCGGTGAAGACGAGCATGAGCAGGTAGTAGTTGGCTGACCTGCCGAGGGTGAAGCCGCCGATGTCGTGCTTGAGTCCGAAGTCGAATCCGAAGAGGTTGAGGTCGGGGATGCTGGGGATGCCCTGGGAGCCGTTGGTGAGGTCGGGTCCGCTGTTGCCGTTGAGGTTGTTCACGGTGAGGCGGAAGATTTCACCGAAGCCGAGGGTGACGATGGCGAGGTAGTCGCCGCGTAGTCGCAGGGTTGGTGCGCCGATGAGGACGCCGAAGACGAGTGAGGCTCCTGCGCCGGTGAGGACGGCGGCCCAGAAGGGGAATTCGACTCCGATGGCCGACATGGTGGAGCCGGAGACCAGGGCGGCGGCGTAGGCGCCGACGCCGAGGAAGGCGACGTATCCGAGGTCGAGGAGGCCGGCGAGGCCGACGACGACGTTGAGGCCGAGTGCGACGGTCGCGAAGATGAGGATGTTGGCGCCGATGAGCGCGTATGCCTCTTTTTGCTGGGTGAAGGGGAAGCAGACGGCTGCGACGAGTGCGGCGGCGAGGGTGATGTTGCGGTGTTTCGCGGTCAGCGCGGTGATGCGGGAGATGAGTCCGGCGCGGTTCAGTGCGGTGAAGGCGAAGGCGACGGTGATGAGGAAGCCGATGAAGAGTTCGGCGTAGTCGGTGTCGACGCCGTAGACGAAGATGTAGAGGCCGATGCCGAAGGCTACGGCGATGGTGAGGATTTCGGCCCAGGCGGGGAGTGGTGCTGCGCGGCGGGGGGCCGGGGCGGCGAGGCCGTTGCGGAAGTGTTCCCAGCGTGTGGTGGGTATTCCGGTGTCGGGGAGGTGTTGGTCGGCGGGGAGTCCGTGTGCGGCGATGACGGCGATGAGTGAGCCGATGCCGCTGACCCAGGCGCCGGGTTCGAGGTTGACGACGCCGCCGAGGTCGTAGGTGATGGCGCCGATGGTGTAGGCGGTGACGCCGAAGGTGCCGAGTGCCAGGAGGCGGACGGGGCTGTTGGTGCCGCCGGGGGTGAGCCAGTTGAGGCCGCGGATGCCGTACCCGGAGAGGGTGAGGAGCAGGGTGAGTGCGGCGCTGATGAGGGTGAGGACCTGGAGTCCGCCGGGGTAGCCGGTGACGGTGAGGTCGCCGGGGAATTGGTTGGTCCAGGTCCAGGCGAGGAAGGTGCCGGCGAGTGCGAGGGCTGCGCCTGCGGTGGTGGCGATGCGGGCCAGGGGGCGGGCATCGGGAGCAGGGCGGGTGCGGGGGGCGTGGTGGTGTGGTTGGTGGTCATCCGTATCACGCCCGATCCGCGACGCGTTCGCCGAGCAGGCCCTGGGGGCGGAGGAGGAGGACGATGATGAGGAGGACGAAGGCCCATACGTCCTTCCAGGCGCCGCCGCCGAAGAGTTCCATGCCGGGGACGTCGCTCATGTAGCCGGTGGCGAGTGATTCGGCGATGCCGAGGACTACGCCGCCGAGCATGGCGCCGTAGATGTTGCCGATTCCGCCGAGTACGGCTGCGGTGAAGGCTTTGAGGCCCATGATGAAGCCCATTTTGAAGCCGATCTGGCCGTTTTTGAGCCCGTAGGCGACGGCGGCGACGGCGGCGAACGCGGCACCGATGGCGAAGGCCATGACGATGATGCGGTCGGTGTTGATGCCCATGAGCTTGGCGGTGTCGGGGTCCTGGCTGGTGGCTTGCATGCCGCGGCCGGCGCGGGTCTTGGAGACGAAGAGGCCGAGGGCGATCATGCAGAGGGGTGCGGTGATGAGGACGAAGACGTCACCGCGTTGGATGTGGGCGCCGAAGATGTCGATCGCTTCGCCCTTGAACTGGGGGAAGGAGCGGTCCTTCTTGGCGTCGGGGTACCACTTCCAGATGGCTTGCTGGAGTGCGAGGGAGAGGCCGATCGCGGTGATGAGGGGGGCGAGTCGGGGTGCGTTGCGCAGGGGCCGGTAGGCGAAGCGCTCGGCGGCGGTGCTGATGGCGACGGAGCATATGACGCCGCCGATGATCATGAGGGGGATGATTGCGAGGAGGTTTGAGCCGGCCGGCATCCAGAGGTACACGGTGAGTGCTCCGAAGCCTCCGATCATGAAGATCTCGCCGTGGGCGAAGTTGATGAGCTGGATGATTCCGTAGACCATCGTGTAACCGATCGCGATGAGTCCGTACATCGCGCCGAGGATGAGTCCATTGGCCAGCTGTTGCGGCAGTTCGTGCACCGCAGGGCCTCCGTGGAGTGGTTCGGATATGGCACCGCGCGGGAGCGCTCGTAGCGCTCCCGCGCGGTCTGGTGTCAGTCGTTACGTGACCGGGAGCTTGTTACGGCTTGTAGGCCTCGCTGAGCTTGGACGTCCACTTTCCGCCGTTGACCTGGTAGGCGGTCATCATGGTGTTGGTGGTGTCGCCGAATTCGTCGAAGGAGACGGGGCCGGTGACGCCGTCGAACTTGACCTTGCTCATTGCGGCGAGGACCTTGGCGCGGGAGTCGTCGGGGAGCTTGCCGTCGTTGGCGGCGACGACTGCCTTGACGGCCTCGATGATGGACCAGGTGGCGTCGTAGGTGCCGCCGCCGTAGGCCTCGTAGGCGTCCTTGTAGCCGGCGGTCTTGTAGTCCGCGATGAACTTCTTGGCGGAGTCGAGTTCTTCGACGGGCTTGCCGACGGAGGTGGCGATGTCGCCCTGGGCCTTCTTGTTGAGCTTGATGAAGTCGGCGCTGTACATGCCGTCGCCGCCCATGAGGGGGATCTTGACGCTGTCCTTGAGCTGCTGGCTCAGGGGGGCGCCGGCGGGGTATTCGCCGCCGTAGTAGACGGCCTTGGCGCCGGACTTCTTGACCTTGGAGACGACGGCGTTGAAGTCGCGGTCGTCGGGGTTGACGTGGTCGGAGCCGGCGATCTTGCCGCCGAGTCCGGTGAACGTCGCCTTGAAGGAGGCTGCGAGACCGGCGCCGTAGGGCTTCTGGTCGTCGATGAGGTAGACCTGCTTGATCTTCGCGTTGTTGTACAGGTACTTCGCGGCGAAGGCGCCCTGGATCTGGTCCGTGGTGGCGGTGCGGAAGTAGGTCTTGAAGGGGCGCTTCTTGTCGCCGGTCTTCCAGTTCTCGCCCTGGGTCAGTTCGGTGCCCGTGTTGGCGGGGGAGATCTGGGTGAGGCTGGCGTCGTTGAGCGGCTTCTGCATCGACTGGGAGACGCCGGAGTTCAGGGGGCCGACGACGCCGAGGACGGTGTCGTCGTCGATGAACGTCTGGGCGTTCTGCTGGCCGACGGAGGGCTGTGCCTGGTCGTCGAGGGGCTTGACGACGAATTTGATGCCGGGGACGGTCTTGGCCTTGTTCGCCGTCTTGGCGGCGAGGTCGGCGGAGTTCTTGATGCCGAGGCCGAGGGCGGACAGGTCACCCGTGATGGGGGCGTCGACGCCGATGACGACGGTCTGGGTGCCGCCGCTGTCGCTGCTCTTTTTGTCGTCGTCGCGCGACCCGCAAGCGGTGAGTGTCAGTGCTCCTGTGGTGAGCACTGTGGTGAGGATGAGCAAAGAACGGTGTCGCACGAAAAGTCCTTTCCCTGGCGCGGCCTCCTCTGCTTGAGGTGCCGTGTCGTTCGCCGGGCCGTACTGATTGGTACAGGGCCGTGCTGCAGACGCGCCCGGCGGCGCGGTGACTGGCGGTGACTCTAAGGGCAGGGGCGGGGGTCGGGGATGGGTCAGCCGCATGATGTGACTGTCTTGTTATGCCTTTGAGGAAGGCTTGAGGTGGCTGTGCCGACATGTACGGCTTTTTCCTGGACCGTGAAGTGACCGCATGGTGAGAACGCGCAGCTCTGCCCGTGACCTTGTGGTGATCTTGTCGGTGTCGCGTGTGGGGGGTGCCGGAGGGTGTGTGGAGGCACGGCTGGGGGCCCGGTGCCTGCGGGGCCGGGTGTTATGTGCGGTTCGGGGCGGGCGCATATTGCGCGGGTGTTACGCAGTGTTACGCCGGGGGTGGTGTGGTCGACGCGGTGTGGTGGGTGCGCAGGCGTGGCGTGGGTGGTGAGTGGGCCACAGGGTGGCCTGTGTGGTCAAGGTTGTTGGCCGGTGTGGTTGTGCAAGTTCGGTGTGTGCGGCTGTGGTTGTGGGGGATATGGCGCTGCCCGGCAGGATTTGGGGTCCGGCCGGGCAGGGGGTGGGGCGGGGTGTCGCGGGGTCAGGAGGCGTCGTTCTTGGGGGCGTCGCGCAGGAGGCAGGTGAGGCGGGCGGTGCAGACGCGCTTGTCCTGTTCGTCGGTGATGACGATCTCGTACGTGGCGGTGGTGCGGCCGCGGTGTACGGGGGTGGCGACGCCGGTGACGAGGCCGCTTCGTACCCCTCGGTGATGGGTGCAGTTCAGGTCGACGCCGACGGCGAGTTTGGTGGCGCCGCCGTGGAGCATGGTGCCGACGGAGCCGAGGGTCTCGGCGAGGACGGCGGAGGCGCCGCCGTGCAGGAGTCCGTAGGGCTGGGTGTTGCCTTCGACGGGCATGGTGGCGACGACGCGGTCCGCGGAGGCCTCGATGATCCGGACGCCCATGCGTTCGCCGAGGTGGCCGGCGGAGAAGAGGGCGGGGAGGTCGACGCCGAGGGCGGCGTACTCGTCGATGGTCTCCTGGGGGAACTTGGGTGCGGTGTGCTCGCCCATGGGGTCGGGCTCCGTCTCTGTGCGGTGTTCCGTTGCTGTGTGCGTTGTTCTTATCAGACGGCTGAGCGGACGCTTAGGGTGCGCTCGGCGCGGGGTGCCGGCCGGGGGTGTCAGCGCATGTTCTCGAACCGTACGACGACGGATTTGCTGGCGGGGGTGTTGCTGGTGTCGGCGGTGGAGCCGAGGGGGACCAGGACGTTGGTCTCGGGGTAGTAGGCGGCGGCGCAGCCCCGGGCGGTGGGGTAGTGCACGACGCGGAAGCCGTCGGCGCGTCGTTCGACGCCGTCCTTCCATTCGCTGACGAGGTCGGCGTAGGTGCCGTCGGCGAGGCCGAGGGCGGCGGCGTCGTCGGGGTTGACGAGGACGACGCGGCGGCCGCCCTTGATGCCGCGGTAGCGGTCGTCGAGGCCGTAGATGGTGGTGTTGTACTGGTCGTGGGAGCGCAGGGTCTGGAGCAGCAGCCGGCCTTCGGGGAGTGCGGGGAACTCGATGGGGGCGGCGGTGAAGTTGGCCTTGCCGGTGGCGGTGGGGAAGCGGCGGGAGTCGCGGGGTGCGTGGGGGAGGGTGAATCCGCCGGGGTGGGCGACGCGTGCGTTGAAGTCCTCGAAGCCGGGGACGACGCGGGATATGCGGTCGCGGATGGTCGCGTAGTCCTTCTCGAACTCCTCCCAGGGGGTGGTGGAGGCGGGTCCGAGTACGGCGCGGGCGAGGCGGGCGACGATGGCGGGTTCGGAGAGCAGGTGGGGGCTTGCGGGGGTGAGGTTGCCGCGGGAGGCGTGCACCATGCTCATGGAGTCCTCGACGGTGACGAACTGCTTGCCGCCTGCCTGGACGTCCTTGTCGGTGCGGCCCAGGGTGGGCAGGATCAGCGCCCGGGTGCCGGTGACGGCGTGGGAGCGGTTGACCTTCGTGGAGACGTGCACGGTGAGGCGGGCGTTGCGCATGGCGGCTTCGGTGACGTCGGTGTCGGGGGTGGCGGCGACGAAGTTGCCGCCCATGGCGAAGAAGACCTTGGCGTCGCCGTCGCGCAGTGCCTCGATGGAGCGGACCACGTCGTAGCCGTGGTGGCGCGGTGAGGTGATCTTGAATTCCTTGTCGAGGGCGTCGAGGAAGGCGGCTGCGGGCCGCTCGAATATGCCCATGGTGCGGTCGCCCTGGACGTTGGAGTGGCCGCGGACGGGGCAGACTCCGGCGCCGGTGCGGCCGATGTTGCCGCGCAGCAGGAGGAAGTTGACGACTTCGCGGATGGTCGGCACGGAGTGTTTGTGCTGGGTGAGGCCCATGGCCCAGCACACGACGGTGCGCTTCGACGCGAGGACCATGGCGAGGGCTTCTTCGATGGCGGCGCGGTCGAGGCCGGTGGCGGTGAGGGTCTGTTCCCAGTCGGCTTCGGCTGCCGCTGCGGCGAACTCCTCGTAGCCGTGGGTGTGTTCGGCGACGAAGGTCTCGTCGACGGCGCCCTCGGTCTGCAGGATCATTTTGTTGAGGAGCCGGAAGAGGGCCTGGTCGCCGCCGATGCGGATCTGCAGGAAGAGGTCGTTGAGGGCGGTGCCCTTGACCATGCCGAGCGGGGTCTGCGGGTTCTTGAAGCGTTCGAGTCCGGCCTCGGGCAGCGGGTTCACCGAAATGATCTTCGCGCCGGCGGACTTGGCCTTCTCCAGGGCGGAGAGCATCCGGGGGTGGTTGGTGCCGGGGTTCTGTCCGGCGACGATGATCAGGTCGGCCTGGTGCAGGTCCTCCAGGGAGACGGAGCCCTTGCCTATGCCGATGGTTTCGTTGAGTGCCGAGCCGGAGGACTCGTGGCACATGTTGGAGCAGTCGGGGAGGTTGTTGGTGCCGTATTCGCGGGCGAACAGCTGGAGCAGGAACGCGGCTTCGTTGCTGGTGCGTCCGGAGGTGTAGAAGAGGGCCTCGTCGGGGGAGCCGAGGGCGTGGAGCTCCTCGGCGATGATGTCGAAGGCGCGCTCCCAGGTGACGGCCTCGTAGCGGTCGGCTCCTTCGGGCAGGTACACCGGTTGCGTGATGCGGCCCTGCTGGCCGAGCCAGTAGCCGCTGCGGGTGGCGAGGTCGGCGACCGGGTGCGCGGCGAAGAAGTCCGGGGTGACGCGGCGCAGTGTCGCTTCCTCGGCGACGGCCTTGGCGCCGTTCTCGCAGAATTCCGCCGTGTGGCGCTTGTCGCCCTCGGGCCAGGCGCAGCCGGGGCAGTCGAAGCCGTCCTTCTGGTTGACCTTGAGGAGGGTCTGCGCGGTGCGGCGCATGCCCATCTGCTGCTGGGCGATGCGCAGGCTGTGGGCGACGGCGGGCAGCCCGGCGGCGGCGTGCTGGGCCGGTTCGACCTGCGGTGCGTCCTGGACCGGGTCACCTGTGGGCGGCTTGGTGGCCATCGTGCTCCCCTTCGAGCCTGCCGCGGGCCCGCGCGGGCCCGCTGTGCGTGTTTCCTTGCCCGTCGATCCTGGCACGCGGCGGGTGCGGTCCACCGGGCGAGGCGGTGCCGGTCCGGATTGTCAGTGGTACGTGGCAGGATCGGGGTGTGGCTGAGACGGCATCGAAGAAGACGGCAGACAACCGACCGCGCCTGCTCCTGATGGACGGGCACTCCCTGGCGTACCGGGCGTTCTTTGCGCTGCCTGCGGAGAATTTCACGACCGGGGCGGGGCAGCCGACGAACGCGGTGTACGGCTTCGCGTCGATGCTGGCGAACACGTTGCGTGATGAGGCGCCTACGCATTTCGCGGTGGCGTTCGACGTGTCCCGCAAGACGTGGCGCTCGGAGGAGTTCCCCGAGTACAAGGCGAACCGGTCGAAGACGCCGGACGAGTTCAAGGGCCAGGTCGAGCTGATCGGGGAGCTGCTCGACGCGATGCACGCCGACCGTTTCGCGGTCGACGGCTTCGAGGCGGACGACGTCATCGCGACGCTGGCCACGCAGGCGGAGGCGGCCGGGTTCGAGGTGCTGATCGTCACGGGTGACCGGGACTCCTTCCAGCTGATCTCGGACAACGTGACGGTGCTGTACCCGACCAAGGGTGTGTCGGAGCTGACGCGTTTCACTCCGGCGAAGGTCGAGGAGAAGTACGGGCTCACCCCGCAGCAGTACCCGGACTTCGCGGCGCTGCGCGGTGACCCGTCGGACAATCTTCCGGGCATTCCCGGGGTCGGTGAGAAGACGGCCGCGAAGTGGATCAACCAGTTCGGTTCGTTCGACGAGCTGGTGGCGCGGGCCGAGGAGGTCAAGGGCAAGGCGGGGCAGAATTTCCGCGACCACCTGGACGCGGTGCGGCTGAACCGGCGGCTGACCGAGATGGTCCGTGACGTGGCGCTGCCGAAGACCGCCGCTGATCTGGAGCGGGCTCCGTACGACCGGTCGGCGGTCACCGGGGTGCTGGATGTGCTGGAGATCCGCAATCCGAGCCTGCGGGAGCGGCTGCTGGCCGTGGACCCGGGTGCGGTCGAGGACGAGGCCCCGGCGCCGGCCGCGGGCATCGAGCTGGACGGTTCGGTGCTGGGCGCCGGCCAGGTCGCCCCGTGGCTTGCCGAGCACGGCGGGCAGCCGCTCGGAGTCGCCACGGTCGACACCTGGGCGCTCGGCAGCGGCACGGTCACCGAGATCGCGCTCGCCGCGGCCGGCGGGGCGGCCGCGTGGTTCGACCCGGCGCAGCTCGACGAGGCCGACGAGCAGGCGTTCGCGGCCTGGATCGCGGACGCGGGGCGGCCGAAGGTCATGCACAACGCGAAGAGCGTGATGCGGGTCTTCCCGGAGCACGGCTGGCAGACCCACGGCGTCTCGATGGACACCGCGCTCGCCGCCTACCTGGTCAAGCCGGGCCGGCGTTCCTTCGCGCTGGACGCCCTGGCCGTGGAGTACCTGGGCCGGGAGCTGGCCCCGGCGGCCGCGTCCGACGGGCAGCTGGCCTTCGGCGCGGACGACCAGGCAGAGGCCGACGCCCTGATGGCGCAGGCCCGCGCGGTCCTGGATCTCGGTGACGCGTTCACGACGCGGCTGAAGGAGGTCGGTGCCGCCGAGCTGCTGCACGACATGGAGCTGCCGACGTCCATCCTGCTGGCCCGCCTGGAGCGGCACGGCATCGCGGCCGACCGGGCCCATCTGGAGGGCATGGAACAGCAGTTCGCGGGCGCGGTGCAGCAGGCGGTCAAGGAGGCGCACGCCGCGGTGGGCCGCGAGTTCAACCTCGGCTCGCCCAAGCAGCTTCAGGAAGTGCTCTTCGGGGAGCTGGGTCTGCCGAAGACGAAGAAGACGAAGACCGGTTTCACCACGGATGCCGACGCCCTGGCCTGGCTGGCCGCCCAGACCGAGCACGAGCTGCCGGTCATCATGCTGCGCCACCGCGAGCAGGCGAAGCTCCGGGTGACGGTCGAGGGCCTCGTCAAGGCGGTCGCGGCGGACGGCCGTATCCACACCACGTTCAACCAGACGGTGGCGGCGACCGGCCGGCTCTCCTCGACCGACCCCAATCTGCAGAACATCCCCGTCCGTACGGACGAGGGCCGGGCGATCCGCCGCGGCTTCGTCGTCGGCGAGGGCTTCGAGACGCTGATGACGGCGGACTACAGCCAGATCGAACTGCGTGTGATGGCGCACCTCTCCGAGGACGCGGGCCTCATCGAGGCGTTCACCTCCGGTGAGGACCTGCACACCACGGTCGCCTCGCAGGTCTTCGGCGTCGACAAGGGGTCCGTCGACCCGGAGATGCGGCGCAAGATCAAGGCCATGAGCTACGGGCTCGCGTACGGGCTGTCCGCGTTCGGTCTCTCCCAGCAGCTGAACATCGAGGCGGGCGAGGCCCGGGGCCTGATGGACACGTACTTCGAGCGGTTCGGCGGAGTCCGTGACTATCTGCGCCGGGTGGTGGAGGAGGCCAGGGCCACCGGGTACACGGAGACGGTCTTCGGCCGTCGCCGCTACCTGCCGGACCTGAACAGCGACAACCGCCAGCGCCGGGAGACGGCCGAGCGGATGGCGCTCAACGCGCCGATCCAGGGCACGGCCGCGGACATCGTCAAGGTCGCGATGCTGCACGTCGACCGGGCGCTCACCGAGGCGAAGCTGACCTCACGGATGCTGCTCCAGGTGCACGACGAAATCGTGCTGGAGATCGCCGCGGGTGAGCGGGAGCAGGTCGAGCGGATCCTGCGGCACGAGATGGCGACGGCGGTGCAGCTGCGGGCGCCGCTGGACGTGTCGGTCGGTGTCGGCACCGACTGGGAGTCCGCCGCGCACTGAGCCGCGCCGGCTGTGCGAGCCGTGCGGGGTCACACCATGTGGAGTCGCGTCGGGCCGCACCTGGCGGTGCGGCGTCGCAACGGGTTGCCCCGCACCGGACCGCGCGGTGCCGGTCCCACCGGACCGCGCGTGTGCCGGTCCCACCGGGCCGCGCGTGCGTGACGTCCCACCGGGCCGCGTGCGGGGGCGGGTTCGCGGTACCTCGTACAGGCGGCCTCGTGGTACCTCGTCCTCAGTCGCCGGGCGGGCTCGCCTCGCGGGTCCGCCCGGCGACGGGGAGCGGCGGTGCGCCGGCGCCGCGGCCGGGGAGCCGCATCCACACCCCGTACAGCACCAGACCCACCGCGAGCCCGGCCCCCGCGCCGAAGCACGCGGTCGGGATGATGTCGAGCGGTGTGTCGACGTGCCCGAAGTAGGCGTACCGGCGCGCGCACCGGTGAACGAGGCCCAGCAGTACGCACAGCCCGATGACGCCGACCGCGTACCACCGCGCCCGGCGGCCCAGCACCGGTACGGACGACGGCGCCGGCTGCGCGCCGGTGTGTCGCAGCGCCGACACGGTGAACCACGCCAGTGCCGTCAGCGCCAGCGCCGAACTGCCGTACTGCACCAGCTGGAACACCGGGAATCCGCCGGCGTCTCGTCCGAGCACCGGCACCAGCCGCACTCCCCACCGGTCGTGGTGGGTGAACGCGTCCCAGACGACGTGCGTACCGGCCCCGATCACCGCCGACACCACGAACCACGCCCCGTCCCGGACCCCCCATGGCCCCCGCTCCGGAGCCCGGCGGGCTCCCCGCACCAGGGCGTGGACGCGCCCCTGCCGGCTCCGCGGCAGCAGCGCCACGAGTGGTTCCCGCAGCAGCAGCCACAGCGCCACCGTCGCCGCGGTGATCAGTACGTCGACCGTGAACACCCCCCACACCGCGTGCGTGACCTGCCCGAACTCCATGGCGCCCGGAATGGCCGTGTCCGCGAAGTACGTCATGTCGGGGGCGAACGAACCGGCGACGAGCGCTGCCGCGACGAGCTGCCCGCGAGCGGTTCCGTCGCGGCGGATGCCGGGCAGGACGGCGGCGGCGTGACTGAGTGTGAACGGCATGGTGGAAGTATGTGTGAGCCTCCGTCACGGCCGCGTCACCAGTTGGACGACTTGGGATCGCCGAACGTGAGAAACCGGTAAGAAGCGGTCCGGCCGCTGTGTTCGGGCGGCACAAGTTGCCGTAGGGTCGCCTGAGTCCAGGCGCAGGGGAGCGCGGACAGCCGACGACGGGGAGGGCCCACACGTTATGGCAGCGCAATTCGGTCGCCGACTGCGCAGAGGGGCGACCACCACTGCGGTGGCCGCGGCCGCTGTGGCAGCACTCTCCGCCTCACAGGCCCCCGGCTCTCCGCTGGTTGCCGCCGACGGGGATCAGCCGACGTCCGGTTCGACCCCCTCGGACGACAGTGCGGCGTCCGGCAACTCGCCGTACTTCACGGACCTGCCGCCGCTGACGACGCCCAACAAGCCCGGAACGTCCACCGATCTGCCCGCGACAGGCAGTGCGGAATCGGGCATACCGGCCTCTATCCTCGCGGCGTACAAGAAGACCCAGCAGACCCTCGCGGGCACGGATGCGGCCTGCCGACTGCCGTGGCAGCTGCTCGCCGCGATCGGCAAGGTCGAGTCCGGCCAGGCCCGCGGCGGCCGGGTCGACGCGCAGGGCACCACGGTCTCCCCGATCCTCGGCCCGGCCCTCAACGGCCAGGGTTTCGCCCTGATCAAGGACACCGACAACGGCGCCTACGACGGCGATTCGACGCACGACCGCGCGGTCGGCCCGATGCAGTTCATCCCGTCCACCTGGGAGACCTGGGGCCAGGACGGCAACGCCGACGGCCGCAAGGACCCCAACAACATCCACGACGCGGCGCTCGCGGCCGGCCGCTACCTCTGCGCCGGCAACCGCGACCTGTCGCTCGCCGCGGACCTGGACCGGGCGGTCCTGAGCTACAACCACTCGGACGAGTACCTGCGCACCGTCCGCTCCTGGTTCGATTACTACAAGCGCGGCACCCACGAGGTTCCGGACGGCACCGGCGTCCTGCCGGCCGACAACGACACGGGCGTCGGCCCGGTCACCGGCAGCCCGGACCCGACGACGTCGCCCTCGCCCTCCCCGTCGCCGCACCCGCCGCACGGTACGGACAAGCCCAAGCCCCCCTCGAAGCCGAGCCCCGGCCCGACGAAGCCGGGCGGCCCGGCCGGCAAGCCCACGACCCCGCCGCCGTCCCCCGGCCCCACGCCGTCCCAGACCCTGGCCGGAGTGCAGAACGCGGGCACCGGCCCGCTGACCGCCACGGCGGGCGAGGCCTTCGCCGAGCGGATCAAGGTACGGGCGAGGAACGGCCTCGGCGGACCGCTCGCCAAGGTGTCCGTCACCTTCACCGTCACCGGTGACACCGACGCCGCGTTCGACGGCGGGAAGCGCACCGTCACCCTCGCCACCGGGGCGGACGGCACGGTCACCGCGCCGGTGCTGAAGGCGGGCGAGAAGACGGGCGAGTTCACCGTGCGGGCGACCGCCACCGGCACCTCGCTGCCCCCTGTCAGCTACACCGCGAAGGTCACCGCCCGGCAGGCGGACGCGATCGCCAGGACCGGCACCACGAAGCTGACCGCGGCGCCCGGCGCCACGTTCGCCGACATCGCGGTCAAGGCCACGTACAAGGACGCGGCCGCCCACGGCGTCGCCGTCACCGCCACGATGATCACCGACGACGAGAAGCCCGTCGAGAACGACAAGGGCCCGTACTTCGAGGACGCGGACGGCAAGCCGGTCCGCACCCTCACGGACCTGAGCACCGACGCCGACGGCAAGCTCGTCCTGCCGAAGGTGCACGCCGACGGCGCCGCGGGCACGTACAAGCTGCGCCTCACCACCGAGGGCGGCGCCACCGTCGTCATCGAGCTCACGGTCGAGGCCCCCGCGGCCTGACCGGACAGCCACGGAGAACAGCCCCTTCGCCCGGACCCGGGCGAAGGGGCTGTTCCGCATGCGGTGTGCGGCGACCCGCTGCCGGCATCGAGCGGTCAGGCGCGGAGGTGGATCGGACGCGACCGCCCGGAGGCGCTCGGCGTTGCGGGGCACAGCGCCCGATCCGCCAAGGCCCCGCTGCCGCACGGCGTCCTGAACGCCTCGGCCCTCCGCGGAAGTCTTCCGGCTCCGGTCGGAGGGCTTCAGGTGTTCTCATCTCGCGCCCCGGTTGCTACGGTGCCCCAGCCCTGACGCCCCATCAGTTACGCGTTCCCGGGAGGCCCCGCATGCGTGCCCTGGTCGCCGCCGCCATCGGACTGGCCGCCGCCCTCGCCCTGGTGCTCACCATCAGCGCGGTGGGCGCCCCACCCGGCGAGACCTCGCCCGAGCCCCTGCTCACCACCGTCCCGGGCCCCAAGAACTGACCGTCCGCACCACTGACCGTCCGCACCACGCAATGCAGAGGGAGGACACCCCATGCGCCGCCGAGCCGGTCTCGTACTCCTGGCCTTCGCCGTCTTCTTCGCAGCGCTGTCACCGCTGCTGCGCTGGTACGCCTTCCCGCGGCTCGCGAAAATCCCGCCGAACCAGTACCAGGAGACGGTGCTGGAGGCGAAGCCCGCGACGCTGCTCGACTACAGCACCCTCAAGGCCGAGAAGGTCGCCAAGGTCACCATCGTGCAGACCCTCAAGGGCAATGTGGAGGAGTCCGAGAAGATCGAACGCAGCGCGGGCCGTGACGTCGTGGTCTGGGACTCGCTCTCCTACGTCCAGGGCCCCGACGGCAAGATGGTCTCCCGGATCCCCGAGCGCTACATCTTCGACGCGCACAGCCAGGCCCCGTCCACGCCACCGGAGAAATGGTCGACGGCGACCCGGTCAGCCGCGAGGGCATCGAGTTCAAGTGGCCCTTCCTCACCGAGAAGCGCGACTACGAGTACTTCGACGCCCAGACCCGCACGAGCTCGCCCATCCACTACAAGGGCACCCGCACCTTCCGCGGCCTGGACGTCTACTACTTCGAGCAGACCGTCCCGTGGACCAAGGTCCCCATGCCGAAGACGATGCCCATCAAGGGCATCACCCCGCAGCAGATCGCCAAGACCGGCATGACCCGCTGGTACACCACCAAGCGGATGTTCTGGGTCGACCCGGTGACCGGGGCGCCGGTCAACGGCGAGGAGATCCACAAGGAGGAGCTGCGGAACGCCAAGGCGATGGGCATGTCCCAGGACACCGTCACCGCGTTCGCCGGCCACGTGAAGATGCGCGAGGACTACGTCACCTCGATCGTCGGCCAGGTCAAGTCCCAGCGGCTGCTGATCCTGCTCCTGACCTCGTACCTGCCCTGGGGGTTCCTGGTGCTCGGCGGCGGGCTGCTGGCGCTCGCGCTGTGGCTGGAGGCCCGTTCCCGGCGGCCGGGCGAACCGCGGCCGCACACCGCACCGCGCCCCGTCCCGGACCCGGCACCTACTCCCGCCTGAGCCGGGCCTTGGTGAACCGGGTCGCCTCCACCGTCGTCGGGTCCTCGGGCCACGGGTGCTTCGGATAGCGGCCGCGCAGCTCCGCCCGCACCGCCCGGTAGCCCTCCTGCCAGAACGACGCCAGATCCGCCGTCACCGCCGCCGGGCGGCCGGCGGGGGAGAGCAGATGCACCAGCACCGGCACGCCGGCCACCCGCGGGGTCTCCTGGAGGCCGAACAGCTCCTGGAGCTTCACCGCGAGGACCGGCTGCGCCCCGCCGTACTCCACCCTGATCCGTGAACCGCTCGGCACCTCGATCCGTTCCGGAGCCAGCTCGTCCAGCCGGGCCGCCTCACCGGTCGCCCACGGCAGCAGCCGGCGCAGCGCCTGCCCGGCATCGATCCCGGCCAGGGCGGAGCGGCGCCTGGCCCGCGACAGTTCGGGCTCCAGCCACTCCTCGGTACGGCCCAGCAGCGCCTCGTCGGACACGTCCGGCCAGGGCGCGCCCAGCTCCCGGTGCAGGAACGTCAGCCGCTCCCGCAGCTGCCCGGTGTCCCGGGTCCAGCGCAGCAGGCCCAGACCCTCCTGCCGCAGGCCCTCCACCAGGGCCTCGCGGACCAGGGCGGGGTCGGGCTGCTTCAGCGGCCGCGCCGACAGCTCGACGGCGCCGAGCCGCTCCACCCGCCTGGCCACCACGTCCCGGCCGTCCCAGCGCACCTCCTCGCCCGCGAACCGCAGGTGTCCGGCCGCCAGCCGCGCGGTGTCCTCGTCGATCACGGCGGCGAGCCGGACCTGCGCCGACGCCGCGTGCGCCGGACGGTCCGCGACCGCGACCGCCAGCCACGGGGCGCTGCGCAGCCGGGAACCGTCCCGGAGCTCCGCGCCCGTGCCGGACGCCATCAGGAAGGTCCCTTCGCCGCGGGCCCGCGCGACCCGTTCCGGGAAGGCGAGTGCCGCGACCAGGCCGACGGCGGCGTCGTCCGGACCGGAACCGCCGGACGTGGCGCCCTTGAGGGAGGACGACAGCCGCCGCACCTCCTGGCGCCAGCGGGCCGCGTAGCCGTCCTTGCCCTGCCGGGCGGTGCGCAACGCGGCGGCCAGATCGTCCCCGTACTCGCGCGGCGGTTCCTCGCTCAGCAGCGCGACGACCTCCGCGGCCCGCCGTCCGCCGACCGAGGCCGCGCCGTCCAGCAGCGCCCTCGCCAGCCGCGGATGCAGTCCCAGCCGGGACATCCGCGCGCCCCGCTCGGTCACCCGCCCGTCCGCCCCCACCGCGCCGACCGCCGTCAGCACCTCGCGGGCCGCGGCCATCGCACCGGCCGGCGGTGCGTCGAGCAGGGCGAGGCCGGTCGCGTCCGGATCGCCCCAGCATGCCGCCTGGAGTGCGAACGCGGCCAGGTCGGCCACCTTGATCTCCGGGGACGGGAACCGTGCGAGCCGCCCGTCCTCCGCCTGCTCCCAGCAGCGGTAGACGGCCCCTGGTGCCTCGCGGCCCGCCCGGCCCGCCCGCTGCCGGCCCGCCGCCTGCGAGGCCCGTACCGTCGTCAGCGCGCTCAGGCCGCGCGCGTGGTCGGTGCGCGGCTCCCTGGCCAGCCCCGAGTCGACGACGGTCCGCACCCCCGGCACGGTCAGCGACGACTCCGCCACCGAGGTCGCCAGCACCACCCGCCGCTCCCCGGACGAACCGGCAAGCACCGCGTCCTGCACCGCCGCGGGGGCCCGCCCGTGCACCTGGAGCACCTCCGCCGCCACGCCGGACAGCTGCCCGGCCACCCGTCCGATCTCGCCGACCCCGGGCAGGAAACACAGCACGTCCCCGTCCCGCTCGGCCAGCGCCCGCCGCACCACCGAGGCGACATGGGTCAGCAGCGCCGGGTCCACCCGCATCCCGTGCGGCGGCCGCACCGGCCGGACCGGCGGCGCCCACACCACCTCCACCGGATGCGACACCCCCTGCGCCTCGACCACGGGTGCGTCGCCGAGCAGCCGCGCCCAGCCCTGCGCGTCCGTCGTCGCCGACGCGGCGACCAGCCGCAGATCGGGCCGGATCGCCGCGCGTACGTCGAGGAGGAACGCGGCCACCGTGTCCGCGTCCAGATGGCGCTCGTGGCACTCGTCGATGATCACCACGTCGATGCCGGCCAGTTCCTGGTCGCGCTGCAGCCGCTGGAGCAGCACCCCGGTCGTGACGACCTCGACCACGGTGTCCGGGCCGACCACCCGCTCCCCGCGCACGGTGAAGCCGACCCGCTCGCCGGTCCGCTCGCCCAGCAGCCAGGCCATCCGCCGCGCCGCCGCGCGGGCCGCGATCCGCCGGGGTTCGGCGACCACGACCCGGCGCCGCGGCCCGTCCCCGGTGAGCCCGGCCAGGACGAGGGGGACGAGGGTGGTCTTGCCGGTGCCGGGCGGTGCGCACAGCACCGCGACGCCACGGTCGTCGAGCGCCCGTCGCAGTGCGGGCACGGCGGTGCGGACGGGCAGCTGGTCCAGTGCGTCGGTGCGGATCACGCCCCCAGTCTCGTACTCCCTGGGCCGGCCCCCTCACCGGAGGGCGCTCAGTAAGGGCGCTCAGTCCCGCTCGCACACGAAGATCGCGGTTCCCGGGATCAGGTTGCCGCGCAGCGGCGACCAGCCGCCCCACTCCTGGGTGTTCCAGGCGGGCCACTCCGGCTCCACCAGATCGACCAGGCGGAAACCGCCCGCCACCACGTCCCGCACCCGGTCACCGAGCGTGCGGTGATGCTCGACGTAGACCGCGTCGCCCTGCTCGTCCTGTTCCACATAAGGGGTGCGGTCGAAGTAGGAGGCGGCGACGGAGAGGCCTTCGGGGCCCGGCTCGTCGGGGAACGCCCAGCGGACCGGATGCGTGACGGAGAAGACCCAGCGGCCGCCGGGCCGCAGCACCCGGTGCACCTCGCGGAACACCTGGACCGGGTCGGCGACGAACGGCACCGCCCCGTAGGCGGAGCAGGCCAGGTCGAAGCTGTTGTCGCGGAAGGGCAGCACCCCGGCGTCCGCCTCGACCAGGGGGACGCCCCCGCCGATCCGCAGCGCGTGCTGGAGCTGGCGGTGCGAGAGGTCCAGGGCGACCGGGCGGGCCCCCTGGGCGGCCAGCCAGCGGGAGCACTGCGCCGCGCCCGCCCCGATCTCCAGGACGTCCAGGCCCTTCAGGTCGTCCAGCGGGCCCAGGAGTCCGGCCTCCATCTCGTCGAGGCCCTCCGGGCCCCAGACGAACCGGTCGTCGCCGAGGAAGGTCCCGTGCTCGATCTGGTACTCGTCGGCGTTGCTGTTCCACCAGCCGCGGCTGGCCCGGCTGCTCTCGGCCTCGCCGGCGCTGCGGCGCGTCACCTCGGGTTCGGTCCGGTCGGTCTCTTGGCTCATCGTGCCCGTCGCTGTAGTTTGCCTTCACCCCCGTCGCACGCGGTGTGCACCGCGGGACCTGGGGGTACGGAACCCGTGTGTCCGGAACCCGTGGTTCGGAACACCATCGTGGCCGATGTGGCCTCGGTGAACACGAGTTGTGCCGGGTATGGGGCGTTCCGCCCCTGGTGTGCGCCTTCGCGCATTGACCCTGCCCTGCTGCCCCCGTATGCTACAAGTTGCGCTGCGAGCCTGCGCGCCTCAGACCTAGCAGGCCGCGCTCGCATCTGTTGTATGTCCCCTCGGTTCACGAGGCGCCTCCCGCTCGCGGGATCGGCGCTTCCCAGGCTGTCCGGCTTCTGCAGAGGCGATACGGGCTCACGGCGTAGCAGTAACTTCGACTCACTGTCCGTACCGGAGCCCTTTCCCACATGACGAGCAGCACCGAGACCACCGCCACCACTCCGCAGGTTGCGGTCAACGACATCGGCGACGCGGACGCGTTCCTCGCGGCGATCGACGAGACGATCAAGTACTTCAACGACGGCGACATCGTTGACGGTGTCATCGTCAAGGTTGACCGCGACGAGGTCCTCCTCGACATCGGTTACAAGACCGAAGGTGTCATCCCGAGCCGCGAGCTCTCGATCAAGCACGACGTCGACCCGAACGAGGTCGTCAAGGTCGGCGACGAGATCGAGGCCCTGGTTCTCCAGAAGGAGGACAAGGAAGGCCGCCTGATCCTCTCGAAGAAGCGCGCTCAGTACGAGCGTGCCTGGGGCACCATCGAGAAGATCAAGGAAGAAGACGGCATCGTCACCGGTACCGTCATCGAGGTCGTCAAGGGTGGTCTCATCCTCGACATCGGCCTCCGTGGCTTCCTCCCGGCGTCGCTCGTCGAGATGCGTCGTGTCCGCGACCTCCAGCCTTACGTGGGCAAGGAGCTCGAGGCCAAGATCATCGAGCTGGACAAGAACCGCAACAACGTGGTCCTGTCCCGCCGTGCCTGGCTCGAGCAGACCCAGTCCGAGGTGCGCCAGACGTTCCTCACGACCCTGCAGAAGGGTCAGGTCCGCTCCGGCGTCGTCTCCTCGATCGTCAACTTCGGTGCCTTCGTGGACCTGGGTGGCGTCGACGGCCTCGTGCACGTCTCCGAGCTGTCCTGGAAGCACATCGACCACCCCTCCGAGGTTGTCGAGGTCGGCCAGGAAGTCACCGTCGAGGTTCTCGACGTGGACATGGACCGCGAGCGCGTCTCCCTGTCGCTCAAGGCGACGCAGGAAGACCCGTGGCAGCAGTTCGCCCGGACGCACCAGATCGGGCAGGTTGTTCCCGGTAAGGTCACCAAGCTCGTTCCGTTCGGTGCGTTCGTGCGCGTCGACGAGGGCATCGAGGGCCTGGTCCACATCTCCGAGCTGGCCGAGCGCCACGTGGAGATCCCGGAGCAGGTCGTCCAGGTCAACGACGAGATCTTCGTCAAGGTCATCGACATCGACCTCGAGCGTCGTCGCATCAGCCTCTCGCTGAAGCAGGCCAACGAGTCCTTCGGTGGCGACCCGGCCTCGGTCGAGTTCGACCCGACGCTGTACGGCATGGCCGCGTCGTACGACGACCAGGGCAACTACATCTACCCCGAGGGCTTCGACCCCGAGACCAACGACTGGCTCGAGGGCTTCGAGGCTCAGCGCGAGGTCTGGGAGACCCAGTACGCCGAGGCGCAGACGCGCTTCGAGCAGCACCAGGCCCAGGTCATCAAGTCCCGCGAGGCCGACGAGGCCGCTGCTGCCGAGGGCGCTGCTGCCCCGGCCAGCGCCCCGGCTGCCTCGGGCGGCAGCGGTGGTGGCGGCGGCGGCTCCTACTCCTCGGAGTCCGCGGACAACTCCGGCGCCCTGGCGTCGGACGAGGCCCTTGCTGCCCTGCGCGAGAAGCTGGCGGGCGGCCAGAGCTGACGCTCTGACCCTCCGGCCGGTCATCGGCTGCGGTAGATGAAAGTGAGGCCCGCTCCCTTCGGGGAGCGGGCCTCACTCGTTTCCGCAGCGGGCCGCCAGGGTCTTTCGTTCGGATCAGGCCGGATCAGGGTGCGGCGCCGGGGCACGCGAACCCGGCATGATCCGAACGAGAGGCCCTACGGGGTCACGGAGATGTTCGTGAGGCCCTTGCCGCCCGTCACCGTGTTGCTGCTGTACACCGTCGTCGGGCAGCTCGTGCTGTAGTTGGTGACGTTGAACGCGAGCTGTCCCGTGCCCGACGCGCCGGACAGGTCCGAGGTGTTGTCGCGGAAGACGGTCCCGCAGCCCCAGCCGCTCTGCTGGGTGTGCGTCTCGTAGCCGTTGTTGGTCGTACGGGAGCCGTGGTTCCCCTCCACCAGGACGTCGTTGCCCTTCACGTCGACCCAGGAGTCGTCATAGTTGGCCCCGGTCAGCCCGGTGCCGTCGAAGGTGTTGCCGACGATCCGCGCACCCGTGGTGCCCTCCTTGATGTCGACGTTCTCGCCGCCGACGTCCGGGCCGATCGTGTTGTCCAGGATCTGCACCCGGTCGCTGTTGTCGGACAGGTCGCCCGCCGTGCCGACGTAGACGCCCTCACCCATGCCCCGGCCGTCGTGCCCGGTGTCGTAGATCCGCGAGTTCCTGAGGACGCCTTCGCTGCTGGACTTGCGGAAGTGGACGCCCTCCATGTCGAGATCGTGCACGGTCACCGAGTCGATGACGACGCCGTCCGCGCTGTCGGCCATGATGCCCTTCTGGCCGCCGGAGACGGTGAGGCCCCGCACGGTCCAGTACGAGGCGCCGTTGAGGTACAGCCCGTAGCCGCCGCCGGCGGTGAGCACCGCCCCGGCGGAGCCGGTCAGAGTGATGCGCGCGCCGGCCGTACCGGGGACGGTCGCCTTGAAGTTGCCGGTGTAGGTGCCGTCCGCGAGATGGATCGTGTCGCCGGGACGGGCAGCGGTGAGGGCGGACTTGAGCTGGGCGGCGGTGGTCACCTCGATGACCGCCGGGGCGTCCGCGCCGGCCGCGGCGAAGGCCGGGCCGCCGGTGGCGAGTGCGACGGCAAGCAGGGCGGGGAGCAGCGTGCGGGTGCGCATGGGGGTGCCTTCCCGTCGAGGGGTTCAGAGAGTTCTCGTACATGAATGTCGGGCGAGATCCTGAACTTGCTGCCCAGTGACGGTAGGGACGGGTCGAGGCCATGTCAAGGTCTGGACCAATGTGGGCGGTGGTCGCGGGCGCGGTGAACGGAGAGAAACATGTGGGATACACGAGTAAGTGATGGCTCGTAACACACCCTTGCCAGGATCCCGGCAACCTCAATATCCGAACGGGAGCCGGGACATGAACCAGACCTCGCACCACTCGTCCGTGACGCCGGGCGACAGCCGTCGCACCTTTCTGCGCAACGTCGGGCTCACCGGCGGGGCGGGTGCCATGTTCGCCACGATGGGGGCGCTCGGCCTCGCCCCCACCGCCCAGGCCGCAGGCCGCGAGCCGGCCTTCCGTGCCCCCAGCAAGGGCGACTTCAGCCTGACCGGCAGAGGTGCGGCCAAGGTGGTCGTCGTCGGCGGCGGCATCGCCGGCCTCGCCGCCGCCTACGAACTGGGCAAGGCGGGTTACGACGTCACCGTCCTGGAGGCCCGCGACCGTACGGGCGGCCGCAACTTCACCGTGCGTGGCGGGGATTCGACCACCGACATTCACGGCAACCGCCAGACCGCACGGTTCAGCGAAGGCCAGTACATGAACTGCGGACCTGGCCGGATTCCGCAGTGGATGGTCACCCTCGACTACTGTCGCGAACTCGATGTTCCCATCGAGGTGTTCACCAACGTGAACGCCAACGCCTATATCTACAACGAGAAGGCGGGCATGAAGGCCCCGGTGCGCTACCGCACCGCAAAGGCCGACGTGTACGGCTACGTCGCCGAACTCCTCTCCAAGGCCACCGACAAGGGGGCGCTCGACCGGCAGATCACCGCCGACGACCAGGAGCGGCTGATGGAGTTCCTCAAGGACTTCGGCGACATCGGCGACAGTCTCGGCTACACCGGCAGTCCTCGGCGCGGCTACCGCGTGGACCCCGCGGCGGCGGGCACCCGGGCGAGGAACTCGGCTCCGTACCCTCCGCCTCCGAGGTCTTCGCCAGTGGCGTCGGGCGCTACTTCGCCTTCGAGTTCGAGTACGACCAGGCGATGCTGATGTTCCAGCCGGTCGGCGGCATGGACCGGATACCCGCCGCGCTCACCCGGGCCGTGGGCGAGCGCAGGATCCGCACCGGAGCGGCCGTCACCGAGATCACCGACACCGCCCACGGCGTCACCGTCACCTACACCCAGTCGGGACGCACCCGCAGCATCGAGGCGGACTACTGCATCGCCGCGCTGCCGCCCAACATCCTGGCCAAGACGGCCCACAACCTCGGCCCGGACGTCCAGAGCGCACTGGAGGGCTGCAAGCCGTCCTCGGCCGGCAAGATCGGTCTTGAGTACCGGAGCCGCTGGTGGGAGAGCGACCACCGGATCTACGGCGGCATCACCGAGACGGACATGGACCTCTCTCACATCTGGTACCCGTCCTACGGCCACCAGGGCAGGCGCGGCACCCTCATCGGGTACTACAACACCGGTTCCAACGCCGACGCCTACGGTGCCCTCACCCCGCGGGAGCGGGAGGCGCGGGCCGTCGCCCAGGGGGTGAAGATCCACGGCGAGAAGTACCGCACGGAACTCGCCACGTCCTTCTCCCACCACTGGCGCCAGACCCCGCACCTCGAGGCCTCCTGGCACTCGCTGTCGGGCGGACCCGACGCCCCGGCCTTCGCGCCGCTCAACAAGGCCGCAGGGCGGGTCTACTTCGCCGGCGACTACCTGAGCTACGCCGACGCCTGGCAGCACGGCGCGTTCACCTCGGCACGGAAGGCGGTCACGGCACTGCACTCGCGGGTACTTGGGTAAACACCTTGTGAAGGGGCACGGGCGGGAATGCCTGTGCCCCCCGGGACGTTCTTCTTCAGGAACACAAGGAGGAGCGGTAACCGTGGCTGATCCGCAGAGTTTGTACGAATGGGAGCCGAAGGGCCTGGCTGTCGTCGACATGGCGCTTGCCCAGGAGTCGGCCGGCCTGGTCATGCTCTACCACTTCGAGGGATACATCGACGCGGGTGAGACCGGTGAGCAGATCGTCGACGGTCTGCTCGAATCGCTGCCGCACCAGGTCGTGGCCCGCTTCGACCACGACCGCCTCGTCGACTACCGCGCACGGCGGCCCCTGCTGACGTTCAAGCGTGACCGCTGGTCGGCGTACGAGGTCCCGACGCTGGACGTGCGTGTGGTCCAGGACGCGACCGGGGCGCCGTTCCTGCTGCTGTCCGGGCCGGAGCCCGACGTGGAGTGGGAGCGGTTCGCCGCCGCCGTCGAGCAGATCGTCGAGCGGCTCGGCGTGCGCCTCGCGGTCAACTTCCACGGCATTCCGATGGGCGTCCCGCACACCCGGCCCGTGGGCGTCACCCCGCACGGCAACCGCACCGACCTCATGCCCGGCCACCGCAGCCCGTTCGACGAGGCCCAGGTACCCGGCTCCGCCGAGGCCCTCGTCGAGTACCGGCTGATGGAGGCCGGACACGACGTGCTCGGTGTCGCCGCCCATGTGCCGCACTACGTCGCGCGCTCCGCCTACCCCGACGCCGCCCTCACCGCGCTGGAGTCCATCACCGCCGCGACCGGCCTCGTCCTGCCGGCCATCGCCCATGCGCTGCGCACCGAGGCGCACCGCACCCAGACGGAGATCGACCGCCAGATCGGCCAGGGCGACGAGGAACTCGTCTCGCTGGTCGAGGGCCTTGAGCACCAGTACGACGCGGTGGCGGGCTCCGAGACCCGCGGCAATCTGGTCGCCGAGCCGGTGGACCTGCCCTCCGCCGACGAGATCGGCCTCGAATTCGAGCGGTTCCTCGCCGAGCGGGAGGGCGACAGCTGACGCCCGCGTCCGCCCGTCCCGCGTCGTCGGCCACCGCTCCGTGCCGGCGACGCAGGGCGGGCGGTCCGCCGCCGCGGGGCGGGAGCGCCGACGGCTGACGAGGACGCCGCGAGGTGCGGCGCCGGGGCGGACGGGCCCGGCATGATCCAGACGAGAGGCACTAGGCTGCCGGCCATGCTGAAAGTGGGCCTGACCGGTGGTATCGGCGCCGGCAAGAGCGAAGTGTCACGGCTGCTCGTCGGCCACGGAGCCGTCCTCGTCGACGCCGACCGGATCGCACGCGAGGTCGTCGAACCCGGCACCCCCGGGCTCGCCGCGGTCGTCGAGGCGTTCGGCACCGGCATCCTGGCCCCGGACGGCACCCTGGACCGGCCGAAGCTCGGCTCGGTCGTCTTCTCCGACCCCGAGCGCCTCGCCGCTCTCAACGCGATCGTCCACCCGCTGGTCGGTGCCCGCTCGGCCGAACTGGAACGGGCCGCCGGCCCCGAATCGGTGGTCGTCCACGACGTCCCCCTCCTCACGGAGAACGGCCTCGCACCCCTCTACGACCTGGTCGTCGTCATCGATGCCGCCCCCGGGACCCAGCTCGACCGTCTCGTGCGGCTGCGCGGGATGACGGAGGCGGACGCCCGCGCCCGGATGGCGGCGCAGGCGACCCGCGAGCAGCGGCTCGCCGTCGCCGACCTCGTCATCGACAACGACGGACCTGTCGAGGCGCTGGAACCGCAGGTCCGCAAGGTCTGGTCGGAGCTGGTGCGGCGGACCACGGCGGCCTGACCCGACCGGAATACCGGGCGCCGGAGCGACGTTCACACCGGCGTGGCCGAGGGAAGGATGCGACTGTGCCCGAGAGGAACCCGGAAACCCACGTCATAGACTTCCGCGCGGCCGAGCAACTGCTGGCCGCGCGCGATCCCAGGGGCGCCGTCAAGCTGCTCGACTCGGTGATCGCCTCCCATCCGGAGAACACCGCCGCCCGGCTGCTGCGGGCCCGGGCCTTCTTCGCCGCCGCCCAGCTGCGCCCGGCCGAGCTCGAATTCGAACTGGTCCTGGAACGGGAACCGGACAACGCCTTCGCGCACTTCGCCCTGGCCCGCACCTTCGAGCGGGCCGGTCATCCGGAGCGGGCCACGCGCCACTTCCGGCTGGCCGCCGCACTCGACCCGAACCCGGAATACCTGAGGGCGGCCCGCTTCGACGCGGAGGGCTGAGGCCCGCTGCCGCCCCCGTCAGTGCCCGTACCGTCGCCGTCCGCCACGATCCGGTTCGTACGGCGGGACGGAGCGGCCCGGCTGGTAGTGCGGGCCCCGGTGGATGTGGTGGATGATCACGGTCAGGTCCACCAGGACCAGCACGAGCAGCACACCGCAGGCGGCCGCCCAGCCCGGCCGCCCGGTCAGGGTGAAGGCCGTCAGGCCGAAGACGGCCCAGGCCAGGCCCCACAGACTCAGCCAGAGCCGCAGCCGCAGGGGGCTGCGTGCAGTCGTCGGTTCACTACCGGTGCGCATGGCGATCGCCTCCACTACCAGCATGGACCCGCGACGGGGCATTGCTGCGGGCCGACGGGGACAGGGGGCTTCGGCGCGGTGGCCGTGATCCTCGCGAACCTCCGCCCGCGCCCGCCCGGCACCCGGAACCACCCCCGCCGGCGATCCGTGGCGGCGCGGACCCCTTGCGTGCCGGACGGCGTATACCCCGTGCCTACCGGACGGCTCGGGCAGCGGTCCCGGCCCCGCGTGGCCCGGCGGCGGGGTCAGCTGGTCAGCAGCCTGGCCCGCAGCGCGGCCACGGTCGCCCCGTCGAGCTTCAGCCCCTCGCGCACGTACGTGTCGAAGTCGCCGTACAGGTGGTCCACCTCGGCGAACGCGGCCCGCAGCCAGCTCAGTTCGACGGCCTTCGGGTCGCCGGTGTAGCGGTTGCTGGCGAGGAAGTCCGCCTCGACCGTGGCCCGTGGGACGCCGAGCAGGGTGAGCAGGACGGCCGTACCCCAGCCGGTCCGGTCCTTGCCCGCGCTGCAGTGGAAGACCGTGGCACCCGAGGTGTTCGCGGCGACGGCCGTGACCAGGTCGTGGAACGCGAAGTCGCCGCCCACGAAGTTGACCATGAACGGGTAGGCGATGGACTGGCCCAGGTCGGACGAACCGGAGAAGAGACCGGCGGCGACGGCCTGGGCCAGGGGCATCAGCGCGGGGTCGTGGAAGCGGAGGCCGTGGCTGAACGAGACGACGTCGGCGACCTGGTAGGCGACCTGGGCCGGCAGCCGGTCCGGGTCGTCGTGGCGCTGCACGGCGTTGCGCAGGTCGACGTCGAGGGTGAGGTGCTGGGAGACCAGCCGTTGCTGCTCGGCGTCGGTGAGACCGTTCAGCTTGCCGGAGCGGTACACCAGACCGGAGCGGACCCAGCGGCCGTCCGTGGTGCGGTAGCCGCCGATGTCGCGGAAGTTGCGGGCGGAGTCCAGGCCCAGGGAGCGGTCGGCGACGACGAGGGGGCTCCCGGCATCGGGGACGAGGCGGAAGTACCAGCGCCCGGCCTTCGGCAGCGCCCCGGCGGGGACGGTGAGTGAGCCGGCCCGCGGGGCGGTGCCGAGCCCGACCCCCGTGGCGGCGTCGGGAGAGGTGAGCGCGGTGACGGTCACCGACCCGGACCCCCGCGCTGACCGTCCTGGACGCGTCCGGCGGCACCGTGCTGCTGCCCGTCGCCGCGCCGCCGCCGTGGAGCGGGCCGGGCGGGCTGTGCGAACTGATCGCCGAAGCGACCCGCGCGGCCGGGGCCCCCGTCACCGCCGCGGCGGAGACCGCCGAACCGGCGGGCGGGCCGGCCGCTGTGGCCCGTAACGCCGAGATCGTCGAGCTGGTGGCCCGCACCGGGCGGCCGCCCGGTTTGTACCGGCTGGCCGACGTCCTGCTGGAGTACCAGCTGAGCAGGCCCGGTGAGGCGCTGCACGGACTCGCGAGGCTCCTGCGTCCGCTGGAGGCCAAGCCGGAGCTGCTGCACACGCTGGAGACCTACCTCGAACACGGCCTGGACCGGCGGGCCGCGGCGGCCGCGCTGCACGTCCACCCGAACACTGTCGACTACCGCATCCGCCGCATCGACCGGCTCACGGGCCTCTCCCCGGCCCGCCCCGCCGATCTTCAGCACCTCAGCGCGGCACTGGTCGCGCGCCGTTCGGTCGGAGAGGCGGGAACGGCCCGTGCCGACCGTTCGTTCGGCCGGACATGAGCGGACGAGTGGTACGTGAGGGCTATTCGGGGACGGGACCCGGCGCGATCACGCCGGACGGCTGCGCGGTCGAGCTCTACAGCCGGCTCTCCGTCGGGGACGAACCGGACGTGATCGCCGGTGCCGTCCCCGCCGGGTCGCGCATCCTGGAACTGGGCTGCGGGGCGGGCCGGGTGACGCACCCGCTGATCCGGCGCGGGTTCGACGTCACCGCGGTGGACGAGTCGGAGCAGATGCTGGAGCAGGTGCGCGGCGCGCGTACGGTGCGGAGCCCGATCGAGTCCCTGGACCTCGGTGACGAGACGTTCGACGTGGTGATGCTGGCCTCGTTCCTGGTGCACACGGGCGACCACCGGGTGCGGGACGGGCTGCTGCGTACCTGCCGGCGGTACGTGCGCGACGGCGGCGCGGTGCTCATCCAGCGCGAGGGGCAGGACTACCACACCCGACTGCCCCGGGAGCGCGTCGAACCGGCCGGGTACACCGTGCGGATCGTCTCCTCGACGCCGGTCGGCGACGGGGTGAACTCGGTGCGCGCCGAGTACGAGTTCGACGACGCCCGGTGGTCGCAGACGTTCCTGTCGCGGCAGTTGTCGAAGGAGCAGTTCGAGGGGTATCTGGCAGCGGCCGGGCTGCGCGTGGACCGCTACCTCACGGACGACGGCGTCTGGGTGCGGGCCGTGCCCAAGTAGCTTTGTGGACCGGGGAATCCGTGGGCGGCGCGGCGATGAGTTACCGGCCGGGCGCCGGTCTGTCCTTGTGTGAGCGACACCGCGCACCGCATCCCCGAGGAGACCGACATGTCCGAGACCACGACGGCCACGACCACCCCCGCTCCCGTCACCACCGGCCGCAGCCGCGGCGCCGTCGCGCTGAACGTCGCACGGTTCGCGCTCGCCCTGTTCCTGGGCTTCAGCGGCGTGGCCAAGCTGATCGCCCACGAGTCCGCCGTCGAGTCCTTCGAGCGGATGGGCTGGGGCCAGGGTGCGATGTACGCCATCGGCGGGCTGGAGACGGCAGGAGCGATCGCACTGCTGATCCCGATCCTGTCGGGGGTGGCGGCTCTCGCCTTCTGCGCACTGCTGGCCGGGGCGTCCGTCGTCCAGCTGACGCTGCTCGACCCGCCGAACGCGATCATGCCCGCGCTGCTCATCGTGGTGATGGCCCTGATCGCCCGGGACCGGCAGGACAGAACGGCGGCGCTGGTCGCCATGGTCCGCCGGAGCGCGTGAGGCCGGCCCGCACCCGGCGGGGCCGTGGGCCCGCCGGGTCAGTGGACGGTGCTGAAGCTGCGCCAGGGCAGGGACCTGGGCGCCTTCACGTCGGAGAGCGTGGTGGCGAGGTAGGTCGTACCGGGGCCGGTGCAGTCCCGCGTGCGGTACAGGATGATGTCGATGAGGGTGCCGTTGTTCACTTCCCTGGCACCCGCGGGCGCGAGCTGGTGGCAGCCCTTCACCGAGGGGCTGTTCACCATGATCACGGCCTCCCGCTCGGTCGTGTAGGTGACCGGACCGACCGCGGTCCGGCCGAGGCCGGAACAGCCTGCGACGGTGAGGGTCAGGAGCGCGGTCCCGGCTGCGATGCCGAGACGGCGGCGTCGGTGGTCGATCACGGGCATGGGCAGGTCCTCGTCTGTCTCGTCCGGCTCATCGGTACACGCACTCCGTCCCGCCGCCCCGTACGCCACGGGGACACGCGCTGACGCTGGTCACCTTGCCCGCATCCCGGCGGCCCGGCATCCGGGAAGCGGCCGGGCGGGCGACGGGTACCCGGACGGAGGTTCGACCGGTGTCGAAATCGGGCATACCGTGGTAATAGCGCCTGATGGGGCGTGAAGTGAACATTCGAGCGTTTCCGGCTGGCAGGGGGCCGTCATGGTCCAGGTGCTCTTGGTCGCATTGGTTGTGGTGGTCCTGGCGGGCGCCCTGTACACGGCAGCGGCCGCCAGGGTCGTCAAGCAGTTCGAACGGGGTGTGGTGCTCAGGCTCGGCAGGCTCCGTAACGACGTGCGCGGGCCCGGATTCACCATGGTGCTCCCCGGTGTCGAACGGCTGCGCAAGGTCAACATGCAGATCGTCACGATGCCGGTGCCGGCGCAGGACGGGATCACCCGGGACAACGTCACGGTGCGGGTGGACGCGGTCATCTACTTCAAGGTGGTCGACGCGGCGAGCGCGGTCATCGAGGTGGAGGACTACCGGTTCGCCGTCTCCCAGATGGCGCAGACGTCACTGCGTTCGATCATCGGCAAGAGCGATCTGGACGACCTGCTCTCCAACCGCGAGAAGCTGAACCAGGGTCTGGAGCTGATGATCGACAGCCCCGCGGTCGGCTGGGGCGTACAGATCGACCGGGTGGAGATCAAGGACGTCTCGCTGCCGGAGACGATGAAACGCTCCATGGCCCGTCAGGCGGAGGCGGACCGGGAGCGGCGCGCCAGGGTCATCAACGCGGACGCGGAGCTCCAGGCATCGAAGAAGCTGTCCCAGGCGGCCGCGGAGATGTCCTCCCAGCCGGCCGCGCTGCAGCTGAGGCTGCTGCAGACCGTGGTGGCGGTGGCGGCGGAGAAGAACTCCACGCTGGTGCTGCCGTTCCCGGTGGAGCTGCTCCGCTTCCTGGAGCGAGCACAGCAGCCGGCGCCGCAGCAGCAGCCCGCGCAGCAACCTGCGGCACAGCCCCGGCCGCGGCGGAGCCCCCGGCCGAGGCGCCGTCCGCGGAGGCCGTGCCTGCGCCCGTACCGCCGTCGCCGCCCGTACCGCCGGCTCCGTCGTCGACTCCCGGACAGCCGGCTCCCGTCGCGCCCGCCTCCGCCACGCCGGCGACCGCCGCGAGGCCCAGGCCGCCCCGCATCGCCGGCACGAAGCCGCTCGCCAGGCACTGACCCGGCCGTGACAGCGGGCCGCCCGCCGCCGTACCCCGTCCGTGGCCGGGGGCGGCCCGCTGTCACACCCCCCCGCCTAGACTCACGAGGCATAGGGATCTCCGGCCGCCCAGGTGCCGGGGGCCGAGTGCACAGGCCCGTGACCAGGGCCTCGGACGTGAGTGGAGGGGAGGGGCCGGTGACCGTCGCACCGCCGCCGCAGGACGCGGCCGTCGGCCGTCTGCTGCGGTGCGCCGCCGTCTTCCTCCCCGCCGCGCTGCCGAGGGAGGGGCGCGTCGCGTTCTGGGATCCCGAGGGGGGCCCGCTCCCGGACCTCGGGGAAGCGGCGGGCTCCGGCACCGGACCTGGGGACGGCACCCGCTCCACGGAGGGTGACGGTCCGCAGGTTGCCGAGATCACCGTCGTCCGGCGCCACGGCGAGCACGGTGACGTCCGCCCGCAGACCGTGCGGGCCCTGGTGCTCACCGTGGCCCACGCCTTGCCGCTGCTGGCCCGGGCGCGCCGACAGCAGTCCGCCCACCCCGCCACCCGCTGCTGGGGCGCGGCCGCACTGCACGCGCTCCATCTGGTGGCCGGCGGCCGGATGCTCCCCGGGCTGACGGCCGACGACCACGACGCGTGGCGGGCCGGGCCGCGCGCCGCCGAGGACATCGCCCATCTGCGGGCGGTCGCCGCGGCCATGCCCCCGAGGGGTACGCGGTGCCCCTGCCGGACCGCACGCCCCTCCAGGTCCCCGACCCCGAGCCGCTCATCGGCTCGTTCCTCGACGCGGTGGCCGACACCCTGCCCCGTACCCCCGCCGCGGCATTCGCCATGGGGGCGCCCTTCGCCGCCCGGGAGGCCCAGCACCTGCCCGGCGCCCGCGAGTGGGCCGTGGAGGTCGCGGCCGGACTGGACGCGGGCGTGAAGGTGTCGCTGCGCCTGGACCTCTCGGCGTACGAACTCTTCGACACCGAAGGCGCCACCGACCCGGCGCAGACCTCCGGCGACGACGCTCCGGCCGCCGCCCGGCACGCCGCCGCGGCCATCACGCAGGTGCACAGCCTCGCCGACCCGACCTACGTCGTCGACGCCGCCGCCCTGTGGAACGGCGTGGCGGGCGAGCCCTTCGGCCCGCGCGCCCGGATCGACGCCGTCCTCGCGCTGCGCCGGGCAGCCCGGGTCTGGGCCCGCTGGAACGCCTGCTGGACCAGCCCGTCCCCGATGTGCTGGCCCTCGGCGAGGACGAGCTGTACGAGCTGCTCGGTGACGCGGGGGCGCGGCTGTCGGCCGCCGGGGTGAGCGTGCACTGGCCCGGGAGCTGGCCCGTTCCCTCACCGCGGCCGCCGTGGTGCGGCCCGCGCCCGGCTCGGCCACCGACGGCACCTCGTTCTTCGACGCCGAACAGCTCTTCGCCTTCAACTGGCAGCTGTCGCTGGGGGACCAGCGGCTCACCGAGGCCGAGATGGACGTGCTCGCCGAGGCGCACCGGCCGGTGGTGCGGCTGCGTGACCAGTGGGTCGTCGTCGACCCCGCGCTCGTGCGCAAGGCGCGCAAGCGGGAGCTCGGCCTGCTCGACCCGGTGGACGCCCTCGCCGTCGCCCTGACCGGCAGCGCCGAGGTGGACGGCGAACAGGTCGACGCGGTGCCCGTCGGTGCGCTGGCCGCGCTCCGCGCCCGCATCGTCGAGGACGACACCCTCATCGCACCGCCGCCCGGCCTGGACGCGACGCTCCGCGACTACCAGCTGCGCGGCCTGGCCTGGCTGGACCGGATGACCTCGCTGGGCCTCGGCGGCTGCCTCGCCGACGACATGGGCCTCGGCAAGACGATCACTCTCATCGCCCTCCATCTGCACCGCGCGCACCCCGCGCCCACCCTGGTGATCTGCCCCGCGTCCCTGCTGGGCAACTGGCACCGGGAGATCAACCGCTTCGCCCCCGGCGTCCCCGTTCGCAGGTTCCACGGCGCCGGCCGCACCCTCGCCGAGCCCGACGCGGGCTTCGTCCTCACCACGTACGGCACGATGCGCTCCAGCGCACCCGAACTGGCCGCCCACAGCTGGGGCCTGGTCGTCGCCGACGAGGCGCAGCATGTGAAGAACCCGCACTCCTCGACGGCGAAGGCACTGCGCACCATCGGGTCCCCGGCCCGGGTCGCGCTCACCGGTACCCCCGTCGAGAACAACCTCTCCGAGCTCTGGGCGCTGCTCGACTGGACCACTCCCGGACTGCTCGGCCCCCTCAAGGCGTTCCGGGCCCGCCACGCCAGGATCGTGGAGAACACCGGCACCGCCGCCGGGATCGGCAACGACGAAGCGGTCGAGCGGCTCTCCCGGCTGGTCCGGCCCTTCCTGCTGCGCCGCAAGAAGTCGGACCCGGGCATCGCCCCCGAGCTGCCGCCCAAGACGGAGACGGACCACCCCGTCTTCCTCACCCGCGAACAGGCCACCCTCTACGAGGCCACGGTGCGCGAGACCATGGCGTACATCGAGGCGTCCGAGGGCATCGCCCGGCGCGGCCTGATCATGAAGCTGCTGGCCTCGCTCAAGCAGATCTGCAACCACCCCGCGCAGTATCTGAAGGAGGAGCCGACCCGCCTCGTCGGCCGCTCAGGGAAGCTCGCCCTGCTCGACGAACTCCTCGACACGATCCTCGCCGAGGACGGCTCCGTCCTCGTCTTCACCCAGTACGTGACGATGGCCCGGCTGCTCTCCGCCCACCTCACCTCGCGGGCGATCCCCTCCCAGCTCCTGCACGGCGGCACGCCGGTGGCCGAGCGGGAACGGATGGTGGACCGTTTCCAGTCCGGCGAGGTTCCGGTGTTCCTGCTCTCCCTCAAGGCGGCGGGCACCGGACTCAACCTCACCCGCGCCGCCCATGTCATCCACTACGACCGCTGGTGGAACCCGGCCGTCGAGGAACAGGCCACCGACCGCGCCTACCGCATCGGGCAGACCCAGCCGGTCCAGGTGCACCGCCTGATCGCCGAAGGCACGGTCGAGGACCGGATCGGCGAGATGCTGCTGGCCAAGCGGGCCCTGGCCGACGCCGTGCTCGGCGCCGGCGAGACCGCGCTGACCGAGCTCAGCGACCGCGACCTGGCCGATCTCGTCTCCCTCCGGAGGCCGTCATGAGCCCCGGCCCCCGCCCCGCCCCTCCGCCCGCCGTGACCCGCGGCCCGTCGCCCGGTCCCGGCCGGGCCCGGACGACCTGCGGCGGACCTTCGAGGCGGTGCCCGCCAGGACGTCCGGCGACGACGAGCCGTTCGCGGACAGCTGGTGGGGCCGGGCCTGGGTGGCGGCGCTTGAAGCCCTCTCGATGGACGGGGCGAGACTCGCCCGGGGCCGTGACTACGCGGACGGCGGGCATGTCGCCGCGGTCACCGTCACCCCGGGCCGCGTCGTCGCCTACGTGCACGGCAGCCGTCCCCGGCCCTACCGCGCCGAGCTGCGGCTGCGCATCTTCGCCGACGCCGACTGGGAGACCTTCCTGGACGCGGTCGCCGCCCGCCCCGGCCACCTCGCCGCGCTGCTCACCAAGGAGATGCCGCACTCACTGGCGGACACCGCGGCCGCCGCCGGCGTCGTCCTGCTCCCCGGGGCGAACGACCTCGACCCCAGCTGCTCCTGCCCCGACCGCGGCTGGCCGTGCAAGCACGTGGCGGCGCTCTGCTACCAGATGGCCCGGCTGCTGGACTCGGATCCCTTCGTCCTGCTCCTGCTGCGCGGCCGGGGCGAGCGTGAACTCCTGGAGGACCTGGGCCGTCGCAATGCCGCGCACTCCGCGCGCGAGCGCCCCGCGGCCCCCGCCACCCCATCCGTGCCGGCGCAGGAAGCGCTCGCCGAGCGTTTCCTGCCGCCGCTGCCCGCCCCGTTCCCGACGCAGCCGCATCCGGGTCAGCCGCCCTCGTACCCGAGCCTGCCCGGCGGCCGGGAGCCGCTCGCCCTCGACCAGCTGGCCACCGACGCGGCCGGCCGGGCGCACGCCCTGCTCACCACCGGCCTCGACCCCCTCGCCGGGCTCACCCCCTGGCAGGACGCCGTCCGGCTGGCGGCCGCCCGTCCCACCGCGGGTCTCACCGCCACCACCCGCGCCCTCTACCGCGAACTGGCGTCGGCCACCGGCCGCAACATCACCGACCTGGCCAGGGCCGTGGCCGCCTGGCGGCAGGGCGGAGCCGACGGGCTGGCGGTCCTGGAAACGCCCTGGGACCCGCCGGCGGGCCCGTTCGACCGGGCCCGCCCCGCCCTCGCAGCCGCCGGCTTCCCGCGCTTCCAGCCCTGGCGCAACCACCTCACCCACCCCGGCGGCACCCTCCAGCTCCGCTTCGGCCACGACGGCCGCTGGTACGGCTACGAGTCCGACCCGGGCCAGGACGAGTGGTGGCCCCGCGCCGCACCGGACTCCGACCCGGTGGGCGCACTCCTGGAGCTCAGCGGCGGCTGATCCCGGGTCACTTGTCCAGGAAGGCAGGCAGGCGGGTCAGTTGTTCAGAAACACCAGCAGGCCGATCAGCAGGACGGCGACGACGGGCAGCACGATCAGCCGTGCCTTGCGGAACGACTCGTCCTCCTGCTGACCGAGCCCGCGGTCGGCGCCGTGCGCGGTGGCCAGGTGCTCCCCGGCCATGTCGATGATCCGTTGCGTGGTCAGGAGCGACGGCGCCCAGTCGCAGTGCGCGCACACGAGGAAGTCGCGGTACGGGTCGTACCGGAAGTCCCGCTCGATGTTGACCGTGAAGACCTGCCCCTGCTCGGTCGTGGCGGTGAAATGACGTATCGGCGCGCCCATGCGGCTTGCTCCCTGCTGGTCGAAGTCCGGTGCACCCGGCCGCGGCACGCTACCGGACCGCTCGGCGGCGCCGCGCGGTCGTGGCGCCGGCGGCCGAGAGCGTCGAACGGTGCCTGCCCGGACAGCCGTCAACCACGGGACCAGAAGTCCGCCGTCGGGCATGGGACGAGAAGCCTGCCTCGGGCATGGGACCGGAAGCCTGCCTCGGGCATGGGGCGGGTCGGGCAGGGGACCAGAAGCCTGCCGTCGGGGGACGGGGTCAGAAGTCCGCCGTCGTACGCTCCTCCAGCCGCGCCACCGAGTCCTGCGCGTACGCCTTCTCGTAGGCGTTGCGGATCCGTTCGATCTGCGGATCGCGTACCCGGGCCTCGGACTCCGGGTAGAGCAGGGTCAGTTCGTAGCTCCGCTCCCGCTCGATCACCCCGTGGGAGTCCCGCCACTGGCCCGGCCGTCCTGGATGGTCAGCCCGTTCGGGAAGCGGGGGTGACCTCCTCGTCGATGAAGGCCAGGAACTGCCGGTCGGTCACATCCGCTCCACCGTCCGGCCGTTCGGTGCCGAAGAACAGCCGCGTCTCGACGTAGGCCTTCCCCCGCGCCGCGGCCGGTGCCGCGGGCCGGGCGTCCGAGGGGGAGCCGGTGCCCAGTGTGGCGTACGCGACGGGCGCGCCCACGGCCAGCACGGCGAGGCCCGCGGCGGCGGCGAGTACGGCACGCCGGCCCGGACGGTGACGGGTGGCCGGGGAGCCGGTGCGGTGGGGGAGGCGTGGCAGCAAGGGAGGACCTTCGTTCGGCGAGCGGGGGAGGGGCGCGGGTGCGCGGGCTCACTGTGGCAACCGGCTCGCGCCGGAGGGCGGCGGCGCCTGGGGGGCGAACGGAAACCACCCGATCGGCCGGGGCGCGCACGGGCGCATCGGGCGCGTCAAGGGGCGCTGTTGCAGCCCCTGTTGTCATCGGTCCGAGGCCCCGGTGCTGTCGGCGGGGCGCCGCCCACGCACCCTCAGGCGAGGCTCCGGGGGCCTCGGCCGGGCGTCGCCCGCGCACCCCCGGCCGTGGGCTCCGGTGCCGTCGGCGGGGCGCCGCCCACGCACCCCCGGCGGTCCGAGACCGTGCCTTGACCTGGTGTGCACTTCAAGACCTAGCGTCGTCCGCATGGTCACGAAACAGCAGAAGCTCGGCACCGGCTTCGGTGCGCACAGCACAGCGGACGAGGTCCTCACCGGGATCGACCTGACCGGCACCACCGCCCTGGTCACGGGTGGATACTCCGGCCTCGGCCTGGAAGCCACCCGCGCCCTGGCCGCTGCCGGAGTGCATGTCACCGTTCCCGCCCGTCGCCCCGACACCGCCGAGGAGGCTCTGCGGGGCATCCCCGGAACAGAGGTCCACCCGCTGGATCTGTCCGACCAGGAGAGCGTGCGGGTCTTCTCCGAACGTTTCCTGGAGGCCGGACGCACTCTCGGCATCGTCATCAACGGCGCGGGGGTGATGGCCTGTCCCGAGACCCGCGTCGGCCCGGGCTGGGAAGCGCAGTTCGCCGTCAACCACCTCGGACACTTCGCGCTCGTCAACCGCCTTCGCCCGTCCCTCGCCTACGGCGCCCGGGTGGTTGCCGTGACGTCGGCCGGCCACTTCCGGTCCGGCATCCGCTGGGAGGACCTCCACTTCCGTACCGGCTACGACCGATGGCTCGCCTACGCCCAGTCCAAGACCGCCAACGCACTGTTCGCCGTGCACCTGGACGCCCTCGGCGCCGGAAGCGGCCTGCACGCCTTCGCCGTGCACCCCGGCAGCATCCTCACCCCGCTGCAGCGTCACATCCCGCGCGAGGAGTGGCCCGCACTGGGCTGGGTGACCGGGGACGGCGAGTCGCCCGAAGGGTTCAAGACGCCGCGGCAGGGCGCGGCGACAGCGGTCTGGGCGGCGACCTCGCCCCTGCTCGACGCGCACGGCGGCGCCTACTGTCAGGACTGCGACATCGCCGGACCGGCCGGCACCGACGATCCGCTCATCGGCGGGGTCAAGCCCTGGGCCACCGATCCGGAGGCGGCCGCGCGTCTGTGGGAGCTCTCCGCCGAACTCACGGGCGTGAACGCGTTCTGAAGCCCGGGGCCGCCCCGGGCCCCGGCGCCCTTTCGGGCTGCGCGCCCGTCATACCGCGGCGCGCATCGACACCCCCCGGCCGGCGAAGAAGCGCTCGAACTCGGCCAGGGGGAGCTCCGCCGCCCGGGTCCCCGCCGTCGTGCCGGACGGGTTGTGGAAGTGGACGCCCGTGCCGTCGGACGTACGGGAGGTCAGGAGCACCAGGTGCCCGCCGCGTCCGGGCGAGGGCCGCAGCGGATGGCGGATCGCGTAGTGCACCGAGGCCATGACGGTCCGGCCCTCGTCCAGCAGGGCCGGGATCTCCTGCGGCGCGAGGTGGCGGTGGACCGTTGCGTCGAGGCCGTGCTTCTCGCGTACGTACGCGGCGAAGGGGTCGTAGATCAGGCCCCGGATCGCACCGTCCCGGTCCTCGGTGTACGCGCCGTAGCCGAGCGCTCCGTCGCGCAGCGCGAAGAGGGACGGGGCGACGTCGCCGAGGGCCATGCGCAGGCACGTCATCCCGCACAGATGACCCGCCCAGCGCGCGTACTCCGCGGGTGACTTCGCGCCCGACTCCGCCCACGCCGGGTCGGTGGCCGGGTCGAGTCCGCCCTCGACGATCGGGCCGACGAGCTCGAACGAGGCGAACTGGGTGTGCACGGGGACCCGGCAGGTGGCACAGCTCATGATGGGCATCCGTTCATATCCGGCCCCCGGTCACTGCCGGTACCCGGTCAGGAAGCGGCCGATCCGGCTGATCGCCGCGTCAAGATCATCAGCGTACGGGAGGGTCAGGATCCGGAAGTGGTCGGGCCGCGGCCAGTTGAAGCCGGTGCCCTGCACGACCTGGATCTTCTCGCGCAGCAGCAGGTCCAGGACGAACTTCTCGTCGTCGACCAGGGGATGCACCTTGGGGTCGATGCGCGGGAAGGCGTAGAGCGCCCCCTTGGGCTTCACGCACGACACCCCGGGGATGTCGTTCAGCTTCTCCCAGGCGAGGTTGCGCTGCTCGTACAGCCTGCCGCCGGGCGCCACCAGTTCCCGGATCGACTGCCTGCCGCCGAGCGCGGCCTGGATCGCGTACTGCGCGGGGGCGTTGGGGCACAGCCGCATGGAGGCGAGCATGGTCAGCCCCTCCAGATAGCTGCGGGCGTGCTGCTTCGGACCGGAAACCACCATCCAGCCGGACCGGAAGCCGGCCACGCGGTACGTCTTGGAGAGCCCGCTGAACGTGAGGCAGACCAGGTCGGGGGCGAGCACCGCCACGCTGTGGTGCTCGGCGTCGTCGTAGAGGATCTGGTCGTAGATCTCGTCGGCGAACACCAACAGACCGTGCCTGCGGGCCAGGTCGAGGATGCCTTCGAGGATCTCGCGCGGGTAGACGGCGCCGGTCGGGTTGTTCGGGTTGATGATCACTACGGCCCTGGTCCGGTCGGTGATCTTCGATGCCATGTCGGCGAGGTCGGGGTTCCAGTCAGCGGCCTCGTCGCACATGTAGTGCACGGCCTTGCCGCCGGACAGCGTGGTCACCGCGGTCCACAACGGGAAGTCCGGGGACGGGATGAGCACCTCGTCGCCGTCCTCCAGCAGCCCCTGCACCGCCATGGAGATCAGTTCGGAGACGCCGTTGCCGAGGAAGATGTCGTCCACGTCGACGTCGGTGAGCCCCATCGCCTGGTAGCGCTGTGCCACGGCCCGGCGGGCGGAGAGGATGCCGCGTGAATCGGTGTAGCCGTGGGCCTGGGGGAGCATCCGGATCATGTCCTGGACGATCTCCTCCGGCGCCTCGAATCCGAACAGTGCCGGGTTGCCCGTGTTGAGGCGCAGGACGCTGTGGCCCGCCTCCTCAAGGGCGTTGGCGTGCTCGATGACCGGTCCCCGGATCTCGTAACAGACCTCGTTGAGCTTGCTGGACTGGCGGAATTCCATGCGGTGCCTCCCCTACCCGGTTGTGTTGCTTGGTTTTACCAAGCTTGGGCTTGGAAAGTCCAACAACATGTCTAGACTGCGTCGCATGCCACGTCAGCAACAGCCTGCAGCCCGCCCGGCCCGCCGCCGGAGCTACGACCAGTTCTGCGCCGGCGCCCGCGCTCTGGACGCCGTCGGTGACCGGTGGACGCTGCTGATCGTCCGTGAACTGCTGGCAGGCCCCCGCCGCTACACCTATCTGCACGCCGACCTCCCGGGCGTGAGTACGGACGTCCTCGCCTCGCGGCTCAGGGACATGGAGCAGGGCGGCCTGGTCACCAGGCGCCGGCTCCCGCCCCCGCCGCCGCCTCGGTGTACGAACTCACCGAGCGCGGCCACGGCCTGCTGCCCGTCCTCGCCGCGCTCGCCGAGTGGGGGCGCCCGCGCTGGCGGAGCGGCGGCCCACGGACGCGGTCCGGGCGCACTGGTTCGCGCTGCCGCTGCTGCGCGCGCTGGACGGGCTCGGCGGGCCGGCCGGCGGGGTGCTCGACGTGCGCCTGGACGAGGGTGAGTTCCATGTCCGCACCGGGGTGCGGACGGCCGGAAGCGCGGTCTACGGAGACGGCCCCGCCGCCCGCGCCGATGCGCGCATCGTCCTGGACGCCGAAGTCTGTCTCGCGCTGGGAAGCGGCGAGTCGACGTTCGCCGAAGCGGTGCGGGACGGTCTGATCGAGGTGTCGGGCGAGGGGCCGCTGGCGGCGGAGCTGCGCGGCGAATGAGTGACTGACGGTGGAGCCGCTGACGGTTCCTCCGGTCCGCCGGTGGGTAGTGTCGGGGCATTTAGGGATGTCATGGACACCAACACGGAGGAGTTGCCCATGAGAACAGGCAGACAGCAGGGGTGGCCGGGGCGGTGGGGACAGCGGGGCCGGCTGGTCAAGGTGCTTGTCATCGGGGGCTGTGTGGCCGGGCTCGGCTTCGTGCCGTCGGCGGCCGTCGCCACCCCCGGCAGCGGGGTGAGCGGCACCGTCGTCGCGCAGGGCACCTCGCCGGGCAAGCTGAAGGTGAAGGCGCCCAAGGGCCGTACCGACGTCACCTTCCGGACGATCACCGTCGAGCCGGGCGGCTCCACCGGCTGGCACACCCATCGCGGCCAGCTGATCGTGGTCGTCAAGTCGGGGACGCTGACCCGCACCCTGGACGACTGCTCGGTCGAGGTGACACCCGCCGGGACGTCCTTCATCGAGCCGTCCGGGACGAAGCACCGGCACATCGGACGCAATCTGGGAACGGAACCCGTCGTTCTCTGGGTCACCTATCTGCTGCCCCAGGGCAGTGAACTCTCCTACGACGCCGACGCCGTGGACTGCGGCAAGAAGAAGTAGGGCTCGAGGCCCGCCCCCTGTCGTCCCGGCCGGCCGCACTGTGCCGCCGGGCGCCGACCGTCAGCGGGCGAGCGTCTCCCCGTAAGCACCGAGGCCGCCGATCACCAGACCGTCCCGGAAGGTCAGCACCTCGTAGACCCGGCCGCCGATCTGGTTGCGGTAGTCGATCACCAGCGTGTCGACGCCCGCCCGGACGTCCATCACCTCGAACTCCAGGTCGGGGATGAGCTCCAGCCCGCGCGCCCAGTACGCACGCAGCTCGGCCTTGCCGCGCACGGTGCCGGCTGCGTCACCGGTGAACCGCGCGATCATGGGGGAGCTGAACGTCACGTCCTCGTGGTAGTGCGTCAGGATGCGTTCCAGATCATGGGAGTTCCAGTCGTCCTGCCACTCCACGGCGAACTTGCGGGCGAATTCGAGGTCCATGAGGAAGATCGTACGAGGGAGACCCGGCGGGCTCGACGCAATAGTGCCCGGCCGGCGGGCGGGGCTGGACGGGTGATCCACATGAGGATGAGAGAAGGGGCCGGTCATGAGTGAAGGAGACCCGGGGGATCTCGACCCGGCGCGCCGTGCCGCGTTGGCGCAGGAGCTCCTGCGTGCGCTGCGAGCCCACTGTCCCGGTTCGCGGGCCGAGCCGAGAGGATCGCTCGCCCGGGGGACCGCCGACGCCTACAGCGACATCGATCTCACCTGGATCGTGCCCGACAGCCGGTTCGACGACTGCGTGGCCGCCGTCCCGGCCGTTCTCGGTGCGGTCCGCGAAGTCGCCTCGCTGCGCGTCGACCCCGATCTGCAGAACTCCCGCAAACGACGGCTGCTCTTCGCCGACTTCGACGGACTTCCCCTTTTCTGGCGGCTGGATCTGGAGATCGTCGCGCTCTCCGCCGCCGACCTGCCCGGCTACGACCAGGGCAACCCGGCGGCGCGTGGTGAGGACTGGTCGCGGCCCGCCAGCGCACTCGCCAACGCGGTCGCCGCGGTGAAGGCGGTGCTGCGCGGGCAGCCGCAGGTCGCCCGGGGCCTGCTGGAGCGCGGCTTCGCGCGGACCGGGGCGCTGGACGAGGTCACCGGGGACTGGGCCGACGACATCACGCGCCTCGCCGAGGCCGCCGCAGCGCGCGAACCGGCCCTCGGGCCGCTCGCCGACCGGGTGAGGTGGCTGGCCTCGGACCACCGGGCGGACTTCCTCTGGCCGGCCCTGCCCGACGCCGTGCGCGAGGAGGTCGACGCGCTCGCCGTCCTGGGCCGCACGGTCCAGGCGGTGGCGCTGATCCGGCGGTGCGGCATCGAGCCCCCGCCCGCTCTGCGCGCCTGCGTGCAACTGGTGGGCCAACGCCGCCTCGCGCTGGCCGACCGGATCCCGCCACCGCCCCCGGCGTGACCTGGAACCCTCGCCGCGAAGGCCGCCGCGCTGCCCCGCCGACCGGTGGCGTTCGAGGCGTGGTGGGACGGGGACACCCAGGGCTGGATCGTGGCGCCGGCGGCCGTCCTGGCGGAGCCCTCGGACGATGTGGGGCCGGCCCTGTGGCGGCACGGTGAGCGGGAGCGCGACAAGGCCGGGCGGACCGGCCGGCGGCTGGGGGAGCGGTTCGGGGTGCCGTTCCACTTCGCGAGCCCCGCGGTCCCCGGAGTAGGTCTCCCCAGGTGGTGGGACGGCCGCCGCTGAGGCGGGGCGATGATGGCTCCGTGCAATTCGAAGCGATCACCTGGGAACGGCTGGCGGACGCCCTCGCCGCGCACGCCGACGCGCTGGAGCCGGCGGACGGCGGGCCCTGGCTCAAGGTCGCCGTGGACGGCGCCCCGGCCGCCCGGCCCGGTGAGCTGGCCGAGTCGGTCGCACAGGCGCTGCGGCTGCGCGGCCGGGCCGTGCTCCGCGTACCCACCGCGGGATTCCTGCGGCCGGCCAGCCTGCGGTACGAGTACGGCAAACGGGACCCCGACTCGTACTTCGGCAGCTGGTTCGACACCGGGGCGCTGTGGCGCGAGGTGTTCGGGCCGCTGGAGCCGGGCGGCAGCGGGCGGGTGCTGCCCGACCTCTGGGACCCGGCGACGGACCGGGCCACCCGCAGCCCGTACAGCCTCCTGCCGGCGGGCGGGGTGCTGGTGGTGCACGGGCCGCTGCTGCTGGGGCACTGGTTCCCCTTCGACCTGAGCGTCCACCTGCGGCTGTCGCCCGGTGCGCTGCGGCGGCGCACGCAGGAGGACGAGCAGTGGACGCTGCCCGCCTTCGCCCGGTACGAGGACGAGGCGGCGCCCGCGGGGAGCGCGGACGCGGTCGTCCGGGCCGACGACCCGCGCCATCCCGCCTGGACCGGGTTGCGACAGGGCGGGTAGTGGGGGCGGAGGGGGCCTCGGTTCCGCGAGCCCTTGGGCGCGCTCAGGGGGCTGTCCCCGTGCAGTGCAGTGATGGCCGGAGGGAGTTTTCAGGCGCCGTCCCCGTGCAGCAGTGGTGGCCGACCGCCCACGGTCATGACGGCCTGTGCCCCGCAACGGCACCCCGCCACCGCGGCCGTCACGTCGTCGTGGCCCGCCAGCCGGGCCGCGAGGAAGCCGCCGGTGAACGCGTCGCCCGCCCCCGTGGAATCGACCGGGTCCCGCACCGGCTCGGCCGGCACGCGTCCGGTGACCGCACCCGCGGTGGCCAGCAGGGCGCCGTCCTGGCCGAGCGTGACGACGACCTGGCGGACCAGCAGGCTCAACTTGGCCGCGGCGTCAGCGGGTTCGGGCAGGCCGGTGAGCAGGCGTGCCTCGTCCGCGTTGGGCAGCAGGAGATCCACGCCCTCCACCAGGGCCAGGAACCGGTCGACGCCCAGTTCGGCGAGGAAGCCCGCCGAAGCCGGGTCGATGCTCACCGGGATGTTCCGCCGCCCGGCCTCCCGCAGCGCGAGCAGGGCCGTCGCGCGGCTCGTCGCGGCGAAGAGGAGGTAGCCGGAGAGATGGAGATGAGCGATCCCGTCGAGCATCGACGGCGACCAGTCGTCGGGGGACAGGCGCAGGACCGCGCCGCTGTCGGTGAGGAAGGTGCGTTCGGCGGCGGGGTCGACCAGCGCGACGACCGTGCCGGTGGGCGCCCCGTCGTCCACGGTCAGCAGCCCGCGTACGCCGGCGCGCTGCAAGGACTCCCGGTGCCAGGCCGCGGAATCGGCGCCTACCCGGGCCAGCAGCCGCACCTCCCGGCATCCGGAACGCACCGCCCAGCACGCCGTGTTGGCCCCCGCACCACCCGGCCGGGTGCGGATCCGCGCGGCCGTGTCCGTGCCGTGGACCAGCGCCGATCCGTGCCGGGCCACCACGTCCGTGACCACGTCCCCGACGACGAGAAGGCCGCCGCTCACCGGGCGGCCCAGGCCGTGGCGATCCGCGCGGCGAGCTCCACATTGCCGCGGACGGCCGCCAGGTTGGCCTCCAGCGAGGCGCCTTCGGTGTGCCGCGTCAGATGGTCGAGCAGGAACGGCGTGACGGCCTGCCCCACGATGCCGTGCTCCCGGCACGCGTCGAGCGCCTCGGCGAGTACCCGGTCGTGCAGTGCGGGGTCCAACTGCTGATCCGGCGGTACGGGGTTGGCCACGATCAGTGCTGCCGCGGGAGCGCCGAGCGCGTCCTGCGCCCCCATCACCTCGGCCACCTCCTGTGGGGACCGTACGGTCCAGTCGACCGGTTCGCCGGAACTGCTCAGATAGAAGCCGGGGAACCGGTCGGTGCGGTAACCGAGCACCCCGACCCGAGTGTCTCCAGCCGCTGCAGGGTGGCGGGCACGTCCAGGATCGACTTCACCCCCGCACAGACCACGGTGATACCGGTCCCGGCCAGCAGTCGCAGGTCCGCGGACTCGTCCTGCGTCTCGGTCCAGCCCGGTGCACCCCGCCGAGCCCGCCGGTCGCGAAGACGCGAAGACCCGCCCGGGCGGCCAGGAACGCGGTGGCGGAGACCGTCGTCGCCCCGCTCGCCCCCGCGGCCAGCGCCGGCGCGAGGTCCCGGTGACCCAGCTTGCGCATCTCCGGATCCTGGGCGACCCGCTCCAACTGGGCCTTGTCCAGGCCGATCCGGGGCGTGCCGTCCAGCACGGCGATGGTGGCGGGCACGGCGCCGGCCGCCCGTACGAGCTCCTCCAGTTCCCCGGCGACCCGCAGATTGCGGGGGCGGGGCAGGCCGTGGGCGATGATCGTCGACTCCAGCGCGACGACGGGCCGGTGCGCGGCGAGGGCGGCCCGCACCTCCGCGGAGAGAACGGGCGCGTGGGGAGCGGCGCCGAGCGGCGCGGTCGGTGACATGCTCACATCCCTGTCGCGGGTGGGCCGGGCTCAAACGTGTACCGGCCGCAGCCCCTGCGGCCGCCGGCCGGCCGGGGACGCTTACCGGCCATCCCGCAACCCGCTCCGGGTACCGGCCCGTTGTGTTCCGGGCCGTCCCGCGGTCACCTCCGCTGTTTCGGGTTAGCGTCGGCGCATGGAGCCTGCTGCCGATCGTCCCCCTTCCTCAGTGCGGCAGTTCTACGACGGCCTGGCCGCGGACTACGACCTGATGTACGCGGACTGGGAGGCGAGCGTCGAACGGCAGGCTGCGGCGCTCTCGACGCTCATCGGCTCGGTCCTCCCGGACGGCGCGAGCCTCTCGTACGACGTGCTGGACTGCGCCTGCGGCATCGGTACCCAGTCCTTGGGGCTGGCCGCGCTGGGACACCGGGTCACCGGCAGCGACCTGAGCCCGGTCGCGGCCGCCCGTGCGGTGCGGGAGGCGGGCGCGCGGGAGCTGCGGCTGCCCGCGGCGGCCGCCGACATGCGGGCGCTGCCGTTCCGTGACGGCTCGTTCGACGTCGTGGTGTGCGCGGACAACGCCCTGCCGCATCTGCTCACCCCGCGGGCGGTGCTCGCCGCGCTTCGCGAGATGTACCGGGTGCTGCGGCCCGGCGGAGTGCTGCTGCTGTCCACCCGGCCGTACGACCGGCTGCGCCGGGAGCGGCCCACGTCCACGCCGCCGCAGGTCAAAGAGGGCGCAGGGGGCCGGGTGGTCACCTTCCAGCTGTGGCACTGGCAGCCGGACGGCGAGCGCTACGACCTGGAGCATTTCCAGCTGCTGCCCGGCGCGCAGGCGGAACAGGACGGGGCCGACTGGCGCGTGCGCACGCGCCGTACCTCGTACTGGGCACTGACGCAGGCGCAGATCGTCGAATTCACCGCCCGGGCCGGTTTGCGGGAGCCCGTCTGGCACGAGCCGGACGAGTCGGGCTTCTTCCAGCCCGTCCTGGTGGCAAGGCGTCCTGGGACGGTCGCTAAGGTGACCGCCCATGACCACCTTTGATCAAGCTCCCGCCTCCTTCGCCGTGCACATCCCGGAGGCCGTGCTCGAACCGGAACCGCTCGATCCCGCGCAGATCGTGTCGGGCGAGCCCGAGGTCACCGGCAAGGTGCTGTGGGAATCGGCCGACGGCAAGCAGTTGCGCGGGATCTGGCAGATCACGCCCGGAGTGGTCACGGACACCGAGGCCAACGAGCTGTTCGTGGTCGTCAGCGGGCGCGCGACCGTGGCGGTCGAGGGCGGCGCCACCCTGGAGATCGGCCCCGGTGACGCGTGCGTGCTGCGCGAGGGCGACCGGACGACGTGGACCGTGCACGAGACGCTGCGCAAGGCGTACCACATCACCCTCTGAGCCTGCCCGGCCCCGGGCGGGGCTGTCGCCCGGCGGGAACCCGGCGCCCCGCCGGGTTCAGGCCGTGGCGGGGCGGGTGAGGGACCGGCGCAGTGCCAGCGCCGCCATCGGCAGCAGCAGACATGCGCCCGTGAGGTTCAGCCAGCCGTAACTCGCCTGGGAGACGATGACCCCGGCGACCGCGCCGCCGACGCCCGCCGACGCGTTCATGGTCAGGTCCGACAGGCCCTGAACCGCGGCGCGGGCGGGCTGCGGCACGGAGTCGGTGAGCAGCGCCGAACCGGCGACCAGCCCCGCGGACCAGCCGAGCCCGAGCACGAACAGGCCGGCCGCGGTCCTGCCGTGGACAGCGCCCGCGGTCCCCGCCAGCAGTGCGGCGCAGGAGAGCAGGCCGACCGCCAGACCGATGACGGTGAGCCGGCCGAAGCGGTCCGAGAGCCAGCCCATCACCGGCGAGAACGCGTACATCCCGGCGATGTGGCCACTGATCACCAGACCGATCAGCTGAAGGTCCGCGCCGTGATGGCCGAGATCGACCGGGGTCATCACCATGATCGAGACCATCGCGGTGTGCGAGACGGTCACGGTCACCAGCGCCAGCCGGGCCATCGGCGACGCCTTTACGGCCGCGAGGCCCGCACGCAGCGAACGGTCCCCCGCCGATCGGTTCTCCTGCGGGGCCAGCGCGCGAGCGGTGAGCAGCGGGTCGGGGCGCAGGAGCACCGTGATCACCAGCGCGGCGAGCAGGAAGATTCCGGCCGCCCAGACGAACGGGCCGGCCGTCTCGGACACGCCGGTCCCCCGGAAGACCCGGCCCGCCGGAGCTGCGATGTTGGGCCCGAGCACCGAGCCGATGGTGGTGGCCCAGATGACGGTGGAGATCGCCCGGCCGCGCCGCTCCGGCTCGGCCAGATCCGCCGCGGCGAACCTGGCCTGCAGGTTGGCGGAGGAACCCGCACCGAACCCGGCCATGCCGAGCAGCAGCAGCGGGAAGCTCTCCACCACGGTGGCGAGCACCACGAGGCCGGCGCCGAGCGCACCGATCAGATACGCCAGGACGAGACCGGGGCGGCGGCCGCGCGAGGTCATCAGCGCGGCCAGCGGCAGCGACAGGAGGGCCGTGCCGGTCACCGACGCCGTGGGCGCGAGGCCCGACAGCGCCTCGGAGCCGCTGACCTGGGTGGCCAGCACGGGGGCCAGGGCGATGCCGATCGGCACGCCGAGGCCGCCGAGTATCTGCCCGGCGATGAGGACGGCCGAGGTCCTGCGCCGCAGCCGGGGCAGGTCGGCCGCGGTGACCCGCCCGGCCGGACTCGGGCCGCCGGGGGTGTCGGATGCGTCGAGGGTGTTGGTCACCGAGGCAGTGTGCCAGCCTCGTACGCGCGTACGAAACGATTCGGGTCATGCCCGCCGGCCGTCCGGGACGCATCCGGCCAGGCGTCAGAACAACGGCTGGGGCAGCACGCCCTCCAGCGCCAGCAGCTGCCGCTTGGTCTCCAGCCCGCCGCCGAAGCCACCGATCCCGCCGTCGCGCTCCACCACCCGGTGGCAGGGCACCACCACCGGCAGCGGGTTTGACCCCATGGCGGCCCCGACCGCCTGGGCCGCCCCGGGCTGGCCGACCCGCTCGGCGAGGTCCCCGTATCCGGCGACCGCACCGTACGGCACCCCCGCCGCCAGCTCGCGGAGCACCTGGCGGTTGAAGCCGCCCGTCAGCGACCAGTCCAGGTCGAGCGAGAAGTCCCGCAGCGTGCCCGCGAAGTACGCCGCGAGCTGGCGTATCGGCTCGGCCAGCCGGGCGGAACCGGGTGCTTCGACGGGCTCCGCGCCGAGCCGGGTGCGCAACTGGGCCAGCGCCCGGTCCCGCACCGCCGGCCGCGCGTGGAAGACCACGCTCACCAGGCCTGTCCCGGTCGCGGCAAGCAGCAGCGGGCCGATGTCGCTCTCCACGACGGCCCACTCGACGACCCCGTTGCTGTTCATGGGAACCACCGTACGGGCGGCCACTGACAACGGCCGGTGGCCGCCCGTTGCGGCTGGTGGCTTTCGTCTGGATCACGCCGGGTCGGAGCGCGGTGCCAGGGCACGCGAGCCGGGCATGACCCGAACGAGAGACCCGAGGTCAGCCGGTGGCCTCACGCACCTCGGTGGCCGCACGCACCACGTCGGGGGTGTTGGTAACGAGAGACCCGAGGTCAGCCGGTGGCCTCACGCACCTCGGTGGCCGCACGCACCACGTCGGGGGTGTTGGTGATGATGCCGTCCACGCCGAAGCCGGCCACCCGCAGCGCGTGCGCCGCGTCGTTGACCGTCCACGCGTTCACCCGGAGCGGTTTGTGGTGCGGCCCCTTGAGCGCGTGCACCGCGGCCACGTACGCGCCGGAGATCGAGGTGTACGTCGGATTGATCTGGTCGGCGAACCCGGCGTACGAGGGCAGGTCGGCGACGGCCGGAGTGCCCAGGAAGCCCGTGGTGACGTCCGGACGCTCCTCGTGCACCTTGCGCACGCTGTCCGCGCCGAAGCTCTGGATCACGAGGCGGCCGCGGACGTGGCTCGGGTCGAGCCAGCCCTCCTCGCCCAGCACCTGCAGGGTCGCCCGCTCGATCCCCGGGTAGATCTCGGGGCTCTTGATCTCCAGGAGCAGGTTCTGACCGTTGTGCCCGAGCCGGTCCAGGTACTGGCGGAGCGTGGGCACCCGGACCCCGGCGTACTTGGCGCCGAACCAGCTTCCCGCGTCCAGCCGGGCGATCTCGGCGGCCGTGAAGTCCCTGACCGCCCACGGTGCGCGGTCAGGGAAGACCTCCTCCACATCGGTGGTCCGCTTCAGATCGGTGTCGTGCATGACCACGAGCACGCCGTCCCGGGTGAACTGGACGTCGTTCTCCACCCAGTCGAAGCCGAGGGCGTCGGCCTTGTCCACGGCCGCGAGAGTGTTCTCGGGGGCGTAGGCCGAAGCGCCCCGGTGGGCGAAGACGGCCGGGGCGGGGCCGCTCGCGGCCGGGGTCGCGGTTGCGGTGTCGTCTGCTGTCGTGCTCCGGGCCGCGACAGTGCGGGTCACTGCCGTGCTGCGCCCGGCTGCGGTGGTGTCCGTGCCTGGTGCGTCGGTGACCGACATCAGCAAAGTGCCGGCGCCCAGCAGGGCGGCGGCAGCGACGGAGGCAGTAGCGGTGCCTGCGTACACGTGGACTCCTTGCGTCAGAGTTGCGGACGGCCCGAGAGTCCCAGCCGCCCCCGAACACGGGACGGGCGAAGGATGGCCACGATGTGAACGCACCCCGGGGACCGGGTCACGGGCCGACAGCCCTGTCGATAAAATGGGGCTCTTCTGTTTGTCTGCCGGGCCTTGCGCCTTAGGGTCGTCCGCACCCGGGCTTCTGCGAAGGGCGTATGCATGCAGGGCACAATCGACGGTTTCAGCTATGGGGTCGTGACCCCCGTCGCGTCGTTCCTCATGGCCTGTCTCGGCGCGGCACTGGGGCTGCGCTGCACCACCCGCTCGCTGCGCACGGAACGTTCCTTCAAGGCCGGCTGGCTGGGTCTCGGTGCCACCTCCATAGGCTCCGGAATCTGGACGATGCACTTCATCGGGATGATGGGTTTCTCCGTCGAGGAGGTACCGATCGCCTACGACAAGCCGGTCACGTTCGCCAGCCTCGCCGTCGCGATCGTCATGGTCGGTGTCGGGATCTTCCTTGTCGGGTACCGGGGCGCCACCCCGATGGCACTGGTGACGGGTGGCACGATCACCGGGCTCGGCGTGGCCACCATGCATTACCTCGGCATGGCCGGTATGCGACTTGATGGGCAGTTCGAGTACGACACGGTCACCGTGTCGATCTCCGTCGTCATCGCCGTGGTCGCCTCGACCGCCGCGCTCTGGGCGGCCGTCTCCATCCACGGCTTCCTGCCCAGCCTCGGTGCCAGCGTCGTGATGGGCGTCGCCGTCAGCGGGATGCACTACACGGGCATGGCGGCCCTCCGGGTCCACCTGCACCCCGCCACGGCCACCGTCACCGGCTCGGGCGACAGCCCGACCGGCCTGCTCGTGCCCATGCTGATCGGCCCGGCCTGCTTCCTCGTGCTCGCCGCGGTCGTCGTGATGTTCGACCCGCTGGTGGTCATGGGGACCCCGGACTGGGACGACCCGGCGGCCGCCCGGGCCCCCGGAATCCCGGCCCAGCGCCAGGTCCCGCGGTTCGGCACGCACGCCGACCCGGCCTCGTTCCACTCCCAGCGCCGCGACCCCGTACCGCCCCAGGACTGGTGACCGGGGCCCGGCGCCGGCGCTGAGCCGGCCCCGTTGTCAGTGGGGGGTCGTACGGTGGTTGCATGCGGCCCGTTTCGAAGATCGAACGTTCGGTGGCGCCTTTCGAGGTCGTCAGTCCCTACCAGCCCAGCGGCGACCAGCCGACAGCCATCGCCGACCTGGAGCGGCGCGTAAGGGCAGGTGAGAAGGATGTCGTGCTCCTCGGCGCGACCGGCACCGGAAAATCGGCGACCACCGCCTGGATGATCGAGAAGCTGCAGCGCCCCACCCTGGTGATGGCGCCCAACAAGACCCTCGCCGCCCAGCTGGCCAACGAGTTCCGCGAGCTCCTGCCGAACAACGCCGTCGAGTACTTCGTCTCGTACTACGACTACTACCAGCCCGAGGCGTACGTCCCGCAGTCGGACACCTACATCGAGAAGGACTCCTCGATCAACGAGGAGGTCGAGCGGCTGCGCCACTCCGCGACGAATTCGCTGCTCACCCGGCGTGACGTCGTGGTCGTCGCCTCCGTCTCCTGCATCTACGGCCTCGGTACGCCGCAGGAGTACGTGGACCGGATGGTCCAGCTCAAGGTGGGCGACGAGATCGACCGCGACCAGCTGCTGCGCCGCTTCGTGGAGATCCAGTACAGCCGGAACGACCTGGCCTTCGCCCGCGGCACCTTCCGGGTGCGCGGCGACACCATCGAGATCTTCCCGGTCTACGAGGAGCTCGCCGTCCGCATCGAGATGTTCGGTGACGAGATCGAGGCGCTCTCCACCCTCCACCCGCTCACCGGCGAGGTCATCAGCGAGGACGCGTCGCTCCACGTCTTCCCCGCCAGCCACTACGTGGCCGGACCCGAGCGCCTGGAGAAGGCCGTCGGCGGCATCGAGAAGGAGCTGGAGCAGCGGCTGGCCGAGCTGGAGAAGCAGGGCAAGATGCTGGAGGCCCAGCGGCTGCGGATGCGCACCACGTACGACATCGAGATGCTGCGCCAGATCGGCACCTGCTCAGGCGTCGAGAACTACTCGATGCACTTCGACGACCGCACCCCCGGCACCGCGCCCAACACCCTCCTCGACTACTTCCCCGAGGACTTCCTCCTCGTGCTCGACGAGTCGCACGTCACCGTGCCGCAGATCGGCGCGATGTACGAGGGCGACGCCTCCCGCAAGCGGACCCTCGTCGACCACGGCTTCCGGCTGCCGTCCGCCCTGGACAACCGCCCGCTGAAGTGGGAGGAGTTCCTCGGCCGGATCAACCAGACGGTCTACCTCTCCGCCACCCCCGGCAAGTACGAGCTGTCCCGGGGCGACGGTTTCGTGGAGCAGATCATCCGCCCCACCGGTCTCGTCGACCCGGAGATCGTCGTCAAGCCCACCGAGGGCCAGATCGACGACCTGGTGCACGAGATCCGCAAGCGCACCGAGAAGGACGAGCGGGTCCTGGTCACCACCCTCACCAAGAAGATGTCGGAGGACCTCACCGACTACTTCCTGGAGCTCGGCATCCAGGTCCGCTACCTCCACAGCGACGTCGACACCCTGCGCCGCATCGAGCTGCTGCGCGAGCTGCGCTCCGGCGAGTACGACGTCCTGGTCGGCATCAACCTGCTGCGTGAGGGACTCGACCTTCCCGAGGTGTCGCTCGTGGCCATCCTCGACGCCGACAAGCAGGGCTTCCTGCGCTCGGGCACCTCGCTGATCCAGACCATCGGACGCGCCGCCCGTAACGTGTCCGGGCAGGTCCATATGTACGCGGACAAGATCACCCCGGCGATGGCCCAGGCCATCGACGAGACCAACCGCCGCCGTGAGAAGCAGATCGCCTACAACACCGAGCGCGGCCTGGACCCGCAGCCGCTGCGCAAGAAGATCAACGACATCGTCGCGACGATCGCCCGCGAGGAGGTCGACACCGAGCAGCTCCTCGGCACCGGCTACCGCCAGGCGAAGGGCGCCAAGGCGCCCGTGCCCACGCTCGGCGTCAAGGCCGGTTCCGCGAAGGGCAAGAAGGACGGTGCCGTGGTCACCGACCGTCCGGCCACCGAGCTCGCCGGGATCATCGAGGAGATGACCGACCGGATGCGCGCGGCCGCCGCGGACCTGCAGTTCGAGGTGGCCGCCCGACTGCGCGACGAGGTGGGGGAGTTGAAGAAGGAGCTGCGGCAGATGCGTGAGGCGGGCCTGGCCTGACCCACCGCCGGGTGTGTGTTGCAAGACCGACACAAAAGGTCTCCGAGCGGCTGCGCCGGCGGCGCGACTGCATAGGGTTCGGGGAAGCCGCGCAAGGACGGTTGCGGGGAAAGCGGAGAGGGGACAGCGCGTGACGGTCAACATGACCAAGGGTCAGGCCATCAGCCTGCAGAAGAGCGACGGGGGGACCCTGACCGCGGTACGGATGGGGCTCGGCTGGCAGGCGGCGCCGCGCCGCGGCCTGTTCGGTTCACGCACCCGGGAGATCGACCTGGACGCCTCGGCGGTCCTGTTCGCCGACAAGCAGCCGGTCGACGTCGTCTTCTTCCGGCACCTCGTCAGCGACGACGGCTCGGTCAAGCACACCGGGGACAACCTGGTCGGCGGCGCCGGCTCGGGCGGCGACGACGAGGCGATCCTCGTCGACCTCCAGCGGGTCCCGGTCCACATCGACCAGATCGTCTTCACGGTGAACTCCTTCACCGGCCAGACGTTCCAGGAGGTGCAGAACGCCTTCTGCCGCATCGTGGACGAGACCAACGGCCAGGAACTCGCCCGCTACACACTGGACGGCGGCGGACAGTACACCGCCCAGATCATGGCGAAGGTGCACCGCTCGGGGAACGGCTGGCAGATGACCGCCATCGGCACCCCCGCCAACGGCCGCACCTTCCAGGACCTCATGCCGGCGATCCTGCCGCACCTGTAGGCAGAGCCGGACCGGCCGGTCCGCATCGGTACGCGCAGCTCCCGGAGGCATCGGCCGCCGGGAGCTGCACCGCATCGCAGCACCTGGCAGCACGCATGACACGGCGCCGGACGGTGCCGCACCGAACACCGCACCGCAGCGCGCGGCGGCAACTCGTCGAGGGGACAGGGCAATGACGGCCGAGCTGGTCCGGGGGCAGAACCACACCTTGCCCCAGACCCGTCTGGAGATCCGGGTATCGGCCGGCGCACCCGTCGTGGCCGGCGCCACGCTCGGCGACGAGCGCGGCACCGTGCACGGCGTCGAGTGGATCGCCCACCCCGGATCACCGCAGCTGCCAGGGCTGGAGGTGTCCAGGCAGGCCGCGGCCGACCACCGGCTCGCCGTCGACCTCGATGCCCTGCCCGACGAGGTGCACCGGCTCACGGTGCTGCTGGCCCTGCCGCTGGAGGTGGGCGGCCCGACCCGGTTCGGTGCCGTGGCCTCGCCCTTCGTCGCGGTCACCGGACTCGACGGCACCGAGATCGCCACCTTCACCCTGACCGGCCTGGACACCGAGTCCGCGGTCGCCGCGCTGGAGATCTACCGGAGACAGGGCGGCTGGAAGGTCCGCGCGGTCGGCCAGGGCTATGCGGGCGGGCTCGCCGCGATGCTCGCCGACCAGGGCGTGGAGCGGGCGGCCGAGCTGGCCGGGTCGATCCAGGAGGCGGTCGCCGGCGGGATGGCCCGCACCGTGGCGCCGCCGCCGCCCCGCACCCCGGAGGGCGAGCGGGTCAGGCACGCCGGGGGCCCCGTGCCGGCCCCGGGCGACGGGCAGCCGCCTGCCATGCCGCCGGTCACCCCGCAGCCCGAGCAGCTGGCCGAGCCCGCGGCGCCGCAGACCGCCCAGGGCGGCCCCATCGACTACGCGCACCCCCGCCGCCAGGCCGCCGCGCCCCCGCCGCCCCCGCCCGCCGCGCCGCCCGCCGAACCCGGACAGCCGGCCCTGCCCGTGGCCGGGGACGCCACCGGATGGTCCATGGACGAGCGCCTCTACAACCAGGTCTGGGGGATGTTCGAGGACCTGGCCAGGGCCGTCGCCGCCTACCGCAGCGCCGTCGACTTCGCCGAGTCCCGGATGGACCAGGAGCTGGAACGGACCCTGTCCGACCCGCGCAGCCGGATCGGCGGCGCCGGCGACCGGGCCCGTGAGCAGGCCCGCGCCAAGCGCGACGAGCTGGCCGGCCGGGCCCGCGAGGCGCTGGACCGCGACCTCGCCCAGCTGGCCGCCGAATCCGCCGTCGTGGAACCCGCGCTCCCCGCCCCGTACGCGGGCTGGGACAACCCCGTCTGGCACGCCTACCGCGTCCCGATGGAGATCCCGATGGCGCTGCGGATCGGCGACCTGCACCTGCCGGAGAGCGCGGCCCTGCGCATCCCGCTGCTCGTGCGGCTGCCGCTGGAGCGCGGGATATGGATCGACAGCGGGCGTACGGCCTCCGAGGCCGCCGCCCTCACGGACACCGACCAGCTGCGCAGGCTGGCCATGGAGAGCGCGGTCCTGCACGCCGCCCGGCTGCTGGCCGTCTACCCGGCGGGCGAGTTCGCGGTGCACGTCATCGACCCCGCGGGCGCCGCCGCCACGGCGCTCGCCCCACTGGTCCGCTCCGGGGTGCTCGCGGGGCCGCCGGCATCCGGCGCCGGGGGAGTCTCCTCGGTCCTCGCCCAGCTCACCCGGCGGGTCGATCTGGTGCAGATGGCGATCCGGGCCGGTGCCGCCGATTCGCTCCCGCCGGACCTGGACCCGGCCGAGCAGCTGCTGATCGTCAACGACTTCCCGCACGGCTTCGACGACCGTGCCGTCACCCAGCTGCGCTACCTCGCCGACGAGGGACCCTCCGTCGGCGTCCATCTCCTGATGGTCGCGGACCGGGAGGACGCCTCCGCGTACGGGCCGGTGCTCGACCCGCTGTGGCGGTCCCTGCTCCGGATCACCCCGATCGCCGACGACCATCTGGCCGACCCCTGGGTCGGCCACGCCTGGACGTACGAGCCGCCGCGGACACCCGTCGGCAGCAGCGTCCTCGAACTGGTGCTCGCCCAGGTGGCCGCCGCCCGCCGCACCGGAGGGCGCTGACCCTCCTCACCTGCTCGACGCAACGGCCTCGACCTGCGCTCTTGGGGCTTCTTTACCCTCGCCTTTACCTTTCCTTGGTATTCCCTGTACTGTTCTTTGGGCGGAGGGGAGTACTCCCATCGCGGCGTGCCCGTCAGTACGGACTGTGACCGGTCCCGGGGCGCCGGCCCAGGCGCGCATCCCGTGCGCCCGAGTGGAAGAGACCTCCGGCAGCGACGACGCTGATCAGTAGCCGTAGCGAACTGCCGGAGGCGCAGTGGACGTTTCATGGACCCTCTGGGCGCTGACCATTCTTGGTCTGTGCGCCCTCATCGCCGTCGACTTCTTCATCGGGCGCAAGCCTCATGACGTGTCGACCAAGGAAGCCGGGATCTGGTCGATCGTCTGGATCGCGCTGGCCGCCCTCTTCGGGCTCGGACTGCTCGTCTTCGGCGAGAGCCAGGCATCGGGTGAGTTCTTCGCCGGCTTCATCACCGAGAAATCGCTGAGCGTCGACAACCTCTTCGTCTTCGTGCTGATCATGGCGAAGTTCTCGGTGCCCTCCCACCTCCAGCAGCGGGTGCTGCTCTTCGGCGTGCTGATCGCACTGGTGCTGCGGGCGGTCTTCATCGCCGCCGGCGCAGCGGTGATCGCCAACTTCTCGTGGGTCTTCTACATCTTCGGCGCGTTCCTGATCTTCACCGCCTGGAAGCTCATCCAGGAGGCGCGGGCCGACGAGGAGGAAGAGGAGTTCGAGGAGAACAGGCTCCTCAAGACGATCGAGCGCCGCTTCGGCGTCGCCGACCGGTACCACGGCACCAAGCTGTTCATCCGCAACAACGGCAAGCGCGTCCTGACCCCCCTGATGGTCGTCATGCTGGCCATCGGCACCACGGACGTGCTGTTCGCGCTGGACTCCATCCCCGCGATCTTCGGCCTGACCCAGGACCCGTACATCGTGTTCACCGCCAACGCCTTCGCCCTGATGGGCCTGCGGCAGCTGTACTTCCTGATCGGCGGCCTGCTCAAGAAGCTGGTGCACCTCAGCTACGGGCTCTCGGTCATCCTCGGCTTCATCGGCGTGAAGCTGGTGCTGCACGCCCTGCACGAGTCCGGGGTGCACGTCCCCGAGATCTCCATCCCGGTCTCGCTGGGTGTCATCTGCGGCGTCCTGGTGATCACCACGATCACCAGCCTCCTCGCCAACAAGAAGACGGCCGAGGCCGAGGCCGCCGCGGAGGCGGGGAAGGCCGAGGACGGGGCGGACAGGGGTGCCGGTATAGACGCCTGAACCGGCCCTCAGGCCCGGCGGAGCCTGCGGTGCGGCCCCGGTGACACCCGCTGTGCGGGCCCGTCACCGGGGCCGTTTCACCAGCCGCGGGCCCGCCACACGGGCAGCTGCGGGCGCTCGTCGCCCAGCGTGGTGTCGTGGCCGTGGCCCGGGTAGACCCAGGTCTCGTCGGGCAGCGTGGCGAAGAGCTTGGTCTCCACGTCGTGCAGCAGGCTCGCGAATGCCGCGGAGTCGTCGAACGTGTTGCCGACGCCGCCCGGGAAGAGGCAGTCCCCGGTGAACAGGTGCGGAGCGCCGTGCGGGTCGTCGTAGACGAGGGCGATCGAACCCGGGGTGTGCCCGGTCAGATGGCGTGCGGTCAGTGCGACCTGTCCGACCCGGACGGTGTCGTTGTCCTCGACGAGCACGTCGGTCGGGACCGGAATTCCCTCGGCGTCGTGGCGCCCGGCGTACGTACGCGCGCCGGTGGCCGCCACGACCTCGCCCAGCGCCTGCCAGTGGTCGCCGTGCCGGTGGGTGGTGACGACCGAGGCGATCGAGTCGTCACCGATCAGCTGCAGCAGGGTCCCGGCCTCGTTGGCCGCGTCGATCAGGAGCTGCTCGCCGGTGGCCCGGCAGCGCAGCAGATAGGCGTTGTTGTTCATCGGGCCGACGGCGACCTTGGAGATCATCAGATCCGTCAGCTCGTGTACGTCCGCCCGCCCGCCGACCTTGACCGCTCCGCTGTACGTCATGCGCCTCAGCCTATAGCGGGGGCAGCGCGGGCAGGGGCAGTCCGCCCTCGACGGTCAGGGCCGACCCGTCGCGGCGTCCGCTGAGCCAGCCGAGCAGGTCGGCTGCCGTGCCGCGGACCGTGACGGGGTCACCCTCCGCGCCGCCGCCGGTCGTCCAGAGGCGACCCGTACCGTCGGCCACGCCCGTCCGCACGACATCGGGGTGCCCGGCGAACCGCTCGGCCAGGAAGTCGATCTCCCGGGCGGTGAACTCCTCCGGGAGGTCCTCCAGCTCGTAGCCGGCGTCCAGGTCGACATGGTGCAGCTCGACCTCGGCGCGCCGGCGGAAGGGGATCCGGGAGGCCGAGTCCGTCACGCCGTTGCGCATCGCGACGGTGCGTGACCAGTCGGCCGGGGCCGCGGCGGCGTCCTCGAAGCGGGCCGCGCTCGCCGCCAGGTCGGCCAGCTGCTCGTCCCGCGGCCGGGGTGCGTCGCGCTCGATGTCGCGGTCGCGGGTTTCGCTGTCTGCGTACATCGGCCGGCCCTGGAGAACATTTACGAGCGCGTCGGCGTTACGTGAAAGGTGCGCGACGACATGACCCCGGCTCCAGCCGGGCAGCCGGGACGGCCGGCCCAGTGCGGAGTCGTCCATTTTCTCCGTGGCGCTGAGCAGCCGTCCGGTCGCTTCACGTAGGGCCGCCAGGTCGTGCGCGTGATCAATCATGGGGCCGAGCCTAGCCTCGCCACTCATTCGGGTGAAGGAGTCATCAGCCGTCCGTAAATCGAATGCACGTGCTATACGCTCGGAGTAGAAACCTCCTGAATCGCTGTGGCACCCCCCATACCCTGGGGCAGGGGCTCAGTTCCCCCGCTTCTCTCTAGAAAGGTGCGGACCGGCGTGGCCGACCGTCTCATCGTCCGTGGCGCTCGCGAGCACAACCTCAAGAACGTCTCGCTCGACCTCCCCCGCGACTCCCTCATCGTCTTCACCGGGCTCTCCGGGTCGGGCAAGTCGTCGCTCGCGTTCGACACGATTTTCGCCGAGGGGCAGCGGCGTTACGTGGAGTCGCTCTCCTCGTACGCCCGGCAGTTCCTCGGTCAGATGGACAAGCCGGACGTCGACTTCATCGAGGGCCTGTCGCCCGCCGTCTCCATCGACCAGAAGTCGACCTCGCGCAACCCGCGCTCGACGGTCGGCACCATCACGGAGGTCTACGACTACCTCCGGCTGCTCTTCGCCAGGATCGGCAAGCCGCACTGCCCCGAGTGCGGCCGTCCGATCTCGCGCCAGTCGCCTCAGGCCATCGTGGACAAGGTGCTCGGGCTGCCCGAGGGCAGCCGGTTCCAGGTGCTGTCGCCGCTGGTGCGCGAGCGCAAGGGCGAGTTCGTCGACCTCTTCGCCGACCTGCAGACCAAGGGGTACAGCAGGGCCAGGGTCGACGGCGAGACGATCCAGCTCTCCGAGCCGCCCACGCTCAAGAAGCAGGAGAAGCACACCATCGAGGTGGTCATCGACCGCCTCACCGTCAAGGACAGCGCCAAGCGCCGGCTGACCGACTCGGTCGAGACCGCGCTGGGCCTGTCCGGCGGCATGGTCGTGCTCGACTTCGTCGACCTCGAAGAGGACGACCCCGAGCGTGAGCGGATGTACTCCGAGCACCTCTACTGCCCTTACGACGACCTCTCCTTCGAGGAGCTGGAGCCGCGCTCCTTCTCCTTCAACTCGCCCTTCGGCGCCTGCCCCGACTGCACGGGTATCGGTACGCGGATGGAGGTCGACCCGGAGCTGATCGTCCCGGACGAGGAGAAGTCCCTCGACGAGGGTGCGATCCACCCCTGGTCGCACGGCCACACCAAGGAGTACTTCGGGCGGCAGATCAACGCACTCGCCCAAGCGCTCGGATTCCGTACGGACATCCCCTGGGCCGGGCTGCCGCAGCGCGCCAAGAAGGCCCTGCTGCACGGCCACAAGATCCAGACCGAGGTCCGCTACCGCAACCGCTACGGGCGCGAGCGCGCCTACACCACCCCTCCTTCGAGGGAGCGGTGCAGTTCGTCAAGCGGCGGCACTCCGAGGCCGAGAGCGACTCCAGCAGGGAGCGCTTCGAGGGCTACATGCGCGAAGTGCCCTGCCCGACCTGTGAGGGCACCAGGCTCAAGCCGATCGTGCTCGCGGTGACGGTGATGGAGAAGTCCATCGCCCAGGTCGCGGCGATGTCGATCAGCGAGTGCGCCGAGTTCCTCGGCCGCCTGAAGCTGAACGCCCGCGACAAGAAGATCGCCGAGCGGGTGCTCAAGGAGGTCAACGAGCGGCTGAAGTTCCTGGTCGACGTGGGCCTGGACTACCTCTCGCTGAACCGCGCGGCCGGCACCCTGTCCGGCGGCGAGGCGCAGCGCATCCGGCTCGCCACCCAGATCGGCTCCGGACTGGTCGGCGTGCTGTACGTCCTGGACGAGCCGTCCATCGGCCTGCACCAGCGCGACAACCACCGGCTGATCGAGACCCTGGTCCGGCTGCGCGACATGGGTAACACGCTCATCGTCGTCGAGCACGACGAGGACACCATCAAGGTCGCCGACTGGGTCGTCGACATCGGCCCCGGCGCCGGTGAGCACGGCGGCAAGGTGGTCCACTCCGGATCGCTCAAGGAGCTGCTGGCCAACGACAAGTCGATCACCGGCCAGTACCTGACCGGCAAGCGGTCCATCGCGATGCCCGAGGTCAGGCGTCCCGTCGACCCCTCGCGCCTGCTCACCGTGCACGGGGCCCGGGAGAACAACCTCCAGGACATCGACGTGGCCTTCCCGCTCGGGGTGCTGACCGCCGTGACGGGTGTCTCCGGCTCCGGAAAGTCGACGCTGGTCAACGACATCCTCTACACCCACCTGGCGCGGGAGCTGAACGGCGCCAAGTCGGTCCCCGGCCGGCACACCAGGGTCGACGGGGACGATCTCGTCGACAAGGTGGTGCACGTCGACCAGTCGCCCATCGGCCGTACGCCCCGGTCCAACCCGGCCACGTACACCGGGGTCTTCGACCACGTCCGCAGGCTGTTCGCGGAGACGATGGAGGCCAAGGTCCGCGGCTACCTGCCCGGCCGGTTCTCCTTCAACGTCAAGGGCGGCCGCTGCGAGAACTGCTCCGGCGACGGCACGATCAAGATCGAGATGAACTTCCTGCCGGACGTGTACGTCCCGTGCGAGGTCTGCCACGGAGCGCGCTACAACCGGGAGACGCTGGAGGTCCACTACAAGGGCAAGTCCATCGCCGAGGTGCTGGACATGCCGATCGAGGAGGGCCTGGAGTTCTTCGAGGCAGTCCCGACGATCGCGCGCCACCTGCGCACGCTCAACGAGGTCGGCCTCGGATACGTCAGGCTCGGTCAGTCCGCGCCGACGCTCTCCGGTGGTGAGGCACAGCGGGTGAAGCTGGCCAGCGAGCTCCAGAAGCGCTCCACCGGCCGCACGGTGTACGTGCTGGACGAGCCGACCACCGGTCTGCACTTCGAGGACATCTCGAAGCTGATCAAGGTGCTGTCCGGGCTGGTCGACAAGGGCAACACGGTGATCGTCATCGAGCACAACCTCGATGTCGTCAAGACCGCCGACTGGGTCATCGACATGGGCCCCGAGGGCGGCAACGGCGGCGGTCTGGTCATCGCCGAGGGCACCCCGGAGTACGTGGCCGGTGTCCCCGCCAGCCACACCGGGAAGTTCCTCCAGGGAATCCTGGACGCGGACCGGGTGAGCGAGGCGGCGGTTCCCGCGGCCCGTAAGCCGGTGCGGAAGGCGGCGACGAAGAAGGCGGTCGCCGCGAAGTCGGCACCGGCCAGGAAGACGGCCACGGCGAAGACGGCATCGGGGAAGGCCACGACGAAGGTCACGGCGAAGGCCACCGGGACTGCCGCGGCGAAGAAGCCCGCGGCGAAGAAGGCGACCCGGGCGCGCAAGGCCTGACGCCAGGGCCTGGCAGCTGGGCCCGACGACAAACGGCCTGACAACAGGGCCTGACAACAGGGCCCGATGCGAGGGCCCGACGGCCAGGCATGCAGCGTGGCCCGACGGCAGGGGCTCGTGACGAGGTCCGGCGGTTCGGTGTGCGGTGGCGGTTCCCTGCGAAGGGGCCGCCACCGCACTGCGTTCCGGCCCTGACCAGGCACGACCGGCTGCGACCCCGGCGCAGGGGCGTCCGTCTACGCCGGTATCGTCGGTTACGTCACGGATGCCTCCGCTGCCCCTGCTGTCCCAGGCACCTCTGGCACCGCTACGAAACCCCTCTGACCAGTGGAGACCGCATGTCCGGCCAGCCCGCCGCCCGCCGCACCGTGCTGAAGGGCGCCGCTCTCGCGGGCGCCGCCGGGCTGGGAGTGGCCGCCTGCTCGACCGACTCGAAGCTCGGGCACGCCCAGACGCCGACGCCCACCGCACCCGTCCAGCTCGGTGCCCCGGACGAGATCCCGGTGGGCGAGTCCAAGCTCTACCGCGAGCAGCGCGTCGTCGTCACCTGCCCGGCCAAGGGGCAGTTCAAGGCGTTCAGCGCCCAGTGCACCCACGCGGGCTGCCTGCTGGACAAGGTCGAGAACAACGAGGGGCACTGCCCCTGCCACGGCAGCCGCTTCGACACCACGACCGGCAAGGCGGTGCACGGTCCGGCGACCGTGCCGCTGCCCTCCGTCCCGGTCAGGGTCGAGGACGGAAGGCTGGTCGCGGGCCCCGAAGCCTGAGCCGGCCGCCGCGCGCCGGAGGGGCCGCCGCCCCGTGCCAGCGGGTCCCCGTGCCAGAGGGCGGTCCCGTGCCTGGCCTCGGCGCCCCGCGTCCGTGTCGGCCGCCCCGCACCTGGCCTTGAAGTCCCGGCGCCTGAGCCTGCCCGCCCGGCTTCCTGAGCCTGCCGCCCGGCCTCCTGAGCCGCCCGCCGCGCCCTCCCGCCGTGCCCGCCCCCGTCGCCCTCCCCGGCGCCCTCCAGACCGGCCACGGAGCCCCCCCTCACTCCCAGTCCCAGTCGATACCGACCAGGCCGGGCCGCACCCCTGCTCCACCAGATGGACCGTCCGGTGCCGGCCGGTGAGTGTGAGGTCCGTCCGGGCGCCGCGCGGCGCTCCCGCCGACACCTGGGTGAACCGCCGGCAGCGTACCGGCAGCGCCTCCTCGTCGAACCGGACCTGCAGCACGTACTGCCCGCCGCCGAAGCTGAAGCCCCGCACGTACTCACCGCACGGCCCGCCCGTACCGTCCTCGAAGCCGTAGCCGAAGAGGTACGTCTCACCCGCCCGCAACCGGGTGTCGAAGAGCAGCTCGGCGACCAGCACTCCGGTCTCCGCGTCCCAGCGGACCCGCCCCGTCCGGCAGTTCTCCCGGGCGCTCACCCCGACCCGTGCCGGTTCGCAGCCCGGATCGCCGCGGTACACGGCGAGATAGCGGTCGATCCCGTCGCGGTGGGCGCGCACCACGTGCTGGGAGTTCCGGTGCTGCATCCGGCGGCCGGGTCCGATCCGTACCCGCTCCTGGTGCCCCACCGTGTGGAGCCCGCCGTCCGAGGGCGACTCCATCGCGCCGAGCAGCCGCTCGACCGCGCCGGACGCGTCCACCAGGGAGCGGTAGGAGCGGGCCGGCGGTCGGTCGGCCTCCGTGCCGGAACCCCCGGGCCCCAGCAGCGCGAGCAGCGAGTTGCCCGGCAGCTCCAGCACCTCCTCCAGCGCCTTCACGGCCCGCAGGGACTCCGGGCGCTGCGGGCGCCTGGCCCCCTGCTGCCAGTAACTCAGGCTGGTCACACCGACCTTGACCCCGCGGTGCGCCAGATGATGCTGAACCCGCTGGAGCGGCAGCCCGCGCACCGACAGCGCGGTGCGCAACGCCAGATGGAACGGGCCGGTGTGCAGCACCTGCGCCAGTTCGGCCTCGGTGTGCTGCATGGGTCCTCCAGGTGAACATTCACGTCGCATGACGTGCGGGGCCGCGCCGACGGGTGCCGGGCCGCAGGTGGCCAGGGGGAAGCGTTCACGCGTCCGCCACCGGCGTTCACACCGCGGTGTTCCCACGCATTGAAGCGTGTTGACCCGTTCCCGACAACGGTTGATGCTCCTCGACAGCGTCCGGACGCGCTCCTTGGAACTCCCACCCCCGCTCCGGGAGGAACATCATGCGCAACCGAAGAATCAGACCGGGAAGGCTGACGGTCACGGCCGTTCTCATCTCCGCACTGCTCGCCCTGCCGACGGCGAGCGCCACCGCATCGGACCGGAACCACGCCGTGCCCTCCGCCGCGGGCACGTTCGCCGCCACCCAGCGGCTGGACATCACCATGCAGGCCCAGCAGAAGACCAACTGGTGCTGGGCCGCCTCGGGCAACACCGTCGCCGCCTGGTTCGGCCGCAACCTCACCCAGAACGAGTTCTGCAACGCCGCGTTCGGCCGGGCACCGGGCTCGCAGTGCCCCAACTCGCAGGCCACGCTCGGGAACGTCCAGGACGGTCTGTACCGGTCCGGCATCAACCCCGGTTCGTACGTCACCGGCTGGCTGCGCTACCCGACGGTGCAGGCCGAGACAGCCGCCGGCCGGCCGGTGGAGACCCGTATCCAGTGGTCGGCCGGCGGCGGTCACATGCATGTCCTGTACGGATACGACGACACGAACAGCTGGGTCTACTGGGGCGACCCCTGGCCCTCCAGCAACCGCTACAACTGGGCCACGCACGCCTGGTACGTGAACAACAGCGAGTTCTCCTGGACCCATTCGCTCTACCGGATCGGGGCGTGACGGCATGACCCCCACCAGTTCCCCGGACCGCCCCGCCGAGACCGAAGCCGCGCACGCCCGCACCGCCCGTTCCGCCGCCGCGGCCCTCGCGGCGGCCGGCGTGCTGGCCGGCGCAGCCCTGCTCACCGTCGCCCCGCAAGCGGCCGCCGCCACCGGACCGTCGGCCACTCCGGCAGCCCTGGCAGCGGCCCATGAGGTGGCCACCGACGCGGCGACCCTGGACACGCTGTCCCGCTTCTTCGCCCGGGAGGGTGCCGTCGCCAGGTCGGCGGCCGCCCCACGGATCCAGGGCGCGGCCGTGCCGGTACGCACCCTGTCCGCGGACTTCGTCGCGGGCGAACCGGGAGCGTCCGTGGCCTCGCTGGACTACCTCGCCAGCACCGCGGTCTCCTCGGACGGCCAGAAGGCATCCCTGTGGATACTCCCCGAGCCGGGGCAGGACGGGCGGTGGCAGGTGGTGAACATCGCCACCGGGGACGACGAGACCCGGTACGCGGCCGCAGGCGCGCGGAAGCTGCCCGGCGGCACCGTCTTCCGCGAGCCGCAGATCGACGCCTGGTACGTGACCAAGGGCGGCCGGGTGCTCCCGCTGGACCGGGACGCGGCGGGCGCGGTCGGCGCGGACGGCACCACGCTGAGCGCCTACCGCACCCGGGTGCGCGCCGCCTACGCGGACAAACTCCCCGGCTCCGCCTACGCCCGCTCCGGCCGGGCCGGCGGCTACGGGCCCTCCGGCGGGGCGGCGGCCGCGGAACGCCCCGGGCCTGCCGGGGGACGGTCCGGGCCGGCCATCGCGGCGGACGCCACCGCGGACACGGCCCTCACCGCGACCTCCGGCGCCGCGGCCGCGGGCGCACTGGCCGTACTCGCGCTCTGCGGCGCCACGGCCCTGCGCAACCGGCGCCGGACCCGCTGACCGCCCCGCAGCAGCGCGGGCGCGGCCGATCGTGAGAGCCCGCCGCGCCCGATGACCCCGTGCTCCGGGACCCGCACCCCCAATGCGTGTCCCGGAGCACGGCGGCGGCCAGGAGCACGCCGCGCTGTCACTGCCCGCAAGTAGGGTGGGAGGCATGGCAGACCCCTCCAGCTACCGCCCCAAGCCGGGACAGATCCCCGACTCCCCGGGGGTCTACAGATTCCGCGACGAACACCGCCGGGTGATCTACGTCGGCAAGGCGAAGAACCTGCGCCAGCGCCTGGCCAACTACTTCCAGGACCTGGCCGGCCTTCATCCGCGCACGCGCACGATGGTGACCACCGCCGCGTCCGTGGAGTGGACGGTCGTCTCCACGGAGGTCGAGGCGCTCCAGCTCGAGTACTCCTGGATCAAGGAGTACGACCCCCGGTTCAACGTCAAGTACCGCGACGACAAGAGCTATCCGTACCTCGCGGTGACGCTCAACGAGGAGTTCCCGCGCGTCCAGGTGATGCGCGGCGCCAAGAAGAAGGGCGTGCGCTACTTCGGTCCGTACGGGCACGCCTGGGCGATCCGCGAGACGGTCGACCTGATGCTCCGGGTCTTCCCCGTCCGTACGTGCTCCGCCGGTGTCTTCAAGAACGCCGTCAGGACCGGGCGCCCCTGCCTCCTGGGCTACATCGGCAAGTGCTCGGCCCCCTGCGTGGGCCGGGTCACACCGGAAGAGCATCGCGAACTGGCCGACGACTTCTGCGACTTCATGGCCGGCCGCACCGGCACGTACATCCGCCGCCTGGAGAAGGACATGATGGCGGCGGCCGAGGAGATGGAGTACGAACGGGCGGGCCGGCTCCGCGACGACGCCGAGGCCCTCAGGCGCGCCATGGAGAAGAGCGCCGTCGTGCTCGCCGACGCCACCGACGCCGACCTCATCGCGGTCGCCGAGGACGAGCTGGAGGCCGCGCTGCAGATCTTCCACGTCCGCGGCGGCCGGGTGCGCGGCCAGCGCGGCTGGGTCACCGACAAGGTGGAGAACGTCGACACCTCCGGCCTGGTCGAGCACGCGCTCCAGCAGCTGTACGGCGAGGAGACCGGCGAGGCCGTGCCCAAGGAGGTCCTGGTCCCGGCCCTCCCCGAGGACCCCGACGCGGTCTCCGAGTGGCTGGCCGCCCGCCGTGGCTCCCAGGTCAGCCTGCGCATCCCGCAGCGCGGTGACAAGAAGGACCTGATGGTCACGGTCCAGCGCAACGCCCAGCAGGCGCTGGGGCTGCACAAGACCAAGCGCGCCTCCGACCTGACCACCCGCTCCCGGGCCCTGGAGGAGATCGCCGAGGCGCTCGGCCTCGACACCGCTCCGCTGCGCATCGAGTGCTTCGACATCTCCCACCTCCAGGGCGACGACGTGGTGGCGTCGATGGTGGTCTTCGAGGACGGGCTGGCCCGTAAGGGGGAGTACCGCCGCTTCCAGATCAAGAGCTTCGAGGGCCAGGACGACGTCCGCTCGATGCACGAGGTGATCGGCCGGCGCTTCCGGCGCTACCTCCAGGAGAAGGAGCGGACGGGGGAGTGGGAGGAGACCCCCGCCCCACCGGCCCGATCCCCGGGAGCCCGGAAGCCGCGTCCGAGGCCGAAGCCACGTCCGTGACCGAAGCGACGTCCGGGACCGAGGCCGTCTCCGTGACGGAAACCGTCTCCGTGACCGAGGCCGCGTCGGCAGCCGAAGCCGGCTCCGTGGCCGAAGCCGTCTCCGCAACGGGAGCCGTCTCCGTGACGGAGACCGGCCCCGGGGCCCTCGTGGATGCCGGGGCTGAACCCCGCGAGGACGACGGCCGCCCCAAGCGGTTCGCCTACCCGCCGCAGCTCCTCGTGGTCGACGGCGGACAGCCCCAGGTCGCCGCGGCCAAGCGGGCACTGGACGAACTGGGCATCGACGACATCGCCGTCTGCGGGCTCGCCAAGCGTCTCGAAGAGGTCTGGCTGCCCGACGACGACGACCCGGTGGTGCTGCCCCGCTCCAGCGAGGGCCTCTACCTCCTGCAGCGCATCCGTGACGAGGCGCACCGTTTCGCCATCACCTACCAGCGCGCCAAACGGGCCAAGCGCATCCGCTCCAGCCCCCTGGATGCCGTGGCCGGCCTCGGCGAGACCCGGAAGCAGGCCCTGATCAAGCATTTCGGCTCCGTGAAGAAGCTGCGGCAGGCGACAATCGACCAGATCTGCGAGGTTCCGGGGATAGGCCGAAGGACGGCGGAATCAGTGGCCGTCGCCCTCGCCTCGACCGCCCCGGCCACGCCCGCCGTGAACACGGCCACAGGAGAGATCATTGAAGAGGACGACGGGGGCAGTACGACATGACTGAGCGCGAAGACGAACACGGGCACGACGGCACGGACCGAGCAGACGGAGCAGGACAAGTGAGTACGGGCACCCCGATCGAGACGGGCGACAGCGCGGCCATCCCGGAGCTGGTGATCATCTCCGGCATGTCGGGCGCCGGGCGCAGCACCGCGGCCAAGTGTCTGGAGGACCTCGGCTGGTTCGTCGTCGACAACCTGCCCCCCGCGCTGATCCCCACCATGGTGGAGCTCGGCGCGAGGTCGCAGGGGAACGTGGCCCGGATCGCCGTCGTCGTCGACGTGCGCGGCCGCCGGTTCTTCGACAACCTGCGGGAGTCCCTCGCGGACCTGGAGGCCAAGGGGGTCACCCGGCGGATCGTCTTCCTGGAGTCCTCGGACGACGCACTGGTCCGCCGCTTCGAGTCGGTCCGGCGCCCGCACCCCCTCCAGGGCGACGGCCGCATCGTCGACGGCATCGCCGCCGAGCGCGATCTGCTGCGCGAGCTGCGCGGCGACGCCGACCTGGTGATCGACACCTCCAGCCTCAACGTGCACGAGCTGCGCGCCAAGATGGACGCCCAGTTCGCGGGGGACGAGGAGCCGGAGCTCCGCGCCACGGTGATGTCCTTCGGCTTCAAGTACGGGCTGCCGGTCGACGCGGACCTGGTGGTGGACTGCCGGTTCCTGCCCAACCCGCACTGGGTCCCCGAGCTGCGCCCCTTCACCGGGCTCAACGAGGAGGTCTCCGCGTACGTCTTCGACCAGCCGGGGGCCAAGGAGTTCCTCAACCAGTACACGGAGCTGCTCCAGCTCATCGCCGCGGGATACCGCCGCGAGGGCAAGCGCTACGTGACCATCGCCGTCGGCTGCACGGGCGGCAAGCACCGCTCCGTCGCCATGTCGGAGAAGCTGGCGGCCCGGCTCGCCACCGAGGGGATCGAGACCGTGCTCGTGCATCGGGACATGGGGCGCGAGTGACCAGTCGCAACCTGCGTCTGCGCCGGCTGAGCAGGGCCACCTCCGCGCTGTCCGGCCGCAAGCGCGGCGCCCAGCCCAAGGTCGTCGCGCTCGGCGGCGGCAGGGGCCTGTCCGCCTCGCTGACCGCCCTGCGCCGGATCACCGGGGACCTGACCGCCGTGGTCACCGTCGCCGACGACGGCGGCTCCAGCGGCCGGCTCCGCGAGGAGCTGGGCGTGCTGCCCCCCGGCGATCTGCGCAAGGCGCTGGCCGCCCTGTGCGGGGACGACGACTGGGGCCAGACCTGGGCGCAGGTCATCCAGCACCGCTTCCAGTCCAAGGGCGATCTGCACGAGCACGCCGTCGGCAATCTGCTGATCGTCGCCCTGTGGGAGCAGCTCGGCGACCACGTCCTGGCCCTGGACCTGGTCGGCAAGCTCCTCGGGGCGCACGGCCGGGTGCTGCCGATGTCCGCCGTGCCGCTGGAGCTCCAGGCGCTCGTACGGGGGCACGACCCCGAGCGCCCGGACGACGTGGACACGGTGCGTGGCCAGGCCACCGTGGCCCTCACCCCGGGTGAGGTCCAGTCCGTGCACGTCGTCCCGCGCGACCCGCCGGCCGTCCCGGAAGCGGTCGCCGCGGTCCTGGACGCGGACTGGGTGGTGCTCGGTCCCGGGTCCTGGTTCTCCTCCGTCATTCCGCACCTGCTCGTGCCCGATCTGCTGGACGCACTGATCGAAACGAAGGCCCGGAAGGTCCTCTCGCTGAACCTCGCGCCGCAACCCGGTGAAACAGATGGCTTCTCTCCGCAGCGTCATTTGGAGGTTTTGGGACGACACGCCCCTAAACTCGCCCTGGACGTGGTGCTGGCCGACGAGGCTGCCGTGCCCGACCGCGAGTCCCTCGCCGATGCCGCAAAACGGCTCGGTGCCGCGGTCGAGCTGGCGCCGGTGGCCTCACCCGACGGCGTTCCGATTCATGATCCGGAGCTGTTGGCCGCCGCGTACGACCGTATTTTTCGGATGCATGGAAGGATCGGCCCATGGCGATGACGCCAGCGGTGAAGGACGAAATCTCTCGGCTTCCCGTAACCCGGACCTGCTGCAGGAAGGCAGAAGTCTCGGCGATTCTTCGGTTCGCGGGTGGGCTGCACCTGGTGAGCGGCCGGATTGTGATCGAGGCGGAGCTGGACACCGCGATGGCGGCGCGCCGGCTGAAGCGGGACATTCTCGAAATCTTCGGGCACAGCTCGGAGCTGATCGTGATGGCACCCGGCGGGCTGCGGCGCGGCTCCCGCTACGTCGTACGGGTGGTGGCGGGCGGCGACCAGCTGGCGCGCCAGACAGGCCTGGTGGACGGCCGCGGCCGTCCCATCCGCGGACTCCCCCGCAGGTGGTCTCGGGGGCCACCTGCGACGCCGAGGCGGCCTGGCGAGGCGCCTTCCTGGCCCACGGCTCGCTCACCGAGCCGGGGCGCTCCTCCTCGCTGGAGGTGACCTGCCCGGGCCCGGAGGCCGCGCTCGCGCTGGTCGGCGCCGCCCGCAGGCTCTCCATCGCGGCGAAGGCCCGCGAGGTGCGCGGCGTGGACCGGGTCGTCGTCCGGGACGGGGACGCCATCGGCGCCCTGCTCACCCGGCTCGGCGCCCATGAGTCGGTGCTGGCCTGGGAGGAGCGGCGGATGCGGCGCGAGGTCCGCGCCACCGCCAACCGGCTCGCCAACTTCGACGACGCGAACCTGCGCCGTTCGGCCAGGGCCGCGGTGGCCGCAGGCGCCCGTGTGGGGCGCGCGCTGGAGATCCTGGGCGAGGAGGTGCCCGAGCACCTCGCGGCGGCCGGACGGCTGCGCATGGAGCACAAGCAGGCCTCCCTGGAGGAGCTGGGTGCCCTCGCCGACCCGCCGCTGACCAAGGACGCGGTCGCGGGCCGTATCCGCCGGCTGCTGGCGATGGCCGACAAGCGGGCCCAGGACCTCGGTATCCCGAGCACGGAATCCACCCTCAGCGAAGAGCTGGCCGACGGCCTGGTCGGCTGATCCGCACCCCCCGTCGGCGGGCCGGTACGGGAACGCGCCGCGTTCCCGCGGGCGTTGACCCTGCGTAATCGTCGCAGCGGGCGGGGGAGGACAACCGGAGGCCCGGACTCCTACTGGGGAGTACGGGTCTCCGCCGTTCTTCCGGCCCCGCTCGATGTCACTCCGGCGGCTTCGGAGAGGTAGGGTCGTAGGCGGTCGGGGACATCCCATACAACTCGCCGGCGTCGAAAACCGGCGTACCTAACGAGGAGATCGGTTCGTGACGATCCGCGTAGGCATCAACGGCTTTGGCCGCATCGGTCGTAATTACTTCCGCGCGCTGCTGGAGCAGGGTGCGGACATCGAGATCGTGGCTGTCAACGACCTGGGTGACACTGCGACCACGGCTCACCTGCTGAAGTACGACACCATTCTGGGTCGTCTCAAGGCCGAGGTCAGCCACACCGCCGACAGCATCACCGTCGACGGTCACACCATCAAGGTGCTCTCCGAGCGCAACCCGGCGGACATCCCGTGGGGCGAGCTGGGCGTCGATATCGTCATCGAGTCGACCGGCATCTTCACCAAGAAGGCCGACGCCGCCAAGCACATCGCCGGCGGCGCCAAGAAGGTCCTCATCTCGGCTCCGGCCAAGGACGAGGACATCACCATCGTGATGGGCGTCAACGAGGAGAAGTACGACGCGGCCAACCACCACGTCATCTCCAACGCCTCCTGCACCACCAACTGTGTGGCGCCGATGGCCAAGGTTCTCGACGAGAACTTCGGCATCGTCAAGGGCCTCATGACGACGGTCCACGCGTACACGAACGACCAGCGCATCCTGGACTTCCCGCACTCCGACCTGCGTCGCGCCCGCGCCGCCGCGGAGAACATCATCCCGACCACGACGGGTGCCGCCAAGGCCACCGCCCTGGTCCTGCCGCAGCTCAAGGGCAAGCTCGACGGCATCGCGATGCGCGTCCCGGTCCCGACCGGTTCGGTCACCGACCTGGTCATCACGCTGGAGCGCGAGGTCACCCGCGACGAGGTCAACGCCGCCTTCCAGAAGGCTGCCGCGGAGGGCCCCCTCAAGGGCCGCCTCGTCTACACCGAGGACCCGATCGTGTCCTCGGACATCGTCTCGGACCCGGCGTCCTGCACCTTCGACTCGCTGCTCACCATGGCAGAGGGCAACCAGGTCAAGGTCATCGGCTGGTACGACAACGAGTGGGGCTACTCCAACCGCCTCGTCGACCTGACCGAGTTCGTCGGCAGCCAGCTCTGACCTTCGATCCGGCAGGCACCTCGATGTGAGCACGGGGCTCGAACAGCGCAACGCAGCGCCGTTCGAGCCCCGTTGCATGCTCTCTCGTCCTCCCAAGGAGTCCGAACAGATGAAGACGATCGACGAACTTCTCGCCGAAGGGGTCACCGGCAAGCGCGTATTCGTCCGCGCCGACCTCAACGTGCCGCTCAGCGGCACCACCATCACCGACGACGGCCGCATCCGCGCCGTCCAGCCGACCGTGGAGAAGCTGGCCGCGGCCGGTGCCCGGGTCGTCGTCGCCTCGCACCTCGGCCGCCCCAAGGGCGCCCCGGACCCGGCGTTCTCGCTGGCGCCCGCGGCCGCCCGCCTCGGTGAGCTGCTCGGGACCGACGTGGCCTTCGCGACCGACACGGTCGGCGAGTCCGCCCGCGCCACGGTCGCCGCCCTCACCGACGGCAAGGTCGCCGTCATCGAGAACCTCCGCTTCAACGCCGGCGAGACGTCCAAGGACGACGCCGAGCGCGGCGCGTTCGCCGACCAGCTGGCCGAGCTCGCCGACGTGTACGTGGGTGACGGCTTCGGCGCCGTGCACCGCAAGCACGCCTCGGTCTTCGACCTCCCGGCCCGGCTGCCGCACGCGGCGGGCGACCTGATCGCCACCGAGGTCGGCGTCCTGAAGAAGCTGACCGACGACGTGCAGCGCCCGTACGCGGTGGTCCTCGGCGGCGCGAAGGTCTCCGACAAGCTCGGCGTCATCGACCACCTCCTGGAGCGCGCCGACCGCATCCTCATCGGCGGCGGCATGGCGTACACCTTCCTCAAGGCCCAGGGCCACGAGGTCGGCAGCTCGCTGCTGCAGGAGGACCAGATCCCGGTCGTGCTGGAGTACCTCAAGCGCGCCGAGGACAAGGGCGTGGAGTTCGTGCTCCCCGTCGACGTCGTGGTCGCCCCGGCGTTCCCCGACCTCAAGACCAAGGCCCCGGCCGACCCCACTACCGTCGCCGCCGACGCCATGCCGGCCGGCCAGATGGGGCTGGACAACGGTCCGGAGACCAACAAGCTCTACGCATCGAAGCTCGCCGACGCGGCCACCGTCTTCTGGAACGGCCCCATGGGCGTCTTCGAGCACCCTGAATTCGCCGAGGGCACCAGGGCGGTCGCCCAGGCACTCGTCGACTCCTCGGGCTTCAGCGTGGTCGGCGGTGGCGACTCCGCCGCGGCCGTCCGCATCCTGGGCTTCGACGAGAACGCGTTCGGACACATCTCGACCGGTGGCGGCGCCAGCCTCGAATACCTCGAGGGCAAGACGCTTCCCGGCCTCGCCGCACTGGAGGACTGACCTTTCATGACTGCTACCGCCCAAGGCCGGACCCCGCTGATGGCGGGCAACTGGAAGATGAACCTCAACCACCTCGAGGCCATCGCCCACGTCCAGAAGCTCGCCTTCGCCCTGGCCGACAAGGACTACGACGCCGTAGAGGTCGCCGTCCTGCCGCCCTTCACCGACCTGCGCTCCGTACAGACGCTGGTCGACGGCGACAAGCTGAAGATCAAGTACGGCGCCCAGGACATCTCGGCGCACGACTCCGGCGCGTACACCGGTGAGATCTCCGGCTCGATGCTCGCCAAGCTGAAGTGCACCTTCGTCGCCGTCGGCCACAGCGAGCGCCGCCAGTACCACGCCGAGACCGACGAGGTGTGCAACGCCAAGGTGAAGGCCGCGTACAGGCACGGCCTGACCCCGATCCTCTGCGTCGGCGAGGGCCTGGACATCCGCAAGGCCGGTGACCAGGTCTCCTACACGCTCGCCCAGCTCGACGGCGCGCTGAAGGACATCCCGGCCGAGCAGGCCGAGTCCATCGTGATCGCCTACGAGCCGGTCTGGGCCATCGGCACCGGCGAGGTCGCCACCCCCGAGGACGCGCAGGAGGTCTGCGGTGCGATCCGCGGCCGCCTCGCCGAGCTGTACTCCCAGGAGCTGGCCGACGCGGTCCGCATCCAGTACGGCGGTTCGGTGAAGTCCGGCAATGTCGCCGCGATCATGGCGCAGCCCGATGTGGACGGCGCACTGATCGGCGGCGCCGCGCTGGACACCGACGAGTTCGTCAAGATCGTCCGCTTCCGCGACCAGTGAGTATGCGGTAGCGCGGATCCGTCGTACCCTTGCGGGGGCCGGGGAGGGCTCAGCCTCCCGGCCCCCGTTGTTCGCACATGCAGTCCAGGAATTCCGGAAAGTAGGGACCAGCCGTGATTTTGGCGTTCGAGATCGCCCTGATCGTCTTCAGCCTGCTGCTGATGCTGCTGGTGCTGATGCACAAGGGAAAGGGCGGCGGCCTCTCCGACATGTTCGGTGGCGGTATGCAGTCGTCCGTCGGTGGCTCCTCGGTCGCCGAGCGCAACCTCGACCGGATCACCGTCGTGGTCGGTCTGGGCTGGTTCGCATGCATTGTGGTGCTTGGTCTGCTCATCAAGCTGGACAACTGACCCGTCGTACGCGATTCCTGTGAGGGTGTAACTCCAATCACTGGACGCGCGTTGGGCCTTACGTAGACTGGGGCATCTTCGAGCACCATCACGCAGGGAGTTACGACCGTGGCAAGTGGCAACGCGATCCGGGGAAGCCGGGTCGGAGCGGGGCCGATGGGGGAGGCCGAGCGCGGCGAGTCCGCGCCACGCGCCCGCATCTCCTTCTGGTGCTCGAACGGGCACGAGACGCAGCCGAGCTTCGCCCATGACGCGCAGCTACCGGAGACCTGGGACTGCCCGCGCTGTGGTTTCCCGGCCGGCCAGGACCGGGACAGCCCCCCGGCTCCGCCGCGCACCGAGCCGTACAAGACGCACCTCGCGTACGTGCGCGAGCGGCGCAGCGACGCGGACGGTGAGGCCATCCTCGCCGAGGCCCTCGCGAAACTCCGCGGCGAGATCTAACAACTGTTCACCGGCCGGACACCCCAAGGGTGCCCGGCCGGAATGCTTCTGCCGTGCCGCAGCCCGCCGTTGTCCCGTCCGTCGCCCTGATCAATTAAGTTGGAGGGGCAGCGGGGAACTGCGGTTACGAGAAGAAGTGGGCTGATGTCCGGGATGAACGCACAAAGCCGTACCAGGCTCAACCAGACGCCGGAATGGACCGCGCTGGGAAAGCACCGTGAGCAGCTCGGGTCGACCCATCTGCGCCGGCTGTTCGCCGACGATCCGGAGCGCGGCACCGGCTACACCCTGCGGGTCGGCGATCTGTACGTCGACTACTCCAAGCAACTGGTCACCGACGAGACGCTCCGGCTGCTGCGCGAACTCGCCGCGGCCACCGGGGTCGCCGAACTGCGGGACGCGATGTTCCGCGGCGAGAAGATCAACACCACCGAGGACCGCGCCGTCCTGCACACCGCGCTGCGCGCCCCGCGCGACGTCGTGATCGAGGTCAACGGCGAGAACGTCGTGCCCGCCGTGCACGCGGTGCTGGACAAGATGGCGGCCTTCTCCGAGCGCGTCAGGTCGGGTGAGTGGACCGGTCACACCGGCAAGCCGATCAAGAACATCGTCAACATCGGCATCGGCGGCTCCGACCTCGGCCCCGCCATGGCCTACGAGGCGCTGCGCTCCTTCACGGACCGCTCGCTCACCGTCCGCTTCGTCTCGAACGTCGACGGCGCCGACCTGAACGAGGCCGTGCACGGGCTGGACCCGGCCGAGACGCTCTTCGTCATCGCGTCGAAGACCTTCACCACGATCGAGACGATCACCAACGCCACCTCCGCCCGCGACTGGCTGCTCACCGGCCTGAGGGCCGGTCAGGAAGCAGTGGCCAAGCACTTCGTGGCGCTGTCCACGAACGGCGAGAAGGTCGCGGACTTCGGTATCGACACCGCCAACATGTTCGAGTTCTGGGACTGGGTCGGCGGCCGCTACTCGTACGACTCCGCCATCGGCCTCTCGCTGATGATCGCCATCGGTCCGGACCGGTTCCGCGAGATGCTCGACGGCTTCCACCTCGTCGACGAGCACTTCCGCACCGCCCCGGCCGAGGAGAACGTCCCGCTGCTGCTCGGCCTGCTGGGCGTCTGGTACGGCGCGTTCTTCGACGCCCAGTCGCACGCGGTGCTGCCCTACAGCCACTACCTGTCCAAGTTCACCGCGTACCTGCAGCAGCTGGACATGGAGTCCAACGGCAAGTCCGTGGACCGGGACGGCAACCCGGTCGACTGGCAGACCGGCCCGGTCGTCTGGGGCACCCCCGGCACCAACGGCCAGCACGCCTACTACCAGCTGATCCACCAGGGCACGAAGATCATCCCGGCTGACTTCATCGGCTTCGCCGAGCCGGTCGAGGGGCTGCTGCCCGGCCTGGTCGCCCAGCACGACCTGCTGATGGCCAACTTCTTCGCCCAGACCCAGGCGCTGGCCTTCGGCAAGACACCGGACGAGGTGCGTGCCGAGGGCGTCGCCGAGGAGCTGGTGCCGCACAAGACCTTCCGCGGCAACCACCCGACCACGACGATCCTCGCCGACCGGCTGACCCCCTCGGTGCTCGGCCAGCTGATCGCGCTGTACGAGCACAAGGTCTTCGTCCAGGGCGCGGTCTGGAACATCGACTCCTTCGACCAGTGGGGGGTCGAACTCGGCAAGGTCCTCGCCAAGAAGATCGAGCCGGTGCTGACCGAGGGCGAGGGCGCCGAGCAGCTGGACAGCTCGACCGCCGCGCTCGTCGCCGCGTACCGCGAGCGCAGGGGGCGCTGAACCGATGTCCACGGGGGAGGGGACGGTGCGGCTGCGGCCGCCGGCCAACACGCTGGACCCGCGGGCCGTCGGCTGGTGGCGCACCCAGTGGCTGCTGCTGACGGCCGCACCGGTGGTGGTCCTGGCCGTGCCGGCCGTCCTCCTCGCCTCCGCACGGTTGTGGCTGCTGCTCACCGCCGCGGCCCTGGCGGTCATCGGCGCCGGCTGCGCCGTCCTGGTCCCCCTCTGGTGGTTCCGCACCCATCGCTGGGAGGTCACCGACGAGGCGGTGTACGTCCGCACGGGAGTGCTGTGGCAGGAGTGGCGGATCGCGCCGATGTCCCGGATCCAGACCGTGGACACCGTGCGCGGTCCCCTCGAACAGCTCTACCGGCTCGCCACGGTCACCGTCACCACCGCCTCGTCCAAGGGCGCGGTCCGGATCGAGGGCCTCGACCACGAAATGGCGGCCGCTCTCGCCGAGCGGCTGACCCGGATCACCCAGGACACCCCCGGGGACGCCACATGAGCCCGGTGGACACCGCCCCGGACCAGGCCCCTCCGGACGAGGACGGCGCCGGCCGGCCCGCCGCGCCCGCCGACTGGCGGCGGCTCGACCGGCGCACGGTCCTGCTCGCCGCTCTCGTCACCGCGGGCGTGGCGGCCGGCGCCGCCGTACCGACCACGCTCGGGCTCTCCGGGCGCTTCGGCTTCGGCCCGGCCGTCGCCTGGGTGCTGACGGGCGCCGCTGTCCTGATCGCCTCCGGCGCCGGCGCCGACTACGTCCGGTGGCGCCGCACCCGCTACCGCGTCGGCGCCGACCGCGTCGAACTCCACACCGGCCTGCTGCTCGTCAAGAAGCGCTCCCTGGCCCGCGAGCGCATCCGCAGCGTCGACCTCACCGCCCATCTCCTCCAGCGGGTCCTCGGCCTCGTCACGGTCCGGATCGGCACCGGCGAGCACACCGGCAGCGAATCCACCCTGGAGCTCGACCCGGTCCTGCGGGCCGAGGGCGAACGGCTGCGCCGCGCACTGCTGGAGCGGGGCCTCACCGCCACCTCCGGCAGCCACGTCGAGGGCGAGCTCGTCGCCCTCGACCCGCGCTGGGTCCGCTACGCACCGGTCTCCTTCGTCGCACCCGCGCTCGCCGGCGCGGCTGCGGGCGCCGTCATGCAGGTCAGCGACTGGTTCGGGGCGCAGGGCCAGGTGATCGAGTGGATCGAGGAGCGGTACCGGGACACCTCCCTGCTCTCCGTGATCGTGCTCCTCGCCGTCGCCGCGGTCGCCGCCGGCGTCATCGGCGCGCTGGGCCTGTGGGTCGAGAAGTGGTGGAACTACCGGATGGAACGCGAACCCGGCGGCACCCTGCGCATCCGGCGCGGACTGCTCACCTCCCGGTCCGTCACCATCGAGGAACGCCGGCTGCGCGGCGTCGACCTCGTCGAGCCGCTCGGTGTCCGGCTGATGGGCGCCGCCCGGCTGGACGCCATCACCACCGGACTGGCCAAGGACGACGAGGAGCAGCACGGCGACCACAACACCCTGCTGCCCCCGCGCCCAGGCCGCTCGCCGACGCCGTCGCCGCCGCCGTACTGCGCGAGGCCGCCTCCCCGACCGGCGCCCCGCTGACCGCGCACCCCGTCGCCGCCCGCGGCCGGCGGCTGCGCCGGGCGCTCTGGGCGGTTCTGGTCCCGGTACTGGTCCTGGCGCTGCTCGGCGCCCGGCTGACGCCCGTCCTGCTCTGGATCGCGCTCGGCTGCGCGGTCGTGGGACTGCCCGTCGGGGTGCTGCTGGCGCGGGACGCCTACCGCGGTCTGGGGCACGCCCTCAGCGGCGCGTACCTGGTCACCCGCTCCGGAGCGCTGCGCCGCTCCACCGCCGCGCTGGAACGGGCCGGGGTGATCGGCTGGACGGTGCGGCAGTCCTACTTCCAGCGGCAGGCCGGGCTGCTGAGCATCACCGCCACGACGGCCGCGGGAGCGGGCGCGTACACGGTGTACGACGCGGACGCGGCCGAGGGGCTGGACTTCGCCGCCGAGGCCGTCCAGGGCCTGCTGGAGCCGTTTCTGGAGCGGGTCCCGGCGGGGGAGTGAGCCCGCTCAGCCGTGCGTCGTGTCGATGACGCAGAAGCGGTTGCCCTCGGTGTCCGCGAGGACCACGAAGTCCGGGTCCTGCGGATACAGCTTCCAGTCGGCCCGTACGGCGCCGAGCGCGAGCAGCCGCTCCACCTCGGCGTCCTGCTCCTCGGTGTACAGGTCGAGGTGGACCCGCGGCACCTCCTGCACCGGCGTCGTGCTGCGGCCCAGGGAGAGCCCGGGGCCGGCGCCGTCGGAGGGGACCAGCACCACCCAGTCCTCCCGCAGCGGCTCACGCTCCACGTAGCCGAGCGCCGCCTTCCAGAAGGCCGCCGCGCGCGGTACGTCCGACGCGCCCATCACCACGCTTCCGATATGCATGGGGAGAGCCTTTCACGCCGCGGGCCCGGCCCGCTCCGAGGAGCGGACCGGGCCCGCGGGCAGTGCTGCTGACGGCCGCTCAGGGAGAGGCCGGCGGATACAGGGCGCGCGGCAGCTGCGAGGCCGCCGCCGCGTCCAGCAGCCACAGGGTGCGGCTGCGTCCGTACGCACCCGCCGCCGGGGCCTGGATCTCCCCGGCACCCGACAGGGCGATGGCCGCCGCCTCCGCCTTGTCCTCACCCGCCGCGAGCAGCCACACCTCACGGGCCGCCCGGATGGCGGGCAGCGTGAGCGACACCCGTACGGGCGGCGGCTTGGGCGCCCCGTGCACACCGACGACGGTGCGCTCGGTCTCCCGCACCGCGGGCAGCTCGGGAAAGAGCGAGGCGACGTGCGTGTCCGGTCCGACGCCCAGCATCAGCACGTCGAACACCGGCACCGGACCGTGGTCCTCCGGACCGGCCGCGGCGGCCAGTTCGGCGGCGTACCCGGCAGCCGCGGCATCGACGTCCCCGCCGTGCGGGCCGTCCGACGCGGGCATCGCGTGCACCCGTGCCGGGTCGAGCGGCACCGAGTCCAGCAGGGCCTTGCGGGCCTGCGTGACATTGCGTTCCGGGTCGCCCTCGGGCAGGAACCGCTCGTCGCCCCACCACAGGTCGATCCGTGACCAGTCGACCGCGTCCCGGGCGGGCGCCTCGGCGAGCGCGGCCAGCAGGCCGTTGCCGTTGCGACCGCCGGTGAGCACCACCGAGGCGTGACCGCGCGCGGCCTGGGCGTCCACGACCTTCGTGATCAGCCGGGCCGCCGCGGCCTGCGCCATCAGCTCCTTGTCGCGGTGCACGACGAGCTGGGGGACGACGCTCACTTCGACGTCGCCTTCTTCGCCGCGGCCGTCTTCTTGGCCGGGGCGGCGGACGCGTCGGCCGGCTTCGAGGCCGCGGCGGCCTTGGGGGCCGTCGCCTCCCCGAGCCGGTCCACGCCGAACTTCACCGAGGACTCGTAGGTGTTGTCCGGGTCGAGCCGGCGCAGCTCCTCGGCAAGCAGCTCCGCGGTCTCCCGGCGCTTGAGCGCCACCGCGCGGTCCGGCTGTCCCACCATGGAGAGCGTGGCCAGCGAACCGTCGGCCCGGTCCAGCACGATCGTGCCGCTCTTGGTCTCCATCCGGACGGCCGTCAGACCCGGGCCGCCCGACATGGTGCGCTCCACCGGTACCTGGAGCCGGTCCGCGAGCCACATGGCCAGCAGTTCGCAGCTCGGGTTCTCCGACTCGCCCTCGACCGTCGCCGAGAGGACGTCCACGGACTGCTGGTCGAGCGCGGCCGCCAGCATCGAGCGCCACCCCGTGATCCGGGTCCAGGACAGATCGGTGTCACCGGGGGTGTACGACTTCGCGCGCACCGCCAGTTCGGCGATCGGGTGTTCCGCCGAGTAGGTGTCCGTGATCCGGCGCTGGGCGAGTGCGCCCAGCGGGTCCTTCGCCGGGTCCGAGGGCGCGTCCTCCGGCCACCAGACCACGACCGGGGCGTCCGGCAGCAGCAGCGGGAGGACCACCGACTGTGCGTGGTTGGCCAGTTCGCCGTGCAGCCGCAGTACCACGGTCTCGCCGGTGCCCGCGTCGGAGCCGACCCGGACCTCGGCGTCCAGCCGGGCGTCGCGCCGGGAGCGCGGCGAACGGCTGACCCGCTTGATCACCGCGATGATCCGCGAGGGGTGCTCGCGCGAGGCGTCGCCGGCCGACTTGAGCGCGTCGTAGGCGTTCTCCTCGTCGGTGACGATGACCAGCGTGAGGACCATGCCGATCGCCGGGGTGCCGATGGCGCGGCGTGCCGACACCAGCGCCTGGTTGATCTTGCTGGAAGTGGTTTCCGTGAGATCGATCTTCATGGCCGGCGCCAGCTCCGTCCGTCTCGTGCGAGCATGTCGTCCGCCTCGGTCGGGCCCCAGGTGCCCGACGGGTACTGCGCGGGCTTGCCGTGCTTGTCCCAGTACTCCTCGATCGGGTCGAGGATGTCCCAGGAGAGTTCGACCTCCTGGTGGCGGGGGAAGAGGTTGGCGTCGCCGAGCAGCACATCGAGGATGAGCCGTTCGTACGCCTCGGGGCTGGACTCCGTGAAGGACTCGCCGTAGGCGAAGTCCATCGTGACGTCCCGGACCTCCATCGAGGTGCCGGGCACCTTGGAGCCGAACCGCACGGTCACGCCCTCGTCCGGCTGGACCCGGATGACCAGGGCGTTGCTGCCCAGCTCCTCGGTCGCGCCGGACTCGAAGGGCAGGTACGGGGCGCGCTTGAAGACGATCGCGATCTCCGTGACCCGCCGGCCGAGCCGCTTGCCGGTACGCAGGTAGAACGGCACGCCCGCCCAGCGGCGGTTGTTGATCGTCAGCTTGATCGCGGCGAAGGTGTCGGTCTTCGACTTGGGGTCGATACCGTCCTCCTCCAGATAGCCGAGGACTTCCTCGCCGCCCTGCCACGCGTGCGCGTACTGGCCGCGCACGGTGTGCTTGCCGAGGTCGTCCGGCAGCTCGACGGCGGTGAGCACCTTGAGCTTCTCGGCGACCAGCGCCTTCGGGTGGAAGGAGCCGGGCTCCTCCATCGCGGTCAACGCCAGCAGCTGGAGCAGGTGGTTCTGGATGACGTCACGGGCGGCGCCGATGCCGTCGTAGTAGCCGGCCCGGCCGCCGATGCCGATGTCCTCGGCCATCGTGATCTGTACGTGGTCGACGTAACTCCGGTTCCAGATCGGCTCGAACATCGTGTTGGCGAACCGCAGCGCCAGGATGTTCTGGACCGTCTCCTTGCCCAGGTAGTGGTCGATCCGGAAGACCTCGTGGGGCGGGAACACGTCGTGCACGAGCTGGTTGAGCTCCTGCGCGCTCTTGAGGTCGTGGCCGAAGGGCTTCTCGATGACGGCACGCCGCCAGGAGCCCTCCTTCTGGTCCGCGAGCCCGTGCTTCTTGAGCTGCTGGACGACCTGGGGGAAGAACTTCGGCGGCACGGAGAGGTAGAAGGCGAAGTTGCCGCCCGTCCCCTGCGCCTTGTCGAGTTCCTGGATGGTCGCCTTCAGGGTCTCGAAGGCGTCGTCGTCGTCGAAGTCGCCCTGGACGAAGCGCATCCCCTGGATGAGCTGCTGCCAGACCTCTTCACGGAACGGGGTACGGGCGTGCTGCTTGACGGCGTCGTGGACCTCCTGGGCGAAGTCCTCGTCCTGCCATTCGCGGCGCGCGAAACCGATGAGCGAGAAGCCCGGCGGCAGCAGGCCGCGATTGGCCAGGTCGTAGACGGCGGGCATCAGCTTTTTACGGGACAAATCGCCCGTGACGCCAAAGATGACCAGGCCCGACGGCCCCGCGATACGCGGGAGCCGTCGGTCCTGGGCGTCACGGAGCGGGTTGGCTCCGGGAACACCAGACAAAGTGGTCAGCCCTCCGAAGGGGCGAGGCGCTTGAGTTCCGCCTCGGTCGAGTTGAGCAGGTCGGTCCAGGCAGCCTCGAACTTCTCGACGCCCTCGTCCTCGAGGAGCTGGACGACGTCGTCGTAGCTGACCCCGAGCTTCTTGATCGCTTCGAGGTCGGCGCGGCCCTGGTCGTAGGAACCGGCGATGGTGTTGCCGGTGATCTCGCCGTGGTCGGCCACCGCGTCCAGAGTCGCCTCCGGCATGGTGTTGACCGTGTTCGGTGCGACGAGGTCGTCGACGTACAGGGTGTCCTTGAGGGACGGGTCCTTGACGCCGGTGGAGGCCCACAGCGGACGCTGCTTGTTGGCGTGCGCCTTGTCGAGGGCGGTCCAGCGCTCGCCGGCGAAGACCTCCTCGTACGCCTCGTAGGCCAGGCGCGCGTTGGCGAGGGCGGACTTGCCCTTCGCGGCCTTGGCCTCGTCGCTGCCGATCGCGTCCAGCCGCTTGTCGATCTCGGTGTCCACGCGGGACACGAAGAACGAGGCCACCGAGTGGATCTTGGAGAGGTCGAGGCCCGCGGCCTTGGCCTTCTCCAGGCCCGCCAGGTAGGCGTCCATGACCTCGCGGTAGCGCTCCAGCGAGAAGATCAGCGTGACGTTGACGCTGATGCCCCGCCCGATGGTCTCGGTGATCGCCGGCAGGCCGGCCTTCGTCGCCGGGATCTTGATGAGCGTGTTCGGCCGGTCCACCAGCCAGGCGAGCTGCTTGGCCTCGGCGACCGTCGCCAGGGTGTTGTGCGCCAGGCGCGGGTCCACCTCGATGGAGACCCGGCCGTCCTGGCCGTCCGTGGCGTCGAAGACCGGACGCAGGATGTCGGCCGCGTCCCGGACGTCCGCGGTGGTGATCATGCGGATGGCTTCCTCGACGGTCACCTTGCGGGCCGCGAGGTCGGTGAGCTGCTGCTCGTAACCGTCGCCCGAGGAGATCGCCTTCTGGAAGATCGACGGGTTGGTCGTGACACCCACGACGTGGCTCTGGTCGATCAGCTCCGCCAGATTGCCCGACGTGATGCGCTTGCGCGACAGGTCGTCGAGCCAGATCGCCACGCCCTCGTCGGAGAGGCGCTTGAGTGCGTCTGTCATTGGAATTGCATCTCCTACTAGTCGTATGTCGTCGTCAGCGCGTGGCGGCGGCGAGAGATTCCCGCGCGGCGGCGGCGACGTGCTCGGCGGTGAAGCCGAACTCGCGGAACAGGACCTTGGCGTCGGCCGAGGCACCGAAGTGCTCCAGCGAGACGATCCGGCCGGCGTCCCCGACGTACCGGTACCAGGTCAGGCCGATGCCGGCCTCGACGGCGACCCGGGCCTTCACGGCCGGCGGCAGGACGCTGTCCTTGTACGCCTGGTCCTGCTCCTCGAACCACTCGACACACGGCATCGAGACCACCCGGGTCGGAATGCCGGCGGACTGCAGTTCCTCGCGCGCCTCGACGGCGAGGTGCACCTCGGAGCCGGTGCCGATGAGGACGACCTGGGCGTCCGCGCTCTGCCCGTCGGCCCCTTCGGCGTCGAACAGCACGTAGCCGCCCTTGGCCGCGTTCTCGTTCGCCTCGTAGGTCGGCACGCCCTGGCGGGTCAGCGCCAGGCCGTGCGGGGCGCCCTTGCCGAACACCTTGGTGTAGCGCCGCAGGACCTCGCGCCAGGCGATGGAGGTCTCGTTGGCGTCGGCCGGACGGACGACGTTCAGGCCCGGGATGGCACGCAGCGAGGCCAGGTGCTCCACCGGCTGGTGCGTCGGGCCGTCCTCGCCGAGACCGATCGAGTCGTGCGTCCACACGTACGTCACCGGCGCGTGCATCAGCGCGGACAGGCGTACGGCGTTGCGCATGTAGTCGGAGAACACCAGGAAGGTGCCGCCGTAGATGCGGGTGTTGCCGTGCAGCGCGATGCCGTTCATGGCCGCGGCCATGGCGTGCTCGCGGATGCCGAAGTGCACCGTGCGGCCGTACGGGTCCGCGCCCGGCAGCGGGTTGCCGGCCGGGAGGAACGACGACGTCTTGTCGATCGTGGTGTTGTTCGAACCGGCCAGGTCGGCGGAGCCGCCCCACAGCTCGGGGATGATCTCGCCGAGCGCCTGCAGCACCTTGCCGGAGGCGGCGCGGGTGGCGACGCTCTTGCCGGGCTCGAAGACGGGGAGCTTGTCCTCCCAGCCCTTGGGCAGCTCGCCCGCGCGGATGCGGTCGAACTCGGCGGCGCGCTCCGGGTTGGCGGTGCGCCACGCGGCGAACGTCTTCTCCCACTCGGCCTTTTCCTCGCGGCCGCGGTCCAGCGCCTCGCGGGTGTGGGCGATGACCTCGTCGGCGACCTGGAAGGACTTCTCCGGGTCGAAGCCCAGCACCTTCTTGGTCGCGGCGACCTCGTCGGCGCCGAGCGCGGAGCCGTGCGCGGCCTCGGTGTTCTGGGCGTTCGGCGCGGGCCAGGCGATGATCGAGCGGGCCGCGATGAACGACGGGCGCCCGGTCTCGGCCTTGGCCGCCTGCAGCGCCTTGTACAGGGCCGCCGGGTCCAGGTCACCGCTCGGCAGCTGCTCGACGCGCTGGACGTGCCAGCCGTACGCCTCGTAGCGCTTGAGGGTGTCCTCGGAGACCGCGGTCTCCGTGTCGCCCTCGATGGAGATGTGGTTGTCGTCCCACAGGAGGACCAGGTTGCCCAGCTTCTGGTGCCCGGCCAGCGAGGACGCCTCCGCGGAGATGCCCTCCTGGAGGCAGCCGTCACCTGCCACGGCCCAGATCATGTGGTCGAACGGGGAGGTGCCGGGGGCCGCCTCCGGGTCGAACAGGCCGCGCTCGTAGCGCGAGGCCATCGCCATGCCCACGGCGTTGGCGACACCCTGGCCCAGCGGGCCGGTGGTCGTCTCCACGCCCGTGGTGTGGCCGTACTCCGGGTGGCCCGGAGTCTTCGAGCCCCAGGTGCGGAAGGCTTCGAGGTCCTCCAGCTCCAGGCCGTACCCGGCCAGGTAGAGCTGGATGTAGAGGGTCAGACTGCTGTGGCCCACCGAGAGGATGAACCGGTCGCGGCCGGTCCACTCCGCGTCCGCGGGGTCGTGCCGCATCACCTTCTGGAAGAGGGTGTACGCGGCGGGAGCCAGGCTCATGGCCGTACCCGGGTGGCCGTTTCCGACCTTCTGTACGGCGTCCGCGGCGAGGACGCGGACGGTGTCCACGGCCCGCTGGTCCAATTCGGTCCACTGGAGGTCTGTGGTGGTCGGCTTGGTGCTCACCCTGAGTCAGGGCTCCTCTCCACTGTTGTAAACCGGTGACTGTGACCGCACCGGGCGTTGTCGAGCCTACCCCCGTCGCCACCCGCGATTTCCGGGTAATCCCAGGGTGCGGGCGGCCCGCCGAATTCGCCTCCCGTATGAGCGCGGAGGCTCACCGATGCGTCACTCCGATGAGCGCCGGAGCTCACTCCTGAGGTGCTCCGAAGAGCGCCCCGGAGCACTCCTGTACGACTCCTGCGGGCACCGGTGTGTACGGGTGTGCCGGTCCGGTGGGAGGAGCCTTCCCCCGATGGGCATCGGCAGGCCTCCACGCCACATCAACACGACCCCACCCCCGCGAAGGACGGCCTGTCCCCAACGTCTACAGTGGTCTGGTTCGCGCAAGTCTTTACTGGGCCTTCATGCCCGGAGCTTGCTGGGATTTCTCTGTCAGGGGTGTGCGTGACGGCCGTCGAGTCCCGACCCGCAGGGGTCGCCTTGACTCCGAGCCCAGGGGGCCATCGCCCATTCGGGGCCCGTGTCAAGGCATTCGTGGCACTGACCAAGCCTCGGATCATCGAGCTGTTGCTGATCACCACTGTTCCGGTGATGTTCCTGGCCGCTCAGGGTGTACCCGACCTGTGGCTCGTGCTCACTACCACCATCGGCGGATACCTGTCCGCCGGCGGTGCCAATGCACTGAACATGTACATCGACCGCGACATCGACGCGTTGATGGACCGTACGTCGCAGCGACCACTCGTCACCGGGATGGTGAGCCCGCGCGAGTGCCTGGTCTTCGGCATCGCGCTCGCCGTGCTGTCGACGCTCTGGTTCGGGCTGCTGGTCAACTGGCTGTCGGCGGCGCTGTCGCTCGGGGCCCTGCTCTTCTACGTCGTCGTGTACACGATGCTGCTGAAGCGCCGTACCTCGCAGAACATCGTCTGGGGCGGCATCGCGGGCTGCATGCCGGTCCTCATCGGCTGGTCGGCCGTGACGAACTCGATGTCCTGGGCCGCGGTGATCCTCTTCGCCGTCATCTTCTTCTGGACGCCGCCGCACTACTGGCCGCTCTCCATGAAGGTGAAGGACGACTACGCCCGGGTCGGCGTCCCGATGCTTCCGGTCGTTGCCACCAATCGGGTGGTGGCCCGCCAGATCGTCATCTACAGCTGGGTGATGGTCGCCGTCTCGCTGCTGCTGACCCCGCTGGGCTACACCGGCTGGTTCTACACGGCTGTGGCCTTGCTCACCGGCGGCTTCTGGCTCTGGGAGGCACACGGCCTGCAGAGCAGGGCGAGGGCCGGGGTGGCCGGCGCCAAGCTCAAGGAGATGCGGCTGTTCCACTGGTCGATCACCTATGTGTCGCTCCTCTTCGTCGCCGTCGCGGTGGACCCCTTCCTGAGGTAGTCCGCCTCGTCGGTTCCTGCCCACGGGCGGGGTGCGTGGGCTACGCCACGTGCCCCGCCCGTCGCCAGTTGATCTACCCGTCGGTAGCATCCTGTTCATGGCAGAGACGGCTGAGACCCAGCAGGCGGACAGCAGGCAGGCGGCGCGCGCGGAGCGCAGGGCGGCGAGGCTGGCCAAGCAGATCGGTGCCTTCGCGAAGGCCCACGGCGGCGCCGAGGGGCAGCTCGCCTACATCGGACAGACGGGCACCCGCATCGTCCTCGTCGGCGAGGACGGCGGCTGGGGCGATCTGGTCGCCCCCTCGTACGCGGTGGCCGAGAGCGCCGCGCAGAAGTCCGGGATCACGATGCACGAGTCCTTCGACGGAGAGTTCGCCGCCAAGGTGCGCACCGGCCCGTACGAGTGGACGCGGATGGCCGGCATCCAGGTCGGCGGGCCGGCCAACAAGGCCTGAGCCCCTGCGGAACGAACGGAACGGCGGAGGCCGGCCGGACACCTGTCCGGCCGGCCTCCGCCGTTCCGTCGTTCACCTAGGCATCGAATCGAATTCTCACTTAATTACTAATTAATCTTGACGAAGGGTCGGGGAGCCGCCACAGTGCTGTCCGTGGCACCGCAACAGCCCCCGCCCCGGGCACTGTCGCCGCGGACGGCCGGGGCAGGCACGAAACCGAGGAGTCGTCCCGCCCCATGAACGGAAACCCCCGCTTCGCCGACAAGGTGGCCCTGGTCACCGGAGCCGCCTCGGGCATCGGCGCGGCCACCGCCGAACGCCTGGCCGCGGAGGGTGCGGCCGTGATCGTCGCGGACCTCGCAGAGGTTCCCGGCGAGAGCGTCGCCGAGTCCATCCGGGCCCAGGGGGCCGGGCACTCTTCGTCCGTACGGACGTCTCCGACGAGGGCGACTGGCAGCGGGCGGTGGCCGCGGCACACACCTTCGGACCCGTCGGCGTCCTGGTGAGCAACGCCTACACGGTCGACGTCGCCCCCGCCCACGAGATGACCGTCGCCTCCTGGGAGCGGCAGCTCGCCGTGAACCTCACCGGCACCTTCCTCGGCTTCCGGGCGGTCCTGCCCGACCTGCGCGCACAACGCGGCGCCGCGGTGCTGACCTCCTCGGTCCACGCCCACAAGGGCATCCCGGGGCACCCGGCCTACGCGGCGTCCAAGGGCGCGCTGCTCTCCCTGTGCGGACAGCTCGCGGTGGAGTACGGGCCCGAGGTGCGGGTCAACGCCGTGCTGCCGGGGCCCATCCTCACCGCGGCCTGGGACCGGGTCGCGGAGGAGGACCGCCGCAGGAGCGTCGCCGAGACGGCCGCCGGCCGGTTCGGCACCCCGCAGGAGGCGGCGGCCGCCATCGCCTTCCTCGCCGCCGACGAAGCGTCCTACATCACCGGATCGAGCCTGCTCGTGGATGGTGGCTGGTCCGTCGTCAAGGCCTCGGCCTGACGCCGCCGTACCCCGTCGCACAGCTGAAAGGGCACACAGACATGACGCCGTACGCGCGCCGCGGAGTCCACGGCCAGACCGTGGAGACTCTCGCGCGCCGGGTCCTGAGCGGCGAGATCCCCGAAGGAGCGACACTCGACCTCGTGGCGCTCCAGGGTGAGCTCGACGTCAGCCTGACCGCCCTGCGGGAGTCCCTGAAGGTCCTCGCGGCCAAGGGGATCGTCGACGCGCGCCAGAAGCGCGGCACCTTCGTCAGGGCACGCGCCGACTGGAATCTGCTCGACGCGGACGTGCTGCGCTGGCAGTTCGCCGGGGGCACCGGCTCCGGCGCCGACCGGGCCCTGCTGCGCAACCTGGGCGAGGTCCGCGGCATCGTCGAGCCGGCCGCCGTCCGGCTGGCCGCCGAACGCCGCACCGAGGCCGACCTGGTCGTCCTCGAAGACGCGCTGACCGCGATGGGCGAGCAGGACGGCGGCGCGGCGCACGCGGTCGAGGCGGACCTCGCCTTCCACCGCGCGCTCCTGGCCGCCACCCACAACGAGCTGCTGGAGCGCATGGAGATGGTCATCGAGTCCGGCCTCGCGCACCGCGACGAGATCGTGCACAGCTCCCGCCACGGTGAGGACCCGGTGCCCAGCCACCGGGCCGTCCTGGACGCCGTGCGCGCCCAGGACCCGGCCGAGGCCGAGCACGCCATGCGGGCGCTGCTCGACCAGGCCGTACGCGACCTCGACCGGGTGCACGGCACCGGCGCGGCCGCCGGCGAGAGGAGTGCGGACCGGTGAAGATCACACGTATCGAGACCTTCCTCGTCCCGCCGCGCTGGCTGTTCTGCCGGATCGAGACCGACGAGGGCGTCGTCGGCTGGGGCGAACCCGTAGTCGAGGGCCGGGCCGAAGTGGTCAGGGCCGCCGTCGACGTCCTGGCCGAATACCTGATCGGCCAGGACCCGCTGCGCATCCAGGACCACTGGCAGGTGCTCAGCAAGGGCGGCTTCTACCGCGGCGGCCCGGTGCTCTCCAGCGCCGTCGCCGGCATCGACCAGGCGCTGTGGGACATCGCCGGAAAGACGTACGGAGCCCCCGTGCACGCCCTGCTCGGCGGCCCCGTGCGCGACCGGGTCCGGGTCTACGCCTGGGTGGGCGGTGACGAGCCCGCCCGACTCGCCGAGGAGATCACCGCCCAGGTCGAGGCCGGATTCACCGCCGTCAAGATGAACGCGGCCGGCCGCACCTCGCCCCTGACCACCCCCGCCGAGACCGCCGCCGTCGTCGAACGGGTCGCCGCCGCCCGCGAGGTGCTCGGCCCCGGCCGCGACGTCGCCATCGACATGCACGGCAGATTCGGACCGGCCGGGGCCCGCCGGGTGCTGCACGCGATCGAGCCGCTGCACCCGCTGTTCGTGGAGGAACCCCTGCTGCCCGATCAGGGCCACCTGCTCCCGGCCCTCGTCGGCGCCACCTCCGTCCCCATCGCCACCGGCGAACGGCTCTACGGGCGTGCCGACTTCCTGCCCGCCCTGACGGCCGGGATCGCGGTGGCCCAGCCGGACCTCTCGCACGCCGGGGGCATCTCCGAGGTCCACCGCATCGGCTCGCTCGCCGAGACCTACGGGGTGCAGCTCGCCCCGCACTGCCCGCTCGGCCCCATCGCCCTCGCGGCCAGCCTGCAGATCGCCTTCGCCACCCCGAACTTCCTCATCCAGGAACAGAGCCGGGGCATTCACTACAACAAGGACGCCGACCTGCTCAGCTACGTCGTCGACACCGAACCCTTCCGTTTCGACTCCGGACACGCCCGGCGCACACAGCTGCCTGGGCTCGGCGTCACCGTCGACGAGAACGCCGTACGCGCGGCCGACCGGTCCGGCCACGCCTGGCGCAATCCGGTGTGGCGGCACGACGACGGGTCCTTCGCCGAATGGTGAGCGCCCCGTCCCCGCCGCGGACCGGGACCGGCCGGGCGCACGGCGGCCGGCGGACGTCCCCGGCCGAGGGCAGCACGGTGTCCGGCGCACCCGTGGCGTAGCCTCGGCGGGTTCCCCGAGCAGGATCCGTACCGCTCCCGGGGCCGGGCCGACGCGCGGCCGCGGCCTCGGCCGGGCGGCCGCCGGGGAGGGCGACGCCGCCCCGGTCCCGGCCCGCGGCGAGGTGCGCCGGCGCCTCACCGTGACCGCCGCAACCGTGGCAGCGACCGCAACAGCCGTACCGAAGAACAAGGAACCCGCACGTGGATCTGCTGACCGAACTGCGCACCCGCCGAATCGTCGCCATCGTGCGCGGCGCCGACGCGGACGCCGCGCTCAGGACCGTACTGACCCTGGCCGACGAGGGCCTCTCGCTCATCGAGGTCTCCCTCAGCGGGAAGGACGCGCTCGAAGTCATCCGGCGGGCCCGGACCGCCCTCGGCCCGGCCGCGCCGCTCGGCGCGGGAACCGTCCTGACCGCGGCGGACGCGGCCGCGGTGCACGAGGCGGGAGCCGACTTCGTCGTCACCCCGGCCGTGTGCGAGGGCGTCACCGAGGCGAAGCGCCTCGGCCTGCCCGTGCTGGCCGGAGTGATGACCCCGACCGACATCGTGGCCGCGCAGCGGCTCGGCGCGGACGGGTACAAGATCTTCCCCGCCGCGCAGGCCGGCGGCCCCGGCTACCTGAAGGCGCTGCGCGGGCCGTTCCCGGACGCGCCGTTCGTGCCGGTCGGCGGCGTGGACGCCGAACTGGCCCGCGACTACCTCGCCCGGGGCGCGACCGCCGTGGGCGTCGGCTCCCCGCTGATCGGCGACGCCGCGGACGGCGGCAGCACCGACGCGCTGCGCGCCCGCACCCGCGCCTTCCTCGACGCCGTGCGCCTCCCCGCGGACGCCGGGCGATGAGCGCCGGCGCGCCCGTCCACGGACGCCCCGGCACCCGGATCGCGGCCGCCGGAGCGGGCATCCGGTCCGCCGGTAGGGCCGAGGCCCCGGGCCCGGCCGCCGCCTGCCGGCAGGGGAGCTCCCTGTGACCGAGACCTCCCGCACGGGCAGCCCGTGGCCGGCCCGGCCCCCGGTGACCTGCATCGGCGAGACCATGGCCGCACTGGTGCCGGACCCGGCCGCCCCGCTGGAAGGGGCCGACCGGCTCGGGGTACGGATCGCCGGCGCCGAGTCCAATGTGGCGATGTACCTCGCCGTCCACGGGGTGCCCGCCCGCTGGGTCTCCGCCCTCGGCGACGACCCGTTCGGCCGCCGGATCCGCAGCGAGGTCGCCGCGTCCGGTGCCGACGTCAGCGGGGTACGCACCGACCCGCACCGCCCGACCGGCCTCCTCGTCAAGGACCCCGGCAGCGACGGCACCCGGGTCCACTACTACCGCCGCGGCTCCGCCGCCTCGGCGCTGACACCGGACCTGCTGGGCGACGAGGCGGTGCGCACCGCCGGGCTCATCCACCTCAGCGGCATCACCCCGGCGCTCTCCGCGAGCTGCCGCGACCTGGTGGCCGCACTGCTGGAACCCCCCGTGGCCGAACGCCCCTGCCCCGTCAGCTTCGACGTCAACCACCGGCCCGCCCTCTGGCCGGACGGCACGGCTGCCGCGGTGCTGCTCGACCTCGCCCGGCGGGCGGACATCACCTTCGTCGGCCTCGACGAGGCCCAGGCGCTGTGGGGGGAGGGGCTGCGCGACGCGGCCGCCGTGCGCGACCTGCTGCCCGAGCCCCGCATCCTCGTCGTCAAGGACGGCGGGCGGGCCGCCACCGCCTTCGACGGCACCCGGGTCCACACCGTGCCGGCCCCCCGGGTCGAGGTCGTCGAGCCGGTGGGCGCGGGTGACGCGTTCGCCGCCGGGTACCTCGCCGGGCTGCTGCGCGGCGAGGACACCGTACGGGCGCTGCGGCTGGGGCACCTCACCGCGGGCGCCGCGCTGCGGGTCACCGGTGACCACGGCCCCCTGCCGGACCCCGCCCGGCTCGCCGCACTGCTGGACGCGACGCCGCAGGAGTGGGCGCGCGGAGAGTGACCTGGGTGCCGGCGGGAGCCTTCGTGAGTGCGGCGCCTCGCCGGCGCAGCGGCCCGGCACCGGCGTAGCGGTCGCGGCTTCGGTAAAAAAGGTCCGGCCCGCATCCCGGTCAGGGGGTGCGGGCCGGACCTCGTGGGCCGGGGTCGTGCGGCGGCTCAGCCGGCCGTCGCGGGCTCGGGCTGCTCGGCTGCCGGGCCCGGCAACGGGGCGGCGGCCACCGGCCGCTCACGCTGCGACAGCAGCACGCGCACCACGCCGATCCACACCAGGCACGAGCCGAACATGTGCAGTCCGACCAGGATCTCCGGCGTGTCGGTGAAGTACTGGACGTACCCGATGACGCCCTGCGCCATCAGGATCAGGAAGAGGTCGCGGGCCCGGTGCAGCGGCCCGACGGGGGCGTCGACGGCCTTCAGGACGAACCAGAGCGCGACGGTCAGCGCCACCACGACCCAGGCCAGGTCGGCGTGGAGCTGGGCGATCGTCTTCCAGTCGATCGGGATGCGGTGGACGTCGCTGGAGTCACCGGCGTGCCGGCCGGACCCCGTGACCACCGTGCCGACCGCGATCAGCAGCCCGGCCGCCACCACCAGCAGCCAGGTCAGCTGCGAGACGGCCTTGCCGACCAGCGGACGGGGCTCCGTGTCGCCCTCCCTGGTGCGCTGCCAGGTCACCAGCGCGATCGTCAGCAGGGCGGTGGAGAGCAGGAAGTGCGCCGCGACGGTGTACGGGTTGAGCCCGACCAGCACGACGACGCCACCGAGGACGGCGTTGCCCATCACCACCCAGAACTGCGCCCAGCCGAGCCGGGTGACGCTGCGCCGCCACGGCTTCGCGGACCGGGCGGCGATGATCGCCCATCCGACCGCCGCGCACAGCACGTACGTGAGCATCCGGTTGCCGAACTCGATGGCGCCGTGGAAGCCCATCGCGCTCGTCGCCGTCAGGCTCTCGTCGGTGCACTTGGGCCAGGTGGGGCAGCCCAGACCGGAACCGGTCAGCCGCACCGCCCCGCCGGTCACGACGATGGCGACGGCCATGACGACGGCCGACATCACCGCGCGGCGCACCGTCCGTGGGGACGGCGTCCAGCGGTCGGCGATGAACAGGAGCGGGTTCCGCACGGCTTGAGCGACATCGGCTCGGGTCAGCTTTGGCACGCGCACCATCGTAGGCGGCCGCTTGTGCAAGCTTTCACGAGGGGGACGAACCATGACCTCGTGCGGGTACCGGCGGGCTCACTCCCAGCGGAAGAACCGGGCCGCCGCGCCCAGGCCCAGCACCGCCCAGACGGCCAGGATGCCGAGGTCGCCCCACGGCATCGCCGCCCCGTGCTGCAGGACGTCCCGCAGCCCGTCCGACAGGGCCGCGATCGGCAGCAGCCCCAGCACGGACTGCACGGCGTCCGGGAACTTCTCCAGCGGCACGATGACCCCGCCGCCGACCAGCAGCAGCAGAAAGACCAGATTGGCGGCGGCGAGGGTCGCCTCCGCCTTCAGCGTGCCGGCCATCAGCAGTCCCAGCCCGGAGAACGCCGCGGTGCCGAGCACGAGCAGCAGCAGGACGGCGAACGGGTTGCCGTGCGGGGACCAGCCCAGCGCGAAGGCGATCACCGTCAGCAGCACGACCTGCAGCACCTCGGTGACCAGCACGGCCAGTGTCTTGGCGGTCATCAGCGCCCAGCGGGGGAGCGGTGAGGCGCCCAGCCGCTTGAGGACCCCGTAGCGCCGCTCGAAGCCGGTGGCGATGGCCTGGCCGGTGAAGGCCGTGGACATCACCGCGAGGGCGAGGATGCCGGGTGTGAGGAAGTCGACCGACTCGCCCGCGCCGGTGTCCACGATGTCGACCGCGCTGAACAGCACCAGCAGCAGCGTCGGGATGATCACCGTCAGCAGCAGCTGCTCGCCGTTGCGCAGCAGCATCCGCGTCTCCAGCGCGGTCTGCGCGGCGATCATGCGCGGCAGCGGGGCGGCGCCCGGCCGGGGGGTGTACGTACCGGCGCTCATGCGCGCAGCTCCTTGCCGGTCAGTTCCAGGAAGACGTCCTCCAGGGTGTGGCGCTCGACGGAGATGCCGGAGGGCATCACGCCGTTCTGCGCGCACCAGGAGGTGACGGTGGCCAGCAGCTGCGGGTCCACCTGGCCGGTGATGCGGTACGTGCCCGAGGTGAGCTCGGCCGCCTCCGTGCCGTCGGGCAGCGCCTTCAGCAGGGAGCCGAGGTCGAGGTTGGGGCGGCCGGTGAAGCGCAGGGTGTTCTCGGCGCCGCCGCGGCAGAGCGTCTCCGGGCTGCCGTGGGCGATGAGCCGGCCCGCGTCGATGATGGCCACGTCGTCGGCGAGCTCCTCGGCCTCGTCCATGAAGTGGGTGGTGAGCACGACGCTGACGCCGTCGGCGCGCAGCTCCCGTACGAGGTCCCAGGTGGAGCGGCGGGCCTGCGGGTCGAGGCCGGCGGTCGGCTCGTCCAGGAAGACCAGTTCCGGGCGGCCGACGACGGCCATGGCCAGGGCGAGCCGCTGCTGCTGGCCGCCGGAGAGCCGCCGGTAGGCGGTGCGGCCGCAGCTGCCCAGGCCCAGGCGCTCGATCAGGGCGTCCACGTCCAGCGGGTGGGCGTGCAGTTTCGCCATGTGGCGCAGCATCTCCTCGGCCCGGGCGCCGGAGTAGACGCCGCCGGACTGGAGCATCACGCCGATCCGGGGGCGGAGCCGCGCCGCGTCCTTCAGGGGGTCGAGACCGAGGACCCGGACCGTCCCGTCATCCGGACGGCGGTATCCCTCGCAGGTCTCGATCGTGGTGGTCTTCCCGGCGCCGTTGGGTCCCAGGACCGCGGTGACCGCGCCGGCCTCCATGCACAGGTCGAGGCCGTCCACCGCGGTCCGGCCGCCGTACCGCTTCACCAGGCCACGGACCTGGACGGCCGGTGCGGACGGGGGTGGGGCGGGCTCGCTCTTCATGGGCGGTAAGTCTAGGCAGCCGCCTGCCGGACTCCCGTCCGGGGCCTTGATTAGGTAACCCTAAGTGATCGATTCCACCGTAGATCGTTTCGGAGGGTGGTTGTCAGGGCCGAACTAATTACGCAACAATGGCGTTGTGAAATACGTGGGCGAGGCTTCGCAGGAGGAACTCGCGACCGGTGAGCGCTCGACGCGCAACCGGATCGCGCGCTCCGTCCTGGACCACGGCCCCTCCACCGCCGCCGACCTGGCGAAGCGCCTGGGCCTCACCCAGGCCGCCGTCCGCCGTCAGCTCGACGCACTCCTCTCCGACGATGTCGTCGAGGCCCGCGAACAGCGGGTGTACGGGGCACGGACCCGTGGCCGTCCGGCCAAGGTGTTCGCCCTGACCGAGTGCGGCCGGGACGCCTTCGACCAGTCCTACGACGACCTCGCCGCGGACGCCCTGCGCTGGATCGCCGAGACCGCGGGCGACGAAGCTGTCATGGCGTTCGCCAGGGCGAGGGCCGCCGACCAGTCGGGGGCCTACCGCGCGGCGGTGGACGCCGCGGACCCCGAGGCCCGCACGGAGGCTCTGGCCAAGGCCTTGTCCGCCGACGGGTACGCTGCTACGGCGCGAAGCGCGCCGGGCCCGCAGCAGGGTGAACAGCTGTGTCAGCACCACTGCCCGGTGGCACACGTCGCCGAGCAGTACCCGCAGCTGTGCGAGGCGGAGACGGAGATCTTCTCCAGCCTCCTGGGGACCCATGTGCAGCGACTCGCCACGATCGCCCACGGCGACGGGGTGTGCACGACCTACATCCCGCGAAGCGGCCACCCCACCCCACAGACCACTCATTCAGCATCTGCAAGCAAGCCCGGGAGGAACCCCGCATGACGCTCCCTACGGAGACTGCCCACCCTGAGCTCGATGGCCTGGGCACGTACGAATTCGGCTGGGCCGACTCCGACGCGGCAGGCGCAGCGGCCAAGCGCGGCCTCTCCGAGGCTGTCGTCCGCGACATCTCGGAGAAGAAGAACGAGCCCGAGTGGATGCTGAAGCTGCGGCTCAAGGGCCTCAAGCTCTTCGGCAAGAAGCCCATGCCGAACTGGGGCTCGGACCTGTCGGGCATCGACTTCGACAACATCAAGTACTTCGTGCGTTCGACGGAGAAGCAGGCGGCGTCCTGGGAGGACCTGCCCGCGGACATCAAGAACACGTACGACAAGCTCGGCATCCCGGAGGCGGAGAAGCAGCGCCTCGTCGCCGGTGTAGCCGCGCAGTACGAGTCCGAGGTCGTCTACCACCAGATCAACGAGGAGCTGGAGGCGCAGGGTGTCATCTTCATGGACACCGACACCGCGCTGAAGGAGCACCCGGAGCTCTTCAAGGAGTACTTCGGCACCGTCATCCCGGTCGGCGACAACAAGTTCGCCTCGCTGAACACGGCCGTGTGGTCCGGTGGCTCGTTCATCTACGTGCCGAAGGGCGTGCACGTGGAGATCCCGCTCCAGGCCTACTTCCGTATCAACACGGAGAACATGGGCCAGTTCGAGCGGACGCTGATCATCGTCGACGAGGACGCCTACGTCCACTACGTCGAGGGCTGCACCGCGCCGATCTACTCCTCGGACTCCCTGCACTCCGCCGTGGTCGAGATCATCGTGAAGAAGGGCGGCCGCTGCCGCTACACGACGATCCAGAACTGGTCGAACAACGTCTACAACCTGGTCACCAAGCGCGCCGTGGCCTACGAGGGCGCGACCATGGAATGGGTCGACGGCAACATCGGCTCCAAGGTCACCATGAAGTACCCGGCCATCTACCTGATGGGCGAGCACGCCAAGGGCGAGACCCTGTCCATCGCCTTCGCGGGCGAGGGCCAGCACCAGGACGCCGGCGCCAAGATGGTCCACATGGCTCCGAACACCTCGTCCAACATCGTCTCCAAGTCGGTGGCGCGAGGCGGCGGCCGTACCTCCTACCGCGGTCTGATCGAGATCGGTGAGGGTGCGCCGGGCGCGAAGTCCAACGTGCTCTGTGACGCGCTGCTCGTCGACACGATCTCGCGCTCCGACACCTACCCGTACGTCGACGTCCGTGAGGACGACGTGTCGATGGGCCACGAGGCGACCGTCTCCAAGGTCTCCGAGGACCAGCTCTTCTACCTGATGAGCCGCGGCATGACGGAGTTCGAGGCGATGGCGATGATCGTGCGCGGCTTCGTCGAGCCGATCGCGAAGGAGCTCCCCATGGAGTACGCCCTCGAGCTGAACCGGCTGATCGAGCTGCAGATGGAGGGTTCGGTCGGCTAGTACGCCGGCGACCGAATCCCCCGACATCGTCCGACTGAGAAAGCGAGCACTACGACAGCCATGGCTGAGGCTCAGAACATTCCGGCGGGATCCACCACCGCCGGGTCCATCGCGGTGGCCGCCGAGTCGACCGTCGCCACGCGCATGAGCGCGCCCCCGTCCTTCGACGTCGCGGACTTCCCGGTCCCGCACGGCCGCGAGGAGGAGTGGCGGTTCACGCCGCTGGAGCGGCTGCGCGGGCTGCACGACGGCACGGCCGTCGCCAACGGCGGCGGCGTGAAGGTCGCGATCGAGGCCCCCTCGGGCGTCACGGTCGAGACCGTCGGCCGCGACGACGCCCGGCTGGGCAAGGCCGGTACGCCGGTGGACCGCGTCGCCGCGCAGGCCTACTCGTCCTTCGAGCAGGCCTCCGTCGTCACGGTCGACAAGGAAGCCGTGCTCGCCGAGCCGATCCGGATCACCGTGCACGGCGAGGGCGGCGTGGCCTACGGCCACCAGGTCATCGAGCTGGGCGCCTTCGCCGAGGCCGTCGTCGTCATCGACCACACCGGTGACGCGGTGCTCGCCGCCAACGTCGACTACGTCCTGGGCGACGGTGCGAAGCTGACCGTCGTCTCCGTCCAGGACTGGGACGAGAGCGCCGTCCACGTCGGCCAGCACAACGCGCTGGTCGGCCGGGACGCCTCCTTCAAGTCCATCGTGGTCACCTTCGGTGGCGACGTCGTCCGCCTCCACCCGCGGATCGCCTACGCGGGCCCCGGCGGCGAGGCCGAGCTCTTCGGTCTGTACTTCACCGACAAGGGCCAGCACCAGGAGCACCGCCTCCTGGTCGACCACAACGCCCCGCACTGCAAGTCCAACGTGGCCTACAAGGGCGCGCTGCAGGGCGAGGGCGCGCACGCCGTCTGGATCGGTGACGTCCTGATCCAGGCGAGCGCCGAGGGCACCGACACGTACGAGATGAACCGCAACCTGGTCCTCACCGACGGTGCGCGGGTCGACTCGGTCCCGAACCTGGAGATCGAGACCGGCGAGATCGTCGGCGCCGGACACGCCTCGGCGACCGGCCGCTTCGACGACGAGCAGCTGTTCTACCTGCAGTCCCGCGGTATCCCGGCCGAGGAGGCCCGCCGCCTCGTCGTGCGCGGCTTCTTCGCCGAGCTGGTCCAGCAGATCGGCCTGCCGGACGTCGAAGCACGTCTCCTCGACAAGATCGAGACCGAGCTGAAGGCGTCGGTCTGATGGCCTTCGTCAAAGCCTGTGCGCTGAGCGAGCTGGAGGACGACACCCCAAGCGGGTGGAGCTCGAAGGCACGCCGGTGTCCGTCGTCCGCACCGAGGGCGAGGTGTTCGCGATCAACGACATCTGCTCGCACGCGAACGTCTCACTGTCCGAGGGCGAGGTCGAGGACTGCATGATCGAGTGCTGGCTGCACGGATCGAGCTTCGACCTGCGCACCGGCAAGCCGTCCGGCCTTCCCGCGACGCGCCCCGTCCCCGTATACCCCGTCAAGATCCAAGGGGACGATGTGCTCGTCTCCGTCACCCAGGAGTCCTGAGTCACCCATGGCAACGCTTGAAATCCGCGACCTGCACGTCACCGTCGAGGCCGACAACGCCACGAAGGAGATCCTCAAGGGCGTCGACCTGACCGTGAAGCAGGGCGAGACCCACGCCATCATGGGCCCCAACGGGTCCGGCAAGTCCACCCTTGCGTACTCCCTCGCAGGCCACCCCAAGTACACGATCACCAGCGGCACGGTGACCCTGGACGGCGAGAACGTCCTGGAGATGTCCGTCGACGAGCGCGCCCGTGCCGGCCTGTTCCTCGCCATGCAGTACCCGGTCGAGATCCCCGGTGTCTCGGTCTCCAACTTCCTGCGCACCTCCGCCACCGCCGTCCGCGGCGAGGCGCCCAAGCTGCGTACCTGGGTGAAGGAGGTCAAGGAGACGATGGCCGGCCTCCAGATGGACCCGGCCTTCGCCGAGCGCAACGTCAACGAGGGCTTCTCCGGCGGCGAGAAGAAGCGCCACGAGATCCTTCAGCTGGAGCTCCTCAAGCCGAAGATCGCGATCCTCGACGAGACCGACTCCGGCCTGGACGTCGACGCGCTGAAGACCGTCTCCGAAGGCGTCAACCGGGTCCGTGAGTCCGGCGAGGTCGGCACCCTGCTGATCACGCACTACACCCGGATCCTCCGCTACATCAAGCCCGACTTCGTGCACGTGTTCGCCAACGGCCGGATCGCCGAGTCCGGCGGCGCCGAACTCGCTGACAAGCTTGAGGACGAGGGCTACGAGGCCTACACGAAGGGTGGCGCTTCCGCGTGACTGACGCCCGACAGGGCTCTCCGGCCTCCTCGACACCGAGGCGATCCGCAAGGACTTCCCGATCCTGGACCGCACGGTCCACGACGGCAAGAAGATCGTTTACCTGGACAGCGCGGCGACCTCGCAGAAGCCGCGCCAGGTGCTCGATGCCCTCAACGAGTACTACGAGCGGCACAACGCCAATGTGCACCGCGGCGTGTACACGATCGCGGAGGAAGCCACGGCGCTGTACGAGGGCGCTCGTGACAAGGTCGCCGCGTTCATCAACGCGCCCAGCCGCAACGAGGTGATCTTCACCAAGAACGCCTCGGAGTCGCTCAACCTCGTCGCCAACATGCTCGGCTGGGCCGACGAGCCCTATCGGGTCGACCACGAGACCGAGATCGTCACCACGGAGATGGAGCACCACTCCAACATCGTGCCGTGGCAGCTGCTCTCGCAGCGCACCGGTGCGAAGCTGAAGTGGTTCGGCATCACCGACGACGGCCGGCTCGACCTGTCCAACATCGACGAGATCATCACCGAGAAGACGAAGATCGTCTCCTTCACGCTGGTCTCGAACATCATGGGCACGATCAACCCGGTCGAGCAGATCGTCCGGCGCGCGCAGGAGGTCGGTGCGCTGGTCTGCATCGACGCCTCGCAGGCCGCCCCGCACATGGTGCTCGACGTGCAGGCGCTGCAGGCCGACTTCGTGGCCTTCACCGGCCACAAGATGGTCGGCCCGACCGGCATCGGCGTGCTCTGGGGACGGCAGGAGCTCCTGGAGGACCTGCCGCCGTTCCTCGGCGGCGGCGAGATGATCGAGACGGTGTCGATGCACTCGTCGACGTACGCCCCGGCGCCGCACAAGTTCGAGGCCGGTACGCCCCCGATCGCCCAGGCCGTCGGCCTCGGCGCGGCCGTGGACTACCTCTCGGCGATCGGCATGGAGAACATCCACCGCCACGAGCAGGCGATCACCGAGTACGCGGTGCGGCGGCTCCTGGAGGTCCCGGACCTCCGGATCATCGGCCCGGCCACCGCCGAGGACCGGGGAGCCACGATCTCCTTCACGCTCGGCGACATCCACCCGCACGACGTGGGCCAGGTACTCGACGAGCAGGGCATCGCGGTCCGGGTCGGACACCACTGCGCACGGCCGGTCTGCCTGCGGTACGGAATTCCTGCGACGACGCGAGCGTCGTTCTATCTGTACTCCACGCCCGCCGAGGTCGACGCCCTGGTGGACGGTCTGGAACACGTCCGGAACTTTTTCGGTTAGACAGCGGCTGAGGGTTGACTGGTGAAGCTTGATTCCATGTACCAGGAAGTGATCCTGGACCACTACAAGCACCCCCACGGGCGTGGCCTGCGGGACGGCGACGCCGAGGTGCACCACGTCAATCCGACGTGCGGTGACGAGATCACGTTGCGGGTGCGGTACGACGGCGAGACCATCGCCGATGTGAGTTACGAGGGCCAGGGCTGCTCGATCAGCCAGGCCAGCGCCTCCGTGCTGAACGAGCTGCTGGTCGGCAAGGAACTGGGCGAGGCCCAGAAGATCCAGGCCGCGTTCCTGGAGCTGATGCAGTCCAAGGGACAGCTGGAGCCGGACGACGCGATGGAGGAGGTGCTGGAGGACGCGGTCGCGTTCGCCGGTGTCTCCAAGTATCCGGCCCGGGTCAAATGCGCGCTGCTGAGCTGGATGGCGTGGAAGGACGCGACGGCGAAGGCGCTGTCCGAAGGGAAGACCGCATGAGCGAGAACGAGACCCTCACCACCAAGCCGGCCTCCGAGGAGGAGGTCCGCGAGGCGCTGTACGACGTCGTCGACCCCGAGCTGGGCATCGACGTCGTCAACCTGGGCCTGATCTACGGCATCCACGTCGACGACGCGAACATCGCCACCCTCGACATGACGCTGACGTCCGCGGCCTGCCCGCTGACCGACGTCATCGAGGACCAGGCGAAGTCCGCCACCGACGGCATCGTCAACGAGCTCCGGATCAACTGGGTCTGGATGCCGCCGTGGGGCCCGGACAAGATCACGGACGACGGCCGCGAGCAGCTGCGCGCGCTGGGCTTCAACGTCTGAGCGGCACCACCGCTGTGTGAACGGCCCCCGGCTCCTGCCGGGGGCCGTTCGACGTTGTTCGTCCGCCGTACCCCCTGCGTCCGCCTGGCGTTGACGCGAGAATCGGAACCTACTCATCGACACCACGCCGACGAGAGGCAATCCGTGCTGCATCACCTTGTCCTCCCCCCTCGCAGGACCGTCGCCGCTGTGGGCGGCGCCCTGGCGCTGGCAGCCCTCGGCCTCGGCGCACCCGCGCACGCCGCGAGCTACGGGACGCCGACGATCACGCTGTCGGCCGGATACCTCTCCGGTGCCGTCGGCGCCACCGCCGACCCCGTGCTGACCGTCACCGTCGCCCAGAGCGGCGCCGACGTCACCGCGCTCGGCGTCGCCGCGTCCGCCAGCTCCAAGTCGTCCGTCGCCGCGACCGGCGACGTGACCGTCACCGGCACGGGCGCCACCCGGCAACTGCGTGTCGCCGCCCACGCCCGCGGCTACACCGACCTCACGATCAAGGTCACCGGCCTCGGCGGGAAGACCGCCACCAAGTCTCTGCACTACGCGGCGTCCGCAGCCGTGCAGAACGCCGCTGACACCCGCTACCTCACCGGCTCCTCCGACGCCTCGGCCGCCGTCGACGTCGGTGGCGGCTACGCCGTGGTCGCCGACGACGAGTCCAACACCCTTCGCCTCTACGACCGTTCGGCCTCCGGCGCCCCCGTCCGCACCTGGGACATCGCCTCGAAGCTGGGCGTCTCCAAGGAGGTCGACATCGAGGGTGCGGCCCGGGTCGGCAACACGGTCTACTGGACGGGCTCGCTCGGCAACAACAAGGACGGCGAGTACAAGTCCGACCGCAACACCGTCTTCACGACCACGGTGAGCGGCTCCGGCGCCGCCACGCAGCTGACCGTGGGCGGCTCGTACAAGAAGCTCCGGGACGACCTCGTCGCCTGGGACAAGTCCAACGGCAACCGCTACGGCTTCGCCGCGGGCACGGCGGACGGCGAAGTGCCCAAGCAGATCGACGGGTTCAACGTCGAGGGCCTGGAATTCGCCCCCGGCTCGACGACCACCGCCTACCTCGGTTTCCGGGCGCCGCTCGTCCCGCCGAAGGAGGGCGGCAAGGCGCTGATCGTGCCCGTCACCAACTTCGACAAGGTGGCCGGTTCCGGGGCCAAGGCGCTGATCGGCACCCCGATCGAGCTGGACCTCGGCGGGCTCAGCATCCGCGACATCCGCAAGAACTCCGCCGACCAGTACCTGATCGTGGCCGGTTCCTGGGCCGCGGACGACAACTCCGACCCGTACGCCCTCTACTCCTGGGACGGCGTCGCGGGACACGCCCCGCAGAAGCGGCTCGACCTGCCGACCGCCGACCCGGGCGGCTGGGAGGCCGTCGTCGACGTACCGGACCTGAACACACCCGGCGCACGCGCCCAGCTGATCACGGACGCCGGCTCGGCCGACCTCTACGGGGACGGCACGGAGGCCAAGGACCTCGACCACGACGAGTGGAAGAAGTCCCGCGCCACCTGGTTCACCGTCAACAACTGACCCTGAGCGGCGAACCCCACGGTTCGCCCGTCGTACGGCCGTGCCCGCCGGTCCGCCTGGCGTGCACGGCCGTCTCGTTGTCCCTCGACGGCACGGTCCGGCCGGACGCGCCACCCGGTGAGCGTCACCAGGAGGCCGGCGACGGGATCGACCACGGTGAACACGTCGGGACTCCCGGCTTGCAGCCGGGCCATCGCCTCGTCCTGCTGCCCCTCGTCCCCGGCCCAGGACCGGAGCCCCTCCCGCACACCGGAACTCCGCAGGACGACCCGGCGTACCCCCGCCCCACCGGACCACGCGGAGCCGCACGAAGCCCCCGCCCGTCCACGAGCCGCAACGCCTGCCGCCGCAGCCAGCGCAGGGCGATCCGGCGATTGCGCAGCACGGCCCCGCCGAGCGGGACGGCGCGCGATCCGGTGGTCGCGGTGATCTCCACGGCGTAGCAGGGGCCGGTCACGCGGCGCGCTCCCCGTGCTCGGCGGCGAGATGCCGCCTGCGCAGCACACGGCAGTCGGTCGCCCTGCTCCCGTCCCGTTCACGCCGGGCCTCGGCCTCGGCCAGGTCGAGTTCCCGGCAGCGCCGGCACTCGGCGGTGTGCTCGGCGCTCATGCGACCTCCCCCCGGCTCCTGGCGTTCTCGTACGCGGTACGGGCGCCGAGGCGCTCGTCGCGGGTGGCGGGGCGGACGTGCTCGGGGAGGGCTTCCCACTCAGGACCCCCGCCGATCGGCCGCAGTGACCAGTAGGGGCCGGAGACCCCTCGGAACTCCCCGACACGGCCGCCGCGACTGCTGTCCACGACGAGCGTTCCGGCGAGCGGGAGTTGGGCATGGTTCGGCTCGGACACCGCCGCTCCTCTCTGTAGTCGTTTCACTACCAAGGGCGTTCAGCGTGGCTTAGAGTCAGGGTGTCTTCAACTTACGGAAAGTGGCAGGCAAGTTAGGTGCCAGATGGTGAACCGAAAGAACCTTGATCCCGAGCGTTCGCCCAGTGCGGCGTTTGGGGCACGACTCCGCAGCTTGAGGGACGAGCGCGGCTGGACGCAGGGCGAGCTGGCGGAGCGCATCGGGTGCTCGGGCGCTCATATCTCCGCAGTCGAAACTGGGCGGCGGATGCCAACTCAACAGTTCGCGGCAAGTGCTGACAGGGCACTCGGGAGCGGAGGCCGGCTGCAACGTCAGAGCAGGGCCGTCCGTTACAGGGCCCTGCTGGAGGGATTTCCGGAGTACCTGACGCACGAGGAGCGCGCAGTAGAGGTCAGGCTCTACGAGGTCGGCGTGATACCCGGTCTGCTCCAGACGCAGGAGTACGCATCAGCCCTCGGGGACAGCACCGTGAAGCGGGGCGTTGCCTCCCGGGAGCAGGCTGACGAACGGGTCTCCCTGGTGGCGCGGCGTCAGGCTTCGCTCACGCGTACGCCGCCCCCTTTGGTATTCGTCGTACTCGACGAGAGCTGCCTTCTCCGACCGATCGGTGGCCATGCAGTCATGGAGGCCCAGTTCGCCCGGTTGATGGAGTTTGCCGAATTGCCGAACACCGTGCTTCAAGTGGCCCCTTTCGATCTCGGGGTTCGTCGCCCGATGACGCTGCCGGTGACCGTGCTCACGATGCCGGACCGCTCGCTCATGTCGTACGCGGAGTCGGCCAATCGGGGCCACCTTGAGCGGGAAAGTGCTTCCGTACTGCCGCTATTGACGGACTACCATCAACTGCAGGCCGAAGCGTTGCCCCGAGCGGCATCCGTGGCCATGATCAGCCGCTTACGAAAGGGCAAGCCGTGACAACCGATTCCCCCCGTTGGTTCAAGTCTTCGTACAGCGAGAACGGCGGCCAGTGCATCGAGGTCGCCACCGACCTCGTCGCCTCGCGTGGCGTGGTCCCCGTCCGTGACTCCAAGAATCCGGCCGGTCCCGTGCTGAACGTCGCCGCCGGTTCGTTCGCCTCCTTCGTGGCGGGGGTCAAGGCGGGGGAGTACCGCACTGTCTGACCGTCCGTCACGCAACGTCTCCCGATGGCGCCCCGTCCTGTGCTGGTTCAGCAGGGCGGGGCTCTTGCGTCGGGCGGCAAGGCTCAGCGGCCAGTCATTTCGTGTGGCCGTCCTGGCTCAGGCGGCGACCCGCCATACCTGCACCAGGCAGAACTGGTCCTTTCCCTTCAGTCCGCCTTCGTGGCCGGGAGGTGAAGCCAGGGAATCCCGGGGGCCGGGCAGGGGAGAGGTGAAGGGTTCGTTCTCGGGATTGAACGCCCACTGCCACCGCATCCGGTACGTTCCCGCGGCGGGCAGCACCAAGGGGACCTCCTCCACCCCGTCGTCGACGGTCGCGACACCCAGTTCGCCTTCGGGGAGCGCCACCTCGACCTCTTCCCGGCCGGACCACGAGGCGGAGGAGGCCGGAGGCGGAGTGAACGCGTCGACACTCGTGTCCACCAGTCCGAACAGGCGATGACTCGGGGAGACCGTTGTCTCGCAGGCGTCCAGCAGCCTACTCAATGGGCACCTCTCTCAAGACGGCCGACAACGTCGTCCATTGTTCCTCATCGGCCCCCCTCCACCCGGGAAGTCCCCCGCTGGCCAGGGGAGTTGCCCGCCCGCGGCCGCCGCTATGCCGTGTACTGCGCCGGTACGGCGGCCGCCTCGGCGAGGACCGGGCCCAGGCTCTCGGTGCGCATCCGGCGGTCCACGTACAGCAGTCCGGTCACCAGCGGCGGGAAGGTGGCCACGATCAGCTGGCTGATGAGCTGACCGACCATGACGGCCACCAGGTAGCCGCTCATGGCCAGGGCGACCGAGGCCGGGTTCGGGTCGTCGCTCAGGTTCGCCGAGCCGAGCATGCCCGAGAACATGCCGAGGAGCGAGAACGGCAGCTGGATCACGTAGCTCGCCGTCCCCGCGACGGCGCCGGCCAGCAGGGTGATCCCGAAGATCCGCCACCAGTCGCCGCGCATCAGCTGGGACGAGCGGCGCATCGCGGCGATGGGTCCCTGGTTCTCGAAGACCACGGCCGAGGGGGCCAGGCTGAACTTCACCCAGAGCCAGACCGCCAGCGGCGTTGTCGCCAGGGCGCCGAGGACGCCGATGACGACCAGCGCGATCGAGCCGTCGTCGTCCGCCATGGTGACCACACCGATCACGAAGGCGATGAAACCGGCCCAGGCGAGCAGGATCGGCACCAGCGCGATCAGCCAGGTGAGGAACACCGTGGCGATCACGGCGGGCACCCGCGCCCAGGCCCGCCGCCAGATGTCCGAGAAGCCGGCCGGCCGGCCCAGGACCGCCTCCTGGAGGACCGCGGGCACGGCCGCGTACATCAGGGCCGTGGCGAGCACGACCGTGACCAGGCCCACCACCGCGATCGCGCCGAACGCGACGACCACCGGTATCCAGTCGTCAGAGGCGGCGTTCTCGTCCGAGCTGAGCGCGAACAGCCGGTCCAGGTGGTCCCCGGTCGCGGAGTACGCGATCGCGACCGCTGCCGCGAGCACGGCCAGCGCACCGCCGTACGCGGCCGCGCCGATGCCCAACAGCTGCTTCCAGTAACGGCCCACGGTGGCGAACGCACCGTTGAATATGTCCCCGAGCCTCATCGGCCCCAGCGGTATCACCCCGGGCTTGGGCGGCATCCAGCCGCCGCCCCAGCCGCCCCAGCCGGGCGGTCCTCCAGGAGGTCCCCCGTACGGCGCGCCCCCGTACGGACCGCCGCCCCACCCTGCGTCCTGCGCCACTGCTGCTCCGTCGGTCAGTCGATCATGTACATGGACGGACCACGGTAGCGCCCCTTGCGGTACGGCGGTTCAGGCCTCCCGGAATGCGTCGATGCGTACTCTCGTACACATGGGATATGGACTGCTGGCCGCGGCCATCGCGGCCGAGGTGGCCGGGACGACCGCGATGAAGTACAGCGAGGGGTTCACCCGGCTCTGGCCCTCGCTGATCACCGTCGTCGGCTATCTGCTCGCCTTCTCGCTGCTCGCCCAGACCCTCAAGACCATGTCGATGGGCACCGCCTACGCGATCTGGGCCGGCATCGGCACCGCGGCCGTCGCCGTGATCGGCGTGCTGTTCATGGGGGAGTCCGGCAGCCCGGTCAAGGTGGCGGGCATCGTGCTGGTCATCGCCGGTGTGGTGGTGCTCAACGTGGGCGGGGCGCACTGATGGTGCGGCGGTACGACCCCGAGCGGCGCACCCGGATCATCGACGCGGCGATCCGGGTGGTCGGTGCCAGGGGGATCGCCGGCCTCAGTCACCGCTCCGTCGCGGCCGAGGCCGATGTGCCGCTCGGCTCGACGACGTACCACTTCGCCTCCCTGGACGAGCTGTTGACCGCCGCGCTCCGCCGGTCGAACGAGAACTTCGCCGCGGGCATGCGGGAGAGCCGGGCGCTCGCCGATCCGGCGGCCGACCTCGCGGCCGAACTCGCGCGGCTGCTGAGGGAGTTCTTCGGCGGCGGCCGCGGCCGCGCGGAGCTGGAGTACGAGCTCTACCTCGCCGCCCTGCGCCGACCCGCGCTGCGGCCGGTCGCCGCCGAGTGGACCGACGCCGCGGCCGGACTGCTGGCGGCCCGCACCGATCCGGCCACGGCGCGGGCGCTGGTCGCGCTGATGGACGGCATCTGCCTGCAGGTGCTGCTCACCGGCGGGGTCTACGACGAGGCGTACGCGCGGGAGATGCTGGGGCGGATCAGCGGCTGACCCCGTCCGCCGGGTTCCCGCCCGCCGCCGCTGCCCGGACCGCAGTCAGTGCCGCCTGCACGCTCTGCTCGATGTCGGTGATCGGATACAGCGCCTCGCGGACCGTGCGGTCCCGGTCCACCACCAGCGTCAGCCGCTTCATGCGGCTGACCCCCGCGGCCCGGAAGGTCGGCAGCCGCAGCGCGGCCGTCAGCTCGAGTCCGGCGTCCGAAAGCAGCGGGAAGCGCAGCCGCTCCGCCTCCGCGAACGCCCGCTGCTCGTCCGGGCGCTGGGTGGAGACGCCGTGCACCGTCGCGCCCGCCGCCGTGAACTCGGCCAGCTGGTCGCGGTAGCTGCACGACTCGAAGGTGCAGCCCCGCGCGCCGGGGATCTCGGCCCAGCCCGGCGGATAGGACTCCTGGCGGGCGTAGGCGCCGGGGAAGAAGTACAGGACGGTGTACGGAGTCCCGGCGACCGGATCGTGCTCCCCGCCGGTGTGCGCCGGCAGGCTCAGCTCCGGTACCCGGGTGCCCACCAGTGCGTGCACCCGTGCGGCCTCCTGCGAGGCCTCCTGCGTGGTCGCCATGGTCGTTCCGTCTCCCGTCACCCAGGCGTCGCCCCAGTCCTGGAGCGCGATCAGTACAGGCAGCAGGGCGCGGCCGCGCGGGGTGAGCCGGTACTCGTAGCGGGCGGGCCGCTCCTGGTACGGCTCCCTGGACAGGACACCCGCCTCCACCAGCAGCCGCAGCCGCTCGGTGAGGACCTTGCGGGACATGCCCAGCTCCTGCTGGAGCGCGTCGAAACGGTGCACCCCGCGCGCCGTGTCCCGCACGATCAGCAGGGTCCACCAGTCGCCGACCACGTCGAGCGCCTGGGCGATCGCGCAGTCGGCGTCGGCCAGGCTGGTGCGCTGGGGCATCGGGCTCCTCCGTCACGTCGGACGGCCATTCAACTGGATTGACCTGCGGAAAGCATGCTGCCATAGTCCGTTCCCAAAAGGAACTCACAGGGAGTGGCGCGGGATGGGGATGCCGGCGGTCCCGGTCCTGCTCGCCGCGATCGTCCGCGTCGACCTCGTCTACCGCCGGCAGTACTCGACACCGCCTGCGCGATGCCGGCCTGCGGGGCGGGGCGGCGGTGCTCCTGGCCCGGCGGCTGCGTGAACCCGTCAGGCCGCTTCGGGCAACAGGAGGTGACACACACCGCGCATCAGCCACTGCAGAAGACGGAGACCCCGTGACCGGACCCCCGGGAGACGACGCCGCAGTCGTCAGCCAGTCGCTGGAACGGCCCGAGACATTCGCGCTGCTCTACGACCGGTACGCCCCCGACATCCATCGCTACGCCGCTCGGCGGCTCGGTGAGGGCGCCGCCGACGACATCACCGCCGACACCTTCCTCACCGCCTTCCGCTCCCGCGCCCGCTTCGACACCGGCCGGGAGAGCGCCCGGCCCTGGCTCTACGGGATCGCGGCCAACCTCATCGGCAGGCACCGCCGTGCCGAGATCAGGGGCCTGCGCGCGCTGGCCCGCACCGGGACCGACCCGGTGGCCGAGTCCTGGACCGAACGGGCCGACCACCGCGTCAGCGCCCAGGCGGCGCACGGTGAACTCGCCGGAGCGCTCGCCGCCCTGTCCGCCGGCGACCGGCACGTACTCCTGCTGATCGCCTGGGCCGACCTCAGCTACCAGGAGGTGGCCGACGCGCTCTCGCTGCCCGTCGGCACGGTCCGCTCCCGGCTCAACCGGGCCCGTCGCAAGGTGCGCCAGGCCCTGGGCGCCGATCCCACAGTCGTGACCGAAAGCCTGGAGGTGGCCCATGGCCAAGGATGAGCTGACACTGCTGCGGGAACTGCGCGCCGACGCGCCCGCCCCGGACCGGGCCGCGCTGGCCGAAGGCCGGCAGCGGCTGACCGAGGCCGCCGGGCGGCGGCGCCGGCTGCGGGGGACTGGCGGCTCGCCGCGCTGGCGACCACCGCGGCGGTGGCCCTGACGACCGTGCTCGGCGCCCAGTACATCGGCGGCGACCAGGGCACCCTGCCCGGCGCCGCACCCGCGACCGTGTCCGAACTGGGCAGTGCCGCACAGGTGTTGCGGGACGCCGCCGACGAGGTCGCGGACGACCCGGTGCCGAAGCCGCGGGCGGGTCAGTGGGTCTACACCAAGGACCTGGAGATCCGGGCCCAGGAGGACGGCCCGGGGGAGGAGCGCGGCGGCCGCCGGGAGACCGAGCACTGGTACCGGTACGCGGACCCGGCCTTCGAGAACGGGAGGTCGGGCGACGACCACTCGCCCCGCGAAAGATTCCGGTTCCTGGCGGACCTGCCTGCCGACCCGGTCCAGGTGAGGAAGCGGGCCCGCGCCTTCTACCCGGGCAACGGCGAGAGCCCCGCCCGGCACGACTTCAGGGCGCTCCGGCTGCTGGCGTCGTCGTATCCCGCCGACCCGCGGGGGCTCGCCCAGGTGTACCGGGCGATGGCCACCGTCCCGGGACTGCGGGCCGTACAGACCCAGGACGCGCTGAACCGGCCGGTCATCGGCATCCACTTCCCGGGGGAGCGCGATCTGCTGCTCCTGGACGCGAAGACCTCGCGGTATGCGGGCAACGGCTCGCTGGACTCCCCGGTCGCGGACGGTGTCAGTGCCCTTCTGAGGAGCGTTCTGGTCGACCGGAAGGGGCAGCGGTCCTGACCCTCCGGGTCGCGAGCCGTCATCCGCCGTACGGGGGCCACGGGGGTGCTCCCCGTACGGCGGACGGCGCGTGCGCAACCGGTGGCCCGCGACGCCCGGACGCTGAGACCGGTTCGCCGGGGCGGGGCCCGGCCGGTTAGGTTCTGGTCATGACCGACACGACTTCCACCCGTACCACCGGCGCCGTCGCCGCCGGCCTCGCCACCATCGCCGGCGACGGTTCCGTTCTCGACACCTGGTTCCCCGCGCCCGAGCTCACCGCCGAGCCCGGCCCGGCCGGAACCGAGCGGCTCACCCCCGACCGTGCCGTCAACCTGCTCGGTGAGGGCGCCGCCAAGGCCATCGGCGTGGACGCCCGCCGCGGGGTCGAGGTCGTCGCCGTGCGTACGGTCATCGCCTCGCTCGACGACAAGCCGCTCGACGCGCACGACGCGTACCTGCGGCTGCATCTGCTCTCGCACCGCCTCGTCCAGCCGCACGGGCAGAACCTGGACGGCCTCTTCGGCCTCCTCACCAACGTGGCCTGGACCTCGCTCGGCCCGGTCGCCGTGGACGACCTGGAGAAGGTGCGGCTGAACGCCCGCGCCGAGGGCCTGCACCTCCAGGTCACCTCGGTCGACAAGTTCCCGCGCATGACGGACTACGTCGCGCCGAAGGGCGTCCGGATCGCCGACGCCGACCGGGTGCGGCTCGGCGCGCACCTCGCCGCCGGCACCACCGTGATGCACGAGGGCTTCGTCAACTTCAACGCCGGCACCCTCGGCACGTCGATGGTCGAGGGCCGGATCTCCGCCGGTGTCGTCGTCGGCAACGGCTCCGACATCGGCGGCGGCGCCTCCACCATGGGCACGCTCTCCGGCGGTGGCAAGGAGCGCATCGTGATCGGCGAGCGCTGCCTGGTCGGCGCCGAGGCCGGGGTCGGGATCGCGCTGGGCGACGAGTGCGTCGTGGAGGCCGGTCTGTACGTCACCGCCGGAACCCGGGTCACCCTGCCGGACGGACAGGTGGTCAAGGCGCGTGAGCTCTCCGGCGCCTCGAACATCCTCTTCCGCCGCAACTCGGTGACCGGCACCGTCGAGGCCCGCCCGAACAACGCGGTCTGGGGCGGCCTCAACGACGTCCTGCACAGCCACAACTAGGGTCTTTCCGTTCGGACCGGGCCGGATCGGGGTGCGGCACCAGGGCACGCGAACCCGGCAGGATCCGGACGAGCGGCCCTAAAGTGCGGCGAGCAGTTCCCCGTACGCCCTTCGCAGCCCGTCGGCCGCCTCGCGCCCGGCGGGCTGCAGTGGTTCCCGGACCGGTCCCGCGTCCAGCAGCGCCTTCGCCGTCACGGTGCCGGGCAGCCCGGACGCCATCATCAGGACGGTGAGCGGTGCCAGCAGCCCGTTCAGCCGGGCCGCCCGCGCGGTGTCGCCGGTGTCGAACGCGTCCAGTACGGACCGCAGCTGACGGGGCGCCACATTGGCGACGGTGCTGACGTAGCCCGCCCCGCCCACCGCGTACAGCGGCAGGTTCAGTTCCTCGCAGCCCGAGTAGTACGCCAGGCCGGTGGCGGCGATCACCCCGGTCGCGCCCAGCAGGTCCTGCGAACAGTCCTTCACCGCCACGACGCGTGGGTGCTCCGCAAGCCGCAGCATCGTCTCCGGTTCGATGCGGGTGCCGGTGCGGCCGGGGATGTCGTACAGCATCACCGGAAGGCCGGTCGACCCGGCGACGCGCAGGAAGTGCGCCTCGACAGCGGCCTGCGGGGGCCGGCTGTAGTACGGGGTCACCACCAGCAGGCCGTCGGCGCCCGCCTGCTCCGCCTGCCGGGCCAGCTCCACGGTGTGCCGGGTGTCCGCACTGCCGACACCCGCGAGCACCGGCACCTGCGAGCCGACCGCCTCCCGCACCGCGCGCAGCAGCGTGGCCTTCTCGGCGTCCGAGGTGGTCGGGGACTCCCCGGTGGTGCCGCTGAGCACCAGACCGTCGCAGCCGTCCGCGACCAGAGCGGCGGCGTGCGCTGCGGCGGCGTCCGGATCGAGCGCGCCGTCGGCGGTGAACGGCGTGATCATGGCGCAGAGGGCGCGGCCGAAGGGGCGCGGGCGGGACGGTGCGGGCGGCGTCATGTCCCGAAGTGTCCGCCCCGCGGACCGTGAAGGTCCACTTAGTTCTTCTCCGGGTGAAGGTGAAGGAACACTCAACAATCGCCGCTCTGGCATGATCGGCCGAAATTCATGGCGGGCCGAAGTGGGGGCGGGTGCATGAGCATGCGGGCAGTGAACGGGACGGGGATACGCAGACCGGTCCTGGCGGCCCTGGCCGTGGCCGGGGCACTCACCCTGTCGGGGTGCGCGGGATTCCTGGTGCCGGCGGGGAGGGGGAGGCGGGCCCGAGTCCGTCGCGCACGGCCACGGCGGACGCGCTCGCGCCGACGCCCCCGGACATCGCGTCCGCGGCCCCCGAGCGCCCCGGGGCCCCCGTCCGGCCGACCCCCGCGCTCTCCGCCACCGGCTGCCCGGCCTCGGGCCTCGTCGTGGACATGGGGCCCGTGGAGGCCGCCCTCGGCCACCGGGCCGTCGGGCTCACCCTGACCAACTGCGGCAGCAAGCCCACCCGGGTCGACGGCTACCCCTCGGTCCAGGCCGTCGACGAGAACGGCGACGCGCTCCCGGTGAAGGTGAACCCCGGCTCGTCCTACTTCGGCACCGACCGGGGCCCCGAGGAGGTCATGCTGGCACCCGGGAAGACCATGACGTCCCTCCTCGTCTGGGTCTCCACCCCGACCGGCGGCGACCTGATCGAGGGCGACGCGCTGGAGATCGCCCCGGCGCCCGGTCTGGAGGCGCGCAGCTTCCCGCTGGAGGGCAGCGACGTGCGGCTGCTCGACGAGTTCAACATGACCGGCTGGCGGACCGCGCCGAGCCGGTGAGGGCGCCCGCCCCGGTCTTCAGAGGGTGAGCTTGAAACCTTCGTGGCTGGCGGCGAAGCCCAGCGACGCGTAGAACCGGTGCGCGTCCGTACGCTGCCTGTTGCTGGTCAGCTGCACCAGCGCGCACCCCCGCTGCCGTGCCCGCTCGACGGTCCGCTGCATCAGCTCCCGCCCGAGCCCGCCGCCCCGCCGGTCCGGCCTGATCCGGACGGCCTCGATCAGCGCCCGCTCGGCGCCGTGCCTGCCCAGCCCGGGGATGTAGGTGGCCTGCAGACAGCCCACCACCGTCCCGCCGTCCACCAGCACCAGGATCTCGTTGCGCGCGTCGGCCGTGACGTCGGCGAACGCCTTCTCGTACGCCTCGTCGACGACGACCGAGGCGGGGTCGACGACCTCGTCCTCGTCGGCGAGGAGCGCGAGCACGGCAGGCAGGTCCTGGCGGGTGGCGGTACGCAGCATCACGTCCCGGATTCTGGCACGGCGGCCCGGCGCGTCAGCGGCGGGCCATGTACAGGCCGAAGGCCTTGTGCAGCAGCCTGTTGACCGGGTAGTCCCACTCGCCGACGTACTCGGCCGCCCGGCCGCCGGTGCCGGCCTTGAAGCGCAGCAGACCCAGCAGGTGGTTGCCCTCGTCGAGGGTGTCGGTGATGCCGCGCAGGTCGTAGACGGTAGCGCCCTGTTCGTACGCGTCGCTCATCATCCGCCACTGGATGGCGTTGTTGGGCTGCACCTCGCGCCGGCGGCTCGTGGAGGCGCCGTAGGAGTACCAGACGTGGGTGCCGACCGTGAGCATCGTCGCCGCGGAGAGGATCTCCCCCTCGTGGTGCGCGAGATACAGCCGCATCCGGTCGGGGTCCTCGGCGCGCAGCGCGGTCCACATGCGCTGGAAGTAGGCGAGCGGGCGGGGGATGAAGCGGTCCCGCTCGGCCGTTTCGAGGTAAAGACCGTAGAACGCTTCGAGGTCGTCGTGGCCGCCCTCGACCACCTTCACGCCCGCCTTCTCCGCCTTTTTGATGTTGCGCCGCCACTGCTGGTTCAGCCCGCCGCGGATCTCCTCCAGCGACAGTCCGGCGAACGGCACCTGGAAGACGTACCGGGGCTGTCCGGCGCTGAAGCCGTCCGTGCTCTCGTCCTCGCCCTGCTGCCAGCCCAGGCGGCGCAGCTGGGCCACGACCTCGGCGGCCCGGGGCTCGGTCACGTCCGGCTCGACGTCGCGCAGCCGCCCCGCGGCCGGGTCGGGGATGGCGTCCTTGACGGTCTGCGCCTCCCAGCGGCGGACGACCACGGGCGGGCCCATCCGTACCGTGAACGCGCCCTGTGCCTTCACATGGGCCACCAGCGGATCCAGCCAGGGCCCCAGATCACCCTCGTGCCACGGGATGACCGGGCCCTCCGGCAGATAGGCCAGATACCGCTTCACCCGGGGATCGGGCGGTACAGCACCAGGCCGGCGCCGACGAGCTGCCCGCCCTCGAACCAGCCGATGCTCTCCGCGCGCCAGTCGGGCTTCACCTCGCCCCACGACGGGACCTGCATATGGCTCACGGAACTGCGGCCGGCGACAAAGGCCAGGTGCTGCTCGCGCGTGATGCCCTCGACCCGCAGCGACATGCGGTTCTCCGTTCGTAGTCCGGTTTGTCAGCCTAAGGGCTCTCCCGGCCGCGGACCGGGCGGACCGCTGTTGACCTCAACCGCGCTTCACGTCACAGGGTGGCTGTCACGGGCGCACCGCAGGGGAGCGCCGGTGAGGGGAGCAGTCATGACCGTGGAGTTCGTGTCCGGGCCCGATGTCACCCGCTCGGACGCGGGGATCGTCAAGGCCAGTACCTGGGACGTCGGCACGCCGGAGCGGCAGCGACAGGCCGTCGAGGCCGTCCGGGCCGCGTGGGGCAGCCGGGAATGGCCGCACCCGGGGCTGCTCTCGTACACCGTGCACGTGGGGGAGGACGGGCGGACGCTGTTCCACTACTCGCAGTGGACGGAGCAGGAGAGCTACCAGGCCTTCGTCCGGGACGGCAGGGATGCGCGCAACGCCGAGATCGACGCCGCCGTGCCGGGCATCGAACGGCTCGGGCTGCACACCTACGAGCTGTACCGCTCCTCGTCGCCGGACGGGCCGGACGAGCGGGAGCCGGGGACCGTCGTGATCGTCGACGTCGAGTTCGACGGGGCGGACACGGCCCGCCAACGCGACTGGGTGGACGGCGTGTTCGAGGCGCTCGGGACGGACCCGGCGCCCGCGCCCGGAGGCATCGCCGCGCACTTCCATGTGAGCACCGACGGGACCCGGGTGCTCAATTACGCACAATGGGTGAGCGCACAGGCCCACATCGACGCACTGGCCGCTCCCGGGAACGGGGTCGGGTCGCGCACGCCGCAGTGGGAGCGGGTGCAGACCTACCCGGGGATCAAGGGCGGCGGAGTACACCGCTACACCCCCGCGCTCAGTCTGCGGCCGGGCGACGGGAAGCGGTGATCGCGGGCGTGCGGCCGCCGGGCGCCGGGGCTCCGCGGCCGGGCGCCCGCGGTCCGGCCCGTGCACCGGGCGGCGTACGGCGAAATGCGTCTACGCTTGGGCCGCCTGTCCCCGTACGCGCCCGGCGCCATGGCCCCGGCGGGTACGCCCCGTACGTTCCTAGGAGACCCCCCTGATGTCCGCAGAGCGCCCCACCCTGCCCCCGGTACGGCTGCACACCGAGGCGGAGCTGGCACGGGACGCGCTTGCCGCGCCGCTGCTCGCCCGTGCCGTCCGGCTCGCCCGCTGGGCCGGCCCCGGCACCCGGGTCGGCGCCGGCGGCGAGCTCGTCGACGCACAGCTGCCCGCGGCGGCCGAGCACCTCGGCCTCACCGCGGACGAGGACGGTGCGGCGGAGGCCAGCGAGGCCTGGCGGCTCGCGGTCGACACCGGGCTCGTCGAGGTCGAGGACCCGGAGGCGGACGACGAGACGGGGCCGGGCACGGACGAGGACGGCTTCGGCGAGGAGGCGGAGGGCACCGTCACCGCCGGCGAGAACCTGGCGCTGCTGACCGGCGGTTCACCCCAGGACGTCCTGGCGATCTGGCTCGACGGCCTGGAGGCCGCCCACGCCGACGCCACCGCCCCCTTCTTCGACGACTTCGCCGACCTCGTCGGCGAGGACGGTTCGATCGACTTCGACGCCCTGGACTGGGACCCGGAGACCGAGGCGGAGTTCCTCGACGGGGTACTCGGCAACCTCTACCTCCTCACCGTCGGCGACGCCGCCGGTGCCCCCGTGCCGCTGCCCGCGCTCGCCGCCTCGATGATCGTGCCCGACGACATGGGTGAGCCCACCGACGACATCCTGGAGCAGGTCTCGGACGCGATGATGCGCCTCGACGACCAGTTCCGGGTCCTGGAGCCCATCGGCATCGTCGAGTACCGGCCGGTGGACGAGGCGTTGCTGGCCGAGGACGGCGCGGACGCCACGCCGCCGGTCGACGACGAGGACGTCACCCGGTACGGGATGGTGAAGCTGACCCCCCTCGGCCTGTACGGCATCCGGGCCCGGATGCTGGACGCCGGTGTGGAGGCCCCGGCGATCGGGGACCTCGCGGACAAGGGCGCCGACGCGCTCCTCGGCGGCATCGCGTACTACCCGGAGGAGGCGGCCCGCAGCGAGGTCCAGCTGTGGCTCGCCGCACGCGGCGCCGACGGGGCGGCCGCCGAACTCCTGGACGCCGCACGCGGCGAGGACGCGCAGGCACCCCTGCGGCGGCTGCACTGCCAGCAGGCGCTCGCCCTGGTCGGCGCGGAGGCCGAACCCGCGGTGCGCGCCGTGCTCGACGACGGGGAGCTGGGCGGGCTCGCACGGGTCTGGCTCGCGGAGCTCGGCGCCGCCGACGTGCCCGCACCGCCGGAGTCGATGATCTTCTGGCTCGCCGTGGACACGATCGCGGCGCAGCTGGAGGCGGACGGCGACCTGGACGAGCTGCAGGGCCTGGTCGAGGGGCTGTCCGGACAGCACAGCGGCTTCTTCGACGAGGTGTGGCGGGTGGACCACCCGGCGACGGCGGACGTCCTTGAGGCGATGGGCCGGCTGCACAGCGACAAGAAGCAGGCCAAGGAGGCCCGCAAGGCCGCCTTCAAGGCCCGGTCCCGGAGCGGCTCGGGCAGCTAGAGAGCCTACGGACGAGGGCGGCCGGGGGCCGGGTCCGGCGGGGAAGTTCACGGAACGGATTCCCTCGAAGTCGTCCTCAGTTCAACTGGTGTTGGCGCAGGGGCGGGACGGTGATCCCGCAACCAACCCGTCCCAGCTGCACCAGGAGTACGTGATGGCCTTCACGCGCAGGGAATTCAGCAGACAGTCCGCCCTCACCGGTGCCGGCATCGCCCTCACCGGAACCGTCGCCGCGCTGGCCACCGCGCCCGGCGCCCTCGCCGCCGGGGACCCGAAGCACGGCCACGACGACCACGGCCACGGTCACGACCACGACGGACACGGGCACGACGGACACGGACACAGCGACGGGCCGGGCTACGGGGCGCTGCTCCCCGACCCGAAGGGCATAGTCGCGCTGCCCGCCGGATTCTCGTACAAGGTCATCACCCACAGCGGCGTCACCAAGCTGGAGACCGGTGAGTTCACCCCCTCCAACCACGACGGCACGGCCACCTTCGAGGGCCCGCGCGGCGTCACCCTGCTGGTGAACAACCACGAACTGAGCGGCACCCGCGCCGACTGGGAGCACCCGGTCCCGCTCACCGACGGTCTGGTCTACGACGCGGTCGCGGCCGGCGGCTGCACCGTCGTGGAGACCCGCCGCGACGGCCGCACCGCCGAATGGGTCGGCATCGCCGGCACCTCCACCAACTGCGCGGGCGGCGCCTCCCCGTGGGGCACCTGGCTCACCTGCGAGGAGACCGAGGACAAGGCCGGGAAGAACGGTCTGCTCAAGGACCACGGCTACGTCTTCGAGGTCGACCCGCAGGACAGGCACGCCAACCGCGACCCGCACCCCGTCAAGGCGTTCGGCCGGTACGCCCACGAGGCCGTCGTCATCGACCCGAAGCAGGGCCACGCCTACCTCACCGAGGACGCGGCCGGCCCCAACGGGCTGCTCTACCGCTGGGTCCCGCCGCACGGCTTCCGGCACGGCCGCGGCAAGCTGCGCACGCTCGCCGACGACGCCGGTGTCCTGCAGGCCACCAGGTGCTTCGACCGGAGCGGCAGGTTCGTCGACGACCTCTCCCGCGCCACCGAGATCGGCACGGTCTATGGCGTGGACTGGGTCGACGTCCCCGACCGCGACGCCAGGACCGTCTCGGTGCGCAAGCAGTTCGGCGACAAGGACGTCACCCGGGCCCGCAAGCTCGAAGGCATGTGGTGGAGCGACGGCGGCGCCTACATCGTCTCCTCGTTCGCCCGCGCGGAGAGCCCCGTCCAGCACGACGGCCAGGTCTGGTTCTACGACCCCAAGCGCCGCACGCTGACGCTGAAGGTGCTCCTCGGCGTCAACGCCGACCCCTCCAAGGACGGCGCCTTCGACGGCCCGGACAACATCACCGTCTCGCCGTACGGCGGCCTGGTGATCGCCGAGGACGGCGAGGGCGTCCAGCACCTGTTCGGGGCGACCGAGAGCGGCCGCACGTACCCCATCGCGCGCAACGAACTGAACGCCGGAACCGAGGCGGAGCCGGAGTACAGCGAGTTCACCGGCGTGACGTTCTCGCCCGACGGCAAGACGCTCTACGCCAACATCCAGACGCCGGGGATCATGCTGGCCATCACGGGCCCGTGGAAGCGTCAGCCGCGGCGGGACCGGTAACCCGTACGAGCGAGCCGGACCGGTCTGCCCGGGGTCACCCGACGACCGGACCGGTCTGCTCCGGCGCCGCCCGGTAAGGGGGCGTGACGGTGCGGCGCGGGCTCCCGCGATGCCGGGCGATGAGGGCCGGCCGGCCCTCTCCGTGACACGGAGCGGTGCGCCGGTGACGGCCCGCGGCGAGGCCGGAACGGCCGCGCAGGCCGCGCCACCGGCCCGCGCCCCGGGCCCGGCCGACGCGGTGCGGACACCCTCGCGGGAAAGCGATAACCGCCACACCTCCGGGGCCTTCCGGACGCCGCGCTCCGGCGTGGTGCCCTTGCCGGGAGCGGGTCGGGAGGCCGGGCGGCCGCGGAATCGCTGATTACGAATCCGGCATCAGTGGGGCTCCAGGAGCGGTCGGGCATGGCGTCGGGCGTTTCCAGGGCGCATACTCAAGGTAATGAAACAGTCAGCCGGATCCCGGCGTCACCTGCCTTCCAGTCCCTTCAACCGCCCGGCCCAGGCGGCCCCACCGGTCGAATTGTTCGATGTGGGCGACAGGGTGTCGCATGACCAGTTCGGGCTCGGTCGAGTCCTTGCTGTCGAGGGCGACAACGACGCAGTGCTCATCGACTTCTCGGGGCGACAGGGGAGGATCCTGAGCCCGTACTCCAAGCTGACCAAGCTCTGAGAGAAGCGACGAGCACGCGCCGCGTCCGCCGTATCCCTCTGCCGACAGCCTTCAGGGGCACCCGCAACCAGCCGGGTGCCCCTGAAGCCGTTCCACCGGCGCCCGGGGCCCTGTTCCGGCCCCCGACGGCGCCGGACAGGCCCTGAGCGAGTGGCCCAGGGGCCTCTCGCCCGGATCGCAAGACCCCAAGGGCTGTCCCGGGACAGCCCTTAGAGGGACTGGGCGGCGGGCTTGACCATGCCGCGGACGGTGCGCGACTTCACGAAGTCGCCCATCGCGGTCATCTCCCACTCGCCGGAGAACTGCTTGATCAGCTTTGCCATGATCACGCCGGTCTGCGGCTCCGCGCCCGTCAGGTCGAAGCGGACCAGCTCCTCGCCGGTGGCCGCGTCGATCAGCCGGCAGTAGGCCTTGGCCACCTCGGTGAACTTCTGGCCGGTGAACGAGTTGACCGTGAAGACCAGACCGGTCGCCTCCTGGGGGATCCGGCCCAGATCGACGACGATCACCTCGTCGTCCCCCGCGCCCTCGCCCGTGAGGTTGTCGCCCGAGTGCTTGATGGCGCCGTTCAGGATGGAGAGCTTGCCGAAGTAGCAGCTGTCCAGGTGGTTGCGGTTCGGGCCGTAGGCGATCACCGAGGCGTCCAGGTCGATGTCCTTGCCGCGGAACGCGGGCTCCCAGCCGAGGCCCATCTTGACCTGGGAGAGCAGCGGCCGGCCGCCCTTGACCAGGGACACCGTCTGGTTCTTCTGCAGGCTGACCCGGCCCTTGTCGAGGTTGATCTTGCCCGAGGCCGGCGGCGCCGGAGGCGCGGCGGGCGGGGCCGGCGGCGCGGCCGGTGTCACGGGGGCGGCGATCCGCGGGTCCGCCGGGGCGGCGGCGGGGCCGGGGGTGCCACCGGTGCGGGAGCCGCGCCGGGTTCCTCGACCGAGACACCGAAGTCGGTGGCGATGCCTGCCAGCCCGTCGGCGTAGCCCTGGCCCACCGCACGGGCCTTCCAGGCGCCGCCCCGCAGATAGATCTCGATGACCACGAGCGCGGTCTCGGCGCCCAGCTGCGGCGGGGTGAAGGTGGCGAGCACGCTGCCGTCGTCCGCGTTGCGCACGGTGGCGGTGGGCTCGATGCCCTGGAAGGTCTGACCCGCTCCGTCCGGGCTCGCCGTGACGACGATCTTCTCGATGCCGGGCGGCACCGCGGCGGTGTCCACCACGATCGCGTCGGGCGCGGTGCCGCCGCCGGAGCGGTAGGTCACACCGGGGCCCGTGGGCTGGTTGTAGAAGATGAAGTCGTCGTCGGAGCGCACCTTGCCGTCGACGGTGAGCAGCAGGCCCGAGACGTCGAGCCGCACCGGGGCGGCGACGTCCACCGCCACGCGGGGGCGGAGAGAGGGATGTTCGAGCCGGGTGTCATAGCGGTCATGCACGGGGTAACGAATGACCCGGCTTTGCCGTTCCCTTACCTTTGGGTGGCTTCGCCCGTACGGCGGCAGCGCCGGTTCCGCCCGGCCGTGTCAGCGCGGGTCACCCGTTGCCGGGGTGCCGGCGCGTGTCACCGGTTGCGCGGGTGGTTGCGGGCGGTGCGCTCGTTGCCGTGCTTGTACGCCCCGGTCCAGCGGGCCATCACCAGTTGCGCGTCACCCGACCCCACCTCTGCCAGGAACTTCTCCGCCCGGCCGCCGCGCAGGGTGCCCGCGGGGCGGCCGTGGTGGGTGATCGTGACGCTGTCGTCGCCGTGCTGCTCGTACCGGAATCCGGAAGGTCTCGCCATGCCGCCACATCCTGCCCGCCCGGGACCGGCGGGGCCACTGCCTTTCCGGCGCCGGCCGGGCGGGAGCCGGAAAGGCGGATCGCGCTCAGTAAGGCCAGATCGGCGGGTTGGTGCAGAAGTGGCCGCCGAGGTGGGCGTGATCCGGGTTGTCCGGGTCCAGCTCGCCCTGTTCGGCGATGAGCTTCGCCGCGTACGGCTCCGAGTCGTCCCTCGGCTCGTAGCCGAGCGCACGGGCCGTCGTCAGGTCCCACCACAGCCGGGTGTTGTCGGAGGAGCCGTGGATGACGGTGTGGCCCACGTTCTCGGCGGTGAGCGCGGCGTCGAAGAGCCGGGCACCGTCGCCGGGGCTCATCCAGACGGACAGCATCCGTACGGATGTCGGCTCCGGGAAGCAGGAGCCGATGCGCACGGAGACGGTCTCCAGGCCGTGCCGGTCCCAGTAGAGCTGAGCGAGGTCCTCGCCGAAGGACTTGGAGAGGCCGTAGAAGGTGTCGGGACGGCGAGGGGTGCCGATGGGGATCAGCGGGTCGCCCGGAAGCGGGCGCGGGGTGAATCCGACGGCGTGGTTGGAGGAGGCGAAGACGATCCGCCCCACGCCCTCGGCGAGCGCGGCCTCGTAGAGGTTGTACGTGCCCTCGATGTTCGCCCGCAGAATCTTGTCGAACGAGGCTTCCAGGGAGATCCCCGCAAGGTGGATGATCGCGTCGACACCCCGCACGGCCTCGCGCAGCGCCTCCTTGTCGCCGAGATCCGCGGTGATCGCGTCCGGCTCGCCCTCGACGGGGACCATGTCGAAGAGGCGGAGCTCGTAGCCGTGGGCGGGCAGCAGTCCGCGCATCAGGGTGCCGAGGCCGCCTGCGGCGCCGGTGAGCAGGACGGTGCGGGGAGCGGGCATACGCGGATCTCCTCGGTACATACGCGCGGCGGGCACGCGGGACACGGACGCGCCGTACTGCGGGTACGGGTACGCATCCTGTCAAATCCATGGACGGAATTCACATGCATGGACAAGCTAAGAAGTGATGCGCTATCGCGTCAAGTGTTGCGCACGTCTCGTGCGCCGCTCCGGCGGAGTGTCTCACTCGTTCTCGATCGGCTCGCGACGAACCAACCGGCCGGGGGTACTCGTCTTGACCTGTGCCGAGCGGCTGCTTTAGCGTGAGGGCGTTCATGAATATGGACGCCAATCAGAATTGTGCACGCCTGAACCTGCTCAGGGAGCGCCCGTGACCTCAGCCCCACTCGCCGCCCGACTCACCGCTGTCGCCGGGCCGCTCTTCTTCCCCGTCACCGCCTACGGACCCGACGGCTCCGTCGACCTCGACGCCTTCCGCGCGCATGTGCGCACCGGCATCGATGCCGGCGCGGCCGCCGTCTTCGCCTGCTGCGGCACGGGTGAGTTCCACGCCCTGACGCCCGAGGAGTTCCACCTCGTCGTCGCCGCGGCCGTCGAGGAGACCGCGGGCCAGGTGCCGGTCGTCGCGGGCGCCGGGTACGGCACCGCCCTGGCGGTGCAGTACGCGAAGCTCGCCGAGGAGGCGGGCGCGGACGGGCTCCTCGCCATGCCTCCCTACCTGGTCGTCGCCGACCAGGAGGGGCTGCTGGCCCACTACACGGCGCTGGCCGCCGCCACCGCACTGGAGACGATCGTCTACCAGCGGGACAACGCCGTCTTCACCCCGCAGACCGTGGTCGCCCTGGCGCAGACGCCGGGCATCATCGGCCTCAAGGACGGCTTCGGCGACCTCGACCTCATGCAGCGGATCGTCAGCGCCGTCCGCACCGGACTGCCCGGCCGGGACTTCCTGTACTTCAACGGACTGCCCACCGCCGAGCTCACCGGCCTCGCCTACCGGGGCATCGGCGTCACGCTCTACTCCTCCGCCGTCTTCGCCTTCGCGCCCGACATCGCCCTGGCCTTCTACCGGGCCCTGGAGGCGGGCGACGACGACGGGGTCAACGCGCTGCTCGACCACTTCTACCGGCCGCTCGTCGAACTGCGGGCCAAGGGCAACGGCTACGCCGTCTCGCTGGTCAAGGCGGCCGTCCGGCTGGGGGGCCTGGACGTCGGCGAGGTGCGCAGCCCGCTCACCGAGCCGTCGGCCGCGCACATCAAGGAGCTGACCGAGATCATCGCGAGCGGCCGCGCGCTGCTGGAGCGCGGCAGCGACGCGGGGGAGCGCGGGTGAGGACCTCCGCCTTCCTGTACCCCTGGGACATCGTCGGCGACCCGGACGCGGCCGCCCGCGTCGCGGACCTCGGCGTCCAGCAGGTGACGCTCGCCTCCGCCTACCACTCCACCCGGGCGCTGACGCCGCGCCACCCCGCCCGCCGCATCGTCACGGCCGAGCACGCCGCGGTGCTCTACCCGCCGGACGCCGCACGGTGGGCGGGGCGCGGGCTGCGCCCCTACCGGCAGTCCTGGGTGGCCTCGGAAGACCCCTACGCCGAGGCCGCCGAGGCCCTGGCCGGAGCCGGCCTCCAGGTACACAGCTGGGTGGTCCTCGCCCACAACTCCCGGCTGGGCGCGGAACGTCCGGACACCTCCGTGGTCAACGCCTACGGGGACCGCTACCCGTGGGCGCCGTGCATCGCGCAGCCCGCGGTCCGCGCCTACCTGACCGACCTGGCGGCGGAGGCGGCCGTACGCGGCGGCACGCACGGCACCGAGCTGGAGTCCTGCGGCTGGTACGGCTTCGCCCATCTGCACGCCCACGACAAGGTCGCCGGGGTCGGGCTCGGTGAGGCGGCGCAGTACCTGATGTCGCTCTGCTTCTGCGCCGACTGCCGGGCCGGGTACGCCGGCCACGGCCTGGACGCTGACGAGCTGAGCCGGGCGGTGCGCCGGGCGCTGGAGCCGGCCTGGTCCGGTCCGGGCGCCCCGGAAGCCGGCTGGTCCGGTGTCGAGAAGCTGCTCGGCGGCACTCTCGCGGCCGCCACCCTCCAGTGGCGCACCGAGGTGGCCCGGGGGCTCCAGGAGTCGGCGGTCGCCGCCGTACGGGCCGCCGCCGCACCGGAGTTCCAGGTGCTGCTGCACGCCGATCCCGCGCCGTACCGCTCCGGTGCGAACGTGGGCGTCGACCCGGAGCACATCCTGTCCGTGGCGGACGGTGTGGTGCTGCCCTGCACCGGCGCCGACGCGGCGCGCGAGGCCGTGCTCGGGCCGTTCGCCGGCCGCGAGGGCGTCCTGGCTGCCAACCTCACCGTGGTGAGCGGGATGGGCGGCAGTCCGGGCACGGTGCGGCGCGACGCCGAGCACGCGGCCTCGCTGGGCGCGAACCAACTGCGCCTGTATCACGCCGGGCTGGCCTCGGGCCCGGACCTCGAAGCCGTCGCCGGAGCGCTCTCACACCTCGGTCGCTGACGCACGCGGACCGGCGGGGACCCGCGCCTGCGGCCCCCGCCGCCCCGTGACCAGCAGCCCCGCCGGCACCAGCGCCAGCACGCCCACGAGGGGCAGCAGTACCTGGACGTCCACCAGGGCGACCAGTCCCGCGCCGAGCGCCAGTGCCACGGCGTTGGGCGCCATCATCAGGGTGCCGGCGGTCGCTGCCGTGCGGCCCAGCAGCGCGTCCGGCGTCTCCCGCTGCACCGCCGTCATCGCGGCGATCAGCACACACGGCAGCCCGGCCCCGATCAGGGCGCAGGCCCCCAGGGCCACTGTGTCGTACGGCAGCGCCCGCAGCCCCACCCCCACCGCGAACACGGCGATCCCCGCCGCCGAGAACACCCGCTCCGGCAACCGCCGCAGCAGTGGCCCGGCCAGCAGCCCGACCGTGACGGACCCGGCGCCCTGTGCCACGGAGAGCACACCCGCGTACGCGGGGGAGTGGCCGAGCGTCCCGTCCACGACGGCGTACAGCGTCGCCCCGTTGAGCCCGGCGCACAGCATCGTGACCGATCCGGCGAGCACCAGCGGCCGCAGCGCGGGCGACCCCCACACCTGCCGCATCCCGGCTGCCCGGCCGCCCGTCAGCTCCCCGGCCGCGGCCCGGTCCGGCCGCTGTGCCCGCAGCCGCCCGTAGAGCCCGGCGGCCAGCGCGAAGGAGACCGCGTCCAGCAGGGCCACCGAAGCGCCGCCGAAGCGGGCGTAGAGCGCCGCGCCGGTGAGCGGGGCCAGCAGCTTCATGCCCTCGTTCGCCATCATCCGCAAGCCGTTGAAGTCGCCCAGCAGGCGGGCGTCGACGGCCTGCGCGACCAGGGCCGACTCGGCCGAGTCCATCAGGACGGAGCCGCAGCCGTACAGCAGGAGCACCGCGAACAGGATCCAGACCCGTCCCGCCGAGTCCACCGCGGTCGCCGTGGTCAGCAACAGGGCCATGACGACGTTCGACCACACCAGCAGCGGCTTCCTGGGCAGCCGGTCGGCAAGCGCCCCGAGGAGCGGTCCGAAGAGCACCGGCAGCCAGACGGCGAAGAGGGCGAGCGCCGCCAGACTGTCCGAGTCCGTCAGCGACTTGACCCAGACCCCGGCCGCCAGCGACATCGCGGAGCTGCCGAATCCGGACACGACCACCGCCGCCAGGAACAGCCCGGCCGTCCCGTCCCGCAGTACCCGACCTGTCGCCGACCCTGCCAACCCGCCCACCGAACCTCCCTGACCCGCACGTGTGTGACGCGGTCAGGCTGGCCGGTAAGGCCGTTGCGGGGCATCGGGAGGAATCCGTAGGCCACCCGGCGGGCGCGGCCCGGCCCCGCGATCGGTGTACGGCACACGTCGTAGTCCGGCGAAGTTCTTCTGTCAGAAGCGTTGACGAAACATTCCCGGCGCCTCTAGCTTCATCGCGTCGTACTTCGTACGTCATATATGAGACGCGATACGCGAGATGCGAGAGCCCTTCACCCATGACCTTTGCGCCCACCCCGATTCCGTCCCGCACCCAGTACGTGCTGGAGGCGATCAAGCACGCGATCCTCACGGCGCAGCTGAGACCAGGGCAGGCGCTCGTGGAGACCGAGCTCGCCGCACAGTTCGGGGTCTCCAAGACCCCCGTCCGTGAGGCGCTCAAGACCCTCGCCGGTACCGGGCTCGTCGTCATGAGCCAGTACAAGGGCGCGATCGTGCGGCTGGTCGACGCGACCATGGCCAGGGAGGTGTACGACGTGCGGCTGCTGCTCGAACCGGAGGCGCTGCGCCGCTCCATCACCCGCAGGGCCTCGCTGGACGAGGCCCAGGAGGCCCTGGAGCGGGCCGACTCGGCCGGTGACAAGGCGGACAGGTCGCTCGCCAACCGGGACTTCCACCGGGCGCTCTACCTGCCCTGCGGCAATCCGCTGCTGGCGCGGATGCTCGACGAGGTCCGGGACCAGGCCGCGCTCGTGTCGACCGTCGCCTGGGCGACCGTCCCGTCCTGGGAGCGGGAGGCGGCCGAGCACCGGGAGATCCTGCGGCTCGCGCTCGCCGACGACGCGGACGCGGCGGCCGGGGCCCTGCACGACCACATCGCGTCGTTCGTCCGCCGCGCGTTCCCCGACGACGAAGACGGGGGTGACGCGGCGTGAACCACCGGCACACCGAAGAAAGGCCAGTCCGCATGGACCTCACACCGCTGAAGGCGGCCCTGGCAGATGTCGTGGCGATCCCGGTGACCCCGTTCGCCGCGGACGGCACCATCGACACGGCGGCGCACCGCGCCCTGCTGCGAAGGCTGCTCGACGGCGGCGTAGGCATCCTCACCCCGAACGGCAACACCGGGGAGTTCTACGCGCTCACCCCCGAGGAGCGGCGCACGGTCACCGAGCTGACCATCGACGAGGCCGGCGGCCGCGCCGCGGTCCTGGTCGGGGTCGGGCACGACGTGCCGACCGCGGTGGCCGCCGCCGAGCACGCCAGGGACACCGGCGCCGAGATGGTGATGGTGCACCAGCCCGTCCACCCGTACGTCTCGCAGGACGGCTGGGTCGACTACCACCGGGCCATCGCCGAGGCCGTTCCCGGGCTGGGGGTCGTCCCCTACATCCGCAACCCGCAGCTCGACGGCGAGTGCCTGGCCGCGCTCGCCGACAGCTGCCCCAACGTCATCGGCGTCAAGTACGCCGTCCCGGACGCCGCCCGCTTCGCCGCCTTCGCCCGGGACGCGGGGCTGGAGCGCTTCGTCTGGATCGCCGGCCTCGCCGAGCTGTACGCCCCCGCCTACTTCTCCGCGGGCGCCACCGGATTCACCTCCGGTCTCGTCAACGTCGCCCCCGGCGTCTCGCTCGCCATGCTCCAGGCACTGCGGGCCGGCGACCACCCGGCCGCGATGAAGGTCTGGGAGCAGATCCGCCGCTTCGAGGAGCTGCGCGCCGACCGGCAGTCCGCCAACAACGTGACGGTCGTCAAGGAGGCCCTGTCCTCGCTCGGCCTGTGCCGCCGCGACGTGCGCCCGCCCAGCCGGGTGCTGCCCGAGGCACAGCGCGCCGAGGTCGCCGACCAGATCGCGGGGTGGTCCATATGACCGCCGGGACCGGCCGCATCACCTCCGAGGAGCTGCGCAGCCACCAGTGGTACGGCACGGACGGGCTGCGGTCCTTCAGCCACCGCGCCCGTACCCGCCAGCTCGGCTACCTCCCCGAGGAGCACCTCGGCAAGCCGGTCGTCGCGATCCTCAACACCTGGTCCGACATCAACCCCTGCCACGTCCATCTGCGCGAGCGCGCGCAGGCCGTCAAGCGGGGCGTCTGGCAGGCGGGCGGCTTCCCGCTCGAATTCCCGGTCTCCACCCTGTCGGAGACGTTCCAGAAGCCGACCCCGATGCTCTACCGCAACATGCTGGCGATGGAGACGGAGGAGCTGCTGCGCTCCTACCCGGTCGACGGCGCGGTGCTGCTGGGCGGCTGCGACAAGTCGACGCCCGCGCTGCTGATGGGCGCCGCCTCCGTCGACCTGCCGGCCGTCTTCGTGCCGGCCGGGCCGATGCTGCCGGGGCACTGGCGCAACGAGGTGCTCGGCTCCGGCACCGACATGTGGAAGTACTGGGACGACAAGCGGGCCGGACTCATCGGTGACTGCGAGATGGCCGAGCTGGAGAACGGGCTCGCCCGCTCGCCCGGCCACTGCATGACGATGGGCACCGCCTCCACCCTGACCGCCGCCGCCGAAGCACTCGGCGTCACCGTCCCCGGCGCCTCCTCGATCCCGGCCGTCGACTCCGGCCACGACCGGATGGCCGCGCAGTCGGGGCTCCGGATCGTCGAACTGGTGTGGCAGCAGCGGAAGCTGTCGCAGATCCTCACCGCCGAGGCGTACGAGGACGCCGTCGCCACCGTCCTCGCGCTCGGCGGCTCCACCAACGCCGTCATCCATCTCATCGCGATGGCGGGCCGCTCCGGGATCACGCTCACCCTCGACGACTTCGACCGCATCGCCCGCACCGTCCCGGTGCTGGCCAACCTGCGGCCCGGCGGGAAGTACCTCATGGAGGACTTCCACTTCGCGGGCGGCCTGCCGGGATTCCTGGCCCGGCTCACCGACGTACTGCACCTGGACCGGCCCACGGTCGCGCACGACACCCTGCGCGAACAGCTCGACGGCGCGCTCGTGCACAACAGCGACGTCATCCGGGAACGCGACAACCCCCTCGCGGAGGAGGGCGGGGTGGCGGTGCTGCGCGGCAACCTCTGCCCGGACGGCGCGGTCATCAAGCACATCGCCGCCGAACCGCACCTGCTGCGCCACACCGGTCCCGCGGTCGTCTTCGACGACTACAAGGAGATGCAGCGCACGATCAACGACCCGGCACTGGCCCTCACCGCGGACCATGTGCTGGTGCTGCGCAACGCCGGACCCAAGGGCGGCCCCGGCATGCCCGAGTACGGCATGCTGCCGATCCCCGACTACCTGCTGAAGCAGGGCGTACGGGACATGGTGCGGCTCTCCGACGCCCGGATGAGCGGCACCAGTTACGGGGCCTGCGTGCTGCACATCGCGCCCGAGTCCTACGTCGGCGGCCCGCTCGCCCTCGTCCGCACCGGCGACCCGGTCACCCTGGACGTCGAGGCGCGCCTGCTCCACCTCGGCGTGAGTGACGAGGAGCTGGCGCGGCGCAGGGCCGAGTGGACGCCGCCCGCCACCCGGTACGAGCGCGGCTACGGAGCGCTCTACCAGGACCAGATCACCCAGGCCGACACCGGCTGCGACTTCGCCTTCCTGGCCCGGCCGGGAGAAGTGCCCGACCCGTACGCCGGCTGAACAGGCCGACGGAACCCACGCGCCCCGCCTTGTTCGACATGCCGAACGGCATGCGGCAAGCGCTTGCTCCATACACGCATCGCACCGTCCGGCACCGATCAGCATCCCCGGCACCAACCCGCACCCCAGTACTACAGAGAACGGAGACGTGTCATGGCCCAAGCCGCCGCTGTGGCCACACCCCCCAAGGTGCCCAGGCGCCGCTCCGCGAGCCCCCGCCGACTGCCGTATCTGCTCATCGCCCCCGCGGGGCTGCTGATGCTGGGCTTCATCGCCTATCCGGTGATCAGCGTCTTCTACTACAGCCTGCAGAACTACAACGTCACCAAGCCGTGGCGGAACGGCTTCGCGGGCCTCGACAACTTCACCCGGATCTTCACCGAGGACGACCAGTTCTGGACCACGCTGGGCTTCAGCGCCCAGTGGGTGGTCACCCAGGTCGCGCTCCAGCTCACCCTCGGACTCGCCCTCGCCCTGATCGTCAACCAGACCTTCATCGGCCGCGGCATCTCCCGCGCCATGGTCTTCTCGCCGTGGGCCGTCTCCGGGGTGCTGACCAGCACCATCTGGATCCTGCTCTACAACTCCTCGACCGGCTTCAGCCGTTACCTCGCGGACGCCGGGATCGGCGACTACGGCACCTCCGTGCTCTCCGACACCGGAACCGTCTTCTGGGCCGCGACCGTCGCCGAACTCTGGCGCGGGGTGCCCTTCTTCGCCATCCTCATCCTCGCCGACCTGCAGTCCGTCTCCAAGGAGCTGTACGAGGCGGCATCCGTCGACGGCGCAGGCCGGCTGCGCCAGTTCTTCCACATCACCCTGCCGCACCTGCGGGACGCGATCATCCTCGCCACCCTGCTGCGCGGCGTCTGGGAGTTCAACAACGTCGACCTGCTCTACACCCTCACGGGCGGCGGACCGGCCGGCGAGACCACCACCCTGCCGCTCTACGTCGCCAACACCGGCATCGAGGGCCACGACTTCGGATACGCCTCCGCGCTCACCACCGTCGCCTTCGTGATCCTCCTCTTCTGCTCGATTGTCTATCTGCGTCTGAGCAAGTTCGGAGGCGACCACAAGTGACTGCCGCACTGGCCGAGAAGCACGGCACCGACTCCGCACACCTGCCCGAGCAGGGCGGCCGCCCGCCCGCCGCGCACCGGCGCGGCAGGCCCGGACGCGAGCGCGCCTTCGACGAGGTGCCGCGCTGGCAGATCTACGTACCGCTCGGCATCTACCTGGTCTTCACCCTCATCCCGTTCTACTGGATGTTCCTCTTCGCCGTACGCCCCGCGGGCTCCACCTCGCTGGTGCCGTGGCCGATGACCGGGGAGCACTTCTCCAAGGTCTGGAACGAGCGCAGCTTCGCCGTCTTCTTCCAGAACAGCATGATCGTCGGGGTCTGCACCCTGATCAGCACGACGCTCGTCGCGCTGGCCGGCGGCTACGCCCTCGCCCGGTTCGACTTCAAGATCAAGAACGCCTTCATGCTGGCGCTGCTCTGCTCGCAGTTCATCCCGGGCGCGCTGATGCTCGTACCGCTCTTCGAGATCTTCAAGAACCTCCAGATGATCAACTCCCTGGGGAGCGTGGTCATCGCCGAGACGGTCTTCCAGCTGCCGCTCTCCATCATCCTGATCAGCGGATTCATCAAGAACGTGCCCGCCTCGCTGGAGGAGGCCGCCTGGGTGGACGGCTGCTCGCGCCTGCGGGCCTTCTGCGCGGTGGTGCTGCCGCTGCTGCGGCCGGGGCTGATCGCGGTCGGCTCGTTCGCCTTCGTGCACAGCTGGAACCACTTCCTGTTCGCCCTGATGTTCCTCAGCGAGCAGGACAAGCAGACGATCCCGGTCGGCCTGAACACCCTCATCGGCGCGGACAGCGTCGACCTGGGCGCGCTCGCCGCTGGCGGTGTGATCGCCGCGGTCCCCGTGGTGATCGTCTTCGCCTTCATCCAGAAATGGCTGATCACCGGCTTCAGCGCCGGCGCAGTGAAGGGCTGACGCGCAGATGACCCCACCCCGTACGCGACCGATGCGCCGCACCGCCGCCGCGCTCACCCTGCTCCTGAGCGGCCTGGCCTTCCAGCCGGGCGCCGAGGCCGCCACCCCGCGGCCGCCCGCCGCTCCCGCGAAGGACCTGGGCCGCGAGGTCCTGGCCGCGGACGACGGCTGGGCCGCCGACGGCCCCGGCACGACGGGCGGCTCGACGGCCGACGACGCCCACGTCTTCACCGTGCGCGACCGGGCCCAGCTCGTCGCCGCGCTGGACGGCGGAAGTTCCGTACCGAAGATCATCAAGATCGCCGGGACGATCGACGCCAACACCGACGACCAGGGCCGCTCCCTGGACTGCGCCGACTACACGGCCGACGGCTACGACCTGAAGGCCTACCTCGCCGCCTACGCCCCCGCCACCTGGGGCGCCGCCAAGCCCGCCGGACCGCAGGAGGACGCCCGCAAGGCGTCCGCCGCCCGGCAGGCCGCCCGCGTCGAGCTCCGGATCGGCTCGAACACCACCCTCGTCGGCCTCGGCCGGGACGCCGTCATCAAGGGCGGCAGCCTCCAGGCCGAGCGCGCCGACAACGTCATCGTCCGCAACCTCGAACTCCGCGACGCCTACGACTGCTTCCCGGCCTGGCAGCCCAACACCGGTGGCCTCGGCGACTGGAAGACCGCCTACGACACCCTCTGGCTGAACGGCGCCACCCACGTCTGGGTCGACCACGTCACCGCGAGCGACCAGGGTCACCCGGACGACCGCGAGCCCACCTACTTCGGACGCAACTACCTGCGCCACGACGGGCTCCTCGACATCACCAACGGCGCCGACCTGGTCACCGTCTCCTGGAGCCGCTTCGCCGACCACGACAAGGCGATCCTGATCGGCAACGCCGACACCGTCACCACCGACCGGGGCAAGCTGCGCGTCACCCTGCACCACAACGAGTTCGACTCCGTCGTGCAGCGCGCCCCGCGGGTCCGCTTCGGCCAGGTGCACCTCTACGACAACCGCTACGCCGTGCCCGAGGGCAGCGAGTACCGCTACTCGATCGGCGTCTCCACCGAGTCCCGGATCATCGCGGAGAACAACTCCTTCCACACACCCGGCCACGTCGAGGTCGCCGACCTGGTGAAGAGCTGGAACGGCAGCCTGCTCCAGCAGCGCGGCACCGAGTTCAACGGCTACCCCGTCGACCTGGTCGCCGTCTACAACGCCTACAACTCCGGCAGCGAGCGCGACCTCACCACGGATGCCGGCTGGACGCCCGCCCTGCACGGCCGGATCGACAGCGCCCGGCGCGCCGACGCCGACGTGGCCCGCGCAGCGGGCGCGGGGAGGGCCCGATGAGCACGCACCGCACCCCGCTGCCGATCGTCCTCGCGGGCGCCCGCGGCCACGGCCGCTGGCACCTGGCCAATATCCGCCGCCTCCAGCACGAGGGCCTCGTCCGGCTCGCCGGAGTCTGCGAGCTGAACCCGCTCGACGAGGCCGAACTCACCGACTTCGCCGGGGAACTCCCCGAGCAGTCGGCCGACTTCGGGGCGCTCCTGGACTCCACCGGGGCGCGCGCCGCCGTCATCTGCACCCCCATCCAGACCCATACCGAACTGGCGCTCACGGCCGCGGCCCGCGGCGTCCACCTGCTGCTGGAGAAGCCGCCCGCCGCGACCAGGTCCGACTTCGAGCGGATCCTGAACGGCGTACGGGAGGCGGGCATCGCCTGCCAGGTGGGCTTCCAGTCCTTCGGCTCGCACGCCGTGCCCGCCATCCGCGCACTCGTCCGTACCGGCGCCGTCGGCACCGTGCGGGGCTACGGGGCAGCGGGCGCCTGGGTCCGCGACGACTCCTACTACCGGCGGGCGCCCTGGGCCGGGCGGCGGCGCATCGGCGACACCGACGTGGTCGACGGGGTGCTGACCAACCCGCTCGCCCACGCCGTCGCCACCGCCCTCGAACTCGCCGGCAGCGGGGCCGCGCAGGACATCGCCTCGATCGAGACCGAGCTCTTCCGCGCCCACGACATCGAGGCCGACGACACCTCCTGCGTACGCATCACCACCACGGCCGGACTGCCGGTCACCGTCGCCGTCACCCTCTGCGCCGAACAGGCCGCCGAGCCCTATGTGATCGTCCACGGCGACCGCGGCCGGATCACCTTCTGGTACAAGCAGGACCGGGTCCTCGTCCAGCGCGCCGGACACGGCCCGCAGGAGTCCGTGCACGGCCGGACCGACCTCCTGGAGAACCTCGTCGACCACCTGGTGCGGGGCGCCGCACTGCTGGTACCCCCGCACCGCACCGGTGCGTTCATGCAGGTCGTCGAGGCCGTGCGGAACGCCCCGGAGCCGCTCGCCCTGCCGTCCGACGCCTGGCACACCGCCCCCGCGAACTCCGGCGGCGGAACCCGCCGGGTGGTCCGGGGCATCGACGCGACCGTCGCGGCGGGCGCCGACACCCTCAGGCTCTTCTCCGAACTCGGCGTCCCCTGGGCGCTCCCCACCGAGGTGAGTTCATCGTGACGACCACCGCACTGCTCAGCTGCGCCGGCCGCCCGGTCGGCCGCTACACCTATCTGCCCGCCCCCGAGGGGCGCCCCTACCTCCACCCGGTCACCACCCTCGCCGGCACTCCCGTCACCGAGGAGCACCCGGCCGACCACCTCCACCACCTGGGCACCTCCGTCGCCGTCCCGGACGTGGCGGGGCACAACTTCTGGGGCGGCCGCACCTTCGTCCGGGACCAGGGCCCCACCGCCCTCGACAACCACGGGGTCCAGCGCCACCTCGGCTGGAAGCTCCGCGACCCGGACGGCTTCGTCGAGGAGCTCAGCTGGGAGGCCGGCGACACCGAGCTGCTGCGCGAGCACCGCACCGTCGCCGTCGCCGAACTCTCCGACACCGCCTGGGCGCTGGACTTCTCCTTCTCGCTCACCAACCGCGGCACCTCGGACCTGTCGATCGGCAGCCCCGCCACCAACGGCAGGCCGGGCGCCGGATACGGCGGCTTCTTCTGGCGCGCGCCCAAGGAGCCCTCGCCGCCCGCCGTGTACAGCGGGTTCGGGGACGGCGAGGAGGCGGTGCACGGGCGCGCCGCCGACTGGGTCGCGATGAGCGGCGACGGCTGGACCCTGGTGTTCGCGGGAGCGACCGAGGAGACCCGGCAGGACCCTTGGTTCGTGCGGACCACCGAGTACCCGGGCGTCGGCTCGTCCCTCGCCGCCGCGCACCGCTTGCCGGTGCCCGCCGGCGCCACCGTCGTGCGCCGGGTCGTCACCGTCATCGCCGACGGCCGGCTCGACCGGGCCACCGCCGCCGCCTACGTCCGCCGGGCGGTGACCGCATGAGCGCGCGGGGCAGCCGCCCCTGGACCGCCGACCGCGGCGACGGCACCTACCGCAACCCGGTGCTGAACGCCGACTGGTCCGACCCGGACGTGGTGCGGGTCGGCGAGGACTTCTACCTCACCGCCTCCAGCTTCGGCCGGGCGCCCGGACTGCCGCTGCTGCACTCGCGCGACCTCGTGAACTGGTCCCTCATCGGCCACGCCCTGGACCGCCTCGAACCCGCCGCCGACTTCGCGGTGCCGCGCCACGACTGCGGGGTGTGGGCGCCGTCGCTGCGGCACCACGCCGGACGGTTCTGGATCTTCTGGGGCGACCCCGACCACGGCATCCGGCAGATCAACGCCGAGGACATCCGCGGCCCGTGGAGCGCGCCCCACCTGGTGAAGGCGGGCAAGGGGCTGATCGACGCCTGCCCGCTGTGGGACGAGGAGACCGGCGAGGCCTATCTCGTGCACGCCTGGGCCAAGTCCCGCTCCGGGATCAAGAACCGGCTGACCGGCCACCGGATGAGCCCCGACGGCCGGGAACTGCTCGACGAGGGCAAGACCCTGGTCGACGCCGACACGATCCCCGGCTGGTTCACCCTGGAGGGCCCCAAGCTCTACCGGCACGAGGGCGAGTTCTGGATCCTCGCCCCGGCCGGCGGGGTGACGAACGGCTGGCAGGGCGCCTTCCGCTCCCGGGACTTCTTCGGGCCCTACGAGGAGCGCGTCGTCCTCGCCCAGGGCCGTACCGCGGTCAACGGGCCGCACCAGGGCGGCTGGGTCCGGACCGCGGCGGGCGAGGACTGGTTCCTGCACTTCCAGGAGCGCGGGGCGTACGGGCGGGTGGTGCACCTCCAGCCGATGCGCTGGGCCGTCGAGGACGGCGGCTGGCCGGTCATCGGCGACGCCGGCGAACCCGTCTCCGCCCACCGCAAGCCGGCCGTCCCGGACCAGCGGGCCGAGGCCCCGGCCTCCGGCGACAGCTTCCCGGGTGGCCGCTACGGCAGGCAGTGGCAGTGGACCGCGAACCCGCGCCCCGGCTGGACCGTCGAGCACGGCGGGGACGGGCTGCGGCTCAGCTGCGTACGGACCGCGTACGCCCACGACCTGCGGGCCCTGCCCAACGTGCTGGTCCAGCGGCTGCCGGCCGAGACGTTCACCGCCGAGGTCGAGGTCGGCCTCGGCAGCGAGGTGGCGGGTGCCAAGGCGGGACTCGCCGTGCTCGGGGACGCGTTCAGCTGGATCGGCCTGGAGCGGACGGGCGAAGGCGTACGGCTCGTGCACCGGTACGCGGAGACGGTCGCCGAGCACGAACGCGACGCCGAACACAGCAGACCGGCCCCCGAGGGGCTGGCCCGGCTGCGGATCGAGGTGAGTCCGGGCGCCCGCTGCCGCTTCTTCGCCGACACCGGGGACGGAACCGGACTCAGGCCCTCGGGCCAGGTCTTCGCCGCGACGCCGTGGCGCTGGGTCGGCGCCCTGCTCGGGCTGTTCGCCACCGCACCGCCCGGGACGGGGCCCGCCGGGACGGCCGGCTTCACCGGATTCCGCACCACCGCATGACCCGCACGGAGCACGTCCACCCTGCCTGATCCGCATGTACAGGAGCCGCACCGATGCACCTGAGCAACAAGCGCACCAGAGCACGAACCCTCGCCACGGCCTTCGCCCTGGCCGCCGCATGCCTGGTCCCGGCGGCCCCGTCGGCGGGCGCCGCCCCGCAGCCCCCGGCCGGCCCCGCCGCCGCGCACGACACCTGGCCGGACACCGCGCACGGCTTCGCCTCACTGGCCGGCGGAACCACCGGGGCAGCGGCGGCAAGGTCGTCACCGTCTCCACCCAGGCCGACCTGGTGAAGTACGCGGCCGCGCCGGAGCCCTACGTCATCCGGGTCGCCGGCGCCGTCGCCGTCGAGCCGTTCGGCCACGACATCGACGTGACCTCGGACAAGACCATCATCGGGGTCGGCGACACCGGTGAGATCGTCCACGGCGAGCTGCACCTGAACCCCGGCACCCACAACGTCATCATCCGCAACCTCACCATCCGCGACTCCTACGTCGAGGGCGACTGGGACGGCAAGACGACCGACTTCGATGCCATCCAGATGGACACCGCCGACCACGTCTGGATCGACCACAACCGCCTCACGCACATGGGCGACGGACTGCTCGACATCCGTAAGGACAGCGAGTACATCACCGTCTCCCACAACCTCTTCGACAACCACAACAAGGCGTTCGGCATCGGCTGGACCGAGAACGTCAAGACGCAGATCACCATCGACCACAACTGGTTCCGGGGCACCAAGCAGCGCAACCCCTCCGCCGACAACTGCGCCTACGCCCACCTCTACAACAACTACCTCTCCGCGCAGGTCGCGGACGGCGACCCGGTGTGGACGTACGGCAACTGGGCCCGCGGCGCCACGAAGATGGTCATCGAGAACAGCTACTACCGGGACGTCCAGCACCCCTACCAGGCGGACGCCACGGCCGAACTCCTCCAGCGCGGCTCCATCCTGAGGAACACCACGGGCCGCACCGACGCCTGGGGAGACGCCTTCGACCCGCGCACCCTGTACCCGTACCACCTGGACCGCGCGGCCGACGTGCCGAAGCTGGTCACCCGCGACTCCGGACCGCAGAAGGACATCGGCACCGAGACCGTGCTGCGGGTCCCGGAGCAGTACGCCACCGTGCAGGCCGCCGTGGACGCGGTGCCCGCAGGCAACGACGGCCGGATCACGGTGCGGATCGCGCCCGGCACCTACCGCGAGCACGTCAGGATCGGCAAGGACCAGCCGTACGTCTCGCTCGTCGGCACCGGGAAGCGCCGCTCGGACACCCTCGTCGTCTTCGACACCCCGTCCGGCGAGCTCAAGCCGGACGGCACCACCCAGGGGTCCTGGGGGAGTGCGACCGTCGTCGTCGAGGGACACGACTTCAGCGCCCGCGACCTCACCTTCTCCAACGACTTCGACGAGGCCTCCGTCGAGCTGAACGGCGAGCAGGCCCTCGCCGTGAAGACCACCGGCGACCGGCTGACCTTCGAGAACACCGCCTTCCTCGGCAACCAGGACACCCTGATGACCGACACCCCGGTCCTCACCCAGCAGGCCCGGGTGTACCTCAGGGACGTCTACGTCGAAGGGGACGTCGACTTCATCTACGGCCGCGCCACCACGGTCATCGAGCACTCCGTGATCAGGGCGCTGAGCCGCGGCTCGGCCACGAACAACGGCTACGTCACGGCCGCTTCGACGTGGAAGGAGAACCCGTACGGCTTCCTGATCACCCGCAGCACGATCATCAGCGACGCCCCCGCGGACTCCTTCCACCTCGGCCGCCCCTGGCACCCGAGCGGGAACCCCGACGCGGTCGGCCAGGTGCTGATCCGCGAGACCCGGCTCCCCTCGGCGGTCAAGGCCACGCCGTGGAGCGAGATGAGCGGCTTCCCGTGGCAGGAGGCCCGGTTCAGCGAGTACCGGACGTACGGACCCGGCGCCGCCGTCACCGCCGACCGGCCGCAGATGACCGCCGCGGACGCCGCGCACCACCAGGTCGCGGACTACCTCCGGGGCGAGGACGGCTGGGCGCCGCAGGGCGCACACCGCTGAGACCCGGGCTTCGGCACACCCCCCATGCACGGCAACCCGGCACCACAGAGAACCGAGAGAGAAGAGCCGACCATGAGAATCTCGAAGACGCAGCGGGGGCGTGCCGCGGCAGCGGTGTCCATCGCGGCGGTACTCGCCCTCACCGCGACCGCCTGCGGTGACGACGGCAGCGAGAGCGGCACCGAGGGCAGCGGCAAGGGCGAAATCACCTTCTGGGACAACAACGGCGGTCCGCGCACCGCCATCTGGACCGAGATCATCAAGGACTTCGAGAAGAAGAACCCCGACATCAAGGTCAAGTACGTGCCGATCCCGATCGCCGACGTGCAGTCCAAGTACGACACGGCCATCGCGGGCGGTGGCCTGCCGGACGTGGGCGGTGTGGGCACGGCCTACCTGGCCAACATGGTCTCGCAGGAGGCCCTGGACCCGCTCACCGACCGGATCCAGGGCTCGTCCCTGAAGGGCAAGCTCGTCGAGGGCATGGTCGAGAGCGTCAAGGACGCGGGCGGCCGGGGCGACGACATGTACACGGTGCCCACCTCCGCGAACAACGGCGCGCTCTGGTACCGCACCGACCTGTTCAAGTCCGCCGGCCTCGAAGCACCCACCACCTGGGCCAACTTCTACAAGGCGGCCGACAAGCTCACCGACGGCAAGAACAACAAGTTCGGCTACACCATCCGCGGCGGTGCGGGCTCCATAGCCCAGGCCATGGACGCCGCGTACGGCCAGTCCGGCATCACGGAGTTCTGGAACGGCGACAAGACGACGCTCAACGACCCGAAGAACGTCGCCGCGCTGCAGAAGTACGTGGCGCTCTACAAGAAGGCGACGCCCGCCGCCGACGTCAACAACGACTTCACCAAGATGGTCGCCCAGTGGGACACCGGCACCATCGGGATGCTCAGCCACAACCTCGGCTCCTACCAGGACCACCTGAAGGCGCTGGGCAAGGAGAAGTTCGCCGGCATCCCCAACCCCACCGGCGACAACGGCACCCGGGTGCAGGTCTCCAACCCGGTCGACGGCCTCGGCCTGTTCCGGTCGAGCAAGAACAAGACGGCCGCCTGGAAGTTCATCGAGTTCGCCGCCTCGCACGAGGCGAACAGCAAGTGGAACGAGTCCGCGGGCGCCATCCCGGCCAACACCGAGGCCGCCAAGGACCCGTGGATCAGCGCGGCCGCACCGACCGAGCTCGCCGCCAAGGCCCTCACCGACGGCTCGACCAAGATCGTGCAGCTGCCGTACTACCTGCCCGACTGGAACAACATCAGCAAGGCGGACAACGAGCCGGAGTTCCAGAAGCTGCTGCTCGGCAAGGTCACGGCCAAGGCCTTCCTGGACAAGATCGCCGAGGAGCTGAACAAGGCCCAGGCGGAGTGGAAGGAGCTCGGCAACGGCTGATCCGGCCCCTCGCAGGCCGGCACCCCGGTGCCGGGGGCCGGCGGCGGGGCGCTCCCGCCGCCGGCTCCTCACCTCCCGCAACCCCGCACCGCAGCTACGTCTCGCACGTGTCCGTACGCTCCACGAGAGAGGCAGCTCCCCGTGTCACTCACCCGCAGACGCACCGCAGCCGCACTGGTCGCGCTTCCGCTCGCGCTGGCCGCCACCCCCGCCGTCGCGCACGGCCCGGGCGGGCGCCCCCGCCCCCGCACCGTGCACATCGCGGGCGATTCGACGGCCGCGCAGAAATACGCCGACGCGGCGCCCGAGACCGGCTGGGGGATGGCCCTGCCGTTCTACCTGGGCCGGCCGCTCGCCGTCGCCAACCACGCCATGAACGGCCGCAGTTCGAAGAGCTTCATCGACGAGGGGCTGCTCACCGCGCTGCTGGAGGAGGTGCGTGCGGGCGACCTCCTGCTGATCCAGTTCGGGCACAACGACGAGAAGACCGAGGACCCGGCCCGCGGCACCGACCCCTGGACCACCTACCAGGAGCACCTGCGCAGTTACGTGCGCGGCGCCCGGGACCGCCGGGCGCAGCCGGTCCTGCTCACCCCGGTGGAGCGCCGCCGCTTCGCCGCCGACGGCACGGCGACGCCCAGCCACGGCGAGTACCCGGCCGCGATGCGCGCCCTGGCCGCCGAGGAGCGCGTGCCCCTGCTCGACCTCCAGGCGCTCACGCTCGCGCGCTGGCAGGAACTGGGCCCGGACGGCACCCGGGAGTACTTCAACTGGCTGGAGCCCGGGGAGTCGCCCAACTACCCCGACGGACAGCAGGACAACACGCACTTCCAGCCGCGCGGTGCCATCGAGGCCGCCCGGCTCGTCGCCGGGGCGCTGCGGGACGAGCGCGTCCTGACCCCGCGCGACGTACGCCGTACCGGCTCCCCGGTACCCCCCGAGTGGATCACCTGGCCACAGGCCTGACCACTCCCCACGGCCCCACAGCACGTCTCCATCGCCGCACCACCTCACCGTCGAAGGATTCGCCATGCCCGCACGCATGAGTCATGCCCGTGCCATTGCCCTGGTGATGGGCTGCGCCTCACTGGCGCTCGCCGTGTCCGTCCCCGCCCAGGCCACCGGACACCATCAGGGCTCCGGCCACGGCCACCCCGCTCCGCACCGCAGCGGCATCGAGCGTGCCGTACTCGCCGGGGGCGACGGCTGGGCCGCCGCAGACGGCTCCACCACCGGCGGCGCCAGGGCGACCCGCGACCACATCTACACCGTCTCCGACCGGGCCGAACTCATGGCCGCGTTCGCGGACGCGGGCGACGCGCCCAAGATCATCCGGATCGACGGCACCATCCACGGCAACGCCGACGCCGCAGGTGACCCGATCGACTGCGAGGCCTACCAGACCGACGGCTACACCCTGGACGCGTACCTGGCCGCGTACGACCCGGCGACCTGGGGCACCACCGAGGTCCCCAGCGGACCGCTGGAGGAGGCCCGGCTCGCCTCCGCCGCCCTGCAGAAGGCCGCCGTCGAGGTCGCGGTCCCCTCGAACACCACCCTGGTCGGCGTCGGTGACGACGCCACGGTGATCGGTGCCAGCCTCCAGGTGCGGGACGTCTCGAACGTCATCGTCCGCAACATCTCCTTCGAGGACACCTACGACTGCTTCCCGCAGTGGGACCCCACCGACACCGCCACCGGGGCCTGGAACTCCGAGTACGACAACCTCGTCGTCACCGGCTCCAGCCATGTCTGGGTCGACCACAACACCTTCAGCGACGGCGACCGGCACGACGCCGACCAGCCCCGCTACTACGGCCAGCTGTTCCAGCAGCACGACGGCCTCTTCGACATCGTGCGCGGCGCCGACCTCGTCACCGTCTCCTGGAACGTCCTGAAGAACCACGACAAGACCATGCTCATCGGCAACAGCGACAGCGCCGCCACCGCGGCGATCGACCGCGGAAAGCTCCGTGTCACCCTGCACCACAACCTCTTCCAGGACCTCAAGGAACGCGCGCCCCGGGTCCGCTTCGGCGCCGTCGACTCCTACAACAACCACTTCGTCGCCACCGCCGGCAGCGCCTACGGCTACAGCTACGGCGTGGGCATGGAGTCCCGGATCGTCGCCGAGCACAACGCCTTCACGCTGGCCGCGCAGGTCGACCCGGCCACCGTCATCAAGAAGTGGAAGGAGTCCCCGATCACCGCCGCGGACAACTACGTCAACGGCCGCAGGACCGACCTCGTCGCCGTCCACAACGCGGGCGTTCCCGAGGAGCAGCTCACCGAGGGCGCCGGCTGGACGCCGGTCCTGCGTACCCGGATCGACAACCCGCGCGCCGTCCCGGGCATCGTCGGCCGCGGAGCCGGAGCGGGCCGCTTGCGCTGAGCAGCGGGCAACGGGAAGGGGTGGGGGCCGGCCGCGGCCCCCACCCCTTCCCCGTCCGGCAACTCCTAGGGCGTGTTTTGAAAGTCCCGCCTGCCCGGCGGCGCCTGGCACGCACGCTCGCGGCGTTGCGGAAATGCCCTAGTAGCTCCGCTACGAGGCCACATCCGCGCCTTGCGATCGCACGCACCAGGCGCCGCCGGGCCCGCCCTTCGGGGCGGACGACGCTACTTTCAAAACACGCCCTAGCCGTAGGAGATGTCCGAGGCCGAGTACTTGCAGTACGTGCCGTCCGGGCCGCTGCCCGTCTCCTTCGGCTCGGCGCCGCTGTCGTTGCCCGTGTAGCGGACGCACGGCTTGATCTTCTTGCTGCTGTCGCCGTGGATACGGACGGAGCGCAGCGTGGCGGTGTCACCGTAGTTGGTGTTGATCCCCACCAGGGACTTGCCGGGCGCCGTCACATCGACGTCGCTGACCGTGATCGTGCGCTTGTACTGCTTGGAGCAGTTGCCGCAGGACCGCACGAGCTTGCCGAAGTCCGAGACCTGGAACCCGCTGACGGTCAGGCTGCCCGCGCCGTTGAACTGGAAGACCTTGTCGTCGGCGCCCTTGGCCCCGCCGCCTGTCACCTTGTACACGGCCCCCGACGAGGTGCCCTTGAAGGATGCGGCGTCCTCGCCGACGTCCTCCCACCAGACGTTCTGCAGGGTGCAACTGCCCAGGCAGTGAATGCCGTCGGCGGCGGGGGAGCCCACGACGACGTTCTTCAGGACAGCTCCGTCGGCCAGTTCGAAGACCGGGTCCTGGTCCTCGCTCTGGCCGCCGTCGCCCAGGTCCCCGCTGCCGTAGAAGCGCTTCAGTCCGCCGTCGTACGTCCCGGAGACCTCGATGGTCGCCGGGACCGCCTGCGAACCCGCGGGAGTGGGCCAGCCGGCAACGGCGGCGGTGGGGGCCGCGTCGGCCGACTGGACCAGGAGGCCGGTGGTGAGCGCGGCTCCGGTGAGGGCCAGTGCGGTGGCCGAGGCGGAGATCATGCGGCGGCGGCCGGTGCGCCGCGCACGGCCGGCGGGTGGTGCGGCTCGTTTCGTCATATCCGTGTCCCGTTCCTCGATGGTGGGGGGAGCGTTGCGCTCCTTGGTCGCCACCGCAGGGAACAAGGGTTGCCGGGATCCGCTGTTTCTTTTTCCGCCGGCGGCCGGCCGGCGGCGGGTCAGTGGTCCCGGCCGAAGCGGTCGCCGACCGAGACCCGTTGACCGGAGGTGCGGACCGCGTGCGCCGTCAGGTAGTCGCCCGTCGCGTCCCGTTCGCCCTCCGCGTGGTTGTACTGCCCGGCGAACATGTGCGTGCCGGCCGGGACGGTCCGCCCCGGCTTCAGCGCCCACCGGTAGACCAGGAAGCCCCCGTCCTCGGTCGCCGACACGGAGAAGTCCTCCTCGGGCAGCGAGCGCCAGGAACCGGTGGTGCTCACCCCGCCGGTGAGCGCGATCCGCAGCTCGACGGTGAGTGAGGAGAGGCGCTCGGCCGTCTTCAGCGTGACATTGCTCTGCGCCCAGTACGCGTTGCTGTGCGGGTCGACGGCGCCGTCCGTCCACAGCGGACCGTCCTCGCTGCGCAGCGCACCGCCGGGCACCGGCTGGGTCGCGGCCCCGCCGGTCGCCGTGGGGGAGGCCGGCGGGGCCGCCACCCGCTGCCCCTGCGAACCGCCGTCACCGGCGGAGGTGACGGCGAGCGCACCGACCGCCAGCACCCCGCAGACCGCCGCCGTCGCCCCCGCCACCCGCAGCCACGGCGTCGCCGCACGCGGCGGGCGCGACACCCGGGACGACGGGCGGTCCCGCGTCATCCCCCGCTCGATGCGGGCCAGCATCCGCTCCCGGTCGGGGCGGTGCGCCTGGGCGGCGTCCCTCAGCCGTCGGGGCAACTCCTCGTCCATCACTGACTTCCTCCGGTGCGCTGCGCCGCGACGGCCACCTGTACGTGCGCGGCGGGCGTATCGGGACCGAGCAGCCGTTGCAGTTCCGCGACGGCGCGCGAGGTCTGGCTCTTCACCGTACCCACCGATATCCCGAGCACCAGCGAGGTGTCCCGCTCCGACAGGTCGAAGGCATGCCGCAGCACCACACAGGCGCGTTTGCGGAACGGCAGTCTGCGCAGCGCCCCCTGCACATCGACCACCGCCGACACGTCCGGACCGTCGACCGCGTAGCCGTCCGCGCCGCCGCGCGGCGCCCAGAACAGCGCGATCCGGCGGCGCTCGCGCACGGCACTGCGGATCCGGGTCCTGGCCAGGTTGGCCACCACCCCACGCGCGTACGCCACCGGATGGTCGGCGTTCCTGACCCGGTCCCAGCGGTGCCAGAGCGCCAGCAGGGCGTCGGCGGCCAGATCGTCGGCGGCATCGGCCTCACCGGTCAGCAGGTGGGCGAGCCGGGCGAGTTCGGCGTAGTGGGCCTCGAAGAACTCATGGAACTCGGCGGCAGCGGCATCGTCGACGGATGTGCCCACGGGTATGTTCTCCCTGCATCCGAATCCGTGCGCTCAGGCCGCCGGCTGTGTCCGGTCCGGTCAGGTCCGCAGAGCGCGGTGGGTGAGCGTACCAGCGCACCCCGGAAGCGCTTCGACGCGGTGCACAACCAAGTTAGGCGTATCCCGGCGAAAACCTGAACCCTTCGGACCAAGGTCAACTGCCCGCACCCGGCCGCTCACTGGGAGGGCGGGAGTTTCGACCAGAAGTGGTCCAGGATCTCTTCGAGGTAGCGCTGCCCCGCCGCGCCCGAGGCCGATGAACCGCCGGCCCTGCTCAGGGTCGCCGCCATCAGCGCCTGGTACTCCTGGTGCATCTCGCGCAACGGGCCCGACAGCTCCTTGCGGTCCACGGACAGCAGGCGGGCGATCGGGCGGGTGTGGGCCTGCCATCGCGTGCTGACCGCGTCGTGCAGCAGCTCTGCCAGTTCCCCGTTCAGTCCGGTCACCGTGATGAAGTCCCGCGGGCTGAGCGTGAGGACCGCGGCGAGTGCCGCGGACTGGCGGCTGTTGCCGGCCCACTCCCCGGTCGACTCCATGAGCAGGTAGGCGTGCACCTCCAGGCCGGTGGCGCGGGCTATGTCCTCGACGGCGAGCCCGCGCGCGAGGCGGTGCTCCCGCAGGGTTCGCGGAGCCCCGATGAGCTGACTCGGAGCACACCACAACGCCCCTGCCAGTGCGGCGAGTTCGCTCGCAGAGGGGTGGGCGGTGCCGCGCTCCCAGTTGATGATGTGGTCCGCGGTGACGTGGGTCATCCCGTAGGAGGCGTACATGCCGTAGGCCACGTGCCCGGGAGCCATGCCCAGGCTCTCGCGGAGCGCCCGGGCGGCACGTGCGTTGAAGGGAGGTGCCGGATCGTCTGAGGGGGATGCTGCACGGGCACAGGTTAGGGGCGACCGTCGTGCTGGCCATTGCCTGGTGTCACTAATTTTCGGATTTAGCGGAAATGCGCGCGCTTTCCTTTGTAGGAAATGGCGAGGGGAAGTGTCGAAATGGTGCGTCTCGAGATATCTGGGAAACCTGAACTCCCTTTGCCGTAGGGGAATCCGGCACCCTTCCGGCGTGCGTATGATCCGCACACACGTCCTGTCGCCGTATGTGCGTTCGTCCATGACGTCCGCTGTCCGGATACCGGCGTGTCCCACCAGTGCGTTGACTCCTGCCGTGCCGTGCGCCTGCGCGGGGGTGTGCACTCCTCGCGGCTACTTGTAGACATCACAGGAGAGACCATGCAGACCATTGCGACCGGCAAGGCGGATCCAGCCGGACCGCCTGCCGCAGGATCCGGATCGGGATCGGCAGTTGACCGCTATTTCCGGATAACGGAGCGCGGTTCGACGTACGCAAGGGAGATACGCGGCGGGTTCGCCACGTTCTTCACGATGGCGTACATTCTCGTGCTGAATCCGATCATCCTGAGCGGCGCCAAGGACAAGTTCGGCGACCAGCTCGATGCGGTCCAACTCGTCACGGCCACGGCTCTGGTGGCCGCCGTGATGACAGTGATCATGGGGTGGGCGGCAATCTGCCGTTGGCTCTGGCTGCCGGGCTCGGACTCAACGCCGTCGTCGCCTTCCAGATCGCGCCGCTCATGAGCTGGGACGACGCGATGGGCCTCATCGTGCTTGAGGGCCTGCTGATCTGCGTTCTCGTCCTGACGGGGCTACGAGAAGCGGTGATGCACGCCATCCCGCAGCCGCTCAAGCAGGCCATCAGCGTCGGCATCGGCCTGTTCATCGCCTTCATCGGCTTCGTCGACGCCGGATTTGTCACACGCATCCCGGATGTCGCCCGAACCACCGTGCCGGTCCAGCTCGGTACCGGCACGCTGAGCGGCTGGCCCATGCTGGTCTTCTGCGCCGGGTTGCTCCTGACGATCGTGCTGCTCGCCCGCAAGGTCAAGGGTGCGATCCTCATCAGCATCGTCCTGATGACCGTGGTCGCCGTGGTGGTCAACGAGTTCGCCGAGGTCAAGTCCTGGGGCCTGACTGTGCCCGAGATCCCTGACAAGGTCGTCGCCTCGCCGGACTTCGGGCTGCTGGGCAAATTCGACCTGTTCGGCTCGTTCGGTCAGGTGAGCGTGCTGACCGTGGTGCTGCTGGTCTTCACCCTGATCCTGTCCGACTTCTTCGACACCATGGGCACCGTTGTCGGCGTCACGGCCGAGGCCGGACTGCTCGACGAGCGTGGCCAGGTCCCGGGCCTGGGACGGGTGCTGTTCATCGACGGCGCGGCCGCCGTCGCGGGCGGCGCGGCCTCCGCCTCCTCCGCCACGACCTACATCGAGTCGGCCGCGGGTGTCGGCGAGGGCGCGCGCACCGGCTTCGCCAACCTGGTCACCGGCGGCCTGTTCACACTCGCCCTGTTCCTCACCCCGATCCTGACCATCGTGCCGATGCAGGCCGCGGCGCCGGCGCTGATCGCGGTCGGATTCCTGATGATGACCCAGGTCAAGCACATCGACTGGGACCGCTTCGAGCTGGCCATCCCGGCCTTCCTGACCATCGCGGTGATGCCGTTCACGTACTCCATCACCAATGGCATCGGCGCCGGCTTCATCGCGTACGTCGTCATCAAGGCGTGCCTCGGCAAGGCGCGCGAGGTGCACTGGCTGCTGTGGGGCACCTCGGTGCTCTTCGCGGTGTACTTCGCCATTGACCCGATCGAGCAGCTGCTCGGAGTGAAGTAGAGACGCCCCCAGGCACCGCCCGATTCGGGCGGTGCCTGGGGTGCGGGCCAACGGGTGCGCAGCCCCGTGTGGCCCGCGACGGTCCCGGAGCCGGCGTCGTCACCGGGGGTGCGGAAGCGCTTCGCAGCCCGGACGTCACGCCCGCGTGTCATCTCGCCAACGCGGCCTTCATCATCTTCTGCGCGATCGGGGCCGCGAGGCCGTTGCCGCTGACCTCCGACGCGGCCGAACCGGAGTCCTCCACGATCACCGCGACCGCGACCTGCTGGCCGCTCGAGTCGTCCTTCGCGTACGAGGTGAACCAGGCGTACGGGGTGTTGCTGTTGCCCACGCCGTTCTCCGCGGTGCCCGTCTTGCCGCCCACCTCGGCCCCGTCGATGCGGGCGTTGGTGCCGGTGCCCTGCTCCACGACGGTCACCATCGCGCTGCGCAGCTGCTCGGCCGTGGACGAGGAGACGACGCGCTTCATGTCACCGTCCGCGAAGTCCTCCAGCGTGCCGCCCGAGGCGTCCGTCACCTTGGAGACCATGTGCGGCGCCGCCAGCTCGCCGCCGTTGGCGAGGGCCGCCGAGACCATGGCCATCTGCAGCGGTGTCGCGGTGACCTCGAACTGGCCGATGCCCGTCAGCGCCGTCTGCGCGTCATCCATCCTGGCCGGGTAGAGGCTCTCCGAGGCCCGGACCGGCACGTCGAGCTTCTCGGTGTTGAAGCCGAACTTCTCCGCCATCGCCCGCACCTTGTCCTGGCCGAGGTCGGCGGCGACCTTGCCGAAGACGTTGTTGCACGAGTACTGGAGCGCGACCCGCAGCGAAGCGTTCTCGCAGGGCGCGGAGGCGTTCTCGTTCTTCAGGGGGGTGCTGGTGCCGGGCAGCGTGTACGGGGTGGGGCTCTTGGTGTGCTCGTCGACCGAGCTGTAGAGACCGTCCTCGAGCGCGGCGGACGCCACCACCAGCTTGAACGTCGAACCGGGCGCCAGCGGCTGCCGCAGGGCGCGGTTGACCAGCGGCTTGTCCGGGTCGGCCAGCAGCTTCTTCCAGGTGTCGCCGTCCGTCGTCCCGCTGATGTCCGAGGGGTCGTAGGACGGGGAGGAGACCATGCCGAGGATCTGCCCGCTCTTCGGGTCGATCGCGACGGCCGCGCCCTTGTCGTCGCCGAGCGCGTCGTGCGCCGCCTGCTGCACGTCCGGGTCGATGGTCGTCAGGACGTCGCCGGGTTCGGTCTTCTTGCCGGTCAGCATGTCCAGGGGGTTCTTCAGCCGGTCGTCGGTGCCGTCCAGCACATGGCTGTAGATGCCTTCGAGCTGGGTGGAGCCGTAGGCCTGTGAGCCGTAGCCGGTGACGGCGGCGTAGAGGTCGCCCTGTTTGTAGGTGCGCTTGTACGCGAGATCGCTGCCCTCCGTCCTCTTCGATCCGGTGACCGGCGAACCGGCCACGATGATGTCGCCGAGCGGCTGCGCGTACTGCGCGATGGTGTTCCGCCGGTTGTGGTCGTCGTCTGCGAGCGCCCGTGCCTGGTACGCCTGCACCCAGGTCGCCCGCCCCAGCAGGGCGAGGACCAGCAGCAGCGAGAAGACCGAGGCGCGCCTGATCGTCTTGTTCATCCCGTACAGAGGACGTGCGGGGCGCGGCGGACCGTTCCCGGGTGTGCCGCTTCTCACCCATTCCTCATCGGCGCCGCCGCGGAGCCGGATCAGCCCGGTGTGATGAACCCCGACTCGTACGCCGCGATGACCGCCTGGGTGCGGTCCCGGGCGCCGGTCTTCGCCAGGACGGCCGCCACATGGGTCTTCGCCGTCGCCGGGCCGACCCGCAGCCGCGCGGCGATCTCCGCGTTGGTGAGGCCGGTCGCCATCAGCCGCAGCACGTCCGCCTCCCGGTCGGTGAGCCGGGCCACCCAGGCGGGCGCGGCGGACGGCTGCCGCCTCCCGTACTCGGCGGCCAGAGTGCGGACCGCCGCGGGGTAGAGCAGCGAGTCGCTGCGGGCGACCAGCCGCACCGCCTGCACCAGGTCCTCGGCCGCCGCCCGCTTGAGCAGGAAACCCGCCGCCCCCGCGTGCAGGGCGTCGTACACGTAGGAGTCGTTCTCGAAGGTGGTGACCACGACGATGCGGGGCGCCGGATCGAGCGTGGCCAGGATCTGCTCCGTCGCCCGGATCCCGTCGATCTCCGGCATCCGCACATCCATCAGCACCACGTCGGGGCGCAGGTGGCGCACCACGGAGACGGCCTCGGCGCCCGTCGACGCCTCACCGACGACCTCCAGACCCGCCTCGGCGTCCAGGATGGCCCGCAGGGCGGTACGCACCATGCGCTCGTCGTCGGCGACCACGATCCGGACCGTCGGCGTACTCATCGCTGCTCCTGTGCGGGTGGGTGCAGGGGGAGGCGGGCGGTCAGCCGCCACCCGCCGTCGTGCGGTCCGGCCTCGGTACGGCCGCCGAGCAGTACGGCCCGCTCGGCGATGCCGCGCAGCCCGCGACCGCCACCGGGGCGCACCGGGAGCGGCCGCCCGGGAAGCGGGCTGTCCATGACGATCTCCAGTTCCCTCGCGTGCACCGTCATGCGCAGCCGGACCGGCGCACCCCGCCCGCCGTGCCGGAGCGCATTGCTCAGCCCTTCCTGCACGATCCGGTACGCCTGACGCGCCACGGCCTCGGGCACCGAGCCCGGGTCGCCCTCGGCGGCGTACGAGACGGGCACCCCGCAGTGGGCCAGCAGCCCGTCCAGCGCGTCGAGCCCCGGCCCCGCCGGCTCGTCGGCGTCCCCCGACGCGTCCTCGCCGCGCCGCAGCAGCCCGAGCACGGAGTCCAGCTCGCCGACCGTGCGCCGGGTCGTCTCCTCGATCGCGGTCAGGGCCTCGCGGACGAAATCCGGGTCGCTGTCCAGGACCCGGCGGGCCGCGCCCGCCTGGAGGGTGACGGCGCTGAGCGCGTGGCCGACCGAGTCGTGCAGTTCCCGGGCCAGCCGGTTGCGCACCGCGAGATCGGCCGCCCGGCGCTCGGCGGCGGCCAGCCGGTCGTCGGGGGTCGGCCCCAGCAGCACCGGCGCCCGGTCCGCCAGCAGCGCCCCGGCCGCGGCCGCGCAGCCGGCCAGCGCCGCCAGCATCGCGATCCCGGCGAGCGGAGCGAGGGCCACCAGCCACGGCCGGTCCAGCGCCTGCGGCATGTGCAGCATCCGGGAGTTCCGCGTGGTCGCGAAGAACGGCAGCAGTGTCACGCCCACCGCGAAGGGGGTCAGGGCCAGCGTCATCCCGCTGACGATGCCGCCGAGCGCCACGTGCAGGGTGTACCAGAGCGCCGTACGGACCCGCGCCTGCCGGGTCCTGGCCGGCCCGTCGGCCAGTTGCTGGTGCGGCGCCAGACCGCACAGCGCGCGGGCGGCGGCCACCGACAGCGGCCGGGCGAGCGGGAAGAACGCGGTCACCGCGGCCATCGGCAGGGCGAAGGCGAAGGCGGTCAGCTGATTGACCGGCGAGCTGAAGACATTGGCGTCCGCGCTGTACGAGCCGACGATCACCGTGCCGACCAGGAAGTACGGCATCAGCAGGGCGCCGCCGATGATCAGGTGCAGCCAGCGCAGCCGGGCCCGCGGCCCGAGCAGCAGCGTCACGCCCGGAGGCCGGCGGGCGGCCGGATTCCCGCCGCGCGCTCCACGAGGAAGTACCCGCCCAGGGTCATCACCAGCGTCCCGACCAGCATCTGCACAGCGTAGACGAGCACCATCGCGGCAGTGGGCTGATGGGCGATGTCGTCGACATTGCTCAGCGAGGCGATGCTCATCCAGCCGCCCCAGCAGGCCATCGCCCCGGACCCGCCCCAGGCCAGGGCGAGCGGCACCCGCAGTGCCAGCGCGGAGCCGCGCCGGAAGGCGAGGAGCAGGACCCCGGCGACGGCGGCGGCGGCGAAGAGGACGTCGACCGCGTCGAGCACCTGGGAGCCACTGGTGCTCTCGTCGATCACGGCCTCGTTGAGTCCGGTGGTCGAGCCGGCGGCCCAGAGCAGATGCATGGTGCCGGGCACCAGGGCGATCAGCGAGGCGGCGACGGCGGCGGCCCGCAGGGCGGGGCGGTGGGGCTGTCGGGCAGCTCACGCAGCGTGCCCTGCCAGAGGTGACCCCAGCGGTCCCTCGCGTACAGCGCGAAGAGGGTGCCCAGGGTCAGGCCCTGGATGATGAAGCCGGTGTAGACGACGGCGAAGACCCATTCGTCCAGGAAGGGACGCGCGGACCCGCCGGTGGCGGTGATCTCCCCGCCCAGCGCCTTGACCAGCAGCTGCAGCGGGTAGCCGGTCATGATCGGCAGCAGCAGGCCGGTCGCCGCCCACATCGGCAGCGCGAGCAGCCAGGCGGGCACGCGGCGGCCCCAGGCCTGGGTGAGCAGCAGCGCGATGACCACGACCGCGCTGTCCATCAGGACCGAGAGGCTGTTGGCGACGATCATCGTGGTGCGGTGGTCGAGGAGCGAGCTGCCGTCGGGGACCCCGAGGTGACTGCCCGAGATCCAGGCGGCCTTGAGCAGCATGTAGGGCAGGCAGGACGCGATCGCGACGCAACGGAGCGCGGTGCGCAGGCGGCTCGTGACCGGCGCGGCGGCCGCCGGTTCCGGCATGGGTGCGAGCGGTGTCTGTGTCATGACGTCCACGCTCGCGCGCGGGCCGTCCGGGCACGTCCTGCCCGGCGACGATCCGCCTCCGCCGCACGGCGGAGACGCACCGCCCCGCCCTCACCCCGGCAGGGTGAACAGCAGCTCGTCCGTCTCCTCGCCACGCGCGTGCGCGTAGCCGTGGTCCTTGCCCGTGACCGTGAACCCGCACTTCTCCAGCACCCGCCGCGAGCCCGTGTTGTCGGCCGCGGCACGCGCGTACACCGGACGTTCCGGTACGGCGTCGAGCAGCGCCCGCAGCGCGGCGGTGGCCAGACCGCGGCCCCACTGCGCCCGGTCGATCCAGTAGGTGACCTGGCGGCTGTCCGGCGGTCCGTACATCCCGGCGCTGCCGACCACCGCACCGTCGGCGAGCACCGTACGCATCACGACGGACCCGTCGGCCAGGATGCGCGCCCAGTGGGCGTCGAACGCGCGCCGGTCGGTCGGGTCCTCGCTGGTGAAGGCGGCGGTGCGGACCGACTCGGGGTCGGCCATCCAGGCGAAGAACAGCGGCAGGTCGCCGTCCATGACCGGGCGCAGTGAGACATCCACGGTCAGAGCCTCCGGGTCGCGAGCGTCAGCCGGTCGCGGGCGTCGAACAGGGCGTCCTTGACCATCTGCTCGTGCGCGGGAGTGAGCCGGGCGACCGGCACCGAGCAGCTGATGGCGTCACGCGACGGGGTGCGGTAAGGGATCGCGACGCCGAAGCAGCGCAGCCCCAGGGTGTTCTCCTCGCGGTCCACCGCGTATCCCTGCTCACGGATCAGGTGCAGCTCGTCGATGAGCTTCTCCCGGTCGGTGAGGGTGTGTTCGGTCAGCGCGGGCAGCGTCTCGGGCAGCATCTTGCGCACCTGCTCGTCGCTGTGGGTGGCCAGCAGCGCCTTGCCGAGCGAGGTGGAGTGCGCGGGGAGCCTGCGGCCGACGCGGGTGAAGGGGCGCAGATAGTGCTGGGACTGGCGGGTGGCGAGGTACACCACGTTCGTCCCGTCCAGCCGGGCCAGGTGGATGGTCTCCGTGGTGTCGTCGGAGAGCCGGTCCAGGGTGGGGCGGGCGGCCGCGACCACCTCGTCGCCGTCGATGTAGGACGTGCCGACCAGCAGCGCCCGCACCCCGATGCCGTACCGGGTCCCGGTCGCGTCCGTCTCCACCCAGCCCAGCTCGACCAGGGTGCGCAACAGCATGTAGAGGCTGGACTTGGGGTATCCCACGGCCTCCTGGACCGCCGCGAGCGAGTGCATGCCCGGCCGCCCCGCGAAGTACTCCAGCAGTTCCACCGTCCGTACCGCGGACTTGACCTGTGCCCCACCAGACTCGGCAACCGACATATCGCCCTACGCCCCTTCCAGCCCACTTACGAAACCTGCGACTTCTTGCCAACACCGAACGCCCGGAAATAGAGTCGCTTCATATTCACGATCAGGAACTATGTTCAGAATACCGAACAACTTCTGATGTGTGGCAGTGGAGCGGAAGGAAACACGGTGGCAGCAGCACCAGTCTGGAGCGTCGACCCCCGCACCGGGAACCCGCGTGAGCAGGTTGCGGTGGAGGCTACAGCGGAGGAGGTCGACCGAGCGGTCCGGGCTGCTCATGCCGTACGCGCCTCGCTCGCCGACCGCACCGTGCGGGCCGCGTTCCTGCGCACCGCGGCGGATCTGCTCGCCGAGGCCGGCGAGCACGTCATCGAGGCCGCCGACGCCGAGACGGCGCTCGGCCCAGCCCGGCTCACTGGCGAACTCGCCCGTACAGCGGCTCAGTTGCGGGCCTTCGCGGAGGTCGTGGACGAGGGTGCCTACCTCGACATCCACATCGACCACGAGGACGCCACCCGCACCCCGCCCTGGCCCGACCTGCGCCGCTACAAGATCCCGCTCGGGGTCGTCGCCGTCTACGCGGCCAGCAACTTCCCGCTCGCCTTCTCCGTCCCCGGCGGCGACACCGCCAGCGCCCTCGCGGCCGGCTGCCCGGTAGTCGTCAAGGCGCACCCCGACCACCCCGCGACCTCCGAACTGTGCGCCTCCGTGCTGCGCCGGGCCGCCGCACAGGTCGGGCTGCCCGAGGACGTCCTCATCCTGGTGCACGGCTTCGAGGCGGGCGTCGAACTGGTCCGCCACCCGCTCGTCAGCGCCGCCGGTTTCACCGGCTCGGTGCGCGGCGGGCGCGCCCTCTTCGACGCGGCGGCGGCCAGGCCTGCCCCCATCCCGTTCCACGGCGAGCTCGGCTCCCTCAACCCCGTCGTCGTGACCGAGGCGGCCGCCGCCGAGCGCGGCGAGCAGATCGGTGCCGGGCTCGCGGGCTCGATGACCATGGGCGCGGGCCAGTTCTGCACCAAACCCGGATTCGTGCTGGCCCCGGCCGGCGAGCCCGGCGACCGGCTGCTGAAGGCCCTCACCGAAGGGGTCAGCAACAGCGAGGCCGGCGTCCTGCTGGACCACCGGATGCGTGACGCCTTCCTCGCCGGCGTGCGCGAGCGGGCCGCACTCCCCGACGTGGAGGCCCCGGTCACGCCGGGTGCGGGCGGCGAACACACCGTCGCTGCGGGCTTCCTGACCGTGCCCGCCCAGCTGCTCACCACCGAGGGCCCGCACGACGCGCTCCTGGAGGAGTGCTTCGGCCCGGTCACCGTCGTCGCCCGCTACACCTCCGACGACGAGATCACCGCGGTCCTGTCCCGGCTGCCCGGCAACCTCACCGCCACCCTCCAGACCGCCACCGAGGAGGAGGACGGCAGCGCCGCCGGCGTCCTCGCCGCACTCACCCCGCTCGCCGGCCGCGTCCTGGTCAACGGCTGGCCGACCGGCGTCGCGGTCGCCCCCGCCCAGCACCACGGCGGCCCCTACCCGGCCACCACCTCCACCTCCACCTCGGTCGGCGCCACCGCGATCGAGCGCTGGCTGCGCCCGGTCAGCTACCAGACCACGCCCGAGGCGCTGCTCCCGCCGGAGCTCCGCGAGGACAACCCGCAGGGCCTGCCGCGCCGCGTGGACGGACGGCCCGCATGACCCTGCGACTTCCCGAACTGCCCTTCGGACTCGAAACGTTCGGACCCGCGACGGGGTGGAGTTACGAATCCGGCGCGCTCACCGGCCGCGCGGGCGCCCGGCAGGACCGCTTCGTCCCGCCGGGCGGCGCGGCCCTGGACCCCGCGAGCGACGCGCCCCGACTGCTGGGCGCCGCCCCGGCGGGCGACTTCCAGCTGATTGCCCGGGTGAAGGTGGGCTTCGCCGGCGCCTTCGACGCGGGCGTTCTCTACCTCCACGTCGGCGACCGGGAGTGGGCCAAGATCTGCCTGGAGCTCTCCCCTGACCGCCCCACCATCTGCACCGTCGTCACCCGGGGCCACTCGGACGACGCCAACTCCTTCGTGGTGGACGGCGACACCTACTGGCTGCGGCTGAGCCGCACCGGCAAGGCCTTCGCCTGCCACGCCTCCGCCGACGGCGAGAAGTGGACCTTCGTCCGCGTCTTCACCCTGGGCGACCCGGCACAGGCCGCCGCCGCGTCCATCGGCTTCCTGGTCCAGTCACCCACGGGAGACGGCTGCGAGGCCTCCTTCGACCACATCGCGTTCCGCCCGACGGGCCTGTCCGACCTCCGGGACGGCAGCTGACCCGCCCGCGCACCGAAGCACACCGACGCCCCCGCACTCCGGCAACGGAGAGCGGGGGCGTCGCCTATGTGGCCGGAACCTCCGGACGAAGCGGGCCTGTTGCCGGACGAGCGCGGCGAGCGTTCCCGGGCGAGCGCGGCGAGCGGGTAGGTGCGGGCGTCGGAGATCGGACCCCCGACCCGGCAACCCCCTGCCCCCCGGCGGCGACAACTGAGGGACAGCGGAAAGCGCGCGGACGCACCACGCCGCGTACGAGCCGCACGGAACAGCACCCTCCCCCGCACGCCGTCGTACCGAAGGGACATCATGCGCACCCACCTCCGCAGCCGCGGTCTCACGGCCCTCGCCGCCACAACCGTCGCCGTCGTGGCCGTCGCCCTGCTTCCCGGCTCCGCCGGGGCCGCCGACTCCGCCCCCGTGGGCTACGGGGCCGGCACGACCGGTGGCGGCAGCTCCGCCGCCGTGACCGTCACCAGCCTCGCCGCCTTCAAGACGGCCGTCACCGGCACCGCCGCCAAGACGGTCAAGGTCAGCGGCATCATCTCGCTGAGCGGCCAGGTCGACGTCGGCTCCAACACCACCGTGCTCGGCGTCGGCTCGTCGTCCGGATTCACCGGCGGCGGGCTGCGCCTGAAGAACTCGACGAACATCGTGATCCGCAACCTCAACATCAGCAAGCCGGTCGCCCCCGCGGACGGGATCACCGTCCAGAAGTCCACCAAGGTGTGGATCGACCACAACTCCTTCTCCGCCGACCGTGACCACGACAAGGACTACTACGACGGCCTGCTCGACATCACCCACGCGTCCGACCAGGTCACCGTCTCCTGGAACACCTTCAAGGACCACTACAAGGGCAGCCTGGTCGGTCACAGCGACAGCAACGCGAGCGAGGACACCGGCCACCTGCGGGTGACCTACCACCACAACTACTTCGACAACGTCAACTCCCGTATTCCCAGCCTGCGTTTCGGCACCGGGCACTTCTACGACAACTACGTCGTGGGAGCCTCGACCGCGGTGCACTCCCGCATGGGCGCCCAGATGCTGGTGGAGAACAACGTCTTCCGCAGCACGGAGGTCGCCATCACCACCATCCGTGACAGCGACGAGGACGGTTACGTCGTGGAGCGCGGGAACGACCTCGGTGGCGCGGCCACCGAGATCTCGCAGGTCGGTACGTTCACCAAGGCGCCGTACTCGTACACCGCCGAACCGGCCTCGTCCGTCGTCTCCTCGGTGACCGGCGGAGCGGGCACCGGCAAGATCTAGGGCCTCTCGTCGGACCGTGCCCCCACCCCGACGGGGGCACGGTCCGCCGCCGGAAAAAAGCCCTGCTCGTGCCCCACCACCCGTGAGAGTCTGCCGACGGCCGATCGCCGAACCGTTGGGGGAGAGACACGTCATGGCTGTGCATCTGATCGGGGGCGGCTGGGACGAGGACGTCGCGTCGCTCGTGTACGGACCGTTCCTCGCCGAGGCGGGGCACGACGCCGTGGTGGGATGTCTGCTCGTCGACGAGGGGACGGGGCCGAGCAGTTCGCCCGCTACGAGGCCGTGCTGCGCGGGGTGGCCCCGGAGTGCAGGCCGGTGCCGCTGCTCGTGCCGGTGGGCGGCTCGTTCGCGCCCGGGGCTCTCTCCGGAGTGGACGGGCTGCTGGTCGGCGGCGGGCTGACGCCCGCCTACCAGGACGCGCTCGCCCCGGTGGCGGCAGCGGTGGCGCGGGCGCTCGCCGAACGCCCGCTGCCGTACGCCGGATTCTCCGCGGGAGCCGTCGTGGCCGCAGGCCGCGCCCTGGTCGGGGGATGGCTGGACCGCGGCGTACCGGTCTGCCCCGATGACGCCGCCGAGGACCTCGAAGAGATCGAGGTCCGCGACGGCCTCGGCCTCGTCCCGCACACCGTCGAGGTGCATGCCGCGCAGTGGGGGACGCTCGGGCGCCTGGTCGCGGCCGTCGCCCGCGGCGACGCGGCCTGCGGCGTCGCCCTCGACGAGAACACCCTGCTGACCGTGGAGAGCGACGGCCGCGCGCTGGTGGCCGGGTCCGGGCAGGCGCATCTCGTACGGAGCGCCCGGGCTACCGGTTCCGCCACGGTGCGCGCCTTCCGGGCGGGGGAGACGTTCACGGTCTGAGCCGGCCGCCGACTCCCCGGCCACGACGCACCCCTGCGATCCGTGGCCGTGGCCGTGGCCTAACGAAGCGGCTACACCTCGGAGTTCGCCTCCGCCAAGGCGTTCAAGCGCGAGTACGGGATGGTTCCGGGGCGGTACCGCCGTGCGTCGGGCCGACGGCGGCCGGGCCCGGTGCCTGCGTCCCGCCGCGCGGCAGCCGGGTCGTGGCCAGGGCGGTGAGTGAGAGCAGCGCCGCGCTGATCAGCAGGCTCGCCCGGAGCCCGTCCCCGAAACCGTTCGCGACCAGGGCGCCGAACGCCGCCACGCCCAGCCCGCCGGACACCTGGCGGGCGGCATTGAGCACGCCGGCGGCGACCCCGGCCCGCTCGGTCGGCACGGTCTCCATCATGGCCGCGGTCAGAGGCGGCAGGGCCAGTCCCGCACCCAGGGCGAGCGGCACCAGGAGTACGGCCGTCAGCACCAGCGAGGTATCCGGGCCGACGAACAGCAGCAGCAACAGACCGCTCACCGAGATCAGTTGGCCGACCAGCATCGGCAGGCGCGGCCCGTGCCGGTTCGCGAGTCTGCCGGACAGCACGTTCACCACCACCAGCAGCCCGGTCATCGGCAGGAACATCAGCCCCGCGGTGAGCGCCGACCGGTCCCGTACCTGCTGGAAGTAGATGCTGAAGACGAAGACCATGCCGTAGAAGGCCAGGCTGAGGGCGGATCCGGCAGCCACCGCCACCGCCGCGGTCCGGTTGCGGAAGAGTCCCAGCGGGACCACCGGGTGGGGCTGCCCGGACTCGATGCGGAGGAAGGCGGCCAGTCCCGCCACCGCGACCCCGAGGGCGATCAGTGCGACCGTCCCTTCCTCGATCACCGCGAAGGCCAGTGCGGCCAGCGTCAGTACGGCGGTCAGCTGGCCGGGCAGGTCCAGCGGCGCGGGGCGCCGCGGCGAGCGCGGCAGCCGGAAGGTGAGCGCCAGCGCGAACAGGCCCAGTGGCAGGTTGATGAAGAAGATGGCCCGCCAGTCCCAGGCCGTGGTCAGCGCGCCGCCGACGACCGGGCCGAGCGCCCCTGCCGTCGTCCCGCCCGCCGCCCACAGCGACACCGCGCGTCCGCGCTGCGCGGGCTCGGCGTACGCCTGGCGGACCAGCGCGAGCGTCGTCGGCAGGACGACCGCGGCCGCCACGCCCTGGACGACCCGGAACGCGATGAGCGCCGGCAGGTCGGGGGCCAGTCCGCAGGCGGCGGAGGCGAGTGTGAACAGGGCGATCCCGAGCGCGTACGCCCGGGTGGCACCGATCCGGTCGGAGAGCGCGCCCGTGGAGAGCAGCAGCGCGGCGAACGCGATCGTGTACGCGTCGACCACCCACTGCAACCCGGACATGCCGCCGCCCAGATCCGCACCCATCGAGGGGAGCGCCACGTTCACCACGGACGCGTCCAGCATGATCAGCGCGAAGCCGAGGAGGGAGGCGAGAAGGGTGAGGGCGGGGGTGGGCCGGAACCCTTCGGCGGGCAACTCGCGGGAACCGGGAGGGGCTTGTCGGGCATTCTCTGTGGACATGACCTCAGCCTGGCGCCCGGCGAGCGCCTACAGTAGTGGCCTGAATGCCATACCTCCGGAGGTTCTGGCCATGCCGCCTGCGCACCGTGTCGTCGTCATCTCGACACCGCCCGTGTCGATGTTCAACATCGCGATCCCCGAGATGCTGTTCAGCAAGGTCGAGATCGACGGCAGCCCCGGCTACGAGACGCTGTACTGCACCCTGGACCCCGGGCCCGTCCGCACCAGCGGCGGACTCGACGTGCACATCGAGGGCGGACTCGACCTCATCGCGACGGCGGACACGGTGATCCTCGCGGGCGCCGGCTCGCGCGAGGAGCCCGACCCCCGCATCGTGGCCGCCCTGCGCCGCGCCTCGGCCGACGGCAGGCGCATCGCGTCCATCTGCACCGGCGCCTTCGCCCTCGCCGAGGCCGGTCTGCTCGACGGCCGCGCCGCCACCACCTACTGGACGTACACCGATCAGCTCGGCAACCGCTACCCCCGCGTCGACCTGCAGAAGGACGTCCTGTTCGTCCAGGACGGCCCGGTCCTCACCTCGTCCGGATACGCGGCAGGCATCGACCTGTGCCTCCACATCATCCGTACCGACTACGGCGCCGCCGTCGCCAACCACGTCGCCCGCCTCACGCTCGTCGCGCCGGTGCGGCCGGGCGGGCAGACGCAGTTCACCGACACCCCGCTGCCGCCCGAGCGCGGGGTCTCGTTCGCCTGCACCCGCGCCTGGGCGATGCAGCACCTGGACGAGCCGCTGACCCTGACCGACCTGGCCCGCAACGGGGGCGTCTCCGTCCGCACGCTCTCGCGCCGCTTCCACGCCGAGACCGGACTCAGCCCCCTCCAGTGGCTCCTGCACCAGCGCATCGAACGGGCCAGGGAACTCCTGGAGACCACCGCCCTTCCGATGGACCAGGTGGCCCGCGCGAGCGGTCTCGGCACGGCCGACTCGATGCGCCAGCACATCCAGCGCAGGCTGGGCCTCACCCCGAGCGCCTATCGGGCCTCGTTCACCAGAGTGGCCACGGCCGCAACCTCCGAATGACAGGGCGCGTCCCCTTCACCATGATCCGAATAGCGACCCCGGCCGATCTCGACGCCATAGTCCACCTGCACACCGAGGCACGCGCCACCTACTACCGGGGCCATCTGCCCGAGCAGGAGTACGCGGGCGCCGAGGAGGTCGGCCGCAGCAAGGGCGGCTGGGCGAGCGCCATCGACCGGGACGGCGCCACCGTGCTCTGCGCCGAGCGGGACGGCGCCCTCGCGGGGATCGCGGCCCACTCCGTACGCGACGGCGTCATGCACCTCTCCCAGCTCCACGTGGCACCGGCCCACTGGCGCGAGGGCGTGGGGACCGAGCTGCACGACGCGTGCGTGGCGGCCTGGCAGCGGGACGGTGTGACGGAGGCCCGCCTGGAGGTGTTCGTCCACAACACCCGCGCCCAGTCGTTCTACGTGGCCCACGGCTGGACCCCCGACCCGGCGCACCCCCGCGCGGGCACCCACCTGGTGCTGCGCCTCGCGGTGCCGGCCGCCGCGCACCCGTAGCGGGAGGGGCCGGGGAATGACGGCGTCCGGACTCGCGTTCCCCGGGAGCGGAGGGTTCCTCCGTGCTGTGCGAGCAGCCGCCCGAGAGCCTGGAGAGAAGAAGAGTCATGCGCGTCGAGATCTGGAGCGACATCGCCTGCCCGTGGTGCTACATCGGCAAGGCCCGCTTCGAGCAGGGCCTGGCAGGGTTCGCCCACCGCGACGAGGTCGAGGTGGTGCACCGCTCCTTCGAGCTCGACCCGGGGCGCGCCAAGGGCGACACCGTGCAGGTCATCGACATGCTGGCGCAGAAGTACGGCCGCACCCCCGAGGAAGCGCGGTCCATGGAGGCGAACGTCGCGGCCAACGCGCAGGCCGAGGGGCTCGGCTACCGCACCGAGGGGCGCGACCACGGCAGCACCTTCGACATCCACCGGCTGCTGCACCTGGCCAAGGCCCGCGGCCGCCAGGACGAGCTGCTGGGCCTCGCCTACCGGGCGAACTTCGCCGAGGAGCGGTCCGTCTTCGACACCGACGTGCTGGCCGCGCTGGCCGTCGAGGCCGGCCTGGACGCCGACGAGGCGCGCGCGGTGCTCGCCGACCCGCAGGCGTACGCGGCCGAGGTGCGGGCCGACGAGCAGGAGGCCTCCGAGCTGGGTGCCAACGCCGTGCCGTTCTTCGTGCTCGACCGGCGGTACGGGATCTCCGGCGGTCAGCCCGCCGAGGTGTTCGCCCAGGCGCTGGAGCAGGCGTGGCAGGACCGCGCGCCGGTCGTGACCGGCGGGGACGCCGCGGCGTGCGACGCCGACGGGGCGTGCGAGGTCCCGTCCGGCGGGGGCAACGGCTGATCCGCAACGGCCCGCACGCATAAGCATTGCTTGGGGCGACCCCTTAACTATTGGTGATTGACTATGAATTAAGGGGGCTTCAGGCTGAACGCATGACGATCACTTCGCTCAGCCGCGCCGTCGAAGCCGAGTTCGCGCCGGAGACCGCCTACCTCAACACCTCCAGTTGCGGGCTGCTGCCCCGCCGCACCGTCGAAGCCGTGAAGGCCCTCGCCGAGGGGAACGCCACCGGCCGCAGGGACGGTGCGGGCGACTTCGAGGCGGCGGACGGGGCCAGGGAGGGCTTCGCCCGGCTCGCCGGTGTCGACGCCGGCCGGGTCGCGGTCGGCAGCTCGGTCTCCGTCCACGTCGGGCTGATCGCCTGTTCGCTGCCGGCCGGGGCCGAAGTGCTGGCTCCTGAGGGGAGTTCAGCTCGGTCGTCACCCCGTTCGCGGTCCGCGGCGACCTCCGGGTGCGCTATGTCCCGCTGGCGGACCTGGCCGACGCCGTGCGCCCCGGGACCGCGCTCGTCGCCTTCTCCTGCGTGCAGTCCGCAGACGGGCGGATCGCCGACCTGGCCGCGGTGCGGGAAGCGGCCGCGGCCCACGGGGCCCGGACGCTGCTGGATGTCACCCAGTCCGCCGGCTGGCTGCCGCTCGATGCCGGGGCGTACGACTACACGGTCGCGGGCGGGTACAAATTCCTGCTCTGCCCGCGGGGCGCGTCCTTCCTCACCGTCGCCGAGGAGGCGCAGCAGTCCCTGCCGCCGGTCTTCGCCGGGTGGGTCGCGGGCGAGGACCGGTGGGGCAGCACCTACGGGCCGGTCGCGAAGCTCGCGTCCGATGCCCGCCGCTACGACGAGCCGCCCGCGTTCCTCTCGTACCACGGCGCCGAGCAGTCCCTCGCGCTGCTGAACGAGGTCGGCATCGACGCCGTCCATGACCACGCCACCGGGCTCGCGGCCCGGTTCCGCAGTGGTCTCGCCGGGCTGGGGCGCCCGGCCGTGCCGGGGACACCGCCGTCGTCGCGGTGCCCGGACTCGGGACCGGGCGGCGGAACTGGGACGGGCCGGGGTGATGGTCTCCGACCGGGCCGGCAATCTGCGGGCGGCCTTCCACCTGTACAACACCGAGGCCGACGTGGACCGCGCGCTGGACGTGCTGTCGGGCTGACCGCGGCCGGCGGCGTGCGGGGTCAGCGGTTCTCCGGGCAGTCCGCCGTCTCGCGGCAGAGGTTCTCCTCGACCCTGGCCAGCAGCCGCGCCAGTTCCCTGCGCTCGTCCCCGTCCAGGCCTGCGAGGGTGTGCTCCTCAAGATCCGTCCAGGCCCGCTCCACCTCGGAGAGCAGTGCGCAGCTGTTGTCGGTGGCCTCGACCAGGACGGCCCGGCGGTCGGCCGGGTCGGGGCTGCGGCGGACGTGCCCGGACTGTTCCAGGCGCTGGAGCATCTTGGTGACCGTGGACGGATCGAGGTCGACGGCCTTGATCACCTCCGACTGGCGGACGGCGCCCGCGTCCCAGAGGAACATCATCAGGAACTCCTGGCCCGGGTAGAGACCCGCGCTCTTGAGCAGCTTGCCCGCCGCGATCCGGTGGAGCCGCGCGACCCGCGAGACGGCATGGCTGACCGGGCCGCCCCGGGCGGCGCTGGGCAGCTCGGTACAGGCGGGATCGGACTTCATCGGACTCCTCGGGGTGGTGCGCGGCGGGCCCCCGGACCGGCTCCGCCGGCGGCAGCGGGCTTCCTGACGACTTTACCTTGGCCGGCCAAGTAATGCGCTACAGTGGCACACGTCGCAGATGCTTGGCCGACCACATAAATCCTTGGGGGCTCTCCATGACCACCGCATTCGACCCGTTCGACCTGGCCGGCACCCAGCTCGCCAACCGCATCGCCCTGGCTCCGATGACCCGCAGCCGGGCGGGCGAGGGCGGCATACCGACGGACCTCACCGCCGAGTACTACGCCCAGCGCGCCTCGGCCGGGCTGATCATCACCGAGGGTGTCCAGCCGTCCGTCGTCGGCCAGGGCTACCCCAGCACCCCCGGGCTGCACAGCGACGAACAGATCGCCGGCTGGCGCAAGGTCACCGACGCCGTGCACGCCAAGGGCGGCCGGATCTTCGCCCAGATCCTGCACACCGGCCGCATCGGCCACCCGGTGCTGCTGCCCGAGGGGCTCGCCCCGGTCGGCGTCTCCCCGGTCGCGGCCACCGGACAGGTCTTCACGCACGTGGGCCCGAAGGACTTCGTCACCCCGCAGGAGCTGACCGACGCCGAGATCCGGTCGACGATCGCCGACTTCGTGACTGCCGCACGCAACGCCGTGGACGCCGGCTTCGACGGCGTGGAGCTGCACGGCGCCAACGGATACCTGATCCACCAGTTCCTGGCACCCAACTCCAACGTGCGCACCGACGAGTGGGGCGGCTCCGTGGAGGGCCGCATCCGGTTCGCGGTCGAGGTCGTGCGCGCCGTCGCCGCCGAGATCGGTGCCGCGCGCACCGCGATCCGCGTCTCGCCCGGCAACCCGTTCAACGACATCGACGAGCCCGCGCCCGAGGCCACGTACAGCGCGCTGGTACAGGCCATCGAGCCGGTCGGGCTCGCCTATCTGCACGTCGTCGAGGCCACGGCCGCGGACCGGGCGCTGACCGAGACGCTGCGCAAGCAGTTCAACGGCACGCTCGTGCTGAACCCGGCGAGCGAGGGCCCGACCGGACCCGACGCGCTGGCCCTCGTCGAGGAGGGCGTGGCAGAGGTCATCGCGTACGGCGCGCTGTTCCTCGCCAACCCGGATCTGCCGGAGCGGCTGCGCGCGGGCGGCCCCTTCAACACCCCGGACCGGGCGACCTTCTACGGGGGCGACCACCGCGGCTACACGGACTACCCGGTGCTGGGGGCCTGAGGCCGCCCTTTCGGGTCAGGCCGGGCTTGCGTCCCCCGGCGCCGCACCTCGCGGCGTTGTCGTCGGCCGCGGCCTGGTTCTCCCACCGCTAGTGCGGCTACGGCTGCGGAGCCTCCTCCAGCGGCGCACCGTGCCACTTCCATGAGGTGACCCGCTCGCGGCCCGGCAGGTCGGCGCGGCCGGTGGACCAGAGCAGGACGGTCCACCGGTCCCCGTCGTCGGGGGCGTCCGGAAAGAGCCGGGCCAGCACCCGGTCGCACAGGTCGGCGGGCGGCGTCCAGGCCACGCCGAGGCCCTGGGCCAGGTCCTCCATGTGCACCAGGGTCTCCACCACGCCCATGGCGGCGAAGCCCTCCGCGTCCGACACCCCGAAGCCGTGGTACGAGCGGACGTCCGGCGCGGTCGTCCGCACCATCGCCGACAGCAGCGCCCCGCTGGTCTCCAGGGTCTGCAACAGCCCCGCCGTGCCGGCCGCCGGGTCGGCGAAGATTGCGTTGAACGGGCCGCCCTCGCGCCGCGGTGCCCAGTGGTACGGCACCTCGTTCTCCAACGGCGGTGACTGCGGGCCCAGTTGGGCCGCGTACGCGAAGAGGTCGTCGCTGAGGTGCTCGACGGTCTCCCAGCAGTCCCAGGTGAGCGTGCCCGCCGGGATGTGCCAGTCCTGTGCCGACGACTCCTTGAGCGCGGCGACCGCCAGCCGCACCGCCGACGTCACGTCGTCCGCGGTGACCGGCAGCCTGGTCCCGGTCAGCAGCGCGCGCTCTCGCGCACTGCACTCCACACAGAACTCGTTGCCCTCCGGATCGGCCAGGGTCGCCCAGCCGCGTCCGTTGGGCCTGCGATGGTCGCCGACCAGGGTGGCGCCGAGCGCGAGCAGGCGCTCGACCTCCTCGTCACGGGTGCGGTCCTGCGGCTGGATGTCGAGGTGGATGCGGTTCTTGGTGCTCTTCCGCTCGGGCACGGTGACGAACAGCAAGGCGGCGCGAGGCGTCTCGACCAGAGCCTCGGGGTCACCCGGAAAGTCGTCGTCGGCGAGGGAGGCGCCCAGCACCTGCGCCCAGAAGGTGGCGAGCTCGTACGCGTCGGCACAGTCGACGGTGACGTGTTGTACGTGTGAAGTCATGTGGATCACCATCGCTTGTGGCCGGCCCCGGGGTCCACCGGTATACGACGGTGGGGTGGGACGATAATCCGTCCCACCCCACCGTCGTATACCGGCTCTACTTCACCGGCGTGAAGTCCCGCGCCCCGATGAAGTCCGGGCGGCGGATCGGCGCCGCGAACGGCTCCTCGGCCTTGTTCTCCACGCTGTTGAACACGATGAAGACATTGCTGCGCGGGTACGGGGTGATGTTGTCCCCCGAACCGTGCATGCAGTTGCAGTCGAACCAGGTCGCCGAACCGGCCCGGCCCGTGAAGAGCTTGATGCCGTGCCGGTCGGCCATCTTCGTCAGCGCCTCGTCGGACGGGGTGCCCGCGTCCTGCATCTGCAGCGACTTCTTGTAGTTGTCCTTCGGCGTCTCGCCCGAGCACCCGAGGAACGACTTGTGCGAGCCGGGCATGATCATCAGCCCGCCGTTGGTGTCGTAGTTCTCGGTCAGCGCGATCGAGACGGACACCGCCCGCATGTTCGGCAGACCGTCCTCGGCGTGCCAGGTCTCGAAGTCCGAATGCCAGTAGAACCCGGAGGCACCGAAGCCCGGCTTGACGTTGATCCGGGACTGGTGGACGTACACGTCCGAGCCGAGGATCTGGCGGGCCCGGCCCACCACACGCTCGTCGCTGACCAGCCGCGCGAAGACCTCGCTGAGCCGGTGGACCTCGAAGACCGACCGTACGTCCTGCGACTTCGGCTCGATGATCGAGCGCTCGTCGGCACGCACCGCCGGATCGGCGATCAGCCGCTCCAGCTCGGCGTGGTAACCGGCCACTTCGTCCGGCGTGATCAGCTGGTCGACGGTGAGGAATCCGTCGCGTTCGAAGCCCTGAAGCTCCTTCGCGGCGACCGGACCCGGTGCGCCGGGCGCGGACCAGATGACCGGGTCCTGGCGGGGAGTGGTCATCTCGGCGGCGCCGCGCGATGGGTACAGATCGGCGCGTACATCAGTGGTCATGTTGGTTCAGGCCTCCTCGGTCAGCAGTGGGTAGACACCGTTCTCGTCATGGTCCTCCCGTCCGGTGACGGGGGGGTTGAAGACGCACACGCAGCGGAAGTCCGTCTTGGGGCGCAGCGTGTGGTGCTCGTGCCCGTTCAACAGGTACATCGTGCCGGGGGCGATCCAGTGCTTCTCGCCGGTCTCGTCGTTGGTGAGCTCGGCCTCGCCCTCGGTGCAGAGCACGGCCTCGATGTGGTTGGCGTACCACATCGACGTCTCCGTGCCCGCGTAGAGCACGGTCTCGTGGAGAGAGAAGCCGACCTTCTCCTTGGCGAGCACGATGCGCTTGCTCTCCCAGGTGCCGGAGGCGGACTTCACATGCCGGTCGGTGTTCTCGATGTCACTGAACGATCGGACGATCACGGTGGGTCAGTGCCTTTCTCTCTACAGCGGTGTTTCTCGTCGGGCCCGCCCGGGGCGGCCCCGGGTCAGGCGGTCTCGCGGACGCAGCGGGCCAGCGTGCGCAGGCCCTCGTCCAGTTCCTCGGGGTGATGGTGAGCGGCGGCAGCAGCTTCACGACCTCGCTCTGCGGGCCGGAGGTCTCCAGCAGGAGTCCGAGCTCGAAGGCGCGGGCGCAGACGGCCGACGCGCGCTGCGGGTCGTTGAACTCCAGGCCCCACACCAGTCCGCGGCCGCGGAACTGCGCGCTGTCGTGCTCGCCGCAGATCGCCAGCAGCGCGTGCTCGACCTGCTCGCCGCGGGCCAGCGTCTGCTTCTCCATCTGGCCGTCCGCCCAGTAGGCGTCGAGCGCGGCGGCGGCGGTGACGAACGCGGGGTTGTTGCCGCGGAAGGTGCCGTTGTGCTCGCCCGGCTCCCAGATGTCCAGCTCGGGCTTGAACAGGCAGAGCGACATGGGCATGCCGTAGCCGCTGATGGACTTCGACAGCGTCACGATGTCCGGCGTGATGCCGGCCTCCTCGAAGGAGAAGAAGCTGCCGGTGCGGCCGCAGCCCATCTGGATGTCGTCGACGATCAGCAGCATGTCCTGGCGGTGGCACAGCTCCTGGAGCGCGCGCAGCCACTCGACCCGGGCGACGTTGATGCCGCCCTCGCCCTGGACCGTCTCGACGATCACGGCGGCGGGCTTGTTGAGCCCGGACCCCTGGTCCTCCAGGAGCCGCTCGAACCAGATGAAGTCGGGGACCTGGCCGTCGAAGTAGTTGTCGAACGGCATCGGGGTGCCGTGCACCAGCGGGATGCCGGCGCCGGCCCGCTTGAAGGCGTTGCCGGTGACGGCCAGCGAGCCCAGCGACATGCCGTGGAAGGCGTTGGTGAACGAGACCACGGACTCGCGGCCCTTCACCTTGCGGGCCAGCTTCAGCGCCGACTCGACGGCGTTGGTGCCGGTCGGGCCGGGGAACATCACCTTGTACGGCAGGTCGCGCGGCCGCAGGATGACGTTCTGGAAGGTCTCCAGGAAGGCCCGCTTGGCGGTGGTCGCCATGTCGAGGCCGTGGGTGATGCCGTCGCGCTCGATGTAGTCGATCAGCGCGCGTTTCAGCACCGGGTTGTTGTGGCCGTAGTTGAGCGAACCGGCTCCGGCGAAGAAGTCGAGGTACGAGTGGCCGTCCTCGTCCGTCAGGCGGGCGCCCTGTGCGCGGTCGAACACAGCGGGCCAGCCGCGGCAGTAGCTCCGTACCTCGGACTCCAGGGTCTCGAAGACACTCAGGGCGGGCGGGGTGATGGTCACAGCGGGTCTCCTGCGTGAGGGGGGTGTGACGGGCGGTGGTGAAAGGGTGCGGCGACGGGCTGGGAGCCCGTCGGATGGAAGTGCGCGCTCTCAGGCGTGGAACGGGCCGATGCGGTAGAGCACTTCCGGCAGATGACTGCCCTCGGGGAACAGGCCGCCGTCGAAGAGCACCTCGTGCTCCAGTGCCACGTCGTGGCGCTGCGCGTAAGAGGTGAACAGGCGGTCCGACGCCGTGTTGTCCGGCGTGATGGTCGTCTCGACCGAGGCCAGTCCCTGGTTCGCGGCCACCCGTGAGGTCAGGGCGTCCAGCAGCTTCGCTGCCAGACCGGTACCGCGGTGGCCGTGGTCGACGGCCACCTGCCAGACGACGAGCGTCTCGGGGCGGTCTGGCCTGATGTACCCGGTCACGAAGGCGACCGGGTCGCCGGTCTCGTCGCGGGCGACCACGGAGGTCGCCGCGAAGTCACGGCACCACAGCAGGTAGCTGTACGAGGAGTTGAGGTCCAGGACCTTGGAATCGCGGGCAATGCGCCAGATCGCGGCTCCGTCCTCCACTCGTGGGGTGTCGATCGTGATGAATTCGCTTCGGGCACTTGCAAAGTCTGCGGGTGCGGCGGTCATGCGAATTGAATTTACCTAGCAAATTTCAAAATTGCATCGAGGGGAGGGGTTGGCTGAGGCGGTCTGCTGTGTTATCACGCGGGTGCGCGCCCCGGCGCGAATCGGCCTCACTTTCTTCCGATTTGACCCACATTTATCCGGCATAACGCCCTCGGTGTGGAGTCGGTCACAGCACCGTAACTCTCCCGAGACGCGGCCGAATTGCGCGTGACGACGCCGTGGGAACTGGGGCGTTTAGCTACAGGGAAAGCGGGAAGAAGAATGCGGGGAGCTGCTCTGGAAAAGGCAGCTCCCCGCATTGTGAATTACTTCCGGCCTTAGTTGCTGGGCCAGGTTTCCGAAACGGCATTGCGGGCAGCATCGAAATCGACCCGCAGGCCCGTGTCGGCCAGCGCCGCCCCCAGAGCCGCGAGCGAGGAGAGCACCGCGCCCCGCGTCGCGTCCACCCCGTAGTGATTGACCCTGATCATCTCCTTGGACAGCGCCCCACCGCCCGCGATCAGCGGCAGCGACGGGTCGGCGGCGAGCGCCTGCGCGACCAGCCCGGAGGCGTCCACGCCCTCCGGTGTGCGCAGCGTGGTCGCCACCGGCGCCGCGTCCTTCGCCTCGTGCACGTACGGGGTCAGGCCGCCGCCCAGCGCCACCGCGCCGGCCCGGGTGGCCGCGGCCGCCGCGGCGTGCCGGGCCATGAGCGCGTCCAGGCCCTCCGCCTCGATCCGCTCGACGCAGGCCTCCAGCGCCAGCATCTCCAGCTGGGCCGGGGCGTGCAGCAGCGCCTTCCGGCCGCCGTCGATCCAGCGCTCCTTCCAGTCCAGCAGGGAGAGGTAGGAGCGGCGGGGGGCCTGCGGGTTGGCGGCGAGCCGCTCCCAGGCGCGCGGGCTCACCGACACCGCGGACACCCCGGCCGGACCGCCCATCGCCTTCTGCGCGCCGATCACGCACAGGTCGACGCCCCACGCGTCCGGCAGCAGCGGCTCGGCGCCCACCGAGGCGACGGCGTCCAGCATGAACAGCGCCCCGTGCGCACGGACGACCTCGCCGATCTCCGCGACGGGGTTGGTGTTGCCGGTGGCCGCCTCCGCGTGGACCAGCGAGACGAAGTCGATCTCCGGGTGCGCGGCCAGCGCCTGCGCGACCTGGTCGGCGGTGACGGCCGCGTGGAAGGGCACCGCGAGGTCGACGACCTCGGCGCCGCAGTCGCGCAGCCAGTTGCCGAAGGTCTGCCCGTACGGCCCCGTGACGACGTTCAGCGCGGTCGAACCGGGCCGGGCGCCGCCCCTGATGCAGCCTTCGAGGGGGAGCAGCGCCTCGCCCTGCATGATGACGACGTCCTGCTCGGTGGCGAGGAGAGTGGCCACCCGCCGCTCGACGGCGGCGAACTGCGCTGCGGTGAACGGGGCGAGGTCGAGGAAGGGGTGCGTCACGGTGGAGCTCTCTTCGGGATCGGATCGGTGTGCGGCCCACCCTGCGGACCGGGCCTGCACCGAGGGTACCCAGCACCTCACCGACGGCCTGAGGGGCGCCTCGTACAGTGCTGTCCATGAGTGATCACGAGGCGCCGCGGGTGCTGCATGTGAAGGGGCGGGTGCTCGTCGGTCCCGAGGAGGTCAGGGACGAGCTCTGGGCGGTCGACGGACGCATCACGTACGAGCGGCCCGCCGGCGCGGACGGGGCGACGGTCGTCACCGGGTGGGCGCTGCCGGGCCTGGTCGACGCCCACTGCCACGTCGGGCTCGACCACCACGGGGCCGTCGACCCGGCGACCACCGAGAAGCAGGCCGTCGACGACCGGGAGGCCGGTGCGCTGCTCCTGCGGGACGCGGGCTCGCCCGCCGACACCCGGTGGATCGACGACCGGGAGGACCTGCCCAAGATCATCAGGGCCGGCCGGCACATCGCCAGGACTCGGCGGTACACCAGGAACTACGCGTACGAGATCGAGCCGGACGAACTGGTGGCCTACGTCGCGCAGGAGGCCCGCCGCGGCGACGGCTGGGTGAAGCTGGTCGGGGACTGGATCGACCGTGAGGTGGGCGATCTGACCGCGTGCTGGCCGCGCGAGGCGGCCGGGGCGGCCATCGCCGAGGCGCACCGGCTGGGCGCCCGGGTCACCGCGCACTGCTTCGCCGAGGACGCGCTGGCCGATCTCGTCGAGGCGGGGATCGACTGCGTCGAGCACGCGACGGGTCTCACCGAGGAGACCATCCCGCTCTTCGCGGAGCGCGGGGTCGCGATCGTCCCCACGCTGGTCAACATCGCCACCTTCCCCTCGCTGGCGCGGGGCGGTGACGCCAAGTACCCGCGCTGGTCGGCCCATATGCGCCGGCTGCACGAGCGCCGGTACGACACCGTGGGGGCCGCCCACGACGCCGGGGTGCCGATCTTCGTCGGCACCGACGCGGGCGGTGTGCTGGCCCACGGTCTGGTGGCCGACGAGGTCGCCGAACTCGTGAAGGCGGGTGTGCCGGCCCTGGACGCGCTGTCCGCGACGACCTGGCGGGCCCGGGAGTGGCTCGGCAGGCCGGGGCTGGAGGAGGGCGCCCCCGCCGACCTGGTGGTGTACGACGAGGACCCGCGGGCCGATGTGCGCGTGCTGGCCGCGCCGCGCCGGGTCGTGCTGAACGGGCGCGTGATCGGCTGACGGGTGCGGGTCCGGGGCCGCCGGTTGCACTGTGTTGACCGGCAGTTACCGGGAGTCGGCCCGCTCGTTGGACCACTTCTGCGGATGCTCCGGCGCGGTCAACCTTCGAGCCCCCGCGCTCAGTGAAACGGGTGAATTCAAGGAACGCGCGTGCCGGAATATTCGAATGTGTGCCCGGAAACCCCCCTTTGGAGTGAACTCACCTCAGGTATCCGCCAGTTCACCCTCTGTGCGTAAAGATTCACGGAGTCGAGGCCACCGGTGCCCGCGATGTCCCCATTGGACGGCGCCGGTGGCTCCATGTCTCTTGTGGGGGTTCCACCATCTTGAACAGCAACACCTTCCGCCTCGCCGCCCTGGCGGTCGCCGCCGCTCCCGTCGCCCTGCTGGTCGCCGTCCCGGCGCAGGCCGCCACCGCGACCACGGCCACCGGCGGCGGGAAGGCGAGCGCGGTAGTGCTCCGCACCGCACTCGACGTCTCGCTCCTGAACAAGACGATCGACGTGCCGCTCAGGACCACGCTCAATGAGGTGCAGGCCCCGGCCAGCGCCGCGGAGACCGCACTCAGTGTGAAGCTCGACGGCGTCGACCGCGGCAAGCCGTTCGACGTGCTGCGTGCCGATGTGGCCATGGCGGACGCGACCGTGAGCAAGCGCCGGGCCGAGGGCCACAGCAATCTGGCCAGGGCGCGGGTGCACCTGCCCGGTCTGCGGCTGCTCTCGCTGATCGAGGTGGAGCAGGTCACCTCCAAGGCGGTCTGCGAGGTGGGCCACAAGCCCGTCGCCGAGTCGAACGTCCTGGGGCACGTGAGGGTCCTGGGCAAGCGCGTCACGCTCACCGCCGGAGGCACCACGCAGGTCTCGGTCCCGGGGATCGGTGAGGTGACTCTCGACATCTCGAAGACGCACACCACCTCACGCACCGCGGCCGCTGCGGCACTGCGGCTGAAGGTCTCGGTGAACCCGCTCAAGCTGAACGTCGCGGATGTGCAGGGCGAGGTCACGCTCGCCGAGGCCACCTGCGAGACGCCGAAGGGGCACCGCCCGGGCGGGTCGGGCCACGGGGGCTCCAGTGGCGGCGGTTCGTCCGACGGGGGCTCCGACGGGGGCTCCGGTGACGGTGGTTCTTCCGCCGGGGGCTCCGACGGCGGTGGTTCCACCGACGGCGGTTCGAGCAGTGGTGGCTCGTCCGACGGCGGTTCCGGCAACGGTGGCTCGTCCGACGGCGGCAGCTCCGGCGACGGGGGTTCCACGGCCGGTGACTCCGGCTCCGCCGGCGGCGACGTGAAGCCGCAGACCGGGACCGATCAGGCCGCCGCGGCGCCCGATGCCGACCTCGCCGAGACGGGCAGCAGCTCCACCACGCCGTACGTCGCGGGTGGTGCGGCGCTCCTGCTGGCGGTCGGGGCCGGCGCCATGGTCGTGGCCCGGCGACGTGCGCAGGACTGACGCCCGGGGGAGCGGTTCAGGGCCCGAGGGGGCGGCCGGGGGGCCGTAGGAAGAGGGGGAGCGGGGAGCGGTGTTCCGTGGGAGGAACGCCGCTCCCCGCTCGTGGAAGAAACCTGACGGACGGGACCGTCACCGGCTGACCGCGCTCAGCGCCTGGAGAGCCTGGTCGAGCACCTGCAGAAAGCGGTTGGTCGTCGTACGGTCGCGCACGGCCAGCCGAAGCCAGTCGGTGCCGAGCCCCGGGAACGTGTCACCGCGCCGGGCCGCGAAACCCAGCATCCGCAGCCGCTCCCGTATCTCGGCGGCCCGCTCCAGCCGGACCAGGACGAACGATCCCTGGGCCGGCTCCACGACCTGTATCTCGGTGAACTCGCGCAGTCCCGCGACCAGATGGGCCCGGTCCACCGCGATGCGGTCCGCCGCGGCGGCCGCCTCGGCCAGCGCCCGCGGCTCCATGCACGCCTCGGCGGCCGTCAGCGCCGGCGCCGAGACCGGCCACAGCGGCTGCGCCTGTGCCAGTCGGCACACGGTCTCCGGCGCGGCCGTGACGTAACCGATCCGCAGCCCCGCGAGTCCCCAGGTCTTGGTGAGGCTGCGCAGGACGACGAGCCCGGGGACATCCGTCCGGCCGCACAGCGCCTCCTGCTCACCGGGCACCGCGTCCATGAACGCCTCGTCGACCACCAGCGTCCGCCCGGGGCGCGCCAGTTGCTCCAGCACGGCCGCGGGATGCAGCACGGACGTCGGGTTGGTCGGATTGCCGACCACCACTAGGTCCGCGTCCGCCGGAACGGCGTCCGGATCCAGCCGGAAGCCGTCCTCGGCCCGCAGCACCACCCGGCCCACCTCGTGCCCGGCCGCACGCAGGGCGGCCTCGGGCTCGGTGAACTGCGGATGGACCACGACCGGACGCCGGACCGGCAGGGCCCGCGCGATCAGCACGAACGCCTCCGCCGCACCCGCGGTCAACAGGACCCGTTCGGGCGGCAGTCCGTGCCGGGCGGCGACCGCCGCACGCGCCGGACGCCCGTCCGGGTAGGCGGCGAGCGAGCCCAGCGACGCGGCAATCCGCTCCTTCAGCCAGGCCGGCGGGGTACCGGCCCGTACGTTGACGGCGAGATCGGTCAGATCCCGGCCCCGTCCCCGTATCTCCGCGTCACCGTGATGCCGCAGATCGTGCGCGCCCGCGCCTGTCGCGTCGGGGCGTTCAGTGGGAGTGTGCATGACCGCCATGGTGGGGGTGGTGGTGATGGCCGTCGTCGTCAGGGTGGAAGTGCGGCTGCTGCGGCAGTCCCACCTTGTCCTCGAAGCCCGGCAGTGCGATCCGGTACACGCAAGAGTCGCAGTTCATCCGCAGATCGCCCTTGACGGCCTCCCGGTAGCGCTCCATGACCAGATCGAGCAGTTCCTCCGCGGCGCCGATCACCTCGGCCGACCGGACATCCAGCTCCGGATGGGCGGCGGCCCACTCGCCGGTCTGGTGACGCACCCGGTCCGGCAGGATGCCGGTGAAGAGGAAGTACGGCAGGACGACTATGCGCCCCGCACCCAGCTTCACGCAACGGTCCAGACCCGACGGCACATCGGGGGCGGCCAGCGAGACGAAAGCCGTCTCCACACCCGCGTAGCCACGGCCCTCCCAGAACAGCCGCGCCGCCTTGTACACCTCGGCGTTGGCATCCGGGTCCGTGGAGCCGCGCCCGACCAGCAGCACCGTCACCTCGGAGCGGTCGGTGTCGCCCAGCACCTCCTCGACCCGCCGCTCCAGCACCCTCAGCAGTGCCGGGTGCGGGCCCAGCGGACGCCCGTAGGTGTACGAGGTGCCGGGGTGGCGCTCCTTCTCCCGGGTCAGCGCCGCCGGAATGTCGCCCTTGGCGTGCCCTGCCGACACCAGCATCAGCGGGACGGCGGCGAAGTGCTTGACGCCCTGCTCGACGAGCTCGGTCACCGCGTCACCGAGCGGCGGCGGCGACAGCTCGATGAAGCCGCCCGCCACGGGCAGTTGCGGGTTGCGGGCGCCGAGCTCGGCCACGAAGGCACGGAAGGCGGCGGCCCCGCCCTCGTCCCGGGTGCCGTGGCCGGCGATCAGCAGTGCGGGCTGGGCGGACGGGGTGTTCACAGGTTCTCCTCGGTGTTCATGGGGGGTGCGATGCGGGCCGGCGGGGCTGTTCACCGGGCCGCCTCGTCGGCCGTGGCCGACTGCCAGCGGTAGCCGCGCGGGGTGACCATGCGGCCCGCGATCTCACGGGTGGCCGTGTTGCCCACCGTCACGACGGTCATCATGTCGACCGTCCCCGGGTCCAGCGCCGCCAACGACGTCACCCGGCTGCTCTCGTCGGGGCGCGAGGCGTTGCGCACGACCCCGACCGGGGTGGCCGGTTCCCGGTGCCCGGCCAGGATCGACAGCGCCTTCGGGAGTTGCCAGTCGCGGCCCCGGCTGCGCGGGTTGTAGAACGTCACGATGATGTCGGCCTCGGCCGCGGCTCGCACCCGGCGCTCGATGACCTCCCACGGCGTGTGCAGGTCGGAGAGGCTGATCGAGACGTGGTCGTGGCCCAGCGGGGCGCCCAGGATCGCGGCCGCCGCGAGCGCGGCCGTCACCCCCGGCACGCCCACCACGTCGATGTCGGCGCCGGCTTCGGCGAGCGCGGGCGAGGCCATCGCGTACACGCCGGCGTCCCCGCTGCCGATCAGTGCGACGGCATGCCCCTTGCGCGCCTCGGCGACCGCGGTACGGGCCCGCTCCTCCTCGGCGCCGAGCCCCGACTCCAGGATCGTGGTGCCCGGCCGCAGCAGGTCCCTGATCTGGTCGACGTACTGGTCGAGCCCGACCAGCACCGAGGCCCGCCGCAGCTCCTCGCGGGCGCGCGGCGTCAGCAGGTCGCGGGCCCCGGGCCCGAGCCCGACGACGGCGAGGCGCCCGCGCACCGCCCGGCGGACCACCGCGCAGGTGGCCATCGCCGCGCGCCCCTCGGGCTGCGACTTCCGCTTCGGCACGAGGAGTTCACCGCCTCCGGCGAGCGCGGCGGCCTCCGCCACCGAGGGCGTGCCGACGGCGGCGAGCGGCGCGTTCGAGGGGTGCGGCACTTCGATGCGGGCCAGCGCGTCGGCCGGGTACGTACGCAACGGCACGCCGAGCCGGGCGGCGGCGGCCACGATCCCCGGCTCCTGCGCCTTCGCGTCGACGGTCGCCAGCTCCGCGATGCTCAGCGGGGAGAGCCCGGCACCCGCCAGGGCGTCCCGGACCAGCCCGAGCACCTCGTCCTCGGGCGCGCCCTTGGACGCGCCGACCCCGACGACGAGCGAGGCGGGGCGCAACACGGCTTCCTGCGGCCCGAGTTCCAGCACCGTGTCGGTGAGGTGCAGCACGGCCGGGCCCGCGACATCGGGGCCCACGTTCGGCGGCAGCGCGGGCAACGGCCATGCCGCGTCCGCCCGCAGCACCACCGGGGCACCGTCGAGCATCGCCCGGGACACCCCCGCGACATCCCCCTCCACGGGGAGCCCCAGCATGTCCAGACCGGGCACGCCCACCGCGTCCGTCGCCGTCGTCACGACCGGCGTCGCGCCCAGCACCTCACCGACCGCCACCGCCAGGGCGTTCGCCCCGCCGCCGTGGCCGCCGAGCAGCGCCACCGCATGGCGCCCCGCCTCGTCGACGCAGACGACGCCCGGGTCCGCCGCCTTGTCCACCAGCAGCGGTGCGACCAGGCGCACCACGGCCCCGGTGGCCAGGAAGCACACCAGCTGCTCGCACTCGGCGAACGCCCGCTGCACGGCCTCGCGCACCGGGCCGTCGTAGACCACGGCGCGGCCGGGCCAGGCCGCGGCCAGCCGGTCGCGGGCGACGGCGCCCGCCGCCGTCGCGGAGATCAGGCCGATCACTGGGTTGCTCCTTCACTTGCACGAACCGCGGGGCGGGTGCCCCACAGCAGAAAGACCGGATTGGCCGCGGCGAGCCGGGTCACCTCACCGGGCAGCGGCGCCAGCCGGGAGGACTGCAGCAGCACCCCCTCGGGCGCGAACCCGGCAGCGGTCAGGGCCGACCGGACCTGCGGCACCCGGTCCAGGGCCGCCACCGTGACCACCACGGCCCGCCGCGCCCGCCGCGCGCACGCGGTCACTATCGCGGGCAGCTCACTGCCACCGCCCCCGATGAACACCGCGTCCGGGTCGGCCAGATCGGACAGCACGGTCGGCGCGGCCCCGCGCACCGCCCGGACGTACACCCCGTGCGCGGCCGCGTTCGCCCGGATCCGCTCTACCCCGTCGGCGGTCTTCTCGACGGCGACGGCGGCGGCCCCGAGCCGAGCGCACTCCACCGCGACCGATCCCGACCCGGCACCGATGTCCCACACCAGGTCACCGGTGCGCGGCCCGAGCCGGGCAAGGGCCAGCGCCCGCACCTCGAACTTGGTGATCATCGAGTCGCGGTGCTCGAACTCGGCCTCGTCCAGCGCCCACCCGGCCGGACCGGTGGCCGCCCCCGCCACCGTCCGTACCGGCGACAGCATCCGCGACTCGTCCAGGCACAGCACCACGCTCACCGGATCCGGCCAGTCGCGGGCCGCCGCCTCCCGGGGCGTCAGCCGCTCGACGCGCTCGTGCACCGGGTCCCCGAGCGCGGTCGCGACGACCAGGGTCCGCTCCTCGCACCGGTACAGCAGCCCGGCCGCCAGTTCGGCAGGCCCGGCGCCGGGCCCGGTCAGCACCGCGACCTTGGGGTGCGCGAAACACACGTTCACCGCGGTCCGCGGATCGCGCCCGTGCGCGCTGACCACCACCGCGTCGTCCCACGGCACCCCCAGCCGGGCGAACGCGACGGCGATCGACGGCGCCCCCGGCCGCACGTCGAGCGCCGCCGGCCCGAACCGCTCCGCCAGCGCCCGCACGATCCCGAAGAACCCCGGATCGCCGGAGGCCAGCACCACCACCCGGGCCCCGTCCTCGTCGAAGTGCTCACCGATCCGGTCGAGGGCCGGGGCCAGCGGCCCCAGCACCACCCGCCCGGCCCGCTCCGGGAGCGCCGCGCCGTCCAGATGGCGCCGCGCGCCGACCACCAGCGTGGCGCCGTCCAGAGCCGCCCGTGCGCCGGGGCCGAGCGGTTCCCCCGTCCCCGTACCGAAGACCCGGATCACGAGCCCGACCGCTGGGCACGCAGCTCGGCCCGCGCCGCCTTGTCGGCCTTGCGGTAACCGTGGAAGTGACCCGGGTGGTAGAGGTGCGAACGCGTGCCCGACGCCGACAGGGCGGGGCCGACCAGGAAGAGCGTGTGCTTCCAGAGCTTGTGCTCCTTGACCGTCTCCTCCAGGGTCTCGATCGTGCAGTGCAGGATCAGCTCCTCCGGCCATGTCGCCTGGTACGCGATCACGACGGGCGTCGAGGTCGGGTAGCCGCCCTCCAGCAGTTCCTGCGTCAGCTGACCGGACCGGGCCGCCGACAGGAAGAGCGCCATCGTCGTGCCGTGCCGCGCGAACTCGCGCACGTCCTCACCCGCGGGCATCGGTGTCTTGCCGCCGCCCAGCCGGGTCAGGATCACCGACTGCGCCACCTCCGGAATGGTCAGCTCGCGCTGCACGATCGCCGCGACCGCCGAGAACGACGAGACGCCGGGCACGATCTCCACCGCGACACCCAGCTCGCCGCACCGGTCGACCTGCTCCTGCGTGCCGCCCCACAGCGCCGGATCACCGGAGTGGATACGGGCCACCTTCAGCCCCTCGTCCGCCGCCCGCCGGTACACATCGACCACCTGCTCCAGGGACATCTGCGCCGAGTCGAGGATCTCGGCACCCTCCCGGGCGTGATCGAGGACCTCCGCCTGCACCAGGCTCGCGGCCCAGATGACGATGTCGGCGTCCGCGATGGCCCGCGCCGCCCGGAAGGTCAGCAGGTCGGCGGCGCCGGGGCCGGCACCGACGAACGTCACGGTGCCGCGGGTGGGGGCGGCGACTGCGCCGGCTGCGTCGGCTGCTTCGGACATGGGACGGGTCCTTTCGGGGACGGAGAGAGTGGGATACGACGGTGCGCGCCCTGAGATGCGCGCACCGGGGTCAATCGGCTAGCAAGAGCCCATGGCGGTGTTCGTCGCGCTCGGCGCGTTCCTGATGACCCTGGCCGGCGGCTGGGTCGCCCAGCGCGTCAGCGACCGCCGCCACCTGGTGCTCGGCTTCGCCGGCGGACTGATGCTCGGCGTGGTCGGCCTGGACCTGCTGCCGGAGGCGATCGCGGCCGCGGGCGGCCTCGTCTTCGGCGTACCGGCGGCCCTGCTGCTGTTCGTGGGCGGCTTCCTGGTCGCCCACCTGTGGAGCGGCTGCTCGCGGTACGCCAGGCGGCGCACGGCGCGAGCGACGAACGCGTGCCCCAGGTCGGCATGACAGCGGCCGCGGCGATGGTCGGCCACAGCCTGATGGACGGCGTGGCGCTCGGCGCGGCGTTCCAGGTCGGCGGCGGCATGGGAGCGGCCGTGGCCCTCGCCGTCATCACCCACGACTTCGCGGACGGCTTCAACACCTACACGATCACCAGCCTGTACGGGAACGCCCGCCGCAAGGCCCTCACGATGCTGTACGCGGACGCGGCGGCGCCCGTCGTCGGCGCGGCGACGACGCTCCTGTTCACCCTTCCGGAGGAACTCCTCGGCTGCTATCTCGGCTTCTTCGGCGGCGCGCTGCTCTACCTCGCCGCGGCCGAGATCCTCCCCGAGGCGCACCACGACCACCCGGCGCGCTCCACGCTCCTGTTCACGGTCGCCGGAGTGTGCTTCATCTGGCTGGTGGTGGGCATCGCGGACTGACCGCCTCACAGCTTGCCGCCCCGTCCCCCGTCGCGCGGCGCGGGCGCGATCAGCGTGGAGAGGTACGGCAACGGTCCGTCGGCCAGCTCCGCCGCGGGCCTGATCGACTCCTCCGGCAGCCCGAGCGCCGAACCCCACACCGCGTGCTCGGTGCGCCCCGTCTCGCGCAGCGCCGTGGCGACCTCCTCGGCCAGCCGGCCGAACTTGTACGCGACGACCGTCCCGGGGCCCTCCAGGGCCTCCTTCAGCACGGCCGCCCCCGCGGTCACCGGCACCAGCGTCAACGGCTCGGTGCCCTCGGTCAGCACCGCACCGCTGCGCGCCGCCAGGTCCTGCATGGCGGTGATCCCGGGCACGGTCGCCACGGCGGTGCCGGGCAGCAGTTCACCGATGGTGTGCGCGAGATAGGTGAACGTCGAATACACATTGGGGTCGCCGATGGTCGCGAACGCCACCGAACCATGGGTACGCAGCAGCTCCGCGACCCGCGCCCCCGCCGCGTCCCACGCCGCCTCCCGGCGCGCCCGGTCCGACCGCTCGTTGAGGGCGAACACGACCCGTACGACCTTCTCGGCCGGCACGTAATGCAGCACCGTCGCCTCGGCGCGCCCCCGCTCACCGGTGTCCATCACCGGCACCACGACGACCGCGGCCTCGCGCAGCGCGTTGACCCCCTTGACGGTCACCAGCTCCGGGTCGCCGGGGCCGACCCCGACCCCGACCAGTGTGTGCGTACCGTGGTTCATCCCTTGCACCTCTCAACGAATCGGCGGGCCGTGCCGGGCGCCGAGGCCCAATGCGTATGCAGATAACTCGCGTGCACGCCCTGCTGGACGAACCCCTCCACGCGCCGCTCCGGCTGGTGCATGCCCCAGGCCGGTTCACTCCCGGCGCCGGGCGCCAGCTCCGTGCGGTGGAACTCGTGTCCGCGCATCCGGGTCCCGGGCGCCGCGAGCACGCTGTCGCTGAGCGCCACGGCGTCCCGGTACCCGAGCGTCAGCCGCTCGGACATCCGCCCCTCGGCGTCCAGCACCCCGCACATCGGCAGCCCGTCGAGGGACCGCGCCAGATACAGCAGCCCCGCACACTCGGCGGCCACCGGCGCCCCGGAGGCCGCCAGCTCGGCAACGGCCTTGCGCAACGGCTCGTTGGCGGACAGCTCGGGGGCGTACACCTCGGGAAACCCGCCCCCGACGACCAGCCCGCGGGTCCCTTCGGGCAGCGCCTCGTCCCGCAACGGATCGAACGGCACCACCTCGGCCCCGGCGGCGGCGAGCAGCTCGACGTGCTCGGCATAGGAAAAGGTGAACGCGGCGCCGGAAGCGACGGCGACCCGCGGCCCCGCCGGCGTTTGAGGCGCGGGGTCCGGAGCGGAGCCCCGGGGCAGGGCCCCGCCGCCCGCTCCCGCGCCCACGGCCTGCGCCGCGTCCCACACCTCACCCGGCACGGCGGGCGCGGACCGCGCCAGGGCCAGCAGCGCGTCCAGGTCACATCCGCCCCGCACCTGAGCACCCATCGCCGCGACAGCGGCCACCGCATCGCCCCGCCGCTCGGCCACCGGCACAAGACCCAGATGCCGCGACGGCACCGCCACCGGCTCCGCCCGTCGCAACACTCCCAGCACCGGCACACCGGACTCGTCCAGCGCCTCGCGCAGCAACGCCTCGTGCCGGTCCGAGCCGACCTTGTTCAGGATCACCCCGCCGATCCGCACCTGCGGATCCCACGAGGCGAAGCCGTGCACGAGCGCCGCCACCGACCGCGACTGCGACGACGCGTCCACGACCAGCACCACCGGCGCCCGCAGCAACTTCGCGACCTGCGCGGTGGACGCGAGCTCACCCTGTCCCGAGGCCCCGTCGTACAGCCCCATCACGCCCTCGACGACCGCCAGGTCGCAGCCCTGCGCACCGTGCGCGAACAGCGGGGCCATCAGCTCCGGCCCGCACATGTACGCGTCGAGATTGCGCCCCGGGCGCCCCGTCGCCAGCGCGTGGTAGCCCGGGTCGATGTAGTCGGGCCCGACCTTGTGCCCGGACACGCTGAGCCCCCGTCCGGCGAAGGCGGCCATCAGCCCCGTCGCGACGGTGGTCTTGCCGCTGCCCGACGACGGCGCGGCGACGACCAGGCGTGGAACAGTCACCACTCGATGCCCCTCTGGCCCTTCTGCCCGGCGTCCATCGGGTGCTTGACCTTCGACATGTCGGTCACCAGGTCCGCCGCGTCCACCAGAGCGGCGGGGGCGTTGCGCCCCGTGATCACCACATGCTGGGTACCGGGCCGGGTCCGCAGCACCTCGATCACCTCTTCGGTGTCGACCCAGCCCCAGTGCATCGGGTAGGCGAACTCGTCGAGCACGTAGAGGCGGTACGTCTCGGCCGCCAGATCGCGCTTGACCTGCTCCCAGCCCTCGCGGGCCGCCGCCTCGTTGTCCAGCTGCTCGTCGCGCTGGACCCAGGACCAGCCCTCACCCATCTTGTGCCAGGCGACGGACCCGCCCTCGCCGCTCGCGCCGAGCACCTTCAGGGCGTTCTCCTCGCCGACCTTCCACTTCGCCGACTTCACGAACTGGAAGACCCCGATGGGCCACCCCTGATTCCAGGCACGCAGCGCCAGCCCGAAGGCCGCCGTCGACTTGCCCTTGCCGATGCCGGTGTGCACCACCAGCAGCTGGCGGTTGCGGCGCTGACGGGTGGTGAGCCCGTCGTCCGGCACCGTGGTCGGCTGTCCCTGCGGCATTACGCGGCCCTCCGGCTGATTCCCTGAACGTCCTTGACCAGACCGGCGATCGAGTCGGCCCGCAACTCGTCGAGCGTGACGGCGGTGCCGCCCAGCTCACCCGCCAGACTCCCGGCGAGACCGAGCCGCACCGGACCCGACTCGCAGTCCACGACCACGGAGGCCGTGCCGTCGGCCTCGTGCAGCCGGGCGGCGCGCGCGGCCAGCGCCACCGGCTCCGGCCCGCCGGTGGCCCGTCCGTCGGTCACCACGACCAGCAACGGCCGCCGCGACGGGTCGCGCAGCCTCTCCACCCGCAGCACGTCATGGGCCTTCAACAGCCCCGCGGCCACCGGGGTGCGCCCCCCGGTCGGCAGCATCTCCAGCCGGGCGGCCGCCGCGTCCACCGACGACGTCGGCGGCAGCACCACCTCGGCGTCCTTGCCCCGGAAGGTGATCAGGCCGACCTTGTCCCGCCGCTGGTAGGCATCCATCAGCAGCGAGAGCACCGCACCCTTCACGGCGGTCATCCGCTGCCGGGCGGCCATCGACCCCGAGGCGTCCACGACGAACAGCACGAGATTGCCCTCGCGCCCCTCCCGTGTCGCCTGCCGCAGATCGTCCCGCCGCACCACCAGACCCCGCCCGGACCGGCCCCGCGCCCGCTGGTGCGGGGCGGCGGCCTGCACGGTCGCGGCCAGGTGCAGCTTGGTCAGCGCGCCCTGCGGCCGCCGCGCACCGGTGGTCCGCCCGTGCTCGGTACGCGCCCGGGACCGCCGCCCCGCCGCGCCCTCGCCCAGACCGGGCACGCTCAGCATCTTCGTCCGGAACGGCTCGCCGGCCCGCACCGGCTGCTGCTCACCGCCCCCGGAGGACGCCCCCTGGGCCGGCTCCTGCTCCTTGCCCTGCTCCGGCACGGACTGCGCGGGCGTGTCGTCGGCGCCGCCCTCGGGCTCCGGCGGCGTGTCGGGCCCGTCGCCCTGCGGCGGCCGGCCGCCGCCACCGGGGCCGTCCGGGTCCGGATCGTCGTCCTCGCCGCTGTTCTGCTCCAGGGTGTCGTCGAGCTTGTCCTCGTCGAGCCCCGGCGCGTCGAAGGGGTTGCGCCGGCGCCGGTGGGGGAGCGCGAGCAGCGCGGCCTGCCGGACGTCCTCGGCGAGCACGTCCGTACGCCCCGCCCAGGCGGCCAGCGCGGTGGCCGTCCGGGCCATCACGATGTCGGCCCGCATCCCGTCGACCTCGAAGGCCGCACAGGTGGCCGCGATCTGGCGCAACGCCCCGTCGCCGAGGCGCACCTCGGGCAGCAGGGCCCGCGCCCCGGCGATCCGGGCCCGCAACGCGCCCTCCTCACCGGCCCACTCGGCGGCGAAGGCCGCGGGATCGTCGTCGTACGCCAGCCGCCGCCGCACCACCTCGACCCGCAGATCGGTCTCCCGGGACGCGGCGACCTCGACGGTCAGCCCGAAACGGTCGAGCAACTGCGGCCGCAGCTCGCCCTCTTCGGGGTTCATCGTCCCGACGAGCAGGAAGCGGGCGGCATGCCGTACGGAGACACCCTCGCGCTCCACGTACGAGGCACCCATGGCGGCGGCGTCCAGCAGCAGGTCGACCAGGTGGTCGTGCAGCAGGTTGACCTCGTCCACGTACAGGATCCCGCGGTGCGCGTCGGCGAGCAGACCCGGCTCGAAGGCCTTCACACCCTCGGCGAGCGCCCGTTCGATGTCGAGCGCCCCGACGAGCCGGTCCTCGGACGCGCCGACGGGCAGCTCCACCGTCCGGGCGGCCCGTGACACGCCGGACCCGGTCTCGTGGGGTCCGTCGGGACACGCCGGATCGGGCGCGGCGGGGTCGCACGAGAACCGGCACCCGGGGACGACGGACACCTCGGGAATCAGGGCGGCCAGGGCGCGGACGGCGGTGGACTTCGCGGTGCCCTTCTCGCCACGCACCAGCACACCGCCGACGGCCGGCGAGACGGCGTTGAGCAACAGCCCGAGCCGGAGATCGTCCTGCCCGACGATGGCGGTGAAGGGATAAGGCGTACTCACAGTGCCTCCTTGACGAGGGCGGTTCCGGGCCCCTTCGGGGCACGATCCAGCCCCTCCGGCGATTGAGGAGCGGGGGTCGGGGGCGGAGCCCCCGGTTACGGGAAGGGCCGGGCCAGGGGGGAACGCCCGCCGCAGGCGCCACGCGCACCCCGCTCACTCGTCCCCCTCCAGTTCGCCCTCGAGCTCCAGATACGTCGCCCGCAGCCGCTCCAGCGTCTGCGCGTCCGGCTCCGCCCACAGTCCCCGCTCGGCCGCCTCCAGCAACCGCTCGGAAATCCCGCGCAGCGCCCAGGGGTTGGACTTCTTCATGAAGTCACGGTTGGTCTCGTCGAACACGTACTCCGCCGACAACTTCTCGTACATCCAGTCGTCGACCACGCCCGCCGTGGCGTCGTACCCGAAGAGGTAGTCCACGGTCGCGGCCATCTCGAAGGCGCCCTTGTAGCCGTGCCGGCGCATGGCCGCCATCCACCGAGGGTTCACCACCCGGGCGCGGAACACCCGGTGGGTCTCCTCGCCGAGCGTCCTGGTCTTCACCTGGTCCGGTGTGGCGCTGTCGCCGACGTACGCCTCGGGCGACTCACCGGTCAGATGCCGGACCATCGCCACCATGCCGCCGTGGTACTGGAAGTAGTCGTCGGCGTCGACCAGGTCGTGCTCCCTGGTGTCCACGTTCTTCGCGGCCACCGCGATCCGCCGGAACGCCGTCTCCATGTCCCCGCGTGCCGCACGCCCCTCCAGCCCGCGCCCGTACGCGTAACCGCCCCAGACCGCGTACACCTCGGCCAGGTCCGCGTCGGACCGCCAGTTCCGTGCGTCGATCAGCGGCAGCAGCCCCGCCCCGTAGGCCCCCGGCTTCGAGCCGAAGATGCGTGCAGTGGCCCGTCGCCGGTCGCCGTGGGCGGCGGTGTCCTCATCGGCATGGGCCCGTACGTAGTTGGCGTCGGCCGGCTCGTCCAGCTCCGCCACCGCCCGTACCGCGTCGTCGATCAGCCCCACCACGTGCGGGAACGCGTCGCGGAAGAAGCCCGAGATGCGGACCGTCACATCGATGCGCGGCCGGCCCAGCTCGCTCACCGGCACCACCTCGAAGCCGGTCACCCGGCGCGACGCGTCGTCCCACACCGGCCGGCAGCCGAGCAGCGCAAGGATCTCCGCGATGTCGTCGCCCTGGGTGCGCATGGCGGAGGTGCCCCACACGGTCAGACCGACCGACTTCGGGTAGTCGCCCGTGTCGGCGAGATACCGGGCGATCAGCGAGTCGGCGAGCGACTGGCCGACCTCCCACGACAGCCGGGAGGGGATCGCCTTCGGGTCCACGGAGTAGAAGTTGCGGCCGGTCGGCAGCACGTTGACGAGTCCGCGCGTGGGCGACCCCGAGGGACCGGCCGGCACGAAGCCGCCGTCCAGCGCCAGCAGGATGTGGTCGATCTCGTCCGTCGTGCGGGCCAGCCGGGGCACGACCTCCTCGCAGGCGAAGCCCAGTACGGCCACCGCGGCCGGGAGTTCGAAGCCCAGCACCTCCCGTGCCAGGCCGGCCACGGCCGTGAGTTCCCAGCCGCGGGCCTCCATGCCCTCCGCGAGGCGGCGGCACAGCTGCTCCAGCAGGTCGATCGCGTCCGCGCCCGTCCTGGCCGGACCGTCGACCAGGTCGCTCAGCTCGGCCGGCACCTTCACGGCCGCGCCGGGCTCCTTCAGCAACTCCTTCTCGCTGAGCCCGAAGTGCTCGGCGATCGAGGCCCGCAGCCCCGGCAGCGCGTTCGCCGTGCCGCCCCACACCTGTGAGGCCCGCAGCACGGCCAGCACCAGGTTGACCCGGGCCTCCTCGACCGGGCCGCCGCCGAGGATGTGCAGACCGTCGCGGATCTGGACGTCCTTGATCTCGCAGAGGTAGCCGTCGATGTGCATGACGAACGAGTCGAACTCACCGTCGTCGGGCTGCTCGTCGACATGCAGGTCGTGGTGCAGCTCAGCGGCCTTGACCAGCGTCCAGATCTGCGCCCGCACCGAGGGCGCCTTGGTCGGATCCAGGTCGCTGACCAGCGCGTACTCGTCGAGCAGCTGCTCCAGCTTGGCCAGGTCCCCATAGGTGTCGGCGCGCGCCATCGGCGGCACCAGATGATCCACCACGGTGGCGTGCCCCCGGCGCTTGGCCTGGGTGCCCTCGCCCGGGTCGTTGACGATGAACGGGTAGATCAGCGGCAGTTCGCCGAGCACCGCGTCCGGGCCGCAGCCGGCGGACAGGCCGAGGCCCTTGCCGGGCAGCCACTCCATCGTGCCGTGCTTGCCCATGTGGACGACCGCGTCCGCGCCGAAGCCCCCCTCCGACGTCGCGGCCTCCAGCCAGCGGTACGTCGCCAGGTAGTGGTGCGAGGGCGGCATGTCCGGGTCGTGGTAGATCGCGATCGGGTTCTCGCCGAAGCCGCGCGGCGGCTGGATCAGCACCACCACGTTCCCGAACTGCAGGGAGGCCAGGACGATGTCCTCGCCGTCCAGGTACAACTGGCCCGGCGGCTCGCCCCAGTGCTCCAGCATCGAGTCCCGCATCGCCGGGTCCAGCTTCGCGAACCACTGCTGGTAGTCGGCCAGCGGCACCCGCGCGGGGGCCGCGGCGAGCTGCTCCTCGGTCAGCCACTCCACGTCGTGGCCGCCGGCGTTGATGAGGCGGTGGATGAGCTCGTCGCCGTCGTCCGGGTGCCCCTCGACGCCGTAACCGGCATCGCGCAGGGCGTCCAGGACGCGGACCGCGGAGGCGGGCGTGTCCAGGCCGACGGCGTTGCCGACGCGCGAGTGCTTGGTGGGGTAGGCGGTGAAGACCAGGGCGAGCTTCTTCTCGGCGTTGGTCTTGTGCTTGAGAACGGCGTGCCGCACGGCGATCCCGGCGACCCGAGCCGCCCGTTCGGGGTCGGCGCGGTACACCGGTACGTCGTCCGGGCCCTGCTCCTTGAAGGAGAACGGCACGGTGATCAGCCGCCCGTCGAACTCGGGGATGGCTACCTGCATCGCGGCGTCCATGGGGGAGAGCGCGGCGTCCGACGCGTCCCACGCCGCGCGCGAGGACGTCAGGCACAGCCCCTGCAGCACCGGAACGTTCAGATCGGCCAGTGCGCCGATGTCCCAGGCCTCGTCGTCGCCCCCGGCCGAGGCGTCCGACGCGCGGGTGCCGCCGGCCGCGAGCACCGTGGCGACCAGGGTGTCGGTCCGGCCGAGCAGCTCGTACAGACCGGGGTCCGCGCCGCGCAGCGAACCGCAGTACACCGCGAGGGCGTTGGCGCCGCGCGCCTCGACGGCATCACACAGCACATCGACGAACGAGGTGTTCCCGGAGAGGTGGTGGGCCCGGTAGAAGAGCACCCCCACGGTCGGGCGGCCCTCGGTGAACTCCCGGTTGCCGTGCACCCCCCACTCGGGCATCTTCTGCGGTTCGGCGAAGCCGTGGCCGGTCAGCAGGACGGTGTCGGACAGGAAGCGGGCCAGCTCCACCAGATTGCCGGGGCCGCCCTCCACCAGGTAGCGCAGCGCCTCGGCGACGACACCGGCCGGTGCGGAGGACTCGGCCATCAGCTCCGCGTCCGGCACGGCCTCGCCGCCGAGCAGCACGGTCGGGATGCCGGACGCCTTCAGGGCCGCGAGCCCGTCCTCCCAGGCGCGCTTGCCGCCCAGAAGACGCACCACGGCGACGGAGGAGCCCTCGATCAGCGCGGGGAGTTCGTCCGCCACGTCGATCCGGGTCGGGTTGCCGATCCGGAAGGGGGCCCCGGAGGCGCGGGCGGCGAGGAGATCGGTATCGGCGGTCGACAACAACAGCACGGTGCTCAGAGGGGCGTTCATGCGGGTGCTCCAGGTGCTCCGGGGGCGATGAAGGGAAGTCCTGCCGGTGCGCCCGACTCGATGAGTCGCCACAGCGCATCGGTGTCCGCGTGTTCTTCGATGAGGTCGCCGAGACGGTCGAGCTGTTCCTCGCGCAGCTCGGCGAAGCAGGTGTCGGGGGCGGGCACGAAACGGCGGCCGGCGGCGCGTGCGATCTCGGTCAGGAAGCGACGGCGGAACGCGTCGCTCTCCAGCGAGCCGTGCCAGTGGGTGCCCCACACGGCGCCGGACCGGCAGCCGTCGAGCCGCTGCCCCTGCCCGTCGGTGAGGAACGGTTCGCCGCCGCGCACGTCGGCGACGCCGTGGTGGATCTCGTACCCCTCGACGGGGGCGCCGAGGGCCTCGCCGGCCGGCCGGGCGAGGGTCTTCTCGCGGTCGAACCTGATGCGCACGGGCAGCAGTCCGAGGCCGTCGACCTGTCCGGCGCGCGACTCCACCTCGTCCTCGATGTGTTCGCCGAGGATCTGGTAGCCGCCGCAGATGCCGAGGACCGGACGTCCTTCGGCGGCGCGCCGCAGCAGCGCGTCGGCGAGTCCGCGCTCGCGCAGCCAGGCCAGGGCCTTCACGGTGCCGCGGGTGCCGGGCACGATGACGAGGTCGGCGTCGTGCAGTTCCTCGGCGCGGTCCACGAACCGGACCACGACGCCCGGTTCGGCGGCGAGCGCGTCCACGTCGGTGAAGTTGGACATCAGCGGCACCGCGCACACGGCGACGCGCAGGACGTCCTCGCCGTGCGGCGGGGCGACGACGGATTCGCGCACCGCGCCGCGCAGGGAGACGCGCAGCCCGTCCTCCTCGTCGATGCCCAGACCGTGGGCGAACGGCAGCACTCCGTACGTCGGCCGTCCCGTGAGGCCGAGCAGCATGTCGAGGCCGGGTTCGAGCAGGGAGACGTCGCCGCGGAACTTGTTGACCAGGTAGCCGGCGATCAGCGCCTGGTCCTCGGCGGCGAGCAGCGCCGTCGTACCGAAGAACGAGGCGAAGACCCCGCCGCGGTCGATGTCGCCCACGACCACCACCGGGAACCGTGCCGCCCGTGCGATGCCCATGTTCACGATGTCCGTGCGCCGCAGATTGATCTCGGCCGGACTGCCCGCCCCCTCGCAGATCACGGCGTCATACGTGCCCCGAAGCTGCTCCAGGCAGTCCACGACGGTGGACAGGAGCGACTCCTGCCTGCCGCCGTGGTACCCGCGTGCGCTCATCTCGCCGACCGCTTTGCCCATCAGGACGACCTGACTGGAGCGGTCGCTGCCGGGCTTGAGCAGCACCGGGTTCATCAGCGCGGTCGGTTCCACCCGGGCGGCCTGGGCCTGCATGGCCTGGGCCCGGCCGATCTCGGCGCCCTCGCGGGTGACGAAGGAGTTCAGCGACATGTTCTGCGCCTTGAACGGCGCGACCTTCACGCCCCGGCGCACCAGCCAGCGGCAGATGCCCGCCGTGACGACACTCTTGCCCGCGTCCGATGTGGTCCCGGCGACCAGCAGTCCGCCGCTCATGTCGGTCTCCGTCCTGAGATTCGAGATCCTGCGGTACGAGGTCGTGCGGCAGGAGGCCGTGCGGTACGAGGCCGTGCGGTTCGGGCCGCGCCGGCGCGGGTCCCGGTGGCGGGTGGCTCCGTGATGCCGCGTACCGCGATCCGTTGCGCGGCGGCGGCCGCGGCCAGGCGGGCCGCCACGCTCACGGCGAGGGCCAGCGCGCCGATCCGGCGCGACAGCCGTACGGCACGTTCGATGTCCCCGGTCTCCACCGCCCGGCCGGTCTCCCCGTTGAGCACGGGGCGGTGCTCGACCCGGCCCGCGTAGGCGAGGGTCCCGCCCAGGCGCACCCCGAGCGCACCCGCGAACGAGGCCTCCACCGGGCCCGCGTTGGGGCTCGGGTGCTTGGCCGCGTCCGCCCGCCAGGCCCGGACCGCTCCCCGTGGCCGCCCCCCGGCGGTCACGGCGAGCAGGGCCGTCAGCCGGGCACCGGGCCAGCCCGCGAGGTCGTCGAGGCGGGCCGAGGCCCAGCCGTAACGCAGGTAGCGGGGCGACCTGTGGCCGACCATGGCGTCAAGGGTGTTGGCGGCCCGGAAGCCGACGAGGCCCGGAACGCCGCCGAGCGCACCCCACACGAGGGCGCCGACCACGGCGTCCGAGGTGTTCTCGGCGACCGACTCCACCACCGCGCGGGCGATCTGCGGTCCGTCCAGGGACTGCGGGTCGCGGCCGCACAGCCTGGGCAGCCGCTCACGGGCGAGGTCGATGTCCCCGGCGGCCAGGGCGTCGCCGATGGACCGGGCCTCACGCCCCAGCGACGTACCGCCGAGGACGGACCAGGTGGCGGCGGCGGTCAGCGCGACGGACGCGGCGGGACGGCGGCGCAGCGCGCGGGCGGCCAGCGCGGCAGCCCCCGCGGCGCCTCCGGCGCAGACCAGGGTGTGCAGCGCGCCCCACCCGCGGTGGTCGTGCCACAGCCGGCGTTCGACGCCCGCAGCGGCCCGCCCGAAGCCGGCGACCGGGTGTCCCCGGCGGGGATCACCGAGCAGCAGATCGCCGATCAGACCGGCCGTGGCGCCGTACGCGAAGATGCGATCGGCACGCACGGCTCAGCCGGCCGTTGCGCCTCGAAGGACCTTCGTGCAGGAGACTTCTGGAAGGGGTGGCACAGGAACGGGCGCACGGCGGCCGGGCATGGCGATATGTCCTCACTCAGGGTCCGCGCCCTGGTTCGACGTGACCGGCGACGAGAGTGTCCTGGCTCCCGGATCCGCAGTTCCCCCGGTCTTCCAGTCCGCTTGCGTGGACCGTGACTTCCAGTGGTGGGGGACTGCTCCCCGGTGACAGTGGCGGGACCGCGCCGGATTCGCACCGGCTTCCTCTGCTGTCGCCGTAATGGCTCCGGCAGTCCACCACGCTCTGCGAACGCCAGTCAACCTGCCGTTGACCTGCGACGGCGCAGTGTGCTGAGACGCACATCGGGCCGGACGCGCACGAGGTGCGTCCGGCCCGATGTGGAGGAGCGGGGAGGGGGCTGTGGGGCTCAGGCGACGATCAGATAGATGCCGTAGGCCACCGCGGCAGCGCACAGTCCGAAGCAGACGTACGCGCCCGCGCGGGCCGCCAGCAGCGACCCGCCGGCCGTGCCGCCCTGCGCGGCCGGTTCGGGCTGCCTGGAGAGGCCGACGATGCCCAGGGTGAAGAGACCCACCAGTGCGACGGTGGCGACGAGAGAGACGCCGAAGACGGTGCCGAGGGCTGCCCAGTCGATGTTCATGTGGATCCGTCCTTACACCGTGGCGGGTCGTGCCGGGTCGGCGATGGTCCCGGCCGGTGCCGGGATGGTGGTCTTGAGCTCCTGGGCCTGGGCCTGGGCCGCGGTGGGCGGCGGGCTGACGGCCGCCATGGCGGTGGTGACGACGCCCGCGGGCTCGGTGGCCGGCGCGACGTCGTCCTGGCCGATGGGCTTGCGGCGCGACAGCATCCAGATCGCCCCGGAGCCCGCGATCAGCAGCGCCGCGACGACCACGACACCCCAGGTGCCCTGCTTGGTGAGGAATTCCGCGCCCGCACCGACCAGGCCGGCGGCAGGCAGCGTCAGACCCCAGGCGACGAACATCCGGGTGGCGGTGGACCAGCGGACCACACCGCCCCGGCGGCCGAGGCCGGCGCCCATCACCGCGCCGGAGCAGGACTGGGTGGTGGAGAGGGAGAAGCCGAGGTGCGAGGAGGCCAGGATGACCGTGGCCGCACTGGTCTGGGCGGCGAAGCCCTGCGGCGGCCTGAGTTCGGTGAGGCCGCTGCCCATGGTGCGGATGATGCGCCAGCCGCCCAGGTAGGTGCCGAGCGCGATGGCCATACCGGCGCAGACGATGACCCAGACCGGCGGGTTCGAGCCGGGGGAGAGCACCCCGCCGGTGACCAGGGCCAGCGTGATGATGCCCATGGTCTTCTGCGCGTCGTTGGTGCCGTGGGCGAGGGAGACCAGCCCGGCGGAGGCGATCTGTCCGGCCCGGTAGCCCTTGGCGGTCGCCTTCTCCTGGGCGCCGTTACGGACCTTCCCGCCGATCCGGTACGTCAGCTTGGTGGCCAGCAGCGCGGCCAGGCCGGCGACGACGGGGGCGGCGACCGCGGGGAGCAGCACCTTGGTGACGACCGTGCCGCCGTCCACCGACGACCAGCCGGCGGACATCACCGCGGCGCCGATCAGCCCGCCGAAGAGGGCGTGGGAGGAGCTGGACGGGAGCCCGACCAGCCAGGTCAGCAGATTCCACAGGATGGCGCCGACGAGCGCCGCGAAGATGACCTCGGTTCTGAGGCCGTCTTCGTTGATGATCCCGCCGGAGATCGTCTTGGCGACCTCCACCGACAGGAACGCGCCGACGAGGTTGAGAACGGCGGACATCGCCACCGCTGTCTTGGGTTTGAGTGCGCCGGTCGAGATGGTGGTGGCCATCGCGTTGGCGGTGTCGTGGAAACCGTTCGTGAAATCGAACACTAGAGCTGTCACGATCACAATCGCGAGCAGCAGCGTGATGTGTTCCATTTACCCAGGCAATCGTTCGACGTCAGTGGCACGTGGACCGTAGGCAACCTGGGTGAACGGAAGATGAACTGAACAGGGCGTTGTGGTGACCCCAATCGGAGTCCCGTCGCCCTGTTCCGCCGCCGGGTGAGGGTGAGGGGTGGGCGGAGGGCAGTGTGGGGCCCGATTCCGGGGCCCGGACGGGCCTTTGGGGGAGGGGTGGACATGGTCCGCTCATCAGTGGAAAGGATCTTCGTATGAGCGAGCAGGGGTGTGATCGTCCGGTCGAACGGGGCCGGAACGCCGAGGGGGCCCGGGACGACGACGGGCACGCGCGCGACATCGAGCACGCCTGGGCGGCGGTCGTCGCTACCGCCCGCAGGACGGCGGCCGAGGGGCTCGTCGTCGGTACCTCCGGCAATGTGTCGGCGCGGGTGGGCCGGACCGTGCTGGTCACCCCGAGCGGGGTGCCGTACGACCGGCTGCGCCCCGAGGACGCGGTAGGCGTCGACCTGGCGGGCGACCAGGTGCTCGGCGAGCTGGCCCCGACCAGCGAACTGCCGCTCCACCTCGCCGTCTACCGCCACACCGGGGCGGCCGCCGTCGTGCACACCCACGCGGTGCACGCCACCGCCGTCTCCACACTGGTCCGCGAGGTCCCGCCGATCCACTACGCGGCCGCGCTGCTGGGCGGCCCCGTCCGGGTCGCCGCCTACGCCAGGTACGGCACCGAGGAGCTGGCCGAGAACATGCTTGCCGCGCTGCGCGACCGCACGGGCTGCCTGCTCGGCAACCACGGAACGGTCACCTACGGAGCCACCCTCGACGAGGCGTACGACCGGACCGCCCAGCTGGAGTGGCTGTGCCGCCTCTGGCTCACCGCGAGCTCCCTCCCCGGCCGCTCCCCGGCCCTGCTCACCGAGGACCAGCTGAGCGATGTCCAGGAGGCGCTGAAGGGGTACGGACAGCCGGACCGGGCCCTGCCGGGGCGGGCGGCCGGCACCGGACGGCCCCCGTCCACTGGCCAAGCGCCGAAGTGCCCAGGAGACTGAAGCCGTGCGCCCGGCTACAGCGACGGCAGCAGCCGTCACCTCCATCCTCGGCGCCGGTGCGGCAGCGGTCGCGGCCGGCCGGTACGCCAGCGACGTCGCCCTCGGGGCGCCGTCCGGACGTCCGTTCCCCGCCGACCGCAGACTCACCGTGCACGCGACGGCGGCGGGGCAGGTCACGCTGACCCGGTCCTTCGCCGCGCTCCGGCCCGGCACCTACGGGCTGGTCGGCGACGACGTCCACGCCGTGGTCGGCCCGGTGATCGACCAGGCCCACCAGGCCGCCGACACCGTCGTGCGCCGGCTGGAGCGCGTCAACCGCGGCACCCTGCTCCCCGGGGCCAAGGTGCGCATCACGCCCGAGGTGCACAGCGGCGACCCGGCCACTGCCCTCGGCCTCGAATACCGCGAGGTGGAGATCACCGGCGAACTCGGCGCCCTGCCGGCCTGGTTCGTACCCGCCCCCCGCGACACCTGGGTCATCACCGTGCACGGCATCGGCACCACCCGGGAACACCCGTTGAACGTGCTGGGTTTCCTGCACGACCAGCAGCTGCCGGTGCTCGACCTCGCCTACCGCGGCGACCCCGGAGCCCCCCGCTCCCCGGACGGGCTCACCCACCTCGGCGAATCCGAATGGCGCGACCTGGACGCGGCCATCCGCTTCGCCGTGCGCTACGGCGCCGAGAAGGTCGTGCTGCACGGCTGGTCCACCGGCGCCTCCATGGCGCTGCACGCCTCCGTCAACTCCGCGCTCAGGGACCGGATCTGCGGCCTCGTCCTCGACTCCCCGGTGCTGGACTGGGCCACCACCCTGCGCGCCCTGGCCGCCGCCCGCGGCGTCCCGTCCGTCCTGCTGCCGCTCGCCGTCCGCGCCGCCCAGGGACAGACCGGACTGCGCGGCGCCCGGCTCCTGGACACCTCGCTGCCCCGGACCCTGCACGCCCCGACACTGATCTTCCACGGACCCGACGACACCCTGGCGCCCTGGCGGCCGTCCCGGCAGCTCGCGGCCCGCCGTCCCGACCTGGTCGCCCTGCACGCCGTACCCCAGGCTCCGCATGCGGCGATGTGGAATGCCGATCCGGCCCACTACGAAGAGACGCTGCGACGCTTCCTCACGCCCCTGATGTGAGCTGATGTGCCGCTTCGGCCGGTTGGTGCCGGGCGGTACGGACACCCCCGGACACGGGCAATCCGGGTTCCGTTTGGGCTTTCGGGCCGTCAGAGGCAAGACTGCTCCCCGTGACGTCCCGTACCCCGCGCGACTCCAGGCTGCGACTTGTCCGCCCGCGATCTCTCGCCACCGCCCGCAAGGCCGTGATCACCCGGCGCACCAGGCCGGCGCCCCGTCCGCCCGAGGGCACCCCGCCCCGGTCGGAACTGGCCCGTCAGGCCAGGGCGGCCCTCGCCGACGCCGTACGGATCGCCCGCTGGGCGGCCGAAGGCACGCGCCCCGGTACACCGCCGCTGGCCGCCCAGGCCCTCGAACGGGCCGCGGCGGCACTGGAGTTGTCCCCTGCGCAGGTGCGCTCCGGCTGGGACCGGGCCCGCCTGGCCGGTCTCGTCGAGCTGCACGGCGACACCGCACGTCCCGGCTGGCGGCTGCGCGCCTGGGACCGCGACGACTCCGCCGTGCTCCGCGGCTGGGTGGCGCTCTTCGACGCCTGGTCGCTCGTCCACCCCGCACCCCGGGACATCGAGTCCACCGCGGTCGCCGAGGCCGTCGAGGCCGTGCCCCAGGTGCTCTCCCTCCTCCAGCTGTCGGCGGGCCCGGTCACCGTGCCCGCTCTCCTCGATCTCCTCGGCCAGCGCGTCGCGGAGCTGCACGAGGAGCGCTGCGAGGTGCCGTACGGGCCGCAGCCGCTGCCCGCTCCCGCCGAGGAGGCGCCCGCCGCGCATCCGGAGGCCCTGGTCGCCCTCCTGCTGGACTGGGCCCTGGAAGGGCTGGCCGCCGTCGGGGCGCTCACCCTCGGCGCCGGGCACGCGACCCTCACCCCGCTCGGCAACTGGGCGGTCTGGGTCAAGCTGGAACAGATCTGCGTCGCCGCCCAGAGCCCGGCCGGGAACATCGAGCAGTCCGCCGCGGACATGCTGCTCGGCTGCGCCCGCCTCACCCCGGCCCGGCCCGCGCCGAGTACCGCGCCTGGCTGGCCGCCCGCACGGTCGGCAGCGCCGTCGCCGAACTCCTCGCAGTGGCCCGGGGCGAGGACGCGCTGCTGCGCGGGCTCGCCTTCGAGGCGCTGCGCGTCGTGGGCGCACCCGCCGAGCCGGAGGTGCGCTCCGTCGTCACCGACCCGTCGCTGCGGCCCTACGCGCTGCTGTGGCTCGCCGAGTACGACGGGGCCGACCCCGAGGACGCGCAGGAGGTGCTCAGCCGCGAGGAGGCCACCTGGCTCTGGGTCGACACCGCGGCGGCCGTGGCCGACCACGGGGAGACGGGCCTGCTGGTGCGCCATCTCGACTCGGCCGTGCAGGGCACCGTCCCGGCGCTGCTCGACGAGGTGCGGGCCGTCGGCCATCCGCGCACCGTCCAGGTCCTGGTGGCGCTGGCCGCCGCCCACCCCGACCCGGCGCTCGCCAAGGCGGTCCGCAAGGCGGCGTTCCAGGTGCACACCGGCGGCGCCTGAGCCGCGGGTGGCCCGGTCCGCCGGCGGCCGGCGGACCGGCTCAGCCGGCCGACCCCGGCGCGTACGTCCCGAAGCTCCACACGTTGCCCTCCGCGTCCCGCGCCATGTAGTCCCGCGAGCCGTAGTCCTGGTCGGTGGGCGGCATCAGGATCTCCACCCCGTGCTCCACCGCCCGCGCATGGTGGTCGTCGACCTCGTCGACGACCACGTAGACACCGACCGGCCCCGACCCCTGCATGGCCTTGGCGAAAACGCCCTCGCGGCCCTTGGAGCCCAGCATCACCCTGCCGTTCCCGCAGGACAGCTCCGCGTGCAGCACCGTGCCGTTCTCGCCCTCGTACACCGCTTCCTCGGTGAACCCGAGGCCCTCCGTCAGTGTCCTGATCGCGGCCTTCGCGTCGTCGTAGAGAACCGTCGGATAGACCGACGGGATCCCTGTCGTTGCGTCTGTCATCGCACTCACCCCTTCTCGCACCGCCCGGAGCCTCGCGCCCGGCTCGCATGTGATCTGCGTCTCAGTCTTCCACCGGGCGCTGACAATGCCCTGTCCGGCGGCGGCGCGAGAGGGTGCCCGCGGGTCACCGGAAGGTGTTGCAGTCGGCCATGTCGCCGCTGCGGAAGCCGGTGGTGAACCACTCCTGACGCTGGGCCGCCGAGCCGTGGGTCCAGGACTCCGGGGTGACCCGGCCCTGGAACTTCTCCTGGATCCGGTCGTCGCCGACCGACGCGGCCGCGTCCAGCCCGTCCCGGATGTCCGCCCTCGTGAGCTCGGTGATCAGCGGCCGTCCCGTCGACTCGTCCGGGGTGGTCGTTGCGTGGTGCGCCCAGACCCCGGCGTAGCAGTCCGCCTGCAGTTCCACCTTCACGGCGTTGCTGTTCGCGCCGGTCCGTCCGTCCTGCGACCGGCCCAGCGTGCCCATCTGGTTCTGGATGTGGTGCCCGTACTCGTGCGCGACCACGTAGGCCTGCGCGAACGGCCCGCCGCTCGACCCGAACTTGGTCCGCAGCTCGTCGAAGAAGCCCAGGTCCAGATAGACCTGCCGGTCGCCGGGGCAGTAGAACGGCCCCACGGCCGAGGTCGCCGATCCGCAGGCGGTGTTCACCCGGTCGGTGAACAGGACCGTGCGGGCGTTCGTGTACGTGGCGTTGCGCCGCGTGAATTCCTGCTTCCAGTAGTCCTGCACGCTGTTGACCACCGCGACGATCCGGCAGTCGTCCTTGGTGTTGGCGTCCCGGCCGGTCCGGCAGCTCTGCTCGACCTGCGCGGCCGAGGACGCGGTGGCGGTCGTGCCCGAGTCGCCCGAGGAGAGTCCGAGCTGGTCGGGGCCCACGCCGAAGAGCAGCCCCAGGATCAGTGCGATGACACCGGCGATACCGCCGCCCACGGTGGCCCTGCCCCCCGGGATGCGGCTGCCGCGCACGTCCTTGACCTCGGAAGTGTCCAGGTCGGCGTCGTCGTCGAACTGCATGGGAACCACCCTCTGCTCCGGTCGCGGCTGCGGCCCGACCCTTCGCCGAGTATCAGATACTTCACACGGGAATGCCCTTTTTTGCTCACGCGGCGGAGTGGATCAGGAGCGCGGGGCGAGCCTCGGTCGCTGCTCGGGAGCACGCGGCAAAGCGGTTGGACACCGCCAGTAGACTGGTTCTCATGCCCATCCTCCTTGTGCGTGTGCGTGAGTAACGGCGTCGAGTCGTGAATCGCTAGTCGTTCCTCCGCTGTCCATACCGCCCTGGAGTTTTTCCCCGTGATCACCGCTTCCGGCATCGAGCTGCGCGCCGGCGCCCGCATGCTCATCGAGTCCGCCTCCTTCCGCATCGCCAAGGGCGACCGCATCGGCCTCGTCGGCCGCAACGGAGCAGGCAAGACCACCCTCACCAAGTGCCTCGCAGGCGAGGGCACCCCCGCCGCCGGCACCATCACCCGCTCCGGCGAGGTCGGCTACCTCCCGCAGGACCCGCGCACCGGCGACCTCGACGTGCTCGCCAGGGACCGCATCCTCTCCGCCCGCGGCCTCGACGAGATCCTCCGCAAGATGCGCGAGAACGAGGAGCGGATGGCGAACGGCAAGGGCGCCACCCGCGAGAAGGCGATGAAGAAGTACGAGCGCCTGGAGACGGAGTTCCTCACCAAGGGCGGATACGCCGCCGAGGCCGAGGCCGCCACCATCGCCGCGGCCCTCAGCCTGCCCGACCGGGTGCTCGCCCAGCCGCTCCACACGCTCTCCGGTGGTCAGCGCCGCCGGGTCGAGCTGGCCAGGATCCTCTTCTCGGACGCCGACACACTGCTCCTGGACGAGCCCACCAACCACCTCGACGCCGACTCGATCGTCTGGCTGCGCGACTATCTCAAGAGCTACCGCGGCGGCTTCATCGTGATCTCCCACGACGTCGACCTGGTCGAGACCGTCGTCAACAAGGTCTTCTACCTCGACGCCAACCGGTCGCAGATCGACGTCTACAACATGGGCTGGAAGCTCTACCAGCAGCAGCGCGAGGCCGACGAGAAGCGCCGCAAGCGCGAGCGGCAGAACGCCGAGAAGAAGGCCGCGACCCTCAACGCCCAGGCCGACAAGATGCGCGCCAAGGCCACCAAGACCGTGGCCGCGCAGAACATGGCCAAGCGCGCCGACCGGCTGCTCTCCGGCCTGGAAGCCGTACGGGTCTCCGACAAGGTCGCCAAGCTGCGCTTCCCGGACCCCTCGCCGTGCGGCAAGACCCCGCTGATGGCGGAGGGCCTCTCCAAGTCCTACGGGTCGCTGGAGATCTTCACCGATGTGGACCTCGCCATCGACAAGGGCTCCCGGGTCGTCATCCTCGGCCTCAACGGCGCGGGCAAGACCACCCTGCTCCGGCTGCTCGGCGGCGCGGAGAAGGCCGACACCGGTGAGGTCATCGAGGGGCACGGGCTCAAGCTCGGCTACTACGCCCAGGAGCACGAGACCCTCGACCCGGACCGCACCGTCCTGGAGAACATGCGCTCCGCGGCGCCCGACCTCGACCTCGTCGCGGTCCGCAAGACGCTCGGCTCGTTCCTCTTCTCCGGTGACGACGTCGACAAGCCCGCCGGGGTCCTCTCCGGCGGCGAGAAGACCCGGCTCGCCCTGGCGACGCTGGTGGTCTCCTCCGCCAACGTGCTCCTGCTCGACGAGCCCACCAACAACCTCGACCCGGCCAGCCGCGAGGAGATCCTCGGCGCGCTGCGCACGTACAAGGGTGCGGTCGTCCTCGTCACGCACGACGAGGGCGCGGTCGAGGCGCTCCAGCCCGAGCGCATCATCCTGCTGCCGGACGGCGTCGAGGACCTGTGGGGTGCCGACTACCGGGACCTGGTCGCGCTGGCCTGACCCGGCCCGGCCGTGCCTCGGGCACGGCCCGCCGCCTCCCGGCGGTCCCGGTCGCCCGCCCGGCGGCCGGTTCCGGGGTCCGCGGCCCGCTGATCCACTTCCACTGGATCATTCGGCCTACGCGTGATCCATCATCTGTGTGAGTACGTCTCGTACCCCGGCGCGGCAGCCGTCCGCTGCCCGCCCGGCGCACCCGTGCGGGTCCGTGTGCCCCCTGCGGTCCTGACCTGGACGTTCGTCCGCGGCTGCGCCCCGCACGCCCCCTCAAGCCCGCGGAATGCGGGGCTCCGACCGGGTCGGCGCACTCCCGGGGCGCGAATCCGGTTGCACGGACCTTGCCGAATGGGTGGCCAGGAAGCTCGCGAGGGGTGATCATGAGAGTCCAGAGCGCACTTCCCTCGAGGAGGCACGGGTGGCCGAGACTCTGAAGAAGGGCAGCCGGGTAACCGGCGCCGCGCGCGACAAGCTCGCGGCAGACCTGAAGAAGAAGTACGACTCCGGTGCGAGCATCCGGGCGTTGGCCGAGGAAACCGGCCGCTCCTATGGATTCGTTCACCGGATGCTCAGCGAGTCCGGAGTGACGCTGCGGGGACGCGGCGGAGCGACACGAGGCAAGAAGGCCGCGGCGGCCTGACGGCCGTCAGCGGATCGGGACGGGTCCGAGGACCTGTCCCGGGGCTCACCGGTTTCGGGTGGCCACCCGGTCGGCCATGCGGTCGACCGGGTGGTTACTGTTCAGTCACTTAGCTCCATGTGCTGACTGCACCCGATCCGGAGGCGCTTCATGACCTCGCTCGACTCTGTGCTCGACAAGGACGGCGTACGACTCACCGTCGATGACGCGGTTGCCACGGTGACCCTCACCAACCCGGCCAAGCGCAACGCTCAGTCCCCCGCTCTGTGGCGGGCGTTGACAGAGGCCGGACGGGCCCTGCCCGGCAGTGTGCGGGTCGTCGTGCTGCGGGGCGAAGGCGTGTCCTTCTCCGCGGGTCTCGACCGGAAGGCGTTCACCCCGGAAGGGTTCGACGGCGAGCCGTCGTTCCTCGAGATGGGGCGTGGCCCCGAGGCCGAGCTCGACGCGGTCATCGCCGAGTACCAGGAGGCGTTCACCTGGTGGCGCCGCAACGACATCGTGTCGATCGCGGCCGTCCAGGGGCATGCCATCGGGGCCGGCTTCCAGCTCGCTCTCGCCTGCGATCTGCGGATCGTCGCCGAGGACGTGCAGTTCGCCATGCGGGAGACCAGCCTGGGTCTGGTCCCCGACCTCACCGGCACGCACCCCCTGGTGCACCTGGTGGGGTACGCCCGCGCGCTCGAAATCTGCGCCACCGGCCGCTTCGTGCACGCCGCCGAGGCCGAGCGCACCGGACTGGCCAACCTCGTGGTGCCCCCCGCCGAGCTCGAAGGGGCCGCCCGTGACCTGGCCGGCGCGCTGCTGGCCGCCCCGCGCGACGCACTCGTCGAGACCAAGGCCCTGCTGAGCGGTGCCGTCTCCCGTCCGTACGAGGAGCAGCGGGCCGCCGAGCGGGCCGCGCAGGGCCGCCGGCTGCGGGACCTGGCGGGCATGCTCGACTGATGTGTCACCCGGTCGGGGGCGCGCCGCCCCCGGCCGCACCGTCGTGCCCGGTCTTCCGCCACGGACGGCACTCCGGCGCACTCAGGCCTGCGACACCCCTGCCGCGCCCGACGGCGCCGATTCCTCCGTCACGGCGGTGACCAGCACCGCGACGGGCGGATGCCCGTCCACCGCTTGTGCCACCGCCGACCGCACCGCGCGTGCCACGTCGAGCGCGCGATGGCCGCCCTCCGTCGCCAGCTCCACCCGTACGTGGTCCGCATCCGTGTGCACCGCCGGGCCCAGCACCCGGGTCAGCGTCGCGACACCGGGCACCCGGGCCGCCGCTTCACCTGCCGCGCCCTCCGGTTTCGCCGTGCGCACCTCCGGCGGCGGCGGTTCCGCAAGTTCCGGCACCGTCTCCAGCAACTCCGTCACCTGCAGGTCCACCTCGGCGACCACCAGCCCGAGCCGCCGCGCGGCCGCCGCCAGCAGCGCCGAACGCAGCGCCGCCGCGGCGACGGGCAGCGGCTGCTCGGCCGTCGCCGCCATGGTCGCCTCGATCCGCAGCGGACTCGGCCGCAGCGCACTGGGGGCGGCGGGACCTGCGGAACAGGAGCGGAGCCCGGATCGGCCACCGCGATCCTCAGCTCCCCGAGCACCGGTCCCGCCCCGGAACCGCGCACCGCACGGCGCAGCACCGCGACCGCGGCCCGTTCCGAGATCCAGGCCCCGTCCGCCGGACCGCCCAGAGGGAGCAGTCGGCCCAGGCCGAGCCGTTGCCGCACCGCAGCGGTCCATCCGTCGGCCCTGTGCGGGCCGTCAGCCGTCGTCATTCCCCCACCCTGCCGCATCCACGGCGCGAGACGGGGCAAGCGCACTTAATGTGGGCAACGAAGTCCAATCTGCCCCGAAGGGAAGAACGGCGATGACCGAGACCCCACAGCGCAACCGGCCCGAGAACCCCGGCGACGAAGGGACGGGCGGCGACAGGAGCGGCTCCCTGACCAAGCGTGGAGGGGAGACCCCGCCACCCGTGGCCGTACGACCATCGCCGACGGTGTGGTCGAGAAGATCGCCGGATTGGCGGCACGCGACGTGGTCGGCGTGCACGCGATGGGCAGCGGTCTCTCCCGTACCTTCGGAGCGGTGCGCGACCGGGTCCCCGGCGGCGGCAAGTCCGTCACGCGGGGAGTCAAGGCCGAGGTCGGCGAGTCCCAGACCGCCCTCGATCTGGAGATCGTCGTCGACTACGGCGTGTCGATCGCCGATGTCGCCCGTGATGTACGGGAGAACGTTGTCGCGGCGGTCGAGCGTATGACGGGTCTCGAAGTCGTCGAGGTCAACATCGCCGTGAGCGATGTGAAGCTGCCCGACGAGGAGGACGACGACGACCAGCCCGAGCCACGTCTCCAGTAGTCCTCCCGTCCGAGGCAGTTGAGGAGCACACGATGAGCATGGCTGTGGTCGGCATGGTGGCCGGCATGGCGCTCGGATTCGCCGGATACTTCGGCGGGTTCGGTGCCTTTCTGCTGGTGGCCGCACTGGGGGCGATCGGCTTCATCGCCGGTCGCTTCCTCGACGGTGACCTGGAACCCGGCGACTTCTTCCGGAGTCGCGATCGCGGCGACCGACGACGGTGACGGCGGTGTCGGGGGCGAGCGGCCGGGTTGCCGCCGCGGAGCGCGGGGAGACCCGGATCGCCGACCGGGTGGTGGCGAAGATCGCCGCGCAGGCGGCGAAGGAGGCGGTCGACGAGCCGGCGAAGGACGCCGCCTCGCCGCGCGCGACGGTCACGGTGCACCGTGACGCCGCCCGGGTACGGGTGAGTCTGGAGCTCGGGTACCCGAGCGACGTGGGCCGCCAGTGCGGCGCGGTGCGTCGCAGGGTCGCCGAACGGGTAAAGGCGTTGGCGGGGATGGAGGTGCCCGAAGTGGCCGTACAGGTCGAGCGCCTGCACCCCTCAGGAGCGAGCCTGGCGGCACAGGGGAGGATCCGATGACCGAGCCCCAGAACCCGGAGCACAGCACGCAGCGTCTGCCCACCGTCCAGCCGGTCGAGCACGGCGACGTGCTCGCACTCGACCAGTCCGCCTCGGGCGCGTCGTACGAACCGGTGCCGGGCGGGGAGCGGGACGAGGGCGGCGCGGGCCGCTTCTGGTCCGCCCGCCGCATTCCGGCGGGCGTCCTCGCGCTGGTCGTCCTCGGCGGCTGCGGACTGCTCCTCTACGACGTGGCGGCGGTCCGGGCCGGCCATCCGGCGATGCAGTGGCGCCGCTCGCTGGCCGACGAGCTCGCCCGGCGCCCGCTGGACGACGTCTGGGTGCTGACCGGCGCGGCCGTCGCGGTCGCGCTCGGCCTCTGGCTGATCGCACTCGCGCTCACCCCCGGACTGCGTGCTCTGCTGCCGATGCGCCGCGACCGCCCGGGTGTACGGGCCGGGCTCGACCGGACCGCGGCCGCGACGGTCCTGCGCGACCGGGCCGTGGAGGTGTCCGGCGTGCAGTCGGTCCGGGTCCGGATGAGGCGGCACAAGGTGAAGGTGCGGGCCCTGTCGCACTTCCGTGAACTCGACGACGTACGGGCCGATCTGGACACCGCGCTCTCCCGGGGCATCGGTGAACTCGGCCTGGCCAGGCCGCCGCGCCTGTCCGTCCATGTCCGCCGTTCGGCGAAGAAGGGGTGAGCGGCGTGCTCAGGACCGTCAACCGGCTACTGCTCGGCCTTGCCGGGCTGGTGCTGCTCTGCCTGGGCGGCGGAGTGCTGGCCGCCGCACTCGGTCTCTCCGTACCGACCTGGTGGCCCTGGAGCGGCAAGCACGACGTACTGCTCAGCGAGGCCGACCGGACCCGCTGGCGCTCCGAGGGCTGGTGGTGGCCGACGGTGATCGCCGTCCTCGCCGTGCTCGTCGTGCTCGCGCTGTGGTGGCTGCTGGCCCAGCTGCGCCGGGCCCGCCTCGCCGAAGTGCTCGTGGACAGCGGGGACGGCGAGGGCGCGCTGCTGCGCGGCCGGGCTCTGGAAGGGGTGCTCGCCGGTGAGGCGGGGGCCCTGGACGGGGTGGCGCGCGCGCAGGTCAGGCTGACCGGCAAGCGAAGCGCGCCGCAGGCCCGGATCCGGCTGCGGATGGAGCCGCACGCCGCGCCTCAGGAGGCGCTGGGCCGGCTGAGCGACGAGGCGCTGGCCCATGCCAGGGACTCCGCCGGACTCGCGGAGCTGCCCGCCGAAGTCCGGCTGAAGGCGGTCAAGCACCGCGCGCAGCGGGTGAACTGACAGCCGGTACGCATCCGCGGGGCGGGCCCGGACATCCGGCCCGCCCCGCGTGCTGGGTCCGGCCGGCTCAGAAACCGTGCCGGCAGCCGCCGTCGACCGGGACCATGATGCCGGTCAGGTACGAGGCGGCGGGGGAGAGCAGGAAGGCGGCCGTCCGGCCGAACTCCTCGGGGGTGCCGTAGCGGCGCAGCGGGATGCGTGCCTCGTTGGCCGCGCGCGAGGCCTCCGCGTCACCCGAGAGCGCGTCCAGTTCCCGCACCCGGTCCGTGTCGATCCTGGAGGGCAGCACGCCCACCACCCGGATGCCGCGCGGGCCGAGCTCGTCGGCCAGCGACTTGGCGAAGCCGGCCAGGCCGGGGCGCAGACCGTTGGAGATGGTCAGTCCGGCGATCGGTTCGTGGACCGATCCGGAGAGGACGAATCCGATGACGCCGCCCTCGCCGAGCGCCGCGGCGGCCGTCCGGGCCAGCCGCACCGCACCCAGGAAGACCGACTCGAAGGCCGACTGCCACTGCTCGTCGGTGTTGTCCGCGACGAAGCCGGGCGCCGGACCGCCGACGCTGATCAGGACGCCGTCCAGCCGCCCGAACCGCTCCTGCGCGGCGTCCACCAGCCGCTGCGCCGCGGCCGGGTCGGAATTGTCCGCGGCGAGCCCGACGGCGTCCGGGCCCAGTTCGAGAGCGGCCGCCTCGACCCGCTTCTCGTCCCGGCCGGTGATGATCACCTTCGCGCCGTCGGCCGCCAGTGAGCGCGCCGTGGCGTTTCCCAGCCCCTTGGTCGCACCGGTGACGATGTACACACGGTCCTTCAGTCCCAGATCCATGCCCCTATCCTGCCGCCTCGTCCTGCGCCACGTCCTGCGGGGTTCGTGCCTCGGCCAGTGCGACGGCCGTGCCCACCAGCCCGATGTGGCTGAAGGCCTGCGGGAAGTTGCCGAGCTGGCGCATGGCGGCGGTGTCGTACTCCTCGGCGAGCAGCCCCACGTCGTTGCGGAGCGCCAGCAGCCGCTCGAACAGTTCGGTGGCCTCCTCGGTGCGTCCGGTCATCCACAACGCGTCCGCCAGCCAGAACGAGCAGGCCAGGAAGGCGCCCTCACCGCCCGGCAGCCCGTCGATCGAGGAGCCTTCGGTGCTGTAGCGGCGCACCAGCCCGTCGCTGCCCAGCTCGGCCCGGACGGCGTTCACCGTCCCCACCAGGCGCGGGTCGTCCGGCGGCAGGAAGCCCGTCCGGGCGATCAGGAGCGTGGCGGCATCCAGTTCCCGTGATCCGTAGGACTGGGTGAAGGTGTTGCGCACCGGGTCGTATCCCTTCTCGCACACCTCCTGGTGCACGGCGTCGCGCATCGCCCGCCAGCGGTCCGCGTCGCCGGTCAGAGACGGGTCCTCCTCCAGGCTGCGCACGGCCCGGTCGGCCGCCACCCAGGCCATCACCTTGGAGTGCACGAAGTGGCGGCGCTGTCCCCGGATCTCCCACAGCCCCTCGTCCGGCTCGCGCCAGGTGGACTCCAGGAAGCCGAGCAGGCTGAGCTGCAGGTTCCAGGCGTGCGGTTTGTCGCCGAGTCCCGCGTCGCGGGCCAGCCGGAGCGAGTCGATGACCTCCCCGTACACATCGAGCTGGCGCTGGCGGACCGCGGCGTTGCCGATCCGGACCGGGCCGGAGTTCTCGTGACCGCGCAGCCACGGCAGCTCCGACTCGGGCAGTCTGCGTTCGCCCGCGAGCCCGTACATGATCTGCAGGTCGGCCGGGTCCCCGGCGACGGCGCGCAGCAGCCAGTCCCGCCAGGCTGCGGCCTCCTCCAGGTAGCCGGCCGAGATCAGCGCGCCGAGGGTGAGCGTGGAGTCCCGCAGCCAGCAGAAGCGGTAGTCCCAGTTCCGTACGCCGCCGATCTCCTCGGGCAGGGAGGTGGTGGGGGCCGCCACGATGCCGCCTGTCGGGCCGTAGATGAGCGCCTTCAGGGTGATCAGCGAGCGGATCACGGCCTCCCGGTAGGGCCCCTCGTACTTGCAGCGGGCCGACCAGTCGGCCCAGTCGCTCAGGGTGTTCTCCAGCGCCTCGTACGGGTCGACGAGATCGGGCCTGGGCGAGTGCGAGGGGTGCCAGGTCAGGACGAACGCCACCTTTTCACCTGCGGAGACGCTGAACGAGGAGCAGGTGGAGAACTGCTGGCCCCAGGTCTTGACCGGCGGCTCGCTGCGCAGCCAGGCGGAGTCCGGCCCCGCCACCGCCACCCGCTGGCCCTGCGAGCGGCGGACCCACGGCACCACGGACCCGAAATCGAAGCGGAGGCGGATCACGGAAGCCATGTCGACGGTGCCGCTGATGCCCTCGACGATCCGCATCACGTCGGGTTCCTGATCGCGCTGCGGCATGAAGTCGATGACCTTGACGGTGCCGGTACGGGTCTCCCAGAACGTCTCCAGGACGAGCGAGTCACCCGCGTAGGCGCGCCGGGTACAGGTGTCCGCGCCCTTCGGTGCGATGCGCCAGTGGCCGTTGTCCTCGTCGCCGAGCAGCGCGGCGAAGCAGGCCCCCGAGTCGAAGCGGGGCAGGCAGAGCCAGTCGACAGAACCGTTCCTGCCCACCAGGGCGGCTGTCTGGAGATCGCCGATGAGGGCGTAGTCCTCGATGCGTGGGGTCACTTGTGGCGTGTTCCCGAACATCGCCCCCGCTAAGCAGCCGCTGCGCGAGGAGGGGCGGGAGTCACCCCGGCGGACGGTGCCGACACGCCGTCAGGCCTTCGCGGGCTCGGGCTTCCCGGGCTCCGCGGCGGCCTGTGCGGCGGCCTCGGCCGCTGCCGTGACCAGATCGCGCTTCTCCCGGCGGGCCAGCACCACGTAGCCGACCGGAACTCCGGCCGCGAACAGCCACCACTGCACGGCGTACGCCATGTGCGGGCCGATGGAGCTGTCGTCGGGGGCCGCGATCAGCTCGGGCGTGTCGCCGGAGGGCACCGGCCCGGTCTGCTCCATGTACCCGCCGAGCACCGGCCGGGAGAGCAGCTTGGCCTGCTGGGCGCTGTTGATCAGCATCACCTGGCGGTCCGGCAGGTCCGAGATGTCCTTGATGCCGCTGCTGCCCGTCGTCTCGTCGGCCTTGAGCCGTCCGGTGACGGTCACTTCACCCCGCGGCGCGGCCGGTACGTCGGGGAAGGCGCGCTGGTCGTCGGCGGTGGGGATCCAGCCGCGGTTGATCAGGACCGTGCCGCCGCCCTTGAGGTCGAACGGCACCAGCACGTGGAAGCCGATGCTGCCGTCGGTGGAGGTCCTGCGGCGTACGACGACCTCGTGCTTCTCGTCGTACGTCCCGGTGGCCTTCACCGCACGCCAGTAGTCGGAGCGTGGCACGACGTGGCCGGGATCGGTGAGCGCGGCGACCTGAACCGGCTTCGCCTTGAGGTTGTGCGAGATCAGGGAGTTCTGCGCGACCTTGTGCTCATGCCGGTGCAGCTGCCAGAAGCCCAGCTCGATCATCGTGGGAATCATGACGAGGGCGAGGAGGGCGAGGATCAGCCACTGCCGGGTCAACAGGAAGCGGTACACCCCATGACGGTACAACTGCGTCATGGGGTGCATCGCGCAGGGGGTGGGACAAGAGGGGCGCCGCCCGCCGCTCAGACTTTGTCGATGATGCCCACCTTCCCCTCCGCGCGGGCGCAGTGACCGCCGCAGAACCAGTGCCCGTCGACCTCCACGCCCTGGCCGATGACCTGGACCCGGCAGTGCTCACAGATCGGCGCCATGCGGTGAATGGCGCAGGAGAAGCAGTCGAAGACGTGCACCGCGCCCTGCGCGTGCACTTCGAAGGACATCCCGTAGTCGTTTCCGCATACCTCGCAACGTGCCATGCGCCACAGGGTGGGACGCGAGGGCGGCGGCGGGCGAGCGGCGGGCGGGCGAGTCGCCCCCGGTTCACTCCGATGACGGCGTCGGCGCCGGGGTCCTCCCCGCTGCGGCCACGTCCCGCAGGAGGTGGGTGAACGCGCTCTCCTCCAGGATCGGTGTGCCGAACGACTTCGCCTTGAGGGTCTTGGACGTCGCCGCGTCCGGGTCGTTGGTGACGAGCAGGCTGGTCAGCCGGGAGACGCTGGTCGCTACGTGCAGGCCGGCCTCCACCGCCCGGTCCTCCAGCAGCTCGCGGTCGATCGAGGTGTCCCCGGAGAACGCCACCCGCATGCCCTGCATGAGAGGTTTGTCCTTCTCGTACCGTCCCGGGTTCGGGTACGGGCAGGCCGGGCGCTTGCGCGAGGGGCGCCAGCTGGCCTGGCCGCCGTACGAGGCCTGGTAGCCGATCCGCGGGGTGACGGGGGAGTCCGACCACTCGGTCAGCGGCCGGCACTCCAGCAGCGGCAGCCGCACCCCGCCGTGCGCCGCCGCGTGCAGACTCGGCCGGAACGCCTCGGCAAGCACGCGGGCATCGTCCAGCGCGTGGTGCGCGCGCTGCTGGACGACCCCGAAGTGCGCGGCCAGCGACTCCAGCTTGTGGTTGGGCAGGGGCAGTCGCAGCTCCTTGGAGAGCGCGATGGTGCACAACCGCTGCTGCACGGGGGCGATGACCGCGGCCCGTGCGTACTCCCGGGCGAGCATCGACCAGTCGAAGGCGGCGTTGTGCGCGACGAGGACCCGGTCGGCGAGCCGCTCGGAGAGCTGGGCGGCGACCTCCGGGAAGAGCGGGGCGCCTTCGAGGACGTCACTGGTCAGCCCGTGGATCCAGACGGGGCCGGGGTCGCGCTCCGGGTTGACCAGGGTGTACCAGTGGTCCTCGACGTTGCCCTGTGCGTCCAGGCGGTAGACGGCGGCGGAGATTATCCGGTCGTCCCGTGCGAGGCCGGTGGTCTCCACGTCGACGACCGCGTACCCCTGCGGGTAGGCGGTCGGCCACGGTGCTGCGGTCTGGCGGTCGTCGAGCATGGTCACAGAGAATACGGGCCGGGACCGACAGTCCCCTATTCGGCCGTCACCCCCGGTTCCTGTCCGGCGGTTCGGGGTCGGCCGGGCCCTCGTTCCCGCCACCGGCCAGCAACCCGTCCACCAGTGCCCTTACGGATGTGTGGAACAGCCGGTCCGGGTCGGCGGGCCGGGTCAGCGCCCGGGCCAGTGCCGGATCGCCGCCGGCCGTCGACGTGCTCCACAGATCGCCCTCGCCCGGTGACTGGACGGGGGACCGCTCGCGGTTGCGCTCCACGAGCAGGAAGCCGACGGTGTGGATCTGCACGGCCCGGACCGCGGCCGCCGCCCGTGCGCCGCGCAGTCCGGCGGCATGCACCTCGTGGACCAGTGCCTGCTGCGCCGGCAGGAACATCCGTTCCGTCAGCCCGCGTTCGTGCACCATCGCGATCAGGTGCGGGCGGGCGCGCAGCTCGCGGCGCAGCGCGCGGGCGACGGAGACGATCCGGGGTGCCGGCGCCCGGCCGGCGGGCCGCAGGGTGCCCATCTCCTGGACGGTGCGCTCGACCAGGGCGTCCAGCAGTGACTCGCGGTTGCCGACGTGCCAGTAGATCGAGGTGACTGCGGTGCCCAGCTCGGCGGCCAGCTTGCGCATCGTGAGGGTCTGCGGACCGTGCTGCCGCACCAGCGCGGCAGCGGCCGACAGAACCTCCTCACGGGTCAGCGACGATCGCGCCACAGCGCCTCCTGTTTCCGTAACTCCGTTACACGCATGCCTATTTACCCTTCATCGCCGCCGGTGTAACTGTGTTACAGAACCCGGTGCGAGAGCCGGGACACGGTCGACCGAGAGGTGACACCCCATGGCACGGGTACGGTACGGCGCGCGCACCGAGGCCGAGATCGCGGCATCCCGCGAGGCCCGCTCCAGGCTCCCCGACATCTGGTCCACCGGCGTCACCGCCGTCTGGGAGAGCGACCCGGACGCGGTGGCGGCCGTCCTGCCGCCGCCCCTGAAACCCGCCGCGCGCCCGCTCGTCCGAGCGAGCGTCAGCACGGTCGACCTGCCCGGCTATCCGCTCGGCGCGGGCTCCGTCTCCGTCGCCGCCGTCCACGACGGGCACGAGGGCTGGTACCCGCTGGTCATGCCGATGACCCACGAGCGGGCACTGACCGGCGGGCGGGAGGTGTTCGGCGAACCGAAGAAGCTCGGCGAGGTGACCGTCGAACGCGACGGCCTCGTCGTCCGGGCCCGCCTCGCCCGCCACGGAATCGCCTTCGTCGAGATCCGCGGCGCGGTCGGCGAACAGCTCCCGCTGCCGCAGCCGGTCACGAAGCTCGACTTCTACTTCAAGTTCCTGCCGGCCGTGGACGGCGAGGGCTTCGACTCCGACCCCGTACTGATCCACTGCACCCGGCACGAGAAGGTCCGCCGGCTGGAGCGCGTCACCGGCGACGTGGTGCTGCGCGAGTCGGTGTACGACCCGGTCGCCGACCTCCCGGTGCGCAGGCTGCTCGACCTCACCATCGGCGAGAAGACGAGCGACCAGCAGGGCAGGGCCGTGGAGCGGGTGAGCGCCGCCGCCCTGCTGCCGTACATCCACCAGCGCTACGACGACCCGCAGCAGATCCACGACGGCCCGCCGCAAGGGAGCGTCCGATGAGGCTGGAGGAGGGCCAGACCGCCGTCGTCACCGGAGCCGCGAGCGGCATCGGCCTCGCGATGGCACGCAGGTTCGCGGCCGGGGGACTGAACGTCGTGCTCGCCGACGTGGAGGAGGGACCCCTCGGCGAGGCGGCGGACGAACTGCGCCGGGACGGTGCCCGGGTGCTGGCCGAGGTCGTCGACGTCAGCGAGCGGGACTCCGTACAGGCGCTGGCCGCGGCCGCGTACGACGCCTTCGGCGCCGTGCACGTGCTGTGCAACAACGCCGGCGTCGGATCGGGTGCCGAGGGCCGGATGTGGGAGCACGACCCCAACGACTGGAAGTGGGCCTTCGCGGTCAACGTGTGGGGCGTCTTCCACGGCATCCAGGCCTTCGTCCCGCGCATGCTCGAGGGCGGCGCCCCCGGCCACGTCGTCAACACCTCGTCCGGCGACGGCGGGATAGCCCCGCTGCCCACCGCCTCCGTGTACGCGGTCACCAAGTCCGCCGTCGTCACGATGACCGAGTCGCTGTACGCGCATCTGCGGGCGGAGGACGCGGCGGTCGGCGCCTCGGTCCTCTTCCCCGGCCCGCACATGCTGCGCACCGGCCTGTGGGAATCCCACCGCAACCGGCCCGAGCGGTACGCCAAGCAGCGGCCGCGCAGGACCCCGTACCGCAGCCTCGGCCAGTGGGAGAGCGCCATGCGGCGGCCGGCCACGACGTGGAGTTCACCCCGGTGGAGGAGGTCGCGCAGACCGTCGTGGACGGCATCGGCGCCGACCGCTTCTGGATGCTGCCGGACAGCGAGCACAGCGACCGGCAGATCCGCGCCAGGTCGCAGTCGATGCTCGACCGGGCCAACCCGACGTACCTGGAGAGTTTCGTACTCGACCGAAGGAGCGAGCGATGACCGACGACCCGTACCTGATCATCTCCTCCGACTGCCACGCCGGACTGCCCACCGAGGAATACCGGCCCTACCTGGACCGCCGCTTCCACCGGGAGTTCGACGACTTCCTGGGCGGCCGCGACCGCCGCCGCGAGGAGATGACCCGCCTCGGGGTGCGCAACGAGGCCTTCGCCGACAAGTGGTTCCTCGACAACGAGGAGGGGCTCAGGGGCGGCTGGGACGCCACCCAGCGGCTCAAGGAGCTGGACGGTGACGGCGTGGCGGCCGAGGTCGTCTTCCCCGACGCGGACGCCGTCGACAGCCGCACCGCGGCCCCCTTCGGCGTCGGCCTCGGCCTCTCCGGCGACCAGGACCCGGAGCTGGGCATGGCCGGCGCGCAGGCACACAACCGCTGGCTCGCCGACTTCGTCTCGCTCCACCCCGAACGCCACTGCGGCGTCGCGCTGCTGCCCGTCACCGGTGAGACCGACCGGGTCGTCGCCGAGATCCACCGGGCGAAGGAATCCGGTCTCGGGGCGCTGATGATCCCCTCCATGTGGGTGGACAAGGCCCCCTACCACGACCGGCGTTACGACCCCGTCTGGGCGGCCGCCGCCGAGACCGGCATGCCCGTCCTGACCCACTCGGGCGCGGCACCGCGCCACGAGTACGGCGACCACCTCGGCATCTACGTCTCCGAGGTCACCTGGTGGCCGTCCCGGCCGCTCTGGTTCCTCCTCTGGTCGGGCGCCTTCGAACGCCACCCCGGGCTCAGGTTCGGCGTGGCCGAGTCCGGCTGCTGGTGGCTGCCGAACCTGCTGTGGTTCATGGACCGGCTCTACCTCGGCGCCCACGGCGGCAAGAAGCTCTCCCCGTTCGCCGAACTGAAGCGCCCACCGCACGAGTACCTGGACCGCCAGGTGTTCATCTGCGCCACCAACACCAAGCGCCGCGAACTCGCCCAGCGCTACGAGATCGGCGTCGACAACATCCTCTGGGGCAGCGACTTCCCGCACCCCGAGGGCACCTGGCCGGACACCGCGAACTGGCTGCGCAACACCTTCCACGACATCCCCGTCGCCGAGACCCGCAGGATGCTGGGCCTGGCCGCCGCCGAGGTCTTCGGCTTCGACAAGGAAAGGCTCGCACCGCTCGCCGCACGCATCGGACCCACCCCGGCAGACCTGGGCCAGAGCGCCGACCAGACGGCGGTCGAGGCCTCCTGGGCCCGCTCGCGCGAGGTCGGCAGGCACTGGCTGACCGACCACGACTTCCCGGTCCTGGGGGCGTCGTGACGGAGCGCTACACGGTCATCTCCGCCGACTGCCACGCCGGCGCCGACCTCCTCGACTACAGGCCGTACCTGGAGTCGCGGCACCACGACGCCTTCGAGGCCTGGGCGGCCACGTACGTCAATCCGTACGAGGACCTGGTGGCCGACACCGCCGACCGAAACTGGAACTCGGACCGCAGGCTGGCCGAGCTGGAGGCGGACGGCATCGTCGCCGAGGTCGTCTTCCCCAACACCATCCCGCCCTTCTTCCCCTCCGCCTCCCTGATGGCCCCCGCACCCTCCCGGGCGGAGTACGAACAGCGCTGGGCCGGGCTGCGCGCCCACAACCGCTGGCTCGCCGACTTCTGCGCGGCCGCGCCCGGCCGGCGGGCGGGCGTCGCACAGATCCTCCTCAACGACCCGGCCGAGGCGGTGCGCGAGGTCCGCCGCACCAAGGAGGCGGGGCTCACCGGTGGCATCCTGCTGCCCGGCGCCCCGCCGGGCTCCGGCATCCCGGAGCTGTACTCCCAGGTGTACGACCCGCTCTGGGCGGTCTGCGCGGAGCTGGACGTCCCCGTCAACCACCACGGCGGCTCCGCCTCCCCGCCGCTGGGTGACGAACCGGCGGCCCGCGCCGTCTTCATGGTGGAGACCACCTGGTTCTCCCACCGGGCGCTGTGGCACCTGATCTTCGGCGGCGCCTTCCGCCGCCACCCCGGCCTGAAACTCGTCCTCACCGAACAGGGCTCCGGCTGGATCCCGGGCATCGTGGAGATGCTCGACTACTACCACGGCCGACTCGTCGCGGCGGCCTCCCGGGCGGCCACCGCGGAGTCCAAGTTCGGTGCGGGGCTTGCGGATTCGATGGGCGCGCGCCCCAGTGAGGTATGGCGCGACAACTGCTTCGTCGGCGCCAGCTTCATGCGCCCGCACGAGGTGCCGCTGCGCGACCGGATCGGCCTGGACAAGATCATGTGGGGCAGCGACTACCCGCACGACGAGGGCACCGCCCCGTACTCGCGCGAAGGTCTGCGGATCGCGTACGCCGGGCTGCCTCCCGCGGAGGTCGCGGCCATGACCGGCGGCAACGCGGCCCGCGTCTACGGATTCGACCTGGCCGCCCTCGACCGCGTCGCCGCCACCGTCGGCCCCACGGTCCAGGAGATCGCCGAACCCCTCAAGGAGGTCCCGCAGGACGCCACCAGCCCCGCCTTCGCACCGGGCGGGTCGGTGAGGGTCTGGTGACCCCGTGCGGGCCGGGAGGTGAGACCATCCCCGGATGACGGATACCCCGGCGCACGACGAACCTCACGGCAACGGTCTGGGCGCGCGGCTCAACTGGCTGCGCGCCGCGGTCCTCGGGGCCAACGACGGTGTGGTCTCCACCGCGGGCCTCGTCGTCGGCGTCGCCGGGGCCACCGGCAGCCGCAGCGCGCTGCTCACGGCGGGCCTGGCCGGGCTGCTGGCCGGCTCCATGTCGATGGCCGCCGGCGAGTACGTGTCGGTCTCCACCCAGCGCGACTCCGAGAAGGCGGCGCTGGCCACGGAGAAACGCGAGCTCCAGGAGACGCCCGAAGCGGAACTCGCGGAACTCACCGGCCTGTTGGAGGAGAAGGGCCTGAGTCGTGAGGTCGCCCGCGAGGCCGCGGTCCAGCTCACCGAACGCGACGCGCTGCGCGCCCACGCGGAGGTCGAGCTGGGCATCGACCCGGACGAGCTGACGAACCCCTGGCACGCGGCGGGCGCCAGCTTCCTCGCGTTCACGGCGGGCGCGCTGCTGCCCCTGCTCGCGATCGTGCTGCCCCCGTCGTCGCTGCGGCTGCTGGTGACCGTGCTGTCGGTCCTCGCGGCGCTGGCCGTGACGGGCTGGTGGAGCGCCCGGCTGGGCGAGGCGGCGGCGGGCCCGGCCGTGCTGCGGAACATGGGCGGGGGAGCGCTGGCGATGGCGGTCACCTATGCGGTGGGGGAGCTGCTGGGGGCGGCGGGGGTGTGAGTGGCGGTTCCTTCCCGAGGGAGACCCCCGTACGCGGACCGGGTGGCTCCGACGCTGTCAGAAGGTGACAAAGACTGCTGACAAGGCGTCTCGCATACTTGTTGGTAACAACGTCTAGTCCCCGGCCGACCTGCGGCTCTACGGTGCAGGCATGCCGACGAACCTGCCCGATGTAGTGCTTTGGTCCATACCGGCCTTCGTCCTGCTCACTGTCCTGGAAATGGCCCTCCACCACTTCCACCCCGACGAGGAGGCAGCCGGTTACGAGGCGAAGGACGCCGCCACCAGCATCACCATGGGGCTGGGCAGCCTGGCCTTCGACCTGCTGTGGAAAGTACCCATCGTCGCGATCTACAGCGCGGTGTACGAGCTGACCCCGCTCCGCGTACCCGTCCTGTGGTGGACGGTCCCGCTGATGCTGCTCGCACAGGACTTCTTCTACTACTGGTCCCACCGCGGCCACCACGTCATCCGCATCCTCTGGGCCTGCCACGTGGTCCACCACTCCAGCCGGAAGTTCAACCTGTCCACCGCGCTGCGCCAGCCCTGGACCTCGCTGACCGTCTGGCCGTTCTACCTTCCGCTGATCGCCTGCGGTGTCCACCCGGCGGCGCTCGCCTTCTGCTCCTCGGCCAATCTCGTCTACCAGTTCTGGGTGCACACCGAGCGGATCGACAAGCTGCCCCGGCCCTTCGAGTACGTGCTGAACACGCCCTCCCACCACCGGGTGCACCACGCGTCCCAGGCGGGTACCTCGACCGGAACTTCGGCGGCATCCTGATCCTCTGGGACCGGTGGTTCGGGTCCTTCACCGTGGAGACGCAGCGGCCGGTGTTCGGGCTCACCAAGAACATCGACTCGTTCAACCCGCTGCGGGTCGCCACCCACGAATATGCCGCCATCGCCCGCGACGTACGTGCGGCGGGCAGCTGGAGCGAGCGGGCCGGGCGGGTCTTCCGCGGCCCCGGCTGGCAGCCGGCCGGGACCGCCGCGCTCGGCAGCAAGGCACCCACGGCCGCTCCCGCCGTCCCCGCCGTCCCCGCGCCCGAACACACCGGATGAGCGCCGGCCCGCTCCCGGACCGGCGGGACCGCCTCGTACGGCCCCTGCTCCTCGCGTTCCTCGCCGCCTGCGCCGTCGATCTCGTGGGGGTCCTCACCGACTGCGGCCTCGCGCACTTCGTCGCCAAACCGCTGCTGATGCCGCTGCTGGCCGGGTACGCCGCCGCCCGGCGCGGACCGCGGCTGCTGATCGCCGCACTGCTCCTCGGCTGGGTCGGTGACGTCTTCCTGCTGGCCGACGCCGACGTGGCCTTCCTCATCGGGATGGGCGGCTTCGCCGCGGGACACGTCTGCTACCTGCGGCTCTTCGGACGGGCCCGCGGAGCCCTGCTGCCCGCGATCCTGTACGCGGCCGTCCTGGCCGTCTTCCTGATCCTGATCTGGGGCGCGCTGCCCGCCGGTCTGCGGATCCCGCTGGCGGGCTACAGCCTGCTGCTCACCGCCATGGCATACCGCTCCGGCGTCCTCGGCCGGTACGCCGCCGCCGGGGGCGCACTCTTCCTGCTCTCCGACGCCCTCATCGCCACCGGCATCGCCGACTGGCCGCAACTGCCCGCACCCGACTTCTGGGTCATGCTCACCTACGTCGCGGCGCAGCTCCTGCTGACCCTCGGAGCACTCGCCCCGGACGGGGCGGCGTACCGTGGACGGCGTATCAGCATCTGAGATCAGCAAGGACCCCCACGCATGCGCGCCACCGTCATCCACGCCCCCCACGACATACGCGTGCAGGAGGTGCCTGACCCGGCGATCCAGCGGCCCACCGATGTGGTGCTGCGGGTCCTGCGGGCCTGCATCTGCGGCAGCGACCTGTGGGCCTACCGCGGTGAGTCCGCCCGGCAGCCCGGCCAGCGCATCGGCCACGAGTTCCTGGGGATCGTCGAGGAGGCGGGGTCCGAGGTCAACGGCTTCGCCGTCGGCGACCTCGTCGTCGCCCCCTTCGTCTGGTCCGACGGCACCTGCGCCCACTGCGCCGAAGGGCTGACCACCTCCTGCCCGCAGGGCGGCTTCTGGGGCTCGGTCGGCTCCGACGGAGGGCAGGGCGAGGCCGTACGCGTCCCGTTCGCCGACGGCACGCTAGTCAAGCTGCCGGCCGCGGCGGCCTCCGACGACCGCCTGCTCACCGCGCTCCTCGCCCTCTCCGACGTCCTCGGCACCGGCCACCACGCGGCCGTCGGCGCGGGTGTGCGGCCGGGCTCCACGGTCGCCGTCGTCGGCGACGGCGCCGTCGGTCTGTGCGGCGTCATGGCCGCCAAGCGGCTCGGCGCCGAGCGGATCATCGCGCTCGGCCGCCATCAGGCACGCACCGACATCGCCCGCGCCTTCGGCGCCACGGACGTCGTCGCCGAACGCGGCGACGCGGCCGTGGCCGCTGTACGGGAACTGCTCGGCGGCGAGGGCGCACAGGCGGTGATCGAGGCCGTCGGCACCGAACAGTCGATGCGCACGGCCGTCGGGATCACCCGCGACGGCGGCTCCATCGGCTACGTCGGCGTACCCCACGGCAGCGGCACCGGACTGGACCTCGGCGTCATGTTCGACCGGAACATCGCCCTGCGCGGCGGGGTCGCCCCCGTCCGCACCTACATCCCGGAACTGCTCCCCGACGTCCTGGCCGGCAAGATCGACCCGTCACCCGTCTTCGACCTGGCCATCGGTCTCGACGAGGTCCCGGCCGGCTACAAGGCGATGGACGAGCGCACGGCGCTGAAGGTCCTCATCAAGCCGTGAGCCAGCCGGCCGCGTCCGCCCCCAGGATGCCGGGCGGACGCGACCAGTCGGCGGGTGAACCGTCGAACGCGACCGGCGGCAGTGCGTGGCGCAGCAGTCCCAGCGGACCGCCCGTCTCCGTGAGCCATTTCGCCGGGTCGTAGCTCCCGTCCGCCACACCGCCCGACGTTGCGGGAAGCTCGTCGACCAGCCAGCCCGCGGTACGGGCCAGCGAAAGGGTGACCAGCCGGGAGCCGCCCTCGTCGTGCTGCTCGGTCAGGGCCCGCAGCACGGCCGCGGCCAGCAGATAGCCCGTGCCGTGGTCCAGGGCCTGGGCGGGCAGCGCGCCCGGCGGGCCGTCCGGCGCTCCCGGTGCCGCCTCGGCCACGGCGATACCGGTGGCGACCTGCACCAGGCTGTCGAAGCCGCGCCGTGGAGCCCAGGGACCGTGCCCCCAGGCCGACAGCCGCCCGATCACGAGGCCCGGCCTGCGCGCCGTCAGGGCCTGCGGCGTCAGCCCGAACCGCTCCAGCGCACCGGGCCGGTATCCGGCGACCACCACGTCCGCCCCGGTCAGCAGTTCGTCGAAGGCGGCGCGTCCGGTGCGGCTCGCCAGGTCGAGGCTCGCCGAGCGTTTCCCGAACCCCGTGTCGCAGTGCGCGTCGGGGCTCTCCGGGAACCGCGGGCCATCGATCCGCAGCACGTCGGCGCCGAGCAGCGCGAGCGTGCGGGTGGCGACGGGCCCCGCGATGACCCGGGTGAGGTCCAGGACGCGTATCCCCGCAGCGGGCCGCAGCGGTGCACCGGCAAGCGCGGGCGTCCGCCGTACCGGGGCGGCGTCGATCCGCTCCCGCTCCACCAGCGGCACACCCGAGAGCGCGAGGCCGCGCGGGTCCGCGGCCCAGGTGCCCGGTGTCCCGGCGGCGACGGCCAGGCCGCCCGCCGCGTACACCGTCCGCTCGATCTCGGCCGCCTGACGCCCCGCGAACGAGGCGGTGACGGCAGCCACGGCCAGGTTGTCCGCTGTGTCCGCGGACAGGCCCAGCGCGCCCAGCAACCGGGCCCGGTGGTGCGGGTAGTTGGCGTGCGTACGGACCCAGCCGTCAGCCGTGCGCCAGAACCGGGACAGCGGGGCGAACGCGGTCGGTGCGCGGCCGCCGATCCGCAGATGGCGCTCGCTGACGAAGGCGGTGGCCACCGCGCCGTCGTCGACCCGGACGCACGGCACGGGCCCACCGGTGCGGCGGGCCGTCAGCTCGGCGGCCGCCAGGGCGCAGACCGCGACCGCGGAGCGGGCCAGCTCCATCACGGGCAGCCGGGCGGGCAGCAGTCCGGCCGGTCCCGACGTCTCGACGCGGCCGAGAAGCGCGGGGTCACCGCCGAGGGCGGCCCAGGCCTGCTCCGTGCCGGGAAGGGGAAGGGAAGTCATTCCCGCACTATGGCACCGGGTGCCCTAGTGCGGGAGGCGGCTACGGGTGGGCGGGGACGGCCGGTTGTGCCCGGCCTGTCCGGTACGGGGCCCGGACAGGCCGGCCCCCGTACCGGAAGCACTACCAGCGCACCGCGTCCAGCGCGTCCACCACACCGGCTCCGTAGAAACCGTTGCGCTGCTTGCCGCCCTCGCAGACCGCGTCGACGGTGCCGTCACCGTCGATGTCGTACGGGGCGCCGCACGCGGTGGCGTCGGCCTCCGCCGTCAGCAGGGCCTTCACCGCGGCCGCCGACGCGTACGGGTGCTTCGACTTGATCAGCGCGACGACTCCCGCGACATGCGGGGAGGCCATCGACGTACCGGCCATGTACCCGTACGCGCCGCCCGGCAGCGTGGACAGGATCAGACCGCTCGTCGCGGGCGGCTCGGGCGTCTGGTAGACCGTCGAGTCGCCGCCCGGGGCGGCGACGTCGATGACGCCGTTCCCGTAGTTCGAGTACGAGGCCTTCAGCCCCTTCGCACCCGTCGCCGAGACCGTCACGACTCCCGGCAGCATCGTCGGGATGTCCAGGCACTGCTTCGGGTCGATCGTCCGGGTGACCGGAGTGGTGTCGTTGGGGCTGCCCGTGTCCTCGATCGAGTCGGCAGCCAGGTCCTCGGCCGAGTTGCCCGCCGCGGCCACGTTGACCGTGCCCCTGCTCTCCGCGTACCGCGTGGCCCGGGCGACGGCCTCGACCAGCGCACCCTGGTCCGGGTCGTTCTTGCAGTTGTACATCCACGGGTCGGTGTAATAGCTGTTGTTGGTGACATCGACACCGTGGTCGGCCGCCCAGACGAAGCCGCAGACGACGGACTCGGTGTAGAAGAACCCGTCCGGGTTCGCCACCTTGATCCCGGCGACCTTCACCCCCGGCGCCACACCCGTCACCCCGACACCGTTCTTCGCGGCGGCGACGGTGCCCGCGACATGGGTGCCGTGCGGGCTCTCACCGGTCTTCGGACGCCAGGAGCCGTCCGTGGTGTCCGGTGCGCCGGAGACACAGTTCGCCGAGGCGCCGCGGTCGAAGTTCGGAGCGATGTCCGGGTGCGTGTCGTCGACACCCGTGTCGATGACCGCGACCGTCACCTTCCGGCTGCCCAGCGACTTCTCGTGCGCCTTGTCCGCCTTGATGGCGGACAGGTCCCACTGCAGCGGCTCCATCGGGTCCTGGTCCGCCGTCGCCCGTGCCGCGGCGCTGCGCTCCTGCTGCGCGGTGAGCGGCTGCTCCACCCCGATGTCCTTGGTGGCCTGCGGGACGATCGGGTTGGTACGGGTGGCGCCCGCCGAAGCCACGCCCCTGACCCGGCGTATGGACTGCGCGAAGTCCGGGTTCTGCGAATGGACGACGAGGACACCGATCCGGTCGTAGGCGATCACCACCGTGCCGCCGGCCCGCTCCACCGCCTTGCGCACCTGCTTGACGGTGCCGTGGCCGCCCCGTGTGTTGACCACGTACGACAGCTTCGGTCCGTCCGTCGACGCCGCCGCCGCGGGCCGCCCGTCCACCGGTGAGGCAGTGGCGGCACCGGTCGGCAGGAAGCCGAGCGACGCGGTGAGGGCCAATCCGACGGGCAGCGTCAGTGCGCGCGTCCGTCTGGATCCCAGATGAGCCATGGGGTCTCCACTTCATCCGTGTCAGTCGACCGGACACCGGGCGCGTCCAGTCGCGTACATGACCAGTGAAGCTATCGCTGATCATCCCGGCTCATCAATGAGTTGGCGTGAACCCGTCCGCACCGGTGCCCCCGTAGGAGTGAGGAGGAGAACGAGGAATCCGCGGTGAACCGCTTCGCCGCGCGCTGCGTGCCGTTGTCAGGGGAGGCGCACCATCACCCCCCGATATCGAGGTTCCGCAGTGAAATCAACCGTCCCCACCACCACCGCACCCGCGTCGCGAGGAGATTCCGTGGCTACCGATGCACCGCCGCCCGAGGGCAATACGGAGACAGGGCCGGCCCAGCCCACGACCGAGGTCTTCATCGCGGAGCAGGAGAGCGCGGAATTCGGCGAACTGCGCCGCTCGTACCGCTCGTTCGCCTTCCCGCTGACCGTCGCCTTCGTCCTCTGGTACCTGCTGTACGTGCTGCTCTCCAACTATGCGGGCGGCTTCATGGGCACCAAGGTCTACAGCAACTTCAACGTGGCCTTCGTCTTCGGACTCGCCCAGTTCCTCACCACGTTCCTCATCGCCTGGTTCTACTCGCGGCACGCCGCGGCGAAGCTCGATCCGAAGGCCGAGGCCATCAAGTCCCGTATGGAGGCAGACGTATGAGCGCCGCTTACCACTCCCACACCGCCGTGCTCGCCGCCTCTTCCACCACCGAGCACCGGCCGTTGATCATCACGCTCTTCGCGGTCTTCGTCGCCGCGACCCTCGGCATCACCGTCTGGGCCGGCCGTCAGACCAAGAGCGCGTCCGACTTCTACGCGGGCGGACGCCAGTTCACCGCCTTCCAGAACGGACTCGCGGTCTCCGGCGACTACATGTCCGCCGCCTCGTTCCTCGGCATCGCCGGAGCCATCGCCCTCTTCGGCTACGACGGCTTCCTCTACTCGATCGGCTTCCTCGTCGCCTGGCTGGTCGCCCTGCTGCTGGTGGCCGAACCGCTCCGCAACTCGGGCCGTTACACCATGGGCGACGTCCTCGCCTACCGGATGCGACAGCGCCCGGTGCGCACCGCTGCCGGTGTCTCCACCATCATCGTGTCGATCTTCTACCTGCTGGCACAGATGGCGGGCGCGGGTGTGCTGGTCTCCCTGCTCCTCGGCATCACCAGTGACGCCGGAAAGATCCTCATCGTTGCGCTGGTCGGCGTACTGATGATCGTGTACGTCACCATCGGCGGCATGAAGGGCACCACCTGGGTGCAGATGGTCAAGGCCGTGCTGCTCATCGCGGGCGCCATCCTGATGACCTTCATGGTCCTGTGGAAGTTCGACTTCAACGTCTCCGACCTGCTGGGCACCGCCGCCGAGAAGAGCGGCCACGGCGCGTCGTTCCTGGAGCCCGGCCTCAAGTACGGCGCCACCGGCACCTCGAAGCTGGACTTCCTCTCCCTCGGCATCGCCCTGGTCCTGGGCACCGCGGGCCTGCCGCACATCCTGATCCGCTTCTACACGGTGCCGACCGCCAAGGCCGCCCGTAAGTCGGTCAACTGGGCCATCGGCATCATCGGCGCCTTCTACCTGATGACGATCGCCCTCGGATTCGGTGCCGCGGCCCTCATCGGCCCGAAGGAGATCATCGCGAAGAACCCGGCAGGCAACGCGGCGGCGCCCCAGCTCGCCGAGTACCTCGGCGGGGTCGGCACCACCGGCGGAGCCGTCATGCTCGCCGTCATCTCCGCCGTCGCCTTCGCCACCATCCTGGCCGTCGTCGCGGGTCTCACCCTCGCCTCCTCGTCCTCCTTCGCCCACGACATCTACGCCAACGTCATCCGCAAGGGGAAGGCCAGCGAGAAGGAGGAGATGCGGGCCGCCCGCTGGGCCACCGTCTTCATCGGCGCGGCCGCCATCCTGCTGGGCGCCTTCGCCCGCGACATGAACGTCGCCGGCCTGGTGGCGCTCGCCTTCGCCGTCGCCGCCTCGGCCAACCTGCCGACGCTCCTCTACAGCCTCTTCTGGAAGCGGTTCACCACCCAGGGCGCGCTGTGGTCGATCTACGGCGGTCTGGCCAGCTCCGTGATCCTGGTGCTGTTCTCGCCGGTCGTCTCCGGCAACGCGAAGACCTCGATGTTCAAGGGCGTCGACTTCTCCTGGTTCCCGCTGGAGAACCCGGGCCTGATCTCCATCCCGCTGGGCTTCCTGCTCGGCTGGATCGGCTCCCTCCTGTCGAAGGAGGAGCCGGACAAGGGCAAGTACGCCGAGCTGGAGGTCAAGTCCCTCACCGGTATCGGAGCGCACTGAACCGGAACCGGCCGAGAGCTGGAGATTCACCCAGGAGTTCGCCCCGCACACACTCCTTGCCCGCGGCCGCGTCGTAGAGTCCTACGACGCGGCCGCGCCGCTCCTCGTGCCAAACGGGCCCCTTCGTTGTCACTCGACTCGCGTAGTCTCGGAAGAGTCAGCAACCAGGACCGGGAAGTCACCGGAGGAGGGGCCCACCATGCTCATCGACACTTTCGACCGGGTCGCCACCGACCTCCGCGTCTCGCTCACCGACCGGTGCAATCTGCGCTGCACCTACTGCATGCCCGAGGAAGGCCTGCAGTGGCTGGCCAAGCCCGACCTGCTCAGTGACGACGAGATCGTCCGGCTCGTCCGGATCGCCGTCACGCAGCTGGGGATCACGGAAGTCCGCTTCACCGGCGGAGAGCCGCTGCTGCGCCCCGGACTCGTCTCCATCGTCGAACAGTGCGCGGCCCTGGCGCCCCGCCCGAAGATGTCGCTGACGACCAACGGCATCGGGCTGAAGCGGACCGCCGCCGCGCTCAAGGCCGCAGGCCTGGACCGGGTCAACGTCTCTCTGGACACCCTGCGCCCCGACGTGTTCAAGACCCTCACCCGCCGTGACCGCCACCACGACGTCCTGGCCGGTCTCGAAGCCGCCCGGGACGCCGGGCTCACCCCGGTCAAGGTCAACACCGTCCTGATGCCGGGGCTCAACGACGACGAGGCCCCCGACCTGCTGGCCTGGGCCGTGGAGAACGCGTACGAGCTCCGCTTCATCGAGCAGATGCCGCTCGACGCGCAGCACGGCTGGAAGCGCGACGGCATGATCACAGCCGGTGACATCCTGGAGTCGCTGCGCACCCGCTTCGACCTCACCGCGGAAGGCGACGACGAGCGCGGCTCCGCACCGGCCGAGCGCTGGCTGGTCGACGGTGGCCCCCACCGGGTCGGCGTCATCGCCTCCGTCACCCGGCCGTTCTGCCGGGCCTGCGACCGCACCAGGCTCACCGCCGACGGCCAGGTGCGCACCTGCCTGTTCGCCCGCGAGGAGACCGACCTGCGCGGCGCACTGCGCTCGGAAGCGCCGGACGAGGAGATCGCCCGGATCTGGAAGGTCGCGATGTGGGGCAAGAAGGCCGGATCCGGCCTCGACGACCCGTCCTTCCTGCAGCCCGACCGCCCGATGTCGGCGATCGGCGGCTAGCCGGACCTCAGGTCTGCCGGTCGGGTCGGGCCGGATCAGGCGTTACCGGCATGATCCAGCCGAGAGACCTAGACGGGGGGCGAGTCCGGTGACTCCCACTCCGCCAGCGTCACCACGTCCTTGAGGAAGCCCCGCACTCCCAGGAACGAGGACAGGTGCTCCCGGTGCTCGTCACAGGCCAGCCAGGTCTTGCGGCGCTCCGGGGTGTGCAGCTTCGGGTTGTTCCAGGCAAGCACCCACACGGCGTCGGCACGGCAGCCCTTCGCCGAGCAGACCGGGGCGTCGCCGGCACTGCCGGCCGCAGATTCAGGGGAGTTCACGTTCACGGACTCAACCCTAGGCCAGCCACCACGGCCGCCTTCATATGCATCCCCAGCCGGAGAAAGGGCGACGCCGAGCAGCCACGGGGGGAGCTGCCCGGCGTCGGTCCGTCGCTCCGACGGGGGATGCGGAGCGCCTACGAAGTATGTCACGCACACCGGGGTGCAGTGCACTGGAACTTCATGATTGATCTGAGGTTTTCTTGAGCTTGGGCCCCGCCGCGGGCTCAGGTGTGCTGTTGCGGATCCGGGGTCCGGAAGACCTGTTCGCTATCCGGTCCCGCCTCCGCCGGAGCGGCCGCCGGAGCCGTGCCGAGCACCGGCCGCGTGGGGGCCGGGACGAAGGTCGACGGCAGTGAAGGGGCGTTCTCCCGGCCCGCGTTGGCGATGACCACGGCTACGTACGGGAGCAGGACGCCCAGCGCGAGCCCCACGATCGCCACATGCCGTTCCACGTTCCACAGGACCGCCGCGGCGACCACCGACAGGGTGCGCACGGACATCGAGATCACGTACCGCCGCTGCCTGCCGCGCACATCGTCGGCGAGTCCCTGCCGGGCACCCGTGATCCGGAAGACCTCGGTGCCGCTCTGCTTCCGCATCACGTCTCCACCCACCTTCCCCCGGTTCCTCGCGAACCCGGGGGACCCCATGCCTGCGCCGGACACTTCCCGGACCGGACCGGTCCCACGGTACGCCCGGCATCCGCCGCGTTCGAGACCGGGGCGCGCCGTATACGTACATCACGTGCGCCTGGCGCACGTACGGACCTGTCCGACATGCGGTGTACACGCCCAGGACGGAGACTGATCGGACATTCGCGACACTTCGTCGCACGAGGAGGCGGCATGAGCTGGTTGTGGGCAATCATCGTGGGCCTGGTTCTCGGTCTGATCGCGAAGGCGATCCTGCCGGGGAAGCAGGAGATCCCACTCTGGCTGACGACCATTTTCGGCATCATCGGCAGCATCCTCGGTAATGCTGTCGCCACCTGGATCGGTGTCAACGACACCAAGGGCATCGACTGGACGCGCCACCTGCTCCAGCTGATCGGTGCGGTGGTGGTGGTCGGTGTCGGCGACATGCTGTGGGCTTCGATCCGTGGCACCAAGCGGCAGAAGACCTGAGCTCCGGACCCCGAAGACCTGAGCTCCGGACACGACAAGCACTGCGGCCGGGCACGCGCGATGCGTGCCCGGCCGCAGTGCTTGTTCCCAGGTTCAGCCGGCCGTGACCTCGATGGCCGCGAGGTTCTTCTTGCCCCGGCGCAGCACCAGCCAGCGCCCGTGCAGCAGCTCCTCGCGGGCCGGCGCCACCTCGCCGTCGGCGACCTTGACGTTGTTCACGTACGCGCCGCCCTCCTTGACCGTGCGGCGCGCGCCCGACTTGCTGGGCGCCAGACCGACCTCGACGAGCAGGTCGACCAGCGGTGCGAGCTCGGTGACCTGCGCGTGCGGTACCTCGGAGAGCGCCGCGCCCAGCGTCGCCTCGTCCAGTTCGCCGAGCTCGCCCTGGCCGAACAGCGCCTTCGACGCGGCGATGACCGCGGCGCACTGGTCCGCGCCGTGCACCAGCGTCGTCAGCTCCTCGGCCAGCGCACGCTGCGCCGCCCGCGCCTGCGGCCGCTCCTCGGTGACCTTCTCCAGCTCCTCCAGCTCGGCAGGGCTCAGGAAACTGAGGATGCGCATGTAGCGGGAGATGTCCCGGTCGTCCACGTTCAGCCAGAACTGGTAGAACGCGTACGGCGTCGTCATCTCCGGGTCGAGCCAGACGGCACCGCTCTCGGACTTGCCGAACTTGGTCCCGTCCGCCTTCGTCATCAGCGGCGTCGCCAGCGCGTGCACCTCCGCGCCCGGCTCCAGGCGGTGGATCAGGTCCAGGCCCGCGGTGAGGTTGCCCCACTGGTCGCTGCCCCCTGCTGGAGGGTGCAGCCGTGGCGCCGGTACAGCTCCAGGAAGTCCATGCTCTGGAGCAGCTGGTAGCTGAACTCGGTGTAGCTGATGCCCTCGTCGGACTCCAGCCGCCGGGCGATGGAGTCCTTGGTGAGCATCTTGTTGACCCGGAAGTGCTTGCCGATGTCCCGCAGGAACTCGATCGCGGACATCCCCGCGGTCCAGTCCAGGTTGTTCACCATGACCGCGGCGTTCTCGCCCTCGAAGGACAGGAACGGCTCGATCTGGGACCGCAGCCGCGACACCCAGAGCGCGACCGTCGCCGGGTCGTTGAGCGTGCGCTCGGCGGTCGGCCGCGGGTCACCGATCTGGCCCGTGGCCCCGCCCACCAGGGCGAGCGGCCGCAGCCCGGCCCGCTGGAGCCGGCGCATGGTGAGCACCTGCACCAGGTGGCCGACGTGCAGACTCGCCGCGGTGGGGTCGAATCCGCAATAGAACGTGACGGGACCGTCCGCGAGAGCCTTGCGCAGTGCGTCCTCGTCAGTGGACTGGGCGAACAGCCCGCGCCACTTCAGCTCGTCGACGATGTCCGTCACGGTTCCGTGTCTCCTCAGCTACCTGTATGGATACGTGTTACGTGTATGGAAAGGCACCCGCCAGTCTAGGCGGGTCACACCCCCGCGCTGACCGAGCTCATGTTGAAGTCCGGGATGCGCAGCGCGGGCATCGCGGCCCGGGTGAACCAGTCGCCCCACTCGCGCGGCAGCGTCTTCTCGGTGCGGCCGGCCTCCGTGGCCCGCGACAGGAGGTCCACCGGTGACTCGTTGAAGCGGAAGTTGTTCACCTCGCCCACCACCTCGCCGCCCTCCACGAGATACACCCCGTCCCGGGTCAGCCCGGTCAGCAGCAGTGTGGCCGGGTCGACCTCCCGGATGTACCACATGCACGTCAGCAGCAGCCCGCGACCGGTCGTCGCCGCCACCATGTCCTCCAGGGACCGCTCGCCGCCGCCCTCCAGCAGCAGGTTGTCGATCGACGGTGCGAGCGGCAGCCCGGTCAGCTCCGCCGTGTGCCGGGTGGTCGTCAGCTGCTCGAGTCTGCCGTCCCTGACCCAGTCGGTCCGGCTCAGCGGCAGCCCGTTGTCGAAGACCGAGCCACCGTCCCCGGAGGAGTGGGCGAGGACGAACGGCGCCGACTCGAGACCCGGCGCGTGCGGGTCGCTGCACAGCGTCAGCGGCAGCTCGGAAAGCGTCTCGCCGAGCCGGGTGCCGCCGCCGGGCTTGGAGAACACCGTCCGGCCCTCAGTGGCGTCCCGGGCGGTCGAGGACCACAGCTGGTAGATCAGCAGGTCCGCGACAGCCGTTGGCGGCAGCAGCGTCTCGTACCGTCCGGCCGGCAGCTCGATGCGGCGCTCCGCCCAGCTCAGCCGCTGGGCCAGCTCCGCGTCCAGCTCGGCCGGGTCGACGTCCTTGAAGTCGCGGGTGGCGCGGCCCGCCCAGGCGGAGCGAGAGCGGTCGGGGGACTTGGCGTTCAGCTCCAGCGTCCCGTTCGGCTGGTCGTGGCGCAGCCGCAGCCCCGTCGACGTCCCGAGATAGGTCGAGGTCATCTCGTGGTTGGCGAAGCCGTACAGCTCCCGGCCGCCGGAACGGGCCCGGGCGAAGGCGTCGCCGAGCGCGGGGCGAACGCGGCGAACACGTCCGAGTCCGTCTCCGCGGGCGCGTCCGTGAAGTCGGGGGAGGCGGGCACCCCGGTGACCAGCGGCTGCGCGTCCTCGGCCGGCCCGGCCCCGCGTGCGGCGGCCTCAGCGGCCCGCACCAGCGGCTCCAGATCCGCCGCGGTGACGGCGGACCTGGACACCACGCCGGACGCGGCGCCCTGGGACCCGTCGACCGTGGCGATCACGGTCAGCGTGCGGCCCTGGTCACCCCGTTCGTGGTGAGCGCGTTGCCCGCCCAGCGCAGGTTGGCCGACGACTCCTCGTCGGCGATGACCACACAGCCGTCGGCGGTGGACAGTTCGAGTGCGCGCTCGACGATCTCGTACGGCTTGCTGACGCGGCTCATCGCCCGGCCTCCTGCGTCGTGTTGAGGATGTTCACGCCTCGGAAGAGGGCGGAGGGGCAGCCGTGCGAGACCGCCGCGACCTGGCCCGGCTGGGCCTTGCCGCAGTTGAAGGCGCCGCCCAGGACGTAGGTCTGCGGGCCGCCGACCTTCTCCATCGAGCCCCAGAAGTCCGTCGTCGTCGCCTGGTAGGCGACATCGCGCAGCTGCCCGGCGAGCTTGCCGTTCTCGATGCGGAAGAACCGCTGCCCGGTGAACTGGAAGTTGTACCGCTGCATGTCGATCGACCAGGACCGGTCGCCGACCACGTAGATCCCGCGCTCCACCCCGCCGATCAGGTCCTCCGTGGAGAGCCCGCCCGGATCCGGCTGCAAGGACACATTGGCCATGCGCTGCACGGGGACATGGCCCGGCGAGTCCGCGTACGCGCAGCCGTTGGACCGGCCCAGACCCGTCAGCTTCGCGATCCGGCGGTCCAGCTGGTAGCCGACCAGCGTCCCGTCCTTGACCAGGTCCCAGGACTGCGCCTCGACGCCCTCGTCGTCGTAGCCGATCGTCGCGAGCCCGTGCTCGGCCGTGCGGTCGCCCGTCACGTTCATCACCGGGGAGCCGTACGCCAGCTTCCCCAGCTGGTCGAAGGTGGCGAACGAGGTCCCCGCGTACGCCGCCTCGTACCCCAGCGCCCGGTCCAGCTCGGTGGCGTGTCCGATCGACTCATGGATGGTCAGCCACAGATTGGACGGGTCGACCACCAGGTCGTACGTCCCCGGCTCCACACCGGGTGCCCGCATCTTCTCGGCCAGCAGCCCGGGAATCTGCTCCAGCTCCGCGTCCCAGTCCCAGCCGGTCCCGGTCAGGTACTCCCAGCCGCGCCCGGCCGGCGGCGCGATCGTGCGCATCGAGTCGAACCCGCCGGTCGTCGCGTCCACCGCCACCGCCGTGAACTGCGGATGCAGGCGCACCCGCTGCTGGGTGGTGACCGTGCCCGCCGAATCGGCGTAGAACTTGTTCTCGTGGACGGTCATCAGGGAGGCGTCCACGTGCGCGACGCCCGCCGCCCCAGGAGCCTGCCGCTCCACTCGGCGAGCAGCCCGGCCTTCTCCTCGGCCGGTACGTCGAAGGGGTCGAGGTCGTACGCCGACACCCAGCTCCGCTCCCCGTGCACCGGCTCGTCCGCCAGTTCCACCCGCTCGTCGGACCCGGCGGCGGCGATCACCTTGGCCGACAGCTTCGCCATGGCGACCGCCTGTGAGGCCACCTTCGCCGCGGCGTCCATCGTCAGGTCCACCCCGGAGGCGAACCCCCACGCCCCGCCGTGCACCACCCGCACCGCGTAGCCGAGGTCGGTGGTGTCCGATGACCCGGCCGGCCGGGCGTCCCGCAGCCGCCACGTGGCGCTGCGCACCCGCTCGAAGCGGAAGTCGGCGTGCACGGACCCGAGCGCCCGCGCGCGGGCGAGCGCCGCGTCGGCCAGGGGCCTCAGCGGAAGGGCAAGGAACGACTGATCTACCTCATGGGGCACGGGCGGCCATCTCCTCTTCGTCGCATACCCTCGGATCGTTTACGAGGCAGTGAAGCATGGTCAACACGGTGTCGCGGGCGAATTGTGTGCCGGACGGGCGGCCGTCCGGCCGGGCCGGTGGCCGGGCCGGGTCCGGTGCGACCGGGGGTGCGACTGTAGGAACCCGACAGTGCCCGGGGGTAGGCCCTGTCAGGGGCCGATTCCTCGTCGGGCGGGCGGTACCGATAGGTTTTCGGTGTACCAGACCGCCAAGGAAAGGGTGATCCGTTGAGCCGCTCGGTTCTCGTCACCGGAGGAAACCGGGGCATCGGCCTCGCCATCGCGCGCGCTTTCGCCGACAACGGCGACAAGGTCGCGATCACCTACCGTTCCGGTGAGCCACCCGCGGCGCTCACCGAGGCCGGTGTTCTCGCGGTCCGTTGCGACATCACCGACGCCGAACAGGTGGAGCAGGCCTACAAGGAGATCGAGGAGAAGCACGGCAACGTGGAGGTGCTGGTCGCCAACGCCGGTATCACCAAGGACCAGTTGCTGATGCGTATGTCCGAGGAGGACTTCACGTCCGTCCTCGACACCAACCTCACCGGCACCTTCCGGGTCGTCAAGCGTGCCAACCGCGGCATGCTGCGCGCCAAGAAGGGCCGCGTGGTCCTCATCTCCTCCGTCGTCGGTCTCCTCGGCTCGGCGGGACAGGCCAACTACGCCGCGTCCAAGGCCGGTCTGGTCGGCTTCGCCCGTTCGCTGGCCCGTGAGCTCGGCTCGCGGAACATCACGTTCAACGTCGTCGCGCCCGGCTTCGTCGACACCGACATGACGCAGGCACTCACCGAGGAGCAGCGCAAGGGCATCGTGTCCCAGGTGCCGCTCGGCCGCTACGCGCAGCCCGGGAGATCGCCGCCGCGGTGCGCTTCCTCGCCTCCGACGACGCGTCGTACATCACTGGAGCCGTCATCCCCGTTGACGGCGGATTGGGCATGGGTCACTGATCACCATGAGCGGAATTCTCGACGGCAAGCGCATCCTCATCACCGGGGTGCTGATGGAGTCGTCCATCGCGTTCCACACCGCCAAGGTGGCCCAGGAGCAGGGCGCGGAGGTCATCCTGACCGCCTTCCCGCGGCCCACGCTGACGGAGCGCATCGCCAAGAAGCTGCTCAAGCCGGCCAAGGTCCTCGAACTGGACGTGACCAACGCCGAGCACCTGGACCGGCTCGCCGGTCTGGTGCGTGACGAGCTGGGCTCGCTCGACGGTGTCGTCCACTCCATCGGCTTCGCGCCGCAGGACGCGCTCGGCGGCAACTTCCTCAACACCCCGTTCGAGTCGGTCGCCACGGCCATGCACGTCTCGGCGTTCTCGCTGAAGTCGCTCGCCATGGCGTGCAAGCCGCTGATGAGCGAGGGCGGTTCGATCGTCGGCCTCACCTTCGACGCGCAGTTCGCCTGGCCGCAGTACGACTGGATGGGTCCGGCGAAGGCCGCCCTGGAGGCCACCTCCCGCTACCTCGCCCGTGACCTGGGCAAGGACGGGCTGCGCTGCAACCTGGTCTCCGCCGGGCCGATCGGCTCGATGGCCGCCAAGTCCATCCCGGGCTTCGGTGAGCTCGCCGACGTGTGGAACACCCGCTCCCCGCTGGCGTGGGACATGTCCGACCCGGAGCCGGCGGGCCGCGGCGTCGTCGCGCTCCTGTCGGACTTCTTCCCGAAGACGACGGGCGAGATCGTCCACGTCGACGGTGGCGTGCACATGATGGGTGCCTGACCCCTCACACCCCCGGCCGCGCACCGCCTCCCCGGAGGCGGTGCGCGGCCGTTTGCCTTCTCCCGCCCGGCCTCCCGGCGCTCAGGTCGAAAAGCTGGTCGATCCACCGCAGAATGTGGAGGAACCGGACTTCTGGTCAGGCTGAGGGGAGGAGATCGCCGTGCGCGGCACACGTCACCGAACCCGGACCCGGTCCCTGCTGGCGGCCTGCGCGGTCGTCGCCGGACTGCTCGTACCGGCCGGTCTCCTCGTGGCCGGGCACGTCGGGATCACCGGCGCGGCCGCGGCCGCGGCGCCCGACCCCGAGCCCTCCGGCGCCGAGTGCCGTACCTCCGTCCGGGACTCCCGGGTCGTCGCCTACTGCCACAACCCGTACCCGTCCTCCGACCGCGTGCAGCTGCACACCGAGTGCGCCCGCTGGTGGGACATCGACGCGGACTCGAAACCGGTCGACGTCGGGCCTGGGCGGACCGTACGGCTGGAGGACCGCTGCTGGAAAGAGGTCGGCTCCGCCTGGGTGACCCACGCCGGTGAACCCCGCGCGGGTACGCCCAAGGCTTAGGGGCCTTCGTTTGGATCAGCCCGGATCGGGCTGCGGCGCCGGGGCACGCGGGCCCCGGCATGATCCGAACGAGAGGCAGAGGGGCAGCCCTTAGACCCGGTCGACCAGGCAGCTGAGCGCGTGGCTCGCGGCCTCGGTCGCCGCGGTCTCCGCGTCACCGGCCCGGATCGCCTCGACCAGCCGCCCGTGGTCCATGTGGTTCTCCGGCCGCAGCTCGTGCCCCACATCGACCCGCAGGTAGTCCCGCAGCAGATCACCCAGGTCGGCGTAGAGCCCGGTCAGCACGTCGTTGTGCGAGGCGGCGACCACGGCCAGGTGCAGCGTCGCGTCCGCCGCCACGAAGGCCTCGGCGTCCCCCGCGGCCCAGGTCTCCTCCCGGCGCCGCATGAGGGCGTCCAGCTGCTTCAGGTCCCGCTCGGTGCGCCGGGCGGCTGCCAGCCGGGCCGCCGACGACTCCAGCGTCGAGCGCAGCTCGGCGATGTGGCGCGGGTCGGCGGACGCGAACCGGCGGTGCATCACCCCGGCCAGCTCGCTGGTGGCGGCCACATAGGTGCCCGAGCCCTGCCGGATGTCGAGCAGGCCGTTGTGCGCGAGCGCGCGCACCGCCTCGCGGACGGTGTTACGGGCCACCCCGAGCTGTTCGACCAGCTCGGGCTCGGTCGGGATGCGCGAACCCACGGGCCACTCGCCCGAGGTGATCTGGTTCCTCAGCTGGGCAATCACCTGGTCGGCGAGTGCCGAACGCCGCGGGGACGTCAGCGCCATGGTGCTCCTTGTTCGGGTGTCCGGGGCGGGGACCATCCCGCCGTTCTCGGGGTATCCGAATGCTCTCAGAGGATTGGACAACTAATCATCCCATGATTCTATGATGGCCCCATGCGTGACGACGAAACCACTCCCCAGACCGCGACCCGGACCCTGAGTCCCGCCACCCCGGCGGCCCCCCAAGCCGACGCCCCCGCCTCACCGGCCGGCCCCGCCCCGTGGCTGCTCCGTCTGGTCGTCGTCGGGCTCGTCCTCACCGCGCTCAACCTCCGCCCCGCCATCACCAGCCTCGGCGCCCTCCTGGAAGAGGTGCGCGACGGGCTGCACATGAGCGGCAGCGTCGCCGGGGTGCTCACCTCCGTCCCGCCGCTCTGCTTCGCGGTCTTCGGTGTCATGGCGCCGCGCCTGGCCCGTCGCTTCGGCCCCGGAGCGGTCGTCTGCGCCGGCATGGTCGCCATCACGGCCGGCCTGGTGATCCGGCCCCTCATCGGCGGCACGGCCGGCTTCCTGGCCGCGAGCGCGCTCGCCCTCATGGGCATCGCCGTCAGCAACGTCCTGATGCCGGTGATCGTCAAGCGCTGGTTCCCGGACCGGGTCGGCTCCATGACCGGCCTCTACTCCATGGCCCTGGCCCTCGGCACCTCGCTGGCCGCCGCCGTGACCGTACCCATGACCGAGGCGATGGGCGGCAGTTGGAAGGCGGGCCTCGGCATGTGGGCCGTGCTGGCCGCCGCCGCGATCCTGCCCTGGATCCCCCTCGTACGGAACCGGAGCGGCGCCCCCGGGCAGCCCTCGGCCCACCGGTCGCAGGACCCGGCCCTGAGGATCACCCGCAGCCGTACCGCCTGGAGCCTCGCCTGCTTCTTCGGCCTGCAGGCCACCGCCGCGTACATCACGATGGATGGATGCCGCAGATCTTCCGCGACGCCGGGGTCTCGGCGGGCACCGCGGGCGTTCTGCTCGCCGTCACCATGGCGATGGGCGTCCCGCTCGCCTTCGTCATCCCGCGGGTCGCCGCCCGGATGAAGAACCAGGGCCCCATCGTCGTCCTCCTCGGCGCCTGCGGCCTCATCGGCTACGCGGGCCTCTACCTCGCACCGTCCGGCGGGGCCTGGGCCTGGGCGCTGCTCCTGGGCATCTCGAACTGCGCCTTCCCGCTCGCCCTCACGATGATCGGCATGCGCTCCCGCAGCGGTGCCGGAGTCGTCAGGCTGTCCGCGTTCGCCCAGTCCACCGGCTATCTGATCTCGATCCCGGGCCCGCTCCTGGTCGGCGTGCTCTACCAGCACAGCGGCGGCTGGGGGCTGCCGATCGCGCTGATGGCGGCCCTGATGGTGCCGCAGATGGTGGTGGGTGTCCTGGCCGGCCGGGACCGGACGATCGAGGACGAATGCTGAGATGCGAGACTGAGCCCATGTCTCCTGTGCTCGACCCGAATCCTCAGAACGGTCAGAAGAAGCTGCTCCTCGTCCTCGGGGCAATGCTGCTGATCTCGGTCGTCATCGCCGTCATCGCCACTCTCGCCTCCCCCTGACCCCGGGCCCCGCGACGATGGTGGGGCTAGCCCCACCATCCCCTAGGGGGCCAGGGTCAGGGGGAAGTGGGTGGGTCACCGGATGGGGTGGGCGGCCCCCGATCCGTAGGTTTCAGGTATCGGAACCGATGACCCACGGAGGCGGACATGCCGGCCCCAACGCACACCCGGTCCACCCGCCCCGATGCGGGCACCGTCGAGATCCGGCTGCCGTGGTGGGCCGTCGCGCTGCCCGCCGTGGCCTTCGGCGCGCTTCTGCTGCTGATCACCGCACCGGGCCAGGCGCACGCTGCCACGGGCGATCCGGCGGTCGGCCAGTTGCTTGAGCGAATCACGGACCTGCTGACCCGCTGACGGCCGGCGCCCCGGGCGGGGGAGCCCTCCAACACCCTGCGCCAGGTGGCACATTTCGTGCGAAGCTGAGGTGTATGAGCGTCGATACACCTCGCAGGATCGCCCTTCTCAGGCATGCAAAGGCGGAATGGTCGCAGGACGCGGACCATGAGCGGCCGCTCGCGGAGCGCGGCCGCAAGGACGCCCCCGTGGCAGGCCGCAAACTCGTGGATTCCGGGATCGCCTTCGATCTGGCCCTCTGCTCGACCGCCGCCAGGACGCGCGAGACGTGGAAGCTGGCCGTGCACGAGATGCCGGAGCGCCCCAGGACCGTGTACGAGGAGCGGCTGTACGAGGCCTCGCTCGGTGAGCTGATCGCGCTGGTCAACGAGACCCCGGACGAGGTCCGCGACCTGCTGGTGATCGGCCACAACCCGGGTATGCACGCGCTCGCCGACGCGCTCTCGGGTTCGGCGGAGGGCGACGCCCTGAGCCGGATGACGCGCGGCGGCTTCCCGACCGCCGCGTTCGCCGTGATCGAGCTCCCCGGCACCTGGAAAGGCGTGGAGCACGGCATCGGCAGACTCACCGAGTACTGGACTCCGAACGACTGACCCCACCCGGTCCACCTGAAGGGCCCCGGTGCGCACGCTTCGGCTTGCGCACCGGGGCCCTTCGTGCTGCCGGGCCGGAGCCCCGGTCGGCAGCGGCGAGGCCCTACTCGACGAGACCGTCGGCGGCCTCGACCTCCTCGCGGGTGATGCCGAGCAGATAGAGCACGGTGTCCAGGAACGGCACGTTCACCGCCGTGTGCGCGGCCTGGCGGACGACCGGCTTGGCGTTGAAGGCGACGCCGAGCCCCGCGGTGTTCAGCATGTCCAGATCGTTCGCGCCGTCACCGATCGCCACGGTCTGCGCCAGCGGCACCCCCGCCTGCGCGGCGAAACTGCGCAGCAGCCGGGCCTTGCCCGCCCGGTCGACGATGTCCCCGGTCACCCTTCCGGTGAGCTTTCCGTCGACGACCTCCAGAGTGTTGGCAGAGGCGAAGTCGAGCCCGAGCCGCTCCTTGAGGTCATCCGTCACCTGGGTGAACCCGCCGGACACGACGCCCACTTGGTAGCCCAGCCGCTTCAGCGTACGGATCAGGGTGCGGGCCCCCGGGGTGAGCCGTACCTCGGCGCGCACCTTCTCCACCACCGACACGTCCAGACCCGCCAGCAGGGCCACCCGTGCGTGCAGCGACTGCTCGAAGTCGAGCTCGCCGCGCATCGCCTGTTCGGTCACCGCGGCGACCTCGGCCTCGCAGCCCGCGTGGGCCGCGAAGAGCTCGATGACCTCGTCCTGGATGAGCGTGGAGTCGACGTCCATCACGACGAGCCGTTGCGCGCGGCGGCTCAGCCCGGCCGAGACCACTGCCACGTCCACGCCGATCCCGGCGGCCTCGACGGCCAGCGCGGTCCGCAGCTGCTCGGTCCCGGTGCCGGACACCGCGAACTCGACCGCGGTGACCGGATACTTCGCCAGCCGGAAGATCCGGTCGATGTTCCCGCCGGTCGCGGTGATCATAGCCGCTATGGCGGCGGTCGACTCCGCGGTCAGCGGGTGCCCGAGCACCGTCACATGGGAACGGCCGTCGCCACGGGGCCGGTTGTCGCCCGTACCGGAGATGATCTCCGCCTGCAGCTTCAGCGACTCGGCCCAGCTGTGCACGGTGGCCCGCAGGTCGCCCGCGGTGGTGCCGCCCGCGGTCGGGGCGGTGACCAGTGCGCACAGGACGATGCGGCCACGGGTGACGACCTGCTCGATGTCGACGACGTCGACCGAGTAGGCGGCGAGGGTGTCGAACAGCCCGGCGGTGATCCCGGGACGGTCCTTCCCGAAGATCTTCACGAGGAGGGTCGGTGCGTCTATGCCCTGACGTGACTCGGGGGAGTCAGGAGACGGGGAGGACTGAGGGGCTGAGATGCGCTCATGGTGCCCCCACCGTATCGGTCCGCGACGCGCCCGCGGCAGCCCGTCCCGAGGACCGGACAGCTCGCAGCATGTACCCGATACCCCCTTTGCGTGATGTCTGCCGCCACTCGTCGCCAATTGTCGGGGTACAGGGGATTCCGCTTGGGCGGGTCCGTGTCGGTACAGGTCTCGGTGCGGTCACCCTCGGCCGCCCGGCTTTCGTATCGGGGACTGCTCCTGGAATAGTTCCCCACGATGTTCAGCATCCCTAGACTCCCTGCGACGGGGGTAATCGGGGGACAACTAGTGGGGCGCGGAGTGCCGGAACTCGTACTGGAATTGAATGGAAGGACCTGGGCGCTCGATCCGTCCAGGTCGTACACCCTCGGACGCGATCCGCAGGGCGACATGACGATCGACGACGCCCGGGTGTCGTGGCGGCATGCCACGATCAGCTGGAACGGCCGCAGTTGGTCCATCGAGGACCACGGCAGCACCAACGGCACGTACGTGCAGGGCCAGCGGATCCAGCAGATGGAGATCGGGCCCGGCTCCACCGTGAACCTGGGCAACGCCACCGACGGGCCCCGGCTGAGTCTCAGCGGGGCCGCGGCCGGCGTGTACAGCGGGCAGGCCGCGGGGGCCCAGGCTCCCGCCCAACAGCCGCAGCAGGCACCGCCGCAGCAACCCCAGCAGGCCCCGCCCCAGCAGGGCGGACCCGGCTGGCAGGGCCAGCAGCACAACCCCGCCCAGCAGCCACAGGCCTGGCAGCAGCCTCCCCAGGCCCAGCCGCAACCCCATGTCCCGCAGCAGGGCATGGCGAACCCGCCCTTCGGCGGCCCGGCCGGCGGCGCCGCGGGGGCGCCACCGGTCTACGGCGACCGCAGCCCGACCACGTTCCACCAGGTGGCTCTCGGCCGGGTGATGCGCATCGGCCGTGCGCTGGAGAACGAGCTGGTCGTCTCCGACCTGCAGGTCTCGCGCAACCACGCCGAGTTCCACGCGACGCCCGACGGCCGCTTCGAGATCCGTGACCTGGGATCCCACAACGGCACGTACGTCAACGGCCAGCCGCTCTCCAAGTCCGGCTCCGCGCTCATCGGCCCGAACGACATCGTCGGTGTCGGCCACTCCACCTTCCGCCTGGTCGGCGACCGGCTCGAGGAGTTCGTCGACACCGGCGAGGTCTCCTTCGCGGCGCGCCACCTCACGGTGACGGTCGACGGCGGCAAGCAGATCCTCAAGGACGTCTCGTTCGGCGTCCCGGAGAAGTCGCTGATCGGTGTCATCGGCCCGTCCGGCTCCGGAAAGTCCACCCTGCTCAAGGCGCTCACCGGCTACCGGCCCGCCAACCAGGGCGACGTCCTCTACGACAACCGGAACCTCTACAAGCAGTTCGCCGAGCTGAGGCAGCGCATCGGTCTCGTTCCGCAGGACGACATCCTGCACAAGGAACTCACGGTCACCAAGGCCCTCAAGTACGCGGCCAAGCTCCGCTTCCCCGCGGACACCACCGAGGCCGAGCGCCAGTCCCGGATCCTGGAAGTCCTTGCCGAGCTCAAGCTCGACATCCACAAGGACAAGAAGGTCACCTCGCTCTCCGGCGGCCAGCGCAAGCGGGTCTCGGTCGCCCTGGAGCTGCTCACCAAGCCGTCGCTGATCTTCCTGGACGAGCCGACCTCCGGCCTCGACCCGGGCATGGACCGCGATGTCATGCAGCTGCTGCGCGGCCTGGCCGACGACGGCCGTACGGTCCTCGTCGTCACGCACTCCGTCGCCGAGCTCGCCATCTGCGACAAGCTCCTGGTGATGGCGCCCGGCGGGGCCGTCGCCTACTTCGGCCCGCCGGAGGAGGCGCTCAACTTCTTCGGCTACACCACCTGGGCCGACGTCTTCTCCGCGTTCGAGAACTACCGCGACTACGACTGGGCGGGCCGCTGGCGCGGCTCGCAGCACTACCAGATGTACGCCGCCGACATCGACGCCGTCGCCGCACAGCCCGTACACATGCCGCCGCACCAGCAGATGCGTCCGCCGAAGCCGCAGGGCTGGGCGACGCAGCTGTGGACGCTGATGCGCCGCTACGTGTCGGTGATCGCGTCCGACAAGGGCTTCATGGGCCTGATGGTGATCCTGCCCGCGGTGCTCGGCATCGTCAGCGTGGTCATTCCGGCCGACTTCGGCCTGGGCCCGCCCAAGCCGCCGTCCCGGTTCAACGGCGACGCCGGAACGATCATGCTGATCCTCGTGGTCGGAATGACCTTCTCCGGCGCGGCCAACTCCGTGCGGGAGCTGATCAAGGAACGCGTGATCTACGAACGGGAACGGGCCACCGGCCTGTCCCGCTCCGCCTACCTGATGTCCAAGGTGATCGTGCTCGGCCTGATCACGGCCATCCAGGGCGTCATCATCTGCGGCATCGGCTTCGCCACCCGGGACCTGCCGGCGGAGGGCCTGATCATGCCGCCGGCCGTCGAGCTCTGCGTGACGATCATCGCGCTCGGCTTCACCTCGATGATGTTCGGCCTGGTGATCTCCTCGCTGGTGAAGACCTCCGAGAAGACCATGCCGCTGCTGGTCATGTTCGCGATCGTCCAGGTCGTCTTCACCGGCATTCTCTTCCAGGTCTACGGGTCGCCGGGCCTGGAGCAGTTCGCCTGGCTGATGCCGTCCCGCTGGGCCATCGCGGGCGCGGGCTCGACGCTCGACCTCGCGCACCTCATGCCGCCGTGGGACCAGAAGAACCCCACGGACCTGGACCCGCTGTGGGAGCACACGGCCGGCCAGTGGGGGATGAACATCGCGGTGCTGCTGTTCCTCGGCATCATCTGCGGTTTCGCGGTCGCGCGACTGCTGCGCCGCCACGAGCCCGAGGTCATGCGCAAGTAGCCGCGGGCGGCTGCGCACCGTACGACGCCGAAGGGCGGCACCCCGCACGGGGTGCCGCCCTTCGGCGCGTGTACTACTGCTGTGCCACGGTCTACGGGACCGGGCTCAGTACGCGCTGTCGACGTTGTCGATCGAGCCGTACTTGTCGGCGGCGTAGTTGGCCGCTGCCGTCAGGTTGGCGACCGGGTCGTACTGGCTGTGGGGGGTACCGCTCACGTGGTACGCGTCGAAGGTCGGCTTGATGATCTGGAGCAGACCGATCGACGGGACACCGTTGATGGCGTTGACGTCCCAGCCGTTCATGGCGTTCGGGTTGCCGCTGGACTCACGCATGATGTTGCGGTGCAGACCCTCGTACGTACCGGGGATGCCCTTGTCCTTCATGATGGACAGGGCCTCGTCGATCCAGCCGTCCAGGTTGTTCGCGTAGACGGGCTTACGGGCCTCGGAGCGGCTCGCGGCCTGCTTGCTGCGCTTGGCGGCGGCCTTCTTGGCCTTCGCCTTCTTCGCCTTCTTGGCCTTGGCCTCGGCCTTCTCCTTCACGGCCTCGGCCTTCTTGGCCTTGGCGGCGTCGGAGGCCTTCACCAGCTGCTCGGCGGTGGAGTGCTGCTCGATGATGCTGTTCTGAATGGTCTTGGCCTGCGGCGCGCCGGCGGCGGAAGCGAAGACCACCGGGGCGGCGGAGATTGCCTGCGGCTCGGTCTCGGCCTGTGCGTTACCGGGGACCAGGGACAAGGAGAGTGCCGCGGCGGCGACGGCGGAGACGCCGGCGACGGAGAGCTTCTGGGTCTTGTTCAGGCGGCGGAGACGGCCGGGAATGCTGGACGCGGACATACAGACGTACCTCTTCGAATCGCGGAAGTCCTCACGGAGGACGAAGACGGGAAGCGACTGCGCATCTCCGTCGGGGACGAGTGCAATTCTTAGCGGCGGCAAAATGCTGTGGCAAAGGTGTGACGTACGAAGCCGGGTAGTGGAACCGGGCCTCCCTCCCAGGGGGATATCGGAGCCCATGCCCACCCAAATCGCCCTTATGGGTCCACTAGCGGGCTTCGTAAGTGACGTGGGTCCTATGCGCGGCCTCACATCGGCCGGGTAACAAACTCACCGAACGTTGCACGAGCAATACGGAATGTGGCGTTCCGTTCAGCGTGGCGACCCGACGGGTGACTCCGGCGGGCCTGCCGGGAGCAGCAGATGGACATCCCCGAACTCGTGCCAGAGGTACCGCCGGCGCAGCGCCTCGGCATATCCGCAGCTCAGCGCCTGTGCACCCGCGATCGCCTCCAGCATCAGCAGGTGCGAGGCGGCCGGCTCGTGCAGCCCGGTCAGCAGCCCGTCCACCGCCCGTACGCCCCGCTGCGGCGTCACCACCAGATCCGTCCAGCCCGCGGCGGCCCGCACCACCCCGTCCGGCCCGGCGCAGGACTCCAGGGCGCGCACCGCCGTCGTCCCCACCGCGATCACCCGCCCGCCGCCCGCCCGTGCCGCGTTCGCCAGCCAGGCCGTCGCCCCCGGCACCTCGAAGCGCTCCGGGTAGGGCGGCTCGTGCGCCTCCACCGAGGCCACCCCGTGTGCAGCGTCAGCGGGGCGAACTGCACCCCTCGGCTCACCAGCGCCGCCACCAGCGCCGCGGTGAAGGGCCGGGCCGCGCTCGGCATCTCCGCCGAACCGCTCCCGTCGGCGGTGGGCAGCGCGAACACCGTCTGGTAGGCGGAGAGCGGCTGGTCCCGCTCCGTGTAGCCGTACCGGATCGGCCGCCCGTGGCGGCGCAGCAGTCCGGGCACGTCGACCGAGGCCCGCGCCCACCACAGCCGGGCCCCCGCACCGGCCAGCGGCTCCTCCAGCACCAGCCGGGAGCCGCCCGGCAGCCGGACGGCCGCCCCTGCCGGCCCACCACGGCGCGGCGCCGTCGCCCCGGCCCCGTCCGGCCGCCGCAGCTCCACCGCCCAGCGCCCGTCCTCACCCCGGGTCGAGAAGTGCACCACCACGCGGTCACCGCCCACCCGCCCGTTCACCGCGGCGGCGAGCGTCGGGGAGGTGTTGACCACCAGCACGTCGCCGGCCCGCAGCTGACCCGCCAGCTCCCGGAACGCGTGGTGGGACACCTCCCGCCCCCGCGACACCAGCAGCCGTACGTCGTCCCTCCCGGTACCCCGCTGCTCGGCGGGCACCCGTGCCGACAGCTCAGCGGGCACCCGGAGCGCGTCGAGGGCGGTCACCGCTCCGCCCCGGCCGTGATGTCCGCCCCGGCCGTCCGCAGCAGTGCGGGCGCCGCATAGCGGCCGCTCGGCGGCCGCAGGTCCAGCAGCCGCAGGAACGCGGGCGCCACATCCGCCGGGTCCGGCCGGGGACTGTCGTCGTCCGGCACCGCCGCCGCGTAGAGCGCGGTCCGCATGTCACCCGGATCGACGGACCACACCCGCAGCTGCGGCTCCTCCGCCGCCAGCACCGCGGCCAGCTGGTCGAGCGCGGCCTTCGACGCCCCGTAACCGCCCCAGGTCGGGTACGCCTCCGCCGCCGCGTCCGAACTCACCACCACGACCGCACCCGCCGCCGCGGACCGCAGCAGCGGCAAGGTCTCCTGCAGCAGACCGAGCGCCGCCACCACATTGGTCTCCAGCGCCTGCCGCAGGCCGGCCGGTGCCAGCGCGTCCAGCCGTACGAGGGGCTCGGCGCCCAGCGCGCTCGCGTTGCTCACCAGCAGATCGAGCCCGCCCAGTGCCCCGGCCGCCACGGCCAGCTCCGCCCGGTGTCCGGCATCGGTGACATCACCGGCGAGGGCCACCACCCGCGTCCCGTACCGGCCCCGCAGCTCCTTCGCCGTCTCCTCCAGCGCCCCGGCCGTCCTGGCGTCCAGCACCAGATCCCAGCCCCGCCCGGCGAGTGCGTCCCCCAGCGCCCGGCCCAGCCCCTTGGAAGCACCCGTAATCAATGCGACAGACATGTCAACCGTCCCCTTCGAACCGCCGAGCAGCCTCGTGGACCGGCCACGGGCCCGCCCCGGACACCCCCAACCTAGGAACCTCCGCCCACGACGCGCCTCGTTCCCGGGGCGCACCACGGCAAGGCACTTCGACCTAGGGCCGTTCGTCCGGAGGCCCTAGTCCCTGCGCCCTGATCAGGGCCGTCCACAGGCCGATACGGGTCCGGCGGGCCGCCGGTACGGTGAGCCCATGAGTCATCGCCCACCGTCGGGCCTCGCAGCGGTGAGTACCGCGCTCCTCGCCATGAGCCGGCACCTCGAAATGCGGGACGTCCTGAAGACGATCGTCGCCTCGGCCCGCGAACTCCTGGACGCCGAGTACGCGGCGCTCGGGGTTCCCGACGACCACGGCGGCTTCGCCCAGTTCGTCGTCGACGGGGTCAGCGACGAGCAGTGGAAGGCCATCGGCCCGCTTCCCCGGCAGCACGGCATCCTCGCCGCGATGCTCCACGAGGCGAAGCCCGAGCGCCTCGCCGACGTCCGCGAGGACCCGCGTTTCGAGGGCTGGCCGGCCGCCCACCCCGACATGTCCGACTTCCTGGGCCTGCCCATCAGGGACGGCGACGAGATCATCGGCGCCCTCTTCCTCGCCAACAAGCGCTGCCCGAAGCCACAGGGCGGCTGCGGCTTCACCGCCGAGGACGAGGAACTGCTCTCGATCCTCGCCCAGCACGCCGCGATCGCCCTCACCAACGCCCGGCTGTACGAGCGCAGCCGCGAGCTCACCATCGCCGAGGAACGCTCCCGCCTCGCCCACGAGCTGCACGACGCGGTCAGCCAGAAGCTCTTCTCGCTGCGCCTCACCGCCCAGGCGGCGGCCGCCCTCGTGGACCGCGACCCGGCCCGCGCCAAGGGCGAGCTCCAGCAGGTCGCAGCCCTGGCCGCGGAGGCGGTCGACGAACTGCGTGCCGCCGTCGTCGAACTGCGGCCCGCCGCGCTCGACGAGGACGGCCTGATCGCCACCCTCCGTACCCAGATCCAGGTACTGGACCGCGCCCACGAGGCCCGCGTCACCTTCGAGAGCCTGGGCGTGAGGGCGCTGCCCGCCGCTCAGGAGGAGGCACTGCTCCGGGTCTCCCAGGAGGCCCTGCACAACGCCCTGCGCCACTCGGGAGCCGCGCACGTGGACGTCACCCTGGCCCGCAGCGACGCCGGCACGGTGCTGCGGATCACCGACGACGGCCGCGGTTTCGAACCGTCGGCCACCCGCCGGGCCGGCCGGCACCTGGGCCTGGTCTCGATGCGGGACCGCGCGAGCGGTGTCGGCGGAGAACTCACCGTTGAATCGGCGCCCGGCAAGGGCACCACGATCGAGATGGAGGTACCCGGTGGCTGACAGGATCATCAGGGTGCTGCTGGTCGACGACCACCAGGTGGTCCGCCGCGGTCTGCGTACGTTCCTGGAGATCCAGGACGACATAGAGGTCGTGGGGGAGGCCTCAGACGGCGCCGAAGGGGTGGCCAGGACCGAGGAGCTGCGCCCCGACGTGGTGCTGATGGACATCAAGATGCCGGGCACCGACGGCATCGAGGCGCTCCGCAAGCTCCGTGAGCTGGCGAACCCGGCCAAGGTGCTGATCGTCACCAGCTTCACCGAACAGCGCACGGTGGTCCCCGCGCTGCGGGCCGGCGCCTCCGGCTACGTGTACAAGGACGTCGACCCGGACGCACTGGCCGGCGCCATCCGCTCGGTGTACGCGGGACACGTCCTGCTCCAGCCGGAGGTGGCCGGAGCACTGCTCGCCCAGGACGACCCGGGCAGCGGTACGGGCCGGGGGAGCACCCTCACCGAACGGGAGCGGGAAGTGCTGGGCCTGATCGCAGACGGCCGCTCCAACCGGGAGATCGCGCGGGCGCTGGTCCTCTCCGAGAAGACCGTCAAGACGCACGTGTCGAACATCCTGATGAAGCTCGATCTGTCGGACCGCACCCAGGCCGCGCTCTGGGCCGTCCGGCACGGGGCGGCGGGCTGACCGGGAGCCGCAGCGGACCCTTTCCACCGGGCTGAGATTCATACTGTCGGGTGTATGTCACTCGAACGGCGCATCCTCTGTGGCGCCGGGGCGTTCTTCATGGCGTGCTGCGGCGGCTGGCCGCAGCGACGCTAGGAGGATCCTGAAGTGAAGAACCTGAAGAAGGCCGCTGCCGTCACCATGATCGCCGGTGGCCTCATCGCCGCCGGTGCCGGCGCGGCCTCCGCCACCGGGCACAGCAGCGCGGACGCCCGCGGTGTCGCGGCCCACTCCCCGGGCGTGGCCAGCGGCAACCTCGTCCAGGTCCCGGTGCACATCCCGGTGAACGTGGTCGGCAACACCGTCAACGTGATCGGCCTGCTCAACCCGGCCTTCGGCAACCTCGGCCTGAACGGCTGACGCCTCGCACCCTCCGCAATGCCGCCGGCCGACCCGCACCAGGGCCCGCCCGGCGGCATCGCCGCATCCGCATCCCCCCACTCACCTCAAGCCCGCCGGCGATTGGGGGCGGCGTTTCAGCCCGCCCGGCGATCGAGGGCAGAGCGGCCCCCGGCCGCCCGGGGCACCCCTACCGCGCCCGCTCCTCCACATACGCGTTGTACGCGGCAACCTGCGCCCGCCGAGCCACCCGCTCCACCGGCCGCAGCGCATCCCCCCGCGCCGCCATCTCCGACGCGCTCACCGCCCCGCCGGGCCCGTTCTCGTACGCCACCGAGACCAGCAGCCCCACCCGCTGCGCCAGCTCCAGCACCCGCACCGCCCGCGGCGGATATCCCGGAGCGAGCACCTCGCGCCCCCGCTCCGCCCGCGCCCGGTACGCGTCCACCGCCGCCTCGGCCACCGGCCCGGACCCGGCCACGTCGAGCCGCGACAGCACCGCCGTCGCATCCCGCAGCGCCTCGGCGAGCTCCCGCTCCGCCTCGCCCAGCGACGGCACATCCGCCGGCGGGGCCTCCCGCACATCCAGGCAGTGCCACGCCACCTCGACGTGCCGATCCCCGGCGGGCCCCGCCTCGCGCACCTCGGGCACCAGCCCGTACGGCGCACCGTAGGTGACCACCGCCTCCTCGGCCTCCAGCGCCCTGGCATTGAACTCCGCGGGTCCGCTGAGCCCCAGCGGATGACCGGGGACCGGCAGAGCGACCCGGAAACCGGTCACCCCGAACCCCCGCAGCCGCCCCAGCGCGAGGGTGAGACCGACCGGCCCCGCCTCACCCGGCAGCCCCTCGACGCGGTGCACCGCGTCCTCCCCGACAATGGCGAGCGCCGCGTCGTCCGGCGAGACGAGTCCGGCCAGCAGTGCGTTGCCCCAAGCGGCCAGCAGCCCTGAGCGTGGTTCCGAAAGCATGGCAACAGCCTAGGGAACGGACCCGGCACCTGTCCTCACCCTCCCAGGAACCGGTCTCCGGCCGGGCGGGGACCGTACGACAACGGGCGACGACGGGCCCAGCGCCTGAAGCACTCGTGCAGTGGCGTAGGTTTTCCCTGGGAGCTGTGCCCACAGGCACGCGACGATCTCGAAACTGCATGGGGAGACAACGCGCTCATGAGCGATGTACTGGAGCTGGTGGACGTATCCGTGGTCCGCGACGGACGCGCTCTGGTGGACGACGTCTCCTGGTCGGTCAAGGAGGGGGAGCGCTGGGTCATCCTCGGCCCGAACGGCGCCGGCAAGACCACGCTCCTCAACGTCGCGTCCAGCTACCTCTTCCCGACCAAGGGCAGCGCCACGGTCCTGGGCGAACTGCTCGGCGGCGTCGGCACCGACGTCTTCGACCTGCGCCCCCGCATCGGTATCGCGGGCGTCGCCATGGCGGAGAAGCTTCCCAAGCGCCAGACGGTCCTGCAGACGGTGCTCACCGCCGCCTACGGCATGACCGCCACCTGGAACGAGAACTACGACAAGGTCGACGAGGACCGCGCCCGCGCCTTCCTCGACCGGCTCGGCATGACCGACTACCTCGACCGGAAGTTCGGCACCCTCTCCGAGGGCGAGCGCAAGCGCACCCTGATCGCCCGCGCGATGATGACCGACCCCGAACTGCTGCTCCTGGACGAGCCCGCGGCCGGTCTCGACCTCGGCGGCCGCGAGGACCTGGTCCGCCGTCTCGGCCGGCTGGCCCGCGACCCGTACGCCCCCTCCATGATCATGGTCACGCACCATGTCGAGGAGATCGCGCCCGGCTTCACCCACGTCCTGATGATCCGCCAGGGCAAGGTGCTCGCCGCGGGCCCCATGGAGACCGAGCTCAGCTCCCGCAACCTCTCCCTCTGCTTCGGGCTGCCGCTCGTCGTCGAGCACACCGGCGACCGCTACACCGCCCGCGGACTGCCGCTCTCCTAGGGCTCTCGTTCGGAAGGCCTGATCCGAACGAAAGGCCCCAGGGCCGTTCGGCCGCCGCCCGCCTCAACCCCCGTCCGCCCGCGCCCTGTCGGCGAAGGCGTTCGCGGTCATACGATGACCACGTGGAAATCGATGCGTGGGTGTGGTGGCTGATCGGCGCGGTGGGGCTGGGCATCCCGCTCGTCCTGACCGCCATGCCCGAGTTCGGCATGTTCGCCGTCGGAGCGGTCGGCGCGGCGGTCGTCGCGGCACTCGGCGGCGGAATCGTGGCCCAGGTACTGGTCTTCGTCGTCATCTCGGTGGCGTTGATCGCCGTCGTCCGCCCGATCGCCAACCGGCATCGCGCCGGCCGGCCGCATCTGGCCACCGGCATCGACGCGCTGAAGGGCCGTCAAGCCGTCGTTCTGGAACGGGTCACCGGTGACGGCGGCCGCATCAAACTGGCCGGAGAGATCTGGTCGGCGCGCGCCCTCGACGCGGAACTGAGCTACGAACCAGGCCAACAGGTCGATGTCGTCGACATCGACGGAGCGACGGCCGTCGTCATGTGACCGAACTGCCCACGCGACGGCACCCGTTCTGTCAGACTCGATGTCGATCATCATGAGAACCGGACGGTACGACAACCGGCCCGGACCACGGACCCTCATACGATCTCGACCTCGATCATCGCGATCCGTCGGCAACCGAAGGACACGAGGAACACGATGCAACCGATCATCATCGTCCTGATCATTCTGGTGGTGCTCGTCTTCATCGCTCTGATCAAGACGATCCAGGTGATCCCACAGGCCAGCGCCGCCATCGTGGAGCGTTTCGGCCGGTACACCCGCACCCTCAACGCAGGCCTGAACATCGTCGTTCCGTTCATCGACTCGATCCGCAACCGGATCGACCTGCGTGAACAGGTCGTCCCCTTCCCGCCGCAGCCGGTGATCACGCAGGACAACCTGGTGGTCAACATCGACACCGTCATCTACTACCAGGTGACCGACGCCCGCGCGGCCACGTACGAAGTCGCCAGCTACATCCAGGCCATCGAGCAGCTCACCGTCACCACCCTCCGCAACATCATCGGCGGCATGGACCTGGAACGGACCCTCACCTCCCGCGAGGAGATCAACGCGGCCCTGCGCGGAGTCCTCGACGAGGCCACCGGCAAGTGGGGCATCCGCGTCAACCGCGTCGAGCTCAAGGCGATCGAGCCGCCCACCTCCATCCAGGACTCGATGGAGAAGCAGATGCGCGCCGACCGTGACAAGCGCGCCGCGATCCTCCAGGCCGAAGGAACACGGCAGTCCGCGATCCTCACCGCGGAGGGCGAGAAGCAGTCCGCGATCCTGCGAGCCGAGGGCGAGGCCAAGGCGGCCGCCCTGCGCGCGGAGGGCGAGGCCCAGGCCGTCCGTACAGTCTTCGAGGCGATCCACGCCGGCGACCCGGACCAGAAGCTCCTCTCGTACCAGTACCTCCAGATGCTCCCGAAGATCGCCGAGGGCGACGCCAACAAGCTCTGGATCGTGCCCAGCGAGATCGGCGACGCCCTCAAGGGCCTCAGCGGCGCCTTCGGGAACCTCGGCACCGGCATGCCCGGCTTCAACACCGGCAAGGAACGCCGCGAGGAACCCCCGGTCGACTGACCCGCACACCCCCTCGGGCATGATCGGTGCACCAAACACCGATCATGCGCGGGGGATTCGGAATGACCATCTGGGAGATGCTCGCGGTCTTCGTCGCGGGCATCAGCGCCGGCACGATCAACACGATCGTGGGCTCGGGCACGCTGATCACCTTCCCGGTGCTGCTCGCCACCGGTCTGCCCCCGGTCACCGCGACCGTCTCCAACGCACTCGGCCTGATCCCCGGCTCCATCAGCGGCGCGATCGGCTACCGCAAGGAGCTCGAAGGCCAGCGGCCGCGCGTCCTCAAACTCGCCGTCGGCGCCCTCATCGGCGGTCTGACCGGCGCCACCCTGCTGCTCGCGCTGCCCTCCACGGCCTTCGAGACCATCGTGCCGATCCTGGTCGCCATGGCCCTCGTCCTGGTCATCCTGCAACCACGCATCAGCAAAGCGGTCCAGCGCCGGCGCGGACGCACCGGCATCCCGGCCCGTCCCGACGGCGGCCCGCTGCTCTTCGTCGGACTGATGCTCGCCAGTGTCTACGGCGGCTACTTCACCGCCGCCCAGGGGATCATCTACCTCTCCCTGATGGGCATGCTGCTCGACGACACCATGCAGCGCCTCAACGCCGTGAAGAACGTCCTGGCCGCCGTCGTCAACAGCGTCGCCGCGCTCTTCTTCCTCTTCGTCGCGGACTTCGACTGGACGGCCGTCGTACTGATCGCGGTCGGCTCCGCACTGGGCGGCCAGATCGGCGCCACGGTCGGCCGCCGGCTGAGCCCCAGCATTCTGCGCGCGCTCATCGTCACCGTCGGCACGGTCGCCATCGTCCAGCTGCTGCTCCGCTGACGCACGGAAGCCCGCCTCCCCACGGAGACGGGCCTCGGGTACGTCACCAGGCGTACGGCACCTACGCCGCGGACTGGGCCAGCCATTCCGGCAGCGCCGACCGGTCACCGGCACCCAGCGCCAGCAGCATCGCATCCGCCGGGGTGGGCACGAACGGCTGCCGCAGCAGCGGCATCCCCGCCTGCTCCGGCGTACGGGCCGCCTTGCGGTGGTTGTCCTCGGCGCAGGAGGCCACCGTGTTGAGCCAGGTGTCCTGACCCCCCTGAGCCCGCGGCACCACGTGGTCGACGGTGCTCGCCCGCCGCCCGCAGTACGCGCACCGGTGCTGGTCCCGTATCAGCACGCCCCTTCTGGACCACGGAGCCTGTCTTCGGAACGGCACGCGTACGTACCGGCAGAGCCTGATCACGCGGGGCACCGGAATGTCCACGGCGGCACCACGCATACGGAGGCCGGGGTGCGACTGCTCGACGACGGCCTTGTCCTGCAGAATCAGCACCACCGCACGGTTCAGCGTCACCGTCGACAGCGGCTCGAAGCTCGCATTCAGCACCAGCGTGTCCCGCATCCCGCCCACCTCCCGTGTGCCGCCTGCCTCCTGGCAGGCCCGGATCAACTCTGGCCGGGCAGGCCGTGATGGACAACGCAATAAAAAATGCCCTGCCCTGATCTCTCCAAGACCAGGGCAGGGCAAACAGGGGTGGAACTATCGACTTTGCGCGCTCTCTGCGGGCTCCGCGTACTCACCGATCAGCTGGGCACGGCCGAGCGTGTGGAACCGCAGGTTGAAACCGACGACCGCGGGCGACACGTCGCTGTCGATACCGAGCTTCTCGCTGTCCACCGCGTACACGGTGAACACATAGCGGTGGTTCTCGCCGGGCGGCGGCGCGGCACCGCCGAATTCCTTCGACCCGTAGTCGTTACGGACCTGCACGGCGCCCGCGGGCAGCCCTTCGAACCTGCCGCTGCCCGCACCCGCCGGGAGCTCCGTGACCGACGCCGGGATGTCGAAGACCACCCAGTGCCAGAACCCGCTGCCCGTCGGGGCATCCGGGTCGAAGCACGTCACGGCGAAACTCTTCGTCCCGGCCGGGAACTCCTCCCACCGCAGCTGCGGCGAGGTGTTCCCCGCCGCGAGCACCTGTGCATCCGCAAGCACGGCCCCCGGGGCGACGTCCTCGCTCACCACGGTGAACGAGGGGACCTCGGGATGGAAGTCGTGCGGCAACGGGGCCCTCTTCGGCTCGGTCACGTCAGCACCTCTCCTGGATCGGTTGCAGGTCTCCCACCGACCCTAAGGGCTCTTCCGTGATCCCTTGCGGGCGCACGCGCACAGCTGTGTGGATCATGTCGGGCTCGCGGCGCCCGAACCGCACGAGGAGACGCTAGAGCCAGTTGCGCTGGCCGCCGACCTGGGCGAGCCACTGGTTCAGATACGCCGCCCAGTCGGTCCCCTGGTAGTCGTTCAGCCCCACCTTGAAGGCGCGGTAGGAGTCGCTGCCCTCACTGAAGAGACCCGGCTTCTTGTCCATCTCCACCACGACGTCCATCTCGCGGTCGTCCGCGACGAACGTCAGCTCGACCTGGTTCAGCCCCCGGTACTGCGACGGCGGGAAGAACTCGATCTCCTGGTAGAAGGGCAGCCGCTGACGCGTGCCGCGGATGTGGCCGCGCTCCATGTCCGCGCTGCGGAAGCCGAAGCCCAGCTGCCCGAAGGCGTCCAGGATGGCCTGCTGGGCCGGCAGCGGGTGCACGTTGATGGGGTCCAGGTCGCCCGAGTCCAGAGCCCGCGCGATCTCCAGCTCCGTGGTCACCCCGATGTTCATGCCGTGCAGGTTCTGGCCCGCGAACATCGTGATCGGCGTCTCCCACGGGATCTCGAGCCCGAACGGCACGACGTGCACCGCACCCGCCCGCACCTCGAACGCGCCGCCCAGCCGCAGCTTGGTGAACTCGATGTCCTGCTTGGTCTCCTGGTCCTGGCCCTCGACCTCGACCCTGGCCTGCAGACCGACGGAGAGTCCCTCGACCTGCTGGTCCACGGATCCGCCCTGGATCCGCACCTCGCCCTGGACAACCCCACCCGGTACGACGTTGAGCTCGGTCAGCTCCGTCTCCACCGAAGCACCACCGGCGCCCATGCTCGCGAGCAGTCGCTTGAAGCCCATGTTCTCTCCTCCTTGGTCCTGACCCCTACATACGCGCCATGACCGTAGTCGGTTCCCGGTAACCTCGAACGTCATGATCGATGGCCAGGACCGTACGCCGCTGACGCGGGACTTCTTCGACCGCCCCGTACTGGACGTGGCACCGGATCTGCTGGGCCGGACCCTGGTCCGCAGTACGCCCGACGGTCCCATCGAACTGCGCCTCACCGAGGTGGAGGCGTACGCGGGGGAGATCGACCCCGGATCACACGCGTTCCGCGGCCGGACCCCCCGCAACGGCGTGATGTTCGGACCGCCCGGTCACGCGTACGTCTACTTCACCTACGGCATGTGGCACTGTCTCAACCTGGTGTGCGGACCGGAAGGGATGGCGAGCGGTGTGCTGCTCAGGGCCGGCGACATCCGCAGGGGCGCCGACCTCACCCGTAAACGTCGAGTCTCGGCCCGCAATGACCGAGAACTGGCCAAAGGGCCGGCCCGCCTCGCGACGGCGCTCGATGTCGACCGGGCGCTCGACGGCACCGACGCGATCGCGCATCGAGGTGCGGAACTCTCCCTGCTGCACGGCACCCCGCCACCCCTCGACCAGGTACGCAACGGTCCGCGGACCGGGGTGGGCGGTGACGGGGCCACTCACCCGTGGCGTTTCTGGATCGACGGAGACCCCACGGTGAGCCCGTACCGGGCACACGCTCCACGCCGTCGGTCAACTTGACTCGCCCTGGAGCGGCCCCTAATGTAGTCCGAGCCGCTTGAGACGGGTACAGCCAAAGGTTCGGTCCATCGGATCGAATGCCGGGCAACTCGAAGCGGCCAACCACTACTACGACTCACCTCACAAGGTGCGAATTTCGGCATGCCGAAATTCTGCCCACTGACTCGATTATGAGTCACCGGGGGAATCGGCTAAAGTAGTGAACACGCCGAAAGGGAAAGCGCGAAAGTGAATTCCCCGAAAGCAATCCAGTAAGAATCCCGCTTCGACCGGGAATCGGACACGAAAGAGTCTGATAGAGTCGGAAACGCAAGACCGAAGGGAAGCGCCCGGAGGAAAGTCGCAGAAAATGTTCTGCGGTGAGTACAAAGAAAGCGTCCGTTCCTTGAGAACTCAACAGCGTGCCAAAAGTCAACGCCAGATATGTTGATACCCCGACCTGCTTCGGCAGGTTCGAGGTTCCTTTGAAAGTCCTGCGAGGTCACTGACCTGGCAGGCAATGCACATAGCGAGGACACAGTGGACGGTCGGTCTTATTCCGACTTGATCGTTCCGCTCTCGTGTGTGTGATCCCGATTACGGGAAAACATTCACGGAGAGTTTGATCCTGGCTCAGGACGAACGCTGGCGGCGTGCTTAACACATGCAAGTCGAACGATGAAGCCCTTCGGGGTGGATTAGTGGCGAACGGGTGAGTAACACGTGGGCAATCTGCCCTTCACTCTGGGACAAGCCCTGGAAACGGGGTCTAATACCGGATAATACTTTCCCTCTCATGGGGGAAGGTTAAAAGCTCCGGCGGTGAAGGATGAGCCCGCGGCCTATCAGCTAGTTGGTGGGGTAATGGCCTACCAAGGCGACGACGGGTAGCCGGCCTGAGAGGGCGACCGGCCACACTGGGACTGAGACACGGCCCAGACTCCTACGGGAGGCAGCAGTGGGGAATATTGCACAATGGGCGAAAGCCTGATGCAGCGACGCCGCGTGAGGGATGACGGCCTTCGGGTTGTAAACCTCTTTCAGCAGGGAAGAAGCGAAAGTGACGGTACCTGCAGAAGAAGCGCCGGCTAACTACGTGCCAGCAGCCGCGGTAATACGTAGGGCGCAAGCGTTGTCCGGAATTATTGGGCGTAAAGAGCTCGTAGGCGGCTTGTTGCGTCGGTTGTGAAAGCCCGGGGCTTAACCCCGGGTCTGCAGTCGATACGGGCAGGCTAGAGTGTGGTAGGGGAGATCGGAATTCCTGGTGTAGCGGTGAAATGCGCAGATATCAGGAGGAACACCGGTGGCGAAGGCGGATCTCTGGGCCATTACTGACGCTGAGGAGCGAAAGCGTGGGGAGCGAACAGGATTAGATACCCTGGTAGTCCACGCCGTAAACGTTGGGAACTAGGTGTTGGCGACATTCCACGTCGTCGGTGCCGCAGCTAACGCATTAAGTTCCCCGCCTGGGGAGTACGGCCGCAAGGCTAAAACTCAAAGGAATTGACGGGGGCCCGCACAAGCAGCGGAGCATGTGGCTTAATTCGACGCAACGCGAAGAACCTTACCAAGGCTTGACATACACCGGAAAGCATCAGAGATGGTGCCCCCCTTGTGGTCGGTGTACAGGTGGTGCATGGCTGTCGTCAGCTCGTGTCGTGAGATGTTGGGTTAAGTCCCGCAACGAGCGCAACCCTTGTTCTGTGTTGCCAGCATGCCCTTCGGGGTGATGGGGACTCACAGGAGACTGCCGGGGTCAACTCGGAGGAAGGTGGGGACGACGTCAAGTCATCATGCCCCTTATGTCTTGGGCTGCACACGTGCTACAATGGCCGGTACAATGAGCTGCGATGCCGCGAGGCGGAGCGAATCTCAAAAAGCCGGTCTCAGTTCGGATTGGGGTCTGCAACTCGACCCCATGAAGTCGGAGTTGCTAGTAATCGCAGATCAGCATTGCTGCGGTGAATACGTTCCCGGGCCTTGTACACACCGCCCGTCACGTCACGAAAGTCGGTAACACCCGAAGCCGGTGGCCCAACCCCTTGTGGGAGGGAGCTGTCGAAGGTGGGACTGGCGATTGGGACGAAGTCGTAACAAGGTAGCCGTACCGGAAGGTGCGGCTGGATCACCTCCTTTCTAAGGAGCATCTAGATTCCGCAAGGAATCGAGAGCCACTTCGTCGACAAATGTTCGACGGTGGTCAGCTCATGGGTGGAACGTTGACTATTCAGCACCTGGGGTTCAACCGGGTCGTAAGTACTGCTCTTCGGAGCGTGGAAAACGAACCGAGTGAATTCGAGGTGCTGGGCACGCTGTTGGGTGTCTGAAGGTATGGCCGCAAGGTCGCCTTCAAACGCCGGCCCCAGTGAACTCGCCTGTAAGGGCGGGGTGATGGGTGGCTGGTCGTTGCTTGAGAACTGCACAGTGGACGCGAGCATCTGTGGCCAAGTTTTTAAGGGCGCACGGTGGATGCCTTGGCACCAGGAACCGATGAAGGACGTGGGAGGCCACGATAGGCCCCGGGGAGCTGTCAACCAAGCTTTGATCCGGGGGTGTCCGAATGGGGAAACCCGGCAGTCGTCATGGGCTGTCACCCGCTGCTGAACACATAGGCAGTGTGGAGGGAACGAGGGGAAGTGAAACATCTCAGTACCCTCAGGAAGAGAAAACAACCGTGATTCCGGGAGTAGTGGCGAGCGAAACTGGATCAGGCCAAACCGTATGCGTGTGATACCCGGCAGGGGTTGCGCATGCGGGGTTGTGGGATCTCTTTTTCACGGTCTGCCGGCTGTGAGACGAGTCAGAAACCGTTGATGTAGGCGAAGGACATGCGAAAGGTCCGGCGTAGAGGGTAAGACCCCCGTAGCTGAAACATTAACGGCTCGTTTAAGAGACACCCAAGTAGCACGGGGCCCGAGAAATCCCGTGTGAATCTGGCGGGACCACCCGTTAAGCCTAAATATTCCCTGGTGACCGATAGCGGATAGTACCGTGAGGGAATGGTGAAAAGTACCGCGGGAGCGGAGTGAAATAGTACCTGAAACCGTGTGCCTACAAGCCGTGGGAGCGTCGCGCATCGAGCTTGCTCGGTGCGTCGTGACTGCGTGCCTTTTGAAGAATGAGCCTGCGAGTTTGCGGTGTGTTGCGAGGTTAACCCGTGTGGGGAAGCCGTAGCGAAAGCGAGTCCGAATAGGGCGATTTAGTAGCGCGCTCAAGACCCGAAGCGGAGTGATCTAGCCATGGGCAGGTTGAAGCGGAGGTAAGACTTCGTGGAGGACCGAACCCACCAGGGTTGAAAACCTGGGGGATGACCTGTGGTTAGGGGTGAAAGGCCAATCAAACTCCGTGATAGCTGGTTCTCCCCGAAATGCATTTAGGTGCAGCGTCGTGTGTTTCTTGCCGGAGGTAGAGCACTGGATAGGCGATGGGCCCTACCGGGTTACTGACCTTAGCCAAACTCCGAATGCCGGTAAGTGAGAGCACGGCAGTGAGACTGTGGGGGATAAGCTCCATGGTCGAGAGGGAAACAGCCCAGAGCATCGACTAAGGCCCCTAAGCGTACGCTAAGTGGGAAAGGATGTGGAGTCGCAGAGACAACCAGGAGGTTGGCTTAGAAGCAGCCACCCTTGAAAGAGTGCGTAATAGCTCACTGGTCAAGTGATTCCGCGCCGACAATGTAGCGGGGCTCAAGCGTACCGCCGAAGTCGTGTCATTCATACACATATCCCCAACGGGAGTATGGATGGGTAGGGGAGCGTCGTGTGCCGAGTGAAGCAGCCGCGGAAGCGAGTTGTGGACGGTTCACGAGTGAGAATGCAGGCATGAGTAGCGATACACACGTGAGAAACGTGTGCGCCGATTGACTAAGGGTTCCTGGGTCAAGCTGATCTGCCCAGGGTAAGTCGGGACCTAAGGCGAGGCCGACAGGCGTAGTCGATGGACAACCGGTTGATATTCCGGTACCCGCTTTGAAACGCCCAATACTGAATCAGGCGATGCTAAGTCCGTGAAGCCGGCCCGATCTCTTCGGAGTTGAGGGTAGTGGTGGAGCCGACGAACCAGACTTGTACTAGGTAAGCGATGGGGTGACGCAGGAAGGTAGTCCAGCCCGGGCGGTGGTAGTCCCGGGGTAAGGGTGTAGGCCGTGTGGTAGGTAAATCCGTCACACATTAAGGCTGAGACCTGATGCCGAGCCGATTGTGGTGAAGTGGATGATCCTATGCTGTCGAGAAAAGCCTCTAGCGAGTTTCATGGCGGCCCGTACCCTAAACCGACTCAGGTGGTCAGGTAGAGAATACCGAGGCGTTCGGGTGAACTATGGTTAAGGAACTCGGCAAAATGCCCCCGTAACTTCGGGAGAAGGGGGGCCATCACTGGTGATTGGATTTACTCCATGAGCTGGGGGTGGCCGCAGAGACCAGCGAGAAGCGACTGTTTACTAAAAACACAGGTCCGTGCGAAGCCGTAAGGCGATGTATACGGACTGACGCCTGCCCGGTGCTGGAACGTTAAGGGGACCGGTTAGCTGACTTTCGGGTCGGCGAAGCTGAGAACTTAAGCGCCAGTAAACGGCGGTGGTAACTATAACCATCCTAAGGTAGCGAAATTCCTTGTCGGGTAAGTTCCGACCTGCACGAATGGCGTAACGACTTCTCGACTGTCTCAACCATAGGCCCGGTGAAATTGCACTACGAGTAAAGATGCTCGTTTCGCGCAGCAGGACGGAAAGACCCCGGGACCTTTACTATAGTTTGATATTGGTGTTCGGTTCGGCTTGTGTAGGATAGGTGGGAGACTTTGAAGCGGCCACGCCAGTGGTTGTGGAGTCGTCGTTGAAATACCACTCTGGTCGTGCTGGATGTCTAACCTGGGTCCGTGATCCGGATCAGGGACAGTGTCTGATGGGTAGTTTAACTGGGGCGGTTGCCTCCTAAAGAGTAACGGAGGCGCCCAAAGGTTCCCTCAGCCTGGTTGGCAATCAGGTGTTGAGTGTAAGTGCACAAGGGAGCTTGACTGTGAGACCGACGGGTCGAGCAGGGACGAAAGTCGGGACTAGTGATCCGGCAGTGGCTTGTGGAAGCGCTGTCGCTCAACGGATAAAAGGTACCCCGGGGATAACAGGCTGATCTTCCCCAAGAGTCCATATCGACGGGATGGTTTGGCACCTCGATGTCGGCTCGTCGCATCCTGGGGCTGGAGTCGGTCCCAAGGGTTGGGCTGTTCGCCCATTAAAGCGGTACGCGAGCTGGGTTTAGAACGTCGTGAGACAGTTCGGTCCCTATCCGCTGTGCGCGTAGGAATATTGAGAAGGGCTGTCCCTAGTACGAGAGGACCGGGACGGACGAACCTCTGGTGTGCCAGTTGTCCTGCCAAGGGCATGGCTGGTTGGCTACGTTCGGAAAGGATAACCGCTGAAAGCATCTAAGCGGGAAGCCTGCTTCGAGATGAGTATTCCCACCCTCTTGAGGGGTTAAGGCTCCCAGTAGACGACTGGGTTGATAGGCCAGATGTGGAAGCCCGGTAACGGGTGGAGCTGACTGGTACTAATAGGCCGAGGGCTTGTCCTCAGTTGCTCGCGTCCACTGTGTTGTTCCCGGGTTGCGAACAGTTATCGCACCGGTTGAACAGCTTCACTAACTTAATTGAAAAGTGTGCTTGTTCGCTAGAACCCGATAGGGTTTCGGTGGTCATTGCGTTAGGGAAACGCCCGGTTACATTCCGAACCCGGAAGCTAAGCCTTTCAGCGCCGATGGTACTGCAGGGGGACCCTGTGGGAGAGTAGGACGCCGCCGAACAATCTTTGAAGGACCCTTGGTCCCAGCGTTCAACGCTGGGACCAAGGGTCCTTTTTGTTTTGTCGAAGCGCGTCGGATGTCCGGCTGCGCGAGAATGTCTGTAGTACCCGATGACAGGAGCACCACCGATGTCCACCAACTCTCCCGACGATCGTTCGGAGCGCGAGCCGCACCGCCGGGACGGCGGTGACCGGGGCGGCGTCAGCGGTGGTCGTGACGACCGGTCAGGCGGCCAGCGTCGGGACAACGACCGAGGTGGAAGCCGGCGTGACGACAGCCGGCCCACCCACAGCGGCGGTCCTCGTCGCGATGACAGTCGCCCCTCCAGCAGTGGTGGCGGCGGTTTCCGCCGTGACGACAACCGCGGCGGCGACCGGGACCGTGCCCCGCGGCGCGACGACAGCCGTGGCGGCTCGTCCGGTGGTGGTTTCCGCCGTGATGACAGCCGTGGTGGTTCGAGCGGTGGGGGTTTCCGCCGTGACGACCGGGGTGGTTCTGGCTCCTCCGGTGGTGGCTTCCGTCGCGACGACCGGGGCAGCTCCGGTTCGTCCGGTGGTGGGTTCCGTCGTGATGACCGTGGTGGTTCCGGTTCGTCCGGTGGTGGGTTCCGTCGTGATGACCGGGCTCCGCGTCGTGATGATGACCGTGGTGGGCGTTCCGGTGGTGGTTTCGAGCGGCGCGATGACCGGCCGCGTGGCCCCCGTCGCGACGACGACAGCCGTGGCGGCAGCACCGGCGGCGGTTTCCGCCGCGACGATAGCCGTGGTGGCTCTTCCGGCGGTGGCGGCGGCTTCCGCCGCGACGACAACCGCGGCGGTTCCTCCGGTGGTGGCTTCCGTCGCGACGACCGTGGTGGCTCCGGTTCTGCCGGTGGTGAGTTCCGTCGTGATGACCGGGGTGGCTCGGGTTCGTCCGGTGGTGGGTTCCGTCGTGATGACCGAGCTCCGCGTCGTGATGATGACCGTGGTGGGCGTTCCGGTGGTGGCTTCGAGCGGCGCGATGACCGGCCGCGTGGCCCCCGTCGCGACGACGACAACCGTGGCGGCAGCACCGGCGGCGGCTTCCGCCGCGACGATAGCCGTGGTGGCTCTTCCGGCGGTGGCGGCGGCTTCCGCCGCGACGACAACCGCGGCGGTTCCTCCGGTGGCGGTTTCCGTCGTGATGACCGGGGCGGTTCTGGCTCGTCCGGTGGTGGGTTCCGTCGTGATGACCGGGCTCCGCGTCGTGATGATGACCGTGGTGGGCGTTCCGGTGGTGGCTTCGAGCGGCGTGACGACGGGCCGCGTGGCCCCCGTCGCGACGACGACAGCCGTGGTGGCAGCACCGGCGGCGGTTTCCGCCGCGATGACAGCCGTTCCTCCAGCAGTGGCGGCGGCTTCCGACGCGACGACAACCGCGGCGGCGACCGGGACCGTGCCCCGCGGCGCGACGACAACCGTGGCGGCTCCTCCGGCGGCGGTTTCCGCCGTGATGACAGCCGTGGTGGTTCCAGCGGTGGTGGCTTCCGGCGCGATGACAGCCGTGGTGGCTCCTCCGGCGGCGGTTTCCGCCGTGATGACAGCCGTGGTGGTTCCAGCGGTGGCGGTTTCCGGCGCGATGACAGCCGTGGTGGCTCCTCCGGTGGTGGCTTCCGGCGCGATGACAGCCGTGGCGGTTCCAGCGGTGGCGGCTTCCGCGGTCGGCGGGACGAAGGCGACCGGGGCGGCTACCGCGGCCGCGACGACCGTGGTGGGTACGAGCGTCGGGACGAGCGCGAGCGTGAGCCGATCAAGCGCCTGCCCATCCCCGACGAGGTCACCGGTCACGAGATCGACAAGGACGTCCGGCAGGAGCTGATGAGCCTGCCCAAGACCCTGGCCGAGGATGTCGCCAGGAACCTGGTCATGGTGGCGCGGCTGCTCGACGAGGACCCCGAGCAGGCGTACGCGTACTCGCGTATCGCCCTGCGACTGGCCTCGCGGGTCGCAGCTGTGCGTGAGGCGGCGGGCTTCGCGGCCTACGCGACGCAGAAGTATGCGGAGGCGCTGGCGGAGTTCCGGGCGTCCCGTCGGATGACCGGTTCCGTGGAGCTGTGGCCGGTCATGGCCGACTGCGAGCGCGGCCTCGGCCGGCCGGAGCGGGCGATGGCCATGGCCGGTGAGCCCGAGGTGCAGAAGCTGGACAAGGCCGGACAGGTCGAGATGCGTCTGGTCGCCGCCGGCGCCCGTCGGGACATGGGGCAGATCGATGCCGCCATCGTGACCCTCCAGAGTTCCGAGCTGGCCTCCAGCGCCGTCCACCCCTGGACGCCGCGACTGCGTTATGCGTACGCGGACGCGCTGCTGGCCGCCGGTCGCGAGGACGAGGCGCGTGAGTGGTTCGGGAAGGCCCTGGAGGCCGACAAGGACGGCTCCACCGACGCGTCGGACCGGCTCGCCGAGCTGGACGGTGTCGAGTTCGTCGATGCCCTCGGTGACGACGAGGACGGCGCCCAGGCTCCCGCGCCCGCCGACGCCGTCGATGACGTCGAGGCGCCGGTGGTGAACGCCGCGGACGACCGCCGCGTCGAGGACGAGGACGGCGACGACCTGGACGAGGACGGCGACGACCTGGACGAGGACGGTCCGGTCAAGGCGTAACGCAGAAGAAGAGGGCGGCACCCCACTCGGGGTGCCGCCCTCTTCTGTGTCCGGGCCCAGCCGAAGGCCGTGCCGAGCCGAAGGTCGTGCTCAGCCGAAGGTCAGGCTTCGCAGGACCAGGCCCGTGGCCGGCTTGGGGCCGAAGGAGGTCGACTTGCGCGGCATGGTGACGCCCTGTCGGGCCAGGTCACGGACGACTTCCTCGCGCACCGGATGCATCAGCACCGCCGTGGCGTCGTGCCGTTCGGCCTGCTCGACGGCAGCCGCTGTGTCGTGGATGTACGCGATGTGCGCCGGGTCGTCGGGGATCTGCCAGACCTGGTCGAGCAGCGCCGAGTGCAGGACCGTCGCGTCGAGGCTGCGCCAGGCGGCCGGCCGGTCCGCCGGAACGGTGCGGGCCAGCAGGTTCTCGTCGGGGCGGTCGACCAGATGGAATCCACCGTCGCCCGCGAGGAGGAAGGCGTTGCCCGCTGCGGCTGCTTCGGCCAGGGCTTCCAGAGCCAGGGGGAGTGGTCCCCGGACGTCGCGGATCCGGAAGAGGCCGGTCAGTGCGGCGAGGGCATCGGCCACGGGCAGTCCGTGCAACAGCCGGTGGATGGACCGCACCCGCAGCGGGTACCGGGCCGTGTCGACCAGGAGGACGAGGCCGAAGTCCCAGGGGCCGGGCGCGGAGTGTTCCTGTTGCAGCCGGAGGTAGGTGGCCCAGCGGTGGTGACCGTCGGCGATCAGGGCCTGGCGACGGGCCAGATCCGTCTCGATCACCGAGCGGTCGGCGAGGTCGGTGACCGCCCAGAGCCGGTGGCTGAAGCCGTCCTCGGTGGTGGTGGCGAGCAGTGGCGGCTGCTGGATCGTCCGCTCGATGACATCGGCGGCGCCGGTGGCGCTGCCGTCGCTGCGGTAGGTCAGCAGCAGTGGTTCGAGATGGGCCGCCGTGGTCCGCATCAGGTCGGCACGGTCCTCGACGACGTCGGCCATGACGTCCTCGTGCGGGAGGACGATGCCGTCGGCGGGGCCGGAGAGCGCCAGCGCACCGACGACGCCGCGCTGCAGGATCTCGCTGTTGCGCTGCTCGTACACGTACAGCGCGGGCTCGGCATCGGGGGCGAGGATGCCCTCGGCCAGCCATTGGTCCAGCGTCGCGGCGGCCTGCTCGTGGCGGGCGGACGCGGTGTCGGCCTGCGGCAGGATCAGGCGCACGATGTTGTGCGGATCCGCCGATTCCAGATGGAGGAGTCCATCGGGCCGTACGACGACGTCGTACGGGGGCGAGGTCACCGCGGCGAGACTGCCGACCCGCTCGGGGACGTATCGCAGTCCACGGAACGGGATCAGGTGCAGTCCCTGGTCCGCGCGGCCTGATGTGTTCATTTCTGCATCGTATGTGCGGTCCGGGGATACGCGATGATCGGGGGAGACGCAGGCAACGAGGAGCGCACGATATGAGTCAGGCGAGCAGGACCAGGCCGAGCGGGAGCAGCACGGCGTTGAGCGAGGCGTACGACACGGCGCTGCTCGATCTCGACGGGGTGGTGTACGCGGGCGGGCAGGCGATCGACCACGCGGTCGAGGCCCTCGGCACGGCGCGGGACGGTGGCATGCACCTGGCGTACGTGACGAACAACGCGCTGCGGACGCCGGACGCGGTGGCGGAGCATCTGACCGAACTCGGGGTGCCGGCCGAGTCCGCCGACGTGATCACCTCGGCGCAGGCCGTGGCCCGGCTGATCGCCGATCAGCTGCCCGCCGGCGCCCGGGTGCTGGTGGTCGGGGGCGAGGGGCTGCGGGTGGCGCTGCGCGAACGCGGGCTCCAGCCGGTGGAGTCGGCGGACGACGGGCCGGTGGCGGTGGCGCAGGGATACGGCGGGCCCGACATGACGTGGGGCCGGTTCGCCGAGGCCGCCTATGCGGTCAACAGCGGTCTGCCGTGGTTCGCGTCCAATACGGATCTGACCATTCCGAGTGCCCGGGGCATCGCGCCGGGCAACGGGGCGGCGGTGGAGGTCGTGCGGATCGCGACCGGTGCCGAGCCGCAGGTGGCCGGGAAGCCGCTGCCCCCGATGCACAGGGAGACGGTGCTGCGGACCGGTGCCGAGCGGCCGTTGGTGGTCGGTGACCGGCTCGACACGGACATCGAGGGGGCGTTCAACGGCGGCGTCGACTCGCTGCTGGTGCTGACCGGGGTGACGGACGCGGCGCAGCTGCTGGCCGCGAAGCCGGAGCACCGGCCGACCTATGTGGACGCCGATCTGCGGGGACTGCTGACGGGGCAGCCCGAGGTGACCCAGGACGACGAGAGCTTCGGCTGCGGTGGCTGGACGGCGTCCGTCCGGGGCGAGGAGCTGGCGCTGGACGGTGACGGGGAGGCGCTCGACGGGCTGCGTGCGCTGAGCGCGGCGGCATGGTCGCACGCCGGGGAGGGCTCGTGCGGGCTGGACGCGGCGAAGGCGGTCGCCAGGCTCGGGCTGTAGCACCCGCGGATCTGCGAAGCCGCCCGCCCGGGACCAGCCGCGGACCTCCACAGCCCCTGCGCGGGACGGCAGCCGCAGAAAAGCCTCCGAGGCCCCCGCCGGGGACGCAGCCGCGACACCGCAACGGCCCCGCTGCCGGCCGCCGGGGGGTTCCCGGGCCGGCCGCCGGAGGTTCCCGGGCAGGCCGGGCCTCCTTCACAGGTACGGAGGCCGGATCGAGGTCACGGGAGGGTAGGCTAACCTAACCGCGTGTTCGTTGAGAGTCCCCCGGAACCGAGTGCAGGCCCGATAGCCGCGCCGGAGAAACCTGCGCCCCGCAGGCGGCGCCATGCGGTACGAGCCGCAGGGCTCCTGGTGGCCCTGGCGGTACTCGTGCTGGTGTGTCTGGCGAGTATCGCGATCGGCGCCAAGGCGCTGCCCCTCGCCGACGTATGGCACGGGCTGTTCCACTACGCCGGGGGCGGCGACGACGTCCTCGTGCGCAAGGTGCGGATCCCGCGGACCGTGCTCGGGCTGATCGTCGGCACCGCACTCGGCCTTGCCGGCGCGGTGATGCAGGCGCTGACCCGTAACCCGCTGGCCGAGCCCGGACTGCTGGGTGTCAACGCGGGAGCGTCGGCCGCGGTCGTCTCCGCCATCAGCTTCTTCGGCGTCACCTCGCTGACCGGGTATGTCTGGTTCGCCTTCGCGGGTGCCGCGATCGTGTCGGTGGCCGTGTACCTGCTCGGCGGCAGTCGGTCCGCCACCCCCGTACGGCTCGCGCTCGCCGGGACGGCGGTCACCGCCGCGCTCTACGGGTACGTCAACGCCGTACAGCTGCTGGATTCGGCGGCGCTGGACCGGCTGCGGTTCTGGACCGTCGGCTCGCTGGCCTCTGCGAACACCGAGACCCTCGGCAAGGTGTGGCCGTTCATCGCGATCGGTGTCGTACTGACCCTGCTCATCGCGCGGCCGCTCAACGCCCTGGAGATGGGCGACGACACGGCACGGGCCCTGGGCGCGCACCTGACCAGGACACGGGTCCTCGCCATGCTCGCCGTCACCCTGCTCTGCGGGTCGGCGACCGCCGCGTGCGGGCCGATCGTCTTCATCGGGCTGATGATCCCGCACCTGGTCCGCGCCATCACCGGCCCCGACATGCGGTGGATCCTGCCGTACGCGGCGGTGCTCTCCCCGGCGCTGCTGCTCGGCGCGGACGTGGTGGGCCGCGTCGTGGCCCGCCCGTCCGAACTGCAGGTCGGCATCGTCACCGCGCTGCTCGGCGGGCCCGTCTTCATCCATCTCGTACGACGCAAGAGGATGTCCCAGCTGTGAAGGCCACGAAGGGGACAGCAGGGACAACGCGGACAGCGCGGCCGGTGGGTACCGCCCGGTCGGTGAGAGCGGTGCGGGCGGCGGGCAGGTACTCGTTCCGGATGAACGTCCGGGCGGCCGTGGTGGTCGTGCTGCTCGCCGCCGTGGTGGCGGTGTCCGGTGTGGTCCTCATCGGCAGCGGTGACTTCGCCATGACCCCGGAGGAAGTCGTCAGCACGCTCTTCGGGCACGGCACCTTCCAGCAGGAGCTGATCGTCACGGACCTGCGGCTGCCGCGGGTGCTGGTGGGACTCCTCGTCGGTACGGCGCTCGGTGCGGGCGGCGCCGTCTTCCAGACCATTTCGCGCAATCCGCTCGGCAGCCCCGACGTGCTCGGTTTCGGCCAGGGCGCCACGGTGGGCGCGCTGAGCGTGATCGTCCTGTTCCAGGGCGGGGCGACGGCGGTCGCGGGCGGTGCCGTGGCCGGCGGTCTGCTGACGGGGGTGGCGGTCTACCTGCTGGCATGGAAGCGCGGGGTGCACGGCTTCCGGCTCGTGCTGGTCGGGATCGGTGCCGCCGCCATGCTGACCGCCGTGACCCAGTACCTGATCACCAAGGCCAACCTGGTGGACGCGACCCGGGCCGTCGTCTGGATGACCGGCTCGCTCGACGGCCGGGACTGGGCCCAGGTCTGGCCGCTGCTCGTGGTCTGCGGTGTTCTCCTGCCGCTCGTGTTCGGCCACGGTCCGGCCCTGCGGGTGATGGAGATGGGCGACGACGCCGCCTACGCACTCGGTGTACGGGTCGAACGCACGCGGCTCGTCCTGATGGGCTCCGCCGTCCTCCTCGTCGCCGTCGCCACCGCCGCGGCCGGGCCGATCGCGTTCGTCTCGCTGAGCGCGCCGCAGCTGGCCCGCCGGCTGACCCGCTCGACCGGCCCCAACCTGGTGGCCTCGGCCTTCATGGGCGCGGCGCTGCTGCTGGTCGCCGACTGGGTCGCCATGGAAGCCTTCGGTGACCGGCAACTGCCGGTCGGGGTGGTCACCGGCGTGCTCGGCGGCTGCTATCTGCTGTGGCTGCTGGTGTCCGAGCGCAAGGCGGGCCGCATTTGAAGACCCGTGCAGGCGGCGCGAAGCCGTCACCCGCCACCCATTGCCCCAGCACCCCGACCGACTCACGGAGTACGACCATGCAACGCCTCACCGCGGACTCGGTGACCCTCGGCTACGACCAGCGGATCATCGCGGAGAACCTCTCGGTCGAGATACCCGACCAGTCGTTCACCGTGATCGTCGGCCCCAACGCCTGCGGCAAGTCGACTTTGCTGAGGGCGCTCTCCCGGATGCTGAAGCCGAGCCGGGCCAGGTGCTGCTGGACGGGCAGGCGATCCACCGGATGCCGGCGAAGAAGGTCGCCAGGACGCTGGGGCTGCTGCCCCAGTCCTCGATCGCGCCCGACGGCATCACCGTGGCCGACCTGGTGGCCCGGGGACGCTATCCGCACCAGGGACTGCTGAGGCAGTGGTCACCCGAGGACGAACGCATTGTCGAGGAATCGATGGCGGCGACCGGTGTCGGTGAGCTCGGTGATCGCTATGTCGACGAATTGTCAGGCGGACAGCGCCAGCGCGTCTGGATCGCGATGGCGCTCGCGCAGCAGACGCCGCTGCTGCTGCTCGACGAGCCGACGACGTACCTCGACATCCAGCACCAGATCGATGTACTCGACCTGTGCGCGGAGCTGCACGAGACGCAGGGGCGCACGCTGGTGGCCGTCCTGCACGATCTGAACCACGCCGCGCGGTACGCCACGCATCTCATCGCGATGCGGAAGGGCGAGATCGTCGCGGAGGGTGCGCCCGGGGAGATCGTCACCGCGGAGCTGGTGGAGCGGGTGTTCGGGCTGCGGTGCCAGGTGATCCCCGATCCGGAGACCGGGACGCCGCTGGTGGTGCCGGCCGCGCGGGTGCGGGGAGCGCGGAGCGGCGGGGTGGCTGTCGGGCGCGGAGCGGGTGCGCAGGCGGGGCGGTGACGGGCGGCGGCGTGGCCTGCGGCCCCGCTTTGTCCTCAATCGCCGGACGGGCTTGATGCGGCCGGTGTTGTCACAGCAGGGATCTGAGTTTCAGGAGGTCGCGGAAGCCTGCCTCCAGGCGGACGCGGCCCGAGCCCCAGGCCTTGGCGAAGTTCAGGTCGCCGTTCACCATGGCCACCAGGTCGTCGCCGGTCATCGCGAGGCGGATCTCGGCCTTCTCCGGCGGCGGCCCCTCGACCGTGTCCAGGACCCGGATCCGGCCGCCCGCCAGCCGCCCGGTGAAGGTGATGTCCAGGTCCTTGATGTGACAGCTCAGCGAGCGGTCGAGGGCAGCCGCGCTGCGCACGTCGCCGTCGGCCCCCGCGAGGTTGTCCGAGAGTCTGTCGAGTGCGCTGCGGCACTCCGCCATGGTCGCCATTGTGATCGACGGTACCGCAGCCCTTCGGGGTAGCGTTTCCCGCATGAGCGACTCGATGCCGGGGCCGGGACGGCTGCCGGAACAGCGCCCGGGGGATCCCGCAGGACGTACCGCAGGAGCCGCCCGCGGCCGTCCCGCACGAGCCGGTGGGGCCCGCGCCCCTCGGTGTCGTACGCACGCCCACCGGCAACGCCGAAGTGGACGCGGGACTGGAGCGTCTGGCCGATGCCGACCACCTCCCGGCGGACGGACACATCGAGGTGTACGAGGATGTACACCGTGGCCTGCGCGACGCGCTGACCGCGCTGGACGCCAGGCCCGCACCCGCACCGGTACCCGCACCGATGCCCTCGTACGACAACAGGAGCTGAACCGAACGTGGCAGGAGTGGCCCGTCGCCGCCTCGACGCCGAGCTGGTGCGCCGAAAGCTCGCCCGCTCACGCGAGCATGCGAGCCAGCTGATCGCCGCAGGGCGGGTGACCGTCGGCGGCAACACCGCGACCAAACCGGCCACCCAGGTCGAGACGAGCGCCGCGGTCGTCGTCACCAAGGACGACAGCGACCCCGAGTACGTCTCGCGGGGCGGCCACAAGCTGGCAGGCGCCCTGGCCGCCTTCGTACCCCTCGGACTGAAGGTGGAGGGGCGGCGGGCGCTGGACGCCGGGGCGTCGACCGGCGGGTTCACCGATGTGCTGCTGCGGGCCGGGGCCGACCGCGTCGTCGCCGTGGACGTCGGCTACGGGCAGCTCGCCTGGTCGCTCCAGTCCGATGACCGCGTCATCGTCAAGGACCGCACCAACGTGCGCGAACTGACACCGGAGGCCATCGACGGCGAGCCCGTGGACCTGGTGGTGGGCGACCTGTCGTTCATCCCGCTCGGGCTCGTACTGCCCGCCCTGGCGCGCTGCACCGCCCCCGGTGCCGACCTGGTCCTCATGGTCAAGCCGCAGTTCGAGGTGGGCAAGGAGCGGCTCGGCAGCGGCGGTGTGGTGCGCAGCCCGGAGCTGCGTGCCGAAGCGGTACGGGAGGTGGCGCGCCGGGCCTGGGCGCTTGGCCTGGGGTCCAGGGCGTCACGGCGAGCCCGCTGCCCGGCCCTTCGGGAAATGTCGAGTACTTTCTGTGGCTGCGGGCCGGAGCACCTGAGCTGGATCCCGCAGATGTCGACCGTGCAGTGGCGGAGGGGCCTCGTTGACGACGAATGCGGCACGAACAGTCTTTCTTTTGGCGCACACCGGCCGGCCGGCCGCGATCCGAAGCGCCGAGCTCGTCGTCCAGGGGCTGCTCCGCAGCGGCCTGGGCGTACGGGTGCTGGCGACCGAGGCGGCCGACCTGCCGCTGCCGCCGTCCGTCGAGACGGTCACCGATGCCACCCCCGAGGCGGTCAACGGCTGTGAGCTGCTGATCGTGCTGGGCGGCGACGGGACGCTGCTGCGCGGCGCCGAGCTCTCGCGCGCGTCCGGGGTGCCGATGCTCGGCGTCAACCTCGGCCGGGTCGGCTTCCTCGCCGAGGCCGAGCGCGACGACCTGGACAAGGTCGTCGACCGGGTCGTCACCCGGGCGTACACCGTCGAGGAACGCATGACGATCGACGTCGTCGTGCACAGCAACGGCACGGTCGTCCACACCGACTGGGCGCTCAACGAGGCGGCCGTGCAGAAGGTGTCGCCCGAGCGGATGCTGGAGGTCGTACTGGAGATCGACGGCAGGCCGGTGACCGGGTTCGGCTGCGACGGCATCGTGTGCGCGACGCCCACCGGCTCGACCGCGTACGCCTTCTCGGCCGGCGGCCCCGTCGTCTGGCCCGAGGTCGAGGCGCTGCTGATGGTCCCGATCAGTGCCCACGCACTGTTCGCCAAGCCGCTGGTCACCTCACCGACCTCGGTGCTCGCCGTCGAGGTCCAGCCGCACACCCCGCACGGCGTGCTGTGGTGCGACGGGCGCAGGACGGTGGAGCTGCCCGCCGGTGCGCGGGTCGAGGTGCGGCGCGGCGCCGTGCCGGTCCGGCTGGCCCGGCTGCATCAGGCGTCGTTCACGGACCGGCTGGTGGCCAAGTTCGCGCTGCCGGTGTCGGGGTGGCGGGGCGCCCCGCACTGACCCCGGCCGGTACGGGCGCAGTCCCTCGCGGCGGTCGATCGGGGCTCCCGGCCGCGGCCCGTGTGCACGCGGGCCAGGAAACCTCGTATGGTCATGTCCGTGTTGGAGGAGATGCGGATACGGTCGCTCGGAGTCATCGACGACGCGGTGGTGGAGCTGTCACCCGGTTTCACCGCGGTGACCGGTGAGACCGGCGCGGGCAAGACCATGGTCGTCACCAGCCTGGGGCTGCTGCTCGGCGGGCGCGCCGATCCCGCCCTCGTACGGATCGGGGCCAAGGCCGCGGTCGTCGAGGGGCGGATCACCGTGGCCGAGGGCGACGCGGCGGCCCTTCGGGCCGAGGAGGCAGGGGCCGAGATCGAGGACGGTGCGCTGCTGATCAGCCGCACCGTTTCCGCGGAGGGGCGCTCGCGCGCGCATCTGGGCGGCAGATCAGTGCCGGTGGGTGTGCTGGCCGAACTCGCCGACGAACTCGTCGCCGTGCACGGCCAGACCGATCAGCAGGGGCTGCTCAAGCCGGCCCGGCAGCGCCAGGCGCTGGACCGGTACGCGGGAGACGGCGTCGCCGTGCCGCACGCCAAGTACGCGGCTGCCTACCGGCGGCTGCGGGACGTCGCCGGTGAACTCGACGAGCTGACGACGCGCGCCCGCGAACGCGCCCAGGAAGCCGACCTGCTGCGCTTCGGCCTGAACGAGGTCGCCGCGGTCGAACCGCTGCCCGGCGAGGACACCGAGCTCGCCGCCGAGGCCCAGCGGCTCGGCCACGCCGACGCCCTCGCCTCCGCCGCCGCCCTCGCGCACACCGCGCTGGCCGGCGACCCCGAGGACCAGGAAGCGGTCGACGCGACCACGATCGTCGCCGCTGCCGGACAGGCCCTGGAAGGGGTCCGGGCGCACGACCCGGCCCTGGCCGCGCTGGCGGACCGGGTCGGCGAGATCTCCATCCTGCTCGCCGATGTCGCGGGCGAACTCGCGGGCTACGCCGACCAGCTGGACTCCGATCCGCTGCGGCTCGCCGCGGTCGAGGAGCGGCGCGCCGCGCTCACCGCGCTCACCCGCAAGTACGGCGAGGACATCACCGCCGTCCTGGCCTGGGCCGAGGACGGGGCCGCGCGCCTCACCGAGCTGGAGGGCGACGACGACAGGATCGGCGAACTGACCGCGGAACGGGACGCGCTGCGTGCCGAACTCTCCGGACTGGGCCAGGCGCTGACCGACGCCCGCACGGCGGCGGCGGCGCTCTTCGCCGAGGCCGTCACCGAGGAGCTCTCCTCACTGGCGATGCCGCACGCCCGCGTCTCCTTCGACATCCGGCAGACCGAGGCGGCCGACGAGGCGTCCGGCATCGAGATCGGCGGACGCAACGTGGCCTACGGGCCGTCCGGGGCGGACGAGGTCGAGCTGCTGCTGGCCCCGCACCCCGGCGCCCAGCCCCGGCCGATCGCGAAGGGCGCCTCGGGCGGTGAGCTGTCCCGGGTGATGCTCGCCGTCGAAGTGGTCTTCGCCGGCTCCGACCCCGTACCCACCTATCTGTTCGACGAGGTCGACGCGGGTGTCGGCGGCAAGGCCGCCGTCGAGGTGGGCCGACGGCTGGCGAAGCTGGCCAGGACGGCCCAGGTCGTGGTCGTCACCCACCTGCCTCAGGTCGCCGCGTTCGCCGACCGGCAGCTGCTGGTCGAGAAGACCGTGGACGGCTCGGTCACCCGGAGCGGTGTGACGGTCCTGGAGGGCGAGGACCGGGTACGGGAGCTGTCCCGGATGCTCGCCGGCCAGGAGGACTCCGAGACGGCCCGCGCCCACGCGGAGGAACTGCTGGCCACGGCGCGGGCGGACGGTTAGGGCCGGTGGTGCGGGACGCGCGGCACGGCACGGCCCTCGTCGGCGCGACGAGGGCCGCGGCAGTCGCCGGGCCGGTGGCCGGCGTGGTGTACCGGGCATTGCGGGCGCGGCCGAGGCGTGCCTGGCAGCGCACCAACTACGCGGGCCGCACCGTGGATCTGTACGCGGGCCCAGCCGTCGCCCTGGGAACAGCCGCCGGAGCCGCCGCCCTTCGCCTCCCGCCGCGCACCCGTGCCGCGGCCGTACTCGCCGTGGTGGCGGCGGCCGCCTGCGGTGCCTACGACGACCTCGCGGGTGCCGATGATCCGCGCCGCGGGTTCAGGGAGCACCTGACCGCGCTGCGGCACGGCGAAGTGACCAGCGGGGCGGTGAAACTCCTCGGGATCGGGGCCGCCGGGCTCGCCGCGGGCGCGCTGCTCAAGGACCGTCCGGTCGACCGTGTCCTCGGCGGGATCGTGATCGCGGGGACCGCCCACCTGATCAACCTGACCGACGTGCGGCCCGGCGCCGCCGTCGCCGCCGTGCTCACCCTCGGGGCCCCGGGGCTGTTGCGGGGCCCCCTGGTCGCCGCGCCGATGGCCGCCGCCGCGGCGCTCGCCGGCGACGACCTGGGGGAGCGCACCATGATCGGGGACACCGGCGCGCACGCCCTGGGCGCAGCCCTCGGTGTCGCCGTCGCCGCGACCGCCGGCCGGCCCGGGCTCGCCGTGCACGCGGCGGCGCTCGTCGCGGCGGCGGTGCACGGCCACCGCGTCACCCGGCTCGCCGAGGCGCTGGGAAGGCGCTGAGTTCGGTGTCCGGGCGCGGTCATGGCCCGTGGATTGTTCACCCGTGCGAGTGGTGCGCCACGCCCGGTTTGTTGCGGTGCGCACCGGCGTCACGGTCCGGCCGTGCCGGAACGTGCGTACGGAACTGGCATCCTTGGCGGTGTACATACCGCCGACTCGGGAGCCCCGGGAGTCATTCAACGTGTCACAGCTGCGTACGGTCCAAGTGCTGGGCGGCGGCAGTGCGGGCAGCAGCGCGCATGTCAGCTCGCTGGCTGCCGGACTGGTCGCGAGAGGCGTGCAGGTCACGGTCTGCGCGCCGGCCGAACTGGACCGCGCCTACGATTTCTCCGCCACGGGTGCCCGCTTCGCCTCGGTGCCCAGGCGCAGTGATCCCGCCGCCGTCGCGGCGCTGCGGGCCGCCTGCGCCGGCGCCGATGTCGTCCACGCGCACGGACTGCACGCCGCCGTACGGGCCACGCTGGCGCTCGGTGGCCGCCGCGTCCCACTGGTCGTCACCTGGCACACCAGGGCGCACGCCGAAGGCGCACGCCGACAGGTGCTGCACCTGCTGGAGCGAAGGGCCGCCCGGGCGGCTGCTGTTGTGCTGGGCACCTCGTCGGACCTGGTCGACCGGGCCCGGCAACGGGGAGCGCGTGACGCCCGGTTCGCGCCCGTCGCCACGCCCGCACCGCGTGTCCCCATGATGCTGCCCGACGGCAAGGTGCGCGCCGAACTCGGAGCGGTGGAGCGGCCGTTGATCCTCGCGGTCGGCAGCCTCGTGCCGCAGCACGGCTACGGCACCCTGCTCGACGCGGCCCGCGTGTGGCGCCGGCTCGACCCCGTCCCCCTGCTGGTCATCGCGGGCGAGGGGCGGGAGCGGGCAGCTCTGCAGCGCCGGATCAAGGCCGAGGACCTGCCCGTCTCGCTGATCGGCAGCCGCACCGACGTCACCGAACTCCTGACCGCCGCCGACCTGGCCGTGCTGCCGAGCCGCTGGGAGTCCCGCTCGCTGCTGGCGCAGGAGGCGCTGCGGATCGGTGTGCCGCTGGTCGCCACGGCGGTCGGCGGAGTGCCCGAACTCGTGGGCGACGCCGCGGAACTCGTGCCGTACGACAACGCGGAGGCGCTCGCCCGCACCGTGGTCCGGCTGCTCGGTGATCCGGTGGCGCGCCAGCGGCTGTCCGCCGCGGGCCTCGTGCAGGCGGCGAGTTGGCCGACCGAGGACGACACGATCGCCCAAGTCCTCAGCGTGTACGACGAGTTGGTCCAGCCGTCGGCGGTGGCCCGCAACCGCTGACGCGGGGCGTCCGGAGCGCGGCTGACGGCAACGCCGCGAGGTGCGGTGCCGGGGCACGCGAGCCCGGCGTGATCCGAACGAGAGGCCTCAGGAGGCGTGGCGGCGGGCCCGCAGGGCCAGGCTCAGGGCCAGCACCGCCTGCGGGTCGTCCAGATCGGTGCCGAGCAGCTCACCGATGCGGGCCAGCCGGTTGTACAGCGTCTGACGGTTCAGATGCAGTTCGCGCGCCGTCTCCGCCTTGCGGCCCGCATGCGCCAGGTACGTCTCCAGCGTGGGCAGCAGCGGCGGGCGCGAGGTGCGGTCGTGCTCGCGCAGCGGGCCGATCGCCCGCTCCACGAAGGCCGCCAGGTCCGGGTGGTCCCGCAGCCGCCAGAGCAGCAGATCGATGTCGAGGCGCCGGGCGTCGTACCAGGGCCGGTCGCTGAGTCCCTGCGCAGCCGTGGCCGTCTCCGCCGCATGCCGCAGCCCCGCGCCGGCCGTCCCCCAGCCGCCCGCCACCCCGACCACGACGACCGGGGGATGGGAGCCGGCCCGCTCCAGACCGGCCCGCTCCACCCCGGCCCGCAGTGCCGCGGCCACCCGGTCGGCCACCGCGGTGCGCTCCGTCTCGGTCCGCAGCCCCAGCAGCAGCGGCACCCGGCCCTCCACCGGCCGCACGCCGAGCAGCACCGGCACTCCCACCGAGGACAGCTCCTCCAGGACCGCGCGCGCCAGCAGCGCCCAGTTGCCCGAAGGGGACAGCTCGGGGGCCAGCCGCATCACCACGGGCAGCAGGGGCATCTCGCCCGGCTTGAAGCCCAGCACCCGGGCCTGCGCAGGCGCGTCATCGGGTGCGATCCGGCCCTCGGCGAGATCCGTCAGGAAGTCACCGCGGCCGCGCGCCGCGAGCTCCTCCTCCTGACGGGCCTGCATCAGCACCACGGCCAGGATGCCCGCCGCCCGCTCCGCCGCCATCCGGTGCACCGTCACCAGCGGCCCGTCCACGGCCAGCAGAACCAGCCGGGCCCGTACCGAACCGGCCCCGGGCCGCCGCCCGGCACATCCACCAGCACCGCGCTCGCCGGCGGCGACTCGCGGGCCGCCCGGCCGCCGCGCATCCCGTCCCACACCTGGAGCGGGTCGGCCGAGACCGGGCCGGACTCGGTGCCAGCCGCGTACAGCAGCTGGCCGTCGGCCGTCTCCAGGAAGACCGGATTGGCCGTGAAGTCCGCCAGGATGCCCAGGACCTGCGGCACGCCGCCCCCGCCGAGCAGCGCGTGCGTGCAGCGCCGGTGGACCTCCTCGGCCTGCTGCAGGAGCGCGTAGTGACCGTTGACGATCTCGGTGTGGACCTCCTCCGTCACCGTCACGAACGGCACCTCGCGGTGCAGCTGGACCAGCGGCAGCCCGGCCGCACGCGCGGCGTCCACGATGGACGCGGGCAGCCTGCTGAAGCGCGGGCCGAGCTCCACCACCAGGGCGGCGATGCCGCGGTCGGCGAGCCTGCGGACGAAGGCACGCTGTTCGGCGGGGCGGGTGCCGAGCCCCAGACCGGTGGTGAGGAGCAGCTCCCCGCCCTTGAGCAGCGAAGCGATGTTGGGGACCTCGCCCGCGTGCACCCAGCGGACCGTACGGCCGAGCCGTTCGGCGCCGGACACCACCTCCGGAAGTCCGCTGCGCAGTCCCGGCAGCTCAAGGGCTCGCTGCACGGTGATGCCGCCTTGGGTCTCCACTGGCTCTGGCCTCGCGCTTCGGTTCGGTCGGATCGGGCGGTCGCCCTGATCAGGAAGGTACCGGCCCCGGACGCAGTCGGCGCCGGTGGGGCAGCACGACCGCACCGCCCGCTCAATCCACCGTACGGGCCGCTGTTGACAGGCGCCGAGTGCCGCTGCGATCTTGAAAATCCTGTGCGGTGCACACACGAGGGACCGCACCTCGGGGACTGGGGGAACAGTGCGCGACGAAGCTCCGCCTCACACGGACCGGACGGATCACGACGGTGCCGCGGTACCCGGCCGAGAGGCGCCCGTGACCGGTCCTGCGTCTCTTCGGCCGCCCGGTCCGCTGGTCGACCCGGCGTGGCTCGCCGAGCGGCTGGGCGCGCCGGGGCTGCTGGTGCTCGACGCCTCGGTCGGTGCCCACCGGGACTCCGGGCAGCGGATCCCGGGGGCGCGGCCGTTCGACATCGACGGTGCGCTCAGCGATCACACGGTCCCGCTGCCCCACGCGATGCCCGGCGCGGACCGGTTCACCGAGGAGATGCGCTCCCTCGGCCTGCACGCCGGAGACACCGTGGTCGTCTACGACGGGGCAGGCGTCTACTCCAGCGCCCGGGCCTGGTGGATGCTCCGGGCGATGGGCTTCGACCGGGCGGCCGTGCTCGACGGTGGTCTGCCCGGCTGGTCCGGCGCCGGACTGCCGCTGGAGAGCGGTGCGCCCACGGCCGCAGCGGAGCGCGGTGACTTCACGGCCGCGCCGCGCGCGGGGCTGATCGTGGGCGCCGACGAGGTGGCGGACGCCCTGGCCGACCCGGCCTGCGCCGTCTTCGACGCCAGGACCCGGGAGCGGTTTCTCGGTACGGCCCCCGAGCCGCGTGCGGGGCTGCGCGGCGGCCATATGCCCGGGGCGGTCAGTCTGCCGTTCGGCGAGATCCAGCGGGAGGGCCGGATGCGCCCGGCGGGTGAGCTGCGCGACGCGTTCGCCGCGCGGGCGGACGGCCGTGAGCGGCTGTTCTTCAGCTGCGGGTCGGGTGTCACCGCCTGCGTGCTGACACTGGGGGCAGAGCTGGCCGGATACCGCGAACTGGCGGTGTACGACGGCTCCTGGAGCGAGTGGGGGATGCCTTCGGAGCGGCCTGTCGTGACGGAGCCGGAGGACGGCTGACAGCCGGTGGAGGTTGCTGTGACGGGGCCGGGAGAGAGGCTGACGGCCAGTGGGGGCGTCGTAACCGGCCCGGAGGACGGCTGACAGCCGGTGGGGGTTGCTGTGACGGGGCCGGGAGAGAGGCTGACGGCCAGTGGCGGCCGGCGTCGGCGGGGCCGGTGCGTGTCCCGGCGGCCCCGCGGGCCCGCCGCGGTGAGCCGTCCGGCTCACCGCGGCTTCGCCGTCACCCCACGTACGCCCCGCTCGCCGTCAGCCGCAGTGCCGTGTCGATCAGCGGCACGTGGCTGAAGGCCTGCGGGAAGTTCCCCACCTGCCGCTGCAGCCGCGCGTCCCACTCCTCGGCCAGCAGGCCCAGGTCGTTGCGCAGCGACAGCAGCCGCTCGAAGAGCTGGCGGGCCTCGTCGACCCGGCCGATCATCGCCAGGTCGTCCGCCAGCCAGAACGAGCACGCCAGGAACGCGCCCTCGTCGCCCTCCAGACCGTCCACGCCCGCGTTCTCGCCCGAGGTCGGGTAGCGCAGCACGAAGCCGTCCTCGGTGGACAGCTCCCGCTGGATCGCCTCGATCGTGCCGATGACGCGCTTGTCGTCCGGCGGCAGGAAGCCCATCTGCGGAATCAGCAGGAGCGAGGCGTCGAGCTCCTTCGACCCGTAGGACTGGGTGAAGGTGTTGCGCTCCTTGTCGTAGCCGCGCTCGCACACGTCGCGGTGGATGTCGTCGCGCAGCTCGCGCCACTTCTCCAGCGGCCCTTCCGCGTCCCCGGCCTCGATCAGCTTGATCGTCCGGTCGACCGCCACCCAGGCCATCACCTTCGAGTGCACGAAGTGCCTGCGCGGACCGCGCACCTCCCAGATGCCCTCGTCCGGCTCCTCCCAGTGCTTCTCCAGGTACTCGATCAGCTTGAGCTGGAGGCCGGTGGCGTAGTCGTTGCGGGTCAGGCCCGTCATGTGCGCGAGGTGCAGCGCCTCGGTGACCTCGCCGTACACATCCAGCTGGAGCTGGCCCGCGGCGCCGTTGCCGACCCGTACCGGGCCCGATTGCTCGTAGCCCGGCAGCCACTCCAGCTCGGCCTCGCCCAGTTCCCGCTCGCCCGCGATCCCGTACATGATCTGCAGGTTCTCGGGGTCGCCCGCGACCGCCCGCAGCAGCCACTCGCGCCAGGCGCGGGCCTCCTCGCGGTAGCCGGTGCGCAGCAGCGAGGACAGGGTGATCGCGGCGTCACGCAGCCACGTGTAGCGGTAGTCCCAGTTGCGTGAACCGCCGATGTCCTCGGGCAGGGAGGTGGTCGGCGCGGCGACGATGCCGCCGGTCGGCGCGTACGTCAGGGCCTTCAGCGTGATCAGCGAGCGGACCACGGCCTCGCGGTAGGGCCCGTGGTACGTGCACTGCGCGACCCACTCCTGCCAGAAGTCCGAGGTCGCCTCCAGCGCGCCCTCCGGGTCCGGGAGCGCGGGCGGTTCGCGGTGCGAGGGCTGCCAGCTGATGGTGAACGCGATCCGGTCGCCGGGGGCGACGGTGAAGTCGGAGTACGTCGTCAGGTTCTCGCCGAAGGTCTCGGCCGGGGTGTCCAGCCAGACCGAGTCGGGGCCCGCGACGGCGACCGTACGGCCGTCCACCTTGTGCACCCACGGCGTGACCCGCCCGTAGCTGAAGCGCATCCGCAGTTCCGAGCGCATCGGCACCCGGCCGCTGATTCCTTCCACGATCCGGATCAGCTGCGGGGCGCCGTCACGCGGCGGCATGAAGTCGGTCACTCTGACCGTGCCGCGCGGCGTGTCCCATTCCGATTCCAGGATCAGTGAGTCCCCGCGATAGTGGCGGCGGTCCGCCGACGCGGGTTCCGCGCCCTCCGCGCGGGCCGGCCCGAGGCGCCAGAAGCCATGCTCCTCGGTGCCCAGCAGTCCCGCGAAGACGGCGTGTGAATCGAAGCGGGGCAGGCACAGCCAGTCTGCTGTGCCGTCCCGGCAGACCAGGGCAGCGGTCTGCATGTCTCCGATGAGTGCGTAATCCTCGATGCGCCCGGCCACGTGCATCTCCAGTCGAACGGCCATGTCGCCCCGTGGGGCGCTTACTACGGGTCAAGAGGTCGTTGCAAGGGGTTGATGTGGGGGAACCTGCGAGCTCATACCTCGCCCGGAGCGAGTGTCCGAGCAGGATACGACGCACCTGAGTGATCCGCGCGACGGTCCCACCAACAGGGATGAGCCGAACGGGTGGGGCGTGAGAGACGTGCGGTGATTGTGTGTGGCGACTGTGCCGGGTGTGGCCGGAAGCAGGCTCCCCTCGTCGCTGATACCCTGGTAGCCCGTGGACCGGTGGTCGTCCGCAACAGCAGACGAGGCCCCCGAACCGCAGCGACGGCACCTCCGGAATCTCCGGACGGCAACGCCGGTACGCACCTCACGATCGCGACCACGGGAGCCCCCTTTGGCTATGCAGCCCACATCCACGACGACCAAGCACATCTTCGTCACCGGGGGTGTCGCCTCTTCCCTCGGCAAGGGTCTGACTGCCTCCAGCCTCGGTGCCCTGCTCAAGGCGCGTGGCCTTCGGGTCACCATGCAGAAGCTCGACCCGTACCTGAACGTCGACCCGGGCACGATGAACCCCTTCCAGCACGGTGAGGTGTTCGTCACCAACGACGGTGCCGAGACCGACCTCGACATCGGACACTACGAGCGCTTCCTCGACGTTGACTTGGACGGCTCCGCCAACGTCACTACAGGCCAGGTGTACTCGCAGGTCATCGCCAAGGAGCGGCGCGGCGAGTACCTCGGTGACACCGTGCAGGTGATCCCGCACATCACCAACGAGATCAAGCACCGCATCCGCCGGATGGCCACCGACGACGTCGACGTCGTCATCACCGAGGTCGGCGGCACGGTCGGCGACATCGAGTCGCTGCCGTTCCTGGAGACCGTGCGCCAGGTGCGCCACGAGGTCGGCCGGGACAACGTCTTCGTCGTGCACATCTCGCTGCTGCCCTACATCGGCCCGTCCGGCGAGCTCAAGACCAAGCCCACCCAGCACTCCGTGGCGGCGCTGCGCAACATCGGTATCCAGCCGGACGCGATCGTGCTGCGCGCCGACCGCGAGGTGCCGACCGCCATCAAGCGCAAGATCTCGCTGATGTGCGACGTCGACGAGGCGGCCGTGGTGGCCTGCCCGGACGCCAAGTCGATCTACGACATCCCGAAGGTGCTGCACTCCGAGGGTCTGGACGCCTACGTCGTGCGCAAGCTCGACCTGCCGTTCCGCGACGTGGACTGGACCACCTGGGGCGACCTGCTGGACCGCGTCCACAACCCCGACCACGAGGTCACCGTCGCGCTGGTCGGCAAGTACATCGACCTGCCCGACGCCTACCTCTCGGTCACCGAGGCCATCCGCGCCGGCGGCTTCGCCAACAAGGCCCGCGTCAAGGTCAAGTGGGTCGCGTCCGACGACTGCAAGACCCCGGCGGGTGCCAAGAAGCAGCTCGGCGACGTGGACGCCGTCTGCATCCCCGGCGGTTTCGGCGAGCGCGGCGTGATCGGCAAGGTCGGCGCCATCCAGTACGCCCGTGAGAACAAGGTGCCGCTGCTCGGCCTCTGCCTCGGTCTCCAGTGCATCGTGATCGAGGCGGCGCGCAACCTCGCCGAGATCCCCGACGCCAACTCCACCGAGTTCGACGCCGCCACCTCCCACCCCGTCATCTCGACGATGGAGGAGCAGCTGGCCTACGTCGAGGGCGCGGGCGACCTGGGCGGCACCATGCGGCTCGGCCTGTACCCGGCGAAGCTCGCCGAGGGCTCGCTGGTCCGTGAGGCCTACGACGGCGAGCCGTACGTGGAGGAGCGTCACCGCCACCGCTACGAGGTGAACAACACCTACCGCGCCGAGCTGGAGAAGAAGGCCGGTCTGGTCTTCTCCGGCACCTCCCCGGACAACAAGCTCGTCGAGTACGTCGAGTACCCGCGCGAGGTCCACCCCTACCTGGTCGCCACGCAGGCGCACCCGGAGCTGCGCTCCCGCCCGACCCGCCCGCACCCGCTCTTCGCGGGCCTGGTGAAGGCGGCCGTGGCGCGTCAGACGGCAGGCAAGTCCGAGGCCACGCCGGGCAAGTAGCGGAGCCTTTCGCAGGCGATACGGTTGACCGGGGTACGGATCCTGAAGGATCCGGACCCCGGTCACTGTTTTTTGTGGGAGGACGTAGATGGGTTTCCAGGACACGCCCGAGGAGTGGCCGGTCACCGCGACCGAGACTCCCTTCCGGGGCAACAAGACCAGCGTCCGCACCGATGACGTGGTGATGCCCGACGGCACGGTCGTGCACCGCGACTACCAGGTCCACCCGGGCTCGGTCGCCGTGCTCGGGCTCGACGACGAGGGCCGCGTGCTCGTGCTGCGCCAGTACCGCCACCCGGTGCGCCACAAGCTGTGGGAGATCCCGGCCGGACTGCTCGACATCCCCGGTGAGAACCCGTTGCACGCCGCGCAGCGCGAGCTCTACGAGGAGGCGTACGTCAAGGCCGAGGACTGGCGGGTGCTGACCGACGTCTACACCACGCCCGGCGGCTGCGACGAAGCCGTACGGATCTTCCTCGCCCGGAACATCTCCGAGGCGGACGGCGAGCGTTTCGAGGTGGCCGAGGAGGAGGCCGACATGGAGCTGGCCCGGGTGCCGCTCCAGGAACTCGTGCGGGGCGTGCTCGCCGGGGACCTGCACAACAACTGCCTGGTGGTCGGCGTGCTGTCGCTCGCGGCGGTGCTCGCCGGTGACGGCGTCGAATCGCTGCGGCCCGCCGAGGCGCCGTGGCCCGCCCGGCCGTTCGAGGCCTGACGGACCGTCGGTCATTACGGGGAGCCGCCCGCGCGGCCGCTCTCCGGACGTCCTCCGATCGGAAAAGATGCTGATCCGATCGGAGGACGTACCCGCCGCGCTCCACCCGATTCGCCCACCCTCCTGAACTACGCTCGGAATGCCCTGACCGGAGTCCCGGCGGGCGAAGCGTGCAGCGAAGTGGAGCGTGGCCCGTGACGCATCAGGCGGTGGACACCAGCGACCCGGCCGAGGCAGCGGGTACCGAGGAGCCGGCCGCCTTCGAGCCCTCTCAGTTCTTCGGGCGCGAGCGCGAGTTGAAAGAACTCAGAGCCGACATCGAACGCGCCGGTCTCGACACCATGGCCGGCCGCAGGAGCGGACGGGCCCGGGTCCTGCTGATCGCCGGACGCCCCGGTTCCGGCCGCACCGCACTGGCCGGCGAACTCACCCGCCTGCTGCTCGGCACCGGCGACTACCCCGACGGCCTGCTCCGCGTCCGGCTCACCGAGCCCGGCGGCGCCCCGGTCCCCACCGAACGCGCCGCCCGGGACCTGCTCGCCCAGCTGGACGTGGTGGGGCCGCCCGGCGCGGACCAGGACGAACTGTCGGAGATGGTGCGCGAGGCCCTCGCCGTACGCCGTGTCCTGCTGCTGCTCGACGACGCGCCGGACGCCGAACAGGTCGACCCGCTGCTCCCGGACAACCCGGACTGCCTGGTCGTCGCCACCGCGCAGGGGCCGCTGACCGGCATCCCCGGGGTCCGGCCCTGCACCATCGGCGGGCTGGAGGCCGGCCCGGCGGTCCAGCTGCTCGCCCGCACCATCGGACAGGTCCGCATCACCGTCGATCCGCGGACCGCCGAGACGCTGGCCGAGGAGTGCGGCGGCCAGCCGGCCGCGCTGGTCATGATCGGGGGCTGGCTCGCCACCCACCCGACCGCCTCGGTGGCCGACGTGGCCAAGCAGCTGGCGGAGCTGCCGGACGACGCCGAGCAGTCCACCGGCGCCCGACCGCTGGCCCGCGCCTTCCGGCTGGTCCACGACTCGCTGCCGCCGACCGCCGCCCGGATACTGCGGCTGCTCTCCCTCGCCCCCGCCGGACTCGCCGACGCCCACACCGCCTCCGCGCTGGCCGGCTGCTCCGTCTCGGCAGCCCAGACCACCCTCGACGACTTCGTACGTCTTGGGCTGCTGCGCACCGACCGGAACCGGCAGCCGCAGTACGAGGTGCCGGGCTGCCTCGCCCCCCTGCTGGGGGCGCTCCTGGAGGACCGGGACCGCCCGGCCGAGATCCAGCTCGCCCGGGCCCGGATGCTGGAGCGGGCCGTGCGCCGCCTCCAGTCCTGCCGGGCGGTCACCGAGCCCGAGGGCTCCCCGGCCCGGCGCAAACTCGCGGGGCTGCCGCGCTCCCTGCGGTTCCCGGGCCCCGAAGCGGCCGCCGAATGGCTGCGGATTCGCCGGCCCGCGCTGCTCGCCTCCGCGAGGGCCGCTGTCGAGGACGGTGAACTCGACACCCTGGCAAGGCGGTTGGTGGCCGCGCTGGTGCGGGCGCTGGCCGCGCACGAGGGCACCGAGGCGGCCGCCCCCGAGCTGTACGGCCTGCACAGCCTGGTGCTGGCGGTCGCCGAGCGCCGCGAGCTGCCGCGGGAGCGGGCGGCGGCCCTGCTCAACCTCGCCGACCTGGACGCCGGGACCGGCCGGACGCGGGAGGCGCTGACCCGCTACCGGGCCGCGCTGGACGCCGGACGGGCCGCCAAGGACCCGTACGCCACCGGGCGCGCGATGGAATCCGTAGGCGGCGCCTATGCGGAACTGGGTGACTTCCACCGGGCCTCCGACTGGTACGGCCGGGCACTGGCCCAGCGGCTCACCCAGGGCGAGCGGGCGGACGAGGCGCGGCTGTACGGGCGGCTCGGCACCGTCCACACCTACGCCGGCCGGTACGGCGAGGCGCTGCGGAACTGGCGGGCCGCGGCGGCCGGCTATCGCAGGCTCGGTGACCTGCCCGCCCAGGCCCGGGCGCTCAGCGAGGTCGCCCGGGTGCAGGAGTACGCGGGCCGTCCGCAGGAGTCGCTGCAGACCTGCCGGGAGGCCGTGGAATGGGCGCGGCAGGCCAAGGACGTACGGCTGCAGGCCGCGCTCGAGCTGCGGCTGGCCGACACGCTGGACCGGCTCGGTGACCCCGCTGCCGCGGGGCTGCACAGGGGTGCAGCCGAGAGATTGCTGGGCGAGGAGAGCGCAGCCTACGAAATCCGTGGTGCTTCGACAGAAAATTAATGCTTTGTAAGGCTAGACAGCGAGAAGCCCTTCATTAGACTGGCTCTGCCGCGGGCGTTCGCGGTGTCTCCATTTACGCTGCGTCTATCCGGGTATGTATTGCTATGTCCGGGTAGCCCTCTGAGCCAAGGACCGTGATCGACGTGAAGGTCGGCATCCCCCGCGAAGTCAAGAACAACGAGTTCCGCGTGGCGATCACGCCTGCCGGTGTGCACGAGCTCGTCCGCCACGGCCACCAGGTCGTCATCGAGGGGAACGCCGGAGCCGGCTCCTCCATCACGGACGAGGAGTACGTCGCCGCCGGCGCGCAGATCCTGCCCACCGCCGACGAGGTCTGGGCCACCGCGGACCTGCTCCTCAAGGTCAAGGAGCCGGTCGCCGAGGAGTACCACCGCCTGCGCAAGGGCCAGACCCTGTTCACGTACCTGCACCTCGCCGCCTCCCGCGCGTGCACGGACGCGCTGCTGGAGTCCGGCACCACCGCCATCGCCTACGAGACCGTCGAGACGGCGAACCGCGCGCTGCCGCTGCTCGCTCCGATGTCAGAGGTCGCGGGCCGGCTGGCCCCGCAAGTCGGCGCGTACCACCTGATGCGCTCGGTCGGCGGCCGCGGTGTGCTGCCCGGCGGTGTCCCGGGTACGGCGGCCGGCCGTGCCGTCGTCATCGGCGGCGGCGTCTCCGGCTGGAACGCCACGCAGATCGCCGTCGGCCTCGGCTTCCACGTGACGCTCCTCGACAAGGACATCAACAAGCTCCGCGAGGCCGACAAGATCTTCGGCACCAAGGTGCAGACGGTCGTCTCCAACGCCTTCGAACTCGAGAAGGCCGTCGTCGAGGCGGACCTGGTCGTCGGCGCCGTGCTGATCCCCGGCGCGAAGGCCCCGAAGCTGGTCACCAACGAGCTCGTCGCCAAGATGAAGCCCGGAAGTGTACTTGTCGACATTGCAATTGATCAGGGCGGTTGCTTCGAGGACTCGCACCCGACGACGCACGCCGAGCCGACCTTCATGGTTCACGACTCGGTCTTCTACTGCGTCGCCAACATGCCGGGCGCGGTGCCGAACACCTCCACGTACGCCCTCACCAACGCCACGCTGCCCTACATCGTGGAGCTCGCGAACCGCGGCTGGGTCGAGGCGCTGCGCCGTGACGCCGCACTCGCCAAGGGCCTCAACACCCATGACGGGCAGGTCGTTTACCGTGAGGTGGCCGAGGCGCACGGCCTCGCCCACGTCGAACTGAGCGCCCTTCTCGGCTGAGGGGTCAACACCCTTCGTCAACCTCGTGCGTCCGGCCGGACCTTGCCGAGCAAGGTCCGGCCGGACGCATGTCGGGCCTCCCGGGAGCCCCGCGCAACTCGCCTCGAACGTAACCCTTTAACCGTTTCGTGCACCCGCGAAAAGCGCGCCCGAGGGGCTGTGCGCCCTTGACAGAGGGGTGTTCGATTGCCGACACATCGGGCCGGGTCCGGCGGATTGTGTTGCTGCGGACCGGTGACACGCCATAGAGTCGCCAATCGTCGGCATGGTGCCACGCTGACCTATCGATAAGTTTCCTGGTCACGTCCAAGGAGGTAAGACGACTTGTGAATGAGTCGACATTTACTCCCGGGGGTGTTCAACCAGGGATGCCTGCACGGGGCCAGAGCCCGAACGGGCTGGAGGCTGTCGGCTCCGTCGCTGTCCGCACCTTCGCCACCCACCAGCACATGACGACAGCCCCCAGATGATGGACGGCCTACACGTGAACGCCATGGCCGGCAACGAGAGTGGCCGGGACACCGCCCACTTCGCCGACTTCGACGAGGCGCCCCAAGGGCGTTTCTACGACCCCGACGCCGAGTACGAGCCCGACCCGGAGTACGCGGCCACGCTCGCGCCCGATGCCGCGCGGCAGCGCCGCGAGCGGATCGGTCCGACCGGCCGGCCCCTGCCCTACTTCCCGATCCCGGGCCCGCTGACCGACCACGGCCCCGCGAAGATCATCGCGATGTGCAACCAGAAGGGCGGCGTCGGCAAGACCACGTCGACCATCAACCTGGGTGCCGCGCTCGCGGAGTACGGACGGCGTGTCCTGCTCGTCGACTTCGACCCGCAGGGAGCCCTGTCGGTCGGTCTCGGCGTCAACCCGATGGAGCTCGACCTCACCGTCTACAACCTGCTCATGGAGCGGGGCATGGCGGCCGACGAGGTGCTCCTGAAGACCGCCGTGCCCAACATGGACCTGCTGCCGAGCAACATCGACCTGTCGGCCGCGGAGGTCCAGCTGGTCAGCGAGGTGGCCCGGGAGTCCACGCTGCAGCGCGCCCTGAAGCCGCTGATGGCCGACTACGACTACATCGTGATCGACTGCCAGCCTTCGCTCGGCCTGCTCACCGTGAACGCCCTGACCGCCGCGCACAAGGTGATAGTGCCGCTCGAGTGCGAGTTCTTCGCGCTGCGTGGTGTGGCACTGCTCACCGAGACCATCGAGAAGGTCCAGGAGCGGCTCAACCCGGAACTGGAGCTCGACGGCATCCTCGCCACCATGTACGACTCCCGTACGGTGCACAGCCGTGAGGTCCTGGCGCGCGTCGTCGAGGCCTTCGACGATCACGTCTACCACACGGTCATCGGGCGCACGGTGCGCTTCCCGGAGACCACGGTCGCCGGTGAGCCCATCACGACGTACGCCTCCAACTCGGTCGGTGCCGCCGCCTATCGCCAGCTCGCCAGGGAGGTGCTCGCCCGGTGTCACGCCGAGTGAGTCTGCCCGGGGCCGACGAACTGTTCCGTACCACCGGGGGGATGGGGCTGCAGTCCTCGTCCCCCGCGGAACGGCGGCGCAAGGCGAACGGCGAAGCCCGGGTGCCGGCTCCGGCCGGCGAGAAGGATTCCGGGGCCGAGGCCCCGGGCACGGGTGCCGAGGCCCCCGTGGGCACGGCACCCTCGCAGGAGGAACACTCCGCGGCGGACGCCGACGCCGGCGACTCGCGCAGCCGCGGCGGCGGTGAGAACGACCGGATGGCGGTGGCCGCACAGGCCGCGCGCCGCCCGCAGCCGCCGTCCTCGCAGGAGCCGGTTCCGGCACCTGTCGTCCAGCAGCAGCGCCGACGCGGTGGCGGCCGCGGGGCGAACCGGCGGCCCAGCGGCCGGGAGCGCCACGACGAGAAGATCACGGTCTACGTCTCGGCCGAGGAGCTGATGGACCTCGAACACGCGCGGCTGGTGCTGCGCGGCGAGCACGGGCTGGCCATCGACCGCGGGCGCATCGTCCGTGAGGCGGTCGCCGTCGTCCTCGCGGACCTGGAGTCGCGCGGCGACGCGAGCATCCTCGTACGGCGGCTGCGCGGCCGCTGACCGGTGCGACGCCGGTAGCCTGCCCCGGAGGACCGCCGCCGGGCGGTCCGGCCCCTAGGGCCTCTCGTTCGGATCATGCCGGGCTCGCGTGCCCCGCTCCCCGGTCCGGCCTGATCCGAACGAAAGACCCTAGGGCCGCCGTCCGTCGCCCGTGTCCCGCCGCACCCTGGATCTCCATGCCATCACCCGACGAGCCCGCCCGCACCTCCCGCCGCCCACTGGGCCGCGGGCCGGGGGGCAGGCCCGCGCCCGGGTGGGCGGAGGACGACGGTGCGGGGGCCGGCCCGGCCGCCCCTGTCCGGCCCGCCCCCGAGGCGAGGGAAGCGTCCCTGGACGCCCCGGAAGCCCCGGAATCTCCTGAAGCCGCAGAAGCCCCGGAAGCCGCAGAACCCCCACCGGCCCCGGAAGCGCCGACGGCCTCTGAAGCTCCTGAAGTCCCAGAACCCGCACCGGCCTCCGAAGCGCCGACGGCCCCCGTGGCCCCCGTGGCCGAGGACGGGCGGTTCACTGTCCGGCTGGCGAACTTCGAGGGGCCCTTCGACCTGCTGCTGCAGCTCATCTCCAAGCACAAGCTGGATGTGACCGAGGTCGCACTGTCCAAGGTCACCGATGAGTTCATGTCCCACATCCGGGCCATGGGGCCGGACTGGGACCTGGATCAGACGACCGAGTTCCTCGTCGTCGCGGCGACCCTCCTCGACCTCAAGGCCGCCAGGCTGCTGCCCACCGCAGAGGTGGAGGACGAGGGGGACCTGGCGCTGCTCGAGGCCAGGGACCTGCTCTTCGCGCGGCTGCTGCAGTACCGCGCGTACAAGCGCATCGCGGAGATCTTCAGCGCCCGCCTCGAATCGGAGGGCCGCCGCTTCCCCCGTACCGTCGGGCTGGAACCGCACCATGCCGCGCTGCTGCCCGACGTCGTCATCAGCATCGGGGCCGAGGGTTTCGCCCGGCTGGCCGTGAAGGCGATGCAGCCGAAACCCCGGCCGCAGGTCTACGTCGACCACATCCACGCCCCGCTGGTCAGCGTGCGCGAGCAGGCCGGGATCGTGATGGCGCGGCTGCGGGAGGCGGGGGAGATCAGCTTCCGGGCGCTGACCGAGGACGCCCCGGACACCCTCACCGTCGTGGCCAGGTTCCTCGCGCTGCTGGAGCTCTACCGGGAGAAGGCCGTCGCCCTGGACCAGGAGGAGGCGCTCGGGGAGCTCATGGTGCGCTGGGCCGGGGGAGCGGGGGCCGAGCCCATCGTGACGGACGAGTTCGACCAGGAGGCGCAGGCCGTGCAGGACGTGCAGCAGGATGTGAAGGCATGAGCGAGCAGGACGTCACCGGTTCCACCGTCGCGGATCTCGATCTCAAGCCGGCCCTGGAGGCCGTCCTGATGGTCGTCGACGAGCCCGCCACCGAAGAACACCTGGCCAAGGTGCTGGAGCGGCCCAGGAGGGCCGTCGCGGACGCCCTGCGCGAGCTGGCCGACGAGTACACCGTGCAGCGCCGCGGTTTCGATCTCAGGCTGGTGGCGGGGGGCTGGCGCTTCTATACCCGCCCGGAGTACGCGGCAGCGGTCGAGGGCTTCGTCCTGGACGGCCAGCACGCCCGTCTCACGCAGGCGGCACTGGAGACCCTCGCGGTGGTCGCGTACCGCCAGCCGGTGAGCCGTTCACGGGTCTCGGCGGTGCGCGGAGTGAACTGTGACGGGGTCATGCGGACCCTGCTGCAGAGGGGTCTGGTAGAGGAAGCGGGCGCGGAACCCGAAACAGGTGCGATCCTGTACAGGACGACGAACTACTTTCTGGAGCGAATGGGCCTGCGTGGCCTGGATGAGCTCCCGGAGCTCGCGCCCTTCCTCCCCGAGGCGGACGCGATCGAGGCTGAGACGCTAGAGGGTGTGCCGTCGTTCGATCCGGACGCACCGGACACCCCGGATACTCACGCAGACGACAAGACGGATTTTTGATGCGAAGCAGTGGCAGGAACAGCGGAAGCGGCAGCACCGGCGGCAGGAGCGGCGGCAGCGGCGGCGGCAGGAGCGGTAGCGGCAGCACCGGCGGCAGGAGCGGTGGCGGCGGCAGGAGCGGTGGCGGCAGCACCGGCGGCAGGAGCGGTGGCGGCGGCGGGGGCAGGAGCGGCGGCGCCAGGAACAACAGCGGCACCGGCAGGAACAGCAACCCGAACCCCCGGGTCTCCGGCTCCGAGCGTGACGACAGCCAGGAGCAGCGCCCCCGCCGCCCCAGGCCCGAGGAGCGCCGCTACGACGTGGGCAACGACAAGCCGGGCGGCGACGGCGGCACCCGCAAGGGCCGCGGCGCAACGGCCCGCGGCGGCGCCAAGGGCGGCCCGAAGGCGGCGACGCCCGGCTCCGCCAGGAGCGGTGGCCAGCGGCGTGCCCCCTACGGCGCCGCGTCCCGCCCGCGTGAGCTCGACGCCAAGATCGAGCAGCGCAACCGCGACAGGTACGCGGACAAGCCCTCGGTCCAGACGCCCAGGACCAACCCGGGTGCCGAGCAGGAGGGCGAGCGGCTGCAGAAGATCCTGGCCCGTGCCGGGATGGGCTCGCGCCGCGCGTGCGAGGAGCTGATCGAGCAGTCCCGCGTCGAGGTGAACGGCGAGATCGTCGTCGAGCAGGGCATGCGCGTCGACGTGCAGAAGGACGAGATCAAGGTCGACGGCCTGACCGTGGCCACCCAGTCGCACCTCTTCTTCGCGCTGAACAAGCCCGCCGGCGTCGTCTCCTCCATGGAGGACCCCGACGGCCGTCAGTGCCTCGGCGACTACGTCACCAACCGTGAGACGCGCCTCTTCCACGTCGGCCGGCTGGACACCGAGACCGAGGGCATCATCATGCTCACCAACCACGGCGAGCTGGCCCACCGTCTCACCCACCCCAAGTACGGCGTGAAGAAGACCTACCTGGCCGCCATCCAGGGACCGCTCCCGCGCGACCTGGGCAAGCGGCTCAAGGACGGCATCCAGCTGGAGGACGGGTACGCCCGCGCCGACCACTTCCGCGTCGTCGAGAACACCGGCAAGAACTACCTCGTCGAGGTGACCCTCCACGAGGGCCGCAAGCACATCGTCCGCCGGATGCTGGCCGAGGCCGGCTTCCCGGTCGAGCGGCTCGTCCGGACGTCGTTCGGGCCGATCCCGCTGGGCGACCAGAAGTCGGGCTGGCTGCGCCGGCTCACCAACACCGAGGTGGGCATGCTGATGCGCGAGGTCGGTCTGTAGACCGCCCACCCCACAGCACACGGCCCGCGGCCGGTTCCTGCACTTCGTTTTCTCGAAGAGGAACCGGCCGCGGGCCTTTTGCTACCTGCGTTCGACCCTTTATAGTCATAGTGACTATTAAGGAGGCGGGAGTGAGTCTCGCGGACATCCTCGATCCCCTGCAGCAACCCCTGGTGACGGTCCTGGACACCCCGGTCAGCTGGACCGAGGTGCTGGGCTTCGGCAGCGGGGCGCTGTGCGTCTGGCTCGTGGCCCGCCAGCACCTCGCCAACTGGCCGATCGGCATCGCCAACAACCTCTTCTTCATCCTGCTGTTCACCCAGTCCGGTCTGTACGCCGACGCCGGCCTCCAGATCGTCTTCATCGCCCTTGCCGCGTACGGCTGGTGGACCTGGACCCACGGGGGTGGACCAGGGACGAACGGCCTGCCGGTGCGGAGCACCACCCGCACCGAGTGGCGCCTGCTGCTCGCGGCAGGGGCGGTGGGGACATTCGCGCTGACCGTCCTGCTGGACCGGGCCACCGACTCGACGGTGCCCTTCTGGGACGCCCTGACGACCGCGCTCTCGCTGGCGGCGACGTACGGGCAGTGCCGAAAGCTCGTCGAGTCGTGGTGGCTGTGGATCGCCGCCGACGTGGTGTACATCCCGCTCTACGCGTACAAGGAGCTCTACCTCACGTCACTGCTGTACCTCGGCTTCCTGACGCTGTGCCTGATCGGCCTGCGCAACTGGCGGCGTGATCTCACCGTCCGGCGGCGCGAGCCCGTGGAGGTCATGGCATGAAGCGTTTCGCGCACGGGCTGGTGCTCGGCAAGTTCTACCCGCCGCACGCCGGCCACCACCACCTCGTCCGCACCGCCCAGGACCGCTGCGAGCGGCTGACCGTGCTGGTCTGTGCCGCCTCGGTGGAATCCGTCCCGCTGGAGGACCGGGTCGCCTGGATGCGGGAGGTGCACCCGGACGTGACGGTGGTGGGCGCCGTCGACGACACCCGGATGGATCTCCACGACCCGGCGGTCTGGGACGCCCACATGGCGGTCTTCACCGGGGCCGTGCCCGAACCCGTGGACGCCGTCTTCACCTCGGAGTCGTACGGGGACGAACTCGCCCGCCGCTTCGGCGCCGAGCCCGTCTGCGTCGACCCCGGACGCACGGTCTTCCCGGTCTCCGGCACCGCCGTCCGTGAGGACCCGGCCGGCTGCTGGGACTTCCTCGAACCCCCGGTGCGGGCCGCGCTCACCCGGCGGGTCGTCGTGCTGGGCGCCGAGTCCACCGGCACCACCACGCTGGCCCGCGCCCTCGCCGGCCACTACCGCAGGCGCGGCGGCATCTGGGCACTCACCGGATACGTCGCCGAGTACGGGCGCGAGTTCAGCGAACAGAAGCTGGCCGCGCTGCGCGCCCGGTGGCCCCGGGCCCAGTGGGAGGACGTCGCCTTCACGACCGAGGACTTCCCGCTGATCGCCCGGACCCAGAACGCCCGGGAGGAGGCGGCTGCCCGCACCGGTTCCCCGGTGCTCATCTGCGACACCGACTCCTTCGCCACGACGGTGTGGCACGAGCGGTACGTCGGCGGCCGCAACCCGCTCGTCGAGCAGACGGCCGACCGGGTCACCCATCACCTGTGGCTGCTCACCGACCACGAGGGCGTCGCCTTCGAGGACGACGGGCTGCGCGACGGCGAGGAGTTGCGGCCCTGGATGACCGACCGCTTCCGGGCCGAACTCACCCGTACCGGCCGGACGTTCGTCGAAGTCACCGGAAGCCGCCAGGAGCGCCTGGCCACGGCCGTGGCGGCGGTCGACGCCCTGCTCGCCGAGGGCTGGGACTTCGCCGCACCCCTCCCGGAGCGGCGATGAGCGCCGCCGCCCCCGAGGGCTACGACCCGTACGCCTTCGAACCGTTCGCCGTCACCGTCGACCTCGCGGTCTTCACCGTCCGCGACACCCGGCTGCACGTCCTGCTCGTCGAACGGGGCGAGGACCCGTACAAGGGCCACTGGGCGCTGCCGGGGGGCTTCGTGCTGCCCCGCGAGTCCGCCGGGACCGCGGCCCGCCGCGAGCTGGCCGAGGAGACGGGGCTGAGCGAGGACACCGTCGCGGGCCTCCACCTGGAGCAGTTGCGTACCTACAGCGACCCGGACCGCGACCCGCGGATGCGGGTCGTCTCGGTGGCGTACGCCGCGCTCGTACCCGACCTGCCCGAACCGCGCGGGGGCGGCGACGCCGCCAGCGCCCGCTGGTGGGACACCGGGGGACTCGGCGTGCTCGCCTTCGACCACGACCGGATCCTCGCCGACGCACAGTCCAGGATCGGCGCCAAGCTCGAGTACACCTGTCTGGCCACCGCGTTCTGCCCGCTCGAATTCACCCTGGGGGAGCTCCAACAGGTGTACGAGACGGTCTGGGGCGTCGAGCTGGACCGGCCCAACTTCCGGCGCAAGGTCCTCACCACGCCCGGCTTCGTCCAGGCCGTGGAGGGATCGCCGCGCCGCACCGGCGGACGGGGAAAACCGGCCGCCCTCTACCGGGCGGGTGCCGCCACCGCCCTGCACCCCCCACTGCTGCGACCGGAAGGAAGAAGCACGTGATCGTGACCAGGACCATCACCAAACAGGCAGCCACCGGGGCACTGACCGGGCTCGCGCTCGGCGATGCGCTGGGCTTCCCGACCGAGTTCAACAACGTCCCGTCGATCCTCGCCAAGTGCGGGCCGTGGCGCCAGATGCGGCTGCCGAAGCCGGCCGTCGTCAGCGACGACACCCAGATGACGCTGGCCCTGGGGCGCGGCATCCGTACCGCCATGGACCGCGGACTGCTCACCCCGCTGCGGCTGGTGCGCCCGGTGCGCGAGGAGTTCGTCGACTGGTACCACTCACCCGACAACAACCGCGCCCCCGGGCGCACCTGCATGACCGCCTGCCGGATGCTCGACAGCGACCGGGTCTGGCAGGAGGCCAGCCAGACCGGTTCCAAGGGCTGCGGCGCCAACATGCGGGTCGCGCCCGTCGGACTCGTCCCGGGGCTGAGCGACGAACAGCGCGCCGGAGCGGCCCAGTTGCAGGCCGCTCTCACCCACGGGCACCCGACCGCCCTCGCCGCGTCCGACCTGATGGCCCGCGCGGTGTACCTGCTGGCGCAGGGCGCGGAGCCGCTGGGACTGATCGGCCAGCTGCGCAGCTACGCGTACGAGAACAGCGGCCGCTACCTCACGCGCTGGCTCGGCGACCTCTGGCGGTACGCGGGCGACTCCTCGCCCGAGCTGTACATCCAGCGGGGCTGGGACGAGTGCCTCACCGCGCTGGCACGCGTCCAGGACGCGCTGCGCGACCCGTCCCCGGAGACCGACCCCTGCGAGGCGACCGGCGACGGCTGGATCGCCGAGGAAGCCCTCGCCACGGCCCTGCACTGCTTCCTGCTCTTCCCCGACGAACCCGTCACCGCCCTGCGCCGGGCCGCCTGCACCCGGGGCGACTCGGACTCGCTCGGCTGCCTGACCGGTGCGCTCGCCGGGGCGCACCTGGGGTCGGGGGCCTGGCCCAAGGAGTGGTCGGAGCGGATCGAGTACCGCAGCGACCTGCTGTCACTGGGGGCGCTCTGGGACGCTTGAGCCATGCGTACGCACACCTTGCACCTCCAGGAGGCCGGGCTGCCGGTCACGGACTTCGGTCCGGTCCTCGCCGAGGAGCCCCACCCCCTGTTGTTCGCCACCGTCTCCGGTGCGCACCTGTACGGATTCCCCTCCCGGGACTCGGACGTGGACCTGCGGGGGGTCCACCTCCTGCCCGCGGCGGATCTCGTCGGGCTGCGCGAGCCGGAGGAGACGCGTTCGCGGATGTGGGTCAGGGACGGGGTCGAGATGGATCTCGTCAGCCATGACCTGCGCAAGTTCGTCCGGCTGATGCTGAAGCCGAACGGCTACGTACTGGAGCAGCTGCTCTCGCCGCTGGTCGTGCACACGAGCGCCCTGCACGGGGAACTGGCTGCCCTGGCCCCGGGCGTCCTCACCCGCAACCACGCCCACCACTACCGGGGCTTCGCCAACACCCAGTGGCGGCTCTTCGAGAAGACCGGCGAGCTGAAGCCGCTCCTGTACACCTTCCGGGCGCTGCTCACGGGCATCCATCTGATGCGCACGGGCGAGGTCCTGGCGCATCTTCCGACGCTCCTGACCCGGGTGCAGGCGCCGGCCTGGCTCCCCGGACTGATCGCGGCCAAGGCCGAGGCCGAGCACGCGGCCGCCGGCGGCGTGGACGGTGCGACGGCGGGCCGGGAAGTCGAGTCGCTGCACCTGGTGCTCGACGAGGCGCAGGCGGCCTCGGAACTCCCGGACGGGGCGGGCGGGTCGGACGCCCTGCACGACCTCGTGGTGCGGGCGCGCCTGGGCTCGGTGCCGGTCCAGGCCTCAGCCGGCTGAATCCGCCTCGGCCGCCAGCGCCGAAGCCCGGCGGGTGCGGGTCAGGAAGTCCTCGACCCGCGCCCGGTCCGGCTCCGCAGGCAGCGGGGAGGCGGCGGCGGCCTCGTCGTTCTCCTCGGCAAGTCTCGTCATGCGCCGCTCGACCTCCGGCCAGGCGACCTCACCCCGCTTGACCGCCAGCAGTTCCTCCCGGGCCGCGCCCACGTCGATGGTGAGCTCGCCGGTACGCAGCAGATCCCGGCCGCCGGCCAGTAGCCGCAGCAGATGCATGGCGTGCTTCCAGCGCGGCGCCCCGTACTGCCGTACGTCCGCGTCCAGCTTCCGGCGCTGCCCCAGTGCATAGCGTACGAAGGTCAGGTGCGCCTGCCGGGACAGGAACGCCCCGCGCAGCGAGAGCAGTTCACGACCGGTCGCGTCGGCCTGTTCCACCAGGGGCGAGTGCAGGCACTCCAGCACGTTGGGGTTGGCCCGCAGGGCCAGCTCGCAGAAGCGTTCCAGCTCCCAGGAGAACTGCTCCTCGGCGGGTCCCTCGACATGCGTCGGAGGCTTGTCGAACCGCCAGAAGGACGGGGTCGGCGCGAGGAAGACCCCGCGCCGGTCGGTGTCGCTGCCGTCCGTGGCGAGCCCGAAGGCGCGTGAGCCCATCACACAGGAGTAGACCGTGTGGTCGCGGACGAGTGCCTCGGCAGTGGGGACGGTCATGCGGGGAGGCTACGCCAGAGCGGGCGGCCCCGTCCGAGTGGCAGCGCCCCCCGTCCTGTCCGACATTGTCGATAAATCATTCCTCCTCGGAAAGGCAGAACCATGGCGGGAAACGACCTCGGCAGCCTGCTGGGCAGTCTGTTGGGTGGCGGTCGGAGTGCTGGTTCCGGTGGCGCGGGAAACATCCTCGGATCGCTGCTCGGGGCGCTGGGCGGCAGTAAGGGCGGTGCCGCCGGCGGCTCCGGCAACGCGCTCGAAGGGCTGATCGGCATGCTCACCAAGTCCGGGCTCACCGACCAGGCGCAGTCCTGGGTCGGGACCGGGGAGAACAAGTCGGTGAGCGGGGCGCAGATCGCCGAGGCGCTGCCGGACGAGACGCTGCGGAAGGTCGCCCAGGAGGCCGGCGTCTCCCCGGAGCAGGCGGCGGACGAGATCGCCCGCTCGCTGCCCGTGACGGTCGACAAGCTGACTCCCGCCGGAGAGGTGCCGAAGGGGGGCTCGATCGAGGACCTGGTCCGGGAGCAGCAGCTCTGAGCCGGGCGTCCGGGCCGGCCGGCACCGCATCGACTTACTGTACAGTTGTCCAGGAAATCGATGCGGAAGGTCGTCAGGTCGTTCACCATGCAGACAGCAGCCCAGGTGCTGGTCGCGCTCGTCGCGCTGATCCACGCCTACTTCCTGGTCCTCGAAATGTTCCTCTGGGACACCCCGCGCGGCCGCAGGGTCTTCGCCACGACGCCGGAGTTCTCCCGGGAGAGCGCCCCGCTGGCCGCGAACCAGGGGCTCTACAACGGGTTCATGGCCGCCGGGCTCGTCTGGAGCCTGATCGCGGGCGACCCGGTCGCCCGCCCGGCACAGATCTTCTTCCTCTGCTGTCTGGCCGTCGCGGGCGTGTACGGCGCCGCCACCGTCAACCGGAAGATCCTCTTCGTGCAGGCGGTCCCCGCCGGAGCCGCCCTCGCGCTCGTACTGACGGCGGGCTGAGCCGGTGGCTCCCGCGGTGACCGCGGGCAGCGGCGACCCGCGTACCGCCCGCACCCGCGGCAGGCTCCGTGCGGCGCTCCTGGCGGCGTGCGAGGAGCAGCCGCTCGACCGGGTCAGTGTGTCCGAGGTCGTCCGCCGGGCCGGGGTCGGGAGGGCCACCTTCTACCTGCACTACGCCGATCTGCGCGCCCTCGCCGTGGACGCCTGCGCCGAGGTCGTCCGGCTGGCCGTGGAAGCCCTGCACGCCTGGGGCGACGCACCTGCGCGGCCCGACGCGCCGCCCGCGGAACTGGCCGGCCTGCTGGGCGCCGTCAGGGACCGTGCGGAGGTCTACCGGAGCCTGCTGGGCCCGGGCGGCGGCGGGCCGCTCGGCGAACTGCTGCACGAGGAGCTCAGGTCCCGCAGCCTCGCTGAACTCAGGCGCCGCCGCCCGGCGGGGACCGGAGCCGAGGTGACCGCCGCCGCCGTCGCCGGACTGTTCTGCGGGGTCCTCGCCGACTGGGTGCACGCACGCATCGACGCCACCCCCGCACAGCTCGCCGCGAGGGTCTGGCGGATGCTGATCGCCGTGCACGCCGCCGCCGCGTCTCACGGACAGGGCACCCCGGCAGCCGGCGGCGCCTCCCCTCTACGCTGAAACGCAAGCGCACCAAGCGGTACGAAGCAGCGGTACACGAGCAAGGAGCACGACGTGGCGGTACGAGCGGTCCGCGGAGCCGTCCAACTGGAGCGGGACGAGGCCGGACACATGGACGAGCAGGTCAGCGCCCTCCTCGCCGCTGTCCTGGAGCGCAACGACCTCGTCGCGGACGACCTGATCAGCATCTGGTTCACGGCCACCCCCGACCTGCACAGCGACTTCCCGGCCGCCGCCGCGCGCGGCATCGGTATCGTCGACGTACCGCTGATCTGCGCCCAGGAACTGGACATCGAAGGGGCGATGCCCCGGGTGGTGCGGATCCTCGCCCACATCGAGACGTATCTTCCCAAGTCCGAGATCGCCCACGTCTACCTCGGCGCCACCGCCGCCCTTCGCAAGGACATCGCCCAGTGAGAACCGCCGTCGTCATCGGAACCGGCCTCGTCGGCACCTCCGCGGCCCTCGCCCTCGCCGGGCGCGGCATCAAGGTCCACCTCGTCGACCACGACCCGGAGTCGGCCCGCACGGCGGCCTCGCTCGGCGCCGGCACCGACGAGGCGCCCGAGGGCCGGGTCGATCTGGCGATCGTCGCCGTCCCGCCGGCCCACACCGCGACGGTGCTCGCCACCGCCATGCGCAGCGGCGTCGCCCGCGGCTACCTCGACGTCGCGAGCGTCAAGGGCGGCCCGCGCCGCGAACTGGAAGCGCTCGGCGTCGACCTCACCCCGTACATCGGTACGCATCCGATGGCCGGCAAGGAGCGCTCGGGCCCGCTCGCCGCCACCGCGGACCTCTTCGAGGGCCGCCCCTGGGTCCTCACGCCGACCCGGGACACCGACACCGAGGTCCTCAACCTCGCGCTGGAACTGGTCGCGCTCTGCCGCGCCGTCCCGGTCGTGATGGACGCCGACGCCCACGACAGGGCCGTCGCCCTCGTCTCCCACACCCCGCAGCTGATCTCGTCGATGGTCGCCGCCCGCCTGGAGGAGGCCGACGAGACCGCGGTACGCCTCTGCGGGCAGGGCATCAGGGACGTCACCCGGATCGCCGCCTCCGATCCGCGGATGTGGGTGGAGATCCTCTCCGCCAACCCCGGACCCGTCGCCGACGTCCTCGCCGGGGTCGCCACCGACCTGGAGGAGACCGTACGGGCACTGCGCGGGCTGCAGTCCGCCGACGAGGACAAGCGGCGCGAGGGCACCGAAGGCATCCAGGACGTCCTGCGCCGCGGCAACGCCGGCCGGGTCAGGGTGCCCGGGAAGCACGGCGCGGCCCCCGCCTCGTACGAGGTCGTCGCCGTCCTCATCAGCGACCGGCCGGGCGAACTGGCCGGGATCTTCGCGGACGCGGGCCGGGCCGGGGTCAACGTCGAGGACGTACGGATCGAACACGCGACCGGTCAGCAGGCGGGCCTGGTCCAGCTCATGGTCGAGCCCAGCGCCGCCCCGGCACTGAGCGCCGCGCTGCGCGAGCGGGGCTGGTCGCTCCGGCAGTGACCCTTGGGGCACGGGGCCGGGAGGCACTTGTCCACAGGGGTGGTCGGGCCCGCGCCCACACTCGGTAACCTTGTGCGGGGCGGGTTCGCGCGTCCCGCCCCGCCCACCCCCGTGTACCAGGAAGGTGTCCACCACCGTGGAAACCGTAAGCACCGCCGCCCGGACCGCCCCGGCCGCAGTGATCGTCGCCATCGACGGGCCCTCCGGCACCGGCAAGTCCAGCACGTCCAAGGCCGTCGCCACCCAGCTCGGCCTGAGCTATCTGGACACCGGTGCCCAGTACCGGGCGATCACCTGGTGGATGCTGAACAACGGCATCGACGTGCACGACGCGGTGGAGGTGGCGACCGCGGCCGCCAAGCCGGTCATCGTCTCCGGCACCGACCCCACCGGCCCGACGATCACGGTCGACGGCGAGGACGCCTCCGGCCCGATCCGCACCCAGGAGGTCACCTCCAAGGTCAGCGCCGTCAGCGCGGTCCCCGAGGTGCGCGCCCGGATCACCGAGCTGCAGCGCACCATCGCCGAAGAGGCGGGCAAGGGCATCGTGGTCGAGGGCCGGGACATCGGCACGACCGTGCTGCCCGACGCCGACATCAAGATCTTCCTGACCGCTTCGCCGGAGGCGCGCGCCGCCCGCCGCAGCGGCGAGGTGAAGGGGTCCGATCTCGCCGCCACCAAGGAGGCGCTGATCAAGCGGGACGCCGCCGACTCCGGCCGCAAGACCTCGCCGCTCGCCAAGGCGGACGACGCGGTCGAGGTGGACACCACCGAGCTGACCCTTCAGCAGGTCATCGAGTGCGTCGTCACCCTGGTAGGGGAGAAGCGGGCCGCGAAGTGAGCCCAGTCACGGGCGCGCCCACGCTGCGCGGAGCGGCGGTCGGGCGCGGGATCGGGATCGGGCTGATGTACGGGCTCTTCAAGCCCCGTGTGCTCGGTGCGTGGCGGGTCCCCGCCTCGGGACCCGTCATACTCGCGGTGAACCACTCGCACAACATCGACGGGCCGATGCTGATGGGCACCGCGCCACGGCCCGTCCACTTCCTGATCAAGAAAGAGGCGTTCGTCGGCCCCCTGGACCCGTTCCTGCGCGGAATCGGTCAGCTGAAGGTGGACCGTACGATCGCCGACCGCACCGCCATCACCCACGCCCTCGGCGTGCTGGGGGACGGCGGGGTGCTCGGGATCTTCCCCGAGGGCACCAGGGGCGAAGGGGACTTCGCCTCGCTGCGCGCCGGGCTCGCGTACTTCGCCGTACGCAGCGGGGCGCCGATCGTGCCCGTGGCCGTACTGGGAAGCACCGGGCGCGGCAGCCGGCTGACATCGGCACTGCCGCCGCTGCGCAGCCGGGTCGACGTCGTCTTCGGCGACGCCTTCGAGGCGCAGGAAGGCGGCGGGGGCAGGCGGACGCGGAGCGCGCTCGACGAGGCGACGCTGCGCATTCAGGGCAGGCTGACCGGCCACCTGGCGCAGGCCAGGCGCCTCACCGGGCGCACTGAGTAAGACTTGAGTAGTGGACCGCGTGCTGCGTGGTCCATCGATGATGATGCAAAGAGGAACGGACTTCATGAACGACCAGATTCACTCCGGCGGCTCGGACCACGAGCACGGAGCGCTTGGCGATGCCGAGTACGCGGAGTTCATGGAGCTCGCCGCGCAGGAGGGCTTCGACCCCGAGGACGTCGAGGGTGCGATCGGGGAGGCCGGTCACGGACCGCTGCCCGCTCTCGCCGTCGTCGGCCGCCCCAACGTCGGCAAGTCGACGCTGGTGAACCGGATCATCGGCCGTCGTGAGGCCGTGGTCCAGGACAAGCCGGGCGTCACGCGTGACCGCGTCAGCTACGAGGCCGAATGGGCCGGCCGCCGCTTCAAGGTCGTCGACACCGGCGGCTGGGAGCAGGACGTGCTCGGTCTTGACGCCTCCGTCGCCGCCCAGGCCGAGTACGCGATCGAGATGGCCGACGCCGTCGTCTTCGTGGTCGACTCCACCGTCGGAGCCACCGACACCGACGAGGCCGTCGTCAAGCTGCTCCGCCGCTCCGGCAAGCCCGTCGTGCTCTGCGCCAACAAGGTCGACGGACAGAGCGGCGAGGCGGACGCCACCGCGCTCTGGTCGCTCGGCCTCGGCCAGCCGCACCCGGTCTCCTCACTGCACGGCCGCGGCACCGGCGACATGCTCGACGCCGTCCTGGAGGCCCTTCCCGAGGCCCCGGCCCAGTCGTTCGGCACCGCCGTCGGCGGACCGCGCCGCATCGCGCTGATCGGCCGCCCGAACGTCGGCAAGTCCTCGCTGCTGAACAAGGTGGCCAACGAGGACCGTGTCGTCGTCAACGAACTGGCCGGCACCACCCGTGACCCGGTCGACGAGCTGATCAACCTCGGCGGCATCACCTGGAAGTTCATCGACACCGCCGGCATCCGGCGCCGGGTCCACCTCCAGGAGGGTGCGGACTACTACGCCTCGCTGCGCACCGCGGCCGCCGTGGAGAAGGCCGAGGTCGCCGTGATCCTGATCGACTCCAGCGAGTCGATCAGCGTCCAGGACCAGCGCATCGTCACCATGGCCGTCGAGGCCGGGCGCGCGATCGTCGTGGCCTTCAACAAGTGGGACACCCTGGACGAGGAGCGCCGCTACTACCTGGAGCGCGAGATCGAGACGGAGCTCGCGCAGGTCGCGTGGGCCCCGCGGGTCAATGTCTCGGCCCTCACCGGCCGCCACATGGAGAAGCTGGTCCCGGCGATCGAGACCGCGCTGGGCGGCTGGGAGACCCGTGTTCCCACGGGCCGGCTGAACGCCTTCCTCGGCGAGATCGTCGCCTCCCACCCGCACCCCGTGCGTGGTGGCAAGCAGCCCCGCATCCTCTTCGGCACCCAGGCGGGCACCAAGCCCCCGCGCTTCGTGCTCTTCGCCTCCGGCTTCCTGGAGCACGGCTACCGGCGGTTCGTCGAGCGCCGGCTGCGTGAGGAGTTCGGCTTCGAGGGCACTCCGATCCACATCTCGGTGCGGGTCCGCGAGAAGCGCGGCCGCAACAAGTAGGCAACCGGTGACGCCGTCCGGAGCGTGAGCTCCCGGACGGCGTCCAGGGGCTCACCGAGCCCCGGACGCGAAGGAGCCCCTGGGCCACTCGGAGAACGAGTGGCCCAGGGGCTCCTTCGTGCGGTCAGGCTCCCCGTGAGCCCGGCGGCAGCGCGGCCTGTACCCGCCCCGCGTGCCGCCCCACCCGCTGCCACGAGCCCAGGCTCCCGGTGTGCGTGCTCGGGCTGTTGCTGCCGTGTCCGGCGGCCCCGCCCGCTCCACCCGACGCACCGGCTCCGCCGTGCCCGGAGTGGCCCGAGTGGCCGCTCAGCGGGGCGCGCGAGCCGAAGAGCCCGCTGCCGAAGGCCGGAAGCCCCAGACTCTCCTCCCCGCTCCGATCACCGGGCAACGCCCTGAACGACCGGCGGTACTCGGAGTACAGCGCGTCGTAGATCGGGGTGTGGGACGGGGCGCCCGATGGGTCCTGCGCGGGACGCATGGCAGGGATCGGGCTCGGGCGCTGGTGGGAGGGGTCGTATGAGTGCACGTATGTGCCAACGACCCCGCCGTCCGTCGGATGCGGCCCCGCGGGAGAAATAGCTGTTCGCCGTCGGTGTACGGGGCGCACGGACATGATCAGGTCCCGGCCAGCGGCATCGCCGCGGCGACCAGGAACCCGCCGGCCGACGCCTTCTCCAGCGCGTCGCGCAGCAGGTCCTCACGCGGCTGCTGGCCGATCGAACCGGCCGGAGCCGCGTAGACCAGTACGGTCTGCGACTTGTTGGCCGCGGTCCGCCAGCCCTCGGTGACCTGGAGCGGCGCGTGCGCCTGCCACCACGCCACCGGGGCGCCGCCGCCCGTGCCCGGCTGGAGCACCGCGTGCAGCTGCCCCATGGCGAGCAGGATCGACCAGCCGTGCAGCACCTCGGGGACCTGGTCCATCCGCTGGACCGGGGAGAAGCCCTGCTCCAGCAGCAACTGGAGGAACTCGTCCCCGCTGCTGCCGTCCGTGCCGGGGCGGGCGATCGCCCCGGTCGGTTCGACGACCAGGGCGGGGTGCAGCTCGTCGTCGATCAGGACGAGGCCGCTGGTGATCCCGAGCACGGCCTGGTCGGGCGTCAGCCGGGCAGGGCCCTCCGGCTCGCTGCCGGTGATGCTGCGCACGGCGCCCTGCAGCTGCTCCTCGGCGACCTGGACGACCTGCGAGGGGATGCAGGTGGCGTGCGCGAAGGCGAGGACGGCGGTCTCTTCGCCGACGAACAGGACCGTGCTGGTGCGCTCCTGCTCGGAGTCGCCGGGGGTGCGGCAGGAGGTGCAGTCGTAACTGCCGGGGGCGTTGTCGCCGACGAGCAGCCGGTCGGCTTCGGCGTCGCCGATCTCGGCGCGTACGTCCTCGCTGACGTCGAGCATGCGCGGCACGGGTGGCTCCTCGAACTCGGTACGTGCGCCGGGCGGTTCCCGGCTCATGAAGGAGACAACGGGCGACCGGCTGTCGGGGTCACGCGAGAAGGCGAACAGAATCGAACCGGACGAGCCGGTCGTGCGCGATACCAGGACAAGCCGGGCAAGTGCGCAGCGGTTCGTCCCGTCGGCGCCGGTGGACGGGCCGGTCTTCGCGCCGCCGGACCACGGGTCCGGGACGGCTCCGGGCGGCGGCGCCCGGAGCGGCTGTCCCGGTGCCGGAAAACAGGGGATTCGGGTCGTCCGTTATACGGGCAGAAGCGTACGGACGGACCGGTCCGATGGTGTGGATATCGTGAGTGCCAGATAAGGGTGCCATAAGGAAGGGTGAATTCCCGATGGTGCTCCCGTTTACGGAAGGTCATTCCGGAGGGATTTCGGCGGGCGCCCTGAGGGAGGTATTCCGCTTCGTTTCCGGCCCTCTCCGCTGATCGTTCTCGGGCCTGTGTGATTACTGTGCGTCCGCTTATGAATCGCACGTTCGCGCGAGGGAGTTCGAGGCGAACACGTGTGGTGATCCTGTGACACAAGCGTGACCGGTGAGGGACGTGCGGATGCCGTGCGGCCGGTCGGGGCCCCGGCTTCCGCCGGCGTCCGGGCCCGCCTACGGTGAGAGGTATGGCACCCATACCGACTCCCTCCGTCCAGCCCGACGACGTACCCGGCGCCTATGCCGGCCTCACCGCCGAAGCCGCCGAACGGCGTGCCCGGGAGCGTGGCTGGACCACCGTCAGAGCCCTGCCGCCGGGCACCGTCATCACCATGGAGTTCCTGGGCGGCCGGATCAACTTCGAGGTGGACGACGGCGTCGTGAAGCGCTGCTGGGTGGGGTGACATCCCCGCACCGCCGCGGACACCCCTGAGCGCGGCCCCGTCACCGGGGGCGCCTCTCACCCGCACGAGCGAAGGCCCCGACCGGAGTCGGGGCCTTCGCTCGTGCGGGTGAGGCTGTCGCGGGGCGGGCTGTGCGTACCGTCCCCGCTGCCGGTCCGGGTCAGCTGCCGGCCACCGGCCGGGCCGGAGCCGTACCGCCGCGCGGTGTGCGGTCCGCGTGCGGCGGGCGGCGGCTGCCTGCCGGGGTGACCGGGGGCCGTTCCGAGCGCGCCCCGTGGCTCTGGTGCGCGGGAGGCGCGGTGTGGGCGCGCGGACGGCCGCCCGCGGCCGCGACGGCCGCCTGGCGTCCACCCGCGGTGACCGGCTCGCGGACCGGGTTCTGTGCCGAGGCCTCGCCCACGGCCGGCTGTCCGGCGGGTACCGGCCGGGGGGTGCCGGCGGTGACGGGCGGGGAGGGTACGAGCCTGCTGCGCGCCCCGAGCCGCTCGCGGGCGGCGAAGATCCAGCTCTCCGCCCGGGTGATCAGCGGTTCGACCCACGGCAGGCCGAGCAGGATGAGCAGCCCCGCCGCCCAGCCCAGGACGACGTCGCTGAGCCAGTGCGTACCGAGGTAGACCGTGGTCAGGCCGACCCCGAGCGAGACGATCGCGGACATCGCCGACAGGTAGCGCCTGGCCCGCGGGGTGGCAGCCAGATAGGCGAGGATTCCCCAGGTCACGACGGCGTTGGCGGTGTGGCCGGACGGAAATATATCGCCGCCGGCGAAGAGTTCGGCCGAGCCGATCTGGGTCGCGTAGTGCGGGCCGAGCCGGCCGAGGCCGATCTTGACCGCCCCCACCGTCACGTTGAGCAGCAGCAGAGAGGCGCCGAGCGTCAGCAGGGGCCGCAGGGTGTGCTGGCGCCAGGAGCGCCAGCCGAGCCAGCAGGCGACCATGACGGCCGTGGGTCCGCGCTGGCCGAGCACGACGTAGTAGTCGAGGAAGGCATGGATGCCGGGCCACTGCTGGTACGGCCGGAAGAGCATGACCTTCCAGTCCAGGGTCACCAGCCAGGACGACATGAGCACGGCAACGACGATGGCCAGATAGAACGCCAACGTCCCGCCGAAGAGAGCGATGCGGTGACGACTCATCCGCGGTGTCTCTATCTTCGGCGGTTCCGGCTCCCGGTCCAGACGGGCAAAGATGTCGGTACGCACCCAATCGACGTTACAGCGAGTGAGTGGGTGACTTGGCCGATCCGGCCGCTTTGTGATGACGATGTGATGTGGACTATGTCTCAGTCCGGCTCGCATTCCCGGGCGTCCGCAGAATCCCGGGTCGGTTCCGTTCCATTACTTCGGCGCCTGGTCCGAAGGGCTTTTTGGATATTGGCAGAAAAGCGCAAGGGATGCCGGAGTGCATTTATCCGCGCCTTCGGGGGAACGGAACGGACGGTGTCGGTCCGGTTACTGGACGCCTTCGCCGGGCGCCCGGTGAGCGGTCCGCGCCGCGGCGGACCCCGTTGCCCGCACCGCGAAACGGCAGGTCGTGGCAGGTTATGAGGGCTCCGTGAGGCACGGCGGGGCGGGTCCGCGCGGTGGCGTACGTCACACCGGACGGTACTTCCGGCTATGAGATGGGCCACGTGTGGCCCTGCCGAACTCGCGTACGCTGACGGATCACTCGCCCGTCGATGCCGGGCCAGGAGGGACAGCGGACGCTGAATCCCCAGTGGGCCTGCCGAGCGCGAGGAACCTTTGGGAGGTAGATGCATGTCCGGGACGACCACAGCCCGAATCCGTCTGCGCGCAGCCGCCGACGGTGCCAATCGATGGGTCGTCCTGGTCGTCCTCTGCCTCAGTCTGCTGCTCGTCGCACTCGATGCGACGGTGCTGCACGTCGCCGTCCCCGCCGTCACCGAGGACCTGCGGCCCAGCGCGGTCGGCCTGTTGTGGATCGTGGACGCGTACCCGCTGGTCTGTGCCTCGCTGCTGATCCTCTTCGGCACTCTCGGTGACCGGGTCGGGCGCCGACGGGTCCTGCTGCTCGGCTACGCCCTCTTCGGGGTCGCGTCCGCCGTCGCCGCCATGGCCGACAGCGCGGGGGTGCTCATCGCGGCGCGGGCCCTGCTCGGCGTCGGCGGCGCGATGATCATGCCGGCCACCCTGTCCATCCTCCGCCAGGTCTTTCCCGACCGGCGTGAGCGGGCGATGGCGATCGGTGTGTGGACCGCGGTCGCCGCGGTCGGCGCCGCCATCGGGCCCGTCATCGGCGGCTTCCTCGTCGAGCACTTCTGGTGGGGCTCGGTCTTCCTGATCAACATTCCGCTGATGGCCCTGATCCTCCCCTCGGCCGCCTCCTGCTCCCGGAGTCCCGTGGCAGTAGCGACGGCCCCTGGGACGTGTTCGGCGCGCTGATGGCCGCGGCCGGCGTGCTCGGCGTCGTCTGGGGGGTGAAGCGCGCGGGCACCGGCGAGGGGCTGCTCGGGCCGGCCACGCTCGCGCCCCTGCTGGCCGGGGGCGCGCTGCTGGCCGCCTTCGTCCGACGCCAGAAACGGCGCACCCATCCGCTGATCGACATCGGGATGTTCGCCAGGCCCGCCTTCTCCACGGCCGTGGGCTGCATCGTCCTGGCCATGCTGGCCCTGGTCGGCCTGGAACTGATCGCGGTCCAGTACCTCCAGCTCGTCCTGGACCTCAGCCCGCTGGAGACCGGCCTGCGGCTGCTGCCGCTCACCTTCGCCGCGATGGCCGCGGGCGCCACCGGTTCGTCCACCCTGCGCCGTATAGGGCCGCGCCGGATGGTCGGCTGGGGCTTCGTGCTGACGGCCGTCTCGGTGCTGATGCTGACCGCCATGGGACAGCACGACCGGCCCGGCCTGATGGCCGTGGCCTTCGTCGTGCTCGGCTTCGGCCTCCAGTCCACGCTCTTCGGCGCGTACGAGTCGATGCTCAGCGAAGCCCCGGCGGACCGGGCCGGTGGCGCGGCCGCGATAGGCGAGACCTCCTACCAGCTGGGCGCCGGCATGGGGATCGCGCTGCTCGGCAGCGTCATGAACGCCGCGTACACCCCCGGCCTCGCACGGCTCCCCGAGGAGGGCGTGCCCGCCCCGGCCGGCGCCGCCGCCTCCCACTCGCTCGGCGAGGCCTACCAGGTGGCCTCGCAGCTCGGCGGCCCGCTCGGTGAGGTGCTGCGCTCCACGGCCCGGCACGCCTTCATCAGCGGGCTGCACATCACGTTGCTGGTCAGCGCCGGTCTGCTGCTGCTCGGGGCGCTCGCCGCGCTGCGGCTGCCGCGGGTGATGGAGTGTCCGCCGCTGCTCTGTGAGCCCCGTGCGGCCGCGGACGACCGCCAGGCGCTCGACGCCCGGGAGGCGGCGGACTCCCGCGGCCACCGGAGCGTCGCCGGCCACCGCGAGGCGACGGACCGGGACCGGCCCGACGTGCTGCTTCCGGTACCCGGCCGGCGGCGGCCCGCCGAGGCGACCGGCTCTGGACGCGCGGCACACTGAGTCGTAACGTCAGCACGACGCCGTAACTAACACTGCTAGTTTTCGGCGTCCCCGTACCGACCTCAGTACCGTGCGAGCCGCCGGAGGCACCCCCTCATGTCCACCGCTCCGTCCTCGAAACTCCCGCCCTTCGACCCCCGCGACCCGATCGGCATCGACGACCTCCTGGGCGCCGAGGATCTCGCGATCCGCGACACCGTCCGGGCCTGGGCCGCCGACCGGGTCCTGCCGCACATCGCCGAGTGGTACGAGAACGGCGAGCTGCCCGGCATCCGGGAGCTGGCCCGGGAACTGGGCTCGCTCGGCGCCCTGGGCATGTCCCTGCAGGGGTACGGCTGCGCCGGCGCCACCGCCGTCCAGTACGGACTGGCCTGCCTGGAACTCGAAGCGGCGGACTCCGGTATCCGCTCGCTCGTCTCGGTCCAGGGCTCCCTCGCCATGTACGCCATCCACCGCTTCGGGTCGCAGGAGCAGAAGGAGCAGTGGCTGCCCGGCATGGCGGCCGGCGAGATCATCGGCTGCTTCGGCCTGACCGAGCCGGACCACGGCTCGGACCCGGCAGGCATGCGGACGTACGCCAAGCGCGACGGCGCGGACTGGGTGCTCAGCGGCCGCAAGATGTGGATCACCAACGGCTCGGTCGCCGGGGTCGCCGTGGTCTGGGCGCAGACCGACGAGGGCACCGCGGGCGCCGGCATCCGCGGATTCGTCGTGCCGACCGACGCCCCCGGATTCTCCGCGCCCGAGATCAGGCACAAGTGGTCCCTGCGGGCCTCGGTCACCAGCGAGCTGGTCCTCGACGAGGTGCGGCTGCCGGCCGATGCCGTACTGCCCGGGGTCACCGGCCTGCGCGGACCGCTCAGCTGCCTCAGCCACGCTCGTTACGGCATCGTCTGGGGAGCCATGGGCGCCGCACGGGCCAGCTTCGAGGCGGCCGTCGACTATGCGAGGACCCGTGAGCAGTTCGGTAAGCCGATCGGCGGCTTCCAGCTCACCCAGGCCAAGCTCGCCGACATGGCCGTCGAGCTCCACAAGGGCATCCTGCTCGCCCACCACCTGGGCCGGCGGATGGACGCGGGCAGGCTCCGCCCGGAACAGGTCAGCTTCGGAAAGCTGAACAACGTGCGGGAGGCCATCGAGATCTGCCGCACCTCGCGCACGATCCTCGGCGCCAACGGGATCTCGCTGGAGTACCCGGTGATGCGGCATGCGACGAATCTGGAGTCGGTGCTCACCTACGAAGGAACCGTGGAGATGCACCAGCTGGTACTGGGCAAGGCGCTCACCGGTCTGGACGCGTTCCGGTAGACCGGAACGACGACCGGACCGATCCGGTGAGCGCCCCAGGGGCTGTCCCGTAGCCCCTGGCAGGCGCGGCCGCCGCTTCCCCGAGCCCTCGGCCGCGTTCGAGCGGGTGAGGCCCCGCTCCCGCCGCGTTGTCGCGACGTCCGGTCACATCCCGTGCGCGGACGTCCCTCCTCGTTGCGAGGCACCGCATCCGACGCGGCGCGCCGATCCGCCAGGGGCTACGGGACAGCCCTTGGCTCAGCTCTGGTTGAAGAAGCCGTCGGCCGGCCGGCCGTCGGCTTCGCCGTTGACCACCTGGGTGTCGGCGGGGGTGAGCAGGAAGACCCGGGTGGCCACGCGGTCGATCGACCCGCGCAGTCCGAAGATCAGCCCTGCGGCGAAGTCCACCACGCGCTTGGCGTCGGCGGAGTCCATGGACGTGAGGTTCATGATCACCGGGACGCCGTCCCGGAAGAGCTCACCGATGCTCCGGGCGTCCCGGAAGCTGTCCGGGGTCACGGTGGCGATCCTGCGGCCCGTCTCCTCGGCAGCCTCGGAGGCCACCCGCACCCGCGGGTCGGTCACCCAGGCCTGACCGGTCCCGGTCCGTGCACCCTCGGAGTACTCGTCGTCGTCGTAGTACCGCTCGTCGTTGTCCTCTACGAGGCCCAGCCAGGCACTCGCCTTGCGCACCGATCCCATGGACGCCTCCTCTCACCGCGGTTCCTTGGCGTTCCGCATCTCTTTCGTATCCCTATGGTCGTCCATGATGCGGATCGTGCGCCAAGGGGATAGGCGGCGCGCAGGGCATTCGTGACGGTACTGGTGCAGAGGATGTGGCGATTCGTCAAGGTTCCTCCTGTAAAAGGGCCCTGGAGAAAGAAAATATGATGCTCCCGTCCGTACGGGTGACATGGGGGACGTACGGGTGAACGGGATGCTCGATACGATGCACGTCGCGCACGCGCCCGAGTGCGGCGCACAGGTGAACGACTCCCGGGGGACGGCCGTGTTCGGAATAGTCAGGCCCTGCACCCACCGCCTGTCGGAGGGGCTCAGGGCCGAGTGGATGGCACATCTCTGCGGGCTCTGTCTGGCACTTCGCTCGGACCACGGACAGTTCGCCCGGGTCGTCACGAACTACGACGGCCTGATCGTCTCGGTCCTGACGGAGGCTCAGGCGGAACGCACCCCCGCGCAGCGCCGCACCGCGGGCCCTGTCCGCTGCGCGCCATGCGCACCGCGCCGGTCGCACGGGGCGAGGGGCCAGGCTGGCGGCCGCCGTCTCGCTGGTGCTGGCGTCGGCGAAGGTGCGGGACCACGTCGCCGACCGGGACGGCCTGTTGAAGCGGCGTCCGGTGGCCGCGGCGGCGCGCAGGGTGGCGGCGGGCTGGGACCGGGCCGGCGCGCGCACCGGCGCACAGCTCGGATTCGACACCGCGGTGCTGGTCGACGCCGTCGACCGGCAGACCGGCATCGAGCTGCTCGCCGGGCCGGGCACCCCGCTGCTGACGGTCACCGAGCCGACCGAGACCGCCACCGCCGCGGCCTTCGCGCACACCGCCGTTCTCGCGGGCAAGCCGCAGAACACCGGGCCGCTGGCCGAGGCCGGACGCCTCTTCGGGCGGCTCGCGCACCTGCTGGATGCGGTGGAGGACCAGGAAACTGACGCGGCGTCGGGTGCCTGGAACCCGCTCACCGCGACCGGCACCTCGCGCACCGAGGCCCGGCGGCTCTGCGACGACGCGCTGCGTGGCGTACGGCTTGCGCTGCGTGACGCGGAGTTCGCCGACGACGCACTGGTCCATGTGCTGCTGGCGCACGAACTGCGGCGTTCGGTGGACCGGGCGTTCGCCACGGACGTCTGTTCCCATCAGGCGGGGGCCTGCTGCCCGAGGGGCTCGCGGCGCCGGGCCGGGCCGGCCACCCGTCAGGAGAGCGCCACTCAGCGGCCTTCGGGCCGCCGCCGGGCAATCCGTACGCCCCCTCCGGCCCGGGAGCTCCCTTCGGGCCGCCGCAGCCGCCGCCGGAGCCCCCGCGCGACCGGCGGGGGCTCCTGGTGGGCTGCCTGGTGTGGGCGGGTCTCGCCTGCACCTGTCAGATGTGCTGCGGTACCTTCGACGATCCGTGGAGCCGTCAGCGGCGCGACGGCCTGTGCAACGACTGCGACTGCAGTGACTGCTGCGATGCCTGCGACTGCTGCAGCAACTGTGGCGATTGCTGTGACGGCTGTGACTGCTGCGACTGCGGTTGCGACTGCAGCTGCTGACTGCGGATCACTTGATCTCGGGCGGCGAGATCTGCGAGGTCTTGATCGCCGAAGCGCCGATGCCCCACTTCTTCAGGATGCGGTCATAGGTGCCGTCCGCCTTGAGGCTGTTGACCGCGGCCTGGAAGGCGGGCGCCAGCGGGGTGCCCTTCTTGAACGCGAAGCCGACGTCGAGACGCTTGAACTCGTTGAGGAAGCGCACGCCCTCCTGCTGTTTCACGGCGTACCGGAGCCCGTTGATGGTCGACATCACCACATCGGTCCGCCCCTGCTGCAGCGCGGTCCAGACCGCGGCCAGGTCGGAGTACGTCTTCACGTCGTACGGCTTCTTGCCGGCCTCGGAGCACCGGTGCCGGTTCTCCTCCAGTGTCACCTCGAACGTGGTGCCCGCCGCGGTGCCCACGGTCAGCCCGCAGAGCTGGGTCAGATCGGTGACCTTCTTGAGCTTGCTGTCGTCACGGGCCGCGAAGCCCTGCCCGTCGTTGAGGTAGGTGACGAAGTCGATCGTCCGGCGGCGCTCGTCGGTGACCCCGAAGTTGCCGGTGCCCACGTCGTACTTCCCGCTGCCGAGCGCGGGCAGGATCGCCTCGAAGGCGGCGACCTCCCGCTCGGGCTTCAGCCCGAGCACCCTGGCCACGGCGTCCGCGAAGTCGATGTCGGTGCCGGCCAGCGTCCTGCCGTCCTCGAGATAGGTGGCACCGGGCGGGGTGCTGACGCTGGAGGCGATCTTCAGGGTGCCGGAGGAGCGGACCGCCGCCGGCAGCAGGCCGGCCGCGGCCTTGTTCTTCTTCACCCCCGACACGACGTCGGCCGTGGGGATCGCACCCTTGGCGGCGGGGCCGGCCGCGCCGGCGGGCGCGCTCGCCGGGTCACCGGAGCCGCATGCGGTCAGAGTCAGGGTGGCCACGGTGATCAGGGCGAAGGCAGCGGTGTGCCGGGTACGGGGCATCGCAGAGGGTTCTCCAGTTCGGACGGCCGTGGCCGCGCGCGGGCAGCGCGCGGCGGCCCACGGCCGGGGGCGGCGGAAGACAGGGGTGCGGCCTGGGAAGGCTCAGCGTGAGGGGAGGGTGATGCGCTGTCGTGTACGAGAGGGCACGCGGGGAGAAAGGCTCAGGCGCCGGTCACGGCGCGGAAAAACGCGTCAGACGCAGGGGGTCAGCTCAACAGGAACAGGACCACACGCGACCGAAGTCGATGTGGGAGCGCTTGACCAGCCACTTCTGCGAATGCATGGCCCAAGTGGAACAGGCATCCGGTGGTCCGTCAACTGCCCGAGACGTATGGCTCACAGTGTGGACAGGCTTGACATCCCGTGGCGAACAGCGCTTACCTCGGAGTCGGATCGCGCTGAGGGGCCCGGTCCGACTCGTCTCCGCGCTGTCGTATTCCTTTTCGTGCCGAGGGCACGCCCCGTGTTCGATCGCAGCATCCACGGAGCCCTCGCATGTCCGCGCACACAGACACCCTCCCGCCGGCTGTTCCGGCCCCGTCCGCCGAAGACAACGATGCCGACCGGCTGCGCATCGTCCCGGTACGCCGAACAGGCCAGTGGACAGCGGCCGTTGCCGTCCTGGTCCTGCTGGCCCTCGCACTGAACTCCGTCATCCGCAACGACGCCTTCCAGTGGGACGTCGTCGGCGACTACTTCGCCACCACCGCCGTGCTGCGCGGCCTCGGGCTGACGCTCTGGCTCACCGCGCTCGTCATGGTGCTCGGCTTCGCACTCGGGACGCTTCTCGCCGTCCTCAGGCTCTCCGCCAACCGCGTTCTGCAAGCCGTCGGCTGGGGCTACGTCTGGCTCTTCAGGTCCACCCCGATCCTGGTCCAGCTGCTGTTCTGGTTCAACATCGGCGCGCTCTACCCGGAGATACTCGGCGTCCGTACGGTCAACCTCCTGGGCCCCGTCACCGTCGCCGTCATCGGCCTGACGCTGCACGAGGCCGCCTACGCGGCGGAAGTCGTCCGCGGCGGCATCCTCTCCGTGGAACGCGGACAGCTGGAGGCCGCGCAGTCCCTGGGTCTCGGCCCGTGGCGGCGGTTCCACCGGATCGTGCTGCCGCAGGCGATGCGCTCCATCGTGCCGCCCGCCGGGAACATGCTGATCGGCACCCTCAAGGGCACCTCGATCGTCAGCATCATCGCCGTGCAGGACCTGCTGTACTCGGTCCAGCTCGTGTACCACCGCACCTACCAGGTCATCCCGCTGCTGCTGGTCGCCACCCTCTGGTACGTCGCGGTGACCTCGCTGCTCAGCGTCGGCCAGCACTACGTCGAACGGCACTACGCCCGCGGCACGTCGGACGCCCGGTGAGCGGCCGGCCGGCGCTGGTCGTCATCGGGGCGGGACCGCGCGGCACCGGTCTGATCGAGCGCATCGCCGCCAACGCCGCCCTGTACGGGGACCGCCCGCTGGACCTCCACCTCGTCGATCCGTACCCGCCCGGCGGGGGCAGGATCTGGTGCCACGACCAGTCGCCGCTGCTGTGGATGAACTCCATGGCCGAGGACGTCACCATGTTCACCGACGACACCGTCCGCCAGGAGGGGCCCGTACGGCCGGGGCCCGCGCTCGACGCCTGGGCGGCGGACGTGCGCGAGGGGCGGACCGAGGCGACCGGAGAGGCGGCCGAGCCGGCCCTGCGCGCGGAGATCGAGGCGTTGCAGGGCCAGGACTTCCCCAGCCGCCGGCTGCAGGGCGCCTACCTGCGCTGGGTGTACGAGCAGTCGCTGGCCGCACTCCCGCCCTCGGTCACCGTCCATGAACACCGCGGCCGCGCACTGCGCGTCACCGGCCCGCGCGACGGCAGCCAGCACGTCCTGCTGGAGGGGCGCGCCGAACCGCTCGTCGCCGACCTCGTGGTCCTCACCATCGGCCACCTGGATGCCGAACCGGACGCCGAGCAGGTGGAGCTGGCCGGGTTCGCGGACCGCAACGGCCTCGTCCACCTGCCGCCCGACTTCACCGCCGACAGCGATCTGAGTGCCCTGCCCGCGGGCGAACCCGTCATAGTCCGGGGCTTCGGACTCGCCTTCATCGACCTGATGGTGCTGCTCACCGAGGGCCGGGGCGGACGGTACGAGAACGGCGAGTACGTGCCCTCCGGCCGGGAGCCCGTCCTGCACGTCGGATCGCGGCGCGGTGTCCCGTACCACTCCAAGATCGGTTACGGCTGGCAGGGCGAACGGCCCCCGCTGCCGCGGTTCCTCGACCCCGAACGGACCGAGGAACTCCTGAGCCGGGCGGAGCCGCTCGACTTCCTCCGCGATATATGGCCACATGTCGACAAAGAGCTCGGTCATGCCCACTACCACCGGCTCTTCACCGCTCACCCCGAGCGCACCACCGCCGACCGGACCGCCTTCGAGGAGAAGTACGCGGCCGCCGAGGCGGGCAGCGACGATCTGCGGGCCCTGATCGCCGCAGCCGTACCTAACCCCGCCGACCGGCTGGACATCACGGCGCTCGACCGGCCCCTGGACGGGGTGCGCCATCCCTCGTACGAGGCACTCCAGGAGGCGACGCGCGACTACATCGCCGCGGACCTCGACCGCCGGCACGATCCCGGGCACAGCGAGGATCTCGCCGTCTTCCTCGGGCTGCTCTCCGCCTACGGCCAGTTGATCCGGTTCGGCGACATCGGCGGCTGGTGGCACGGCTTCTTCAGCTATCTGGCCTCCGGCCCGCCGGGCCCCGGCTGCGGCAACTGCTCGCGCTCTCCCGGGCCGGCGTCGTCCGGTTCCTGGGCGCCGGGATGACGGTCGAGGCCGACGAACGGCAGGGCGTGTTCCGGGCCGGCAGCGCCACCGTGCCGGGGAGACGGATCGAGGCTCGCGCACTCGTCGAGGCCCGGCTGCCGGACCCCTCGCCGGAACGCACCCGCAGCGCACTGCTCCGCTCGCTGCACGAGGACGGCGCCGCGTCCACCGCCACCGGACTGCTCGCGGTCGACCCCGGCGACGGCCGGGTCCTGGACCGCGAAGGGCGCCCGCACCCACGCCGCTTCGCGCTCGGCCCGCACACGGCGGCCCGCGCGGGCGGCGCCTTCACCCGGCCGCGCACCGGCGGCGCCGCCTTCGCGCAGAACGACGCCACCGCACGCGCCGCCCTCACCTTCCTGCGTGACCGAGAAGGCTGTTGAAGGACCCGGCCGGTCCGCGCGGCACAGCCCCGCCGCCCGCTCCCCGCCCCTGCCGACACCCCGTCCACCATCCCGCGCGTCCCGTCCGAACCGCCGAGGAACCCCATGACAACGACCAGCCGCCCACCGGAGACCGCTCCGCCCGCCGTGCCCGCCGAGGCCCCGGCCGATGCCATGGTCGAGATCCGCGGCGTGCACAAGAGCTTCGGCTCCCTGCACGTCCTGCGCGGCATCGACCTGTCCGTGCGCCCCGGTGAAGTGACCGTGATCCTCGGTCCCTCCGGCTCCGGGAAGTCCACCCTGCTGCGCACCGTCAACCACCTGGAGAAGGCGGACCGGGGCTCGATCACCGTCGACGGCGACTTCGTCGGGTACCGCAGGAAGGGCGACAAGCTGTACGAACTCCCCGAGCGCGAGGTCCTGCGCCGCCGCACCCGGATCGGCTTCGTCTTCCAGAACTTCCACCTCTTCCCCCACCTCACCGTCCTGGAGAACGTCACCGAGGCCCCGGTCGCCGCGCTCGGACGCCCGAAGAAGCAGGCGGCCGCCGCCGCGCACGAGCTCCTGGACCGCGTCGGCCTGGCCGACAAGGCGGGTGCCTACCCCCGTCAGCTCTCCGGCGGCCAGCAGCAGCGCGTCGCCATCGCCCGGGCGCTCGCCCTCGAACCGAAGCTGCTGCTCTTCGACGAACCCACCTCGGCGCTCGACCCCGAACTGGTCGGCGAGGTCCTCGACGTCATGAAGGGCCTGGCGGGCCGGGGCACCACGATGATCGTCGTCACGCACGAGATCGGGTTCGCCCGCGAGGCCGCCGACACCGTCGTCTTCATGGACGAGGGACGGATCGTCGAACAGGGCCCGCCCGCCGATGTCCTCGACCACCCGCGGCACGAGCGCACCCGCGCCTTCCTCTCCAAGGTCCTGTGACCCGGAAGCCCGAGGTTCCGCGCCCCGGAACGAACCGCAAGGTCCCGCGCCCCGTGACCCGGAAGCCCGAGGTCCCGTGCCCCGGACCGAAACACAAGGTCCCGTGACCCGGAACCGCATCCCAACCGTGCCGAAAGGGCCCCCCATGCCTCCGACCCGCCCCCTCCACCTGGCCGCCGAGATCGGCGGCCCGCCCCGCTACGACCCGGCGCACTACACGGGCCTGGCCCAGCTCGCCGAGCGCGGCGCGCTCGACTTCGTCACCCTCGGCGACTCGTTCGCCCGGCCGGGACCCGACGCGCTCTCCGTGCTCTCCCGGGTGGCGCCCGAAACCCGCCGGATCGGACTCGTGCCGACGGTCACCACCACGCACACGGAGCCGTTCCACGTGTCGTCCGCCGTCGCGACCCTGGACTGGGTGAGCCGCGGCCGGGCGGGCTGGCAGGCCGATGTGTCGACGACCGGGGCCGAGGCCCGGCTGTTCGGCCGCCGCCCGGCCGCACCCGCCGCAGACCTGTGGCGGGAGGCCGGCGAGGTCGCGGACGTCGGCGCCCGGCTCTGGGACAGCTGGGAGGACGACGCCGAGATCCGGGACGCCGCCACCGGACGCTTCATCGACCGCGACAAGCTGCACTACGTCGACTTCGAGGGCGCCGACTTCAGCGTCCGAGGACCGGCCATCGTGCCCCGGCCCCCGCAGGGCCGCCCGGTCACCGTCGTCGACGGCACCGCGGACCCGGCCCGGGAAGCCGCCGCGCGCCACGCCGACGTCGTGCTCGTACGGGCCACCACGCCCGAGCGGACCGCCGAGATCCGGGGCGACGTGCGCCGCCGCGCCGCGGCCCACGGACGCGACCCCGACACCCTGCGGGTGTTCGCCGCGCTCACCGTCGACCTCGGCGACGCCGAATCCGCCCCGGAACCCGGACTGGAGAGCGGACCGCCGCTCGCCGCGCAGGGCACGTACTACCGGGGCGGCCCGGTCGACCTCGCCGACCTGATCACCCAGTGGCACCGCGCCGGAGCCGTCGACGGCTTCCACCTCACGCCGATCACCCCCGGACGCGACCTGGAGCGGATCGTCAACGGCACGGTGGCCCTGCTCCAGCACCGCAGCCTGTTCCGCACCTTCTACCCCGGCGGCACCCTGCGCGAGCACCTGGGCCTGGCCCGCCCGGCCAACCGGTACATCCTCCAAGGAGAACGGGCATGACGACCGCCCCGAAACAGATGCATCTCGCCGCGCACTTCCCGGGTGTGAACAACACCACCGTCTGGACGGACCCCCGGTCCCGGAGCCAGATCGACTTCTCCTCCTTCGAACATCTCGCGCGCACGGCCGAACGCGGCCTGTTCGACTTCTTCTTCCTCGCCGAGGGGCTGCGGCTGCGCGAGCACGGCGGGCGCATCCACGACCTGGACGTGGTCGGCCGCCCCGAGTCCCTCACCGTGCTCAACGCGCTGGCCGCCGTCACCGAGCGGCTGGGCCTCGCCGCCACCGTCAACGCCACCTTCAACGAGCCGTACGAACTGGCCCGCAGACTCGCCACGCTCGACCACCTCAGCGCCGGCCGGGCCGCGTGGAACGTCGTCACCTCCTCCGACGCCTTCACCGGTGAGAACTTCCGGCGCGGCGGCTATCTCGACCGGGCCGACAGGTACACCAGGGCTGCCGAGTTCGTCGCCACCGCCCGCGAACTGTGGGACTCCTGGACGCCCGAAGGCGCCCCGCGGCCCTTCGCCCACCACGGTGAGCACTTCTCCGTCGAGGGCGAGTTCACCGTCCCGCGCTCCCCGCAGGGCCACCCCGTCGTCATCCAGGCCGGGGACTCCCCGCAGGGCCGCGAGTTCGCCGCGTCCGCCGCCGACATCATCTTCACCCGGCACGGCACGGCGGAGGCGGGCCGCGCGTTCTACGCCGACGTGAAGGCACGGCTGGCGAAGTACGGCCGGGAACCCGACGAACTGAAGATCATGCCCGGCGTCGGCTTCGTGCTGGGGGACAGCGACGCCGAGGCGCAGGAGAAGGCGTCCGAGATCCGCCGCCGGCAGGTCTCGCCGCAGAACGCGATCCTGGCCCTGGAGCAGGTCTGGGCCGGGACCTCTCCTCGTACGATCCGGACGGGCCGCTCCCCGAGAGCGACCCGGTCCCCGACTCGGAGCTGGTCCAGGGCCGGGTCAGACACGGCGACCCCTTCGCGGTCGCGGCCCGCTGGCGTGCGCTGGCGCGGGACAAGGGGCTGTCCATCCGGCAGACGGTCATCGAGACGACGGGCCGGCAGTCGTTCATCGGCAGCCCGCGGACCGTCGCGGCGCAACTGGCCGAATTCGTCGCCACCGGAGCCGCCGACGGCTTCATCCTCGTCCCGCATCTCACCCCGGGGGGCCTCGACGACTTCGTCGACGACGTCGTCCCGCTCCTCCAGGAACGCGGTGTCTTCCGCTCCGCGTACACCGGTTCCACCCTCCGGTCGCACCTCGGGCTCGCCGAGCCCGTATGGAAAGGTTGACTTCATGAGCACGGATGCACAGCAGCAGGCAGCGCGGGACTGGGACCACTGGCGCCAGGAGCGCACCGCCACGGTGTCGGCACCGTACGGGCCGCTCGCCCTCACCGGTACGCACTGGCTCTCCGACTACCCGGAGGGGCGAATTCCGGCCGTTCCGGGGCAGTGGCGCGAGGACGGCGACGATCTGGAGCTCACCGCCGGTCCCGAGGACGGCCTGACCGTCGACGGGAAGCCCTTCACCGGGCAGGTCCGGCTCGGTGCCGACCGCGGCCCGATCGACGGGTCCCGGGTCGCGCACGGCGAGCGGCGGCTGGTCGTGCTGAGCCGCGAAGGCCTCTGGGCGGTGAGGGACTTCGATCCGCAGTCCACGGCGCGGCGGGCCTTCCGCGCCATCGAGGCCACGCCGTACGACCCGCGCTGGGCGCTGCCCGGCACCTTCCGCCCGTACGACACCTCGCGCACCGTCCAGGTGGCGAACGCCGACGGTGTCGAGCGCGGGCTCGGTCTCGGCGGGGAGATCGCGTTCGAGGTGGACGGGTGGAGCGCACTCTCCAGGTCGCCGTCGAGCACGACGGCTCGCTCTGGGCGGTCTTCGCCGACGCCACCAGCGGGGACACCAGTTACCGCTTCCGCTTCCTGCGGCCCGCAGCGCCGGCCGCCGACGGCACGGTGACGGTCGATCTGAACCGGGCGCTGCTGCCGCCCTGCGCCTTCGCGGACCACTTCATCTGCCCCTTCCCGCCGCCCGGCAACACGCTCCCCATCGCCGTCGAGGCGGGGGAGCGCAACCGGATCGACGGCTGAGGCATCGCCCGATACCTTCCGTTTCCGGCCCCGGCGGCCGCCTGCCGCCGGGGCCGGACGCATGCGCGCCCGACGGAGCTCAGGCCAAAAGGCCCTCTTGCGCGAGAAGTTGACGCCTTGAATACTCCCGAGCAGCGCTTGTCAGGAGCACGGCAGTTCCGGAATGCGGACAGCTGCCCGTGCGAATGACTGCGCCTCACGGGTCCGGCCACCCCACGGGCGGACCCCCGCCCCCCTCGGGAGGAATGACAAGTGAGGAACAAGCGCACCACCCCCCTCAGCGGCACCGCGAGACGCAGCAGGGCTGTCGCCATTGCCGCAGGTCTCGTAGCTGTCGCCGCGCTCGCCGCCCCCAGCGCACAGGCCAGCTCCACCGGAACGTACAGCGCCACCCAGCTCTCCGCCGCAAGTGACGCCGTACTCGGCGCCGACGTGGCCGGCACCGCCTGGAGCGTCGACCCCGCGACCAAGAAGCTCGTGGTCACCGTCGACAGCACGGTCTCCGCATCGGAGATCCAGCAGATCAAGGACTCCGCAGGCACCAACGAGGGCGCCCTGCGTATCGAGCACACCTCCGGCACGTTCCGCCCGCTGCTCTCCGGCGGCGACGCGGTCTACGGGCCGGGCTTCCGCTGCTCCCTCGGCTTCAACGTCCGCAGCGGCAGCACCTACTACTTCCTGACGGCAGGTCACTGCACCGAAGGAAGCCCGCCGTTCTACACCAACTCGTCGAACACGACGAGCATCGGCCCCACGGCCGGGACCAGCTTCCCGACCAACGACTACGGCCTGGTGCGCTACGCCAACGCCTCGGTCAGCCACGAGGGCACGGTGGGCAGCGTCGACATCACCGGTGCCGCCAACGCCACGGTCGGGATGTCCGTCACCCGCCGGGGCTCCACGACCGGCATCCACAGCGGCACCGTCTCCGCGCTCAACGCCACGGTCAACTACGGCGGTGGCGACGTGGTCTACGGCATGATCAAGACCAACGTGTGCGCGGAGCCCGGTGACTCCGGCGGTCCGCTCTACTCCGGCTCCAAGGCGATCGGTCTCACCTCGGGCGGCAGCGGCAACTGCAGCTCCGGCGGGACGACGTACTTCCAGCCGGTCACCGAAGCGCTCAGCGCGTACGGCGTCAGCCTCTACTGACACCAGGGCGGCCGGTTCCGGCCCCCGGAACCGGTCCCTGCCTCGAAAGGGCAAGTCGAACACGCCGAGCCCCGCCCGAATTCGGGCGGGGGCTCCCGCTGACCCCGCGGCTTTTGAGAGGATGTGGCACAGGACGGTCGCGCAGGAGCAACGGGGGCGGACGCTGTGCCTTCCGGAGGGATGCCCTCCGGGAACCCCCGGCAGAGACCACAGGGGGTTCCAGGTCCGTGAAACGCATCGGAGTGACCGGCCACCGCAGCATCCCGCAGGAGGCGCAGGCCCATGTGCTGGCCGCGATGCGGGCGGCGCTCCGCGGATTCGACGGATCGGTGGAGGCGTTGTCCAGCCTGGCCGTGGGGGCGGACCAGCTCTTCGCCGACCTCGCGCTCGCCCATGGCGCCGCGCTGACCGTGGTCATCCCCAGCGGCGACTACGAGGCGTGTTTCGCCGAAGGTGCCGAACTGTCCCGCTACCTGAGCCTCAAGGCCCGCGCCGTGCGGGAGGTCCGGCTGGACTACCCGCACTCCACCGACGAGGCCTACTACGCCGCCGGCGCCTACATCGCCGACCACTGCGACCGGCTGCTCGCCGTCTGGGACGGCCGGCCGGCCCGCGGCCTCGGTGGTACCGGCGACATCGTGACGTACGCCCGCACCCTCGGCCGCCCGGTCACGGTGATCTGGCGTGACGGGGTCGAGCGCGCCTGACCGGCCGTCGCCGGCCGGGTGCCGCAGCCGTCACATCTGGTGCCGGGCCAGCCAGTCGGTGTGCTGGGGGGAGACGATGCGCTCGGTTTCGAACACCGCCCGCGGCCACTGCCGCTCGGTCAGCGTGGTCTCCATCGCGACCTGCATCGATTCCAGATCCTTCTCCACCAGGGAGTGGGCCGAGATCAGCGGGTGGTGCCGGCGCATCTCGCACCAGGCCAGACAGGCCGCGGCGGCGGCCGAGAGCACCCCGGTCAGCGCGAACGACTGGCCCACCGAGAACGCCCTGAACACGGCGAGGACCAGCGCGAGCGCCGTCAGCGCGGCAATGGTGCTCGACCAGACCACGGTGGCCCGCCGGGACACCTCCTGGCGCCTGCGGTACCAGGAGCGCTGTTCGATCAGCCGGTCCCGGACATAGGTCTCCTTGCGCACGGTGAATGCCTTGCCCCGTAATGCGTGCATGGAATCGGTGATGAGTCCGCCGGAATCGGCGGTCCGGTCCCGGGGATCCGACCAGCCGACCTTGCGGAGCTCCTGCAGCCCCTCTTCGAGGCGATTGGCGAACACCGCCTCCGGGTGCTGGGTGCCGGTATCGAAAGGTGAGCCGTGCACGGAGTAACGCCAGCACATCGATTTGATGAACTCGGCCGCGGAGCGATTAAGTTGCCAATGCGACTTTGCTTTCCGCCGGGAGGTGAGGTAGGTCGTGATCAGGACACCGAGGTAGGCCAACGCCGCCGCGCAGTCGGTGAGTTGGAGCGTCCCCGCGACCTCGGCCCGCCAGGGCAGCGCGGCCGGTACCGTGCCCGCGACCAGCAGGATCAGCTGCCCGCGGGTGGTGTTTATGGCCTCCCGCTGGCGGGCGACCGCAATGGCGTCCGTGTGGTGAAAGAGCTCCGGCAGATCAGCGTTCCTGAAGACCATGCTCTGCAGTGGTCCGGGAATCGCCGTCATGTTCACTCCCGTCTGCGGTTATGTGTCACCCTGATGGCGGAACCTGTAGTTCCGCATACTCCTGGCCGGTCCTGTGTGACGCTCTTGTTCCAAGTGGCCGTCCTCAGTTGCCAACCGAGGTCATGAGAGTAAAGTCGTGCCGCCGGGCACTGCAATGGTGCAGGTACCCACGTGGGTTTCCTGTCCGGAACCATTCCATCGGAACGAATCCCCTCAAGGACGGCCGTGAAGACCTCTGAATCCCCCCTCTCCTTCGCCGTTGCGAAGAAGAGCCGTGTGCCGCTTGCCGCGATCGACGCCCGTGGTGGCGAGGCCGCCAGGAAGCTCGGTCGGGTGCATGCTGCCTCCGCCGGTCGCCCCACCCAGGCATCCACCTTCAACTCCTCCCTCTGACCTCGTATTCCGGAACGCTCCTCCAGGTCGGTCGGTCTGCCGGATCACCCTTCCGGGCTGGCTAGACTGGTGGAATGACAGGACCCCTGGTCCCTTTCCGTGAAGTGGTTCTCAAGGTTCACAGCAGGTGTGATCTTGCCTGTGACCATTGCTATGTCTACGAACATGCCGATCAGAGCTGGCGAACCCGTCCGAAAACAATCTCTGACGAAGTCATTTTCCGGACTGCTCAGCGCCTGGCTGAGCATGCCAAGACACACGCACTGCCCTCCGTGTCAGTAATCCTGCACGGAGGGGAGCCTCTGCTGGCCGGCCCCGCCCGGCTGCGGCGCATCTGTGAAGAGCTCACCTCGGCCTTCGACGGCATCGCCGCCCTGGACCTGCGCATCCACACGAACGGTCTGCAGCTCAGCCCGCGCTATCTCGACCTCTTCAGCGAGTACGACGTCAAGGTGGGCATCTCCCTCGACGGCGACCGCGCGGCCAACGACCGGCACCGCCGCTTCGCCGACGGGCGCAGCAGCCACCCCCTGGTACTCAAGGCCGTCGAGCTGCTCCGGCAGGAGCGCTACCGCCATCTCAACCTCGGCCTCCTGTGCACCATCGACATCCAGAACGACCCGCGCGCGGTCCTCGACGCGCTCACCGCACTCGAACCGCCGCTCATCGACTTCCTGCTTCCCCACGCCACCTGGGACGACCCGCCGCCCCGCCCGGACGGATCGCCCACCGCCTACGCCGACTGGCTCCTCGCGGTCCACGACCGCTGGCAGGAGCAGGGGCGCCCGGTGCCGGTGCGGATCTTCTCCTCGGTCCACTCCACGCTGAACGGCGGGCCCAGCCTCACCGAGTCCCTCGGTCTCGCCCCACGGACCTCGTGGTCGTGGAGACCGACGGGAGCCTGGAGCAGGTCGACTCGCTCAAGAGCGCCTACGAGGGCGCGGCAGCCACCGGATTCGACGTCTTCACGCATGCCTTCGACGAGGTCGCGGCGCACCCAGGGGTGCGGGCAAGGCAGCTCGGTCTCGAGGGCGTCAGCGAGACGTGCCGCCGATGCCCCGTCGTACGCTCGTGCGGAGGCGGCCTGTACACCCACCGCTACGACTCCGCGGGGCCCGGCGAGGGATTCGACAACCCGTCCGTGTACTGCCACGACCTCGCCGCCCTGGTGCGCGGCATCGAGGCCTGCACCCCGGCGGACGACGTGGCGCCCGCGGTGGCCGGTCCCGGTGAACTGCTCGCGGCCCAGGAGGATCTCACCCGCACCCTGCTGGCCCGGCTCCACGCGGAGCTGGACGGCCGGGGCGGTGAGCGGTGGGCGGCGGCGTGGGAACTGGCGGCAGCCCTCGACGGCTCGGCGCAGGGTTCCCATGGCCTGGACCACGTACTGGCCCACCCGTACACCCGCACCTGGCTGCTCGACGCGCTGGACGCGTTGCACGAGGACCGGCCGGGAGCCGCGTCGGACGCGGCGGACAGCCTGCCGGCGCGACTGGCGGCCGCGACTGTGCGGGCGGGTCTGGACCGGTGGGTGCCGGTGCCCTACCGGGACGGCGGGCTGGTACTGCCCACCCTGGGCCGGCTGGCCGTCGGCGGCGCGGGGGAGCACGGTACGGCGCGGGTGCGTGCCGTCGAGGGCGGGTTCCTGGTCGGCCGGGACGGCGGGGGACGCGCTGAGCGGCGGATCGCATGGCCCGCCCCGGCGGCACCCGGCTGGCTTCCGGTGCGTGGTTACGCCCTGCCCGGCGCCCCGTCCGGCTTCGTGATCGACGACCTCGACCCGTACCGCGACTGCTTCGGCGCAACCGCCGCGGCCACGCCCGACGCCACGCGGGCGGCCCGCCTGGCCGCCGCGCTCACCGAGGCCTGGGCGCTGATCGAGGAGCGGGCTCCGGAGTACGGGGCGCGGTCCGTCGACGGACCGCTGACGCTCACTCCGCTGACCGGCCCGGCGCCGGGCGAACCCGCCGTGGGCCGGCACGGATACGGCGCACTGGGCATCGGGGCGGACGAGAACGCCGGCACGCTGGCGCTCGCGCTGCTGCGCGGAGTACGCCGGGCCAGATTCCGGGCACTTGTGGATGTCACGGATCTTTACGCGGCGGACGGCTCCTGGGAACATCGAATGCCCTGGGGGGAAGAATTGGTTCCGTTTTCCCGGCTGCTGGCCGGCACGTATGAACGGCTGGCGCTCGCGTCATTCGACCCCCGGTATCGGGACGGCGTACCGCAGGCACTCGACACGCTGGAGGGAGCGGCCGAACTCACCGTCGGCGGGAAACGGCTGCTTGCCCTGATGCGAAAAGAATTCTGAATCTCGAATTCCGGTTCGGGAAGGCCGTGCGCAGAGTCGGGACAACCGGGAGGAACGGGCGCAGACCGAATTCGATCAAGGGGGTGATCGATAGGACCTGGGCACAGATGACTGAAAAGTGGCGTTGAATGACCGAACGCCATGGGGTGGAGCAAGGTCCGCTCCGGAATGATGAATTCGCTCGCATTCTCTTCACTCCTCGGGTGCGGGTGCTCACACAGGACGGGGGTCGTGTGCACGCGACGACGCAGCAGCGAGCGGCGGACCATCGGCCGTACTTCTTCTTGAGTTACGCCCACACACCGGGGTACGGCGGTGGCACGGACCCCGATATGTGGGTCGAGCGGCTCTTCCAGGATCTCTGCGGCCATGTGATGGCCATGACCGATCTGCCCGCCGGAGCACCGGCCGGGTTCATCGACCGCGAGATACGTTCCGGCGAGGGCTGGTCGGAACGGCTCGGCGAGGTGCTCGCCACCTGCCGGGTGTTCGTCCCGCTGTTCTCGCCGCGCTACTTCGCCAGCGAGATGTGCGGCAAGGAGTGGTACGCCTTCGCCCAGCGCGCCATCCACTACCGGGCCCGCTCCAACCAGTCGGCCGAGGCGATCGTCCCGGCGCTCTGGGTGCCGGTCCCGCCCAGCCAGCTCCCCGGGCCGGCCGAGCGATTACAGTTCAACCACCGTGATTTCGGGGACCGTTACGTCAGTGACGGGCTGTACGGCCTGATCAAACTCAGGCTCTTCGCCGAGGACTACGAGCGCGCGGTGTACGAGCTCGCCAAACGCATCGTCAGCGTCGCCGACACGGTACGGATCGGCACCGGCCGGCCCGTCGACTACCGGCTGGCCCCCAGCGCCTTCGGCTCGACGGGCGGCGGAGCCGGCGGCCCCCGCCCGATGCAGGTCACCATCGCCGCCGCCACCCGCCACGATCTGCCCGAGGGGCGCAACGCCGACTACTACGGCGACAACCCGCAGGACTGGAACCCCTACCACCCGGACGCCGCACGCCCCCTGGCCTACGTCGCCGAGGACCTGGTGCGCTCCCTCAACTACCAGGCCACTGTGGCCTCCTTCGACGAGGAGTCCGGTCACCCGGGAGGCAAGCAGCCCCCGACCACACCGGAGATCCTGCTCGTCGACCGCTGGGCACTGCAGGACGAGGACAGGTGCCGCCGGCTCGCCGCCTTCGACGCGGAGAACCGTCCCTGGGTGACGATGGTCGTCCCGTGGAACCGCGACGACCACGAGAGCAGGGCCGCGGAGGCCGAGCTGACCGAGAAGCTCGAACGGACCATGCCGACCAAGATGCGCCAGGGGCGGGCCTACTGCCGCGCCGCCGCCAGGGGCGTACCGAGCATGGAGGCCTTCGGCCAGATCCTGCCGCAGGTGGTCGAGGTCGCCGCCCAGCAGTACCTGAGACACGCGGCCGTCTATCTGCCCGCCGCCGGCGGCGGCGGACACACCGAACGCACGCGGCTGATGGGACCGATGGCGCAGACCCAGTACATCCCCGAGACACATGACGCTGCGACGGACGTGGAGGACACGGATGACGGCCAGTCGTGACGGGCGCATCGTCACCTTCTACTCGTACAAGGGCGGTACCGGGCGCACCATGGCCCTGGCCAACACCGCCTGGATTCTCGCCGCGAACGGCAAGCGGGTACTGGCTGTCGACTGGGACCTGGAGGCCCCTGGACTCCACCGGTTCTTCCACCCGTTCCTCGACCCGTCGACCCTCGGCGCCACCACCGGTGTCATCGACCTGATCACCGAGTACGCCTGGGCCGCGACCAGCCCGGTGCAGCGGGCGGACGACTGGCACCGGGACTACGCCCGGATCCAGCCGCACGCGGTCTCGCTCACCCCCGAGGCGCTCGGCTGGGAGTTCCCGCAGGGCGGAACGCTCGACTTCGTCTCCGCCGGACGGCAGAACCGCGAATACTCCGCGACCGTCTCCACCTTCGACTGGGACAACTTCTACGACCGCCTCGGCGGCGGCCACTTCTTCGACGCGCTGCGCGACGACATGAAGGCCAACTACGACTACGTCCTCATCGACAGCCGTACCGGTCTCAGCGACATCGCCGACATCTGCACCGTCCATCTGCCCGACATGCTCGTCGACTGCTTCACCCTGAGCGACCAGTCCATCGACGGCGCCGCCTCGGTCGCCCGGCAGATCTCCGAGCGGTACACCGGCCGCCCCATCTCCATCTTCCCCGTCCCGATGCGCATCGACGAGGGCGAGAAGGAGAAGGCGGACGCCGGCCGGGCGCTGGCCCGGCTGAAGTTCGACCGGCTGCCGCGCGACCTGTCCGGCGACGAACTTACCGCGTACTGGGGAGCGGTGGAGATCCCGTACCGTCCCTACTACGCGTACGAGGAGACGCTGGCCACCTTCGGGGACGAGGCGGGTCTCAGCAACTCGCTGCTCTCCGCCTTCGAGCGGCTCACCTCCGTCATCACCGACCAGCAGATCACCTCGATGCCCCCGGTCGGCGAAGAGGTACGGCTGCGCATCCGCGACGCGTTCACCCGGCGCAGGCCGGCCCTGCCCGCCGATCTCTTCCTCAGCTACGTGGCGGAGAACCGGATGTGGGCCGACTGGATCGAGTCCGCGCTCACCCGGGCCGGCTTCCGGGTCGTGCCGCGCGACGTGTCCGCCGAGCGGGAGCCCCGGGAACCGGCGGCCGCCGCCGCCGAGAACGCCACCAGGACCGTGGTGCTGCTCTCCAGCGCCTACCTCAAGTCGCAGCGAGCGGTGGGCCTCTGGGAACGCGCCGTCGCCGATGACCCGGGCGGCGGCCGGCGCCATCTGGTGCCGCTCAGGGTCGGGGACGTACGGCTGTCCGCGCCCTATATCGACCGCAACCCCGTCGACCTGTTCCGGCTCGACGAGGTGCACGCCACCGCCGCGCTGTTACGGGCCCTGGACCGGCCCGTCCAGATCACCGACGGCGTCTCGCCCGGACCGCGCTTCCCCGGCACCGTCCCGCGGATCTGGAACGCACCGCCGCGCAACCCCGGATTCACCGGCCGCTCCCTGGTCCTGGAGCGGATGCGTGACCAGCTCGGCGGCGGCATGGCCGTCGTGCTGCCGCAGCCGCAGACCCTGTACGGACTCGGCGGCGTCGGCAAGACGCAGGTCGCCCTGGAGTACGTGCACCGGTTCATGGCCGACTACGACCTGGTCTGGTGGATATCGTCCGAGCAGACCGACGACGTGGTCGCCGGACTCGCCGAGCTCGCCGTCCGGCTCGGCGCCCAGGGCGGCGACGACATGGCGGCCGCCTCCCAGGAGGCCGTCGACCTGCTGCGGCGCGGTGTGCCCTCGGACCGCTGGCTGCTGGTCTTCGACAACGCCGACGACCCCGAACGGCTCCGGCGCTACTTCCCGCAGGGCGGCTCCGGGCACATCCTGGTCACCTCCCGCAACCAGGCATGGTCCCAGCACGGCGACGCCCTGCCCGTCGACGTCTTCCTGCGCGAGGAGTCCATCGAACACCTCCAGCGCCGGGCGCCGGGGCTGAGCGACGAGGACGCCGCCCAGGTGGCCACCGCGGTGGGCGACCTGCCGCTCGCCGTCGAACAGGCGGCGGCCTGGATCGCGGAGACCGCCACCCCGATCGACACCTACCTGGAGCAGCTGGCCCAGCAGGCCCCGGAGGTCCTGGCGCTCAACCAGCCGGCCGGTTACCCCGAGCCGGTCGCGGCGACCTGGAACATCTCCATCCAACGCCTCAAGGAGCGCTCGCCCGCCGCGGTGCGGCTGCTCCAGCTCTGCGCCTTCTTCGCCCCCGAGCCGATCTCGGGAAACCTCCTGTACAGCAAGGAGATGATCGAGGCGCTGAAGCCGTACGACGCCTCGCTCCAGGAGAAGCTGGTGCTGGGCCGGGTCATCCGGGAGATCGGCCGGTTCGCCCTCGCCAAGGTCGACCAGGTCTCCAACTCCATCCAGGTGCACCGGCTCGTCCAGGCGGTCATCCGGGCGCAGCTCAGCGAGCAGGAGCAGCGGGACGCCCGGCACGCCGTCCACCGCATCCTGGCGGGCGCCAGGCCCGATGACGACGAGCCCATCGACAACCCAGCCAACTGGCCGCAGTTCGCCACCATATGGCCGCACCTCGGCCCGTCCGACGCCCGCAACTGCCAGGAGCCCGAAGCGCGCAGGCTCCTGATCGACCGGGTGCGCTACCTCTGGAAGCGCGGAGACTTCAGGACGGCCACCAGCCTCTGCGAGGAGCTGCGTGAGATCTGGCGCCGGACGCTGGGGGAGCGGGACATCCAGTACCTCTACCTCTGCTTCCACCTCGCCAACATCTACCGCTCGCGCGGGCGTTACGTGGAGGCCATGGAGCTCGACGAGATCACCCTGACGACCCAGCGGGAGGTGCTGGGCGCGGAGCATCCGCACACGTACATGAGCACCAGCAGCCTGGCGACCGACCTCGGCACGCTCGGCGAGTACACCAGGGCGATCGAGCTGGCGACCGAGGCCACCGAGGGGTTCAACCAGATCTTCCACGACTCGCACCCCAGGGCCCTGGCCGCGGCCAACAACCTGGCGTTCACCCTGCGGTCCATCGGGCAGTACGCCAAGGCCCGCGAGATCGACCAGGACGTCTTCGACCGGCGCCGGGAGGTGCTCGGCGAGGAACACCCGTACAGCCTCTCCTCGGCCATGAACCTGGCGCGCGACCTGCGTGACGTCGGGCGGTACGAGGACTCCGTAGGCATCCTCAGCCGCACGTACGACAGCTACAAGGCCACGCTCGGCCGGTCCTTCCCCGGCACCCTCAGCGCGGCGAAGGCGCTGGCGGTGTCGCTGCGCCGGGCGGGGCGGCTGGAGGACGCCCGCCGGCTCACGGTGGCGACCCGGGCCCGCTACCGGGCCAAGTACACCTCCGCCAACCCGGAGTCGCTGGCCTGCGATCTCAACCTGGCGGCGGACCTGTTCGCGGCTGACGAGGCGGCCGAGGCCAGGGACACCGCGCGGGAGGTCGTCGACCAGTACATGAAGGTGCCGGGTGAGAAACACCCGTACACCCTGGCCGCCCTGAACAACCTGGGCGTCTACCTCCGGGGGGCCGGCGCCTCCGAGGAGTCGGAGCAGGTGCTGACCAGGGTGGTCGCCTCGATGCGGGAGGTGTACGGGCGGGAGCACCCCAACACGCTGTTCAGCGTGATGAACCTGGCCAACACCACGGCCGACCGGGGCGAGCTGGAACTGGTGCTGGAGACCGAGCGGCGGCTGATCGGGCAGTTCCGGGTGGCCCTGGGAGCGCATCACCCGGAGACCCTGGCCATGAAGTCGAACATGGCGGTCACGCTCGACGCGATGGGACGCAAGGACGAGGCGCTCCAGATCAGGACGGAGACGGTCGACGAGCTGGCCAGGCAGCTGGGTGACGACCATCCGCTCACCCGGATCGCCCGGGACGAGCGCCGGTTCCAGCGCGAACTGGAACCGCTCGCGGTGTGAGGAAAGGGGAGCGTCCGGCCGCCGCCGGACGCCCCCCTTCCCGTTGCTCAGGCAGCCGTGTCCAGCAGCCAGGTGAGAATCCTCGGCAGCGCGTGCAGCGCGTCGAAATGCGCGGCCGCCGGTTCCACCACCACCGTGGAGCCGGCGATGCGGCTCGCCAGCCAGCGGGTGTGCCCGACCGGTGAGAAGACGTCCTTCTCGCCGTGCCACAGCAGCACCGGACCGGTGATGTCGGCCGGGTCGAACCCCCAGGGACGGCTGAACGCGAGCGCGTCGTCGATCCAGCCGTACGCGGAAGTGCGCAGCCCTTCCCGGTAGTTGCGCAACAGCATGGACCGGACGCCGGCGTCGTTGACCACCAGCCGGTCGGAGTCGGTCAGCTCCCGGCGCAGATCGTCGATGAGCCGGACCGGGTTGTTCCTGATCACCGCGGACCGCGAGATGAACGACTCCGCGAGCCCGTCCGGGTCGGCGGCCGCCGTGGTGTACGCCAGCACATTGGAGGCGGCCATCCCGTCGAACCAGTCGAGTCCGTCGGCGTCCCAGGGGGCCAGGCCCACCAGGGCGGCGGTACGGGTGACCCGCTCGGGCATCAGCGCCGCGCAGGCCAGAGCGTGCGAGGCGCCGCCGGACCGGCCGACGACGGCGAACCGGTCCAGCCCGATATGGTCCGCGATGGCCCGTACGTCCTCCACCGCATCGGCGACGCAACGGCCGGGCTGCCGGTCGGAGTCGCCGTACCCGGGCCGGTCGTAAGTGATCAGCTGTGTCTTGCGCTGGTACAGCACCATGCCGCGCGGAGCCGGACCGAGCCTGCTGCCGGGCATCCCGTGCAGCAGGAAGACCGGTCTGCCGCGAGGATCCCCCAGACGCTCCACCACCAGTTGCCGTCCATCGGTTGCGCGCACCCGACTGCGCACTCCGCGCCTCCTTGGTTCCGTGCGGGCACGACGTGCCCGGCTTTCCCCGCACCATTCGATGATGACCTATCAAGCTCCGTACGGGGACTACGCGTTGACGGAAACCGGTCGGCCACGGAGAGGACGTACCGGTGCGGGCGTGCCGACCACGCCGAGAACCGGACCCGCAGGGGCGAATACCGGACAGGACTAGTCCTCACCCGCTGCTGACCGGATGGTTGCACGGGGTGTTCGCAGCCGGAATCGACAAGGCGTGACCTCCGGTAAGTGAAGGTGCCGAGGTCGAACCGGTGGTGCCGTGTGTGCGTCCTGAAGTCGGCCTTGTGTGCTATCGGCCTGCTCGGAATAGTGGGCGCCCAACATCCTCCGCTCACGGTCGGACCCCACTTCCTCCGTGCGCGGCCCCACAGGAGGTCGAAGTTGAAGCATCGACGCATATCCAGGAAGCGCGCAGTGCTGGCCGGGTCGGCGGTGGTCGCCCTGGTTGCAGCAGGAGCGACGTTCCAGAGTGCGAACGCCAGTGACGGTGTACCGGAGGTCACCGCACGGACTCTCAACGCAGTCGCGGCCGGAAAGCTCGCCACCGGCCTCGGGAAGGAACTGGGCGGCGACGCGGCCGGCGCGTACTACGACGCCAAGTCGAAGCACCTGGTGATGAACGTGGTCGACCAGGCCGCCGCCGAGCAGGTGCGGCAGGCGGGCGGCAAGGCGAGAGTCGTGCAGAACTCGCTCGCCGAGCTGAAGTCGGCCCGGCAGACCCTGGCCGGCAAGGCCACGATCCCCGGCACCTCATGGGCCGTCGACCCGGTCAGCAACCAGGTCGTCGTGACCGCCGACCGTACGGTCAAGGGCGCTGCCTGGCAGAAGATCAGCTCGGTGGTCGAGGGGCTGGGCGGCAAGGCCCAGCTCAAGAAGTCCGCCGGGGAGTTCAAGCCGCTCATCGCGGGCGGCGACGCGATCTGGGGCGACGGCGGGCGCTGCTCGCTCGGCTTCAACGTGGTCAAGGGCGGCGAGCCGTACTTCCTGACCGCCGGGCACTGCACCGAGGCGATCTCCAGCTGGTCGGACTCCCAGGGCGGCGCGGAGATCGGCACGAACGCGGGCTCGGAGTTCCCGGACAACGACTTCGGCCTGGTGAAGTACACCTCGGGCACGGCGCACCCCAGCGAGGTCGACCTCTACAACGGCTCCACCCAGCCGATCACCAAGGCGGGCGAGGCGACCGTCGGGATGACGGTGACGCGCAGCGGCTCCACCACCCAGGTGCACGACGGTGAGGTGACGGGGCTGGACGCCACGGTCAACTACGGCAACGGCGACATCGTCAACGGGCTGATCCAGACGACGGTCTGCGCCGAGCCCGGCGACAGCGGCGGTTCGCTCTTCGCCGGCGACACGGCGATCGGCCTGACCTCGGGCGGCAGCGGCGACTGCTCCTCGGGCGGCGAGACGTTCTTCCAGCCGGTGCCGGAGGCGCTGGCCGCGTTCGGGGCGGAGATCGGCTGACCGAAGACGGGTGCGCCGGGACAGCGCGGCGCACCCCGCACCCGGTCCGGCTCTGAATCAGCCGGACAGGGTGGAGCCCGCGTGCGAAGCCGGAGGCGAATCCGCCTCCGGCTTCCTGCGCATCGCCATCAGGAGGGTGACGGCCGTGCCCGCCACCGCCCACGCGGACAGCACCAGCAGCGGTCCGGTCACCGCGTTTCCCTTGAAGTACGCGATCGAGCGCGCCACCCAGGTCCCGGCCCCCGGCGGCAGCGCGGGGCCGATCGCCCGCCAGAAGTCCGGCAGCATCGGGAGCGGGAAGGCGCCGCCCGCGCTCGGGTTGCCCGCGATCACCACGAGCAGGACGGCCAGGCCGATGCCGACGATGCCGGTGAGTGCCTGCAGGGCCAGTGTGATCATGCCGACCGCGAAGACGGTGAGCGCGCCCAGGCCCGACAGCCCCCAGAAGCTTCCGGGCAGGGCCCCGAGGATCGGGCCGATGATGATCGCGCCGCCGATTCCGCCCGCGATCGAGTACAGCGCCATGACCCCGGTCCGGATCACCGCGCGCTGACGGTTGGCGGGGCGGCTGCCGGCGCTGATCGCCAGGATCGAGGCGCAGAGGTAGCCGCCGACGCACCAGCCCACGACCAGGTAGAAGGACGAGAGTCCGTCGAAGTCCTGGTCCGATGCCGGGGCCACGTCCACGGAGCGGACCGTGCGCCGCTGGGTGAGATCGACCTTCGCGATGATCTTCGTCAGCGAGTCGGCCAGGACGGTGCCCCCGCCGGAGGCGACCAGCACGGTGTCGGTGGTGCCCCTGGGGCTGACGATCACGGCGCCGTCGATGTCACGGTCGAGGATCTGCCGGCGGGCGGTGGCGACGTCGCTGACCGCGCGGGGGTCCAGCGGACCGCCGGGGAGATCCTTCAGTTCGGTGACGAGGCGGGCCGACATCTGCTGGGGTGCGACGACCCCGAAGGGGACGTCCGTCGGCTTCGGGTTGTGCAGCGCGCCGACGTAGGACGCGATGAAGAGCAGTTGCAACGCCAGCACGCCGATGACGAGCAGTGCGGCCCGCGGAGTCACGGCGTTCTTCACCTCGTCAGCGAAAGTCATGCCCCCACCGTCCGGGGTGGCCGTCGCTCACGCAGTCGGGGCCGGGCCGAATGGCTGAGAGGGTGGCCCGGACTCGGGTATCGCACGAATGTTCGAAACTTGGTCTATGGTGGAGAGCGAGGGGGTGGCGTACGGATCGGTCCAGGAGGTGCAGGTGCCCGGGTTCACGCATCTGCATACCGTTTCCGGGTTCTCCCTGCGGTACGGGGCCTCGCACCCGGAGCGGCTGGCGGAGCGCGCCGCCGAGCGGGGGATGGACGCCCTCGCGCTGACCGACCGGGACACCCTTGCGGGGACGGTCCGGTTCGCCAAGGCCTGCGAGCAGGCCGGTGTGCGGCCGGTCTTCGGGGTGGAGCTCGCGGTGGCCCCCGCCGGGCGCGCGGAGGGCGACGGGCGTACGCACCGGCTGCGGACCCCGGTCCGCGGCGGTGCCTTTGTCGACGAATCCGCACCCCGGGTCACCTTCCTCGCCCGCGACGGCGCGCAGGGCTGGGCCGAACTGTGCCGCCTCGTCACCGCCGCCCATGCCGCCGTTCCCGACGGCGGCCGGCCCCTGGCCGAACGGTCCGTGCTGCCCGCCGAAGGGCTCACCGTGCTGCTCGGCCCGGCCTCCGAGGTGGGCAGGGCGCTGGCCGCCGGCCGCCCCGACCGGGCCGCCGCCCTGCTCGCCCCCTGGCGGGAGATGTACGGCGACGACCTGCGGCTCGAAGCCGTGCACCACGGCCGTGACGGCACCGGACCCGGTTCGCTGCGGCTCGCCGCCCGCACCGTGGGCTTCGCCGCCGAACAGGGCATCCGGGCGGTACTGACGAACGCCGTCCGGTACGCCGACCCCGGGCAGGGGCCGGTCGCCGACGTGCTCGACTCGGCGCGCAGGCTCGTCCCCGTCGATCCGCGCCGCGCCCCCCTCGACAGCGGTGAGCGCTGGCTCAAGGACGCCCGCGCGATGGCGGCGACCGCCGAGCGGATCACCTCCGCTGCCGGACTGGGGCCGGACGCCGGGGCGCGGCTGCTCGCGGAGACCCGGCACACCGCCGACGCCTGCGCCGTCGACCCCGAGGGTGACATCGGCCTCGGCTCCGTCCACTTTCCCGAGCCGCATCTCGTCGGTGCCGGCCGCCGCACCGCGCAGCGGGTGCTGACCTCCCGCGCCACCGCGGGCATGGTGCTGCGCGGCTACGACCGCAGACGCGACTACTGGGACCGGATGCACCACGAGCTGGACATCATCGCCCACCACGGCTTCGCCTCGTACTTCCTCACGGTCGCCCAAGTGGTGGACGACGTAAGGGAGATGAATATCCGGGTGGCCGCCCGCGGCTCCGGGGCCGGCTCCCTGGTCAACCACCTCCTCGGCATTGCCCACGCCGACCCGGTCGAGCACGGCCTGCTGATGGAACGCTTCCTGTCCAAGCGCCGCTTCGTGCTGCCCGACATCGACATCGACGTCGAGTCGGCCCGCCGCCTCGACGTCTACCGCGCGATCATCGGCCGCTTCGGCGCGGAGCGGGTCGCCACCGTCGCCATGCCCGAGACCTACCGGGTGCGGCACGCCATCCGGGACGTCGGTGCCGCGCTCTCCATGAACCCGGCCGAGACCGACCGGCTGGCCAAGGCCTTCCCGCACATCCGGGCCCGCGACGCCCTCACGGCCATGGAGGAACTGCCCGAACTGCGCGAGGTGGCACGGGAGAAGGAGAAGTACGGGCGGCTGTGGGAGCTGGTGGAGGCGCTGGACGCACTGCCGCGCGGCATCGCCATGCACCCGTGCGGGGTCCTCCTCTCGGACGCCTCGCTGCTGCGCCGCACCCCCGTCATGCCCACCAGCGGCGAGGGCTTCCCGATGGCGCAGTTCGACAAGGAGGACGTGGAGGACCTCGGGCTGCTCAAGCTCGATGTACTGGGCGTACGGATGCAGTCGGCGATGGCGCACGCGGTCACGGAGGTGAAACGGGCCTCGGGGCGGGAGGTGGACCTGGACGCCGTGCCGCCGGGCGACCCGGAGACGTACCGGCTGATCAGGACCGCCGAGACGCTGGGCTGTTTCCAGATCGAGTCGCCCGGCCAGCGCGACCTGGTCGGCAGGCTCCAGCCGGCCACCTTCCACGATCTGGTGGTCGACATCTCGCTCTTCCGGCCCGGACCGGTCGCCGCCGACATGGTGCGTCCGTTCATCGAGGCCCGGCACGGCCGCGCGCCCGTCCGCTATCCGCACCCCGACCTGGAGAGGCCGCTGCGCGAGACGTACGGAGTGGTGGTCTTCCACGAGCAGATCATCGAGATGGTCGACATCATGACCGGCTGCGGCCGGGACGAGGCCGACCGGGTCCGGCGCGGGCTCTCCGACCCCGAGTCGCAGGGCCGGATCAGGCTCTGGTTCGCGCAGCACGCGGCGGCGAGGAAGTACGGCGCCGAAGTGATCGCCCGCGCCTGGGAGATCATCGAGGCGTTCGGCAGCTACGGCTTCTGCAAGGCGCACGCGGTCGCCTTCGCGGTGCCGACGTACCAGTCGGCCTGGCTGAAGGTGCATCACCCGGCTGCCTTCTACGCCGGGCTGCTCACCCACGACCCCGGGATGTACCCGAAGCGGCTGCTGCTCGCGGATGCCCGGCGGCGCGGGGTGCCGGTGCTGCCGCTGGATGTGAACCGGTCGGCGGCGGTCCATCGAATCGAACTGGTGTCCGGTGACGGGGTGCGGGGGGAGGTCTGGGGACTGCGGCTGGCGCTCTCGGACGTCCACGGGATCAGTGCGGCCGAGGTCGCCCGGATCGAGGCCGGGCAGCCCTACGCCTCGCTGCTGGACTTCTGGCAGCGGGCCAGACCGGGCAAGCCGGCCGCCGAACGGCTGGCCCAGGTCGGCGCGTTGGACGCGTTCGGCGCCAACCGGCGCGATCTGCTGCTGCACCTGTCCGAACTCCACCGTGCCCAGCGGGGCGCGGGCTCCGGCGGCGGCGGGGGCGCGCAGCTCCCGCTCGGCGGCGGGCACCGGACCGGCTCCATCGGCCTGCCCGACCTCAACGAGGCGGAACGGCTCAGCGCCGAGCTCGGCGTGCTGAGCATGGATGTATCCCGCCACCTGATGAGCGATCACCACGCCTTCCTGGAGGAGCTCGGCGCGCTCTCCGCCAAGCGGCTGCGCGAGGCGCGGCACGGGGAGACCGTGCTGGTCGCGGGCGCCAAGGCGGCCACCCAGACCCCACCGATCCGCTCCGGCCGCCGGGTCGTCTTCACCACCCTGGACGACGGTACGGGCCTGGTCGACCTGGCCTTCTTCGACGACAGCCACGCCGCCTGCGCGCACACCGTCTTCCACTCCTGGCTGCTGCTGGTGCGCGGGGTGGTCCAGCGGCGCGGGCCGCGGAGCCTGAGCGTGGTCGGCGCCGCCGCCTGGAATCTGGCCGAGCTGGCCGAACTGCGGCGTACCGGTGGACTCGACGCGGTCGCGGCCCGGCTGGCGCAGGCGCCCGAGCCGCAGGCGTCCGGCCCGGAGAAGGAGGAGGCGCCCGACGAGGGCCGCCGGATCCGAATGCCCACCGGATACGAGATGAACCCGTGGTCCGACCTGCAGCCGCCCGGCGAGGGGACGCCCACCGGACGGAAACTGTGGCACCAGAGCCCGGGGAGCGCGGGATGAGCGAGCAGCCCGGCATCCTCTGCCTGCGGTTCCGCCAGGTCGGCGGCGGGGAGCCGGACGGCGCCGGCTACCCGGGACTGCTGGCCCTCCTCGGCTCCTTCACCCCGGTCGTCGAGGCGGCGCCGCCCGACGGGGCGCTCGCCGATGTGCGCGGCGCGCTGCGCTACTTCGGGCGGGACGTCGCCGGCCTCGCCGCGGTGATCCGGGTCCGCGCGCTGGCCCTGCACGGCGTGGACTGCGCGATCGGGGCCGCCGAGAACCCGATGCTGGCACGGATGGCGGCGCGGCGGGCCGCGCCCGGGAAGACCTTCGTGGTGCCCGTCGGCGGGGCCGCCGCCTTCCTCGCGGACCGGCCGGCCGCCGCGCTGGACGGCGTCGGGGCGGCGACGGCCCGCACCCTGTGCGGGTACGGGCTCGACTCCGTCGGCCGGATCGCGGCCGCCCCGCTCGGCACCCTGCAGCGGATCACCGGGGTGCGGACCGGGCGCGAACTGTGGGAGCGGTCGCAGGGCATCGACCGTACGGCGGTGGTGCCGAACGCCGCCGCCAGGTCGGTAGCCGCCGAACGGACCTTCCCGCGCGACGAGCTGGACCGGGAGCGGCAGCGGCGTGCGCTCATGTCGCTCACCGAGGAGCTCGGGGCGAGGATGCGCGGCGAGGGACAGGTGTGCCGTTCGCTCGCGGTCTCCGTGCGCTACGCCGACCGGACCGGTTACTCGACGCTGACCCGCAGCCGTACGCTCCGCGAGGCCACCGCCCACTCCGCGGAGCTCACCGCACTCGCGTACCGGATCCATGACTCGTTCGCCCTGCAGCGGGCCCGGGTGCGGGGGATCGCGCTGCGCGCCGAGGGACTCGCCGACGCCGGGCGGGCCGCGCACCAGCTGACCTTCGACCCGGTGGACGAACGGGCGCGGCGGATCGAGGCGGTCGCGGACCGGCTGCGGGCCCGGTTCGGGCCCCAGGCCGTGATGCCCGGGCGACTCGCGGCCTGACCTGACCGCCGGGGGCTGTCCTGAAGCTACGGTTACTCCCGCGTCAGTTTTTACCGACGCGTAACTTCCCACCCCACCTTACTCATGCGTAATTTGGCATGAGCACATAGAGCGTCGTCAGAACTTGTGGTCCGGGCCGCAGGGTGCACAGACATCGCAACTCCCTTGAGCCGCAAGGAGACCACACGATGCTGCCCTGGATCCGTGCACCGCGCACCCCTCGTGCGCGGAGAACCCTCGCCGCACTGCTCCTCGCCGTCGCCGCAGTCGCCACCCCCACGGCCACTGCCGCTGCAGCCGCCCCCACCGCCGCCACAGCCACTTCGCGTGGCTGGAACGACTACTCCTGCAAACCCTCCGCAGCCCACCCCCGCCCCGTCGTCCTGGTCCATGGAACCTTCGGGAACTCGGTCGACAACTGGCTCGTCCTGGCCCCCTACCTGGTGAACCGGGGCTACTGCGTCTACTCGCTCGACTACGGGCAGCTCCCCGGTGTGCCGCTCTTCAACGGCCTGGGCCCGATCGACAAGTCGGCCGGTCAGCTCGCCACCTTCGTCGACAAGGTGCTCGCCTCCACCGGGACGTCCAAGGCGGACATCGTCGGCCACTCCCAGGGCGGCATGATGCCGAACTACTACCTGAAGTTCCTCGGCGGGCAGTCCAAGGTGAACGCCATGATCGGGCTCGCGCCCGACAACCACGGCACCACCCTCCTCGGCCTGGCGAACCTGCTGCCGTACTTCCCGGGCGCCGGGGGCCTGCTCAACTCCGCCACTCCCGGACTCGCCGACCAGGTCGCCGGCTCCCCCTTCATCACCAAGCTCAACGCGGGCGGCGACACCGTGCCCGGCGTGCACTACACCGTCATCGCGACCAGGTACGACGAGGTGGTGACCCCGTACCGGACGCAGTTCCTGGACGGACCGGACGTGCACAACGTCCTGCTCCAGGACCTGTGCCCGGTCGACCTGTCCGAGCACGTGGCGATCGGGACCATCGACCGGGTCGCCTACCACGAGGTGGCGAACGCCCTGGATCCGGCGCACGCCACCCGCACCACCTGCGCCTCGGCAGTCGGCTAGGCCCTCTCGTTCGGATCAGGCCGGATCATGCCGGGCTCGCCTGCCCCGGTGCCTGATACGGCCTGATCCACACCCGGCGGCCCAAACAGGACCGGACGGCCCTGGGCAGATCCGGACGGCCCCGGGAAGCCCGGGGCCGTCCGCTCGCTCAGCGCCCGTGCCGTCCGGTGGAGGCGGCCCGGCGCCGCACCGAGGTGAACAGTGCGGCCGCGCCCAGGGCGAGCGCGGCCGCGCCACCCATCGTCAGGTACGCCGTGCTGCTGCTGCCACCCGTCTCGGCGAGGTTCGGCCCCGCCGCGGCGGGTGCGGCGGACGCGCTGTCCGGCTCGGGGGCGTTGGCCGCCGCGTCCGGCGTGCCGGCCGCGGCGGTGACCTTCGCGCCCGTACCGGCGTCGCCGTCACCGTGACCGCCGTGCTCGACGGACGACTTGGCCTCGCCCTTCGTGATCTCCTGCTCGGACGGGGCGGACGCGGACGGGGCCGGAACCGCGGCGACCGACCCGCTGCCCTCCTTGTCGCCGTCGGCCGTACCGCTTGCGGCCGTGCCGTCGAACATCACGTCGGAGCAGGCGTAGAACGCCTCCGGTGAGTCGGAACGCTGCCAGACGGTGTAGATCAGCTGTCGTCCCGCGCGCTTGGGCACGGTGCCGTCGAAGACGTACGACCCGTCCACCAGCTTCGGGTCGGCCACCTCGACGAACGGCTTCTCCTCCAGGTCCGACCACTTCAGCGGCTTCGCCGGGTCGTAGCCGTCCGCGGTCATGTACAGGGCGAAGGAACCCTTGTGCGGGGCGGTGGCGCGGAAGCGGAAGGTGTGGCTGCCCGCAGCCAGCTTCGTCGCCGGCCAGTCCGCGCGCGGCAGATCGAGTCCCTTGAACTTGTCGTTGCCCGCGCTGCACAGCTTGCCGTCCGGGATCAACTGACGGTGGTTGCCGGCCGCGTTGGCGATGTTGACCCCGTTCCAGTCGTACAGCGCCTGGGTGCCGCCCGCCGCGACCGCTGCCACGCACGCCGCGGACCGCGGGTTCTCGGGGCCTTCGGCGAAACAGGCCGAGACGCGGCTGACCGGGTCCGAGAGCGAGCCGTGCGCCGAGGCCGGGGCCGCGGTCAGAACGCTCAGTGCGAGGGGTGCCGCTGCGAGCGCGGCGATACCGGCGGCCTTGCGACGGGCGGGGGTGATGACGGCCATGGTGGTGGTGCTCCTTCGGCTGTCCACGTCTGTGGGGGGTGTCCGGGAAACAGCAAGCTAGCCGCTGTCCGGCCGCGTACCGGCCCCGGAAAGGGCCAGGTGGCGATCGTTATGACGGGCTTAAGGAGCCACTCAGAAGCGATTAAGTCCGGCCGTCCTGGACCGACTTCCGCGACTGTCAGTGGCAGCTGGCACGATCGGACCATGACGACGATCGACTGGGACTCCGCCGCCGACTCCTTCGACGAGGAGCCCGACCACGGGCTGCTCGACCCGGTGGTCCGGCACGCCTGGGCGCGGCGGCTGGAGAGCTGGCTGCCCCGCGAGCGGTCCGAAGTGCTCGACCTGGGGTGCGGCACGGGAAGCCTGGCGCTGCTCGTCGCCGGGCAGGGACACCGGGTGACCGCAGTGGACCGCTCGCCGCGCATGGTGGAGCAGGCGCGCGCCAAGCTCGCCGGGACGGGGACCGGGGTGCTCGTCGGGGACGCGGGCCGGCCGCCGGTCGGCAAGCAGCGGTTCGACGTCATCCTGGCCCGGCACATGGTGTGGCTGCTCCCCGACCCGGAAGCGGCGCTGCGCCACTGGTTCGGCCTGCTGCGGCCCGGCGGGAGGCTGGTACTGATCGAGGGCGTGTGGAACGGGGTGGGGCTGTCCGCCGAGCGGCTCACCGCGCTGCTCGCCCCGTTCACCGAACGCATCCACCATGAGCGGCTCTCCGGCGACCGCGACCTGTGGGGCAAGGAGGTCGACGACGAGCGCTACGCCCTGGTGGCGCGCGCCGAACCGCCGCGCCGGCACTCCGAGGTCGTCGATGTGCACCTGCTCCTCAGGCGAGGCCCCGAGGTCCTGCTCGCCCGCCGGTCCGGCACGGGGTACGCGGACGGGCTGCTGCACGCCCCCTCCGGACACGTGGAGGACGGTGAGGACGTCCGCGAGGCCATGATCCGTGAGACGTCCGAGGAGATCGGGCTCGCGCTCGACCCGGACGAGCTCCGCATGGCCCTGGTCATGCAGCACCGCGGGCCCGGCGGGAATCCGAGGACCGGCTGGTTCTTCGAGGCGGAGTACGACCCGGCCCGGCAGCCGTACAACCGCGAACCGGACAAGTGCTCGGAGCTGGCCTGGTTCCCGCTGGACGCCCTTCCGGACGACATGGTCGCGTACTGCCGCGCCGGACTGGACGGATACCGGGCGGGGGAGCGCTTCCTGATCCACTGGCACGAGGACGGCGACGCCGTCGCGTACGAACCGCGCGGACCCCGCCGCGCGGTTCCGCTGCCCGCCGGCGGGGTCCGCAGCGGCCGGATCCACCACATCGAGCTGTGGGTGCCCGATCTGGCGGCGGCCGCGGCGGGGTGGGGCTGGCTCCTCGGCGAGCTGGGCCATGTCCCTTACCAGCAGTGGGAACACGGGCGCAGCTGGCGGCGGGGCGACAGCTATCTGGTGATCGAACAGTCACCCGACCTGGCCCCGGAGCGCACGAGCGGCGCCGTCCGGGCCTCAACCACCTGGCGTTCCAGGTGTCGGACCGGGCGGCTCTCGACGCGCTGGTGGCCCGTGCCCCGGACCACGGCTGGCGGCTGCTCTTCGCCAACCGTCATCCGCATGCGGGCGGCGAAGAGCACGTGGCCGCCTACCTGGAGGACGCGGCGGGGTACGAGGTGGAGCTGGTGGCCGGCTGAGCGGCCCGCGCCGGCGGGGACCGTCGGGCGGCGCCCTCAGCTCAGCAGGCCGGCGAAGCCGTCCGCCGTACGGGCGAGCCGTTCCAGCTCGTCCAGTGCCCGCAGCGCGGCCGTCGCCGCCGCCGGATCGCGTTCGGCCAGACCGCTCTCCTCGAACTCGTCCTCGTCCAGGCGCAGTACGCGGGAGCGGTCCGCCGAGACCCACAGATCGAGATCCAGGTCCTCGACGACCAGTTCGCCCTCGCGCAGCACGGCGGGGCGGGTCACATCGCAGTACCAGCCCTTGAGTTCACCCATGCCGGTGCGGACCTCCTTCACCGCGAACCAGGCGTCGCGCCAGTAGTGCTCGGTGAAGACGTCCCCCGGCTCGAACCGTACGAAGCCGAAGTCACGGACCCCGGGGGCGGCCCAGGGTGCTCGCACGGTCACCCGGGTGCCGTCGTCGCCGAGCACGGCCGCCGGGTACCTGATCTTGGTCTTCCCCGCCTTGACCAGGACGACCGTCAGTTCGGCATCAGCCGAGCCTGCGGACATGGCGCACCTCCGTGGCGCAGATCTCGTAGCCGAACCAGCGATTGATCGCCAGCATCGGACCGTTGTCGGCGTCGTTGCCGGTGTAGGCGTCGGTGCAGCCGGCGCCGCGCGCCCGGTGCAGCGAGTCGTTCTTGGCGAGCTTCGCCAGCCCCCGGTTGCGGTACGCCCGCCGGGTGCCGGTCATCCCGGACCAGTAGCGGCCCGTACCGTCGGTCTCCGCCACGCTGAAAGCCGCGACCTCGCCGTCGGCAGTCACCACCGAGGTGAGGTGGTGATCCAGGCCGGGGCTGCGCCAGATCTCGTCGAGCCACTCCTCGTAGCCCGACAGCAGGGCCGGCGTGTCGCTGGGCTCGTCCGCGGTGGTCTCGGCGTCCGCCTCGAAGAGCGGGCGCGGGTCGTCGGCGAAATCGGCGGCGGTCCGCAGCTCGACCCCGGCCGGCAGGTCCTGACGGGGCGGCAGCGTGCCGTGGGCCAGATCGAGGTGGAAGAAGTGCGCCGGGCGGCTCGGCTCGTAGCCGCGGCGCTTGGCGAACGCCAGGTCGTCCGGGGTGTCCAGCACCCAGGTGTAGACCGAGGTCGCACCGGCCAGGGCCAGATACTCCTCGGCCGTGCGCAGCAGCAGTGTGCCCGCGCCACGGCCGGTCCGTTCCGGATGGATGTACGGGTTGCAGAACGCCTGTCCGGGCTCGGGGCTCTCATGGGCCAGGCCGACCTGGGCCGTCCCGATGAGCTCGCCGTCCTCCTCCGCGACCAGCAGGCGGTAGCGCTTCGCGGGGGCGGCGTTGGCCAGGTCGAAGACGACCCGCTCGGGTGTGGTGACCATGAACGGGAGCGCCGCGCGCCGCACCCGCACCCAGCCCTCGGCGTCGGCGGGCCGGAAGTCGCGCACGATGACAGTCATGCGCCGGACCGTACCCGGAGATCCGGCCCGGTCGCCCCCGAATTTCCGCCGGTGGGGGAGAATCGGGCCGTGACTCTGAAGATCTCCGTTGATCCGGATGCCGGCACCGCCCCGTACGAGCAACTGCGTACGCAGATCTCCGAACAGGCCCGCTCCGGCGCGCTGCCGGTCGGCTACCGGCTTCCGACCGTACGCGGCTTCGCCGAGGAACTCGGTCTCGCGGCCAACACGGTCGCCAAGGCGTACCGGGCGCTGGAGGCCGACGGGGTGATCGAGACGCGCGGGCGCAACGGGACGTTCGTCGCCGCCGCGGGCGACGCGGCCGACCGCCATGCGGCGGCCGCGGCGCGGGAGTACGCGGAGCAGGTGCGGCGGCTGGGCGTGTCGCGGGCACGGGCCTCGGCGTTGGCGGAGGACGCGGTGCGGGCGGTGTATGCCGGATAGGCGGGGGCGGGGGCGGTGGCGGTGCTTGGGGGCCGGGTCGTCCGGCTGGGCGCTTCGTCCTCAATCGCCGGACGGGCTTGATCTTGGCCGCCGGCGGTCAGGTTTGTCCTCAACCGCCGGTCTTGGCCGCTGTCCGGCGGTCAGGTTCGTCCTCGAACGCCGGGCCGGCTGAAGCGATGTCCCCCATCGCCGGACGGGCTCGGGTGTGCGCCCCGTTCGCCTGACGTGCGGCTGTTCGGGGCTCAGAGGTACAGGCCCGCGTCCGCGCCCGAGTCCTGTTTGGGGACCGATGCGGGGGTGGTGCCGCGGCGCAGGGCGTACAGCTCCGCCAGCGTGGCGCCCTCGTGGGAGCCGTCCCGGCCCAGGCCCTCGTCCGTGCCCAGCCAGGACACCGACTCCTTGCGGGTCAGTGGGCCCACCTCGATCCTGGCCAGGCAGCGGCCCGGCCTGACGACCGCCGGGTGCAGGCGTTCCAGGTCCTCGTTGGTGGTCACCCCGACGAGCACGTTGCGGCCTTGGCCCAGCAGGCCGTCCGTGAGGTTCAGCAGCCGGGACAGCGCCTGGCCGGCCGTGTGCTTGGCCTCGCCGCGGATCAGCTCGTCGCAGTCCTCCAGGAGCAGCAGCCGCCAGCGGCCCTTCGCGGTGCCGTCGTCCTCGCCGATCGCGATGTCCATCAGATAGCCGACGTCGTTGAAGAGCCGTTCGGGATCCAGCACGCAGTCGACCTGGCACCAGTCCCGCCAGGACCGGGCCAGGGTGCGCAGCGCCGAGGTCTTGCCGGTGCCGGGCGGGCCGTGCAGCAGGAGCAGCCGGCCCGCGATGTCGTCCGGGGTGACCTTCATCAGCCGGTCCATGGCATCGGCCACCGGTGCCGTGTAGTTGGGGCGGACCTCGTCCCAGGTGCCGGCCGCGATCTGCCGGGTCGTGCGGTACGGGCCGCGGCGCGGTGACACGTACCAGAAGCCCATCGTCACGTTGTCGGGCTGCGGCTCCGGCTCGTCCTGCGCGCCGGCCGTGGCCTCGTCGAGCATCTTCCGGGCCAGCTCGGGGTGGTCGCGGTGACCGTGACGTCGGCGCCGCGGTTCCACCGGGAGATCAGCAGCGTCCAGCCCTCGCCCTCGGCCAGAGTGGCGCTGCGGTCGTCGTCGCGGGCGGCGCGCAGCACCTTGGCGGCCGCCGGCAGCAGCGTCGCCCCGGTTCTGACCCGGTCGAGGGAGGAGCTGTGCGAGTACGGCTGCTCGCCCGTCGCGAAGCGGCCGAGGAACAGCGCGTCGACGACGTCGGACGGGGAATCGCTGTCGTCGACGGTGAGCCGGATCGGCAGAGCGGACTCAGGGTTGGCAGACATGGCGCCCATGATCCGGCACGGGGGACCCGGCGCACCCAGGTTTCGCAGGCTGCCTCCGCTTCGCGAGTCGCTGACGAGGCGTGCCGGAGGCCGGGATGACGCATCCTCAGGAGTCCGCGGGGAAAAGCTCATCCGATCGACTTGGCATGGACACTTCCGGAATGGCTGTCGCTGCTGCTACCACGGACATGGCAGAGATCCTGCTGGTCGGTCCAAGGGAGGTTCCATGAAAATGTCCAGACTCGTGGCGTTCTCGTCCTCGCTCCTGCTCGGCGCCGTCATCGCCCTGACCGGGGCAGCCACCGCGAACGCCGCACCGTCCGTCCAAGCCGTCGACTATGTGGCCCTCGGGGACTCGTACTCCTCGGGGGTCGGCTCTGGCAGTTACATCAGCTCCAGCGGTGACTGCAAGCGCAGCACCCTCGCCTACCCCTCGCTCTGGGCCGCCGCCCACTCGCCCGCCTCGTTCGCCTTCACCGCCTGCTCGGGAGCGCGTACCGGTGATGTGACAGCCGGTCAGCTCGCACCGCTCAGCTCCTCGACCGACCTCGTCTCGATCTCCATCGGCGGCAACGACGCGGGATTCTCCGATGTCATGACGACCTGTGTCCTCCAGTCGGAGTCCACCTGCCTCAACCGGATCGCCACCGCCCGCGCATATGTGGACTCCACGCTGCCCGGCAAACTCAACTCCGTGTACGACGCGATCAGCGCCAAGGCCCCGTCCGCCCATGTAGTCGTCCTCGGCTACCCGCGCTTCTACAAGATCGGGGGCAGTTGCGTCGTCGGTCTGAGTGACAAGGTGCGCACCGCCATCAACGGCGCCGCCGACTACCTCAACGCGGCCACCGCCAAGCGTGCCGCGGACCACGGCTTCACCTTCGGTGACGTCGCGGGGAAGTTCACCGGGCACGAGATCTGCTCGGGAAGCGCCTGGCTGCACAGTCTCAACTGGCTCGACATCGGTGAGTCGTACCACCCCTTCGCCGCCGGCCAGTCCGGGGGCTATCTGCCCGTCCTCAACTCGGCCGCCTGACCGGGCGCGTACGCCCGTACGCCGTCCGCTTCGACAGTCCGCCGTACGCAGGTCCCGCAGGCCGGGGTCTGCGTGCGGCGGGCCGGCCGTGGATCGGCCCAGGAGGTCCGGTGGTTGATGCTCTGTCCAACTCGCCCTGGAATCGGGCGGATTCGGTGACCGGTCGTCAACCTCCGTATGTGTGTGCTCAATCCTGTGCCCGGGATACACGAGTGTCGCCGCGGGGGATAGGGTTAACCTGCCCGGGCCGGGTGCCCTCGTACGGGTGGGGAGTGACATGGAACAGATAACGATGCGGAGCAGGCCGCGAGTGCCTGCCATCACATGCGGGAGCGGTGCGACGAGTTCGCGCCTCGACCGCCATCTTGCGGTGCTGGGCGGCCCTGCCGTCCCGCAGCGCGAGTCCGCGGAGGCGACGCTGCTGATGCTGGAGCTCACCTCGCGCGACGCCGCGCACACACGCCGGAGCAGGAGTGCGCGGGTCTCGCTCTTCGCGCCGCTGCGACGACTGCGACGCTCGCTCTTCGGCAGCCGCCGCTGAGCTGACGGCCCTGGTCCCGCGTATCGCGCTGCTGCCCGCTCTTCCGTCACCCCGGAGCCGGCAGTGGCGCGTCGCCATGTCCGCGTGCGGCCCTCGACGGGGCAGTGATCGCACGCCGCTCGGCGGTGGAGTGGGTGTCGAGGTAATTCGGTGCCGAAGTACTTCTAGACTGGCGGTATGCCCGAGAAGCGAGCCGCGCGCCTGAGCCCCGACGAGCGAAGGGCGCAGTTGGTGTCGATTGGCGTGGACATGCTCGCCGACTGCTCGCTGGACGAGCTCTCCACCGACGATGTGGCGCGCCGCGCCGGTATCTCCCGGGGACTGCTCTTCCACTACTTCGACTCCAAGCGAGACTTCTACCGCTCCGTGGTGCAGCGGGAGTGCGACGACTTCGCCGCAGCCACGGAACCGGACTCCTCGCTGGAGCCCGTCCCCTGGCTGCGGTCGTTCATCGCCGGATTCGCCACGTACGTCACGGAGCACCGCAGGGTCTATCTCGCGCTGGTCCGCGGCGCCGCCGGCAGCCATCCCGCCGTGGAGGACATCGTCGAGTCCACCCGCGCCACCCTGGCCCGGCGGGTCGAGGAGGGGCAGCGCCGGCTCGGGATGCCGGACTCGCCGCGGCTGCTCGTCGCGGCCCGGGCCTGGATGGCCTTCGCCGAGGAGGCCGTCACCAGCTGGCCGCTCGACGAGCCGGACGCCCTCACGGAACTCGGCGCCTTCCTGGAGTCGAGCTTCATCTGCCTGCTCGGTGCCCTGGACCGGCCGGTCGCGCTGCCGGGCTGAGGGTCGTCGGACCCGTCAGATCCGTCGGTGCCGTTGGTGCCGTCAGACCCGTCTGAGCTGTCAGCCCAGTCACTCGCCGCCGCGCGCGTACCGGCGTACGGACAGCGGTACGGCGACCGCGAGCAGCGCCGCCGACCAGAGCAGCGTTCCGGCCACCGGGTGGGCGACCGGCCAGGCGGCGTCGGCGGCCGGTGCGGCGTTGCCGAAGAGGTCGCGGGCGACCGCGGCGACGGCGCTGATCGGGTTCCATTCCGCGAGGGTGCGCAGCCAGCCCGGCAGGTTGCCGGTCGGGATGTACGCGTTGGAGAGCAGCGGCAGGATGAACGTGGCGGCCCCCAGCTGGCCGGCGGCCTCCTCGTTACGGATCAGCAGCCCCAGCCAGCAGCCCACCCACGCGGTGGCGAACCGGAACAGCAGCAGCAGCCCGAACGCGCCCAGCGCGGCGGCCGGGCCGCCGTCGATCCGCCAGCCCACCGCGAGCCCGACCAGGATCAGCGGGACCATGCCGGCGGCCGAGGTCAGCAGATCGGCCGCGGTCTGTCCGAACGGCACGGCGGCCCGGCTCATCGGCAGGGCGCGGAACCGGTCCATCACGCCCCGGTGGCAGTCCTGCGCGGACTGGAACATCCCCGTCATGATGCCGTTCGCCGCGGTCGCCGCCAGCAGCCCCGGGACCAGGAAGGCGCGGTACTCCTGGCCGGGCATGGCCAGGGCGCTGCCGAAGACGTACCCGAAGAACAGCAGCATGTTGATCGGCATGGTCTGGGTCAGGATCAGCACGCCCGGCGCCGCCTTGATCCGCTGCAGATGGCGGCCCAGCACGGCCAGGCCGTCCGCGAGCGGTGTGCCGGCGCTCTGCCTGGTGTACGCGGCGGGCCGCTCCGTCACGAGTGCGCTGCTGCTCATGCTGCCGTCTCCTTCGGTGGCGGGGCGGTGCGGCCGGTGTCGCGGCCGGTCAGGCGGAGGAAGACCTCGTCGAGGGTGGGCGGCCGCAGACTCGCGTCGATCACCGCCGCGCCCGCCGCGTCCAGCTCGCGGACGATCCGGGGCAGGGTGAGCGTGGGGTCGCAGGCGACGGCGCCCACGGTGCGGCGTCCGTGGTCGAGGACCGGCTCGGCGCCCGTCAGCCGGTCCAGGACGGCGGCGGCCGGGGTGAGCGCCGACGCGTGGGCGACGACCACTTCGGCGTAACTGCCGATGAGTGCCTTCAGCTCGGCGGGGGTGCCGCGGTGGGCCGCCCGGCCGCTGTCGACGAGCACGATGTCGTCGGCCAGCTGGTCGGCCTCCTCCAGATACTGCGTGGTCAGCAGGACGGTGGTGCCGCTGCCGGTGAGCTCCCGTACCGCCGCCCAGATCTGGTTGCGGCTGTGCGGGTCGAGCCCGGTGGTCGGCTCGTCCAGGAACAGCACGTGCGGCCTGGACAGCAGACTGGCGGCGAGATCCAGCCGCCGCCTCATCCCACCCGAGTAGGTGCGGGCCGGGCGGTCGGCGGCGTCGGTCAGCTCGAAGCGTTCGAGGAGGCCGTCGGCCCGGGTGCGTGCGGCCTCGCCGCGGAACTTGAGCAGCTTGGCGAAGAGCCGGAGGTTCTGCCGGCCGGACAGCTCGCCGTCGACCGAGGCGCTCTGCCCCGTGACGCCGATCGCCGCCCGCACCGCGCCGGCCTCGCGCACCACGTCGTGACCCGCGACCCGGGCGCTGCCTGCGTCGGGTGCGGTCAACGTGGTGAGCACCCGGACGGCGGTGGTCTTGCCGGCGCCGTTGGGCCCCAGCACTCCGCAGACGGTGCCCTCGGCCACGGCCAGATCGAGGCCGCGCAGCGCGTGGACGTCGCCATAGCGCTTTTCCAGACCTTCACTAAGTACGGCGTACGTAGTTGTCATGCCCCAACCGTAGCGCACTACGTACGGTGTACGTAACTACCATGGTGGTCGAGGTGATGATCAATGGTGGGGCGACCCGCTGTACCGGAAGTGATCTGGGCGCGTCCGGAGCGTGCCGGCCGAGGTCCCAGGCCCGCGTTCAGCCGTGCGGACATCGCGGCGGCCGCCGTGCGCATCGCTGACGCGGACGGCCTTGACGCGGTGTCGATGCGGAAGGTGGCGGCCGAGCTCGGCTGCGGCACGATGTCGCTGTACAACTACGTGCCCCGCAAGGAGGACCTGCACGAGCTGATGCTCGACGCGGTCAGCGACGGGTACGAGTTCGCGGAGCCCTCCGGCGACTGGCGCGCCGACCTGCTGGCCCTCGCCCACCAGACCCGCGGGATGATGCACCGCCACACCTGGGTGCCCCGGCTGATGTCACCCGTGTACGGATTCAGCCCGAACGCGCTGCGCTACCTGGAATACGCGCTGAGCTGCCTGGACGGGGTCGAGGCGCGGTTCGGCGAGAAGATGGAACTCATCGCCATGGTCAACGGCGTGGTCACCACCTACACCGCCAACGAGATCGCCACGGCGGAGCGCAGCCGGTCGCTGCCCTGGTCCGAGGAGCAGGAGCAGGCGGCCCGCACCGGGTATCTGATCAGCCAGATCATGACCGGGAAGTATCCGCGGATGGCGGCCGGATTCGCCGAGGACTCCGGGCCGATCGACCTGGACGGGGTGTTCGACCGGGCGCTCGCCCGGGTGCTGGACTCGTTCGACAGCCAGTAGGGCGCCGGGCTCACAGCAGCGCGAACTGGCCGTCCGGGCCCTCCTCCTGGTGGTCGAGCACGGACGCGGGCCGCCGGGCCGCGGCCGCCACCGGCAGTACGCCCGCGGCCCGCAGCTCATCCACGCCGATCTCCGGACCGTGCGCCAGCTCGTCCTGCCGGGGCCGCAGTTCGGCGAGGAGGGCGAGCAGTGCGATCAGCTCAAGGAGCTCCGAGGTCCACTCCTGTGGCCAGCTCCGTGGCCGGACGGCCTCCAGGCCGGCCGCCCCGGCCACCGCCGCCCGCCGCTCGAACCACAGCTCCAGCATCCGTACGCCGCCCACCCGGAACTCCCACGCCCCCGCGGGCACCGGCGAGATGCGGCCCGTGCCGAGGGCGAGCACTCCCTCGTCGGGGTCGTACGACAGGGCGGACGGCGCGGGCGGCACCGCGGCCCGCACATAGGGGCGGCGTCCGCCGGGCAGCCGTGGGCGTGCCCCGCCCCGGGCGCCGCGCAGCTGGAGCCGCAGCAGTTCCTGGCCCAGCTCCACCCCCGCCGACCAGCGCGCGGTGTCCGCGGGCAGTGGCACCACGCAGCCGGCCGGGGAGTGCCGGGCCGCCGCGAGGACCCACGCCAGCACGGACTGCGGGGCTACCGCGTCGCCGTGCCGGCCGCGCAGCAGGTCGAGCAGCCCGGGGGCCAGGTTGGGTTCGAGGCCGCCGGGGCGCCGGTACAGCGGGCGGATCCGGCCGGGGCGGCCCGCGGGGGAGTGCCCGTCGGGAAGCAGCGCCGTCACCGACAGGGCGGGGCCGGTGTCCTGGGGCACCCGGCCGTGCTCGACGGCGAAGAGCTGGTGCGCGTCGGCCACCCGCCACAGTTCGGGACGGGCGGCGTCTATCAGCCGGTGGTCGGGGAGCAGCCACTGCTCGTCGAACGGCCCGTGCAGGATCCGCACCGGCTCCGGGCACGGCCCCGGCTCGCGGGCGAACCGGCCGGTTCCGGTGGCCTGCCCGGGCAGTGCGGCCACCGCGGTCTGCGGGGTACGGGAACGCGTGGCTCCGAACAACTGCTCGCGCTCGGCCCCCTCGGCCCGCGCCAGCCGCTCCCAGCGGGCCCTGAGGGACGCCGCGTCCGGGGCCGTCACCCAGGGGCGTCCGGTGCGCAACGGCCGTACGGACCAGGGCATGAGGTCGTCGAGGAGCGGGCTGCGCGGACCCTCGCCGGAGCCGGCCGCTGCCGGTGCTGCCACCGTGTCGTCCTCCCCGTCGCCACGTCTGCCGCCTTCCCAGGCATCGTAACGGCGCCGCCGGAGCCCGCGTCAGTGCGCCTGCGCGGTGGACCGGCAGGGGGCCGGCGGGGGGATCGGCCGTGGCGTCAGCCCGCCTGGGCGGTGGACCGGCCGTGGCGTCAGTGCGCCTCGACCGTCACCGAGAAGGAGAACCGGTCGCCCCGGTAACGGATCTGCGCCACATCCACCACCCGGCCGCTCTCCTCGTACGTCACGCCCGTGTAGTACAGGATCGGGCTGAGCAGCGGGACCCGGAGCAGGTCGGCGGTGACCGGGTCGGCGAGCCGGGCCTCGACCGTGTCGGTGATCCTCGCGATCCGGATGCCGACGCGGTCACGCAGCACCTTGGTCATCGGCCAGCGGTCGAGATCGGCGGGGTCGATCCCCGCCGCGACCTCCGGATGGATCCAGTTCTGCGCCCAGTTGGTGGGTTCGCCGGTCTCGCCCTCGCTCCGCAGCCGCCGGTAGCCGACCACCTCGGCGCAGCCGGGGAAGTGCTCGGCGACATCGCCCGGCACGGCGAGCGGGCCGTGGTCGAGCACGGTCGTCAGCTCGCCCGACTGCTGGGCGACGATCGCGTCGATCGACCCGAGCAGCCGGACCGGCGACACCCGGCGGGCGCGCGGCTCGATGAACGTGCCGCGCCGCCGGTGCCGGCTGATCAGCCCCTCCGTCTCCAGCTCCTTCAGTGCCTGGCGCATGGTGAGGACGCTGACGCCGTAGTGCGCGGCGAGCTGTTCCTCGGTCGGCAGCCGCAGGGTGGCGTCAGGGGCGCGGCCCAGTATCGAGGCCCGCAACGACTGCGAGACCTGGTACCACAGCGGCAGCTTGCGGTTCAGGACCAGTGAGTCGGGCGCGAAGGCGGCCCCCTGGGGCGCGGGGGGCTTCAGAGGGGTCTGCGGCACCTTGGTCACCTGCATTCGTCGTCGCTGGGGCACGGGGCCTCGTCACGGCCTGAAGTTGCGGCTCAGACCCTGCCACACGTCGTCGTAGCCGTGCTGGAGATGACCGGCGGCCGCTGCCTGTCCGGTCGCCGTGACGGGCCAGCGGGTCTCGAACATGAAGGCCAGGCCGTCGTCGATCCGCTGCGGCTTCAGCTCCGCCGCGCTCGCCCGGTCGAAGGTCTCCCGGTCCGGGCCGTGCGCCGACATCATGTTGTGCAGCGAGCCGCCGCCGGGCACGAAGCCCCCCTTGCCGGCCGTCTTCGCGTCGTAGGCGCCCTCGATCAGGCCCATGTACTCGCTCATCACGTTGCGGTGGAAGTACGGCGGCCGGAAGGTGTCCTCGCCGACCAGCCAGCGCGGCGCGAACACCACGAAGTCGACCCCGGCCAGACCCGGCGTGTCCGAGGGCGAGGTCAGCACCGTGAAGATCGACGGGTCGGGGTGGTCGTAACTGATCGAGCCGATGACATTGAAACGGCGCAGGTCATAGACGTACGGAGTGTGGTTGCCGTGCCAGGCGACCACGTCGAGCGGCGAGTGGTCGTACGTCGCGGACCAGAGGTTGCCGCAGTACTTGTTGACCACCTCGACCGGGCGCTCCACGTCCTCGTACGCGGCGACCGGCGCGAGGAAGTCGCGGGCGGCGGCCAGGCCGTTGGCGCCGATCGGGCCCAGTTCGGGGAGGACGAAGGGCTGGCCGTAGTTCTCGCACACGTATCCGCGGGCCGTGGCGTCGAGCAGCTCGACCCGGAATCGGACGCCGCGCGGGATCAGTGCGACGTGGCCCGGTTCGGCGCGCAGCAGGCCCAGTTCGGTGCGCAGCAGCAGGCCGCCCTGCTCGGGGACGATCAGCAGTTCGCCGTCGCTGTCGCTGAACACCCGGTCCGTCATGGCGGAGTCGGCGTGGTAGAGGTGCACGGCCATCCCGGTCCGCTGCCCGGCGTCGCCGTTGCCGCCGAGCGTCCACAGGCCGGACAGGAAGTCCGTACCGGGCGCGGGTTCCGGGAGCGGGTCCCAGCGCAGCCGGTTGGGATCGGGGACGGACTCGGTGAACGGGGCGGTGCGGACGCCGCCGTTGTCGATCCGCACGAACGGCGGGTGAACCGCGGAGGGGCGGATGCGGTAGAGCCACGAGCGGCGGTTGTGGGCGCGCGGCTCGGTGAAGGCCGAGCCGCTCAGCTGTTCCGCGTACAGCCCCAGGGGTGCGCGCTGCGGTGAGTTGCGGCCGTGCGGCAGTGCCCCCGGTACTGCCTCCGAGCTGTGCTGATTTCCGAAACCGGTGGAATGCTCGAGCCCTTCCGCCGTCTTCCTCGCCTGCTCGATGCCGCTCATGTGTGCTCCCGGGTGCCGAAGGAATCCTATGTACAACCGTAGGAATCGAAAGGTGGCGAGTCAACGGCATTCGTGAGGCACAGGGGGGTTTCAAAAGATGAACAATGCTCTACTCTCCGGCACATGTCGTGGACACGGAAAGTTCTGGTGGTCCTGGCGGCGCTCCTGGCCGCCCTCCTCGCGGCCCCGGCCGCCCAGGCGCACGAGGAACGGCCGGTCACCCTGCCCGACGGAACCGGCAGCGTCCCCCTGTACCGCACCGGCGAGCCGGACCTCCTGGTCTGCAAGAGCGACCGGGCCGACTTCGTACGCCGCACGGCCGGCTTTCCGGACACCCTGCGGTCCAGGAACCTCAAGCTCTTCGACCGGTGCCAGAAGTCCGGCTACCGCCATCTGCAGCAGGCCGTCGACGCGGTCACCCGCCCCGGGACGAACATCGCCGTACTGCCCGGCCTGTACGAGGAGGAGCCCTCGCTGCCGGCGCCGAAGGGGGAGTGCGCCCGGCTGAAGGCGCCCAACTCCCAGCTGGGCTACCAGATCCTGAGCTACGCCCAGCAGGCGAAGTGCCCGCACAACCAGAATCTGGTGGCGATCCTCGGCAAGCAGGACCTCCAGATCGAGGGCACCGGTGCGGAGCGCACGGACGTCGTCATCGACGCCAAGTACCGCAAGCTCAACGCGATCCGGGCGGACGGCTCCGACGGCGTCTACTTCCGCAACTTCACCGCCCAGCGCACCACGTTCAACTCGCTGTACGTCCTGGCCCAGGACGGCTTCGTCATCGACGACGTGCTGACCCGGTGGAACGACGAGTACGGCTTCCTGACCTTCGCGAGCGACCACGGTCTCTACAAGAACTGCGAGTCCTACGGCAACGGCGACTCCGGCATCTACCCGGGCAGCGCGTCCGACATCAACGACGCCCACGGCTACGAGGTCCCGCGCTACTCGATCGAGATCACTGGCTGCCGCAGCCACCACAACATGGTCGGCTACTCCGGCACGGCGGGGGACTCCGTATACGTCCACGACAACGAGTTCGACCACAACATGGGCGGCGCCTCGATGGACAGCGCCTTCCCCGGCCATCCGGGGCTGCCGCAGAACCACGCCCGCTTCGAGCGCAACCTGATCCACGACAACAACGCCGACTACTACCCGTACGTCGCCGACGGCACGTGCGCCAAGCCACCGGTCGAGCGCGGCTACGAGAGCGGGGTGGTCTGCCCGCAGATCTCCATGCCGCCGGGCACCGGCATCATCACCGCGGGCGGCAACTGGAACATCTACGAGAACAACTGGGTCTACGGGCAGCAGCGAGCCGCCTTCTTCCTGAGCGCCGTCCCCGCCTTCATCCGCGGGGAGAACGCCCTCGGCAAGCAGACCGACACCTCGCACCACAACCGGTACGCGAACAACCACCTGGGCACGGACAGGGCGGGCAATCCGCGGCCCAACCGCACCGACGTGTGGTGGGACGGCCAGGGCGACGGCAACTGCTGGCAGTCGGACGCGGGCCCGTCCACGCCGCGCTCGCTGCCCGCCTGCGGGTCCGAACGCGGCGCCGTCACCGGCCGCACCGACCGGCTGGCGGGCGAGCCCGTCAAGCTCGCCCAGCTCCTGGTCTGCGCCGACTACAACGTGCAGGCGCGCAGGCTGCCGGCCGGCTGCGACTGGTACGGCGCGCGCGGCATCGAGCGGATCGAGGTGCAGGTCGCGCTGGGAATCGCGGTGGTGCTCGCGCTGGTCGGCGGGGTGCTGTGGTGGCGCAGGCTGCGGACGAGCAGGCTCGCCGCGGCGGCCACGGTGCTCGGCGTCATCGGCCTCGGTCTGGACGTGGCCGGCTCGACGACGGGACTCGCCTCCTCCTACCTGCCCGCCGTCGCGCTGCTGCTGACCGGGCTCTGGTGGACGGGCATCGGGCTGGTGCTGCGGCGGGAGCGGCCGGGGCTGGGCTGGACCACGGTGGTGCTGGGCGCCCTCACGCTGCTCGACGCGCTGGACAAGGGCGTGTTCATGATCCCGTGGATCCCGCTGAGCCCCGCCTGGGCGCGCGGGCTGCTCGGGGTGGTCTGGGTGCTCTGGGCCGTGGTGGCCGCCGCACGCCATGGGGAGCCCGGCGCCGGACCTGACACCGGACCGGACACCGGACCTGACGCCGATGCGGATGCCGATGCGCATGCGGATACCGGCGTGGATGCCGACGCGGACGCGGGTGCCGTCGCCGCGCCGGACGGCACATCGGCGTCGCCCGCCTCAACTCCCGCTGCCTCGGACGGAGACCTCTCGTGAAACGGCTCCGCGAGCAGGTGTGGGGGTGCCCGGGGCAGGTCCGCGGGTACGAGCAGGGCTGCGGGGACGGGCGGGGCTGCGGGGACGGGCGGGGCTGCGGGGACGGGCAGGTCCGCGACCCGGACCAGCGCCCGGCGCCCCCGACCACCCCGGCGCAGGCTTCCGCGCCGACGACCGCCTCGGTACCCCCCTCCGCGTTGCGTATCGCCCCGTCGGTGACCGCCCGGTGGGTGCGGACCGGGCGCAGGGGCGCCCTCTCCGTGCTCACCGCAGTCGTCCTCGTGCTCGGTGCGGCCGCCTGTGGTGGGCGGGCCACCACCCACCACAAGCCCGGCACCAGCCATGAGCAGGCGACCGGCAGCGTCGGCCGGCTCCTGGCCGCGGACGACGGTTCCGGTCACCGGCTGCGCCAGGTCGACGCCCAGGACGCGCCCGAGGTGACCGTCGCCGTGCGGCCGGACTCGGAGGACGGCTGGAACGTCCACCTCTCGGTGGCGAACTTCCGCTTCACCCCGGACAGTGTGGGCGGCGGCGCACTCCTCGGAAGGGGCTACGCCCGGCTTCTCCTCGACGGCCACCCCCTCGCCCGGGTGTACGGCGCCTGGTTCCACCTCCCGAAATCCCTGCTCCGCAGCGCCGGGGGCGGCACCGAACTCACCGCCCGGCTCTACGCCGACGACCACACCGCCTGGGCGGTGAACTCCGCCCCGGTCGAGGCCACTGCCCCGCTCACCACCACCCCCGCTCCCGCCTCCGCAGCCGCCTCCGGCGCCGCCGAGCCCGACCCCGGCAGCACGCTGGAGATCTCCGTCCGTGACGGCAAGGTCAGCCCCGCGCCGGGGCGAGCCGAGATCAAGAAAGGCCGGACCGTGCGGCTCCGGGTGCGCAGCGACCGCGACGACACCCTTCACGTGCACGGCTACGACAAGGAGGCGCGGCTGCCCGCGGGCAGGACCGTCACCCTCACGTTCACCGCCGATCGCACCGGGCTCTTCGAGGTCGAGACGCATGAGTCCGATCTGCTGCTGACCCAACTCGTCGTACGGTGACGGCCGGTCCGGAGGACCGGGTCCATGGCGTGAGCGTCCTCGCCCATGGCGTCGGTGCCCAGCACGACCTTCCCCTCTCGCCCTTCTACGCGTTCGCGGGCGCCTTCGCCGCGCTCTTCGTCTCCTTTCTCGCGCTCGGTCTGCTCTGGTCCGCCTCCCGGTTCCGCGGCGACCTGGCCGGGCGGCCACTGCCGGTCGCCGTGCAGCGCGCGGCCGATGCGCGCCCCACCCGCACCGCGGCCCGCGCACTCGGCCTGGCCGCCGCACTCCTCGTCGTGCTGAACCTCCTGCTCGGCCCGGACGACCCGGACCGCAATCCGGCGCCCGGCGCCGTCTACGTACTCCTCTGGGTCGGGCTGGTCCCGGCCTCACTGCTGCTCGGGCCCGTCTGGCGGTTGGTCAACCCGCTGCGCACCCTGCACCTTGTCGGCTGCCGGGCGCTGGGGCGCGACCCGGCCGCCGGCCGCGCCCTTCCCGTACGCCTCGGGATGTGGCCCGCAGCGGCCGGCCTCCTCGCCTTCACCTGGCTCGAACTCGTCGCCCCCGACCCCGCGTCACCCACCGCCCTGCTGCTCTTCCTCGCCCTGTACGGCGCCGTCCAGCTCACCGGCGCCGCCCGCCACGGCGCCCGCTGGTTCGACCATGCCGATGCCTTCGAGGTCTATTCGGGGCTCCTCGCGCGACTCTCCCCGCTCGGCCGCCGCCCCGCCGACCGCCGCCTCGTCCTGCGCTCCCCGTTCAACGGACTCGATGCCACTCCCCAGCTCCCCGGACTCGTCGCCACCGTCTGCGTCATGCTCGGATCCACCGCCTACGACGGCTTCTCCGACGCACCCGCCTGGATCACCACCGTCCAGACCTCCCCGTGGGGACGCACCACCGCGGCCACTCTCGGCCTCCTGGGTGCCGTCGCCCTCGTCGCCACCCTCTACGCGCTCTGCGCCGGTGCCACCCGGCTGCTCTCCGGTCAACTGCCGCACCCCCTCACCGCCTTCGCGCACTCACTCGTCCCGATCGCGCTCGGATATCTGGTCGCCCACTACTTCACACTCTTCGTCACCGAAGGTCCACGTACGGTCATGCTGGCACTCGGCACTGACAATCCCGCCCCGGTCGATTCGCCCCTCGGTCCGGGCGGCGTCGCCACCCTCCAGGTCCTCGCGATCGTCCTCGGTCATGTCCTCGGAGTCATCGCCGCCCACGACCGCTCCGTGCGGCTCTTCCCGCCCGGACGGGCCGTCGCAGGCCAACTCCCGCTGCTGGTGCTGATGATCGCGTACACCCTCGGCGGGCTGACCCTGCTCATCGCCTGAGTCCCGCGTGCAGCCCGCCCGCTTGTGGACCAAGGCTTGAGCGCCCTCCCGGCGCCGCAGACCTGACGGCATCCCGTTCGTCGTCCCGGGTCGGAGCGTCCCGGGTCGGAGCGTCCCGGGGAGGGACGTCCCGGGGAGGGACGTCCCGTCCCGGCGCGTCCCGCTCACCCGCCCCCGAATCCTGCGCGCACCCAGCGCACCCAGCGCACCCTTACGCCCCGCGGAGGAGGCCCACGGCATCATGGAGCCCGTGCCCCATGCGAACACGAACCTCCGTCGCGCCCCCGTGCAGCAGCGCAGCGCCGAGCGCCTCGCCCGGATACTCGACGCCTGCGCGGAACTCCTCGACGAGACCGGCTACGAGCAGCTCTCCACCCGCGCCGTCGCCGTACGTGCCGAGGTCCCCATCGGTTCCGTCTACCGGTTCTTCTCCAACAAGCGCGCGCTGGCCGACGCCCTCGCCCGCCGCAACCTGGACAGCTACGCCGAGCGCATCACCGGCCGACTGGCCGCCATCCCGCCCGCCGACTGGCGCCGTGCCATCGATGCCGTGCTGGACGAGTACCTGGCGATGAAGCGCTCCGTCCCCGGCTTCGCCCTGGTCGACTTCGGCGCACCCGCACCGGACGAGGACCCGGCGGACGACGCCAACCAGCGGGTCGCGGGCCGGCTCGCCGACCTCCTCTCCGGGTACCTGGGCCGTGCCGCCGACGAGGATCTGCTGCGCGCGATCCTGGTCTGCGTGGAGGCCACCGACGCCCTGCTCAAGCTCGCCTTCCGCACCGACCCGTCCGGTGACCACGCGATCGTCACCGAGACCCGGGCGCTGCTCCACGCCTACCTCGCACGGGTGCTGGACTGAGACCGGCCGGCGAGACGGCCGGAACAGGGGCGGCGGGCGAGCACGGGCGGCCGGGCAAACCCTTTGCCGCAACACCTCCCCAGCATGCGTACCGGTCGGTATGCTCGGCCGTGCTTGCCCACGTACGCGCGCCACCGCTGTCGCCGCCCCGGGGAGGGCCCATGTCGCAAGACCCCAGCAGCACCCGCACCGCCCTGCGCATCTGCCCCCTCTGCGAAGCCACCTGCGGACTCACCCTCACCATCGAGGGGACCAGGGTCACGGGTGCCCGTGGTGACCGGGACGACGTGTTCAGCCAGGGCTTCATCTGCCCCAAGGGCGCGTCCATCGGCGGCCTCGACGAGGACCCCGACCGGTTGCGCACCCCGCTCGTCCGCAGGGACGGCGTGCTGACGGAGGCCAGTTGGAGCGAGGCGTTCGACGTGATCGCCCGTGCCCTGCCGGCCGTCACCGCACAGCACGGCCCGCAGGCCGTCGGCGTCGTACTCGGCAATCCCAATGTGCACACCATGGCCGGCGCCCTCTACCCGTCCGCACTGCTCGCGGCCCTGCGGACCCGGGCCCTGTTCACCGCGAGCACCCTGGACCAGATGCCCAAGCACGTCTCCAGCGGGCTGCTCTTCGGCGATCCGAACAGCATCCCGGTGCCCGACCTCGACCGCACCGGCCATCTGCTGCTGCTCGGAGCCAACCCGCTCGAATCCAACGGCAGCCTGTGCACCGCCCCCGACTTCCCCGGAAAGCTCAAGGCACTGCGCCGCCGCGGCGGCAGCCTCACGGTCGTCGATCCGCGCCGCACCCGCACCGCGCGGCTCGCCGACCGGCACGTCGCCATCCGCCCCGGTACCGACGCCCTCCTGCTCGCGGCCGTCACCCACGTGCTCTTCGAGGAGAAGCTGACCGACCCCGGCGCCCTGGCGGACCACGTCCAGGGAATCGAGGAAGTCGCCGAAGCGGTGCGGGACTTCACGCCGGAGGCGGTGGCCCCCGCCTGTGACGTGGCCGCCGACACCATCCGCGCCATGGCCCGGGAGCTCGCGGCCGCCCCCACCGCCGCCGTCTACGGCCGTATCGGCAGCTGTACCGTCGAGCACGGCACCCTCGCCAGCTGGCTCGTCGACGTCCTCAACATCCTCACCGGCAACCTCGACCGCCCTGGCGGCGCCCTCTTTCCCCTCTCCGCCACCGCCCGCGCCCCACGGCCCGCCGCCCCCGGCAAGGGCTTCGCCCTCGGGCGCTGGACGAGCCGGGTGTCCGGGCACCCCGAGGCCAAGGGCGAACTGCCCATCTCCGCACTGGCCGAGGAGATCGGGACACCGGGGGAGGGTCGGATCCGCGCGCTGATCGTCCTGGCCGCCAACCCCGTGCTCTCGGCGCCCGACGGCGACCGGCTCGACCGGGCACTGGCCGACGGCCTCGACTTCATGGTGAGCGTCGACCCGTACCTCAACGAGACCTCCCGCCATGCCGACGTGGTGCTTCCGCCGCCGCCGCCCTCGCAGAGCGCCCACTTCGACTTCGCGTTCAACACCCTCGCCGTGCGCAACCAGGTCCGCTACACCCGCCCCGCCGTACCCCTGGACGCGGACAGGATGGACGAGAGCGAGATCCTCGCCCGGCTCGTCCTGGCCGTCTCCGGGATGCACGGCGCGGACCCGGCCGCCGTCGACGCGATGATCATCGACCGGGCCCTCGGCAAGACTGTCGCGGACCCCCATTCGCCCGTCCACGGGCGCAGCCCGGCCGAACTCGCCGCCGCGCTCACCGGCCGCACCGGACCGGAACGCCGCCTCGACCTGATGCTCCGCCTCGGCCCGTACGGCGAGGGGTTCGGCGCCGACCCCGACGGCCTCACCCTGGACCGGCTGCTCGCCCACCCGCACGGCATCGACCTCGGCCCCCTCGCTCCCCGTGTCCCGGAGGTCCTCACCACCCGCAGCGGACGCGTCGAGCTCTTCCCCGCACCCATCGCCGCCGATCTGCCCAGGCTGCGCAGCGCCCTCGCGGGCCGCGGGGACCCCGACGCACTCGTCCTCATCGGCCGCCGCCATCTGCGGTCCAACAACAGCTGGATGCACAACGTCGCCGCGCTCTCCGGCGGCTCCAACGTCTGCACCCTCCAGGTGCACCCCGACGACGCGGCCCGCCTCGGGCTGGCCGACGGTGCCGCGGCCACGGTCACGGCGGACGGCGGTGAGCTGACCGCCCCGGTCGAGATCACCGACGGCGTACGGACCGGAGTGGTGAGCCTCCCGCACGGCTGGGGGCACAGCCGCCCCGGCACCCGGATGTCCGTCGCCGCCGCACAGCCCGGCGTCAACGTCAACCAGCTGCTCGACGGCACCCGGCTCGACCCGCTCTCCGGCACCGCCGTGCTCAACGGCATCCCCGTCACGGTGGCACCCGCGCGTTGACCTGGGGTTTTGCTCGTATTGCTCGCATGTCAACGTCTTGTTAACGCCGCATGGCGCGTCCTAACGTCATCCGAACCGCCGGCTCCGGTGGCAGTTCAAAGGTGAACGATAGGTACCCACATGCTGACAATTCTCGGCTTCGCCATGATCGCGACCTTCCTGGTCCTGATCATGATGAAGAAGATGTCGCCGATCGCGGCGCTCGTCCTGATCCCCGCGCTGTTCTGCGTGGCCGTGGGGCAGGGTGCGAAGCTCGGTGACTACGTCATCGACGGCGTCGGCAACCTCGCCCCGACCGCCGCCATGCTGATGTTCGCGATCGTCTACTTCGGCGTGATGATCGACGTCGGGCTCTTCGACCCGATCGTCCGGGGCATCCTGCGCTTCTGCAAGGCCGACCCGATGCGGATCGTCATCGGTACGGCGGTGCTCGCCGCGATCGTCTCGCTGGACGGAGACGGCTCCACCACCTTCATGATCACCGTCTCGGCGATGTATCCGCTCTACAAGCGCCTGAAGATGAGCCTGGTCGTGATGACCGGGGTCGCCGCCACGGCGAACGGTGTCATGAACACCCTGCCGTGGGGCGGTCCCACGGCCCGTGCCGCCACCGCGCTCAAGCTGGACGCGAGTGACATCTTCGTCCCGATGATCCCGGCGCTCGGCGTCGGACTGCTCGCCGTGATCCTGCTGGCCGTGGTCCTCGGCCGGCGCGAGCGCAAGCGGCTCGGCACGCTGACCCTCGGCGAGGCCCTGGCCGACGAGACGGTCACGGAGTCCGAGACGGTTCTCGTCACCGCCGGCGGCGGCGCTGACCGGCTGCGCAAGGGCGCCGGCGGAACCGGTACGGGGGGCACGGACGGCGAAGAAGCGGCGGACGACGAGAAGGAGGCGACCGACGGCGAGGAAACGGCCGATGGCGACGGCTTCAAGGGCTTGGACCCCCACCGCGCCACCCTGCGTCCGAAGCTCTACTGGTTCAACGCCGCACTGACCGTCGTGCTGCTCGCCGCGATGATCATGGAACTGATGCCCATCCCGGTGCTCTTCCTCCTCGGTGCGGCCCTCGCCCTCACCGTCAACTTCCCCCACATGCCCGACCAGCGTGCCCGGCTCGCCGCCCACGCCGACAACGTCCTCAACGTCTCCGGCATGGTCTTCGCCGCCGCCGTCTTCACCGGCGTCCTGTCCGGCACCGGCATGGTCGACCACATGGCCGACTGGCTGGTCGGCGCGATCCCCGACGGCATGGGTCCGCACATGGCGCTCGTCACCGGTGTGCTGAGCATCCCGCTCACGTACTTCATGTCCAACGACGGCTTCTACTTCGGTGTCGTGCCCGTGCTCGCCGAGGCCGGTGCCGCGCACGGCGTCTCCCCGCTGGAGATCGCCCGTGCCTCCCTGGTCGGCCAGCCCCTGCACATGTCCTCCCCGCTGGTGCCCGCCGTCTACGTCCTGGTCGGCATGGCCAGGGTCGAGTTCGGTGACCACACCCGTTTCACGGTCAAGTGGGCCGCGATCACCTCGCTGGTCGTGCTCGGCGCCGGACTCCTGTTCGGGATCATCTGATCCATGACCGACACCACCGGGCCCGGCCGGAGCTGGCTGCTGCGCCTCGTCATCGCCTTCGCCTTCGCGCAGGGGGCGGTGTCGATGGCGCGGCCCGCCGTCTCCTACCGGGCCCTGGCGCTCGGCGCCGACGAGCGCGCGATCGGTGTGATCACCGGTGTGTACGCGCTCCTCCCGCTCTTCGCCGCCGTCCCGCTGGGGCGCCGGACGGACCACGGCCGGTGCGCGCCCCTGCTGCCGCTCGGTGTCGTCCTGATCGCGGGCGGCTGCGCCCTCAGCGGCCGGGCGGGCTCGCTGACCGCGATGGCGGCCTGGAGCGGCGTCATGGGGCTCGGCCACCTCTGCTTCGTGATCGGTGCGCAGTCGATCGTCGCCCGGCAGTCCGCCCCCGCCGAACAGGACCGGAACTTCGGGCACTTCACCATCGGCGCCTCCCTCGGACAGCTCATCGGCCCGATCGCCGCCGGGTACCTGATCTCCGAACGTGACGGCGCCATGGCACGTACGAGCGCGCTCGCGCTGCTCGTCGCCGCAGCTGTCGCCGCCGTCTCCTTCGGCTCGCTCTGGCGCATAGAGCACCGCACCGCCCCGGCCGCCCGCCGTGCCCCGCCCGGTGACAAGGTCCCCGTCGGGCGCATACTGCGGGCCCGCGGGGTCCCGGCCGGGATCTTCATCAGCCTCGCCGTGCTCTCCGCGACCGACATCCTGACCGCCTATCTGCCCGTCGTCGGCGAGCACCGCGGTATCGCCCCCGCCACCATCGGCCTGCTGCTGAGCCTGCGCGCCGCCGCCACCATCGCCTGCCGGCTGGTGATGACCCCGATGCTCCGGGTGCTGGGCCGCCCGCTCCTGCTCACCGTCACCTGCCTGCTGGCCGGACTCCTCTGTGCCGGCATCGCCCTGCCCGTCCCCGTCGGCGCCCTGGGCGTGATGCTCGCCGTCCTCGGCTTCTGCCTCGGCGTCGGCCAGCCGCTGTCGATGACCACCGTCGTCCAGGCCGCCCCCGCCGCCGCCCGCTCCACCGCGCTCGCCCTGCGGCTGACCGGCAACCGGCTCGGCCAGGTGGCGGCGCCCGCGTCCGCCGGACTCGTCGCCGGGGTCGCGGGCAGCGCCGCACCGTTCGTGATGCTGGGCGCGCTGCTGCTCGCGGCGGCGGGACTGGGGGCACGCGGAGGGCGAGGGCGTCCGTCCGCGGGAGGCCAGGACGCGCTCGCCCCGGACGTCCCCGCCCGGCCCCGCCTGAACCGGAACCCCACCTGACACTTCCAGCTCGTCGGCCCCAGTACGCGCAACCTTTGCGCGAGTCATTCCCTCACCCCGCGCAGTGGGTTAATTTCAGGCCACTGCCGCTCCCCACCGCTCCACATCACCCTTCCGGGCGGAACCACATGACTCGCGCCATCACACTGCACAACGTCAGCAAGGCGTACGGGCGTTCCTCGCGCGCCGTCGACCGTCTCTCCCTCTCCATCGACCCCGGCGAGTTCCTCGTCCTGCTGGGCCCGTCGGGATGCGGCAAGTCGACAGTGCTCCGCATGATCGCCGGCCTTGAGGACGTCACCGAGGGCGACATACTGCTCGACGGGGAACCGGCCAATCATCTGTCGCCCCGCGAACGCGGAATGGCCATGGTCTTCCAGAACTTCGCGCTCTACCCGACCATGACCAACCGGGCCAACATCGGCTTCCCGCTGAAGCTGGAGAACCCGCGCCACGACCACAGCGAGCGCATCGAGAACACGGCCAGGATGCTCGGGATCGAGAGCGTCCTGGACCGCTTCCCCGGCCAGTTGTCCGGCGGCGAGCGCCAGCGGGTCGCCATGGGCCGGGCCATCTCGCGCCAGCCCTCCGCCTTCCTGATGGACGAGCCGCTCTCCAACCTCGACGCGAAGCTCCGCAACCATCTGCGGGCCGAGATATCCCAGCTCACCAAGGAGCTCGGCGTCACCACGGTCTACGTGACACACGACCAGGCCGAGGCGATGTCGCTCGGCCACCGGGTCGCCGTGATGCGGGGCGGAGTGCTTCAGCAGGTCAGTCCGCCGCGCGAGGTGTACGCCCTGCCGGAGAACGTGTTCGTCGCGGCCTTCATCGGCACCCCGCGGATCAATCTGCTGCAGGCCGTCGTCCACGCCCCCCTGGAGGGGCGGATGTCGATCGACCTCGGCCGCCAGCGTCTTCCGCTGCCCGAACCGCTCAGCGCCGACCACCAGTTGCTCCGCATCCAGCAGGGCCGCCGGATCATCGTCGGACTGCGCTCCGAAGCGGTCAGGATCGCCCCGCCCAGCCAGGCCCGCCCCGGCGAGGTCGCGCTCAGCGGCATCGTCGAGCATGTCGAGTACCAGGGTCACGAGGCGCTGGTCCACCTCAACACCGGCTCACAGCCCGCCGTGGTGCCCGACCTGGAATCGGCCCGCCCGGAGCGCGGCGCCCCGCGCCGACGCCGCAGCGCCGAAGGCGGGGTCGGGGTGCTGGAACGGCTCAGGGAACGCGCTACCGCGCACATCAGCGGCCCTGTCGCCGTCCTGGACGAACCGGCATCCGAGTCCGCCCCGGTGCACAGCCCCGACCGCCCCGCGATCACGGCAAGCGACCTCGTGGTGCGCACCGGCCCTGACATGCGGCTGCGCACCGGAGGCCAGGTCCCGCTCCTGGTCGACCTGGCGCACCTGTACGTCTTCGACCACCAGGGCCGGCGGATCTGCCCGTTGCCGAGGGACGTCCCGGGCCTGGACATGTAGTCACCTCGGCGGAGTCCGTCCGGGCCTCGGCGTCCCTCCGCTGGAAGACCCGCCCGGTGGCCTGGCTCTGGGGTCCGGTGGCCGTGCGGTCCGGTGGCTCGCCGTGCGGTCCGGTGCCGTGCGGCCCCGCGAACCTCGGGTCCCGCGGCCCGAGCCCCCGCCGCCCTCAGCCGACGGTCGGCCCGCCCGGCACCCGGGCCCTGTCCACCCGGAACGCCCCGGCCGGATAGGGGAGTTCGGCCGCCAGCGCCGCCGCCCGGTCGAACTCCTCCTGGGCCGCGCCCTGCTGCCCGCTCGCCGCCAGCGCGGCCCCGAGCACCGTACGCGCCTCGGTCTCCGCCAGCCGCTCGCCGACCTGTTCCGCGCGGGCGGTCTCCTCGGCCGCGCGGCGGGCCGCCGCCTCCGGGTGCCCCGAGAGCAGCTCCGCCCAGGCCGCGAGATGGGCGGTGCCCGGACCGCTGTCCCGGGTCAGCAGGGCGAAGGCCTCGCCCGGACTGCCCTCGCGGACCAGGAGTTCGGCCCGCGCCGTGCGGACCTCGTGCACCGCCTGCCGGTCCGCCTGCGCCTCAGCCACCCGGCCGGCCTGGGTGAGCAGTTCCGCGGCGCCCTCCTCGCCGGTCCGGATCCGGACCCGGGCGAGGGCGGCCAGTGCGTACGGGGTGCACCAGGTGGTGCGCGACTCCGTCTCCCGTACCGCTGCCTGCGCGTGCTCCCGCGCCTCGGTGAACTCCCGCAGCAACAGGTGCAGTTCGGCGAGATTAGCGCGCTCGAAGGCGACCGCGGTCGGATCACCGGTGTGCTCGGCGAGCTTCAGGGCGCGCTGCCCCATGGAGACGGCCTCGCCGAGCCGCCCCGACCTGCGGGCATGCTCCCGCAGCACCGAGAGCGTCGTGACCAGCAGCTCCTGGTCCCCGTACGCCTCCGCGTGCGGCAGCGCCCGGTCCGCAGCGAGCCTGGCCTGGTCGAACCGGCCGGCGAGACCCAGCGAGGTCGCCTGCATCGCCAGCGACTGGGCGAGCAGCCCCCGGCGCCCGCTGCCCCGCACGCTGTCCGCGGCGTCCTGTGCGATACGGGCCGAGGCGTGCGCGGCGTCGTACCGTCCGGTGACGAACCGCAGTCCGCCGGCGGCCAGATGGTGCGTGGCCACGGCCAGCGGCGGGGTGCGCGGGCCGGGTGGATAGGTGCGCAGCAGCTCCTCGCCCTCCTCGGTGCCCCGGTACTTCACCAGCACCTGGGTGAGCCGCGCCGCGGCGAGTACCTGCCCGTCCTCGTCCCCCGCCGGACCATGTCGTCCAGCGCCTCGCGCAGCACCGCTGCCGCCTCCCGGTAGCGGGCCATCCGGCGCAGGACGGCCCCGCGATCGATCGATCCGGGCCTGGGCCGCGTCGGCCGCCGACGCGTCGAGCCGGCTGGTCAGTTCGGCGTAGTAGCGGTCCGCGGTGTCGTTGGCGCAGAGGGCGGCCGCGCGTTCGGCGGCCTGTCGCAGATATCCGGTCGCCCGCGGGTCGTCTGCGCGGGTCAGCTGCGCGGCCAGGGTGTCGACGGCGTCGGGACGGTGACGCAGCACAGCCTCGGCGTACGCCGAGTGCAGCTGGCGGCGGCGGGCCGTGGACAGGCCGTCGTAGCAGGTCAGGCGCACCAGCGGATGACGGAAGGCGAGACCGGGCAGCGACCTGCCGCCCACCGTCACCGGCCGTTCGGTCACGACCGAGGCCGTCACTGCCGCGTCCACGGCGTCGGTCGCCTCGGCCGGTGAGAGCGGCGGGTGCAGCCCGTTCCCGGCCACGTCGAGGATCTCGGTGAGCGCCGCACCGCCGCCGGTCACCGAGATCGCCTCGACGACCCGACGGGTGGCGGGCCCCAGCCGGGCCAGCCGCGCGGCCACCAGCTGGCGCACCCCCTCGGGAGCGCTCAGGGCGGCCGGGTCCGCGCCCTCGTGGACGGTGCGGGCCAGCTCCAGAGCGAAGAGCGGATTGCCCAGCGACAGCTCCCACACCCGGTCGAGACCCGTCACGGCCCCCGCGTCCCGGGCGATCGCCAGACACTGCGCGCGGTCCAGCCGTCCCAGTTCGACGGTCTCGGCGAGCCGTCCGCCCACCAGGGCCTCCAGCGCCGCGCGGCGCGGGTCGCCCGCGTCGAACTCCTCGCCGCGGTAGGTGACCATGAACCGCCACCGCGCCCCGGTGGTCGCCGCCCGCCGGGCCAGGTGGCTGAGCAGCTGGTACGACCCGGCGTCCGCGGCCTGCAGATCGTCCAGTACCAGCAGCACCGGGGCGGTCGCGGAGAGATCGCCGAGCAGTCCGGCCGTCGCCCGGAACAGCCGGTCGCGTTCCTCCTCCGGGCTGCGCTCCCGGCCGGCCCCGATCTGCCCCAGCGAGGGCAGCAGCGCGGCCAGTTCGGGGTACTCGCCACCGATCCGGGCCCGCTCCGCCGGTGGCCGGTCGGCCAGCCAGGCGTCCAGCGCCTCGACGAAGACGCCGTACGGGGTGTGGCCCTCGGCGTCGTGACCGGCGCCCCACAGGACGGTGGTGCCCGTGCCCGCCGCCGCACGGGCGGCCTCGCCCGTCAGCCGGGTCTTGCCCACCCCGGCCTCGCCGCCGACCAGCCGCACCGGCGGACCGTCCCCGGCGAGCAGCGTCCGCAGCGCGTCGTCGCGGCCGCGCAGCGGGGGCCCCGCCGGGGTACGGATCGCGGCAGGGAGCACCGGGGAGGCGGAGGCGGGCAGCACGGGCGTGGTGGCGTCCAGCGCCAGCAGGTGCAGCCGTTCGGTCGCCGGGCCGGGGCGTACGCCGAGCTCGGCGTCCAGCGCCTCCCGGCACAGGTGGTACTGGCGCACCGCCTGCCGCCGCAGCCCCTGGCGCAGACAGGCCTCGATCACCACCCGGTGGGCCCGCTCCTCGGCCGGTGCGGCTGCCAGCGCGAGCAGTGCGACCTCGGTCGCCGGCTCGTTCTCGCCGTCCGCGAGCCAGGCCTCGGCCAGGGCGAGCCGTACCCGGTCGTGCAGCGCGGCGAGCCGGGTGCGCCGGGCCTCCGCCCAGGCGGCGTAACGGTCCTCGGGCAGCAGCTCCCCGGTGAACGCCCCTAGAGCCGCGGCGAGCTCCGCGGTGGTGCCACCGGCCAGGGCGCGCTCGGCCAGGACCTCCGCCTCGTCCGCGTCGATCACGACGGTCAGCGGGTCGAGCCGCAGCAGGGTGCCCTCGCCGGTCAGATAGGACGAGGAGGCGCGGGGCGCGAGCTCCGGTTCGATGGCGCGGCGCGCGGCGTGCAGCGCGACCCGCAGGCTGCCCAGGGCCGCGTGCGGGTCGGAGTCCGGCCAGCAGATCTCCATGGCCTGCTCGCGGTGGAGGCTGTGGCCGGGGGAGACGGCGAGCAGTTTCACCAGGGAACGGGCACTCGGGCGCGGCCATTTGTCGGCGAGGGGGACACCACCGTCACGTTCCACCCTGAAGCCGCCGAAAAGGTGCACGCGCAGCACGGGCGGCCCGTCCGGGTTCCTGGGTGCCGTTTCGTGCGGATGTGCTGCTGCCATGAGACCAGTCACTTTAGTCACCGGTACCGGACTCCCGGCCAGGGTGCGGTGCCGGGATCATGGGGAGCCCGGTGCCCGCCGGGCGGCCAGGCCATTCCCCGGTGCCGGCCACCCCGTCGCGGAGCCGGCCACCCCGAATCCGGCGGCCGTGCGTGACCGGCGTCTCTGGCGCCTGAAAACTAACAGCGCTAGTTTGGGGCGCGGACGAGCTCGTCCGTCACCGTGCCCGGGAGGAACAGCCATGAAGGCCCACGACGGTATGTACATCGGCGGCGAATGGCGCCCCGCCGCAGGAACGGACACGATCGCGGTCGTCAACCCGGCGGACGAGCAGGTCATCGCTCACGTCCCGGCCGGCACGGCAGCGGACGTGGACGCCGCGGTAAGCGCCGCGCGCGCCGCCTTCCCCGGCTGGGCCGCGACCCCGCCCGCCGAACGCGCCGCCCGGATCGGCGCCCTGCGCGACGTCCTGGCCGCCCGCAAGGACGAGATCGCCGAGACGGTCACCGCCGAACTGGGCTCGCCGCTGCCGATGTCGCAGATGGTGCACGCGGGCGTGCCGGTGCTCGTCGCGGGCTCGTACGCCGAACTGGCCGCGACGTACGCCTTCGAGGAGCAGCACGGCAACTCCACCGTGCTGCTGGAGCCCGTCGGCGTGGTCGGTGCGATCACCCCCTGGAACTACCCGCTGCACCAGATCGTCGCCAAGGTCGCTCCCGCGCTCGCCGCGGGCTGCACCGTCGTCCTCAAGCCCGCCGAGGACACCCCGCTCACCGCGCAGCTGTTCGCCGAGGCCACCGCGGAGGCCGGACTGCCCGCCGGTGTCTTCAACCTGGTCACCGGCCTCGGCCCGGTCGCCGGACAGGCCCTCGCCGCGCACGAGGACGTCGACCTGGTCTCCTTCACCGGCTCCACCGCAGTCGGGAAGCAGATCGGCGCCACCGCGGGCGGCGCGGTCAAGCGTGTCGCGCTGGAGCTCGGCGGCAAGTCCGCCAACGTCATCCTGCCCGGCGCCGATCTCGCCAAGGCGGTCAACGTCGGCGTGGCCAACGTGATGTCCAACTCCGGCCAGACGTGCAGCGCCTGGACCCGGATGCTGGTGGACGGCGAACGGTACGAGGAAGCCGTCGCGCTCGCCGCGGCGGCCGTCGCGAAGTACGTACCGGGGGAGCGGGTCGGCCCGCTCGTCAACGCCAAGCAGCAGGCCCGGGTGCGCGGTTACATCGAGAAGGGCATCGAGGAGGGCGCCCGCGTCGTCGCGGGCGGACCCGAGGCGCCGCTCGGCACGGGGTACTACGTCAGCCCCACGGTGTTCGCCGACGTCACCCCCGAGATGACCATCGCCCAGGAGGAGATCTTCGGCCCGGTCATCTCGATCCTGAAGTACGAGGACGAGGACGACGCGCTGCGGATCGCCAACGGCACCGTGTACGGGCTGGCCGGCGCCGTCTGGGCCGCCGACGACGCCGAGGCCGTCGCCTTCGCCCGCCGGATGGACACCGGGCAGGTCGACATCAACGGCGGCCGGTTCAACCCGCTCGCCCCCTTCGGCGGCTACAAGCAGTCCGGCGTCGGCCGCGAGCTCGGCTCGCACGGCCTCGCCGAGTACCTGCAGACCAAGTCCCTCCAGTTCTGAGCCGGTTCCTGCCGCCGGATCCTCCGGCGAGTCTCCGAACCGGTTCCCACGAGTCCGCGTCACCGATCAGCAAGGAGCCAGTCCGTGGTCCGCGCCGCCGTACTGTCCGCCGTCGGAGCTCCGCTGGAGATCACCGACATCGCACTCCCGGAGCCCGGCCCCGGCCAGGTGCGCATCCGTCTCGCCGCCGCCGGGGTCTGCCACTCCGACCTCTCCTTGTCCAACGGCACGATGCGGGTGCCCGTCCCCGCCGTCCTCGGTCATGAGGGCGCGGGCACCGTCGTCTCCGTGGGCGAGGGCGTCACGCATGTCGCACCTGGCGACGGCGTCGTACTCAACTGGGCACCTTCCTGCGGAAGTTGCCACCACTGCGGGATCGGCGAGGTCTGGCTCTGCGCCAACGCCCTGGCCGGGGCGGCGAACATCCACGCCCGCACCGCCGACGGCACCGAGCTGCACCCCGGGCTGAACGTCGCCGCCTTCGCCCAGGAGACCGTCGTCGCCGCGAACTGCGTCCTGCCCGCCCCGGACGGCATCCCGCTCACCGACGCAGCCCTGCTCGGCTGCGCCGTGCTGACCGGGTACGGCGCGGTCCACCACAGTGCCCAGGTCCGCGCCGGCGAGTCCGTCGTCGTCTTCGGGATCGGCGGCGTCGGCCTCGCCGTGCTGCAGTCCGCCCGGATCGCGGGTGCCTCGAAGATCATCGCGGTGGACGTCTCCCCGGAGAAGGAGGAGCTGGCCCGGCAGGCGGGCGCCACCGACTACGTCATCGCCTCCGACACCACCCCCCGCGAGATCCGCGGGCTCACCGGCGGCCAGGGCGCGGACGTCGCGATCGAGTGCGTCGGCCGGTCCACCACCATCCGCGCCGCCTGGGAGTCCACCCGCAGGGGCGGCCGCACCACGGTCGTCGGCATCGGCGGCAAGGACCAGCAGGTGACCTTCAACGCCCTGGAGATCTTCCACTGGGGCAGGTCCCTGACGGGCTGCGTGTACGGCAACAGCGACCCGGCCCGCGATCTGCCGGTGCTGGCCGACCACATCAGGGCGGGCCGCTTCGACCTGTCGATGATGGTCACCGAACGGATCGCGCTGGACGGCATCCCGGCGGCCTTCGACAACATGATCGCTGGCAAGGGCGGCCGCGCGCTGGTGGTCTTCTAGGGGCCTCCGTCCGGGGCGGCCAGGCCCGGGTCAGGGAGCGGGGCCCGGCGCCGGGGCATGGCGGCCCGGCATGGTCCGAACCGGAGGCCCGGGGCCGGCTGTCAGGCCTTCGAGGAGTCCGGCGCCCCGGCCTCCGGCCGGTGGGCGGCGAGCCGCCGGGCCTCCATCTCGCCCTGCTCGAAGAGCCGGGAGGCCGGGCCCACGATCAGCGGGTCCGGCTCCCCGACCACCGCCGGGTCCTTGTCCGGGTAGTCGAAGCGGTGCAGCACGTGCCGCATCGCCTCGAGCCGGGCCCGCTTCTTGTCGTTGCTCTTCACCACGGTCCATGGCGCGTCCGCCGTGTCCGTGTGGAAGAGCATCAGCTCCTTGGCCTCGGTGTACGCCTCCCACTTGTCGAGCGACGCGAGGTCGACCGGACTCAGCTTCCACTGCCGCACGGGGTCGGTCTGCCGGAGCATGAACCGGTTGAGCTGCTCGTTGCGGGACACCGAGAACCAGAACTTGACCAAGTGGATGCCGTCGCCGGCGAGCATCTGCTCGAAACCCGGTGCCTGGTGCATGAATTCGAGGTACTCGCGGGTCGGGCAGAACCCCATCACCCGCTCCACACCGGCCCGGTTGTACCAGGACCGGTCGAACAGCACGATCTCCCCGGCGGTCGGCAGATGGGCCACGTACCGCTGGAAGTACCACTGGGAGCGTTCGCGCTCGGTGGGTGTCCCGAGCGCCACCACCCGGGCGCCACGTGGGTTGAGGTGCTCGGTGAACCGCTTGATGGTGCCGCCCTTGCCCGCGGCGTCGCGTCCCTCGAAGAGGATGACGAGACGTTCGTCGTGCTCCTTGACCCAGTGCTGGAGCTTGAGCAGTTCGATCTGCAGGGCGCGCTTGGACCTCTCGTACGCCTTGCGGCGGAGCTTCTCGGCGTACGGGTAGTCCTCGCGCCAGGCGTCACGCGCGCGGCCCTCGGGCGTCACCAGCACCCGGTCCTCAGCGGCCGGTCCCGCCGGCTTCCGCTTCTTCGTCCTCCTGGGGCCGGTCCGCTGCTCGGCTCTCCGCGTCATGACGGGGTCCTTCCATCGGCCGGCCCGGAATCCTGCGCGTCGCACCAGTCTGCGGACGCAGCCGGGAGACCGCCACCCCGGCCAGGCAGAGCAGGCCGCCGCCGACGGTGAGCAGCGCGGGCACCTCGTCCAGCAGCAGCCACGACATCAGCACCACGAGCGCGGGCACCGCGTAGGTCGTGGCGCCCATCTTCCCGGCGGTGGTGCGGGCCAGCGCGTAGGCCCAGGTGGTGAAGGCCAGGGCGGTCGGGAAGAGGCCCAGGTAGACCATGTTGAGCGTCGCGGACAGGGGTGCGTCGGACGCGTCGGAGATCAGCGCTCCGGAGAACGGCAGACAGGCCACCGTGCCGACCAGGCAGCCGAACGTGGTGATCTGCAGGGCCGAGCCGTGCCGCAGCGCGGGCTTCTGGCTGACCACCCCGGCCGCGTACGTCACGGCGGCCAGCAGACAGAGCAGCACGCCCAGGACCGAGGAACTCCCGTGCCCCGACATGGAGAGCCCCACCACCGCGGCGCCGGCGAAGGACACGGCCATGCCCACCACCAGCCGGCGCGGCAGTCCCTCGCCGAGCAGCCGGGCGCCGAGGAGCGCGATCAGCAGGGGCCCGATGTTCACCACCATGGCGGCCGTCCCCGCGTCCACCTGCTGCTCACCCCAGTTGAGCACCACCATGTACAGGCCGAACCACAGCAGTCCGGAGCCGATGATCCCTGGCCAGGCCGCCCGCGACGGCAGCCCCTCGCGCCGCAGGAGCAGGAGCGCACCCAGCGCCAGGGAGCCGGCCAGCAGCCGCCCGAGGGCCAGCGCACCGGGGGAGTAGGCCTCACCCGCGCTGCGGATGGAGACAAAGGCGGAGGCCCACAGCACCACGGTGGTGGCAGCGGCGGCGGTGGCCCGCCAGTCGCGGGGCGCCGCGTCGGTGGCGGCAGCAGGGGTGGGAGTCGTCGTCATGGGGCCGACGCTAAGCGGCGAACGGCTCGGCACCTACCGATTTTCCGCTACCCGGCCGGGCTTCGGTCCGGCGGCCGGGAGCCGGGGTCAGGAGCGCTGCGGCGCCGGCCGGGCTGGTGCCAGCTGTTCGTACTGCAACGCGAGCCCGTCGACCAGGGCCCGCAGCCCGGTCTCGAACGCTCCCTCGTCGACCTGCTGCCGTCGGTCGGCCAGCAGATGGGCCTGGCCGAGGTGCGGATAGTCGGCCGGGTCGTACGCCGTCTCGTCGTCCACGAACCCCCGGGCGAAGGAGCCGAGCGCCGAACCGGTGATGAAGTAGCGCATCAGCGCGCCGATGTACGTGGCCTGGGCGGGCGGCCAGCCCGCCCGGACCATGGCGCCGAAGACCGCGTCCGCGACCCGCAGACCGGCCGGGCGGCGGCCGGGGCCCTGGGCGAGCACCGGGACGATGTGCGGGTGCTCGGTGAGCGCCGCACGATAGGAGACCGCCCAGTCGTGCAGGGCCGCGCGCCAGTCGCGGGCGTCGGACTCGTCGAACATCGACAGATCGACCTGGGCGGAGACGGCGTCGGCGACCGCGTCCAGGATCTCGTCCTTGTTGCGGAAGTGGTTGTAGAGCGACGGCCCGCTGACCCCGAGTTCGGCCGCCAGCCGACGCGTCGAGACGGCGTCGAGCCCCTCGGTGTCCACGAGGGCGCTCGCCGTCGCGACGATGCGGTCTCTGCTGAGGAGGGGCTTGCGCGGGCGGGCCATGCGGCACATAGTAGGGCTCAACCGTAAAACTAGCAGTGCTAATTAAAAGTGGAGGGTCGCACGATGAACCTGGAGCTCAGCGAGGAGCAGGAAGCCGTCCGGCAGCTCGCCAAGGACTTCGTCGCCCGTGACATCGCGCCGCACGTCGTCGAGTGGGACCGGGCCGAGAGCGTCGACAAGTCGATCGTGAAGAAGCTGGGCTCGCTCGGCTTCCTCGGGCTGACCGTTCCCGAGGAGTACGGCGGCTCGGGCGGTGACCACCTCGCCTACTGCCTGGTGACCGAGGAGCTCGGCCGCGGCGACTCCTCGGTGCGCGGCATCGTCTCGGTCTCCCTGGGGCTGGTCGCCAAGACCATCGCCGCCTGGGGCGACGACGAGCAGAAGGGGCAGTGGCTGCCGCGCCTGACCGCCGGCGACGCGGTCGGCTGCTTCGGCCTCACCGAGCCGGGCACCGGGTCGGACGCCGGGAACCTGACGACGAAGGCCGTGCGGGACGGCGACGGCTACGTCATCAATGGCAGCAAGATGTTCATCACCAACGGCACCTGGGCCGACGTGGTGCTCCTCTTCGCCCGCACCAACGACACCCCCGGCCACAAGGGCATATCCGCCTTCCTGGTCCCCACCGACACCCCGGGCCTCACCCGTCGCACCATCCACGGCAAGCTCGGCCTGCGCGGCCAGGCGACGGCTGAGGTGGTGCTGGAGGACGTACGGGTCCCCGCCACCGCCCTCATGGGCCCCGAGGGCAAGGGCTTCTCGATCGCCATGTCCGCACTGGCCAAGGGGCGGATGTCGGTCGCGGCCGGCTGCGTCGGCATCGCGCAGGCGGCCCTGGACGCGGCCGTGGGGTACGCGGCAGAGCGCGAACAGTTCGGCAAGTCCATCGCGAGCTACCAGCTCGTCCAGGAGCTCATCAGCGACATCTCCGTGGACGTCGACGCCGCCCGCCTGCTCACCTGGCGGGTGGCCGACCTGATCGACCGCGGCGAGGACTTCGCCACCGCGGCCTCCCAGGCGAAGCTGTTCGCCTCCGAGGCCGCCGTCCGCGCCGCCAACAATGCCCTCCAGGTGTTCGGCGGCTACGGCTACATCGACGAGTACCCGGTGGGCAAGCTGCTGCGCGACGCCCGGGTGATGACGCTCTACGAGGGCACCAGCCAGATCCAGAAGCTGATCATCGGCCGTGCGCTGACGGGCGTCTCCGCCTTCTGAGGGCGCCGCTCCGCGCCGGACGGGCAGCCTGAGTACCGGACTGAGTACGCGGACGGATGTGGCGTGCGCCACGCCGTCCGATGCTGAGCGGCATGAGTGAGACGACATCGGTCAAACAGCAGAGCACCGCCGCCTTCTACGGCCAGGCCGTCGCGTCCTTCGGGGTGGCGATGGGTGCGGTGGCTCTCGGGATCTACTTCCTCGACGCGGACGCCTGGGTGCGCGGCTTCCTCGCCATCGGCGTCCTCTATCTGGTCACGTCCTGCTTCACCCTGGCCAAGGTCATCAGGGACCGGCAGGAGGCGGGCCAGCTGATCAGCCGGGTCGACCAGGCCAGGCTGGAGAAGATCCTCGCCGAGCACGACCCCTTCCAGAAGCTCTGACGATCTCACCCCGCGGACCCCTAAGCGCTTGCTCAGGTTCGAGGTATGGTGTGCGTCCTGCTGACTGAGAGGGGCTAGTGACGATGAGCACGGCGGAGGAGACCGACGGCGAGAACACGCCGTGGGCCGAAGTGACGCCAGAGGCTGCCCGGCGGCTCCTCGTCGCCGCCGTCGACGCCTTCGCCGAGCGCGGCTACCACGCGACCACCACCCGGGACATCGCGGGCCGCGCCGGCATGAGCCCCGCCGCGCTCTACATCCACTACAAGACGAAGGAAGAGCTGCTCCACCGGATCAGCAGGATCGGTCACGACCGCGCCCTGGCCGTCCTGGAGGCCGCGGCCGACAGCGAGGGCACGGCGGCCGAACGGCTCGCCGACGCCGTGCGGTCCTTCGTCCGCTGGCACGCCGAGCGGCACACCACCGCGCGCGTGGTCCAGTACGAGCTCGACGCCCTGGGCGAGGAGCACCGCACCGAGATCATCGAGCTGCGCCGCCGCAGCGACGCGGTGGTGCGCCGGATCATCGGTGAGGGCGTGACGGCGGGCGAGTTCGACGTTCCGGACGTGCCGGGCACGACGCTCGCCGTGCTCTCGCTCTGCATCGACGTGGCGCGGTGGTTCAACGCGCAGGGCAGCCGGACACCGGACGAGGTCGGCGAGCTGTACGCCGGCCTCGTGCTGCGCATGGTCGCGGCCAAGCGGTGACGTCTGCGCCCCCGGCCTCGGGGCCGGGGGCGCAGACGCGCGGTGGCGGAGCTCAGAAGTAGTACCGCGACACCGACTCGGCCACGCAGGCCGGCTTGTCGCTGCCTTCGCGCTCGATCGTGACGAGAGCGGTGATCTGCACGCCGCCGCCCGCCTCCTCGACGCTCTTCAGGACCGCCGTCGCCCGCAGCCGCGATCCGACCGGCACCGTGGAGGGGAACCGGACCTTGTTGGTCCCGTAGTTGATGCCCATCTTCATGCCCTCGACCCGCATGACCTGCGGTACCAGGGCCGGCAGCAGCGAGAGGGTGAGGTAGCCGTGCGCGATCGTCGTGCCGAACGGCCCGGCGGCGGCCCGCTCCGGGTCCACGTGGATCCACTGGTGGTCACCGGTGGCCTCGGCGAAGAGGTCGACCCTCTTCTGCTCGATCTCCAGCCAGTCGCTGTGTCCCAGCTGTTCACCCACGCCGTCACGCAGCTCCTGCGCGGACGTGAAGATCCTCGGCTCTGCCATGTCCCTGGTCCCTGCCTTCCCGCTCAACCATCCGTCGTCGGCGCTTTCTAAGCGCTTGCTCAGCATGGTTCGCGGGTGCGTTCCTGTCAACGACGAACCGGCCGGGAACGGGCCACGTAGGGTTCGAGGAGTGCCCCAGATCCCACAGACACTCCATGAACTCACGGTCGGCCAGCTCTCCGCGCGCAGTGGCGCAGCGGTCTCGGCGCTGCACTTCTACGAGGCCAAGGGCCTGATCAGCAGCCGCCGCACCAGCGGCAACCAGCGTCGTTACGACCGGGACGCGCTGCGCCGGGTCGCCTTCGTCCGCGCCGCCCAGCGGGTCGGCATCCCGCTGGCCACCATCCGGGACGCACTGGCCGAACTCCCGGAGGAGCGCACCCCGAACCGCGACGACTGGGCGCGGCTCTCCGAGGCGTGGCGCTCCGAGCTGGACGAGCGGATCCACCAGCTCGCCCGGCTGCGCGACCACCTCACCGACTGCATCGGCTGCGGCTGTCTTTCGCTGGAGACCTGTGTCCTGTCCAACCCGAACGACATCTCCGGCGACCGGATCAGCGGCTCGCGGCTGATGCCGGAGAGCAAGGCCGTGGGGAGCAGGGCCGTGCAGCGGCCCTCGGAAGGCAGCTGAGGCTCCCGGCCGTGATGTGTTGCCCGTCCGGCAGCCGTGCGTCGACGGACGCCGGGCGGGCCGCTCCGTTCCTCAGGCCACCGACGCCAGATCGCCCAGCCGGGTCCGCCGGGCCTTCGCCAGCGCCGCCTCGGTGAGCACGGGCTGCGGCACGACGATTCCGCATCCGGTACAGACCGGGCCGGACCCCGGCTCGCGGTCCGGCTCCTGGCGCCAGGCGATCCGGGCCTGCGCGCACACCGGGCAACCGGTGCCCGGCTCCGACTCCAGGGCCGAGATCAGCCGGACCAGCACCTCGGCCAGCGGAGCCGCCGGGTGGCGGGCCGGGTTGTCGCACCGCGCGACCCCGTTCCCGCCCCAGGTGCGCCGGTGCCAGTCGTCGAACGCGCCCGGCCGGCGCAGTCCGTCGTGCTTCTCCCGCCGGCGGCGCTCGGCGAACCCCGCCTCGTAACCCAGCCAGACGGCCCGCGCCGTCTCCAGCTCCTCCAGTGCGCGCATCAGCCGCACCGGGTCGGGGGCCCGGTCCTCGGGCCCGATTCCGTGCCGGGCACACAGGTGATCCCAGGTCGCCCGGTGGCCGTACGGAGCGAAGCGCTCCAGGCATTTGCGCAGCGAGTACCGCCGCAGTGCCAGGTCGCTCCGCGGATCGCGGACCTGTCTCGCAAGACTCCGGAAACCGGCCATTGCGCCGCCACCTCCGTCGCTCGTACTCGGTCGCCGGTACTTCGGCGTCAGGGAATGGACGTACAACTGCCCGGTTCGGCTCCATTCAAGGGTGCCGATGTCCGAAGAGTGAGATGACCGATCGTCATGTGACGGCATGTGGTGATTCGGAAAAGGTGACCGATGTTCACCTTACCGATGGGTCATACCGCCGGTAACCTCCGGCGCATCGGCCTCTCCGAGGAGCATGCATGCCCCCACGCACCGGCACTTCCGCCCGCACCGGCAAGTCCAGAGCCGCCACGATCGCGGCCGTTCTCGCGCTAGGAGCCTCCCTGCTGGCCACCGCACCCCATGCGGGCGCCGCCGAGCCGGACCCCGTACCCGACTACTGCCAAGGACAGTGTGACGACATCCTGCCGCCCGGCGAGAACGGCAACGCCACCCTCGTCGACATTCTCGGCAACAAGACACTCGGTACCCACCCCGCGCACAGCGACGACCAGCTCGACCGCTACGACGGGCTGGTGGCCGGGCACACCGGCCTCACCGACCAGAAGCTGACGGACTTCTTCAACGACGCCTCCTTCGGCGTCGCGAAGGACCAGGTGGAGTCCGTCACCTCGCCCCGCGCCGACGTCACCATCACCCGCGACAAGGTGTCCGGCGTCCCGCACATCAAGGGCACCACCCGCTACGGCACCGAGTTCGGCGCCGGATTCGCGGCCGGTCAGGACCGGCTCTGGCTGATGGACCTCTTCCGCCACATCGGGCGCGGCGAGCTGACCTCGTTCGCCGGCGGCGCACTGGCCAACCAGGGCCTGGAGCAGCAGTTCTGGCCGCAGGCCCCGTACACCGAGGCCGATCTGCAGGCCCAGGTCGAGTACATCAGGACCCATGAGGGCGCCCGTGGCGAACAGGCCATGGCCGACGCCCAGGCCTACGTGGACGGCATCAACTCCTACCGGGACAAGTCGAAGAAGGGCCGCTACTTCCCCGGCGAGTACGTCCTCACCGGCAAGATCGACGCCATCACCAACATCGGCGAGATCCAGCCGTTCCAGCTGACCGACCTGATCTCCATCGCCTCCGTGGTCGGCGGCCAGTTCGGCGGCGGCGGTGGCGGCGAGGTGCAGGCCGCGCTCTCGCTGCTGTCCGCCCAGCAGAAGTACGGCGTCGCCGAAGGCACCGAGGTGTGGGAGTCGTTCCGCCAGCGCAACGACCCCGAGGCCGTGCTGACCATCCACGACGGCACCTCGTTCCCGTACGCGAACAAGCCCGACAAGGCGGTGGGGACGGCCCTTCCCGATCCGGGCTCCGTCACCGCCGAACCACTGATCTACGACCGCAGCGGCTCCGCGGGCACCAACGCGAAGGCCCCGGTCAAGGCCCCTGCCGCACTCAAGAAGGCCCAGGGCATCTACGACGACGGAGTCATCCCGGAGGGCTCGCTCCCCGGCTCCGGCTCCGGCGCCCAGAAGCGCGGCATGTCCAACGCCCTGCTGGTCTCCGGCAAGAGCACGGCGAGCGGGAACCCGATCGCCGTGTTCGGCCCGCAGACCGGCTACTTCGCCCCGCAGCTGATGATGCTCCAGGAGATCCAGGGCCCCGGCATCAGCGCCCGCGGGGTCTCCTTCGCCGGTGTCGGCATGTACATCCAGATGGGCCGCGGCCAGGACTACGCCTGGAGCGCCACCTCGGCCGGCCAGGACATCACCGACACCTACACCGCCCAGCTGTGCGAGCCGGACGGCTCCACGCCCACCAAGAACTCCACGCACTACCTCTTCCACGGCACGTGCAAGGCCATGGAGAAGATGGAGCGCACCAACTCCTGGAAGCCGACCGTCGCCGACTCCACGGCCAAGGGCTCCTACCGGATGCAGGTGTGGCGCACCGACTACGGCATCGTCACCCACCGCGCCACGGTGGACGGCAAACCCGTCGCGTACACCACGCTGCGCACCACCTACCGGCACGAGGCCGACTCGATCATCGGCTTCCAGATGCTCAACGACCCGTCGTACGTGAAGGACGCCGCCTCCTTCCAGCAGGCGGCGAGCAGCATCGACTACGCCTTCAACTGGTTCTACGCCGACTCGCGCACCGCCGCCTACTACAACAGCGGCCTGAACCCGGTGCGTCCCGCCGGCGTCGACCCGGCACTGCCCATCAGGGGCGAGAAGGCGTACGAGTGGCAGGGCTACGACCCGGCCGCCAACACCACCGACCAGGCCCCCTTCGCCGAACACCCGCACTCCAGCGGCCAGGACTACTACGTCTCCTGGAACAACAAGCAGGCCGAGGGGTACGCCTCCGCGGGCTTCGGGCTCAGCGCCGTGCACCGGGCCGACCTGCTCGACGACCGGGTGTCGAAGCTGGTGGAGGAGGGCGGCGTGACCCGCGCCTCCCTCACCCGGGCGATGGCCGACGCCGCGCTCACCGACCTGCGCGGGGAGCAGCTGCTGCCCGAGCTGCTGAAGGTGATCCGCTCCCAGCCGGTCACGGACCCGGAGCTGAACGCGGCGGTCCAGCAGCTGGACTCCTGGCGGGCGGCGGGCGCCCAGCGCAAGGAGAGCAGCCCGGGCTCGCACGCGTACAGCTACGCCGACGCGGTGCGGATCATGGACGCCTGGTGGCCGAAGCTGATCGACGCGGAGTTCAAGCCGGGGCTCGGCGACGACCTCTACGGCGCGCTGACCGCCAACCTCGCCACCGACGAGTCCCCGGCGGCCAGCCACGGGCCGAGCGGAGCGCACAGCGGCTCGGCGTTCCAGTACGGCTGGTGGGGTTTCGCGGACAAGGACCTGCGCCAGGTGCTGGGGCAGCCGGTCAAGGGGCCGCTGGCCAGGACGTACTGCGGCAACGGCGACCTGAGCAGCTGCCGCGCGGCGCTGCTGTCCTCGCTGAAGCAGGCGGCGGCGCTGCCGGCGGCCGAGGTGTACCCGGCGGACGCCAACTGCAAGGCCGGTGAGCAGTGGTGCACCGACTCGATCATCCACCGGGCGCTGGGCGGGATCACGCAGAAGGCGATCCACTGGCAGAACCGCCCCACCTACCAGCAGGTGGTGGAGTTCCCGGCACACCGTTAGGGCCTGCCGTCCGGATCAGGCCGGGGCGCGCGAGCCCGGCCTGATCCGGACCGGGCGGCACCAGCCGCCCCGAAAGGGCTCACGGCCGGGCGGGCCCGCGTGCTGCGGGCCCGCCCGGCCGCACCTCACCGGTACTGCAGATACCGCTTGCGCACCGCACGGAACGCGGCGAGATCCGCCGCCCACGCCCCGACGACCTCATCCGTGTCCGCGCCCGCGTCGATCATCGTGCGGACCCGGGTGTTGCCGGTGAGCTTGTCGATCCAGTTGTCCGGCCGCCAGGCGAACCCGCTCCAGGTCCGCTTCGCCGTCACGAGCAGCGCGATCCCGGTGCGCACCGGGTCGAAGACCTCCCGGTCCTGGACGTGCAGCTGCACCCCGCCCACCGTTTTGCCCTCGAACTTGGAGAACGTCGGCGCGAAGTACGCCTCGCGGAAGGCCACCCCCGGCAGGTCCAGGGCGTTCGCCGCGGCGGCCCACCTGTGGTCGACACCCTCCGCGCCGAGCAGCTCGAACGGCCGCGTCGTGCCGCGCCCCTCGGAGAGGTTCGTGCCCTCGAAGAGGCAGGTGCCCGAGTAGACCAGCGCGGTGTCCGGCGTCGGCATGTTGGGGCTCGGCGGCACCCACGGCAGCCCGGTCGCGTCGAAGAAGTCCGAGCGCGACCACCCCGACATCTTCACAATCTCCAGCTCGGCCGGGCGCTCCGCCAGGAACTCTCCGTTGAACAGCAGGGCGAGTTCGGTGACCGTCATCCCGTGCGCCTGGGCGATCTCCCGGCGGCCCACGAAGGTGCCGAAGGCCGGATCGAGGACCGGCCCGAGCGCGGCCCGTCCCGTCACCGGGTTCGGCCGGTCCAGCACGACGAACTTCTTGCCCGCGAGGGCCGCCGCCTCCATGCAGTCGTACAGCGTCCAGATGTACGTGTAGAAGCGGGCGCCCGCGTCCTGGATGTCGAACACGATCGTGTCGACACCGGACGCCGTGAAGACGTCGGCCAGCGGCTGCCCGCTCTTGAGGTACGTGTCGTAGACCGGCAGCCCGGTCGCGGGGTCGTCGTACCGTCCCTCCGAGCCGCCCGCCTGCGCGGTGCCGCGGAAGCCGTGCTCGGGCCCGAAGACGGCGGTCAGGTTCACCCGCCCGTCGGGGTGCATCACGTCGACGATGTGCCGCACGTCGGAGGTGACCCCGGTCGGGTTGGTGACGATGCCCACCCGCTGGCCCTTCAGGAGCGCGTAGCCGTCCGCCGCCAGCCGGTCGAAGCCGGTACGGAGCCGGCCGTGGCCGCCTCCGTGTCCGTTGCCGTGCGAGGAGCGGGCGGCCGCGGGTCCGGCCGAAGCGGCGGTCGCGGCGAGCGCCCCCACCGCACCGCCGGCGGCCAGCAGTCCACGCCTGGACAGGCTCATTCGGCTACCTCCATGATCGCGATGTGTGTCATGGCCACGCACGCTAGCGCGCGGACCGGCCGCTGGGAACGAGCCGGACGGGACGGCTGTGCCCGGAGTGACGGACGAGTCGCTCCAACCCCTTCCGCGACGACATACCGACTGGTTAGTCTGCTGGGGCAGTCGGCTGAGAGAGGCGGGACCGATGAGTACGGTGCAGGGCGCGGGCGTAGTGGTCACGGGGGCCGGAGGCGGCATCGGAGCCGCGCTGGCCCGCAGATTCGCCGCCGAGGGCGCGCGGGTGGTGGTCAACGACCTCGACGAGGGCAGGATCAAGGCACTCGCGGAGGAGATCGGCGGCACCGCAGTCGCCGGTGACGCCTCACAGATCGTGGACGCCGCCCGGGACGCCCTGGACGGCACCGTGGACGTCTACTGCGCCAACGCGGGCCTCGCCTCGCCCGGCGATGTCTTCGCCGACGAGGAGGTCTGGGCCGCCGCCTGGGACGTCAACGTGATGGCCCACGTCCGCGCGGCCAGGGCGCTGCTCCCGGACTGGCTGGAGCGCGGCAGCGGCAGGTTCGTCTCCACCGCCTCCGCCGCCGGCCTGCTGACGATGATCGGCGCGGCCCCCTACAGCGTCACCAAGCACGGCGTGGTCGCCTTCGCCGAATGGCTCTCCCTCACCTACCGCCATCGCGGCGTCAAGGTCCACGCGATCTGTCCGCAGGGCGTGCGCACGGACATGCTCACCGCCGCGGGCTCGGCCGGGGAGCTCGTGCTCGCCCCCAGCGCGATCGAGCCGGAGGCCGTCGCCGACGCGCTCTTCGAGGCCATGGCCGAGGACCGCTTCCTCGTCCTGCCGCACCCCGAGGTCGCCGGGTACTACCGGGCCCGCGCCAAGGACACCGACCACTGGCTCGGCAACATGAACCACCTCCAGCAGAAGTGGGAGGGGACCGGCGCATGACCGATTCCATCTACGCGGCGAAGCCCTGGCTGCCGCTGCTCAGCGAGGCCCAGCGGGCCCCCGTCCACCCGGCCGAGACCCTGGTGCACGCCTTCCGGGACTCCGTGTCCCGGGCCCCCGCACATCCGGCGCTCGCCTACTTCGACGGGCGCCTCAGCTACCGCGAGACCGACGAGCTCTCCGACTCCGTGGCCGGGCACCTCGCCGCCCGTGGCCTGGAGCGCGGCGACCGGGTCGCGATCATGCTCCAGAACTCGCCGCAGTTCGTCCTCGCACTGCTGGGTGCCTGGAAGGCCGGGGCGACCGTCGTACCGCTCAACCCGATGTACAAGTCCGGCGAGGTCGGCCACGTACTGAAGGACGCCGAGGTCACCGCGCTGATCTGCTCGGACCGGGCCTGGGACTCGTACCTGCGGGACACCGCGGCCGCCGCCCCGACCGTCCGGATCGCCGTCACGGCCTGCGAGCTCGACTTCCAGTCGAAGAACGACGAGCGGGTGCTCGACTTCGCCCGGCTGGCGGCCGCCGAGGACGCCGACGACCTGGTCGCCGTCGCCGGGCAGGGCCTCGCGGCCCCGGCCGGCCGGGAGCTCACCGCCGCCGACGTGGCGCTGATCAGCTACACCTCCGGGACCAGCGGCACCCCCAAGGGCGCCATGAACTCCCACGGCAACATCATGGTCAACGCCGAGCGCCAGCGCACCGGCCACCCGATCGCGGAGGGCTCCGCCTACTTCGCCCTGGCCCCGCTCTTCCACATCACCGGCATGGTCTGTGAGCTGGCCGCCTGCCTCGCCAACGCGGGCACCCTCGTCCTCGCCTACCGCTTCCACCCCGGAGTGGTCCTCGACGCCTTCGCCGAGCACCGCCCCGCCTACACCGTGGGCCCCTCGACCGCCTTCATGGCGCTCGCCGCCACGCCCGGCGTGACGCCCGAGCACTTCGCGTCCTTCCAGGTGATCTCCTCCGGAGGCGCGCCGCTGCCGCCCGCGCTCGTCGAGAAGTTCCGGGAGGGCTTCGGCCCGTACATCCGCAACGGCTACGGCCTCACCGAGTGCACCGCGCCCTGTGCGTCCGTGCCGCCCGAGCGCGAGGCCCCGGTGGACCCGGTCTCCGGCACCCTCTCCGTGGGCGTGCCAGGCCCGGACACGGTCGTGCGGATCATCGACGAGAACGGCGCCGACGTGCCCTTCGGCGAACAGGGCGAGATCGCGGTGCGCGGCCCGCAGGTCGTCTCCGGCTACTGGCGGCTGCCCGAGGCCACCGCCGCCGCCTTCCCGGACGGGGAACTGCGCACCGGCGACATCGGCTTCATGGACCATGAGGGCTGGCTCTACGTCGTCGACCGCAAGAAGGACATGATCAACGCCTCGGGCTTCAAGGTCTGGCCGCGCGAGGTCGAGGACGTCCTCTACACGCACCCCGCCGTCCGCGAGGCGGCCGTCGTCGGTGTCCCCGACCCCTACCGCGGTGAAACGGTCCGCGCCTACGTCAGCCTGCGGCCCGGCGCCTCGGTCGAACCGGACGAATTGGGTGTGTACTGCAAGGAGCGGCTCGCCGCGTACAAGTACCCGCGCGAAGTCGAGATCCTGACCGAACTTCCGAAGACGGCAAGTGGGAAGATCCTCAGGCGGGAACTGCGTTCACCCCGCTAGAAACCGGTTCACGCACTGCACGGAAGGAAGGCGGCGGCTATGGCCAAGGCGATGGACGGGAGCGGCACCCCCGTTCCCCAGCGGCTGCTGGCCGCCGCCACCCGGCTCTTCGCCGAGCAGGGGTACGACCGCACCTCGGTCCAGGAGATCGTCGAGGCGGCCGGTGTCACCAAGGGCGCGCTCTACCACTACTTCGGCTCCAAGGAGGACCTCCTCCAGGAGGTCTACGCCCGGGTGCTGCGGCTCCAGCAGGAGCGCCTCGACGCCTTCGCGGACGCCGAGGCGCCCGTCGACCAGCGGCTGCGCGACGCCGCGGCCGACGTGGTCGTCACGACCATCGAGAACCTCGACGACGCCTCGATCTTCTTCCGCTCGATGCACCACCTGAGCCCCGAGAAGAACAAGCAGGTGCGGGTGGAGCGACGCCGCTACCACGAGCGCTTCCGGGCCCTGGTGGAAGAGGGGCAGCGCAGCGGGGTGTTCTCCACGGCCACGCCGGCGGACCTGATCGTCGACTACCACTTCGGCTCGGTCCACCACCTGTCCACCTGGTACCGGCCGGACGGCCCACTCACCCCGCAGGAGGTCGCCGACCACCTCGCCGACCTGCTGCTTCGCGCCCTGCGGCCGTAGCCGGCCGCGTCAGGACCAGCCGGCCGGCCGGCCCAGCAGCGCCTCCGCCGCCGGGTTGCGCGGCCGGGGCGCCCGGCCCACCAGCAGCACCGTCCGGCCGGGCTCGGGCTGCCGGATGGCCACGCACGGCAGCCCGGCGTCCTCGCCGATCCGGCGCGGCACGATCGCCACGCCGATACCCGCCCGCACGAGCCCGCACGAGATCGACGAGCAGCCGGATCTGGGTGACGTCGCAGGTGATCCGGCGCTCCGGACCGCAGTGCGCGGCCAGTCGCCGCAGCGCCACCGGCTCCGGCGCCGTCGCCTCGCGCATCCCTCTCTTGGACCGAACGGGCAGTCGGGGCGAAGCTGGATATATGGCGCACATCCAGCAGTCCACCCGTGTCCCCGCCCTGTGGCCCGTGGCCTACGGCCCGCACCGGCCCCGGAGCCTCCGCCTCCTCGCGCGGTACCTGCTGCGGGCGAGGGCCTTCGTCCGTGAGCTGGCGCTCGCCGACCACGTGCCGTACGGCGGCTACTGACCACCTGGCGGGCCCGTCCGTCCCGGGAACGAGCCCGCCAGGGAGGCCCTGGGGTCTTTCGTCCGGGTCAGGCCGGATCAGGCACCGGGGCACGCGAGCCCGGCATGATCCAAACGAGAGGCCCTAGAGGTACTTCTTGATCTCGCGACGTGCCAGGGACCGCTGGTGCACCTCGTCGGGGCCGTCCGCCAGCCGCAGCGTCCGGGCCGCGGCCCACAGTTCGGCCAGCGGGAAGTCCTGGCTGACCCCGCCCGCCCCGTGCAGCTGTACGGCCTGGTCCAGGATGCCGACCACCGCGCGGGGGTGGCGATCTTGATGGACTGGATCTCGGTGTGCGCACCGCGGTTGCCCACCGTGTCCATCAGCCAGGCGGTCTTCAGGACCAGCAGCCGGAGCTGCTCCACCGTGACCCGGGCGTCCGCGATCCAGTTCTGCACCACGCCCTGCTGGGCGAGCGGCTTGCCGAAGGCGTTCCGGGCCACCGCCCGGCGGCACATCAGCTCGATGGCGCGCTCGGCCATGCCGATCAGCCGCATGCAGTGGTGGATGCGGCCCGGCCCCAGGCGCGCCTGCGCGATGGCGAAGCCGCCGCCCTCCTCGCCGACCAGGTTCGTCGCGGGCACCCGGACGTTGTCGAAGACGACCTCGGCGTGGCCGCCGTGGGAGTGGTCCTCGTAGCCGTACACCTGCATGGCGCGCTTCACCACGAGACCCGGGGTGTCGCGCGGCACGAGGATCTGCGACTGCTGGCGGCGGATGTCGTCGCCCTCGGGGTCCGTCTTGCCCATCACGATGAAGATCGCGCAGTCCGGGTTCATCGCCCCGGAGATGTACCACTTGCGGCCGTTGATGACGTAGTCATCGCCCTCGCGGGTGATCCGGGTCTCGATGTTGGTCGCGTCCGACGAGGCGACCTCCGGCTCCGTCATCGCGAACGCGGACCGGATCTCACCGGCGAGCAGCGGCTCCAGCCACTGCTTCTTCTGCTCGTCGGTGCCGAACTGTGCGAGCACCTCCATGTTCCCGGTGTCCGGAGCCGCGCAGTTCAGGGCCGTCGGAGCCAGGTGCGGGGAGCGGCCGAGGATCTCCGCCAGCGGGGCGTACTGGAGATTGGTCAGCCCGGCCCCGTACTCGGCGTCCGGCAGGAAGAGGTTCCACAACCCCTGCTTGCGGGCCTCGGCCTTCAGGTCCGCCACGATCTGCGGGGTGTCCCACGGCGACGCGAGGTGCTCGCGCTGCTCGTCCGCGGTCTGCTCGGCCGGGTAGACGTGCTCGTCCATGAAAGCGAGCAGCTTGGCGCGCAGCTCTTCGGTACGGGCGTCGAATGCGAAGTCCATGGGGTTGATCAGCCTTCCTGGAGGGTGTTGAGCCCGTGCTGGATGAAGACGGGGACGAGGTCGCCGATGCGGTCGAAGCCGCCGCCGACGGTCTGGCCCAGCGTGTACCGGTAGTGGATGCCCTCCAGGATCACGGCGAGCTTGAACCAGGCGAACGCCGTGTACCAGGAGATGGCGGAGGTGTCCCGGCCGGAGCGGGTGGCGTAGCGCTCGATCAGCTCGGCGGGGAGGGGTGGCCGGCCGCGCCGCTGGTGGTGGAGACCGGCGACTTGGGCAGACCCAGGTCCGAGCTGTACATCACCAGCAGGCCGAGGTCGGTCAGCGGGTCGCCCAGCGTCGACATCTCCCAGTCGAGTACGGCGTTGATCCGGTCGTCGGGGCCGATCAGGACGTTGTCCAGGCGGTAGTCGCCGTGCACGACCGTGGGGGCGGGGGAGACCGGAAGCGCGCGGCCGAGCGCCGCGTGCAGCTCGTCGATGCCCGGCAGTTCGCGGTTGCGGGATGCGTCCAGCTGCTTGCCCCAGCGGCGCAGCTGCCGGTCGAGGAAGCCCTCCGGGCGCCCGAAGTCGCCCAGCCCGACGGCCTCCGGATCCACGGCGTGCAGCTCGACGAGGGTGTCCACCAGGGCGAGTACGGCCTCGCGGGTGCGCTCGGCGCCGAGCGGGGCGAGCTGCTCGGCCGTGCGGAACGGGGTGCCCTCGACGTACTCCATGACGTAGAACGGCGAGCCGATGACCGAGTCGTCCTCGCAGAGCAGCAACGGCTCGGGGACGGGGACGGCCGTCGGGTGCAGCGCGCTGATCACCCGGTGCTCGCGCTTCATGTCGTGCGCGGTGGCCAGCACATGGCCCAGCGGCGGCCGGCGGACGACCCAGCGGCCCGTGCCGTCCGTGTCCGTGACGACGTAGGTCAGGTTCGAACGGCCGCCCTCGATGAGCCGGGCCTCGAGCGGTCCGTTCACCAGACCTGGCCGTTCGCGGTCGAGATGTGCGCGCAACCGGTCGAGGTCGAGACCTGGCGGATGGACTGGGCTCATCGTGCGCACCTCCGGGGTGAATGAACGGTCGGTGTTCATGATGCCGACCAGTCGGTATGTCGTCCAGTGAACTTCCGGAACCGGATGCGTGGAGTCCGGTCCGAATGGTGGCCGGATACTGGCGTTCAGTCGTATCTCTGAATACAGTTCACGTATGGATACAGCCTTGTTGGTCGACGAAGTCCGGCTCACCCCGATCCTCATTGCCGACCCGCCACTCCTCAACACCCAGGGCGTCCACCAGCCGTACACGCCGCGGCTCATCGTGGAGGTCGTCACCCGTGGCGGGGAGACGGGTGTCGGGGAGACCTACGGCGACGGCAAGTACCTCGAGCTGGCCGAGCCGCTCGCCGCCGCTCTGGTCGGACGCCCGGTCAGCGATCTGAACGGACTCTTCGCCCTCGCCGACGAGGTGTGCGGAGATTCACGCGCGGCCGACGCGCGGGTCGACGCCGGCGGGCTGCGTGGCGTCCAGACCGCGGACAAGCTGCGGCTCTCGGTGGTCTCCGGCTTCGAGGTGGCCTGCCTGGACGCGCTCGGCAAGTCCCTGGGCCTGCCCGTGCACGCGCTGCTCGGCGGCAAGGTCCGCGACACCGTCGAGTACAGCGCGTACCTCTTCTACCGCTGGGCCGAGCACCCGGAGGGCGGCGAGCGGGACGACTGGGGAGCGGCCGTCGACCCGGCCGGTGTCGTCGCCCAGGCGCGGCGCTTCGCCCGTGAGTACGGCTTCTCCGCCTTCAAGCTGAAGGGCGGGGTCTTCCCGCCCGACCAGGAGATAGCGGCGGTCCGCGCCCTGGCCGAGGCGTTCCCGGACCAGCCGCTGCGGCTCGACCCCAACGGCGCCTGGTCCGTCGAGACCTCGCTGTACGTCGCCGAGCAGCTGAAGGACGTACTCGAATACCTGGAGGACCCGGCGAGCGGCACGGAACTGATGGCCGCGGTCGCCGCGGGCACCGACGTCCCGCTCGCCACGAACATGTGCGTCACCACGCTCGCCGAGGTCCCTGAGGCCTTCGCCCGGGACGCCGTCCAGGTCATCCTCTCCGACCACCACTACTGGGGCGGACTGCACCGCACCCGCGAACTGGCGGGCATCTGCCGCACCTTCGGCGTCGGACTGTCCATGCACTCCAACACCCACCTCGGGATCAGCCTCGCCGCCATGACGCACGTCGCGGCCACCGTCCCCAACCTCGACTACGCCTGCGACAGCCACTACCCCTGGCAGACCGAGGACGTCATCACGGTCCGCCATGTGTTCGAGGACGGCCGGCTCACCGTCTCCGACGCCCCGGGCCTCGGTGTCGAACTCGACCGGGAACGCCTGGCCGTCCTGCACCGCCGCTGGCTCGAGGACGACGGCACGATGCGCGAGCGCGACGACGCCGCCGCGATGCGCAAGGCCGAGCCGGAGTGGCGCACGCCGTCGATCCCGCGCTGGTGAATCCGGCGCCGCGTGCGCGGGCCCGCGACGGCAGACGGCCGGGTGCACCGGCCTGCCCCTGGTGCGTGATCTGGGGTGCGTCCCCATGGTCGTCGGCGGGCTCGACCGGGCCGCGTACCTGGAGGCCACGACGGCCTTCCTGATCGGGCTCTGGCACTGCGGCCACGACCCGCGCACGCTGCTGCCGCCCTTCGAGGCCGCCACGGCATGAACTTGCGCCACTCCTGACCTGCCCCGATGGTCGAAGGATGAAGGCGATCAGCTACAGCAGGTACGGCGGGGCCGAGGTCATGGAGTACGGCGAGCGGCCCGATCCCAAGGTCGGCCCCGACACCGTCCTGGTGAAGGTGCGGGCCGCTGCGGTCAACCCGGTCGACTGGAAGGCCCGCGAGGGCCATCTCGATGCCGGGCTCGAAGCGGTCTTCCCGGTGATTCCGGGCTGGGACGTGTCCGGTGTCGTGGTGCAGCCGGGTGTCGCCGTCGACGAGTTCGCGGTCGGCGACGAGGTCATCGGCTACGTGCGGGAGGACTTCCTGTCCCGCGGCACGTTCGCCGAGTACGTCGCCGCCCCGGTGCGGACCCTCGCCCGCAAACCGCTGAGCCTGAGCTTCGAGGAGGCCGCGGGGCTGCCGCTGGCCGGGCTCACCGCGTACCAGGTGCTCCACCGGTCGCTGCGGATCGGCGAGGGCGACACCGTCCTCGTCCACGCCGCGGCGGGCGGCGTCGGCTCGATCGCCGTCCAGCTCGCCCGCCACGCCGGCTGCCGGGTCATCGGGACCGCGAGCGAGCACAACCACGAACACCTGCGGCAGCTCGGCGCGGAGCCGGTGGAGTACGGGGACGGGCTCGCCGACCGGCTGCGGGCCCTGGCCCCGGACGGGATCGACGCGGCCTTCGACACGGTGGGCGGCGAGGCCCTGCGGGTGTCCGCGGAGACCCTCGCGCCGGACGGACGGCTGGCCTCCATCGCGGACGGCGAGGTCTTCTCGTACGGCGGCAGGTACGCCTTCGTGCGGCCCGACGCCAAGGACCTGGCCCACCTGGCCGAACTGGCCGAGCAGGGCATCGTCTCCGTCCACGTCGACCGGGTCTTCCCGCTGGCGGAGGCCGCGGAGGCCTACCGGCTCAACGAGCAGGGGCGCACCCGCGGCAAGATCGTCGTCACGGTGGACTGGGAGGGCTGACGCGCCGGGTGCCGGGCCGCGGAGAAGGGCCGCAGCAGGGCGCCCGCAGCGGAGTGCCCGCAGAAGAAGGGCCGCCCTCAGAAGAGCATGGCCGCCGCGAACACGGCCAGGGCGACCGTGCACGCCGCGGCCGCCGCGGCCTCCCGGCCCCGAGCGTCCGCGGGCGGGCGGTGCCCATGCCCTGCACCCGCCGGTTCGCCACCCGCAGGAAACCCAGCCAGGCGAGCACGCTCAACGACAGGGCGACGACCCCTGTCGGGCCTGCCCCGCCGTGCAGCGCCTGCCTGCCCGCCAGCAGGGCCACCACCGTGCAGGAGAGCGTGGTGCGCCGCCAGGCCAGCCTGGTCCGCTCCGGCTGCAGGCCGGGGTCCCGCTCTTCGGCACTCACCGGCCCTCCCAGCCGAAGAGGACCACCACCACCATCGCCACGGCGACGACGGCGACCGCAAGACCCAGCAGCGTCGGGAACCGGGACACCGGCAGGTCCTCGCCCCGCCGCATGGCCCGCTCGCAGCGCACCCAGTGGTTGACCGCCCGCAGCGCGCACAGCACACCGGCCGCGAGCAGGGCCAGCGCGAGCCCGGCCCGCACCCCCCAGGCGAGCTCCGGCAGGAACTGGTCGACCGCGAAACCGCCGCCGATCAGCGCGAGAGCCGTCCGGATCCAGGCCAGGAAGGTCCGCTCGTTGGCGAGCGAGAAGCGGTAGTCGGGTGTGTCGCCCTCTTCGCGGATCCGCTGCGGCGCGAACCACAGCCGCAGGCTCTGTACGAATTCGTTCACGTTCGGACCTTATCTGCCGCTCCGGAGCGCCCCGCGGGCCGGTTCAGGACGCTTCCCGGAACGCCCGGAGCCGGTGGTGGCCCTCCAGCCCGTCGGGCACCCACGGCCAGTCGCCGAGCCGCTCGGCAAGCTCCGCGTCGTCGAGGAAGGTGTGCCAGGCGACCTCCTCCACCTGCGGTCGCACCGGCAGCTCGCACCGTACCTGGTAGACGTAGGACCACCAGCTGTGCCCGTCGCTGTCGTAGAGGAACTTGAAGAGGGGCTCGGGCCGGGGGAGCCCGGACACCCCCAGCTCCTCCTCCGCCTCCCGCAGCGCCGCCTCGTCGTACGTCTCGCCGGCGCCGACGACCCCGCCGACGAACATGTCGTAGTGCGACGGGAAGACCAGCTTGGTGGCGGTCCTGCGGTGCACGAAGATCCGGCCCTCGGCGTCCCGGGCCTCGATGAAGACGCAGCGGTGGCGCAGGCCGCGCGCGGTGGCCTCGCCGCGCGTGGCCTGCCCGACGACCTCGTCGTTCTCGTCGACGATGTCCAGGATCTCGTCAGAAGGTGTCATGCACCTCATCCAACAGCAGAGCGCGGGCAGTGATCACTGCCCGCCGGACCGGGTGTGGCCGGATGGCTCAGTTCGGCTGGAGGCTCTGCGTACGGCGTCCGCCGACCGGCCCCTCCGGCATCGCCGGATGCAGCCCCAGCAGCACGATCCCGACCACGATCGCCGCGAGCCCGGCCGCCTGCCACGCCAGGGCGCCCGTGTCGGTCCGCACCTGGTCGCCGAGGAACCCGATCCCGCAGGCGATCCCGGCCAGCGGCTGGGCCGCGGTCAGGGCCGGCAGCGACATCCGCAGCGGGCCCGTCTCGAAGGCGCTCTGCACCAGGATCAGCCCCGTCACCCCCAGCACCAGCACCGCGTACGGCTGCCAGCTCGTCACCAGCCCGGCCCAGCCCCTTCCGAGAGCCGCTCACCGGTGACCCGGGTGAGGGCGTCCTGGAGGCCGTACAGCAGCCCGGCCGCCACCGCGAGCAGCGCCGGGGCCGCCGCCGACCGGGAGCGGGCGGCGAACATGGTGAGCGCCAGGGCCAGGCCCGCCACCACGCCGATCACCAGCCAGTGCCGCAGCGGGCTCGACACCGCCTCGCCGCCCTTGGGCTCGCCCGCCAGCAGGAACGCCGCGACGCCGCCCGCCAGCAGCCAGAGCCCGGCCCAGCCCTGCCGGCCCAGCCGCTGGCCGGTGCGGTGACGGGACAGCGCCATCGCGAAGAGGAGATTGGTCGCGAGGAGCGGCTCGACGACGGAGACCTCGCCCTTGCCCAGGGCCAGCGCCCCCAGCACCATGCCGCAGACCATCAGCCCGATGCCGGCCAGCCAGCTCGGCACCCGCATCAGATCCAGCAGCAGCCGGGGCGACAGATAGTCGCTCCTCGGGGCGTGGCTGGCCGCGGCCTGCTGCAGCACGAAGCCGAACCCCAGACAGCAGGCGGCGCTCACGGCGAGTACGAGAACCAGCACCGACACGCTTCTCTACCCCAAGTCAGGCCGGAAGAGGGTGATTTGTTTCGACGATAGCGCGTGGGCGCCGCGGGTGCGGCCGGAGCGCCGCCGACCGGGCGGTTGACGCCGGGGCAGCCGGTGCCGAAGATCTGACGCACCAGTAACTTCGCGAGCAACCTCACGGGTGAGGTGCGGTCCTTCCGCCGACCGTGGCCGGTTCGCCCCGACAAGGATGGAACCCATGGCGTACGACGCTGATGTGATCGTGATCGGGGCAGGACTCGCCGGGCTGGTCGCCACCGCCGAGCTCGTCGACGCGGGCCGCTCGGTGATCCTGCTCGACCAGGAACCCGAACAGTCGCTCGGCGGCCAGGCGCACTGGTCCTTCGGCGGTCTCTTCCTGGTCGACTCGCCCGAACAGCGCCGGATGCGGATCAAGGACAACCACGACCTCGCCCTCCAGGACTGGCTCGGAACAGCGGGCTTCGACCGCAAGGAGGACCACTGGCCACGGCAGTGGGCCGAGGCGTACGTCGACTTCGCCGCCGGCGAGAAGCGCTCCTGGCTGCACGCGCAGGGCATGCGGTTCTTCCCCGTCGTCGGCTGGGCCGAGCGCGGCGGGTACGACGCGAACGGCCACGGCAACTCCGTGCCCCGCTTCCACATCACCTGGGGCACCGGCCCCGGCGTCGTCGCCCCCTTCGAGCGCCGGGTGCGCGCGGGCGTCGCCAAGGGGCTCGTCAGCTTCCGCTTCCGGCACCGGGTCACCGGTCTCGGCCGCACCGGGGGCACGCTCGACACGGTGAGCGGCGAGATCCTGGAGCCGAGCGGCGCGGCACGCGGGACCGCGAGCAGCCGGGAGACCGCAGGCAGCTTCGAGCTCAGGGCCCAGGCGGTGATCGTCACCTCCGGCGGTATCGGCGGCAACCACGACCTCGTGCGCAAGCAGTGGCCGGAGCGGCTCGGCACCCCGCCCGCCAAGATGCTGTCCGGTGTCCCCGCCCACGTGGACGGGCTGATGCTCGGCATCACCGAGGACGCGGGCGCCCACCACATCAACCGCGACCGGATGTGGCACTACACCGAGGGCATCGAGAACTGGAACCCGATCTGGGCCAAGCACGGCATACGCATCCTGCCCGGCCCGTCCTCGCTCTGGCTGGACGCCCGCGGCAAGCGGCTGCCCGTCCCGCTCTTCCCGGGCTTCGACACGCTCGGCACCCTCGAACACATCATGCGGACCGGCCACGACTACACCTGGTTCGTGCTGGACCAGAAGATCATCGGCAAGGAGTTCGCGCTCTCCGGCTCCGAGCAGAACCCCGACCTGACCGGTAAGTCCGTGCGCGGTGTGTTCGGCCGGGCGCGGGCGGACGTGCCGGCTCCGGTGAAGGCGTTCATGGACAACGGGGCGGACTTCGTCGTCGAGAACGACCTGAGCGCCCTGGTCCGCGGAATGAACGCGGTGACCGGCGACTCGCTCATCGACGAGGACGAACTGCGCCGCGAGATCACCGCCCGCGACCGGGAGGTGGCCAACCCCTTCACCAAGGACCTCCAGATCACGGCGATCCGGGGCGCCCGTGCCTACCTCGGCGACAAGCTGATCCGTACGGCCGCGCCGCACCGCATCCTGGACCCGAAGGCCGGGCCGCTGATCGCCGTGCGGCTGAACATCCTGACCCGTAAGTCGCTCGGCGGCCTGGAGACGGACCTGTCCTCCCGGGTGCTCACCGCCGACGGCTCCCCGCTGGCCGGGGTGTACGCGGCAGGCGAGGCGGCGGGGTTCGGCGGCGGCGGCGTGCACGGCTACCGCTCGCTGGAGGGCACCTTCCTCGGCGGCTGCATCTTCTCCGGGCGGGCCGCCGGCCGGGCCGCGGCCGAGGCGGTCGGGTGAGGCCCGTTCCGCAGGCGGCCGGCCGGGACGTGCTCAGGTAACGGCAGGCCCTGAGCACGTCCCGGCCGGCCTGCCGGGCCCCCCGGCCCGTCGGCGTGGCGGGGCATCCGCGCGTCCGTCCGGTGGGGTTCGGCGCGCGGAACCGTGCCGAGGCGCCGGATGCGGGCATGGGAAGGAGATGCCAGGAGTAGCCGAGCCCGTGATCAACCTCGTCCGGCGCACCACCGAATCCGTCCGGGTCCAGACCCTGCGTTCCACGGGCGCCGCGGTGATCGCCTATGTCGTGGCGACCTCCACACTGTCCCAGCCCGCACCACTGACCGCTCCGCTCACCGCGCTTCTCGTCGTCCAGGTCACGCTGTACGCCACCCTCACCACGGGGATCCGGCGAGTGAACGCCGTGGTCGTCGGGGTGCTCATCGCGAGCGGGTTCAGTTCCCTGGTCGGGCTGTCGTGGTGGAGCCTCGGGCTGACGATCTTCACCTCGCTGATCATCGGCCGGCTGGTCCGGGTCAACGAGTTCGTCCCGGAGGTGGCGATCAGCGCCATGCTGGTGCTCGGCGTCGCCCAGGTCGCCGACACCGCGTGGGAGCGCGTGTTCGAAACGCTGATCGGCGCGGGTGTGGGGCTCCTGTTCAACCTGCTGTTCGCCCCGCCCGTGTGGGTGGAGACCGCGGGGGCGTCGATCGACGGACTGGCCCGTGAGATGGGGCAGATGTTCCGCGACCTGGGCGGCGACCTGGGCGGCCGGGTCACCGTGGAGCAGGCGGCCGAGCGGCTGCACCGGGCCCGCCGCATCGACCACGACATCGTGGCCGTGGACGCCTCGCTGCGACAGGCCGAGGAGAGCATCAGGCTCAACCCGCGGGTCCGGCAGGGGCTGCTCTACCGCGTCGTGCTGCGCACCGGTCTGGACACCCTGGAGATCTGCGCCGTGGTGCTGAGGGTGTTGGCCAGGACGCTGACCGACCTGGCGAAGGACCGGGTCGACGAACCCCTCTTCCCCGCAGAGGTGGCCGCCGGGCTCACGGAGCTCTTCGGGCAGATGGCGGAGGCCGTCGAGAGCTTCTCGACGCTGATCACCACCCCGGTCGCCGCCGGCGCGGAGGATGCCGAGTCGAGGCTGGCCGATGCCCTGACGGTCAGCCGCACGACCCGCGACCGGGTGGCGGACATGCTGCTGGCGGCGGTCCAGCAGCATCCCAGGAAGTGGCAGCTGCACGGAGCCCTGCTCGCCGAGGTCGACCGCATTCTCGACGAGCTCGACATCGAGAAGCGCACCGAGCGCCTCGGCAAGGAGCTCGACCGGCACTCGGGGGAACTGCACGCGCGCCATCCCCGCCTGCTCGCTCTCAGACGCCGGCTGGACCTCACGAAGGGCGTGAACCGGGCCAAGGCCGAGACGGGCGGGAGGTGAGGCGGGAGGCGGGCACCCCCCTCGCCCCGTCCGCTCCCTGTCCGGTCAGGCGGGATCGAGCAGCTCGACGACCCGGAACCGTTCGGCGACGACCAGCGTGTCGTCGTCGACCGTGAACTCCGGGTCGCCGAGCGCCTCCCGCATCTCGTCGCTGTGCCAGAAACGCTCGTGACCCGCCCGCCACTGCGCGACCGAGGTGTCGCCCTCGCCCTCGTCGAGCACATGCGGGAGATCGACGTCCCCGAGCCGCAGAATCCGTACCTCCGTCACCTCCAGCACCGCGATCTCCCGGCCGTCGGAGTCGATCAGGGCGGAGCGCTCACCCACCGGGGGCGGCTCCTCCTTCTCCGCCTCGTACTCCACGAGCAGTCCGGTCGTGGACACCTTGCGCCCGTCGAGCACCGCGGCGACCAGCTGATCGCGCAGGGGTCCCGGGAAGACGAGAAGGAAGGGCTTGAGCGCTTCACGGTTCGGCATGGCGCAAGTCTGGCATGTGCCGGCCGGCCACGGCCGGGAGCGGGCGGACCGCCCGGTCCGGGCAACCGGACGTGGTGGCAGGGCTTTTGGCGGCGCCGGGACGGTCGCGGCGGCGCGGCCGAATCTGACCGATCGGTGACGGACCGCCGTCGCCCCTGGCGTCCGGCGGCCCGGAGTGCTCGAATCGGAGGTGTGAACAGTCCATCTCCCGACTCAGGCCCGGACAGGGCAGGGCCAGGACCCGACCCGGACGCCACGGGCACGCCCGTCGGCCGCCGCCTGGTCCTGACGATGCTCGGCCTGGGCGCCGCCGGGCTCGTCGCCGCCCCCGTTCTGCAGCGGACCCTGGAATCGGGCCTGGGCGCGATCGCCGACAAGGACCCCACCGGGCTGACCGGGCTGCTGCCCAACGGCGGCGGTTTCCGGTACTACTCCGTGGCCTCGTCCGTACCGACGAAGAGCGCGGCCGACTACCGGCTGACCGTCGACGGGCTGGTCGACCGCCCGGCCACGTACACCCTGGACGCCCTGAAGGCGCTGCCGCAGACCCGGATGGTCCGTGACGTGCAGTGCGTGACGGGGTGGCGGGTGCCCGAGACCCCGTTCGAGGGCGTACGGCTCTCGGCGCTGCTGGACGCGGCGGGTGTCCGGCCGGGGGCGAAGGCGATCCGCTTCACCTGCTTCGACGGCACCTACAGCGAGAGCCTGACCCTCGCCCAGGCCCGCCGCGCCGACGTGCTGGTCGCCCTGCGCATGCAGGACCGGCCGGTGTCCCACTCCCACGGCGGCCCGGTCCGGCTCTATGTGGCCCCGATGTACTTCTACAAGTCGGCGAAATGGCTCTCCGGGATCACCGTCACGGACTCCGTACGCCCCGGTTACTGGGAAGAGCTCGGATATGACGTCGACGCCTGGGTCGGCCGGTCCAACGGCCGTGACGATGCCCCCACGACCTGAGGCGCCGGGCCGGGTGCACCGGTTCGGCCGGGCGGTGCGGTGGGTGCACCGCAGCACGGCGGCGCTGATGCTGCTCTGTGTGGCGACGGCCGCCTGCCTGTACGTGCCGCAGCTCGCCGAGCTCGTGGGCCGCCGTCACCTCGTGGTCACCGTGCACGAATGGTCCGGGCTGCTGATCCCCGTGCCCCTGCTGGCAGGTCTGTGCGGGCGGGCCGTGCGCGCCGATGTGTCCCGGCTGAACCGCTTCGGGCCGCACGACCGGACGTGGCTGCGGGCGGTGCGCCGCCGGGACCACCGGCCCGCTTCCCGGCCGGCCGGGAAGTTCAACGCGGGTCAGAAGCTGTACGCGGCGTGGATCGCGGGCGCGGTGCTGGTGATGGCCGGCACCGGGCTGCTGATGTGGTTCACCGGGCTGGCCCCGCTGATGTGGCGGACCGGCGCGACGTTCGTCCACGACTGGCTGGCACTGGCGATCGGCATCGTGCTGGGCGGCCACATCGCGATGGCGTACGCCGACCCGGAGGCACGCCGTGGCATGCGCACCGGATCGGTCGAGCGCCGGTGGGCCCGCCGCGAGCACCCGCTGTGGCGGATTCCCGAGGACCCGGCCGAACTGCCGGAGGACCGGTGAGGACGGCAGTCCGCCGACCGGCCCGAGGGCCTGCGGTCCGGATCGCGCCGGGCCTGCGGGACACGGTCCCCGAGCCGGCCTGATCCAAACGAAAGACCTAGGGCCTCTCGTTTGGATCATGCCGGGCTCGCGTGCCCCGGCACCGCACCTCGCGGCGTTGTCGTCGGTCGCCGACGCTCCGCGTCAGCTCCCTCCTCCGCCTTGCGAGGCACAGCACCGGACCCCGCTCCCTTATCCGGCCTGATCCGAACGAAAGACCCTAGAGGACCAGCGACAGCAGCAGGATGAAGATCAGCGAGACCACGGAGATGATGGTCTCCATCACCGACCAGGTCTTCACCGTCTGGCCGACGTCCATCCCGAAGTACTCCTTCACCAGCCAGAACCCCGCGTCGTTGACATGGCTGAAGAAGAGCGAGCCCGCGCCGACGGCGAGGACCAGCAGTGCGACGTGCGAGGTCGACATGTCGGCCGCCAGCGGGGCGACCAGACCGGCCGCCGAGATGGTGGCCACGGTCGCCGAGCCGGTCGCGAGCCGGATCGCCACGGCGATCAGCCAGCCGAGCAGCAGGGCGGGAATCGACCAGCTCTCGGAGAGGTCCAGGATCATCTGGCCCACACCGGCATCGATGAGGGTCTGCTTGAAGCCGCCGCCCGCGCCCACGATCAGCAGCACACCCGCGATCGGGACAAGGGACTTCTCCACGGTGGTGGACAGCCGGCCCTTGGTGAACCCGGCCGCCCGGCCCAGCGTGAACATGGCGACGACGACGGCGGTGAGCAGCGCGATCAGGGGGGAGCCGATCACATCGGTGACCTGCTGGACGCCCTGCTCGGGGTCGTCCACCACGATCTCCACGAGCGCCTTGACCAGCATCAGGACGACTGGCAGCAGGATCGTCGCCAGGGTGGCGCCGAAGCTCGGCCGACGGTCCAGGTCCTCGGCGGGGCGCTGCGGGACCATGTTCTCCGGCGCCTTGATGTCCACCCAGCGGGCGGCGAAGCGGGAGAAGACCGGTCCGGCGAGGATCACCGTCGGGATGGCGACCACGACGCCGAGGGCCAGCGTGACACCCAGGTTGGCGTCGAGGGCGTCGATCGCCACGAGCGGGCCGGGGTGCGGGGGGATGAGCCCGTGCATCACGGAGAGGCCGGCCAGCGCCGGAATGCCGATCCGCATCAGGGAGTAGTTGCCGCGCTTGGCGACCAGCAGCACCACCGGGATCATCAGCACGATCCCGACCTCGAAGAACAGCGGCAGGCCGATGATCGAGGCGATCAGGACCATCGCCCACGGCATGGCCCGGCGGCTCGCCTTGGCGAGGATGGTGTCGACGATCTGGTCCGCGCCGCCGGAGTCGGCGAGCAGCTTGCCCAGGATCGCGCCGAGTGCGATGAGGACACCCACACCCGCGACTGTCGAGCCGAGGCCCGCGGTGAAGCTCGCTATCGTCTTGGCCGGCGCGGCGCCGGCGAACGAACCGAGCGCCAGCGAGCCGATGGTGAGCGCAAGGAACGCGTGCATCTTGAACTTGGTGATGAGCAGAACGATGACGGCGATGCCCGCCAGAACTGCGATGCCCAACTGAGCGTTGCCGGCCGAAGTGATGGGTTCGACGGCGTCCGCTGCCAGCATCTCGACGCTGAGACCGGTCACGGTGATGATCCTTAGTCGTCGAGCCGGCGCAGCGCGGCGACGGCTCGCTCGGTGATTTCTTCGGGGCTGCCCGACACGTCCACGGCGACGCCGGCCTCGTCGGCCTCCAGCGGCTGCAGGGTGGCGAACTGCGAGTCGAGGAGTGCGGTCGGCATGAAGTGGCCCTTGCGGTCCGCCATCCGCTCCTCGATCAGGGACCGGTCGCCGGTCAGGTGGAGGAACACGGCTCCGGGGGCCTCGCTGCGCAGCCGGTCGCGGTAGGCCCGCTTCAGCGCCGAGCTGCTGACCACGCCGCCGAGCCCTGCCCGGCCGTGCGCCCACTGCCCGATCGCGTCCAGCCAGGGCCACCGGTCGGCGTCCTCCAGCGGGGTTCCGGCCGACATCTTGGCGATGTTCGCCGGGGGATGGAAATCGTCGCCCTCGGCGTACGGGACGCCCAGTGCGGCGGCGAGCAGGGGACCGATCGTGGTCTTGCCGGTCCCTGCGACGCCCATCACCACGACGACGTGGGGGGTGCTCATGAGAGGTGCCTCGCTGTCTCTTCGATGTCTTCCTCGACATCGGTCCGTCGCGCTACTGAAACCTATACGTACGACTTATTCAAGATGCTGTGACATAAACGTCGTACTTTATGGTCCCGGGAGGGCCCCCGTAGTCTTGGGCCATGACCACACCTGCCCAGGGGCTGCATACGCATGTGCTGGACACCCTGGGCCTGGAGATCGCCGCGGGTGAGCATCCGCCCGGTCAGGTGCTGCGCACCGACGAGCTGGCCCAGCGCTTCGAGGTCTCGCGCACGGTCGTCCGGGAAGTGATCCGGGTGCTGGAGTCCATGCACCTGGTCGAGTCCCGGCGCCGGGTCGGCGTCACCGTACGGCCGACCGAGGCCTGGAACGTCTACGACCCCCAGGTCATCCGCTGGCGGCTGGCCGGCGCCGACCGCCCGCGCCAGCTGCGCTCACTGACCGTCCTGCGGTCGGCGATCGAGCCCGTCGCCGCCTCGCTCGCCGCCCGCCACGCCACCCCGGCCCAGTGCGCCGAGCTCACCGAACGGGCCCTCGGCATGGTCGCCACCTCGCGCGGCCAGCAGCTGGAGGGCTATCTGGAACACGACATCGCGTTCCACCGGATCGTCCTCAACGCCTCCGGCAACGAGATGTTCGCGCGGCTCGGCGACGTGGTCGCCGAGGTCCTGGCGGGGCGCACGCACCACCAGGTGATGTTCGAGGACCCCGACCCGGCGGCCGTCACCCTCCATGTCCGGCTCGCCGAAGCGGTGCGCGAGGGCGACGCGGCGGCGGCGGAGCGGCTGACCAAGGAGATCGCGGTGGGCGCCCTGCATGAACTCGACGTGCTCGCCCCCTGAACCTCCGTCACGCGCCCGGCTGGGTCTCCCGCACGTGCTGCAGCCGCGCGGCGGCCGCGGCGAGCACCATCTCCAGCGCCGCCGGATAGCCGCTGCGGCCCATCTCCGCGACCAGCAGTGACGCGGTCGCCGCGATGTGCGGGTGGGTCGCCGCCGGCTGCCGGGCGTAGACCTCCGGCCAGGCCTGGACCTCCTGCGCCCTGGCCTGCTCCGAGAGCACCAGCGTCGACGCGTCCAGCGCCGCGAACGACAGCGTCTGGTCGACGAAGACGTGGTAGATCCGTACCGCCTCGCCGTCCGGGAAGCCCGCGCTCCGCAACACCCCGAGGATCGCCTCCACCGACCGCACCTCGTGCGTCCGGCCGGTCACCCGGGAGCACGTCAGCATCGCCGCCTGCGGATGGGCCAGGTAGTCCGCGTGCATCCGCAGCCCCAGTGCCCGCAGGTCCGCCCGCCAGTCGCCGGTCGGCCGCCAGGTGCGCAGGGTCCGGCCGATCAGCTCGTCGGCCACCGCGAGCAGCAGCTCGTCCGTGTCCCGGAAGTACCGGTAGAGGGCGCTCGGGTCGCACCCCAGCGCCGCGCCCAGCCGGCGCACGGTGAGCGCCGCCGCCCCGTGCTCGCCGATCAGCCGCAGCGCCGTCTCCACGATCAGTTGCTCCGACAGCACCGTGCCCTGCTTGGTGGGACGCCTGCGGCGCCGCGCACCCTCCGCCACGACCCGCTCGCTCGCCTTCATGCGGGGCACCTTATGACAACAGCGTTGACCTGAGGAACCCCCGCAGAGTTCGATGTGCCGCCATCGGGGCCGAAAAGCGCCCCTCGGCGAAGGAGCGACCGTGACGTCCCCTCGTACTCCCCGCAGCGACGAACCACCCGCGCCCGCCGCCCTGCGCAAGAGCCTCGGTCTGGTCGACGGATTCGTCATCGCGGCCTCGTCGACCGCGGCCACCACCAGCATCGGCATCGGGCTCGGTGTCACCGCGGGCGCCGTCGGACTGCATCTGCCGATCATCATGCTGCTCGCCTTCCTGCCGATCCTGGGCATCGCGAGCGCGTACTCCCGGCTCAACCGGGTCGAGCCGAACATGGGCAGCGGCTACGTCTGGGTCGGCCGCTCCCTCAGCCCCTGGCTCGGCTTCCTCGTCGGCTGGATCGGCATCGTCTCCACGATCGTCTTCCTCGCCTACACCACCACCGTCACCGGCTCCGCCCTGCTCCAGCTCGCGGGCGAGGGCGGACTGCACGACGTGGCCGGGCTCCACCTCGACCCGGACTCCACCGCCCAGTCGACCGCGCTCGGCATCGTCGTCCTGGTCGCCGTCACCTTCACCGCGATCACCGGCATCCGCTCGGCCGCCAACCTCCAGAAGTACCTCCTGGTGTTCGAGTACGTCGTCCTGCTCGGCTTCTGCGGATACGGACTGTTCGCCGGCCCGCACCCGTTCAGCCTCGACTGGATCAACCCGTTCACCATCCCCTCCGGGCAACAGCTGGCCCAGGGGCTGCTGCTCTCCGTCTTCTGCTTCTGGGGCTTCGAGTCCTCCTTCAGCGTCACCGAGGAGATCCGCGACCCGCAGGACGCCTCCCGGGCCGGAACCATCACGCTCTTCACCATGCTGGGCCTGTTCCTGCTCGGCTCCTTCGCCTTCCAGCGCGTCCTGTCGCTCGACGAGCTGACCGGTCACGGCGCCCAGGGGCTCACCTACTTCGGTGACCGGCTGGCCGGCCAGCCGCTTGCCGCGCTGCCGTTGATCGCCCTCACCTTCTCCGCGGTCGCCTCGCTGCAGTCCGGGGTGATACCGACGGTGCGCGGCATGTTCGCGATGGGCCGCGACCGGACGCTCGGACCGCTCTGGACCAGGATCAGCCCCAGGTACGGGACGCCCGCAGCCGGAACCGTCGTGGTGGGCTGCGTCGCCGCCGCCATCGCGGTGCTCTCGCTGGTCATCCCGCGGGTCGGTGACCTGATCCTGGCGTCCGTGAACGCCATCGGGGTGGTCGTCGCGATCTACTACGCCCTCACCGCGCTGGCCGCGGCGGCGCGCTTCCGCGGCGCCCTGCGGGAGAGCTGGTCACTGGCCCTGCGGGCGGTACTGCTCCCCGTGGCCAGCGCCGCCGTGCTGCTCGGCCTCGGCGGCTACCTCTGCTGGACGTTCTACACCTCGGCCGACCACTTCGAAATCAGCCCGGACAACGGGTGGTTCATGCTCTTCTGCCCGGCCGTCATGCTGCTCAGCGGTGTCGGCGCGGCCGCCTGGGCCAAGTGGGCAAGGAAATCCCCCTACTTCGTCACCGGCCGGTCCGTACCGCCGGACCCGCTCGCGGAACCCGCCCCCGGCCCGGCCTGACCCACCCCGCACACAGACCGCCCCCACCACCCGACCGAACGGAACCACCATGCCCCGCACCCCCGCCGACCTCGTGTTCACCGGCGGCCCCGTCCACACGACGGACGCCGCCCGCACCCGCGCCACCACCGTCGCCGTCACCGCCGACCGGATCACCGCGGTCGGCCACGACGAGGTACGCGCACTCATCGGCCCACGCACCGAGGTGGTGGACCTCGCCGGCCGCCTGCTGCTCCCCGGCTTCCAGGACGCCCACATCCATCCGGTCACCGCCGGCCTCGAACTCGCGCAGTGCAACCTCACGGAGGCCGGGGACGCCACCGAGACCGTCGCCGCGGTACGGGCCTACGCCGACGCGCACCCGGCAGCTGACTGGATCACCGGCGGCGGCTGGTCGATGGACGCGTTCGACGGCGGCGCCCCCACCAGGGAGCAGCTCGACACCGCCGTGCCTGACCGCCCCGCCTACCTGGTCAACCGCGACCATCACGGCGCCTGGGTCAACAGCAGGGCCCTCGCCCTCGCCGGGATCGACCGGCACACCCCCGACCCGGCCGACGGCCGCATCGAACGCGACGCGAGCGGCGAACCCACCGGCCTCCTCCAGGAGGGCGCCATGGACCTGGTCGCCCGCCACACCCCCCGCTCCACCGCCGCCGACCGGCTCGCCGCCCTGCTGCGTGCCCAGCGACTGCTCCACGCGTACGGAATCACCGCCTGGCAGGACGCCATCATCGGCGGCTACGGCTCGATGGACGACGCGTCCGACGCCTATCTGACGGCGGACCGCGACGGCTCGCTCACCGCGCGCGTCAACGGCGCCCTGTGGTGGGACCGCGAGCGCGGCACCGAGCAGATACCCGGACTCGTCGCCCGGCGCGAGGAACTGAGCGGCCGGAACTTCCGCGCCGGATCCGTGAAGATCATGCAGGACGGCGTCGCCGAGACCGGCACCGCCGCCCTGCTCGCCCCCTACCTCGACGCCTGCGGCTGCGCCACCGCCAACAGCGGCACCAGCTTCGTGGACCCCGTCGAACTGCGCCGCTACGTCACCGAGCTGGACGCCCTCGGCTTCCAGACCCACTTCCACGCGCTGGGCGACCGCGCGGTGCGCGAGGCGCTGGACGCCGTCGAGGCCGCCCGTGCCGCCAACGGGCGCACCGACACCCGCCCTCACCTCGCCCACCTCCAGATCGTCCACCCCGACGACATCCCCCGCTTCCGCGCACTCGGTGCCACGGCGAACATCCAGCCGCTCTGGGCCGCCCACGAACCCCAGATGGACGAGCTGACGATCCCCTTCCTCGGCGACGAACGCGCCGCGCTCCAGTACCCGTTCGGCGCGCTGCTGCGCTCCGGGGCCACCGTGGCCGCCGGTTCCGACTGGCCGGTCAGCAGCGCCGACCCGCTGCACGGCATCCACACCGCGGTCAACCGCGTCGCGCCCCGGGCGGACGGACCCGCCTTCCTCCCCGGGCAGCGCCTCTCACTGACCGACGCCCTCGCCGCGTACACGGCGGGCTCGGCGTACGTGAACCACCTGGACGACACCGGCAGCATCCGCGCCGGCGCGCTGGCCGACCTGGTGGTCCTGGACCGCGACCCGTACGCCGCACCCGTCGAGGAGATCGCCGAGACCCGGGTCCTTCGGACGTACGTGGGCGGCCGGCGGGTGTACGGGGACTGACGGGAGCGGCGTGCCGGTTCGCTCCGACGCGGCGCGGCCGCCGTGACACCCTCGTACCGCGTACGGTTGTTCGCGATCGATCCGAAGGCAAAGTCGGGCAAGGGAGACCACGGGAATGGCGCAGCAGGTACAAGGGGTCATCGCACCGGGAAAGAACGAGCCGGTACGGGTCGAGACGATCGTGATTCCGGACCCCGGCCCCGGTGAGGCCGTGGTGAAGATCCAGGCGTGCGGGGTGTGCCACACGGATCTGCACTACAAGCAGGGCGGCATCAACGACGAGTTCCCCTTCCTCCTCGGCCACGAGGCCGCGGGCGTGGTGGAGTCCGTCGGCGAGGGCGTCACGGACGTCGAACCGGGCGACTTCGTCGTCCTCAACTGGCGCGCGGTGTGCGGACAGTGCCGCGCCTGTCTGCGCGGCCGGCCCTGGTACTGCTTCGACACCCACAACGCCCGGCGGAAGATGACCCTGCTGGACGGCACGGAGCTGTCGGCCGCCCTCGGCATCGGGGCCTTCGCGGAGAAGACCCTGGTCGCCTCCGGCCAGTGCACCAAGGTCGACCCGGAGGTCGCCCCGGCCGTCGCCGGCCTCCTCGGCTGCGGCGTGATGGCGGGCATCGGCGCCGCCATCAACACCGGCCAGGTCGGCCGCGGCGACTCGGTCGCGGTCATCGGCTGCGGCGGGGTGGGCGACGCCGCGATCGCGGGTGCCCGGCTGGCCGGAGCGGCGAAGATCATCGCTGTGGACATCGACGACCGCAAGCTGGAGACGGCGAAGAAGATGGGTGCCACGCACACCGTCAACTCCCGCAGCAGCGACCCGGTCGAGGCCATCCGCGCACTCACCGGCGGCAACGGCGCCGACGTCGTCATCGAGGCCGTCGGCCACCCGGAGACGTACAAGCAGGCGTTCTACGCCCGGGACCTGGCCGGCACCGTCGTCCTGGTCGGCGTCCCCACCCCGGAGATGAAGCTCGAACTCCCCCTCCTGGACGTCTTCGGCCGCGGCGGCTCGCTCAAGTCCTCCTGGTACGGCGACTGCCTGCCCTCCCGCGACTTCCCGATGCTCATCGACCTGCACCAGCAGGGCCGGATCGATCTCGGCGCGTTCGTCACCGAGACCATCGGACTCGGGGACGTCGAGCAGGCCTTCGCCCGGATGCACGACGGCGACGTGCTGCGCTCGGTGGTGGTCTTCTGATGGCCGTCCGCATCGATCACCTCGTCACCTCCGGCACCTTCGCCCTCGACGGCGGCGAATGGGACGTCGACAACAACGTCTGGATCGTCGGCGACGACACGGAGGCGGTCGTCATCGACGCCGCCCACGACGCCGCCGCCATCGAGGCCGCGCTGAACGGCCGTACGCTGCGCGCCATCATCTGCACGCACGCGCACAACGACCACATCGACGCGGCGCCCGCGCTCGCCGACGCCACCGGCGCGCCGGTCCTGCTCCACGCCGACGACCTGCCGCTGTGGAAGCAGACCCACCCGGACCGGTCCCCGGACGGCGAACTGACCGACGGCCAGGAGCTGCGGATCGCCGGCACGACGCTCAAGGTCCTGCACACCCCCGGTCATGCCCCGGGCGCCGTCTGCCTGTACGCCCCCGAGCTGTCCACCGTCTTCACCGGTGACACGCTCTTCCAGGGCGGCCCCGGAGCCACCGGGCGGTCGTTCTCGCACTTCCCGACGATCGTCGCTTCGATCAGGGACCGGCTGCTCGCCCTGGCCCCGGAGACCGCCGTCCGCACCGGGCACGGCGACTCCACGACCATCGGTGCCGAGGCCCCGCACCTGGACGAGTGGATCGCCCGCGGTCACTGAGGCGCCGAGGGCCTCGTTTGGATCATGCCGGGCTCGCGTGCCCCGGCGCCGCATCCTGATCCGGCCTGATCCGAACGAGAGGCTCTAGTCAGGCGGCCACGCGGAGAGCCGCAGCCCGCTCTCGAAGCGGCGCGGCTCTCCCGTGACCGGATCGGTGAACTCAAGCACCCGTGCCAGCAGTTGGAGCGGGCGCGACCAGTCGTCCGGTGCGCCGTCCGCCTCGACCACGGGGTAGACCGGATCATGGACGAGCGGCAGTCCCAGGCTGTTCATGTGGACCCGCAGCTGGTGCGTGCGCCCGGTGGCGGGCAGCAGCCGGTAGCGGCCCAGTCCCTCCCGCCGCTCCACCAGCTCGATCCGGCTCTCGCTGTTCGGCTCGCCCGGCTCCTCACGGGCGGCGATCACCCCGCGCTCCTTCACGATGCGGCTGCGCACGGTCACCGGGAGGACCAGCCGGGGGTCGTACGGCGCCACCGCCTCGTACTCCTTGCTGACGAGGCGGTCCCGGAACAGCGTCTGGTACGCGCCCCGTTCCCCGGGCCGGACGACGAACAGGACGAGTCCCGCGGTCAGCCGGTCGAGCCGGTGCGCGGGCTGCAGCAGGGGGAGCCCCAGCTCTCGGCGGAGCCGGGCCACGGCCGTCTCGGTGATGTGCCGGCCGCGCGGCGTCGTCGCCAGGAAGTGCGGCTTGTCCGCGATGACCAGGTGCTCGTCGCGGTGGACGACACCGACCGGGAAGGGCACCGGCTCCTCCGGCGCGAAGTCCCGGTGGAACCAGAGGTACTGCCCCGCCTCGTAGGGCTCGTGACCCGTCACCGCTGACCGCGCCGAAACGAACCGGCCCCCGGCGAGCATGGCGTCGACCCGCTCCGCGCCGATCGCGCCGGCGAACCGCGTCAGCAGGTGGTCGCGGACCGTCGGCCACCGCCCGTCCGGATCCTCCGGCAGCCGCAACCGGACCGGATCGACTCCGTCGCGCTGCGGCAGCGGCGACGGCGGAGGCTTCGCGCGGCCCCTCACCGGGGCCCGCCGTCCGGTCCGGCCGGCCCCGGGATGCTGGTTCTCATGGTGCCGGGAATCCTTCCACAGGAACGGAGCCCCACGGGCCGCTCACGCCGCACCCCGGAGGGGGCTCGCGGCAGGTGGGGCCTGAAAGGATTCAACACCGGGGATCCGGGGGTAGAAAGCGCTTGCGGTACGAGCGTCGCGCGGCTCGCCGGCCGCACGACGCCCCCACACCGCAGTGCGCCGCACCCGCATCCACCAAGGAGTCCAGCAATGCCTGCTGTACGCAGAACCGGCCCCGCCCTGCTGGCCGCACTGGCGGCCGTAACCGCCCTTGCCGCGCCCGCCGTCGCGGCCCCGCAGCCCTCCCCGGTGGCACATGACGAGGCTGCCGCCGCCTGTACGGGCACCGCACCCGTAGTCTGCCACTTCGACGTGGCTCCGGGCACCTACCGGGTCACCGCCCTCATCGGCGGGGCCACACAGGGCCGCACGACGGTCACCGCCGAGACCCGGCGCACCGTGCTCGGCGAGACACCGACCGCCGCCCGCCGCCCGGTGGTCCGCACCTTCACGGTCAACGTGCGCGAGCCCGAGGGTGAGCCCACCGGGGCGACGGGTTCGTCCGGTCTCGACCTCACCTTCGGCGGCCCGGCGCCCCTTCTCGCGGGCCTCCAACTCGCCCCGGCCGCCCGCACCCCGCAGCTGTTCCTGATCGGTGACTCCACCGTCTGCGATCAGCTCGGGGCCCCTTACACGGGCTGGGGCCAGGAGCTCCCGCAGTATCTCCGGGCCGGCGTATCGGTCGCCAACTACGCAGACTCGGGCGAGAGTTCACAGACCTACCTCGACCAGCCCCAGCTGTTCCCAACGGTCCGCCCGCTGATCCGCCGGGGCGACACCGTGCTCATCCAGCTGGCCCACAACGACAAGGAGACGACCGAGGCCGCCTACCGCGCCAACCTCACCACCATGATCGAAGCGATCCGCGCCGAGGGCGGCCGGCCCGTCCTGGTCACTCCGGTCGTCCGCCGCTGGTTCAACGCCGACGGCACACTGGACAACGGCACCGCCCTGCTGGTCAACGGACTCGGAGTCGACCTGCCTGCGCAGATCCGCTCACTGGCCACGGAGCACGACGTCCCGCTCATCGACCTCACGGCGCTCACCCGCCGGCGGGTCGAGGAACTCGGCCCCGACGGCTCCAAGGCGCTCTACCTCACCGACGAGAAGCGCGACAACACGCACACCTCCGAGCGGGGAGCCACGGAGTACGCGGCCATGGTGCGCGACGCCTTGCGCGGCGGGCACCTGCTGCCGGGGCGCCTGTTCCGTTGATCCCCGCGCCCTGGTCCCTGACCGCTACCGCTGACCGCTACCGCTGACCGCGCCCCCGCCCCGGCACCACCGGGGCGGGGGCGGGGCGTCAGCCCACCGCTGAGAAGACGAACGAGAACTCCGCCGGGGCCGCGTCGAGCCGGTGTTCCGGCAGTACGCCCGGCCCGCACGACTGCGATCCGATGCCCTGCACCGCATGGTCCAGGTTGACCCAGACGCGCTCCCCGGCCGCCAGGTCCGGCAGGTGCTCCGCCGCGTCCAGTTGCTCGCTCGTCCAGCGCCGCGCGGTGAACCAGAACGGCGTGCCGCCCTCGGCCCGCAGCCCCGCACCGCTGCCGTCCGTCAGTTCGGCCCACCGGACGTCGGCCCGCGCGCCGTTCTCCTGCGGCCTGACGTACGGGGTCTGCAGCGCGTCCACGTCCAGCTGCCAGAGCCCGAGCATCGCGGCGGCCCTGGTGTCCGGGTACGCCTCACCGGGGCCGCCGCCGAACCACCTCGCCCCGCCGTACGCGGCGGGCAGCCCGAGCCGGATGCCGAGCCGGGGCAGCGGCACCTGCCAGTCGCCCTCCGGCACCACGGACACCGTGAGCCCGAGCCGGTCCCCGGCCGCGGTCCACCGGTATGTGGTCCGAAGCCCCAGATCCCACCCGGCCGGCGCCACCCAGGTCCGTACGGTCAGGGCGTCATGCCCGGCCTCGACCGCGTCGACGCGGTGCTGCATCCGGTGCAGCCCCAGTTCCCGCCACCGCAGCCCGTACCGCTCGTCCGGCTGCCACGGCGCACCGTTGTCGTTGTCGGTGGGTGCCCGCCACACATCCAGCCGCAGCGCCTCCACCGCGACGTCCCCCACGCGCACCGGCGCCCCGGTCGCGGCATCGAAGACGCCGGGCCCGAGTGTGATCACGCCCTCGCTCCGCACCGGACTCGCGCCGGACGCCGCAGTGGGCGCGGCCGGTGCGCCGGTCTCCACCTGGCCCCAGGCCACCACGTGGCCGCGGTCGGCCCAGGCGGTGTCCTCGGTGAGCACCGCCCGCACGGTCCAGAGGCCGTCCCCGGGCGCGTGCGCCACCACCTCGGCCGACGCGCCGGGCGCCAGGTCCGGCACCGCGAGGGTGCCCGAGGCGACGGTTGCGCCCGCGACCTCGTGCGACCACACGAAGTCCAGGTGCGCCAGTCCCGCGAAGTCGTACCCGTTGGTGACCGTGAAGGCGCCCGCCGAGGAACCCGGAGCGATCCGCACCGGCTCGATGACCTTCTTGTACTCGACGAGTCCGGGGGAGGGGGTGCGGTCCGGGAAGAGCAGGCCGTCACAGACGAAGTTGCCGTCGTGCAGCTCCTCGCCGAAGTCCCCGCCGTAGGCGAAGCCATGCTCGGGATGGGCCAGACCGTGGTCGATCCACTCCCAGACGAAGCCGCCCTGGCAGCGTTCGTACCGCTCGAAGAGCCGCTGGTACTCGCTGAGTCCGCCCGGCCCGTTCCCCATGGCGTGCCCGTACTCGCACATGAGGAACGGCATGGCGCGCCGCCCGGCGTCGAGCTCCGCATCGGCCCACGGCTCCTCGGCCCGCTTGCCGATGAGCTCGACCTCGGCGTGCGTGGGATACATCCGTGAGTACAGGTCGACGTCCTTGCAGGACAGATCGCCCTCGTAGTGCAGCAGCCGCTCCGGGTCCCGCCCCCGGATCCACTCGGCCATCGCGGTCAGGCCGCGGCCCGAACCGCACTCGTTGCCCAGCGACCAGATGATCACCGAGGCGTGGTTCTTGTCCCGCTCGACCATCCGGGCCGCCCGGTCGAGCAGCGCGGGGGTCCACCGCTCGTCGTCGACCGGGTTGTTGCGCCACTCCAGGTCGACAAAGCCATGTGTCTCCAGATCGCATTCGTCGATCACCCAGAGCCCGAGCTCGTCGCACAGGTCCAGGAAGGCGGGGTGCGGCGGATAGTGGCTGGTCCGAACGGCGTTGATGTTGTGCTGCTTCATCAGCACCAGGTCGCGCCGCATGGTCGGCGCGTCGACGGTGCGGCCGGTCTCCGGGTGGAACTCGTGCCGGTTCACCCCGCGGAAGAGCAGCCGCCGCCCGTTGACCTTGATGACGCCGTCCTCGACCGCGACGGTACGGAAGCCGATCCGCAGCGCGATGCGTTCGCCGGGTGTCACCAGTTCGGCGTCGTACAGCCGGGGGCTCTCGGCGCTCCAGGGCTCGACAGGCAGGGTCACCGGCTCGCCCGCCGGGGCGTCGACGCCCAGTTCGGGCACGAGGATCCGCCCCGGCGCGCCGTCGCACTCCACGCGCAGCGTCCCGGAGCCGTCCCGGTGGTCGTATCCGGCGTGCACGAAGAAGTCGCGTGGCGAGCCCTGCGGCCGGTGCAGCAGCGTCACCTCGCGGAAGATTCCCGGCAGCCACCACTGGTCCTGGTCCTCGAGGTAGCTCCCCGACGACCACGCGTGCACCCGCACGGCCAGCACGTTCTCGCCGGCGCGCAGCAACTGGCCCACGGCGAACTCGTGCGGCAGGCGCGATCCCTTGAAGTCACCCAGTTCCTGGCCGTTGAGCCAGACCCGCGCGCACGACTCCACCCCGTCGAACCGGAGCACCGTCCCGCCGTCCTCCGGCCAGCCCGCGGGCAGCGTGAACGTCCGCAGATGGTCGCCGGTCGGATTCGCGCTCGGCACCCGCGGCGGATCGACGGGGAAGGGATAGACGACATTCGTGTACGCGGGGGCGCCACCGGCTCCCTGGAGCACCCAGTGGCCCGGTACCGCGACCGTTCCCCATGCCGAGGCGTCGAAGCCGGCGCGCGCGAAGGACTCGTCCTCACTGCCGGCGCCGGGCGACAGCCGGAAGGCCCACTCGCCGTCCAGGGACGCGCGCCTCGCGTCGGACGCGGCGTACCAGGACCGCGGCGCGAGCCCGCCCGATCCCGGACTCCTGTCCTCGTACCAGGGCAGCGGGTCTGTGTCGGTGCGGCTCATGGGTCTCCTCGGTCGGTGGCGCCCGTCTCACGAGTGGACGTTAGTCAGGGCTGAACCGTTTCAACAAGGGGTGGTGGCGGCACGGACGGTGACGAGGTGCGCCCGGGGCCGGCGATCCGGTCCATGGGTGCCGAGCCGGCCCGCCTCAGCCGCCTCGCCCTCGCCGGGCCCTCGGTCCCGCAGGCGGATTGCACCCGCTGTACCTAATGTCGGATCCGGCGGCGACCGATGGCCGCGACGACCCGACGGACAGCGACAGCCGCAGGTCCCGGGCGGTGGACAGCAGGAAACCCGTTCGAAAGGAAGGCCTCTCGTGGCGAAGGCGTACTTGGTGGGCAGTGGGATCGCGTCCCTGGCGGCGGCGGCATTCCTCATCCGTGAAGGCGGGTTCGAGGGCCAGGACATCGTGATCCTGGAGGAGCAGGACCGGGAGGGCGGCAGCCTGGACGCGGCCGGCACACCCGGGACCGGCTACACGATGCGCGGCGGCCGCATGTTCGAGATCCACTTCGACTGCACCTACGACCTGCTCTCCTCGGTCCCGTCGCTGGACGACCCGTCGAAGTCGGTGACCGAGGACACCTTCGCCTTCCACGAGGACTTCGCCTGGGACGACCATGCCCGGCTGGTCGACGCCGAGGGCCGGATCATCGACGCGCACGCCATGACGTTCTCGGAGCGGGACCGCCTCGAACTGATCAGATGCGTGGCCACGCCGGAGAGCCACCTCGACGGCAAGCGCATCGCCGATCTCTTCCACCCGGAGTTCTTCGCCACCAACTTCTGGGCGATGTGGTGCACCACCTTCGCGTTCGAGCCCTGGCACAGTGCCATCGAGTTCCGCCGCTACCTCAACCGGTTCGTGCACCTGTTCAAGACCTTCGACAGCATGTCGGGGATCTACCGCACCCGGTTCAACCAGTTCGACTCGATCGTCCGGCCGCTGCTGAAGTGGCTGACCGGCCGCGGCGTGCACATCCAGCTCGGGACCCGGGTGAGCGACCTGCGGCTGGCCGCGGGCGAGGCCCTCACCGTCGAGGCGATCACCTGCGAGCGCGGCGGGCGGTCCGAGGAGACCGCTCTCGAAGCCGGTGACCTCGTCATGGTGACGAACGGATCGATGACGGCCGACTCCACCCTGGGGTCCACCACCGCCGCCCCCGTCCTGGACACCACCTCGGCCACCGGCGCGTGGCAGCTGTGGGAGACCCTCGCCGCCAGGCGGCCCGGCCTGGGCAACCCCGCCGCCTTCCACTCCACCCCCGGTGACTCCACCTGGGAGTCGTTCACCGTCACCACCCGCAACCCCCGCTTCTTCGAGCAGATGGAGAAGTTCAGCGGCAGCGAGGCGGGCAAGGGCGGGCTGATCACCTTCAAGGACTCGAACTGGCTGCTGACCATCGTCCTCAACCACCAGCCGCACTTCCGCGACCAGCCCGAGGACACGTTCGTGTGGTGGGGCTACGCCCTGTTCCCCGACAAGGACGGCGACTTCGTCAAGAAGCCGATGTCGCGGTGCACCGGCCGCGAGATCCTGGACGAGGTGCTCCAGCACCTGCGGCTGGAGGAGCGTGCGGAGCTGCTGGACGACGCGCTCGTGATCCCCGCGCTCATGCCCTACATCACCAGCCAGTTCCTGGTCCGCAAGGCCGGGGACCGCCCGCAGGTCGTCCCCGCGGGATCCACCAACCTCGCCTTCATCGGCCAGTACGCCGAGGTGCCCGACGACGTCGTCTTCACCGTCGAGTACTCCGTCCGCACCGCCTGGACCGCGGTGGCCCGGCTCCTGGGGCTCGACAGGCAGCCGCCGCCGGTCTTCAAGGGCGGACACGACCCCAAGATCCTCATCGAGGCCCTTGAGACCCTCCACCGGCAGTAACGCCTCCCGCCCGGCGGCTGATGACCTACGGGGAGCTCGGGGAGCTCGGGGAGCTCGGGGGCCGCGCAACGCGAAGTGCCGACCAGGATCTCTCCTGATCGGCACTTTCTCTGTGTCCGAGGGGGGACTTGAACCCCCACGCCCGATAAAGGGCACTAGCACCTCAAGCTAGCGCGTCTGCCATTCCGCCACCCGGACAAGGTGTCTGTCTCGCGGGCCCGGCCCGTTCCGACGTGGAAAACCATAGCAAACATTGGGAGGTGCTCGATCACGCCCCGGTCTGTGTGAAGGCCGCATGACGACAGGTGGGTGGCCTTGGGTGTGCGGGCCCGGCGCGGGAGGATGAGGGGGAGCACCACAGCGACAGTGGAAGGAACCAGCGTGAGCGAGACCAGAGCGGCCCGGACCGGCTCGGGCGAGAGTGCCGAGAACGAGGTCGTGGACCTCTGTCGTGATCTCATCCGGATCGACACCAGCAACTACGGGGACCACTCGGGGCCGGGTGAGCGGCTGGCAGCCGAGTACGTGGCGGAGAAGCTCTCGGAGGTCGGGCTCGAGCCGCAGATCTTCGAGTCCCACAAGGGCCGCGCCTCCACGGTGGCGCGGATCGAGGGTGAGGACTCCTCCAAGCCGGCCCTGCTGATCCACGGCCACACCGATGTCGTCCCGGCGAACGCCCACGACTGGACGCATCACCCCTTCTCGGGAGAGATCGCGGACGGCTGTGTGTGGGGCCGGGGCGCGGTCGACATGAAGGACATGGACGCGATGACCCTCGCGGTCGTGCGCGAGCGGATGCGCAGCGGCCGCAAGCCCCCGCGGGACATCGTGCTCGCCTTCCTCGCGGACGAGGAGGCGGGCGGTACGTACGGGGCGCGGTACCTCGTCGACAAGCACCCCGGCCTCTTCGAGGGCGTCACCGAGGCGATCGGCGAGGTCGGCGGCTTCTCCTTCACGGTCAACGAGAACCTGCGGCTCTATCTCGTCGAGACCGCCCAGAAGGGCATGCACTGGATGCGGCTGACCGTGGACGGCACGGCCGGGCACGGCTCCATGACCAACGACGACAACGCGATCACCGAGCTGTGCGAGGCGGTCGGCCGGCTCGGTCGGCACACCTGGCCGGTGCGGGTCACCAAGACCGTGCGGTCCTTCCTGGACGAGCTGTCCGACGCGCTCGGCACCCCGCTGGACCCGGAGGACATGGACGCGACGCTGGCCAAGCTGGGCGGCATCGCCAAGATGGTCGGCGCCACCCTGCGCAACTCCGCGGCCCCCACCATGCTGGGCGCCGGATACAAGGTGAACGTGATCCCGGGCCAGGCCACCGCCCATGTCGACGGCCGGTTCCTGCCGGGGTACGAGCAGGAGTTCCTGACCGACCTCGACCGGATCCTCGGCCCGCGCGTCAAGCGCGAGGACGTGCACGGCGACAAGGCGCTGGAGACCGATTTCGACGGCTCCCTCGTCGACGCGATGCAGATCGCGCTCAAGGCGGAGGACCCGATCGCCCGCGCGGTGCCGTACATGCTCTCCGGTGGCACGGACGCCAAGTCCTTCGACGACCTGGGTATCCGCTGCTTCGGATTCGCCCCGCTGAAGCTCCCGCCGGAGCTCGACTTCGCGGGCATGTTCCACGGCGTGGACGAGCGGGTGCCGGTCGACGGCCTGAAATTCGGCGTCCGGGTACTCGACCGCTTCATCGACCACAGCTGACACCGCCGATACCGCCGACACACCGCCGAGATATTCGACTGTGTGTACGTACATGACCGGAACGAGTGAAAGGGGTGTCCTGCTCGTAGCCCGGTTACTTCTTCCTCGTTACAGGTGATGCGGTCCGCGGCTGGGACCGCATTTGCCAACTAGGAGGAATAATGATCAAGAAGATCGTCGCCGCTGCGGCTGTCACCGGTGGTCTGGTGCTCGCGGGTGCCGGCATGGCCGTCGCCGACTCGGGCGCCCAGGGTGCCGCCATCGGCAGCCCCGGCGTGCTCTCGGGCAACGTCGTTCAGGTTCCCGTCCACGTTCCCGTGAACGTGTGCGGCAACACGATCTCCGTGATCGGGCTGCTGAACCCCGCCTTCGGCAACACCTGCGTCAACGCCTGACGTATGCGTCAACCCGCAAGGGTTTGAGCCCGGTCGGCCCCGGAGCACCTGCCATGTGCTCTGGGGCCGTCGGGTCCTTTGCCTCCGTACGGTCAAGTCCGGAGGTATTCCGGAAGGTAGAAGGCAGGAAACAACCTATGCGACAGGTCACGCGTAAAGGCCTGATCACCATGGCGGCAGCGGGCGGCGTGCTCGCGCTCAGTGGCGGTTACGCGCACGCCGACGCGGGAGCGTCCGGCGGCGCATCGAATTCCCCGGGGGTGCTTTCTGGGAATTCGGTACAGATTCCGGTCGAGGTACCGGTCAACGTATGCGGCAACTCCGTGAGCGTCGTCGGACTGCTCAACCCGACCGCGGGAAATGCCTGCGGAAACGGTTCGGAAGGTGCCGTGGCCGGCCGTTCCGGATCGACTGCCGGCAAGTCCGGCAGCCACGCCGCGCCCGGCCGGACCTCCGGCAGCCGCGCCACGCACGACCGCGGCCAGGGGGCGCAGGCAGGCACCGGGAAGCACCGGGCAGTCGGCAGCGACAACGGCGGCGGGGCAACGGCGCAGGGGTACGCGCAGGGCTCGCCCGGTCTGCTCTCGGGCAACCAGCTCCAGGTGCCCATCGACATCCCCGTGAATGCCTGCGGGAACAGCGTCACCATCGGTGGCCTGCTGAACCCCAGCCTCGGCAACTCGTGCGAGAACGACAGCACGCCGCCGGTGGACGTTCCGGTCACCCCGGTCCACGAGGCACCCCCGGCACCCGGGCCGCGCCACATCCCGAACGCGCCGGAGCCGCAGAGCGTGCCGGAGACCACTCCGCAGCTCGCACACACCGGCTCGGGCGGGCTCGACCTGCTGATCCCGGCGAGCGCGGGCCTGCTGCTGGCAGGCGCGGGCACGGTTCTCTACCGCCGCGGCAGGGCCGCCTAGGGACGACGGCACCGGAAGGCAGCACGGCGAAGGGAGGGGGCCCCGCGACAGCGGGGCCTTCTCCGTCTCACCAGGTGGCCCGCAACTGGCGGATGATCCGCCTGCGCAACCGCACCCGCCGACTGCCGTCGCGGCGCAGCGACAGCCGGTCCAACTCCCAGTGCCCGTACTCGGCATGGTCGGTCAGCAGGCGGGTCGTCTCCTTCCGGGACACCCCGCGCGGCACGTACACGTCGACAAATTCGTATTCCGGCATCGCATCTATTGTGCGGGCAGAGCCCGTGTACGGATAGCGTCTGCCCTATGTCTGATGCTGCGCAGCCATCCGCTGCCGAGGTACGCGCCGCCGCCGATGCGGTCAAGGTCGCGCTCGACCGCCACCTCGAGGCGGTCGAACGCCGGTCGGGGGACGACGACCCCGCTGTTTACGACGCGTTCAACGCACTGGCCGCTGCGGCCGAGGTCTATGACGAACTGCTCTACGACCGCCATGACGAGGTCACCCCGTTCGAGATCCCGGGGGCGGCGGACGCGCTGCCGCCCTACAGCGGTCCCGAGGAGCCGAACGCGCTCAGTGTGCTGATCCGCCGCGACTACGCGGTGGTGGAGCCGCAGCGGCTGCTCGCACAGGCCCAGCGCCTTGCCGACCTGGACCCCGACGACCGCGGCGGCGAGGGCACGGCGGTGGTCGGCACCAGCGTCCATGCGGCCCTCGGCGTGCTCTTCGGGGAGTACGAGGCGGACGAGATCGCCTCGCGGCACACGGAGTTCGGTCTTGAGGAGGGCGACTCCACGCTCTGGGTCGCGGCGGCGGAGGAGCTGCCGGAGCCCGGGGAGTGGCTGGGCGCGCCGTTCGACGACGCGGACCCGCAACTGGTGGTCTGCCGGTTCGATGTCAGTGCGGTTTTCGACGAGGACGATCTGGACGAGGAACTGGACGGCCTGGCCCGGGACAGCTCCTGACCTGTCCCCGGTGACACGGCCTGGGGCCGGGCGGATGCACGACGCATCCGCCCGGCCCTTCGGCATCACCCCTCGGACGCCTCCAGCAACGTGCGCAGCCGGGTGGTGCGGTCCTGCGAGGGGGACTGGGCGACTGCGCGCGGCAGTGCCTGATCGACCCCGTGCACCACCGACAGGTGGCGCTCACCGCGGCCGAAGGCGGTGTAGACCCAGGGACGGCTGAGCCCCTGAGCCGCGTCACCGGGCAGTACGACCACCACCGCGGGCCACCGCATGCCGGCCGCCTGATGGGCGCTGAGCGCCCAGGCGTGGCGCACGGACGACTCCACCCGCTCCTGCGGCACGACGACCGGGGTACCCGCACAGTCCAGGTGCAGGCCCTCCGCGTCGGCCGAGACGACCACACCGGGCACGGTCCTGCCGGGCGCGGGGACATGCGCGATCCGGTCGCCCGGGTCGAAGCCGCCGAAGCGGCCGGGGCCGGGGTTCAGCCGCTGCTTGAGCGCTTCGTTCAGCGCCCGGGTGCCTGCCGAGCCGCCGTGGCCGACCGTGATGACCTGGGTGTCGGACGACGGCACACCGATGGCGCGCGGCACCGAGTCGGCGACCAGCTGCACCGTGCGGTGCACCGCCTCGCCCGCGTCACGCACGGGGACGATCACGACCTCCTTGCCCGGGGCCGCCACCTGGTTCAGCTCCCCGATGCCGATGCCGGAGACCAGCTCGCCGATCGGGCCCGGATCCGGCGTACGGGAGACGATCTGCGGGCACGCACGGGCGGCCAGCACATCGCCGAACACCCGCCCCGCACCGGCCGAACCCAGCACCCCCGGATCGCCGCTGAGCACCAGGCGGGTCCCGTCGGCGAGGGACTCCACGAGCATGGCGCCGGCCTCCACGTCGAGCTGCGGGGCGTCCAGCACCACCAGCAGGTCGACGGCGACGGCCCCCTCCTCGTCCCGTCCGGGGCCCTCCGCGCCGGAGAGCAGTCCGGCGAGCGTGACGGCCGCCGACGGGTCGCCGACCGCCTCGGCCAGCCGCTGCCTGCCGTCCACGCTGTGGGTGGCGCCCAGCGCCCGCAGACCGAGTCCGCTCGCCGCGGCGATCAGGGCGGCGGGCTCGGCCCTGGCCGCCTCGCCGCCGGTGTGCACGACCAGGCCGTGGGCGGCGGCCGTACGGATCAGCTCGGCGGCCGAGGGGGAGGGCGCGGAGGAGGCGGCGTCCGACCAGTCGGCGTCCTTCTCGCAGGCGTTGACCAGCCGGGCCAGTCCGTCGGCGAGGCTCTCCTCCGCCAGCGCGTACCGGTCCAGGCCGAGGAAGACCTGCACCGGCTCGCGGTCGGCACCGGGCTGCGCGTCCTCGTCGGCGGCGCCGCCTTCGGCGCCCTCCGCCGGCTCTTCGCCCTCCTCGTCCTCGGGGCCGTCCTGGAAGACCAGGGCCACGCCCTCGGCGACGGCGTGCTGCACGGCCGCGTCCGGGTCGGTCACCGCGCGTCCGGCGAGCGCCGTCCGCACGTCCGCCGCGTCCAGTGCGGTGTGGCCCTGCAGCGCGGCGCGCTCCAGCAGCCAGCCGACCAGGGCCGCGGTACGCCGCTCGTCGTCGGGCCCGCAGTCGGCCCCCAGCAGTGCCCGGGCGAAGCCGTCGGCCTGCTCCGGCCCGACGCCGGGAAGGGCGAGCAGCTGCCAGGGGTCCGCACGCAGGACGTCGGCGGCCTGTGCGCCGAGTGTCCCGGCGGCCGGACCGGCCAGGGTCTCGGGAGCCCCGCCCTGGGTGAGAACGGCAGCCACGGCGGCGACCGCCTCGGGCGGCGCGCCCTCGGGTGCGCGGGCCGCCTCCGGGGCGCGCACCGGCGCCGCCGCGGGGGCGGTCCGGCGGGGGCGGCGGGAGCGGGGGAGTCGAAGAACGCGGCGCCCGGCTTCTCGCCGCTCTCCACGGCGCGCACGGCCGCCAGCAGATCGGCGGCCGGCCCGCTCAGTTTCGTACCGGCCGGGATCGGGCCCTCCTTCTCGGCCTTGCGCTTCTCGATCCGCTCCCGCAGCTCGCGCTGGGCGGCCAGCTCGGCCTCGGCCTCGGAGGGCTGCGCGGCAGCGGCGGCGTCGCCTTCCTTCGCCGCGTCCGCGTCCGCGCCCGCCACGGCTTCGTCCGTCCCGGCGGCCGGTTCCTCCTCCGCACTCCCGTCGTCGGCCGTGGCGGTGGTCTCCTCGGCAGGAGCGGGCGCGGTGGCGGGGGCGTCCGCGGCCACGCTGTCGTCGTCGGTGGCCGAGGGGCCGGGGGATTCCCCCCGGGGAAGCGCAGTCACAGCGTGCTCCAGTCCTGGTCCGGATAGCGGTGCACGGGCGCCGACACATCGTCGAGCGCCTGGCAGATCTCGTCAGGAAGACTAAGCGCCTCCACTGACAAAGCCTCCGCGAGCTGGTTCGCGTTGCGCGCGCCGACGATCGGGGCCACCACTCCCGGCCGGTCCCGCACCCAGGCCAGGGCCACCTGCAGCGCCGTCGTGGCCAGCCCGTCGGCCGCGGTCGCCACGGCGTCCACGATGCGGCTCGCCGGGTCGTCGAGATACGGCTCGACGAAGGGGGCCAGCAGTTCGGAGGCGCCGCGCGAGTCCGCCGGGGTGCCGGTGCGGTACTTGGCGGTCAGCACCCCCCGGCCCAGCGGCGAGGACGGCAGCAGCCCCACACCGAGGTCGAGGGCGGCCGGCAGCACCTCGCGCTCCACCCCCCGCTGCAGCAGCGAGTACTCCATCTGCGTACTGGCGAGCCGGGTCCGCACACCGGGCGAGGCGAGCTGCCAGGTCGCGGCCTTGGCCAGCTGCCAGCCGCAGAAGTTCGACACGCCCGCGTAGCGGGCCCGGCCGCTGGACACGGCCAGGTCCAGTGCCTGGAGCGTCTCGTCGAGGGGGGTCGCCGGGTCGAAGGCGTGCACCTGCCACAGGTCGACGTAGTCCGTGCCGAGCCGGGCGAGCGAGGCGTCGAGGGCGGCCAGCAGGTGTCCGCGTGAACCGTTGAACCTGCGGTACGGGTCCGGCACGCTGCCGGCCTTGGTCGCGATGACCAGATCGCGCCGCGGCACCAGGCCCTCCACGAGCCGCCCGAGCAGGTACTCGGCCTCGCCGCCGCCGTACACGTCCGCGGTGTCGACCAGGGTGCCGCCCACCTCCCAGAACGCCTTCAGCTGCTCGGCAGCGTCGTGCTCGTCGGTGTCCCGGCCCCAGGTGAGGGTGCCGAGCCCGATCCGGGACACTCGTAGGCCGGTGCGGCCGAGATGCCTCTGCTCCATGGGCGCTGAGATTACTGGCCGCGACCCCGGTCGGCGCAGGCCTGTGGACAACCGGGGCGCGGGTGGCCCCTGCCGCATCCCGTTGCCGCGCGCTAGAGTCCGGGGCACAGGGACGTTACTGATCAGTAAGGGGAGCGGCTATGCGGCTCGGCATCAATCTCGGTTACTGGGGCGCGGGAATGGACGGGGACAACCTCGCCGTCGCGCAGGAGGCCGACCGGCTCGGCTACGACGTCTGCTGGGCGGCCGAGGCGTACGGCTCCGACGCGCCGACCGTGCTGACCTGGGTCGCGGCCCAGACCGAGTCCATCGACGTCGGCTCCGCGATCATGCAGATCCCGGCCCGTCAGCCGGCCATGACGGCGATGACGGCGGCCACTCTCGACTCGCTGTCCGGCGGCCGGTTCCGGCTCGGCCTCGGCGTCTCGGGACCGCAGGTCTCCGAGGGCTGGTACGGCGTCAAGTTCGACAAGCCGCTGGCCCGCACCCGGGAGTACGTCGAGATCGTCCGCAGGGCGATGACCCGCGAGCGGCTGTCCTACGAGGGGCAGCACTGGACGCTCCCGCTGCCGGACGGGCCGGGCAAGCCGATCAAGCTGACCATCCACCCGCAGCGCGAGCACATCCCGCTGTACATCGCCGCGATCGGTCCGAAGAACCTGGAGCAGACCGGCGAGATCGCCGACGGCGCCCTGCTGATCTTCCCGTCCGCCGACCACCTGGAGGACACCGCGGTGAGGCACCTGCGGGCGGGCCGGGAGAAGGCAGGCAAGACCATGGAGGGCTTCGACGTCTGTCCGACCCTGCCGCTGGCCGTCGGCGACGACGTCAAGGGCCTCGCCGACATGTTCCGCCCGTACACCGCCCTGTACGTCGGCGGCATGGGCAGCCCCAAGCAGAACTTCTACAACCAGCTCGCCCAGCGCATGGGTTACGAGAAGGAAGCCGCCGAGATCCAGGAGAAGTACCTGTCCGGCGACAAGAGCGGTGCGGCCGCCGCCGTGCCGCACCAGCTGATCGACCAGACCACGCTCCTGGGGTCGGTGGAGCGGATCGCCGACCGGATGCAGGCGTACGCGGCCGCGGGCGTCACCACCCTGACCCTGGCCCCGGCCGGCTTCACGCTCGACGAGCGGATCGCCGCGCTGCGGGCCGGCACGGACGCGCTGGAGCGGGCCGGGCTCGCCTGAGGGCCGTCCTGGGCCGCTCGCGGCAGCACTACGGCCGTGGTGGGGGCTCGGGGGCCTCCCCGCCACGGCCGTCACGCGGAACAACGCGGTCGGGGGCCGTTGAGTTACGGGGCATGTGCGGAAACGGTTCGCCAGTGCGGGGCCCCGGTCCGGGCGGAGTCCTCGTTCGGCCCAGTCGCGGGGCCCTCCTGTTGCCCGCCGGAGCCGGGCGCATTTGACTGTCGCTCGGCGGAAGCCGGTACGGAGGTGGCAGTGATGCTCTCGGCCAAGAGTCTGTTCCAGGAGATCCTCGACGACGACGAGTCGTTCCGGCTGTTCTGTTCCATCGCCGCGGGCGGCGAGTCCCAGGGAGGCTGGGAGAACGGCCGCATCGCGGCCCTCGTGCCCGCCGGCCAGCGCGCGCTGGCCCCGAAGATCGCCCGGCACGGCGCCGACGAGGACAAGCACGGACGGATCTTCGACGCCCTGCTGAGGAAGCGCGGCCTGGCGCCCGTCGAGGTCCCGCACGAGACCGACTACACGATGCTGCTGGAGAAGTACGGCATCGGCCTCGCCCACGAGCAGCTGGAGCGCGAGGAACCGCTCACCGAGCGCGACATCATCACCTACCTCGCCCACAGCCGGGTGACCGAGCAGCGCGCCTCCGAGCAGATGCGGCTGCTGCGGAAGTACTTCGCCGACCACCCCGACCTGGGCCGCGCGGTGAAGATGATCTCGAACGACGAGGACAACCACCTGGCCTACTGCCACGAGGAGCTGCTGCGCTTCGCCCGGGCGGGACACGGCCGCACGATCCAGCACATCCTGCGCGAGTGCGCGCTCGGCGAGATCCGGGTGTACCGCGACGTCAGCCTCGCGGTGATGGACCACATGGGCCGCATCCTGAGCTGGCCGCGCTCCAGGGCCGCGGCGCTGGCCGCGGGCATCCACGCCGTCTACGCGTACGAGCGCCTCGTGGGCTGGCGGCGCATGGTGAGCCTGGCGCTGCCCGAGCGGCGCGACGCGCTCGGCGGGCCGCCCGTGCCGGCGCCCGAGTACGCCTGAGCCCGCCCTGGCCGGCTCACCGTCCGGTCAGAGCCAGCCGCGGCGCTTGAACTGGCGGTGCAGGCCGAAGACCGCCCCGGCCATCAGCACGATCACCACCGGGTAGGACCACGTCCAGGTCAGCTCCGGCATGTGGTCGAAGTTCATCCCGTAGATCCCCGCGACCATGGTCGGCACCGCGGCCATGGCCGCCCACGCCGAGATCTTGCGCATGTCGTCGTTCTGCCGCACGCCCATCTGGGCGAGGTGCGCGGACAGGATGTCGGAGAGCAGCCTGTCCAGCCCCTCCACCTGCTCGTTGGCGCGCGTCAGGTGGTCCTGGACGTCCCGGAAGAACGGCTGCGAGTGCTCGTGGACGAACGGCACCCCCGCGCTCGCCAGCCGGGCCATCGGCGCGCCCAGCGGCACGGTCGCCCGGCGGAACTCCAGGACCTGGCGCTTGAAGGTGTAGATGCGGGCCGCGGTGTTCTTGGAGTCGCCGTTGGCGTTCGGGGCGAAGACCTGCGTCTCCAGCTCCTCCAGGTCGACCTGGAGCTCGCCCGCGACATCGATGTAGTGGTCCACGACCGCGTCGCTGACCGCGTACAGCACCGCGGTGGGCCCGTGCTTGAGCACATCGGCCTCGGCCTCCAGCCGACGGCGTACGGCGGCCAGCGGCGCAGCCTCGCCGTGCCGGACCGTCACGACGAACGAGTCGCCGATGAACACCATGAGCTCGTCCGCGCTGACGGTGTCGCTGTCGTGGTCGTAGACGACCGGTTTGATCACCGCGAACAGCGAGTCGTCGTACACCTCCAGCTTCGGCCGCTGGTGCGCGGCCAGCGCGTCCTCCACCGCCAGCGGGTGCAGCCCGAACTCGCTGCTGACCAGCTCGAACTCCTTCTCCGTGGGCTCGTGCAACCCGATCCACAGGAACGCGTCACCTGTGGCCCGCGCCTCGTCGAGGGCATCGGAGAAGTCGGCGGGGCCGTCGGTGCGGCGCCCGTCCCGGTAGATGGCGCAGTCCACAATCACGGCGCGCATTCTGCCCTGCCCCGGTCCCCGGCGCATCTTTGCGCGGGCGTCCGCCTACGCTGGCCGGTATGCCCACCCTGATCCTCGTACGCCATGGACGCTCCACCGCCAACACGGCCGGGGTGCTCGCGGGCCGGACCCCCGGCGTCGCGCTCGACGAACGCGGCACCGAGCAGGCCGCGGCGCTGCCCGGACGGCTGGCCGCGCTGCCCCTCGCCGCAGCCGTCAGCAGCCCCCTGCAGCGCTGTCGGGAGACCCTGCAGCCGCTGCTCGACGCCCGGCCGGACCTGCCGCTGCACACCGAGGAGCGGATCAGCGAGTGCGACTACGGCGACTGGTCGGGCCGCAAGCTCGCCGAACTCGTCGACGAGCCGCTGATGACGGTCGTGCAGCAGCACCCCTCGGCGGCGGCGTTCCCCGGCGGCGAGTCCATGAGGGCGATGCAGGCACGCGCCGTCGACGCGGTGCGGCACTGGAACGCGACGGTCGAGGCCGAGCACGGCGAGAACGCCGTCTACGTGATGTGCTCGCACGGCGACATCATCAAGTCCCTTGTCGCCGACGCGCTCGGCATGCATCTTGACCTCTTCCAGCGGATCCACGCCGACCCGTGTTCGGTCACCGCGATCCGCTACACCAGGCTCCGGCCGTTCCTGCTGCGGCTGGGTGACACGGGCGACCTCGCCCCCCTGGCGCCGCGCGAAACGGGCCCGGACACGGACGCCGGGGCGGATGCGGCAGCCGGCGGGGAAGGGGACGCGGCGGTCGGGGGCGGCGCTGGGGCACCGTGATCGCTCGGCGCAGTAGGGTGGACGCTCCGTAGGCGCCTTTCCGGGAGGACTCTCCCGGGCCACGGCCCACCCTCACCCGCCGTCAATTTTCAAGGGAGACAGGACGTGTCCCGTCAGGTGTTCCTCTACGACCCCCCGGACCGTTTCGTGGCCGGTACGGTCGGGCTGCCTGGACGTCGTACGTTCTTCCTGCAGGCATCCTCAGGCGGACGTGTCACCAGCGTTGCCCTGGAGAAGACCCAAGTCGCCGCGCTCGCCGAGCGGGTCGACGAACTGCTCGACGAAGTCGTCCGGCGTACCGGCGGCAATTCCCCGGTGCCCGCCGTGGCCCCGATGGACGTCACCGACTCCGCTCCGCTCGACGTCCCCGTCGAGGAGGAGTTCCGGGTCGGCACGATGGCGCTCGCCTGGGACGGCGAGGAACAGCGCATGATCGTCGAGGCGCAGGCCCTGGTCGAGCTGGACGCGGACTCCGTCGAGGATCTCGCGGAGGCCGAGGAGCGGCTGCTGCAGGACGAGGAGAACGGCCCGCCGATGCTCCGGGTCCGGCTCAGCGGAGCGCAGGCCCGGGCCTTCGCCAAACGCGCCCTGGACGTCGTGAACGCCGGCCGCCCGCCGTGCCCGCTGTGCAGCCTCCCGCTCGATCCGGAAGGACACGTATGCCCCCGGCAGAACGGATACCGCCGCGGGGCGTGACCGACGCCGAGCAGATCACGTTGCTCGGCGAGGGGCAGCTCACCGTCCTCGGCCAGGTCCGCGGCGCGTCCAACGCGGTGCTGTACTGCTCGGTCGCGCACGAAGGCCGCGAGGCGCACTGCGTCTACAAGCCGGTGGCCGGCGAACAGCCCTTGTGGGACTTCCCCGACGGCACGCTCGCCCAGCGCGAGGTGGCCGCGTACGAGGTCTCCGAGGCGACGGGATGGGGCCTGGTGCCGCCGACCGTGCTGCGTGACGGTCCGTACGGCCAGGGCATGTGCCAGCTGTGGATCGAGGCGGCGCCGCAGGAGGAGGACGGCTCCGGCCTGCTCGCGCTCGTCGAGGACGAGGAGCCGGGCGAGGGCTGGAAGGCCGTGGCCCTCGCCGAGGTGGGCGAGGGGAAGACCGCCCTGCTGGTCCACGCGGACGACCCCCGGCTGCGGCGGCTCGCGGTGCTCGACGCGGTGATCAACAACGGCGACCGCAAGGGCGGACACCTGCTGCCCGCCCCGGACGGCCGGCTGTACGGCATCGATCACGGTGTCACCTTCAACGCCGACGACAAGCTGCGGACCCTGCTCTGGGGCTGGGCGGGCGAGCCGTTGCCGGCGGAGTCCGTCGAGGTGCTGGACCGCCTGGCCGGGGAGCTGGAGCCGGGTGCCACGCTGGTCACCCGGCTGGGGGAACTGATCACCGCGGCCGAGATCGAGGCGCTGCGGGCCCGGGTGGCGGGGCTCCGGTCCACAGGGCTGCACCGCGAGCCGGGCGAGGGGTGGCCGGCCATTCCGTGGCCGCCGGTGTAGGCGGGCCACCTCCGGCCAGGACTCCGGCGTTACTCCCGGACAGGACCCGGGGGGCGCCGGGCGGGGGACCGGGCAGCAGCCGGTGAGGAGGCGCAGACACCTTTCGCCGCCACGCGCAAGGGTGCCTCTTCGGACAGGATCCCCCCTCCGGTTCGTATCCGGAAGCCGCGTCCGGTTACGCTCATTGCATGCATGCCTGGCCCGCTTCTGAGGTCCCCGCCCTTCCTGGCAAGGGCCGCGACCTTCGGATCCACGACACCGCGACCGGCGGACGGATCACCCTTGACCCCGGTCCCGTCGCCCGCATCTATGTCTGCGGCATCACGCCGTACGACGCGACCCATATGGGTCATGCGGCGACTTACAACGCGTTCGACCTCGTTCAGCGCGTGTGGCTCGACACCAAGCGGCAGGTTCACTATGTCCAGAACGTGACCGACGTGGACGACCCGCTGCTGGAGCGGGCCGTGCGCGACGGCAAGGACTGGACCGAGCTCGCCGAGAGCGAGACGGCCCTGTTCCGCGAGGACATGACTGCCCTGCGCATGCTCCCGCCGCAGCACTACATCGGAGCCGTCGAGGCGATACCCGGCATCGTGCCGCTCGTCGAACGGCTCCGGGACGCGGGCGCCGCCTACGACCTCGACGGCGATGTGTACTTCTCCGTCGACACCGACCCGCACTTCGGCCAGGTGTCCAACCTCGACGCCGAGGCGATGCGGCTGCTCTCCGCCGAACGCGGCGGCGACCCGGAGCGCCCCGGCAAGAAGAACCCGCTCGACCCGATGCTCTGGATGGCAGCCCGCGAGGGCGAGCCGAGCTGGGACGGTGCCTCGCTCGGCGCCGGCCGGCCCGGCTGGCACATCGAGTGCGTCGCCATCGCCCTGGACCACCTCGGCATGGGCTTCGACGTCCAGGGCGGCGGCTCCGACCTCGCCTTCCCGCACCACGAGATGGGCGCCTCGCACGCCCAGGTGCTGACCGGTGAGCACCCGTTCGCCCAGGCGTACGTGCACGCCGGCATGGTCGCCCTCGACGGCGAGAAGATGTCCAAGTCGAAGGGCAACCTGGTCTTCGTCTCGGCGCTCCGCCGCGACGGCGTGGACCCGGCCGCGATCCGTCTCGCGCTGCTCTCGCACCACTACCGGTCCGACTGGGAGTGGACCGACCAGGTGCTGGCCGACGCGGTGGACCGTCTCGCGCGCTGGCGCGCCGCCGTCTCCCGGCCCGACGGGCTGTCCGCCGACGCCCTGGTCGAGGAGGTCCGCGAGGCCCTTGCCGACGACCTGGACACCCCGGCCGCCCTGGCCGCGGTGGACCGCTGGGCCGAGCGGCAGACCGCCGGAGGCGGCACGGACGAGGGGGCGCCGGGACTCGTCTCGCGTACCGTCGACGCGCTGCTCGGGGTCGCGCTCTAACTCCCCGCACGATTCCGCCCGTTCACCGGCCCCGAACTTCTTGATGAAGTTCGGGGCCGGTTCCGTTTTGTCCATGGTCAAATGCTCGATGCTGCGCTAAAAGCGCTCTATGCAATCATCAACGCGCATCAGAACGGCAGTAGTTGCAGCGCTGCTGGGACTGTTCGCCGCCCTCTCGGGACCGGGCAGCGCCCAGGCCGATCCCGCCGCCCCCGCCGGGTCGACGGTCGGTGACCTCACCGGCTTCTCGGCCGACGGCTCCGTCTACCACCTGCGGGCGGGGACCGCCGAGGCCCGCGTCAGTTTCGTGTCGGCCGAGACCTTCCGTATCGAACTCGCCCCGGACGGGAAGTTCTCCGACCCGGCAGGCGACAACATCGTGCTGCCCCAGGGAGCACCGCCCCGCACCCGGTGGAAGGAGCGGAGCGACCGCTACGACCTCTCCTCCGGCGACGTCACCCTGCGCGCCTACAAGTCACCGCTGCGGTTCGCCCTCTACCGGGCCGACGGGACCCAGGTGTGGTCCGAGGCCAAGGGGATCAGCTGGGACGGCGAGAAGACCACCCAGACCCTCGCCCGCGGCGCCGACGAGCAGTTCTACGGTGCCGGGATGCAGAACGGCCGCGGCAACACCTCGCACCGGGACAAGACCGTCGAGGTCGGCGTCGACTACGACTGGGACGACGGCGGCCACCCCAACTCGGTGCCGTTCTACCTCTCGTCGGCCGGGTACGGCGTGTTCCGCAACACCTTCGCGCCGGGCACCTACGCCTTCACCGACCCGGTGACCACCACCGCCCAGGAACAGCGCTTCGACGCCTACTACTTCGCCGGTGACAGCGCCAAGGACGTCATAGGCCAGTACACGAAGCTGACCGGCAAGCCGTTCCTGCCGCCGGTGTACGGCTTGGAGATGGGGGACTCCGACTGCTACCTCCACAACGCCAACCGCGGTGAGCGCCGCACCCTGGACTCGCTGAAGGTGGCCGACGGCTACGTCGAGAACGACATGCCGAACGGCTGGATGCTCGTCAACGACGGCTACGGCTGCGGCTACGAGGACCTCGCGGAGACCGCGAAGGGCCTGAAGGACCGCGACATGGAGCTCGGCCTGTGGACCGAGGACGGCATCGACAAGATCGCCGACCAGGTCAAGGCCGGCCAGCGCGTCGCCAAGCTGGACGTGGCCTGGGTCGGCGACGGCTACAAGTTCGCCCTGGACGGCTGCAAGGACGCGTACAAGGGCATCGAGGACAACAGCGACGCCCGTGGCTTCACCTACGCCCCGGAGAGCTGGTCGGGCGCGCAGCGCTGCGGCGTCCAGTGGTCCGGCGACCAGTACGGCACCTGGGACTACATCCGCTGGCAGATCCCGACCTACGCGGGCGCCACGATGTCCGGCCTGGCCTACACCACCGGCGACGTCGACGGCATCTTCGGCGGCAGCGCCAAGACGTACACCCGTGACCTCCAGTGGAAGATGTTCCTGGGGACCACGATGAGCATGGACGGCTGGGCGGCCAGCGACAAGCAGCCCTTCCGCTACGGGGAGCCGTACACCACCGTCAACCGCGACTACCTCAAGCTGAAGGAGTCGCTGCTGCCCTACCAGTACTCCTACGCCCACGAGGCGACGAAGACCGGGGTCGGCATGGTCCGCCCGCTGGTCCTGGAGTACCCGGACGACCCGAAGGCGGCGACGGACGCGGCGAAGTACGAGTTCATGTCGGGCGAGGACTTCCTCGTCGCCCCGGTCTACCAGGACAGCACCGAGCGCGACGGCATCTACCTGCCGAAGGGCACCTGGACCGACTACTGGAGCGGACGGACCTACCAGGGTCCGGTCACCGTCGACGACTACAGCGCCCCGCTCGACACTCTGCCGCTGTTCGTCAAGGGCGGCGCCGCGGTGCCGATGTGGCCGGGCATCCGCTCGTACAAGGACCGCACCGCCACCTCGCCGCTCGCCTGGGACATCTACCCGCAGGGCAACTCGTCCTTCACGATGTACGAGGACGACGGCGTGACCCGGCAGCACCGCGACGGTGCCTACGCCACCCAGACGGCCGACGTCCGGGCGCCTGCCAGGGGCGCGGGCGACGTCACCGTGAACATCGGTGAGAGCAAGGGGAAGTTCACCGGGAAGCAGAGCAGCCGCCCGTACGAGTTCAGTGTGCACACCGGCTCGGCGCCGGGCGCGGTGAAGCTCGCCGGGAAGCTGCCTCGGCTGGCGTCCGCCGCCGCGTACGCCTCGGCGAAGCAGGGCTGGTGGTACGACCGTGACGACCGCGGCGGCGTGGTGAAGATCAAGACCGCTCCGCTGTCCACCGGCAGGAAGTTCTCGGTGAAGCTGGAGGGCACCAGCGCGGTCGGCGGCCGCCACGCCGCGGCGACGGCCGCGCTCTCGGCGCCGCAGGGCCAGGAGATCGGGGCCGGCGCCCCGGGCACCGTCGCCGTCGACGTCACCGCGGGCAAGGCGGACGTGACGGACGCCGTGCTCTCGCTCGACGTGCCCGACGGCTGGCAGGTCACTCCCGCCGCGGCCGTGCAGCGGATCCCGGCGGGCACCACCCGGCGGGTCGAGGTGAAGGTCACCCCGGCGAAGGACGCCGAAGTGGGGGAGGCCCGGCTCACCGCGCTCGCCCGCTACCGGTCGGCGGGCGAGTCCCGCACGGCCGTCCAGCGGATCGCGGCCGCGGTGATGCCGCCGCCCCCCAGCGGTGAGACGTGGGCGAGCGACCTGGAGTGGCTGAGTTCGGCCAACGGCTACGGCCCGGCCGAGCGTGACCTCAGCAACGGCGAATCGGGCGCCGCCGACGGACACCCGCTCACGCTGGCCGGGAAGGTGTACGAGAAGGGGATCGGCACGCACGCCGACTCCGACATCGAGGTCTATCTCGGCGGCCACTGCTCGAAGTTCACCGCCGACGCCGGGATCGACGACGAGATCGCCGGCTACGGCGAAGTGGCGTTCTCCGTCGAGGCGGACGGCAAGGTGCTCTGGACCTCGGCGAAGGTGACGGGGGCGTCGGCGGCCGTACCGGTCGACGTGCCGCTCGACGGCGCCCGCCATGTGCGTCTGAAGGTCACGGACACCAATGCGTCCAAGACCGGCGACCACGGCGACTGGGGCGCGGCGCGCTTCACCTGCTCCTGATGTCCTGAATGCGGGAGGAGAAGCAGGGGAGCCGGGCGGGTGTCCACCCGCCCGGCTCCCGGCTGTCCGGATCAGTCCTCCGACGAATTCTCCGGCGGGTCCTCCGGGGGATCCTGCGAAGCCGAAGCGTCCCCCGGCGGTCCGGCCGGCGGATCCTGCGGGCCGGACTCACCTCGGCCCGCGTCGCCGTCGGCGGGCGCGGGACCACCGGTCGCCGGCCCGCTCACCGGCCCGGGGCCGCCGGTCTCCGGCCTGGCCGGTTTGGGCGGCCTGGTCCGGCCGCTGGACGTGTCCCGCAGATACGATCCGTCGCCGCTCTCCGTGGCATGCCCGCCGGGCGCCCCGCCCGGACCCGGGTCGCGTCGGCGCAGATAGCGCTCGAACTCCCGGGCAATGGCCTCGCCGCTCGCCTCAGGAAGCTCCGCGGTGTCCCGGGCCTCCTCCAGCGTCTGCACGTACTCCGCCACCTCGCTGTCCTCGGCGGCCAGTTGGTCGACCCCGAGCTGCCAGGCCCGCGCGTCCTCGGCCAGTTCGCCCAGCGGGATGCGCAGCCCGATGAGATCCTCCAGCCGGTTCAGCAGTGCCAGGGTGGCCTTCGGGTTGGGCGGCTGCGACACGTAGTGCGGCACCGCCGCCCACAGGCTCACGGCGGGCACGCCGGCGTGGGTGCACGCCTCCTGGAGGATGCCGACGATGCCCGTCGGTCCCTCGTACCTGGATTCCTCCAGGTCCAGGGTCCGCGCCAGGTCCGGATCGGACGTGACGCCGCTGACCGGTACCGGACGCGTGTGCGGGGTGTCGCCCAGCAGCGCGCCGAGCACCACCACCATCTCGACTCCCAGTTCATGGGCGAAGCCCAGGATCTCGTTGCAGAACGAGCGCCAGCGCATCGAAGGTTCGATGCCCCGGACCAGGACGAGGTCGCGGGGCTTGTCCCCGCCGATGCGGACCACGGAGAGCCGGGTGGTCGGCCAGGTGATCTTGCGTGTCCCGCCTTCCAGCCAGACCGTCGGGCGGTTGACCTGGAAGTCGTAGTAGTCCTCGGCGTCCAGCGCCGCGAACACCTCGCCCTTCCACTCCCGGTCCAGGTGCGCGACCGCTGTCGAAGCGGCGTCACCTGCGTCGTTCCACCCCTCGAACGCGGCCACCATGACCGGGTCGATCAGCTCGGGAACCCCCTCGAGCTCGATCACCCAGGCCTCCTTCCGAAGTTCCCTTGCGTACGGAACAACCTTACGGCTTCCGGCCTCTCTCGCCGCAGCCCCTGCGCACGGGCGGGTGAACCTGGACCACGAAGGTGCATCACCGGCCGAATCAGGGCATCAGGCACGCCATACATCCGAGCTGTGCGGGGTCAATTTCGCCTCAACCCTGGACGTTGGGCCTTCGGGGCGCTATACATCGGATGACCAGAGCAGAGGTCCGATGTTATTTCCCCTGGGGGCGCACATGAGTCAGACCGTCACGGATTTCGAGGTGCACGACATCCGTTTTCCGACCTCGGAACAACTGGACGGCTCGGACGCCATGAACCCCGATCCCGACTACTCGGCTGCCTATGTCGTCCTGCGTACCGACGCCGCGGACGGTGACGGCGGCGGCATCGAGGGCCACGGCTTCTGCTTCACCATCGGACGCGGCAACGAGGTGATGGCCGCCGCCATCCAGGCGCTGCGGTCCTTCGTGGTCGGGCGCCCCGTTCCCCGCACGGCGGCCGACCTCGGCGCCCTGTACCGGGACCTCACCCACGATTCGCAACTGCGCTGGCTGGGACCCGAGAAGGGCGTGATGCACATGGCGGCCGGCGCGGTCGTCAATGCCGCCTGGGACCTGGCGGCGAAGCGGGCGGGCAGACCCGTCTGGCAGTTCCTGGCCGAGATGTCGCCCGAGGAACTCGTCTCCCTCGTCGACTTCCGCTACCTCACCGACGCCCTCACCCCCCAGGAGGCGCTCGCGATCCTGCGTGCCGCCGAGCCGGGCCGGGCCGGGCGCGCCGAGCGGCTGCGTGCCGAGGGATACCCCGCCTACACCACCTCGCCCGGCTGGCTCGGCTACTCCGACGACAAGCTGGTCAGGCTGGCGAAGGAGGCCGTCGCCGACGGCTTCACCCAGATCAAGCTGAAGGTCGGCGGCGACATCGGCGACGACGTCCGCAGGCTCGGGCTGGCCCGCCAGGCGGTCGGCGCCGACGTACGGATCGCGGTCGACGCCAACCAGCGCTGGGACGTCGCCGACGCGGTGGAGTGGATGACCGCGCTCGCGCCGTACGACCCGCACTGGATCGAGGAGCCCACCAGTCCCGACGACGTCCTCGGCCACGCCGCGGTGCGCGCCGGACAGCCGGTCAAGGTCGCCACCGGTGAACACGTCGCCAACCGGGTCGTGTTCAAGCAGCTGCTGCAGGCCGGAGCCGTCGACTTCGTCCAGATCGACGCCGCACGGGTCGCGGGCGTCAACGAGAACCTGGCCGTCCTGCTGCTCGCCGCGAAGTACGGCGTCCCGGTCTGCCCGCACGCGGGCGGGGTCGGCCTGTGCGAGCTGGTGCAGCACCTCTCGATGTTCGACTACGTGGCGGTCTCCGGCACCTGGGAGGACCGGGTGATCGAGTACGTCGACCATCTCCACGAGCACTTCGTCGACCCCACGGTGATCGAGTCGGGCCGCTACACCGCCCCGGCGTCCCCGGGTTTCTCCGCCCGGATGTTCCCCGAGTCGATCGCCGCTCACCGCTACCCGGAGGGCCCCGTATGGCAGGCCCGCCGCACCACTGAGGAGGACAGCCGATGACCGGCACACGCGACTTCGAGGGATGAACGCTCTGGTGACGGGCGGCGCCTCCGGTATCGGGGCCGCCGTCGCGACCATGCTCCTGGAGCGCGGGGCCCGCGTCGCGGTCCTGGACCGGGAGACCGCGGGCGCCCCCGAGGGCACCCTCGCCCTGAAGGCGGACGTCACGGACGACGCCGCGGTGCACGAGGCCGTGGACCGGGCAGCCGCCGAACTGGGCTCCCTGCACACGCTCGTGTCGAACGCGGGCATCGGCTCCGTCGGCTCCGTGGAGGACAACGACGACGACGAGTGGACCCGGGTCCTGGACATCAACGTCCTCGGCATGGTCCGCACCGCCCGCCACGCGCTGCCGCACCTGCGGCGCGCCGCGGCCGAGCGCCCCGGCGCGGTCTCGATCACCCAGACCTGTTCGATCGCCGCGACCGCCGGGCTGCCGCAGCGCGCCCTGTACAGCGCGAGCAAGGGCGCGGTCCTCTCGCTGACCCTCGCCATGGCCGCCGACCACGTCCGCGAGGGCATCCGGGTCAACTGCGTCAACCCGGGCACCGCGGACACCCCGTGGGTCGGCCGGCTGCTCGGGCAGGCGGCCGACCCGGCCGCCGAACGTGCGGCCCTGAGCGCCCGTCAGCCGCTGGGCCGGCTGGTCACCGCCGACGAGGTGGCCGCCGCGATCGTCTACCTCGCCGGCCCCGCCGCGGCCTCCGTGACGGGCACGGCACTGGCCGTCGACGGCGGCATGCAGGGCCTGCGCCTGCGCCCCGCCGGCAGCTGACCGCAGGGTGTGCGGCCCGAGCCGGAACATCCACGGCCGCGCACCTCGTACCACCTGCGGCACACACCCCCAGCAACGCCATCGAAACGCCGAGCCGGTACTCCACAAAGGAACGGGACACCAATGAGAGTACGTACGACGAGTGCGGCGGCCTGCGCCGTACTGCTGGCCGTCACCGCCCTCGCGGGCTGCAACCGCGAGTCCTCGGACGACGGCGCGGGCGGCGGCAAGGTCGGTATCGACCTCCCGCGCAGCGACAGCGACTTCTGGAACTCGTACCAGAACTACATCGAGAAGGGGGTCAAGGGCGGTGAGGTCAAGGCGCTGCCGCTGACCAACTCGCAGAACGACATCGGCAAGCTCGTCGCCAACGTCCAGACCTTCACCGACCAGGGCGCCAAGGCCGTGGTGATGGCCCCGCAGGACACCGGCGCGATAGCCGAGTCGCTCAGCACCCTGAACGACAAGAAGATCCCGGTCGTCAGCGTCGACACCCGCCCGGACAAGGGCGACATCTACATGGTGGTGCGGGCCGACAACAAGGCGTACGGGACGAACGCCTGCAAGTACCTCGGTGAGCAGCTGAAGGGCAAGGGCAAGGTCGTCGAGTTCCAGGGCGACCTGTCCTCGATCAACGGCCGCGACCGGTCCGAGGCCTTCAAGGCCTGCATGGACAAGGACTTCCCGGACATCAAGGTGTTCGAGCTCGCCACCGACTGGAAGGGCGACGTGGCCTCCGCGAAGCTCCAGTCGACGCTCGCCGCCCACCCGGACATCAACGGCATCTACATGCAGGCCGGCGGTGTCTTCCTGCAGCCGACGCTCGCGCTCCTGGAGCAGAAGAAGCTGCTGAAGCCGGCCGGTTCGCCGGGCCACATCACCATCATCTCCAACGACGGCATCCCGGAGGAGTTCGACGCCATCAAGGCCGGGAAGATCGACGCGACGATCTCCCAGCCGGCCGACCTGTACGCGAAGTACGCGCTGTACTACGCCAAGGCGGCGCTGGACGGGAAGACCTTCAAGGCGGGTCCGACCGACCACGACTCCACCATCATCAAGATCCCGAACGGCTTCGAGGACCAGCTGCCCGCGCCGCTGGTGACCAAGGAGAACGTCGACGACCCGAAGCTGTGGGCCAACCAGCTGGAGAAGAAGAGCTAGCCATGGACCACGCAGCACCACCCGCCGTACAGGCGGAAGGCGTCGTCAAACGCTTCGGGCCGACCGTCGCGCTCGACGGGGTGAAGCTCACCGTGCGGCCGGGTGAGTCGCACGCCCTCGTCGGCCGCAACGGGGCGGGCAAGTCGACGCTGGTCAGCGTCCTGACGGGACTCCACAGGGCCGACGCGGGCACGGTCACGTTCGGCGGGGACCCCGCGCCCGCCTTCGGGGACACCACGGCCTGGCAGTCGAAGGTCGCCTGCGTCTACCAGAAGTCCATGGTCGTCCCCGACCTGACCGTCGCCGAGAACCTCTTCCTCAACCGGTTCGACGACAACGCCCGCTGGATCAGCTGGGGGCGGCTGCGCAAGCGCGCGGAGCGGCTCCTCGCCGACTACGGCGTCCAGGTCGACCCGAACACCCGGGCCCGCGACCTCGCCGTCGAGCAGCGGCAGTTCGTCGAGATCGCCCGCGCGCTGTCCTTCGGCGCGCGGCTGATCATCCTCGACGAGCCGACCGCCCAGCTCGACGCCCGGGGCATCGGGCGGCTCTTCGACAAGCTCCGGGAACTGCAGAGCCAGGGAGTGGCGTTCCTCTTCATCTCCCACCACCTGCAGGAGGTGTACGAACTGTGCACGGCGGTCACCGTCTACCGCGACGCCCGCCACGTCCTGACCGCGCCGGTCGCCGACGTCGCCAAGGACGATCTGGTGTCGGCGATGACGGGGGAGAAGTCCGGCGGCGCCGTCGCCTGGCACGCCTCCGGCACCGCCCTGCCGCCCGACCCGTCGGCCCAGCCCGTCCTCACGGCCCGAGGGCTCACCCTGGAGGGCTGGTTCGAACCGGTGGACCTCCAGGTGCGCCCCGGCGAGGTGCTCGGCCTGGCCGGCTCTGCGGCCAGCGGCAACACCGCCCTGGGCGAGGTACTGGCGGGCATGCGCAAGGCGGACGGCGGCACGGTCCGGGTGCACGGTGAGGCCGTGCGCTCGGGGAGCGTGCCGCACGCGCTGGCCGCCGGGATCGGCTACATCCCCGAGGACCGGCACGACCAGGGACTCGTCCTCGGGCGCAGTGTCGCCGAGAACGCCACCCTCACGGTCACCGGCCAGCTGGGCCCGTGGGGGACCGTACTGCCCTCCCGTACCAGGGAGTTCGCCCGGACGATGATCAGCTCGCTGGACATCAAGACCCAGGGGCCCGAGCAGCCCGTCTCCGGGCTCTCCGGCGGCAACCAGCAGAAGGTGGTGGTCGCCCGCGCACTGGCCCGCAAGCCCCGCGTGCTGGTGGCGGTGCGGCCCACCGCAGGCGTGGACATCAAGTCCAAGGACTCGCTCCTCGGGGTCGTACGGCAGGTCGCCGACGAGGGGAACGCCGCAGTGATCATCTCCGACGAGCTGGACGACCTACGGGTCTGTGACCGCGTACTCGCCCTGTTCCACGGACGGGTGGTCGAGACATTCGCAAGCGGGTGGGCCGACGGAGAACTCGTCGCCGCCATGGAAGGTGTGGGGGAAAGGGAATGACCGGCACGGTAAGGCCCCCGGCGGCCGAAGACATCGAGAGCGCGCTGAAGGGCCCGCTCACGGGCGACAGACCGCTGAACCGGCTGAAGCTGATCCGGTGGAGCGACTTCTCGCTGGTGCCGGTGATCCTGGTGGTGATGCTGGTCGGGTTCATCGTCTCGCCGGTGTTCCTCACCTCCCAGAACCTGATCAACGTCGTCCAGCAGTCCTCCGAGCTCAGCCTGCTGGTGCTCGCCCAGGCCTTCATCCTGATCTGCGGGCGGATGGACCTGTCGCTGGAGTCGACGATCGGTATCGCGCCGGTCATCGCGCTGTGGCTGGTGCTGCCCGGCGGGGGCGACCGATTCGCCGGTCTGGGGGTGATGCCGGGCTGGACGGCGGTCCCGCTCTGCCTGCTGGCGGGAGTGGTGATCGGCGCATTCAACGGCTTCCTGATGCTGAAACTGCGCGTCAACGGCTTCATCGCGACGCTCGGCATGCTGATGATGCTGCGGGGTCTCCACAACGGCATCACCGAGGGCAAGTCGATCATCGACGTCCCGGCCTCCTTCAGCTACCTGGGCAAGGCCTCCTGGCTCGGTGCACCGGCGGCCGTCTGGATCAGCCTGGCGCTGTTCGCCGTCGGCGGAGCGGTGCTGGCCTGGACACGGCACGGGCGTTCGCTCTACGCGATCGGCGGCAACCCGGAGGCCGCGCGGGCCGCCGGTATCCGCGTCGACCGCGTCACCTGGATCGTCCTGGCGATCGGCGGGCTGCTCGCGGCGTTCGCCGGCATTCTCTACACCGGCCACTACGGATCGGTCGGGGCCACGCAGGGCAAGGACATGATCTTCGACGTCATGGCGGCCGCCGTGATCGGCGGAATCGGTCTGAAGGGAGGCCGCGGCACCATATTCGGCGCGCTCACCGGCGTACTCACCCTTCGGCTGGTCGTCAACGTCATGACCCTGGCCGGTGTTCCGGGCCAGTGGGAGAAGTTCCTCAACGGCGCCATCATCATCATCGCCCTGGTCGCCTCGCGCTATGCCAGCCGCGAGGAACAGGACTGAGGACCGGTTCACACACGAACGCCGGACGGGCACATCCAGCCCGTCCGGCGTGTGAGGTGCGGGGTCCGGCGTGTGAGCACCGGGTCGGGCCGCGGCCGTCGCTAGAGCGTCGACCGCAGCCACTGCTCCACGCTCGCCACATGCACCGTCGCCCAGGCCCGTGCAGCCTCCGCGTCGCGGTCCCGCAGTGCCGACACGATCGCCCGGTGCTCATGGAGCGTGCGGCTCACCGCGTCCTCCTGGGTCAGACCGCGCCAGACCCGCGCCCGCGTCGTCGGCCCCGACAGTCCGTCGAGCAGCGAGCAGAGCACCGAATTGCCGGACGACTGCACGATGCCGCGGTGGAACTCGAGGTCGCAGGCCACCAGTTCCTCGACCGAGGGGTGGTCCCCCAGGGCGTCCAGCTGGGCGCTCAGCAGGTCGAGCTGCTCCTCGGTGATCCGGCTCGCGGCCATCGCGGTCGCGGCCGGTTCCAGGATCCGCCGGACCGCCAGGAACTCCAGCACCGTGTCGTCGCGGTGGAAGTCCACCACGAAGCTCAGCGCCTCCAGCAGCAGCTGCGGATCGAGACTGGTGACGTAGGTGCCGTCGCCCTGGCGCACGTCGAGAATGCGGATCAGCGACAGGGCGCGCACCGCCTCCCGCAGCGAGTTGCGGGACAGGCCGAGCTCCGCGGCGAGTTCGCTCTCCTTGGGGAGGCGATCGCCGGGCCGTAGCGCACCCGAGACGATCATTCCCTTGATCTTCTCGATGGCCTCGTCAGTGACAGCCATGGGCGACCTCCAGACATCCGATGTATCGCCCCCATTATGCGTCTCCGGAAGCGGCCGGTGCGCCCTTCGGGGCAACCCGCGCCACGCCCGTTCCGCGCGGCAGGGCGTTTCGACCCGTTCCGTAGGGCAGAGTCCGAAACCGCCCGTGGTGAATCAGGACACGCGGAAGGGGGCGGCGTCCCCCGGACACCGCCCCCTTCCCGTGCGTCAGACCCTGCGGTCGCCGAGCACCGACTCGACGCGGGCCCGGATCTCGTCCGTGGCCAGACCCCGGATCGTCAGCGTCGTCCGCCGGCGCAGCACGTCGTCCGCCGTCTCGGCCCACTCGTGGTCACGCGCGTAGGCGACCTGTGCCCAGATCTCGGGAGCGTCCGGGTGGATGCGCTCGGCGAGTGCCGGGTTCTCGTTGGCCAGCCGGGCGATGTCGAAGGACAGCGAACCGTAGTGCGTGGCCAGGTGCCGTGCCGTGTCGGCGGACATCCGCGGCCCGGGCGTCCCGCCGTCGACCATCAGCCGGTGCGCGACCGCGTTCGGGTTGGCGATGCCGGGCAGCGGGAGCTTCCTCGGCAGCCGGGCCATCGGCTCCATGTCCTCGGCCAGCGGGTGCCCGGGGAGCGCGGCCAGCTTGTTCATCACGGTGCGCCCGATGTGACGGAACGTCGTCCACTTGCCGCCCGCCACCGACAGCATCCCGCCGCGGCCCTCCGTCACGACCGTCTCGCGCTTGGCCTTGGACGTGCTGCCCGGACCACCCGGCAGCACCCGCAGCCCGGCGAAGGAGTAGGTGATCAGGTCGCGCGACAACTGCTGGTCCCGGACCGAGAACGCCGCCTCGTCCAGGATCTGCGCGGTGTCCTTCTCGGTGACCGCGACATCCGCCGGATCGCCCTCGTACTCCTCGTCCGTCGTGCCGAGCAGCAGCATGTCCTCCCAGGGCAGGGCGAACGTGATGCGGTACTTGTCGATCGGGGTGGCGAGCGCGGCCTTCCAGGGGCGGGTGCGCTTCAGGACGAGGTGCGCGCCCTTGGACAGACGTATCGAGGGCGCCGCGTTCGGGTCCTCCATCTTCCGCAGGTGGTCGACCCACGGACCGGTGGCGTTCAGCACCAGCCGGGCGTCGATGCCGAACTCCGTGCCGTCCACCGAGTCCCGCAGCTCCGCACCGGTCACCCGGCCCCGGGTGAACCGCAGCCCGGTGACCGCCGCGTGGTTGAGAACGGCGGCCCCCGCCTCGACGGCCGCGCGGACCGTCATCAGGGCCATCCGCGCGTCGTTCATCTGGTCGTCGCCGTAGACCGCGACGGCCTTCAGATTGTCGGTGCGCAGCTCGGGCACATCGCGCTGCGCCTTCGCCGGGCTGATCACGTGGCCGACGCCGTCACCGAACGCGGAGAGCGCCGAGTACGCGAACACGCCCGCGCCCAGCTTGGCGGCGCCGTGCGGCCCGCCCTTGTAGACCGGCAGGTAGAAGGTGAGCGGGTTGGCGAGGTGCGGTGCGACCTGACGGGACACCGCACGCCGCTCGAAGTGGTTCTCCGCGACCAGCTTCACCGCGCCGGTCTGCAGGTAGCGCAGACCGCCGTGGAGGAGCTTGGAGGAGGCGGAGGAGGTGGCGCCGGCGAAGTCGCCGGCGTCCACCAGGGCCACCCGCAGCCCGGACTGCGCGGCGTGCCAGGCGGTGGAGATGCCCAGGATGCCGCCGCCGATCACCAGGAGGTCGTACGTCGCCTTGGAAAGCTGCTCCCGGGTTTCGGCGCGGCTCGGAAGGGAGCCGGAGGCCGGATGCGTCCCGAGGGCGGGGACGCTCTGCAGGGTGGTCATGTCTGTCTACTCCTCGGCAGTGCTGTCATCGAGCCAGCCCATGGAGCGTTCCACTGCCTTGAGCCAGCTCTTGTACTCGCGGTCGCGGGTGGCCGCGTCCATGCGGGGGGTCCACTCGGCGGCCCGGCGCCAGTTGGCGCGCAGGGCGTCGGTGTCCGGCCAGAAGCCGACGGCCAGGCCGGCGGCGTAGGCGGCGCCGAGGCAGGTGGTCTCGGCGACCATGGGCCGCACCACGGGTGCGTCCAGGAAGTCGGCGAGCGTCTGCATCAGCAGGTTGTTGGAGGTCATGCCGCCGTCGACCTTGAGCGCGGTCAGCTCGACGCCGGAGTCCTTGGTCATGGCGTCGCTGATCTCACGCGTCTGCCAGGCGGTGGCCTCCAGCACGGCACGGGCGATGTGCGCCTTGGTGACGTAGCGGGTGAGACCGGCGATGACGCCGCGGGCGTCGGGGCGCCAGTACGGGGCGAAAAGACCGGAGAAGGCGGGCACGAAGTAGGCGCCGCCGTTGTCCTCGACCGACGAGGCGAGGGTCTCGATCTCGGCCGCGGACTGGATCAGCCCCATCTGGTCGCGCATCCACTGCACCAGCGAACCGGTGACGGCGATGGAGCCCTCCAGGGCGTACACCGGCTTCTGGTCACCGATCTGGTAACCGACCGTGGTCAGCAGCCCGTTGTAGGAGTTGACGGGCGTCTCGCCGGTGTTCAGCAGCATGAAGGTGCCGGTGCCGTACGTGGACTTGGCCTCGCCCTCGGCGAAGCACGTCTGGCCGAACAGCGCGGCCTGCTGGTCACCGAGCGCGGAGGCGACCGGCACCCCGTCGAGCACGCCGCCCTTGGCGTGGCCGTACACCTCGGCCGAGGACCGGATCTCGGGCAGCACCGCGGGCGGGATGCCGATGGAGGAGACGATCTTGTCGTCCCACGACATGGTCTGCAGGTTCATCAGGAGCGTGCGCGAGGCGTTGGTGACGTCGGTGACGTGGACGCCGCCGTCGGTGCCGCCGGTCAGGTTCCAGATGACCCAGGAGTCCATGGTGCCGAAGAGGATGTCGCCCCGCTCGGCGCGCTCACGCAGCCCCTCGACGTTGTCGAGCAGCCAGCGGACCTTCGGCCCGGCGAAGTACGAGGCGAGCGGCAGCCCGGTCTCGCGGCGGAAGCGGTCCTGGCCCACATTGCGGCCGAGCTCCTTGCAGAGCGCGTCGGTGCGGGTGTCCTGCCAGACGAGGGCGTTGTGGACGGGCTCACCGGTGTTCTTGTCCCAGAGCAGCGTGGTCTCGCGCTGGTTGGTGATGCCGATCGCCTTCACGTCGGCGGCGGTGATGCCGGCCTTGACGATGGCGCCGGCCACGACCTCCTGGACGTTCTCCCAGATCTCGGTCGCGTTGTGCTCGACCCAGCCCGGCTTCGGGAAGATCTGCTCGTGCTCCTTCTGGTCGACGGAGACGATCCGGCCGTCCTTGTCGAAGACGATGCAGCGGCTGGAGGTGGTGCCCTGGTCGATGGCCGCGATGAACGGCCCGGTGCCGTGGGTGCCGGTGGTGTGTGCTTCGGTCACGGTGTGCTCCCGGAGGTCTGTGTGGTCATGGGGTTACGGCTCGGGGCTCTGCGGCTCACGCGAAGGCGAGGTTGTAGAGCCCGCCCGCGATGGCGCCGCCGACGAGGGGGCCGACGACCGGGATCCACGCGTAGCCCCAGTCGGAACCGCCCTTGTTCGGCAGCGGAAGCAGCGCGTGCACGATACGCGGACCGAGGTCGCGAACCGGGTTGATCGCGTAGCCCGTCGGGCCGCCGAGCGAGAGACCGATGGAGACGACCACCAGTGCGGTGATCAGCGCGCCGAGCGTGCCGAGGCCGTTGCCGTCGGCGTTGAGGCCCTGGGTCAGGATCGCCAGGACCAGCACGACCGTGGCGATGATCTCGGTGACGACGTTCTGTACGGCGTTGCGGATCTCGGGGCCGGTGGAGAAGACACCGAGCACCGGCCCGGCCTCGGGGGCCGCGGCCTTGTCGACCATGCCCTCGTCACCCGTATGGGCCCGCAGGATCTCCGGATCCGTCAGATGGGCCCGGAACTGTCCGTAGTAGGTGAGCCAGACCAGCACCGCGCCGATCATCGCGCCCAGGAGCTGGGAGGCGAGGTAGAGCGGTACGTCGCTCCACTTGGTGCCGCCCTCGATCGCCAGACCGAGGGTGACGGCCGGGTTGAGCTGCGCGCCGGAAACGCCGCCGGCCAGATACGCGCCGGTCAGTACGGCGAAGCCCCACCCGAAGGTGACGGCGAGCCATCCGGCGTTCTGCGCCTTCGAGTGCTTGAGCGTGACGGCGGCACAGACACCGCCGCCGAGCAGGATGAGTACGGCGGTACCTATGGTCTCGCCGATGAAGATGTCGGAGCTGGACACCCGCGACTCCTTTGTCCTTCGTCCAGGAAGCCGAACCCCGGGTCCCTCCGGTGGTCCGCGCCCTCGTGTGAGGGCGTCACCGGCCCTTGGCACTGTCACACCCTAACGCTTATTTCCGTTAGGCGTTCGACAATGCCGACCGGTGCACGGCAGTGTTTCCCTCAGGTGAATGGGGCGTCAAGGGGTGTGTGGCCTATAACTCGATCGGGGCCGAAGTTGCCGGCGCTCCCGCACGGTGCTCAGAAGCGTCTGGCGCCGAGGTCCCGGGAGACCGCGCGGGCGCAGTCGCGCACCGCCGCGATCAGCTCGGGCCGCAGCTCGCCGTCCGCGCAGACCCGCTCCACGGCGCCGGTCACGGCCACGGCGCCGACCGGCATCCGGCGCCGGTCGTGGATCGGGGCGGCCACCGCGGCCACCCCCTCCCAGGTCTCCTCCACGTCGGCCGCCCAGCCGCGCGCCCGGATCAGGTCGAGCATCGACTCGAACTCCAGCGGATCGGTGACGGTGCGGGGCGTGAAGGACTGCCGCTCGGCCTCCATGGCCTCCGTGTGCGCCACCGGGTCGTAGGCCGCCAGCACCTTGCCCAGGGCGGTGGAGTGCAGCGGCTGCATCGCACCGACCTCCAGGACCTGCCGGCTGTCGTCGGGACGGAAGACGTGATGGACGATGAGGACGCCCTGCTGGTGCAGGACGCCCAGGTGGGTGCTCTCGCCGCTGGAGCGGGCCAGATCGTCCGTCCAGACCAGGGCGCGGGCCCGCAGCTCGTGGACGTCCAGGTAGCTGTTGCCCAGGCGGAGCAGCTCGGCGCCGAGCTGGTAGCGCCCGGACGCGTCGTCCTGCTCGACGAAGCCCTCGTGCTGGAGCGTGCGCAGGATGCCGTGCGCGGTGCCCTTGGCCAGGCCCAGCGAGGAGGCGATGTCGGACAGGCCCAGCCGCCGTTCGCCGCCCGCCAGCAGCCGCAGCATCGCGGCCGCCCGCTCAAGCGACTGGATGTTCTTGGCCATCGCGCCGTACTCCTCCACTGTGGTTCGACAATGCTGAACACTATCGGTCGATGCCGACCCGTGCTTGACCGCAGGAGAAGTCTGCGACACCGCGACGCTCCGGGCAGCCCTCTGAGCAGCACGCAGTCCGGTTCGTGGGACAGAGTGACGGCCAGGGACGCCGCCCGGCTACCCTGGCCGGGTGCGCCTTCCGCCGAAGACGCAAAGCCGACAGCCGTCGCATCCCAGGGAGTACATCCATGGCCTCGTCGCCGACCCCTTCCGCCGACAGCCGGACCCGAGCCGCAGCCCTCCGCGAGGCGCTCGCCACCCGTGTGGTGGTGGCCGATGGCGCCATGGGCACCATGCTCCAGGCACAGGACCCCACGCTCGAGGACTTCGAGAACCTCGAGGGCTGCAACGAGATCCTGAATCTCACGCGCCCCGACATCGTGCGGTCGGTGCACGAGGAGTACTTCGCGGTCGGTGTGGACTGCGTGGAGACGAACACCTTCGGCGCCAACACCGCCGCACTGGGCGAGTACGACATCGCGGAGCGTGTCTTCGAGCTGTCCGAGTCCGGTGCGCGCATCGCCCGCGAGGTCGCCGACGAGTTCACCGCCTCCACCGGACAGCAGCGCTGGGTGCTCGGCTCCATGGGGCCGGGGACGAAGCTGCCGACACTCGGCCACGCCCCCTACGTCACCCTGCGCGACGGGTTCCAGCAGAACGCCGAGGGCCTCATCGCAGGTGGCGCCGACGCGCTGATCGTCGAGACGACCCAGGACCTCCTGCAGACCAAGGCCGGCATCCTGGGCGCGCGGCGCGCCCTGGAGGCACTGGGCAGCGATCTGCCGCTGCTGGTCTCGCTGGCCTTCGAAACCACCGGGACCATGCTCCTCGGCTCCGAGATCGGCGCCGCGCTGACGGCCCTCGAGCCCCTCGGCGTCGACATGATCGGCCTGAACTGCTCGACCGGCCCGGCCGAGATGAGCGAGCACCTGCGCTACCTCACGCGCCACTCCCGCATCCCGCTGCTCTGCATGCCCAACGCCGGACTGCCCGTCCTCACGAAGGACGGCGCGCACTTCCCCCTCGACCCCGAGGGACTCGCCGACGCCCAGGAGACATTCGTCCAGGAGTACGGGCTGTCGCTGGTCGGCGGCTGCTGCGGTACGACTCCGGAGCACCTGCGCCAGCTCGTCGACCGGGTCCGCGGCAGCGACCTCACCACCCGCGACCCCAGCCCCGAGCCCGGTGCCGCCTCGCTGTACCAGACCGTCCCGTTCCGGCAGGACACCTCGTACCTGGCCATCGGGGAGCGGACCAACGCCAACGGCTCCAAGAAGTTCCGCGAGGCCATGCTGGAGGCCCGCTGGGACGACTGCGTGGAGATGGCCAGGGACCAGATCCGCGAAGGCGCGCACATGCTCGACCTCTGCGTCGACTATGTGGGCCGTGACGGGGTGGCGGACATGGAGGAGCTGGCCGGACGGTTCGCCACCGCCTCCACCCTCCCGCTCGTCCTCGACTCCACCGAACTGCCCGTGCTGCGGGCCGGCCTGGAGAAGATCGGCGGCCGCGCGGTCCTGAACTCGGTCAACTACGAGGACGGCGACGGCCCCGAGTCGCGCTTCGTCCAGGTCACGCGGCTGGCCGCCGAGCACGGTGCCGCACTGATCGCGCTGACCATCGACGAGGAGGGCCAGGCCCGCACCGTCGAGCACAAGGTCGCCATCGCGGAGCGGCTGATCGCGGACCTGACGGGCAACTGGGGCATCCACGAGTCCGACATCCTCATCGACACCCTGACCTTCACCATCTGCACCGGTCAGGAGGAGTCGCGCGGCGACGGCATCGCCACCATCGGCGCCATCCGGGAGCTGAAGAAGCGCCACCCCGAGGTGCAGACCACACTCGGCCTCTCGAACATCTCATTCGGTCTGAACCCGGCCGCCCGCGTCGTGCTCAACTCCGTCTTCCTCGACGAGTGCGTGAAGGCGGGGCTGGACTCGGCGATCGTGCACGCCTCGAAGATCCTGCCCATCGCGCGGCTGGAGGAGGAGCAGGTGAAGGTCGCCCTCGACCTCATCTACGACCGCCGCGCCGAGGGCTACGACCCTCTGCAGCGGCTCATGGAGCTGTTCGAGGGCGTCAACATGAAGTCGATGAAGCAGGGCAAGGCCGAGGAACTCCTCGCGCTGCCGCTCGACGAGCGCCTCAAGCGCCGCATCATCGACGGCGAGAAGAACGGCCTGGAGGCCGACCTCACCGAGGCCCTGGAGACCCGCCCGGCCCTGGACATCGTCAACGACACCCTGCTGGACGGCATGAAGGTCGTCGGCGAACTCTTCGGCTCCGGCCAGATGCAGCTGCCGTTCGTCCTCCAGTCCGCCGAGGTGATGAAGTCCGCGGTCGCCCACCTGGAACCGCACATGGAGAAGTCGGACGCCGAGGGCAAGGGCACCATCGTGCTGGCCACCGTCCGCGGTGACGTCCACGACATCGGCAAGAACCTCGTCGACATCATCCTGTCCAACAACGGGTTCAACGTCGTCAACATCGGCATCAAGCAGCCCGTCTCCGCGATCCTGGACGCGGCCGAGGAGCACAAGGCCGACGTCATCGGCATGTCCGGTCTCCTGGTGAAGTCCACCGTGATCATGAAGGAGAACCTCCAGGAGCTCAACCAGCGCAAGCTGGCCGCCGACTACCCCGTCATCCTGGGCGGCGCCGCCCTGACCCGCGCCTACGTCGAGCAGGACCTGCACGAGATCTACGAGGGCGAGGTCCGCTACGCCCGCGACGCCTTCGAGGGGCTGCGGCTGATGGACGCCCTGATCGCGGTCAAGCGCGGTGTTCCCGGCGCCACCCTCCCCGAGCTCAAGCAGCGCCGCGTGCCCAAGCGCGACGCGGCCGCGCTGGAGGTCGAGGAGCCGCAGGAGGGCGGCCGTTCCGACGTGTCGGTCACCAACCCGGTCCCGACCCCGCCGTTCTGGGGGACCAGGGTCGTCAAGGGCATCCAGCTCAAGGAGTACGCCTCCTGGCTCGACGAGGGCGCGCTCTTCAAGGGCCAGTGGGGCCTCAAGCAGGCCCGCGCCGGCGACGGACCCACCTACGAGGAGCTCGTCGAGACGGAGGGCCGCCCCCACCTGCGCGGCTGGCTCGACAAGCTGCACACCGAGAACCTCCTGGAGGCGGCCGTCGTCCACGGCTACTTCCCCTGCGTCTCCAAGGGCGACGACCTGATCCTGCTCCACGAGGACGGTTCCGAGCGGACCCGCTTCACCTTCCCGCGCCAGCGCCGCGGCCGCCGCCTGTGCCTCGCGGACTACTTCCGCCCCGAGGAGTCCGGCGAGACCGATGTCGTCGGCCTCCAGGTCGTCACCGTCGGCTCGAAGATCGGCGGCGAGACCGCCAAGCTCTTCGAGGCCAACGCCTACCGCGACTACCTGGAGCTGCACGGACTGTCCGTGCAGCTCGCCGAGGCCCTCGCCGAGTACTGGCACGCCCGCGTCCGCTCCGAGCTTGGCTACTCCGGCGAGGACCCCGACCAGGTCGAGGACATGTTCGCGCTGAAGTACCGCGGCGCCCGCTTCTCCCTCGGCTACGGGGCCTGCCCCGACCTGGAGGACCGCGCCAAGATCGCCGAGCTGCTCCAGCCCGAGCGCATCGGTGTCCACCTCTCCGAGGAGTTCCAGCTCCACCCCGAACAGTCCACCGACGCGATCGTCATCCACCACCCGGAGGCGAAGTACTTCAACGCGCGGTAAGACGCCGTTCGCGCGTGGTAGCGGGACGAGACGTACACTGGTCGGTCCAGTGCAGGCCGGTCGCCCTCCCTCCGGGGAAAGGTGGCCGGCCTTCTCGTCCCTCATGGAAGGTGTGCCGGATGACCAGTACGATCCCCGCGTCCCTGACCCGTACGGCCGAGGGCGCCGCCTTGCAAGCAGTCTTTCTCGACATGGACGGCACCCTGGTCGACACCGAGGGTTTCTGGTGGGACGTCGAGGTCGAGGTGTTCGCCGACCTCGGCCACCGGCTGGACGAGGCGTGGCGGGACGTGGTCGTCGGCGGTCCGATGACCCGCAGCGCCGGGTACCTGATCGACTCGACCGGTGCGGACATCACGCTCGCCGAGCTCACCGTGCTGCTCAACGACCGCTTCGAGAAGCGCATCGGCCTCGGTGTGCCACTGATGCCGGGTGCCGCCCGGCTGCTCGCCGAACTGGCTGCCCACGAGGTGCCGACCGCGCTCGTCTCCGCCTCGCACCGGCGGATCATCGACCGGGTGCTCGACTCCGTGGGCCACCACCACTTCGCGCTGACCGTGGCCGGCGACGAGGTCTCCCGCACGAAGCCGCATCCGGAGCCCTATCTCGCCGCCGCGGCCGGCTTCGGCGCCGACCCGCGCCTGTGCGCGGTCATCGAGGACACCGCGACCGGGGTGGCCGCGGCGGAGGCCGCCGGGTGCCTGGTGGTCGCCGTGCCGTCCGTGTCGCCGATCGCACCCGCTGCCCGCCGGGTCGTCGTGAACTCGCTCGAAGAAGTCGATCTCGCATTTCTCAGAGGCCTGGTCACAGGAATGCGTTGATACGCGCACCGAGAGTATTTCTGTGAACGAACGGAAAATGTCTCGGCGCCGGAACGTGCTTTTTCTGTTGTGTCGGCGTGCAAATAAGGCCGGTACATGTCAACGGGCTGAAAGTGGCCATGGAGTGACCTTCATCACCCTTTCAGCCGGCAATGCGGTCGCGAGATCTGCCCTGCTGCCCGTTTTCGTGCACCCAAGTGTCCTGATTCGTGGATCGGTGTACGAATAATTCCGGGATCCGGAAATCGGTACGCCATTCATTCCCGTCACCGTCCGATTACGCATCGGGAAGTGCCGGTCCGGCATTGCCCATGGCGCCTACTAATGTCGTTTTCTCCATGACCGCATGAGGGAGAACGTCCAAGATGAACCGCAAGACGCTGGTGCTGCCGGCCGTCCTCGGCCTGCTCACGCCCGTACTCGCCGCCTGTGGCGCGTCGGAGAGCGGGAGCGAGGGCAAGGGCGCCATCGTTGTCGGCACCACCGACCAGTTCGTCGCCACGAAGGACGTCCCCGCACCGCTGGACCCCGCCATCGGCTACGAGGCAGGCGTCTGGAACGTACTGCGGCAGACCGTGCAGACCCTGACGCACATTCCGCGCGGCGGCGGTGAGCCGGTGCCCGAGGCCGCCGAGAGCTGTGCGTTCACGGACACGGCGAACGAGAGCTACCGCTGCAAACTGCGCAGCGGCCTGAAATTCGCCGACGGCAGCCCGGTCACCGCCCAGGACGTGAAGTACTCCATCGACCGCGTCATCCGGATCAAGTCCACCAATGGACCGGTCTCGCTGCTCAACAACATCGACACCGTCGAGACCAAGGGCGACCGCGAGGTCGTGTTCCACCTCCGGGCCCCGGACGCGACGTTCCCGTACAAGCTCGCCACCCCGCCCGCCGGAATAGTCCAGCCGGACAAATATCCGGCGACCTCCGCGCGCAACGGATTCCAGGTGGACGGCTCCGGCCCTTACACCATGAAGCCGGAAGTGAAGAACGACCAGGTCGTGAAAGTCGTCTTCACCAGGAACCCCCACTACAAGGGGGATCTCAAGGTGCTGAACGACGAGGTCGAACTGGACCTCTTCCCCGACGCCGCGGCCATGGGCAAGGCGCTCGACGACAAGAAGATCGACATGATGACGCGCACCATGTCGCCGAAGCAGTCCCAGCAGATGCTGGAGAGCCCCAAGGACGGCATCAAGCTGACCGAGATGCCGGGGCTCGCCATCAGTTACCTCGGATTCGACACCGACGACCCCGCCGTCCGGAACAAGGCGGTCCGCCAGGCCATGGCGCAGGTCATCGACCGCGGGCAGATCGCGAGCGAGGTGTACGGCGCCACGGCCGAACCGCTGTACTCGCTGATCCCGTCCAGCATCGCCGGGCACACCAACTCGTTCTTCAACAAGTACGGCGAGCCCAGCAAGGCCAAGGCCGCCGCGATCCTGAAGGACGCCGGGATCGACACCCCGGTGAAGTTCACCCTGCACTACACGAGCGACCACTACGGCGACGCGACCGCCACCGAGTTCAAGACCCTGCAGAAGCAGCTGAACGCCACCGGGCTGTTCGACATCACCGTCGAGGGCGCCCCCTGGTCGAAGTACCGGCCCGCCGAACTGCGGGGCGAGTACGCCGCCTACGGCATGGGCTGGTTCCCCGACTTCCCGGACCCGGACAACTACACGGCGCCGTTCCTCGACAAGGACAACTTCCTCAACTCGCCCTACCGGTCGGCCGTCGCCCAGAAGACGCTCATCCCGCAGTCCCGCCGCGAGGCCGACCGCAGCGTCGCCGCCACGACCTTCAAGCGCATCCAGGACATCGTCGCCGAGGACGTCCCGGTCCTCCCGGTCTGGCAGGGCAAGCAGTACGTCGCCTCGCGCGACGGCCTCACCGGCGTCGAGTGGGCGGTCAACTCCTCCGCCGACCTCCAGCTCTGGGAGCTCGGCCGCTCCGACTGACCCCGGACGCCGCCCCGGCCCCGGACCCGCCAGGGTCACTACTGGGCGCCGGGGCGCACCAGTCCGCTCTCATAGGCGTAGACGGCAGCCTGTACGCGGTCGCGCAGGCTCAGCTTCGTCAGGACGTGGCCCACATGCGTCTTGACCGTCGTCTCGCTGACGAAGAGGTCCGCGGCGATCTCCGCGTTCGACAGGCCGCGCGCCACCAGCTTCAGAACCTCCACCTCACGGTCCGTCAGCGTGTTCAGGGTGTCCGGCACCGCCTCCTCGCCGGACGGCAGATGGTCGGCGTACTTGTCCAGCAGCCGGCGCGTGATGCTCGGGGCGAGCATCGCCTCGCCGCCCGCGACCACCCGGATCGCCTGCACCAGCTCGTTGGCCGGGGCGTCCTTGAGCAGGAAGCCGCTGGCGCCGGCCCGCAGTGCCTCGACGACGTACTCGTCGAGATCGAACGTGGTGAGCACCAGCACCTTCGCCGGGCCGTCCCGGCCGGGGCCGGTGATCTGACGCGTCGCCTCGACACCGTCCATCCGCGGCATCCGGATGTCCATCAGCACCACATCGGGCTGCAGCGCCCGAACCTGGTCGAGAGCCTGGAGACCGTCACCGGCCTCGCCCACCACCGCGAGATCGCCCTCCGCCTCCAGAATCATCCGGAAGCCGGTGCGCAGCAGCGGCTGGTCGTCGACCAGTAGGACGCGGATTGCCACGGAGTCTCCTTAAGGTCCTTCAAGGGCCGCAGGCCGGCCGGCCTCAGCACGGACCGGTTCCATTCTGCCCTGGACATCCTGCGCCGACTCCGCCGGGCGCACCGACAGCGGATAGACCGGGGGAGTCCCACCGAATTCGGGGCAGAGCGCCTGGTGGTCGCACCAGCCGCACAGCTTCGTGGGCCGCGGCCGCCACTCGCCGGTCTCCGTGGCCAGCGAGATCGCCTCCCACAGCGTCAGCAGCTTGCGCTCCACCCGCTCCAGGTCCGCCACCACCGGGTCGTACGTCATCACGTCCCCGCTGCCGAGGTAGACCAGCTGGAGCCGGCGCGGCACCACGTTCTTCAGCCGCCAGATGACCAGCGCGTAGAACTTCATCTGGAAAAGGGCGCCCTCCGCATACTCCGGACGCGGCGCCTTCCCCGTCTTGTAGTCGACGATCCGGACGTCGCCGGACGGCGTCACGTCGATCCGGTCGATCACCCCGCGCAGCCGCAGCCCCGACTCCAGCTCCGTCTCGACGAACATCTCCCGCTCGGCCGGCTCCAGCCGCGTCGGGTCCTCCAGCGAGAACCAGCGCTCCACCAGCCGCTCCGCCTCCGACAGCCAGCGCGACAGCCGCTCGCCCTGCGGATCCTCGGCGAACAGCTCCGACAGCTCGGGCTTCGACTCCAGCAGCCGGTCCCACTGCGCCGGGATCAGCGCGGTGGCCCGGACGGGCGTCCGCTCGGTCGCGGGGTTGTCGAAGAGCCGCTCCAGCACCGCATGGACCAGTGTCCCCGGGTAGCCGCCTCACTGGGCTTCTGCGGCAGTCTGTCGATGACCCGGAAGCGGTACAGCAGGGGGCACTGCATGAAGTCGCTCGCCCGCGACGGCGAAAGGGACGAGGGCGGCTGAGGCGGCCGCGGCACTGAGGTCATGACGAAGACCCTACGACCCGCCACTGACAACAACCGGCATACCATCGACCACAGACCCCGGAACACTGCATGATCGTGCCGGACGGCACCGACCGAAGGGACCTCGTGGACGAGAGCGGCGACAGCGGGCGGCCGCAGCCCGGCGCAGGGGGAAAGGACCCCGGTGCCGGCCCCGACAAGCCCACCAAGGGGCGCCGGGAAGAGCCGGGCGGCGGCATCCTGATGGGCCGCCCCTTCGGAGTGCCGGTCTACGTCGCACCGAGCTGGTTCCTCGTCGCAGCGCTGATCACCTGGGTCTTCGGTGGTCAGCTCGACCGGGTCCTGCCCGGCCTCGGCGCGGCCCGCTACCTCGTCGCACTCTTCTTCGCCATCGCCTTCTACGCCTCCGTGCTCGTCCACGAACTCGCCCACACGGTCGCCGCACTGCGCTACAAGCTCCCGGTACGCCGCATCCAGCTCCAGTTCTTCGGCGGTGTCTCCGAGATCGAGAAGGAATCCGAGACGCCCGGCCGCGAGTTCGTCCTCGCCTTCGTCGGCCCGCTGCTCTCCCTCGTCCTGGCCGGCGTCTTCTACATCCCGCTGAACTTCGTCGAGCGCGGCACCGTCCCCGGGGTGCTGCTCGGCGGGCTGATGATCTCCAACCTGATCGTCGCGGTCTTCAACCTCCTGCCCGGCCTCCCGCTCGACGGCGGCCGCATGCTCCGCGCCGTCGTCTGGAAGATCACCGGACGCCCGATGAGCGGCACCGTCGCCGCCGCCTGGGTCGGCCGCGCCCTTGCCGTCGTCACCCTCATCGGCCTTCCCCTCCTCACCCACACCGGGTCCCTCGGGAACGACACCGACGACCTCGGCGGCATGGACACCGTCATCGACGCCCTGCTCGCCGCCGTACTGGCCGCCATCATCTGGACCGGAGCGGGCAACAGCCTGCGCATGGCCCGGCTGCGCGAGCACCTCCCCGACCTGCGCGCCCGCACCCTCACCAGGCGCGCCGTACCGGTCGAGGCGGCCACCCCGCTCTCCGAGGCCCTGCGCAGGGCCAACGAGGCCGGAGCGCGCGCCCTCGTCGTCGTCGACGCGAACGGCGAGCCCAAGGCGCTCGTCCGCGAGGCCGCCATCGTCTCCGTCCCCGAACACCGCCGCCCCTGGGTCGCCGTAAGCGGCCTCGCCCAGGACCTCACCGACGGCATGAAGGTCTCCGCCGAGCTCGCCGGCGAAGCCCTCCTGGACCGCCTCAAGGCCAGCCCCGCCACCGAGTACCTCGTCGTCGAGGACACCGGCGAGATCTACGGGGTGCTGTCCACGGCCGACGTGGAACGGGCGTTCGTGGCGGCGATGGCCCGGCCCGCCGCCTGAGCCCCGCGCACTCGCCAGGACGCGCGGTCGGAGGCCCCGGAAACACCGGTACGCTGGTCACATGTCTGAACCGACCGGTGCCGCCCGCCGACGTGGGCCCTTCAAGGTCGGGGACCAGGTCCAGCTCACCGATCCCAAGGGACGCCACTACACCTTCACGCTCGAAGCCGGAAAGAGTTTCCACACCCACAAGGGCTCTTTCCAGCACGACGAGCTGATCGGTGCTCCCGAGGGCAGCGTTGTCCGTACCACGGGAAACGTCGTCTACCTGGCGCTGCGCCCCCTGCTCCCCGACTACGTCCTGTCCATGCCCCGCGGCGCCGCCGTGGTCTACCCCAAGGACGCGGGGCAGATCCTGGCCTTCGGCGACATCTTCCCCGGCGCCCGCGTCGTGGAGGCCGGCGTGGGATCCGGCGCCCTGTCCACCTTCCTGCTCCGCGCCATCGGCGAGCAGGGCATGCTGCACTCCTACGAGCGCCGCGAGGACTTCGCCGAGATCGCCCAGCAGAACGTCGAGCGCTACTTCGGGAACCCGCACCCCGCCTGGCAGCTCACTGTCGGCGACCTCCAGGACAACCTCACGGACACCGACGTCGACCGTGTCGTCCTGGACATGCTCGCGCCCTGGGAGTGCCTGGAGGCCGTCTCCAAGGCGCTCGTCCCGGGCGGCATCCTGTGCGCGTACGTGGCGACCACCACCCAGCTCTCCCGGACGGTCGAGTCCATCCGCGAGATCGGCTGCTTCGCGGAGCCCCAGCCCTGGGAGTCGATGATCCGCAACTGGCACGTCGAGGGTCTCGCCGTGCGCCCGGACCACCGCATGATCGGGCACACCGGCTTCCTGGTCACCGCCCGCCGGCTGGCCGACGGGGTGCAGGCACCCCCGCGCCGCCGCCGCCCCTCCAAGGGTGCCTACGGCGACGACTACGACGGGCCTGGCAGCAAGAGCGGCTCCGCCCGCGACTGATCCCGAGCAACGCACCGGCGCCGCCGCCGAGTTCCCGGACCGACCCGGGAACTCGGCGGCGGCGCCTTTTCGTTGCCGCGGCGACGGCGGACCGGGGGCCGCGATCCGCGGCGACCCCACCGTTCCGCTGCCGTGTGAGGTGTGGCACGATGCTGGCCACCCCCACCCCGCCGTCGACGTCCTGCCGACGGCACTGCCCCTCAGGCATTCCGCACCACAGGAACCACAGGAGACATCCCGCGTGCAGACCTCCGCGCTCCCGGACCTCGCGCACACCGACACCACGACGATGCACTGGCTCGCCACCGCGGCGGCCATGGCCGCCGTCGTCGCGGCAGCCGGCCTGCTCCAGCCCGACGCGACCGCCTCCGCCTCCACCACCGCCCACCGCACCACGGTGCAGCAGGGCACGGCATCCGCCGCCCCGCCGGATCCGGCGCGCGCGGTGTTTCCGCTGCAGTGCGGCGGCGTCGGCACCACCGTCGCCAAACAGGTCCCCGGCGACCTCGACGGCGACGGCCGTCCGGAAACCGTCGCGGTGGTCCACTGCGCGGCCGGATCCGGTACCCCGCCGAGCGGCGTCTACGTCCTCACACAGGCGGGCGGGGCCGCACCGAGGATCGTCGCGACCCTGGTGGACCCCACCCAGAAAATGAGCGTCGGCGACTTCACGGTGCGTGACCGCGTCGTCTCCGCCACGCTCCTCGGCTACTCCTCGGCCTCGGTCCCCAGCTGCTGCCCCGACCAGCAGGAAAAGGTCACCTGGCAGTGGCAGAACGGTGCCTTCGTACGGAGCAGCCAGTCCGACGGCGCCGCCGACGGCAGCGCCTGAGCGGTCCCCGCGCGCAGCCGCCGGCCCAGGGCCGCCGGTCGTGGCGGTGGCTCAGGCGGCCTCGGGACCGAAGACCTCGACCCTGTCCGAAACGCGTCGTACATGGATGCAGTCGCCCGGGCACTCCTTGGCCGAGTCGACGACGTCCTGGAAGAGCGGCAGCGGTACCGGGGTGGTCGCGCCCTTCTCCTGCAGGAGCTCGTCCTCGTCGCTCTTGACGTAGGCGAGCCCGTCGATGTCGAGCTCGAAGACCTCGGGCGCGTACTGCACGCAGATGCCGTCCCCCGTGCAGAGGTCCTGGTCGATCCAGACCTCCAGGTCCTGCGACTCGCTGCCGGTGGGAGCATCCTGCTGCACGGTCATTTCTCCTGCCGTTTCCTGCGTATCCGGACCGGAAAAAGCCAGCCCTGACGGGTGTTGAACACTTCGACGATACAACCGGCTGCTTTTCGATGTTGAAGGGTGGGTATTCCCCTGACACGAGGGAGAGGTCGCAAGGGTGAAGATCGGACACGCCCCACAGTCTTTGTGATCTAGGGGTTTCAATCATCACCCACCCAGGTAGGGTCAGGAAGCGTCCAGCTCCCCTTGGAGGAGGTGAGGACCGTGGCAGCCCACGACGACGACACCAACCGCGGCATCCGGCCCGGACGGGGGTCCGATGACCCAGCCGGCCAGGTCGCCTATCTTGAGCAGGAAATCGCCGTCCTGCGACGTAAGCTCGCCGACTCTCCGCGCCATACGAGGATTCTCGAAGAGCGGATCGTCGAGTTCCAGACCAACCTTGCGGGCGTGTCCGCTCAGAACGAGCGGCTCGCCAACACACTCCGCGAGGCCCGCGACCAGATCGTGGCCCTCAAGGAAGAGGTCGACCGGCTCGCACAGCCGCCGGCCGGCTTCGGTGTGTTCCTGCAGGCCAACGAGGACGGCACCTGCGACATCTTCACCGGGGGCCGCAAGCTCCGGGTGAACGTCAGCCCAAGCGTTGAGCTCGAAGACCTCCGGCGCGGCCAGGAAGTCATGCTCAACGAAGCGCTCAACGTGGTCGACGCCATGGAATTCGAGCGCGCCGGGGACATCGTCACCCTCAAGGAAATCCTTGAGGACGGCGAACGAGCCCTGGTGGTCGGGCACACCGACGAGGAACGGGTGGTGCGGCTCGCCGAGCCGTTGCTGGACATCACCATCCGCCCCGGCGACGCCCTGCTGCTCGAACCCAGGTCCGGCTACGTCTACGAAGTCGTCCCCAAGAGCGAGGTCGAAGAGCTCGTCCTCGAAGAAGTCCCGGACATCGACTACGACAAGATCGGCGGACTGGGCGACCAGATCGAGCTGATCCGCGACGCGGTCGAGCTCCCCTACCTTCACCCAGACCTCTTCAAGGAGCACGAGCTGCGGCCACCGAAGGGCATCCTGCTCTACGGCCCGCCCGGCTGCGGCAAGACACTCATTGCCAAAGCGGTCGCCAACTCCCTTGCGAAGAAGGTCGCCGAGGTAACCGGCCAGCCCACCGGCAAGAGCTACTTCCTCAACATCAAGGGCCCCGAGCTCCTCAACAAGTACGTCGGCGAGACCGAGCGGCATATCCGCCTGGTCTTCCAGCGTGCTCGCGAGAAGGCGAGTGAGGGCACCCCCGTCATCGTCTTCTTCGACGAGATGGAGTCCCTCTTCCGCACCCGGGGATCCGGCGTCAGCTCGGACGTGGAGAACACCATCGTCCCGCAGCTGCTCGCCGAGATCGACGGCGTGGAGGGCCTGGAGAACGTCATCGTCATCGGCGCCTCCAACCGCGAGGACATGATCGACCCCGCGATCCTGCGACCGGGCCGCCTCGATGTGAAGATCAAGATCGAGCGTCCCGACGCGGAGGCCGCGAAGGACATCTTCGCGAAGTACCTCACGCCTTCGCTGCCGCTGCACGCGGACGACCTCGCCGAGCACACCGGCTCCAGGGAAGCCGCTGCGCACGCCATGATCCAGTCGGTCGTCGAGCGGATGTACACCGAGTCCGAGGAGAACCGCTTCCTCGAGGTCACGTACGCCAACGGCGACAAGGAAGTCCTGTACTTCAAGGACTTCAACTCCGGCGCGATGATCCAGAACATCGTCGACCGGGCCAAGAAGATGGCCATCAAGGCCTTCCTCGATCAGGGCCAGAAGGGCCTTCGCGTCTCCCATCTCCTCCAGGCATGCGTGGACGAGTTCAAGGAGAACGAGGACCTGCCGAACACCACCAACCCGGACGACTGGGCCAGGATCTCCGGCAAGAAGGGTGAGCGGATCGTCTTCATCCGCACACTCGTCACCGGAAAGCAGGGCGCGGACTCCGGTCGCTCCATCGACACGGTGGCAAACACCGGGCAGTACCTGTAGAACGCAGACCGGCTGCGGATGCCCGGCCGGGCATCCGCAGCCGGTTGCTTTCCGGACAGCTCCGACGACACCGGAGTAATGACGTAATTGATCTCCCCAGCGGCACTGAGGCGCTCTAGGCTCCTGCGTACCGCCCGGTCGCGCAGTGCGGGTACGGGCAGACCGCGCACGCACCGGACAAGCAGCGGTACTTGAGCGCCGCTCCCGGAAGGGAGCGCCGCCGGGCAAGGAGGGCCGCATGACCGTACGGCGAGTAATGGGCATCGAGACGGAGTACGGGATCTCCGTGCCCGGCCACCCCAACGCCAATGCCATGCTCACCTCGTCCCAGATCGTCAACGCCTACGCGGCGGCGATGCACCGGGCGCGCCGCGCCCGCTGGGACTTCGAGGAGGAGAACCCGCTGCGAGACGCGCGAGGCTTCGACCTCGCCCGCGAGACCGCCGACTCCAGCCAGCTCACGGACGAGGACATCGGCCTGGCCAATGTCATCCTCACCAACGGGGCACGGCTCTACGTCGACCACGCACACCCCGAGTACAGCTCCCCGGAGATCACGAACCCCAGGGACGCGGTCCTCTGGGACAAGGCCGGCGAACGCATCATGGCCGAAGCCGCCGAACGGGCGGCCCAGCTGCCCGGTGCCCAGCCGATCCACCTGTACAAGAACAACACCGACAACAAGGGCGCCTCGTACGGGACGCACGAGAACTACCTGATGAAGCGGGAGACCCCGTTCTCCGACATCGTGCGCCACCTGACCCCGTTCTTCGTCTCGCGCCAGGTCGTCACGGGCGCGGGCCGGGTCGGGATCGGACAGGACGGCAACGAGCACGGCTTCCAGATCAGCCAGCGCGCCGACTACTTCGAGGTCGAGGTCGGCCTGGAGACCACGCTCAAGCGCCCGATCATCAACACCCGCGACGAGCCGCACTCGGACGCCGAGAAGTACCGCCGGCTCCATGTGATCATCGGCGACGCGAACCTCTCGGAGATCTCCACCTACCTGAAGCTGGGCACCACCTCCCTGGTCCTCTCCATGATCGAGGACGGCTTCATCAACGTCGACCTGGCCGTCGACCAGCCGGTGCGCACGCTGCACCAGGTCTCCCACGACCCGGACCTCCAGCAGCTGATCACTCTGCGCAGCGGGCGGACACTCACCGCGGTGCAGCTCCAGATGGAGTACTTCGAGCTCGGCCGCAAGTACGTCGAGGAGCGGTACGGCGCGGACGCCGACGAACAGACCAAGGACATCCTGATCCGCTGGGAGGACACGCTCAACCGGCTGGAGAACGATCCGATGAGCCTGTCCGGGGAGCTGGACTGGATCGCCAAGCGGGAGCTCATGGAGGGCTACCGCCGCCGCGACGACCTCGACTGGGACGCGGCCCGGCTGCACCTGGTGGACCTCCAGTACGCCGACGTGCGGCCCGACAAGGGCCTCTACAACCGTCTGGCGGCCCGCGGCCGGATGAAGCGCCTGCTGGACGAGAGCGAGGTCGAGCAGGCCCGTACGGCGCCTCCTGAGGACACCAGGGCGTATTTCCGCGGCCGCTGCCTGGAGCAGTACGCCGACGACGTCGCCGCGGCCTCCTGGGATTCGGTCATCTTCGATCTTCCGGGTCACGACTCGTTGCAGCGGGTACCCACCATGGAGCCGCTCCGGGGCACCCGTGAGCACGTCAAGGACCTACTGGACCGGTGTCGTACCGCGGAAGAGCTGGTCCGGGTGCTGTCGGGCGGCTGAAAGGGTCCCCGGCTGGGAATCATTCCCATGACCTCCGGACGTTGAGACAAGTACCGGGCCAATGTCGGACCCCGTAGGTAGGGTCTGATCAAGTGCTTCGAACCGAGCGGGGTGAGCTATATGGCGACCAAGGACACCGGCGGCGGACAGCAGAAGGCGACGCGCTCCACCGAGGAGGTCGAGGAGCAGGCGCAGGACGCGCAGGGCTCCGAGGACCTCAAGGAGCGACAGGAGAAGCTGAGCGACGACGTCGACGACGTTCTGGACGAGATCGACGACGTCTTGGAAGAGAATGCCGAGGATTTCGTTCGAAGCTTCGTGCAAAAAGGCGGCGAGTAACGGGCTCGGCGCCGGATCGGTGCCCCGGTGTGCGGTGCGGGCGGACGCCCGCACCGCACACCGCAGGCGCGGACCGTGCGATCGGTCCGAATGCCTCCGCCACACATGTGGATCACTGCCGCCGGACGGGTAGGGTCCGTGGCACACGGTGCTTCAACTGCAATCCGGCCGTAGGCAAGTTGGGGAGATGATCCTGACACCTTGCGCAGGGCCATCGCTTACCTGGAGGGAAACGCGTGGAAGCCAACACTCGTAGCACCGGGCGTCTACCAGCTGCCTTCCTGACGCCGGGGTCCTCTTCCTTCATGGACTTCCTGTCCGACCAGTCGCCGGGGATGCTTCCGGGCAACCGGCAGCTGCCGCCCCTGAAGGGGGCCATCGAGGCTCCGCACGGCACCACCATCGTCGCGGCGTCGTTCCCCGGCGGTGTGGTGCTGGCCGGTGACCGGCGGGCGACCATGGGCAACATGATCGCGCAGCGCGACATCGAGAAGGTCTTCCCGGCCGACGAGTACTCGGCGGTCGGTATTGCCGGCACGGCCGGACTGGCCGTGGAGATGGTCAAGCTCTTCCAGCTGGAGCTGGAGCACTTCGAGAAGGTCGAGGGCGCCCAGCTCTCCCTGGAGGGCAAGGCGAACCGGCTCTCCACGATGATCCGGAGCAATCTGGCGATGGCCATGCAGGGGCTCGCCGTGGTGCCGCTCTTCGCCGGGTACGACGTCGACCGCGAGCGCGGCCGGATCTTCTCCTACGACGTCACCGGCGGCCGTTCGGAGGAGACGGGATACGCGTCCACCGGCTCGGGGTCGATCTTCGCCCGCAGCGCCATGAAGAAGCTCTACCGCGAGGACCTGACGGAGGAGCAGACGCTCACTCTGGTCGTGCAGGCGCTGTACGACGCGGCGGACGACGACTCGGCGACCGGCGGACCGGACGTGGCCCGGCGCATCTATCCGATTGTCACCGTCATCACCGACGAGGGCTTCCGGAGGCTGACCGAGGCGGAATCCGCCGAGATCGCCCGCTCGATTCTGGAACGCCGGCTGGTGCAGCCCGACGGCCCGCGCGCCGAGCTGCTCTGACCGTTCGTTCCCAGGCTTCTTCGATGCTCTTGTCACTGACAGAAAGGGACGGATAGCCGGTGTCGACGCCGTTCTATGTCTCACCTCAGCAGGCCATGGCCGACCGGGCGGAATACGCCCGGAAGGGCATCGCCCGTGGTCGCAGCCTGGTTGTGCTGCAGTACACCGACGGCATTGTGTTCGTCGGCGAGAACCCGTCCCGTGCGCTGCACAAGTTCAGCGAGATCTATGACCGGATCGGTTTCGCCGCCGCCGGCAAGTACAACGAGTACGAGAATCTCCGCATCGGCGGCGTGCGCTATGCCGATCTGCGTGGATACACCTATGACCGCGACGATGTGACGGCCCGTGGACTGGCGAATGTCTACGCGCAGACACTCGGCACCATTTTCTCCAGTGCGGCCGAGAAGCCGTACGAGGTGGAGCTGGTGGTCGCGGAGGTCGGCGCCGCGGCGGACGGTGACCAGATCTACCGGCTGCCGCACGACGGTTCGATCGTGGACGAGCACGGCTCGGTCGCGGTCGGCGGCAACGCGGAGCAGATCAGCACCTTCCTGGACCAGCGGCACCGTGACGGGATGTCACTCGCCGAGGCCCTGAAGCTGGCGGTGCAGGCGCTGTCCCGCGATCCCAACGGCAGCGAGCGGGAGATCCCCGCGGAGCGGCTGGAGGTCGCGGTCCTGGACCGCACGAGGCCCCAGCAGCGCAAGTTCAAGCGGATCGTCGGCCGGCAGCTGGCGCGGCTGCTGGAGGCGGACGGCGCCGGTTCGACACCGACGGACGCCCCCTCCGACACGGAGGAAGGCGAGGGCGCCGGCACCACCGCGGCCGCGACGGACACCGGCAAGCCGAGCCGGAAGCCCGCCGCCACCGACTCCCCGAAGTCCACTGATTCCACGGATTCCGGTGGGGACGTGGAGTAGTACTCCCGCAGTGTCCGAGCCCCGGTCCGCCTCCTCGGCGGGCCGGGGCTCCGTCATGGGTCCCGGCGGGTGGGCGGGGGAGCGGACGAGCCGCGGACGACCAGGTGCACCGGCAGGCTGCCGGTCTCGGCCTGGCGGCCCTCCAGGACGGCCAGCAGGGCGCTCATGCCGCGCTCACCGACCTGCTCGGCCGGAAGCCGCACCGTGGTGAGTTCCGGTTCGACGGCCGTGGCCAGGGCCAGGTCGTCGAAGCCGGTGACGGAGAGATCGTCCGGTACCCGCAGCCCGAGCCTGCGGGCAGCCTTGCAGGCCCCCGCGGCCAGGATGTCGTCGTCACAGATGACGGCGGTGGGGCGGTGCCCCGGCAGTGCCAGCGCCCGCTCCATGGCCTCGCGGCCGGCCGTGACGTCCAGGGCCGCCGGGACAGTGCGCACGTCGGTGCCGGGCACACCGCGCAGGGCGTCGTGGACGGCGTCGGCGCGGACCGCGAACGTCCAGGTGTCGACGGCCGAGGCGAGATGGACGAAGCGGCGGTGGCCGAGGCCGAGCAGGTGTTCCGTCACCTGGCGCATCCCGTCCGCGACATCGAGGTTGACCCGGGCCGCCGGACCCGGGGCCGAGGGGTCGCTGTCGAGCATGACCAGCGGGAGACCGGCGCCGTGCAGGGCGCCGAGCGCGTCGGCGGCCATCGAGGAGGCGATCACCCCGTCCAGCGCGGCGCGGGCCGAGGCGAAGGGGTCCCTGGCCGGTCCGGTGCCGTCGGGCGAGGGGTAGAGGACGACACCGAAGCCGTGTTCGGCGGCGACCGCGGCGGCGCCGGTGTACACCCGGGCGAAGAACTCGTTGGTGAGCGCCGGGACGACGAGCAGGGCGGTCCTGGTGCTGCCGAGGCGCAGGTTCCGGGCGGCCAGGTTGGGCCGGTAGCCGAGGGCCTCGGCCGCGTCCCGCACGCGCTCCGTGGTGGCCCCGGAGACCCGGCCGCGCCACTTGTCGCCGAGGACCAGCGAGACGGTGGCCTGGGAGACGCCTGCGGCCCGAGCGACGTCACGGCTGGTCGGCCGGGGCGGGCCGGGCTGTGCTGGGCTGGTCACGCGGGCCTCCGGGCCGGTCGGGGCAGGCGCCGTGAGGTGGACCTGCGGACTGGGCTCATGGTACGTATGAAGCAGCAAGTTATACGTAAAACCTCGGGTGGCCGGAAGGGTGCCCCACGGAGAGGGGCGGGACATGGCCGCGGGATATCTGGACATCCTCCGGGCGCGGCATGCCGCCCGGCTGCTGACGGGAACCCTCGTGGGGCGGCTGCCGAACGCCACCGCTCCCATCGCGATCGTGCTGTTCACCCGCGCGGAGGGCGGCAGCTACGCCCTCGCGGGCGCGCTCGCCGCGGTGTACGGGCTGGGCACGGCGGTCGGACAGCCGCTGCTGGGCCGCGCGGTGGACCTGTACGGCCAGCCGCGCGTCCAGCTGCCCGCCGCCGTGCTGTCCGCCCTCGGGATGACCCTGCTCGCCGTGGCCGGGTTCGGGTCGCTGCCCCTGGCCTACGCGGCCGTGGCCGTCGCCGGGCTGGCCACCCCGCCCCTGGAGGGCGGCCTGCGGGCCCTGTGGCCGAGCGTCCTCGGCAGGGAGGACCGGGTGCACCGGGCGTACGCCATGGACGCGGTGGCGCAGGAGGTCATGTTCACGGTGGGCCCGCTGCTGGTGACCGTGCTGGTCTCCCTGCGGTCGCCCGCCGCCGCGCTCGTCGTCATCAACGCGCTCGGTGTCCTCGGGGCGCTCTCCGTCGTCCTGTCCGAGCCTTCCAGGACCTGGCGTTCGGCCCCGCGCGAGGCGCACTGGCTGGGCGCGCTGCGCTCGCCCGGCCTGCTGGCGCTGCTCGGCTCCTTCTTCTTCGTCGGCCTGGCGCTGGGCTCCATCACAGTGGCGGGGGTGGCGTACGCCGACGACCAGGGCCAGGAGTCCGTCTACGGCTGGCTGATGGCCGCCCTGGGGCTCGGCGCGCTGATCGGCGGCGTGTTCTACGGGGCGCGGCAGTGGGCGGGGCCGCCGGAGCGCCGGCTGCGGGTGATCGTGGCGCTCCTCGCGCTCGGCTACCTGCCGCTGGTGCTGACCCCGGGCGTGGTGGCGATGACCCTGCTGGCCGCCGTCGCAGGGGTGTTCCTGGCCCCCGCGATCGCCTGCTCGTTCCTCGTCGTCGACCGGCACGCCCCGCGGGGCACCGTGACGGAGGCGTTCTCCTGGCTCGTGACGACGTTCGGGGTGGGCGCGGCGGCGGGCACGGCGGTGGCGGGTCCGGCTGTGGAACTGGGCGGCACGGCGTGGAGTTTCGCCGTCGCGGGGGCCGGTGGAGTGGCCGCGCTGCTCGTTCTGCTGGCCACCGGAAAGGTCCTCGCAGCTCCCGGGCGTAGTGCTGTCGCGGTGCGAGGATCGGAAAATGATCGAAACGGTGCCGTCGAACCCGGTTTCAGCTCGGGCCATCAGGCGTAATGTTCAGTCATGGACCGCCGCATTTTCGGGCTGGAGAACGAGTACGGCGTCACGTGCACGTTCAGGGGACAGCGCCGACTGTCTCCTGATGAAGTGGCGCGCTACCTCTTCCGCCGTGTTGTGTCATGGGGCCGCAGCAGCAATGTCTTTCTGCGGAACGGCGCCCGCCTCTACCTCGACGTGGGATCGCATCCGGAATATGCAACCCCCGAATGCGACAACCTGACCGAGCTGGTCACCCACGACAAGGCCGGCGAGCGCATTCTCGAAGGCCTGCTTGTCGACGCCGAACGCCGCCTGCACGAGGAGGGAATCGCGGGCGACGTCTATCTCTTCAAGAACAACACCGACTCGGCAGGAAACTCCTACGGATGTCACGAGAACTACCTCGTGGCCCGGCACGGAGAATTCTCCCGGCTCGCGGACATCCTCATTCCCTTCCTCGTCACGAGGCAGCTGATCTGCGGTGCCGGCAAGGTGCTGCAGACCCCGCGGGGCGCCGTGTACTGCGTCAGCCAGCGTGCCGAGCACATCTGGGAGGGCGTCAGTTCCGCGACGACGCGCTCCCGTCCGATCATCAACACCCGGGACGAACCGCACGCGGACGCGGAGCGGTACCGCCGCCTCCACGTCATCGTGGGTGACTCCAACATGTCCGAGACGACCATGCTGCTCAAGGTCGGCGCGACCGACCTGGTGCTCCGCATGATCGAGGCGGGCACGGTGATGCGGGATCTGACGCTGGAGAACCCCATCCGGGCCATCCGCGAGGTCAGCCACGACATCACGGGTCAGCGCAAGGTCCGCCTCGCCAGCGGCCGCGAGGCGTCCGCCATCGAGGTGCAGCGCGAGTACTACGAGAAGGCCGTGGACTTCGTGGACCGCCGCGGCATCCGCACGGGCAACGTCGAGAAGGTCCTCGAACTGTGGGGCCGCACACTCGACGCGATCGAGGCCGAGGACCTCGACCGGATCGGTACCGAGATCGACTGGGTCATGAAGTACAAGCTCATCGAGCGGTACCGGGCCAAGCACAACATGACCATGTCGAATCCGCGGGTCGCCCAGATAGACCTCGCCTACCACGACATCCACCGCCGGCGCGGTCTGTACTACTTGCTGGAACGCAAGGGGCAGGCCGCTCGTATCTGCAACGACCTGAAGATCTTCGAGGGTAAATCGGTGCCCCCGCAGACCACCAGGGCGCGGCTGCGTGGCGACTTCATCCGGCGGGCCCAGGAGCAGCGGCGGGACTTCACCGTCGACTGGGTCCATCTCAAGCTCAACGACCAGGCGCAGCGCACGGTGTTGTGCAAGGACCCGTTCCGTTCCGTGGACGACCGGGTGGAGAAGCTGATCGCGGGCATGTGAGCCGACGCAGGAGGATGCCTCGGCTCCTGGGGCCTGTCGCAGGCCCTGGCGCGACTCGGGCCCCGTACGTTCCTCGTACGGGGCCCTGCCCACGCCCTAGAGTGTCGGGGACCCCCCTGGGCCGTGTGCGCGAAGTCTCGTCCGGCCTGCGATGTCCGGCACGCACGTGCGCAAGGCGCCGCAGGCCCCGCCCTCCGGGCGGACGACGACTTCGCGGACACGCCCCACCACATGTGCCGTCTGAGATCTGAGGAACCAGTGCGCCGACTTGCCGGCCTTCTAGTCGTCCCCCTGCTGCTGCTGTCAGCGGGCTGCGGTGGCGACGACAAGGGCTCCGACTCCGCTTCCGCCTCCGCGTCCGCCTCCTCCAAGGACGGATTCCCCGCGATCACCGCGGGCGCGAAGTTCGGCGAGAAGCCCACCCTGGCCAAGGGCACGGGAACGCCGCCCAAGGAGCTCAAGACCAACGTTGTCAGTGAGGGTGACGGCGCGAAGCTCAAGAACGGCGACGCGATCCAGGTCAACTACCTCGGACAGGCGTGGGACTCCACCAAGCCGTTCGACAACAGCTTCGACCGCAAGCAGCCGTTCGATCTGACGCTCGGCGCGGGCATGGTCATCCAGGGCTGGGACAAGGGCCTCGTCGGCCAGAAGGTCGGCAGCCGCGTCGAGCTGGTCATCCCGCCGGAGCTCGGTTACGGCACGCAGGGCCAGGGTGACATCAAGCCGAACGCCACCCTCGTCTTCGTCGTCGACATCCTGAAGGCGAAGCAGATCCCGGCGTCCGCCAAGGGCACCGTGGTCGCCCAGGACAACGTCGACCTGCCGAAGGTGGGCACGAAGACCGACGGCAAGGCGCCGTCGCTCACGGTCCCCAGCAAGTCCGCCCCGCCCAAGAAGCTGGTCTCCAACTACGTCCTGGAGTCCAAGGGCGAGGTCATCAAGGAGACCGACAGCGTCGTCGTGAACTACGTGGCCAAGCTGTGGAAGGACGGCAAGACGTTCGACAGCACCTACGCGACGGGCAAGACGCAGACCTTCCCGTTGGCCCAGGTCACCCTCAAGGGTCTGAAGAACGGCCTGATCGGGAAGAAGATCGGCAGCCGTGTGCTGCTCGTCGTCCCGCCGGACCAGGCCTTCGGCAACAAGGCGCAGCAGTCGATCCCCAAGAACTCGACTCTCGTCTTCGCCGTGGACATCCTGGCGAAGATGTAAGACTGTCCGGGTTGCCCAGTTCATCATTTAGAGGAGCAAGTCAGTGAGCATCGAGAAGCCCGAGATCGACTTCCCGGGTGGCGAGCCGCCGGCCGACCTGGAGATCAAGGAGATCTGGGAAGGCGACGGCCCGGTGGCCCAGGCCGGCCAGACGGTCTCCGTCCACTACGTGGGCGTGGCCTTCTCCACCGGTGAGGAGTTCGACGCCTCCTGGAACCGCGGCACCCCGCTCCAGTTCCAGCTCGGTGGCGGTCAGGTCATCAAGGGCTGGGACCAGGGCGTGCAGGGCATGAAGGTCGGCGGCCGTCGCCAGCTGACCATCCCCGCGCACCTCGCCTACGGTGACCGCGGCGCCGGCGGCGGCGCCATCGCCCCGGGTGAGACGCTGATCTTCGTCTGCGACCTGGTCGCTGTCTGATCCCGCGCCTGTGCGCTCCGAGGGCCCGTGCCGCAAGGCACGGGCCCTCGCTTTTGTCCGGACACCCCGGAGCGGTACGGTCGAGGGTCGTAGAGCAAAACAGAGAGGGCGTCGATGGCGATTGCCAAGGCCGAGCGGCTGATGAACCTGGCACTGTGTCTGCTGGGGACCCGGCGCCCGCTCAGCAAGCGCGAACTGCGCGGATCCATCGAGGCCTATCTGGAGGCGGGGTCCGACGACGCCTTCAACCGGATGTTCGAGCGCGACAAGGACGATCTGCGCGAGCTCGGTCTGGTCATCGAGACCGTGGAGAACCTGGACGGCGACACCGGCTATCTCGCCCGTCGCGACAGCAACCGGCTGCCCCCGATCACGCTGGACGCCGAGGAGGCCGCCGCGCTCGGACTGGCCGCCAAGGTGTGGCAGCAGGCCCGGCTGGCCGGCGCGGCCAGCGGCGCCCTGCAGAAGCTGCGGGCCGCGGGCATGCCGGAGGCCGAGGACGCCTACGAGGTGCACAGCGCACTCGAACCCCGCATCCCCGTCCATGAGGCCGCCTTCGAACCGCTGATGCTCGCCTGCCGTGACCGCCGGCCGGTGACCTTCGACTACCGCAAGGGCAACTCCGCCCGCCCCGAGCAGCGCCAGGTCGAGCCTTGGACGCTGGAGTGCTGGCGCGGCCACTGGTACCTGGCCGGCTGGGACCGGGGCGGGGCGCGGAGCGGGTGTTCCGGCTCTCCCGGATCGCCGGCAAGGTGCGCTCCAGGGCCGGCGCGTTCACCGCCGAGGTGCCCGACGTCGTCACTGTCCGCGAGACCGTCGAGAGCTGGGCCGGCGAGACGGCCACCCGCACCGCCCTGATCAGGCTGCGGGCCGACTCCGGCTACCCGCTGCGAGCCCGGGCGATATCGGTCCGGGAACTCGGCGACGGGTGGGAGGAGTTGGAGATTCCGTACGGACACGGCCTGGACGCCTGGCTCGTCGAGTTCGGCCCGGACGTCGTCGTGCAGGAACCTGCGGATCTGCGGGCCGACGTGGTGGACCGGCTGCGCGCCGTGGCCAAGGACTGAGGGGACCGTATTCATGGCCACGAACGCCATCGACCAGACCCGCCGGATGCTCTCGCTGGTGACGTACCTGCGCGAGCGCCCCGGCGCGCACGTCCAGGACGTCGCACGGGCCTTCGGGATCACCGAGGACGAGCTCATCTCGGACCTCGACGTCCTGCCCATGTGCGGGACCAGCTTCCGCGGCGGCGACCTGCTGGACATCGACACCGACGGCGACCGGATCTGGTGGCACAACCCGGACGACGTCGCCGAGCCGCTCCGGCTCGCCGCCGACGAGGCGACGGCCCTGCTGGTCGCCGCCCGCGCCGTCGCGACGCTGCCCGGACTGCGCGAGAGCGACCGGCAGGCCCTGCTGCGGGCCACCGCCAAGCTGGAGGCCGCCGCCGGTGAGGTCGGGGCGGCGAGCTCCCGGCTCTCGGTCACCTTCGAGTCCGAGGGCGGTGTCTTCGCCGACGTGGACCGGGCGATCTCCGAGCGGCGCCGGCTCTGGCTGCGCTACTACTCGCCCGCGCGCGACGAGCTCACCGAACGCGAGGTGGACCCCATCCGGCTCTTCGCCGTGGGACACACCTACATGGAGGCCTGGTGCCGGTCCTCCGAGGACCGACGTACGTTCCGCCTCGACCGGGTCGCCGAGATCCGGCTGCTCGACGAGCCGGCCGCGCCGCCGGAGCTGGAGCTGCGGGACCTGTCCGAGGGGCTCGTCCAGCCCGCCGCCGAGGACCCCGAGGTCGTGGTCGAGGTCGGTCCCGGCGGGCGCTGGGTCGCCGAGTACTACCCGCACGACAGCGCCCACGAGCTGCCCGACGGCGGTCTGCGGATCACACTGCGCACCCCCGACCCCGCCTCGCTGCGCAGGCTCGCGCTCCGGCTCGGCGGGGAGGGGCGCATCGTCTCGCCGCCGGAGCTGGCCCAGAGCGCCCAGCGGGCGGCCCGTGCGGCGCTCGCCGCCTACGACGGCCTGGTCTGAGGGGACACCTGAGGAGATATGAACCATATGTCTGTGGTCTCGGGTATTTCTTCCGTCCCGACCGTGGTCGTTCCCGATTCGGTGCGTTTCCGGGCCGCCTGCCCGGACTGCCGTGCGCGGTTCGAGCTGGCGGCTGGCGCCATCCGGCTCGCGATCGGCGGCTCCAGCAGGACGACGTTCTACTCCTTCACCTGCCCGGAGTGCGACGCCGCCGTCCGCAGGCCCGCGGGCGAGCGGATAGTCGAACTGCTCACCAGTGGCGGCGTGCGGACGCTGCGCCTGCACACCCGCCTTCAGGCGTCGGACACCGGACACTAGAAAAATCGAGGCTCTGCGCATGTTCTGGCCCATGCTCGCCATCGCCCTGGGGTTCCTCGGGATCGCCGTCCTCGGCGTGCTGGCCATCAAGGTCTTCATCGAGGCCCAGCGCCTCGGTCACCAGGTGACACGCACCACGGAGCGCATCAACCGCGCCGCCGAGGACCTGGAGACCGCGGCCGCGAACCTGGCGGCCACGGGCGAATCCCTGCGGTAGCGTGCCCGCCCGATCAGGGCGGGTGCGGCCTCCTGTTTCTCAGTTTCGAGGGGTACGCTGCTGGTGACGGCCCAGGCAGGGAGGTGCGGGCCGCTATCGAATGTATGCACGGGCATTGCCTCGCGTTTACTCCCGCGGGTTACGATCGCTGCCGGCGAATCGTCGGATGTGTGTCCGGCCCAGGGCAGCGAGCCCACCTCCAGCCGCCTCAGCGAGAAGGAAGCACATCATGGGCAATCTGAAGCCTCTCGAGATCGTTCTGATCATCGCTGTCATTCTGCTGTTGTTCGGTGCCAAGAAGCTTCCCGACATGGCCCGTTCGCTCGGCAAGTCGGCCCGCATCCTCAAGAGCGAGGCCAAGGCGATGCGTAAGGACGACGAGCCCGCGGCCACGACGGACGCGCCCGCCGACCAGCCGCCCGCCGCCGCGCGCACGATTCAGGCCGCCCCCGGCGATGTCACGAGCTCCCGCCCGGTGAACGAAGCAAAGCCCACCACCCAGAGCTGACAGCTGACGGGTTCCTCCGACAGCTGCCGCACGAGACGAGGGAAGTGGGTTGCTCAAGTCTGCCCGCAAGCAGGAGAAGGACGGCGAGGGGCGGATGCCTCTCGCTGATCACCTGCGTGAGTTGCGTAACCGACTGCTGATCGCGGTCCTGGCGGTCGTCGTCATCACGTCGATCACGGCCTTCTTCTACAAGGACCTGATCGACTTCCTGATCCGTCCGATCCTCGGGTCGGTCGGCTGCAGCGGTGGCGAGCACAAGCAGGTGAACGGCCGCCCCTGCGCCGAGATGACGGTGAACGGTCTGGTCGGTCCGTTCTCCATCGCGCTCAAGGTCTCCCTCATGGCCGGAGTGGTGTTCTCCACCCCGGTCTGGCTCTACCAGCTCTGGGCGTTCCTGGCCCCGGGTCTGCACAAGCACGAGAAGCGGTACGCGCTCAGCTTCGTCGGCGCGGGTGTGCCGCTCTTCCTCGTGGGTGCGGCTCTCGCGTACAAGCTGATGCCGCAGACCGCGGCGGTGCTGCTCGACTTCACACCGGACAACACGACGAACCTGCTGCCCGTCGACGACTACCTCGACATCGTCACGCGCATGGTGATCGTCTTCGGTCTCGCCTTCGAGCTGCCGCTCCTGCTCGTCCTGCTGAACTTCACCGGGGTGCTCACGGCCAAACGGCTCGCGTCCTGGTGGCGGGCCATGATCATGGGCATCACGGTCTTCGCCGCGGTGGCCACCCCGACGGGTGACCCGCTGACGATGATGACGCTGGCCGCGCCGATCGTGGTGCTCTACTTCCTCGCGCTCGGCATCTGCATCGTCAACGACCGGCGCAGGCGTCACAACAACCCCGACGCCGAGCTGGACGACGACGAGGCCTCGGATCTCGACCTCACCCCCGAGGACATCGGCGACATGGAGAACGTGTCGGCGTCGCGGACCTCGCTGCCCGAACAGGCCGACGGGGAACAGGACGGCGGACGATCCCCCCGGCCGAACGGTTACGACGACATCACCTGACCTTGTAAGGTCCCCCGGGTGACCAGCGAGATCACTCTTTTCGTCAATCCCACCGCAGGACGCGGCCGGGGCGCGCGCGCCGCGCAGCCGGCCGCTTCCGCGTTGCGGGACGCCGGATTCTCCGTCCGTACGGTCCTCGGCGAGGACGCCGACGACGCGTTGCGGCGGGCGCGCGAGGCCGTGGCCGAGGGGACCGGTGCGCTGATAGCCGTGGGCGGGGACGGAATGATGTCCCTCGCCCTGCAGGCTGTCGCCGGGACGCTGACGCCGCTGGGCGTCGTGGCCGTCGGCACCGGGAACGACTTCGCCCGCGCACTCGGGATGCCCGTACGGGACCCGGCCGCCGCCGGCCGGCTGGCCGCCGCGGCGCTCAAGTCGGGCGCGGTCCGTGACATCGACCTCGGCCGGGCCGGTGACCGGTGGTTCGGGTCGGTGCTCGCCTCCGGCTTCGACTCCCGGGTCAACGACCGGGGCAACCGGATGCGGTGGGGCGGCCGGTTCAAGTACGACCTGGCGATGCTCGCCGAACTCGCCGCGTTCCGGCCCGTCGCGTACCGCATGAGCCTCGACGGCGGCCCGGTCAGGGAGATCGAGGCCACGCTCGTCGCCGTCGGCAACGGATCGACCTACGGCGGCGGCATGCGGATCTGCGCGGACGCCGTCATGGATGACGGGCTCTTCGACGTGACGGTGGTCGGCGACTGCACCCGCACCACGCTGCTCAAGGTGTTCCCCAAGGTCTACCGGGGAACCCACCTGGGCCACCCGGTCGTCAGCGTGCACCGGGTCTCCTCGATCAGCCTCGAAGCCGTCGGTGTCACCGCGTACGCGGACGGTGAACCCCTCGGCGCGCTGCCGCTGACCGCCACCTGTGTACCGGGCGCGGTCAGGGTGCTCGGGACGGGTCCTGCCACCGGGAAATAAAGATCGCTTCACTGTCCGAGGCGGCGGGTAGGCTCGTGGACAAGATGACAGAGGACCTCTCACCAGCTGAGCGATACCAGGCTTCCCGGATCCGAGCCGCCGAGCAGGCGACCGCCCTCGGGCCGTTCCGCGAGATGTACGAGTTCGATCTGGATCCGTACCAGATCGAGGCCTGCGGGGCGCTGGAGGCAGGCAAGGGCGTGCTCGTCGCGGCCCCTACCGGCTCGGGCAAGACGATCGTCGGCGAGTTCGCCGTGCACCTGGCCCTGGAGCAGGGCCGCAAGTGCTTCTACACCACGCCGATCAAGGCCCTGTCCAACCAGAAGTTCGCCGACCTGGTCAAGCGCTACGGCGCGGACAAGGTGGGCCTGCTGACCGGGGACAACAGTGTCAACGCGGATGCCCCGGTGGTCGTCATGACCACCGAGGTGCTGCGGAACATGCTGTATGCGGGCTCCCAGGCGCTGACCGGACTCGGCTACGTGGTGATGGACGAGGTGCACTACCTCTCCGACCGCTTCCGGGGCGCGGTCTGGGAAGAGGTGATCATCCACCTGCCCGAGTCCGTGACCCTCGTATCGCTGTCGGCGACCGTGTCCAACGCCGAGGAGTTCGGCGACTGGCTGGACACCGTCCGCGGCGACACCGCCGTGATCGTCTCCGAGCACCGGCCGGTACCGCTCTGGCAGCACGTGCTGGCCGGCCGCCGGATGTACGACCTCTTCGAGGAGGAGAGCGACCACGGCGGCCGCGGCGTCGCACGCCGCGAGGTCAACCCCGACCTCGTCCGGCTCGCCCGCATGGAGAACCAGCGCGGATACAACCCGCGTGAGCGCCGGCGCGGAAAGATGGTCCGCGAGGCGGACCGCGAACGCGAGCGGCGGCAGCGCAGCCGGATCTGGACGCCGTCGAGGCCCGAGGTCATCGACCGGCTGGACGCCGAGGGACTGCTGCCCGCCATCACGTTCATCTTCAGCAGGGCAGGCTGCGAGGCCTCCGTGCAGCAGTGCCTGGCCGCCGGGCTGCGGCTCAACGACGAGGACAAGCGCCGGCTGGTGCGGGAGATCGTCGAGGCGCGTACGGCGTCGATCCCCGGCGAGGACCTCCATGTCCTCGGCTACTACGAATGGCTCGAAGGGCTGGAGCGGGGCATCGCCGCGCACCACGCCGGCATGCTGCCGACCTTCAAGGAGGTCGTCGAGGAGCTCTTCGTGCGCGGCCTCGTCAAGGCGGTCTTCGCGACGGAGACGCTGGCCCTCGGCATCAACATGCCCGCGCGTTCCGTGGTCCTGGAGAAGCTCGTCAAGTGGAACGGCGAGCAGCACGCGGACATCACCCCCGGCGAGTACACCCAGCTCACCGGCCGGGCCGGGCGCCGCGGCATCGACGTCGAGGGTCACGCGGTGGTGCTCTGGCAGCGGGGCATGGACCCGGGAGCGCTGGCCGGGCTCGCGGGCACGCGTACGTATCCGCTCCGCTCCAGTTTCCGGCCCTCGTACAACATGGCCGTGAATCTGGTGCAGCAGTTCGGACGGCACCGCTCGCGCGAGCTGCTGGAGACCTCGTTCGCACAGTTCCAGGCGGACCGGTCGGTGGTCGGGATCTCCCGGCAGGTCCAGAAGAACGAGGAGGGGCTGGAGGGATACCGCGAGGGAATGACCTGCCACCTCGGTGACTTCGAGGAGTACGCGCAGCTGCGCCGCGATCTCAAGGACCGCGAGACGGAGCTCGCCAAGCAGGGTGCCACGCAGCGGCGGGCCGCGGCGGCGGCGTCCCTGGAGAAGCTCAAGCCCGGTGACGTCATCCATGTGCCGACCGGGAAGTTCGCCGGACTGGCGCTCGTCCTCGACCCGGGCCTGCCCGCGGGGCGGACCAACGGGCACGGGCACCGCGGCCTCGAATACCACGACGGGCCGCGGCCGTTGGTGCTGACGTCCGAGCGTCAGGTCAAGCGACTGGCCTCGATCGACTTCCCGGTGCCGGTGGAGGCGCTGGAGCGGATGCGCGTGCCGAAGTCGTTCAACCCGCGTTCGCCGCAGTCGCGGCGCGATCTGGCGTCCGCGCTGCGGACCAAGGCCGGGCACATCGTGCCGGACCGGCACCGCCGGGAGCGGTCCGGCGCAGCCGACGACCGGGAGATCGCGCGCTACCGGGCCGAGTTGCGCGCCCACCCCTGCCACGGGTGCGACGAGCGCGAGGACCATGCGCGCTGGGCGGAGCGGTACCACCGGCTGCAGCGCGACACCCAGCAGCTGGAGCGCCGCATCGAGGGGCGCACCAACACGATCGCCCGCACCTTCGACCGGATCGTGGCGCTGCTCACCGAGCTCGACTATCTGCGGGGCAGCGAGGTCACCGAGCACGGACGGCGGCTGGCCCGGCTGTACGGCGAGCTCGACCTGCTGGCGAGCGAGTGCCTGCGGGCGGGTGTGTGGGAGGGGCTGAACCCTGCCGAACTCGCCGCGTGCGTGTCGGCGTTGGTGTACGAGGCGCGGCAGTCCGACGACGCGGTGGCGCCCAAGCTGCCGTCCGGACCGGCGAAGACCGCGATGGGCGAGATGGTCCGGATCTGGGGGCGGCTCGATGCCCTGGAGGAGGACTTCAAGATCAACCAGGCGGAGGGTGTCGGGCAGCGCGAACCCGACCTCGGATTCGCCTGGGCGGTCTACATGTGGGCCTCCGGCCGGACGCTGGACGAGGTGCTGCGCGAGGCGGAGATGCCGGCGGGGGACTTCGTGCGGTGGTGCAAGCAGGTGATCGACGTGCTGGGGCAGGTGGCGGCCGCCGCGCCGCGCGAGGGTAGTTCGGTGGGGCGGAATGCGCGCAAGGCGGTTGACGAGGTGTTGCGCGGGGTGGTGGCGTACAGCTCGGTGGGGTGAGGTGGGCGGGGCGGTGATTGGTGGGGTGCGGTGGGCGGTGCGGGTGGGGCGCTTGCGGCGGCCTGTTCCCCTACCCGCCCTTCCCGTGACCGGGGCTCCGCCCCGGGCCCCGCTCCTCAATCGCCGGAGGGGCTGAAAACGTGGCTCCTCACGGGCTGAGGCGGCGGGTGGAGCCGTGCCGGTACGTGCGCCAGCTGCCGTGTTCCGTGATGTCCTTCGATCCCTGCACGGCATACGGCTCGCACAGGAAGCCGGGGGCTGTGGTGCCGTCGGACAGGTCCAGCCGGCCCAGCGTCATCGGGTACGGCAGTGATGCCGCCAGGGCGCCGAGGCCCTCTGCGGGGAGTTCCCAGAGCTCCGTCTCGATGGCGGCGCCCCCCTCGTCCGTCCGTACCAGGCCCGGCTTGGGCGGGGTCGTGGCCAGGGCGTAGAGGCGGTAGACGGGTGCCGTGGTCGTCGTACGGATCAGCCGGGCGCCCAGGGACAGGAGTTGCGGGTTGAGCGGTTCGCCGGTCAGGTGGGCGCCGGCCACCGCGAGGCGGACGGGCGGGGTCAGCAGCGCGGCGATCCGGGCCAGGCGTTCGTCGGTGTGGGCCGGGCCGACCAGCATCACGCCGAACGGCAGGCCCGCCACCTCGCCCGCGGGGGCGGCCACCGCGCACAGGCCGAACAGGTTGGTGGAGTTGGTGAACCGGCCGAGGCGGGCGTTCGTCCCCAGCGGGTCGGCTGCCACCTCGGCGAGGGTGGGATGGCCGGCGGCCGTGGGGAGCAGCAGCGCGTCCGCGTCGCCGAGTGCCTCCATGGCCGTGGTACGAAGCCGGGCCAGCCGGTCCTGGTCCGCGAAGACGCGGTGTGCGGGAATGTCCCGGGCCGCGGTGACGATGCCCGCCACCGTGGGGTCCAGGTCCGGCGGACCGCTGTCGACGAACGGGCCCACCGCGGTGTAGCGCTCGGCGACGAACGCCCCCTCGTACAGCATCGCCGCCGCTTCAGTGAAGGGGGTGAGGTCCAGGGGACGCAGCTCGGCGCCGGCTGCGCGGAGGCGGGCGGCCGCTGCCTCGTAGGCCTGCGCCCAGCCCGGGTCGAGCTCGCCGAGCTGCCCGGTGGGCGGCACCGCGATCCGCCAAGGGCCCGGAGTACGGGCGGGCACGGGGTGCGGTGCGGCGACGGGGGACGCCATCAGGGCGAGCGCCTCCTGGGCCTCGGGGAGCGTACGGGCGAAGACGGTGACGCAGTCCAGGCTGGCGCAGGCAGGGACCACGCCCTCCGTCGGGACGAGGCCGCGCGTCGGCTTCAGGCCCACGATGCCGTTGAACGCCGCCGGGACCCGGCCGGAGCCCGCCGTGTCCGTGCCGAGCGCGAGGTCCGCGATGCCGAGCGCGACGGCGACCGCCGAACCGGAGCTGGAACCGCCGCTGACGCGGTCCGGCGCATGGGCGTTGCGCACCGCGCCGTACGGGGAGCGGGTGCCGACCAGTCCGGTGGCGAACTGGTCCAGGTTGGTGGTGCCGATCACCAGCGCGCCCGCCGCTCGCAGCCGGGCCACGACGGGGGCGTCCGCGGCGGGGTCGTACGCGTAGGAGGGGCACCCCGCCGTGGTGGGCAGGCCGCCCACGTCGATGTTGCCCTTGACCGCCAGCAGCCGGCCCGCCAGGGGGAGGAACTCGCCTGCTGCCAGGCGGGTTCCGAGGCCCCGGGCCTCGTCCTCCAGGTCGGACTGCGGGCGCAGGCCGATCCAGATCTCCGGGCGGTCCACCGCCTCGATACGGGCGTAGGCGGCGCGGACGCGGGCGAGAACGGGAGCAGGCGTCAGGGGGCTCATCGGTGGGCTCCTTCGCTCGTGCCGGAGAGGGGGGCCAGGGTCAGCAGGGCCGTGCCGGGTTCCACCTGGGCGCCGGGCCGGGTGAGGATCGCGGCGACCACGCCGTCCGCCGGGGCATGCACCCGGGACTCCATCTTCATCGCCTCCAGCGCGAGCAGCGGCTGACCCGCCGTCACCGTGTCACCCTCGGCCACATTCAGCTGCCAGACCGATGCGGCGAACTCGGCCTCCACCAGCCGCCCGCCCGGAGGCACCGTCACCTCGGCTGCCGGGGACGGCGGCGCGGACGCCGCGTCCGCCCGGTCGAACTCGCCGGCCGCCTCCCACGCGTCCCGCTCCGCCGAAAAGGCCGCGCCCTGCCGGGTGCGGAACGCGGCGATCGAGTCCGCGTTCGCCGCCAGGAACTCCTCGTACCGGGCCAGCGAGAACTCGCCCTCCTCGATCCGCGGTACGAAGCGGCCGGACGTGATGTCGGCGCGGAGCTCCAGGAGTTCGTCGGCCTCCACCGGATACCACTTGATGCGGTCGAAGAAGCGCAGCAGCCACGGTGCACCCTGCTCGAAGGCGCCGCGCTGCTGCCAGCCCGACCAGACCTGCGTGGTGCGGCCGACGAACTGGTAGCCGCCCGGCCCCTCCATGCCGTAGACGCAGAGGTAGGCGCCGCCGATGCCGACGGAGTTCTCCGCCGTCCAGGTGCGGGCCGGGTTGTACTTGGTGGTGACCAGGCGGTGGCGCGGGTCCAGCGGGGTGGCGACCGGCGCGCCGAGGTAGACGTCGCCGAGGCCCATCACCAGGTACTCGGCGTCGAACACCGTGCGGTACACGTCGTCCACCGTGTCCATGCCGTTGACCCGGCGGATGAACTCGATGTTCCACGGGCACCAGGGTGCGTCGTCCCGGACGCCCGCCATGTAGCGGGCGATGGCCTCGCGGGTCGCCGGATCGTCCCAGGAGAGCGGCAGGTGCACCGTGCGGGAGGGGACGGTCAGGGCGTCGGTGGGCGGCAGGGCGGCCTCGGTGCGGTGGAGCAGCTCCAGCAGCTCGCTCTGGGCGAGGACCGTGGGGTCGGTCTGGATCTGGAGCGAGCGGATGCCCGGGGTCAGGCCGGTGATCCCGGGGACGGCAGCGGCCGTCAACGCCTCCATGAGGGCGTGGACGCGCATGCGCAGCGCCAGGTCCAGTTGCATCGGCCCGTACTCGACCAGGACGTTGTCGTCGCCGCTGCGGCGGTAGGTGAGGACGTCGTCGCGGTACAGGATGCCGCCGTCGACGATCTCCGGGCGGGGCTCGCCGGTCACCGTCACGGGCCTGAAGCGGACCGTGTCGCCGGGCCGCAGCTGGCCCAGTTTCCAGCGTTCGCCCGTCACCACCGTCGCCGGGCAGACGAAGCCGCCGAGCGAGGGGCCGTCCGGGCCCAGCAGCACCGGCATGTCGCCGGTGTAGTCGACCGCGCCCACGGAGTACGGCGTGTCATGGATGTTGGACGGGTGCAGTCCCGCCTCGCCGCCGTCGGTGCGGGCCCAGCGCGGTTTCGGGCCGATCAGCCGGACGCCGGTACGGGCCGAGTTGAAGTGGACCTTCCAGTCGGCCGCGTAGAACTCGTGGATGTCCTCCTCGGTGAAGAACTCCGGCGCCGCGTGCGGGCCTTCGGCCGCGGCGATGTGCCAGCTGCCCGTGAGCCGCGGCCGGTCGGGAACCGGGACGGGGAGGGCCGCCGGTACGCGGCTGCCGCCGTGCAGGACGTCCCCGGTGCGCAGCGCCCGGCCACCGTGCCCGCCGAAGCCGCCGAGCGTGAAGGTGGCCGCGCTGCCGAGGAACTCCGGCACGTCCAGGCCACCGCCGCCGAACAGGACGTACGTGCGCAGGCCGGGCCCGTCCGGTGCGCCGACCGCGAGCGTCGCGCCCGCCGGGACGGTCAGCGGCTCCCACTGGGGGACCGGTGCGCCGTCGAGCGTCAGCGGGGCCGGTGCACCCGTGACGCAGACGGTCGTGGGGTGGGTGAAGCGCAGGGCCGGGCCCTGCAGGGTGCACTCCAGGCCGGGCGCGCCAGGAGTGTTGCCGAGCGCGGTGTTCCCGAGACGGAACGACAGGTCGTCCATCGGGCCCGACGGCGGCACACCGACCTGCCAGTAGCCGGTGCGGCCGGGGTGGTCCTGGACGGTGGTGAGGGTGCCGCCGGAGACCACCTCGATGCGGGGTGTCGGGTCGGCGATCGTGGCCAGCGTGGCGGTGGAGTGCGTCGCGGTACGGACCCGGTCGTCGGCCAGGGCGGCCCGGACCAGGCCCAGGTTGGTCTCGATGCCGTCGATGCGGGTGGCGGCGAGCGCCGCGTCCAGCCGGGCCAGGGCGTCGGCGCGGTCGGTGCCGTGCGCGATGACCTTGGCCAGCATCGGGTCGTACGAGGTCGTCACCTCCGTGCCCGTCTCGATCCACCCGTCCACCCGCAGCCCCTCGCCCCGGGGGAAGTCGACCCGGGTCAGCAGACCGGCGCCGGGGCGGTGGTCGCGGCTCGGGTCCTCGGCGTAGAGCCGGGCCTCCACCGCGTGGCCGAGGGGCGCGTCCGGTTGCCGCACGACCGCGGTGTCGCCCTGGGCCAGGCGCAGCATCCACTCGACCAGGTCGACGCCGTGGATCTCCTCGGTTACCGGGTGCTCGACCTGGAGCCGGGTGTTGACCTCCAGGAAGTACGCCTCGGCGCGGGCGGCGTCGTAGACGAACTCCACGGTCCCGGCGGAGCGGTAGCCGACCGAGGCGCACAGTTCCCGCGCGGAGTCGGTCAGTTGGGTGCGGATGTGCGCGGGGAGGTCAGGGGCCGGGGCCTCTTCGAGGACCTTCTGGTTGCGGCGCTGCAGCGAGCAGTCGCGGTCGCCGAACGTCACCACGCGGCCGTACCCGTCGCCGAAGACCTGCACCTCCACATGGCGGGCGTTCTCGACCAGGCGCTCCAGGAAGACCCCCGCCGAGGAGAAGGAGGCGGCGGCCACCCGCTGCACGCGCTCCCAGGCACCGGCGAGTTCCTCGGCCGACCGGCAGGCCGACATGCCGATACCGCCGCCGCCACCGGTCGCCTTGAGCATCACGGGATAGCCGATGACCTCCGCCGCGGCCAGGGCGGAGGTCAGACCGGGGAGGAGTCCGGTGCCGGGGGCGAGCGGTACACCCGCCGCCTCGGCCGCGGCCCGCGCGGTGTGCTTGGCGCCGAAGAGGTCCAGCTGGCCGGCGGTCGGGCCGACGAAGACGATGCCGGCGTCCTCGCACCGCCGGGCGAACTCCGCGTCCTCGGAGAGGAACCCGTACCCCGGATGGATCGCCCCGGCCCCGGTGTCCTTCGCGGCCTTCAGCACCAGGTCGGCGTCCAGGTAGGACTCCTTGGCGGGCGCCGGGCCCAGCCGGACGGCCTCGTCGGCGAGGCGGACGTGCGGGGCCGACCGGTCGGGGTCGGAGAAGACGGCGACCGTACGCAGGCCGAGGCGGCGGGCCGTGCGGATGATGCGCACCGCGATCTCGCCGCGGTTGGCGATGAGCAGGGTGTCGAAGGTCATCGGCTCGTCCCGGTGATGGTGGCTTCGACCGCGGTCGGGTCGAAACCGTTGCAGGGGTTGTTGATCTGGGGGCAGTTGGAGATCAGCACGAGTACGTCCGTCTCGGCGCGCAGCGTGAGAGCGAGGCCGGGGGCGGAGAGACCGTCGACGATGCCGAGCGTGCCGTCCTGCTCCACCGGCACGTTCATGTACCAGTTGATGTTGGACACCAGATCGCGTTTGCCGAGCCCGTGCCGGGCGCCCTCGGCCAGGAAGTTGTCCACACAGGCGTGCTGCGACCAGGTGTGATGGCCGTAGCGAAGGGTGTTGGACTCCTTGGAGCAGGCGCCGCCGACGGTGTCGTGGCGGCCGCAGGTGTCCGCGGTGACCGTCATCAGCGGGGTGTGCTCGTTGGACATCAGCACACTGCCGGTGCTGAGGAAGATCCCGCCCCCGGCCTGGATCGTGTCGGGCGCGCTGTAGCGGACGGCCGTGTCCCTGGCCTCGTACACCAGGAAGTCCACCGCCTGGTTGCCGTGCAGATCCGTGAGGGTGAGTTCCTCGCCCGCCCGGACGGTCGCGGACCAGGCCGCGCGGGCCGGGATGACGCTCCTCAGGAGGACCGTGCCGGTCGTGGTCATGCGAGCCCCCGTGCGGTGAGGAAGTCGAGTGTGTTGAGGAAGGCGCGGCGGCCCTCCGGCGTGGCGTCCCAGAGGGGATCTCCGGGGGCGGCCGGCCGGTCGCGCCAGGCCAGCACCTCCAGCGCGGTGCTGGTGTAGCGGGGGCGCGGGTCCAGCGGATGCGGGACGTTCGCGATCAGTACGGTCAGGTCCTGCTCCGCGCGCAGGGTCACCGCCGCGCCCGCGCCGGCCGAGCCGGTGAACTCCGCGGCGCCGTCCTCCCGGATCGCCACCCCCTGGAAGAAGGAGAGCGAGGGCGGCAGGTCGCGCGGGCCGAGGCCGTTCTTCGCGGCGGCCAGCTTGAGCAGTTCCAGTCCGGCCGGCGAGGGCGACTGCGGGGTGCCGTCGCCGTACCGTTCGGTGTTCCGGCGCAGGGTGGAGGTGCCGCACAGGGCGTCGTGGCGGCCCGAGGAGTCCGCCGTCACCGACGCCAGCACCCGTCCCTGGTCGGAGAGGAGCAGCCGGCCGGCGCCCAGATAGGCGTTCCACTGGACCTTCACCGTGTCCGCGGTGTTGAGCCGCTCCCACGGCCGCCCGTCGGCGTACAGCAGCAGATGGGCGCAGGCGTCGCCCGCGAGGTCCGTGAGCCGCAGCGCGGTGCCGCGCGCCAGCACGCGGTGCGTGTAGTTGCCGCCCGCGACCGTCTCGGCCCAGACCGGGGGGCCGGGGGTGACGTCCGGCCAGTCGCTCGCGGGTACCACGGGCATGGTCCCGGTGCGGGTGCCGTCCTGGGCCCGGGCGTGATCCCGGGCTCCGTGTGTCGTCGCTGTCGCCATGGCTGACCCTCCGGCTCGACGTGTCGCCGGCCTTGCTCTCCGCCGGTCTTGGTTTCTGTCGCGTGACAGAAATTAGGAGAGCGGGGATTCGGGGCCATTGCCCGTCCGTTGCGGGCGAGTTACCGAGTCCTCACCAAGATCGTGGCGAGTGGGGATGTGCGACGATCGGCCCATGTCCAGCCCCCAGGAACCGGCGGCGCGCGACGGGTCGGCCGGCCGCGCGCCACCCAGCGGCCCGATACCGGGCTGTCCGCGCGTGACGAACTGCTGGCAGCGGCGGCCGAGTTGTTCACCACGCGTGGATACGCGGCGACCACCACCCGGGCCGTCGCGGAGCGCGCGGGCATGCGTCAGGCGACGATGTACCACTACGTGGCGGGCAAGGAGGATCTCCTCGCGGCGCTGCTGGAGTCGACCGTCACCCCGTCGCTCGCGCTGGCCGAGGAACTGCTCGCGGACGGCACGCGGTCCGCCGAGGAGCGGCTGCGCGAGCTGTGCCGCGCGGACGTGGCACTGCTGTGCGGCGGACCGTACAACCTGGGTGCGCTGTACGTGCTGCCGGAGGTGCGGGCCGAGCGGTTCGCGGACTTCCACCGGGTGCGGGCGGAACTGCGCGGCGCCTACGGGCGGTTGCTGGTCGCCACCGAGGCGGGCGCGGCGCTCGCGAAGGACGAGGCGGAGCTCCGTACCGACCTGGTCTTCGGGCTCATCGAGGGCGTGATCCTGGTGCACCTCGCGGGCCCCGAGCGCGCGGCGGGCGCCTTCGCCGAGGCCACGGCGGACGCGGCACTGCGGATCGTCGGCGTCCAGGCCTGAGAGCGGGCCGCCCGGCCCCGGCAGGCGCGCCGGGGCCCCTGCCCTCCCGTCGTGCGCGGGAGAGGAGGGGCGTCCTTCCGGTGCCTAACGGCCGCAGAACTCCGCTTCGATCACGGCGTCGCTGTCCCCCGACCAGTCGCCGTTGAAGTTGAAGGAGAGGGCGTGGCGCCCGTCGGCCGTGGTGACCGACTCGGAGCTGGAGCCGTGGATGCCGCCGCTGTGGCCCCAGACGTGCACACCGCAGCTCAGCTTGCGGTCGGCGAGCCCCAACCCGTAGCGGGCGTGGGGGATCCCGACCGCCTTCACGGTTGTCTTCATCTCCTTGAGCTGCTCGGGCGGCAGGAGCTTCCCCTTGAGGAGGGCCCGGTAGAAGCGGTTGAGGTCCGAGGAGTCGGAGATCATCGCGCCGGACCCGCCGGCGAGGGAGGGGTTCAGCTCCGTGACGTCGTAGGTCGGACCGGTCGACGTCGTGGCGAGCTTCCCGTAGGCGCGGCTGCTCGGCTGCGGCACCTCGGGGGACGTGTCCGGCACGAGCGTGGAGCGCAGGTCCAGGCGCTTGACGATGCGGCGGTCGATCTCGGCCGCGTACGAGTGCCCCGTGACCTTCTGGATCACCATGGACGCCAGGACGTAGTTGGTGTTCGAGTAGTGCCAGGAGGCGCCCGGGGTGAAGTCCGGTTCGTGGGCCATGGCGATCGCGACCAGCTGCTCCGGGGCCGCCGTGTCGTAGCGGTGCTCCAGGAAGCCGTCCTTCAGGAAGTAGTCACGCTGGAAGTCCTCGTCCGCCAGGTAGTCGAAGATGCCGCTGGTGTGGTTCAGGAGCCGGCGGAGCGTGATGGCGCTCCCGTCGTTGCCGTGGCCCGCCACCACGCCGGGGAGCCACTTCGACACCTTGTCGTCCAGCGACAGCCGCCCTTCCGCCTCCAGTTGCAGCACCACGGTGGAGACGAACGTCTTGGTGAGGCTGGCGATCCGGTAGTGGTCGTCGGTGCTGCGGGGCCGGTTGGTCCTGAGGTCGCCCACGCCCGACGTCGCCGACCACGTGCCGTGTCCGTCCGTGGCCGTCGCGGTCACGCCGGGTACGCCGTCCTTCACCGCCGCGTCCATGGCCGTGCGGGTCGCGCCGTGGCTCTCCCGGTGGGGGACCGTCGCCGTCGCGGGCCCCGCCAGGGCCGCCACCAGCCCCACCGCGGTCGCCGCCACCAGTGCCTTGCGTACTGACATGTGCTTTCCCCGTTCGTCGATGTGCCCGGTCCCGGGGAGTGACCCGGCGGGCGGACGCGGGGTTGCGCGGACCCTGGCCGGTTGAGCCCGATCCGGCCATTGCCGGGCCCGGCCGGCGGGGGTGCGGCGCGGGCGTCGTCGGGCGCACCGGGCCCGGACACGACGCGGCCGCCCCGCCTGCCCGGTGAATGCCGGGCAGGCGGCGCGGCCGGGTCGGACACGGGTGCGCAGGGTGTCGTCAGGGGGTGGTGGCCCCGACGGCCGCGCCGAAGCGGGCCCTTGCCGCCGGGTGGTCCACGGAATCCGGGGTGAAGAGGAGCGATCCCAGCCCGGTCGGACCGGTGGCCGAACCCGGGATGACGCTCACCCCGCCCGTCTGCAGGTACTTGCCGGGCGCCCCGACCGCCAGGTCCGCACGGCCGTCCGCGTCGAAGTCGCCGGCGGCCACTGCCGTCCCGAACAGGTCGTTGCCCTCCATGACCCCCATCACGCCCGGCGAGTCCAGCGTCAGTTCCCGGGCGCGGGAGGCGTTCAGACCCGTCGGCGAGCCCGGGACGATGTTCAGCTTGCCCGCGTTCTGGATGCCGTCGGAGTCCTGCGCACCGGTGACCGAGGTGACCAGGTCGGCGTGCCCGTCACCGTCGGTGTCGGCGAGCACCCCCGCACTGCCCGGTTCCACCGCACCGCCGTAGGGGACACCCGCGCCCAGCCCGGCGGCGGTGCCCGGGAACATGCGCAGCAGGAACTCGTCGGGACCGTCGGAGGCGTTGGTGTCCACGACCACGTCGTCCCGGCCGTCACCCGTGATGTCACCCGTCACGACGCTGTAGCCGGAGAAGGGCAGCCCCGTCCGGCCGATCGGCTGCGCCCTCAGGCCCTGGGCCGAGCCGGGCAGCACGCCGAGGGTCCCCTCGTCGGCCCCGTCGTCGGAGTAGGCCTCGGTGACCAGGTCCGTGAACCCGTCGCCGTTGATGTCGCCCGAGGCGATCCGTCCCATGCCGGCGCCGCCGCCGGGTGGGGCGAACGAGGTCATGGCCGGTTCGTCGATGTCACGCAGATTGCTCGCACCGCGAACGACGTTCACCTTCGTGCCGGTGGAGACGGCGATGTCGTCCCGTCCGTCATGGTTGAAGTCGCCCACCGTCAGATTGTTGCCGAACCCCTCGCGCGCGGCCGGCTTCGGGTTGTGGAAGGCGATGGCCTCGGACCCGAGGCCGCCCTTGGCCCCGAAGACGATCGTCACCGCGCCCGCGCCCGCCACGGTCCCGATGGCCTCGCCGCCCGAGCCGATCACCAGGTCGGTGTACCCGTCGCCGTCCACGTCGCCCGTCGTCACCGACGACCCGAACCGGTCACCGGCCTCCGCCACGCCCGGTATGCCGGCCGTGTCCTGCGTGATCCCCTTGTGCCGGGTGACCCGCACGCCCTGGGCCGAGCCGTACACGAGCGAGACGTACCCGGCCTTCGCGTAGCCCTGGACGGCGTCCTCGGGTGCTCCCACGGCGAGGTCGCCGAAACCGTCGCCGTCCACGTCACCGGGCGCGGCCGCGGCCTTGCGCACCTGCTGCGCCCCGGGCGTCGTCCCGTGGTCCGATGCGGCGGCAGGTGCCACCAGGACCCCCGCGGTCACCGTTGCCACCAGAGCCGTACACGCCATCAAGTGCCGCGCCATGTGCCCACTCTCCCCGTCTGCGTTGCCTGAGTGCCGCAGCCGGCTGCCCAGGGGCGCCGGCCGCCGCCGTCAACCCACAAGACCCGTGAGCGGGATGAACAGTTGCGGTCGCCGTGCCCACCTCCTGAGGAATCCGCATGCGGACCGGCCGGCTCCGCGGGCACGCGGACGCCCGCACCGCGACCGGGTCACGGCGCGGGCCCTCGCGTTCTAGGACCGGGGCCGAGCGCTTCTCATCGACGCGCCTGCGCAGACCAGTCCCAGCAGGAGGGTCAGTGCGCCGATGATGACGTTGTTGAGCACGACGCCGATGTCCGGGCTGCTGCCCACCACCCAGGGCGAGATGATCATCCAGGCGCCCATGGCGCAGATGGCCCAGCTCAGGCCGTACATCCGTTGCGGCATCATGGTGAACCCGAGACCCAGCACCGCGATGGCGATGCCCATGATCAGGTTGTGGTTCACCAGGGCGGGCTGCCCGGCCGTGAAGTGCAGCACCCACGGCGAGACGGCGCAGTACAGACCGACCAGGAACACCGGTCCGTCCACGAGGGCCACATCGCGGCCACCCATCATCCGGTCGTGACGGTCACGCATTTCGGAGACGTCGGGGTGTCCGGCCATGTCCTGGCCGGCATGCGAGACGTTTGACATGGTTCGTCTCCTTCGTTCCAGCAGGCCTGACCTCTGACGTGCGCGATAAGCGGCCTGTCATGCCATTCTGCTCTTATTTGTCGCTTATGTGTAGGTTCAAGGCGCCTGAAAATCGGCAGGAGTCACATCGGCAGGAGCCGCATCGACCCGGTCCAGCCGCCCGGCCAGGTCGCACAGGTCCGGGGTACGCAGCACCCGCTCCCCGTACCCCGGCAGCGGGACGTGCAGCGGTCCGGTCCACCGCGGCGGGATGGCGCCGAAGCCGTACACCGCGCCGGCCAGCGCCCCGGTCACCGCCGCCACGGTGTCGGTGTCCCCGCCCACGTCGATCGCCGAGGCGAGGGCGTGCGGGTACGAGGACGTCGTGCGCAGCGCCCACAGCGCGGTGCCCAGGCAGGGCCACACCGCACCGTTGAACTCCGTCGCCTCGTCCGGATGCCAGCTAGGGCCTCTCGTTTGGATCATGCCGGGCTCGCGTGCCCTGGTGCCGCACCTCGCGGCGTTGTCGTCAGTCGCCGACGCTCCGCGTGGGCTCCTTCCTCCGCCTTGCGAGGCACAGCACCAGACCCCGCTCCCTTATCCGGCCTGATCCAAACGAAAGACCCTAGGCGCCAGGACAACCGCCCAGCGCGCCCGGTGGTCCGCGTGCACGGCGGCAAGCGCGTCCGGGACGGCGGTGAGCGGATCGGCGCCGTCCAGGGCGACGCGGATCAGCTCGTGCAGCACGGCGGTCCCCTCCCAGGCCGCCCGGTCGCCGTGGGTCAGGGCCGCGATCCGGCGGGCCGCGGCCATCGTGGCCGCCCGCGCCCCGTCCGCCGCCGGGCCGGTCCGGGCGAAGTACACGGCCGAGGTGGCGGCGCGCATGAGCGAACCGTTGCCCGCCGCACGGCCGTTGACCTGGAAGTGCAGCGCCGCCGCGGTGTCCCACGGGTCACCGCTCGTCAGTACGTCCTCCGTCTGCAGGCCGATGTCCTTCGGCCCGCCCGCCGCCCACCGGCGAAACCGGCCGAACAGGTCGGGCAGGTCGAGACCGCCGCGTTCCAGCAGCGACTCCCCGACCAGCACGGCCATCTGTGTGTCGTCCGTGGCCTCGCCCGGATCCCAGCCACCGCCGCCGCACATCGTCCCGGTGCCGTCGGGGAAGCGGGCCGAATACACCCCCGCCGGGCCGAACTCGAAGGGTGCCCCCAGTGCGTCACCCACCGCCGACCCGACCACCGCACCCGCCACCCGGTCCTGCCTGCTCAGGGAGTCCATCCGGTCAGCGTACGAAGGACGACCGGCGCGCGTACACGCGATATGCCGCGCCGAGCAGCACGGTGGCGGCCAGGAAGAGCACCGTGAACCACTGGAAGTACCAGTGCCCGCCCGCCGGGTCGTACACCGCGGCCCGGGGCCAGGCCAGGTTGACGGTCATGGCGGTCCCGTACACGAAGGCGAGCGCATTGACCGGCAGGCCCCAACGGCCCAGCGAGAAGAAGGGCTTGCCCGTCTCGTCGCACTGCGGTCCGGTGGCGGGGGAGAGGGGCAGGCCACGCAGTCTGCGCAGCAGCATCGGACCCGTGACCATGGAGTACGCCAGGTAGAGCATCGCGATGCAGGTGGTCCCGATGGCCAGGAAAGCCTCGGGGGAAGCCAGGTTGAGCAGTCCGAGCGCCGCCGCGGCCGCCCCGACGAACAGGGCGGGCGCTGCGGGCATTCCGGTGCGCGGGGAGACCTTGGCGAGGCGGGACGAGCGGGGCAGCACCCCGTCGCGTGCCATCGAGAACAGCATCCGGGAACCCGCCGTCTGGATGGCCAGCGTGGCCACGGCGACGGCGACCGCCACGTCGGCGAGCAGGACCCGGCCCACACCGTCCCCGAGGCTGCTGGTCAGTACGTACGACAGCCCTTCCGTGGCGAGCCGCCCGTCGGTCAGGCCGGGCGCGGCCAGAACCCCGGCCAGCACCAGCAGCCCGCCGAGCACCCCGGCCGAGGTCAGCGCGAGCAGGATGGTGCGGGGAGCGGTGCGACGCGGCGAGCGGGTCTCCTCGCTCATCTCGCCCGCGCTGTCGAAACCGATCAGGACGTAGGCCGCCGTGAACGAGCCGACCAGCAGCGCTCCGAGTGAGCCGCCCTGCCCTCCGGTGTGCAGGGTGACGCCCGGCCCCCGTTCGGTGTGGGTGAACAGCAGGACGAGGATCAGTACGGCACCGATGATCTCGGCCGTCACGCCGACCCGGTTGACGGCCGACATGATCCGGTTGTCGAGCAGATTCACGGTCGTGGTGAGCGCGAGGAGCACCACGGCGAGCAGTGCGGCGTTCGCCGCGCCGGTAGGAGTGGTGGGCGCGGGGTCGCCGCCCGCCAGCTGGAAGCCGGACCAGACGGCGGGCAGCACCACCTGGAGGGCGAGCGCCGCCGCGGCGACCACGACGACCTGGCCGACCACCATGATCCAGCCGGCGAACCAGCCGAAGGCGGGAGTGCTCAGCCGGGTCGCCCACTGGTAGATCGCCCCGGACAGCGGGTAGCGGGCGGCGAGTTCGGCGAAGCAGGCGGCGACCAGGAGCTGGCCGACGAGCACGGCGGGCCAGGTCCAGACGAAGGCGGCGCCGCCGAAGGAGAACCCGAAGGCGAAGAACTGGAAGACGGTCGTGAGGACCGAGATGAAGGAGAAGCCGGCGGCGAACGAGGCGTACCGCCCCATCGTCCGGTGCAGCTCCTGGCGATAGCCGAAACCGGCCAGGGAGGCGTGGTCGCCCTGGCCGGTTCCGGCGGGATCCTGTCGTACGTCCGCTGGTGCGGTGGCGGTCATGTCAGCCCCTGTCGCCGATTTCCTGTCGGGCGACAGAAATTAGGGACGAGCTGTTTCCGGGGCATGACACGACCGTGTCCGCGCGGGGCCGAAGTCCTCACGTCCTGCGGCGGGTTGCCGAAGGGTGCATATTGCCCCGCAATGACACCTACTTAGGGGGCATCAGGACCGTGTCGACGATGTAGACCGTCGCGTTGGCGGTCGGGACATTGCCGCAGACGACCTTGGAGGAGTCGTTCACGGTGTAGGACATGTCCGAACCGGACGTCGTGAGCTTGCCCTTCTCCAGTGTGGTGAAGGAGCCGTTCTCCAGCTGCTTCGGCGTCGCCTTCTCGCCCACCACGTGGTAGGTCAGCACCTTGGTCAGCGCGGCCTTGTCGGCGAGCAGCTTGTCCAGGTCGGCCTTCGGGATCTTGGCGAAGGCGTCGTTGGTCGGGGCGAACACCGTGATGTTCTGGGCGTTGTTGAGGGTGTCGACCAGACCGGCCTTCTTCACCGCGGTGACGAGGGTGGAGAGCGCCGGGTTGTGCGAGGCGGCCGTCGCGACCGGGTCCTTCGCCATGCCGTCGAAGGAGCCGGCACCGCTCTTCGGCACGGTCGCACAGCCCGGACCGAACGGCTTGTCCATGCTCATCGAGTCGTCCGCGGAGGCCGAGGCCGCCGGGTCGGACGCCTTGGCCGAACTCGCGGTCGGGCCGGACGCGCTGTCCTTGGAGTCGCTCGAGCATGCCGTCAGGGCCAGCGGCAGTACCACTGCCGCGGACAGGGCGAGGGCGGCGCGGCGGACGTGAAGGACCTTCATGTTGTTCTCCTGGTTCGTTTATGTGATGAATCAGTTGCAGTCAGTGACGAATGAGGGGTGGCGGCCGGCCCGGTACCGCGCGCCGTGCGGAACAGGGGGCGAGGAGCGGGCCGGTGTCCGGTCAGGACACGTCGACCACCACCGAGTGCCAGCCGGTCGCGCCATTGGGTACGGTGCCGACCCGCTTGTCGGTCTGAGTGACGCCCGTGCGGTCCGTCGCGCGGACCTCGAGGGTGTGGTTGCCGGAGGTGGCCGGCCACTCCCACACCCACTGGCGCCAGGTGTCCCGGCCGTCCTCGGCAGCCAGCTTCGCGGGATGCCACGGGCCGCCGTCCACCCGGACCTCGACCCGCGAGATGCCGCGGTGCTGGGCCCAGGCCACCCCGGCGACCGGGATCGTGCCGGGTTTCGGGGAGGCGAACGGGCGGGGGGTGTCGATGCGGGACTCGGTCTTGATGGGGGCCTGCTGGGACCAGGACCGCTTGACCCAGTACGCGTCGTAGTCGTCGAACGTGGTCAGTTCGATGTCCTTGATCCACTTACAGGCCGACACGTATCCGTACAGGCCGGGGACGACCATCCGGACCGGGAAGCCGTGCGCGAAGGGCAGCGGCTCACCGTTCATGCCGAGGGCGAGCATGGCGTCCCGTCCGTCCATGACCGCCTCGACCGGGGTACCGATCGTCATGCCGTCCACCGAACGCGCCACGATCTGGTCGGCGGGTCCACCGCGGGACGGCGGCTTCACCCCGGCCTCGCGCAGCAGCTCGGCCAGCCGCACGCCGATCCACCGGGCATTGCCGACATACGGTCCGCCCACCTCGTTGGACACACAGGTCAGAGTGATGTCGCGCTCGATGATCTCGCGGCGCAGCAGGTCCTGGAAGCTGAGGGTCACCGGGCGCCGTACGCCCTTGCCGTGAATCCTCAGCCGCCACTCGTCCGCGTCGATGCGCGGTACGACCAGCGCCGTGTCCACCCGGTAGAAGCTCTTGTTCGGGGTGACGAACGAGCCGAGACCGCGGATCTTCAGGTCGGCCCCCGCCGGTACGGCCGGGGCAGCCGAGTCGGGTACGGGCAGCACCAGGTCCTGCCGTGAGGCGGCGGCCCCGGCCTGCACGGCGGACGTGAGCCGCCGCCCCAGCAGGCCGGCGCCGGCCGAGGCCGCCGCCGCGACGGTTGCCGCGATGACGAAACCCCGCCGGTCGAAGGTGCCGTACGCCGGCTCCCCGCCCCTCTCCCCAGCCGCGGGAGAGGGACCGGAAGCCGGCGCCAGCCGTCCGACCAGGAAATAGAGCACTCCTGCGGCCACCACGGCACCCACCACGGACGGCAGCGCGTCGGAGGGCACGCCCTCCGGCCGGCCCACCGCCGCGACTGCCCCGACCAGACCGAAGACCAGCACGGCAGCCGAGCCGATCAGCCGGTGCCGCAGCGCCAGCACCCCGACCACCATGGCGAAGCCCGCCAGGAGGGCCAGGATGCCCAGCTGCAGGACCAGCTTGTCGTTGGTACCGAAATTCCGGACGGCGAAGTCCTTGAGCGCCGGGGGAGTGCGGTCGATGACCGCACCGCCCACCGCCGCCACCGGACCCGCCTCGGGGCGGACCACCGCCGCCACCAGCTCGGCGACGGCCAGGGCACTGAAACCGGCGATCAGACCGCTGAGCGCGGCCAAAGCGGCACGCGCCCAGCGGGACCGCCGGGACCCGGGGGCCGCGTTCTCCGCATCGTTCTGATCTTCGCTCACAACCGGCATTCGTCGCCGGACGCCCAGCGGATTGGTCTGTCACCCGAACGGATGAGAGCGGCTTGCGGCCAATCCTCGGCGCGACCTGTAACGAATCAACCGCGAGAGGCATCCGCCGCACCTCCGGAAGGAGAAGGAGGGGTGACCGGTGCCGGTGCTCGGAAGGAGCGGTATGACAGGGAAGCGGCGACGGACAGCCGTGGTCGGGAGCGGGGTGGCGGGACTCACCGCCGCCCACATCCTGCGGACGGCCCACGACGTGACGCTGTTCGAGGCGGACGACCGGGTGGGCGGACACGCGCACACCCACGAGCTCCCCGCCTCGGACGGCCGTGTCCACCGCGTGGACTCGGGGTTCATCGTGCACAACAGGCGTACCTACCCGCACCTGCTGCGGCTCTTCGCGGAGCTCGGCGTCCCGACGCAGGAGTCGGAGATGAGCATGTCCGTGCGGTGCGAGGGCTGCGGACTGGAGTACGCGGGCGCCCGCGGCCCGGCGGGCCTCCTCGCCCAGCCCGCGGCGGTCCGCAACCCCGCCTATCTGCGGATGCTGGCCGCGGTGCCCCGCTTCCACCGGGCGGCCAGGCGCCTGCTCGCGGACGGCGGTCCGGACGCGGACACGATGACGCTCGGCGAATTCGCCGCCCGCGGCCGCTTCTCCCCGTACTTCACCGCCCATTTCCTGACCCCGGTGGTCTCCGCGGTCTGGTCCTGCGACCCGGTGACCGCGATGCGCTACCCCGCCCGCTACCTCTTCCGCTTCCTCGACCACCACGGGATGCTCTCGGTCGGCGACTCCCCGGTGTGGCGGACGGTCACCGGCGGATCGGGCGCCTACGTCGAACGGGTCACCAAGCAGCTCGGCGCCGTCCGCACCGCGACCCCGGTCCGTGCCGTGCGCCGCCACCCGGACGGCGTGGAGATCGTGACCGCCGACGACACCACCGAGCAGTTCGACTCCGTCGTCATCGCCACCCACCCCGACCAGGCGCTGCGCCTTCTCACCGACCCCACGGGCGAGGAACGCCGCACCCTCGGCGCGTTCCGCTACTCCCGCAACCCCACACTGCTGCACACCGACACCCGGCTGCTGCCGCTGGCCCGCGGCGCCCGCGCGTCCTGGAACTACCTGATGCCGTCCTGCGCCGCGACCGCCGACCACGTCACCGTCAGCTACGACATGAGCCGGCTCCAGCGGCTGGACGCTCCCGAGACGTTCGTCGTCACGCTGAACGGCGCCGACCGCGTCGCCCCCGGTCTGGTCCGCGCCCGCATGGTGTACGAACACCCCGTCTACACCCCCGAGTCGGTCGCCGCGCAGGCCCGGCTGCCCGCCCTGTCCGGCCCGCTCACCGCATACGCCGGGGCGTACCACGGCTGGGGATTCCACGAGGACGGCTGCCGTTCGGGGGCGGACGCGGCCAGGGCCCTGGGGGTGGACTGGTGAACGCCCTCTACCCCTGCACGATCGCCCACGTACGGACCGCGCCCAGCAAGTACGCCTTCCGGCACCGCACCTACCTGTGGCTGATCGACCCGGACGGGCCGCCGCCGCTGCCCGCCGCCCTGCGCTTCCTCGCCGGCTTCGACCCGCGCGACCACTTCGGCGGCACGGCCCCCACCATCCGGGCCGGACTGAGCCGGTTCCTGTCCGCCAACGGCATCGACCTCGCCGACGGAACCGTACAGATGCTGACCCAGGCACGGGTGCTCGGGCACGTCTTCAACCCGCTCACCGTCTACTGGTGCCGCCGCGCCGACGGCACCCCGCTCTGCACGGTCGCCGAGGTGCACAACACCTACGGCGAACGCCACTGCTACCTGCTGCACCCGGACGCCTCGGGCCGGGCGTCCACCGGCAAGGAGTTCTACGTGTCGCCGTTCTTCGGCGTCGACGGCGACTACCGGATGCGGCTGCCCGAGCCAGGCCCCCGGCTCGACCTGGCGGTACATCTGGAACGGTCCGGCCTGCGCCCCTTCACCGCAACCGTCCGCGGCGTGCGACGCCCGGTGACCCCCGCGTGCTGCTCCGGCTGGCCCTGCTCCACCCCTGGTCCACCGCTGTCGTCTCGGCCGCCATCCGGCTGCACGGGGTCCGCCTGCTGCTGCGCGGACTGCCCGTACAGCCCCGTCCCCGCCACACCACTCAGGAAGGAATGCAGTGAGCGTGTCCACGTCCCACTCCCCGTCCCCCGCCACCTCGCCCCCCGTGCACGCCCCCGGCACCGGAGCTGAGCGCTGGCCGGACATCGTCCGGCCGCCGCGCGCGTCCCGGCTGCGGACCGCCGTCGCCGAACGGATCGTCCGCGGCGCACTGGCCGGGCTGCCGATCCGCGCCCGCCTGGCCGGACGGGAGGACACCGGCCTGGGCGGCCCCCTGATGGACATCCGGGACCCCGACACCTTCTTCCGCAGAATCGGTGTGAACGGTCTGATCGGGTTCGGCGAGTCGTACATGGCGGGCGAGTGGGACTCACCCGACCCGGTGGGCGTCCTGACCGTCCTCGCCGACCACGTCGCCACCCTGATCCCGCGGCCCCTCCAGCGGCTGCGCGGGCTCTGGGCGGGCCGCCACCCCGTGGAGCACCTCGGCACCCCCGAGGGCGCCCTCGACAACATCAGCCACCACTACGACCTGTCCAACGAACTCTTCGCGCTCTTCCTCGACGAGACCCTCAGCTACTCCTCGGCCGTCTTCCGGAGCTTCCCCGCCGAACCCGCGGCGCTGCCCGCCGCCCAGCACCGCAAGATCGACCGGCTGCTCGACCTGGCCGGCGTCGGCGTCGGCACCGAACTCCTGGAGATCGGCACCGGCTGGGGCGAACTGGCGATCCGCGCCGCCGCCCGCGGCGCGCGCGTCGTCTCCGTGACCCTCTCCCGCGAACAGCGGCACCTGGCACGCGCCAGGATCAGGGAGGCCGGCTACGAGGACCGCGTCGACGTCCGGCTCTGCGACTACCGGCAGGTCGACGGGGAGTTCGACGCGGTGGTCAGCGTCGAGATGATCGAGGCGGTCGGCGCGGAGTTCTGGCCGGTCTACTTCCGCACCCTGGAACAGCGGCTGGCCCCCGGCGGCCGTATCGCGCTCCAGGCCATCACCATGCCGGACGACCGGATGCGTGCCTCCCGCGCCACCTTCACCTGGATCCACAAGTACATCTTCCCCGGCGGACTCCTGCCGTCCGTCGAAGCCATCGAGCAGGTCACGACCGCCCACACCGCCCTGCGCGTCGACCGTTGCGACGACTTCGGCACGCACTACGCCGAGACGCTGCGGCTGTGGCGGGAACGGTTCGCCGAGCGGACCGCCGAGGTCGACGCACTCGGCTTTGACGAGACCTTCCGCCGCATGTGGACCTTCTACCTGGCCTACTCCGAGGCGGGATTCCGCTCCGGCTACCTCCACGTGCAGCAACTGCTGCTGACCCGACAGGAATCGGCGTGATGACACCCACCGTCAAACAGGCCACGACCGGCGCGGCACAGCGGCTGGAACCCCTGGTCGAGCAACTGCTCGGCGGCGCGCTCCCGGTCAGGGTACGGATGTGGGACGGCAGCGAGACCGGCGCCGCCGACGGCCCCCTGATCCACGTGCGCTCCCGCCGGGCGCTGCGCCGACTGCTCTGGGCCCCGGGCGAACTCGGCCTCGCCGAGGCGTACATCACCGGTGACGTCGACGTCGAGGGGGACCTGGCCGAGGGGCTGCGGGCCATGCGTCACGCGGTACGCGAGCGCGGTCTTCGCCCGCCGAGCCCTGGGATCGGCGACCGGCTGCGCGCCGTCGGCACGGCACTGCGCCTGGGCGCCGTGGGCACCCGGCCGCCGGTCCCCGCCGCCCGTGCCGGGCTGCACGGGGTGCTGCACAGCAAGGCCCGCGACCGGGCCGCGATCAGCCACCACTACGACCTCTCCAACGCCTTCTACGCCCTGCTCCTCGACGAGACGATGGCCTACTCCTGCGGCTACTGGACCAGCGACGATCCCGGTTACGGCCCCGTCGACTCCCAGCGCGACAAGCTGGAACTGATCTGCCGCAAACTGGATCTGCGCCCCGGGGCGCGGCTGCTCGACATCGGCTGCGGCTGGGGATCGCTGACCCTGTACGCGGCGCAGCGGCACGGGGTCCGCGTCACCGCCGTCACCCTCGCCCGGGAACAGGCCGCGCACGTACGGCGCCAGGTGGCCGAGCGGGACCTGGGCGATCTCGTCGAGGTCCGCTGCTGCGACTACCGGGACATCGAGAACACCCCGGGGCATGAGGGCGGTTACGACGCGGTGTCCACGGTCGAGATGGGCGAGCACGTCGGCGACGAGGAGTACCCGGCCTTCACCGCGACGCTGCACGCCATGGTGCGGCCGCGCGGCCGGGTGCTGGTCCAGCAGATGTCGCGGGGCCGCGACGCCCCGGGTGGCGGCGCGTTCATCGAGTCGTACATCGCGCCCGACATGCACATGCGCCCGCTCGGCGAGACGGTCGGCCTGTTGGAGGGCGCCGGACTCGAAGTACGCGACGTCGAGGGGCTGCGCGAGCACTACGTCCTGACCGTCGACGCCTGGCGCCGCACCCTGGAACAGCACCAGCAGGCGTTCGTGGACCTCGTGGGCGAGGAGACCGTGCGGGTGTGGCGGCTCTACCTGGCCGGTGGCGCCCTCGCCTTCGAGGAGCGGCGGATGGGCGTGGACCAGATCCTCTCCGTACGGCCGGAGGCGACCGGGGCGGCGGGGATGCCGGCCACCCGGCACGGCTGGTACCCGGATCAGGTGGCCCCCCGCCACGGCGCGACCGCCGGTGCCACCGGATGAGCGGCTTCGGATGGGCGGCGTTCGCACAGGGCCTCGCGCCCTGTGCGGGCGCCGCCCTCGCCGTCATGCTCGGCACGTTCGCGGTCGGGCTGTACAAGGGCGTGCACCGCGTCGTGGACACCGCGTGGGGCCTGGGGTTCGCGGTCGTGGCCCTTGTCTCGTACGCGATCTCGGCCGGCGGGGGAGACGGCACCCGGCGGCTCCTGGTCACCGTGCTGACAGTGGTGTGGGGGCTGCGTCTGGCCTGGCACATCGCCCGCCGGGGCAAGGGGCACGGCGAGGACCCGCGCTACGCGGCGATGCTCGCCAAGGCGCCGGGCAGCCCGGCCCTGTACGCCCTGCGGAAGGTGTACCTGCTCCAGGGGGCCCTGGTCTGGCTGATCTCGCTACCGGTGCAGGCGGCCGGCTACCTGACGGGACCGGTCGGCGCCCTGGCCTGGGCCGGTGCCGCGCTCTGGGCGGTCGGACTCTGCTTCGAGGCGGTCGGCGACCGGCAGCTCGCCCGGTTCAAGGCGGATCCGGCCAACCACGGGCGGATCATGGACCAGGGGCTGTGGTCCTGGACCCGGCATCCCAACTACTTCGGCGACTTCTGCGTGTGGTGGGGACTGTTCCTGATCGTCTGCGAGGCGCCGGCGGCGGCCGCGGCCACGGTCGTGGCGCCCGTGCTGATGAGTTTCCTGCTGATCGGCGGCAGCGGAAAGGCGCTGCTGGAACGGCACATGGCCGAGCGTCCAGGGTTCGCCGCGTACACCGCCAGGACCAGCGGCTTCTTCCCCCGGCCGCCGCGGCGGGGCTGACCCCGGCCGCCGACGGGGTCAGTGGGCCCCGTACTTCTGTTGCCTCCCCACGGCCGAGGTACGGGGCCGGCACCGCGAAGTGGCCGCGGCCCGCCGGGACGACGCGGCCCGCCGGGACGACGCGGCCCGCCGGGACGACCCGGCCCGGGACGAGCCCGGCGGCCACTGCGTCGTGGGCACGTGCACGGCGTGTGCCCGTCCGGGCGGCCCCCATGCGGCCCGGGGCGCTCGCCTCAGGCAGACGGCAGGTTCATCAGCGCGAGCGGGGCGGACGTCGGCTGCTCGGAGCCGCCCGCGGGCTCGACGGTGATGCCCATGCCCGTCGCACCGTCCACCGGCCCGTCGAGCAGGCTCGCGTAGGTCGTCGACGCGGGGCCGGACGCCTTCATCAGGCCCGCGGACCGCATCGTGCCGTCGTCGTCGAACCACAGCTGGTAGACCTTGCCGGACGGTGCCTCCTCCAGTCCGGAGGCGAGGAACACGGCCCGGTCCTGGCTCTTGGAGACCACCACGGTGCCCTTCACGCCGTCGCTCAGCGTGCTCGACCTGGACTTGGCGTCGGGTGCCGAGATGACCTGGGCCACCTGCTCGCTCTGGTGCTGGGTGGCGCGGGCGTCCTCCTTGGCGTCCTGCGCCTCCTGGTTCTGCCAGACCGCGATGCCGCCGAAGCCGGCCGCGGCGGCCAGGCTCGCGGCCAGCGCGAACTTCGGCCAACGGCCCGCCCGGCCGAGGGTGGCGCGGGTGGCCGTGCCGCCGGAGCGGCTGTGGCGGCTGCTGGACGGCAGCTCCTGGCGTACGGTGACGATCTCGGCCAGCACCCGTTCGCGCAGTTCACGCGGCGGGGCGGCGGACACCGCGAGCCCGAGCCTGGTCGCCGTCTCGGACAGCTCCCGCACCTCGACGGAGCAGGCGTCGCAGTCGCCCAGGTGGCGTTCGAACTCCCGGCGTTCGGTCTCCGGCAGTGCGTGCAGGGCGTATGCCCCGGTCAGTGTGTGCAGTCCGGCGTTACTCATGCGCTCACCCCGAGGCAGTCGCGCAGCCGGATCAGTCCGTCGCGCAGTCGAGTCTTGATCGTTCCGAGGGGTACGGAGAGCAGCTCCCCGACCTCGCGGTAGGTCAGTCCGCGGTAGTACGCCAAGGTGACGGACTCCCGTTGCAGCTCGGAGAGGGTCCGCATGCAGCGGCGGACCTGCTCCCGTTCCAGCCGGCTCTCCACCTGCTCGGTGACGTCGTCGAACGCGGGCGTCCGGTCGAGCAGCGCGGCCTTGTGCTCGCGGGCCGTCGTCGCCTCGACCGAGCGCACCCGGTCCACGGCCCGGTGATGGGCCAGCGTCAGCACCCAGTTCATGGCGCTGCCACGGGCGGCCTGGAAGCGCGGCGCCGTGCGCCACACCTCCACCAGCACCTCCTGCGTGACCTCCTCCGACTGGGCGGGGTCGCGCAGAACGCTGCGGACCAGGCCCAGCACCGGCCCGCACACTGCCTCGTAGACCTGGGCGAAGGCTTCCTGATCGCCCCGGGCGACCATCCCCAGGAGTTCCTGGAGATCAGGGCCGGCGGAGGGGACTCCGCTGATCTGCACAGCTTCTTTCACGCGGGCTTCCTCCCAGGACGCTCATCGGTCTCCAGAGTTGATTCGGAGCCGAGGGCAGCGCGGATTGGTACAGGGGCAAAATCCTTCCACGCCTTGCGATTTTCGCGATACATCGTGGTTGACGTGTCGCGGCGACTCGCGATATGTTCGGTCACGAGTATTCGACGACGAAGTGAAGGGTGGCGGAGGCGGTGGCCAAGCGGCGCAAGCTCGGCAATCCACTGGCGCTCACGGTGATGGTGCTCCTCTCGGAGCGGTCCATGCACCCGTACGAGATCGCCCAGACCCTCCGCCGGCGCGGCAAGCAGCACAGCGTCAAGATCAATTTCGGCTCGCTCTACACCGTGGTCCAGAACCTGGAGAAGCACGGCTACGTGGAGGTCGCCGGGGTGCAACGGCAGGGCAACCGCCCGGAGCGCACGCTCTACGGCGTCACCGAAGCCGGCCGCGCCGAGATGCTGGACTGGCTGTCCGACCTGATCGCTGTTCCGGCTGCCGAGTTCCCCGCCTTCGACACGGCCCTGTCGCTGATTCCGGTGCTGCCGCCGGACGAGGTGGCCGAGCTCCTGGAGGACCGGGAGCAGGCGCAGGCCGTACAGGCCGCGGCGCTGCGCGGGGTGCTCGGTCAGCTGGGTGACTCGCTGCCGCGGGTCTTCGTCGTGGAGACCGAGTACCAGGTCCACATGATCGAGGCGCAGTTGGAGTGGATCAGGAAATTCCGCAAGGAGCTCACCGACGCCACCATCAGCGGCATCGAGGAGTGGAAGTCCTTCCACGAGACCGGCGAGGTACCGCAGGACTGGCAGGACCTGGACAAGCAGGAGATCGTTCTCGACCCCGAACCGAAGAGGTGACGGGGAGAGCGGCAGCGTAGGAACAAGGACCCCGGCAGGAGCTGTTGGAGCAGCCCCCGCCAGGGTCTCGAACCCCGGACCGGACATGCCGTGAAGGCGGGCCAGGCGATCGAGGTGCGGCACACCCAGGATAGCCCGGCACTCTTCACGCGGAACGGCCCGGCATGCCGGCGCTCGGAGCCCCGAGCGCCCAGCCGACCACAGGAGAGCTCTGCCATGAGCACCCGCGCGCCCGCAGTACAGGCGCGACAACTGATCAAGACCTACCCCGGTGGTGTCACCGCGCTCAGCGGCATGGACCTCACCGTCTCGCCCGGCACGGTCTTCGGGCTCCTGGGGCCCAACGGCGCGGGGAAGTCCACCACCGTCAAGATCCTCACCACGCTCGCCCGCCCCGACTCCGGCACCGCGGCGGTCGCCGGTCACGACGTCCTGCGCCACCCCGACCGGGTCCGCCGGGCCATCGGCGTGGTCGCCCAGAAGTCCGGCGCCGACCCGGTCGCCACCGGCCGGGAGAACCTGGTGCTCCAGGGCCGGCTGTACGGGATGCGGGGTGCCGCCGTCCAGCACCGCGCCGATGAGCTGCTGGACCGCTTCGGCCTCGCGGACGCCGCGAAGCGCCAGGTCAAGGGGTACTCCGGCGGAATGCAGCGCCGCCTCGACGTGGCACTCGGCCTGGTCCACCGCCCCGAGGTGCTCTTCCTGGACGAGCCGACCACCGGACTCGACCCCGAGGCCCGCACGGCGATGTGGGAGGAGATCTCCCGGCTGGCCGGCGAGGAGGGCCTGACCATCGTGCTCACCACGCACTACCTGGAGGAGGCCGACCGGCTCGCCGAGCGCATCGCCATCGTCGACCGCGGCCGGGTCGTCGTCGAGGGCAGCCCCGACGAGCTGAAGGGCGAACTGCGCGGCGACGCGGTCCACCTGGAGCTGCGCGCCGACGGGGACCGCCCGGCCGTCACCGCCGCGCTCGCCGGACTGCCCGGTGTGTTCGAGGTGCTCGTGGAGGGCCGCCGGGTCAGTGTCCGCGCCGAGGACGGCGCCGCCGCCGTCCCGGTGCTGCTCGGCGCCCTGGAGCGGGCCGGGTGTGCCGTCGCCGCGGCCACCGTCGCCCGCCCCTCCCTCGACGACGTCTATCTCCGCTACGCGGGCCGCCGGTTCGCCGAGGCGGAGTCGGCGAGTTCGCACAGCGCTCCCGCACCGGTCGCCGCAGGAGGCCCCCGATGAGCAGTCAGACCCTGTCCCAGACCTGGTACATGACACAGCGCCAGCTGACGGCGATCCTCCGCCAGCCGGTCTTCCTGGCGATCTCCCTGGTCCAGCCGGTGATCTGGCTGTTCCTGTTCGGGAACCTCTTCAAGAAGGTCGTCGAACTGGGCGGTTTCGGCACCACGTCCTACCTCGACTACCTGATCCCAGGCATCGTGGTGATGAGCGCGCTGGGATCGAGCATGTGGGCCGGAATGGGCACCCTGGAGGAGATCGAGCGCGGCACGCTCAACCGCTTCCTGACGACGCCCGTCAGCCGCAGCGCCCTGATGAACGCCAACGTGGTGCAGAACGGCATCAGTACGGCCGTGCAGTCCGTGATCATCGTCCTGCTCGGCTGGGCCGCGGGCGCCACCTACCCGGGCGGAGCCGGCGGACTGCTGATCCTGGTCGTCGCCTCGATCCTGCTCGGCTCCGTCTTCGGCGCGTTCTCCAACGCCCTGGGCATGCTGGTCCGCCAGCGGGAGTCGATCATCGGTATCAACACCTTCCTGCTGCTGCCGCTGACCTTCCTGTCCTCGTCCTTCATGGCCCCGAGCCAGATGCCGTCGTGGATGCGCCACATCGCCGACTTCAACCCGGTCAACTGGGCGATGGTGGCCGGCCGTTCCGCGCTGACCGCCGATCCCGACTGGGGACTGGTGCTCAGCCGCGGGGGAGCGCTGCTGGTGCTCGCCGTGGCCGCCGTATGGCTGTCGACCCGGACCTTCCGCTCGTACCAGAAGTCCGTCTGACCGGCACCGTCCCACCGGCCCGGCACCGCGTCCTCGACCGGTGCGGACCGGTCGGGGCGACGAGGAAGCCGGCGGGGGCGTCCGCACTTGAGGACGCACATGCCTGTGCCCCGGTCCGCGGACCGGGGCACAGGCGGGTCGGGGGAGTTACGCGGCGCTCTCCTGCTCGCGCTCCACCTGCTCGTTCCACTCGCGCTTGACCGAGCGCCAGGCGTCGTCGTTCTGGCCCAGGCGCCAGTAGCCGGAGATCGACAGCTGCGGCAGCGGGACCCCGCGGTCCAGCCGCAGATGGCGGCGGATGTCCTTGACGAAGCCGGCCTCGCCGTGGACGAACGCCTGCACCTCGCCCGCCGGGAAGTCCAGCTCCTTGACCGCGGCGGTGAGTGCCTCGCCGACCGGACGCCCGCCCCGGTGCAGCCAGTTCACCTCGACGCCGTCCGGCGTGGTGATCTTCTGCTCCTCCGTGGCGTCCGAGACCTCGACGAACGCGTGTACCACCGCGCCCGCCGGCATCTGCTCCATCGTCGCGGCGATGGCGGGCAGCGCGCTCTCGTCGCCCACCAGCAGGTGCCAGTCGGCCGACGCGTCGGGGCCGTAGCCGCCGCCGGGCCCAGGAACGTCACCTGGTCACCGGGTACGGCGCGGGCCGCCCACGGGCCTGCGAGGCCCTCGTCGCCGTGCACCACGAAGTCGATGGCCAGCTCCCCGGCGGCCGGGTCCCAGGAACGCACCGTGTACGTGCGGGTGGTGGGCCACAGTTCGCGCGGGAACTCCTCGCGGATGCGGGCCATGTCGAAGGGGTGCGTGTACGTGGCCCCTTCGGGGGCGAAGCACAGCTTGACGTAGTGATCGGTGTGACCCGAGAGGGCGAAATCGGCGAGGCCGTCACCGCCGAGCACCACCCGGATCATGTGCGGGGTGAGCTGCTCGGTGCGCAGAACCTGCGCGCCCTGCGCCTTGGGTGCCTGCCGCGCCGGTCGTTCTGCCACGAGGTTCTCTCCCTGCTCCGCGTATCCGGACCATCCGTCGGTCTTAGGGTTACCTAACCTAACACCTCAGCTCCGGAGTGTGGAGAGCAGCCGCTGCAGGGCGCCGCCCAGTCCCCACTGGACCGCGAGCGCTTCGAGGGCCGCCGGGTCGCGCGGCTCCACAGGCAGTACGGGGTCGAACTCGGGCAGGGGCACGTCACCGGCGACCCGGACCACCGTGGGTGCGACGGCCACGTAGTCGCGGGCCTCGTCGAGCCGCTTGCGCTGCGAGGGCGTCAGCTTCGCGGCCGGATCGTCCACCGCGGCCATGATTCCGGCGATATCGCCGAAGGCGTCCAGCAGCTTGGCCGCCGTCTTCTCGCCGATGCCGGGGACGCCGGGCAGTCCGTCGCTCGGATCGCCGCGCAGCAGCGCCAGGTCGACGTAGCCGGGGCCGTCCACCCCGTACTTCTCGCGCAGCCAGGCCTCGTCGGTGAGCTGGAGCGAACCGACCCCCTTCAGCGGGTAGAGCACCCGCACCCCTCGGGCGTCGTCCACCAGCTGGTAGAGGTCCCGGTCGCCGGTGACGATGTCCACAGGGCCGGTCGCCCGGCCGGCCAGGGTGCCGATCACGTCGTCGGCCTCGTAGCCGTCGGCGCCGACCCGGGCGATGCCGAGCGCGGCCAGCACGTCCTCGATGACCGGCACCTGCGGCGAGAGGGTGTCGGGGGTGTCCTCCTCGTCGGGCAGCCCCTCGCCGGTCTCCACGGCCACGCGGTGCGCCTTGTACGTCGGGATCAGGTCGACGCGCCACTGCGGACGCCAGTCGTTGTCCCAGCAGGCGACCAGATCGTCCGGCCGGTGGTCCTGCACGAGCCGGCCGATGAAGTCGAGCAGGCCGCGCACGGCGTTGACCGGCGTCCCGTCCGGTGCGCGCACCGAATCGGGGACCCCGAAGTAGGCGCGGTAGTAGAGGGAGGCGGTGTCGAGGAGCATCAGGCGTCGCGTCACACCCCTGATGATGCCGCACCCCACCGACAGTGGCCGCAGAGGACGCGGTTCCCGAACCCTGGCCCGGATTCTGTGAGCTGGATCACTGTTGCGTTTGGTCCGTGTAAGCGGGGGCAGGCGCGGCACCGGAGCGGATCACGTCGCATTTTCAACCAGTGCACGTGCCATGCGGACCGAATCCGCGCGCTCCACGGTCTGCCGGAGGGGGTGGCAGACCGTTTTCGGTTCAACGCGTGAGGTGTATGTGTCAAGGCTGCAGGCCGAACACTTGTACAAAGTCTTCGGCAGACGACCCGATCAAGCCGTGCAGAAACTCGAGAGCGGTTCCGACCGCGACGAGCTGCGCGCCGAGGGAACGACCGCAGCGGTGATCGACGCATCGTTCACCGTGGAGCCGGGCCAGATCTTCGTCGTCATGGGTCTGTCCGGGTCCGGCAAGTCGACCTTGCTGCGGATGCTCAACGGACTGCTGGAGCCCACCGCCGGGCAGGTGCTGTTCGACGGCCAGGACCTGACTGCCCTGAGCCCCGCCGAACTCCGTCACGTCCGCTCCACGAAGATCAGCATGGTGTTCCAGCACTTCGCCCTCTTCCCGCACCGGAGCGTGCTGGAGAACGCCGGCTACGGCCTGGAGGTGCAGGGCGTGCCGCGCGACGAGCGCAACCGCCGTGCCGCCGAGGCACTGGAGATGACCGGTCTGGCCGGCTGGGAGAACTCCTGGCCCGACGAGCTCTCCGGCGGCATGCAGCAGCGCGTCGGCCTGGCCCGCGCGCTGGCCACCGACGCCGACCTGCTCCTGATGGACGAGTCCTTCAGCGCACTCGACCCGCTGATCCGCCGCGACATGCAGGACCAGCTCCTCGAACTGCAGAAGCGGCTGAAGAAGACCATCGTCTTCATCACCCACGACCTCAACGAGGCCATGCGCCTCGGCGACCGCATCGCTGTGATGCGCGACGGGCAGATAGTCCAGCTCGGCACCGCCGAGGACATCCTCGTCACCCCGGCCAACGACTACGTGGCCTCCTTCACCCAGGACGTGGACCGTTCCAGGGTGCTGACGGCGGGCGCCATCATGGCCGAGCCGCACACCGTCATGGGCACGATGACCGACGACGGCAGGGAACTGCGTACCCCCGCGGACGTCCTGCGGGAGGCGCCGGCCACCGTCGGCGAGTCCACGCCGATCATCGAGCTGTTCACGCCCTGCTCGCAGAGCGGGGTCGCGGTCGCCGTGACCGACGACAAGGGAAAGCTCGTCGGCGTCGTGCCGCGGGCCCGGCTGCTCGCCGTGCTCGGTGAGCCGATGACCCCCACCGAGGCTCCTGAGGACGCCGCGGCCTCGCTGAAGAAGGTGGCCAGTGTTTAGGCTCCCTCTCGGCGACTGGGTCGACTCCGCCGTCGACTGGCTCCAGACCCATCTGGCCTGGCTCTTCGACGCCATCAGCTCCGTGGTCACCGGCATGTTCGACGGCATCGCCGCCGTGCTGTCGGCCCCCGCACCCCTGCTCTTCGCGGGCATCGTCGCCGTCATCGCCTGGTGGCTGCGCGGCCTGCTCGCCGGTGTGCTCGCGTTCGTCGGCTTCGCCCTCATCGACTCCGTCGAGCTGTGGGACGAAGCGATGGACACCCTCACCCTGGTGCTCGTCGCGACCATCGTGACGCTCGTACTGGCCGTGCCGCTCGGTATCTGGGCGTCCCGTTCCAAGACCGTCAGCGCGGTGACCCGGCCGGTCCTCGACTTCATGCAGACCATGCCCGCCATGGTCTACCTGATCCCGGGCGTCATCTTCTTCGGCGTCGGCGTCGTCCCCGGCATCATCGCCACCATCATCTTCGCGCTGCCCCCGGGCGTCCGGATGACCGAGCTCGGCATCCGCCAGGTCGACGGTGAACTCGTCGAGGCGGCCGAGGCCTTCGGTACCACCTCGCGCAACACCCTGCTGCGGGTCCAGCTGCCGCTGGCGCTGCCCACGATCATGGCGGGCATCAACCAGGTGATCATGCTGGGCCTGTCCATGGTGGTCATCGCCGGCATGGTCGGCGGCGGCGGCCTCGGTGGCTCCGTCTACCGCGCCATCGGCAACGTCGACGTCGGCCTCGGCTTCGAGGCGGGCATCTCCATCGTCATCCTGGCCATGTACCTGGACCGGATGACCAGCGCCCTGGGCCGCGAGGTCTCCCCGCTCGCCCGCCGCGCGCTCGCCAAGGCGCAGGCGCTGACCGGCGGACTCAAGGTGTGGAACCACCGCCCGCAGCCCCTGGTCGCCGTGGTCGGCATCGTCGTCCTCGCGCTCGTCGCCGGCGGCATGGGCATGTTCGGCTCCTCGAAGTCGGACACCGCCGCCGCCGACGACCCGAAGAACGTCGGACACGGCAAGACGGTCAGCATGGGCTACATCCCGTGGGACGAGGGCATCGCCTCCACCTTCCTGTGGAAGGAACTGCTGGAGCAGCGCGGCTTCAAGGTCGACGTCAAGCAGTACGAGGCCGGCGCGCTCTACACCGGTATGGCCAACGGCCAGATCGACTTCGAGACCGACTCCTGGCTGCCGGTCACCCACGCCGCGTACTGGAAGAAGTACAAGGACCGCCTGGAGGACATGGGCTCCTGGTACGGACCCACCTCCCTGGAGCTGGCCGTCCCCTCGTACGTGAAGGGCGTCGACTCGCTCGACGACCTCAAGGGCAAGGCGTCCGACTTCAAGGGCCGCGTCGTCGGCATCGAGCCGAGCGCCGGTGAGACGGGCCTGCTCAAGGACAAGATCCTGCCGGGCTACGGCCTGGACAAGGAGTACAAGGTCGTCGACGGCTCCACGCCGTCGATGCTGGCCGAGCTGAAGCGGGCCTACGCCAAGAAGGACCCGATCGTCGTTCCGCTCTGGTCGCCGCACTGGGCCTACAACCAGTACAAGCTCACCAAGCTCAAGGACCCCAAGAACCTCTGGGGCAAGGGCGACGGCATCCACACGCTGACCCGCAAGGGCTTCTCCAGCGAGAACCCCCAGGTCGGCAAGTGGCTGAAGAACTTCAAGATGAGCGAGGACCAGCTCACCAGTCTTGAGGCGCAGATCCAGAAGAGCGGAGCCGGCAAGGAGCAGGACGCCGTCCGCACCTGGCTCAAGGCCAACCCGGGTGTCGCCGACAAGGCGGCCCCGGTCGCCAAGCCCACCACCTCCAAGGGCGCCGACGGCAAGGACGAGCGCGACCGCGCCGTCGAGATGGCCTGGTTCCCGTGGGAGGAGGACATCGCCGCCACGTACCTGTGGAAGGCCGTCCTGGAGGACCGCGGTTACAAGATCAACCTCAAGCAGTTCGAGGTCGGGCCGATGTACACCGCGATGTCCCGCGGTCAGATCGACGTCCAGTTCGACGGCTGGCTGCCGTTCACCCAGAAGAACTACTGGGACAAGTACGGCTCGAAGCTGACGGACATCGGCTCCTGGTACGGCCCCACCTCGATCGAGGTCGCGGTGCCCAGTTACGTCAAGGACGTCAAGTCCCTGGCCGACCTCAAGGGCAAGTCCTCGGAGTTCAAGGGCCGGGTCGTCGGCATCGAGCCGGGCACCGCCACGATGGAGAACCTCAAGAAGAACGTGCTGCCGAAGTACGGCCTCGACAAGGAGTACAAGGTCGTCGACTCCTCGACGCCCGGCATGCTCGCCGAGCTGAAGCGCGCGTACGCCAAGAAGGAGCCCATCGCCGTACTCCTGTGGACCCCGCACTGGGCCTACAACGAGTACAAGATGACCAAGCTCCAGGACCCCAAGAAGGCCTTCGGGAACGGCGACCGGCTGCACACCATCGGTTCCAAGGACTTCCCGAAGAACTACCCGCAGCTGACCAAGTGGTTCAAGAACTTCAAGCTGAGCGAGGACCAGCTCGCCGGCCTGGAGAACCAGATCCAGAAGTCCGGCACGGGGCATGAGGAAGAGGCCGTGAAGGCCTGGATGGACAAGAACCCGGGCATCGCGGACAAGATGGCTCCGCAGTAGCCCCGCCCGCGGCCCCACCAGGGGCGCGGCACGGAAAGGGGTGGGCACCGCCGATGGCGGTGCCCACCCCTTTCGGGCTGTCCGGACCCCCGTTTACCGGCCGTCCTCGCGTAACCGTGTGCGTAAGGTGCTGGCAGCCGGAAGGATGGCGAGTCGGGAGGGAGCCGGACATGGACGACAAGGAAACACTTCGGGTGGGCGCCGCGGTCCGCCGACAGCGCAGATCCCTGGGACTCACGCTGGCCGCGGTCGCGACACGCAGCGGCCTGTCCGTACCGTTCCTCAGCCAGATCGAGAACGAACGGGCCAGACCCAGCGCCCGTTCCCTGGACCGGGTCGCCGACGCCCTGGAGACCACCACCGCACGCCTGCGGGCCGCCGCCGACTCGGCGCGTGCGGTCGAGGTCGTGCGCGGCGGGCAGGAGGACGGGGTCCGCCGGGTGGTGCGCGGACGCCACCAGCTCAGCGCCCTGGAATTCACCGGCGAGCTCGACCTCGGGCGCGAGTTCCAGCACCGCAACGACGAGGTGATGTACGTGGCGGAGGGCGCCGCCGAGGTGGAGGCCGAGGGGCAGGCGTACCGGCTGGAGCGCGGGGACACGCTGTTCCTCTCGGGCGGGGTCCGGCACCGCTGGCGGGCCACGGTCCCCGGCACCCGGCTGCTGGTCGTCGCGGTCGCGGAACACGTCGACGCCACGTTCGACCCGCGACGCTGAGAATCCGGCCGCGGCACCCGTGCCGCGGCGACGGACTGCGGCCATCCGTGCGCACCCGTGCCACGGCACCGATCAGGAGGTGTTTCCCGTGCGCGTCGTCTCCCTCGTCCCCTCGCTCACCGAGGCGGTCGCCGAGACCGCTCCGGAGCTCCTCGTCGGCGTGACCGACTGGTGCACGCACCCGGCGGGGCTGCGTGCCGCCCGGATCGGCGGCACGAAGAACCCCGACGTGGCCGCCGTTCTCGCGCTGCGCCCCGACCTCGTCGTGGCCAACGAGGAGGAGAACCGGGAACCCGACCTCGCCGCACTGCGGGACGCCGGGACGGAGGTCCTGCTCACCCATGTCCGCACCCTCGACGACGCCTTCGCGGAGCTGGACCGGCTGCTGACCGGTGCCTGCGGCCTGCGCAGGCCCCGCTGGCTCGACGAGGCCGAGGCCGCCTGGGCGGCCCTCCCGCCGCCGCGCGCCCCGCGCCGCGCGATCGTTCCCGTCTGGCGCAAACCCTGGATGGTCCTGGGCCGCGACACCTTCGCCGGCGACCTGCTGGCCCGGCTCGGCGTGCGCAACGTCTACGCGGACCACGCCGAGCGCTACCCGCGCATTCCGCTCGACGAACTGAACGCGGCCGGCGCCGAACTGGTCGTGCTGCCCGACGAGCCGTACCGCTTCACCGCCGCCGACGGGCCCGAGGCCTTCGCGGCGCTGCCCGCCGCGCTCGTCGACGGGCGCTGCCTCACGTGGTACGGGCCGTCACTGGTGCGGGCCCCTGCGGCGCTGCGAGCAGCGCTCCGCTGAGCAGCCCGCGCACGGTGCGGACCCCGGCCACCGCCCAGGCCGCCACCAGCAGCACGTACAGCGCGACGGCCAGCCAGGTGAACGCCGCCAGACCGGTGTGCCGGGCCAGGCCCGCGGCGCCCGTGACGCACGTGCCGACGGGGAAGGTGAAGCCCCACCACGTCATGGCGAACGGCATCCCGCCCCGCACCGCCCGCACCACCAGGGCGACGGACAGGGCCAGCCACAGCAGCGCGAACCCCATCACCGGCACGCCGTACAGCACCGCGAACACGCCGAGCGCGGAGGCATAGGGCGCCTGGATCGCACCGGGCGCCACATCGGCGAGCGCGTTGACCGCGGTCGTCGACTGGCCCAGCGGGCCGAGGACCAGGAAGAGCGTGGGCGTCAGCACGAGCGGCAGCGGGCCCCGGTGGACCAGCCGCCCGAAGATCAGCGGCAGCATCACCAGCGTCGCCAGCAGACTCAGCCCGAACATCGCGTAGCAGGCCAGCAGCAGCGCCTCCCGCCACTGGCCCGCCGGCAGCTCCGGCACCAGCAGCGGACCGAGGGCCGCGGAGACCATGGGAGCCACCACCGGCAGCAGCCACACCGGGGACGCGCTGCCGGGCTCCGGGCGGTGGCGCACGACCATCAGGTACGGGATCGCCACCGCGGCGGCCAGCCCGGTCAGGGTGCCCGCCGTGTACAGCAGCACGTCCAGCGCGAGGGCCGCCTGATGCCCGATCACGTCCTTGCCCACCACCATCCCGGAACCGCCGACGGCCAGCAGCGCCATCGAGACGCAGCCGTAGAACGGGGCGACGGCCGGGTCGAGGAGATGGGCGCGGGCCTGGTCGCGGTGCGAGGCCCAGTGCCCTGCGCGGGCCGCGAGCACGGCGGCCAGCAGCAGCGCGGAGAGCACCCACACCAGCGTGCAGGCAGCCCACAGCCCGGGGATGTGGACCGGCAGCGCGGCGCCCGCACTCGCGACGATCGCGGTTCCCATGACGGTCGCGTACCAGTTGGGGCCGAAGTGCCGCAGTGCCGGTCTCCGGACGATGCCGGAGTAGGGAATGACGGTGCGGGTCTGCGGAAAGATGGCCATGCCACGATTCTCGGGTTCGGGGGCGTCCCCCACCAGGGAGTCCCTTCCTATGAGGTCATAAGGTGGATTTATGACCAGCGATGCACCTGCACTTCTCTCCCACCGGGTTCCCGACCTGGGCGCGCTGGAGCTGCTCCTCGCCGTCGCCCGGCACGGCAGCCTCGGACGGGCCGCCCGCGACGTCGGCATCTCCCAGCCCGCCGCCAGCAGCCGCATCCGGTCGATGGAGCGGCAGCTCGGCCTCGCCCTCCTCGACCGCTCGCCCCGCGGCTCCCGGCTCACCGACGCGGGCGCGCTGGTCACCGACTGGGCGCGCCGGGTCGTCGAGGCCGCCGAGGCGTTCGACGTGGGCGCGCAGGCGCTGCGGGACCGCCGGGACTCCCGGCTGCGCGTCGCCGCCTCCATGACCATCGCCGAATACCTGCTCCCGGGCTGGCTGATCGCCCTGCGCGCCGAGCGGCCGGACACCGCCGTCTCGCTGCTCGCCGGCAACTCCGCGGCGGTCGCCGAGCGGCTGCTGACCGGCGAGGCGGACCTGGGGTTCGTCGAGGGCCTGTCCGTGCCGGAGGGGCTCGACGGCACGGTCATCGCCCACGACCGCCTGGTCGTCGTGGTCGCCCCCTCGCACGCCTGGGCCCGCCGCCGCACCCCGCTGACCCCGGCGGAACTCGCCGGCACCCCGCTGATCCTGCGCGAGCACGGCTCCGGCACCCGCCAGGTCCTGGACGCCGCCCTCGCCGTCCACGGCGGACTGGCCCAGCCGCTCCTGGAACTCTCCTCGACGACCGCGCTGAAGGGGCGGCCGAGAGCGGTGCCGGACCGTGCGTGCTGAGCGAACTGGCCCTCGGCGAGGAGCTGTCCTCCCGGCGCCTGGTCAAGGTCCCCATCGCCGGGGTCCGGCTGCGGCGTCAGCTGCGCGCGGTCTGGCCGTCGGGCCACCGGCCCACGGGCCCGGCCCGCGACCTGCTCTCCCTGACACGGTCCGGCCCGTCCGGCGAGTGAGGCCGGCCCGCGGCACCCGCCCGCACAAAACCGCTGGCCCGCACCCCCGCCGAGCGCCAAGGATGGGCGCATGCGAATCACCGCACCACCCGCCGCCGGTGTCCGCCACCGCTGGGCCGACCTGCCCGCCACCGTGCGCACCGCCGTCGAGGACATCCTCGGCGCACCCGTGGTCGAGGCCCGCAGCCAGAGCGGCGGATTCTCGCCCGGCGTCGCCGCGCGGGTCCGGCTCGCGAACGGCGGCCGCGCCTTCGTCAAGGCCGTGAGCGCCGAGGTGAACCCCGGCAGCCCCGACCTGCACCGTGCCGAGGCCCGCCACACCGCCGCCCTTCCGCCGCACGCCCCCGTGCCCCGGCTGCTCGGCTCGTACGACGACGGCACCCTGGTCGCGCTCGTGCTGGAGGACATCGAGGGCCATCAGCCCCGCATCCCCTGGGACCGGGCGGAACTGGACCGCGTCCTGGCCGCCGTCGGCGGACTCACCCGGCTCCTCACCCCGGCCCCGATCGACGCGCCGCCCGTCGCCAGGCGCGAGGCCTCGATGTTCACCGGCTGGCGGACCCTGCACACCGCCGGGGACACCGCCGGCCTCGACCCGTGGGCGGCGCACCGTCTCGGCGCCCTCGCGGAACTGGAGTCCGGCTGGGCGGAGCACGCCACCGGCGACAGCCTCGTCCACGGCGATCTGCGCGCGGACAACATCCTGCTGACCGAGGACCGGGTCGTCTTCGTCGACTGGCCGCACGCCATGCGTGCCGCGCCCTGGTTCGAACTGCTGACGATGCTGCCGTGCGTCGCGGCCCAGGGCGGCCCCGACCCGGAGTCGCTCTTCACCGGCCACCCGCTCGCCAGGGACGCCGACCCCGCCGGCGTCACCGCCGTACTCACCGCACTGACCGGCTACTTCGTGGCGCACTCGCTGCGCCCTGCGCCGCCCGGCCTGCCGACACTCAGGGCGTTCCAGGCGGCCCAGGGCGCAGCCGCCCTGGACTGGCTACGGCGCCGGCTCGGCCACCGGCTCGCGTAGCCCGGCGGCCGCCACCAACGCCCGCATCACGCGCGCGTCGTCACCCATCTCCGGATGCCACTGCACCCCCAGCACCCACTCAGGCCCCGGTGCCTCGACCGCCTCCACGGTGCCGTCCGCCGCGTGCGCGCAGGCCACCAGGCCCGGTCCGATCCGGTCCACGGCCTGGTGGTGGTAGGTGGGCACGGAGCACTCCCCGGACACCGCCGAGGCGTAGCGGGTTCCCGCGACCGGCGTCACCGTATGCGTGCCGAACACCCCCGTCGCCCCGTCAGGACCCCTGTGCCCGTCCAGGTGCTGCGTCAGCGTGCCGCCGAACGCCACGTTCAGCAGCTGCATCCCGCGGCAGATGCCGAGCAACGGGGTGCCGGACTCCAGCGCCGCCCCGATCAGGGCCGCCTCCCAGCCGTCCCGCTCGGGAGCGGGCGGCCCGGTCCGCGCGTCGCGGTCCGCGCCGTACCGGGCCGGATCCACGTCAGGCCCGCCCGCCACCACGACCGCGTCGAGCCTGGCCACCACCGACGCGGCGAGGTCCGGGGAGTCCGGCGGGAGCATGACGGCGAGGCCGCCCGCCTCCCTGACCAGACGGGCGTAACCCGCGGGCAGCAGCGCCGCGGGCAGGTCCCAGCTGCCCCAGCGCACCGAGGCCTCCAGATACGTACTGATCCCGATCAGCGGACGGTTCATCGGATCTCCCTCTCGTACGGCGCGCGAAACGCATCGGCACCGTATCCAAATCCCTTGTGCTGCCCATAGATTTGGATCATCTGTCGGCCCACGAGGAGAGGATCCATCCGTGTCCGACCGAACAGCCCCGCTCGCCGTCGAGGAACTCCGTCTCCTCGTCGACAGCGGTGAGATCGACACCGTCGTCCTGGCCTTCCCCGACATGCAGGGACGGCTCCAGGGCAAACGCTTCGCCGCGGCCTTCTTCCTCGACGAGGTCGTGCCGCACGGCACGGAGGGCTGCAACTACCTCCTGGCCGTCGACACCGACATGAACACCGTCGACGGCTACGCCATGTCCTCCTGGGAGCGCGGCTACGGCGACTTCGCCATGCGTCCCGACCTCAGCACCCTGCGCCGGGTGCCGTGGAACGAGGGCACCGCGATGGTCACCGCCGACCTCGCCTGGAGCGACGGCTCACCCGTCGTCGCCGCGCCCCGCCAGATCCTGCGCCGCCAGCTGGAACGCCTCGCCGAGCACGGCTACACCGCCCACGTCGGCACCGAGCTCGAATTCATCGTCTTCAAGGACACCTACGAGCAGGCCTGGGACCGCGGCTACCGCGACCTGACCCCGGTCAACCAGTACAACGTCGACTACTCCGTCCTCGGCACCGGCCGCATCGAACCCCTGCTGCGCCGCATCCGCAACGAGATGGCGGCTGCGGGCCTCACCGTCGAGTCCGCCAAGGGCGAGTGCAACCCGGGCCAGCACGAGATCGTGTTCCGCTACGACGAGGCCCTGGTCACCTGCGACCAGCACGCCGTCTACAAGACGGGCTCCAAGGAGATCGCCGCGCAGGAAGGCGTCGCGCTCACCTTCATGGCCAAGTTCAACGAGCGCGAGGGTAACTCCTGCCACATCCACCTCTCGCTACGGCCCACCGACGAGCCCGGACGCAGCGCCATGGCGGACCGGGACGGCGCCATGTCTCCGGTGATGCGGCACTTCCTCGCCGGCCAGCTCGCGGCGCTGCGCGACTTCTCGCTCCTCTACGCGCCGAACATCAACTCCTACAAGCGCTTCCAGCCCGGCTCCTTCGCCCCGACCGCCGTCGCCTGGGGCGACGACAACCGCACCTGCGCGCTCCGCGTCGTCGGCCACGGCCAGTCCCTGCGCTTCGAGAACCGCCTGCCGGGCGGCGACGTCAACCCGTACCTCGCCGTCGCCGGACTCGTCGCCGCCGGCCTGTACGGCATCGAGCACGCACTCGAACTGCCCGAGCCCTGCGAGGGGAACGCCTACAGCGGTACGTACGACCACGTCCCCACCACCCTGCGCGAGGCCGCCGGGCTCTGGGAGAACAGCGAGATCGCCGAAGCGGCCTTCGGCGCCGAGGTGGTGGCGCACTACCGCAACATGGCGCGCGTCGAACTGGACGCCTTCGACGCAGCGGTGACCGACTGGGAGCTGCGACGCTCCTTCGAACGTCTGTGAGGACTTCCTTGATCCGTGAGCACCAGGTACTGAACCCGGCGACGGAGGAACTCCTCGCCACCGTGCCCGCCACCACCGCCCAGGAGGTGGACACCGCCGTCACCCGGGCCGCGGCCGCCCAGCTCACCTGGGCGGCGCTCGCCCCCGCCGACCGGGCCCGGCTGCTGCGACGGTTCGCCGTCGCCGTGGACGAGCGCAACGAGGAACTGGCCCGGCTCGAGGTCCGCGAGGCGGGACACACGATCGGCAACGCGCGCTGGGAGGCGGGCAACGTCCGCGATCTGCTGGACTTCGCCGCCGGGGGAGTGGAGCGGCTGAGCGGCCGGCAGATCCCGGTACCCGGCGGCATCGACATCACCCTGCTCGAACCCCTCGGCGTCATCGGCGTGATCGCCCCCTGGAACTTCCCCCTGCCGATCGCCGCCTGGGGCCTCGCCCCCGCCCTCGCCGCGGGCAACGCCGTCGTCCTCAAGCCCGCCGAGACCACCCCGCTGACCGCGCTGCGGCTCGCGGAACTGGCCCTGGAGGCAGGCCTGCCCGAACACCTCCTCCAGGTGCTGCCCGGCGCGGGCGACGAGGCGGGCAACGCCCTGGTGGAACACCCGGGCGTCGCCAAGATCGTCTTCACCGGCTCCACCCGGGTCGGCAAGCAGATCATGGCCAGGTGCGCCGAGCGCGTGAAGCGGGTCACCCTCGAACTCGGCGGCAAGAGCCCCAACATCGTCTTCGCCGACGCCGACATCGAAGCCGCAGCGGCCGCCGCCCCCATGTCCTTCCTGGACAACGCGGGCCAGGACTGCTGCGCCCGCACCCGGATCCTCGTCCAGCGCTCCGCGTACGACCGCTTCCTGGAGCTCCTCGCCCCGGCCGTCGCCGCCGTCGTGGTCGGCGACCCGTCCGACGAGAAGACGCAGATGGGCCCGCTCATCTCGCGCGCCCAGCGGGACCGGGTGCGCGGTTACGTCCCCGAGGGCGCGGCCGCGATCCGGGGCAGCGCGCCCGAGGGCCCCGGCTTCTGGTTCCCGCCGACCGTCCTCACCGACGCCCGGCCGGACTCACCCGTCGCCACCGAGGAGGTGTTCGGGCCGGTCGCGGTCGTGCTGCCCTTCGACGACGAGGCGGACGCGGTCCGGCTCGCCAACGCCACCGATTACGGGCTCGCCGGCTCCCTCTGGACCCGCGACGTGGGCCGCGCGCTGCGGGTCTCGCAGGCCGTCCGGGCGGGGAACCTCTCCGTCAACTCCCACTCCGCGGTCCGCTACTGGACCCCGTTCGGCGGCTTCAAGCAGTCCGGCCTCGGCCGGGAACTCGGCCCCGACGCCCTCACCGCCTTCACCGAAACCAAGAACGTCTTCCTCAGTACGGAGGCCTGAACCGGTATGACCACGGACACCGAGAACATCTGCCGCCGCCTCGTCGGCCGCACCGCCGTCATCACCGGCGCCGGCAGCGGCATCGGCCTCGCCACCGCCCACCGGCTCGCCTCCGAGGGGCCAGGGTGGTCTGCGGCGACATCGACGCGACCGCGGGCAAGGCGGCCGCGGAGGCGGTCGGCGGCACCTTCGTACAGGTCGACGTCACCGATCCCGGCCAGGTCGAGGCACTGTTCAGGACGGCGGACGACACCTACGGCTCCGTCGACATCGCCTTCAACAACGCCGGCATCTCGCCGCCCGACGACGACTCGATCCTCACCACCGGGCTCGAGGCCTGGAAGCGCGTCCAGGACGTCAACCTCACCTCCGTCTACCTCTGCTGCAAGGCGGCCCTGCCCTACATGCGGCGCCAGGGACGCGGCTCCATCATCAACACCGCCTCGTTCGTGGCCAGGATGGGTGCGGCGACCTCCCAGATCTCCTACACCGCCTCCAAGGGCGGGGTACTCGCGATGACCCGCGAACTGGGCGTCCAGTTCGCCCGCGAGGGCATCCGGGTCAACGCGCTGTGCCCGGGGCCGGTCAACACCCCCCTGCTCCAGGAGCTGTTCGCCAAGGACCCGGAGCGCGCGGCCCGCAGGCTGGTGCACATCCCGCTCGGCCGGTTCGCCGAGGCGACCGAGATCGCGGCCGCCGTCGCCTTCCTGGCGAGCGACGACTCCTCCTTCGTCAACGCCACCGACTTCCTGGTCGACGGCGGCATCTCCGGCGCTTACGTCACGCCCCTGTAGGGGCGGCACGCGGGCCGGAACCTACAGTGGGGCGATGAGCAACGCGACACCGCCCGGCTGGTACCCGGACACGGCCGCGCCGGGCAGTGAGCGGTGGTGGGACGGTTCGGCGTGGACCGCCCACACCCGCCCGTACCCTGCCGCGAAGCAGCAATCGGTTCCCGCGCGGCCTGTCCCGACCGCCGCACCCGGTCAGGGCAGCGGCGGCGGAGGCGGCAGGGTCGTCGCGCTCGTGGTGGCCGGCGCGCTGGTCGTCGGCGCGGCCGTGACCGGGGCCGTGCTGCTCGGCAGGGACGACGACGGGACGCGGCCGCAGGCCCGGCGCAGTTCCGCCCCCTCGCATGCGCGGACCGGCACCGGCGCCGCTCCCGGCGACAGCCCCTCGCCGGACGGCTCACCGGACGACAGCGACCCCACGGTGCTCGTGGACCAGCTCAACGGCATCACCCTGCCGATTCCCGACGGCTGGGAGAAGTCCGACAGCACCGTGGACGAGCTGCTCACGATGCGCACCGCCGACTCCTACAGCTGCCCCGGCAGCTCCTCCGCCTTCTGCTACCACGGCACGGTGACCACCCGCACGCCGAACGGCGCCGACGCCACCTCCGCGGAGAAGCTCGCCGAGCAGGACATCGAAGCCGCCGCGAAGAGGGCGTACGACGAGAACACCGTCGGCGAGCGGATCCACGGCGGCATCACGTCCCACACGCAGCTCGCCGCCGCCTCGGTGAGCGTGGCGGGACGCACCGGCTACCTGGTGCGCTGGCGGGTGGCGACCGGCAAGGGCCCCGGCGGCTACGTGCAGTCGCTCGTCTTCCCCTCGGCCGTCGGCAGCGAGTCGCTCGTCGTCGTGCGCTACGCCTTCGACGCCGGTCCCGACGGCCCCCCGCTCTCCCTCATGGACACCCTCACCAAGGGCATCCGGCCGATCGGCGACAGCGGAACGAGCGGCGGCGTCGGCAGCTCCGTCGCCCCCTGACGCCGTCCCGCTCAGAGGAAGGTGCGGCCCTCACCCCGGTACGTCGGCACGGTCGCCGTCACCCGGTCCCCCTCGATCAGCTGCAGTTCGTCGAACCGCTCGCACAGCTCACCGGCCTTCGCGTGCCGGAACCACACCTTGTCGCCGATCAGCAGATCGTCGGCCGGCGCGCCGATCAGCGGGGTCTGCACCTCGCCGGGGCCCTCCTGCGGGTCGTAACGCAGCCCCTCCGGCAGGTACGGGACCGGCAGCCGGTCCGGACCGGCCGCCCCGGACGCCGGGTAGCCGCCACCGAGCACCGTCACCACGCCCACCCCGGGCCGGCGCACCACGGGCTGTGCGAACAGCGCGGCCGGACGGGCCGTGAACGAGGTGTAGTTGTCGAACAGCCGCGGTACGTAGAGCCCCGAACCGGCCGCGATCTCGGTCACCGACTCCTCCGCCGCGGTGTGCTGGACACTGCCGGTGCCGCCCCCGTTCACGAACTCCAGGTCCGGCGCCACGGCCCGCACCGCCCGCACCACCTCGGCCCGGCGGGCCGCCAGTTCGCGGCGCCCCGCGGCCTGCATCAGCCGGATCGCCCGGGAGCGCAGCGGCCGCCCCGCCACCGAGTCACCGACCCCGGCGATGTGGCCCTCGTACGCCATCAGCCCCACCAGCCGGAAGCCGGGCCTGCGGGCCACCGACCGTGCCAGCTCGGCCAGCTGGGCGGGGAGCGCAGCGGCGAGCGCAGTGCCCCGATCCTGACCCGGCCGCCGAGCAGCTGCAGCGAGGTGTCCAGCTCCAGACAGACCCGGATCTCCTCCGTGCCCCCGGCCCGCGCCGCGTCGATCAGTTCCAGCTGCGCGTGGTCGTCCACCATCACCGTCACGGCGGCGGCCAGTTTCGGGTCGGCGGCCAGCTCCGCGAAGGCGGACCGGTCGGCCGACGGATAGGCCAGCAGCACGTCCTCGAATCCGGCGCGGGCCAGCCACAGCGACTCCGCCAGCGTGAACGACATGATCCCGGCGAACCCGGGCCGTGCGAGCACCCGCTCCAGCAGGGCGCGGCAGCGCACCGATTTGCTCGCCACCCGGACGGGCTTCCCGGCCGCACGGCGCACCAGGTCGTCGGCGTTGGCGTCGAACGCGTCCAGATCGACGACGGCGATCGGGGCATCGAGGTGGGCGGTGGCCCGGTTGTAACGGGTCCGGTCAGCGGCGCGGGCAGTCATGGCCGCAGCTTGCCAGACACCTGTACCGCTGGGTAGGGGACGATCTGCGCAGATCGTCCGGGGTGCGGCGACCCGCTCCCACCGGGGCGCGCCAACCCGTAGAGTGACGTCACGCGGCGAGCAACGAGCCTGCCTGTGGCGGCCATCCGCGTGCGGTACGGAACGGACCAGGGGGCGGATGAGTACCGAGGCGCAGCGCGCTCCTCTCCCGCCACGCCCGTCCAGCCCGCCGGACAGTCACGCAACCACCCCTCAAGGCCCCACCGGCCCCGCTGAAGCCACCGCGGGGGCCCGGCAGCTGCCGCGGGAGGGCCTGCCCCCGTAGTACCCCCGCCCCCGCCGCACCCCCGGCCCCCGTAGCCCCCGCCGCCGGACCCGCTGTGCCCCCCGTCCCCGACGAACCGCCTGCCGCGCCGACCCCCGCGGAGACGACCACCCGGCTCCGTCCCGTACCCCCGGCACCGGCACCGGACCGTCCGACAGGGGCCTTCGCAGCCCCGGCGTTCCCGCCGCGCCCCGCCGGGCCGCCCCCGGCCACCCGGCGCCGGCCGGTGGGCGCCGTGGAGCTCGGCGGACCGCCCCCACTGCCCGGCAGCCCCGTCGCTCCGCCCGGGTACCGCCCGCCGTACGTCCACCCCCCGGCCGAGACGCCCGCCGAGACCACCACCAGGCTGCGCCCGGTAAGGACCCGGCACCCGTTCAGGACCGCGGCCGCCGCGGTCTGTGTCGTACTCGGACTCGGGCTGATCGGCGGGGCCGCCACCGGCAGCTGGCTCATCAGCGACTCCTCGGCCGACCCGGCTGCCCACAGCGCCTACACCGTGGGCCGGACCGCATGGCACAGCATTCCCGTGGACACCCTCTTCCCGCGCACCCTCAAGGGGGACGGCGCGGGACCGGGCGGCGCCGACCGGATCTGGACCAGGCTCGCCGTCGCCCCGGACAGCGGCTGCACGCCCGCCCTGGACCCGCTGCTACTCAAGACGCTCCGTCCGGTCGGCTGCACGCGTCTGCTGCGCGCCACCTACACCGACGCGACGTCCAGCAGCGTCACCACGGTGGGAATGGTCTTCACCGAGGGCGACACGGCGGCCATGCGGGCGCTGGCCACCCGGTTCACCGACCAGCACCTCGACATACGCACCGACCTGATGCCCCGCGCCTACGCCGTCCCGAGCAGCCCCGCCGCCGGATTCGGCGACAAGCAGCGAGCCAGCTGGACCGTGCACGTCCTGACCGAGGTGCCCGTCGTCATGTTCGCGGTCTCCGGATTCGCCGACGGACGGACGGTCACCGACCCGCAGCCGGCCGCCAAGGCCATGGCGGTGACCGCCACGACCGCCGCCGCCCAGGCCGGACTCGGCCACGAGGCCAAGGGACTGGCCGACCGGGTCGAGCGCGGCCTGCGCGCGGACGTCACCGATCTCACGGAGAAGCCGGAGTGACCCCCCGAGCCCGCCGACGCCGCGTCCTCGGCGCGGTCTGCGCCGCCACGGCTTTCGTCCTGCTGCCCGCGTCGCCGGCCCGTGCGGACACGATCCGCGCCCAGCAGTGGGGCCTGGACGCGCTCCACACCGAGACCGCGTGGCAGACCACCCGGGGCAAGGGGATCACCGTCGCCGTCGTCGACACGGGCGTCGACGGCAGCCTGCCCGACCTGGCCGGCCAGGTGCTGCAAGGCAAGGACATGATCGGCTTCGGTGCCGGGCGTGGTGACCGGTCCTGGGCCCGGCACGGCACCGCGATGGCCGGGATCATCGCCGGCCGGGGCCACGGCACCGGACGCGAGGACGGGGTGCTCGGCATCGCACCGGAGGCGAAGATCCTCCCGGTCCGGGTCATTCTGGAGGCGACCGACCCGTCCCGCTCCAAGGCCCGCAAGTCCCGGGCCACCGCCCTCGCCGACGGAATCCGCTGGGCCGCCGACCACGGCGCGGACGTCATCAACCTCTCCCTGGGCGACGACAGCGAGTCGGCACACCCGGAGCCCGGCGAGGACGCCGCCGTGCAGTACGCCCTCAAGAAGGGTGCGGTCGTCGTCGCGTCGGCGGGCAACGGGGGCGAGAAGGGCGACCACGTCTCGTACCCCGCGGCCTATCCCGGTGTGATCGCGGCCGCCGCCGTCGACCGCTACGGCACCCACGCCTCTTTCTCCACCCGCCACTGGTACACCAGCGTGAGCGCCCCGGGGGACGGCATCGTCGTCCCCGCCCCCGACGGCCAGTACTACGTGGAATGGGGCACTTCCGCGGCCGCCGCGTTCGTCTCCGGGGCGGTCGCCCTGGTCCGTGCCGCCCACCCCGGCCTCCCGCCCGCCCAGATCAAGAAGCTCCTGACGGACACCGCGCGCAATTCCCCGTCGGCGGGCCGGGACGACGCCCGGGGCTACGGCCTGGTCGACCCGGCCGCGGCCATCAAGGCGGGCGGCAAGCTCCGCCCCGCCGGCCTGCGCGCGGACGCGGGCGCCGCCGGCTACCGCAAGCAGTACTTCGGCACCGGCCCCACCCCGCCCCGCAAGGACGACGGCCCCGCAGGCTGGCTCGCCCCGGCGGCGGGCGGCCTCGGCGCCGTCCTGCTGGCCCTCGCCGTGGTGCTGTGGCGCGGCCGCGGCCGGACGGCCGGCCCCCGCCGTTGAGGGGTCCGTGCGTACACGCGCGGACGCGGTCACGCTGAACCGGCCGATGGGAACGGGCTGAGCCCGCCCTGTGGGCCGGAGGGGAATTCCCAGGTACTACGCTCGCCCTGTGGCGCAGAAGAACATTCCGGACTCCGGGTACTCCGACGACGACGGCACGGCCGACCCCGCTCTGACCGCGGCGCTCGCCGCCTGGGCCGAGGACCGCAAGGCCGTCGGCCCGGTGCTCGAAGCGCTCAAGGGGGCCCGTCTGCTGGTTCCCGTGGTGGCCGTCCTCGGTGAGGTCGAGGAGGACGGGAACGGGCTGCGCCGCGAGAAGACGAGCGACATGGCCGTGCCCACCCTGCAGGCCGGTGGCCGCCGCGCGCTGCCCGCCTTCACCTCCACCGCCGCACTGGCCCGCTGGGACCCGCAGGCCCGCCCCGTCGCCGTACCCCTGCACCAGGCACTGCAGGCCGCCGCGCACGAGAAGGCGGACACGGTGGTGCTCGACCTCGCGGGGCCGGTGGCCTTCGAACTGACCGGTTCCGCCCTGCTGGCCCTCGCCGAGGGCCGCACCAGCGCAGACCCGCTGGACGACCCCGCCGTCACCTCGGCGGTACGGGACGCCGTCGCCGCCGAACCCGCGGTGCTCCGCGCCCACCTCGGGCCGGGCCGCGCCGACGGCACCCTCGCCCTGGTGCTGGCGGCGGACGCCGACCCCGCGGCGGCGGCCCGCCGGGTCGCGCAGTCGCTGGCGGCCGACGACGTGCTGCGGGCCCGGCTGGTCCGCGGCCTGGACCTGGCGCTGCTCCCGGCCGACGCGACCACGCCTGCGGACGCGCTCTTCACACGCTGATCGCCCGACGGACCCCACGGGCGCGACGCCTCGAACCTCGGCAGACCCGGCGCGGAGCCCCGCACGCCGTGAGCCCCCGCCCGGCAAGGCGGGGGCTCACGTAGGTAAGAGGGGCGGGGAAGGGATGCCGGCGCTCAGCCGAAGACGGGGCCGGTGTACTTCTCGCCCGGGCCCTGGCCCGGCTCGTCCGGCACGAGCGAGGCCTCGCGGAACGCGAGCTGCAGCGACTTCAGACCGTCACGCAGCGGAGCCGCGTGGAAGGAGCTGATCTCGGTGGTGCTCGCGTCCAGCAGGCCGGCCAGTGCGTGCACCAGCTTGCGCGCCTCGTCGAGGTCCTTGTGCGCGTCGCCGTCCTCGGTCAGCCCGAGTTTCACGGCGGCGGCGCTCATCAGATTGACCGCGACCGTCACGATCACCTCGACCGCTGGCACCTCCGCGATGTCGCGGGCCATGTCGTCGAAGCCGGGGGAACTGCTGCTGGGGGTCGCGTCACTCATGCGCCATACGATAGGCCCACGCCCGCACCGTCCCGCCTGCGGGAGTGGCCGCGGCCGCCGGTTAGCGCCCGCCCGGCCGAGCTGCTAACCTTGTGTAACGACCGGCTGGGCATCTATGTGCCCGGCCCGCAAGTGGAGGCTCCGATCTCCCACCTGGCCGTCCCCCGGACGGCGGGTCACCGGTCAGGCAGCGCCCATCGTTCCGTACGGACGATGGAGCTGTCCGATGCGCCCCGCGGTTGACCGCGGCGGTGTTCCGGTTGTTCAGGAGCCCCGCCTGTGTCCCGTCCGGGGCATTTTTTTATGACTCGGTGCGGTTGGTCTGTCGAAACAGACGTTACGTGGCTGTCCGCCAGGCGGCCGCGTGGTGCTACCGAGGAGGATCCATCAGCGCCGAGCCCCGCATCAACGACCGGATTCGCGTACCCGAGGTGCGACTTGTCGGTCCCAGCGGCGAGCAGGTCGGGATTGTCCCGCTTGCCAAGGCCCTGGAACTTGCACAGGAGTACGACCTCGACCTGGTCGAGGTGGCGGCTACCGCCCGTCCGCCCGTGTGCAAGCTCATGGACTACGGGAAGTTCAAGTACGAGTCGGCCATGAAGGCCCGTGAGGCGCGCAAGAACCAGGCGCACACGGTCATCAAGGAGATGAAGCTCCGGCCGAAGATCGACCCGCACGACTATGACACCAAGAAGGGTCACGTCGTCCGGTTCCTCAAGCAGGGCGACAAGGTCAAGATCACGATCATGTTCCGTGGTCGTGAGCAGTCCCGCCCGGAACTGGGCTTCCGACTGCTTCAGCGTCTCGCTTCGGACGTGGAGGAACTCGGCTTCATCGAGTCCAGCCCGAAGCAGGACGGCCGGAACATGATCATGGTTCTGGGCCCGCACAAGAAGAAGACCGAAGCCATGGCCGAGGCCCGCGAGGCCCAGGCCGCCCGCAAGGCGGAGCGTCAGGGCTACACCCCCGACGACGACGCCGACACCGCGGACGAGGTTGCCGAGGCTCCCGCCGAAGCGACCTCCGAGGCTCCGGCCGAGACACCCTCCGAGGCGTGACCGTCGGGGGCCGCCATCCAGGCGCCCCCGGGGTCCCCCCGGAATCCCACCAAGATCTGACGCCCCTGCAGTCCGGTGCCCGCACCGAGAGGGGCGCCACTGACGAGGAGAGAACGGCGCTATGCCGAAGAACAAGACGCACAGCGGTGCCAGCAAGCGCTTCAAGATCACCGGCTCCGGCAAGGTGCTTCGGGAGAGGGCCGGCAAGCGCCACCTGCTCGAGCACAAGTCGTCCAAGAAGACCCGCTCGCTGACCGGCACGGTCGTCGTGGCTCCGGCCGACGCCAAGAAGATCAAGAAGCTTCTCGGCAAGTGAGGCCGTCGCCCCAGGTGAACCCCGGGGCGCGCCCTCGATCCGACCGGGACCAATTCGTTTCCGGGCCGTGTGAGTACGACCACGGCCCCGCTACAAGGAGTTAACAAGTGGCACGCGTCAAGCGGGCAGTCAACGCCCACAAGAAGCGCCGGGCAATTCTCGAGGCCGCCAGCGGTTACCGCGGCCAGCGCTCGCGCCTGTACCGCAAGGCCAAGGAGCAGGTCACCCACTCCCTGGTCTACAACTACAACGACCGCAAGAAGCGCAAGGGCGACTTCCGTCGGCTGTGGATCCAGCGCATCAACGCCGCTGCCCGCCAGAACGGCATGACGTACAACCGCCTCATCCAGGGTCTGAACGCCGCCAACATCGAGGTGGACCGCAAGATCCTGGCCGAGCTCGCGGTCAACGACGCCAACGCGTTCGCCGCCCTCGTCGAGGTTGCCCAGAAGGCCCTCCCGAGCGACGTCAACGCCCCGAAGGCTGCCTGATCCAGGCCGCACTTCCTGGTTTTGAGCCGGACCCGCAGGCGCTCGCCGTCTGCGGGTCCGGTGCGTTGCACGACGTGCGCCCTCGTCCGGTGCACGGCACGACCCGGACCTTCGTACGCAGAGAGGCTCGCCGCCGACCATGGGCACCCCCGAACTGATCTCCCCGCGATCGCCACGGGTCGCCGCCGCCCGGCGGCTGGCCAGGCGCAACTTCCGCGGCAAGGAGCGCAGGTTCATCGCCGAGGGACCGCAGGCCGTGCGCGAGGCCGCGGGCCACCGCGGCAGCGACGGCGAAGCGACCCTCATCGAGCTGTTCGCCACCGTCGAGGCCGCCGAGCGCTACGAGTCCATCATCGACGCCGCCCTGGACGCGGGCGCCCGGGTACACCTCGCCGACGGCGAGGTGCTCGCCGATGTGTCGCAGACCGTCACCCCGCAGGGACTGATCGGCGTCTGCCGCTTCCTCGACTCGCCGTTCGAGTCGATCCTCGCCGCGCGGCCGAAGCTGGTCGCCGTCCTGGCGAACGTCCGCGACCCCGGGAACGCCGGTACGGTGCTGCGCTGCGCCGACGCCGCGGGCGCCGACGCGGTCGTCCTCACCGACGCCTCGGTGGACCTCTACAACCCCAAGTCCGTACGTGCGTCCGTCGGTTCGCTCTTCCACCTGCCGGTCGCCGTCGGCGTGCCGGTCGAGCAGGCCGTGCAGGGGCTGCGGGACGCGGGTGTACGGATCCTCGCGGCGGACGGTGCGGGCGAGGACGACCTCGACGACGAACTCGACGCCGGCACCATGGGCGGCCCCACCGCCTGGGTCTTCGGCAACGAGGCCTGGGGCCTGCCGGAGGAGACCCGGGCCCTGGCCGACGCCGTCGTGCGGGTGCCGATCCACGGCAAGGCGGAGAGCCTCAACCTGGCCACCGCCGCTGCCGTCTGCCTGTACGCCTCCGCGCGCGCCCAGCGCCCGCGCCGCGACGCCGGCTGACCCGCCCGGCCCGCCGCGCCCCGGCGGGCCGGACCCCGCAGGGTGTCGCACCGTCACCGACGACTAGTAGGGTGACGAACTCGGGGGCCCACTGCACCGGTTCGAGAGGTGGGGTACGGGAATGGCTGTCGGCATGAGCGGACCGCAGGCGACACACGCGGCCGTCGTGCGCGCCGCCACGGACCCGGACGTGTCCGTGCCGGGCATCGGGCCCGGCCAGGGCGGCCAGGCGCTGGATCCCGAGGACCTCCCCGACGGGCTCGTCGTCGCGGACGAGACCGGCCGGGTCATCTGCTTCAACTCCGCCGCCGCACGGATCACCGCCGTGCCCAGGGCCGCAGCCCTCGGCCGCCCGCTGGAGCAGGCGCTGCCGCTGGAGGACCTCAAGGGCCGCCGCTGGTGGGAGCTGACCGATCCCTACGGCGGCCTCGCCACCCGGGTCGGCCAGCCCGAACGCAATCTGCTGCTGCCCGGCGGCCGTGAGGTCCTCGTCTCCGCCCGCTACGTACGCGAGAGCCCCACCGGTCCCGTCCGCCGGCTGGTGATCAGCCTGCGCGGCACCGAGGCCCGCCGCCGTACCGAGCGCAGCCACGCCGAGCTGATCGCCACCGTCGCCCATGAGCTGCGCTCGCCGCTGACCTCCGTCAAGGGCTTCACGGCGACACTGCTGGCCAAGTGGGAGCGGTTCACGGACGACCAGAAGCGGCTGATGCTGGAGACGGTCTACGCCGACGCCAACCGCGTCACCCGGCTCATCACGGAGCTGCTCGACATCTCCCGGATCGACTCGGGACGCCTGGAGCTCCGCCGCCAGCCCGTCGACCTCTCGGCGGCGGTGGAGCGCCACATCCAGGCACTCACCGCCAACGGCCAGGAGCCGGACCGTTTCCTCGTCCGGACCTGCCAGCCGCTGCCCGCCGTGTGGGCCGACCCGGACAAGGTCGACCAGGTGCTCGGCAACCTCCTGGAAAACGCGGTGCGCCACGGCGAAGGAACCGTCACCATCGAGGTGGCACCCGCACCGGCGAAGAGCGACGAGAAGGGAACGGCCGTCACCGTGAGCGACGAAGGTCCCGGCATTCCCGAGGAGTCGATGGGCCGTGTCTTCACCCGCTTCTGGCGGGGGAGCAAGCGCGGCGGCACGGGCCTGGGCCTCTACATCGTCAAGGGCATCGTCGAGGCGCACGGCGGCACGATCACGGTCGGCCGCGGCCCCGGCGGCGGTGCCGAGTTCCGATTTATTCTGCCCGTGAGCGCGCCGGCCTACCTGGCCTGAGCCGCCCACGGGCGCCCCACCCGTCCTGTGACCCTTAGACTCGACCATTGGCACCTTTGTGTCCTCCAGGCGTCGAGCGGGGCCCACGGAGGCCCGGGGGTATCCCCCGGTAAGCGCAGTACCAGCCAATCGGAAGTACGGGAAGAGATGTCGGCACCGAACAAGTCGTACGACCCAGTCGAGGTCGAGGCACTGAAACCGGAAGAGATCGAGCGCATGCGGGACGAGGCGTTCGCCGCCTTCGCCGCCGCGGGCGACCTCGACGCGCTCGCCCAGGCGAAGACCGCGCACACGGGAGGTACCTCGCCCCTGTCACTCGCCAACCGCGAGATCGGCGCGCTGCCGCCGCAGGCCAAGGCCGAGGCGGGCAAGCGCGTGGGCCAGACCCGCGCCGCCGTGGGCAAGGCGCTGGCCGCCCGCCAGGCGGAGCTGGAGAACGAGCGCGACGCCCGGGTCCTGGTCGAGGAGGCGGTGGACGTCACGCTGCCGTACGACCGCACCCCGGCCGGCGCACGTCACCCGCTGACGACGATCATGGAGCGCGTCGCCGACGTCTTCGTGGCCATGGGCTACGAGGTCGCCGAGGGCCCCGAGGCCGAGGCCGAGTGGTTCAACTTCGACGCCCTGAACTTCGTGCCCGACCACCCGGCGCGCCAGATGCAGGACACCTTCTTCGTCCAGGGCGCCGACGGCGCCAGGACCGACGAGTCCGGTGTCGTGCTGCGCACCCACACCTCGCCGGTCCAGGCCCGCACGCTGCTCGACCGCGAGCCCCCCGTCTACGTGGTCTGCCCCGGCCGGGTCTACCGCACCGACGAGCTCGACGCCACGCACACCCCGGTCTTCCACCAGATCGAGCTGCTCGCCGTCGACGAGGGCCTCACCATGGCCGACCTGAAGGGCACCCTCGACCACATGGTCCAGGCGCTCTTCGGCCCGGACATGAAGACCCGGCTGCGGCCGAACTTCTTCCCGTTCACCGAGCCGTCCGCCGAGATGGACATGGTCTGCTACGTCTGCCGCGGCGAGTCCGTCGGCAACCCGGACCGCCCCTGCCGCACCTGCGGCAGCGAGGGCTGGATCGAGCTCGGCGGCTGCGGCATGGTCAACCCCAAGGTGCTCATCGCCTGCGGCGTCGACCCCCAGAAGTACAGCGGATTCGCCTTCGGGTTCGGCATCGAGCGGATGCTGATGTTCCGCCACAACGTAGAAGACATGCGAGACATGGTCGAGGGTGACGTCCGGTTCACCCGGCCCTTCGGGATGGAGATCTGATGCGCGTCCCGCTTTCCTGGCTGCGGGAGTACGTCGACCTGCCGCCCACCGAGACCGGCCGTGACGTACAGGCCAAGCTCGTCGCCGTCGGCCTCGAGGTCGAGACGGTCGAGCAGATCGGCGCCGGCCTCAAGGGCCCGCTGGTCGTCGGAAAGGTGCTCACCATCGAGGAGCTGGAGGGCTTCAAGAAGCCCATCCGGTTCTGCACGGTGGACGTCGGCTCGGCCAACGGCACCGGTGAGCCGCAGGAGATCGTCTGCGGAGCCCGTAACTTCGCCGTCGGCGACAAGGTCGTCGTGGTGCTGCCCGGCGCCGTGCTGCCCGGCGACTTCGCGATCGCCGCGCGCAAGACGTACGGCAAGACCTCGCACGGCATGATCTGCTCCACCGACGAGCTCGGCATGGGCGACGACGGCACCCACGGCATCATCGTGCTGCCGCCGGAGCACGAGGTCGGCACCGACGCGATCGAGCTGCTCCAGCTCGTCGACGAGGTCCTCGACATCGCGGTCACGCCCGACCGCGGCTACTGCCTCTCGATGCGCGGCGTCGCCCGCGAGACCGCCATCGCCTACGGCCTGCCGCTGCGCGACCCGGCGCTCCTGGACGTGCCCGCGCCGAACGCGTACGGATACCCGGTCGAGGTCACCGACCCGGCCGGCTGCTCCCGCTTCACCGCGCGCACCGTGGTGGGCCTGCAGCCCGAGACCCGCTCCCCGATCTGGCTGCAGCGCCGGCTGCAGAAGGCCGGGATGCGCCCGATCTCGCTCGCGGTCGACGTCACCAACTACGTGATGCTCGAACTGGGCCAGCCGCTGCACGCCTACGACCGGACCCGGATCGACGGGCCGATCGGGGTACGCCGCGCCGAGCAGGGCGAGAAGCTCACCACGCTCGACGGCATCGTCCGGGTGCTGGACGCCGCCGACCTCGTCATCACCGACAACCGCGGGCCGATCGGCCTGGCGGGCGTCATGGGCGGGGCCAACACGGAGATCGCGGACGCCGCCGAGGGCACGCACACCACCGAGGTCGTCATCGAGGCCGCGCACTTCGACGCGATCTCGATCGCCCGCACCGCGCGCCGCCACAAGCTGGCGTCCGAGGGGTCCAAGCGCTTCGAGCGCGGCGTCGACCCGCAGGCCGCGGCCGCTGCCGCGCAGCGCACCGTCGACCTGCTGGTGCTCCTCGCCGGCGGCACCGCCGAGGCCGGTGTCACCGAGGTCACCGCCCCCTCCGGGCCGCGCACCATCACGATGCCGGCCGACCACCCCGACAGGGTGGCCGGTGTCGCCTACGGTCGCGAGACCGTCGTACGCCGCCTCCAGGAGGTCGGCTGCGACGTCTACGGACAGGACGAGCTGCTCGTCACGGCGCCGTCCTGGCGGCCCGACCTCAACGAGCCGAACGACCTGGCCGAGGAGGTCATCCGGCTGGAGGGTTACGAGAACCTCCCGTCCACCCTCCCGACGCCGCCGTCCGGCCGCGGGCTCACCGACCGCCAGCGGCTGCACCGCCGGGTCGGCCGGGCACTGGCGGGCGCCGGCTACGTCGAGGCGCTGAACTACCCGTTCACGGGTGAGGCGGTCCTGGACCAGCTGGGTCTGGACGCGGACGACGCCCGCCGTCGTACGGTCCGGCTCGTCAACCCGCTCTCCGAGGAGGAGCCGTCGCTGCGCACCACGCTGCTGCCGGGCCTGCTCGGCGCACTGCGGCGCAACGACGGCCGCGGCAGCCACGACCTCGCGCTCTTCGAGACCGGTCTGGTCTTCAGGCCGACCGGCCAGGAGACCAAGCCCGTCCGGCTGCCCGTCGACCGGCGCCCCTCCGACGAGGAGATCGCCGGACTCGACGCCGCGCTGCCGCGTCAGCCGCGCCACGCCGCCGTCGTCCTCGCGGGCGCCCGCGAGCAGGCCGGCTGGTGGGGCAAGGGCCGTCCGGCCGACTGGGCGGACTCCGTCGAGGCCGCCCGTACCATCGCGGCCGAGGCCGGTGTCGCACTCGTCGTCCGCGCCGACCAGCACGCGCCGTGGCACCCGGGCCGCTGCGCGGCGCTGTACGTCACAGTCGACGGCGCCGAGACGCTCTTCGGGCACGCCGGAGAGCTGCACCCGCGCGTCACCAAGGAGCTCCACCTGCCCGAGCGCACCTGCGCCATGGAGGTCGACCTCGACGTGCTGGAACAGGCCGTCGACGGTGCCCTGCAGGCGCCGCGGATCTCCACCTTCCCGGTGGCGACCCAGGACGTCGCGCTGGTCGTCGGCCAGGACGTGCCCGCCGCCGACGTGGAGCAGGCGCTCCGGGCCGGCGCGGGTGAACTCCTGGAGTCACTGCGGCTGTTCGACGTCTTCACCGGTGAGCAGATCGGCGGGGGCCGCAAGTCCCTGGCGTACGCGCTGCGGTTCCGTGCCGCGGACCGGACGCTGACCGTCGACGAGGCGACCGCCGCCCGGGACGCCGCGGTGGCGCTGGCCGCCGAGCGCACCGGCGCGGTGCTGCGCGGCGCGTAACGGCCCACGCACAGCGAGGAGGGGCGTATCCGGCCACCGGATACGCCCCTCCTTTGTGCTCGCCCAGGGGCTCAGGACCGCACGCGGGTACGGGCCGTGCCCGGGAGACCCGGTTGCCGGCCGACCCCGCAGCCACCCTCCGATCCGTGGGCAGTGGGTCGTGCGATCCGGCGCCGTCCGCCCTGCCGCGGAGTGTCGGGCAGGTCGGCAGAGCGGACGGCGCGGGTGCGGGTCGTCGTACTGTACGAGGGGGAGCAGACGACCCGGCCGCCTCTTGCGAGGGACTCAGTCAAGCGACTCGCGGACCGGCGCAACAGAGTGCGCAGCGGGACGGTTCGGGCATTCCGTTCACACCCCGTGTGAATCGTGCTCCACTGGGGCGACACGTCTCGGCGTGCCGACCCACCGGAGGGGCAATGGGGGCAATGGAGCCCAACACCTTGCTAGAGGCTCTGATCGACGAGGCGGGCGTCTCCCGGGCCGGGCTCGCCGCGCACATCAACCAGGCCGGCCGCGCCAGGGGGCTCGGCCTGCGGTACGAACACACCGCCGTCGCCCGCTGGCTGAAGGGGCAGCGGCCGCGCGGCCAGGTGCCCGACCTGATCTGCGAAGTGCTGGGCAACCGCCTGCGCCGGGCCGTCTCGCTCGGCGACATCGGCATGGCGGCCCTCGGCGGCCACGTGCCCGCGCAGGGCTCCTCGCTCACCGGATTCGTCGAGCGGGCCACGGCGTTGTGGCGCTCCGACGAGCAGCAGCGCCCGCACGTCGTCGCCGCCCCGGCGGTCACCGGAACCACCGCGGTGATGCCCGTCTGGGAGTGGGAGAACCCGCCGGAGGACGCCGATGTGTCCCGGGCCGGCCCGACCCGCGTCAGCATGGCCGACATAGCGACGCTGCGCGCCGCCCGCGCCCACTACGAACTGATGTACCGCAAGGCGGGCGGCATCGCGACGCGTTCGCGCATCGTCGGTTTCCTCAACGCCGAGACCGCCCCGCTGCTGCGCGGCGGCTACAGCGACGCGATGGGGCGCCAACTGCACCGCGCGACGGGCGGCCTGGTGGCCGTCGCGGGCATCTGCGCCTACGACTCCGATGCGCACGGGCTCGCCCAGCGCTACTTCCACCAGGCACTGCGCCTGGCGAAGGCGAGCGGGGACCGGGGGCTCGGCGGCTACGTGATCGCGCTGCTGGTCAACCAGTCGCTGTTCCTGGCCGACTACCGGCAGGCCGTGGCCTTCGCCGAGGCGGCGCTGCGGGCCGCCGGACGCGACATCACCCCCGCGCTGGCCGCCGATCTGCACGCGATGCAGGCCAAGGCGTACGCCCACCTCGGCGACGGGGCCGGCGCCCTGGAGTGCATCCGGCGCGCCGAGTCCGAGGCCGGGCGCATCCGGCCCGGCCAGGAACCGGACGAGACGGGGTACGTCCAGCCGGGTCTGGTCAACGTCCAGGTGGCCGAGGCACTGCTCGGCCTCGGGGACCTGACGGCGGCCCGGGAGCACGCCGCGGCAGCGGTGCGGACCCCCGCGCACGACCGGGGCCGGGTCCACCGGCTGGCCATGCTCACCACGATCGAGCTGCGGCGGGGCGAGGCCGACCGGGCGGCGGTCACGGCCGTCGAGATGGCGGAACGGGCCAGGGGCATGGAGTCGCAGCGGCTGCGCGACCGGCTGCGGTCGGTGCGCGAGCACCTGGTCGCCAGCGGCAGCACCGACGCGGAACAGGCCGCCGAAATCGTCGACGGGGCGCTGCGCGTACCGCTGTGAGCCCCGGTCTGCTGCGATATGGCCACCTACTAGTCAGAAGGTGGCAGAACTGTGCAGTGGACGAACCTGAACGAACAGACTGTGTACGAGAATCGCTGGTTCCGGGTCAATCTGGCAGATGTCGTACTGCCCGACGGTGACCACCTCGACCACTACGTCATCCGGCTGCGCCCCGTCGCGGCGGCCACCGTCGTCAACGAGGCGAACGAGGTCCTGCTGCTCTGGCGGCACCGCTTCATCACCGACAGCTGGGGCTGGGAGATCGCCGCGGGCGTGGTCGAGGACGGCGAGAGCCCGGCCGACGCGGCCGCCCGGGAAATGGAGGAGGAGACCGGCTGGCGCCCCGGACCGCTGCGCCCGTTGCTGACCGTGGAACCGTCGAACGGGCTCACCGACGCGCGGCACCACTTCTACTGGGGCGAACAGGCCGACTGGACCGGTCACCCCTGCGACGCCTTCGAGTCCTCGCGCCGGGAGTGGATACCGCTCAAGCTGGTTCCCGACATGATCGCGCGCGGTGAGGTGCCGGCCGCGGGCATGGCCGCCGGGCTCATGATGCTCCATCACTTACGGCTGGGCTGAGGCGACCGGGCCGGCTCACGTCCCAGGCCGTGCGCGCGTCCAGCCGGGCGCCACGTGCGGACGCGGAAACGGCCGAGGGGCCGGCCGGAGGATTCCGGCCGGCCCCTCACGGGCACGTGGTGAGCAGGTGTCAGGCGTACGGGTAGAACCCCGAACCCGTCTTGCGGCCGAGCCGGCCCGCGTCGACCATCCGCTGGAGCAGCGGGGGAGCGGCGTACAGCGGCTCCTTGTACTCGGCGTACATCGAGTCCGCGACCGAGGCCACGGTGTCCAGGCCGATCAGATCGGCGAGCTTGAGCGGGCCCATCGGGTGCGCGCAGCCCATCTCCATGCCGTTGTCGATGTCCTCGCGGCTGGCGATGCCCGACTCGAACATCCGGATCGCGGAGAGCAGGTACGGGATCAGCAGCGCGTTGACGACGAAGCCGGACCGGTCCTGGGCGCGGATCGGGTGCTTGCCGAGTATGTCCTGCACCACGGCCTCGGCCCGCTTGACCGTCTCGTCCGACGTGGTCAGCGCGGGGATCAGCTCGACGAGCTTCTGCACCGGTGCCGGGTTGAAGAAGTGGATGCCGATGACCTGGTCGGGGCGCGAGGTCGCGACGGCCAGCTTCACCAGCGGGATCGAGGAGGTGTTGGAGGCGAGGATCGCGTCCTGGCGGGTCACCACCTGGTCGAGCACCTGGAAGATCTCGGTCTTGACCTGCTCGTTCTCCACGACGGCCTCGATGACGAGGTCGCGGTCGGCGAACTCACCGAGGTCCGTGGTGAAGCTGAGGCGGCCGAGGGTCTCGTCGCGCTCCTCCTCGGTGATCTTGCCGCGCTCAGCGGCCTTCGAGAGGGAGTTGTAGAGCCGGGTGCGGCCGATCTCCAGCGCCTCGCCGGTGGTCTCGGCCACCTTGACGTCGAGGCCGCTGCGGGCGCACACCTCCGCGATGCCTGCGCCCATCTGGCCACAGCCCACCACTCCGACGCGTGCAATGTCGGCCATAGAGTCCGTCACCTCGTGCCTTTCGCTGTTCTCCGTTCGGCGGCTTCCGTCTGATTCCGGGCTCCACCAGGACCCCACGACGTTACTCCGCGCCTTACCAGGGATCGGGGGCCGGGGCGGGCATGCTCGGCTTTACGCCCGGATTGCGGGGGTTGTGGACGAGTGCAGAGAGACGGCAGGTGCAAAGAAATGCGACAAATCGCCCGAAGGGACTTTGTGGTGGGGGCGGCCGGGACGGTTGCGGCGGTGGTGGCCCCGCTCGCGTCGGCCGGTGCCGCGTCGGCGGCCGGGGCGGCACGGGGGCATGCGGTCGGTGCGGGCGGCGGATCCCGTGACGTGCAACGGCTCGAGCTCCGGGGCATGTGGGTGGCGACCGTCGCCAACGTCGACTGGCCCTCGAAACCCGGTCTGTCCGCCTCCGCGCAGCAGGCCCAGCTGATCGCGTACCTCGACGAGGCCGTCGACCGGAAGCTGAACGCGGTGGTCCTCCAGGTCCGCCCGTCCGCCGACGCGCTGTGGCCCTCGCCGTACGAGCCGTGGGCCCAGTGCCTCACCGGCGTCCAGGGCAAGGACCCCGGCTGGGACCCGCTGGGCACGGCCGTGAAGGAGGCGCACAGCCGCGGTCTGGAACTGCACGCCTGGTTCAACCCGTACCGGGTGGCCAACCACACCGACCCCTCCCGGCTGGCGGCGAGCCACCCCGCCAGGGTGCACCCCGACTGGGTGCTGCCCTACGGCGGGAAGCTCTACTACAACCCCGGTCTGCCCGAGGTCCGCGGCTTCGTGCAGGACGCGATGCTCGACGCGGTCCGCCGCTACGACATCGACGCCGTCCACTGGGACGACTACTTCTATCCGTACCCGGTGGCCGGACAGGCCTTCGCGGACGGCCCCGCGTACGCGAAGTACGGTGCGGGCTTCCCCGACAAGGCCGCCTGGCGGCGGGCCAACACGGACAAACTGGTACGCGAGATGGGTGAGCGGATCAAGGCGGTCAAGCCGGATGTCCGTTTCGGCATCAGCCCGTTCGGCGTGTGGCGCAATGCCTCGACCGACCCGCTCGGTTCGCCGACCGCGTCGGGTGTGCAGACCTACGACGATCTGTACGCCGACACCCGCGGCTGGATCAAGAAGGGCTGGATCGACTACATCTGCCCGCAGATCTACTGGAACATCGGGTTCGCCGCCGCCGACTACGCCAAGCTGGTGCCCTGGTGGAACGACGTGGTGCGGGGGACGGGCGTCGATCTCTTCGTCGGCGAGGCGCTTTACAAGGCCGGCGACCCCGCCCAGGGCGCGGCCTGGCAGGACCCGGCCGAACTCTCCCGCCACATCGACTTCGCCGCCGGGTACGACCAGGTCCGCGGCCACGTCTACTTCTCCGGCAAGGGCGTGGTCGCGGACCGGATCGGCGCCATGTCACAGGTGGTGGCCGACCACTACCGGACGCGGGTGCGCCCGCCCCGCTGACCGGCCTGCCGTGCGCCGTGCGCCACCGGGGCGGGCGAGCCCGACGTGATCCGAGCGGGGGGCCTCAGGCCCCCGCGCCCCGGTCCCGGGCAGGGTCGTGCTCCACGACGCTGTCCGGGCCGGGGGCCAGGAGATGTTCGTGCCCGTCGTCGAAGCGGACGCGGTACGGCGGAGTGCCCCCGTCCCCGAGCACCTCGACGATCTCTGCGACCCGGTCGTGCTGCCCCACGGTCCTGCCGTGCGTCACCAGCCGGTCGCCCGTGTGTGCCTCCATCGGGAGTGACCTCCTCACGGGTGGCGGTCCATGTCGACAAGTCTATGACCGCCGGACGGCTTCGCCCGGTGGGAGGGGAGCTTCCCGCCGGTGTGTCCGGCAGCCGTCACCGGCGCCGCCGGGCACCGCCCGCACGCTGGGTGGCCGCGATGCAGAAGAGAACCGCGACCGCCGCCACCGGCGCGGCAGGCGAGACCTCCTCGCCGAGCAGCAGGAACGACCAGACCAGGGTCAGCAGCGGCTGCGCGAGCTGGAGCTGGCTGGCCCGCGCCACCCCGATCTCGGCCATGCCGCGGTACCAGACGTACAGGCCGAAGAAGGTGGAGACCGCCGCCACCCAGACCAGACCGATCGCACCGTGCGCGGTCAGCCGCACCGGCTCGTACGGCAACGCGACCGCGGCGCCCGCCACCGCGAGCGGCATGGTGAGGATCAGGGCCCAGCCGATCACCTGCCAGCCCGGCATGACCCTCGCCAGCCTGCCGCCCTCGGTGTACCCCGCCGCGCACACCAGCAGGGCGCCGAACAGGTAGATGTCCCCGGTGGAGAGCGCCCCGCCGCTCTGCAGCACGGTGAAGGCGATCACCACGCCCGCCCCGGTGAGCGCCGCGATCCAGAACGCGCGGGGCGGGCGCGACCCGGTGCGTACGGAGGCGAACACCGCCGTGGTGAGCGGCAGCAGTCCCACCACCACGGCCGCGTGCGAGGTCGTCGAGGTCTGCAGGGCGAGCGTGGTCAGCAGCGGAAATCCCACCACCACACCGCCCGCCACGACTGCCAGCCCCGCCCAGTGCCGGCGCTCGGGCACCCGCACCCGGGCCGCGAGGAGCACGCTGCCCGCGATCACGGCCGCCAGCAGGCTGCGCAGCGCCACCAGGGACCAGGGGCCGAAGCTCTCCAGGCCCCACGCGGTGGAGGGGAAGGTCAGCGAGAAGGCGACGACTCCGAGTCCGGCGAGCAGTGTCCCGCTGCGTCCCGTCGGACGGGCCCCGGGGCCGCCGGGTGCCGCGGCCGGCTCAGGGGAGCCGGTGCGGTGCTGGCCGTCCGCAGCCGGGTCAACCGCTATCGTGCTGCCGTGGGTAGCGCTATCCTCTGCTGTCATGCATGAGCGTAGCAGCGTGGCCGAGCTGGCGAAATGCCTCCGAGACGATCTGAACCGCTACTCACCCGGTGAGAAGCTGCCGTCCAGTCGTGTCCTCGTCGAACGCTTCCGGGCCAGCCCCGTGACCGTCTCGCGGGCCATCGCGCAGCTCGCCGCAGAAGGGCTCGTCGTCACCCGGCCCGGCTCCGGCGCTTTCCGGGCGCAGCCCCGTACCGGCGCGGTGCCGCCCGGCGACACCTCCTGGCAGGAGGTGTCGCTCAGCGGTGACGGCGGCCCCGAGGTGATGCCCCGCACGGTCGACGCGTCAGGGGTGCTGGCCACCCTGGCCGCCCCGGCCACGGGCGTCGTCGAGTTCAACGGCGGCTACCTCCACAGCTCGCTCCAGCCCGAGCGTGCCCTCGCCGCGGCGCTGGCCAGGGCCGGGCGCCGCCCCGGCGCCTGGGGCCGCCCGCCGACCGAGGGACTGACCGAACTGCGGGCGTGGTTCGCCCGCGAGATCGGGCCCGCGCTCACCGCCGCCGACGTGCTGATCACCGCCGGCGGACAGAGCGCCCTCGCCACCGCGCTGCGGGCGCTCGCCCAGCCCGGCGCTCCGGTGCTCGTCGAGTCGCCGACCTACCCGGGCATGCTCGCGGTCGCGCGGGCCGCCGGGCTGCGGCCCGTGCCGGTCCCGGTGGACACCGACGGAGTGCGGCCGGAGCTGCTCGCCGCGGCCTTCCGGGCCACCGGCGCCCGGGTCTTCGTGTGCCAGCCGCTGTTCCAGAATCCGACCGGGGCGGTCCTCGCCGCGGACCGGCGCCCGGAGGTCGTCCGGATCGCCCGGGAGGCCGGGGCGTTCGTCGTCGAGGACGACTTCGCCCGCCGGCTCGTCCACGACGACGCCGGGCCGCTGCCGCGGCCACTGGCTGCCGAGGACCCCGACGGAGTGGTCGTGCATGTCTGTTCGCTCACCAAGGCGACCTCGCCCAGCCTCAGGGTGGGCGCCCTCGCCGCCCGTGGACCGGTACTCGAACGGCTGCGTGCCATCCAGGTCGTCGACAGCTTCTTCGTACCCCGGCCGCTCCAAGAGGCCGCGCTCGAACTCGTCGGCAGCCCGGCCTGGAGCCGTCATCTGCGCTCGCTGTCAGCCGAGTTGGGGTCCCGCCGCACCGCGATGACCGGGGCGCTGCGCCGGGAGCTGCCCGCTCTCGCGCTCCCGCACATCCCGGCGGGCGGCGGCAGCCTCTGGGCCGGCCTGCCCGACACCGAAGCCGGTACGGACGAGTCCGCCATGGTTTCCGCGGCTCTGCGCGCAGGCGTCGCCATCGCGCCGGGCCGGCCCTACTTCTGTGCCGAACCCCCGTCGTCCCACGTCCGGTTGAGCTACGCAGCCGTCGCCGGGCCGGCCGAGATCGCCGAGGGCGTGCGGCGGCTGCGTACGGCCTGGGCGGACGTCCTCGGCGGCCCGGTCGATAGTCTCCCGGCATGACCGAAACTCCCCAGCAGCGTTACGAGATCTCCTGCGACCCGTCCCGGCTGGACGCGGTCAGGATCCACAACTGGCTCTCCACGGACGCCTACTGGGCGCTGGGCCGCACCCTGGAGCGCCAGGATCTGGCCATCGCGGGCTCGCTCAACTTCGGTACCTACGACCTCGCTTCGGGCGAACAGGTCGCCTACGCCCGTGTGGTGACCGACCACGCCACCTTCGGCTGGCTCTGCGATGTGTACGTCGACCGCGCTGCCCGCGGCCACGGTCTCGGCGCGGGGATCGTCGCCGCGGCGCGCGACCACCTCGCGTCCCTGGGCGTCCGCCGGCTCGTGCTCGCGACGGAGGACGCCCACGGGGTCTACGAGAAGGTCGGTTTCAAGCCGCTGGACAGCCCCGGCAAATGGATGTCCCTCAACCTGGGCTGAGCCGGAAGCGCTTGCGGCCGCCCTCTTGACCTGCCAGGCGAACGGCTCCACGCTCACGCCCATGAGTGTTCGAGTCTCGCTCGTCGCCGCGGCACGCAACTCCTCCCTGCTCGGTGAGCGCTTCGACGACGACCGGCCGCTCGACGAGGCCGGCTGGCACGAGGTGCAGTACGCCGCCCCGGCCCTGGTGCCCCTCGGCGCGGCCGAACTGCGCTACTGCTCGCCGACCCCCCGCAGCCGCGCCACCGGCCAGGCGCTCGGTTTCGCCCCGCTGGTCCAGCCCGCCCTGCGCGACTGCGACATGGGGCGGTGGCGCGGCTGCACCCTCTCCGACGTCACCGCGCGCGAACCGGCGGCCGTGGACGCCTGGCTCGCCGACCCGCGCTCCGCGCCGCACGGCGGTGAATCGCTGCTGGAGTTCATCTCCCGGATAGGGGGCTGGCTGGACACGCGGCCCGCCTGCGACGGGGCGATCGTCGCCGTCGCCGAACCGGCCGTGGTCCGGGCCGCCCTCGTCTACGCACTGAGGGCCTCGCCGTCCACGTACTGGAACGTCGACGTCCGCCCGCTCTCCACCGTCACGCTGACGGGGCTGCCCCGCCGCTGGAGCCTCCGCCTCGAAACCGGAGCCCGCTGACCGGCGCCGCGAGAGCGCGGCGAAGGATCGTGGCGCCCCCATGTCTTCCCGCCGGTCCGACCAGTCGGTACGTTGTCCGGGACCGAGTCCCACCAGGCATGTCCCAGGCGAGGGAGGCCACCGTGCCGCAGATCCACGGGCACTGCGACGAGCGGTTCTCCGCGGTGCGCGGCGCGTTCGAGGCGAATTTCCGCGACCGTGACGAACTGGGCGCGGCCGTCACCGTCCTGGTCGGCGGACAGCCCGTGGCCGATCTCTGGGGAGGCTGGGCCGACGCCGCCCGCACCCGCCCCTGGGAGCAGGACACGCTGGTCAACGTCTGGTCCACCAGCAAGGGGCCGACTGCGCTCTGCGCCCACGTCCTCGCCGACCGCGGCCTGCTGGACCTGGACGCCCCGGTCGCCACCTACTGGCCGGAGTTCGCCGCGGCGGGCAAGGAGGCCGTTGCGGTGCGGCACCTGCTCTCCCACCGTGCGGGCCTGGCGGGACTCCGCGAGCCGCACACCCTTGCCGAGCTCTACGACTGGGAGCTGACCACCGCCCGGCTGGCGGCGACCGAGCCGTGGTGGGAGCCCGGCACCCGCTCCGGCTATCACGCGATCACGTACGGCTTCCTGGTCGGCGAGGTGGTCCGGCGGATCACCGGCATGCTGCCGGGGGAGTTCCTGCGGCAGGAGGTGACCGGCCCGCTCGGCATCGACTTCACCATCGGCCTGCCCGAGAAGGAGGCGGGGCGCGTCGCCGAACTCGTCGTCCCGAAGGCCGACCGGGCCCAGCAGGCCGCACTCTTCGCGCGGATGGAGCCGGTCGCCGTCGCCTCGCTGCTCAATCCGCCCACCGGCGCGGCCGCCGCCAACACCCCCGAGTGGCGGGCGGCCGAGATCCCCGCGGCCAACGGCCACGGCACGGCCCGGGCGGTTGCCGCGCTGTACGGGATCTTCGCCGGACGCGGCAGCTTCGGCGGCCGGCGGATCCTCTCCGAGGAGGCCGTCGAACGGGTCCGGGAAGGCCAGGGGCGCTGCCGCGACCTGGTGCTCGGCGAGGGCCTCGGCCGCGACAGCGAGATCGGGCTCGGCCTGTGGCTGAGCGGTCCCGACGGCGGCTACGGCCCCAATCCGCGTGCCTACGGCCACGACGGCGCGGGCGGCTCCTGCGGTCTGGCCGACCCGGAGGCCGGGATCTCCCTCGGGTACGTCATGAACCGGATGGGCCCCCACATCGCCGACGACCCCCGTAAGTCGGCGCTGATCGAGGCGGTGTACGCGTCACTGTGACCGGCGCGCGGCCCGTCACGGCGCGGCCGCCGGCGGGACGGACTCGCCCTCGGTGTCGATGTGGGGGAGCACCCGGTCCAGCCACCGCGGCATCCACCACGCGCTGAGGCCCAGCAGCGTCATCACCGCGGGCACCAGCAGCAGCCGCACGATCGTGGCATCGACGAGCACACTGACCGCAAGCCCGAGCCCCAGCATCTTGACCACGATGGTGTCACTGAGGATGAAGGCGGCGAACACGCTCACCATGATCAGCGCGGCGCAGGTGATGACCCGGGCGGTGATCTCCAGCCCGTGCGCCACGGCGCCCTTGCTGTCCCGGGTGCGCAGCCACGCCTCGTGCACGCGCGCGATCAGGAACACCTCGTAGTCCATGCTCAGACCGAAGACGATCGCGAACATCATCATCGGCACGTAGCTCTCGATGGGCACCGTCCCGGAGACGCCGAGCGACGGGCCGCCCCAGCCCCACTGGAAGACCGCCACCACCACCCCGTACGACGCGGCGATCGACAGGAGGTTGAGGACGGCGGCCTTCAACGCGACCAGGACGCCGCGGAAGACGATCAGGATGATGACGAAGGCCAGGCCGACCACGACGGCGATGATGAGGGGGAGGCGGCTGACGATGATGTCGAGGAAGTCCTCCTGGGCCGCGGTCGTGCCGGTCACGTAGGCGGACGCCTTCGTACCGGACACCCCCTGCGGCAGCACGTCGTCCTTGAGGTGGTTGAAGAGCGAGGTCGTGCCCGCGTCCTGCGGGGCCTCGGTGGAGACGGCGTTGCCGATGAGCAGGGCCCGTCGTCCGTCGGCTGGAGCGGACTCACGCTGGCCGCTCCGGGACATCGGTGAGCGCCTTCTGGAGGCTGCTCGCCAGCGCCGAGCGGTCCGCGCTCGGAACCGCCCGCTGATCGACGACGAGGGTGAACGGGCCGTTGGCACCCGGCCCGAACCCGGTGGAGATGAGATCGAAGGCGCGCCGGTCGGTGAAGCTCGTCGGGTCCGCCCCGTCGTCGATGTGGCCGAGGCGGATCGAGAACAGCGGGATGGCGAGAACACCCACCACGACGAGTCCGGCGAGCAGGAACCACCAGGGCCGCCGCTCCACCCGCTGCGCGTACCGGTGCCAGCCGCCCTGCGAGGCCGTGCCCGGCACGGCCCCGCCCTCGGCGACCGGCGGCCGGACCCGGTAGCGGTCGATCCGCCTGCCGATGAGGCCGAGCAGGGCGGGTACCAGGGTGATCGCGCCGATGACCGCGGTGATCACGGTGACCGCGGCGGCGGCCCCCAGCTTGCCGATGAAGCTCACCCGGGAGACGTACAGCCCGGCCAGGGCGACGATGACGGTGCAGCCGGAGACCAGTACGGCACGCCCGCTGGTGGCCACCGCCCGGCCGGCGGCCACGACCGGATCGGCGCCGTCCATGACCTGCTGACGGTGCCGGGTGATCAGGAACAGCGCGTAGTCGATCCCCACGCCCAGCCCGATCATGGTGGCGAGGGTGGGCGAGACGCTCGCGAACGTGGTGAGCGCGGCCACCAGCGACAGCAGGCTGAGCCCGACGATCACGCTGATGAGCGCGGTGAGCAGCGGGACGCCGGCCGCGATGATGCTGCCGAATCCGATCAGCAGCACGATCACCGCGACGCCGAATCCGATGGCCTCACTGGTCAGGTCCGTGGTCTCGGGCCTGGCGAGTTCGCCCAGCGGTCCGCCGTACTCGACCTCCGCACCGGCGGTGCGCAGCGGCTTCACCGCCGTGTCGACCTGGGCGAGGTAGGCCTGGTCCAGCGAGGTCGGGTTCACGTCGAACCGCACGGTGATGTACCCGGTGGCGCCGTCCTTGGACAGTGAGCTGGACGTCGACGAGGACGAGGAGGGCAGCGGGTTCTGGGCGGAGAGCACGTGCGGCAGCTTCTGCAGGTTCCCCACCACCTGGTCGACCTGGCTCTGCAGGTCGGTCAGGGGCTTCTGCGCATCGTGCAGGACCACCTGCGCGCCGGTGCCGCCCGCGGCGGGATCGTGCGCCTTCAGCAGCTCGGCCCCCGTGTTCGACTGGGTGCCGGGCAGGTTGAAGTCGTCGGAGTACGTACCTCCGAACGCACTCTGGAGGGCGTGCAGCCCGCCGAGGGCGACCAGCCAGGCGATGATGACCACGACGAAATGGCGGGCACACCATTGGCCCAGCCGCAGCAGCCACCCCCACCGGACTTCTTCGGTGCTGCGTACGTGCTGCTGCTGGGCGGGACCATGCGTTCTCCCGGAGGAAGGGACAGGCCGTTCAGCCGGGGCGCGCCGCGTCCCTTGTGTCCACTTCGAGAACGTAGATGCCGGTGCGGCGCCCCGGGCCCGCGACACGTCCGGCGTCAGTGCGGTTCCGCCGCACGGCCGGTCACTCCTCGTGCGCGGGAGGCTCCTGGGCGGCGGACCCCGGAGTGCCGGACTCCTGGGAGGCGACGAGGAGTGAGAGCGCCTCGGTGATGCCCCTCTCGGCGGTCGCCTTGTCGACCCCGAGGCCGGTCAGCAGACCCGCCCCGTCCTCGTACTCCAGCAGGGCGAGCAGGATGTGTTCCGTACCGATGTAGTTGTGTCCCATCCGCAGGGCCTCGCGGAAGGTGAGCTCCAGGGCCTTGCGCGCGTCCGCGTTGTACGGGATGAGCTCGGGCAGTTCGCCCTCGGTCGCCCCCGGCAGGGCTTCGGTGGCGGCCTGCCGAACGGTGTCCAGGGGCACGCCCTGTGCCCTGATGAACGCCGCCGCGAGCGCGTCCGGCTCGCTGAGCAGGCCGAGCACGAGGTGTGCGGTGCCGATGTCGGTGTTGGCCGCGGCACGCGCCTCGTTGTGCGCGGCCATCACGACGTTCTTCGCCCGCGGGGTGAAGCGGCCGAAGCCCTGGCTGGGGTCGAGGTCGGAGCCCTCCGCGGGGTCCTTGGCGACGAAGCGCTTCTGGGCCGCCTGCCGGGTCACCCCCATGCTCTTGCCGATATCGGTCCAGGACGCGCCGGAACGGCGTGCCTGGTCCACGAAGTGGCCGATCAGGTGGTCGGCCACGTCGCCGAGGTGGTCGGCGGCGATGACGGCGTCCTGGAGCTGGTCCAGGGCGTCGGGGTGGACCTTCTTGATGGCTGCGATGAGGTCGTCGAGACGGACCGGGTTCGTCATGCCTGCGGGATTCGTCATGTGTCAACCCTAGGTTGACACTCGCTGCACTGTCAACCATCGGTTGACAGTGCAGTCATTCCGCCGGGTGCGCACTCGCCTCCCCACCGCAGAACACGCACCCCGTCCCGGACCCCTGCGAGAACAGGACCCGATGGCGTACGCAGCAGACGTCAGCGGCCTCGTCGGGCCCGGGGAAGGAGTGGCCGGGAGCGGTGCCCACGGGCTCGAAGGCCTCGACGATCGCCCGGTACTCCCGCAGCTGGTCCGCGGCGAACGGCGGCTCGTAGCCCAGCTCGTCCCACCGGTGCCGGCGCAGTGCCAGATCGAGCACCCGCAGAACGAAGCCCTTCGCCGCGGCCCGCTCCTGCGGGGACGGCCCCCAGTCGATCTCCGCCAGATCGAAGCCGACGGCGCCGCGCCCCACGGCGTTCTGGTCGTGCCACGTCAGCAGGGCGGCGAACCGGTGTTCCCAGGGGCGCTCGGCGAGTTCGGAGACCGCCAGGAGGAGCACGTCGAGGAAGACCTCCGTCCCTCCGTTGGAGAGGTGCAGTCGCCGTCCGCCGCCGCCGAACACGTTCGCCATCCGGGCAAGGTACCGCTCGGACTCCGCGGCCACGCCATGGTGCGAAGGCACCCCGGTACGACGGAACGCGCCGGCCGACGGTGTTCGTCGGCCGGCGCGTTCCGTCAGCTGTTCCCTGAGCGGACCGGGATCAGAGGGTTCCGGAGTCCGCGATGGTGACCTTCGCGCTGGTCCGGCCGCTCTGCGAGCCGAGACCCTCGATCTTCTTGACCAGGTCCAGGCTCTGCTGGTCCGCGACCTCGCCGAACACCACGTGCTTGCCGTCCAGCCACGACGTCACGATGGTCGTGATGAAGAACTGCGAACCGTTGGAGTTCGGGCCGCTGTTCGCCATGGAGAGCAGGCCGGGCTTGGTGTGCGCGAGCTTGAAGTTCTCGTCGTCGAACTTCGCCCCGTAGATGCTCTTGCCGCCGGTGCCGTCACCGCGGGTGAAGTCACCGCCCTGCAGCATGAACTCGGGGATGACCCGGTGGAAGGACGAACCCTTGTAACCGAAGCCGTGCTCACCGGTCGCCAGCTGGCGGAAGTTCTCCGCGGTCTTGGGAACGACGTCGTCGTACAGGTTGAAGACGATCCGCCCGGCGGGCTCGTCGTTGATGGTGATGTCGAAGTAAACCTTGCTCGTCATGGAGCCATCCTGACATCCGGCCCGCCCGCCCCGACGGGCGGGCGCGACGAAACACCGCACAAGGGTGACGGGACACGGGCATGTGGTGGCCGTGACAGCGGCCCGCGGCTGCGCACCTTCACGCCCCGGTGCTGCCGTCGGTCCCCTCGCGGAGCAGGTCGGCGTGGCCGCTGTGGCGGGCGTACGCACCGATCAGGTGCGGGTGGATCCACCGCGGGGTCACCTCGGCGCCTCCGAACGGGACGGGCGGCGGCATCGGGCGTTCGGTGTGCGTCATGGTCACCGATGGTGCCGGCCGGGTCGGACAGCCCGAGCCGTCACGGCCGGCGGCGGGGCTTGCCGCGCTTGGCCCCCGACGCGCCCTTGGAACCTCCGGCGCCCTTGGAACCTGAGGCGCCCTTGGAGCCCCGGGCGCCCTTGGTGCCCTTCGCGCCTCCGGATCCCTGCCGTGCACCCTTCCCCGCCGCCGCACCGGCCGCGGGCTTGCGCCGGGCGCCGGGGGAGTCGGATGCCTTGCTCTTGGGCTGGGCGGCGGGCGCGCTGCGGCCCCGGGTGCTGTTCACGGTCCGGCCCCGGACGATCCCGATGAAGTCCTCCACCAGATCCGTGGTCCTGTCCTCGGGCCACGACAACGCGATGCGGGACTCCGGGGCTTCTGACAGCGGCCGGTACGTGAGGTCCTTGCGGTGGTGCAGGCGGGCGAGGGACTGCGGGACGGCGAGGACGCCCACCCCGGCCGCGACCAGCTCGATGGCGTCCGCCGTCGTGGCAGGGCGCTCGATCGCCGGCCGGCCCGGCAGGCGCTCCCACCCGAGGGTGTCGTCCAGCGGGTGCAGCACGATCTCGTCGGCCAGGTCCTCCACGGACACCTCGTCGACCGCCGCCACCACGTGGTCCTTGGGGATCACGACCACGGTCGCCTCGGTGTAGAGGGGAATCGCGCTGAGATCCGTCCGGTCCACCGGCAGCCGTACGAAACCCGCGTCGGCGCCACCGTCGTGCAGCAGGGCCGACGCCTCGGCGGCGGGCACGGCGACGAGGGAGAGGGGGACGTCGGGCAGGCGCTCGTTCCAGATCCGCACCCACTTGGTGGGCGTCACCCCCGGGACGTACGCGAGCCGGAACGAAGGGGTTGCTTCCGAGCCTGTCACCCCGCCAGGTTACCGGTCGTGGTCAGAGGCGGCGCACACGCTCGATACTCTTGACCTCATGACGTCGCACCAGACCACCCAGACAATGAAGCCCGCGACCGCGGCGAAGAAACTGGGTGTGTACCTCGAGGCCACCCCCACCGAGTTCCAGGAGGGTGTCGTCTCGCGCACCGAGCTGGCGGCACTCCAGAGCGATCCGCCCGAGTGGCTGCAGGAGCTGCGGCGCAACGGCCCGCACCCCCGGCCCGTGGTCGCGGCCAAGCTCGGCGTCTCCATCTCCGGTCTCGCACGCGGCGGCGTCACGGACGCCCTCACCACGGAGCAGATCGACGCGCTGAAGCAGGAAGACCCCGAGTGGCTGCAGAAGGAACGCGCCACCCAGGCCGAGGTCCGCAAGGAGACGGTACGCATCAAGGAGCGGAACGCGGAGCGCAGCGGCCAGTCGCAGGAGCCCCGTTCCTGACACCTGCCCCGGCGCTCGGCCCCTCCCGCTGACCCTCTTCGAGCGTTACGCCCAGGGGCCGGGCGCCGCCTCCTCGCGGGCGGCCATCGCTCCCGGCACAGTGGAGCAATGAACGCACACGAGTTGAATCTCGGCCGCTCCCGTGTGGCGACCAGGCTGCCGGCGCAGGACCTCGACCGGGCGAGGCGCTTCTACTCCGAGACGCTCGGCCTGGATCCCGTCGACGAACGGCCCGGTGGACTGCTGTACCGGTGCGGGGGCGTGGACTTCGTGGTCTTCCGGTCGACGGGGGCCTCGCCCGGGGCCTTCACCCAGATGGCGTGGGAGGTCGACGACATCGAGGCGGCTGTGGCGGAGCTCAAGCGACGCGGGGTGGTGTTCGAGGAGGTCGACGCCCCCGGTTTCCGTACGAGGGACGGGATCGCCGAGATCGAAGGCAACTACCCGAGCAAGGGTGCACGGGGAGAGCGCGGCGCCTGGTTCCATGACAGCGAGGGCAACCTGCTGGGCATCGGTGAGCTCGTCGTGTGAGCCGTTCAGCGGATCGCCCCGAAAGGGCTGGACCGCGCGGCTGGGAAGCCGCAGTCAGATCGTCGCGGCGTGCGACAGGAACAGGACGGCCGTCGACAACGCCAGCATGCCCAGGCAGTTCAGCCAGAACTCCTGCTTGAGGTACCGCGCCCGGTAGTGGGCGCAGGCGGCGCACACGAAGTAGGCGATCACCGCGACGTTCGTCGTCACGCCGACCCCCGTATACCGGAGTCCGGCGACGAGCCCCGCCGCCGCCAGGAGCTTGATGACCACGAGCGTCCACCACCACTCGCGCGGGAAGTGCACTCCGTCCAGGCACTGCTGGATGAACATCGGGGGCCGCACCGACAGGATCGCGTCGGAGAACAGGATCACGGCGAGCAGTGCGGTGGGCCACCAGGGGTCCGGAGTGCTGATCATGGCTGAGTTCCTTCGTGGTGGACGACGAAACGGATGACGTCTCGGAACTGCGCGATCGCGGCCTGCTGGTCCAGGGCGCCGTTGCTGAGGGTCATGAGGATGCCCAGGTAGGTGAAGTAGAGGGTGCGCGAGCCGGCGCCCGCCTTCGTAGCGGTGAGCGGCGTGCGGGCCAGCAGGGTCTCCAGTTCGGTGAGCAAGGCCTGGGCCAGGGCCTGGAAGACCACTGATTCATGGGTGCCGCGGACGATGACCGCGGCGTACTCCCGGGACAGTTCGAGGTCGAGGGCGAAGTAGGTGAGGAAGGGCTCGACGAGGTTCAGGACCTCCTGGGCCGCCGCGGCGGGGGTCAGCGGCGCCACGTCGCCCTGCGCGAGCCTGCCCTCCCGCCCTTCGTGCACGGCGGCGATCCAGGTGTCGAAGATGGCGACGAGCAGGGCGTCCTTGTCGCCCACCGACATGACGGTGCCCGTGCTCACTTCCGCGTCGCCGGCGATCTGACGGATCGTGCTGGCGCCGAATCCCTGCTCACGGAACAGCCGTTCCGCAGATGACAACACCTTGCGCCGCGTCGCCTCCCGCTGGGCCGCCCTTGACTGAACCCGTTCAGTGAACATGTTCAGGAGGATAGGGCGCGAGGCCCGCACGCACAAGGGAAAGGGTGGGCCCGGCGGTGTTCGGCAAGGGTCGAGTCCGCGGGCGGCTTCCGGAGCGTGCGGCATCGGCTCCCCGCGCCGGGGATGGCCGGATCGTGCGCCCGGGCGTCGCGGGAATCGGGGACAATCGGTGACTGGCGGGTAAGGGGTATCCGGCGCCGTCCGAACCGCTCGCCGACGCCGACCCGGCCGACGTCGGGTGCAGACCGCCTGCGCGGGCTCGTCGTCCCGAGGCCGAGCTGATCCATTTGCTGCGGGTCGGGCGAATCCATTCCTTTGCATAAAAGTGCGACGCTGCGTATAGTCATGCCATCGACGAGGAGGATTTCGATGGTGGTACGTGCAGCGGTGGCAGGGGCGAGCGGATACGCCGGCGGTGAGCTGCTCCGTCTTCTGCTGGTCCACCCCGAGGTCGAGATCGGGGCCCTGACCGCGAACTCCAACGCGGGGCAGCCGCTGGGGGCGCTGCAGCCGCACCTGCGGCCGCTCGCGGGACGGGTCCTTCAGCCGACCACGCCCGAGGTGCTCGCCGGGCACGACGTCGTCTTCCTGGCGCTGCCGCACGGCCAGTCCGCCGCCGTGGCGGAGCAGCTCGGTGACGAGGTGCTCGTGGTGGACATGGGTGCCGACTTCCGGCTCAAGGACGCCGCCGACTGGGAGAAGTTCTACGCTTCGCCGCACGCCGGGACCTGGCCGTACGGGCTGCCCGAGCTGCCCGGCGGGCGGGCCGCGCTGGCGGGGAGCAAGCGCATCGCGGTGCCCGGCTGCTACCCGACCGCCGTGTCGCTCGCCCTCTTCCCGGCGTACGCGGCGCAGCTCGCCGAGCCCGAGGCCGTGATCGTCGCCGCGTCCGGGACCTCCGGCGCGGGCAAGGCGGCCAAGCCGCATCTGCTCGGCTCCGAAGTGATGGGCAACATGTCGCCGTACGGCGTCGGCGGCGTCCACCGCCACACGCCCGAGATGATCCAGAACCTCAGCGCCGCGGCCGGCGAGCCGGTCACCGTGTCCTTCACGCCGACGCTCGCACCGATGCCGCGCGGCATCCTCGCCACGTGCAGCGCGAAGGCGAAGCCGGGCGTGAGCGCCGAGTCCGTCCGTACCGCGTACGAGAAGGCTTTCGCGGACGAGCCGTTCGTCGATCTGCTGCCCGAGGGGCAGTGGCCGGCGACCGCAGCCGTGTACGGCTCCAACGCCGTCCAGATCCAGGTCGCGTACGACGAGGCGGCGGGCCGGATCGTCGTCATCAGCGCCATCGACAACCTCGCCAAGGGCACCGCGGGCGGGGCCCTGCAGAGCATGAACATCGCCCTCGGACTTCCCGAGGACACAGGTCTTTCCACGATCGGAGTCGCACCGTGAGCGTCACGGCAGCACAGGGGTTCTCGGCGGCGGGCATCGCCGCCGGAATCAAGGACAGCGGTAACCCGGACCTGGCCCTCGTGGTCAACAACGGTCCGCGTCGCGCCGCCGCGGGCGTCTTCACCTCCAACCGTGTCAAGGCCGCCCCCGTCCTGTGGTCGGAGCAGGTCCTCAAGGGCGGCGCGGTGACCGCCGTCGTCCTCAACTCCGGTGGTGCCAACGCCTGTACGGGGCCGAAGGGCTTCCAGGACACGCACGCCACCGCCGAGAAGGCGGCCGAGGTCCTCGAAGGCCACAGCGCCGGTGAGATCGCCGTCGCCTCGACCGGACTCATCGGCCTGCTGCTCCCCATGGACAAGCTGCTGCCGGGCATCGAGAAGGCCGCGGCGGTCCTGAGCGAGCACGGCGGCGAGAAGGCCGCCATCGCCATCAAGACCACCGACACCGTGCACAAGACGGCCGTCGCCGGCGGTGCGGGCTGGACCGTCGGCGGGATGGCCAAGGGCGCGGGCATGCTGGCACCCGGCCTCGCCACCATGCTCGTCGTCCTCACCACCGACGCCGACGTGGAGAGCGCCGGGCTCGACGCCGCGCTCCGCGACGCCACCCGCACCACCTTCGACCGGGTCGACTCCGACGGCTGCATGTCCACCAACGACACGGTGCTGCTGCTGGCCTCGGGGGCCAGCGGAATCACCCCGGAACAGGGGGAGTTCGCCGAGGCCGTACGGGCCGTCTGCGACGATCTGGCCCGGCAGCTGATCGGTGACGCGGAAGGCGCGTCCAAGGACATCCGGATCGAGGTCGTCAACGCCGCCACCGAGGACGACGCCGTCGAGGTGGGCCGCTCCATCGCCCGCAACAACCTCCTGAAGTGCGCCATCCACGGCGAGGACCCCAACTGGGGCCGGGTGCTGTCCGCCATCGGCACGACGAAGGCCGCCTTCGAGCCGGACGAGCTGAACGTCGCCATCAACGGCGTCTGGGTCTGCAAAAAGGGCGGCGTCGGGGAGGACCGCGACCTCATCGACATGCGCTACCGGGAGGTCAGGATCACCGCGGACCTCGCCGCGGGCACCGAGTCGGCCGTCATCTGGGCCAACGACCTCACCGCGGACTACGTCCACGAGAACAGTGCGTACAGCTCATGAGTGCCGCGCGGAAGCACACCGCACTCCCGAAGGCGCAGATCCTCATCGAGGCGCTGCCCTGGCTGACCCGGCACAACGGCAAGACCGTCGTCATCAAGTTCGGCGGCAACGCCATGATCGACGAAGAGCTCAAGGCGGCCTTCGCCCAGGACGTCGTCTTTCTGCGGCACGCCGGCCTCAAGCCCGTCGTCGTGCACGGCGGCGGCCCGCAGATCAGCGCCCAGCTCGACAAGCAGGGCCTGGTCAGCGAGTTCAAGGCCGGACTGCGCGTCACCACGCCCGAGGCGATGGACGTCGTACGGATGGTGCTCGCCGGGCAGGTCCAGCGTGAGCTCGTCGGCCTGCTGAACCAGCACGGCCCGCTCGCCGTCGGCATGACCGGTGAGGACGCCCACACGATCACCGCGACGCAGCACCGGCCCACCATCGACGGCGAACTCGTCGACATCGGCCGGGTCGGAGAGATCACCGCGATCGACACCGGAGCCATCCAGGCACTGCTGGACGACGGCCGCATCCCGGTCATCTCCTCCATCGCCCGCTCCGCCGAGGACAACCACGTCTACAACGTCAACGCGGACACCGCGGCCGCCGCACTCGCCGCCGCGCTCAACGCCGAGACGCTGATGGTCCTCACCGACGTGGAGGGGCTCTACGAGGACTGGCCGAACAGCGACGACGTGATCAGCCGGCTCACCGCCACCCAGCTGGAGAAGCTCCTGCCGGAACTCTCCAGCGGCATGGTGCCCAAGATGCAGGGCTGCCTGCACGCCGTGCGCAACGGCGTGGAGACCGCGCGTGTCATCGACGGCCGGGTCCAGCACTCGATCCTGCTGGAGATCTTCACCGACGAGGGAATCGGCACGATGGTCGTGCCCGACGCACAGGGGGAAGCATGACCAACGCCGAACTCGCACAGCGCTGGAAGGCCGCGCTGATGGACAACTACGGCACCCCCAAGCTGTCCCTCGTCCGCGGATCGGGCGCCTACGTCCAGGACGCCGACGGCACCCAGTACCTCGACTTCGTCGGCGGCATCGCGGTGAACGCGCTGGGCCACGCCCACCCCGCGATCATCGAGGCGGTCGCCACCCAGGTCGCCGCCCTCGGCCATGTCTCCAATCTCTTCGTCGCCGAGCCGCCCGTCGCGCTCGCCGAACGGCTGCTCCAGCTCTTCGGCCGCCCCGGCAAGGTCTTCTTCTCCAACTCGGGCGCCGAGGCCAACGAGGCCGCGTTCAAGATCGGCCGGCTGACCGGGCGCGGCCACATGGTCGCCACCGACGGCGGATTCCACGGCCGCACCATGGGCGCCCTCGCACTCACCGGTCAGCCCGGCAAGCGTGAGCCCTTCGTCCCGCTGCCCGGTGACGTCACGCACGTGCCGTACGGCGACGTCGAGGCGCTGCGGGCCGCGGTGACCACCGACACCGCGCTGCTGATCATCGAGCCGATCCAGGGCGAGAACGGTGTGGTCGTCCCGCCCAAGGGCTACCTGGAGGCGGCCCGGGAGATCACCCGGGCCACCGGCACCCTGCTCGTCCTGGACGAGGTGCAGACCGGGATCGGCCGGTGCGGCACCTGGTTCGAGCACCAGGCCCACCAGGGCGTGGAGCCCGACCTGGTCACCCTCGCCAAGGGGCTCGGCGGCGGACTGCCGATCGGCGCCACGGTGGCGTTCGGCGCGGCTGCCGACCTGCTCGTCCCCGGCCAGCACGGCACGACGTTCGGCGGCAACCCGATCGCCTGCGCCGCCGGCCTCGCGGTCCTGGACACCCTCTCCGCGGACGGGGCACTGGACACGGTGAAGCGGCTCGGTGAGCGGATCCGTGAGGGCGTGGAGGGCCTGGGACACCCCCTGGTCTCCCATGTCCGGGGCTCCGGCCTGCTGCTGGGTATCGTGCTCACCGAGCCCTCGCCCCCCAGGTGCAGCAGGCGGCTCAGGGAGCCGGACTCCTGGTGAACGCACCCGCACCCGATGTCGTACGGCTGATGCCGCCGCTGATCATCGGTGACGCTGAGGTGGACACGTTCCTCCGGGCGCTGCCCGGCGTGCTCGACGCGGCATACGGACGATCCGGGGAATGACGCTCCGGAGAATGAGGCGACGACGATGACCGAGGCGCAGGAATCCGAGCACGGCGGGCCGTCCGTGCCGCAGACCCGCACCGCACGCCACCGCCGGATCGTGGACATCCTGAACCGGCAGCCGGTGCGCTCGCAGAGCCAGTTGGCCAAGCTCCTCGCGGACGACGGGCTGAGCGTCACCCAGGCGACGCTCTCCCGGGATCTCGACGAACTGGGTGCGGTGAAGATCCGCAACACCGGAGGCGAGCTGATCTACGCGGTGCCGAGCGAGGGCGGTTTCCGTACCCCGCACGCACCGCTCGGCGGCTCCGCGAAGGAGGAGCGGATGCGGCGCCTCTCGGCCGAACTGCTCATCTCGGCGGAGGCGTCGGCCAACCTCGTGGTGCTGCGTACGCCCCCGGGCGCCGCCCAGTTCCTCGCCTCGTCCATCGACCAGGCCGAACTGCACGACATCCTCGGCACCATCGCAGGGGACGACACACTGATGCTGATCAGCCGCGACCCGGCGGGCGGGCAGGCGCTCGCCGACCACCTGCTGCGGCTCGCCCAGAACGACCGCTGACGGTCAGTAACGCGTGATCGCGGTCGGGCCCGAACGGGTCCCGATCGCGAGATGCGGACGTCGGTGCGGATCGGCCCAGGCGAGGATCCGGTCCATCGCGGCCGCCGGTACGGACACACAACCGGCGGTCGCCCCACGCCCGTTGACGTGCAGGAAGATCCCGGCACCCCGGCCGCGTACCGGCCGGTGGTAGTTGAACCCGACGACGAGGGCACGGGCGTACTGCGCCGGGTACGTGATCAGCTGCTCGGCCTCGGCCGCCCGGCAGTCGGCGGGCCGCGGCTCCACCCAGCGGTTGTACGCGCGTGCCGCGTTGTCCTGGCACCACCACGACCCGTCGTGGACCCGACGGTAGGGGTAGCGGGTGCCGGGCCGGGCCGCCGCCACCCCGAAGGCGTACGGCAGGTCGTACAGGCCGGTGGGTGTGGTGTCGGTGCCCTGCTTGCGCGTCGCCCCCTCGGTCAGCCCGTTCGCCCCGAAGCGGGCGGCCGCCGACCCGGCGGCGACCCACCTGCCCGACCGCAGGCTCCACCAGGTGACCGTGCCCGTCGTGGCCTCGGTGGAGGACGCCTCCGCCGTGATCAGCTGGGTGCCGCCACCCGTGTCCGCCAGCCGCTGGGGCAGTGGCGGGGCCGCCATGGGCCTCGCCCCGACGAGGCCGGCGAGGGCGAGCAGTACCGAACCGGTCACCAGACATCTGCGCATGCCCCGGACCGTAGACCGGCCGGCCCGCAGTCACCTGCGCACCTGCTCCGTACGGCCCAACCGGTCACTGCGCGGGCGGCATGGCCGGCAGCGGGAGAGGCAGCCCCGGCAGCCCGTCGAGGCTGGTGGCGATGTGGTCCTTCTTCTCGAAGTACGCACTGAGGGAGGCGTCGTCGTCGCGCGCGAAGCGGCTGGCGTGCAGCGGCCGGTCCTCGTCGTACGTCATGAAGGGGACCGCGTACCCGCAGGAGTCCCGGATCAGCTCGGCCGTCACCACGATGATCGCCCGCAGTCCGTGCCGGGTGTGGTCGATCTCGCCGAACCGGCCGAGGAGTCCGGCGAAGCGAGGATCGTCCCGGAAGACCGGCTCCCCGGTGCCGTGCACGCGCACGATGTTCGGCGGCCCCTGGAAAGCGCACCACATCAGTGTGATGCGGCCGTTCTCACGGAGGTGCGCGACGGTCTCCGCGGTGCTCCCCGCGAAGTCCAGATACGCCACCCGCAGTTCGTCGAGCACCACGAAGGAGCCACTGAGGCCCTTGGGGGAGAGGTTGACCGTGCCCTCGCCGTCCAGGGGAGCGGTCGCGGTGAAGAACATGGGCTGCGCCTCGATGAAGGTCCGCAGCCGCCCGTCGATGCGTTCGTACGTTTTTCCCATGCGTTCGATTATCGACTCAGGCCCCCGGGGACGCCGGGGGATTTCAACCGGTGATACGGGTGTGACCGGCCGCGCGCAGCAGGCGCTGCGCCGCCACCCGCACCGCGCGCGGCCGCTCCGCAGCTGCCCGGTCGCGGAGCCACTGCGGGGAGAACGCGGCCGCGTCCGGCAGCAGCGCCTTGGTGGCCGCCCGGACGACGGCGGATGACGGGTCGTCGAGCAGCGGCGTCAGCCGCTCGCGGGTGACGGCGTCAAGGGCCCGCAGACCGGTGACCGCGTGGCCGCGGACGGCGGGCAGCGGGTGGGCCACCAGCGGCCACAGCGTCTCGGCGTCCGCCCGCCCACCGCATTCGCCCAGCCCGGCTACGGCCCCGGGGTGGGCGGCCGGAGTGGCGCACATCGACCGGTACAGGGGCAGCGGGTCGATCCCGCCCTGCCGGAGCACATAGCGGGCGCAGGCCCGTACGACACCCGAACGGTCCGCGAGGAAGGGCCGCGCCTCCCCGTGCCGCCCGGTGCGCCGCAGTGCGGTGACGCCGGCGGACCGTACGCGCGGGGCGCGGGCGGCCAGGAGGACGGCGAGCACCTCGTCGCGGTCCTCCTCGCCCATCGAGGCGATCGCCGCTTCCGCGCACAGGTTCTGCAGGACGCCGTCGTCGGAGCCAGCGGCGGTGCGGGCCAGCCGGCCGGCCCGCAGGAGGCCCCGGTCGAGTGCGATGCGGTGGGCGAGCCGGCGGGTGGCGCGGTCCCCGCTCGTGAGCAGCCCCTCCACCCGCGCGACAGGGCCCTCGCGGAGCGTCCGTTCGAGCAGGTCCAGGGCGTACCCACCCTGCACGCGCCGGGCGAGCAGCAGCACCAGCTCGGCCCACGGGGCGAGGTCGGGTGCGGGCGCCCGGGCCAGCAGGACCCGGGCCCGCTCGCGCACCGGCCCGGCCCAGTCCGCGCACCGGACGATCAGGAGGGGCAGCAGGGCCGGTACCCCGGCCGCCCGGCCGAGGGCCGCCTCCCTGATCCGGCCGTCCGGATGGCACAGGGCCAAGGCCAGCTCGCCCTCGGTCGGCGAGGTGCGCCACAGCCGGACCGACGGCAGCGGCGAGTCCCAGTCCCACCGCAGCCGCCGCCCGGTCGCCCATTCATGCGCCGGCAGCAGGTGCGGCGACTCCCACGCCAGGACGCGCACGCCGAGGTCGAGTGCCGCCCAGGCGCCGGCCGACGAGCAGTCCACGGCTTCCCCGAGGGGAAGCCCGCGGGCCAGCCGCTCCGCCGCCGCGCAGTCCCTGTCCATGATTGCCCCCGTGTCTGCCGAAAGCCGATGCTAGACGCGGCAGCGGCCGGCCGTCTATGGATTATCAGGGTCGGCAGACCCCCTCTCACCTGCGACTTTGACAAAGCATACGGACCACTGCATAGTTATGCCTGTCAGTGATTGCACCGTAAGGAGAAACCCGTGACCGAGCGCGTCGTACTCGCCTACTCGGGCGGTCTGGACACCTCCGTCGCCATCGGCTGGATCGCCGAGGAGACCGGCGCAGAGGTCATCGCCGTCGCGGTGGACGTCGGTCAGGGCGGCGAGGACCTGGACGTCATCCGCAAGCGCGCGCTCGCCTGCGGTGCCGTCGAGGCCGAGGTCGCGGACGCGGAGGACGAGTTCGCCGAGGAGTACTGCCTCCCGGCGATCAAGGCCAACGCCCTCTACATGGACCGCTATCCGCTGGTCTCGGCCCTCTCCAGGCCGGCCATCGTCAAGCACCTGGTGGCCGCCGCCCACAAGCACGGCGCCGGGGTCGTCGCCCACGGCTGCACGGGCAAGGGCAACGACCAGGTCCGCTTCGAGGCCGGCATCTCCGCGCTCGGACCCGACCTGAAGTGCATCGCCCCGGTCCGTGACTACGCGATGACCCGGGACAAGGCGATCGCCTTCTGCGAGGAGAAGAACCTCCCGATCGCGACCACCAAGAAGTCCCCGTACTCCATCGACCAGAACGTCTTCGGACGCGCCGTCGAGACGGGCTTCCTGGAGGACATCTGGAACGCGCCGATCGAGGACATCTACGAGTACACCGCGAACCCGGCCACCCCGCGTGAGGCCGACGAGGTCGTCATCTCCTTCAAGGAGGGCGTGCCGGTCGCCATCGACGGCAGGCCCGTCACCGTGCTCCAGGCCATCCAGCAGCTCAACGAGCGGGCCGGCGGCCAGGGCATCGGCCGGATCGACATGGTCGAGGACCGGCTCGTGGGCATCAAGTCCCGTGAGGTGTACGAGGCGCCGGGCGCGATCGCGCTGATCACCGCCCACCAGGAGCTGGAGAACGTCACCGTCGAGCGCGAACTGGCCCGCTACAAGCGGCAGGTCGAGCAGCGCTGGGGCGAGATGGTCTACGACGGCCTGTGGTTCTCGCCGCTCAAGCGCGCCCTGGACGGCTTCATCAACGAGGCCAACCAGCACGTCACCGGCGACATCCGGATGACCCTGCACGCCGGCCGCGCGGTCGTCACCGGCCGGAAGTCCACCGAGTCGCTGTACGACTTCAACCTCGCCACCTACGACTCCGGCGACACGTTCGACCAGTCCAAGGCGCAGGGCTTCATCGAGATCTTCGGCCTCTCGTCGAAGATCGCCGCCAAGCGTGACCTGGCCTGACCCCTCCCTGTTACGTCACCGCCTCCCCGGCCGTCCGCGCGGGGAGGCGGTCGCACATCCACCCCCTTGTCCTTCCGAGGAGCACGCAGTGAGCAACGGCAACGGCAACAGCGACGTACGGCTCTGGGGCGCCCGCTTCGCCGACGGCCCGGCCGAGGCGCTGGCCAAGCTGTCCGCGTCCGTCCACTTCGACTGGCGCCTCGCGCCGTACGACATCGCCGGTTCCCGCGCCCATGCGCGCGTCCTCCACAAGGCGGGTCTGCTCACCGCGGACGAGCTGAAGCGGATGACCGCCGGTCTCGACCAGCTCGAAGCGGATGTCGCCGACGGCTCGTTCACCGGCACCATCGCCGACGAGGACGTCCACACCGCCCTCGAGCGCGGCCTGCTGGAGCGGCTCGGCCCGGACCTGGGCGGCAAACTGCGGGCCGGACGGTCGCGCAACGACCAGATCGCCACGCTGTTCCGGATGTACCTGCGCGACCACGCCCGGATCATCGGCGGCCTCATCGCCGACCTGCAGGACGCCCTGGTCGGCCTCGCCGAGGCCCACCCGGACGTGGCCATGCCCGGCCGTACGCACCTCCAGCACGCCCAGCCGGTGCTCTTCGCCCATCACATCCTGGCCCATGTGCAGCCCCTGTCCCGGGACGCCGAGCGGCTGCGGCAGTGGGACGAGCGGACCGCCGTGTCGCCGTACGGCTCGGGCGCGCTCGCCGGTTCGTCCCTCGGCCTCGACCCGGAGGCGGTCGCGGCCGACCTCGGCTTCGAGCGCGGGTCGGTCGGCAACTCCATCGACGGCACGGCCTCGCGGGACTTCGTCGCCGAGTTCGCGTTCGTCACCGCGATGATCGGCATCAACCTCTCCCGGATCGCCGAGGAGATCATCATCTGGAACACGAAGGAGTTCTCCTTCGTCACCCTGCACGACGCCTTCTCCACCGGCTCCTCGATCATGCCGCAGAAGAAGAACCCCGACATCGCCGAACTGGCGCGGGGCAAGTCGGGTCGGCTCATCGGCAACCTGACCGGGCTGATGGCCACGCTGAAGGCCCTGCCGCTCGCGTACAACCGCGACCTCCAGGAGGACAAGGAGCCGGTCTTCGACTCCTGCGACCAGCTCGAAGTCCTGCTGCCCGCCTTCACCGGCATGATGGCCACGCTCACCGTCAACCGCGAGCGCATGGAGGAGCTGGCCCCGGCCGGCTTCTCGCTCGCCACCGACATCGCCGAGTGGCTGGTCAAGCAGGGCGTGCCGTTCCGGGTCGCCCACGAGGTCGCCGGCGAGTGCGTCAAGGAGTGCGAGCAGCACGGCATCGAACTCGACGAGCTGACCGACGAGCAGTTCGCGAAGATCTCCGAGCACCTCACCCCCGAGGTCCGCACGGTCCTCGACGTGGCCGGCGCACTGGCCTCCCGCAACGGCCGCGGCGGCACGGCGCCCTCCGCGGTCGCCGTCCAGCTGGCGGAGGTCAAGGCGGACCTCGCGACTCAGCACGCCTGGGCGACGGCCCGCAAGTAGCCCGACGGGCATCGCGGGCTACGTTGGTCGCAGGGCCTGTCCGGCGGACCGGTTCCGGGCAGGCGCTGCCGACTGCCCGGCGGATCACGGCGGACGGACCCCGGCCGAATTCCGTACCGACCATGAGGAGTCCGCGATGCCGTTCGCCCGACTGGCCACAGCGACCACCCCGACCGCCCACATCGGGCTCGGCCTGGCAGCGGTCGGCAGGCCCGGCTACATCAACCTGCACCGCGACCGCGACCTGCCGGACGAGCGCAGCGTCGAAGCGCTGCGCGCCCGCACGCACGAACTGCTGGACGCCGCCTACGCACAGGGTGTCCGCTACTTCGACGCGGCCCGCTCCTACGGCCGGTCCGAGGAGTTCCTCGCCGGCTGGCTGGCGGCCAGGCCCGAGGTGCAGGACGTCGTCATCGGGAGCAAGTGGGGCTACACCTACACCGCCGGGTGGACCACCGACGCCGAGGCGCACGAGGTCAAGGACCACAGCCTCGGTACGTACGAGCGTCAGCGCGCCGAGACCGCCGCACTGCTCGGTGACCGGCTCGACCTCTACCAGATCCACTCGGTGACCGCGGACAGCCCGGCGCTCACCGACAAGGAGCTGCACGCCCGCCTCGCCGCGCTCGCCGCCGAAGGGGTCAGCGTCGGCCTCTCCACCAGCGGACCCGGACAGGCCGACGCCATCCGGGCCGCCCTTGCCGTCACGGTCGACGGCACGCCGCTCTTCCGCACGGTCCAGGCCACCTACAACGCGCTGGAGACCTCGGCCGGACCGGCGCTCGCCGAGGCGCATGACGCCGGGCTCACCGTGATCGTCAAGGAGGCCATGGCCAACGGCCGGCTCGCGGGAACGGAAGCCCCCGCCGTGGTGCGGGAGATCGCGGCCGAGGAGGGGCTCGGGAGTGACGCGGTCTCCCTCGCGCTGGTGCTGCACCAGCCGTGGGCCGGGGTCGTGCTCTCCGGCGCGGCGACCGTCGCCCAGCTCTCCGGCAACCTCCACGCGGCCGTCCTCGGCCTCGACGAGGAGCGGCGCGCCCGGCTGGACGCGCTGGTGGAGGAGCCGGAGGCGTACTGGCGCCACCGTGCGGCGCTGCCGTGGAGCTGAGCCGCCCCTGACCACGGATCCGGGCCCGGCGGTCACATCGGACGGGGCCGGCGCGCGGGGCGGCGACTTCGACGCGCTGGTCGCGGTGCTCGACCCGGATGTCGTGACCCGGATCGACGCCGGAGGGGTCAGCCGTCAGCCTGCCGGCCGTCCGCCCACGCGGCCAGGGCGTCGAAATCGGCCGGCAGGAGCCCGACCCGCGGATCGATCTGGAGCAGCAGGCTCTCGGCGGCCACCCCCTGCCCGGCGACCCACGCGCGGTCCCGCTCGGTGATCTCGTCGTCGACCCACGCGAACGGCCGCCCGGCGGCGTAGGCCACGACGTACTGCGTCTTCCAGTACGTGCCGTCCGGTGCGCTGCCGTGCATCGCGGGCCAGTCGATGTACGGCAGCCGGGGCAGCCCGAGATGCGGCCCGATCCACTCGTTCGCCTCGTCCTTCCAGGTCGTCGCCCAGACCAGCTCGTAGCGGCCGGTCAGCGCGAGCAGCTGCGCACCGTGCCCGTGGTCGAGCAGGACGGGCAGCGGCGGCCCGACGGTCCACCCGGTCGGCCGCATGCGGTGCCGGGTGTATCCCTCGGGCACCCGTCGGCGGGACAGCGCTGCGTAGGGATTGAGCGGACCGTCGATGTCGATCAGCAGCAGCGGCTTCATGACGCCATGGTCCCCGCCGCGGACGGGCAGAGCGAGGCTATTTCTGGTGAGACAATGATGTCTCAAATGGGTTAGTGTCGTCTCATGACTCTTGATCGTGAGCAGGTGCTGCGCAGTGCTGCCGCCCTGCTGACCCGTAGGTCGACCGCCACCATGGACGAGGTCGCGAAGGCCGCCGGCATCGGCCGCGCCACCCTGCACCGGCATTTCGCCGGCCGGGACGCCCTGGTCAGGGCGTTGGAGGAGCTCGGAATCCAGGAGTTCGAGGCGGCGCTCGACGCCGCCGCGCTCGACGAGGGCACATCCGAGGAGGCGCTGCGCCGGTTCGTCGCGGCCGTCGAGCCGAGCGCCGGGCTGCTCTCCTTCCTGGTGACCGAGAATCAGCTCTTCGAGGGCGACGAGCAGAACGACGGCTGGGACCGGCTGGACGCCCGGGTCGCCGCCTTCTTCCGGCGCGGCCAGCAGCGCGGCGAATTCCGCATCGACCTGACCCCCGCCTGGCTGACCGAAGCGCTCTACGGGCTCATCGGCACCGGCGCGTGGGCCGTCCAGGTGGGCCGGGTGGCCGCACAGGACTTCCAGTACATGATCGTCGAGTTGCTGCTCGGCGGCGCACGCCGGAGCGTGGAGCAATGAGCAGCATGGAACAGCAGCCGGAGCCCGCCGCCCCCGAGCTGCACCGCCCCGGCCGGTGGATCGCGCTGTCCGTGCTCGTCCTCGCCGTGCTGCTGGTGGCCGTCGACGCCACCGTTCTCGGCCTGGCGACACCGTTCCTCAGCGAGGACCTCGAACCCACCGGCACCCAGCTGCTCTGGATCGGCGACGTCTACTCCTTCGTCATCGCCGGACTCCTGGTCTCCATGGGCAGCCTCGGTGACCGCATCGGCCGCAAGAAACTGCTGCTGTGCGGTGCCACCGCGTTCGGCGCGGTCTCGGTGCTCAACGCGTACGCGAACTCACCCGAGATGATGATCCTGGCGCGGGCGCTGCTCGGCGTCGCCGGTGCCACGCTGATGCCGTCCACCCTCGCCCTGATCCGCAACATCTTCCACGACGCGCGCGAGCGGAGCCTCGCCATCGGCATCTGGGGAGCGATGGCCTCGGCGGGCGCGGCCGTCGGCCCCGTCGTCGGCGGCTTCCTCCTGGAGCACTTCTGGTGGGGCTCGGTCTTCCTGATCAACCTGCCGGTCATGGCCGTGCTCGTCGTGGTCGGGATCAAGCTGATCCCCGAGTCCAAGAACCCCTCGCCCGGACCGTGGGACCTGGTCAGCGTGGCGCTGTCGCTGGTCGGCATCATCGGGATCGTCTACGCCATCAAGGAGTTGGCGGCACACGGGGCGAGCTGGGAGGTCGCGGTCGCGGGCATCGGCGGCGTGGCGGCCCTCGTCTGGTTCGTGCGCCGGCAGTTCCGGCTCCCCGCACCGCTGCTGGACATGCGGCTCTTCCACCACCGGGGCTTCTCCGGCGCCGTGCTCGCCGACCTGCTGACCATCCTCGGCCTCTCCGGGCTGGTCTTCTTCCTCTCCCAGTTCCTGCAACTGGTCCAGGGGCGCGGACCACTGGAGGCCGGACTCGCCGAACTGCCCGCGGCGATCGGCGCGGTCACCGCGGGCCTGCTGGCGGGCACGACCGCCCGCCGCTTCTCGGTGCGGTCGGTGGTGTCCGGCGGCCTCGCGGGGATCGGCCTGGCGCTGGCCGCGGTCGCCGCGGTCCACAAGGACACCTCGTATCCGCTGATCGGCGCCCTCCTCCTGGTCGTCGGCGTCGGCGCGGGCTTCGCCTTCACGGTGACCTCCGACGTGATCCTCTCCAGCGTCCCGAAGGAGCACGCGGGCTCCGCGTCCGCGGTCTCCGAGACGGCGTACGAGCTCGGCGCCGCCCTGGGTATCGCCCTGCTCGGCTCCATCGTCACGGGGGTCTACCAGGACTTCACCTCACCCGCCGGGACCCCGGCCGCCGTCTCGTCGGCCGCCCACGAATCGCTGGGCGGCGCCGTCGAATCCGCCGAGGCGCTCCCGGAGGCGCAGGCGACCGCCCTGGTCTCCGCCGCCCAGGACGCGTTCGTCGACGGACTGGGGCTCGCCTCGAGCATCGGCGCGGTCGTTCTGCTGGCGACAGCGGTCGCCGCCTGGTTCCTGCTGCGCGGCGAGGAACTGCAGGAAGGCATCGTGCACGACTGAACCCTCCCCGTCCGGATCGCGGCACCTGTGCTGATCCGGACGGAAGACCCAGCCACCCCCACCCCCGCCGAACGGGTGGAACGGACATACGGAAGGGCCCGTACCGCCAACCGGGGTACGGGCCCTTCCGTATGTCGTACGACGCGGGGTCTCCGCGTCCGTTCAGGCGGCCTTGGCCTTCGTCGCGTACATGTCCACGTACTCCTGGCCGGACAGCCGCATCACCTCGGCCATCACGGAGTCGGTCACCGCCCGCAGCACGTAGCGGTCGCGGTCCATGCCCTCGTAGCGCGAGAACTCCATCGGCTCACCGAAACGGACCGTGACCTTGCCCGGCCGGGGCAGACCGGAGCCGCCCGGCTGCAGCTTGTCCGTGCCGATCATCGCGAACGGCAGCACGGGCGCGCCCGTCATCAGCGTCAGCCGTGCGATGCCCGTACGGCCCCGGTACAGCCGGCCGTCGGGGGAGCGGGTGCCCTCCGGGTAGATCGCGAAGGCCTTGCCCTCCTCCAGCACCCGGTGGCCCGTCATCAGCGCCGCGACACCACCGCGGCCGCCGTCCCGGTCCACCGGGATCATGCCGACGCCCGTGAAGAACCAGGCCATCAGCCGCCCCTTGAGCCCCTTGCCCGTGACGTACTCGTCCTTGCCGATGAAGAACACCGGCCGGTCGCAGCAGATCGGCATGATCATCGAGTCGATGAACGTCAGGTGGTTTCCCGCGAGGATCACCGGCCCGGATCCCGGAATGTTCTCGATCCCTTCCATCCGCGGACGGAACATCAGGCGCAGGATCGGTCCGAGCACTGCCTTGATGAGTGCGAGACGGGACAACGGTTCCTCCGGTGTAGTGGCCGGGCCGGCCGGGACGACGGAATGAGCGGTCCATGCAGGTGAGGACGATACTCGCGGGTACTCCCTGATCGCACATCGGGTTCACGCACTGGATACGCAGTGTTGACGTGTGTTTGCGCCATGTTCGTCCAGGTGCCGCCGTCCGGACCCCCGCGCTGCCTACGCTCGGGCCTCGCTCGGCAGGTGCCGGACATCACATGCGAGGAGCATTCATGACAGAGCGTGCGCAGGCTGTTCCCGGACGACGGACCGTCATGGGCGTGGGAGCCGCGGTACTCGGAACCGCGGCCCTCGGCCTGACCGGGACGGCGCAGGCGGCCGGGAACACCGCCGAGCGGTCCGGCGGACACGGCAGCGGCCACGGTCCCCGCCTCGACCTGCCGGTGCCGACCGTCATCGGGCACCGGGGCACCAGCGGATACCGCCCCGAGCACACCCTCGGCTCCTACCAGCTGGCCCTGGACATGGGCGCGCACATCATCGAGCAGGACCTCGTGCCGACCCGGGACGGCCACCTCGTCTGCCGCCACGAGAACGACATCACCGCCACCACCGATGTCTCCGCCCACCCCGAATTCGCCAGCCGCAGGACGACGAAGACGGTCGACGGCCTCCCCCTCACCGGCTGGTTCACCGAGGACTTCACGCTCGCCGAACTGAAGACGCTCCGGGCCACGGAACGCATCCCGGGCAACCGCCAGAAGAACACCCTGTACGACGGCCGCTGGGAGATCCCCACCTTCGAGGAGGTCCTGCGCTGGGCCGACCGGGAGGGCCGCAGGCGCGGGAAGCAGGTCTGGCTGTACGTCGAGACCAAGCACCCCACCTACTTCCGCGGCCTCGGCCTCGGCCTGGAGGAGCCGCTCGCCAAGCTGCTGCGCCGCTACAACCGCCACCGCGCGCAGTCGCCGCTCATCCTCCAGTCCTTCGAACCCAGCAGCATCCAGCGACTGTCCCGGCTTGTCGCCGCCCCGCGCGTCGTGCTGCTCTCGGGCGCCGGAACACGGCCCTGGGACTTCGTGGCGACCGGTGACCCGCGCACCGTCGACGACCTCGTGAAGCCCGCCGGGCTGAAGTGGATGGCGTCCTTCGCCCAGGGCATCGGCCCCACCCTGGACCTGATCATCCCCAAGGACGGCTCCGGCAGGCTCACCTCGCCCACCACCCTGGTGGACGACGCGCACGCGCAGGGGCTGATCCTGCACCCGTACACGATGCGCAACGAGAACACCTTCCTGCCCGCCGACTTCCGGCGCGGCACGGACCCCAACGCGTACGGCGACGCGTTCGGTGCCTTCGCCGCGTACTTCGCCACGGGCATCGACGGGATCTTCTCCGACAACCCGGACACGGCGTTGCTCGCGGCGGCGGACTTCACCGCCAAGTAGCGGGCCCGCCCCGGCCGGTGGCCGCAGGCCGACGCGGTTCCGTCAGCACCCGGCCGGGGCGTGCCCCGGTCGGGTGGCGCTTGCCCGGTTCGGCAACCGGCGGCCGGTGAAGCGCGTCGGGTGGGTGCATGACGCTTCTCGATCTTCCCGCCGTGCTGCCACTCCCGGCCCCGCGGCCGTCGTCCGGACCCTGTATCCCCTGGTCAGTGCCGAGGCGAGAGCGGAGGCCGCCGCCGCGGCCACCGGTGCCGCGGTGGACCCCGCCGATCTCGAACAGGCCGTCTGGCTGCGGCTGCTGGAGCGGCTGGCGGACCAGGGGCCGCCCGAGGACGCCGCCCGCTGGGTGCGGGACACCGTCAGGGGAGAGGCCCGCCGGGCCCGCCGCACTGCCCGTCACGAACGCCCCTACCTTGACGAGACCGCCCCCGATCCGGCCGGCTGCCCGGAACGGGCGGCCGTCGGCGCCGACGAACGCCGGGCCCTGCGCGCGGCGGTGGACCGGCTGCCGGGCCGCTGCGCGCGCTTACTGAGCGCCCTGCTCGCGCCCGGTGACCCGACCTACCGGGAAATCGCAGGGGAGTTGGGTATGTCACAGGGGAGTTTGGGCCCGATCCGTTCCCGATGCCTTGGATGTCTGCGCAGAATGCTGGCGGCGGAGGTTGTAGCTCCTGAACTGCGGGGAAAGGAGCGGTAGACAACCGGTGGATCAGGTGAGCGAGAGGCATGCGCAGATGGGCATGAGCGTGATCATCTCGGCGGCGAGCGCACAGGACGCCGAACAGGTCTTGAAACTCCAGTACCTCTGTTTTCAGAGCGAGGCGGAGCTGTACGGAAACTACCGGATCGACCCGCTCGTCCAGGCCCTCGACTCGGTGCGAGCCGAGATCGCCACGGACCTGGTGTTCGTCGCGCGGCTCGGTGACGAGGTCGTCGGCTCGGTACGGGGATCGGCGGACGCGGACGGCACCGGACAGATCGGGCGGCTCTGTGTCCACCCCAGGCTCCAGGGGCACGGCCTCGGCGCCCGGCTGCTGCGGGCGGCGGAGACCGGACTCGCGGACCAGCGGTCGGCCACCCGCTTCCGCCTGCACACCGGACACCTCAGCGAAAGCAACCTGCGGCTCTACCGGCGGGAGGGCTACGCCCCGGTGGGCAACGCCACCGGCCAGGACGGCGTCCGGATGATCCTGCTGGAGAAGGAGGCCTCGGCCCCCGCGTACGTGACCAGCGCCTAGGGTCTTTCGTCTTTCGGCCCGCGAGCCCGGCCTGTTCCGGACGGGAGGCCCTGGTTACGCGGTCCGCGCGCGGCGCAGCCAGATCATCCCGGTGACCGGCAGGATCACCGGGATGAACAGGTAGTCCCTGCCGAAGTCGGACCAGACGGTGGCGTCCGCGAACGCCGAAGGGTCGACCAGCGTCCACGTGCCCACGATCAGCACCCCCGCGAGCTCGGCGGCGCAGCACACCAGCGCCGTCCTGCGCGCCTTCTCCCCGCCGCGCACCAGCGAATACGTGATGAAGCCGTAGACGAGCGCGGCCACGGCCGACAGCACGTAGGCGAGCGGTGCCCGGTCGAAGTCCAGGATCATCTGGACGATCGAGCGGGACGCCGCCGCCACGGTGAACACGCCGTAGAACCAGACCAGTACGCGGCCCGGACCGGTGCCGAGGTCGAAGGGCTCCTTCTCACCGGGGGCCGCCGCGGGGGTGCGATCGGTATCGGTCACGGTCAGTTCCCCCAGATGTCGTAGAGCCGTACTTCGAGGACGGCCAGCACGACCGCGCCCGCCGCCACCGTCACCGAACCCCACCGGGTCCGCTCGCTCAGCGACAGGAATCCCGCTGCCGGTACGGCGAGGAAGGCCCCGATCAGATACGCGATGAAGATGGTCATGCCCTGGTCCGGCCGCTCGCCGCGGGCCAGCTGCACGATCCCCACCACCAGCTGGGCCAGTGCCAGCACCGAGACCACGGCCATCCCGATGAAGTGCCAGTCCTTGGTCGGCTGGTCCCGGTAGGCGGCGAATCCGCACCAGGCGGCGAGGGCGAGGGCGGCCACGCCGACCGCGATCGTCAGGGCGTCAAGCATGAGCCGAGGGTATTACGGGCCGGAAGGCCTTCGGCGTGCGCCCCCGTCACCGGGCGCCGTGGCCGGCGGCCGGGAAGATCCACGCCGAGGCGCGCCGCTCGGCGGTGCAGCGGCGCCGGTCATCTGCGCCGAGTCCTCCCGCGGGGCTGCGGGCGGGGCGTCGGGCCGGGACCGGGGCCGTGGCCTTGGCCACAACCCAGGACCGTTCCGGGTGGGCGGCCGATGCCGTCGTCGAGGACCCCTTTGCCGCATCGATGCAGGTCACAGCGGTGTGACCGGAAATTTCCGCGACCGGCCTGGCGTCGGCTTCGCACCATCCACGGCTGTCCGCTATCCGGACAGCCGGTCCTGGCGGAACGTTACGTCTGTTTTACTTGGCCCATGACCACGACGAGCAGCCGCACCCTTGCGACCGAGGCGATCACGACGCCCGGTGCTCGTTGTATGTGTCGAATGCGCGCCTTCTGAGGGCCCCCGCCTGAGCCTCGCGCCCCGAAGCGAGACCGAGCCCGAGGCGTCCGCACCCAGCGGAACGCGCCTCTGCCGGAGCACGCTGCCCCGCGGTCACCACCGCGCCTGGCCGTGCCGGGACCCCGCTCGAAACGTCCGATCGAACGTCCGAAGAGTCTCACCGGACGAATGCCCCGTGCCCGGCGGACACCGCGCCGCGCACTCGACAGTGACGGAAACCCTGTGATCACCACTACGGGCCTCACGAAGGTCTACCAGTCGCGCGACCGCGAGGTCACCGCTCTGGACGGCGTCGACCTGCACGTCCGCGAGGGCGAGGTGTACGGCGTCATCGGACAGAGCGGCGCCGGGAAATCCTCCCTGATCCGCTGCGTGAACCTGCTGGAGCGCCCCACCTCGGGCACCGTGACCGTGGCCGGCCAGGACCTCACGGCCCTCGCGGGCCGGGGCCGCCGGGCCGGCAAGGAGCTGCGCGAGGCGCGCAGCCGTATCGGCATGGTCTTCCAGCACTTCAACCTGCTGGCCTCGCGCACCGTGCAGGACAACGTCGAACTCCCGCTGGAGATCCTCGGCGTCGCCGGCCGCGAACGGTCCCGCAAGGCCCTCGGACTGCTCGACCTGGTCGGCCTCGCCGACAAGGCCAAGTCCTACCCGGGCCAGCTCTCCGGCGGCCAGAAGCAGCGCGTCGGCATCGCCCGCGCACTCGCCGGTGACCCCAAGGTGCTGCTCTCCGACGAGGCGACCTCCGCCCTGGACCCCGAGACCACCCGTTCCATCCTCCAGCTGCTGCGCGACCTCAACCAGCAGCTCGGCCTCACGGTCCTGCTCATCACGCACGAGATGGACGTCGTCAAGACGGTCTGCGACTCCGCCGCGCTGATGCAGAGGGGCCGCATAGTCGAGTCCGGCACCGTGGGCGAGCTGCTCGCCACCCCCGGCTCCGAACTCGCCCACGCGCTGTTCCCGGTCGGCGGCAGCGCCTCCGGGCCCGACCGCACGGTCGTCGACGTCACCTTCCACGGCGAGGCCGCCGGCCGTCCGGTGATCTCGCAGCTCTCCCGTACGTACAACATCGACATCTCGATCCTGGGCGCCGCGATGGACACCGTCGGCGGCAAGCAGATCGGCCGGATGCGCATCGAGCTGCCCGGCCGGTTCGAGGAGAACGTCGTCCCGATCGGGTTCCTGCGCGAGCAGGGGCTGCAGGCCGAGATCGTCGACGGCACGGACGCACCCTCCGCCCGTATCCCCGCACCGCTCACCAAGGAGGTGGCCAAGTGACCTGGTCCGAAATGCAGCCGCTGCTGACGCAGGGCACCGTCGACACCCTCTACATGGTGCTGTGGTCCGCGGTGGTCACCGTGCTGGTCGGACTGCCGCTCGGCGTCCTGCTGGTCCTCACCGACAAGGGCGGACTGCTGCGGAACACCCCGGTGAACAAGGTCATCGGCGTGATCGTGAACATCGGCCGCTCGCTGCCCTTCATCATCCTGCTGATCGCCCTGATCCCCTTCACCACCTGGGTCGTGGGCACCTTCATCGGCCCGACCGCGATGATCGTGCCGCTCGCCGTGGGCGCCATCCCGTTCTTCGCCCGGCTCGTCGAGACGGCGGTCCGCGAGGTCGACCACGGACTCGTCGAGGCCGTCCAGTCGATGGGCGGATCCATCCCGACGATCGTCCGCAAGGTGCTGCTCCCGCAGGCACTGCCCTCGCTCGTCTCCGGCGCCACCACCACGGTCATCGTGCTCATCGGCTATTCGGCGATGGCCGGTGCGGTCGGTGGCGAAGGGCTCGGCTCCAAGGCCGTCACCTACGGATTCCAGCGCTTCGACAACCAGTTCATGCTCATCACCGTCGCGCTGCTGATCGTCATCGTGACCGTGATCCAGCTGATCGGCGACGGCGCCGTCCGGCTGCTGGCCCGCCGAGGCCGCACCACCTCCTGAGACTTCCCCTCCCCGAGCCCGCACTCCTTGTCCGGGCGTACCACCGTCACCACCTGAAAGAGGCACTCTTCGTGCGTAAGAACATCAAGATCACCGCTGCTGCCGCCGCCACCGCCGCCCTCGCCTTCGGCCTCACCGCCTGCGGTACGGACTCCGACCCGGCGTCCAAGAGCGAGACCGGCGCCAAGGCCGACACCTCCAAGGCACTCGTCGTCGCCGCGTCCCCGACACCGCACGCCGACATCCTGGACTACGTCAAGAAGAACCTGGCGGCCAAGGCCGGCCTGAAGCTCGAGGTCAAGGAGTTCACGGACTACGTCCTGCCGAACACCGCCACCGAGACCGGCCAGGTCGACGCCAACTTCTTCCAGCACCAGCCCTACCTCGACGACTTCAACAAGAAGAACAACACCCACCTGGTCTCGGTCGGCTCCGTGCACCTGGAGCCCCTCGGCCTCTACTCCAAGAAGGTCAAGGACCTGGACGGCATCAAGTCCGGCCAGACCATCGCCGTACCGAACGACACCACCAACGAGGGCCGCGCGCTCCAGCTGCTGGCCGAGCACGACCTGATCACCCTCAAGGCCGGCGTCGGCACCAGCGCCAAGCTGAGCGACATCACGGACAAGAAGGGCCTCAACTTCAAGGAGCTGGAGGCGGCGACCGTCCCCCGCGCCCTGAACGACGTCGATGCCGCCGTCATCAACGGCAACTACGCCATCGAGGCCAAGCTCAAGCCCGCCAAGGACGCCCTGGCGCTCGAGAAGGCCGACGACAACCCGTACGCCAACATCATCGCCGTGAAGAAGGGCAACGAGCAGGACCCCCGCGTCCAGAAGCTCGTGAAGCTCCTGCACTCCGACCAGGTCAAGAAGTTCATCGAGGACACCTACCAGGGCTCGGTCATCCCGGCCTTCGGCACCGCAGCCAAGTCCTGACCCCTGCAAGGCACTTGTCCGACCGGCCCCGCACACCCCGCCCGGGTGTGCGGGGCCGCGTCGTGCGGACCCGCCCATGCACAGGGTCCGCCCGATGCTGCATGCTGTGCCTTTACACGGTCCTCGGCATGGAGCTGCGCATGACTTCCACCTTTCCGGACATCTCCATCAGCACGGATCGGTTGGTGCTGCGCCCGTTCGACATGGCGGACGTCCCCGCGTACATCGAGATGATGAATGACGAACTCGTCATCGCCTGGACCGAGGCACCCCAGCCCTACACCCAGGTCGACGCCGAACGCTGGGTCCGCAGGATCGCTCCTGCACAGCGCACCAAGGGCGACGGCATCGTGCTGGCCGTCACCGAATTCCTCACCCAGCGTCTCGTCGGCTCGGTGCGGCTGCGCAACACCGACTGGCGCACTCTGGCCACCGAGGCCGCCTACGTCACCGCCCCTGGGCGCGCGGCGAGGGATACGCCACCGAGTCCGTACTGGCGCTCGCCCAGTGGCTCTTCCGCGACCAGGGCTTCGAGCGCATCGAGCTGCGCACCGCCGCCGACAACACCGCCTCCCAGCAGGTGGCCCAGAAGCTCGGCTGCATCAGCGAGGGAGTGCTGCGCAACGCCCGCATAGCGCGCTCACAGACCGAGGACGGAGGATGGGCCGACATCAGGACCGATCTGATCGTCTGGGGCCTGCTCCCCGAGGACCTCGAGGGAGTCGCCGAACAGCTCGCCGACGCCGGTGGATACGGTACGTACAACGACTGGAACTGACCTTCCCCCGGTCCACCGCCGCACCGGTGGGAGCCCAGGCTGTTTCGCCCTGCGCGCCACGGGGGACCAGCCCCCACCTGCAACAACTCCAGGAGACTGACGACAGATGGCCGACCGGGTCACAGTGATCGGCTGGGACGGCTCACCACTGACAAGAGCGGCCACGGCAGCGCTCTCGGCCGCCACGCTCGTCGCCGGAGCCGCCCACCACCTCGCACTGAACGAGGTCCCGCCGGGCGCCGAACGGATCAGGCTCGGCTCCATAGACCTGGCCGCCCGCCGGATCGCCGGCCACCGCGGCAGCGCCGTGGTCCTCGCCGACGGCGACCCCGGGTTCTTCGGAGTCGTACGCAGCCTGCGTGCCCCCGAGCACGGCCTCGAAGTCGAAGTGGTGCCCGCCGTCTCGGCCGTCGCCACCGCGTTCGCCCGAGCCGGCATGCCGTGGGAGGACGCCCAGACGGTCGTCGCCCACCCCCGCACACTGCGCCGCGCCGTGAACGTCTGCCGCGCCCACCACAAGGTCGCCGTCCTCACCTCACCCGGCGCCGGCCCCGCCGAACTGGCCCTGCTGCTCGAAGGCGTCCACCGCACGTTCGTCATCTGCGAGGAACTGGGCACCGCCCGCGAACAGGTCACCGTCGTCACCTCCGACGCCGCCGCCGACCACGTCTGGCGCGACCCCAACGTCGTCATCGTCATCGGCGGCGGCCCGGAACAGCAGGCCGAGGGGGCCTGGATCGCCGGCCGCCACCCCGCCTACCCCCGGGGCGTACGGGGCTGGGCGCTGCCCGCCGACGCCTACCCGGGCACCGAGCCGAAGAGCGGCGAGGGCGAGGCCCCCGGGCTGCGCGCCGCCCAACTCGCCCGCCTCGGGCCCCGCACCGGCGACCTGCTCTGGGACATCGGCTCCGGCAGCGGCGCCCTGGCCGTGGAGGCGGCCCGGTTCGGTGCCGCGGTGCTGGCCGTGGACAGCGACCCGGAGGCCTGCGCCCGCACCGCAGCCGCGGCACGCGACTTCGGCGTCCAGCTCCAAGTGGTCGAGGGACGGGCCCCGCACGTGCTGGAACGCCTGCCGGAGCCCGATGTCGTACGGATCGGGGGCGGCGGGGTCCCCGTCGTCACCGCCGTCGCCGACCGCAGGCCGGAGCGGATCGTGACCCATGCCTCGACCCGGGACGAGGCCGAGGCGCTGGGCGGTGCCCTCACCGAGAACGGATACAAGGTCGCCTGCTCGCTCCTGCAGTCCGTCGAACTCGACACGTCCGCATGGTCGGAGCGCGAACGCTCGGTCGTCTTTCTGCTGTCCGCACTGCGTTCGGACCTCGCCCCCTGACCCTGCCGGGATACGGCGCGAGGTAGGCTGGCCGATCGTTGCACCGCACCTGGATGTTCGTCGCTTCGTTGGTCAATGTCCGGAAAAGGGGACCGTTTTGGCCCCCGTTGTGGTACGGCATAACCGGGGGACGCGCAACGTGGCGCAGTCCACAGCGAGCCGTGGCGAAATGACCTGCCGCGGCGGCGAACGACCGCGAGAATGCAGTATGTCCGCGACCGTTTCGTGCCGCGCGGCGCGCCCGCTCGTTCCACTGGACGAGCGCCTGTGTGCCGTGTTCGGGCGTCCCGGGCGAAGGGCCGAAGGAGCACTGACGATGGGCGAGGGGTACGCATGAGTGACACCGGCCAGATCCCGGGCGAGGGACTGCCGGAGAACGCAGGCATGGTGGAGCAGCCGGGTATCGCCGCCCCGGATGCCTACACCTTCCTCGATCCCTCCGAGCACGCGTCCGAGGACGACGACCTTCTGCTGATGCCGAGCCCCCAGGGCGCCTGGAGCGAGCCGCAGGCCGCCCCGGTGCCCGGCCAGTACCCGGACGGGGCCGCGCACGCCCCGCTGCCCGAGCAGGGCGGGTACCAGCCCCGGCCGGCCCCGCAGCACATGACCCAGCTGCCGGGCGACAACCCCGCGCAGGCCCAGGGCCCGGTCCAGGTCCCCGCGTACGCCATGCACCACGCCCCCGCCGAGGCGCTGCCGGAGAACGGCCAGGGGACCCACGAGTCCGGCGGCCGCGACTCGGGCGCCGTCGACCTCAGTGGCGTACGCATCCCCTCGCCCGTCCCGGCCCGGCACAGGCCCAGGTGCCGGTGGCCCAGACCCAGGCACCCACGCGCCGGCCGCTGCACCGCGGCCCGGCCTCCGGCGAGCCGGGCCAGAGCTACGGCGGTACGTCGGGCAGCGGCGTGGTCCGCTCACTCGCCGACCGGGGCCCGGCGGGCGTGCCGCAGGCACAGGCACCCGCGCCCGCTCCCGCACGGCACGCGGGACCGGCCACCGCGGAACCCGAGTACTTCCAGATGTCGGAGGCCGAATCGGCCGCGCTGCCGGGCCCGCAGCTCGGCGAGATCCCGCCGCAGAACGTGAGCCGGTGGGCGGCGCACGCGCCGCAGCAGGCTGCCGAGCCGGCGCCGGTGGAGACGCCGGCCGCAGAAACGGTCGTCCCCGAGCCGGCTGCCGCCGCTCCCGTGACTCCGGTGCAGGCCGCAGAGCCCGAAGCCGCCGCGCCGCCCGTCGCACCCGCAACGGCCCCGGCCGAAGAGCCCGTGCCCGCTCCCGTTGCCGCACCTGCGGCCGAGGCCCCGGCCGAACTCCCGGCCGAGACCATGCCCGAGCCGGCTCCGGCAGCGGCATCGGTCGAGTCCGCTGCCGATGCGGCGCCCACCGAGGCCGTACCGGTCGAGGCTGCACCGGTCGAGGCGGCCCCCGCCGCAGCGGCGCCGGCCGAGGCCGCACCTGCTGAGGCGCCGCCGGTCGAGCCGGTGCCGGACGGTGCCTCGCCGGCCCGGTACGTGCCGGTACCGGAGTCGGTTCCGGCCGTCCCGCACCCGGCGCCTGTCGCCGAACAGCCGGTGGCGGCCGAGGCGGTCGTGGAGGCCGCGCCCGAGGTCCCGGCGCTCGTCGTGGAGCCCACCGAGCCCGTGGCGGCCGTGGAGCCCGTGACGGCCGAGGTGGCCGAGGCGGCAGCGATCGTCGAGGCGCCGGTCGTGGAGCCCGCGGCCGAGCCGTCGCAGGAGCCCGGGACCGGCCCGGAGGTCATCGAGACCCCGGACCTCACATACAGCACCGGCTCCGCACCGGCACAGACGCCGGAGGCCGAGCAGGCCGTCGGGATCGCCGGGCCGGCCGTGCCGCAGCACGCTCCGGAGCCCGTGCAGCCCGACGCCCTCGCCGAGCCCGCGCCCGAGCCGGTGCCCGTGCCCGTGCCCGTGCCCGAGCCCGTGCTCGTGGACGGGAATCCGGCGCCGGACGCTTCCGAGGCTTCGTATGCCCCAGAGGCCGAGGCTCCGTACACCCCCGAGACCGAGGCTCCGGAAGCCCTGGAGGCCGAGGCCCCGGCGGCCGAAGAGGTCCCCGTCGCCTCGCCGCCCGCGCCCGGCTACGACGACGCGGAGCGCGACGCCGTCATGCGCGTCATGCGCGAACGCCGCGACATCCGCAACGGCTTCCGCAGCGACCCCATCCCGCACGAGGTGCTGCTGCGCGTCCTGGAAGCGGCACACACCGCGCCCAGCGTCGGGCACTCGCAGCCCTGGGACTTCGTCGTCATCCGCTCCGCCGAGACCCGCCGCTCCATGCACGAACTGGCGCAGCGCCAGCGCGACGCGTACGCCAAGTCGCTCCCCAAGGCACGGGCGAAGCAGTTCAAGGAACTGAAGATCGAGGCGATCCTCGACACCCCGGTCAACATCGTCGTCACCGCCGACCCCACCCGTGGCGGCCGGCACACCCTCGGCCGGCACACCCAGCCGCAGATGGCGCCGTACTCCTCGGCGCTCGCCGTCGAGAACCTCTGGCTCGCCGCCCGCGCCGAGGGCCTCGGCGTCGGGTGGGTCAGCTTCTTCGACGAGCGCGAGATGGTCCGCGCGCTCGGCCTTCCCGAGCACCTCGAAGTCGTCGCCTACCTCTGTGTCGGCTACGTGGACGAGTTCCCGGAGGAGCCCGAGCTCATGCAGGCGGGCTGGTCCAAGCGCCGGCCGCTGTCATGGGTCGTGCACGAGGAGACGTACGGCCGCCGCGCACTGCCGGGCGAGGAGCCGCACGACCTGCTGCAGGAGACCATCTCCAGCATCCGGCCGCTGGACGCCAAGGCGCTCGGCGAGGCCTGGGAACGTCAGAAGCGGATGACCAAGCCCGCCGGTGCGCTCGGCATGCTGGAGATCATCTCGGCGCAGCTGTCCGGACTGTCCCGGATGTGCCCGCCCCCGATCCCGGAGCCCGCGGCCGTCGCGATCTTCGCCGGCGACCACGGGGTGCACGCCCAGGGCGTCACTGCCTGGCCCCAGGAGGTGACCGCCCAGATGGTCGCCAACTTCCTCGGCGGCGGCGCGGTCTGCAACGCCTTCGCGGCCCAGGTCGGCGCCGAGGTGTGTGTGGTCGACGTCGGTGTGGCCTCGGAACTGCCCGCGACACCCGGTCTGCTGCCCCGCAAGGTGCGCGCCGGAACGGCGGACTTCACGACCGGCCCCGCCCTCACCCGCGAGGAGGTCCTCGCGGCGATCGAGGTCGGCATCGAGACGGCCCGCGATCTGGTCGCGGCGGGCAACAAGGGCCTGCTGACCGGTGAGATGGGCATCGCCAACACCACGGCGTCGGCCGCCCTGATCTGTGTGTACACCGGGGTGGACGCGGCGGAGGTGACCGGTCGCGGTACCGGTATCAACGACGAGATGCACGCCCGCAAGGTCGACGTGGTCCGCCGTGCGCTCGACCTGCACCGGCCCGACCCGGCCGACCCGATCGGCGTGCTGGCGGCCGTCGGCGGCCTGGAGCACGCCGCCATGGCCGGGTTCCTGCTCGGCGGTGCCTCGCTCCGTACGCCGGTCATCCTCGACGGCGTCAGCGCGGGCGCCGCGGCCCTGGTGGCTCGCGCCATCGCACCGGAGGCACTGGCGGCCTGCATCGCCGGCCACCGCAGCGCCGAGCCCGGCCACGTCGCCGCGCTCAACAAGCTGGGCCTGCGGCCGCTGGTCGACCTCGACCTGCGTCTGGGCGAGGGCACGGGCGCGCTGCTGGCGCTGCCGATCGTGCAGAGCGCGGCGCGGGCGATGCACGACGTGGCGACGTTCGACTCGGCGGGCGTCACGGAGAAGTAGGGCGCCGCCGCGGGGGTTTCGGGGGCGCTGCCCCCGGACCCCCGCTCCTCAGGAGCCGGAAGGGCTTGATCTGCATTCCGGCCTCGTCCGCGTGTGAGCCCCGGGCCGGACCCGGCGCCCCAGCCCACCCCGTATCGTGGACCCAGCGCCACTCCGTCGCACAAACCCGCACGTCACAGCCGCTCCACCGCCGCAGCGGCCCGCATCCGCACCGCACAGGAGCCCGCACCGCCATGGCCGAGCACGCCGTTCACCCCGCGTACCCCGTCGGACTGCGCCTGAGCGGGCGCCGCGTAGTCGTCGTCGGCGGCGGCCAGGTCGCGCAGCGCCGGCTCCCCGCCCTCATCGCGGCCGGCGCCGACATCGTCCTCGTGTCGCCGTCCGCCACCCCGTCCGTCGAGGCGATGGCGGACGCCGGAGAGATCCGCTGGGAACGCCGTGCGTACGCCGACGGGGACCTCGCCGACAGCTGGTACGCCCTCATCGCGTCCGACGACCCGGCTGCCAACGACGCCGCCTCCGCCGAGGCCGAGCGCACCCGCACCTGGTGCGTCCGCAGCGACAACGCGGACGCCGCCACGGCCTGGACCCCCGCCACCGGCCGCAGTGAGGGCGTGACCGTCGCCGTGCTCACCACCGACGCGCACGGCCGCGACCCACGCCACTCCGCCGCCGTCCGCGACGCCATCGTCGAGGGCCTGCGCGACGGCACCCTCGCGGCCCCCCACCACCGCACCCGGACCCCCGGCGTCGCCCTGGTCGGCGGCGGCCCCGGCGACCCCGACCTGATCACCGTCCGTGGCCGCCGGCTCCTGGCCGAGGCCGACGTCGTCATCGCCGACCGGCTCGGCCCGCGCGACCTGCTGGACGAACTCCCCCCGCACGTCGAGGTGATCGACGCCGCGAAGATCCCGTACGGCCGCTACATGGCGCAGGAAGCGATCAACAACGCGCTGATCGAGCACGCCAAGGCGGGCAAGGCCGTCGTCCGGCTCAAGGGCGGCGACCCGTTCGTCTTCGGGCGCGGCATGGAAGAGGCCCAGGCGCTCGCCGCCGAAGGGATCGCCTGCACCGTCGTTCCCGGCATCTCCAGTTCGATCTCGGTGCCGGGCGCGGCCGGAATCCCGGTCACCCACCGCGGGGTCGCCCACGAGTTCACCGTGGTCAGCGGCCATGTCGCCCCCGACGACGCGCGTTCGCTGGTCGACTGGGCGGCCCTCGCCCAGCTGCGTGGCACCCTGGTTCTCCTGATGGCCGTCGACAAGATCGGCGCCATCGCCCGCACCCTCATCGCCCACGGCAAGTCCCCCGAGACCCCGGTCGCGCTGGTCCAGGAAGGGACCACGGCCGCCCAGCGCCGCGTGGACGCGACACTCGCGACCGTCGCCGAGCGGGCCGTCGCGGAGGAAGTGCGCCCGCCCGCCGTCATCGTCATCGGCGACGTCGTCGCGGTCGGCCCCACAGCCGCCGGACGATCCGCCGAGTAACCACCGGTAACGGATCTTCCTCCAGACCGTTGGCACCACACACCAGGCAAGGCAGTATCAACCTGTGGCTGATCTCATCACCGTCGACGACCCCGACGACCCCCGACTGCGCGACTACATCGGCCTGACCGATGTCGAGCTGCGGCGCAGGCGAGAGCCCGCCGAGGGCCTCTTCATCGCCGAGGGCGAGAAGGTGATCAGGCGCGCCAGGCAGGCCGGGTACGAGATGCGCTCCATGCTGCTCTCGGCGAAGTGGGTCGACCTGATGCGCGACGTCATCGACGAGGTCCCGGCCCCCGTCTACGCGGTCAGCCCGGAGCTCGCCGAGCGCGTCACCGGTTACCACGTGCATCGCGGCGCTCTCGCCTCCATGCAGCGCAAACCGCTGCCGACCGCCGACGAACTGCTCCGCACCACCCGCCGCGTGGTCGTCATGGAGGCCGTCAACGACCACACGAACATCGGGGCGATCTTCCGCAGCGCGGCTGCCCTCGGCATGGACGCCGTCCTGCTCTCCCCGGACTGCGCCGACCCGCTGTACCGGCGCTCCGTCAAGGTCTCGATGGGCGCCGTATTCTCCGTCCCGTACGCCCGTCTCGACACCTGGCCCAAGGCGCTGGAGACCGTGCGGGAAGCCGGCTTCAAGCTGCTCGCGCTGACCCCCGACGAGAAGGCCAGCAGCATCGAAGAGGCGGCGCCGCACCGGATGGACCAGGTGGCCCTGATGCTCGGCGCCGAGGGCGACGGACTGTCCACCCAGGCCCTGGTCGCGGCCGACGAATGGGTACGGATCCCGATGGCCCACGGAGTCGACTCGCTGAACGTGGGCGCGGCCGCGGCCGTCGCCTTCTACGCGGTGGCGACAGGCCGCCCGGAGAGTTAGGCCCTTTCGTCCGGGTCGTGCGGGGCTCGCTGATCCGGCCTGACCCGGACGAAAGACCCTGGGCATCTCGTCCCGGATCATGCCGGGCTCGCGTGCCCTGGCACCGCACCTCGCGGCATTGATCCGGCCCGATCCGAACGGAAGACCCCCAGGCCTCCCGTTCGGGTCACGCCGCGCCCGTGCGGTCCAATCCGGACGACGGCCCCGAGGGGGGTTACTGCTCGCTCTGGCTCTGGCCCTGGCCCGCGCCGAGGCCGCGGGCCGGCCCCTGGCAGCCCTGGGCCGCCGCGATGCCGAGTGCCACCAGCAGCGTCACCACGACGAACACGACGAGCCGCTGCCGCAGCAGCCGGGGTTGGCGGGACGCCGCCCGGTCGAAGTGGAACGCGTCCCGGGCCGGGTGCCCGGCCTGCCGTTCGTCCCGTTCGTGCCCTGCGTCCGCTTGCCCGGACGGGTCGTGTTGCGCGGCTGCTGCGTGGGACGCGGATCCCCGGTGCGGGGCGAGGAGGGACGCGGCGGCGCGGTCTGCCGGTTCTGCGGGCGCGACACCGGCGCCGGACCGGCCGCGCGGCGGGTGTGCTGCTCGGTGTACGGGCCGTCCAGGCGGCCGGTGGGCCGGTCGGCCTCCTGTGCCGAACGCTGGGCCGGCGGCCGGCTCTCGTGCAGTCCCTGTGCCTCCCGCGCCGCGATCTCCTTCAGCCGCATGGAGAGTTGGAGCGTGCTCGGCCGTTCCTCCGGGTCCTTCGCCAGACACGCGCTCACCAGCGGAGCGAGCGCGTCGTGCACGTCGTACAACTGCGGTTCCTCGTGCACCACGCGGTAGAGCATCACCTCGGAACTGCCGTGCCCGAAGGGCGAATCGGCCATCGCCGCATACGCCAGCGTGGCCCGAGGGAGAAGACGTCGGTCGCCGGCGTCACCGCCGCGCCCCGTACCTGCTCGGGTGCGAGGAATCCCGGCGAACCCACCGCCGTACCGACGTGCGTGAGGGTGGACGCACCCGTCGCCCAGGCGATCCCGAAGTCGATGATCCGCGGGCCCTTGGGGGAGAGGAGGATGTTCGACGGCTTCAGGTCACGGTGGACGACCCCCGCCTCGTGCACCGCCACCAGGCCCTCGGAGAGCGCCGCCCCGATCGAGGCCACCTCGGCGGCCGACAGGGGCCCTCCTCGGCCACCTTGTCGTGCAGGGAGGGCCCGGGACGTACTGCGTGGCGAACCACGGGCGGTCCGCCTCCAGGTCGGCGGCCACCAGCCGGGCCGTACAGCCGCCGCGGATCCGGCGGCGGCGGAGACCTCACGGGCGAACCGCGAGCGGAACTCCTGATCCTCCGCCAGGTCCGGGCGGATCACCTTCAGGGCCACCCGCTGGCCCCGCCGGTCCGAACCCAGGTAGACGACACCCATGCCGCCCGCCCCGAGTCGCCGGTGCAGCCTGAACGAGCCGACGACACGCGGGTCCTCGCGCCGGAGCCGCATCATCGCCATGTCTGCCCATCCCCGCTGCCTGGTCCGCCTGACGAGGCACAGCTTACGTACCCGCCGCCCGGGGCGCTCAGAGGCCGCGCCCTCGCCGGAGAATCGATTGTCAGTGCCGGGTGGGAAACTTGAGGAGTGGTCAGGGAGCGGCGGATCCAGGCTCCCCGGCCCGTGCGAGATCTCAAAGGTCCGTCGCAGAAGGGGATTGGATCAGTGAAGGGCGATCGAGTCGAGATAGTCGTGGACGCCGGGGACACGACCCGTACCTACGAAGTGGTGGCCTCCAGAGCAGGCCGCCGGGTGGAGACCGCGGTCCGCCGAGGGGTGGTCGAAGTGAGTGAAGTCACTCGGAACGGATCAGTGGTGCGCACCGCCCGCTTCATGGCGACTAGGGTGCTCGCCCTGGTCGAACAGCCGGTCCCCAGGGAGGACGTCTCCGAGCGTTCCCTCCGGGATGACCCCAACACGCGGTAGAGCCGTCTCCACCCAGGGGAGTACGCCGACCACCCACGGCTCATCCTCCGGGAGGCCCGGCATTCGGTACGCGGGCATGACGCCGCCCGTCTCCCGGATCCCTAATGTTGAAGTCGAGCGGCGGGCGTTGCACTCGTCCCCCGAGGTCACACGCCCGCCGCTCCACAACAGGTCAGGAGAGGAACCATGGCGGACACGGCAGCGCGGACCATGATCCGCACGCAGGGACGCAGGGCCTACGCCTCGTTCGGCAGCCGCCCGTCGTCCGGCAAGCGTCACCCGCTGGTGGCGACCGCCATGGTTCTTCCTCTGGCGGCCCTGCTCGTGGTCGCCTTCGGCGGCTGGGACGCAGTGGTCACACAGGCGTCGTCCGTGGGCGTGATGCTGGGGCGCTGAGCGGCGCCCCGGGTCCGGAAGAGCGGTCCGGACCGGGACATCCGGCCAACAACCCCGTGGGGACGGGGGTGCGGCGGACGGCAGCGTTTGTCCGGTCAGCTGGGGAGCTGACCGGACATCGCGCTGTCCGGGGTCCTTTCGGGCGCCCTGCCCTGGCGGGCGGCCCGCCGGAGTGATCCGCGTACGCTCTTCGCCGGGCACGGCGTCGGCCGATCCCGCCGATCCTGCGCCACCGGGGGAGACCGTGACCACCGCAGTCGTACGCGCGCTGAGCGCCCTCGCCCACGAAGCGGCCCATGCGCCCTCCACCGCAGGCTGCGACTGCCCGCCGCCTGCCGTGCTCGCCGACCGGGCGGACGGCACCGTGGTCCGCAGCGGTCCCGTCGTCGCCAAGGCCCATGCCCCGGCACGGACCTCGGGCCCTCGCCGTCCGGCTGCGGCTCGCGGCCGACCCCCGCCTGGCGGGCATCCTGCTCGCGCCCCTGCCGGCGGGGCCTGCGGCGGCCCCCGTGACGGCAGCCGGCCCGCCGCCGCACCTCACGGAGGTGGACGGCCGCCCGGTCACCCTGTGGCCGCACGGGGAGCCCGTGGACCCGGGTGACCCGGACGCCGCACCGTGGGAGGAGGCTGCCGTGCTCCTGGCGCGCCTCCACGGCACCCAGCTCCGCCCTCCGACGGCGGCAGGCCCGCCCGCACCCCGGGGGCGTGTCCTGCGGTGCCACCGCCGTGCGAGCCTCCCCCAGGCGCGGTGACACCGCCGTGCGAGCCTCCAGCGGGGGAGCTGACACCGCCGAGTGAGCCTCCGGCGGGGGAGCTGACGCCGCCGTGCGAGCCTCCAGCGGGGGAGCTCATGCCGCCCTGCGGGCCTCCCGCGAGCACGCTGACGCAGCCGTGCGGGCCACCCGCGGGCACGGCGGGACCGCTCGGGCTTCCCGCGATGCGGGGGCCGGCGAAGGCCGCGCTCGCCGTGGCCCGGATGTGTGCGGCACGCCCCGGGGATCCTGTCGTCGAGCCCGTGCTCGCGGCCTGGCGGCTGCTGCCCGCGTGGGCTCGTGACGAGGCGCCCGCGCCCGCGCACCGCTCGCACTTCCTCTGCCACGGCGATCTGCACCTGGGCCAGCTCGTCCGGCACCCGGCCACGCGGGGCCCCTGGCTGCTCATCGACATCGACGACGCGGGCCTCGGTGACGCCGCCTGGGATCTGGCCCGGCCCGCCGCCTGGTACGCAGCCGGACTGCTGTCCCCCGAGGTCTGGTTCCGGTTCCTGGACGCCTACCGGGCGGCCGGCGGCCCCGCGGTCCGCGCCGAGGGCGACCCCTGGCCCGAGCTGGACGTCGCCGCCCGCGCGCTGACCGTGCAGACCGCGGCTCTCGCGCTCGCCAAGTCCGCGGCGGAGGCCAGGGCTCCGGATGAGGTGGAACAGCTGGTGATCGACGCCTGTGCCCGAATTGCCTCCCTCCCGCCCGAGTTGGCCGCCGAACACTCGTCGTAGGGTGAACCGACCGTCGGCGGGCATGCATTCCGGCGACGGCTAACCGACGGCGAGGAGTGAGCCCGAACATGCAGTGTCCCAAGTGCCACGCACAGATGCACACGTACAACCGCAACGGCATTCAGATCGAGCAGTGCAGCGGCTGCCGGGGGATATTCCTGGACTACGGCGAGCTGGAGTCCCTGACCCGCATGGAGTCGCAGTGGACGCAGCAGGCACCGCCCCCGCCGCCCGCCCCGCAGGCCTACCCGGCCGCCCCGGCGCCGGCCTGGGGTGCCCCGCAGCACCACGGCGGCCACCACGGCCACCACCGGCAGAAGAGCTTCGGCCGCATGCTCTTCTCGTCCTGACCCGCCTCGCGCCGCGGCCCGGACGGAAGGCGTCCGGGCCGCGGCGCGGACGCGTGCGGCAACGACGAAGCCCCGGTCGTCGAGACGACCGGGGCTTCGGACTGTGCGCGATACTGGGATTGAACCAGTGACCTCTTCCGTGTCAGGGAAGCGCTCTCCCGCTGAGCTAATCGCGCAGGGTGACCCTGCGTGTACTGCGTGCGCGATACTGGGATTGAACCAGTGACCTCTTCCGTGTCAGGGAAGCGCTCTCCCGCTGAGCTAATCGCGCGGGGTCCTTGCGGACCGGTGGACGATACTGGGATTGAACCAGTGACCCCTTCCGTGTCAGGGAAGTGCTCTCCCGCTGAGCTAATCGTCCTTGGAGGTGGAGACGGGATTTGAACCCGTGTAGACGGCTTTGCAGGCCGTTGCCTCGCCTCTCGGCCACTCCACCAGGGATGGGGGTTCGGGAAGATCCCCCACCTTCTGCGAGCGGACGACCAGGTTCGAACTGGCGACCTCAACCTTGGCAAGGTTGCGCTCTACCAACTGAGCTACGTCCGCTTGTCGGTTCCGGTTCACTTGCGCGTCCCGGCGACGTGATGAACTCTAGCGGATTCCGGTGCCAGCACAAAAACGCGTTTGTGCAGCGTGCTGAGGTGCGCTCGCCCCGGCGCAGGTCACCGCGCGCCGTCCTAGACTCACCGGCGTGCACGACCTCGCTCCCATGGCCCGCTTCGGCGGCCTCGTCGCCTCCGATCTGCAGGATGTGACCAGTGATCCCGCAGCCCTCGACTCGTCCGGCTTCTGGGCCGTATCCGCCGATTTCGAGGGCCGGCTCGTCTGTGCCCGTTTCGCCACCGTCCGTACCGCCGCCGTGCCCGCGCCGGTGCGGGGAGCCTGGCGGGGGCCCGCGGCCGGTGACTGGAGTTCGTCCCTGGACCGTGCCGCGTACCTCGCGGGTGTACGGCGCATCCGTGAGTACATCGCGGCGGGCGAGGTCTACCAGGCCAACCTCTGCCGGGTGATGACGGCCCCGCTGCCCGATCCGGCCGCGGCGGACGTGGACGCCTTGACCTCGCTGCTGGCCCGCGGCAACCCGGCCCCGTACGCAGGAACGATTCGGCTGCCCCGGCACGGCGTGGAGATCGCGACCGCGTCCCCCGAGCTCTTCCTCCGCAGGGACGGCCGCACGGTCGAGTCCGGGCCGATCAAGGGCACCGGCCGCACCGAGGGCGATCTGCTGGAGAAGGACCACACCGAGAACGTGATGATCGTCGACCTGGTCCGCAACGACCTGGGCCGGGTCTGTGCCACCGGATCGGTCACCGTCCCGGACCTGTGCGTGGTGGAGAAGCACCCGGGCCTCGTCCACCTCGTCTCCACGGTGAGGGGCCGGCTGGCCGACGGGACCGGCTGGCCGGAGCTCCTCGCCGCCGCCTTTCCGCCCGGTTCGGTCACGGGGGCCCCGAAATCCAGCGCGCTGAGGATCATCGGGGAACTGGAGACCGCCCCGCGAGGCCCGTACTGCGGCGGCATCGGGTGGGTGGACGCCGACCGCGCCACCGCGTCGCTCGCCGTGGGCATCCGCACCTTCTGGACCGACCGCACCGGCGCCGCACCGGTCCTGCGCTTCGGCACCGGCGCCGGCATCACCTGGGGATCGGATCCGGAACGCGAATGGGACGAGACCGAACTCAAGGCGGCCAGGCTGCTCGCGGTAGCGTCGGGCACATACGAAGCAACCGGAAGGACCGCACGATGAGGATCTGGGTCAACGGCGAACTGCGGGCCGCTGATGATGCCCGGGTGTCCGTGCTCGACCACGGGCTCACCGTGGGCGACGGCATCTTCGAGACGGTCAGGACCGCCGACGGCAGGCCCTTCGCGCTCACCCGGCATCTCGAACGGCTGGCCCGCTCCGCGCGGGGCCTCGGCCTGCCCGAGCCGGACCTGGACGAGGTGCGCCGGGCCTGCGACGCCGTCATCGAGGCCAACCCGGCCCCGCTCGGCCGGATGCGGATCACGTACACCGGAGGGATCTCGCCGCTCGGGTCCGACCGCGGCACCGACGGCCCCGGTCTGGTCGTCGCCCTCGGTGAGGTGGAGCGGCGGCCGGACACCACGGCGGTCGTCACCGTCCCCTGACGCGCAACGAACGCGGTGCGCTCGTCGGGCTGAAGACCACCTCGTACGCGGAGAACGTCGTCGCGCTCGCCCGCGCCCACGAGCAGGGTGCCTCCGAGGCGCTCTTCGCCAACACCGTGGGCGAGCTCTGCGAGGGCACCGGCTCGAACGTCTTCGTCGTCCTCGACGGCAAGCTCTACACCCCGCCGCTCGCCTCCGGCTGCCTGGCCGGGATCACCCGGGCCCTGGCGGTGGAGTGGACCGGGGCGCAGGAGGCCGCGCTGCCGTTCGACGTCCTGGAGCGGGCCGAGGAGATCTTCCTGACCTCGACCCTGCGCGACGTCCAGGCCGTCCACCGGGTCGATGCCAGGGACCTGCCCGACGGCCCAGGGCCGGTGACGGCGAAGGCCATGCGCGTCTTCGACGAGCGGGCCGGGAACGACCTGGACCCCTGACCGGACGACGGCGGGTGCGGGTCCGCCGGGCAAAAGCGGATGACGGGCCGGTGCGCAGGGGATAGACATCCTCTGATGACCACGACACTCCGGCCCTCCGGGCCGATCCAGGCAGGCGCCGACGGCGCACAGAAGCGCGCGTACGACGTGTGCGACAACGGGCGGCCCGTCGGTGCTGTCGAGATCGGCACCGAGCCTGCGGCGGACGGGAGCACGGGTCTGCTGCGGTCCCTGCGGATCGACGAATCCGTCCGCAGGCGAGGCCGCGGCACCATCGCCGTCCTGGCGGCCGAAGAAGTGCTGCGGGGCTGGGGCTGCGCACGGGTGCACGCGGAGGTCGCCCCCGACGACACCGCGGCGCAGCGGCTGACCGCCGCACTCGGCTACACCGAGCGCAGCAGGAACATGGTCAAACGGCTGCCGTCCGACCCGCCGGCCCTGGCGGACGGATTGACGGCGCGGCCGATGACTCCCGGGGAATTCGCGGAGTGGGAGGACGGGGCGATCGCCTCCTACGCGGCGAGCCTGGTCACCCGCGGCACCCCGGAAGGCGCCGCTCTCCAGGAGGCCCGCACCTCCCATGCCCGGCACCTGCCGGACGGCCTCGCCACCGAGGGAGCGCATCTGCACGTCCTGGTCCGGGGCGGCGGGACCGTGGGGCACGTGTGGGTGGCGCCCTTCGAGATGCACCCCGGCCTGCGGGTCGGCTACGTGTTCGACGTGGAGGTGCGCGAGGAGTTCCGTGGGCTGGGGTACGGGCGGGCGCTGATGCTCCAGGCCGAGCGGATCGCGCTCGCGGCGGGCCACGAGCAGCTGGGCCTGCACGTCGTCACGGCCAACGCGCCCGCGGTCCGGCTCTACGAGTCGCTGGGCTACGAGCCGACCCGGTACAACCTGGCCAAGGCGCTGTAGGGCCCTCCCGCTCTCAGCCCTGTCCGGCGAGCAGCCGGTCGGCGATCTCCTCGATCCGCTCGCGCAGTCCTTCCTGGCTCTTGCCGCCGTCCAGCAGCTCGCCGCCGATCACATAGGTCGGCGTGCCGGTGACGCCGATCGCCTTGCCCTCGGCCTGGTCGGCGTCGACGATCAGCAGGTGCCGGCCGTCGATCAGGGCGGTGTCGAACTCCTCGGCGTCCAGGCCGAGTTCTCCGGCCACCTCGATCAGCAGCGGCTCGCCGGCACGTGCGAGGTCGGCGGTGCGGGCGAGCACCGCCTCGATGTACGGCCAGTCCTTGCCCTGCGCCGCGGCCTCCTCGGCCGCCTGCGCGGCGGCGTAGGCATGCTTGTGCTTCTCCAGCGGGAAGTGCCGCAGCCGCACCTCGATCCGGTCGCCGTACCGGGCCCGCAGGGCGTGCACGTCGGTGAGGGCGTGGTGGCAGTCCGGGCACTGCAGCTCGCACCAGATGTCGAGGACGACCGGCGCTGCGGGGGTGGAATCGCTCATGGGGCCAGTCTCCCAGGGCCTGCCCGGGTGCCCCCACCCGGCACCGGACCGGTGCCGGGTGGATCCTGCGCCCGCCCGCACGGCACCTGGGGAGGAGCCCGGCCCTGAAATGTCCCTGATGTGGGCTCGGGGCATGGCCGCCCGCCCGCGGACAGGTGCAGGATGGAAGGGACGTTTCCCCTGCGCCTGGAGGCACCGATGCTTGCCGAGACCATTTGTTCCGCGGCGTCCGCGGCGGGCCTGGGCATCGCCGCCGTCACCGCGTACCGGAAGCGTTTCCTCGCCGCGACCAGGATCGCCGCCTACTCCCTGGTCCCGATCGGCCTGGTGCTGACCGGCGTCGTCGAGTGGTTGTCGGACATCGTGTTCAAGCCGAGTGTCTGGCTTGGCTTTGGGCTGCTGGGTCTTGCCTGGCTGCTGTTCATGACCACACGCGCCGTCGAGCGCCGCGGCGGCGGTACCCGCAAGGAACGCAAGGCCGCCGCCCGCGCCGCGCAGAACGACGCCGTGGCGCCGGCGGCCGCGGCTCCCTCGCTGGGGGCGGGCGCCCCGGCGGAGCGGCCGCAACCGCGGGAGAAGTCGAAGAAGCAGGCTGCGGCGGGCGGTTCGGGTGACGACTTCAGCGACATCGAGGCCATCCTGAAGAAGCACGGCATCTGACGGCACGCCCGCGCTCCGCGCCCGCGCCCCCGTTCTGCGGACAGCGCGGGCGGCCCGACGGTGTGAATCGATTCACGCATGATCCTTGACGGTGTCCGGCGATGGGGCTAGCGTCCGAACGGATTGAATCAATTCACTCTCACACCCGTCCGTACGATGGGGTGATGCCGCTGGACCAGTGCGGCCAAGGGCACCAGTGGGGCAGGACAAGTGGCGCGTGTGGCAGGGATCAAGGATGTGGCCCGGCAGGCCGGCGTCTCCGTGGGCACGGTCTCCAACGTGATCAACCGGCCGGAGGCCGTACTTCCCGAGACCCGTGCGCGGGTGCTGGCCGCCATCCAGGAGCTCGGATACGTCCGCAGCGAGTCGGCGCGCCAGCTCAGGGCGGGCCGCAGCCGGATCATGGCTCTGCTCGTCCTGGACATGGGCAACCCCTTTTTCGTCGACGTGGCCCGCGGGGCCGAGCGGGCCGCCCGGCAGGCGGGTCTCGGCGTCATGGTCTGCAACAGCGGCCAGAGCCCCGCGGAGGAAGCCGAGTATCTGGGCCTCTTCGCGGAGCAGCGGGTGTGCGGCGTGCTGGTCACACCGGCCGACGCGACCGGCCGTAACCTCGAGTCCTTCCGCCGGCACCGGATTCCCTACGTCCTGGTGGACCGGGTCGCATCCGGCACGGGGACCTGCGCGGTCTCCGTCGACGACGTGCGGGGCGGCGCCCTGGCCGTCGGCCACCTGGTCTCCGCCGGGCACCGCTCGGTGGCCTATGTCAGCGGACCCGGCGACCTGCACCAGATCAGGGACCGCCGCGAGGGGCGCTGTCCGCCCTGGCCGAGGCGGGGCTGTCGCCCGACGCGCTCGTCGAGATCCCCTCCGAACGGCTCGACGTGGCGGCCGGACGTGACGCGGGGGCCCGGCTGCTCGGTCTCGTGCCTCGCCCCACGGCCGTTTTCTGCGCCAACGACCTGCTCGCCCTCGGCGTTCTGCAGGCCCTGTACGCGGCCGGGGTACGGGTGCCGCAGGACATCGCCATCGTGGGGTACGACGACATCGAATTCGCCGCCGCCGCTGCCGTGCCGCTCACCTCGGTCCGCCAGCCCGCGGTCGTGATGGGCCGGATGGCCGCCGAACTCCTGCTGGAGGAGGCGGTCGACGAGGACGGCCGCCACGAGCACCGCAGTGTGGTGCTCCAGCCGGAACTCGTCGTCCGCGCATCGAGCTCCACGCCCCGCTGAGGCCGGACCGCCCGCCGGCTTCCGTATCCCGCGTCCGCCTCCGAACCCCTGCCGTCCCTAGAACCTCTCCCGCTCCTCCTGTCGTTCCCTTCCGCATGCCCGAAACGGAGATGCCGTGTCCCTGTTCGACCTGCCCTGGATCAACTCCGCTCCTACCGGCCGGAGTCCGGTGAACCGGACGACTTCGACGCCTTCTGGCAGCGCACTCTGGAAGAGACGTCCGCGCACCCGCTGGACGCCGAATTCCTGCCTTACGACGCGGCGTTGACCCACGTGGATGTCCATGACGTGTCGTACGCAGGCTGGGGCGGCCACCGGATACGCGCCTGGCTGAACGTGCCCGCCGGCGCAGAGGGCCCCGTGCCGACCGTCGTGCACTACCTCGGCTACGGCGGCGGACGCGGACTGCCGCACGACCACCTGGTGTGGCCCGCCGCGGGATGGGCCACCCTGCTCGTGGACACCCGGGGCCAGGGAGCCGTCAACGCCCACTCGGCGGGCTCCACGCCCGACCCGCACGGCGGCGGCAATCCGCAGTCGCCCGGCTTCATGACCCGGGGCATCCTGGACCCCGACGAGTACTACTACCGGCGGGTGTTCACCGACGCGGTGCGCGCCGTGGAGGTGGCCCGCACCCACCCGGCCGTCGACCCGGACCGGATCGTCGTGCACGGCGGCAGCCAGGGTGGCGGCATCGCGCAGGCGGTGGCGGGGCTCAGCCCCCACGTCAAGGCCGCACTCATCGACGTACCCTTCCTGACGCACTTCCGCCGGGCCGTGGAGATCACCGACCGGGACCCGTACCAGGAGCTCGTCCGTTTCCTCTCCACCCAGCACGGCACGGCCGGCCAGGTGTTCCGGACCCTGTCGTACTTCGACGGCATCAGCTTCGCCGCCCGCGCGACGGTGCCGGCGCTCTACTCGGTGGCCCTGATGGACCCCATCTGCCCGCCGTCCACCGTCTTCGCCGCCTACAACCACTGGGCGGGCCCCAAGGAGATCGAGGTCTACCCCTGGAACGGCCACGAGGGCGGCGGCTCGGTCCACCGCGCCGTGCAGCTGCGTATGCTGCGCGACCTGAGCTGACCGGCAGGGCGTCCGCAACGCGGGGGCGCGCGGCGGCAGTTCCGAATGTGTGACGGGTGATCGGACGCCGGAGCGATTGTGGCCACCACGTCAAGGGTGAACTCCCCTCACGAAAAGGCATGTTGGCCACCAACAGGGTGCGGGCTGCGTCATGATCGTCCCGAGATGGTGGACACCTCCCGGGGCGATGCCCCCGCACCCCCTGCCGAAGAGCCGCGTGGCTGCCTCTTCGCGCTTTCCCAGCCCCCTCTGATGATCTTCCTCACGGTGATCGGCAGCCTGCTGCTGATGGCCGCGTTGCACGATCTCTTCGTGCTGTGAACGGTCAGCCGGCCGCTTCCCTGCGGCGCGCCCGGTACGCGGCGACGTGCAGTCGATTACCGCAGGTGCGGCTGGAGCAGTAGCGGCGGGAGCGGTTGCGGGAGAGGTCGACGAAGGCCTGCCGGCAGTCCGGGGCCTCGCAGCGCCGCAGCCGCTCCGTCTCGCCCGCCACGATGATGAACGCGAGGGCCATGCCGCAGTCGGCCGCCAGGTGGTCGGCGAGCGAGGCGTCCGGTGCGAAGTAGTGGACGTGCCAGTCGTAGCCGTCGTGATTGCTCAGCTGAGGAGTGGTGCCCGCGGCGGCCACCAGGGAGTTGACGAGTGCGGCGGCCTCCTGCGCGTCGGGCGCGGCGAAGACCGCGGCGAACCGTGCCCGCACGTCGTGCACGGCGCGCAGGTCCTTCTCGTCGAGCTCGTTCACCCCGCTCACGCGGTGGCGCCCGGCGAACGCGTGGAGTGCCGGGACGCCGTCGAGCCCGTCGGCCGGCGGCCCGCCCTCCGGCTGCGCACTCTCCGGTGCGGTGTTCACCAGATCGACCACCGTTTCGAGGGCGATCCGGGTGTCGTGGGGGATCAGCACGCTTTCGCTCCCTGCTCCGGCGGGCGGGCGCCCACCGATGCCGGCTGACTCTACTGGCTCGGCGGATGCCCCCCAGGGGCCCTGCGGGGCCCCAGGGCGAAAGCTGCCGACCGTGGGGCCGCGGGGCCGGATCCGCGGCCGTCAGGCAGGGCTGTGGGGCCCGGCGAGGGGCGTCCGGACGGGTGGCCGGGAGCGGGCGGACGCGGACCGGCGCCGTCGCCACGGTGGATTCCGTGGTGACGGCGCCGGTTTCTGCCGTATGAGGTTGTATGCGCGACGCCGTCTCCCCGAGTCGGACGGCGTCGTGCAGCTCTCGGCCTGGCTCAGCTCTCGGCCAGGATGTGTGAGAGCTCCGTATCGAGATCGAAGTGACGATGCTCGGTGCCCGGTGGAACCGCGGCGTCGGTCCTCTTCAGGAACGACTCCAGGGCCCTTGCCGGGGCCTCGAGCAGGGCTTCGCCCTCCGGGGAGCTCAGCGCGATACAGACGACGCCCTGGCCGTGACTACGGGATGGCCAGACGCGGACGTCTCCGGTGCCGGTGGGCCTGTGCAGCCCCTCGGCAAGGAGGTCACGGGCGAAAACCCACTCGACCGTCTCCTCCGCTCCGGTATGGAAGGTGGCGTGCACGGCATACGGATCGGCCGTGTCATACCGCAGGCCCGCGGGTACAGGCAGTGAGGACTCGCTCGACACAACGAGGCGCAGGTGCAGCTCGCAGCTGACCGTGGTGTTCATAAGCGCCAGGGCCTTTCGCTCAGTGTGCGCTCGGGGATTCGCACGTCGGCGAAATCGACATGCCACCTACGGTGGCGTTGTAAACCCCTCTGACCGTTTTGTGATCCTTCAGGTAGCTCGTACAGCGGTGTGTAACTTTGGGTTATGCCGCCATTCCAGTGATGAGGAGAGGTCCGGTAGGTTGATCCCCATGAATGCGGAGAGTGACGAGCGGGACGGGGTCGCCGCATCGGCGGACCCGGCCCCCGCGACGGGGGACGTGGCGGGAGAGGCGACGGGAGACGTCGCGCAGGGTGTGACGAAGGATGATCCGGAGCTCGGCTCCCGGGCACCCGATTTCATCAAGGCGTCCAGGACGCTGCACCTGAGCTGGCAGGTCGGTGTGTTCGTGATCGGCCTCGCCGTGGTGGTGGCGGGCGTGATCATGCTGCCGCTGCCCGGCCCCGGCTGGCTGGTGATCTTCGGCGGCATGGCGATCTGGGCGACCGAGTTCGTCTGGGCGCAGCTGGTGCTGCGCTGGACGCGGCGCAAGGTCACCGAGGCCGCGAAGCGGGCGCTCGATCCCAAGGTCAGGCGGCGCAACATCGCCCTCACCGTGATCGGGCTCGTGATCATCGCGGTGCTGGTGGGGATCTATGTGTGGAAGTTCGGGATCGTCATGCCGTGGAAGATCCACGAGTGACCTGGAGTCGGTCGGGAGGCGCCGCTGACATGGGGTAATGTTTGGCGTGCGCCCGGGCGATTAGCTCAGTGGGAGAGCGCTTCGTTCACACCGAAGAGGTCACTGGTTCGAAACCAGTATCGCCCACCCCGGACCGACGGCCCGGAAGCTTCTTGAAGCTTCCGGGCCGTCGGCGTTTCCGTGTGCGCCGTTCAAGCGCTTCGACTGATTTCCGTCCCAACTGTTGACGCCGTCCGTGCCGCTCCCTACCTTGACCCAGCAAGCGCTTTCTAAAACGATTCAACCAAGCGTAGGGGCGAACACTATGGCTCGGAACCAGGGCATGGACCGGCGGCAGATGCTGAAGCTCGCAGGCCTGTCGGCCGCCGGTCTCGGGCTGACCGCGGCGGGGTGCGGCTCGGGCGGCGGTTCGAACGGGCCGGTGACCATCCGGCATGCCTGGTGGGGTGCCGACGACCGGGCCAAGAAGGTCCAGGAGTGCGTCACGCTCTTCGAGAAGAAGCACCCGAAGATCAAGGTGAAGACGGACTTCCAGCAGTACGCGGACTTCTGGAAGAAGTTCAACACCCAGGCGGCCGGCGGCAACCCGCCCGATGTGATCCAGAACGCCGTCACCTTCCTGCGCAAGTACGAGGCCAAGCACGTCCTGCTCGACCTCAACCCGCAGGCGAAGAAGGGCAACCTCAAGCTTGAGGGCTTCCGCGCCGGTCTGGAGAAGTTCGCCGAGATCGACGGCAAGCTGCTGGGCGTACCGGTCGGCAGCAATTCGATGGCCCTGGTCATCGACGAGAAGGTCTTCGAGAAGGCCGGCGTCGACCACAGCCTCGGCTGGACCTGGGACGACTGGTACGCGGGACTGCGGAAGATCAAGTCGGGCGCGCACATAGCCGGCGACTCCGGACCGCACGGCATCATGTACCTCTACGACCTGATCCTCCGCCAGAACGGCAAGGCGTTCTTCACCGAGGAGGGCATGGGCTTCGGCGAGGCCGAGCTGCTGCCGTACTGGACGGAGTCGCTCGCACGGGTCAAGTCCGGTATCTACGCCGACCAGAAGAAGGTCGAGCAGATCAAGCCGGCCTCCGCGCTCGCCAAGGGCATCTCCGCCGGCGAGTTCACCTGGGACAACTTCTCCGTCCGTTACAGCGCCGAGGGCAAGAGCAGCTACGGTCTCGCGCCCATCCCGAGCACCGACGGCAAGAAGACCGGCCAGTACCTCGGCTCGCTGATGCTGAGCGGCACCGCCCGCACCAAGCACCCCGCCGAGGTCGCCACCTTCATCAGCTTCATGACCCACGACCCGGCGGTCGCCCGGATCATGGGCTACGACCGCGGAGTACCCGCCACCACCGCACAGTTCGAGGCCTTCCAGCCGACCGACGCCCCGAGCAAGGCGATCGGCGCGTACGAGACCGAGATCGCCGAGGCCGGAGTGCTGGAGCCCATCACCCCGCACCCGGCCGGCGCCGACGTCGTCGAGGCGACCTTCCTGCGCATCGCCGGTGACATGTCCCTGGGCAAGGCCTCGCCGGAGGACTCCGTGAAGCAGTTCTTCTCCGAGGCGAAGACCGCCCTCGACTCGAACTGAAAGGGTTCGCGGTGACTCACATCCAGACCCCCGCGAGCGGACCGGTCCTCGGGAGCGACCCCGCCGCCGTGCGGCGCAGCGGCCCGGAACCCACGTCACGCCCGGCCCCGCGACCGCGGGGCCACCGCGAGAATCTGACCGGCTACCTCTTCATGTCGCCCTGGATCGCGGGCTTCCTGTTCCTGATCGCCGGGCCCATGGTCTTCTCGCTGTACCTCGCGTTCACCGACTACAACCTGTTCGAGGCACCGCGCTGGGTCGGGCTGAAGAACTTCACCGACATGTTCGCCGACCCCCGCTGGCGCCAGTCGGTCAAGGTGACCTCCTGGTACGTGGTGATCGGCACCCCGGTCAAGCTGGCCGCCGCGCTCGCCGTGGCCATGCTGCTGTCCCAGAAGCGGTGGGGCCAGTCCTTCTACCGGGCGGCCTTCTACGCCCCGTCGCTGATCGGCGCGAGCGTCTCGGCGGCCATCGTCTGGCGCGCACTGTTCTCGGACGGCGCCGTCGTCGACCGCGGGCAGCAGCTGTTCGGCATCGACGCGGGCGGCTGGATCGGCGACCCGCAGATGATCATCTACGCGCTGGTGGGCCTCACGGTCTGGCAGTTCGGCGCCCCGATGGTCATCTTCCTGGCCGGGCTCAAGCAGGTCCCCCGGGAGCTGTACGAGGCGGCGAACGTGGACGGGGCAGGCGCCTGGCGCAAGTTCTGGAACATCACCCTGCCGATGATCTCGCCGGTGCTGTTCTTCAACGTCCTGCTGGAGACCATCCACTCCTTCCAGATCTTCGCCTCGGCCTACATCGTCAGCAACGGCAGCTGCGGCCCGGCCGACGCCACGCTCGTCTACACCTGTTACCTCTACGACCAGGGCTTCGCGAACAGCCGGATGGGCTTCGCCTCCGCCATGGCGTGGCTGCTGCTCGTCGCGGTGGGCCTGGTCACCGCCGTGCTGTTCTGGTCCCAGAAGCGCTGGGTGCACTACGAGGAGGGCGGCCGATGAGCCCGCTGGACGCTACCGCCGTACGACGCCGGATTCCCGGCTCCCTTGCCTGGCACCTGGTCGCGCTCGCCGTCCTCGTGGTGATCCTCTACCCGGTGGTGTGGACGATCGGTGCCTCGTTCAAGCCGAGCGAGGACATCGTCGGCGCGCTGAACCTCTTCCCGGCCGACCCGGTCACCTCCAACTACCGCCGGCTCGCCGACGGCATCGCCGACATCCCGATCTGGAAGTTCTTCCTGAACTCCGCCTACATATCGGTGGGTTCGGTCATCGGGGTGGTGCTCTCCTGCTCGCTCACGGCCTACGCCTTCACCAAGATCCGCTTCGCCGGACGCAGGACCATGTTCACCGTCATGATCGGGACGCTGCTGCTGCCGTACCACGTACTGATCATTCCGCAGTACGTGCTCTTCCAGAAGCTGGAGCTGATCAACACCTTCACTCCGCTGCTGATCGGCAAGTACCTGGCCACCGACGCGTTCTTCGTCTTCCTGATGGTCCAGTTCATGCGCGGACTGCCCAAGGAGCTCGACGAGGCGGCACGGCTCGACGGCTGCGGACACCTGCGGATCTACTGGTCGATCGTGCTGCCGCTGTGCCGGCCCGCGCTCATCACCAGCGCGATCTTCACCTTCATCCAGTCCTGGAACGACTTCATGGGCCCGCTGCTCTACCTCAACGAACCGGACAAGTACACGGTCTCGATGGGGCTGCGGATGTTCATCGACCAGGACGCCGTCGCCGACTACGGCGGCATGATCGCGATGTCGCTGGTGGCACTGCTGCCGGTGCTGGCCTTCTTCCTGGCCTTCCAGCGCTACCTCATCGACGGCATGGCCACCTCCGGCCTGAAGGGCTGAGCAGCCAGTGGCGAGCGAATCCGGCGCCGCGCCCAGGACCTCCTTCGTCCGGGAGCGGTTCAGCGTCTTCACCGAATGCCTGCTCACCGGCGTGTGGATCACCGTCGCCGCCCTGCCGCTGGTGACGTTCCCCGCGGCCTTCGCCGCGGGGGCCCGGCACCTGCGCCGCCATCTGGCCGGTGAGGCGGGCGGGGTGCGGGAGTTCGCCGCCGACGTGCGGGAGGCCTTCCGTACCGGATGGCGTGTCGCGCTGCTGTGGTGGGCGGCGCTCGCGCTGCTCGCCTTCGACTGGCAGGTGGCCCGGTCCGGTCTGCTGCCGGGCGGCCGTGCGCTGGTCGTGGTGAGCGTGCTCGGGCTGCCGGCCGTCGCCGTCTGGGGGCTGCGCACGGCCGCCGCCTGGCGTCCCGGCACGCCCTGGCCACGCACCGCCCGGGACGCCGGTCGCAGGACCCTGTCCGACCCGGCCGGGTCGCTGCTGCTCGTCGGCGGATTCGTCGCGCTGGCCCTCACCGCCTGGCAGGTGCCACCGCTGGCCGCACCCGCCCTGGGCTGTCTGGCCGCGGCGGCGGTCGCCGCGGACCGTCGCTGACCCGGCACCCGGACCCACCCACCGCGCCACCTCCGATCCCTGTCCGCACCACGCGTCAGCGTGCGATCTGTCATGCCCATTTTCGCAACGAACTGGAGTCGTGATGTCCCCGATCCCCCGCCGTACCGTCCTCAAGGCCGCCGCAGCCGCGGGCGCGGCCACCCCCTTCTCCTGGGCGCTGAGTGGCACCGTCCAGCAGGCCGCCGCCGACACCGGGAAGACCGCCGAGGGTCCCGTCGAGATCGGCTGGCTGGAGGAGGCCGGACTCGGCGCCGCGCCAGGCTCCACCTTCGGTGTCCCGTGGGCCCGGGGCCGCTTCCCCGCAGACCAGAAGTTCGCCCTGGCCACCGCCGACGGCAAGGACGTCCCCGTCCAGACCTGGGCCACCGCCAAATGGCCCGACGGCTCCCTGAAGTGGACCGCCCACGCGGTCGGACCCGAGGCCGGCGGAGCCAGGAAGTTCGCCCTGAGCGCCGGTGAACCGGCCGCCCCCGCGGCCAAGGTCACGGTCAGGAACAGCGGCGGCTCGATCACCGTCTCCACCGGAGTCATCACCGCGAGGCTCGGCAGGACCGGCTCCTCGCTGATCACCTCCCTCACCCGCGGCTCCACCGAGATCGCCAGGGACGGCCGCCTCGTCCTCATCCGCCAGGGCGAGATCGAGGACGGCGACCAGGGGCAGCAGAAGTACGAACGGTTCGAGAGCGCCATCAGCACGACCGAGGTCGAACAGAGCGGCCCCGTCCGGGCCGTCGTGCGCATCGACGGCAAGCACCGCCGCGGCAGCCGCTCCTGGCTGCCGTTCTCCGTCCGGCTCTACTTCTACGCGGGCGCCGAGTCGTTCCGCATGATGCACACCATCACCTTCGACGGCACCCAGGAACCCGGCAGGGCGAGCGGCGACTTCATCCGCGGCCTCGGCGTCCGCTTCACCGTCCCGATGCGCGACGAGACGTACGACCGGCACATCCGCATCGGCGGCGACGAGGGCGGCATGCTCCGCGAGGCCGTCAAGGGCATCACCGGCCTGCGCCGCGACCCCGGGGCCGCCGTCCAGGCCGCCCAGTTCGAAGGGACGAAGCTGCCCGACCCGGCCACCTGGGACCAGCGGGTCACCACCCGCCTCCCGCTCATCCCCACCTGGGGCGACTACACCCTCAGCCAGCTCTCGGCCGACGGCTTCTCGCTGCGCAAGCGCACCAAGAAAGGCCACGGCTGGATCGCCGCCGGCGGTGGCCGGCACGCCTCCGGCTTCGGCTACGTGGGCGGCGCGAGCGGCGGACTCTCCTTCGGGCTGCGCGACTTCTGGGAGAAGTTCCCCGCCCAGCTCGACATCCGCGGCGCCGACACGAAGGCGGCCGAGGTCACCCTCTGGCTCTGGTCGCCCGAGGCCGAGCCGATGGACCTGCGCTTCTACCACGACGGCATGGGCCAGGACACCTTCGCCGAACAGCTCGAAGGCCTCGAAATCACCTACGAGGACTACGAGCCCGGTTTCGGCACCCCGTACGGCATCGCCCGCACCAGCGAACTCGTCTTCTGGGCCAACGAGTCCACCCCCGGCGCCGAGGCACTCGCCCAGCAGACCCGCACGGTGCGCACCCTGCCGCAGCTCGCCGCACCGCCCTCCCAGCTGATCGGCGCGCACGTCTTCGGCGGGCTCTTCTCCCCGGTCGACCGCTCCACCCCCGCGAAGGCGAAGATCGAGGACCACCTGGACTTCCTGTTCACGTACTACAAGGACCAGGTCGAGATGCGCCGCTGGTACGGCTTCTGGGACTACGGCGACGTCATGCACTCGTACGACCCCGCCCGCCACCAGTGGCGCTACGACATCGGCGGCTACGCCTGGGACAACTCCGAGCTCTCGCCCGACCTCTGGCTCTGGTACGCCTACCTGCGCTCCGGGCGCGCCGACGTCTTCCGCTTCGCCGAGACCATGACCCGGCACACCGGCGAGGTGGACGTCTACCACCTCGGCGACTGGGCGGGCCTCGGCACCCGCCACGGCGTCCAGCACTACGCCGACAGCGCCAAACAGCAGCGCATCGCCAACACCACCTACCGGCGCTTCTACTACTTCCTCACCGCGGACGAGCGCGTCGGCGACCTGATGCGCGCCAACGTCGACTCCGACGAGACCTTCCTCGCCCTCGACCCGCTGCGCAAGATCCGGACGGAGCCCTACACCCCCGACCGGCACGCCCTGTCCGTCGGCTTCGGCACCGACTGGAGCGGACTCGTCTCCGCCTGGCTCACCGAGTGGGAGCGCGGCGGACCGCAGGCCGAGAAGGCCAAGGCCCGGGTGCTCGGCACGATGGAGACGATCGCCGCCCAGCCCAACGGATTCGTCCAGGGCAGCGGCCTCTACGACCTGGACACCGGGAAGTTCGCCGTCGCCGCCGAACCCGTCGTCAGCGTCTCCCACCTGTCCGGCGTCTTCGGGCTCAACGAACTGTGCGCCGAGCTCATCGGCCTGGTCGACATGCCGGAGTTCAAGGAGGCGTACCTCGACTACTGCCGCTTCTTCAACGCCACCAAGGCAGAGCAGAAGGCCCGCTACGGCGCCGACTTCGGCAGCCTCCTCCTCTTCCAGGGCCATTCCCGGATGGACGCCTACGCCGCGGTGCAGACAGGGGATGCGAAGCTCGCCGCCCGTGCCTGGGAGAAGTTCTACAACAGCGACGGATACAAGGAGTCCGCGCCCTGGAAGACCGAGAAGGTGAGCGGCCCGGTCACCACAGTCCCGGGCAGCGAGGCCAACTGGGTCTACACCAACGACACCGCGCTGTACGGCCTGGCCGCCATCGAGAACCTCGCCCTCGTCGGCGACCGGATGCCGGCCTGAGGCCCGTGCGGGCGCCCCGGGCCGGCGGCCGTGCGGCGGCAGGTCACCGCATCCGGCCCAGGGCGTCCCGCAGCCGCCGCGCGTCGCGCAGCCGCTTCTCGTACGTCGCCCCGACCGCCAGCAGCAGCATCCCGGCCAGTGCGGGGGCCACCCAGCGCGGCAGCGTACCGACCACCTGGACCACGTACGGCGCGAGCTCGTGCAACGCGTCCAGTGCCAGCGCCGCACCGCCCAGCATCAGCAGGGCCTGCAGCCGCAACCGCGCGCCCAGCAGCGTGATCACCAGTGCCGCCGCACCGAGCAGCAGCGGCCGCGGCCAGTGCGGGTCGGCCCAGGCCGCGACGAGCGAGGGAAGCAGGGTCGCCGCCAGGCCCGCCCCGTACGCGGTCCACGACGAGGCCACCGGATCGCGGCGCCGGCGCAGCACACCGATCACCAGTGCCGGCACGGTCACCGGCAGGGTGTACGCCTCCGGGGACGACACCCCGGACGCCGACAGCCGGACCCAGGCCGCCAGCACGAACAGCGCCGTCGCCAGGTATCCGGCCACCGGCCGCCGCTCCGGGCGCAGTGCGGTCCCCGCGGCCAGCACCGCGCACAGGGCCAGCACCAGTGCCAGGAACGGCATGTCGCCCACCGCCATGGCCACGGCCGGCAGGGCCGCCGCACCGCCGGTCACCTCTACCGGCAGGGCCACCGCACGCCCCTTCAGCCGGGCACCCAGCACCACCGTCACCGCGGGGACGGCCAGCATCAGCGGAGCCGCCCGGTGCGCGGCCAGCCCCAGCGACGCACCGAACGCACCGGTCAGCACCACGGCGCAGACCACGGCCGCGCACGCCAGCACCGCCTGCAGGGCCGCCGGCACCCGCTCCGTCCGCGGTGCCGCGAGCGCGGAAGCGTCCAGCGCCGCCGCAGCCGCCACGCACACCACCAGCAGCGCCCCGAACACCGCGTACGTGGCCGCCTCCGTGCTCAGGGACAGCAGTGCCACGCCCACCGCGCCCACCGCCCCACACACCGACGCCGTCAGCGCCGTCCCCGTCATCCCGCGGCGCAGGGCGCAGACCGCCACCGCGAACGCGCCCGCGACCAGCACCGACTGCAACAGGACGGCCACCGCGTACGAGACATCCAGCGCGGCAGGCAGCACCGCGAGCCCCGCCCAGCCCAGCACCGCGGCGAGCGCCCCGACAGCACCCCGCGCCGCGCGGCCGGGAGTGAGCACGGAGCCGGCCCGGCGCAGCACGCTCTCCCACGACCGGTAAGCCACGGCGAGCGCCCCGGCCACGACGAGCAGCACGGCCGGTGCCGACGCCATCTGCGACCACGGCAGCCCCGTCGCACCCAGCGCTCCCCGGGCACCGTCCCGCGGCGTGCCCGCCCACACCCGGCCCAGCTGCGACACCGGACCCACGAGCGACACCGCGACCGGCGGAAGGGAGAACAGCACCGAACCAGCCGTCACCACGCCCGACGCCCACACCACGCCCCGCCCGGCCGGACGCCCCAGCGGAGCCCGTACGCCCGCCAACAGCGCCCCGCCGCACAGCAGATACACCGGCACCACCCAGCCGTCGGGCACCCCCGCGACCACCACAGCGGAGACCGCGGCCACGACCGCCAGGCCGGCCACCAGACCACCGGCCGTCGCCGGCCCCGCCGGCGCCCGCCGGGCACCCGACAACGCGAGCGCGGCGCCCGCCAGCAGCAGCGCGCCCGGGGCCAGCGCGCCCGTCGGCGTGCCGGCCGACAGCGATTGCGCCAGCGACACCATCAGTCCCGCGCCACCGCTCGCGACGAGCCCGGCGCAGGCCGTGATCCGTACCGCAACTCCCCTGCCCCACAACGCGATCGCACAGTCCAGCGCGGCCGTCACCAGCAGCGCGCCGGCGAACACCAGGGCATCCGCCCGCTCGGCCCACGCCCACAGCAGCAGCGGCAGCTGTGCGCTGAGCACCGCCGTCGGCAGCGGCAGCCGCAGCCCGCCGAGCAGCAGACCGTAGGCCGCCCAGAGCACGGCCAGCACCGTCGAAGCGGTTGCCGCGAACCCGAGCCCGCCCGTCTGCGGGACCGCCACCCGGTGCAGTGCGTAGGCGTCCAGCACCATCAGCACCGACGCGAGCGCCGCGAGCGACTCAGCCGTCGAGGACAGGCCCCGCCGCAGCAGCACCCCGGGCGCCGCCAGCGTCGCGACCGTGAGGGTGGCCAGGACGGCCGAGCGGCCACCGATCCCCATCTGGCCCCAGCTGACCAGGGTGAACGCGAGCGCGGCAACCGTCAGCAGCAGTCCGCCGAGGGTGAGCAGCACGTTCTGTGCACCGCGGGTACGGACCGGGGGAGTGGGCGCCGCGAAGGGCGCCGAGGGGCGGCCCTGCGGCGGGGACCAGGTTCCGGGCGTGGGCGGCTGCAGCACTCCGGGCTGCTGCAGGACGCTCACCAGCCAGGCGCGACGGGTCAGCAGCTGGGTCCGGCGCAGATCCAGACCGGCGAGCTCACGATCGAGGAGCGCCAATTCCTCGGCGGGCGGCGGCAGATGTTCCATGGAGCGAGTGTGGCGGCGGTCACGCATGCGGACATGCGCACGGATACTCAGATCCCCGGCTGAGTATGCGCATCCTGGACGCATGGACTGGAGTCACTACCGATTCGTGAGCATCTGGGACCTCTCGGCCCCGCCCGCCGCCGTGTACGAGCTACTGGAACGCGTGGAGCACTACCCGCAGTGGTGGCCGCAGTTCCGCGAGGTCACCCCCGTCGACGACGCCTCCGGGATCACCCGGATCCGCTCCCTGCTCCCGTACGACCTGGTCATGACGGTCCGCGCACGCCACCGCGATCCGGGCAGCGGGATCCTCGAGGTCACCCTCACCGGTCACCTGGAGGGCTGGGCCCGCTGGACCGTCACCCCGCACGGGGCCGGGAGCCGTGCCACGTACGAGCAGGAGGTGGACGTGCGCAGGAGGCTGATGCGGGTGCTCGCGGTGCCGGGACGCGCCGTGTTCCGGGCTAACCACGCCCTGATGATGCGGGCCGGGCGCCGGGGGCTCGCGGCTCGGCTGGAAGCGGTTTGAACCACACCCGCCGAGCCCTGTATGGTTCAACCCGTTCCCGGGCGATTAGCTCAGTGGGAGAGCGCTTCGTTCACACCGAAGAGGTCACTGGTTCGAACCCAGTATCGCCCACCCCGGGAGAGGCCGGTCCGTCAGCAGCACCGACGGACCGGCTTCTGCGTGTCCGGGGCCGTCTCCCGCGGCAGCCCCGGTCGCGCCCGCTCACGCCGCGGCGCGCAGCTCCGGGCGCAGCGGCCACGCCGGGTCCACCGTCTCCGGTGTGCCGCTCTTGGTGAACCAGGCCTGCAGCCCGCGGGCCTGGGCGGCGTGCCAGACCGCCTGCAGCGTGTGCAGCTCCGCCGGGGTCAGCCGTTCCAGCCGGTTGGCGAACCGCCGCCCCACCGCCCTGACCAGCTCCAGCGAGGCGGCGGCGTCGGCGGCCGCGTCATGTGCCCCGTCCAGCACCACCCCGTACAGCTCGCACAGATCCGTGAGCGTGCGCCGGCCCTTGCGGTAGCGGTCCAGGTGCTTGTCGAGCACCCGCGGATCCAGCACGCGCAGCGGCGCGCTCTCCAGGTAGCCGGCCAGCGACGACGCCCGGTGCCGCTTCAGCTCCCGGTCGAGCAGCGTCAGATCGAACGGTGCGTTCATCACCACCAGCGGCCGGCCGGCCGCACTCTGCTCGGCCAGTGCCCGGGCTATCTCCTCCACCACCGGCGCCGGCCACCGCCCGTTGCGCTGGAGGTGGTCGTCGGTCAGACCGTGGATCTCGGTGGCCCCCAAGGGCACCGGCACCCCCGGATTCACCAGCCAGCGGGTGACGCGCATCCGCCCGCCCGCACTGTCCTGGACGACGAGGGCGGCCGAAACGATCCGGTCCTCCTCGACGTCAACGCCTGTCGTCTCGGTGTCGAATGCGGCCAGCGGCCCTTCGTACCAATGAGTCATCCCCGAACTCCTCGCGCCCGAGCGGCAGATGGTGTGATTTCTCTGCCCGGTTCGGTAATACCCGCACCCTTTGCCTGATACGCCGTTTGCGGGCGGCTCTCTGCGGTGACAACACAGGTGACGGGGAAGGAAGTTGCTACCGCCTCCGCGTCGACAACCCATCGGCACAGCCCGGAAGGCACACGGAGCCATGGCGCTCGCGCAGCCCGACCCGAGTGGGCTGCTGCCCCAGCGGATCGCACCGCTGCGCGGCGCACTCGCCACCACCGCCTGCATGGAGACCCTCCAGGTGGGCTACCTGCACGCGGTCGCGGCCGCGGCGGGGTGTTCCCTGTCGCAGCCCTTCCCCGACAACGGCATCGACTGGCATGTCAGCCACGGCGCCCCGGGCCACGTCGTCGACGACGAGGTGACCATCAAGGTCCAGCTGAAATGCACCTACCAGATACCGGCCCGCCCACCCGGCGCGACGTTCGCCTTCACGCTCGACAACGCACACCTCGTGAAGCTCGCCCGGACGCCCGTGTCGGTGCACAAGATCCTGGTCGTGATGCTCGTGCCCCGCAGCCAGGACGACTGGCTGCGCGCCGGACACGACCGCCTCGACCTGCGGCACTGCTGTTACTGGACCAATCTGGCCGGCCACGCGGTGACCGGCCGGCACCGGACCACCGTGCGGATCCCGACCTCGCGCATCTTCGACGACCGAGCGCTCTGCGAGATCATGACCCGTGTCGGGGCGGGAGGGAGACCCTGATGCACCGGCCGATGGACGAGTCCGTCAACGAAGCGATCCCGTCAGTCGTACGACCCCACCCCACCGAACCCGCCGGGCCCTGGCCCGCCGGCTCGCCGTCGGGCGGCAGCCTTCCCGACCCGGCCCGGGTCGATCCCGCGGTGCTCGCCGCCCTGCTCGCACGGCACGGCTGGCGGCGGCGCGGCGGGGCCGCCGGACGCTACAGCCGCTGGACCCCGCCAGGACCGCCCGGTGGCCCCACCAGCCTGCTCGTCCCCGACACCCGTGCCTTTCCCGACAGCGAGGACCTGCTGGGGGAGGCCCTGACCGCACTGGCCCGCAGCGCGGCCCCCTCCGCCCGCGACATCCTGGTCTCCCTCGCCGTCCCCAGCGATGAGATCCGCTGGTGGCGCGAGGCCCCCGAACCGGCTGCCGGGACCGCCGGCGCGGCCAGCTGGACCGGAGCGGAACAGCTGCACGGCGCGGCCCGCCAGATGCTGCTCGCCGGCGCCCTGGCCGTCCGCGGCCGGGCCGGGTACCACGGCGCGCGCCACCGCCGGCGGGCCCTCGCGGCGCTCGGCTCCGTCCTCGTCGGACCCGCACCGGGCGGCCGCGACCTCACCGCGTTCGTCCCCGTCGAGGCCGGCCGCCCCGTCGCGGTACGGCTCCACCACGCCCTGCACGCGACCCGGGAGGCCGTCGACTACCAGCGGGCCACCGGCCGGATGGATGCCTTCGACAGCGCCGTCGAGGCCGGTGTCAGCCGCGAACTGACGGAGGCCGTCGTCGCCCTCGTCCGCGGTTCGGAGGGCGCCGGGATCGCACTGGAGTGGGCGCCCGCCGCGGGCACCCCCGACGGCTGCCCGGCCCGCCCCGAACCGGTCGAGTTCTCCCCGGGCGACCTGCCCGCACTGCGCGGCGCGGGCGCCCGCTACCTCCGGGACGAACCCGCGGTGACGGTACGGATCACCGGCGCCGTCGTACGCATGCGGCGCTCGGGACCGCGCGGAGCCGGCATCGTGCGGCTGCGGGTGCTGGCCGGCGCCGAGGTCCCGCACGTACGGATGGAGCTCGACGAGGAGGCGTACCGGATCGCGGGCCACGCCCACCTGGTGGGGCTGCCGGTGCGGGTGGAGGGCAGGCTGGAGAGCCGGGGCGGTTTCCGGCGCCTGAGCAGTGCCTCGCAGGTGGTCCCGGTACAGGTCGACGAGGCGGAGCGGGACCGGCTGATGAAGTCGCTCCAGGAGAACGTCGACTATTTCGAGGAGGCCTGCACCGGCGAATAGCGGGGGCGGAAGCCGCCGGGACCCCGCCTCCTCTCGCGGGCCTTCCCCGGCCCTTTCGCTAAGGGGCCGTCGGCTCGGTACGATTCCTCTTGCGTGCGCAGGAGGAATGCGCCGCGCCCCCTGAGTCAGGAGAGACCGGTGTCAGACGTCCGCGTGACCGTCCAACGCGATTCCGAGCGGGAAGAGCGCGTGGTGACGACGGGCACTACGGCAGCCGAGCTCTTCCCCGGCGAGCGCACCGTCGTCGCCGCCCGCATCGACGGTGAACTGAAGGACCTCGCGTACGTGCTCGCCGACGGGGAGAGTGTCGAGCCCGTCCTGATCTCGTCCGAGGACGGCCTGAACATCCTGCGCCACTCCACCGCGCACGTCATGGCGCAGGCCGTGCAGGAGCTCCACCCCGAGGCCAAGCTGGGCATCGGCCCGCCGGTCAAGGACGGCTTCTACTACGACTTCGACGTCGAGAAGCCGTTCACGCCCGAGGACCTCAAGGCCATCGAGAAGAAGATGCAGGAGATCCAGAAGCGGGGGCAGAGGTTCTCCCGCCGGGTCGTGACGGACGAGGCGGCCCGCGAGGAGCTCGCCGACGAGCCGTACAAGCTGGAGCTCATCGGCATCAAGGGCGCCGCCTCCTCGGACGACGGCGCGGACGTCGAGGTGGGCGGCGGCGAGCTGACCATCTACGACAACCTCGACCCGAAGACCGGCGAGCTGTGCTGGAAGGACCTCTGCCGGGGCCCGCACCTGCCGACCACCCGCCTCATCCCCGCGTTCAAGCTGATGCGCAACGCCGCCGCGTACTGGCGCGGCAGCGAGAAGAACCCGATGCTGCAGCGCATCTACGGCACCGCGTGGCCGACCAAGGACGAGCTCAAGGCGCACCTGGAGTTCCTGGAGGAGGCCGCCAAGCGCGACCACCGCAAGCTCGGCAGCGAGCTGGACCTCTTCTCCTTCCCGGACGAGATCGGCCCCGGCCTCGCCGTCTTCCACCCCAAGGGCGGCATCATCCGCCGGGCCATGGAGGACTACTCGCGCCGGCGTCACGAGGAGGAGGGCTACGAGTTCGTCTACAGCCCCCACGCCACCAAGGGCAAGCTCTTCGAGAAGTCCGGCCACCTGGACTGGTACGCCGACGGCATGTACCCGCCCATGCAGCTCGACGACGGGGTGGACTACTACCTCAAGCCGATGAACTGCCCCATGCACAACCTGATCTTCGACGCCCGGGGCCGCTCGTACCGTGAACTGCCGCTGCGCCTCTTCGAGTTCGGCACGGTGTACCGGTACGAGAAGTCGGGCGTCGTGCACGGCCTCACCCGCTCGCGCGGATTCACGCAGGACGACGCGCACATCTACTGCACCAAGGAGCAGATGGCGCAGGAGCTGGACCGGACACTCACCTTCGTCCTCAACCTGCTGCGCGACTACGGGCTGACCGACTTCTACCTGGAGCTCTCCACCAAGGACCCGGAGAAGTTCGTCGGCTCGGACGAGGTCTGGGAGGAGGCCACGGAGACGCTGCGCCTGGTCGCCGAGAAGCAGGGCCTGCCGCTGGTCCCGGACCCGGGCGGCGCCGCGTTCTACGGCCCGAAGATCTCCGTGCAGTGCAAGGACGCCATCGGCCGCACCTGGCAGATGTCGACCGTGCAGCTCGACTTCAACCTGCCGGAGCGCTTCGACCTGGAGTACACCGGCCCCGACGGCACCAAGCAGCGCCCGGTCATGATCCACCGCGCCCTGTTCGGTTCCATCGAGCGCTTCTTCGCGGTGCTCCTGGAGCACTACGCGGGTGCGTTCCCGGTGTGGCTGGCCCCGGTCCAGGCGGTCGGCATCCCGATCGGCGACGCGCACATCCCCTACCTCCAGGAGTTCGCCGCCAAGGCCCGCAAGCAGGGGCTGCGGGTCGACGTGGACGCCTCCTCGGACCGGATGCAGAAGAAGATCCGCAACCAGCAGCGCGCCAAGGTGCCCTTCATGATCATCGCGGGCGACGAGGACATGGCCAACGGCGCCGTCTCCTTCCGCTACCGCGACGGGTCGCAGGAGAACGGCGTCCCGGTCGAGGACGCCCTCGCCAAGATCGCGAAGGCCGTCGCGGACCGCGTCCAGGTCTGATCGGCAACGAGTACGGGCCCCCGCCGAGCTACCCGCTCGCCGGGGCCCCTTCTCGTCCTCCCGCCGGAACTCCTGGATCAGCCACGACGAGAACGAACCCGTCACCGCCCCCAGCAGTGCCAGCCCGCAGGCCATCAGGAACGCCGCGACGAGCCGGCCGCCCGGCGTCACCGGTACGGCATCCCCGTACCCCACCGTCGTGAGCGTCGCGCACGCCCACCAGACCGCGTCGCCGAAGGTCCGGATCGAGGCACCCGGGGCGTCGTGCTCCAGGTGGTAGACGGCGAGGGCGGCCGAGACGCCGAGCAGCACGGACGTCATGCCCGCGTAGGAGATCACGCGCGCGTACAGGCTCAGCCGGGGCTCGTCGCGGCGCTTCTGGACGGCCGAGTACACCTTGACCATGCGCAGCGGCCGCAGCAGCGGCAGCACGAGCACCACCGTGTCCAGCCAGTGCCGCCGGACGAAGCGGTGGCCGAGACCGCTGAGCCGGATCCGCACGGCGTAGTCGATGACGAAGAGCAGCCAGGTGGCACACACCAGGGCGAGAGCGAGGTCGCGCCAGCGCCCGGCGTCGTGCGGGACGAGGACGCGGGCCGCGTAGCCGAGCAGGAACAGCAGCGAGGCGACGAAGAGCGGCGCCTCGGCGCGCTGCTCCCATCGGGTCAGAGCGGGAGGGACTGGGCCGTGGTGCGGTCGCTCATCGGCCAAGCATCGCGGTGCGGGAACGGGTCGGGCCCCGGCGACACGCTCGGCACGGGGGAAGCAATATGCTGATCGGCATGACGAGTGAGCCCGAGCAGCAGATCGGAGTGGGGACGCCCGACGCGTTCCAGCGCCTGTGGACGCCCCACCGGATGGCGTACATCCAGGGCGAGAACAAGCCGACCGGTCCGGAGGCCGGCGACGGCTGTCCGTTCTGTGCGATCCCGTCGATGTCGGACGAGGACGGGCTCGTCGTCGCACGCGGCGAGCGGGTCTACGCCGTGCTCAACCTGTACCCGTACAACGGCGGGCATCTGATGGTGGTGCCGTACCGGCACGTCGCGGACTACACCGAGCTGGACGGTCCGGAGACGGTGGAGCTCGCCGATTTCACCAAGCGCGCGATGACCGCGCTGCGTGCGGCCTCGGGGGCGCACGGCTTCAACATCGGCATGAACCAGGGCGCCGTGGCCGGCGCCGGCATCGCCGCACATCTGCACCAGCACCTGGTGCCCCGCTGGGGCGGTGACACCAACTTCATGCCGGTGGTGGGCCACACCAAGGTGCTGCCGCAGCTGCTGGCCGACACCCGCAAGATGCTGGCCGACGCCTGGCCCCTCTGACCGGACGTCCGGACACCGCAGTCACTTCACCACAGGGCGCCCCGGCCTCCGGGGCGCCCTGCGTGTGTCCGCGTGCGGTGACTACGCGTCGTACAGGTCGGCCTTGCGCGGGGTGGGGTCCTGGACGAGGCCGCTCAGTATCGACGACCGGTTGCCGAAGCGCTCGGTGTCGACGCCGTTCTCCTCGAGGACCTTCATGGCGGCGCTGTGCACCACGCGCAGCACGGGTGTGGCCGCACGCATCGCGTCGTCGGCCATGAAGCGGTGGCGCCACGGCTTCTCGGCCCAGGCGTGCCGCAGACCGAAGGGCTCGGGCAGGGTGATCTTGCCGCCGAGGTAGTCCAGCACCGGCGGATACCAGGTGAACGGGGCGCGCAGGGCGAGGCGGACGACCTCGTGGGCGTCGACGAGCGACAGCTTTATGTCGCGGGTCTCCCAGAACTTGACGGTCTTGTTGACCGTCCTGGTCTTCGCGGCGGGCTTGCTGGTGAACAGGGAATGGACGGGACCCAGCGCGTGTCCGGTGACCTCGATGCGCAGGGTTTCGAAGAGCACGGTGACGGTGATCATCATGGTGATGACCAGCTGGCCGTCCCAGAGCGTGAACTGCACGCCCAGGTAGTGACGGTCGCCGCCGCCGAACTGCTGGTGGTTGCAGATCCGCTGTATCTCGTGCGGCTTGATCTGGAAGGTCGCGACGTCCTCGCCCTCGGGGCGGGAGACCGCGTCGGCGTTCTCACCGACGGGCGACACGATCCAGTGGGTGACCGAGGGCTTGGGGAAGCCGCCGGTGTTCAGCGGGCCGCGCTCCAGCATCTTGAGCTGGTCGTGGATGACGCGTATCAGGTCCCAGCTGCGGAACTGGTGGAACTCCTTGCCGGGGTCCTTGGCGACGAGGTCCTCCGCGAGCTGCCAGCTGCCCCAGCGGGTGCCCATGCCGAGGATGCCCTTGGGACCGGCGTAGAACACCGCGTTGGACTGCTGCTCGGCCGAGAGCTTCTCCAGGCCCTGCCGGAGCGCCTCACGGGCGGTCTCGCTGGGGTTCTTGGGCACGGCTTCGGGGATCTTGGCGATGACACCGCCGCCGGAGAGCAGCCCCTCCCAGCGGGCGCGCATGTCCTGGGCGGACGTCTCGGCGATTCGTTTGGCGATCAGCCAGCCGATGACGGGCGCGACGGCAGCCGCCCGTACGTACAGCCCGAGGAACCCGGTGAGGGGCGCCTTGACCAGCAGGAACACCACGCCGATGGCGACGATGGGCAGCAGGGCGTTCCCCAGGCCGGAGAGCGCCTTGTCCTTCGTCTTCGTGAAGGAGTCACGCACGGCGAACGCGATGACCCACAGCAGCATCCCGGGCAGGAAGACGAAGCCGAACAGGGCCGTCACCGCGGTGAGTTTCGTGTCGCGCGCCTTGCGGAGCCGGCTCGCGGACAGGCAGTGCTCGACGACGGTCTGCGGGTCGCTGCCGAAGGACTGGATCAGGGCCTTGCGGGCGCCGCCCAGGGTGCGTTCCTGCACGGCGCGGGAGAAGGCCTCGCCGAGGTTGGGTTTGAAGTAGTCGGACTTGAAGAGCCTGGAACGGCCGGCCTTCACCTCGGACTTGTGCCACTCGCTGTTGGCCTTGAGGATCTCGTCCACCGGGCTGTCGCGGTACGCGGCGGAGGCGAGGGCGTTCGTCGCCACCGCCGCCCCCGCCGCTCCCTGGAGCGGAATCTGCGCTCCGGGAGAGAAATCGAATCCGTTGCTGGCCACTGTCGCCCCCACTCGCCGCCAAGGAACCGCTTCTGCGGCTGTTTCCCAACTGCCGTGCCCGGCACACTTTCTGAGCTGGGACCCCAGCGTATCGTCCGGATCAATACGGCGTCCGGCCCTGTGGACAACCGCGGCCGCCAGGGGCTCCTACGCGCCGTTCGTGCCGCTCCGCCGCTGTTCGCGCACGCGGTCCGCGAGCTGCGCGGGCATGGCCTCGTGACGGGCGTACGAGCGGTCGAAGCGGCCGGTGCCGTGCGACAGGGAGCGCAGGTCGACCGCGTACCGGCCGATCTCCAGCTCCGGCACCTCGGCCCGTACGAGGGTGCGCCCCGCCCCGGACTGTTCGGTGCCGGTGACCCGGCCGCGGCGGCCGGAGAGGTCGCTCATCACGGGCCCGACGTAGTCGTCGGGGACGAGGACGCGGACCTCCGCGACGGGTTCGAGGAGCTGGATGCGGGTGTCCGAGGCCGCTTCGCGCAGGGCCAGGGCGCCGGCGGTCTGGAAGGCGGCGTCGGACGAGTCCACCGAGTGGGACTTCCCGTCCCGCAGGGTGATCCGCAGGTCCACGAGCGGATGCCCGGTGACGACGCCGCGGGCGGCCTGGGCGCGGACACCCTTTTCGACGGACGGGATGAACTGGCGCGGTACCGATCCGCCGACCACCTTGTCCACGAACTCGATGCCGGAACCCGGTGGCAGCGGCTCGACGTCGATCTCGCAGATGGCGTACTGCCCATGGCCACCGGACTGCTTGACGTGCCGGCCGCGTCCGGCGGACGGGCCGGCGAACGTCTCGCGCAGGGCCACCTGATGGGGGACCGCGTCGACCTGCACCCCGTACCGGCTGTGCAGCCGGTCAAGCGCGACGTCCAGCTGCGCCTCCCCGAGACACCACAGGACCGTCTGGTGGGTGTCCTGGTTCTGTTCGAGGCGCATGGTCGGGTCCTCGGCGACGAGCCGGGCGAGGCCCTGGGAGAGCTTGTCCTCGTCGGCCTTGCCGCGTGCCTGCACGGCGAGCGGCAGCAGCGGGTCGGGCGTCGTCCAGGGCTGCATCAGCAGCGGGCGGTCCGGGTCGGACAGGGTGTCTCCCGTCTCGGCGCCGCTCAGCCGGGCGACGCAGGCGAGGTCCCCGGCCGTGCACTCGGTGCGGGGACGCTGCTGCTTGCCGAAGGGGGAGGAGAGCGCGCCGACGCGGATCTCGGTCTCGTGGAAGGGGCGGGCCTCGTGGCCCGGGTCGGTGAGTCCGTGGCCGAACACGTGCACCGTGTCGTCGGGGCGCAGGGTGCCGGAGAAGACGCGTACGAGGGAGAGCCGGCCGACGTAGGGGTCGGAGGCCGTCTTGACGACCTCGGCGACCAGTGGCCCCCCGGCGTCGCACCCGAGGGCGGGGAGCGCGGCGCCGTGCAGGGCGGTGACGGCGGGCAGCGGGCGTTCGAGGGGGGTCGGGAAGCCGCCGGTGATCAGGTCGAGGAGTTCGACGGTGCCGATTCCCTGCCGGGCGCCGCCCGCGGCGGGGGCCGCGGTCAGGACGGGGTGGAAGGTGCCGCGTGCGACGGCGCGTTCCAGGTCGTCGACGAGTGTCCGGATGTCGATGTCCTCGCCGCCGAGGTAGCGGTCCATCAGGGTCTCGTCCTCGCTCTCGGCGATGATCCCTTCGATGAGCCGGTTACGGGCCTCGGCCAGTGGGGGCTGCTGGGCCTCGTCGGGCGGGTTCTCCTTCCGCTCACCGCCGGAGTAGTCGAAGATCCGCTGGGAGAGCAGTCCGGTGAGCCCGGTCAGCGGTGCGTGCCCGTCCGCGCCCTCGGGGCCGAGCACCGGCAGATAGAGGGGCAGTACGGCGTCGGGGTCGTCACCCCCGAAGATCTCGCCGCACACCCGGGTCATCGCGTCGAACGGCGTGCGGGCGGTGTCGAGGTGGGTGACGACGATGGCGCGCGGCATGCCGACGGCGGCACACTCCTCCCAGACGGCCCGGGTGGCGCCGGCCACGGAGTCGGCCTCCTGGGCGGCCGAGACGACGAAAAGGGCCGCGTCCGCTGCCCGCAGACCGGCCCTGAGTTCCCCGACGAAATCCGCGTAGCCCGGGGTGTCCAGCAGATTTATCCGGATCCCGCCCCATTCGACGGGGACCAGGGAGAGCTGTACCGAGCGTTGCTGCCGGTGCTCGATGGCGTCGTGGTCGGAGACCGTACTGCCGTCCTCGACCCGGCCTGCCCGGCTGACCGCGCCCGCGGTCTGTGCGAGGGCCTCGACGAGGGTGGTCTTGCCCGAGCCGCTGTGGCCGACCAGTACCACGTTCCGTACGGAGGAGGGGTGGCCGGCCGTCGTCGCTCCTGTGGCGGCCCCGGTGTGTGCGTGTGCCTTGTCGCCCATGGTGCGTGCCTCCCAGGTGGTGGCGCCGGGGGAGAACCACCGGCGCGGGGTGGGGAGTGGCTGCACGGGCACGGGGAGCCGTCGCGGCGGCTACGGCGACGCCCGCGGTACCTCCGAGCTTTCCACTCCGCCCGGGGCCCGTCCATACGTCGCACGCGGCTGCCCGGCGCAGGCGGCCGCGGGAGGCGGCTGCCGGGCACGCCGCGGGCGACAGGCCTCAGGAGCCTGGGGTGCCCGGACGGTGGAGCGCGGCGGTCGTGACTACGATGGGCCAGCCGGTGGCCGATGGGGCCAGCCGGCCCACCGAACCCTCGGGAAGGCCATGCTGAACAAGTACGCGCGTGCATTCTTCACGCGTGTCCTCACGCCGTTCGCCGCACTGCTGCTCCGCCTCGGCGTCAGTCCTGATGCGGTCACTCTGATCGGCACGGCCGGGGTGATGGCAGGTGCGCTGGTCTTCTTCCCGATGGGGGAGTTCTTCTGGGGCACGATCGTCATCACGATCTTCGTCTTCTCCGACCTCGTCGACGGCAACATGGCGCGGCAGGCCGGCATCTCCAGCCGGTGGGGCGCGTTCCTCGACTCGACCCTCGACCGGGTCGCCGACGGGGCGATCTTCGCCGGATTCGCGCTCTGGTACGCGGGCAGCGGCGACGACAACATCGTGTGCGCGGTCGCGATCTTCTGCCTGGCGAGCGGCCAGGTGGTCTCGTACACCAAGGCCCGCGGCGAGTCGATCGGCCTGCCGGTGGCGGTCAACGGGCTCGTGGAGCGCGCCGAACGCCTGGTGATCTCGCTGGTGGCCGCCGGTCTGGCGGGTCTGCACAAGTTCGGCGTGCCCGGCATCGACATCCTGCTGCCGATCGCGCTGTGGATCGTCGCCGCGGGCAGCCTGGTGACGCTGGTGCAGCGGGTCGTGACGGTGCGCCGCGAGTCCGCGGAGGCCGACGCGGCCGCCGGGACGTCGGGCACGGTGGACCGGGGGAGCGAGGCCGCTCAGTGAGCCGTGCACCAGGGGACACCGAGCCCGGCCCGAAGGAACGGCTGAGCGACGGGCTGTACGGGCTCGGCTGGGCCGCGGTCAAGAAGCTTCCCGAACCGGCCGCGCGCGCCCTCTTCCGCACCATCGCCGACCAGGTGTGGAAGCGGCGCGGCAAGAGCGTGCTGCGGCTGGAGTCGAACCTGGCGCGGGTCGTGCCGGACGCGAGCCCTGCCCGGCTCGCCGAGCTGTCCAAGGCCGGGATGCGCTCCTACATGCGCTACTGGATGGAGTCGTTCCGGCTGCCCACCTGGAGTGCGCGGCGGATCAAGGCCTCCATAGACGTGACGGACGCGCACCGGCTGACCGAGGGGCTCGCCGCGGGGCGCGGTGTCATCATCGCCCTGCCGCACCTGGGGAACTGGGACCTGGCGGGCGCGTGGGTCACCACGGATCTGAACGTCCCGTTCACCACGGTCGCCGAACGGCTGAAGCCCGAGTCGCTGTACGACCGGTTCGTGGCGTACCGCCAGGGGCTGGGCATGGAGGTGCTGGCGCACAACGGCGGGACCGCGTTCGGCACGCTGGCGCGCCGGCTGCGGGAGGGCGGCCTGGTCTGCCTGGTCGCCGACCGTGACCTGTCGGCCTCCGGCGTCGAGGTGACGTTCTTCGGCGACACGGCCCGGATGCCGGCCGGACCCGCCCTGCTGGCCCAGCAGACCGGCGCGCTGCTGCTGCCCGTCACCCTCCACTACGACGACACGCCGGTGATGAAGGCGCGGATCCATCCGCCCGTCGAGGTGCCCGGCTCAGGCGACCGCACGGAGAAGACGTCTGTGATGACACAGGCGCTGGCCGATGCCTTCGCCACCGGAATCGCCGCGCACCCGGAGGACTGGCACATGCTGCAACGGCTCTGGCTCGCGGACCTCGAACCCCTCGGAGACCAGCAGTGAAGATCGGCATCGTCTGCCCGTACTCCTGGGACGTACCGGGCGGCGTGCAGTTCCACATCCGTGACCTGGCCGAGCATCTGATCCGGCTCGGCCACCAGGTGTCCGTGCTGGCCCCGGCCGACGACGAGACACCGCTCCCGCCGTACGTGGTGTCCGCGGGCCGGGCCGTGCCCGTCCCGTACAACGGCTCGGTCGCCCGGCTGAACTTCGGTTTCCTGTCCGCGGCACGGGTGCGGCGCTGGCTGCACGACGGCACGTTCGACGTGATCCACATCCACGAGCCGACCTCGCCGTCGCTGGGGCTGCTGACCTGCTGGGCCGCGCAGGGGCCGATCGTCGCCACGTTCCACACGTCCAATCCGCGCTCCCGGGCGATGATCGCCGCGTACCCGATCCTGCAGCCGGCGCTGGAGAAGATCAGCGCGCGCATCGCGGTGAGCGAGTACGCGCGCCGGACCCTGGTCGAACACCTGGGCGGCGACGCGGTGGTCATTCCGAACGGTGTCGACGTCGGCTTCTTCGCCGGGGCCGAGCCCCGGGCCGAGTGGCAGGGCGGCACCATCGGCTTCATCGGGCGCATCGACGAGCCCCGCAAGGGCCTGCCCGTGCTGATGCGGGCGCTGCCCGCGATCCTGGCCGCACGTCCGGACACCAGGCTGCTGGTGGCCGGCCGGGGCGACGAGGAGGAGGCCGTCGCCTCCCTGCCTAAGGAGATGCGTTCGCGCGTCGAGTTCCTCGGCATGGTGAGCGACGAGGACAAGGCGCGGCTGCTGCGCAGCGTCGATGTGTACGTCGCGCCCAACACCGGCGGCGAGAGCTTCGGCATCATCCTGGTCGAGGCCATGTCGGCGGGCGCTCCGGTCCTGGCCAGCGACCTGGACGCCTTCGCACAGGTCCTGGACCTGGGAGCGGCGGGCGAGCTGTTCGCCAACGAGAACGCGGACGCACTGGCGAGCGCGGCGATCCGGCTGCTGGGCGACCCGGAGCGGCGCGCGGAGCTGCGGGAGCGCGGCAGCGCGCACGTGCGGCGCTTCGACTGGTCGACGGTCGGGGCCGACATCCTCGCGGTGTACGAGACGGTGGCGGATGGAGCGGCGTCGGTGGCCGCGGACGAACGCTCGGGGCTGCGGGCCCGGTTCGGGCTGGCACGGGACTGATCCGGACCGGGGGAAGGCCGGGTGGCAGTCCGCGACCTCCACGGACACGGGCCTGGTCCCGGACATCACCCGCCCTGCCCGGCCCGGACGAGGCGGGCACCACTCGCAGGCCGATGCGCGCGGCAGGCCTCCTGCCTGCGGACTGGCGCTCTCCGGTTTTCGGAAGGTTCTCCCACCTCCGGGAGGCCGGTGCGGTGCGCGGTCGCCGGTAGCCTTCGGCCGTGACCGAATCCCTTATCTGGACAGCCGTCGTGCTCATCGCGATCGGCCTCTACCTCAGCTGGACCGCCGGCCGTCTCGACCGGCTGCACACCCGCATCGACGCGGCCCGGGCCGCTCTCGACGCGCAACTGCTGCGCCGCGCCTCGGTCACCCAGGAACTCGCCACCTCCGGCGTCCTCGACCCGGCCGCTTCCCTCGTGCTGTACGAGGCCGCGCACGCCGCCCGCCAGTCGGAGGAGGAGCACCGCGAGGTCGCCGAGAGCGAACTGAGCACCGCGCTGCGTGCGGTCTTCGGCGAGACGGCCCAGGTGGAGGCGGTGAAGGAGATCCCGGGCGGCGAGGACGCCGCTTCCGAGCTGGCCGCCGCCGTCCGCCGCGTCCCGATGGCGCGCCGGTTCCACAACGACGCGGTACGGGCCGCCCGTGCGCTGCGCCGCCACCGCACGGTGCGCTGGTTCCGGCTGGCCGGACACGCCCCGTTCCCGCTGGCTTTCGAGATGGACGACGAGCCCCCGGTCGCCCTCGCCGCCCGCCCCGTCAGCTGACGCCCGCCGGGCGGGGGCGCCTGGCCGGGGCGCCTGGCCGGGGCTTCCCGGGCGGCTCCCGTGCGCGGCGCGGCCGGGCCAAAACGATCCACCGGCCTGCTATTGGCCCTTGCTGTGGACCGGTGCCGGAGAGTTTGCTCAGCAGTGCATCAGCCCTGCACCTTTCAGCATCTTTCTCCGAGTGAGGTCGATCCATGTCCACGTCCACCACCCCGCAGTCCGCCGAGTCCCCGGCGACCGGCACCGCCCGCGTCAAGCGCGGCATGGCCGAGCAGCTCAAGGGCGGCGTGATCATGGACGTCGTCAACGCCGAGCAGGCGAAGATCGCCGAGGACGCGGGCGCCGTGGCCGTCATGGCCCTGGAGCGGGTGCCGGCCGACATCCGTAAGGACGGCGGCGTGGCCCGGATGTCGGACCCGACCATGATCGAGGAGATCATCGAGTCCGTCTCCATCCCGGTCATGGCGAAGTCCCGCATCGGACACTTCGTCGAGGCCCAGGTCCTGCAGTCCCTCGGCGTCGACTACATCGACGAGTCCGAGGTCCTCACCCCGGCCGACGAGGTCAACCACAGCGACAAGTTCGCCTTCACCACCCCGTTCGTCTGCGGTGCCACCAACCTGGGCGAGGCCCTGCGCCGCATCGCCGAGGGCGCGGCCATGATCCGCTCGAAGGGCGAGGCCGGCACCGGCAACGTCGTCGAGGCCGTCCGTCACCTGCGCCAGATCAAGAACGAGATCGCCCGGCTGCGCGGCTACGACAACAACGAGCTGTACGCCGCCGCCAAGGACCTCCGCGCCCCGTACGAGCTGGTCAAGGAGGTCGCCGAGCTCGGCAAGCTGCCCGTCGTCCTCTTCTCCGCGGGCGGCGTCGCCACCCCCGCCGACGCCGCGCTGATGCGCCAGCTCGGTGCCGAGGGCGTCTTCGTCGGCTCCGGCATCTTCAAGTCCGGCGACCCGGCCAAGCGCGCCGCCGCCATCGTGAAGGCCACCACGTTCTACGACGACCCGAAGATCATCGCGGACGCCTCCCGCAACCTGGGCGAGGCCATGGTCGGCATCAACTGCGACACCCTCCCCGAGGCCGAGCGCTACGCCAACCGTGGCTGGTAGTCACTGATGAGCGACACCCCTGTGATCGGTGTCCTGGCTCTCCAGGGCGACGTACGGGAACACCTGATCGCCCTGGCCTCGGCGGACGCCCTGGCCAGGCCGGTCCGGCGGCCCGAGGAACTCGCCGAGGTCGACGGCCTGGTCGTGCCCGGCGGCGAATCCACCACGATGTCCAAGCTGGCGGCGCTGTTCGGCATGCTGGAACCGCTGCGTGAGCGGGTGCGCGCCGGGATGCCGGTCTACGGCACCTGCGCCGGAATGATCCTGCTCGCCGACAAGATCCTCGACCCGCGCTCGGGCCAGGAGACCATCGGCGGCGTCGACATGATCGTGCGCCGTAACGCTTTCGGGCGGCAGAACGAGTCGTTCGAGGCGGCCGTCGAGGTCGCCGGGATCGACGGCGGTCCGGTCGAGGGCGTCTTCATCCGCGCCCCCTGGGTCGAATCCGTGGGCGCGCAGGCCCAGGTGATCGCCGAGCACGGCGGCCATATCGTGGCGGTACGGCAGGGAAACGCCCTTGCCACGTCATTCCATCCCGAACTGACCGGGGACCACCGGCTCCACGCGTACTTCGTCGACATGGTGCGCGCAGCGGGCTGACTCGATCCCGGTAGGATCTCTCGGGTTCGTACGGAATTTGGTGACGCGAAGGAGAAGGCAGATGTCCGGCCACTCTAAATGGGCTACGACGAAGCACAAGAAGGCCGTGATTGACGCCAAGCGCGGCAAGCTCTTCGCGAAGCTGATCAAGAACATCGAGGTCGCGGCCCGCACCGGCGGTGTGGACCCCGAGGGCAACCCGACCCTTGTGGACGCGATCCAGAAGGCGAAGAAGAGCTCGGTCCCGAACAAGAACATCGACTCCGCGGTCAAGCGCGGTGGCGGTCTCGAAGCGGGCGGCGTCGACTATCAGACGATCATGTACGAAGGCTACGGCCCGAACGGTGTCGCGGTGCTCATCGAGTGCCTCACCGACAACCGCAACCGTGCCGCGTCCGACGTACGCGTCGCCATGACGCGCAACGGCGGCTCGATGGCCGACCCGGGCTCGGTCTCCTACCTGTTCAACCGCAAGGGCGTCGTCATCGTCGCCAAGGGCGAGCTGTCCGAGGACGACGTGCTCGGCGCGGTGCTCGACGCGGGCGCCGAGGAGGTCAACGACCTCGGTGAGAGCTACGAGGTCGTCAGCGAGGCCACCGACATGGTCGCGGTCCGCACCGCCCTCCAGGAGGCGGGCATCGACTACGACTCGGCCGAGGCCAACTTCCTGCCCACCATGCAGGTCGACCTCGACGAGGAGGGCGCGCGCAAGATCTTCAAGCTGATCGACGCGCTGGAGGACAGCGACGACGTGCAGAACGTCTTCGCCAACTTCGACGTCTCCGACGAGGTCATGGAGAAGGTCGACGCCTGAGCGGTCGTCGGTTGACCGGCGCAGTTTTCCGTGGACGGGCCGGCGGGGACACACCCCGTCGGCCCGTCGCATTGTCAGTGCGAGCCGATAGCCTGCGGGAACAGTTGACCGATCGGCAGGGAGGGGACGACCCATGCGGGTACTCGGTGTGGACCCCGGGCTGACCCGGTGCGGCGTCGGAGTCGTCGAAGGCGTCGCCGGCCGTCCCCTGACGATGCTCGGCGTCGGTGTCGTGCGCACCCCGGCCGACGCGGAGCTCGGCCACCGGCTGGTGGCCATCGAGCGCGGCATCGAGGAGTGGCTCGACGAGCACCGCCCCGAATTCGTCGCCGTGGAGCGGGTGTTCAGCCAGCACAACGTCCGTACGGTGATGGGCACCGCCCAGGCCAGCGCGGTCGCCATGCTCTGCGCGTCCCGCCGTGGCATCCCGGTCGCCCTGCACACGCCCAGCGAGGTCAAGGCGGCCGTCACCGGCAGCGGCCGCGCCGACAAGGCACAGGTCGGGGCCATGGTCACCCGGCTGCTGCGGCTGGACGCCCCGCCGAAACCGGCCGACGCCGCCGACGCGCTGGCCCTCGCCATCTGCCACATCTGGCGCGCCCCCGCGGTCAACCGCCTCCAGCAGGCGCACGCGGCCGCGGCCGCCGCCCGCACCCCGCGCGTCCCGCGCACCGCAGCAGTTCCCGTCCGGAAGGTCCCCCGATGATCGCCTTCGTCAGCGGCCCAGTGGCCGCGCTCTCCCCGACCACGGCCGTCATCGAGGTAGGCGGCATCGGCATGGCCGTCCAGTGCGCCCCGAACACCCTCGCCGGTCTCCGCATCGGCAAGGACGCCAAGCTGGCCACCTCCCTCGTCGTGCGGGAGGACTCGCTGACCCTCTACGGCTTCGCCGACGACGACGAGCGGCAGACCTTCGAGCTGCTCCAGACCGCCAGCGGGGTCGGGCCCCGGCTCGCCCAGGCCATGCTCGCCACGCACAGCCCGGACGCCCTGCGCATCGCCGTGTCCACCGGGGACGAGAAGGCGCTCACCGCCGTGTCCGGCATCGGCAAGAAGGGCGCGCAGAAGCTGCTGCTCGAACTGAAGGACAGACTCGGCGAGCCGGTCGGCGCCCACATCGGCCAGCAGGGCATCGGCACCGCGGTCTCCTCCTCCTGGCGCGACCAGCTGCAGGCCGCCCTCATCGGCCTCGGATACGCGACCAGGGAGGCGGACGAGGCCGTGTCCGCAGTGGCCCCGCAGGCGGAGGCGGCCCTCGCGGACGGCGCCCAGCCGCCCGTGCCGCAGCTGCTGCGGGCCGCCCTGCAGACCCTCAACCGCGCGCGCTGAGCCGGCCCCGGCGGCACGCGCCCGCCGGACCGCGACACCCCGGGCCGGGCACCGCACGGCCCGGCACCGAAACACCCGAGGCGGGACTGACGAGATGAACTGGGACGAGACCGGACCCGACACCGACGAGCTGCTCGACGAGCGGCTCGTCGGCGCCGGCGCGGACGGCGAGGACGCTTCGGTCGAGGCGGCGCTGCGCCCCAAGGACCTCGACGAGTTCGTCGGCCAGGAGACGGTGCGCGAACAGCTCGACCTGGTCCTCAAGGCGGCCCGCGCCCGCGGCGCCACCGCCGACCACGTGCTGCTCTCCGGCGCCCCGGGCCTGGGCAAGACCACCCTCTCCATGATCATCGCCGCGGAGATGAACGCCCCGATCCGGATCACCTCAGGCCCCGCCATCCAGCACGCGGGCGACCTGGCGGCGATCCTGTCTTCGCTCCAGGAGGGCGAGGTCCTCTTCCTCGACGAGATCCACCGCATGTCCCGGCCCGCCGAGGAGATGCTCTACATGGCCATGGAGGACTTCCGGGTCGACGTGATCGTCGGCAAGGGACCGGGGGCCACCGCCATCCCGCTGGAACTGCCGCCCTTCACCCTGGTCGGCGCCACCACCAGGGCCGGGCTGCTGCCGCCCCCGCTGCGGGACCGTTTCGGCTTCACCGGACACATGGAGTTCTACACCCCGGTGGAACTGGAACGGGTGATCCACCGCTCCGCCCGCCTCCTCGACGTCGAGATGGACGCCGAGGGCGCCGCCGAGATCGCCGGACGCTCCCGCGGCACGCCCCGGATCGCCAACCGGCTGCTGCGCCGCGTGCGGGACTACGCCCAGGTCAAGGCCGACGGCCGGATCGACCGGGACATCGCCGCGGCCGCCCTGAAGGTGTACGAGGTGGACGCCCGCGGCCTGGACCGGCTGGACCGGGCGGTGCTCGGCGCCCTGATGAAGCTGTTCGGCGGCGGCCCGGTCGGCCTGTCCACGCTCGCGGTCGCGGTGGGCGAGGAGCGCGAGACGGTCGAGGAGGTCGCCGAGCCCTTCCTGGTACGCGAAGGACTGCTGGCCAGGACGCCGAGGGGACGGGTCGCCACACCGGCTGCCTGGGCCCACCTCGGGCTGGTTCCGCCGCAGCAAGGCGGAAAGGGACAACAGGGCCTGTTCGGGGCGTGATGAGTCACAGGTTGGCCCGCAGAGGAACCCCGGTGCCATGCTGGGCGTTGTTCCATCGATGCGGACTCGCTTAGACTCCGCCGATGCCGCCCTTAAAGGTCGGTGTACCCACCCCCGAAGACCAGGCCGCCTTCCAGCGCGGTCGTGCGAAGGAAACTCGTCCCGTGAATCCCGTGACTCTCCTCCCCTTCATCGTGCTCATCGGGGCCATGTTCCTGATGACGCGGTCCGCCAAGAAGAAGCAGGCGGCGGCTGCGAACATGCGCAATGAAATGCAGCCCGGTACCGGCGTCCGGACGATCGGGGGCATGTACGCCACCGTCAAGGAGCTTCACGACGACTCGGTCCTCCTCGAGATCGCTCCCGGCGTGCACGCCGTCTATGCCAAGAACTCCATCGGTGCCGTCCTCGACGACGCGGAGTACAACCGCATCGTCCACGGTGACGAGGCGGAGGAGCTCGACGTCGACGGCCCGGTCGTGCCCGACGACGCCTCCTCGCTGACCGAGCTCGACGCCGCCGACGCGCACACCTCGGACGACGCGAAGATCGACCTGGACAAGAAGGCCGAGGCGGACACCGCCGAGCCGACCGAGACCCAGGCCGACAAGAAGTCCGACGGCAAGACCGACGGCAAGTCCGACGGCGAGGCCGACGCGAAGTAGCACACGACCCGGGGATGCCGTGAGCCCACAGGCATCCGGCACTCCCCGGACCGTGCGGTCTTCTGCAGGGGCGGGTCCTCACTACACTTCGTGGCCGCTTGGGCGCGTACCCGGCGCGGGGCGGTTGGACAGGGAGAAACGAGAAGGTGGCAGCACCGAAGAAGGGCCGAGGGCCGTCCGGCGGTCAGGGCAGGCCGGGGCGTGCCCTGGCTCTGATCCTGATCGCCATGGTCGCGCTCACCGGCGGGATGTTCCTGGCCCACCAGCCGACGCCGCGACTCGGCATCGACCTGGCGGGCGGTACGTCCATCACGCTCGAGGCGAAGGCCGAGCCGGGCCAGGAAAAGGCGATCAACAAGACCAACATGGACACGGCGGTCCAGATCATGGAGCGCCGCGTCAACGGTCTTGGTGTCTCCGAAGCCGAGGTCCAGACCCAGGGCGAACGCAACATCATCGTCAACATCCCCAAGGGGACGAACTCAGCCCAGGCCCGGAAGCAGGTCGGTACCACGGCCAAGCTCTACTTCCGCCCGGTGCTGACCGTCGCCCAGGGGACGCCCACCCCGGCGCCCAGCGCCTCGTCCTCGGACAAGGCGACCCCGTCCGCGAAGCCGAGCGCCACGGCCTCCGGCTCGGACAAGGCGTCCAGCCCGTCGGCGAAGCCGAGCACGAGCGCCACCACCCAGGGCCGCGCCGTCACCGGCGCCCTGAAGGCGGACTCCACGCCCACCCCCAAGGCGAGCGGCACCCCGACGCCCTCCGCCAAGGAGCAGGCGGCAGCCGCCGCGCTGCAGAAGAAGTTCGAGGCGCTGGACTGCTCCAGCAAGGCCTCCCGCGCCAAGGCGGCCCAGGGCTCCAAGCCCACCGACACGGTGGTCGCGTGCAGCCAGGAGGGTGACGCCAAGTACGTCCTCGGCCCGGCCGAGGTGTCCGGCACCGAGGTGAGCAGCGCGAAGGCCAACTTCGACCAGCAGCGCGGCATGTGGATCGTCCAGATGGAGTTCTCCGACAAGGGCTCCAAGCAGTTCCAGTCGATCACCAAGAAGCTCTCCACCCAGCAGGAGCCGCAGAACCAGTTCGCCATCGCGCTGGACGGTGAGGTCGTCTCCGCCCCCCGGGTGAGCGAGGCGCTCAGCGGCAGCGCCCAGATCTCCGGCAGCTTCACCCAGCAGTCCGCCGAGGACCTGGGCAACGTGCTCTCCTACGGTGCGCTCCCGCTCTCCTTCCAGGAGCAGAGCGTCACCACCGTCACAGCCGCCCTCGGCGGCGAGCAGCTCCAGGCCGGCCTGATCGCCGGCGCCATCGGCCTGGCCCTCGTGGTCATCTACCTGGTGGCCTACTACCGAGGGCTCGCGCTCATCGCGCTCCTCAGCCTGCTGGTCTCCGGCATCCTGACCTACACGCTCATGTCACTGCTCGGCCCGGCCATCGGCTTCGCGCTGAACCTGCCCGCGGTCTGTGGTGCCATCGTGGCGATCGGTATCACCGCGGACTCGTTCATCGTGTACTTCGAACGCATCCGGGACGAGATCCGCGAAGGCCGCACGCTCCGTCCGGCCGTCGAGCGGGCCTGGCCCCGTGCCCGGCGCACCATCCTGGTCTCGGACTTCGTGTCGTTCCTGGCCGCCGCGGTGCTCTTCGTGGTCACCGTCGGCAAGGTCCAGGGCTTCGCGTTCACGCTGGGGCTCACCACCCTGCTCGACGTGGTCGTGGTGTTCCTCTTCACCAAGCCCGTCATGACGCTGATGGCCCGCAAGAAGTTCTTCGCGAGTGGTCACCCGTGGTCCGGACTGGACCCGAAGCGGCTCGGTGCCAAGCCGCCGCTGCGCCGTTCGCGCCGTGTCAACGCCCCCACCGACCCGAAGGAGGCGTGAGATGTCGCGACTCGGCAACGTCGGCGCCCGTCTCTACCGCGGCGAGGTCGGCTACGACTTCATCGGCAAGCGCAAGATCTGGTACGGCATCTCGATCCTGATCACCATCACGGCCATCGTCGGCCTGGCGGTCAGCGGCCTGAACATGGGCATCGAGTTCAAGGGCGGTGCCGTCTTCACCACTCCGAAGACGACCGTCGCGGTCTCCCAGGCCGAGGCGGTCGCCACGGAGGCCTCCGGGCACCAGGCGATCGTCCAGAAGCTGGGCAACGGCGGTCTGCGCATCCAGATCACCGAGGTCGACACCGCGAAGTCGGACGCGATCAAGGACCGGCTCTCCGAGGAGCTGTCCGTCCCGTCCGAGAAGATCGCCGCGGACCTGGTCGGCCCCAGCTGGGGTGAGCAGATCGCCAACAAGGCCTGGACCGGCCTCGGCATCTTCATGGTCCTCGTGGTGATCTACCTGGCCATCGCCTTCGAGTGGCGGATGGCGGTCGCGGCCCTGGTCGCGCTGATCCACGACATCACCATCACGGTCGGCATCTACGCCCTGGTCGGCTTCGAGGTCACGCCGGGCACCGTGATCGGCCTGCTGACGATCCTCGGTTACTCCCTCTACGACACGGTCGTCGTCTTCGACAGTCTCAAGGAGGGCGCGAAGGGGATCACCAAGCAGACCCGGTGGACGTACAGCGAGATCGCCAACCGCTCCATCAACGGCACGCTGGTCCGTTCGATCAACACCACGGTCGTCGCCCTGCTGCCGGTCGCCGGTCTGCTGTTCATCGGTGGCGGCGTACTCGGTGCGGGTGTGCTGAACGACATCTCGCTGGCGCTCTTCGTCGGCCTCGCCGCCGGTGCGTACTCCTCGATCTTCATCGCCACCCCGCTCGTCGCCGACCTGAAGGAACGCGACCCGCAGATCAAGGCCCTGAAGAAGCGGGTCCTCGCCAAGCGGGCAGCAGCCGCCGCCAAGGGTGAGGCCAACGAGGCCGAGCAGGCGGAGCAGGCGCAGGACGGGGACGTCCCCGAGGACGCCGCGCCCGCCGGTGCGGTCGTCGGCCAGCGTCAGCAGCCTCCCAGGGGCCACGGCCGGACCCCGGGGAAGCGTCGATGACAAGCACCACCGAGAGCACGAGGGACCTCCTGCTCAGCCGGATCCGCGATGTGGCGGACTACCCGAAGCCGGGCGTGATGTTCAAGGACATCACCCCGCTGCTCGCGGACCCGGTGGCCTTCACCGCCCTCACCGACGCCCTCGCGGAACTGTGCGTACGGCACGGCGCCACCAAGGTCGTCGGCCTGGAGGCACGCGGCTTCATCCTGGCCGCACCCGTCGCGATCCGTGCCGGGCTCGGCTTCGTACCCGTCCGCAAGGCCGGGAAGCTGCCGGGCGCCACGCTCAGCCAGGCGTACGAGCTGGAGTACGGCACCGCGGAGATCGAGGTCCACGCGGAGGACCTGTCGGCCGATGACCGGATCATGGTCATCGACGACGTCCTGGCCACCGGCGGCACCGCCGGCGCCTCGCTGGAGCTGATCCGGCGGGCCGGAGCCCAGGTCGCGGGCGTCGCCGTCCTCATGGAACTGGGATTCCTGGCCGGCCGTGCCCGTCTGGAGGAGACCCTGCGGGGCGCTCCGCTGGAGGCTCTGATCACGGTCTGACAGCCGTCGGACCGTACGCGACACCGCATACGCACACCGAAGCGGGCACCCGGGAACAACCGGGTGCCCGCTTCGCGTTTTGACAGCTCTCACGGTCCCCGGGGGAGGACCGGCCGCAGGGTCGATACGATGGCCCTTCCGGGTGTCCGGATCCGCACGAGGAGCGCTCTTGCCAGACGAGGCCCAGCCAGTCGCCGCCCCGCAGCCCGACAAGCCCGCGGCGGCCCCAGCCACGCCCGCGAAGGAGCAGCCCGCGGAGAAGGAGAAGCCGAAGCCTCCGGCGCCGGAGGCCGGCGCCGGCCCGGCCTCCGCGGAGGCGAACGGGCCCGTGCCCGCGTCCCCCGCACAGCCGGCCGCTCCCGCCTCCCCGCCCCGGGCGCACCGAAGCCCCCGGCGAAGCCCGAAGCGGGGCAGGCCGTGCCCGCAGGCCCGGCGGCCCGCTCCGGCGGCGGCTCCTCCAACAGGGTCCGGGCCAGGCTGGCCCGCCTGGGCGTCCAGCGCTCCAGCCCGTACAACCCGGTGCTGGAACCACTGCTGCGCACCGTCCGCAGCAACGACGCCAAGATCGAGACCTCCACGCTGCGCCAGATCGAGCGCGCCTACCAGGTCGCCGAGCGCTGGCACCGCGGCCAGAAGCGCAAGAGCGGCGACCCTTACATCACCCACCCGCTCGCCGTGACGACGATCCTGGCCGAGCTGGGCATGGACCCGGCCACCCTGATGGCGGGGCTGCTGCACGACACGGTCGAGGACACCGAGTACGGCCTGGACACCCTGCGCCGCGACTTCGGCGACCAGGTCGCGCTGCTGGTCGACGGCGTCACCAAGCTGGACAAGGTGAAGTTCGGCGAGGCGGCGCAGGCCGAGACCGTGCGCAAGATGGTCGTCGCCATGGCCAAGGACCCCAGGGTCCTGGTCATCAAGCTCGCCGACCGGCTGCACAACATGCGCACCATGCGCTACCTCAAGCGGGAGAAGCAGGAGAAGAAGGCCCGCGAGACGCTGGAGATCTACGCCCCCCTCGCCCACCGCCTGGGCATGAACACCATCAAGTGGGAGCTGGAGGACCTCGCCTTCGCGATCCTCTACCCGAAGATGTACGACGAGATCGTCCGCCTGGTCGCCGAGCGGGCGCCCAAGCGCGACGAATACCTCGCCATAGTGACCGACGAGGTCCAGTCCGACCTGCGCGCCGCCCGCATCAAGGCCACCGTCACCGGCCGGCCGAAGCACTACTACAGCGTCTACCAGAAGATGATCGTGCGGGGCCGGGACTTCGCCGAGATCTACGACCTGGTGGGCATCCGGGTTCTCGTCGACACGGTCCGCGACTGTTACGCGGCGCTCGGCACCGTCCACGCGCGATGGAATCCGGTCCCCGGCCGGTTCAAGGACTACATCGCGATGCCCAAGTTCAACATGTACCAGTCGCTGCACACCACGGTGATCGGCCCCAGCGGCAAGCCCGTCGAGCTGCAGATCCGTACGTTCGACATGCACCGCCGCGCCGAGTACGGCATCGCGGCGCACTGGAAGTACAAGCAGGAGGCCGTCGCCGGTGCCTCCAAGGTGCGCACCGACGTCCCCAAGAACACCGGCCGCGGCCAGGACACCGTCAACGACATGGCGTGGCTGCGCCAGCTCCTGGACTGGCAGAAGGAGACCGAGGACCCCAGCGAGTTCCTGGAGTCCCTGCGCTTCGACCTCTCGCGCAACGAGGTCTTCGTCTTCACGCCGAAGGGCGACGTCATAGCGCTCCCCGCGGGGGCGACATCGGTCGACTTCGCGTACGCCGTCCATACGGAGGTCGGCCACCGGACCATAGGGGCACGGGTCAACGGGCGGCTCGTCCCGCTCGAGTCGACGCTCGACAACGGCGACCTGGTGGAGGTCTTCACCTCCAAGGCGGCCGGCGCCGGGCCGTCCCGTGACTGGCTCGGGTTCGTCAAGTCACCGCGGGCACGCAACAAGATCCGCGCCTGGTTCTCCAAGGAGCGCCGCGACGAGGCGATCGAGCAGGGCAAGGACTCCATCGCGCGGGCCATGCGCAAGCAGAACCTGCCGATCCAGCGGATCCTGACGGGCGACTCCCTGGTCACCCTCGCCCACGAGATGCGCTACCCCGACATCTCCTCCCTCTACGCCGCGATCGGTGAGGGGCACGTCGCGGCGGCCGGCGTCGTGCAGAAGCTGGTCCAGGCGCTCGGCGGCGAGGACGCGGCCAACGAGGACCTGGCGGAGAGCTCCCCGCCCTCGCACGGGCGCAACAAGCGCCGTGCCAAGGCGGATCCGGGCGTCGTCGTCAAGGGTGTCGAGGACGTCTGGGTCAAGCTGGCCCGCTGCTGCACGCCGGTCCCCGGCGACCCGATCATCGGCTTCGTGACCCGGGGCAGCGGGGTCTCCGTACACCGCGCGGACTGCGTGAACGTCGACTCGCTCTCGCAGCAGCCGGAGCGGATCCTGGAGGTCGAGTGGGCGCCCACCCAGTCCTCGGTCTTCCTGGTCGCCATCCAGGTCGAGGCACTGGACCGTTCCAGGCTCCTCTCGGACGTCACACGCATCCTGTCCGACCAGCACGTCAACATCCTGTCCGCGGCCGTACAGACCTCGCGTGACCGGGTGGCGACCTCGCGCTTCACCTTCGAGATGGGCGATCCGAAGCACCTGGGTCACGTCCTGAAGGCCGTACGCGGCGTGGAGGGCGTCTACGACGTCTACCGGGTGACCTCGGCCCGCAGGCCCTGACAGGCAAGCAGAGAGGGCCCTCCGTCACTGACGGAGGGCCCTCTCTGCTTGCCGACCGGTGCGGCGGCCCGGGTGGTCAGCCGCCGAACTCCTCCAGGCCCTTCAGCGCCTGGTCCAGCAGGGCCTGCCGGCCCTCCAGCTCACGGGCGAGCTTGTCCGCACGGGCGTTGTTGCCCGAGGCGCGGGCCGTGTCGATCTGCGTACGCAGCTTGTCCACGGCGGACTGGAGCTGGCCGGTCAGACCCGCAGCACGCGCACGTGCCTCCGGGTTGGTCCGGCGCCACTCCGACTCCTCGGCCTCCTGGAGCGCCCGCTCCACCGCCTGCATCCGCCCCTCGACCTTCGGGCGGGCGTCACGCGGCACGTGGCCGATGGCTTCCCAGCGCTCGTTGAGGGCCCGGAACGCGGCCCTGGAGGCCTTCAGGTCCTTCACCGGCACCAGCTTCTCGGCCTCGAGGGCGAGCTCCTCCTTGAGCGTGAGGTTCTCGCCCTGCTCCGCGTCCCGCTCGGCGAAGACCCCGCTGCGGGCCGCGAAGAACACGTCCTGAGCACCGCGGAAACGGTTCCACAGGTCGTCCTCGGCCTCGCGCTGGGCGCGGCCCGCCGCCTTCCACTCCGTCATCAGGTCGCGGTAACGGGCAGCCGTCGTACCCCAGTCCGTGGAGCCGGACAGCGACTCGGCCTCGACGACCAGCTTCTCCTTGGCCTTGCGGGCCTCCTCGCGCTGGGCGTCCAGCGAGGCGAAGTGGGCCTTGCGGCGCTTGGAGAACGCCGAGCGGGCGTGCGAGAAGCGGTGCCACAGCTCGTCGTCGGACTTGCGGTCGAGCCGCGGCAGGCCCTTCCACGTGTCGACGAGCGCACGCAGCCGCTCGCCCGCGGAGCGCCACTGCTCGCTCTGCGCCAGCTCCTCGGCCTCGACGACCAGCGCCTCCTTGGCGTGCTTCGCCTCGTCGGTCTGCTTCGCCTTCTGCGCCTTGCGCTCCTCGCGCCGCGAGTCGACCGTCGCCACCAGGGCGTCCAGCCGCTTGCGCAGCGCGTCGAGGTCACCGACGGCGTGATGCTCGTCGACCTGCGCACGCAGATGCTCGATGGCGGTCGTCGCGTCCTTCGCGGACAGATCGGTGGTCTTCACCCGCCGCTCGAGGAGGCCGATCTCGACGACAATGCCCTCGTACTTGCGCTCGAAGTAGGCCAGGGCCTCCGCCGGAGAACCGGCCTGCCACGATCCGACGACCTGCTCGCCGTCGGCTGTACGCACGTACACGGTGCCCGTCTCATCGACACGGCCCCACGGGTCGCTGCTCACAGCGCCTCCTCCACCTGATGCCCGCGAGAGGGTTCGCCCCCCTGGCATCGTCCACAGTTTCCTGGGGCGGGCAGCGCCCGCCCTGCACAACGCCAATCTAGGCGACGGGCCACCCGGCTGTCCGCACTCCGCGCGGCCGAAATTATCCGGCCCGCGCCCGGTGCCTGTGTCGTGCGGACCATGCCGGGGCCCGTCGGGCTCACGCCTTGTCGACGGCAGCCTTCGAGATGTTCACGGCCTTCTTCGGCGCACCGTCGGCGGCGCCGCCGGTCACGCCCGCCTTGCCGATTGCCTCGACGGCCTTCAGTGAGGCGCCGTCCATCGTGCCGAACGGCGTGTAGGTGGGCGGCAGTTTGCTGTCCTTGTAGACCAGGAAGAACTGGCTGCCGCCGGTGTGCGCCTGGCCGGTGTTGGCCATCGCGACCGTGCCCGCGGGATAGGTCACCGTGCCGTCCTTGCCCGCCTTGCCCAGCGCGGTCAGGTTCTCGTCCGGGATCGTGTAGCCGGGACCGCCGGTGCCGTCACCCTTGGGATCGCCGCACTGCAGGACGAAAATACCCTGCGTGGTCAGCCGGTGACACTTCGTACCGTCGAAGAAGCCCTTGTCCGCGAGCGACTTGAAGGAGTTCGCGGTGTGCGGGGTCTTCGCCGGGTCCATCGTGAACGCTATGCCGCCCTGGCTCGTCTTGAGCGACAGGGTGTACTTCGCCTTCTTGTCGATCTTCATCGCGGGCTCGGGGGCGCTCTTCTCGCTCGCCGAGGGCGATGCCGACGGGCTCTGGCTCGCGGCCGCGTCGGTCGTGCTCTTCTTGTCGTCGTCGCCGGTGGCGAGGTACGCGGCGCCGCCGATGACGGCCACCACGGCCACCGCGGAGGCGATGATGACCGTCAGCCGCCGCGTGCGGTGGCGGGCCTCCTCCCGGCGCTGCTGCTGCCGCTCGAACTTCTCCCTGGCGAGCTGCCGCCGCCGCTGATCGCTGCTGACCACCGGGTGATCTCCTTGTACGTCGTGTGATCGGGCCTGAGTTGCCCCGTACCGTATATGGGTTAGCTGTGGAATGAGGAGCGCCGGTAGGCTCTGAACTGCTGCGACCTCGCAGCGGCAATCCCTCGTCGGACGACTTTTAAGGACGATCGTGCTCATTGCCGGGTTCCCCGCCGGGGCCTGGGGGACCAACTGTTACCTGGTCGCCCCCGCCGCAGGTGAGGAGTGCGTGATCATCGACCCGGGCCATCAGGCCACGTCCGGGGTCGAGGAAGCGCTGAAGAAGCATCGGCTGAAGCCCGTCGCCGTCGTGCTCACCCACGGCCACATCGACCATGTCGCCTCGGTCGTCCCGGTGTGCGGCGCGCACGACGTCCCTGCCTGGATCCACCCGGAGGACCGCTACATGATGAGCGACCCGGAGAAGGCCCTCGGCCGCTCCATCGGGATGCCGCTCATGGGCGAGCTGACGGTGGGGGAACCGGACGACGTCAAGGAGCTCACCGACGGCGCCCGGCTGATGCTGGCCGGTCTGGAGTTCGGCGTCTCGCATGCGCCCGGCCATACCAAGGGGTCGGTGACGTTCAGGATGCCCGAGGCCGCGGATGTTCCGCAGGTCCTCTTCTCGGGCGACCTGCTCTTCGCCGGCTCCGTCGGACGCACCGACCTGCCCGGCGGCGACCACACCGAGCTGCTCGAGTCGCTGGCCCGTGTGTGCCTGCCGCTCGACGACTCGACCGTGGTGCTGTCCGGCCACGGCCCCCAGACGACCATCGGACGCGAGCGCGCCACCAATCCGTATCTGCACGGTATGGACGCGCCCCGACGAGGAATGTGACGAGAGCGAATCGTGAGCACCTTCAAGGCCCCCAAGGGCACGTACGACCTGACCCCGCCCGACTCCGCGAAGTACCTCGCGGTGCGTGAGGCGATCTCCGCACCGCTGAAGAACTCCGGCTACGGCTACATCGAGACCCCCGGCTTCGAGGACGTGGCCCTCTTCTCCCGAGGCGTCGGCGAGTCCACCGACATCGTGAGCAAGGAGATGTACACCCTCACCACCAAGGGCGGCTCCAAGCTCGCGCTGCGCCCCGAGGGCACCGCTTCCGTGCTCCGCGCGGCCCTGGAGGCCAACCTCCACAAGCTCGGCAACCTGCCGGTGAAGCTCTGGTACTCCGGTTCGTACTACCGGTACGAGCGCCCGCAGAAGGGCCGCTACCGCCACTTCTCGCAGGTCGGTGCCGAGGCCATCGGCGCCGAGGACCCGGCGCTGGACGCCGAACTGATCATCCTGGCCGACCAGGCGTACCGCACCCTGGGCCTGCGCCAGTTCCGCATCCTGCTGAACTCGCTGGGGGACAAGGAGTGCCGGCCCGTCTACCGCGACGCGCTCCAGGGCTTCCTGCGCGAGCTCGACCTGGACGACGACACCCGGCGCCGCATCGAGATCAACCCGCTCCGGGTCCTCGACGACAAGCGCGCCGAGGTCCAGAAGCAGCTGACCGGCGCGCCGGTGCTCCGCGACTACCTCTGCGACGCCTGCAAGGCGTACCACGAGGAGGTGCGGGACCTGCTCAACGCCGCCGGTGTGGTGTACGAGGACGACGAGCGGCTCGTCCGAGGCCTCGACTACTACACCCGCACCACCTTCGAGTTCGTCCACGACGGACTGGGCTCGCAGTCGGCGGTGGGCGGCGGCGGCCGGTACGACGGCCTGTCCGAGATGATCGGTGGCCCGGCGCTCCCGTCGGTGGGCTGGGCGCTCGGCGTGGACCGCACGGTGCTCGCCCTGGAGGCGGAGGGCATCGAGCTCGAACTGCCCTCGACCACCAGTGTCTTCGCCGTACCGCTCGGCGAGGAGGCGCGGCGCAAGCTGTTCGGTGTCGTCACACAGCTGCGCCGCGAAGGCATTGCCGCGGACTTCGCGTTCGGCGGCCGAGGCCTGAAGGGCGCGATGAAGAGCGCCAACCGGTCGGGTGCGCGGTTCACCGTCGTGGCCGGCGAACGCGACCTGGCCGAGGGCGTCGTACAGCTCAAGGACATGGAGTCCGGCGAGCAGACGGCCGTGCCCCTGGCCGAGGTGACCGAGACGATCCGGACGCGCCTCGCGTAGTTCCCACACCGGTCACGGGCGGGCGGTACTCCGGCCGCCCGCGACCGGCGGGCCGGCCGGCGGGTGGTGAACCGCTCGCCCGCCAGGCGGGTTCGCCCTCCCGTACCGTCAACCCGACGGCTGCGGATTCATCCTGCCGGACGGTTCCGGTCCGGGAGCGGCAGCGGCGGCCGGAGCCCGGCGCAGGACGAGCCGGTCCTCTCGTGAGAGCTGCGACAGCCCTGCCCGGTCTGCGCGGTCGCGCGCCTGCCGGCCTCGCACGGTCCGCGGATTCCGCACCCCGGTCAGGCGGGACCCCCAGGTCCGGGCCTTCGGGCGGGGAAGATTCGCCGTCCCGCCGGCGCGGACCACGTACGCCGGCCGCCGGTTGCCCCGAGTCTCCGAGCGTCTGTTCCGGCCCGGCGTTCCCCGCCGTGAGCGCACGAATCCTGGCCGCATCTTTATGTTCATCGAACGGAAGACCGGCGGGAGGGTACGGCACAATGACCGTGCCCAGCAGGCTACTCACTGACGGAACGGCGATATGACGACTGCAGCGGTTGACCATCCCTCCTCCGACCAGGACGAGGACGGCGGGAAGAGGACCATCGGCGGCAGTCGCGCGTTCGCACTGCTGCTGGTGATCACGGGCGCTGCCGGACTCCTTGCCGCGTGGGTCATCACGATCGACAAGTTCAAGCTGCTCGAGGACCCCAACTTCACCCCGGGCTGCAGTCTCAACCCGGTGGTGGCCTGCGGCAACATCATGAAGAGCGAGCAGGCGGCCGCCTTCGGCTTCCCCAACCCGATGCTCGGACTGGTCACCTACTCCGTGATCATCGGCATCGGTCTGGCGCTGCTCGCCGGGGCCCGCTTCCGCACCTGGTACTGGCTGGGGATGAACGCGGGCACCCTGTTCGGTGTCGGATTCTGCACCTGGCTCCAGTACCAGTCGCTGTACAGCATCAACTCGCTGTGCCTGTGGTGCTGCCTGGCCTGGGTCGCCACGATCTTCATGTTCTGCTACGTCACCACGCACAACATCAAGCACCGGATCGTGCCTGCGCCGAACTGGCTGCGCAACGGCCTGATCGAGTTCCACTGGGTGCCGCCGGTCCTGTGGATCGGCATCATCGGCATGCTGATCCTTACCCGCTGGTGGGACTTCTGGACCAGCTGAGCGGCCCTCGGCCGCCGTGGCCGCACCGGGGCCAGGCAGGGATGTCAGTGCGGTGACATAGGCTTCAAATCGTGGAGCCCGACCTCTTTACCGCAGCCGCCGAAGACCGCCAGGAGAAGGACCCGTCCAGCAGCCCCCTGGCTGTCCGGATGCGTCCGCGTACCCTCGACGAGGTCGTCGGCCAGCAGCATCTGCTCAAGGCGGGCTCTCCGCTGCGCCGTCTCGTCGGCGAGGGCAGCGGGGACCTGCGGGTCCCTCGTCGGTGATCCTCTGGGGACCGCCCGGCATCGGGAAGACGACTCTGGCGTACGTGGTCAGCAAGGCCACCAACAAGCGCTTCGTCGAGCTCTCCGCGATCACCGCGGGGGTCAAGGAAGTGCGCGCGGTCATCGAGGGCGCCCGCCGTGCCACCGGTGGCTACGGGAAGGAAACCGTCCTCTTCCTGGACGAGATCCACCGGTTCTCCAAGGCCCAGCAGGATTCGCTGCTCCCGGCCGTCGAGAACCGCTGGGTGACGCTGATCGCGGCCACCACGGAGAATCCGTACTTCTCGATCATCTCCCCGCTGCTCTCGCGTTCGCTGCTGCTGACGCTGGAGTCGCTGACCGACGACGACCTGCGCGGTCTGCTGCACCGCGCCCTGGGCGACGAGCGCGGACTCGGCGGCGCGGTGACGCTGCCCGGGGACGCCGAGGAGCACCTGCTGCGCATCGCGGGGGCGACGCGCGCCGTGCGCTGACGGCGCTCGAGGCCGCGGCCGGTGCGGCGCTGTCCAAGAAGGAGAAGGAGATCACCCTCCAGACCCTGGAGGAGACCGTCGACCGCGCGGCCGTGAAGTACGACCGGGACGGCGACCAGCACTACGACGTGGCGAGCGCGCTGATCAAGTCGATCCGGGGCTCGGACGTCGATGCCGCGCTGCACTACCTGGCCCGCATGATCGAGGCGGGGGAGGACCCCCGGTTCATCGCCCGGCGGCTGATGATCTCGGCCAGCGAGGACATCGGACTCGCCGACCCCACGGCGCTGCCGATCGCGGTCGCGGCGGCCCAGGCGGTCGCGATGATCGGTTTCCCGGAGGCGGCGCTCACGCTCAGCCACGCCACGATCGCGCTGGCGCTCGCCCCCAAGTCCAACGCGGCGACGCTGGCGATCTCCGCCGCTCAGGAGGACGTGCGCAAGGGCCTGGCGGGCCCGGTCCCGGCCCATCTGCGCGACGGCCATTACAAGGGGGCCGCCAAGCTGGGCCACGCCCAGGGCTACGTCTACCCGCACGACGTCCCCGGCGGTATCGCCGCTCAGCAGTACGCCCCCGACGCGGTCCGCGACAAGCGGTACTACCAGCCCACCCGCTACGGCGCCGAAGCGCGCTACGCGGACGTGGCCGACCGGGTCCGCGAGCGGCTCGGCCGCACGGACACCGAAGGCGATGCGGCTCCGTCCGGGGACTGACGCCGCGCGGAGATCCACCGGGGATCACGGCACAGCCCGCAGGGACCTCCTGGCCCCGCTTCAGTGCGCGGCCGCCTCGAAGAGCGTGTGCATCGCATGGCGCAGCTCGACGACGTCGCGCACCGGCTCGGGGAACTCGAAGCGGGCGTCGAAGCATCCGCCGTCCCGCTCGCACAGACGCACCCGCAGGCCGAGTCGGTCCAGCGCGACCGGTACGACAGCCGGCCGGTGCGCCGCGCAGTCGGCAGCGGCCCGTTCACCGAGCAGTCCGCAGAGCGTTCCCAGCTGTTCCCCGTGTGCCGCGTGCAGGTGCTGGAGCAGCTCCGCCTCGTGGCCGACGAGCGGGTCGGCGGCCGCGTCCCGGAATTCTTCCGGCTCGACGGCCTGTGCGCCCCACAGATCGTCCACGTACGCCTCACCCGTCTCCAGCCGCAGCAGCATCCGGCCGGGCCCCGCCATTCCGGGTACGGAGGTGAGCCAGCCGCTGACGCGGGCCCTGCCCCGGATACGGTGCGGTACGGAGACCGGGGCGACGTCCGTGATCTCCAGCACAGCCGTCAGCTCGTCGTCCTGGGCGTGCGTCGCGGCCCGTACGGCCGGGGAGTCAGCGGGGAATTCGAGGAAGAGATCCCCGTCGGGACCCACGCTGCGGGACAGTGGCATCAGCTGGTCCGAGCCCGCTGCGTCGAGCCCGGGGATAAGCAGTACCGCGGAGCAGGTACTCTGTACGAGAGTTCGTGTGCGCTCGGCTGCTGACGGCATCCGAGTGTTTTCAAGCCCGCTGGGACGCGGCTGACCACGATCTGATCGGTCCTCCGTCGTATTGACGCCCTCAGGTGCGTCGACGCTGTCAGTGCTGTCCGTGACGTGTGTGGTGTTCCCAGGGCGAGACATGCGATCTCCTTGAGTAAGGTGAGCCTAACCTAACCTACAACGGAGGTCTGGAGAACGTGCCTAATCAGTCGCGTCCCAAGGTCAAGAAGAGCCGCGCGCTCGGCATTGCGCTGACGCCGAAGGCCGTCAAGTACTTCGAGGCGCGCCCCTACCCGCCGGGCGAGCACGGTCGCGGCCGCAAGCAGAACTCGGACTACAAGGTCCGACTGCTGGAGAAGCAGCGTCTGCGCGCCCAGTACGACATCAGCGAGCGCCAGATGGCGCGTGCCTACGACCGCGCCAAGAAGGCCGAAGGCAAGACGGGCGAGGCGCTCGTCGTCGAGCTCGAGCGTCGCCTCGACGCCCTGGTCCTGCGTTCTGGCATCGCCAAGACGATCTACCAGGCCCGCCAGATGGTCGTGCACGGTCACATCGAGGTCGACGGCCACAAGGTGGACAAGCCGTCCTTCCGTGTCCGTCCCGACAACATCGTGATGGTCCGCGAGCGCAGCCGCGACAAGCACCCCTTCCAGGTTGCCCGCGAGGGTGGTTACGACACCGACGGTGAGACCCCGCGCTACCTGCAGGTGAACCTGAAGGCCCTGGCCTTCCGCCTTGACCGGGACCCGAACCGCAAGGAAATCCCCGTGATCTGCGACGAGCAGCTCGTCGTCGAGTACTACGCCCGCTGATCCAGGCGTAGTCGCTCCTCACCAGCGCTCAGGCCCGCCCCTTCCCGATGTCGGGGAGGCGGCGGGCTTTCGCGTTCTCCCCGCTTCCGGCTGCTGCCCCGGCAGCTCCTGCCCGCCGGATTCCGCGTCCGCGGGCCGGCCCGCCAGGGCCCTGGCCACCACCGCGTCGACGCCCAGCCTGCCGCCGGCGCGCCGCTGCGACGCGTACCGCACCTCGCCCAGCTCGTGCCGGGCCAGCTCCTCGCAGCGGGCCCGGGGCGCCCCGAAGTGGGCCGAGCCGAACAGCGGCAGCCCCACCGACGGCCAGATCTGGTCGGCGGCCCCCTGCAGCAGCGCCGCCTCCGCCGCATCGCCCTCGACCACCGTGACGAGCGCCAGCAGCTCCACCGCGAGCACCGTGCCGAGCAGGTCGTGGAAGGCGTGGCTGATGGCCAGCGACTCCTCGAGGAGCTCCCGGCACCGGCCCGGGCGGCCCCGCTGCAGCGCGGCGAATGCCAGCACGAACAACGCGTAGCTGAGCGCCCAACGCTCCCCGTGGTCCTCGCAGATGTCGCGGACCTCTTCGCAGATCATGACCGCACGGTCCAGATCACCCCGGAACCCGACCGCCATCGCCAGCTCCACCTGAGCCATCAGCACATTGCTGTTCAGCTCCCCGAGCTCCCGGTAGCGGCCGAGCGCGTCGCCCAGCAGCTCCTGCGCCCGCGCCGTGTCGTCCGTGACGAGCGCCAGGCAGCCGGTGCGGTGCACCGCGTACGCCGACGCCGTGGCGTCACCCGCCAGATCCGCCTCCTCCCGGCACTCCGTCAGCGCCGAGATCGCGCCCACCGGGTCACCCTGCAGCACCGCGACATAGCCGAGCACCCACAGCGCCTTCAGCCGCGAGGAGTCGTGCGGGGTCTCCTCCTCCAGCACGTGGTCCAGCCAGTGCCGTCCCTCCGAGAGCCGTCCGCAACCGACCCACAGGAACCACAGCGTCCCGGCCAGGTACTGCGCGAGATGCGCCTCCTCCGGGGTTTCCAGCGAAGACTCCATGGCCCGCCGCAGATTGGGCAGTTCGCTCTCCACCCGGGCCGCCACCTCGCCCTGCCGCGGGCTGAACCAGTCCAGCTCGCACCAGGTCGCCAGCCCCAGGAACCAGTCGCGGTGGCGCCGGCGCAGGCGTTCGGTGTCACCCGTGGCCGTCAGCCACTCGGCGCCGTACTCGCGCACCGTGTCCAGCATCCGGTAGCGGGTGCCCGCGGCGGAGTCCTCCCGCCCCACGATGGACTGCGCCAGCAGTCCGGAGAGCACGTCGAGCACCGAGTCGGCCGGCAGATCGGAGCCGCTGCAGATGTACTCGACCGCCTCCAGGTCGAACTGGCCCGCGAAGACCGACAGCCGCGCCCACAGCAGCCGCTGCTCCGGGGCGCACAGCTCATGGCTCCAGCCGATGGCGGTGCGGAGCGTCTGATGGCGTGCCAGCGCGCTGCGGCTGCCGCCGGTCAGCAGCCGGAAGCGGTCGTCCAGCCGTTGCAGTACCTGCTCGGTCGACAGGGCCCGCAGCCGACCGGCCGCCAGCTCCAGCGCGAGCGGAATCCCGTCCAGCCGCCGGCAGAGCTCCCGGGCGGCGCCCCGGGTGTGCTCGGTCAGCCGGAAATCCGGCTGCACGGCGGCGGCCCGCTCGGCGAAGAGCCGCAGCGCGTCCGCGTCGGTCATGGTCGCGAGCGGGTAGCCGGCTTCGCCGTCGAGCTCCAACGGCAGCCGCCCGGCCGCCAGTACCCGCAGCCGTGGCGCCCGGCGCAGCAGATCCCGTACCAACTCCGCGCAGGCGTCCACGAGATGCTCGAAGCCGTCGATCACCAGCAGGAGGCGGCGTCCGGCACAGTGTTCGAGGAGTGTCGTGCGGGGCGGCCTGTTGGTGTGGTCGGTGAGCCCCAGCGCGTCGACGAGCGCGTGCTCCAGCAGGCCGGGATCGTGGACGCTGGACAGCTCCACCAGCCAGACCCCGTCGCAGTACCGTTTCTCCAGGAGCGCCGCCGCCCTGGTCGCCAGCCGGGTCTTGCCGACTCCGCCCACGCCCACGACGGTGACGAGCCGGGACTCCTCCAGCAGCCGGGCGAGATCGGCCAACTCCTCCTCGCGTCCCACGAATCTGTTCAGTTCCGCCGGGAGATTGCCCGGGACGCCGCGCACGGGCCCGCCACGCGCGGTGGCCGGCCGGCCCGGATCGTCGGAGGAGGGGAAGGGGCGCTGAGAGCGTCGCATGAAACACGCAGAGTACTGGCCCGAAAGCGCTCCGTACAATCTTGTTGCGGGAACTCCCGCTTTGCCCGACGGTAATGCGGTACAGGGCGCGAGCCCCGGCGCGATAGGCTCGGAGGCGGTGACCGGCCGCGACGACGGCCGTCGCCGAACGAGCAGATACAAGACAGAGACAGACGACAAGCCAGAGAGCGGTGCACTGTGTCCGGTGGTGAGGTGGCCGGGATCCTGGTGGCCGTCTTCTGGGCGATTCTGGTTTCGTTCCTCGCCGTCGTGCTGGTGAGGCTCGCCCAGACGCTCAGGGCGACCACCAAACTCGTGGCGGACGTGACCGAACAGGCCGTCCCGTTGCTCGCCGACGCGTCCGCGACCGTGCGCTCCGCGCAGACCCAGCTCGACAAGGTCGACGCGATCGCGACGGACGTCCAGGAGGTCACCTCCAACGCCTCGGCGCTCTCCACCACCGTCGCCTCGACGTTCGGCGGCCCGCTGGTCAAGGTCGCCGCGTTCGGCTACGGCGTCCGCCAGGCCATCGGCCGCAAGACCGGTGCCGAACCGGAAGCGCGCTCCCGGCGATCGGTGATCGTCGGCCGGACCGTGCCGTCCGCGCGTGGCAAGAAGCGCAACGGCAGAAATTCCCGCGGATCGAAGGACTGACGCAGCGATGTTCCGCCGTACGTTCTGGTTCACCGCCGGCGCAGCCGCCGGCGTCTGGGCCACCACCAAGGTCAACCGGAAGATCAAGCAGCTGACCCCCGAGAGCCTCGCGGCGCAGGCCGCCGACAAGGCGCTCGTGGCCGGTCACAAGCTCAAGGACTTCGCCCTGGACGTCCGCGACGGCATGGCCAGACGCGAAGCCGAACTGGGCGAGGCGCTGGGTCTCGAGGCCCCGGTCGACCCGGACCTCCCGGTGCAGCGCCACCTTCCCCTCGAGGCGGCGGAGTCCGACGGGCGCAGGACGCCCGCCCGGTACCGCAAGCCTCCTTACCACTCGTACAACCGGAATGAGGACCACTGATGGAGTCGGCCGAAATTCGTCGCCGCTGGCTGAGCTTCTACGAGGAGCGCGGTCACACCGTCGTGCCTTCGGCGTCGCTCATCGCGGACGACCCGACTCTGCTGCTGGTCCCGGCCGGCATGGTGCCCTTCAAGCCGTACTTCCTCGGCGAGGTCAAGCCGCCCGCCCCGCGCGTCACCAGCGTGCAGAAGTGCGTCCGTACGCCGGACATCGAAGAGGTCGGCAAGACCACCCGGCACGGCACCTTCTTCCAGATGTGCGGGAACTTCTCCTTCGGCGACTACTTCAAGGAAGGCGCCATCGAGTACGCCTGGGAGCTGCTCACCGGCTCCCTCGCGGACGGCGGCTTCGCCCTCGACCCCGAGCGCCTGTGGATCACGGTCTACCTGGACGACGACGAGGCCGAGGCCATCTGGCGCGACAAGATCGGTGTCCCCGCCGAGCGCATCCAGCGGCTGGGCAAGAAGGACAACTTCTGGTCCATGGGCGTCCCCGGCCCCTGCGGCCCCTGTTCCGAGATCAACTACGACCGCGGCCCCGAGTTCGGCGTCGAGGGCGGCCCGGCCGTCAACGACGAGCGGTACGTGGAGATCTGGAACCTGGTCTTCATGCAGTACGAGCGCGGCGCCGGCGACGGCAAGGACGACTTCCCGATCCTCGGCGACCTGCCCTCCAAGAACATCGACACCGGCCTCGGCCTCGAACGCCTCGCGATGATCCTGCAGGGCGTGCAGAACATGTACGAGACCGACACCCTGCGCGTCGTCATGGACAAGGCCACCGAGCTGACCGGGGTGCGCTACGGCGCCGCCCAGGGCACGGACGTCTCCCTCCGCGTGGTCGCCGACCACATCCGCACCTCCGTCATGCTCATCGGCGACGGCGTCACCCCCGGCAACGAGGGCCGCGGCTACGTGCTGCGCCGCATCATGCGCCGGGCCATCCGCAACATGCGGCTGATGGGCGCCACCGGTTCGGTCGTCAACGAGCTGGTCGACGTCGTGATCGACACGATGGGGCTGCAGTACCCCGAGCTGATCACCGACCGCAAGCGCATCGAGACCGTCGCCCTCGCCGAGGAAGCCGCCTTCCTCAAGGCCCTCAAGGGCGGCACGAACATCCTCGAGACCGCCGTCACCGAGACCAAGGCCGCCGGCGGCCAGGTCATCGCCGGTGACAAGGCCTTCCTGCTCCACGACACCTGGGGCTTCCCGATCGACCTCACCCTGGAGATGGCCGCCGAGCAGGGCCTGTCCGTGGACGAGGACGGCTTCCGCCGCCTCATGCAGGAGCAGCGGGACAAGGCCAAGGCCGACGCCAGGGCCAAGAAGACCGGTCACGCCGACCTGTCCGCCTACCGTGAGGTCGCCGACAACTCCGGCGTCACCGAGTTCACCGGCTACACCGCCACCGAGGGCGAGTCGACCGTCGTCGGTCTCCTCGTCGACGGCGTTCCCTCGCCCGCCGCCACGGAGGGCGACGAGGTCGAGGTCGTCCTGGACCGCACCCCGTTCTACGCCGAGGGCGGCGGCCAGCTCGCCGACCAGGGCCGGATCCGGCTCGACACCGGCGCCGTCATCCAGGTGCGCGACGTCCAGCAGCCGGTGCCCGGCGTCTCCGTCCACAAGGGCTCGGTCCAGGTCGGCGAGGTGACGGTCGGCGCCCACGCACTCGCCAGCATCGACAACACCCGCCGCCGCGCCATCGCCCGCGCCCACAGCGCCACCCACCTGACCCACCAGGCGCTGCGCGACGCCCTGGGCCCGACGGCCGCCCAGGCCGGTTCGGAGAACTCCCCGGGGCGCTTCCGCTTCGACTTCGGCTCGCCCGCCGCCGTCCCCGGCACCGTGCTGACCGACGTCGAGCAGAAGATCAACGAGGTGCTGGCCCGGGAGCTGGACGTCCAGGCCGAGGTCATGTCCATCGACGACGCCAAGAAGCAGGGCGCCATCGCCGAGTTCGGCGAGAAGTACGGCGAGCGGGTCCGGGTCGTCACCATCGGCGACTTCTCCAAGGAGCTGTGCGGCGGCACGCACGTCCACAACACCGCCCAGCTCGGGCTGGTGAAGCTGCTCGGTGAGTCGTCCATCGGTTCCGGGGTGCGCCGCATCGAGGCCCTCGTGGGTGTCGACGCGTACAACTTCCTCGCCAAGGAGCACACCGTCGTCGCCCAGCTCCAGGAGCTGGTCAAGGGCCGCTCCGAGGAGCTCCCGGAGAAGATCGCCGGCATGCTCGGCAAGCTGAAGGACGCCGAGAAGGAGATCGAGAAGTTCCGCGCAGAGAAGGTCCTGGCGGCCGCCGCCGGACTGGTCGACTCCGCCAAGGACGTCCGGGGCGTCGCCCTGGTCACCGGCCAGGTGCCGGACGGCACCTCGGCCGACGACCTGCGCAGGCTCGTCCTCGACGTGCGCGGCCGCATCCAGGGCGGCAGGCCGGCCGTCGTGGCCCTGTTCACCACGGCCAACGGCCGCCCGCTGACCGTCATCGCCACCAACGAGGCCGCCCGCGAGCGCGGTCTCAAGGCGGGCGACCTGGTCCGCACCGCCGCCAAGACCCTCGGCGGCGGAGGCGGCGGCAAGCCGGACGTCGCCCAGGGCGGCGGCCAGAACCCGGACGCCATCGGCGACGCCGTCGCCGCTGTCGAACGCCTCGTCACCGAGACCGCGTGACAACGGAGATGACACAGATGCGCCGCGGACGCCGACTCGCCATCGACGTCGGCGACGCCCGGATCGGGGTCGCCTCGTGCGACCCCGACGGGATCCTCGCCACGCCGGTGGAGACCGTGCCCGGCCGCGATGTACCGGCCGCCCACCGGCGGCTCGGGCAGATCGTCTCGGAGTACGAGCCGATCGAGGTCATCGTCGGTCTGCCCCGGTCCCTCGGCGGTGGCGAGGGACCGGCGGCGGCCAAGGTCCGCGCCTTCACCGATGTGTTCGCCCGCGCGGTTGCACCCGTTCCGGTGCGATTGGTGGACGAGAGGATGACCACAGTGACGGCCACTCAGGGGCTGCGCGCATCGGGCGTGAAGTCCAAAAAGGGCCGATCCGTCATCGATCAGGCTGCCGCTGTGGTGATCCTTCAGAACGCTCTGGAGTCCGAACGGGCTTCGGGTAAACCTCCCGGCGAGGGCGTCGAAGTGGTTGTCTGATCGCGATACGGTAACGTTCCGCGCGATGCGGCGGTGTTCGAACAAACACCGCACAGCAAAGAGACGGAACGTCGTCTCGCGGCTCAAGGGGATCGATGACTGAGTATGGCCGGGGCCCCGGCTCCGAACCGTGGCATCCCGAGGACCCCTTGTACGGGGACCAGGGATGGGAAGGCCAGCAGCCTGCCCACGGCCAGAGCCAGTACGGCGGCCAGCAGCAGCCCTATCCGCAGGACCCGTATGCCCAGCAGCAGCCGCCGCAGCATGACCCGTACGCCCAACAGCCGCACGACCCGTACGCGCAGCAGCAGCACCAGCAGTCGCACGATCCGTACGCCCAGCAGCACCAGCAACAGCCGCAGGATCCGTACGCCCAGCAGCACCAGTACCAGCAGCAGCCCCCGTACGGCGCCCAGCAGGATCCGTACGCCCAGCAGCAGCCGTACAACGGCGGCTGGGACACCGGCCAGCAGGCCGCTGCGATGCCGTACGAGGGCCAGCCCGCGGACCCGTACGGATACGGCGAGAGCGCTGACTACTACGGCACCCCCGAGGCCTACCCGCCGCCGCAGCCCCCGGGCCGCCGCGAGGCCGCGCCCGAGCAGTCCCCGGCGCCGGCCCCCGACTGGGACCCGGAGGTCCAGCCGGAGGAGACCCATCCGTTCTTCACGGGTGCGGACGACGGGCGGGCCGAGGACGACGACTACGACGAGGACGACCCCCGCGAGTCCCGCCGCGGAGGCGGCGACGAGCGGCGCGGCAAGGGCAAGGGCAAGAAGAAGAGCCGCAGCGGCTGCGCCTGCCTGGTCGTCTCCCTCGTCCTGGTGGGCGGCCTCGGCGGCGCGGGCTATTTCGGCTACTCGTACTACAAGGACAAGTTCGGCGACGCGCCGGACTACGCGGGTAGCGGCTCGGGTTCCGTCGAGATCGAGATCCCGAAGGGCTCGTACGTCTCCGACATCGGCAACATCCTGAAGAAGCAGGGTGTGGTCAAGAGTGTCGACGCGTTCGTCTCGGCGCAGAGCGAGAACCCCAAGGGCAAGTTCATCCAGGCCGGGGTCTACCTCCTCCACGAGAAGATGTCGGCGGCCGAGGCCGTGAAGATGATGGTCGACCCGAAGAGCCAGAACCTGCTGATCATCCCGGAGGGCACGCCCAACCGCACCGTCTACACCTCGATCGACGAGAAGCTGGGTGTCAAGAAGGGCACGACCAGCGGCGTCGCCGAGAAGCAGGCGGACGACCTGGGGCTGCCGGACTGGGCCGACGGCCACCGGGGCACGCTCGACCCTCTGGAGGGGTTCCTCTACCCGGCCGCCTACCCGGTCACCAAGGGGATGAAGCCCGAAGCCGTCCTCAAGAAGATGGTCTCGCGTGCCAACGAGGAGTACGACAAGGCCGACCTGGAGGCCAACGCCAGGAAGCTGGGGCTCAAGAACCCCTGGCAGCTGATCACGGTGGCGAGCCTCGTCCAGGCCGAGGGCAAGTACAAGCACGACTTCGACAAGGTCTCGCGCGTCGTCTACAACCGGCTCAAGCCCAACAACACCGAGACCAACGGGCTGCTCGACTTCGACTCCACCGTGAACTACGCCAAGAAGCAGAGCACGCTCGACACCGGTGCGGTGTCGGACCTGCGGAACTTCAAGAACGCGTACAACACGTACTACATCCACGGTCTGCCGCCGGGCCCGATCAACAACCCCGGTGACGCCGCCCTGCAGTCGGCGATCAAGCCCACCCCGGGCCCCTGGTACTACTTCGTGTCGGTGACCGAGGACAAGACGCTGTTCGCGGTGACCAACGCCGAGCACGAGCGGAACCGGAAGAAGTACGAAGAGGAGAAGTCCGGCCAGTGAGCACCCCGCACCGGGCAGCCGTCCTCGGCTCGCCCATCGCCCACTCGCTCTCCCCGGTCCTGCACCGGGCCGCCTACGCCGAGCTCGGCCTCGACCACTGGTCCTACGACCGGTTCGAGATCGACGAGCAGACGCTGGCCGGCTTCGTGGAAGGCCTGGACGGCACGTGGGCCGGGCTCTCGCTCACCATGCCGCTCAAGCGGGCGATCATCCCGCTGCTGGATTCCGTCAGCGAGACCGCGTCCTCGGTCGAGGCCGTCAACACGGTCGTGTTCACCGAGGACGGCCGGCGCCTCGGCGACAACACCGACATCCCCGGCATGATCGCGGCCCTGCGCGAGCGCGGCGTGGAGAAGACCGAGTCCGCCGCCGTCCTCGGCGCCGGAGCCACCGCCTCGTCCGCGCTCGCCGCGCTCGCCGAGATCTGCACGGGAGCGGTCACCGCCTACGTCCGCAGCCGGGAGCGCGGTGACGAGATGCGCGGCTGGGGCGAGCGGCTCGGCGTCGACGTGCGGATCGCCGACTGGGCGGAGGCCGAGCAGGCGCTGCGGGCCCCGCTGGTCATCGCGACCACTCCGGCCGGGGCGACGGATGCCCTGACGGGAGACGTACCGGAGATCCCCGGCACGCTCTTCGACGTGCTGTACGAGCCCTGGCCCACCGGCCTCGCCGCCGCCTGGGCGGCCCGCGGCGGCGCAGTCGTCGGAGGTCTCGATCTCCTGGTGCACCAGGCCGTCCTCCAGGTCGAACAGATGACGGGCCGCACGCCCGCACCGCTGGCCGCGATGCGGCAGGCCGGCGAACGGGCACTGGCCGCCCGCTGAGCCTCCTCCCGGCGGCGCGATCCGTCCGTCTGCTGGACCGGCGGCCGGTCCGGGTCCCCGGCCGTGGGAGGATCGGGGGCGGCGGGCCAGGGCCGCGCACCCTGTCGCGCCGTCGGATTTCAGGCGCGAGCATGAGGAGCACCGTTGAGCAGGTTGCGCTGGCTGACCGCGGGGGAGTCGCACGGCCCCGCACTGGTGGCGACGCTGGAGGGTCTTCCCGCCGGCGTCCCGGTCACCACGGAGATGGTGGCGGACGCGCTCGCCCGGCGGCGGCTCGGATACGGCCGCGGCGCTCGGATGAAGTTCGAGAAGGACGAGGTCACCTTCCTGGGTGGCGTCCGGCACGGGCTGACCATGGGCTCGCCGGTCGCCGTGATGGTGGGCAACACCGAGTGGCCCAAGTGGGAGCAGGTCATGTCGGCCGACCCGGTCGACCCCGACGTGCTGGCCGCCCAGGCCCGTAACGCCCCGCTGACCCGCCCCCGGCCCGGCCACGCCGACCTCGCCGGCATGCAGAAGTACGGCTTCGACGAGGCCCGGCCGATCCTGGAGCGCGCCAGCGCCCGGGAGACCGCGGCCCGGGTCGCCCTCGGTGCCGTCGCCCGGTCGTACCTCAAGGAGACGGCCGGCATCGAGATCGTCAGCCACGTCGTCGAACTGGCTGCCGCCAAGGCCCCGTACGGGGTCTACCCGGTCCCCGCCGATGTCGACAAGCTCGACGCGGACCCGGTGCGCTGCCTCGACGCCACCGCGAGCAAGCAGATGGTCGCCGAGATCGACCAGGCCCACAAGGACGGCGACACCCTCGGTGGTGTGGTCGAGGTGCTGGCCTACGGAGTGCCGGTCGGCCTCGGTTCGCATGTGCACTGGGACCGCCGGCTCGACGCGCGGCTCGCCGCCGCGCTGATGGGCATCCAGGCGATCAAGGGTGTCGAGGTCGGCGACGGCTTCGACCTGGCCCGGGTGCCCGGTTCGCAGGCGCACGACGAGATCCTGGTGACCGAGGACGGGATCAAGCGCGCCTCCGGCCGCTCCGGCGGCACCGAGGGCGGACTGACCACCGGTGAGCTGCTGCGCGTCCGCGCCGCCATGAAGCCGATCGCGACCGTGCCGCGTGCGCTCGCCACCGTCGACGTGCTGACCGGTGAGCCCGCCAAGGCCCACCACCAGCGCTCCGATGTCTGCGCCGTACCGGCCGCCGGGATCGTCGCCGAGGCGATGGTCGCCCTGGTGCTCGCCGACGCGGTCGCGGAGAAGTTCGGTGGCGACAGCGTCCCCGAGACCCACCGCAACGTGCAGTCGTACCTCGACCACCTGCAGATCCGATGAGTGCCCCGCTGATCGTCCTCGTCGGGCCGATGGGCGTCGGCAAGTCCACCGTCGGTGAGCTCCTCGCCGAACGGCTGGGCACCACCTACCGGGACACCGACGCGGACGTCGTCGCCACGGCCGGGAAGCCGATCGCGGAGATCTTCTTCGACGAGGGCGAGGAGCACTTCCGCGCGCTGGAGCGGCAGGCCGTCGAGGCCGCGGTCGCCGGGCACGCCGGCGTGCTCTCGCTCGGCGGCGGCGCCGTCCTCGACGACGCGACCCGCACGCTGCTGGCCGGCCACGCCGTCGTCTATCTCTCGATGGACGTCGACGAAGCGGTCAAGCGCGTCGGGCTGAACACCGCGCGCCCGCTGCTCGCCGTGAACCCGCGCCGGCAGTGGCGCGAGCTCATGGAGGCCCGCCGTCACCTCTACACGGAGGTGGCCCGCGTGGTCGTGGCGACCGACGAGCGCACACCGCAAGAGGTCGCCCAGGCGGTCCTCGACACACTGGAACTGCCGGACGCGCCGTCGTCCGGCCGGGAGAACGCAACGATGACGGACCAGGGCCCCACCCGCATCCAGATCGCCGGCAGCGCGGGCACCGACCCGTACGAGGTGGTGATCGGCCGGCAGCTCCTCGGCGAGCTGCCCGCGTTCATCGGTAACCGCGTCAAGCGCGTCGCGGTGCTGCACCCCGAGGCACTCGCCGAGACCGGCGAGGCGGTCCGCCAGGACCTCGCCGGCCAGGGCTACGAGGCCATCGCCATCCAGCTGCCGAACGCCGAGGAGGCCAAGACCGTCGAGGTCGCGGCCTACTGCTGGAAGGCGCTCGGCCAGACCGGCTTCACCCGCACCGACGTCATCGTCGGCGTGGGCGGCGGCGCGACCACCGACGTCGCCGGCTTCGTCGCGGCGACCTGGCTGCGCGGGGTCCGGTGGATCGCCGTACCCACCACCGTGCTCGCCATGGTGGACGCGGCCGTCGGCGGCAAGACCGGCATCAACACCGCCGAGGGCAAGAACCTCGTCGGCGCCTTCCACCCGCCGGCCGGGGTGCTCTGCGACCTCGCCGCCCTCGACTCGCTGCCGGTCAACGACTACGTCAGCGGCATGGCCGAGATCATCAAGGCCGGCTTCATCGCCGACCCGGTGATCCTCGACCTCGTCGAGGCCGACCCGCAGGGCGCGCGCACGCCCGCCGGGCCGCACACCTCCGAGCTGATCGAGCGCGCCATCCGGGTCAAGGCCGAGGTCGTCTCCAGCGACCTCAAGGAGTCCGGTCTGCGCGAGATCCTCAACTACGGCCACACCCTGGCCCACGCGATCGAGAAGAACGAGCGCTACAAGTGGCGCCACGGCGCGGCCGTCTCGGTCGGCATGGTCTTCGCCGCCGAACTGGGCCGGCTGGCCGGACGCCTCGACGACGCGACCGCCGACCGGCACCGCGCCGTCCTGGAATCCGTCGGCCTGCCGCTCACCTACCGCGGCGACCAGTGGCCCAAGCTGCTGGAGAACATGAAGGTCGACAAGAAGTCCCGCGGCGACCTGCTGCGCTTCATCGTCCTCGACGGCCTCGGCAAGCCCACCGTCCTGGAGGGCCCCGACCCGGCCGTGCTGCTCGCCGCCTACGGGGAGGTGTCGGCGTGACCCGCCGGGTCCTCGTCCTCAACGGGCCCAACCTCGGCCGGCTGGGCTCCCGCGAGCCCGACGTCTACGGCGCCACCTCGTACGCCGGACTCGTCGACACCTGCCGCACCGTCGGCAAGGAGCTCGGCTTCGATGTGGACGTGCGGGAGACCAACGACGAGGGAGAGCTGATCCGCTGGCTGCACGAAGCAGCGGACGGTTCAATTCCGGTCGTTCTCAACCCGGGTGCCTTCACGCACTACTCGTACGGGATGCGGGACGCGGCCGCCCAGCGCACCGCCCCGCTGATCGAGGTGCACATCTCGAACCCGTACGCGCGGGAGGAATTCCGCCACAACTCCGTGGTCGCACCGGTCGCCACCGGGACCGTGGCCGGATTCGGCATCGGCTCCTACCGGCTCGCCCTGCGCGCCCTCGCGGACGAACTGACGGACTGACCCACCGCCGCACCGGAAGGCCCACTGGCCGACGGGGCACTGTGGCTCCTCCCCGGCCGTTCCCTCTGTGGCGGCCGGGGAAGGTACGGTTGCCGTTCCACCAGCGCCAGTTGCCTGTACGAGACGGAGTGCCACCGGATGGAGCACGCAGTGGGGGCACCGCTGCCGCCGCCCCAGGGTCCCGGCAACGGGCCCGTCGGCTGGTCGCACCAGGCCCAGCACCCCGGCCCGCCGGTTCCGCCGCCGGCCGGTCACCCCGGCCCGCCCCCGGCGCCTCCCGCCCCGCCCGCCCACCAGGGGCAGAACCAGGGCTGGAGCGGACCCGCACCGCACCAGGCCCCGGCGCAGGTCTCCAGAGAGACCACCGGACACATCCAGCTGCCGCCCGGCGGGCCCGTACCGCTGCCCGCGCCGCCCGCCGAGCCGGGCACCGGTACGGCGACCCTCGCCGTGCTCCTGATCGGCCCGGCAGGCGCCGGGAAGACCACCGTGGCCAAGCTCTGGGCCAGCCGGCGCCGGGTCCCCACCGCCCACGTCAGCCTCGACGACGTCCGCGAGTGGGTCTGCTCCGGCTTCGCGGACCCGCAGACGGGGTGGAACGACCAGTCCGAGGCCCAGTACCGGCTGGCCCGCCGCACCTGCGGCTTCGCCGCGCGCAACTTCCTGGCCAACGGCATCTCCTGCATCCTCGACGACGCCGTCTTCCCGGACCGGCCCGTGGTCGGCCTGGGCGGCTGGAAGCGCCACGTCGGCCCCGGTCTGCTGCCCGTCGTCCTGCTGCCCGGCCTGGAGATCGTCCTGGAGCGCAACGCCGCCCGCAGCGGCAACCGGCGCCTCTCGGACGAGGAGGTCGCCCGGATCCACGGCCGGATGGCCGGCTGGTACGGCTCCGGCCTGCCGATCATCGACAACTCGACGTACGACGTGGAGACCACCGCCCGCGTCCTGGACGACATACTCGCCCGCTCGATAGCCAGCCCGCCGGCCTGGTGAAGTGAAGGGACGCCGGAGGGCGGCCGCCGTCCGCTGACGGCCGCGCCGCCCCCCGGTCGGGTGCGCTGACCGGGCGGGGCTCGGGCTCCGCTCGTACGCTCGATGCATGTCAGAGGTGTACGCCGTCCGCCGCGGGCTGCTCCGCGACCGGTGCGCCGCCGTCGGATCCGCGGCCGCCCTGGTCTCCCGCCCCGCCAATGTCCGCTACCTGGCGGGCGGAGCGCCGCCCGGGGCCGTGCTGCTGCTCGGCCCCGACCAGGACGTTCTGCTCTGCCCGCGCACTCCCACCGGTGATCCGGCCGACGGCCGCACCGACGAACGGCTCCGGGTGGATCTGCTGCCGGTGGCCGGCGGCGATCCGGTGGTCGCCGCCGCGGACCTGGCCACCTCCCAGGGCGCGGAGTCGCTGGCCGTCGAGGAGCACGACCTGACGGTCGCCCGGCACCGGGCCATGGGGTCGGTCGCCCCCAGGCTCCGGCTGGCCGATCTCGGTGCCACCGTCGAACAGCTGCGCATCGTCAAGGACGAGGAGGAGATCGGCTGCCTGCGGATCGCCGCCGAGATCACCGATCAGGCGCTCGGTGAACTCCTCGAATCGATCCTGGTCGGCCGGACCGAACGGCACCTCGCGCTGGAACTGGAGCGCCGGCTGGTGGACCACGGCGCCGACGGCCCCGCCTTCGCGACCTCCGTCGCCACCGGTCCCCACTCCGGCCGGGGCCGCCACCGGCCCTCGGACCGACGGGTGGAGGAAGGAGATTTCCTCTCCGTCTGCCTCGGCGCGAACTACCGCGGCTACCGGTGCGAGATCGGCCGCACCTTCGTCATCGGAACGGCCCCGGCCGACTGGCAGATTGAGCTCTACGACCTGGTTTTCGCCGCTCAGAGGGCCGGACGCGAGGCTCTCGTGCCCGGCGCCGCCTACCGTGACGTGGACCGTGCGGCCCGCCATCTCCTGGACTCGGCGGGCTACGGTGAGGGCCTCGCACCCTCCACCGGACACGGGGTGGGACTCGAAATCGACGAGGACCCGCAGCTGGCACCTGCGGCCATGGGTAAACTGGACGCTTGTGTGCCGGTCACCGTCGAACCGGGGGTCCACCTCCCGGGCCGGGGCGGGGTCCGGATCGATGACACGCTCGTCGTGCGCCCAGAGGCGGACGGCGGACCCGAGCTACTCACCATTACGACCAAGGAGCTGCTCGCGCTCTAGCGCGCATCCTCGGTCGTTCCACCAGCTTCAGTCCAGGAGATTCCGCAACCGTGGCTTCCACGAACGACCTCAAGAACGGCCTGGTGCTCAAGCTCGACGGAGGCCAGCTCTGGTCCGTCGTCGAGTTCCAGCACGTCAAGCCCGGCAAGGGCCCCGCCTTCGTGCGCACCAAGCTCAAGAACGTGCTCTCCGGCAAGGTCGTCGACAAGACGTTCAACGCCGGCGTGAAGGTCGAAACGGCCACCATCGACCGGCGCGACATGCAGTTCTCGTACATGGACGGCGAGTACTTCGTCTTCATGGACATGGACACGTACGACCAGCTGATGGTCGACCGCAAGTCCGTCGGCGACGCCGCCAACTTCTTGATCGAGGGCTTCACCGCCTCTGTCGCCCAGCACGAGGGCGAGGTGCTCTACGTCGAGCTGCCGGCCGCCGTCGAGCTCGTCATCCAGCACACGGACCCGGGCGTCCAGGGCGACCGTTCCACCGGTGGCACCAAGCCCGCCACGCTGGAGACCGGTTACGAGATCGGTGTCCCGCTCTTCATCACGACCGGTGAGAAGATCAAGGTCGACACCCGCTCGGGCGATTACCTCGGCCGGGTGAACAGCTAACCGTGGCTGCCCGGAATACGGCCCGCAAGCGCGCCTTCCAGATCCTCTTCGAGGCCGACCAGCGCGGTGAGTCCGTGAAGACGGTCCTCGCGGACTGGGTACGGCACTCGCGGACCGACACCCGTCAGCCGCCGGTCACCGAGTACACGATGGAGCTCGTCGAGGGGTACGCGCAGTATGCGGACCGGATCGACGACCTCATCGTCACCTACGCCGTGGACTGGGAGATCGACCGGATGCCGGTCGTCGACCGGAACATCCTGCGGCTCGGTGCGTACGAGCTGATCTGGGTGGACGCGACGCCGGACGCGGTGGTGATCGACGAGGCGGTGCAGATCGCCAAGGAGTTCTCCACCGACGACTCCCCGTCCTTCGTGAACGGGCTGCTGGCCCGCTTCAAGGAGCTCAAGCCGAACCTCCGCCGGGAGCAGTAGCTGCCGGCGGCGCTCAGCCGACGAAGGGCCCGCGGTCGACCGACCGCGGGCCCTTCGTCGTGCACCGGCTGCCCTCGGCGCGGGGCAGGGCGGAAAACGAAACGCCGGACCGGCGGGGCGTCCGGGATAGGGCCCCACCGATCCGGCGGTACGTTTCTGCTGGTGTGGCTCAGCCCTCGTCGTGGGCGACCGCGCGACGGGCGTCCGCGTCCAGCACACCCCAGCTGATCAGCTGTTCCGTCAGCACGGAAGGCGACTGGTCGTAGATCACCGCGAGCGTGCGGAGGTCGTCCTGGCGGATCGAGAGCACCTTGCCGTTGTAGTCGCCGCGCTGGCTCTGGATCGTCGCCGCGTAGCGCTGCAGCGGTCCGGCCTTCTCCGGCGGGACGTGGGCGAGGCGCTCCAGGTCCAGGACGAGCTTCGGCGGCGGCTCGGCGGCGCCGCCGGGCGTCGTACCGGGCAGGAGCTCCTGCACCGGGACGCCGTAGAAGTCGGCCAGCTCGGCGAGGCGCTGCACGGTCACGGCACGGTCGCCGCGCTCGTACGAACCGACCACGACGGCCTTCCAGCGGCCCTGTGACTTCTCCTCCACGCCATGGAGGGAGAGGCCCTGCTGGGTGCGGATGGCACGGAGCTTGGCACCGAGCTGCTTTGCGTATTCGCTGGACATAAGGCTCCCGGGACGCTGGAACATTTCGCGGCTCCGCCGCGTGGCTGGTAACTCACTGTGAGGTTACGCAGCGTTACTTGGGTGCGTCAAGCTGAAACGGTCCGGACCGGCACCTCCCGGGGGTGCGACGAGGGCCCTGCACAAGCCCTGGTAACGTGGATGACGCAATTTCGACGTCCTTTAAGATCCGTCCAGTGAGGCGGAGAAGGAGGTCCGTTTCTTATGGACGCACAGCACGACGCCACCGGCAATGCGGCACGCCCCGTTCTCGAGGCTCCCGACATCGCCCGAGTACTCACCCGCATCGCCCACGAGATCGTCGAACGCGCCAAGGGCGCCGACGATGTGGTGCTTCTCGGCATCCCGACCCGGGGCGTCTTCCTCGCCCGCCGGCTCGCCGACAAACTCGAAGAGATCACCGGCCGGAAGATGCCGGTCGGCTCGCTCGACATCACCATGTACCGGGACGACCTGCGGATGCGCCCTGCGCGCGCCCTGGGCCGCACGGAGATCCCCGGCGAGGGGATCGAGGGCCGCCTGGTCGTCCTCGTCGACGACGTCCTCTTCTCCGGCCGCACGATCCGTGCCGCGCTCGACGCGCTCGGCGACATCGGCCGGCCCCGCGCGGTACAGCTCGCGGTCCTCGTCGACCGCGGCCACCGCGAACTCCCGATCCGCGCCGACTACGTCGGCAAGAACCTCCCCACGTCGCTGCGGGAGACGGTCAAGGTCCAGCTCGCCGAGGAGGACGGCCGCGACGCCGTGCTGCTCGGCGTCGAGCGGACCGCCCCGGCGGGCGAGCAGTAGCTGCGCGTCCGTACGGCTCACCTGCCGTACGGCCGCTCCGGCACGCCCGCACGCCTGAATCCTCCAGCCACCCGGAGAACACCCAGATGAAGCGCCACCTCATCTCGGCCGCAGACCTCACCCGCGACGACGCCGTCCTGATCCTCGACACCGCCGAGGAAATGGCCAGGGTCGCGGACCGGCCGATCAAGAAGCTCCCCACCCTGCGCGGGCGAACCGTCGTCAACCTCTTCTTCGAGGACTCGACGCGCACCCGCATCTCCTTCGAGGCCGCCGCCAAGCGGCTGTCCGCGGACGTCATCAACTTCTCCGCCAAGGGCTCGTCCGTCTCCAAGGGCGAGTCGCTCAAGGACACCGCCCTGACCCTGGAGGCGATGGGCGCGGACGCGGTCGTCATCCGGCACGGCGCCAGCGGCGCCCCGTACCGCCTGGCCACGTCCGGCTGGATCGACGGCGCGGTCGTCAACGCCGGTGACGGCACCCACGAGCACCCCACACAGGCCCTCCTGGACGCCTTCACCATGCGCCGCAGGCTGGTCGGGGCCGACACCGGACTCGGCCGGGACCTGGACGGACGCCGGATCACGATCGTCGGCGACATCCTGCACAGCCGGGTCGCCCGCTCCAACGTCCACCTGCTGACCACCCTCGGCGCCCACGTCACCCTGGTGGCCCCGCCGACCCTGGTGCCGGTCGGCGTCGAGAAGTGGCCGTGCGACATCAGCTACAGCCTCGACGAGGTGCTGCCGAAGTCGGATGCGGTGATGATGCTCCGTGTGCAGCGTGAGCGGATGAACGCCGCGTACTTCCCGACCGAGCGCGAGTACTCCCGCCGCTACGGCCTGGACGGCGAGCGGATGGCGAAGATGCCCGAGCACGCCATCGTCATGCACCCCGGCCCGATGGTCCGCGGCATGGAGATCACCGCCGAGGTCGCCGACTCCGACCGCTGCACGGTCGTCGAGCAGGTCGCCAACGGGGTCTCGATCCGGATGGCCGTGCTCTACCTGCTGCTGGGCGGCTCCGAGCCCGCCGCCCCCTCCCACCCGTCGCCCGTCGCCCGTACCGAGGAGAACAAGTAACCATGAGCAAGATCCTTATCCGCGGCGCGAAGGTCCTCGGCGGCGAGCCGCAGGACGTCCTGATCGACGGCGAGACCATCGCGGCGGTCGGCACCGGGCTCGACGCCGGCGACGCCACCGTGATCGAGGCGGCGGGCCAGGTCCTGCTGCCCGGCCTGGTCGACCTCCACACCCACCTGCGCGAGCCCGGCCGGGAGGACTCCGAGACGGTCCTGACCGGCACCAAGGCCGCAGCGGTCGGCGGCTTCACCGCCGTGCACGCCATGGCCAACACCTTCCCGGTCGCCGACACCGCCGGTGTCGTCGAGCAGGTCTGGCGGCTCGGCAAGGAGTCCGGCTACTGCGACGTGCAGCCCATCGGCGCCGTCACCGTCGGCCTGGAGGGCAAGCAGCTGGCCGAACTCGGCGCGATGCACGACTCGGCCGCCGGAGTGAAGGTCTTCTCCGACGACGGCAAGTGCGTCGACGACGCGGTGATCATGCGCCGCGCGCTGGAGTACGTGAAGGCGTTCGACGGAGTCGTCGCCCAGCACGCCCAGGAGCCCCGCCTGACCGAGGGCGCCCAGATGAACGAGGGCATCGTCTCGGCCGAGCTCGGCCTCGGCGGCTGGCCCGCCGTAGCCGAGGAGTCGATCATCGCCCGCGACGTCCTCCTCGCCGCGCACGTCGACTCCCGCGTCCACATCTGCCACCTCTCCACCGCAGGGTCCGTGGAGATCGTCCGCTGGGCCAAGTCCAAGGGGTGGAACGTCACCGCCGAGGTCACCCCGCACCACCTGCTCCTCACCGACGAGCTCGTACGGTCCTACGACCCGGTCTACAAGGTGAACCCGCCGCTGCGCACCGAGGCCGACGTCCTGGCCCTGCGTGCGGCGCTCGCGGACGGCACCATCGACTGCGTCGCCACCGACCACGCCCCGCACCCGCACGAGGACAAGGACTGCGAGTGGGCCGCGGCCGCCATGGGCATGGTGGGCCTGGAGACCGCGCTCTCGGTGGTCCAGCAGACGATGGTCGAGACCGGTCTGCTCGACTGGGCCGGCGTCGCCGACCGGATGTCCCTGCGCCCCGCCGCCATCGGCCGGCTCGACGGACACGGCCGGCCCGTCTCGGCGGGTGAGCCCGCCAACCTCACCCTGGTCGATCCGGCATACCGTGGAGTGGTTGACCCCGCGGGCTTCGCCTCCCGCAGCCGCAACACTCCGTACGAGGGGCGCGAGCTGCCGGGCCGAGTGACCCACACCTTCCTGCGGGGCCGTGCCACGGTCGTCGACGGGAAGCTCGCGTGACAACACTCAGCCCCACACATCAGCTGTACCAACTGGCCGCCGAGCAGAAGTCGGCGGACGTGACCGACTGGTCCGCCCGGATCAGCTGGGTGATCGGCCTGCTCGTCCTCATCGCGTTCGTCTACTGGCTGATGCGCCAGGGATGGAAGTGGCGCGGAAGCCTCCAGTCGGGCCTGTCCGACCTCGCCACCACCCCGGACGGATTCGCGGACGGCGAGAAGCTGCTCACCCTCACCGGGCGCTACCACGCCTCGACGACCGCGGGGCAGTGGCTCGACCGCATCGTCGCCCACGGCCTCGGCACCCGCAGCCGCGTCGAGCTGACCCTCACCGAACAGGGCCTGGACGTCGTACGGCCCGGCGCGGCGGACTTCTTCGTCCCCGCAGCCGACCTGCGCGAGGCCCGGATCGACAAGGCGCTCGCCGGCAAGGTCCTGCCCGAGGGCGGCCTGCTGATCATCACCTGGGCCCTCGGCGACGAGCTGATCGACTCCGGGTTCCGCTCGGACCGCTCGGCCGAACACCCCGCCTGGGTCGAGGCCGTCAACCACCTCACCAGCACTACGGAAGGCACCGCACGATGACGATCTCCACCCGGGGAGCCGCCAAAGCTCCCGCCGTACTCGTCCTGGAGGACGGCCGCGCCTTCCGCGGCCGCGCCTACGGGGCTGTGGGGGAGACCTTCGGCGAGGCGGTGTTCTCCACCGGCATGACCGGCTACCAGGAGACGCTGACCGACCCCTCGTACCACCGCCAGGTCGTCGTGATGACCGCCCCGCACGTCGGCAACACCGGTGTGAACGACGAGGACCCCGAGTCGAAGCGGATCTGGGTCGCCGGATACGTCGTCCGGGACCCCGCCCGCATCCCCTCGAACTGGCGCTCGCAGCGCTCGCTCGACGAGGAGCTCGCGGACCAGGGCGTCGTCGGCATCAGCGGCATCGACACCCGCGCCCTCACCCGCCACCTGCGCGAGCGCGGCGCGATGCGCGTCGGCATCTTCTCCGGCAGCGCGCTCGCCGACGAGGAGACGCTGCTCGCCAAGGTGCGCCAGGCACCCCAGATGAGCGGCGCCGACCTCTCCGCCGAGGTCGCCACCAAGGAGACGTACGTCGTCCCGGCGGTCGGCACCAAGCGGTTCACCGTCGCCGCGGTCGACCTCGGCATCAAGGGGATGACCCCGCACCGGATGGCCGAGCGCGGCATCGAGGTGCACGTCCTGCCCGCCACCGCCACGCTGGAGGAGGTGTACGCGGTGCAGCCCGACGGCGTCTTCTTCTCCAACGGCCCCGGCGACCCCTCCACCGCCGACCACCCGGTCTCCGTCATGCAGGGCGTCCTGGAGCGCAGGACCCCGCTCTTCGGCATCTGCTTCGGCAACCAGATCCTGGGCCGTGCGCTCGGCTTCGGCACCTACAAGCTGAAGTACGGCCACCGCGGCATCAACCAGCCCGTGCAGGACCGCTCGACCGGCAAGGTCGAGGTCACCGCGCACAACCACGGATTCGCCGTCGACGCCCCGCTGGACAAGGTCTCCGACACGGCCTACGGGCGCGCCGAGGTCTCCCACGTGTGCCTGAACGACCAGGTCGTCGAGGGACTCCAGCTCCTGGACCGGCCGGCCTTCAGCGTCCAGTACCACCCCGAAGCAGCCGCGGGCCCGCACGACGCCGCGTACCTCTTCGACCGCTTCGTATCCCTGATGGAGGGCCAGCGTGCCTAAGCGCTCCGATATCCAGTCCGTCCTGGTCATCGGCTCCGGTCCGATCGTCATCGGCCAGGCCGCCGAGTTCGACTACTCCGGCACCCAGGCGTGCCGTGTCCTCAAGGCCGAAGGCCTGCGCGTCATCCTGGTGAACTCCAACCCGGCGACGATCATGACCGACCCGGAGATCGCCGACGCCACCTACGTCGAGCCGATCACCCCCGAGTTCGTCGAGAAGATCATCGCCAAGGAGCGCCCCGACACGCTGCTCCCCACCCTGGGCGGCCAGACCGCACTGAACACCGCGATCTCCATGCACGAGAACGGTGTCCTGGAGAAGTACGGCGTCGAGCTCATCGGCGCCAACGTCGAGGCCATCAACAAGGGCGAGGACCGCGACCTCTTCAAGGGCGTCGTCGAGGCCGTCAAGGCGAAGATCGGCTACGGCGAGTCCGCCCGCTCGGTCATCTGCCACACGATGGACGACATCATCGAGGGCGTCGACACCCTCGGCGGCTACCCGGTCGTCGTCCGCCCCTCCTTCACCATGGGCGGCGCCGGCTCCGGCTTCGCCCACGACGAGGAGGAGCTGCGCCGCATCGCCGGACAGGGCCTCATGCTCTCCCCGACCACCGAGGTGCTCCTGGAGGAGTCCATCCTCGGGTGGAAGGAGTACGAGCTGGAGCTGATGCGCGACAAGAACGACAACGTCGTGGTCGTCTGCTCCATCGAGAACTTCGACCCGATGGGCGTCCACACGGGTGACTCGATCACCGTGGCTCCCTCGATGACGCTCACCGACCGCGAGTACCAGCGGCTGCGCGACATCGGCATCGCGATCATCCGCGAGGTCGGCGTCGACACCGGCGGCTGCAACATCCAGTTCGCCATCGACCCGGTCGACGGCCGCGTCATCGTGATCGAGATGAACCCGCGGGTCTCCCGCTCCTCGGCGCTGGCGTCGAAGGCCACCGGCTTCCCGATCGCCAAGATCGCCGCCAAGCTGGCCGTCGGCTACACGCTCGACGAGATCCCCAACGACATCACCGAGAAGACCCCGGCCTCCTTCGAGCCGACCCTCGACTACGTCGTGGTCAAGGCCCCGCGCTTCGCCTTCGAGAAGTTCCCCTCCGCCGACTCCACCCTCACCACCACCATGAAGTCGGTGGGCGAGGCCATGGCGATCGGCCGGAACTTCACCGAGGCGCTGCAGAAGGCCCTGCGCTCCCTGGAGAAGAAGGGCTCGCAGTTCGCCTTCACCGGCGAGCCCGGCGACAAGGCGGAGCTGCTGGCCGAGGCGGTCCGGCCGACCGACGGCCGGATCAACACCGTCATGCAGGCCATCCGGGCCGGCGCCACCCAGGAAGAGGTCTTCGAGTCCACGAAGATCGACCCCTGGTTCGTCGACCAGCTCTTCCTGATCAAGGAGATCGCCGACGAGCTGGCCGACGCCGACAAGCTCGTGCCCGAGCTGCTGGCGGACGCCAAGCGGCACGGCTTCTCGGACGTCCAGATCGCCGAGATCCGCGGTCTGCGCGAGGACGTCGTCCGCGAGGTCCGGCACGCGCTCGGCATCCGTCCGGTCTACAAGACGGTCGACACCTGCGCCGCCGAGTTCGCCGCGAAGACGCCGTACTTCTACTCCTCCTACGACGAGGAGAGCGAGGTCGCGCCCCGCACCAAGCCTGCGGTGATCATCCTCGGCTCCGGCCCCAACCGCATCGGCCAGGGCATCGAGTTCGACTACTCCTGCGTCCACGCCTCCTTCGCACTGAGCGACGCGGGCTACGAGACCGTGATGGTCAACTGCAACCCGGAGACGGTCTCCACGGACTACGACACCTCCGACCGCCTGTACTTCGAGCCGCTGACGCTCGAGGACGTGCTGGAGATCGTGCACGCCGAGTCCCTGGCCGGCCCGATCGCGGGTGTCATCGTCCAGCTGGGCGGCCAGACCCCGCTGGGCCTCGCGCAGGCCCTCAAGGACAACGGTGTGCCCGTCGTCGGCACCTCCCCGGAGGCCATCCACGCCGCCGAGGACCGCGGCGCCTTCGGCCGCGTCCTGGCCGAGGCGGGGCTGCCCGCCCCGAAGCACGGCACCGCGACCACCTTCGCCGAGGCCAAGGCCATCGCCGACGAGATCGGCTACCCCGTCCTCGTACGCCCGTCGTACGTGCTCGGCGGCCGCGGCATGGAGATCGTGTACGACGAGACCCGGCTCTCCTCGTACATCTCCGAGTCCACCGAGATCAGCCCCACCCGGCCGGTCCTGGTCGACCGCTTCCTCGACGACGCCATCGAGATCGACGTCGACGCGCTCTACGACGGCACCGAGCTCTACCTCGGCGGCGTCATGGAGCACATCGAGGAGGCCGGCATCCACTCCGGGGACTCCGCCTGCGCGCTGCCCCCGATCACCCTCGGCGGCTACGACATCAAGCGGCTGCGCGCCTCCACCGAGGGCATCGCCAAGGGCGTCGGCGTGCGCGGACTGATCAACATCCAGTTCGCGCTCTCCGGTGACATCCTCTACGTCCTGGAGGCCAACCCGCGCGCCTCGCGCACCGTCCCCTTCACCTCGAAGGCGACCGCGGTGCCGCTCGCCAAGGCCGCCGCCCGGATCTCGCTGGGCGCCACCGTCGCGGAGCTGCGCGAGGAGGGCCTGCTGCCGAGGCACGGCGACGGCGGCACGCTGCCGCTCGACGCGCCGATCTCCGTCAAGGAGGCCGTCATGCCGTGGTCGCGCTTCCGCGACATCCACGGCCGCGGCGTCGACACGGTCCTCGGCCCGGAGATGCGCTCCACCGGTGAGGTCATGGGCATCGACTCGGTCTTCGGCACGGCGTACGCCAAGTCGCAGGCCGGCGCGTACGGCCCGCTGCCCACCAAGGGCCGCGCCTTCATCTCGGTCGCCAACCGCGACAAGCGTTCGATGATCTTCCCGGCGCGGGAGCTGGTCGCCCACGGCTTCGAGCTGATGGCCACCTCCGGCACCGCCGAGGTGCTCAAGCGCAACGGCATCAACGCCACCGTCGTGCGCAAGCAGTCCGAGGGCGAGGGCCCGAACGGCGAGAAGACGATCGTCCAGCTGATCCACGACGGCGAGGTCGACCTCATCGTCAACACGCCGTACGGGACGGGCGGCCGGCTCGACGGCTACGAGATCCGCACCGCGGCCGTCGCCCGGTCCGTACCGTGCCTGACCACGGTCCAGGCGCTCGCCGCGGCGGTCCAGGGCATCGACGCCCTCAACCACGGGGACGTGGGCGTGCGCTCGCTCCAGGAACACGCGGAACATCTGACCGCGGCACGCGACTAGAGAAGCCAGCAGGGGGACACCGGAAACGGTGTCCCCCTCTTCATGAGGACACCGTGATGTACAAACTCTTCTTCCAGCTGGTCTTCAAGCGCATGGACCCGGAGCAGGCCCACTACGCGGCGTTCCGCTGGATCCGGCTGGCCGCCCGCACCCCCGTCCTGCGCACCTTCGTCGCCGCCGCGCTCGCTCCCCGCTACAAGGAACTGCGCACCGAGGCACTCGGCCTGCGGATGCACGGCCCCTTCGGCCTCGCCGCGGGCTTCGACAAGAACGCCGTGGCGATCGACGGCATGTCGATGCTCGGCTTCGACCACATCGAGATCGGCACGGTCACCGGCGAACCGCAGCCCGGCAACCCCAGGAAGCGGCTCTTCCGCCTCGTCGCCGACCGCGCCCTGATCAACCGCATGGGCTTCAACAACGAGGGCTCGGCCGCCGTCGCCGAGCGGCTGGCCGCCCGCGTGCCGGTCTTCCGGACCACGGTCGGCGTCAACATCGGCAAGACCAAGGTCGTGCCGGAGGCCGAGGCCGCCGCCGACTACGTGAAGTCCACCGAGCGGCTCGCCGCCCACGCCGACTACCTCGTCGTCAACGTCTCCTCGCCCAACACCCCGGTCTCCGCAACCTCCAGGCCACCGAGTCGCTGCGCCCGCTGCTGAGCGCCGTGCGCGAGGCGGCCGACCGCAGCGTCACCGGCCGCCGGGTCCCGCTGCTCGTCAAGATCGCTCCCGACCTCGCGGACGAGGACGTCGACGCGGTTGCCGACCTCGCGGTCGAGCTGGGTCTGGACGGCATCATCGCGACCAACACCACCATCGCCCGCGACACCCTGGGCCTGAAGTCCGCGCCGTCCCTGACCGAGGAGACCGGCGGCCTGTCCGGTGCGCCCCTCCAGGAGCGCTCCCTTGAGGTCCTGAGCCGCCTGTACGCCCGGGTGGGCGACCGGATCACCCTGGTGGGCGTCGGGGGCGTCGAGAACGCCGAGGACGCCTGGCAGCGCATCCTGGCCGGTGCCACGCTCGTGCAGGGCTACAGCGCCTTCATCTACGAGGGCCCGTTCTACGCCAGGGCGATCCACAAGGGCCTGGCCGCGCGCCTGGCCGCCTCCCCGTACCCCACCCTCGCCGACGCCGTCGGCGCGGAAACCCGGAAGGCAGCGAAATGACCCTGGAACCCTTCGGCGCACGTCTGCGGCGGGCCATGGACACCCGTGGTCCGCTCTGCGTCGGCATCGACCCGCACGGCTCCCTGCTCACCTCCTGGGGGCTGAACGACGACGTCGCGGGCCTGGAGCGCTTCACCCGTACGGTCGTCGAGGCACTGGCCGACCGGGTCGCGGTGCTCAAGCCGCAGTCCGCGTTCTTCGAGCGCTTCGGCTCGCGCGGCATCGCCGTCCTGGAGAAGGCCGTCGAGGAGGCCCGCGCGGCCGGTGCGCTCGTCCTGATGGACGCCAAGCGCGGCGACATCGGCTCCACCATGGGTGCCTACGCCGCGACCTACCTGGACAAGGACTCGCCGCTGTTCTCCGACGCGGTGACCGTCTCGCCGTACCTCGGCTTCGGCTCGCTGCGGCCGGCGCTCGACGCGGCCGCGGTCTCCGGCTCGGGCGTCTTCGTCCTCGCCCTCACCTCCAACCCGGAGGGCGCCGAGGTGCAGCGGGCGACGGCGGCCGACGGCCGTTCGCTGGCCCAGCTGATGCTCGACCACATGGCGGCCGAGAACGAGGGGGCCACCCCGCTCGGCTCGGTCGGCGCGGTGGTCGGGGCCACGCTCGGCGACGCGGGGGTGAACCTGGCGGTCAACGGCCCGCTGCTCGCCCCCGGCATCGGCGCCCAGGGTGCGACCCCGGCGGACCTGCCGGGGGTGTTCGGCGACGCGGTGCGCAACGTACTGCCCAGCGTCAGCCGGGGCGTGCTGCGCCACGGTCCGTCCGCATCAGGGCTGCGCGAAGCCGCCGAACGGTTCGCGGACGAGGTGCGCGCGGCCGTCTCGGACGGCTGACGATCCCACGTAACAGCGCGTTGACGTAATCCTGACCAAAAAACTCGGTTGTTATGCCAGGAATGTCCTGGTCGGCAAAGGCTGACCAGGACTTTTCGTCTGTTCTCGCTGACTCCGGCGGCCTTGGCCGCTAGTCTCCGTCGAGAGCCAACGCACACAGGTTGTTCGTTGCTCACCAGGTGAGGGGCGATCCCGTTGCCTCACCGGTCCGTATCCGACAGATCGACATCCGAGGTGACGTAGGCGTGGCTCTTCCGCCCCTTACCCCTGAACAGCGCGCAGCCGCGCTCGAAAAGGCCGCCGCGGCTCGCCGGGAGCGGGCCGAGGTCAAGAATCGACTCAAGCACTCCGGCGCCTCCCTCCATGAGGTCATCAAGTCGGGCCAGGAGAACGACGTCATCGGCAAGATGAAGGTCTCCGCCCTGCTGGAGTCCCTGCCCGGCGTGGGCAAGGTCCGCGCCAAGCAGATCATGGAGCGGCTCGGCATCTCCGAGAGCCGCCGTGTCCGGGGTCTTGGCTCCAACCAGATCGCATCCCTGGAGCGTGAGTTCGGCGGCAGCGCCGCCTGACGTTCTCAGGCACTCCTGAGAACCTGGATAATCGCCCCATGGCTGCAACATCCCGGGGGACGTCCCCCGTACCCCCGGACGTACGTCCGCGGCTGACCGTGCTCTCCGGCCCCTCGGGGGTCGGCAAGAGCACGGTCGTCGCGCATATGCGCAAGGTCCACCCCGAGGTGTGGCTCTCGGTGTCGGCGACGACCCGCAGGCCCCGCCCCGGTGAACGCAACGGTGTCCACTACTTCTTCGTCGACAACGAGGAGTTCGACAAGCTGATCGCCAACGGCGAGCTGCTGGAGTGGGCCGAGTTCGCCGGCAACCGCTACGGCACGCCGCGCCGGGCCGTGCAGGAGCGGCTGGAGGCCGGTGAGCCGGTGCTGCTGGAGATCGACCTCCAGGGCGCCCGGCTGGTCAGGCAGTCGATGGACGACGCCCAGCTGGTCTTCCTGGCACCGCCGAGCTGGGACGAGCTGGTCCGTCGGCTCACCGGCCGCGGGACCGAGGCGCCCGACGTGATCGAGCGTCGTCTCGGGGCGGCCAAGGTCGAACTGGCTGCCGAATCCGAGTTCGATACGACGCTTGTCAACACCTCCGTCGAGGATGTGGCACGTGAGCTGCTAGCCTTGATGCTGGAGGCTTCCGGCCACCGTGCCGACAGCGACTGAGCGTAGTAGCCGCGCAGTGGCGGCGATGACACGGCGACCGCACCACACAGCCCCTGACTGTCAAAGATTTCTTTGATCTTCACCCCCTTTCGGAAGGCAGAGCGTGTCCTCTTCCATCACCACGCCCGAGGGCATCATCAACCCGCCGATTGATGAGCTCCTCGAAGCAACCGACTCGAAGTACAGCCTCGTGATCTACGCCGCCAAGCGCGCGCGCCAGATCAACGCGTACTACTCGCAGCTCGGTGAGGGACTCCTCGAGTACGTCGGTCCGCTCGTCGACACGCATGTGCACGAGAAGCCGCTTTCGATCGCGCTCCGCGAGATCAACGCGGGCCTGCTCACCTCCGAGGCCATCGAGGGCCCCGCGCAGTAAGCAGGAAACGTACCTTCACCACAGGCCCGGCGGTCACCACCGCCGGGCCTGTGGTGTGTCCGGGGCGCCGGACCGGCGTCCGCGCCGGTGAGGCAGCATGGGTGCGTACGTATCCGAGTACGTACCCGAGTGCGGGGAGACGCAGTGGAGAAGCCGAAGGTCGTCCTGGGCGTCAGCGGGGGCATCGCCGCCTACAAGGCGTGCGAGCTGCTGCGGCGGCTGACCGAGTCCGGCCATGACGTACGGGTCGTACCGACCGAGGCGTCGCTCCACTTCGTCGGCGCGGCCACCTGGTCGGCGCTCTCCGGCCACCCGGTGTCCACCGAGGTCTGGAACGACGTCCACGAGGTCCCCCACGTGCGGATCGGACAGCACGCCGACCTCGTCGTCGTGGCCCCCGCCACCGCGGACATGCTCGCCAAGGCCGCTCACGGGCTGGCCGACGACCTGCTGACCAACACCCTGCTCACCGCCCGGTGTCCGGTCGTCTTCGCGCCCGCCATGCACACCGAGATGTGGGAGCACCCGGCCACCCAGGAGAACGTCGCCACCCTGCGCCGCCGGGGCGCCGTCGTCATCGAGCCCGCCGTCGGCCGGCTCACCGGGGTCGACACCGGCAAGGGCCGGCTGCCCGACCCGGCGGAGATCTTCGAGGTCTGCCGCCGGGTGCTGGCCCGCGGTCCGCTCGCCCCGGACCTGACCGGCCGCCACGTGGTGATCAGCGCGGGCGGCACCCGGGAGCCGCTCGACCCGGTCCGCTACCTCGGCAACCGCTCCTCCGGGAAGCAGGGGTACGCCCTCGCCCGCACCGCGGTCGCCCGCGGCGCGCGGGTCACGCTGGTGGAGGCCAACACCGGACTGCCCGACCCGTCCGGCGCGGACGTCGTCAGGGCCGGGACCGCGGTGCAGCTGCGCGAGGCCGTGCTCAAGGCGGCGCAGGACGCGGATGTCGTGGTGATGGCGGCGGCGGTCGCCGACTTCCGCCCGGCCGAGTACGCCACCGGGAAGATCAAGAAGAAGGACGGTCAGGAGCCCGCGCCGATCGCGCTCGTCCGCAACCCGGACATCCTGGCCGAGGTCGCCGCGCGGCGCGCCCGCCCGGAACAGATCGTCGTCGGATTCGCCGCCGAGACCGACAACGTCCTGGCCAACGGCCGCGACAAGCTCCGCCGCAAGGGCTGCGACCTCCTGGTGGTCAACGAGGTGGGGGAGCGCAAGACCTTCGGCTCGGAGGAGAACGAAGCGGTGGTGCTCGCCGCCGGCGGTGGCGAGACCCCGGTGCCGTACGGGCCCAAGGAGGCGCTCGCCGACACGGTCTGGGACCTCGTGTCGTCACGTCTTGGATGAATTTCTCGTGTCGTCGCCCGTGCGGTGCGACCCCCTGGAATACCGGCATCGGCGGCCTCCTCGGAAGCCGCCTGGGGCCATCCGGGCGATCGTGCCGCATGTCACAGAACTCCCAAAGGGCGAGACACGTTGTCCGACAGCCGGAGCCGACCGATAAACTGGTCCAGGACCGACCCGGGCGCAGCTCCCGGCCGTCCGCCCAATGATCAGCCAGCAGCCGCTGCAACCCCAGGGAGCGATGTGTCCCGCCGTCTCTTCACCTCGGAGTCCGTCACCGAGGGTCACCCCGACAAGATCGCTGACCAGATCAGCGACACCATTCTCGATGCACTGCTTCGCGAGGACCCGACGTCGCGTGTCGCCGTCGAGACCTTGATCACCACCGGGCAGGTGCATGTTGCGGGTGAGGTCACGACCAAGGCCTACGCCCCGATCGCCCAGCTGGTGCGCGACAAGATCCTGGAGATCGGCTACGACTCCTCCAAGAAGGGCTTCGACGGCGCCTCCTGCGGCGTCTCGGTGTCCATCGGCGCGCAGTCGCCCGACATCGCGCAGGGCGTCGACACCGCGTACGAGAAGCGGGTCGAGGGCGACGAGGACGAACTCGACAAGCAGGGCGCCGGCGACCAGGGCCTGATGTTCGGCTACGCCTGCGACGAGACGCCCGAGCTGATGCCGCTGCCGATCCACCTCGCGCACCGGCTGTCCCGCCGCCTCTCCGAGGTCCGCAAGAACGGGACCATCCCGTACCTGCGTCCCGACGGCAAGACCCAGGTCACCATCGAGTACGACGGCGACAAGGCCGTCCGCCTCGACACGGTCGTCGTCTCCTCGCAGCACGCCAGCGACATCGACCTCGACTCGCTCCTCGCGCCCGACATCCGCGAGTTCGTCGTCGAGCACGTGCTCGGGCAGCTGATCGAGGACGGCATCAAGCTGGACACCGAGGGCTACCGCCTGCTGGTCAACCCGACCGGACGTTTCGAGATCGGCGGCCCGATGGGCGACGCCGGTCTGACCGGCCGCAAGATCATCATCGACACCTACGGCGGCATGGCCCGGCACGGCGGCGGCGCCTTCTCCGGCAAGGACCCGTCGAAGGTGGACCGCTCGGCCGCGTACGCCATGCGCTGGGTCGCCAAGAACGTCGTCGCCGCGGGCCTCGCCGCCCGCTGCGAGGTGCAGGTCGCGTACGCGATCGGCAAGGCCGAGCCGGTGGGCCTGTTCGTGGAGACCTTCGGCACCGCGGTGATCGAGACCGAGAAGATCGAGCACGCCATCGGCGAGGTCTTCGACCTCCGCCCGGCCGCGATCATCCGCGACCTCGACCTGCTCCGCCCGATCTACGCCCAGACCGCCGCGTACGGCCACTTCGGCCGCGCGCTCCCCGACTTCACCTGGGAGCGCACGGACCGGGTGGACGCGCTGCGCAAGGCCGCGGGCCTGTAGGTCCGCCGCCTGCCTATGCGGTGGGCAGCTTCTCAGTGCGCCGGAGCCCGGACGCCTCATCGGCGTCCGGGCTCCGGCGTTCCGTCCGCCCGCAGCGGACCGGGCCGCCCGGCACCGGGGCGGCGGGAAATGCGGGCGCACGGCCGCAGGCGGGGCCCTACGATGGCGCTCTCCCGGTGCGAGGGCCGCGGATACTTCTGGAGCGGGGCGCGAGCCCCGTGTCGAAGGGAATCCCGCCGTGGCCCGCCTGATCTCGGGAGAGCCACATGTCCGGCGCCGCTGTCAGCGGCGTCTGGTAGGAATTTGGCTGTGAGCAGCGACGACAAGCGACCCGACGAGCCCGATGCCGGGGCACCGGAGCAGCTTGCGCTGATTCGGGAGACCGTCCGCAAGGCCGAGGTGCCGAGGGCCAAGCCGCGGACCTGGCGCGGGGCCACGCTCGCCAGGGAACTGCCCGTCGCCCGCGTCCTGGTGAACAAGGGCGCTCTCCATCTCGATCAGTACTTCGACTACGCCGTGCCCGAGGAGCTCGACGCCGACGCACGGCCCGGAGTGCGGGTGCGGGTGCGCTTCGGAGCCGGCGGGCGCAACGTCCGGGGCGGCCGGCGTGAGGGCGGCGGGCTGATCGACGGGTTCCTGGTCGAGCGGCTGGCCGAGTCCGACTACAACGGCGCCCTGGCCGCGCTCGCCTCCGTCGTCTCACCCGAACCGGTGCTCGGCCCCGAGCTGCTCGGCCTCGCCCGGGCCGTCGCCGACCGGTACGCGGGCAGCCTCGCGGACGTCCTGCAACTCGCGGTGCCGCCCAGGAACGCCCGGGCCGAATCCAAGCCGTCCCCCGAGCCGCTGCCGCCCCGCCGGCCCCCGCACCGGGCAGCTGGGAGCGGTACGGACAGGGCCCGGCGTTCCTGACCGCGCTGGCCGAGGGCGGTGCGCCCCGGGCCGTGTGGACCGCGCTGCCGGGCCCGCACTGGCCGCAGGAGATCGCCGGAGCCGTTGCCGCGACCCTCGCATCGGGGCGCGGTGCGCTGGTAGTCGTCCCCGACGGGCGGACCGCGGGGCGGGTGGACGCCGCGCTCCACGGGATTCTCGGCGAGGGCCGCCACGCACTGCTGACGGCCGGCTCGGGCCCCGAGAAGCGGTACCGGGAGTGGCTCGCCGTGCGGCGCGGGTCGGTCCGGGCGGTGGTGGGGACCCGGGCCGCGATGTTCGCCCCGGTCGCCGACCTCGGCCTGGTCGCGATCTGGGACGACGGGGACTCCAGCCACAGCGATGACAACGCCCCCTTCCCCCATGTCCGCGAGGTCCTGGAGCTGCGGGCCGCGCACAGCAGGTGCGGTTTCCTCCTCGGCGGTACGAACTGCACGGTGGAGGCGGCGCAGTTGGTGGAGAGCGGCTGGGCGCTGCCGCTGCGCGCCGACCGGGAGCAGACACGGATCGCGGCGCCGCTGGTGCGGACCGTCGGTGACGGCGAGCTCGCGCGGGACGGCGCCGCCCGGGCCGCCAGGCTGCCGAGCCTTGCCTGGCAGACCGTGCGGGACGGGCTGCGCAGCGGCCCGGTGCTGGTGCAGGTGCCGCGCCGTGGATACGCCCCGCGGCTGGCCTGCGAGCGCTGCCGGGAGCCGGCCCGGTGCCGGCACTGCGCGGGACCGCTGGAGGCGCCGGACCAGCAGGATCTGAACTGCGCCTGGTGCGGGCGGGCCGAGACGGCCTGGCACTGCGTCGCCTGCGGGGCCCGAAGGCTGCGCGCCCAGATCGTCGGTGCCCGGCGCACCGCGGAGGAACTGGGGCGGGCGTTTCCGGCCGTGCCGGTGCGGACCTCCGGCCGTGACCACGTGCTCGACTCGGTGCCGGACCAGCCCGCCCTGGTGGTCAGCACCCCGGGGGCCGAGCCGGTCGCCGAGGGAGGGTACGCGGCGGCTCTGCTGCTGGACGGCTGGGCGATGGTCGGCCGCCCCGACCTGCGGGCCGGGGAGGAGGCGCTGCGGCGCTGGACCGCCGCCGCCGCGCTGGTGCGGGGGCAGCCGGAGGGCGGCACGGTGGTGATCGTCGCCGAGCCCACGCTGCGGCCCGTGCAGGCCCTGGTGCGCTGGGACCCGGTCGGGCACGCGCGCCGCGAGCTGGCGGAACGCGCCGAACTGGGCTTCCCGCCGGTGTCCCGGATGGCGTCGGTGACCGGTGAGCCCCAGGCGCTCGCCGCGTTCCTGGCCGCCGCGGAGCTGCCGCCGGACGCGGAGGTGCTGGGCCCGGTGCCGGTGCCCGGCGGTGAGCCGGGACGGCCCCGCAGACCGTTCGACGCGCCGCCGGGGGAGACCTGGGAGCGGGCTCTGATCCGGGTGCGCCCGGGCAGCGGGGCGGCGCTGGCGGCCGCTCTGAAGGGGGCGCAGGCGGCTCGGATGTCCCGGGGCGGCGGGGGTGCGGTGCGGATTCGGGTGGATCCGCCGGACATCGGGTGACGGGGCGCGGGTGAGGCGGCGCCCGGTGACGGGTGCGACGGAGGGCGTGGGGGCGCCCGCCTGGCGCCTTGTCCGCAAGCTCCGGACGAGCTCCGGACGAGCTTGAGGGTGCGCGGGCCGCGTCAGGGTATGGGAGTGCCTGTCCCGGCGTGGTGCGGCGGGACAGGCACGGGGTGTCGCGTCAGCCGTTGCGCGGGCCAGGGAAGGCTCCGGGGCGCAGGTCCTCGCGCAGGGACGGGCGGTCCGCCGACGGCTGCGGCGGCATCGAGCGCGCGGCCGGGACGGCGGGCAGGGCGGGAGCGGCGGAGGACCCGGGGACCACCGGTACCGGACGCTGCGCCAGAGGCTCGGCGGCCTCGGCCGGCAACGGCTGCGGGGCGGCCCGCCGGGCGCCGTAGCGGCGGTGGACCGCCTGCTTGGTGACTCCGAGCGCGGAGCCCACCGCGTCCCAGGAGAAGCCCAGTGAACGGTCGAAGTCCACTGCCGCGGTCACCAGGGTCTCGACGCTGTCCCGCAGTTCCTGGGCCAGCCTGACGGTGGGGGCCGGGGCCCTGCCGTAGACGACGAAGCCCGCGGACGGGCCGGAGCGGCGCGGACGGTAGACGTTGCCCAGTTGGGCGGTGAGCGTGCGTAGTGCGTCCACCTGCCGCCGGACCCGCTCGATGTCCCGCACCAGAAGATGCAGGCTGGCCCGCGCTTGGGCGTCGTGGGTTGCGTGGTCGGCCATGAAGAAGCCTCTCGAACCGGCGTTGAAAGCGATCGGCCGCACCGTGGCGGCTCGCTTCGGTCAATCTCTCTTGACCAACGCCTCACCGGGGGATGTGGTCACGCTCCGGGGGCGTATACGCGTAGGCAAGGGGCGCGCAACCGTGCGTACGCCCCCCGGGTGCCGGACCCATAGACTTGTGCGTTGCTCGTCACCGTAACGTTTCGGCCTGAGAGGCAGTCAGCCACCCATGAAGCTCGTCTTCGCAGGCACCCCCGAGGTAGCCGTACCCGCACTTGACGCCCTGATCGCCTCCGACCGGCATGAGGTCGCCGCCGTCGTGACCCGGCCCGACGCACCAGCGGGGCGTGGCCGCCACCTGGTGGCCAGTCCCGTCGCCGAGCGGGCCGAGGAGGCCGGTATCGAGGTGCTCAAGCCGGCCAGACCACGGGACGAGGACTTCCTGGCGCGGCTGCGGGAGATCGCGCCGGACTGCTGCCCGGTCGTCGCCTACGGGGCACTGCTGCCCAGAACCGCGCTCGACGTGCCCGCCCGCGGCTGGGTCAACCTCCACTTCTCGCTGCTGCCCGCCTGGCGCGGCGCCGCACCCGTGCAGCACGCGGTCATGGCGGGCGACGAGGTGACGGGTGCCTCCACCTTCCTGATCGAGGAGGGGCTCGACTCGGGGCCCGTGTACGGCGTCCTCACGGAGGAGGTCCGCCCCACCGACACCAGCGGTGACCTGCTGACCCGGCTGGCCTTCGCCGGGGCCGGACTGCTCTCCGCCACCATGGACGGCATCGAGGACGGCACCCTGCACGCCGTGCGGCAGCCCGCCGAGGGGATCACCCTCGCGCCGAAGATCACCGTCGAGGACGCCCAGGTCCAGTGGTCGGCGCCCGCCCTGCGCGTCGACCGGGTGGTCCGCGGCTGCACCCCCGCCCCCGGAGCCTGGACGGTCTTCCGCGGGGAGCGGCTCAAGCTGATCCAGGCCGTGCCCACCCTGGACCGGACCGATCTGGCGCCCGGCGAACTGTCGGCGGGCAAGAACCACGTCCACGTGGGCACCGGATCGCACGCGATCGAACTGCTCTGGGTCCAGCCGCAGGGCAAGAAGCCGATGCGCGCGGCGGACTGGGCGCGCGGGGTGCGCATCGTCCCCGGCGAGCTCGTGGGCATCTAGGGCCTCTCGTTCGGGTCATGCCGGGCTCGCGTGCCCTGGCACCGCACCTCGCGGGTCCGGCCCGGCCCGGACGAAACCCGAGGCCCGTCCGGCGGACCGCAGGGCCGGGGCGGGGACGTAGGCTGGGTGGGTTCGCCCTCTCACCATCAGCGGAGCACCTTTCACGTGAACGACCAGCCGCGTCGCCGTCCCTCCACCCCGCACCGCCGCCCGCAGAAGGACCCGGTCCGGTTCCTTGCCTTCGAGGCCCTCCGGGCCGTCGACGAACGCGACGCGTACGCCAACCTCGTGCTTCCCCCGCTGCTGAAGAAGGCCCGTGCCAAGGGCGACTTCGACAACCGGGACGCGGCGCTGGCGACCGAGCTGGTCTACGGGACGCTGCGCCGGCAGGGCACGTACGACGCGATCGTCGCCGCCTGCATCGACCGGCCGCTGCGCGAGGTCGACCCGCCGGTCCTGGACGTGCTGAACATGGGCGTGCACCAACTGCTCGGCACCCGCATCCCGACCCACGCGGCGGTCTCCGCCAGTGTGGAGCTGGCCCGGGTGGTGCTGGGGGAGGGGCGCGCCAAGTTCGTCAACGCCGTGCTGCGCAAGGTGTCCGCAGACGACCTCGACGGCTGGGTCGCGCGGGTCGCGCCCTCGTACGAGGACGACGCCGAGGACCACCTCGCCGTCGTGCACTCGCACCCGCGGTGGGTCGTCTCCGCGCTCTGGGACGCGCTGGGCGGTGGCCGCGCCGGGATCGAGGACCTGCTGGAGGCCGACAACGAACGGCCCGAGGTCACCCTGGTCGCCCGGCCCGGCCGCTCCACCACCGAGGAGCTGCTGGAGGCCCTCGGCGAGGAGAACGGCCTGCCGGGCCGCTGGTCGCCCTATGCCGTGCGGATGGCGGAGGGCGGCGAGCCCGGAGCGCTGACCGCCGTGCAGGAGAGCCGGGCCGGTGTCCAGGACGAGGGCAGCCAGCTCGTCGCCGCCGCCCTGGCCAACGCCCCGCTGGAGGGGCGCGACACCCGCTGGCTCGACGGCTGCGCCGGCCCCGGCGGGAAGGCCGCCCTGCTGGCCGCCCTCGCGGCCGGACGCGGTGCCGCCCTGCTGGCCGCCGAGAAGCAGCCGCACCGGGCGCGCCTCGTCGAGCGCTCACTGGCCGGCAACCCCGGCCCGTACCAGGTGATCACCGCCGACGGCACCCGGCCGCCCTGGCAGCCCGACACCTTCGACCGGATCCTGATGGACGTCCCGTGCTCGGGACTCGGCGCGCTGCGCCGCCGGCCGGAATCCCGCTGGCGCCGCCGCAAGGAGGACCTGGAGAGCTTCGCGCCGCTGCAGCGCGGTCTGCTGCGCGAGGCGCTGAAGGCCGTACGGATCGGCGGCGTCGTCGGATACGCGACCTGCTCCCCGCACCTCGCGGAGACCCGGGTGGTCGTCGAGGACGTGCTCAAGGGCCGCGGCGGGGCGCCGGTCGAGGCCGAGTGGGTGGACGCGCGTCCGCTGATGCCCGGGGTGCCCGCCCTGGGCGACGGACCCGACGTACAGCTGTGGCCGCATCTGCACGGCACGGACGCGATGTACCTGGCCGTCCTGCGGCGTACCGGCTGATCACGCCGGTCAACGGCCCGGCCGTCCCCTGCGGGGGCGAAAAAGCCGGGAATGTGCGAACCGTAATGATCCCGTGAGGCTTTGGAGCGCACCGAAGCGGGGAAGTGCCGCAGAACATGGCAGGCTTGGCCCATGGCCCAGATCAACCCCAGCATTCTCTCCGCCGACTTCGCACGCCTCGCCGACGAGGCGAAGGCCGTCGAAGGCGCCGACTGGCTCCATGTCGATGTCATGGACAACCACTTCGTGCCCAATCTGACCCTCGGCGTTCCGATCGTGGAAGCGCTCAGCAGGGCCACGAGCACGCCGCTGGACTGCCACCTGATGATCGAGGACGCGGACCGCTGGGCCCCGCAGTACGTCGAGGCGGGGGCGGGTTCCGTCACCTTCCACGTGGAGGCCGCAGCCGCTCCCGTGCGGCTGGCGCGGGAGATCCGGGCCAAGGGCGCCCGCGCGTCCATGGCGCTGAAGCCGGCGACGCCCATCGAGCCGTACGAGGACCTGCTCCCCGAGCTCGACATGCTGCTGATCATGACGGTGGAGCCGGGCTTCGGGGGCCAGTCCTTCCTGGACATCATGCTGCCGAAGATCCGCCGCACCCGTGAGCTGATCTCCAGGCACGGTCTCGAACTGTGGCTCCAGGTAGACGGCGGGGTCTCCGAGTCCACCATCGAGCGGTGCGCCGACGCGGGCGCGGACGTCTTCGTCGCGGGCTCGGCGGTCTACGGCGCCAAGGACCCGGCCGAAGCGGTACGGGCCCTGCGGGCCAAGGCCGACGGAGCGATCGCCTCGGCGCAGTGGGCGTGCGGCCACTGACGCCGGCGACGGCTCAGGCAGCCGCTGCGGCCCCCGACCGCAGGTCGGCCCGGCCAAGGGCAGATGAACGCGGTCCGACGGGACCGGTCAAGGATCGCCGTATCTGACAGGATGAACGGCGTATCACGAGCGTGAACAGCAGTGAGGAGAACGCGGTGTCTGCAATGTCGGCGGGCCGGTCCGCCCTGCGGATGGGGCCCGCGGAGCTGGTGCAGGCGGCGGCCATGGCCCGCCGCTTCTACCTCGAGGGCAAATCCAAGATCCAGATCGCCGAGGAGTTCGGCGTCAGCCGCTTCAAGGTCGCCAGGGTCCTGGAGACGGCGCTGGAGCGTGACCTCGTACGGATCGAGATCCGGGTCCCCGCCGAGCTGGACGCCGAACGCTCCGACGCGCTCCGCGCCCGCTACGGGCTGCGTCACGCCGTCGTGGTCGAGTCCCCCGCGGAGGAGCAGGACGACGCCGCCGACCCGGAGAACCTGGGCGAGGTCGCGGCCGACCTGCTCGGCGAACTGGTGAACGAGGGCGATGTACTCGGGCTCGCCTGGGGCCGGTCCACGATCCACATGGCGGCGGCCCTCGACCGGCTGCCGCCGTGCACGGTCGTGCAGCTGACCGGGGTGTACGACGCGGGGACCGCCGAGCGCGGCTCGGTCGAGGCGGTCCGGCGGGCCGCCCAGGTGTCCGGCGGCGAGGCACACCCGATCTACGCGCCGATGCTGCTGCCCGACCCTGCCACGGCCGCCGCGCTGCGCCACCAGACCGGCATCGCCCGGGCCTTCGAGTACTTCGACAAGGTGACGGTCGCCGCGGTCTCCATCGGTTCCTGGGAGCCCGGCATCTCCACCGTCCACGACATGCTGTCCGACGAGGAGCGCGAGCACTACGCCTCGCTCGGGGTCGCCGCCGAGATGTCGGCGCACCTCTTCGACTCGGACGGCCGGCGGGTCGGCCGTGACCTGGGCGAGCGCTGCATCACGGTCGAGGCGGACCGGCTGCGCCGGATCCCCGAGGTGGTGGCGATCGCGGGCGGTCAGCGCAAGGCCGCGGCGATCGGCGCGGTGCTGCGGTCAGGACTGGTCACCAGCCTGGTGACGGACACCGCGGCGGCGGACTACCTGCTGACCGAGTCGGCCGCGCCGCGCAGGCCCGCACTGGAGCGGGCCGACCCGGACGGGGAGTGAGCCGAAACGGGAGGGTGCGGGCGGTGACACCGCCCGCACCCTCCCGTTTCCGGTGATTCCCGCGCACCGGTCAGTCCTGCCCGGTGCCGAGCACCGTCGCCTCCAGATACTGCTCCGGCTCCTTGTACTGACTGACGTCGGCCGGGTTGTACCGCGGTGTCTGCCGGGACCAGTCGAGATTGCCGCGCATCCAGCTCCGCATCCCGTCCAGATACGGCTCCAGCATCCAGGTGAGCTGCGGATATGCGGCCAGCAGCTCGTCCTGCGCGGTCAGGAAGCGCTCGGTCTCGGTGGTGATCTCCGCACAGACGTGGTCGAGCGACTGCTGCTTGCCGTAGCCGCGGTGGTGCCGGACCAGATGCACCAGGTTGTGGATCTCCCCGAGCACCTGCTCCTTCTCGTACGAGTACACGTCGTTGGCCCAGCAGACGACGTTGCACGAGGCCTCCAGCGCGGTGATGAACCTGGGGTCGTTGTGGATCGACTCGGGCGCCTCGATGCCGGCCACGATCTCTATCAGGTCCATGCAGACATGTATCGCACCCGTGTGGCGGCGCTTCTCGATGTACGTCGCCTCGGGCGGGACCACGCCGGCGGCCCGGTTGCCCGCCTCCCAGGTGGTGGTGGTCGTGAGGTACGTCATCAGGTGCCAGGCGAAGCGGCGCCGCCAGTGGGCCGCGGCGGTCGGTGTCGTGCGTTCCCACAGATCGGCGAGGGCGATCACCGCGGCCGGCAGTTCCTCCTGCTCCAGAGCCCCGGTGCCGGCGCCCTCGATCACGGACTGCATCAGAGCCACCACGTCCCGTACCCGGTCCGGGCTGCGGCCCAGGTGGCCGTCGTCCAGCTGGTCGTCGACGAGAAACAGCCAGACGAACCAGTCGGCGACGAGGTCCAGATTCTGACTGTCGGCGGTCGGGTACACCATGCCGACGAACGCGCCGAAGTCCGCCTGCTCGAAGCGTTCCCTGGCTGAATCCCGGTGCACCAGGCCGGTGTTGCGCGTCCAGCGGTCGAGATGTTCCCGTACGTGGCCGACGTGCGGGTTCGTCCGCTGGGGGAACGGGCAGTAAATGTCCGGAAGTTCGCTCTCCACGGGCGGGTCGTAGTCCTCTCCGGTCGTACGCGTGACGGAAGTTGTGACCGTTCCGCCTGTTCCTCCGGGGCGATGTGGTGACCCGCGGGACCTGCGGCTTTGAAGCTACCTGACCCCCTGTCACCAGGTCCAGGGAAGATGATCGCGAATGATCCGGGTGCCGTGCGGGTAGGGTCTGCGGGTAAGGCAGGTTCCACTTGCCCGGGACTCCCGATCCTGTTCCTCGGAGGAACGCACGAAGGCGGGAGTCATTTGCTGTGTCTTCGTGGAAACGACCTGCGCCATTTCGTATGAAAAAATGAGTGTTATGCGTTTTCTTGAGCCCGGCACCGGTCGATACACAGAGTCCCCCTCGGTCCCGTACGACCTCACGTACGACGATGTCTTCATGGTTCCGGGCCGGTCGGCGGTCGGATCCCGCCAGGGGGTCGACCTGTCCTCGCCCGACGGCACCGGCACCACCATCCCGCTCGTTGTCGCAAACATGACCGCCATCGCGGGCCGCCGGATGGCCGAAACGATCGCCCGCCGCGGCGGGCTCGTCGTCATCCCGCAGGACATCCCGATCGAGGTCGTCACCGAGGTCATCAGCTGGGTGAAGACGCGCCACCTGGTGCTCGACACGCCCATCGTGCTGGCGCCCGGCCAGACGGTCGCCGACGCCCTGTCCCTGCTGCCCAAGCGCGCCCACGGCGCCGGTGTCGTCGTCGACAGCGAGCGGCGCCCCGTCGGTGTGGTCACCGACCACGACCTGACCGGCGTCGACCGCTTCACCCAGCTCTCCGAGGTCATGACCAGGGACCTGGTGCTGCTGGACGCGGACATCGACCCGCGCGACGCCTTCAACAAGCTCGACGGCGCCAACCGCAAGCTCGCCCCCGCGGTCGACGCGCAGGGCCGTCTCGTCGGCATCCTCACCCGGAAGGCGGCACTGCGCGCGACTCTCTACACGCCCGCCACCGACGCGGGGGGCAGGCTGCGGATCGCCGCCGCCGTCGGGATCAACGGCGACGTCGCGGGCAAGGCCAAGCAGCTCCTGGACGCCGGCGCCGACACGCTGGTCGTCGACACCGCGCACGGCCACCAGGAGTCCATGATCGCCGCGGTCCGCGCGGTGCGGGCGCTGGACCCGCAGGTACCGATCGTCGCGGGCAACATCGTGGCCGCCGAGGGCGTGCGCGACCTCATCGAGGCCGGCGCGGACATCATCAAGGTCGGTGTCGGACCCGGCGCCATGTGCACCACCCGGATGATGACCGGCGTGGGGCGGCCGCAGTTCTCCGCCGTCCTGGAGTGCGCCGCGGAGGCGAAGAAGTACGGCAAGCACGTCTGGGCCGACGGCGGCGTCCGTCACCCCCGCGATGTCGCCATGGCTCTCGCCGCCGGCGCGTCCAACGTGATGATCGGTTCCTGGTTCGCCGGAACGTACGAGTCGCCCGGCGACCTCCAGCAGTCCGCCGACGGGCGCTTCTACAAGGAGTCCTTCGGCATGGCCTCGGCGCGCGCCGTGAAGAACCGCACGTCCGACGAGTCGGCGTACGACCGGGCCCGCAAGGCGCTCTTCGAGGAGGGCATCTCCACCTCGCGGATGTTCCTCGACCCGGCCCGCCCGGGCGTCGAGGACCTGGTCGACTCGATCATCGCGGGCGTCCGCTCCTCCTGCACCTACGCCGGTGCCGCCTCCCTCGCGGAGTTCACCGAGAAGGCGATCGTCGGCGTGCAGAGCGCCGCCGGTTACGCGGAGGGCAAGCCGCTGCACGCCAGCTGGAGTTGATCCCGCCGCACCGCACCGTCCGTGCCCCTTCCGGCCGTTCGCGCCGGGAGGGGCACCGGTGTTTTCGGGGGTTCGCGGGGGCCCGGCCGGTGTCCGGATCATGATGCCTGTGAAGGCTTTCACGCTTTCCAACTCTGTTGAAGATTAAGTAATATGAATCCCAGTCAGCTGCCCGCCTCTCTGCGGTAAGGGATCTCATGTCCTTCTTCACCGACCTGGCCCATCAGTACATCGACGGAGAGTGGAGGCCGGGCAAGGGGTCCTGGGACATCATCGACTTCAACCCCTTCGACGGAGAGAAGCTCGCCTCGATCACGGTCGCCACGGCCGACGAGGTGGACCAGGCCTACCGGGCGGCGGAGACCGCTCAGCAGGCCTGGGGCGACACCAACGCGTACGCCCGGCGTGCCGTGCTGGAGAAGGCGCTGCGGATCGTGGAGGAGCGCGAGGGCGAGATCGGTGACGCGATCGTCGCGGAGCTGGGCGGCACACGCCTGAAGGCGGCCTTCGAGCTGCACCTGGCCAAGGAGTTCCTGCGCGAGGCGATCCAGCTCGCGCTGCGGTCCACCGGGCAGATCCTCCCCTCGCCGACAGAGGGCAAGGAGAACCGGGTCTACCGGGTCCCCGTCGGCGTGGTGGGCGTTATCAGCCCCTTCAACTTCCCCTTCCTGCTGTCGCTGAAGTCGGTCGCCCCCGCCCTGGCGCTGGGGAACGCCGTGGTGCTCAAGCCGCACCAGAACACCCCGATCTGCGGCGGCACCCTGGTGGCCAAGGTGTTCGAGGACGCCGGGCTGCCCGCCGGGCTCCTGAACGTGGTGGTCACCGACATCGCCGAGATCGGTGACGCGCTGCTGGAGCACCCCATACCGCAGGTCATCTCCTTCACGGGTTCGGACAAGGTCGGACGGCACGTCGCGACCGTGTGCGCTTCCCACCTGAAGCGTTCCGTGCTCGAACTCGGCGGCAACAGCGCGCTCATCGTGCTCGACGACGCCGACGTGGACTACGCGGTCGACGCGGCGGTCTTCAGCCGTTACGTGCACCAGGGGCAGGTCTGCATGGCCGCCAACCGGATTCTGGTGGACCGCGCGGTGGAGCGGGAGTTCACCGAGAAGTTCGTGGCCAAGGTCGCCTCGCTGCGGGTCGGTGACCCGGCCGACCCCGCGACCCAGATCGGTCCGCTGATCAACGCCACCCAGGCCGAGGCGATCGCCGCCCTCGTCGACCAGACCGTCGAGGCGGGCGCTACCGCGCTGCTGCACGGACAGGTCGACGGAAACCTGGTCGGCCCCTCCGTCCTGACCGGCCTGGCCGCCGACTCGCCGGTCCTCTCCCAGGAGATATTCGGCCCGGTCGCGCTCCTCGTGCCGTTCGACGGCGAGGACGAGGCGGTCCGGATCGCCAACGACACCCCCTACGGGCTGAGCGGCGCCGTGCACACCTGCAACGTCGAGCGCGGGGTCCGGGTCGGACAGCGCATCCGCACCGGCATGATCCACATCAACGACGGCACGGTCCACGACGAGCCCATCGTCCCCTTCGGCGGCGAGAAGAGCTCCGGGCTCGGACGGCTGAACGGCGACTCGATGCTCGACGCCTTCACCACCCAGAAGTGGATCTCCGTGCAGCACGGGCGCTCGCAGTTCCCCTTCTGACCCCGCTCGACCTGCGGTGAGCACGCCCTGCGGGGCGGCCCCATGGTCTACTTCGGGGGCGGCACCGCCGCCCCCGAAGCAGCCCTGCCCGCCCTCGCCACCGCAGAGAAGTGACCCGTACGAAGTGCGACTGAACGACCTCGACGAACGCATCGTCCACGCCCTCGCCGAAGATGCCCGCCGCTCCTACGCCGACATCGGCTCGATCATCGGCCTGTCCGCGCCCGCGGTGAAGCGCCGGGTGGACAGGCTGCGCGCCGAGGGCGCGATCACCGGGTTCACCGTGCGGGTGGACCCGGCGGCGCTCGGCTGGGAGACCGAGGGGTTCATCGAGATCTACTGCAGCCGCAACACCTCGCCGGAGTCGATCAAGCACGGGCTCGCCCGGTACCCGGAGGTCGCGTCGGCGTCCACGGTGACCGGCGACGCCGACGCGATCGTCCAGGTGTTCGCCGCGGACATGCGGCACTTCGAGCAGGTACTGGAACGGATCGCGGGCGAGCCGTACGTCGAGCGGACGAAGTCCGTGCTGGTGCTCTCGCCGCTGTTGCGGCGGTATTCGTCGGGGTCGCCGGGGTAGCGAGCGGCGCCGTCGCCGCGGCTTGTGCCTTCGCGGGCGGGCGCCGGCGGGACGGGTGGGTCCTGGAGACCTGGATCACCTTGTTGACCTGCGGTGACCTCAGGCGCAACGAATCTTCGCGAGCGGCCTGACCGGCGCAACGGATCGACGGTCGGTGCGCAACGGTCGCGCCTTGTCCGGGGGGAATCGCGGACCGTACCGTCAATACGTCCCCGCCCCGCCCGCCCCGCCCGAGGTCAGCCATGCCGCCGTTGCGCACCGCCCTGCTCCAGAGCTCCGGACGTCCGGGCTCGGTGGCCCGGAACATCGAGGTGCTCGACGCTGCCGCAGGTCGCGCCGCCGCGGCCGGGGCCCGACTGCTCGTCTGCCCCGAGATGTTCCTGACCGGGTACGCCATCGGGGACGACGTACCCCGGCTGGCCGAGGCCGCCGACGGGCCCGCCGCACAGGCCGTCGCCGCGATCGCGGCCCGGCACGGGCTCGCGGTGCACTACGGCTACCCGGAGCGCGACGGCGAGCGGATCTTCAACGCCGCCCAGCTCATCGGGCCGGACGGTGTGGCGCTGGCCAACTACCGAAAGACCCATCTCTTCGGCGGTTTCGAACAGCAGTGGTTCACCCCCGGCGAGCAGCCGGTCGTCCAGGCCGAGCTGGACGGCGTGCGCATCGGGCTCATGATCTGTTACGACGTCGAATTCCCGGAGAACGTACGGGCGCACGCCCTCGCCGGCACCGATCTGCTGCTGGTGCCGACCGCGCAGATGCACCCCTTCGAGTTCGTCGCGGAGTCCGTCGTCCCGGTCCGCGCCTTCGAGAGCCAGCTGTACATCGCCTACGTCAACCGGACCGGACCGGAAGGCGAGTTCGAGTTCGTCGGGCTCAGCTGCCTGGCCGGCCCCGACGGCACGGTCCGCACCCGTGCCGGGCGCGGTGAGGAACTCGTCCTCGGTGACGTCGACCCCGCCCTGCTGACCGGATCCCGGGCCGCCAACCCGTATCTGCGCGACCGCCGCCCCGGCCTGTACGGCTCCCTCGTCTGAGCCCGCCGCACCGCTCACCCCCTTTTCCCGCAAGGAGTCCGTACCCCATGACGTCCACGGTGCCCCCCGCCGTCCAGCACACCGAGGCAGCCCCGCCGATCACCATGTTCGGGCCGGACTTCCCGTACGCGTACGACGACTTCCTCGCGCACCCCGCCGGGCTCGGGCAGATACCGGCGACCGAACACGGCAGCGAGGTCGCCGTCATCGGCGGCGGGCTCTCCGGCATCGTCGCCGCCTACGAGCTGATGAAGATGGGCCTCAGGCCCGTCCTCTACGAGGCGGACCGGATCGGCGGACGGCTGCGCACGGTCGAGTTCGACGGCTGCACCGTGGACGGCGAACCGCTTACCGCCGAGATGGGCGCGATGCGCTTCCCGCCGTCCTCGACCGCACTCCAGCACTACATCGACCTGGTGGGACTGGAGACGAAGCCGTTCCCCAACCCGCTCTCCCCGGTCACCCCGTCGACCGTCGTCGACCTGAAGGGCGAGTCGCACTACGCCAGGACCATCGACGACCTTCCCCAGGTCTACCGCGACGTGATGGACGCCTGGAACGCCTGCCTGGAGGAGGGCGCCGACTTCTCCGACATGAACCGGGCGATGCGCGAGCGCGACGTCCCGCGCATCCGGGAGATCTGGGCCCGGCTCGTCGACAAGCTCGACAACCAGACGTTCTACGGCTTCCTCTGCGACTCCGACGCCTTCAAGTCCTTCCGCCACCGCGAGATCTTCGGCCAGGTCGGCTTCGGCACCGGCGGCTGGGACACCGACTTCCCCAACTCCATCCTGGAGATCCTGCGCGTCGTCTACACGGAGGCGGACGACCACCACCGCTCCATCGTGGGCGGCAGCCAGCAGCTTCCGCTGCGCCTCTGGGAGCGCGAACCCCGGAAGATCACCCACTGGCCGCTCGGCACCTCACTGGCTTCGCTGCACGGCGGAGAGCCGCGCCCGGCGGTGACCCGGCTGAACCGCACCGCCGGGAACCGGATCACCGTCACCGACGCCACCGGCGACATCCGCACCTTCCGGGCGGCCGTCTTCACCGGTCAGTCCTGGCTGCTGCTCTCCAAGATCGCCTGCGACGACGCGCTCTTCCCGATCGACCACTGGACGGCGATGGAGCGCACCCACTACATGGAGTCGTCGAAGCTCTTCGTCCCCGTCGACCGGCCGTTCTGGCTGGACAAGGACGAGCTCACCGGCCGGGACGCCATGTCGATGACCCTGACCGACCGGATGACGCGGGGCACGTACCTCCTCGACGACGGCCCGGACAGGCCGGCCAGCATCTGCCTCTCGTACACCTGGTGCGACGACAGCCTGAAGTGGCTGCCGCTCTCGGCGACCGAGCGCATGGACGTCATGCTGAAGTCCCTCGGCGAGATATATCCGGGCGTCGACATCAGGAAGCACATCACCGGCAACCCGGTGACGGTCTCCTGGGAGAACGAGCCCTACTTCATGGGCGCGTTCAAGGCCAACCTGCCCGGCCACTACCGCTACCAGCGACGGCTGTTCACCCACTTCATGCAGGACCGGCTGCCCGCCGACAAACGGGGCCTGTTCCTGGCCGGCGACGACATCTCCTGGACGGCCGGCTGGGCCGAGGGCGCCGTACAGACCGCGCTGAACGCCGTCTGGGGTGTGATGACCCAGTTCGGCGGCGCGACCGATGCGACGAACCCCGGCCCCGGCGACGTCTTCGACGAGATCGCCCCGGTCGAACTCCCGGAGGACTAAGGCCTTTCGTCCGGATCAGGCCGGGTTACGCGGGCCGGCAGACGCTGCGCTGCCGGACCGGGCCGGTCGCATGAAGGTGAGATCTCCTGACCGGTTCAGGTGCGGGTACGGAAACGGCTGCGGCCGCGGAGGTCAGCGCAGCCGGGCCAGGGCGTCGGCGGTGACGGCGTGGACCGGCGGGCGCCCGGCGAGCAGCCGCAGCACCTCGTTGACGGCGCTGGTGCCGAGCCGCTGCCGGCACTCGACGCTGCCGGCCGCCTGGTGCGGGGTGAGCAGCACGTTCGGCAGGGACCGGAAGGGGTGGCCGGCCGGGAGTGGCTCGGCGTCGAACACGTCGATCGCCGCGTCCAGCCGGCCGGTGGTCAGTTCGGCCAGGAGCGCGTCCTCGTCGACCAGCCACGACCGGGCAGTGTTCACCAGACCTGCCCCGTCCGGCATCAGGGCCAGCTGCTCGGCGCCGATCATCCGGTGGGTCTCCTCGGTGACCGGCGCGTGCACGGCCACGATGCGACTGCCGGAGAGCAGCGCCTCCAGCGGGACGGACTCCACACCGAGCTCCCGGGCACCCGCCTCGGAGAGGAACGGGTCGGTGACGCGCACCCGCGCCCCCATCGCCCGCACCATCCTGATGTAGGCCCGCCCGGTGCGGGAGGCGCCGATCACCCCGATGTCGCTGCCGTGGATCTCGTGGCGCGGGGGTGCCTCGCTCGCCGCCGCCCAGTCCAGTCCGCCGCGCAGGGCGTGGTCGAAGCGCTGGATGCGGTGGAGGAGCGCGAGAGTGAAGGCGAGCGCGACCTCGGCGACCGGGCGGGCCATCTCGTCACCGGCCTGGGTGACCACGACGCCCCGCCGGAACACGTCCTCGGTGACATAGGGCGCGACCGCCGATCCGGTGTGCGCGACCAGCTCCAACCGGTCGGCATGGGACAGGAGTTCGGCGTCCACCTTCGGTGCCCGCCACGAGGTGATCAGTGCGCGGGCGCCGGGCAGCGCGGCCGCGACCGCCGCCCGGTCGGTGTGCTCGTCGATGACCGCGAGCGACGCGGCCCGTCGAAGTTCCTGCCACACCTCGGCGGTGAAGAACTGGGCCCGCAGATGCGGCGGTACGGCGACGACCACCCGGGAGGAGCGGTCGGCGGTTTCAGGAGAGCCAGGCATCTAGGTGCTCCGCAACGAAGGCGTCATCGGTCAGCCAAGGGTAGGCCGCGGCGACCCGGGTGATCTCCCGGGCCTGTCCGGGCGAGAGCGTCTCGGCCGGGTCCAGGCAGCGGATGTTCACCAACAGGCCCTGACGGCGCAGCACTTCGTGGACCCCGGCGATGCAGCCGCGGAACGCGCCCGGCACGTCGAAGACCGCACTGTTGGCGTCGGTCAGTTCGGTACGCCGGGTCAGGCTGCGGACCATCGCCGCGTGGTCCCCGGCGCGGGCCCTTCGGATGTCGTCGAGCAGGGTCACCGCGGAGCTCGTCCACACCGCCCACTGGCCGAGCAGCCCGCCCGCGATCCAGCGGGCCCGGGCGCTCGGCAGGACGCCCCACCACCGACACCAAGGAGGCCCGGATCGAGGCCTTTCTGTGGGTGAAGCTGCCGGGTGAGTCCGACGGCTGCACGGGCGCGGCGGGCTCCTTCAGCCCCGACTTCGCCTACCGGCTGGCGACGGGCTGACCGGTCAGGCCCCGTCGGCCGGCGGCTTCTCGTCGTACGCGGACGTCCCCGAGTCGAGCAGGGGCTCCTGGGTCTTGAGGTGGGCCGGCGCGAAGGCCCGCAGCACGTGGTAGCCGGTGATCACGACGATGGTGCCGAGTGCGATGCCGCTCAGCTCGAAGTTGTCGGAGACCTTCAGGCTGACTCCGCCGATGCCGATGATGATGCCCGCCGCGGCCGGCACCAGATTCAGCGGATTGCGCAGATCGACCTTGGCGTTCAGCCAGATCTGGGCGCCGAGGAGGCCGATCATGCCGTAGAGGATCACGGTGATGCCGCCGAGTACCCCACCGGGAATGGCGGCCACGATCGCGCCGAACTTGGGGCAGAGCCCGAACAGCAGGGCGAAGCAGGCGGCGGCCCAGTAAGCCGCGGTGGAGTACACGCGGGTCGCGGCCATCACGCCGATGTTCTCGGAGTACGTGGTGTTCGGCGGGCCGCCCACCGCGGTCGACAGCATCGAAGCGGCGCCGTCCGCCGCGATCGCGGTGCCCAGCTTGCCGTCCAGGGAGCGGCCGGTCATCTCTCCGACGGCCTTCACATGGCCGGCGTTCTCGGCGATCAGCGCGATGACGACGGGCAGCGCGACCAGAATCGCCGACCACTCGAAACTCGGCGCGTGGAAGTTCGGCAGACCGACCCAGTCGGCCTTCCCCACACCTGACAGGTCCAGCCGCCAGTGGTCCACGGCCTCACCGCCGCCGACGGAGGAGTGGATCTTCCCGAAGACCCGGTCCAGCACCCAGGACAGCACGTAGCCGAAGACCAGGCCGAGGAAGATCGCGATACGGGAGAGGAATCCGCGCAGACAGACCACGGCCAGTCCGGTGAACAGCATCACCAGCAGGGCCGTCCACTGGTCCTGCGGCCAGTACGTCGACGCGGTCACCGGCGCCAGGTTGAAACCGATCAGCATCACGACCGCGCCCGTCACCACCGGCGGCATCGCCGCGTGGATGATCCGTGCACCGAACCGCTGCACCGCGAGACCGGCCAGGAAGAGCGCCGCGCCGACCACGAAGACGGCGCCGGTGACCACGGCACTGCTGCCGCCACTGGCCCGGATCGTCGCGGCCACTCCCACGAAGGAGAGCGAACAGCCCAGGTAGCTGGGTACCTGACCGCGCGTGGCCAGCAGGAAGATGGCCGTCGCGACACCCGACATCATGATCGCCAGGTTCGGGTCCAGGCCCATGAGCACCGGAGCGACGAAGGACGCCCCGAACATCGCGACCACGTGCTGGGCGCCGAGCCCGAACGTCCGGGGCCAGGTGAGCCGCTCGTCGGGGCGGACCACCGCTCCCGGTGCGGGCGTCTTCCCGTCGCCGTGCAAGGTCCAGCGCACGCCGAGGCCCATGGTTGCTCCCTGTGTGTAGTGCGGAGTCCAGTACCTCGCCGGGCACGGCGCACGCCGCGGAAATGATCAGCGCCATGTTAGTGCCGGACCGCGATGCCCACCCGGCCGGGTTGCGGGCCCGGAGCTGCGCTTGCGTGGATCTCATCCATGAATCGTGCGCGGGGCATTGTCAGTCCGAACAGGCAGCTCTACGCTCACACGATCTTAGTCGTGAACGTGATTCATATACATGACTGATGGAGTGTTCGATGAGTGGAAAAACCCGTCGGCGCCCACGCGCCCTCCTCGCCGTAGCGGTCGCCCTGAGCGCGATGCTGCTCCCGGCCACCGCCTCGGCAGCCGCACCGCACGGCCACCGCGCGCTGCGCCCCGTACCGCAGACCGTGGTCATCGACGGCCACCGCCTCCAGCAGACGAAGGCCCGCCTCGACCACGGCGACCCCGCCCTGCGCGCCGCCGTCCGGACGCTGACCGCCGGTGCGGACGGCTGGCTCGGCCAGGGCCCCTGGACCGTCGTCGACAAGCCGGCGCCCGCCCCGGGCGGTGACCCGCACGACTACCTGAGCCAGGCGCCCTACTGGTGGCCCTCCCAGCCGAAGACCGCGGACAACCCCCGGGGCTGCCCGTACGTCCAGCGCGACGGCGAACGCAACCCCGAGGTCGACACGGGCACCGACCGCCCCGACATCGGCAAGGTCTTCAACTCCGTCACCACCCTCAGCCTCGCCTGGTACTACACGGGACACAAGCAGTACGCCGAGCACGCCTCGGACATCCTGCGCACCTGGTTCCTGGACCCCGCCACGCGGATGAACCCCAACCTGGACCACGGGCAGTTCATCCCCTGCAAGTACGACGGCCGGGCGATCGGCATCATCGACTTCTCCCAGCAGTACACGTCCGTGCTGGACGCCGTCGCGCTGCTCGACACCGGCGCTCCCGGCTGGACGAGGAGCGACCGGACCGCCATGCGGAGCTGGAACACCTCGTTCCTCGACTGGCTGGTGAACTCGGACTTCGGCAAGCAGGAGACCGCGGCCGAGAACAACCACGGCACCTTCCAGGACATGCAGATCGCCGCCCTCGCGCTGGCGACGGGCGACAGGGGACTCGCCCGCAGGACGGTCCTGGACGCCCGGGCGCTGCGCATCGAACCGCAGATCGCGGGCGACGGCAGCCAGCCGCAGGAGCTGGCACGCACCCGCAGCTGGCACTACTCGACCTTCGACCTGGTGGCGTACACCCGGCTCGCCGCCATCGGCAGGCAGGTCGGAGTTGACCTCTGGGCGTACGAGGGCCCACAGGGGCAGAGCCTGTTCAAGGCGGTCGACTATCTGCTGCCCGCCGCCACCGGGGAGTCCGCCTGGCCCCATCCGGAGCTGGAGTTCCACCGGTACGCGGCGAGCGACATCGTGCACGCGGCGGCCGACGCGGGCGACGCCGAGGCCCGGGCGGCCGTCGGCCTGCTGGAGACGCCGCCGGGCGGCGACCTGTGGGCCCTGCGGCCCGCCGCGGAACAGCTCGACTCGATCGCCGGCTGAACCGCCCGCCGCGCCCGTGGGCCGGACGGCTCAGGGGCGCGGCTCGGCCGGTGCGGTGCTCGGTACGCCGGCGCCCGGGGACGACATCGCCTTGCGGTCGCCGGCCCGCAGCACGCCGGCTCCGAGCACCAGGCCGAACGCCAGCACCGACACCAGGCCGAACGAGACGACCAGCGAGGTGGCCTCGGCCAGCGAGCCGATCGCCGACGGGGCGATGAGCCCGGAGGTGTACGTGATCGTCGCGACACCCGCGATCGCCTGGCTGGGGTTCGGTCCGCTGCGCCCGGCCGCCGCGAAGGCGAGCGGCACGACCACGGCGATGCCGAGCCCCATCAGGCCGAACCCGCACATGGCCAGCGCCGCATTGGGCGCCGTGACCACCAGGACCCCGCCGACCGTGGCGAGAACGCCGCCGGTCCGCACGGTCCGCACCGCGCCGAAGCGGTCGACGACCCGGTCCCCGGCGATCCGGGCCACCGCCATGGTCAGCGCGAACGCCGTCGTCGACGCGGCCGCCAGTCCGGCGGAGCTGTCCAGGACGTCCCGGAGGTAGACCGCCGACCAGTCCAGGCTGGCACCCTCGGCGAACACCGCGCAGAAGCCCACCGCTCCGATGATCAGGGCCGACTTCGGCGGCAGTGCGAAGCGCGGCGGCGGCTCCTGGTCCGGTTCGCTGCGCAGATCCAGCACCCGCTGGCAGGCGATCAGGCCGAGAGTGGCGAGGACGAGGGCGGCGATGGTGTGGTGCAGCCGCGCATCGGCTCCCAGATGGGCGGCCACCGTGCCCGCCGCCGAGCCGATCAGGGCTCCCACGCTCCACATCCCGTGCAGCCCGGACATGATCGACTTGTTGAGGCGGTTCTCCACCTCGACCCCGAGCGCGTTCATCGCCACGTCGGACATCCCCGCCGACGCCCCGTACACCAGGAGCGCCCCGCACAGCGTCAGCAGGTTGGGGGCCAGGGCGGGCAGGATCAGTGCCAGGGTCCACAGCATCAGCAGCCCGCGCAGCGCGGTCCGGGCGCCGAACCGGTGGCTGACCGCTCCGGCCAGCGGCATCGCTATCGAGGCGCCGATCGCCGGGAAGGCGAGGGCGATGCCGAGCTGCCCGGCGCTGACCCCCGCGTGGTCCTGGATCCACGGAACCCGGGTGGCGAAGCTGCCGGTCACCGCCCCGTGTACGGCGAAGACCGAGGCGATGGCGTACCTGGCGCGCCTCACCTGTTCCGTGCTGAAGACCGTTGCTGTGGAATCCGTCGTCATGCCGCCTTGCCCTCCCCTGGAAACTTTCCTGTGCCGCGGTTCCGGCGCTCCCCGGCGTCCTTCTCCACGATGCGGGCAGTAAACTATCAGGAACCCTGCCTGATAAATAGGCCGCGCTGTCATTCGGTGCGGCCGACGTCTGGAAGGATCCCGGCATGCCCGCATCCCCGAGCACCGCCCGGGCCATCAACGACCGGCTCGCCCTGCGACTGCTCCAGCAGGACGGCCCGCTGACGGCCACGCAGCTGAAGACTCTGACCGGACTCTCCCGGCCCACCGTCGCCGACCTGGTCGAACGGCTGCAGGGCGCGGGCCTGGTCCGGGTGGTCGGCGAGTCCGGCGCGGAGCGCCGCGGGCCCAACGCCCGGCTCTACGGAATCGTCTCCGACCGCGCCCACCTGGCCGGCCTCGACGTCCGTACCGACAGCGTCGCCGTGGTCGTCGCCGATCTCCTGGGCGCGACGCTGGCCGAGGCCACCTTGCCGATCGGCAGCGAGACCGCCACCGACGACGCCGTCGAGCAGGCCGTCGCCCTCCTGGAACGCACCGCGCACCGGGCGGGCACCGCGCCGCTGCACAGCGTCGGCATCGGCGCCCCCGGCCTCATCGACCCGGTCACCGGCGAGCTCCGGGACACCACCGGACTGCCCCTCTGGCACCGCAGACTGGTCCGGGCCCTCCAGCAGCGTCTGCCCGCGACCGTGCACGTTGAGAACGAGACCAATCTCGCCGCCGTCGCCGAGAACCGCGCCGGGGCCGCCCGCGACCACGACACCTTCGTCCTGTTGTGGCTCGGACACGGCGTCGGGGCTGCCGTCATGCTGGACGGCAAGCTGCGCCGCGGAGCCTCCGGCGGCGCGGGCGAGATCGGCTTCCTGCCGGTCCCCGGCACGATCGGGACCCCCTCGGCGCTCAACTGCGACGGCGGTTTCCACTCCCTGGTGGGCTCGGTCGCGCTCTGCGAACTGGCCGCCGCCCACGGCATCGTCACGCCGGACGGAGGGCGGGAGCCGGGCGCCGCGGTCGCCGTGCGTGCGGCCCTGGCGGGGGAGGGCGACAGCGCGGCGTTCCTGGACACCCTCGCCGACCGGCTGGCGCTCGGCGCCGCGGCCGTCGCCTCGGTCCTCGACCCGGGGTGCGTGCTGCTGTCGGGCGAGGTCGGCCATGCGGGCGGCGACGCGCTGGCTGCGCGGGTCGAGGAACGGCTGGCCGTGATGTCCCCGCTGCGCACTGAGGTGCGGGCGGGGCTGCTCGGCGGCACCGCGGTCCTGCGCGGCGCGCTGCTGGCTGCGCGTGAGGCGGCTCAGGAGGCGTTGTTCACTCCGGCGGTCTGAGTGTGTTTGCGCCCCGGCCCGGGGCTGGGGGTTTTGTCCTCAATCGCCGGACGGGCTTGATGTGGTGCGGGTGCCCCGTGCGGGGTGCGGTTCCGTGGGGTGCCCGGTCCCCGGGTGCGGGGTTCCGTCCTCAATCGCCGGACGGGCTTGGAGTGGTGCGGGTGTCCCCGTGGGGTGCGCTTTGGTTGGTGGGTGGTGGTCCCGTGCCCCTCCGGGGCGTCTCCTCAGACGACGAACGTTCCGCGGGTACGCGAGGGGGCCCGGGTATCTGTTCGTCGTCCTGCGGGGACTCCCCTGCACGGCCCCGGACCGGTCCGTCCCGCGTCTGCGACGGTCATGGGGCCGGTGTGCAGACGCGACCGATGCAGGGGGTGGGGACGTGCAGGGGAGTCCCCGCAGGGAATGGCGTAGGACCCGGGTCCCTCGCGGACCCGGGTGAACACGCCATTTCTGAGGAGACGCCCCGGAGGGGCACCACCCCCAACCACCAGGGGTGGTGCGCACCCCGCGGGGCGACCCGCGCATCTCAAGCCCGTCCGGCGATTGAGGACGGAACCCCGAACCAAGGGGACCCGCACCCCACGGGGCAACCCGCACCAGGTCCAGCCCCCCCGCCCCCCGGCCACGGCAAACGCGTGGCCGAAAAAGGCCTTGTCACGGGCTGTCTGTGAGCCACTCCACAGCGTTCACCCGTATGGCCCACGGCCAGTCGTGGCACACTGATCGTGTACCAGCAGCAGCGCACTCCGGGGTCGGTGCAATTCCGAACCGGCGGTTATAGTCCGCGACCCGTCCGCATCCAGCGGACGGTTGACCAGGTGGGATTCCTGGACCGACGGTTAAAGTCCGGATGGGAGGCAGTGCGCGGCGGGCCGTTTCGCGGGTACGCCGCCGTCGGCGGATGGTTTCGGGCTACCGAACCGTCCTTTTCCGGCAACCGGCGTCCCTGCCCTGCGTTCCGCTTCATCTGTCGACATCGACAGGCCCCGGAGTCCGTGCCCGAAGAGGCAGGAGGACCCGGTGGACACCGCAGCCGACACCACCGCAATGCGCCGAGCCATCGCGCTCGCAGCCCGCGGTCTCGGCTCCACCAGCCCCAACCCGGTCGTCGGGTGCGTCGTGCTCGACGCGACGGGACGAACGGCCGGTGAAGGCTTCCACCAGCGCGCCGGCGGGCCGCACGCCGAGGTCCACGCGCTGCGCGCGGCCGGCGAGAAGGCCCGCGGCGGTACCGCCTACGTCACCCTCGAACCCTGTAACCACACCGGCCGCACCGGCCCCTGCGCCCAAGCGCTCATCGAGGCCGGTGTCGCCCGTGTCGTGTACGCAGTCGGCGACCCGAACCCGCAGGCCACCGGCGGTGCGGACACCCTGCGCGCCGCCGGGGTCAAGGCTGAGCACGGCCTGCTGGCCGAGGAGGCGGAGGCGGGCAACGCCGCCTGGCTGACCTCGGTGCGCCTGGGCCGTCCCCACGTCACGTGGAAGTACGCGGCGACCCTGGACGGCCGGATCGCGGCCGCCGACGCCACCAGCCGCTGGATCACCTCCGCCGAGTCCCGCGCCGACGTCCACCGGCTGCGCGCCGAGGCCGACGCCGTGGTGGTCGGCTCCGGGACCGCCCGTACCGACGACCCCCAGCTCGGTGTGCGGGGCGTCGACGGAGCCGTCCAGCCGCTGCGGGTCGTCGTCGACACCGCCGCCACCGCCGTCCGGCCCGGCGCGCGGGTCCTCGACGCCACCGCACCCACCCTGATCGCGGTCGCCCCCGACGCCGACACCCGGCACCTCCCCGACGAGGCCGTGCTGCGGCTGCCACGCGCCGCCACCGGCCCCGGACTGGACATCCCCGCGCTGCTCGCCGCCCTCCACGGGCGAGGCATCCGCTCCGTACTCCTCGAAGGCGGACCGACCCTGGCCGGGGCCTTCGTCGCGGCGGGAAAGGTCGACCGGATCGTCGGCTACCTCGCTCCCGTGCTCCTCGGTGCAGGCCCCGCGGCCCTCGCCGACGCCGGAATCTCCACCATCACCCAGGCGTTGCGCCTGCATGTGACCGAGACCGTGTGTATCGGCCCCGATCTGCGCATCACCGCTGTCCCCGGCCCTGCCCCGAAGGGAAACTGAGTGTTCACCGGAATTGTCGAAGAACTGGGTGAGGTCACCGCCGTCGAGGACCTCGGCGACTCCTCCCGATTCCGCCTGCGTGGTCCCGTGGTCACCGAGGGCGCCAAGCACGGCGACTCGATCGCGGTCAACGGTGTCTGCCTGACCGTCGTCGACCTCGGCGAGCAGGATTTCACCGCCGACGTGATGGCCGAGACGCTGAACCGGTCCAGCCTGGGTGCACTGCAGGCCGGTTCCCGGGTCAACCTGGAGCGGCCCATGGCGGTCGGCGGCCGGCTCGGCGGACACATCGTGCAGGGCCACGTCGACGGCACGGGCCGCATCGTCGAGCGCAAGGTCTCCGAGAACTGGGAGATCGTGAAGATCTCCCTCCCCGCGGACCTGACGCGCTACGTGGTGGAGAAGGGGTCGATCACCGTCGACGGCGTGAGCCTGACCGTCGTGGACGCCGGACCCGACTACTTCACCATCAGCCTCATCCCCACCACCCTCGCCCTGACCACGCTCGGCCACAAGGGCCCGGCGACCCGGTCAACCTAGAGGTGGACGTCATCGCGAAGTACGTCGAGCGGCTGCTCGGCAACTCCGCGCAGGAGCCCGAGGAGCCGGCGAAGTGAGCGCCCTGCACTGGCTGAACTCGGAGGCGTTCACCGTCCTCGACCAGCACATCATCTGGTCCGACATGATCGGCAACACGGTCGGTCTGATCGCCCTGGCCCTGGGCTGGCTCCGCTCGATCTGGACCTGGCCCGCCCAGCTGCTCTCCGGCGTCGTGCTGGTCGCCGCCAACGTCTCCGTGCACCAGGCGGGCAGCGTGGGCAAGCAGGTCGTCGTCATCGCGGTGGCGGTCTGGGGCTGGCAGCAGTGGACCCGGGGCCGGCAGCAGGCCCAGGACGGTTCCATAGCCGTACGGTTCGCCACCTGGCGCGAGCGCGGCTACCTGCTCGGCGGAGCGGCGCTCGGGACCCTCGCCGTCGGCGGCCTGTTCACCGCGTTCCCCTCGCTGTCCTGGAGCCCGTGGGCCGACGCGTACATCTTCGCCGGGACGCTCGTGGCGATGCTCGCCCAGGCCCGCGGCATGGTCGAGTTCTGGTTCGCCTGGCTCCTCGTCGACCTGGTCGGCGTACCGCTCAACTTCCACAGCGGTCTCGCCTTCTCCGGTCTCATCTACGTCGTCTACGGGGCCCTCGTCCTGTGGGGCATGCGCGACTGGTGGCTGCGTACGCGGACACCCGCTCTGGAAGGAGTCACGGCATGACTGCCCAGCCCACCTGGTTGCACCGGGAACACGACGCACTCGCCGAGAAGCTGACCCTCGACCCCGTCGAGCAGGCCATCCGTGACATCGCCGCCGGACGCCCCGTCGTGGTCGTCGACGACGAGGACCGGGAGAACGAGGGCGACCTCGTGATCGCGGCCGAGAAGGCCACCCCCGAGATCGTCGCGTTCATGATGAGCGAGTGCCGCGGACTCATCTGCGCACCCATGGAGAACGACGAGCTGGAACGGCTCGAACTGCCGCAGATGGTCGACCACAACACCGAGTCGATGAAGACGGCGTTCACCGTCTCCGTCGACGCCTCGGCCGCGCACGGCGTGACCACCGGCATCTCCGCCGCCGACCGCGCCACCACGCTCCGGATGCTGGCGGGCGGCGCGGCGGGCCCCGGCGACTTCGTGCGGCCCGGCCACATCTTCCCGCTGCGTGCCCGCACCGGCGGGGTGCTCGTGCGCAACGGCCACACCGAGGCGGCCGTCGACCTCGCCCGGCTCGCCGGCCTGCGGCCCGCCGGGGCGATCGTCGAGATCGCGGGCGAGGACGGCGTCATGCTGCGCCTGCCGCAGCTGGTCCCGTTCGCCCGCAAGCACGGCCTGACGATCATCTCCATCGAGGACCTGATCGCCTACCGGCGCACCTCGGAGCCGACCGTCCGCCGCGAGGCCGAGGTCCGGCTGCCGACCAACTTCGGCGCGTTCACCGCATACGGTTACCGCTCCACGGTGGACGGGGTCGAGCACGTCGCGCTGGTCCACGGCGACCTCGGGGACGGTGGCGACGTCCTGGTCCGGGTCCACTCCGAATGCCTGACCGGCGACATCTTCCAGTCCCAGCGCTGCGACTGCGGCCCCCAGCTGCACGCCTCCATGCAGCGCATCACGGAGGAGGGCCGCGGCGTCGTCGTCTACCTGCGCGGCCACGAGGGACGCGGCATCGGCCTGGTGTCCAAGCTGCGCGCGTACGAACTCCAGGAGCGCGGCGTAGACACCCTCGACGCCAATCTGGAGCTCGGACTGCCGGCCGACGCCCGGGACTACGCGGCCGGCGCCCAGATCCTGAAGGACCTCGGCGTCCACAGCCTGCGCCTGATGACGAACAACCCCGAGAAGACCGCCGCGATCCTGCGGCACGGCCTCGCCGTCACCGGACGGGAACCGATGCCCGTCCAGGCCGGCGAACACAATCTGCGGTACCTGCGCACCAAGCGCGACCGCATGGGGCACGACCTGCCCTGGCTCGACGCCGCCACGGTGTCGACCTGCGGCAACCAGTGACACCAGCAGTCCCCAGCAGTCATCCGAGGAAACGAGCGGTAGGAGAGACATGAGCGGCAAGGGCGCACCCGAACTGTCCGTACGCAACTGCGGTGACCTGCGTGTGGCGGTCGTCGCCGCGCAGTGGCACGAGAAGGTCATGGACGGACTCATCGACGGCGCACTGCGCGCCCTGCACGAGCTGGGCATCGACGAGCCGACCCTGCTGAGGGTGCCCGGCAGCTTCGAGCTCCCGGTGGTCGCCAAGGTGCTGGCCGGGCGGGGCTACGACGCGATCGTCGCCCTCGGCGTGATCATCCGTGGCGGCACCCCGCACTTCGAATACGTGTCGCACGGCGTCACCAACGGCCTCACCCAGGTCGCCGTCGACACCGGAGTGCCGGTCGGATTCGGCGTCCTCACCTGTGACACCGAGGAGCAGGCCTTCGACCGGGCAGGCCTTGAGGGGTCCAACGAGGACAAGGGGCACGAAGCGGTCACCGCTGCCGTCGCCACCGCCACCACACTGCGCTCGGTCAGCGAACCCTGGCGCTGAGTGCCGGGCCGCGACCCCGTATTCTAAGGACATCATGGCGAACAAAACCTTCGAAGAGCTCTTCGCCGAGCTGCAGCTCAAGGCCGCCAACGGCGACCCCTCCACGTCCCGTACCGCCGAACTGGTGGACAAGGGCGTGCATGCCATCGGCAAGAAGGTCGTGGAGGAGGCCGCCGAAGTCTGGATGGCCGCCGAGCACGAGAGCAAGGACGCCGCAGCCGAGGAGATCTCCCAGCTGCTGTACCACGTCCAGGTGATGATGGTCGCGCGCGGAATCTCGCTCGACGACGTCTACGCCCATCTCTGAGCACGGCCTCCGCACCCGCCCGCACGTTCCGTACACCCCTTTCGCAAAGGAAACCCGACCTCATGCTGCGCATCGCCGTCCCCAACAAGGGTTCACTCTCAGGGCCTGCGATGGCGATGCTCCATGAGGCCGGATACCAGCAGCGCAAGGAGTCCAAGGAACTCGTCCTGGTCGACCCCGAGAACCAGGTGGAGTTCTTCTACCTGCGGCCCCGCGACATCGCGATCTACGTCAGCTCGGGCCGCCTCGACATCGGCATCACCGGCCGCGACCTGCTGCTGGACTCCGGTGCCGAGTCGGAGGAGATCCTCCAGCTCGGATTCGCCCGCTCCACGTTCCGCTACGCCACCAAGCCCGGCACGGCCGCGGGCCCGCAGGACTTCGACGGCATGACGATCGCCACCTCCTACGAGGGCATCGTCGCCAAGCACCTCGCCGACCTCGGGGTCAACGCCTCCGTCGTCCACCTGGACGGTGCCGTCGAGACCGCCATCGAGCTCGGTGTCGCGCAGATCATCGCCGACGTCGTCGAGACCGGCACCAGCCTGCGCAACGCCGGACTCGAGGTCATCGGCGAACCGATCATGAAGTCGGAAGCGGTCGTCATCCGCCGCACCGGCGCTCCGGACGACGAGCCCAAGGTGCAGCAGTTCCTGCGCCGCCTGCAGGGCGTCCTGGTCGCCCGCAGCTACGTGATGATGGACTACGACTGCCGCGTCGAGCACCTGGAGCGCGCCGTCGCCCTCACCCCGGGGCTGGAGTCGCCGACCATCTCCCCGCTGCACCACGAGGGCTGGGTCGCCGTCCGCTCCATGGTCGCCGCCAAGGAGGCGCAGCGGATCATGGACGACCTGTACGACCTCGGTGCCCGCGCCATCCTCACCACGGCCATCCACGCCTGCCGGCTCTGACGGCGGGACGGGAAGAAGACCATGCCAGGCTCCGCACCCCGGACCCAGCCCCCCGCCCTTCCGGTCACCTTCCGGCCGACCCGCACCCGGGTGGTCCTGCTGAGCGTCGGGGTGGTGATGTTCGCCGTCATCACCGTCGTCGCCTTCACCCTCGAACAGCTCAGCCCGGGGGAGCGGACCAGCTTCGTCTTCACCGCGCTGGTCTTCCTCGGCGTCCTGGGGCTGCTCAGCCGCCCCAAGATCGTCGCGGACGCCGAGGGGGTGACCGTGGTGAATCTCACCCGCACCCGGCGGCTGTCCTGGGCCCAGATCGTGCGGGTCAACCTGCGTGTCGGCGACCCGTGGGTATTCCTCGACCTCAGCGACGGGACCAGCCTGCCCGCCCTCGGCATCCAGCCCGGAATCGCCAAGGACCAGGCCATCCGCGACGCCCGTGCACTGCGTGCCCTCGCCGAGAACCACGGCACCGGCACGGACAACGGCTGAGCCCCCTGCCCCCTACGGCCTCCTGTTGATTACTCTGGAGGGCGGCGGCGCCCTGTGCGCCCCGCCCCCACCAGTGGTCCCCGAGACCCGCGGGGCTTTCCTGCGACCCAAGGAGTGACTCCCTCCAGCAATGGACGGATCTTCCGGTAGTACCTGCGCCGCCCCTTCCGTGGAGGCGGCGGCATGACCACCCCCCTGCTGCTTCTCAGCGCGGCATTCCTTCTCATCCTCGCCAACGGATTCTTCGTGGCAGCCGAGTTCGGGCTTGTCACCGTGGAACGGGCGGACGCCGAGCGCGCCGCCGCCGAGGGCGACCGGCGGGCCCGTACCGTCGTCGACGCCCTGCGCGAGCTCTCCTTCCAGCTGTCCGGCACCCAGCTCGGCATCACCATCACCTCACTGGTGGTCGGCATGCTCGCCGAGCCGGCGCTCGCCCAGCTGCTGGACGGCCCGCTGACCCTGACCGGTCTCCCCGAAGGTGCCGTACCCGGCATCAGCGTGGTGCTCGGCATGCTGCTCGCGGCCGCCGTCCAGATGGTGATCGGCGAGCTCGTACCGAAGAACTGGGCGGTCTCCAAGCCGCTCCAGGTCGCCCGGTTCGTCGCCGGACCCCAGCACCGGTTCACCCGGGTCTTCCGGCCGGTGATCGGGCTGCTGAACACCGTCGCCAACCGCCTGGTGCGGCTGCTCGGTGTCGAGCCGACCGACGAGCTGGCCTCCGCCCGCACCCCGGGGGAGCTGGTCTCCCTGGCCAGGCACTCGGCCGAGGCCGGCACCCTCGAACAGGACACCGCTGATCTCTTCGTACGGACCCTGTCGCTCGCCGGGCTCACCGCCCAGCACGTCATGACCCCCCGTGTGAAGGTCAGCGCCCTGCAGTCGTCCGCCACCGCGGCGGACGTCCTCAACCTCACCCGGGCCACCGGCCTCTCCCGCTTCCCCGTCTACCGGGAGCGCATCGACGAGGTGGTCGGCATGATCCACCTCAAGGACGCGCTCGCCGTTCCGGCGGCGGAGCGGATGCGGACCCCGGCCGGCCGGATCGCGGTCCCGCCGCTGCTGGTGCCCGAGACCCTGCCCGTCGAGCAGCTGCTCCAGCGGCTGCGCAAGGAGCAGCCGATCGCCGTCGTGGTCGACGAGTACGGCGGCACCGCCGGTGTCGTCACCCTCGAGGACATCATCGAGGAGCTCGTCGGCGAGGTCAGGGACGAGCACGACGCCGAAGGCGCCGACCGCCCCGAGCTGGCCCCCGCCGCCCCCGAGGACGGCAGGCCCGCCTGGGACGCCGAAGGCAGCTGCCGGGTGCTCACGCTGCGGCGGATAGGCCTCGACGTACCCGACGGCCCGTACGAGACGGTGGCCGGACTGGTCGCCGACCTGCTGGGCCGGATCCCGGCCCCCGGCGACCGGGCCGAACTCCCCGGCTGGCGGATCGCGGTCCGCCAGGTCGGCCACTACCGGGCCGAGAAGGTCCGCTTCGTGCGCCTGGCCGGGGCATCGGACCCGGTCACCGCCGAACCGGCGGCCCGCGGTGTCCTGGAGGCTGCGCGATGAGCATGGTCCAGTTGCTCTTCGCCGGACTTCTCGTCCTCGCGAACGGCTTCTTCGTCGGCGCCGAGTTCGCACTCGTCTCGGTGCGCCGCAGCCAGATCGAACCCCTCGCGGCAACCGGGTCGAACCGGGCCCGCCAGGTGCTGTACGGCCTGGAGAACCTGCCGCAGATGATGGCGGCCGCCCAGTTCGGCATCACCGTCTGCTCACTGACCCTGGGCGCCGTCGCGGAACCGACCGTCGCCCAGCTCCTGGAGCCGGTCTTCCACGCGGTGCATCTGCCCGAGGGGCTGATCCATCCGCTCGGCTACGTGCTGGCGCTGGTCTTCGTCGTCTTCCTCCACCTCGTCATCGGCGAGATGGTCCCGAAGAACCTGGCGATGGCGGCCCCGGAGAAGACCTCGCTGTGGCTCAGCCCCGGCCTGGTCGGCTTCGCCCGCCTCTGCCGCCCGGTCACCTCCGCGCTCGGCGCCTGCGCCCGCCTGGTGCTCCGGCTCTTCGGCGTGGAGCCCAAGGACGAGGTGGAGGCCGTCTTCACCAGCGAGCAGCTCAACCGGCTGGTCGAGGACTCCGGGCAGGCCGGACTCCTGGAGCCCGAGGCACAGGAACGGCTGGAGGACGCACTGGAGCTGGGCAGCAGGCCCGTCACCGATGTGATGCTCCGCCGGGGGTCCCTGGTGACGGTCGACCCCTCCGTCACCCCGCACCGGATCGAGGAGCTCACGGTACGGACCGGCTACTCCCGGTTCCCCGTCTGCGCCGAGGGCGGTGGCCCGTTCATGGGCTACCTGCACGTCAAGGACGTCCTCGACCTGGAGGACGGCGAGCGGGCGGTGCCGCAGCACGTATGGCGCCCGATGGCGACGGTACGGGCCGAGCTGCCGCTGGACGACGCCCTGACAGTGATGCGCCGCGCCGCGACGCACCTGGCCCAGGTCGCGGACGCGTCGGGCCGGGTCCTCGGGCTGGTCGCCATGGAGGACGTGCTGGAGATGCTGGTCGGCGAGGTACGCGACCCGGCCCACCGCGTCTCGGAACCCCGCCGCACCGAGGAGAAGAAGACGGACTCGGACGAACTCACGGCGTTGGTCGGCTGACCCGCGCACGATCCTCGATCGCCGGACGGGAGACCGGCTCCGCACGGAGACACGGGCACTTCGAGCCCGTCCGGCGATCGAGGACGAAGCGGTGACCCCGGACCGCCCGGCCCATGCGCCCGCCGAGGACGGCCGGCCCGTCACCCCGCGGGCGGCCGCCGCCCCGACAGCACCTCGCCGTACGCCTGCATCAGATCCGGCAGCCGCAGCGTCGCCAGGTCGTCCCGCGTCGGCACCGTCGCATAGCCGGAGAGCCGCAAGTCGCGGTAGGCGCAGCTCTTCTCGTACAGCGTGCGCAGGAACCGGCCGTTGCCCAGCTCGTCGAGCCAGCCCTGATCGACGACATGGCCGCTGATGGAGCGCAGCTCGTCCAGCGACTCCTCGTCCCACGCGTCGCCGTTCTCCGAGGCCAGCACCTCGCCGATCGAGGTGAGCTCCAGCGGGCGGTAGCTGGGGAAGTCCACCCGGGTGGTGAAGCGCGAGGACAGCCCCGGATTGGTGGCGAGCAGCCGGTCCATGCCCTCCGGGTATCCGGCCAGGATGACGACGAGATGGTCCCGGTTGTCCTCCGCACGCTTGAGGAGGACCTGCAGGGCCTCGTCCCCGTAGGCATCGCCCTTGCTGTAACCGGTGTTGGAGAGGCTGTACGCCTCGTCGACGAAGAGCACCCCGCCCAGCGCCGAGTCGATCAGCTCATTGGCCTTCACCGCGGTCTGGCCCAGGAACTCGCCGACCAGGTCGGCCCGTTGGGCCTCGACCAGATGGTCCCCGCCGAGCAGGCCCAGGGCGTAGAACACCCGGCCCAGGATGCGGGCCACGGTGGTCTTCCCGGTCCCGGAGGGGCCCGAGAAGACGAAGTGCCGCTTCGGCGGCTGCACGGGCAGCCCCTGGCCGGACCGCAGCCGCGCCATGTTCAGCTGCGCGGACAAGGCCTTGACCTGTCGCTTCACCGGTTCCAGGCCGACCATCCGCTCCAGCTCCGCCAGTGCCTCGGCAAGCAGCACCGGATCACTGGGCCCGGCCGGGAACGGCTGCGGCGCGGACTGTCCCGGCACCGCGGTCTTCTCCCGCGCCCTGCCCGGCGGTGGTGACACCCCGACGCCCGGCAGGTCCTGCGGCTCGCCGCCCGGGCGCAGCTCCCGGCCGTCCACGAGGTCGGTACCCAGCAGCGAGTCGCCGTCCGGCTGGCTCTCCGCGAAGGCCCCGTCGGCGCCCAGGCCGGTCAGCGAGACGGCGGCCAGGCCGGACACCTCGTCGGAACCTTCCAGGCCGTCGTAGTCCGCGATGGCGGCCAGCCGTGCCGAGGTGTCCATGAAGGCCGGGTCGATCCGGTGCACCGCCCGGTACAGCGGCAGCGCGGCCGCACTGCGGCCGGTGCCTTCGTGTGCCCGGGCCAGCCAGTAGCGAAGCTCCTTGCGCTGCGGCTGCTCGCTGCGGCAGCGCATCAGGGCGGTGGAGAGCAGCGGCTCGGCCTGCCCGTACATCTCCAGCCGCACCCGCGCCATGCCGCCGAAGAGTCCTGCCTCGATGCCAAGCAGCGGGTCGTCGATCAGCTGCTCCGTATGGCGTACGAGCTGCTCCCAGTCCTTGACGAGGTAGGAGCGGCAGGCGTGCAGGAAGCGGACCTGGCTGTCGGCGTCCACCGGCGGCAGCCCGGCCAGCGCCCGGTCGAGCTCCGGCACATGGCGTCCGTCCAGCCAGTGCGAGGCGTGCGCGAGCAGCAGATCGCGCGGGCTCTCCAGTACCGGCTGCACCCACCAGCCGAGCCAGTACCAGGAGTTCAGCGTGCGGCGATGCCGGCCACGCTGCTCGCCGAAGCGGTCGCGGTGGCGGTGCATGTGCAGCAGCGCCGTCGTCGTGTCGACCCGCAGCGCATGGAGGCCCAGCCAGGCGTCCGCCATGCCGGGATCCAGGCGCACCGCAGCTCTGAATTCCTCTTCGGCCTGCGGGTAGGCGCCCATCGTGTAGGCGTCCACGCCGCGCAGCCACGCGAGGTCGGCCGGGGCCTGTGCGCCCTGCGTGCCGATGTCCATCAGGTCCCCCACAAACCGTGCCCCCAGGATGTCCCGCCGCACGACGGCCCGCCGAGGCGTGCCGAATCGCTGTGCCGTGGACGGGAATTGACCGCACCGAGAGGCATCGTACCTGCGCAGGGAGTGTCCGACTAAGGGCGCCGCAGGCCGAAGAAAGAAGGTGACCCAGGGTAAGCGGAATGGGGTGGAGCGAGGCCGGAAAGGAACATCGAGCACAGAGCGAAGCCCCCGATCACGGGGGAACAACCGGGGGCTTCGCGTCTGCGGGGGCTCCGAAAAGCCGCACATTGAGAACGTAAGACCTGTACCGCCCCCGGGTCAAGCAGAGTTGAGGCACTTCCGGGCCGATTTCCGACTGCTCAGTATGGCGGTGCCGGACGCTCACGTTCGGTCACGGAATGGTTCGCTCCTGCTGTCGCACGGGTTCCCTCCAGCCACTCGTACCCCACAGGCAACTGGCGTACCAGCGCGTCGGCCGAGGGGCGGGAGGGATCGGCCGAGAAATGAGCCTCCTCGGCGGTGGTCCACTCGTCCCAGAAGGCGGTCAGGGCCGGCCCGTCCCGCCGCCGGCCCCGCTCCCAGGACTCGGTGGCGGGCAGCTCCATCCACAACAGGTGTGCCAGGAAGGGGCGCAGGGCCCGTCGGCCGGCACCGACCCCCTCGATCAGAACCACCGGGGCGGGCTCCAGGGCGCGCGGAGGACCGAAGTTCCGGGACGTCCAGTCGTACGGCTCGTAGCGGGCGCGGTCGCCGCGCGAGAGCGGCTCGATCACCTGCTCCCTGAGCCTGTCCGTCCAGTCGAACAGCTGCTCGTGGGTGGCCAGATCGTCCAGGTGCAGCACGGGGGCGTCGTCGAGCGCCGCCGCGAGGCGGGCGGCGAAGGTGCTCTTGCCCGATCCTGCGTGGCCGTCGACGCCGATCAGCCGTACCGGCCCGCAGGACGGCGCAAGCGTGCGAAGCCGCGCGGCGTGGAGCGAGAGGTCAGCCATGGGTCCAGCCTACGAGCCGCCGGGAAGCTGTCGCAGGTCACGCCAGTGGTTGAGACCAATATTGGTCGCACGGCACGACGTGAATCGCTGGCCGAACCGGGGCACGACCCGCAATAGTTGGCGCACTGTCGTGCACACGCAGCCCCATTCCGCTTACGACCGGGGGTCTCGCCCATGCCCAGTCCGACCTCACGCAGAACCGTGCTCACCGCCGCCGTCGCGGCAGCGGCCGGCGCCGGAGCGCTGTCGTCCGCCGCTTCCGCGGCGGCCGCGGCCCCGTCCGGTACCCCGCACCACGCACCTTCGGCGGCAGCCTCTCTCGTGGACAACCATTCCTGGAGTACGTACACCGACTGGCGCTGCGGCTCCGGCGCCGGAACGCGCGCGGTCGCCGGCCGCCGGGCGGGCCTGGTGATCAGCCACCCGCTGGGACGTACCGACTACACCGACCCGCACACCGGCACCACCGCGGCCTGGGAGTACGCGACCTGGACCTCCCCGGTCCACCGCTCCGCCGTCCCGGCCACCGAGGCGATCGCCTCCTGGAACGCGGACACCCCGGCCGGCACCTGGATCCAGATCGAACTCCAGGGCACCTACTCGGACGGCACGGGCACCCCCTGGTACGTCATGGGCCGCTGGGCGGCGGGCGACGGGGACATCCGCCGCACCTCCGTCGACGACCAGAGCGACGGCAAGAGCTCCATCTGGACCGACACCTTCTCGGTGGACGACGCGGCGAGCGGCCTGCGCCTGCTCTCCTACCGGCTGCGGCTGACCCTCTACCGCACCCCCGGCACCCGGCTCACCCCCACGGTGTGGCGGCTCGGCGCGATGGCTTCGGACATCCCCGACCGCTTCACCGTGCCCGCGTCCGCCCCCGGCCTCGCGCGGGAGCTGCCGGTGCCGCGCTTTTCGCAGAACGTGCACGCGGGTCAGTACCCGGAGTACGACAACGGCGGCGAGGCGTGGTGCAGCCCGACCTCCTCGCAGATGATCATCGAGTACTGGGGCCGCACTCCCACCGCCGAGGACCTCGCCTGGGTCAAGCCGGGACTTCAGGACCCGCAGGTCTGCCAGGCGGCGCGCTTCACGTACGACAACCAGTACGAGGGGTGCGGCAACTGGCCGTTCAACGCCGCCTACGCCGCCACCTACGAGGACATGAGTGCCGTGGTGACCCGGCTGAGCTCGCTGACGGACCTGGAGACCCTGGTCCGCGCGGGCATCCCGGTCATAACGTCACAGTCGTTCCTCAAGGAGGAGCTGACGGGTGCGGGGTACGGCACCTCGGGTCACCTGATGACGGTGATCGGCTTCACCGCCGAGGGTGATGTGATCGCCAACGATCCCGCGTCACCGAACGACGAGGCGGTGCGCCACGTCTACCGCCGGCACGAGTGGGAGACGATCTGGCTCCGCACCAAGCGCTACAACGCGAGCGGCAGTGTGGTCTCGGGCACAGGCGGCGTCTGCTACCTGTACTTCCCCGCGCACCCGACGCCCGCCCAGCGCCGGGCTCTGGCCGCTGTCGGGGTGCGCTGACGCGGTCCGGTTCCCTCGGGGCAGTGACGCAGGTCTCTACCCCGGGGGTCCGTCGTGCTGGCACTGTGGTCGGGTCCTCGGGGGACACCGACTGCCGGCCGACCGAACGAGATGCCATGACCGCGACTGCCGCCGCAACCACCACCCCTGCCCGTCGCCGCGCGCGGACGGGCGGGCCCGATGACCGCTCCAAGCTGCTGGAGAACGTCCTGGGCTGGACGCTGGTCGTCGTCATCGCCATGTTCGTCACACAGCTCGGTCTCATGTGACCTGCCGGCGCACCTGACGGGGGCGGGGAGCCCGCCCGGCTCCCCGCCCCCGTCACGCTGCTGCGAGAACGTCAGTTGATCGCCTTGATCAGCTCGCCGTCGGTGGTGTCACCGCTGAGCTCCCAGAGGAATGTGCCGCCCAGGCCCTGCTGGTTCTTGTAGTCCATCTTGGTGCCGATGGTGGCCGGGGTGTCGTAGCTCCACCAGTCGGTGCCGCAGTGGGCGTAGGCAGTGCCCGCGATCGTGCCGGTGGTGGGGCAGCTGTTCTTGAGGACCTTGTAGTCCTCGATGCCCGCTTCGTACGTGCCCGGGGCTGCGCCGGTGGCGGTGCCGCCGGGCGCGTCCTGGGTGACGCCGGTCCAGCCGCGGCCGTAGAAGCCGATGCCGAGCAGCAGCTTCGAGGCGGGGACGCCCTGCGCCTTCAGGTTGGCGATCGCCGCGTCGCTGTTGAAGCCCTCCTTGGGGATGCCCGTGTAGGAGGTCAGCGGGGAGTGCGGGGCCGTCGGGCCCTTGGCGTCCCAGGCACCGAAGAAGTCGTACGTCATCGGGTTGTACCAGTCCACGTACTTGGCCGCGCCGCCGTAGTCGACCGCGTCGAGCTTGCCGCCCTCGGAGGCGTCAGCGGTGATCGCCGAGGTGACCAGGTTGTCCGCGCCGAACTTGGAACGGAGAGCGGACAGCAGGCCGCCGTAGGCGTCACGGCCGCTGGTGTCGCAGCTCAGACCGCAGGAGTTGGGGTACTCCCAGTCGATGTCGATGCCGTCGAAGACATCGGCCCAGCGGGGGTCCTCCACCAGGTTGTAGCAGGACTCGGCGAACGCGGCCGGGTTCTGCGCGGCCTCACCGAAGCCGCCGGACCAGGTCCAGCCGCCGAACGACCAGATGACCTTGAGGTTCGGGTGCAGCTTCTTCAGCTTGCGGAGCTGGTTGAAGCTGCCGCGCAGCTCCTGGTCCCAGGTGTCCGCGACCCCGTCGACCGACTGGTCGGCCGTGTAGGCCTTCTCGTAGTCGGCGTAGGAGTCACCGACCGTGCACTTGCCGCCCTGGACGTTGCCGAAGGAGTAGTTGATGTGAGTGAGCTTGTCGGCCGAGCCCGAGGTCTCGATGTTCTTGACGTGGTAATTGCGCTCGTAGACACCCCAGTCGGTGAAGTACCCGACCACCTTGTCGCCGGCCGCGGTGGGGGCGGCGGGCGCTGCTGCGGAGGCTGCGGCCTGCTGGGACGCGGGGGCCGCGCCGGCCGATCCGGTGCCTGCGACGCCCAGCAGGGCGGCGCCCAGAGCGGCGGTACAGGCGGCAGCGGCGAGGGCCCGGAGACGGGCTCCCGGGCGGTGCAGTCCGATCATTGTTGCTCCTCGTGGGGGAGGGTGCTTGCCGGTTGGTGGCCGGCTTTCGGCGTACGCACGAGATTGGCATGAACGCGGAAAGCCGGTTCGGGGGGAACCGTAGATGGACTAGACCAGTTGGGTCAATGGTTCGGACCAAGTCCGGCGACCGGCCCGGTGCCGGCGGCCCGTTGCCGGGCGTGTTCTGTCACCCGGTGACGGATACCGTCCGATCGGGCATACTCAAGCCGCCACAGCCGCTGACCCGCACCTCTCGTGACCCGGGAGGGCAACATCGGCTGGGCAGCAGTGTTTTCGGGCCATGCCCGGAGATCCCCCGGCGGCGCCGCTCACACCCCGCGCGTGCGACCGCCGCTACGCCCGACAGGGAGGAGAGCGCCGTCATGTCCGACCGTGCCCCGCAATTGGTGGAACGCCGTCTGCCCACCGAGGAGTCCACGCAGCTCATCGCGCTCGTCCGGGACATCGCCCAGCGGGAGATCGCGCCCCGGGCGGCCGAGGAGGAGGACGCGGGCCGGTTCCCGCGCGAAGTCTTCACCCTGCTCTCCGAGTCCGGCCTGCTCGGACTGCCGTACGACTCCGCCCACGGGGGCGGCGACCAGCCGTACGAGGTGTATCTCCAGGTCCTCGAAGAGCTCGCGGCCGCCCGGCTCACCGTCGGGCTCGGCGTGAGCGTCCACTCCCTCGCCTGCCACGCGGTCGCCGGCTACGGCACCAAGGAACAGCAGGCCGAGCACCTCCCGGCGATGCTCTCGGGCGGCCTGCTGGGCGCCTACTGCCTCTCCGAACCCGCCTCGGGCTCCGATGCCGCCTCGCTGCGCACGAAGGCCGTACGGGACGGGGAGGACTGGGTCATCACCGGCACCAAGGCGTGGATCACCCATGGCGGCATCGCCGACTTCTACACCGTCCTGGCCCGGACCGGCGCCGACGGGGCCCGCGGAATCACCGCCTTCCTCGTGCCGGGCGACGCCCCGGGACTCGGCGCGGCCCTCCCCGAGAAGAAGATGGGCATGAAGGGCTCGCCCACCGCCCAACTGCACTTCGACGGCGTCCGGATCCCCGACGCGCGCCGGGTCGGGGAGGAGGGCCAGGGCTTCGCGATCGCGCTGTCCGCACTCGACTCCGGCCGGCTGGGCATCGCGGCCTGCGCCATCGGTGTGGCCCAGGCGGCGCTGAACGAGGCCGTCGCCTACGCCACCGGCCGCCAGCAGTTCGGCCGCCCCATCGCGGACTTCCAGGGGCTGCGGTTCATGCTCGCCGACATGGCCACCCAGATCGAGGCCGGCCGGGCGCTCTACCTGGAGGCCGCCAGGCTGCGCGACGCGGGCAGCCCGTTCTCGCGGCAGGCGGCGATGGCCAAGCTGTTCTGCACGGACGCCGCGATGCGGGTCACCATCGACGCCGTCCAGGTGCTCGGCGGATACGGCTACACGCTGGACTTCCCGGTGGAGCGCCTGATGCGCGAGGCCAAGGTGCTGCAGATCGTCGAGGGCACCAATCAGATCCAGCGGATGGTCATCGCCCGCCACCTCGCGGGTCCTGAGACGCGCTGACCCGCAGCGGCCGGTCCGACCACACGGGTGTCGTCATGATCCGGTTCCACTCCTGGTCGTGGCGGCCCGGCAGGGTCCTGCCGGTGCCCTCCCAGCTCCGGAGCAGCGCCCGGTAGATGGGCGGATCGGTCGAGTGGGGTACCGAGCGCGGCGCCGGACGGGGCGGCTCGGATTTCTGCGCCGGTGACGATCCGGGCCGCGGAACCGATTCTTCGGCGGCCGGAGCGGCGAGACGGCGGCGACCGGGGCCGGCCGTGGAGTGCAGCAGGGTCATGCCGGGCCAACGCCGCAGGGCGGGGCCGGGTCACTGTCCGGCTGATTCGAGCGCCTGTTCACCAGGTTCACCCGCGGCGGCGGGACTTCGCGGGCACGGGCGGGCCCCGCGACGGCCGCCGGCCGCACCACGCCGGCCGGGCCGGCGTGGTGCGGCGCAGGTCTGTGTCCCTCCGCGTGCGGGCCCTCCCGCGGAGCCGGGAAGCTGCCTCAGGCGGCGTCGCGCCGGAGCGGGTTCGGCACCCGGAACGGGCGCGAGCCGGCGCCGCCGGCGTGCGAGAAGGGCTGCATCCTCCAGTCGAGTCCCTGAGGGAGCGTCAACAGCAGTGCTGTCTCCTGCTCCTGGACCTCGGGCGACTCGTCGGCGGGCTGCGCCTTCGACGCCGCGGTGCCGGTACCCGCACACACCGTGAGTACGAACGGGTTCCACGGAGTCGGGCACAGCGCGTGCTCCGGGAGTGCGTCCTCGTCCGCCAGGAGTGCGATCGGCTGCGCGCAGTCCGGGCAGGTGACGCGGTACATCTCGAACGTGTCGTACGCGTCGGGAGCGGTGTCCTCGAAAGGATCGACGGGCTCCGGTTCGGTACGTCCGGTGAGCTTCAGGCTCTGCATGGGAAATTCCCCCCTCGGGTGGGCCGACAAGGCGCCGTGGCCTCGGCCAAAGCAAGCACTTCCCGTCGCGGATCAGCCGTAACCGCGCGGCGCTCGGCTACCGACCCGTAAACCTGTGGCATTCGTCACATGCCCCCGCAGGTGCCCCTACGGGGCTCCCACGACTGTGCCTGGAGGGACTTGGGGCCATAGATTGATCCATATGGAGGAGCTGGACCGTCAAATCGTTGAGTTGCTCGTCAAGGACGGGCGGATGAGCTACACCGACCTGGGCAAGGCCACGGGCCTGTCCACATCGGCCGTTCATCAGCGGGTCCGCAGGCTGGAGCAGCGCGGGGTGATCCGGGGCTACGCCGCGGTCGTCGACCCCGAGGCCGTCGGCCTGCCGCTGACTGCGTTCATCTCGGTCAAGCCCTTCGACCCGAGCGCCCCGGACGACATCGCGGAGCGGCTGGCCGGTGTCCCGGAGCTGGAGGCGTGCCACAGCGTCGCGGGCGACGAGAACTACATCCTCAAGGTGCGGGTCGCGACCCCGCTCGAGCTGGAGCACCTGCTGACCCGGATCCGCTCGCTGGCCGGGGTCTCCACGCGCACCACGGTCGTCCTGTCCACGCCGTACGAGGCACGGCCCCCGCAGATCTGAGGGGTCGCGCACCGGGCGCACCCCGGCAGGCGGGAGACTGGTCACCATGACCGAGAGCACCGCCCCCCAGAGCGAACACCGCACCGTGCTGCTGCGCGGTGGAGACGTCCACAGCCCCGCCGACCCCTTCGCCACCGCCATGGTGGTCGAACGGGGCCATGTCGCCTGGGTGGGCTCCGAAGGGGCCGCCGACGCCTTCGCCGGCGGCGTCGATGAGGTGATCGACCTGGACGGGGCCCTGGTCACCCCCGCGTTCACCGACGCCCACGTCCACACCACGTCGACCGGACTGGCCCTCACCGGCCTCGACCTCTCCGGCGCCCGCACCCTCGGCGAGGCCCTCGCTCTCGTACGTACCTACGTGGTGGCGCACCCCGCCGACCGGGTGGTTCTGGGGCACGGCTGGGACGCCACCCGCTGGCCCGAGCAGCGCCCGCCCTCGCGCGCCGAACTCGACGCGGCGGCCGCCGGCCGGCCGGTCTACCTGCCCCGGATCGACGTGCACTCGGCGGTCGTCAGCACCGCGCTGCTCGATCTGGTCCCCGGCATCGCCTCGCTGACCGGATACCACCCCGAGGCGCCGCTGACCGCCGCCGCCCACCACGCGGTGCGCGCGGCGGCCCACGGCGCCGTCTCCCCGCAGCAGCGTGCCGACGCCCAGCGCGCGGCGCTGAGCCACGCCGCGTCCCTGGGCATCGGCACCGTGCACGAGTGCGGCGGCCCGGACATCTCCGACGAGGAGGACTTCACCGCGCTGCTGAGGCTCGCGGCCGGACAGCGCGGACCGCGGGTCTTCGGCTACTGGGCCGAACAGGTCGGCGACGAGAAGGATGCCCGGCGCATCAGGGAACTCGGCGCGGTGGGCGCGGCCGGGGACCTCTTCGTCGACGGCTCGCTCGGCTCGCACACGGCCTGCCTCCACGAGCCGTACGACGACGCCCCGCTCACCGGCGCCGCCCACCTGGACGCCGCACAGATCGCGGCCCACGTCGCCGCCTGCACCGAGGCGGGGCTGCAGGCGGGCTTCCACGCCATCGGTGACGCGGCGCTGTCCGCCGTCGTCGCGGGCGTCAGGGCCGCCGCCGAGCAGGTCGGCCTGGGCCGGGTCCGGGCCGCCAGGCACCGGATCGAGCACGCCGAGATGCTCACGCCCGAAACCGTCGCCGCTTTCGCGGAACTGGGTCTCACCGCGTCCGTCCAGCCCGCCTTCGACGCCGCCTGGGGCGGTGAGGAGGGCATGTACGCCCAGCGGCTGGGTGCCGGGCGGGCGAGGACCCTGAACCCCTACGCGGCCCTCCTGCGGGCCGGTGTGCCCCTCGCGTTCGGCTCCGACAGCCCGGTGACCCCGCTGGACCCGTGGGGGACCGTGCGGGCAGCGGCCTTCCACCGGACGCCGGAGCACCGGATCTCGGTACGGGCCGGCTTCACCGCCCACACCAGGGGCGGCTGGCGGGCCGTCGGCCGCGACGACGCGGGCACCCTGGTGCCCGGCGCCCCGGCCGACTACGCGGTCTGGCGCACCGAGGAGCTGGTGGTCCAGGCCCCGGACGACCGGGTGGCCCGCTGGTCGACCGACCCGAGGTCGGGAACCCCGGGACTGCCCGACCTCAGCCCGGGGGGCGAACTCCCGGTCTGCCTGCGCACGGTCGTCTTCGGACAAACTGTCTACGTACGGCCGAACGAGTGACGTGCGGACATTTCGTACCGCCGATCGAAGGTGCCCCGGTTCTCCCACGACCTGGGTATCTTCGGTACTGACCAGGCAAGTTCGGTAAACGGTGCAGGTCAGGCAACTATTGACAGAATGCGCCCACCGGCCGGTAGGTTCGGCCGAGTCCACCACAGGACGTCCGACCGGTTAAACGTCCACGCAGTCGTCGAACGCCGCTGGGTCATGGGGTGGTGTGCCGCACCGGCGCACCACCACTGACAGCCAGGTTCAGCGCCCGCGCCTCGGGGGCGAGGGAAGGTTTCAGCCGGACGGAGGGTGCGACCCGGGTGGGGCCCGGACGTTCAGTAGACAACGGCTCTAGGTCGATCCGCAGCCGGCGGGTCCCAGGTCGGCCCGAAGGACGCCGGGCCCCGATCCGCAGTTCTGTCCGTACTTCCGCTCTTCTGTCCGCCGCCGCTTCCCGTGCCGTCCGACCGGGCCGGTCTGAGAGCCCGCCACGCTGGATATGGTGTGCATCTGCGTACGGACGTAAGGGGCAGTAAGTGAACGACGGCGGTCAGAGGCGATACGGCCCGCTCGGCAGAACCTTGGTGATCATTCCGACCTACAACGAGGCCGAGAACATCAAGCCGATCGTCAGCCGGGTGCGCGCCGCCGTGCCGGAGGCCGACATCCTGGTCGCCGACGACAACAGCCCCGACGACAACAGCCCCGACGGCACCGGCAAGCTCGCCGACGAGCTGGCCGCCGTGGACGACCAGGTCCACGTGCTGCACCGCAAGGGCAAGGAAGGGCTCGGCGCCGCCTACCTCGCCGGCTTCCGCTGGGGGATGGAGCACGACTACGGCGTGCTCGTCGAGATGGACGCGGACGGTTCCCACCAGCCCGAGGAACTGCCCCGGCTGCTCACCGCCCTCAAGGGCGCGGACCTGGTGCTGGGATCCCGCTGGGTGCCGGGCGGACGCGTGGTCAACTGGCCCAAGTCCCGCGAGATGATCTCGCGCGGCGGCAGCACGTACTCGCGGCTGCTGCTGGGCCTGCAGACGAGGGACGTCACCGGCGGATACCGGGCCTTCCGCACCGAGACGCTGCAGGGGATCGGGCTCGACGAGGTCGCCTCGCAGGGCTACTGCTTCCAGGTCGACCTGGCGCGCCGCGCGATCGAGGCCGGCTATCACGTCGTCGAGGTCCCGATCACCTTCGTCGACCGGGAGATCGGCGACTCCAAGATGAGCCGGGACATCCTCGTCGAGGCCCTCTGGCGGGTGACGGCCTGGGGCGTCACGACGCGGACGAACCGGGTGCTCGGCCGCCGGACGCCCTGACGACTCCGGCCTGAGCGTCCTCGCCCCTTACCCCGATCGGACCGGGGTCCAGGCACACTGGGGGCATGACGACCGGCACACCGCCCCCGACCGCCCGGAAACGCTCGCGCGCCCGGACCTTCATACCTCTCGCCGTAGCCGCCTGGGCGGTGCTGGAGATCTGGCTGCTCGTCGTGGTGGCAGACGTGGCGAGCGGGTTCGCCGTCCTGCTGCTCCTGGCCGCGGGCGTCGTGCTCGGGGCCGTGGTGATGAAGCGGGCCGGCCGCCGCGCCTTCCGCAACCTCACCGAGACGCTCCAGCAGATGCCCGGCCAGCCGGGCGCCGGTGCCGTCGGCTCCTCCCCGGCTCCGGCGAGCAGCAGGGGCAACGGCTTCCTGATGCTCGGCGGGCTGCTCATCATGATCCCGGGATCATCTCGGACGTGGCCGGACTGCTGCTCCTGGTGCCGCCGGTCCGGTCGGCACTCAGCAGGTACACGGAGCGGTCGCTGGAGCGCCGGATGCGTGCGGCGACTCCCGGTGGCCTCTCGGACGCCTTCCAGCAGGCCCGTATGCACCGGCCGGACGGAAAGGTCGTCCAGGGCGAGGTGATCCGCGAGGAGCCCACCCACCCCGACGAGAACCCCCGCCCGCCCCTCACCCCGTAACCGCCCCGGGGTCGGCGCTCAGGCCTGTGCCTCAAGGCGGTACCTCAGGCGGTACCTCAGGCCGGCACCTCAAGCCCGTCCGGCGATTGAGGACATCTTTGACGCCGGCGCGGAACCGCCCAGGACCGACCACCCTCTGCGCCCGCAACAACCCCCGCAGCCTGCCGCCGAGGCAAACGACAAGAGCCGCGGGCCGCGACACACCAGGTGTGTCGCGGCCCGCGGCTCTTGTCTCAGTGCGGTACTACGCGGTCAGGCAGACTTCCTGCTGTCCCGCGGATGCACGGCAATGTTCATGGCTCCGGAGCGCAGAACCGCCAGCCTCTCGGCCAGCACCTCCTCCAGCTCCTCGCGTGTGCGCCGCTCCATGAGCATGTCCCAGTGCGTGCGCGCAGGCTTGCCCTTCTTCTCCTCGGGGCCATCCCCGTCCACCAGGAGTGCCTGGGCGCCACACGCCTTGCACTCCCACTCCGGCGGAATGTCCGCCTCTACCGAGAACGGCATCTCAAATCGATGTCCGTTCTGGCATGCGTACTCCACCGCCTGGCGCGGGGCCAGATCGATGCCGCGGTCCGTCTCGTAGCTGGTAACCACAAGTCGCGTGCCGCGGAGAGCTCGCTCACTCATGAATCGTGCCTCCCGGGCTTGTCGCCCACAGGACAGGTGTCGCTGTCGTCGTCATCCGGTCAACGTCCGGTCGTCGGTAAAGATTCCCGTTGCCGGTCATGCGTCGCCCGTCGTGCCGCTGCTTTTCAGGTTTGCCAGGGTTCAAGTACCCGTCAACGCCCCATTTGTCACATCTGGCGGAAGTTGTCACCCAACGGTTTGGGTTCTTCCACTCGCAGTAACGGTCCTCCGGGCAGGCCAAAGGCGTACACTACCGGCCTTTCACTTCAACGTCTAAATCCGTTCCGGAACGGGATTGCCGGCAGCAGCCACAGCCTGCCGTACGGGAACCCTCGCGAGCAGCACGGAACCCACCACGAAGAAGATCACCAACGAGATGATGGCGTCCCGGTAGCTGCCGGTCAGCTGGTACGCGAGACCGAACACCAGCGGCCCGAGCCAGCTCAGTCCGCGGTCGCTCATCTCGTACGCGGAGAAGTACTCGGCCTCCTTGCCGCGCGGCACCAGGTGTGAGTAGAGCGAGCGCGACAGCGCCTGGCTGCCGCCGAGCACCAGGCCGATCGCCGCGGCCAGCGCGTAGAAGAAGACCGGCGCGTCGGCGGGCAGGAAGTACCCCGCGACGAGAATCAGCGTCCAGACGATCAGGGACGCGAGAATTGTGCGCTTCGCGCCGTGCACCCGGGCGAGTCGGCCCATCCCCAGCGCCCCGGCCACCGCGAGCACCTGCACCAGCAGGACGGCCGTGATCAGCGTGGTCTGGTCGAGCCCCAGCTCCTCGGAGCCGTACACCGAGGCCTGGGAGATCACCGTCTGCACGCCGTCGTTGTAGACGAGGTAGGCCAGCAGGAAGGAGAGGGTGAGCGGATGGCGGCGCATGTCGCGCAGGGTCGCCGTCAACTGCCGCCACCCTGATCCGACGGCCCCCTGTCCGCCCGGCGCCACCCGCCGGTCGCGCAGCCGCCGCAGCGGTACGACGGTGAAGGCGCCCCACCAGACGCCGGCCGAGGCGAGGCAGATCCGTACGGCGTCGGACTCGGAGAGGCCGAAGGAGGCGTGGCCCGTGTAGAGGATCAGGTTCAGGACGAGGACCAGCGCCCCCGACGTGTAGCCGAAGGCCCAGCCGCGCGAGGAGACGGCGTCGCGTTCGTCGGGTTCCGAGATCTGGGGCAGGTAGGAGTTGTAGAGCACCATCGACACGGATATCGCGGCGTTCGCCACGATGAGCAGGAAGGCGCCGAGCAGATAACGGGTGCCGTCCAGGAAGAACATCCCGGCCGTCGCGGTGGCACCCACGTAGGCCGCCGCCGCCAGCAGTGGCTTCTTGCGGCCCGAGCGGTCGGCGGCCGCGCCGACGACCGGCATCAGGATCACCGCGACGACGACGGACACCGAGACCGCGTAGGCGAACAGCGACCCGGCGCGGACCGGGACGCCGAGCGGATGGACGAAGCCGTCGGCGTCGGCCGCCGCCTTGGCGATCGAGGTCAGGTACGGCCGAGGAACACCGTGAGGACGCTCGTCGAGTAGACGGAGCAGGCGAAGTCGTAGAAGTACCAGCCGTGCTGCTCGCGGCGGCGCTCGCCGGGGTCGGCCGCCCCGGCCGGATCCTCCGCCGGGTCGGCGGTGTCTGCGGTCTCGGCGGTCATGGCGCACCCCTCGTATCTCCCCGGGGAGACGTCACCGGGCCGGCGTCAGGCCCAGGCCCCCCGCTCGCTCAGCACCGTACGCAGCGTCTCGATGTGATCGGTCATGATGCCATCCACACCGAGGTCCAGGAGCGCGGTCATCCGCTCCGGTTCGTTCACGGTCCAGACGTGCACCTGAAGCCCCTGTGCGTGCGCCTCCCGCACGAAGCGCCGGTCCACGACCCGGACGCCGCCCTGGCTCTCCGGGACCTGCGCGCACACCGCGCCGGCACGCAGCGCCGCCGGGATGCCGTACGAGCGCAGGCGCAGGCCCAGGACACCGCGGACGCCGTAGGAGGTGGCCAGGCGCGGGCCCGCCAGCCGGTGTGCGCGCGCGACCCTGGCCTCGGAGAACGAGCCGACGCACACCCGGTCCCAGGAGTTCGTCCTGCGGATCAGCTCCACCAGCGGCTCCAGGGCGGGCTCCGCCTTGATGTCCACGTTCCAGCGGGCGTCCGGGAACGCCTCCAGCAGCTCCTCGAACAGCGGCAGCGGTTCACGCCCGGCCACCCGGGCCCGCCGTATCTCGCTCCAGGGCAGCTCCGCCATCCGCCCCCGGGCGTCCGTCACCCGGTCCAGGGTGGCGTCGTGGAAGGCCACCAGCCGGCCGTCGGCCGAGGCGTGCACATCGGTCTCGAAGTAGCGGTACCCGGCGTCCGCGGCCCGCCGGAACGCGGCCGCCGTGTTCTCGATGCCGTCCGCCGCACCGCCCCGGTGGGCGAACGCGAGCGGCGCGGGATGGTCGAGGTAGGGGTGGCGTACAGAAGTCACTGCGGAAGTATGGCCTGCCCGGACGGCCGTGCGGTGACCGTGGCGCTGCCGTCGTCCGGGATCGCGAAGACGCGCAGGAAGAACTGGGCGAGCGGGCCGATGGCCAGGGCGTAGAGGACCGTGCCCACGCCGAGGGAGCCGCCGAGCAGGAACCCGGTCACCACGACCGCCACCTCGATCGCGGTACGGACGAGCCGGATGGAGCGGCCGGTCCGCCGGTGCAGCCCGGTCATGAGCCCGTCGCGCGGACCGGGACCGAACCGGGCCGCGATGTACAGCCCCGTCGCGACGCCGTTGAGGACGATTCCCGCCGCCATCACCCCGGCCTGCGCGGCGAGCCCGTGCACCTCGGGGACGAGCGCCAGTGTGCCGTCCATCGCGAGACCCACGGCGAAGACGTTGGAGACCGTACCCAGGCCCGGCCGCTGCCGGAGCGGGATCCACAGCAGCAGCACGATCGCGCCGATGATGATCGAGACGACCCCGATGGTGATCCCCGTGCGCTCGGCGAGCCCCTGGTGCAGCACGCCCCACGGCTCCAGCCCCAGCCCGGCGACGACCAGCAGCGCCGAACTCACCCCGTACAGCGCCAGGCCGACGTACAGCTGGATCAGCCGTCGGGTGAGGTGCGCTCCGCGCGGGGCGGCGGTGGTGGACAAGTGGTGCCCCCTGGTGTGGTGGTGGTGGACTGCCGCATGTCACTCTGTGGCAGGGGATTGGCTGCCAACCATGGCCAATCCGAGGAAGGTGGACTGATTCTCATGGCGCAGTGGACTTCGGCGGTCGGTGCGGCCCAGCTCGCGCGGCAGCTCCACGCCCAGCAGCCCCGCCCGACCGGGCCCGGCAACCGCAAGCCGCCGGCCTACCGGGCGCTGGCAGACGGTATCCGGCTCCTCGTCCTCGAAGGCCGGGTGCCGGTCGCCGCCCGGCTCCCCGCCGAACGCGAACTGGCACTGGCCCTGGCAGTCAGCCGTACGACCGTCGCCGCGGCCTACGAGGCGCTGCGTGCGGAGGGATTCCTGGAGTCCCGGCGCGGGGCCGGCAGCTGGACGGCGGTACCCGCGGGCAATCCGCTGCCGGCCCGCGGCCTGGAACCGCTGCCTCCGGAGGCGCTCGGATCGATGATCGACCTGGGCTGCGCCTCGCTGCCCGCCCCCGAACCGTGGCTGACCCGGGCCGTGCAGGGCGCCCTGGAGGAACTGGCCCCGTACGCGCACACCCACGGGGACTACCCGGCAGGACTGCCCGCCCTGCGGCAGATGATCGCCGACCGGTACACCGCTTCCGGCATTCCCACGATGCCCGAACAGATCATGGTCACCACCGGGGCGATGGGCGCGATCGACGCCATCTGCCACCTCTTCGCGGGCCGCGGGGAACGGATCGCGGTGGAGTCCCCGAGCTACGCCAACATCCTCCAGCTGATGCGGGAGGCCGGCGCCCGCCTCGTGCCGGTGGCCATGGAGGAGGGGCTCGGCGGCTGGGACATGAACCGGTGGCGCCAGGTGCTGCGGGACGCGGCGCCCCGGCTCGCGTACGTCGTCGCGGACTTCCACAACCCCACCGGGGCCCTGGCCGACGAGGACCGGCGCCGTGCGCTGGTGGACGCAGCCCGCTCGGCCGGCACGGTCCTGGTCGTCGATGAGACCATGAACGAGCTGCACCTGGACGACGACGTGGAGATGCCGCGCCGGGTCTGCGCCTTCGACCCGGCGGGCAGCACCGTGCTCACCGTCGGGTCGGCCAGCAAGGCCTTCTGGGCCGGCATGCGGATCGGCTGGGTGCGAGCCGCGCCGGATGTCATCCGCAGTCTGGTCGCCGCCCGCGCCTACGCCGACATGGGCACCCCGGTCCTGGAACAGCTGGCCGTCAACTGGCTGATGCGCACCGGCGGCTGGGAACAGGCCGTGCAGATCCGCCGGGAACAGGCGCGGGACAACCGGGACGCGCTGGTCACTGCCGTGCGCCGTGAGCTCCCGGACTGGGAGTTCGCCGTGCCGCGCGGCGGTCTGACGCTCTGGGTGCGCACCGGCGGCCTCTCCGGCTCGCGGCTCGCGGTGGCCGGGGAGCGGGTCGGGGTGCGGGTGCCGTCCGGACCCCGGTTCGGTGTCGACGGCGCCTTCGAGGGATACGTACGGCTGCCGTTCACGGTCGGCGGCCCGGTGGCGGACGAGGCGGCCCTGCGGCTCGCGGCCGCCGCCCAGCTGGTCAGCTCGGGAGCGGGCGCCGGGGCGGAGACGCCGCGGACCTTCGTGGCCTGAGCGCCGGTGCCGACAGCGGACGAGGGCCCGCGGACCGACCGGTCCGCGGGCCCTCGCAGTGCGCCGGTCAGTCGCTGACGGCCACGCTCTCCACGGCGACGGAAGCGGTCACCGGCTCCGCCATCACCGGCTCCGCCGTCACGGGGTCCGCCGTCACCGGGTCGGGCACGTTCGCCTCGATCGCCGTCCGCCGCTCGGGCAGCAGGCCGAGCACCGCCTGGCGCTGCGCCTCACTGGTCGCGTCGTCGTACGGATCGGGCGTGGCCGGCACCTGGATCCGCAGCACCGGACCGGTGCCGAGCCGTGCGTAGCCGCGGCCGGGCGGGACATCAGGGGTCGGAGTGGTGTGCGGCTCCAGGCCGAGGACGGACTCGATCTGGCCGGGGGAGCAGTGACCGAGCACCACCCGGGCCCGGGTGTGGGTCCGCACGGTGTCGCCCAGGCCGTCCAGGCTGTCGAACTGCTCCGTCATCACCACGGTGACGTTGGCGGCCCTGCCGTGCCGCAGCGGCACCTGCAGCAGGTCCTGCGGGTCGGGTCCGTCGTCGGCGGCGGCCAGGTGGCCGAGCACGCTCGGCCGGTCCAGCAGGATCCAGAGCGGGCGCCGGGTGTCCTCGGGGACGGCGTGGCCGGACTGCCGGGCCCGGTTGGACTCGATCAGCCGGCGCTCCGTCTCGTTGGCCGCCCACTCCAGGGTGGCCAGGGACCCGGCCAGCCCGCACTCGACGGCCAGCACGCCCTCGCGCCCGGTGAGACAGGCGTACTCGCCGATGCCGCTGCCTTCGATGATCAGGATGTCGCCGTGCTGAAGTGCCTGCAGGGCGATGGAACGCATCAGCGTGGTGGTACCGCTGCCGGGCTGACCGGCGATCAGCAGATGCGGTTCGGTGGAACGGGCGCCGGTCCGCCACACGACGCCGGGGGCGTCCCGGGTCTCCTCACCGTCGCTGACCGGCACGGTGCGCTGCACCGCGTCGTCGTCCGTGAAACCGAGCACGGTCTCACCCGGGGCGGTGACGAAGCGCTGGGCGGTGATCGAGGTGGGCAGGGCGTCGAGCACGCTCATGACGAGCTGGTTGCCCTCCTCGTCCCAGCTGAAGTGGTACTCGCGGCCGCGACCCGACTTGGCGTGCAGCAGCTGCTCGATCCGGGCGCGGGAGGATGCCTCGCTGTCGGTGAAGTACGCGGGATACGCCACTCGGAGCCGGGAGACACGGCCGTCGCCGTCGAACTCGTATCCGCTGAAGACCTGGTCCCAGTCGCCGCCGTGGGCGAACAGCGGACTGGGGTCGTCGGCCGTGGAGAAGTACGGCACGAGCGCCTCGTACAGGGCTTGCAGCCGCCCGGACTCTGCCTCGTCCGGGCCGGTTCTGACGGGAGTGCGTTCCCGTCCCTTCCATGCGGCAGCGCCCATCACCATGACCAGGGCCAGCAGCGGCCCGTAGGGGATGAGCGCGACCACGAGCACGCAGGCCGCGACGAGGAACAGCGTGGGACCACGCCGGTCCTTGGGCGTCGCGGCCCACTTCTGCCGTCCTGCACCTGCCAGCAGCCGCAGACCACGGGTGATCGTGATCAGCGGATGGAGCACGTCGGTGGCGCTGTCGGCGGCCGTGCGCGCGAACTCGCGACTGCGAGTGATCGAAGCGCTGCCGCTGCTCAGAATGCGGGGGAGTGGTCGCCGGGCCACGTCTGTCTCCTGAAGGGGGTGGGAGCGGTAGCGGAGGGTCAGAACTTGATCCCGCCCAAGAGGCCGGCGAGGCTCGCACCGCCCGCGGTGATGCTCGGTGCGATGGCGGTGCCGGCCAGATAGAAGCCGAACAGGGCGGTGACGAGGGCGTGCGAAGCCTTGAGGCCGTCCTTCCTGAAGAACAGGAAGACGATGATGCCGAGGATGACGACGCCTGACATGGAAAGGATCATGAGTGGTTCTCCTGGTTGGGGGGACAGTCACCATGAGTCCTTCCAAGCTCACCGGAAGTATCTATAGGATAAAAGGTGTAATCGGGTGAAAAGCCGGGTTTTTCACTGGACTGGCAGACAGTGAGGCGCTGCCCGGAGAGGTTTTCGGTCCCGCGCATCGCTCCGTCGTCACTCGACGTGATCTTTTGCCATGGGTGGCCCGGGTCATGTGCCTGGTCGGGCAGTACCCTGTCGATTCACTCGTACGGCCCCACAGGCACCCGTCCCGGCGGGCCGGCTGCGGCGAAACCGGTTAATGGAAGGCGGTCCCCCCGATGAGCGAAACCCCTGATCCCGAGGTGGTGGAGCTGGCCACCAAGGTCTTCGACCTGGCGCGCCGCGGCGACACCGACGCGCTCGCGGCGTACGTCGATGCCGGAGTTCCCGTGAATCTCACCAACGACCGGGGCGACTCGCTGCTCATGCTCGCCGCCTATCACGGGCACGCCCCCGCAGTCACGGCACTGGTCGCCCGTGGCGCGGACCCGGACCGGGCCAACGACCGGGGGCAGACGCCCCTCGCCGGAGCGGTCTTCAAGGGCGAGGACGCCGTGATCCGCGCTCTGCTTGACGCCGGGGCCGATCCGGCGGTCGGCACGCCCTCCGCGCTGGACACGGCGCACATGTTTGGCAAGGCCGACCTGCTGGAACTCTTCGGCGCCCGCTGAACGGGTTCGCCGTAAATGTGGTCGCGGTGGCGAAATGGCTGGGTCATCATGACGTCGCGGGCCCGATTCGGGCCAACCGACGAGAGGTAGGAAGATGGTCTGCACCAGGCGGAAGACGGCGGTCGGCCGATCATGTTGCTGCGCGGCCTAGTGCCCTCCCGGCACGTGGAACTGCACAGTCCCGGTTGCGTCGACAGCTTGATGTGAGGCTTTTCCCATGTTTGATCCGTTCATAGCGCCGAGCGGCACGCTGCTCGGCCTGCTGCAGAGGGGCCGCGGCGACGGCACGCTCCACGCGCTCGCCGCGCCACGCCCCGAGGCCCTGGCGGCTCTCAACCACTGCGTCCTGAGCGATCCGCGTCACGACTGGCAGGTGGAGAACCGCTCCCTCTACTACGCACGCCTGTATCTCGACCTCGACGGCGGTATCGAGGAGATCGAGCGCCACCTCAACGATCCGGACGATCACCTCGACACGGACGAGTCACGGACCGGCCTGGCCCTCGCGGTCCTCGGCCACCTCGCCTCCTACGGACGCGACGACGCGTTGGCCCTGCTGCGGCGCTACGCCGCGGCCGGGTCCAACTGGGCCTGGGCCCTGGACGAGCTGGCCCTGCGCGACGACGATGCCGGGCTCCGCTCCCTCGCCGTGCCGGTGCTGGCCCGGTTCGCCGGGGATGCCGGGGGTAACGCCGAGCTCGCCGCCACCGTGCGCGACGCCTTCGAACCACGGCCCTGGCGGCTCTGGGCCGACGACCCGCGCGAAGCGGTCGGCGCCCGGGTACGGGCCGCCTCGGAACAGGGCTCGTTCGACCGCTGGCAGCGGCAGATGCGGGCCGGTGGCCCCCGTCCCGGGTGGAGCGTCCAGGCCGTCTTCGACTGGGCCCAGCAAGGGCTCGACCGTGGCAGCGACCTCCATGTACCGGCCGCCCGCTGCCTCTCCGCGGTCGCGGGACCCGAGGACCGGCCCGTGATCGTCGAGGCCGCCCGCAGCGGCCCGGACGGCGCCCGGTGTGCCGCCCTGCACTATCTGGCCGAGGCCCAGGACCCGGTCGTCCTCGACCTGATCGAGGCCGCGGCGGTCGGTGCCTCGCGCACGGTCGCCGATGCGGCCGTCGCCGCCTTCGAGCGGATGTGCGGGGACGCGGCGGTGGACCGAGCCCGGCGCTGGGCCCGGCGGCCCGACGCACTCGGCGCCTCCGCGGCCGGAGTGCTGGCCTGCCGCGGCGGCGCACAGGACGCCCCCCTGGTCCTCGGCGCCCTGCGCGACGCGGTACGGGGGACGGGCCCGACGCCCCACGCCTGTGGACGCTGGTCGACGGCACGGGCCGGCTGGGCATCGCATGTGCCGCTCCCGTCCTGCGCCACGTCTACCGGGAGACGTCCTCCTCCCACCTGCGGGGCAGGGCAGCCCGCGCACTGGCCGCCACCGACCCCACCTTCCCCACCGGTTTCGCCGTCGAGTGCCTGTGGGACTGCGAGGAGACGACCCGCGAGGTCGCCGCACGCCACGCGGAGACCGGCGACATCAGGGTGGCCGAGCGCCTGCGCCGACTGGCCGCCGACCCGGCCGAGGAGGCCGAGGTACAGACCGCCGTACGCAGCAGGATCGGGCCGGACGCACCCGCCGTCTGACCGAGGTACACCCAGCAGGAGCGTTGCGCGTCGGGGGCGCGCGACGCCAAGCCGCGAACAGCGGCGCACAGCTGACCCCGGCCCGCACACCGCCGGACCCTCCGCACCCGCGCGGCCACCCGCCGCGCCTCGGAGTCCTTCGCACCCGCGCGGCCACCTACCGCGCCTCGGGGACCCTCCGCACTAGCCCGGACAACGACCGGGCCCCGGCCCCTTCCGCACCCGCACGGTCAACGACCGGGCCCCGGCCCCTTCCGCACCCGCACGGTCAACGACCGGGCTCCGCACCCCGCTCCGCCGGGCAGCGCGCCAAGTCGCCCCGGCCTACGGCCCGTCGCCCTGTACGCCCGGCCTGAAAGCTGCTGTGTCCCCGCGCAGCCCGCGCCGCGTGGAGCGCGCCGGGCAGGGAGTGACCGACTCCGGGGCAACCGGCCGCTTCTGCGCCGTTTCGACCGTTGTCGGTGCGAGGACCTAATCTGTGCAGCGTGACTTCGCCTGCCTACACGGAAAACGCTGCGCCCCAGCTCAGCGCGGGCCGCGGCCCGCCCCGGGCCCGGCTGCCGACGAGGGGCTCTCGCGACGGCTGCGCGCGCTCGCCTGCACGGCGCCGCTGCACGACCTCGACGTGCGCAAGGCGAACCTCGCCGGTGAGTACACCGTCTACGCGATGGCCGAGGTCGCGCTCGCCGCGATCGACCTCGTCACGCTCAACATGGACTTCGACACCGGCGCGGACCACGACCAGATAGTGGCCAGACTCCTGCCGCGCGTCGCCGCGCAGGCCCCGCGCCGACCGGTCGCCGAGCACGAACGCGTCGCGCGCTGGGTGCTGGAGAACCTGATCAACGTCGGGAGCGTGGACCGCGGCTTCCGCGCCGTCTACGGCACCTTCGGGCCCGATGGCACCTACGTACGCCGGGACTACGACTTCAAGCTGATCGAAGAGGTCCCGGGGTACGGCGGCAGCGTCTACCTGCGTGCCACCGACGAAGCGGTCAACGTCCTGGTCGGCGCCCTCGACACGGACGTCACCAGCGCCCAGATCGCCGCCGAGGTGAAGCTGGAGGTCCTGATCAGCCGCGGTCGCCTCGCCGACGCGCAGCTCGCCGCCGAGCAGGCCCGCTACCGGACCGTGCAGTACGCGGAGACCCTCCGCAAGACGCTCGACGCGACCCGGCGCAACGTCCGGGCGGTCGACTGGCTGAACGCCGTGCCCGACATGATCGCCGAGGCGCTGGACCACGTCGCCGACCGGTACCGCCACGAGAACGCCATCCTCACCAACATCCGCAAGGCCCGCGACGAGGCCGAGGAGCCGGAGCACAAGCGGCGTGCCGCCGAGCTCGTCGACATCGTGAAGGACTGCATCCGCCGCCACACCCAGCTGCAGTCGCGGCTGCTGGAGGCCGGTCCGCTGTTCCGTGCCGAACAGGACCGCCAGGCCTTCGCCACCCCGGCCGCCCGCACCGGCCTCGACCTGTACGGCCAGTTGCTGGCCCCTCTGCTGCCGCTCCCCGTCGAGCAGGCGATCCGCGCCACCGACGCGTTCTTCGCCCACGGCACGGGGCTGCGCACCCCCACCTCGGTACGGGTGGGCGACCTGGTCGACATGCTGCTCACCCCGCCCTGGAGCGCGAGCACCTGGGCGCCGAGATGCCCGAACCCGACCTGATCGCCACCCCGGCCGACAGCCGCTTCAGCGAGGAGCAGCTGGCGAGCGCCATGGAGCTGCTGGATCTGGAGCACGACGCACCGCGCCGCCTCTCCGGGCTGCTGGCCGAGGCCAGGCGACGCGATCCCGACCTGCCCTACCTGGTCGCCCTGCTCGCCGTGCACGCGGCGAGCCCCCCGGTCGGCACCGCCTACCGGCAGGGTGAGCGTCGCCTGCTGTTCTCCGTCGACGACGGGACCCAGCTGGAGGACCCCGAATTCGGCGGTGCCGACCTGATCGTGGGCATGGCTCTGCTGGACGCCGCGGGCATGACCGCCGACCGCTCGGATGCGGCATGACGGCGACGCGGTCCGGCCGGACCGCGTCACTCCGGCCGACGGCGGCAGGCACCGTTCCGTACGGGACTCGGGAGGCGGCCGAAATCGCCCGACCGGTCCCGCCCGGAGTTCACGGGGCGGCCATCAGCGCCCGACCCGTCCCGCGCCGGGCCGTGGGGGCGGCCACGCGGCCCCGGCCCGCCCACTCCGTAACCGAGGTAACCGAGATCTTCCGCAGCAAGGAGCGCCCGTCGTGAGCGACCACCGCGCAGAGCACGCCGACGCGTGGAGCGAGCAGACAGCCGCCCATCCGGCCGACCGGACCGGGTCCGCGCCGTCCAGCGCGCCCACGGCCGTCACCCCGGCCGATGCGGCCGACGCCGCCCGGCTCGTCGCGTTCGGGCTGCAGCCCAAGCTGCTGCCCGCCCGCGACGCCGAGTACGCCGAACTGCTGCGCCGTTACCGGGAGGAGTCGGCCTTCGCCCGGCTCGCCGACGCCGTGGCCACCGGGCTCGGACTCGTCGTGCTGGAGGTGTCCACCCGGGCCGGCATGGCCGTCACCGCGGGCGAGGACTCGGTCTTCGCCGTCCGCATGGGCGACTACGCCCGCCGGGCCTCGCCGGACTCCGCCGACCGCTTCCTGCACGGCCTCGCCCACCTCGCCGTCGCCGCGATGGCCTTCCCGCGCCCCGAGGACCTCGCCGACGACGCGTACATCGGCCGGATCACGGTCAACGGCGTCGACGCCTTCGTACGACAGGCGTGCCACCGCCTGGAGGAGCGGGCCGAGGAGCACGGCGACAACACCGACCCGGCCAGTGACGCCCCCGGCCTGGAGGCCGGCTGGCGGATCTACGCCCGCCGCAGCTCCACCGGAGCGACGAAGGACGCCCGGCGGCTGGCCGGTTCCACCACCGGCATCGTCGGCAAGGCCGTCGCCTTCCTCACCGACTCCGGCTTCCTCCAGCGCACCGGGGACGACGCCGGAGGCGCCTTCCGCACCACCGCCCGTTACCAGCTCCAGGTCCGTGACATGGCAGGCAGCGCCGCTATGGCCGAACTGCTGGAGCTTGGCGTGGTAGCGGTCACCGACGGAACGGCGACCCTGCTGCCGCCCCCCGACCCCGACGACCTGGAGCTGGCGGCCGACGCCGGCCTGCCCTTCCACGGCTGACCGGCTCCCACCGCCGCCACCCGCCACCGACGTCTCCCTCCCGCTGCCTGAACGACGAGAGTCCGCCGCCATGTACGAGCTGTCCCGGGTCCGCCTCTACTCCATCGGGCCGGCCGGTGCGCGCTATGCCGACACCGTGCTCGACCTGCGCGGGGTCGGCGAGCCAGTGCCCCATCCCGCCCCGGCGCAGGCGGAGTTCTTCGAGGAGGAACCGGTCGGCCCGCCGCGCCGCCCCGCCCCCGCCGGAGTGCTCTTCCTGGAGAACGGGGGCGGCAAGTCCGTCCTGCTGAAGCTGATCTTCTCCGTGATGCTGCCCGGCCACCGCAACACCCTCGGCGGGGCCAGCTCAGGCGTGCTGCGCAAGTTCCTGCTCGCCGAGGACTGCGGCCATGTCGCGCTGGAGTGGCAGCACACCCTGACCGGCGAATGCGTCGTCGTCGGCAAGGTCAGCGAATGGCGCGGGCGCCAGGTCTCCAACGACCCGAGGAAGTTCGCCGAGGCCTGGTACTCCTTCCGGCCCGGTCCCGGACTCAGCCTCGACTCGCTGCCCGTCGCCGAGGCCACCGCGGTGGGCCGCCCCGCCGAAGGCGTCTCCGGCGCGCGCGGCAGGCGCCGCACCATGAAGGGCTTCCGCGACGCGCTCACCGACGCGGGCAAGTTCTACCAGCACCTCGACGTGCACTGGGAAGAGATCCACGACCGCTGGAACGAGCACCTCGGAGACCTCGGACTCGACCCCGAACTCTTCCGCTACCAGCGCGAGATGAACGCCGACGAGGGCGAGGCCGCCGGACTCTTCGCCGTCAAGAAGGACTCCGACTTCACCGACCTGCTGCTGCGCGCCGTCACCGACACCCGCGACACCGACGGTCTCGCCGACCTCGTCAGCGGCTTCGGCAACAAACTGGGCCGCCGGGCCGAACTCACCGCCGAGCGCGACTTCACCGCAGGCTCCGTCGATCTGCTCGGCCGCATCGTCGAGGCCTCCGGAACGCGTGCGCGTACCCGTGACATCCACGCCGGCGCCGAGCGCCGCACCCGCACGCTGGCGCGCAGGCTCTCCGCCCGCGCCGGCCAGGAGCGCGGCCGGACCGGGGAGCTCGCCCAGCAGGTCACCGGAGCGGCCCACACCGTCACCGGCGCCGAGGAGACCCGCAGCCGCAGCGCCCTGATCGCCGCCGAACTCGCTTACCGGCACGCCTCACTGGCGCTGACTGCCGCCGAGAAGAGCGCGGCCGCCCAGCGCCGGGAGCTGGTCGACGCCCGTACCCTGCACGCCGCCTGGCAGGCGGCCGAGGCCGTGCTGCGTCACCGCGCCGCCGCCGACCGCTCCGCACGTGTCGCCGTCGCGATCCGCGAGGCCGAGCGGGACGCCGCTCCCGCGCTCGCCGCCCGCGCCACCGCCGCAGCCGACCTCGTACGGGCCCTGCACACCGCAGCCGAGGCGGGCGAGAGCGTGGCCAACGAGGAGGAGGAGCGCTCCGAGACCCTCCAGACGGCGGGCGAAGCAGCCCACCGCGACGCCACCACCGCCGCCACCGAGGCGCAGCGCGCCCGCAGCGAGGTCGGCCACCTCCGCCAGCGCCTCGCCGAGGTCGAGCAGGAGACCGCCGAAGCCGTCCGGGCGGGCTGGCTCGACGACACCGCGCCGAACGCCGACCCCGCCCGCGCGGCCCTCGCGGCGAACGACGCCGAGAAGTCCGCGGTGGCCGGCTGGGACACCGCCCGGGAGGCCGCCGGGAGCGCGGCGGACCGGTCCAGGCAGGCAGCGGCCGCCGAGAGCCGCGCCGAACTCGCCGCGGCGCGGGCCGCCGACGGCGCACGGGCCGCGGAACAGGCCTACGAGGCCGAGCTCAGGGCGGCCGAGTCGATCGCCGCCGACCACCGCCTCGCCGACCTGCTCGGCCTGCCCGCCACGCAGGCCGGCGGCGTGCCCCGGCCCCGCAAGGGCGCGACGGGTTCCGGCACCGATGACCGGGCGCGGCACGACGAGGGACCCGACGGCGGCCCCGCCGCGGACCTCGGCCCCGACACCGGCGACGGGACGAACCCGGCCGCGCACGGCGGCCCCGCTGTCACGACCGCGCAGACCAGGCCGGCCGGACAGCCGCTCACCGCCGAGGAGTTCGACCGCAACGCCGAGGAGTTGCGCGACCTCCTGGACCAAGGCGTCGCGTCCGCCGAACGGCGCCTGTTCGAGCTGCGCACCGCGGCTGCCGACGACTCCCGCATCCTGGGCGCGCTCGGCGACGGCGGACTGCTGCCGCCAGGACCCGACGTCCTCGCCACCGTCGAATACCTCGGCGAACACGGCATCCCCGCGCTGCCCGGCTGGCGCTATCTCGCGCAGGCCGTCGACCCGGCCGACCACGCGGCCGTGCTCGCGGCCCGCCCCGAACTCGTCGACGGTGTGGTGATCACCGACCCGGACGCGCACGCCCGGGCCCGGGACGTTCTCGGCGCCGCCGCCCTGCTGCCGCGCTCCGCCGTCGCCGTCGGCACCGCGGCCGCCCTGCTCGCACCCGTCCCGGACCCCGGCACCGGCTCCGGCGCGAGCACCGACGGGGTGTTCCTCGTGCCGCCGAACCCGGCGATGCACGACGAGCACGCCGCCGACGAGGAGCGGCAGGCGCTCAGGAGCCGCGCCGCCGCCCGTGACGAGGACATCCGCACCCTGGCGGCACGCCTCGGTGCGGACCGCGCGCTCGCCTCCCGGATCGGGTCCTGGCGGGCGGACTGCCCGCCCGGCATGCTCGCCGAGCTCGCCGAAGCGGCAGGCAGCGCCCGGACGGCCGCCGAAACAGCCGAGGCGGCACTCGCCGAGGCCCGTACCGTCCGCGCCGAGGCCGACGAGGCCGCCGCGGACACCGCCCGGGTCCGCGACGAGCGTCAGGAAGCCGCCCAGCGTGCCCGCCGGGTCGCCGACGCACTCGCCGGACTCGCCTTCCGCCTTCGCGAACGGGCGGGCTGGCAGGCGAAGCTGCGCGAACTGGTCGACGAGGCGGCGGAGTCCGAAGCCCGCGCGACCGCCTGCCTGGAGCGCGCCAGGGCCGCCGACGAGGACCGCAGGGCCGCCCAGCGGGCCGCCGACGACGCCCGGCGCACCGCCCGCGCCCTGCGCGCCGAGCGGGCCGAGATCGCCGGCGCACCCGAGCACCTGCCGGAGCCCGACCCGGACGCCCCGCGCCACGCGCTGCCCGCCCTGCGCGAGGCCTACCGAGCGGCGTCCCAGCTCTACGAGAAGGTAGGCGTCGGCGCGGACCTCCGCGCCGAACAGGCCCGGGCGGAGAGCGACGAGAGCGCCGCACTGGCCGAGCTCGACCGGCTCACCAACAAGGTCCGCACCCGGGCAGCCCAGCTCCTGGAAGGAACGGACGGCGCCGACGGTCCGTCCCGGCAGGCGGCGGCCGCCCGCGCGGAGTCCCTGGTGCAACTCCTGGAGACCCGCGCCTCGGCGGCCAGCGAGCAGCTGGGCCGGCTGCGCGGCGAGGCCGAGCGGCTGGCCCCCGCCGACGGCGAGAGGCGGCACACCGAACTCCCCGACGAGCAGGCCCCCGTGGACGCCGAGCAGGCCCAGGCCCTCCTGCGTACCGCCACGGCCGAACTCGCCTCCGCCACCGCGGCCCTGGACAGCGCCAGGGGCGCCCACGCCGAGCTGCTCCACGCCCATCGCACCGCGGAGGACTCGGCAGGCGGTTTCGACGAGGCCGCGGCCCTCCTGCGGGACCTTCTGCGCGACCACGGCGACGAGGACCCCGAGACCCCCGAGCCGTACCCCGGCAGCCTCGACGAGGCCCGGCAGTCCGCCGCCGAGGCCCGCCGTTCACTGCGCGGCTGCGCCGCCGACCTGTCCACCGCGGAAGCGGCCGTACGGGAGGCGAGCGACGTGCTGGTCCGGCACGCCAACTCCACCCGCTACGAACAGGTCCGCACCCCGGCCCGCCAGCAGATCCGTGAACTCCCGGCGGCGGCGCTGCCCGAGCACGCGGAGAAGTGGGCCCTCGCCTTCGCCCCCAGGCTGCGGGTCCTCACCGACGAACTGGCGCAGCTGGAACGCAACCGCGACTCCATCGTCGACCGGCTGCGCGGCCTCGTGGACTCCGCCCTCACCACACTCCGCTCCGCCCAGCGGCTCTCCCGGCTGCCCGAGGGGCTGGGGGAGTGGTCCGGTCAGGAATTCCTCCGGATCCGCTTCGAGGAGCCCGACCAGGCCACCTTGACCGAACGGCTCGGCGAGGTCATCGACGAGGCCACCAGGGCCGCGCTCAAGAAGAACTCGGACCTGCGCCGGGACGGGATGTCCCTGCTGCTGCGCGGCGTACAGGCGGCGCTGGAGCCCAGGGGCATCGCTGTCGAGATCCTCAAGCCGGACGCGGTGCTGCGCGCCGAGCGGGTGCCGGTCGGGCAGATGGGCGACGTCTTCTCCGGCGGCCAGCTCCTCACCGCCGCCATCGCCCTGTACTGCACGATGGCCGCCCTGCGCAGCAACGACCGGGGCCGCGACCGTCACCAGCACCGGCACGCGGGCACGCTCTTCCTCGACAACCCCATCGGCCGCGCCAACGCCACCTATCTGCTGGAGCTGCAGCGTGCGGTGTCGGACGCGCTCGGCGTGCAACTGCTCTACACCACGGGGCTGTTCGACACGACGGCGCTCGCCGAATTCCCGTTGGTGATCAGGTTGCGCAACGACGCGGACCTGCGGGCCGGGCTGAAGTACATCAGCGTCGAGGAGCATCTGCGCCCCGGACTGCCGCAGCAGGACCCGGGTGCCGAGACGGTGCACGGAGAGATCACCGCCACCCGCATGTTCAAGCGCTCCGTATCGGGGGCCCAGACGCCCCCGGCGGCGACCGCGAACGAGTCCGCCGGCCAGGGCGCCTGAACAGGGCCTGAGGACCGAGGGCGGGACAGGGCCGACGCCGGGCCAGGACCGGAAGGCCGGGCGCCACGGCAGGACCGGCACCTGATCAGGTCAGTGGACCCCCGCGGCGGGGCGGCGTACGCACGTCGGACGGCTCGACCGACGGCACCGGCAAGGCGGTGGCCCGGACTGTCAGGCCCGGGAGAGCCTGCGGCCCGCGCCCCGGCGGCGTATCCGGGCACTGTCGCGCTGTTCGGTCCGCGCCGCCCGCCTCGCCCTGCGCCGCTCGCGGCGCAGCTGCCGGGCCGAGCTGCTCGGCACCGACACCACGCCGTTGCGCTGGTTCCACACCTGCCGGGTGACCCACACGTCCAGCACCGACCACGTCGCGACCACCGTGCTGCCCACGCTGCTCAGCACCATCGGGAAGGCCAGCCAGGACCCTGCCATCGTCGAGAGGAAGGCCACCAGCGCCTGGATGATCGTCAGCGACATGATCAGAACGGCACGTACGGCCGCCGTGCGCACCGGGTCCGGCATCCGCCGCCGCAGGGCGGGCTCCTCCACCCAGAGCGGCTGCCGCGGAATCTCCGGCCGGTCGCGCGCCGCCGCACCCTTTACCGCTCGGGTCTGCTCCGTCTCCACCTCGCCCTGACGCTCTTGCGTGTCCAAGGACTTTCAACTCCCCACCGCTGTCCGACTTCAGGGTTGCTGCCCGGCATGCGTCCTTTCTACGCGGACGGACCGTGCCATCCTGCCGAGTGCGTCCCAGCAGTCCCCCTACCCCCGTACAGACAGACGAGTGCACGGCTGTGAAGATTCCCCCGAACCGTCACGGAACGAAGAATTCCAGCCAACTGGCATGGGGAGGAATGTGGCGCTCTGGCGGGTCCCTTCTGTCTCTTTCGCGAATTTCATCTCCCGGAATACCGGGACAACTCATGGTCAACTCCCAGCAGGGCGGCCGAAAATCGTCCGGACATGCCTTCGAGTTGTCTCTGTGTCAGTAGTAGGCTCGCGCCGTTTGTTGACGGAACACATCCCCGCGCCGCGGGGCCGAGCTGGGGGAGGCCATGCGCTTTCGCGGAAAGTCCATCCGCAGGAAGATCGTGGCGTTGCTTCTGGTGCCGCTCGTCTCCCTCACCGCACTCTGGGGCTTCGCCACCTATCTGACCGGCCGTGAGGCCGGTCAGCTGCTGAGCGCGAGCACCGTCGTGGAGAAGATCGGCCACCCCCTGGAGGACACGGTCCGGGCCGTCCAGAACGAGCGCCGTCAGACCCTCGTCTTCCTCGCCGACCCCCGCGCCTCCGACGCCCTGCCGGTCCTTCGCCGCCAGCGCGCCGCCACCGACCGGGTCGTGGACCGGGTCACCAGCAGCGCCCAGCACAAGGACATCCGCGACGCGCTGCGACCCGACGCCGAGACCCAGCTCAGTTCCATCCTCGGCGCCGTCGAAGGACTGCAGTCGCTCCGCGACTCCGTCGACAAGCGCACCATCGGCCGGGCCAAGGCGATGGAGTACTACAACAACCTCATCGACCCCTGCTACCGCTTCCTGACCGGCCTGCACGTCATGGAGAACGTGTCCATGGACAAGCAGGTCCGGGCGCTTGCCGGTATCTCGCGCGCCCGTGAAATGCTCGCCAGGGAAGACGCGCTCGTCGCGTCGGGACTCCTCGCGGGGCGACTGACCGCCCCCGAACTCCGGCAGATCTCCGACCTCATCGCCAAGCGCGGTCTGCTCTACGAGATCAACCTCGAAGTGCTCCCCGCGTCGGAGCGCCGCCGTGTCGAGCAGTACTGGGCGAGCCCGGACAGCGAGCCCCTGCGTTCCGCCGAGGACAAGCTCATCGCGCAGGGCCCCACCCGCGACTCCCGCGCGGTAGACCCCGCCCGCTGGCAGGAGGTTGCCCCGCCGGTCCTGGACCGGCTGGCCAACGACTCGACCGAGATGAACAACCGCTTCCAGGACCGCGGCAGGCCCGCCGGCTACGGCGTCCTGATCAAGGCCGGCGTCGCGGGCGTGCTCGGATTCCTGGCCCTGCTCGTCTCGGTCTTCGTGTCCGTGCGCATCGGCCGCGAACTCGTCCGTGACCTGTCCCGGCTGCGCAAGGACGCCCACGAGGTCTCCGGGGTACGCCTGCCGAGCGTGATGCGCCGCCTCGCCGCCGGCGAACACGTCGACGTCGAGACCGAGTCCCCGCATCTGCACTACGAGCGCGACGAGATCGGCCAGGTCGGCCAGGCTCTCAACATCCTGCAGCGGGCCGCCGTCGAGGCCGCCGTCAGGCAGGCCGACATGCGCCGCGGCGTGTCCGAGGTGTTCGTCAACCTCGCCCGCCGCAACCAGGTGCTGCTGCACCGCCAGCTGACGCTCCTGGACACGATGGAGCGCCGCACCGAGAACACCGAAGAGCTCGCCGACCTGTTCCGCCTCGACCACCTCACCACCCGCATGCGGCGTCACGCCGAGGGCCTGGTGATCCTCTCCGGGGCCGCACCGTCACGGCAGTGGCGCAAGCCCATCCAGCTGATGGACGTGGTGCGCGCCGCGGTCGCCGAGGTCGAGGACTACGAGCGGATCGAGGTCCGCAGGCTCCCGCGGATCGGCGTGGGCGGTCCCGCCGTCGCCGACCTCACCCACCTGATCGCCGAACTCCTGGAGAACGCCACGGTGTTCTCACCGCCGCACACCGCGGTCCAGGTGCACGGCGAGCGCGTCGCCAACGGCTTCACCCTCGAAATCCACGACCGCGGCCTCGGCATGCCCCCCGAGCTCCTCCTGGACGCCAACCTCCGGCTTGCCGAGACCCCCGAGTTCGAGCTCTCCGACACCGACCGGCTCGGCCTCTTCGTGGTCAGCCGGCTGGCCCAGCGGCAGAACGTCCGGGTGTCGCTGCAGACCTCCCCCTACGGAGGTACCACCGCGGTCGTCTTCATCCCGGCGCCGCTGCTGACCGAAGCCCCGGAGGCGCACGGCAGCGGATTCCGCCTCGACCGCAGGTCCGAGAAGGCGATCGCCAGCAGCAGGCCGGGCAGCGACACCGCGGGCGGCGCCAACGGCGGCGACAGCGCGCAGGGCGTCCCCGCCGACGGACGCCCGCAGGGCAGCAGGCCCGCCGGCCTCTCGCCGGTCCCCACCGGTCTGGCGGACCCGGCGCTGCTGGACGGGCCGGTCGAGCTCGAAGGCCCGCTCGGACCCAGGGACTTCGGCCGCGACCCGGTGCTCGAAGCCGTCACCGGCCCGGGGCTCGACCCCGTACTCGACGGCCTGTCCGACATCGAGGACACCGAGAGCGAGCGCGGCGGCATCTTCCGGGCCCGCGAGCTGCGGCGCGGCGGCGACCGCGAGCAGCACCAGCAGGCCGCCGACCAGAGCGAGGACCCGGACGGAGTGCGGGCACTGCGCCCGGACGGCACCCGGCCGCTGCCCCGGCGCAAGCCGCCGACCCTGGTCACCGACCGGGGCCGCCGGGTCGACGAGACGGGCCGCGCCCACCCCACGACCGCCGGCCCGGAGGACAGGCCCGCGGCCGCCGGCCCCGCCCTGTCCGGAGACCGGCGCCGGCCCACGGAATCGACCCGTCGGCCGCCCGGTCTGCGGACACCCACCGGGCCCGCCTCGGCCCCGGCGGCCAAGCCGTCGGTGCCGGCACCCCGGTCGCCGTCGTCCACCCGGAGCTCGCCGCCCGCCGCGGACACGGTGGGCGGGCTGCCCCGCCGGATCCGGCAGGCCAGCCTCGCTCCGCAGCTCCGCGAAGGATCCGGCGGCCGTGCCGACGAGCCGGCCCCGGTGGAGACGGCACAGGACATCGAGCGGGACGCGGACGAGGTGCGCAGCCGGATGGCCTCGCTCCAGCGCGGCTGGCAGCGCGGCCGTCTGCAGAACGCCGAGGACGTGACCGGCCCAAGTGACACAGCACAAGGAACCACTCCGGGAGGGGACGGTCCATGACCGCACCGAACGCCGCAGCACTCAACACCGCACGCCAGGGATCCGGCGAACTCAACTGGCTCCTCGACGAACTCGTCGAGCGCGTCGCCAGCATCCGCAAGGCGCTGGTCCTGTCCAGTGACGGCCTTCCCACCGGCGCGTCCAAGGACCTGACCCGGGAGGACGGCGAGCACCTGGCGGCCGTCGCGTCCGGGTTCCACAGCCTCGCCAAGGGGGTGGGGCGGCACTTCGACGCCGGCCGGGTCCGCCAGACGGTCGTCGAACTCGACGAGGCGTTCCTGTTCGTCACCGCTGCGGGTGACGGCAGTTGTCTCGCCGTGCTCGCCGACTCCGACTCGGACGTCGGGCAGGTGGCCTACGAGATGACGCTGATGGTCAAGCGTGTGGGCGCCCACCTGGCCAATTCGCCCCGGACGACCGGTCTGCCCTCCGGAGGGTGAGTGGATGGCATGAGCGCCGACTCCTCCCGTTCCCCTGCCGCCCCCGGCGGTCCGCAGTCCTCGCGCTGGTACGACGCCGACGCGGGGCCGGTCGTGCGCCCGTACGCGATGACGCGGGGGCGTACCAGCAGTGCGTCCCGCCATCGTCTCGACCTGATCGCGATCGTCGTCCCCGAACCCGCGGCCGACGATCCCGGCCGGGACCAGACGCTCTCCCCGGAACACGTGGAGATCGTCGAACTGTGCAGTGACATGCCCCAGTCGATCGCCGAGCTCGCGGCCGGTCTGGATCTCCCCGTCGGGGTGGTCCGGGTCCTGGTCGGTGACCTCGTCGAGGACGAGCTGGTGCATGTAACCCGTCCCGTTCCGCCGGCCGAGCTGCCGGACGTGAACATTCTTCGCGAGGTGATCAATGGCCTTCGGGCGCTCTAGCCGCAGCAAGCGGCACGTTGAGCCCGTTACCCTGAAAATCCTGGTGGCGGGCGGCTTCGGCGTGGGCAAGACGACCCTGGTGGGTGCGGTCAGTGAGATCAGACCGCTGCGTACGGAGGAGAGGCTGACCGAGGCAGGACGTCCCGTGGACGACCTGGACGGCGTCGAGGGGAAGACCACGACGACGGTGGCCATGGACTTCGGGCGGATCACGCTCCGCGAGGACCTGGTGCTGTATCTCTTCGGCACCCCGGGACAGGACCGGTTCTGGTTCCTCTGGGACGAACTCGCCCAGGGCGCACTCGGGGCGGTCGTCCTCGCGGACACCCGGCGTCTGGAGGACTGCTTCGCGGCGGTCGACTACTTCGAACGCCGGGAGATCCCGTTCGCCGTCGCCGTCAACTGCTTCGAGGGAGCCGACCGGTTCCCCGTCGAGACGGTGCAGGCGGCGCTCGACCTGGATCCGGAGGTGCCGGTGCTCCTGTGCGACGCGCGGGACCGGTCGTCCGTACGGGACGTACTGGTGTCCGTGGTCGAACACGCGCTGGCCCGCGCGGACCGGCTCCGCGTACCGGCCACGACGTAGGTCCGGCAGCGGCCGGACACGCACTGGCCCGCGCGGACCGGCCACCGGCCATGACATGGGTCCGGCAGCGGCCGGACCACGACAGCGGAACGCGGCACGTACCCCCGCCGACAGGGGTACGTGCCGCGCGTCGTGGGACCGGCGGGAGGTGGCCGGCCGGACGCCCGGTCCTAGGGTCTTTCGTTTGGGTCAGGCCAGGGCACGTGAGCCCGGCGTGATCCAGCCGAGAGTCCCTACTGCCCGTCGGCGCCCTCCTGCTGCCAGCCGAGGCTCCGCTCCACCGCCCTGCGCCAGTTGCCGTACTCGCGCTCGCGGACCTGCGGCTCCATACGGGGCTGCCACTCCACATCGCGCTGCCAGTGCGCCCTGAGTTCGTCGAGGCCCGACCACACCCCGGTCGCCAGCCCCGCCGCGTAGGCGGCGCCCAGACACGTCGTCTCCGAGATCTTCGGCCTGATCACCGGAACACCCAGCACGTCCGCCTGGTGCTGCATGAGCAGGTGGTTGGCCGTCATGCCGCCGTCCACCTTCAGCGTCGTGATCGGCACCCCGGAGTCCTGGTACATCGCGTCCACGACCTCACGCGTCTGCCAGCTGGTCGCCTCCAGGACGGCGCGCGCCAGATGCGCTTTGGTGACGAAGCCGGTCAGGCCGGTGATCACGCCCCGGGCGTCGGAGCGCCAGTAGGGGGCGAACAGGCCGGAGAACGCCGGCACGATGTACGCGCCCCCGTTGTCCTCGACGCTCGCCGCCAGCGTCTCGATCTCCGCAGCGCTCCCGATGATCCCGAGCTGGTCGCGGAACCACTGGACCAGCGCCCCGGTGATCGCGATCGACCCTTCCAGGCAGTAGACGGGCGGCTGGTCGCCGATCCGGTAGCCGAGCGTCGTGATCAGTCCGCTCTTGGACGGCACGGGGCGGCTCCCGGTGTTGAGCAGCAGGAAACTTCCGGTGCCGTACGTGTTCTTGGCCGTGCCGGGGTCGTAGCAGGCCTGCCCGAAGACCGCGGCCTGCTGGTCGCCCAGCGCGGAGGCCACCGGCACACCGGCGAGCGCGCCGACGGCCGTCCCGTACACCTCGGACGACGACCTGATCTCCGGGAGGATCGCCGCGGGGAGGTTCATCGCGGCGAGGATGGCCGGGTCCCACCGCAGTGTCTCCAGGTCCATCAGCATCGTGCGCGACGCGTTGGTCACGTCCGTGACGTGGACGCCGCCCTCGGTGCCGCCCGTGAGATTCCAGATCAGCCAGGAGTCCATGGTCCCGAACGCGATCTCGCCCCGCTCGGCCCGCTCGCGGAGCCCGGGCACGTGGTCCAGCAGCCAGGCGGCCTTGGGCCCGGAGAAGTAGCTGGCCAGCGGGAGGCCGGTGGTGGAGCGGAACCGGTCCTGGCCGTCGGTGCCGCCGAGTTCCTGGCAGAGGCCGGCGGTGCGGGTGTCCTGCCAGACGATGGCGTGGTGGACGGGGAGGCCGGTGGCCCGGTCCCAGAGCACGGTCGTCTCGCGCTGGTTGGTGATCCCGAGGGCGCTGAGCTGTTCCGCCCGCAGCCCGGCCCGGTCCAGCGCGCCCGCGACGACGCCCTGCACGGTGGTCCAGATCTCGGATGCGTCGTGCTCCACCCAGCCCGGCCGGGGAAAGATCTGCCGGTGTTCGCGCTGGTCGACGGCGACGACGGCACCGTCCTGGTCGAAGATCATGCAGCGGCTGGAGGTGGTGCCCTGGTCGATGGCGGCGACAAACCTGATCGTCATGACGTCCCCTTGTCCGTCGGGTGCTTGTGGCAGCGGCCTCAGAACGCGGCGTTGAACAGGACGCCGCCCAGCAGACCGCCCAGGAGCGGACCCACGACCGGTATCCAGGAGTAGCTCCAGTCGGACGTGCCCTTGTTCGGTATCGGAAGCAGCGCGTGCACCAGCCGGGGACCGAGGTCCCGGGCCGGGTTGATCGCGTAGCCGGTGGGCCCGCCGAGCGAGAGACCGATGCCCACCACGAGGAGGGCGACCAGGAGTACGGAGATGCCGGAGCCGTAGATGCCGGCAGCGGAACCGGCCACCGGGCCGATCCCGATCCCGGAGTTCTTCCCGAAGGCCAGGATCGGCAGTACCAGCGCGGTCGTGGCGATGATCTCGGTGACCAGGTTGGCCAGCGGGTTCCGGATCTCCGGAGCGGTCGCGAAGATCCCCAGGGTGGGCCCGGAGGTGTCCGCGTCGGCATTGGCACGGAACTGCGCGTAGTACGTGAGCCAGGCGAGCACGGCGCCGATCACCGCGCCGGTCAGCTGGCCCAGGATGTAGAGCGGGACCTTGTCCCACTCACCGGTGTCGACGGCGATGCCGATGGTCACCGCCGGATTGAGATGCCCGCCCGACAACGGCGCGGCGGTGTACGCCCCGGCCAGCACACCGAATCCCCATCCGAAGGAGATGACGACCCAGCCCGCGGCCCTGGCCTTCGAGTGAGCGAGCGTGACGGCGGCGCAGACACCCGCGCCGAAGAGGATGAGGATGGCCGTTCCGAGGACTTCCCCGACGAAGATGTCTCCATTGCTCATGGCGCTCCCAGTGGTTGTCCGGCGGGTCCCGCCGGACGCTTCCATGGCTACGGAGGCCGGGGGCGGGAACGTGCCGTGCCCCGGCGACCGCGTCGAGCGTGCTGACCGAGCCGGACCGCCCTGGAGTGGTGAGGGCGCGAGCGACTGGGAATGGAGTGTTCACCGCGCGTGACGGGCCGTCAAGGAGGCTGACAACAAACGCAGTTGGCGGCGGGTGCGGACGCGGTCGAGCAGGCGTCCGTGCACCGGGACGACCCCCGAGCCGTGGCCGTCCCGGCGTCAGCGGACCGCGACGACCGCCGAGCCGTGACCGAACAGGCCCTGGTTGGCGGACATCGCGGCGCGCGCCCCCGGAACCTGACGTTCCCCCGCGGTGCCGCGCAGCTGCCAGGTCAGTTCACAGACCTGGGCGATGGCCTGCGCCGGCACCGCCTCACCGAACGACGCGAGCCCGCCGCTGGGGTTCACCGGGATGCGCCCGCCGAGTGCCGTCGCGCCTTCGCGCACGAGCGACGCGCCCTCGCCCACCGGGCACAGCCCGAGGTCCTCGTACCACTCCAGTTCCAGGGCGGTGGAGAGGTCGTACACCTCGGCGAGGGAGAGATCCGCGGGCCCGATCCCCGCTTCCTCGTACGCCGCCTGCGCGAGGGAGGCGCGGAAGCTCATGGGTGCGGGTTCCACGGCGACCGCCGAATCGGTGGCGATGTCCGGCAGGTCGAGCACGGCCTTCGGGTACGTCGGCGTCACGGTCGAAACGGCACGGATGCGGACCGGGTCCGCGACCCCGTGGCGCCGGGCGAAGTCCATGCTGGTCAGCACCAGCGCCGCCGCGCCGTCGGAGGTGGCGCAGATGTCGAGCAGCCGCAGCGGATCGGCGACCACCGCGGAGGCCGCGACCTGCTCGGCGCTCACGGCCGCCCGGTAGCGGGCGTTGCTGTTCAACGCGCCGGCCGCCGCGTTCTTCACCTTGACCAGGGCGAAGTCCTCCGGTGTGTCTCCGTACACGGCCATCCGGCGACGGGCGTAGAGCGCGAAGTAGGCGGGGTTCGTCGCGCCGAGCACCCGGAACCGCAGCCAGTCCGGATCATCGGGCCGGTCGCCGCCCGCCGGGGCGAAGAACCCCTTGGGCGCCGCGTCCGCGCCGACCACGAGCACCACGTCCGCCATGCCGGCCAGGATCTGCGCCCTGGCGGTGTTGACGGCCTGGGCGCCCGAGGCGCAGGCGGCGTACACACTGGTGACCCGGGCGCCCTGCCAGCCCAGCGCCTGCGCGAACGTCGCGCCGGCCACGTACCCCGGATACCCGCCGCGCACGGTGTCCGCGCCGACCACGGACTGCACGTCCGGCCAGTCGATGCCCGCGTCGCCGAGTGCGCTGCGGGCCGCCACCCTGCCGTACTCCACGAAGCTGCGCCCCCACTTGCCCCAGGGATGCATTCCTGCTCCGAGGACGGCCACGTCCCCGCTCATCGCCCACCGTCCACGGGCGTGGTGGCGACGGGCCGCCAGTGCCATGTCGTCCACACCGTGCCGTCGTCCCGGTCAGGGCCCGTGCCGAGCACCCCCGGCACTGCCTCGACCGTCATCCCGATCGCCAGATCCGCGACACCGATACCGGGCGCGGCCTGCCCGAGCACCACCATCCGCTCGGCCGCGAGCTCCACGGCCACCAGCGTGTACGGCTCCCAGGGCACGTCAGGGTCGGAGAGGTAGGGCGCCGGCGGGCGATAGCGGCCGTCGGTGTACGACCAGACGGTGCCGCGCCGGGACAGCGGGACCTCGGTCGGTTCGCCGCCCGCACAGCCCGGATTGCGGCAGAAGGCGTCCTGGCGCGGGAAGAAGACCGAAGAGCAGAGCGGGCAGCGGGTGCCCAACAGCCGGAAGTCCTCATCCGGGCCGTCCTCGGTGAACCACCCGGCCACCACTGGTATGCGCTTGCGCGGCAAAGTCCCTCCCCGGCACTGAATCTGACGGAACGTCAGAAGTGTGCCACGGTCAGCCGTTGTCGGCGAGCCACTTGGCGGCGGTCTCTGCGAGCTCCCGGTCGCGCCCGGCCAGCATCATCCGGATCATCTGCACGTCTCCGCGCAGCGACCACGCCGGATGACCGAAGGAGGCCGGGTTGTTCCCCTCGATCAGGAAGTGGGCGGGCCAGGCGGTCCCGTACCCGATCAGCGGCAGTGCCGCCGCGTATCGCTTGCGGCCGCGCGCCAGGCCGTAGGCCGTGATCGCGAGGCCGGTCAGGGTGCCGGTCAGATGGACCCAGCGGGTCGCGGCCCTGGAGTGCATCGCGACGTAGTACGGCCAGAATTCCTCGTACGAATCGAACGTCTGCTGTGACATAGGGGCACCGTAATGGCTCCGGCGGCAACCGGATACGGCCGATCCGCGTCCGAGAAGGAGAACGGGTGGCCGGAACCCACGGGGGTGGTCCCAGTCACCCGTTCCCCGCCTCCTGGCTCAGTGCCCGGCGACGGACCTGCGAGCCACCGGGAAGTCGAAGTAGGTGTCCGGGAACAGCTCCGGCTGGAAGGTGTAGTGCCACCACTCCTCGGCCAGGTTGACGAATCCGGCGTCGGTGAGCGTCTTCTTCAGGAACTGCCGGTTGGTGCGCTGCACCCCCTGGATCCGCGGATCGTCCGTGTGCGAGAGCGTGTCGAAGCAGTCGAATCCGGTGCCCATGTCGATCGAGTTGTCGGGGAAGCGGTCGGCCCGCGGCGCGTAGCACGGCACCAGTTCCTGGCCCGGGTGGTACGGCTTGGTGGGCCGGGCCGGCAGCCTCACCAGCGTCAGGTCCACGGTGCTGCCGCGGCTGTGTCCGGACTTCTCCGCGATGTAACCGTCCGCGAACAGCCGGGTCTTGTCGACCCGCGGATAGAACTCGCCCTTCATGGTCTCGTCGTCGAGGTCCTTCGCCCACCGTACGAAGTGGTCGACGGCCCGCTGGGGCCGGTAGCAGTCGTACACCTTCAGTGAATAGCCCTGCCGCAGCAGCCGGAGCTGGGCCCGGTGCAGGGCCTGCGCGGCCGGCCGGGTCAGGATGCAGAGGGGCTGGAGGTAGCCGTCCACCGGTTCGCCCATGAAGTCGTGCCCGGTGGGGTAGCGCATCTCCTGGAGGATCGTGGGATCCACCGAGCGCAGCGGGACGAACTCCCCGGGAGCCTTCGGCTCGGGCTTCGCCTGCGCCACGGGGGCGGTGGCGGTGACGGCGAGCAGGGTGGCGGCAGCGGCTGCCAGGACACGGAGAGCGGAAGCAAGACCTGTCATGAGCACATCGTCCATCAGTCCGGCGGCCCCGGGCAGGCGATCGGATACAGTCCGCGCGTGTCCGCGACGACGAGTGAACCGGAGATGCCCGTGAAGAACTCCCACTGCGGCAGCTGCGGAGCTCCGTACACCGCTCTCGCCTCCCCGGACGCCTGGCCCCGCACCTGCGCCGCCTGCGGCGACACCGCCTACCGCAACCCGCTGCCCGTCGCCGTCGCCCTGCTCCCCGTCAGCGACCGGGACGGCACCGGACTCGTCGTCATCACCCGCACCATCGAACCCTGCCTCGGCGGACGCGCACTCCCCGGCGGATTCGTCGACCACGCCGAGGACTGGAGACACGCGGTCGTACGCGAACTCCGCGAGGAGACCGGCATCGAGGCCCACCGCGACGACGTGCGCCTCGCCGACGCCCTCAGCTCACCCGACGGCCACCTGCTCCTGTTCGGCCTGCTCCCCACCCGGCCGGCGGCCGGACTCCCGCCCTCCGTACCGACCGACGAAACGTCCGGGTACGAAGTACTGCGCACCCCCGAAGCCCTCGCCTTCCCGCTCCACACGGACGCCGTCCGCTCCTGGTTCGCCGGCCGCTACCGCTGACCGCGCTCACCCTCCCCGGACCCGGACCGGACAGTCCACCAGCCCCTCCTCGCCGTCCCGCTCCACCACGACCCGGCCGCCCGCCAGCCGCGACGTGTACCGCTCGACGACCGCCGCCTCCCAGCCGTCCCCCGCATCACGCACCACCGAACCGCCACCGGTGCGCCCCGGCGCCGGCGCCCACACCTCCAGCTCCAGCCCGCCGTCCGCACCCCGCACCGGAATCACCGACCCGGCCCGCGCCAGCACCGGCACCCGCGACAACGGCGCATCGACCACCACCTGCCCCGGCCCCTCGTACACCGCACCCGTCACCGTGTCGTACCAGCGCCCCGGCGGCAGCCGCACCGCCCGCTCACCCACCCCAGGACCGAACACCGGCGCCACCAGCAGCGCGTCACCCAGCAGGAACGCGTCCTCGCACCCGCGAAGCGCCCGGTCGCCCGGCGCGCCCCACCACACCGGACGCACATACGGAGCACCCGTCAGCCGGGCCAGCTGAGCGAGCGTCACCCAGTACGGGCGCAGCCGCTCCCGCTCCACCAGCACCGCCCGCGCGGCATCGAGCACCTGCGGCCCGAACTCCCACGGCTCCCGCCGCCCCGCGTCGATCGCCGCATGCGTACGGAACAACGGCAGATACGCCCCCAGCTGGAACCACCGCAGATACAGCTCCGGCGAAGGCGACCCGCCGAACCCGCCCACATCCGGCCCCGAGTACGGCACCCCGCACAGCCCGAGACCCAGCACCAGCGCAAGGGAAGCCCGCAGCCCCGGCCAGCCGGTCGTCACGTCTCCCGACCAGGTGCCCCCGTACCGCTGCATCCCCGCCCAGCCCGAACGCGAGAACAGGAACGGCCGCTCGTGCGGACGCAGCCGCCGGAGCCCCTCGTAACCGGCGCGCGCCATGGCGAGGCCGTACACGTTGTGGGCCTCCCGGTGGTCACCGCCGCGTCCCTCCAGCGAATGCCGCGCCGAACGGGGCAGCGTCGGATCACCGAACGCGGCGAACGACACCGGCTCGTTCATGTCGTGCCAGACACCGGAGAACCCTGGGCCAGCCGCTCCTCGTACAGCCCACCCCACCACTCACGGACCAACGGATCGGTGAAGTCCGGATACACGCACTCACCCGGCCACACCTCCCCGCGCACGATCCGCCCCCGGCCGTCCCGGACGAACGCACCCGAAGGCCCCACGGCCGCACCGGCGTCGAACACCGCGTTCCCCGGCACGGCGGGCACCGCCGGATCCACGATCGACACCAGCCGCACCCCGTCGCCGCGCAACTCCTCGGCCAGCCCGGGAAGATCGGGAAACCTCTCGCGGTCCACCGTGAACACCCGGTGCGCGTCGAAGTGGTCGATGTCCAGATGCAGTGCGGACAACGGCAGCCCCCGCTCCCGGTACCCCGCCACGATCCGCCGCACCTCCCGCTCGCTCCCGAACCCCCACCGGGCGTGCTGCGGACCCAGCGCCCAGGACGGCGGAAGAGCCGGCGCCCCCGTCAACGCGGCCCAGCCCTGCAGCACCCGGGCCGGTGTACCCGCCACCACCCAGCACCGCAGCGGCCCCCCGTCCACCCGCACCTCGGACATCCCCGGCCGGTCATGGCCGGAGCCGGCGCCCTCCTCCCCCTCGCGCAGCGTCACCCGCCCCGCCCAGGAGTTGTCGTGGAACGCCAGATGCGTCCCCGCGTCCGAGACGACCAGCTGCACCGGCATCGTCAGGTACAGCGGATCGTCCTGCGGCCCGAACCGGCCGCCCGGATCGGTGTTCCACAGCCCGTACACCCCGTCCCGGAGCCGCGGCCCCGCCGCCCGCCCGCCGAGCCCGAAGAACCGCGCGTCCGCGGGGACCTCGGACCGCTGCACCCACCGGGCGGGCCCGCCCGCCACTGGTTCCCACCACCGGGGCGGCAGCTCACGGCGGAGCACCACCCCGCCCGGAGTCCGCAGCTCCACCGCCCCGTGCCGGGACACCGCGACGGTCAGCCGCTCCGACACCACCTGCCACCCGCCGTCCTTGTCCGGCTCCAGCACGGCCCGCGGATCGGCGTCGGGCGCCAGCCCGGGCAGCGCGTACGACGGCAGCGGCTCCGCCCCGTCCCACCCCCAGAAGACCGCGCCGCCCACCGCCACCCGGACACGCAGCTCCGAACGGGCGAACCTCACCACGCCGCCACCCGGCCCCGGCTCCGCCCCGGCCAACGCCCCCGGCACCCGCGCCCGCTCCGGACCGCGCGCCGACAGCGCCCGCGCATCCACCCGCGAGCGCCGCCACGCCGAGCGCACCGTACGCAGTCCCTGCTTCGAACCGACCAGCTTCACCGAACGCACCAGGTCACGACCGTCCATGCGGCTCACCCTGCCATCCGGCGAAGCGGGAACGGGTTCTGTTCAACTTCCGTTCACCGTGGCCGCACGTGTCCGGAGCACATATCCGGACACGCGGCCATGGGCGGGCAACCCTGGTGCGAAAGACGATCACATGGCATCGTCCGTGAATGCCGCCTCACGCGCACACTCCAGCACGTGCGCGCGACCCACGCAGACCCCGCGTACCCGTACAGCCAGGGAGCCGACCGATGACCTCAGCAGCCGACGAAGCCCCCCTCTGGCAGCCAGGCCCGGACCGCATCGCGGCCGCTGCCGTCACCCGCTTCCAGCGCTGGGCGGCCGAGCGCCACGGCGCACCGGCCGAGGGCGGCTACGCAAGCCTGCACCGCTGGTCCGTCGACGAGCTCGACACCTTCTGGCAGGCTGTCGCCGAATGGTTCGACGTGCGGTTCTCCACCCCGTACGACACCGTCCTCGGCGACCGTGCCATGCCCGGCGCCCAGTGGTTCCCCGGCGCCACCCTCAACTACGCCGAACACGCGCTGCGCACCGCGGAGGACCCCCTGCGCGCCGACGCGCCCGCACTGCTCCACGTCGACGAGACCCACACCCAGGTCCCCCTCTCCTGGTCCGAGCTGCGCCGCCAGGTCGGCTCCCTCGCCGCCGGACTCCGCGCACTCGGCGTCACTCCGGGCGACCGCGTGAGCGGCTACCTCCCCAACATCCCCCAGGCGGTCGTCGCCTTCCTCGCCACCGCCGCCGTCGGCGGAGTCTGGACCTCCTGCGCCCCCGACTTCGGCGCCCGCAGCGTCCTCGACCGCTTCCAGCAGGTCGAACCCGTCGTCCTGTTCACCGTCGACGGCTACCGCTACGGCGGCAAGGAACACCCCCGCGCCGACACCGTCGCCGAACTGCGCCGCGAACTGCCCACCCTGCGCGCCGTCGTCCACATCCCGCTGCTCGGCACCGAGGCACCCGAAGGCACCCTCGACTGGTCCGCCCTCACCGAAGCGGACACCGAACCCGTCTTCGAGCAGGTCCCCTTCGACCACCCGCTGTGGGTGCTCTACTCCTCCGGCACCACCGGACTCCCCAAGGCCATCGTCCAGTCCCAGGGCGGCATCCTGCTCGAACACTTCAAGCAGATCGGGCTGCACTGCGACCTCGGCCCCGAGGACCGCTTCTTCTGGTACACCTCCACCGGCTGGATGATGTGGAACTTCCTCGTCTCCGGTCTCCTCACCGGCACCACACTCGTCCTGTACGACGGAAGCCCCGGCTACCCGGACGTCAGCGCCCAGTGGCGCGTCGCCGAGCAGACGGGCGCCACCCTCTTCGGGACCTCCGCCGCCTACGTCATGGCCTGCCGCAAGGCAGACATCCACCCGGGGCGCGACTTCGACCTCTCCCGCATCCAGTGCGTCGCCACCACGGGCTCCCCGCTGCCGCCCGACGGATTCCGCTGGCTCCACGACGAAGTGGCCGACGATCTGTGGATCGCCTCCGTCAGCGGCGGCACGGACGTCTGCAGCTGCTTCGCCGGAGCCGTCCCCACCCTCCCCGTCCACATCGGCGAACTCCAGGCCCCCTGCCTCGGCACCGACCTGCAGTCCTGGGACCCCGCGGGCCGCCCACTGACCGGCGAGGTGGGCGAACTCGTCGTCACCAAGCCCATGCCGTCCATGCCGATCCACTTCTGGAATGACCCCGACGGCAGCCGCTACCAAGACAGTTACTTCGAGATGTACCCCGGCACCTGGCGCCACGGCGACTGGATCACGATCACCGACCGGGGCTCCGTCGTCATCCACGGCCGCTCCGACTCCACCCTCAACCGCCAGGGCGTCCGCATGGGCTCCGCGGACATCTACGAAGCCGTCGAGCGGCTCCCCGAAATCCGCGAATCGCTCGTCATCGGCCTGGAGGAACCCGACGGCGGCTACTGGATGCCACTCTTCGTCCACCTCGCCGACGGCGCAGCACTCGACGACGACCTCCGCGACAGCATCAAGCGCACCATCCGCGAGAACCTCTCGCCGCGGCACGTCCCGGACGAGGTCATCGAGGTCCCCGGCATCCCGCACACCCTCACCGGCAAACGCATCGAGGTTCCGGTCAAGCGCCTGCTCCAGGGCACAGCCCTGGCCAAGGCCGTCAATCCCGGCTCGATCGACAACCTGGAACTCCTCCACTTCTACGAGGAGCTGGCGCGCAAGCGCCGCTGACGGACCGCACTGTCAGTGCCCATGATTACGCTGAGTGAGCAATGATCGACGGCGCACTGGGGGAATCATGGCGCAGACCAGGAACAAGCGGACCACCGTCCACGGCCGGACCGGCACCACCATGCGACGCTCGCTGCGCCGCGAAGCACCCAGCACCATCGGTCTCCTGACCGATGAACAGGACTTCGCGGCGATGCGGCACTACCGCACCTTCACCTTCGACGACCACACCGTCTACCTGCGGCAGGTGGAAGGCCTGCTCAAAGCCTTCGCCGCCCAGGGCATGCACACGACGGTCGCACTCTTCGACCCCGAGGAGTACGCGCAGTTCTGCACCGAGACGGACATCGCACCCGACTCCCCGGCCAGCCGCAGCCGCTTCACCGCGGAGATCGCGGCAGCCGGGGCCACCGTCGCCTACACCGGGCAGCCACTCGACGCCCTGATCCCGCTCCTCGTCGGCCGGGCCGTCCGCCGGGCCACCTGGGAGTACGCCACGATGCTTCTGGCCGAGCTGGGGGAGTGCGCCGACTGCGGCCAGGACGTCGGCCGCGCCGCCTTCGACCGGGCCTCCCACCTCCTCCTGCGCACGCTGGAGACAGCGGGTCCCGGCACCCACCACCTGGTCTGCAGCACCCCTACGGAGAACGAGCAACTGCTCGCCGCGCTGCACACCGAACGCGACAGCACCGGTCCCGCCCACATCGACTCGGCGGAAGGAGCCGAGTTCGTGACGGTGCTCGCCGTCGGCATCGCCCTCGAAAGCCACGGGGGAGTCGTCCTGCGGACGAGCGCGCCCGGCTCCCCGGACCGGGTGCACGGCTGGCGGCTCACCCGCGGCAGCCTCGTCCCGCTGACCGCGGGCGAGGTCTTCAGCGCCTACTGCACCGACGCCGACACCGGAGAGCCCGTCTCCCCGGAGTCGGGCGTGGAGTACTGCGCAGGCTTCGACATCGGCGCCGACGAACCGGAAACGCACCGCTGAAAGCACGAAGGGGCTCCCCGCCACCATGGGCGGGAAGCCCCTTCTCCCGGTTGTCCGGGCCCTGCGGTCCTACTCGCCCGACAGCACCGCCTGCGCGGCAACGCGCGCTTCCTCGGCGGAGTCCGCCGCACGCGCGGCGGACGCAGCCCGCTCGCACTGGGCGAGGGTGTACTTCGCCAGCGTGGTGCGCACATAAGGAATGGACGCGGCACCCATCGACAGGGATGTCACTCCCAGACCGGTCAGGACACAGGCGAGCAGCGGATCGGAGGCAGCCTCGCCACAGACGCCGCAGCTCTTGCCCTCGGCCCTGGCGGCATCGGCCGACATCGCCACCAGATCCAGCAGCGCCGGCTGCCACGGATCCTGCAGCCGGGACACCGCACCCACCTGACGGTCCGCCGCGAAGGCGTACTGAGCCAGGTCGTTGGTGCCCAGCGACAGGAACTCCACCTCCTGCAGCACCGAGCGCGCGCGCAGCGCGGCCGACGGAATCTCCACCATCGCACCGAACTTCGCCTGCAGCCCCGCCGCCCGGCACGCGTCCGCGAACGCCTTGGCGTCCGCGCGGTCCGCCACCATGGGCGCCATGACCTCGAGGTAGACGGGCAGCCCGTCAGCGGCCTTCGACAGAGCGGTCAGCTGGGTCCGCAGCACATCCGGGTGATCCAGCAGGCTGCGCAGCCCACGCACACCCAGCGCCGGGTTCGGCTCGTCCGCCGGCGTCAGGAAGTCCAGCGGCTTGTCCGCCCCGGCATCCAGCACCCGCACCACGACACGCCCCTCGGGGAACGCCTCGAGAACCGCGCGGTACGCCGCGATCTGCTTCTCCTCCGACGGCGCCTGCTTGCTGTCGTCCAGGAAGAGGAACTCGGTACGGAACAGCCCCACGCCCTCCGCGCCCGCCTCGAGGGCCGCCGGCACGTCGCCGGGCCCACCGATGTTGGCGAGCAGCGGCACCTTGTGGCCGTCGGACGTCGCACCGGGACCGGTCGACGCGGACAACGCGGCCTTGCGTGCGGCCGCCGCGTTCTCCATCTCCGCCCGCTTCTCGGCACTCGGCTCGACGAAGATCTCGCCGGTGCTGCCGTCCACAGCGATCACGGTGCCCTCGGCCAACTCGCCGGCACCGGGGAGCGCCACCACAGCGGGCACACCGAGCGCGCGCGCCAGAATGGCGCTGTGGCTGGTCGGTCCGCCCTCCTCGGTGACGAAGCCGAGCACCAGCGTGGGGTCGAGCAACGCCGTGTCGGCAGGCGCCAGGTCCCGCGCGATCAGCACGTACGGCTCATCGCTGTCCGGCACACCCGGCATCGGCACACCGAGCAGCCGCGCCACGATCCGATTGCGCACATCGTCGAGGTCGGCGACACGGCCCGCGAGGTACTCCCCGGCACCTGCCAACAGCGCCCGGTACGACGCGAAGGCGTCGTACACGCCGCGCTCGGCGGTGCTGCCGACAGCGATGCGCCGGTCGACATCAGCCATGAGCTCGGGGTCCTGAGCCATCATGGCCTGGGCCTCGAGCACGTGCTGGGCCTCGCCGCCGGCCAGGTTGCCGCGCGCGACGAGGTCGGCCGCCACAGCCTCCACGGCCTGCCGGGCCCGGCCCTGCTCGCGCTCGGCCTCCTCGGCCGGAATCTGCTTGGCCGGCGGTTCGAGCACAGCCGTGCCCATGTGCCGTACCTCGCCGATCGCCACACCGTGGCTCACGCCTACGCCCCGCAGCGTTGTCTCCATTTCACCTGTCTCCGATTGTGCGGCGGCCGATGCCCCCGCGGTGGATATCCCGTCGGCTGTCACTGCGCCGAACGCGTTACTGCCAGCCGAACAGTGCGTCGCCGACCTTCACGTCGCCGTCCTCGACGACGGAGGACAGAGAATCGGCGGTCGCCTCCAGCGCAACCACGGGGCAGATCGGCGACTTGCCAGCCGCCTCGACAGCTGCCGGGTCCCAGCGCACGATGCTCTGGCCGCGGGTGACGGTGTCACCCTTGTTCACAAGGAGGTCGAAGCCCTCGCCATTGAGCTGGACCGTGTCGATCCCGAGGTGGGTCAGCACCCCGTGGCCCTCGCTGTCCACGACCACGAAGGCGTGGGGGTGCAGGGAGACGACGATGCCGTCGACCGGCGACACGGCCTCGGACGGCTCGCGCACGGGGTCGATGGCGGTGCCGGGACCGACCATCGCGCCGGAGAAGACCGGGTCGGGTACTGCAGAGAGCCCGATGGCACGTCCGGCAAGAGGGGACGTCACAGTGGTCATGGGGGAGCCTCCCAGAGTGGAGCTTCAACGGTTGCCGCCACGGCTTGTAGGAGGACGGCGTACTGCTCAGCAGGGTAAGTCATAAGAAGTGACGGTTCCGCCTGAGTCCTGGTGGTTCGCAGACCTAGGGGTGCACCGGAAACGATTTGCCTCGACTCCCAGCAACCTGTACTGTCGTACTCCTGCCTGACCCCAACACGACATTGCGTCGGGGGTCGGCGGCGACTATCAAGCCCAAACCCTAACCCGATATCGGCACCGGCATGTCTGCTGGAGCTGGTCAATGGGACCGGATAAGGCTGATAGAGTCGGACTCGCCGAAAGGGAAAACCGCGAAAGCGAATTCCCCGAAAGCAATTCAGTAAGAATCCCGCTTCGACCGGGAATCGGACACGAAAGAGTCTGATAGAGTCGGAAACGCAAGACCGAAGGGAAGCGCCCGGAGGAAAGTCGCAGAAAATGTTCTGCGGTGAGTACAAAGGAAGCGTCCGTTCCTTGAGAACTCAACAGCGTGCCAAAAGTCAACGCCAGATATGTTGATACCCCGACCTGCTTCGGCAGGTTCGAGGTTCCTTTGAAAGTCCTGCGAGGTCACTGACCTGGCAGGCAATGCACATAGCGAGGACACAGTGGACGGTCGGTCTTATTCCGACTTGATCGTTCCGCTCTCGTGTGTGTGATCCCGATTACGGGAAAACATTCACGGAGAGTTTGATCCTGGCTCAGGACGAACGCTGGCGGCGTGCTTAACACATGCAAGTCGAACGATGAAACCCTTCGGGGTGGATTAGTGGCGAACGGGTGAGTAACACGTGGGCAATCTGCCCTTCACTCTGGGACAAGCCCTGGAAACGGGGTCTAATACCGGATAATACTTTCCCTCTCATGGGGGAAGGTTAAAAGCTCCGGCGGTGAAGGATGAGCCCGCGGCCTATCAGCTAGTTGGTGGGGTAATGGCCTACCAAGGCGACGACGGGTAGCCGGCCTGAGAGGGCGACCGGCCACACTGGGACTGAGACACGGCCCAGACTCCTACGGGAGGCAGCAGTGGGGAATATTGCACAATGGGCGAAAGCCTGATGCAGCGACGCCGCGTGAGGGATGACGGCCTTCGGGTTGTAAACCTCTTTCAGCAGGGAAGAAGCGAAAGTGACGGTACCTGCAGAAGAAGCGCCGGCTAACTACGTGCCAGCAGCCGCGGTAATACGTAGGGCGCAAGCGTTGTCCGGAATTATTGGGCGTAAAGAGCTCGTAGGCGGCTTGTTGCGTCGGTTGTGAAAGCCCGGGGCTTAACCCCGGGTCTGCAGTCGATACGGGCAGGCTAGAGTGTGGTAGGGGAGATCGGAATTCCTGGTGTAGCGGTGAAATGCGCAGATATCAGGAGGAACACCGGTGGCGAAGGCGGATCTCTGGGCCATTACTGACGCTGAGGAGCGAAAGCGTGGGGAGCGAACAGGATTAGATACCCTGGTAGTCCACGCCGTAAACGTTGGGAACTAGGTGTTGGCGACATTCCACGTCGTCGGTGCCGCAGCTAACGCATTAAGTTCCCCGCCTGGGGAGTACGGCCGCAAGGCTAAAACTCAAAGGAATTGACGGGGGCCCGCACAAGCAGCGGAGCATGTGGCTTAATTCGACGCAACGCGAAGAACCTTACCAAGGCTTGACATACACCGGAAAGCATCAGAGATGGTGCCCCCCTTGTGGTCGGTGTACAGGTGGTGCATGGCTGTCGTCAGCTCGTGTCGTGAGATGTTGGGTTAAGTCCCGCAACGAGCGCAACCCTTGTTCTGTGTTGCCAGCATGCCCTTCGGGGTGATGGGGACTCACAGGAGACTGCCGGGGTCAACTCGGAGGAAGGTGGGGACGACGTCAAGTCATCATGCCCCTTATGTCTTGGGCTGCACACGTGCTACAATGGCCGGTACAATGAGCTGCGATGCCGCGAGGCGGAGCGAATCTCAAAAAGCCGGTCTCAGTTCGGATTGGGGTCTGCAACTCGACCCCATGAAGTCGGAGTTGCTAGTAATCGCAGATCAGCATTGCTGCGGTGAATACGTTCCCGGGCCTTGTACACACCGCCCGTCACGTCACGAAAGTCGGTAACACCCGAAGCCGGTGGCCCAACCCCTTGTGGGAGGGAGCTGTCGAAGGTGGGACTGGCGATTGGGACGAAGTCGTAACAAGGTAGCCGTACCGGAAGGTGCGGCTGGATCACCTCCTTTCTAAGGAGCACTTCTTACTCGGTTCGCCGGGTCAGAGGCCAGTACACCGGCGAATGTTCGGTGCTGGTTGCTCATGGGTGGAACGTTGACTATTCAGTACCTGGGGTTCAACCGGGTCGTAAGTACTGCTCTTCGGAGCGTGGAAAACGAACCGAGTGGATTCGAGGTGCTGGGCACGCTGTTGGGTATCTGAAGGTACGGCCGTCATGGTCGTCCTTCGGTTGCCGGCCCCAGTGAACTCGCCCGGTAAGGGTGGGGTGATGGGTGGCTGGTCGTTGTTTGAGAACTGCACAGTGGACGCGAGCATCTGTGGCCAAGTTTTTAAGGGCGCACGGTGGATGCCTTGGCACCAGGAACCGATGAAGGACGTGGGAGGCCACGATAGGCCCCGGGGAGCTGTCAACCAAGCTTTGATCCGGGGGTGTCCGAATGGGGAAACCCGGCAGTCGTCATGGGCTGTCACCCGCTGCTGAACACATAGGCAGTGTGGAGGGAACGAGGGGAAGTGAAACATCTCAGTACCCTCAGGAAGAGAAAACAACCGTGATTCCGGGAGTAGTGGCGAGCGAAACTGGATCAGGCCAAACCGTATGCGTGTGATACCCGGCAGGGGTTGCGCATGCGGGGTTGTGGGATCTCTTTTTCACGGTCTGCCGGCTGTGAGACGAGTCAGAAACCGTTGATGTAGGCGAAGGACATGCGAAAGGTCCGGCGTAGAGGGTAAGACCCCCGTAGCTGAAACATTAACGGCTCGTTTAAGAGACACCCAAGTAGCACGGGGCCCGAGAAATCCCGTGTGAATCTGGCGGGACCACCCGTTAAGCCTAAATATTCCCTGGTGACCGATAGCGGATAGTACCGTGAGGGAATGGTGAAAAGTACCGCGGGAGCGGAGTGAAATAGTACCTGAAACCGTGTGCCTACAAGCCGTGGGAGCGTCGCTGTATGTGCTTGCACATGCAGTCGTGACTGCGTGCCTTTTGAAGAATGAGCCTGCGAGTTTGCGGTGTGTTGCGAGGTTAACCCGTGTGGGGAAGCCGTAGCGAAAGCGAGTCCGAATAGGGCGATTTAGTAGCGCGCTCAAGACCCGAAGCGGAGTGATCTAGCCATGGGCAGGTTGAAGCGGAGGTAAGACTTCGTGGAGGACCGAACCCACCAGGGTTGAAAACCTGGGGGATGACCTGTGGTTAGGGGTGAAAGGCCAATCAAACTCCGTGATAGCTGGTTCTCCCCGAAATGCATTTAGGTGCAGCGTCGTGTGTTTCTTGCCGGAGGTAGAGCACTGGATAGGCGATGGGCCCTACCGGGTTACTGACCTTAGCCAAACTCCGAATGCCGGTAAGTGAGAGCACGGCAGTGAGACTGTGGGGGATAAGCTCCATGGTCGAGAGGGAAACAGCCCAGAGCATCGACTAAGGCCCCTAAGCGTACGCTAAGTGGGAAAGGATGTGGAGTCGCAGAGACAACCAGGAGGTTGGCTTAGAAGCAGCCACCCTTGAAAGAGTGCGTAATAGCTCACTGGTCAAGTGATTCCGCGCCGACAATGTAGCGGGGCTCAAGCGTACCGCCGAAGTCGTGTCATTCATACACATATCCCCAACGGGAGTATGGATGGGTAGGGGAGCGTCGTGTGCCGAGTGAAGCAGCCGCGGAAGCGAGTTGTGGACGGTTCACGAGTGAGAATGCAGGCATGAGTAGCGATACACACGTGAGAAACGTGTGCGCCGATTGACTAAGGGTTCCTGGGTCAAGCTGATCTGCCCAGGGTAAGTCGGGACCTAAGGCGAGGCCGACAGGCGTAGTCGATGGACAACCGGTTGATATTCCGGTACCCGCTTTGAAACGCCCAATACTGAATCAGGCGATGCTAAGTCCGTGAAGCCGGCCCGATCTCTTCGGAGTTGAGGGTAGTGGTGGAGCCGACGAACCAGACTTGTACTAGGTAAGCGATGGGGTGACGCAGGAAGGTAGTCCAGCCCGGGCGGTGGTAGTCCCGGGGTAAGGGTGTAGGCCGTGTGGTAGGTAAATCCGTCACACATTAAGGCTGAGACCTGATGCCGAGCCGATTGTGGTGAAGTGGATGATCCTATGCTGTCGAGAAAAGCCTCTAGCGAGTTTCATGGCGGCCCGTACCCTAAACCGACTCAGGTGGTCAGGTAGAGAATACCGAGGCGTTCGGGTGAACTATGGTTAAGGAACTCGGCAAAATGCCCCCGTAACTTCGGGAGAAGGGGGGCCATCACTGGTGATTGGATTTACTCCATGAGCTGGGGGTGGCCGCAGAGACCAGCGAGAAGCGACTGTTTACTAAAAACACAGGTCCGTGCGAAGCCGTAAGGCGATGTATACGGACTGACGCCTGCCCGGTGCTGGAACGTTAAGGGGACCGGTTAGCTGACTTTCGGGTCGGCGAAGCTGAGAACTTAAGCGCCAGTAAACGGCGGTGGTAACTATAACCATCCTAAGGTAGCGAAATTCCTTGTCGGGTAAGTTCCGACCTGCACGAATGGCGTAACGACTTCTCGACTGTCTCAACCATAGGCCCGGTGAAATTGCACTACGAGTAAAGATGCTCGTTTCGCGCAGCAGGACGGAAAGACCCCGGGACCTTTACTATAGTTTGATATTGGTGTTCGGTTCGGCTTGTGTAGGATAGGTGGGAGACTTTGAAGCGGCCACGCCAGTGGTTGTGGAGTCGTCGTTGAAATACCACTCTGGTCGTGCTGGATGTCTAACCTGGGTCCGTGATCCGGATCAGGGACAGTGTCTGATGGGTAGTTTAACTGGGGCGGTTGCCTCCTAAAGAGTAACGGAGGCGCCCAAAGGTTCCCTCAGCCTGGTTGGCAATCAGGTGTTGAGTGTAAGTGCACAAGGGAGCTTGACTGTGAGACCGACGGGTCGAGCAGGGACGAAAGTCGGGACTAGTGATCCGGCAGTGGCTTGTGGAAGCGCTGTCGCTCAACGGATAAAAGGTACCCCGGGGATAACAGGCTGATCTTCCCCAAGAGTCCATATCGACGGGATGGTTTGGCACCTCGATGTCGGCTCGTCGCATCCTGGGGCTGGAGTCGGTCCCAAGGGTTGGGCTGTTCGCCCATTAAAGCGGTACGCGAGCTGGGTTTAGAACGTCGTGAGACAGTTCGGTCCCTATCCGCTGTGCGCGTAGGAATATTGAGAAGGGCTGTCCCTAGTACGAGAGGACCGGGACGGACGAACCTCTGGTGTGCCAGTTGTCCTGCCAAGGGCATGGCTGGTTGGCTACGTTCGGAAAGGATAACCGCTGAAAGCATCTAAGCGGGAAGCCTGCTTCGAGATGAGTATTCCCACCCTCTTGAGGGGTTAAGGCTCCCAGTAGACGACTGGGTTGATAGGCCAGATGTGGAAGCCCGGTAACGGGTGGAGCTGACTGGTACTAATAGGCCGAGGGCTTGTCCTCAGTTGCTCGCGTCCACTGTGTTAGTTCTGAAATAACGAACGGCCGTGTTTTGTTCCGGTGTTGGTTAATTTCATAGTGTTTCGGTGGTCATTGCGTTAGGGAAACGCCCGGTTACATTCCGAACCCGGAAGCTAAGCCTTTCAGCGCCGATGGTACTGCAGGGGGGACCCTGTGGGAGAGTAGGACGCCGCCGAACTCCTTTTAAAATAGTTAAGCCCCGTGCCCTTGTGGCACGGGGCTTTTCTGCGTTCCCCGACGGTTGCCCGTACCCCCGTGTCCCTGCCGGCCGCAACTGAGGGTAAGGTCAGGGGGCATCATTGGCACGTTCTTCACAGGAGGCCCCCGGGTGGAGGTCCAGGAGACTCGCGTTCAGACGAACCGGGTCCTCACCATCCCCAACATCCTCAGCATGGCTCGCCTCGTCGGCGTACCTGTCTTCCTGTGGCTGATTCTCCGCCCCGAGTTCGGCGGCCCGAAGAGCGACGGCTGGGCATTGCTGGTACTCATGTTCAGCGGCGTCAGTGACTACCTCGACGGTAAGCTCGCACGCCGCTGGAACCAGATCAGCAGCCTGGGACGGCTGCTGGACCCGGCTGCCGACCGCCTCTACATTCTTTCGACTCTCGTCGGGCTGACCTGGCGGGAGATCCTTCCCCTCTGGCTCACCGCAGCTCTTCTCGCGCGTGAGCTGATGCTCCTCGTGATGGTGGCAATCCTGCGCCGTCACGGCTATCCACCGCCACAGGTGAACTTCCTGGGTAAGGCGGCCACGTTCAACCTGATGTACGCCTTTCCCTTGTTGCTGCTCAGCGACGGAGGTGGTTGGCTGGCAACACTGGCCACTGTTTTCGGATGGGCGTTCGCAGGATGGGGTACAACTCTCTACTGGTGGGCAGGAGTCCTCTACGTGGTTCAGGTCCGCCGGCTCGTCAAGGCGGATGCAGTAGCCGATTGAGCCTGTTGAAGCGGTGTCGCGCAGTGTGGCCGGCCCGCGGCTGATGACACAGATGATGCCCCGACGGGTGAAGTCGGCTAAACCGTCGTCTCTTATAGGAGGACGTTTCCGACATGAAGGCCGTTGTGATGGCAGGCGGCGAAGGTACACGCCTTCGCCCTATGACCTCAAGCATGCCCAAGCCGCTCCTGCCCGTAGCCAATCGGCCGATCATGGAGCATGTTCTCCGGCTGCTCAAGCGGCACGGGCTCAACGAGACGGTGGTGACCGTCCAGTTTCTCGCGTCCCTGGTGAAGAACTACTTCGGGGACGGCGAAGAGCTCGGGATGGAGCTCACCTACGCCAACGAGGAGAAACCGCTCGGCACCGCGGGCAGCGTGAAGAATGCCGAAGAGGCATTGAAGGACGACACCTTCCTCGTCATTTCCGGTGACGCGCTCACCGATTTCGACCTCACCGATCTCATCGCCTTCCACAAGGAAAAGGGCGGCCTGGTCACGGTCTGCCTCACGCGTGTACCGAATCCCCTGGAATTCGGCATCACGATCGTGGACGAAGCGGGTCAGGTCGAGAGGTTCCTGGAGAAGCCCACCTGGGGTCAGGTCTTCTCCGACACCGTCAATACGGGCATCTACGTGATGGAGCCCGAGGTCTTCAACTACGTCGAGGCCGATGCCTCCGTGGACTGGTCCGGGGACGTCTTCCCGCAGCTCATGAAGGAAGGCAAGCCCATCTACGGCTATATCGCCGAGGGCTACTGGGAGGACGTGGGCACGCACGAGAGCTACGTGAAGGCCCAGGCCGACGTTCTCGAGCGCAAGGTCGACGTGGAGCTCGACGGCTTCGAGATCTCGCCCGGCGTGTGGGTGGCCGAAGGCGCCGAAGTGCATCCGGACGCGGTACTGCGAGGGCCCCTGTACATCGGCGACTATGCCAAGGTCGAAGCCGGCGTGGAGATCCGTGAACACACGGTGATCGGGTCGAATGTCGTCGTGAAGAGCGGGGCGTTCCTGCACAAGGCCGTCGTGCACGACAACGTCTATATCGGCGATCACAGCAACCTGCGCGGCTGCGTGATCGGCAAGAACACCGACATCATGCGTGCGGCCCGGATCGAGGACGGTGCGGTGATCGGCGACGAGTGCCTCGTCGGCGAGGAATCGATCATCCAGGGCAACGTCCGCGTCTATCCCTTCAAGACCATCGAGGCCGGCGCGTTCGTCAACACCTCGGTCATCTGGGAGTCGCGCGGACAGGCTCACCTCTTCGGGGCCCGAGGCGTTTCCGGCATCCTGAACGTCGAGATCACGCCGGAACTGGCTGTCAGGCTGGCCGGAGCGTATGCGACGACGCTGAAGAAGGGCTCCACGGTCACCACCGCGCGTGACCACTCCCGTGGCGCCCGCGCGCTGAAAAGAGCGGTGATCTCCGCGCTGCAGGCCAGCGCGATCGATGTCCGTGACCTCGAGAACGTACCGCTGCCCGTGGCGCGCCAGCAGACCGCGCGTGGCAGCGCGGGCGGAATCATGATCCGGACGTCGCCGGGCGTGCCCGACTCCGTCGACATCATGTTCTTCGACGAACGGGGTGCGGACCTCTCCCAGGCGCAGCAGCGAAAGCTGGACCGCGTCTACGCCCGACAGGAATATCGCCGTGCCTTCCCCGGCGAGATCGGGGACCTGCACTTCCCGTCCAGCGTCTTCGACTCGTACACCGGGTCCCTGCTGCGCAACGTGGACACCACGGGGATCGCCGACGCCGGCCTCAAGGTCGTCGTCGACGCCTCCAACGGCAGCGCGGGGCTTGTCCTGCCCAGCCTGCTGGGACGGCTCGGAGTGGACGCGCTGACCATCAATCCCGGGCTCGACGAGTCGCGTCCGACCGAGACGGCCGAGACCCGGCGGTCCGGGCTGGTGCGGCTGGGCGAGATCGTCTCCTCGGCGAGGGCCGCCTTCGGCATCCGGTTCGACCCGGTGGGCGAGCGGCTTTCGCTGGTCGACGAGCGGGGGCGGATCGTCGAGGACGACCGGGCCCTGCTGGTCATGCTCGACCTCGTCGCCGCCGAGCGGCGCAGCGGGCGGGTGGCGCTGCCGGTGACCACCACCCGCGTCGCCGAGCAGGTGGCCGCTTACCACGGCACCCAGGTCGAGTGGACGACGACGTCGCCCGACGACCTGACCAGGGTGGGCCGCGAGGAAGGCACCATCTTCGGGGGAGACGGCCGCGGCGGATTCATCGTTCCGGAGTTCAGCAGCGTCTTCGACGGATCGGCCGCGTTCGTGCGGCTGATCGGGCTGGTGGCCAGGACGCAGCTCACGCTCAGCCAGATCGACGCACGCATTCCGCGTGCTCACGTCCTGCGCCGTGATCTGGCGACTCCGTGGGCGGTGAAGGGCCTCGTGATGCGCAGCGTCGTCGAAGCCGCCGGAGACCGCAGCGTCGATACGACGGACGGTGTGCGGGTCGTCGAGGCGGACGGGCGCTGGGTGATGGTGCTGCCGGACCGCGCGGAAGCAGTCACCCATCTGTGGGCGGAAGGGCCGGACGATGCCTCGGCGCAGGCTCTCCTGGACGAGTGGTCGGCGGTCGTCGACAGCGCGGGCAACTGAGCCGTCCGGCCAGTGCGGCGGCGCAGGTACTGCCGCCGCAGTGGCCGGCAGGTCCGTGGATCCCACCGGTGTGCCGGGGGTGTCGTTCGACGGCGCCCGGCACACCGGTGGGGCCATTCGGCGGTAGCTACTGCGACGTGCGACGATGTGCGGCATGTCGCAGCAGCCCCCGATCGGAGTACGGCCCCGCCGCCCGCGCGCCCCGACGCGTCCATGTCGCTGCTGACCAACGTGATGGACCACAGCCTGGACGACGGGTATGCCGAGGCATCGGCTCGTCGCAAGGCGGACGGCCGCTCCGGTATGCCCCGCACGCTCAAGGCCAAGGTGGGTTTCGCCGCGTGCCTGGTGCTGGCGGCGCTCGTCGTCACGCTCGGCGCCGCGCAGGCACGGGTCTCGGCCCCGGTCCTCGCCAAGGAGCGCGAGGAACTCATCGACCGGATCGACGCGGAGACCGACGCGGCCGACACACTCGAAGCACAGGTCGAAGAGGTCCGCGACGACGTGAGCAGGCGTCAGCGCAAGGCGTTGGAGAAGCACGGAGGGGACCAGGCGGAGCTGGTCGCCCTGCTCTCCGGGGCGACGCCCGTGCACGGTCCCGGGATCAAGCTGGTCGTCGACGACGCGAAGGACACCGACCAGGGCGGTGGCGGTCCGCGCGAGACCAGCGGGTTCTCCGACACGGGACGGGTCCGCGACCGGGACATGCAGCGGGTCGTCAACGGCCTGTGGCAGTCCGGCGCCGAAGCGATCGCCATCAACGGGCAGCGGCTGACCGCCCTGTCGGCGATCCGCGCCGCGGGCGACGCCATACTGGTCGACAACAAACCGCTCGTGCCGCCGTACTCGGTGCTCGCGGTGGGGGACGGGAAGAAGCTCAGCGCCGCCTTCCAGGACACTGCGGACGGCCAGTACCTGCAAGCGCTGAAGGACACCTTCGACATCAGGACCAGCATCTCCGTCCAGGAGAAGGTGAGTCTCCCGGCCGCCCCGAGCCTGATCGTACGGACAGCAGAGCCTTATAAGGCCGCAGACACCGGCAGTGGTGCGGCAGAAACTGGGAAGGGCACATCGTGATCGCCGTACTGGGCCTCGTCGTGGGAGTCGTGGTCGGACTGTTGGTCCGGCCCGAAGTGCCGGCGGTGGTCGAGCCGTATCTCCCGATCGCCGTGGTGGCCGCCCTCGACGCGGTGTTCGGCGGCCTGCGCGCCATGCTGGACGGCATTTTCGTCGACAAGGTGTTCGTGGTCTCGTTCCTCTCGAACGTGGTCGTGGCCGCGCTGATCGTCTTCCTGGGTGACAAGCTGGGCGTCGGAGCGCAGCTCTCCACGGGTGTGGTGGTCGTCCTCGGCATCCGGATCTTCTCCAACGCCGCCGCGATCCGCCGGCACGTCTTCCGGGCCTGAGGCCGATGAGCAACGACGGATTCACAGACGGCCCGGAACAGCCCGGCGAGCGGCCTGCGGACGCCTCCCAGGAGCTCACCGGACGCCAGCGGCTGCTTGCCGGGGTGTGGCCGCCACGCGTCACCCGCGCCCAACTCATCGTCGCGGTGCTGCTGTTCGTCCTCGGCCTGGGACTGGCCATCCAGGTACGGTCCAACAGCGACAACAGCGCGCTGCGCGGTGCCCGCCAGGAGGACCTGGTCCGCATCCTCGACGAGGTGGACGACCGATCCCAGCGGCTGGAGGACGAGAAGCAGCGCCTCGACGACCAGCGCACGGAGCTGGAGAACAGCTCCGACCAGGCCGAGGAGGCCCGGAAGCAGACGGTCGAGAAGGAGCGTCAACTCGGCATCCTCGCGGGTACCGTTGCCGCGCACGGGCCCGGGATCACCCTCACGATCAACGACCCCGGTGACGCGGTGGAGGCGGACAAGCTGCTCGACGCCCTTCAGGAGCTCCGGGCAGCCGGCGCCGAGGCCATCGAGGTCAACGGCGTGCGCGTGGTGGCCAATACGTACTTCTCCGGCGACGGCGGTGCGATCAAGGTGGACAGCCGGAAGATTTCGGCGCCGTACGTCTTCAAGGTCATCGGCAAGCCGCAGGACCTGGAGCCGGCGCTGAACATTCCCGGCGGGGTGGTGCAGACGCTGGAGAAGGAGCAGGCCACCGTGCACGTGGCGCAAGCCGACGACATTGTCGTGGACGCCTTGCGACCGGCGGAGCGGCCTGACTACGCTCGGTCGTCGGCCCAGTGAACCGGGGACGCGTGGACGTCGGGGGACACGGGCAGAAGGTTGCGGGGGGTCGCCGCATCGTAATGGCGGTGCGTGGTGGAAACTGTCGAGTGGATACGGACGTTGTGAAGATGTCCGGGTCGGCAGGTGTGTTCATTCAGGGTTCGTCCTGCCCCACGGGCGGGTCTGTTTCGGTCAAGGGGAATCGCCCGTGAAGTTGTTTGGGAAGTTGTTCGGCAAGAGCGCACGCGATGAAGCTGCCCGCCATCGCGCACCGCGCCATGGCCAAGCCGACGAGCAGGGCGGCGAGCGCCCGCTCTTCCGCGATCAGGTGGCAGGTTCGGGGGGTGACAATCCGGGCGGTTCCGGCGCGTCGTCTGTTGACCCTGCCGGTCCCGGCCGCATAGGTTTCGGAGAACCGTCAACCTCAGGTACGGGTGGAGGGTTCGCCCCGAGGCAGGAAGGTGCGCCCATGCCGGTCTGTACGAGGTGCGGGCACCGCAATGCCGAGGCCAGTCGTTTCTGCTCCAACTGCGGCGCGCCGCTGCGGGGCGGGGTTCCCGAGCGAGCCTCGGAGACGACGTCGACCATCTCCATCTCGGGCCTTGAGGCATACGAGGCGGAGGCGACCGGTCAGACGTCCGTGCCGTCGCTCTCTCCCGAGGCTCAGGCCGCGGTGGACGCCCTGCCGCTCGGCTCGGCGCTCCTGGTGGTGCGGCGCGGTCCGAACTCGGGCAGCCGCTTCCTGCTGGACGGCGAGCTGACCACGGCCGGCCGCCACCCGCAGAGCGACATCTTCCTCGACGACGTGACGGTGTCGCGTCGTCACGTGGAGTTCCGCCGGAGCCCCGACGGCAGCTTCACGGTCGGGGATGTGGGCAGCCTGAACGGCACCTACGTCAATCGTGAGCGCATCGACTCCGTCGCGCTGTCCAACGGCGACGAAGTGCAGATCGGCAAGTACCGGCTGGTCTTCTACGCAAGCCAGCGGGCCGTCTGACCCGCTCCCCGACTCCGTCGGGGGGACCCCCAGGAAGGTCCATGCTGAGAACACCGACGGGCGGTGCCGGACACGGCACCGCCACCGACCGCCCGATGAGCATCGGGACGGTGCTCCTGCAGCTGCGGGAGGAGTTCCCGGAAGTCACCATCTCCAAGATTCGTTTCCTGGAGGCGGAGGGACTCGTCGAACCGCAGCGGACCCCCTCCGGGTACCGGAAGTTCCGCCCCGACGACGTCGAGCGGCTCGCTCAGGTGCTGCGGATGCAGCGGGACCACTACCTTCCGCTGAAGGTCATCCGTGAGCACCTGGACGCCCTCGCCCGGGGCGAACAGGCCGCCCTGCCGTCCCAGGACGGCGGGACGGACCTCGTCGAAGGTGGCTGGACCTGCGGGCCCGGGCGGGCCACGGCGGCCCGCATCGGCCGCGCCGAGCTCCTGGCCGCCGCCGAGGTCACCGAGAGTGACCTCGATGCGTGGGAGTCCTACGGTCTGGTCGTTCCGACGTCCGAGGGCGGATACGACGCCGAGGCGGTCACCGTCGCCAGGCTTGTGGCGGATCTGGGCCGATTCGGTCTGGAACCCCGTCATCTTCGCGCGATGCGAGCGGCCGCCGACCGGGAGGCCGGCCTGATCGAACAGGTCGTCGCGCCCCTGCGCCGGCACCGGAATCCGCAGACCAGGGCCCATGCCGAGGCCACTGCGAAGGAGCTTGCGGAACTCTCTGTACGGCTGCACTCGGCCCTCGTACAGACCGCTCTTCAGATCCGGCTCCACTGATCCCGGTGGAGCCCGACTACCCAAACCTGCCGAGCAAGTCCTAGGGTTGCTGTGTGAACGAGCTCGACGTTGTGGGTGTCCGGGTGGAAATGCCCTCCAACCAACCGATCGTGCTCCTGCGTGAAGTGGGAGGCGACCGGTACCTCCCCATTTGGATCGGTCCTGGTGAGGCGACCGCGATCGCCTTCGCCCAGCAGGGTATGGCTCCGGCCAGGCCGCTGACCCATGATCTCTTCAAGGATGTGCTCGAGGCCGTCGGCCAGGAGCTCACCGAGGTCCGGATCACGGACCTTCGCGAAGGGGTCTTCTACGCGGAGCTCGTCTTCGCGAGCGGAGTCGAGGTGAGCGCGCGGCCGTCCGACGCCATAGCGCTCGCCCTGCGCACCGGAACGCCGATCTACGGCAGTGACGGGGTGCTCGACGACGCGGGGATCGCGATTCCCGACGAGCAGGAGGACGAGGTGGAGAAGTTCCGCGAATTCCTCGATCAGATCTCGCCGGAGGACTTCGGTACGAACAGTCAGTGACGTCCCGAGGGGGCGCCGTCAGCGCATCCGAGAAGCCTTTCCCGGTCGGGAGTCACGGGAAACCACCCTCAGGGTGATTATCACTCGGCGTGCCGAGTGTGGCGATCGTTGACGCACCCCTGGTGACTGCCTACCTTCGAGTGGGCAGGTCAAGGACGGAGGTCGGCGTGAGAAGCAGCGGCGACGGTGCGGCAGTGGGTGGGCCGTATCCGCAGCAGGGGAGTACAGCCGGCCACACCATCAGGCAGCCGGCTGCGCCGGCTGAGGTGGCGGGGGACGGCGTGGCATCGGCCGACGACATCGGTTACCGCGGGCCGACGGCGTGCGCGGCGGCGGGGATCACCTACCGGCAGCTCGACTACTGGGCCCGCACCGGCCTTGTCGAGCCGAGCGTCCGCCCGGCCTACGGGTCGGGAACACAGCGTCTCTACAGCTTCCGGGACGTCGTCCTGCTGAAGATCGTGAAGCGCTTCCTCGACACCGGGGTGGCCCTCCAGAACATCCGCACCACGGTCCAGCATCTACGGGCCCGGGGCTTCCAGGACCTCGAACGCATGACCTTGATGAGCGACGGCGCGACCGTCTACGAGTGCTCCTCACCCGCCGAGGTCGTCGACCTGCTCCAGGGGGGCCAGGGCGTCTTCGGTATCGCCGTGGGGGTGGTGTGGCGGGACGTCGACGCCGCCCTGTCGCAACTGCACGGGGAACGGGTGGACACCGGGGAGACGCTGGTCGGGAACAACCCCGCCGACGAGCTCGCCCGACGGCGCAACCGGGCCGGCTGACCCGGTGGGAGCCCGCCCGGGCCGTAGACGTCCCGGGGCCACGGGCCGTCGCCGCGCGGCGGTTGTCAGTGCCGTAGGGCAGCATCGGTTGATGTGAGAGCCGCGCCCACCATCCTGCACCTGGACATGGATGCCTTCTACGCCTCTGCGGAGCAGGCGGCGAAGCCGAGCCTGCGCGGCAAGCCGGTGGTCGTGGGCGGGCTGGGGCCGCGTGGCGTCGTCGCCACCGCCTCGTACGAGGCCAGGCGCTTCGGGGTGCACTCGGCGATGCCGACGGCCCAGGCCAGAAGACTGGCGCCGAACGCCGCCTATCTCGTGCCGCGTTTCATGCTGTACCGGACCGTGAGTGACCAGGTCATGGAGCTGCTGGGCCGGCTCTCCCCGCTGGTCGAGCCGCTGAGCCTGGACGAGGCGTTCGTCGACCTGGAGGCCGGCGGGACCGCGGACGACACGGCCTCGGCGCTGGCGATCGGTGAGCAGCTGCGTGAGGCGATCGAGGCGGTCACCGGACTCAGCGGCTCCGTCGGCCTCGCGGGTTCCAAGATGCTGGCCAAGATCGCCTCCGAGGAGGCGAAGCCCAACGGGATCCTGCTGATAGAACCGGGCACCGAGCGGGACCTGCTCGCGCCCATGCCGGTGCGTACGCTCCCCGGCGTGGGGCCGGCCACCGCGGACCATCTGCGCCGCGCCGGGATGACCACGGTGAACGACCTGGCCGAGGCGGGCGAGGCCGAGCTCGTACGGCTGCTGGGCAGGGCGCACGGCGGCTCGCTGCACCGGATGGCGTCCGGCTACGACGACCGGCCGGTCGTCGCCGAGCGCGACGCGAAATCGGTCTCGGTCGAGGACACCTTCGACACCGACCTGCACGACCGGGTCCGGGTCAGGAGCGAGGTGGAGCGGCTGGCCGACCGGTGCGTCCAGCGGCTGCGGGCTGCGGAGCGCTCGGGCCGGACCGTGGTGCTGAAGGTGCGGCGGTACGACTTCTCGACCCTCACCCGGTCCGAGACGCTGCGCGGGCCCACCGACGACCCCACGGTGGTCCGGGAGGCCGCGGCACGGCTCCTGGAGTCGGTGGACACCACCGGGGGAGTGCGGCTGCTGGGCGTGGGTGTCACCGGACTGGCCGACTTCACGCAGGAGGATCTGTTCGCGCAGGCGGCCGACGAGCGGACGGCCGCGCAGCTCGCGGTGGCCGCCGAGCAGGGAGCCGGCGCCGGTACGGACGAGGGCGGGCCGCAGGACGAGGAGCCCGAGCAGGAGAGCGCCGAGCAGCTCGCCGCCCGGCGCTGGCCGGCCGGGCACGACGTACGTCATGACACCTACGGCCACGGCTGGGTGCAGGGCAGCGGGATCGGCCGGGTGACGGTGCGCTTCGAGGAGCCGGAATCGGCGCCCGGCCGGGTGCGTACGTTCCGCGTCGACGATCCGGACCTGCAGCCGGCCGATCCGCTGCCGCTCGTGCGGAACCCGGTCGACTACTCGTCCTGGCCGGCCAGCCTGCCGAAATCGCGGTCGGGGCCGGTTTCCTCGGGCAGCGAGTCCAGACCGTAGTGCCGGTAGAGCTGGAGCTCCTGTTCCGGCGAGAGATGCCGGCCGACCCCGAAGTCGGGCGCGTCCTTGATCAGCGCCCGGTCGAAGGGGATACGCAGCGCGTCCTCGACGAATTCGCTCGGTTCCAACGGGACGAAGGCATCCCGGCTGAACAGTCCGGTGCGTACGGCCGCCCATTCCGGCACGCCGGTCGCGTCGTCGAGGTACACCTCGTCCACGGTCCCGATCTTGGTGCCCTTGCGGTCGAACGCCTTGCGGCCGATCAGGCTGCGCGGATCGATATCGGTCTGCACGGACCCTCCCACTGGTCGCGGCTACTCCACAGGCACTACAGAAGTGCAGATCCGTGGCATTGGCCACTCGAGAACTCTGCCGGGAACCCCGCTGGTAGGCTGGCCGTGGCTGCTGACCCTGTGCGGGAGAGTCCTCCGGAGCGAATCCGGAGGCGCCGAAGGAGCAAATCCTCCCCGGAATCTCTCAGGCCCCCGTACCGCACGGACGAGGTCACTCTGGAAAGCAGGGCGGGTTTCGCACGGCCGTGGCCGAGGCGGACCTCTCCCTCACCGACGGTGAAAGCCGGTGCGAGCAGTGGGCACCGGTGAAGCTCTCAGGTCGAGATGACAGAGGGGGAGGCCGTTCGGGCACCCCGCGCCGTGGTGCCCCTCGCAGGTCGTGACAGACCAGGAGGCCTCCATCATGACCCCCCGTCGCACTTCGCTCTCCCAGCTGGAACAGGGAATCCCGTTCGAGCAGCGTCATATCGGTCCCGACGCCGCGGCGCAGGCGAAGATGCTTGCCCAGGTCGGTTACGGCTCGCTCGACGAGCTCACCGCGGCCGCGGTCCCCGATGTCATCAGGAGCGCGGAAGCGCTGCAGCTGCCGGCGGCCCGTACCGAGGCCGAGGTGCTGGCCGAACTGCGTCTGCTCGCCGACCGCAACCAGGTGCTGGCCCCGATGATCGGGCTCGGCTACTACGGCACGTTCACCCCGCCGGTGATCCTGCGCAACGTGATGGAGAACCCCGCCTGGTACACGGCCTACACGCCGTACCAGCCGGAGATCTCCCAGGGCCGCCTCGAAGCCCTGCTGAACTTCCAGACGATGGTCGCCGAACTGACCGGGCTGCCCACCTCCGGAGCCTCGCTCCTGGACGAGGGCACCGCCGCCGCCGAGGCCATGGCACTGGCGCGGCGCGTCGGCAAGGTCAAGAACGGCGTCTTCCTGGTCGACGCGGACACCCTTCCGCAGACCGTCGCCGTCATCGAGACCCGTGCCGAGCCGACCGGTGTCGAGGTCGTCGTCGCCGACCTCACCGACGGCATCCCGGCCGAGATCGCCGAGCGCGGCGTGTTCGGCGTGCTGCTGCAGTACCCGGGCGCCTCCGGAGCCGTACGCGACCTCAGGCCCGTCATCGAGCAGGCCCACGGGATCGGCGCGATCGTCACCGTGGCCGCCGACCTGCTGGCCCTCACCCTGCTCACCTCGCCGGGTGAGCTGGGCGCGGACATCGCCGTCGGCACCACCCAGCGTTTCGGCGTGCCGATGGGCTTCGGCGGACCGCACGCCGGCTTCATGGCCGTCCGCGAGAAGTTCGCCCGCAGCCTTCCGGGCCGCCTCGTGGGTGTCTCCGTGGACGCTGACGGCAACAAGGCGTACCGCCTGGCCCTGCAGACCCGTGAGCAGCACATCCGCCGGGAGAAGGCCACCAGCAACATCTGCACCGCCCAGGTGCTGCTCGCCGTGATGGCCGGCATGTACGCGGTCTACCACGGCCCCGACGGGCTGCGGACGATCGCGCGGCGCACCCACCGCTACGCCTCGATCCTCGCCGAGGGGCTGCGCGCGGCCGGTGCCGACGTGGTGACCGCTGCCCACTTCGACACGCTCACCGTCCGGGTCCCCGGCAGGGCCGCGCAGGTCGTCGCCGACGCCCGCGAGCGCGGCGTGAACCTGCGGCTCGTCGACGGCGATCTCGTCTCGCTCGCCTGTGACGAGACCACCACCCGTACGCAGGTCGCGGCCGTCTGGGCGGCCTTCGGCGTCGAGGGTGACATCGAGGCGCTGGACGCCACGACCGCCGAGGCGCTGCCCGAGCCGCTGCTGCGCACCGATGACATCCTGACCCACCCGGTCTTCCACCAGTACCGGTCGGAGACCGCGATGCTGCGCTACCTGCGCAGGCTCGCCGACCGCGACTACGCGCTGGACCGCGGCATGATCCCGCTGGGCTCCTGCACGATGAAGCTGAACGCCACGGCCGAGATGGAGTCGATCACCTGGCCCGAGTTCGGGGCGCTGCACCCCTTCGCGCCGGCCGAGCAGGCACAGGGCTTCCTGACGCTCATCCGCGAGCTGGAGGAGCGCCTGGCCGAGGTCACCGGCTACGACGCGGTCTCCATCCAGCCCAACGCCGGCTCGCAGGGCGAGTTCGCGGGTCTGCTGGCCGTCCGCGCGTACCACCGCGCCAACGGTGACGAGGGGCGGACCGTCTGCCTGATTCCGTCCTCCGCGCACGGCACCAACGCGGCGAGCGCCGTGATGGCCGGGATGAAGGTCGTCGTGGTGAAGACCGCCGACGACGGCGAGGTCGACATCGAGGACCTCCGCGCCAAGATCGCGCAGCACCGCGACGAGCTCGCCGTGCTCATGATCACCTACCCGTCGACCCACGGCGTCTTCGAGGAGCACGTCGCCGACATCTGCGCCGAGGTGCACGACGCGGGCGGTCAGGTGTACGTCGACGGTGCCAACCTCAACGCGCTGGTCGGCCTGGCCAAGCCGGGCCACTTCGGCGGCGACGTCTCGCACCTGAACCTGCACAAGACCTTCTGCATCCCGCACGGCGGCGGCGGTCCCGGTGTCGGGCCCGTGGGCGTGCGCGCCCACCTGGCGCCGTACCTGCCGAACCACCCGCTGCAGCCGGCCGCCGGTCCGGAGACCGGGGTCGGCCCGATCTCGGCCGCTCCGTGGGGCTCCGCGGGCATCCTGCCGATCTCCTGGGCGTACGTGCGCCTGATGGGCGGCGAGGGTCTGAAGCGCGCGACGCAGGTCGCCGTGCTCGCCGCCAACTACGTCGCCAAGCGGCTGGAGCCGCACTACCCGATCCTGTACAACGGCCCGGCCGGACTGGTCGCGCACGAGTGCATCGTGGACCTGCGGCCGATCTCCAAGGCGACCGGCGTGAGCATCGACGACGTGGCCAAGCGCCTCATCGACTACGGCTTCCACTCGCCGACGATGTCGTTCCCGGTCGCGGGGACGCTGATGATCGAGCCGACCGAGAGCGAGGACCTCGCGGAGCTGGACCGCTTCTGCGACACGATGATCGCCATTCGCGGCGAGATCGAGAAGGTCGCCTCCGGTGAGTGGAGCGCGGACGACAACCCGCTGGGCAACGCCCCGCACACGGCGGCCGCGCTGGGCGGGGAATGGGCGCACGGCTACAGCCGTGAGGTGGCGGTCTTCCCGTCCGGTGTCCAGGCCGCCGACAAGTACTGGCCGCCGGTGCGGCGGATCGACGGTGCGTTCGGTGACCGCAACCTCGTCTGTTCCTGCCCGCCGCTGGACGAGTACGACAACTGACGGCTTGAGCGTCGCTGTGTGACGCGGAACTGCGTCGGGGCCGGTGCGGAGACTTCTCCGGGCCGGCCCCTGTCCTTACCTGCCGCGGTCAGGCGGCCTTCACCACCCGGCCCGTTCCCAGCGGCCGGTGCGGAGCGATGATCTGCCCGTCCGGGAGCAGCTCACCGGTGTCCTCGAAGAGCAGGACGCCGTTGCACAGCAGGCTCCAGCCCTGTTCCGGATGGTGCGCCACCAGGCGGGCGGCTTCCCTGTCGGCTGAGTCGGCTGTGGGGCAGGGTGGCTGGTGCTGACACATGGATGGGTTCTTTCGCTGCGTTGAGTGGAGTGTCCTGCGGCTTGAAGAGTGGTTCATGGCCGCCCCCGTATCGATCGGTCCGTTCCCAGTGTTGCCCCACGGGCGTCAATCCGCAGGGATTTCGCGGCAGCGCTTCTTCTCCTCTCATGACGCATCACCCGGCCGGACGGTTCAACGCAACTGCACTGTCACTTCGGATGGTTCGGGGTGGGCTGATGGGGCTAGTCCGGATGGGGCGCGCGTGCGCCTCGCGGCGCTGTGCCCGCCACCGGAATCGGTGGCGGGCACAGCGAAGTGGGGGCGGCCCGGCTTCAGGCCGGAGAGCCGAGCAGCGGGCCGGGGCCGGGAGCGATGCGGGTGGTGATCACGGGAAGCAGGTCGGCGACCCGGTGCGGACGATGTGCCGCGATACCCGGAGGGGCGGGCGCCAGCGGAACCAGCAGATCGGCCGGGGCGGGCGACCCGCCGGACGCGTCGGCCTCGGTGTCCTCGTGCAGCCACAGCGCCAGCATGTAGAGCTCAGGAATGGACAGCAGCCTCGGCTGGTAGTGCGTCTTTGCCGCCTCCGCCTGGCGCAATGCCAGTTCGGTGGAGGCGATGTAGGGGCCCTCGAAGAAGTGCGAGAAGGTCCAGCCGTCGGGGGTGAGCATGGTGTCCGCCGCGGCGACTGCCCGCTCCGCACTGCGGATCTGGAAGCGCCAGGCGGCGAGCCGGGTGGTGGGTGTGAGACCGCCCGCTCCGATTCGGTCCAGTACATGGACGGGGAGCGGGTGTTCGGGGCTCAGCGGGCCCTGGACGGACCGCAGAGCGGGGTTCGGGCCTCGCGGACCGCGGTGGGTGATCCGAGCGCCGCGAGTACGCTTCTCAGCGCGGGCGCGGGAGCCGGGGGAACATGCAGCGGCATAGTGGGTCGCCTCTCACTTCGGAGACACGGTGGAGCGTGGGCGGGTGCAGACGGCGCTGTCGGCGTGCGGGGCCAGAGGAGGCCGGTGACTGAGCCGGTGCGTCAACTCTCTGCCTCGTCCGCGGAGTTTATACGACACGTGTTCACGCGGTGTTTCCACTAGCCGCCACGACTATTGCCGGCAAGGCGGTATCCGGACTTAATTATGCGGAGATTATGCTGATTCGATGCGAGCGGCGCAGCCACCGCCTCGGGTTTTTCCCCCAGCGCGGTAGGCTGAAACACGTCGGCGCATTGCTCGGACGCCGAACGGTGGAAACTGCGCCCTGCGTCATGCCGAGTGAATGTGCCGCGGGCCGTGGTCATCAGATTAGCGGGTGCGCGCCGTCCGGGGACGTTATAGATCACCCTGTCTGGGCATTATCGATCGTGACGCGAGCGGCCTGGGCCGCGGGCTGCCCACTCGAGGAGGGACACTTCGATGGGGGAGAAGGTCGTGGCGGACGCCTTTGACCTGTCTGACCGGCAAAGGTACCGGCGGAAGCTGCACCGGTGCCTGGAGGGGCTGGGGAGGCTCCTGTCGGAGCGGAGGTTCGATCGGCCGCGCAACCTCATGGGCATGGAGATCGAGCTGAATCTGGCGGGCTCCGACGGCATGCCGAAGATGATGAATGGACAGGTCCTGGAGCGCATCGCGAGCCGCGATTTCCAGACCGAACTCGGTATGTTCAATCTGGAAGTGAACATAGTTCCCCATCATCTCACAGGCCGCGTTCTCGACCAGCTGGCCGAGGAGTTGCGCACCGGTCTCGGATATGCCGACCGGAAGGCCGGCGAGGTCGACGCCGGGATCATGATGATCGGAATACTGCCCACGCTGGGCAGTCAGGACATGGTCCGCTCGAACCTCTCCGACGTGGACCGCTACGCACTGCTGAACGATCAAATGGTGGCGGCGCGCGGCGAGGATTTCTCCCTCGATATCGAAGGCGTCGAGCGCTTGGTCTGCACTTCCGGGTCGATCACACCGGAAGCGGCCTGTACCTCGGTCCAGCTGCATCTGCAGGTGACCCCGGAGCGCTTCCCGGACGTGTGGAACGCGGCCCAGGCCGTCGCCGCGGTCCAGGTGGCGCTGGGAGCCAATTCGCCGTTCCTGTTCGGCCGGGAGCTGTGGCGGGAGTCGCGGCCGCCGCTGTTCCTGCAGGCCACGGACACCCGGCCGCCCGAACTGCAGAATCAGGGGGTGCGCCCGCGGACCTGGTTCGGGGAACGCTGGATCGGTTCGGCGTTCGAGCTCTTCGAGGAGAACGTCCGCTACTTCCCCCCGCTCCTGCCCATCTGCGACGAGGAGGACCCGCTTCGGGTCCTCGACGACGGCGGGGTGCCGCGGCTCCAGGAGCTCGTGCTGCACAACGGCACGGTCTACCGGTGGAACCGGCCGGTGTACGGGCTGTCGGACGGCGTACCCCACCTCCGGGTGGAGAACCGCGTGCTGCCCGCGGGGCCGACCGTCGCCGACGTGATCGCCAATACCGCCCTCTACTACGGACTGGTCCGGGCCCTCGCCGAGGAGTCCCGCCCGGTGTGGACCAGAATGCCGTTCTCCGCCGCGGCCGAGAACTTCGACACCGCCTGCCGGCAGGGCATCGAAGCCGAGCTGCTCTGGCCCCGGTCCGGCCGCTCGGGCGGTCTGACGAAGGTGCCGGCCGTCAAGCTCGTACGCGACGAACTGCTGCCGCTGGCCGCGGCGGGGCTCGACGCCTGGAACATCGCCCCCGCGGACCGCGACCACTACCTCGGGATCATCGAGGAGCGGTGCAGGCGGCGGACGAACGGGGCGTCCTGGCAGGCGGACACCTACCACCGGGCGAGGGAGGCCGGAATGGGGCGGCAGGCGGCACTCGCTGCCATGACCCGCCGGTACGGCGAACTCATGCAGGACGGCGAGCCCGTGCACACCTGGCCGGTGGGCGTCCCGGCACCGTGACCGGACCCGGCCGCCCGTAAGCGCTGCTTCTGCGGGCGGCCGGGTGCGCAGTTGCCGCGCCCCGTCCCTGCCGCCGCGCAGGTCCTACTCCTCGGCTCCGCGGCCGCTCTGCCCGGCGGTCATGACGGCCTGCAGAATCACCGCCTGGATCTCCGCCGGGTCGTTGACCTGGTAGCCGCCGCCACCGGTCACCTTGGCTATCTCGTTCACCTCGTCGCGGTCAGCGTCCGGCCCCACCGCGATGGCGAGCAGCGGAACCGGTCGCTCCGGGTCGGCGATCCGCTTCAGTTCCGCGATCAGTGCGCTGCGCGAGATGGAAAGGTCGTCCTGGTTCGAGCCGTCGGTGAGGATCACCACGGCGTTGAACTTTCCCTTCACATACGTGCGCTGCGCCTCCTTGTAGGCGGCCAGCGTGGTGTCGTACAGCCCGGTCGCACCGTCGGGCACCGGCTTCAGCGCGGCGAACGCGGCGGCGAGCTTCTCGCGGTGGGTGCCGCCGCCCTTGGCCGCGTCCCCGAGCCGGCTGGTCGCCACCAGCCTGCGGTAGTCCTTGTCGCCGTCCAGCGTGGTGGCGAACTCCCACAGGCCGATCTCGTCGTTCGGGGTGAACTGGTCGAGGGCCTGGATCAGGGAGGCCTTGGTGACGTCCATCCGGGACTGGTTGCGCCCCGGCACGACCGTGGCCATCGATCCGGAGGCGTCGACGACCGTGGTGAGCCGGGCGCTCTGCACGGTGATCGTCCACATGCCGAGCGCTTCCTGCAGCGCCTCGTCGGACGGCGCGGTGGCGGGCGATGTGGCGTACGGCTGCGGGGACTTGCCGCCCGCCGAGGCGACGAGGCTCTCGCCCGCAGTGCCGTCGGTGGTCCGGAAGCCGTGCTCCGCCAGGGTGTGCTGCGCGCTGTCCTCGGAGAGCAGCGTCATGAACCGCAGGGCCGCCCGGCTCTCGTCGAGGCTCTGCTGTTCCTCGTTGACCAGTGTGAAGGGGTAGTTGAGCAGCGGCGTGCCGTCCTTGGGGTAGAAGAGGTCCAGCCTCCCGTCCTCGGTCGACTCGGCGTTGTGGGCGAACGCGGCCTGTTCGGACAGCAGCACCGCCTGGTTGCGCGAGGGGTTGCCCGCCTCGGCACCGGAGCCGTCCTGGGCCAGCGTCCCGAGGACCTGGGTGTCACCGTCGGACATCCGCTGGGCGAGCAGCTTGGCGGTGGCCGCGACACGGGTGTCGCTGTCGCCTCCCTGTTTGCCGGACGAGGTGGCGATGCTGGTGAGCGCCAGCAGGCCGGTGGCGCTGCGCGCCGGGTCGGCCGCGCCCAGGCGCACCTTGTCGGCATCCATCGCCGCGGCCGTCACCTGCGCCCAGGAGTACTGCTTCTGCGGCCAGCCGAGGCTCTTGGCGGCGGCGGGCACCATGGCGAGGGCGACCGGCGAGGAGGCCACGGAGTCGCCCGGAGTGATCGGAACGGCGTCGCCGGTCCCCTTCGCGCGGCTCAGCCAGAGATCGGAATCCGGCAGCCACATCTGGTAGTCAGGCTTGCGGGTGCCGCCGGCGAGTGCGTCGGCGACCTTGTACGAGTCACGGGCCACCACTTCCACGTCCACGCAGTGGCCGTCGGATCTCAGATCGTCCTTGCGTGCCTTGTCGGCGACGGCACGCACGGCGGGAGCGATGTCCGGTGAGGTCATCATGGACAGACGGACGGCGGAGTCCCCGCAGGAGTTCGAGAACGACAGCAGGCCGCCCTGGGCCGCCACCGCCGTCCCCGCGGCGACGGCGAGAACGAGCATGGTGGCGATGGCTACGGTGCGGCGGCGGCGCGGTGGACGGTCCCCGCTTCCGTCCGCCGCGTAGTCGTCGGGCAAGCTGTGACGTCCCATGTCGGTGGTGCCCCTCCTTGAGGATGAACAAGGAAAAGGGGGACCACACCATCGGCAATGGTGCTCGTCCCCCGGCCAGTCGCGCATGATCTTCGTACCTGCATTCGAGACCCTAGCGGGGCGGGGAGTGGCATGGGACGTGAATGCACAACCCAGGGCAGGTGTACAGGTGGAGGAGGGGCGCGTGGCTGATTCTTATCCCCAGGAGGCCGTGTCACGACGGATCTTGCGGTCCGAAACGGTGTTGGTACTGGCGCTCTCGCTGGGGGCCAGCGGGGTGTCTGCCCTGATCAGTTTTGTCGGATCGCTGACGAAACCGGGGGGTTTGAAGGACCAGGCGGCGACCCTCAACAGTTCGTACGCCCCGGGGCGTCCCTGGCTGGATCTCGCCTGGCAGCTCTTCGGCATCGCGACAGCACTCGTGCCCGTCGCCCTGGTGGCGCATCTGCTGATGAGGGAGGGGACGGGCCTGCGGGCGATCGGGTTCGACCGGACCAGGCCGTGGCCGGACCTGGGGCGCGGCACGCTGGTGGCGGCGGGTATCGGCAGTGCCGGGCTGGCCTTCTACCTGGTGGCCAGGGCCGCCGGTTTCAACCTCACGGTCGTTCCCGAGTCCCTGCCCGACGTGTGGTGGAAGTTCCCGGTCCTCATCCTGTCGGCGATCCAGAACTCCGTGCTGGAGGAAGTGATCGTCGTCGGGTATCTGCTGCGCCGGCTGGGGCAGTTGGGGTGGACGCCGATGGCCGCCCTGGTGGCCAGCTCGGTGCTGCGCGGCTCCTACCACCTGTACCAGGGCATCGGCGGTTTCCTCGGCAACATGGCGATGGGGGTGGTCTTCGTGCTGCTGTACCGCCGCTGGCAGCGGGTGGGGCCACTGGTCGCGGCGCACGCGCTGCTCGACATCGGGGCGTTCGTCGGATACGCGCTGCTGGCCGGGAAGGTGGGCTGGCTGCCCACCCCATGAGCGGGTGCGGGGCCGTGGGGCGGCGGGAGGGGGTGGGCGGGACGATCCGCACACCCCCTCCCGCCGTCCCACGCCGACCGTCAGAGGGTGACGAGCAGCTCCCCGTCCAGGACCGTCACCGCGCGGCCGGTCAGCAGGGTGCGGGCACCGCGCAACGAGGTGCGGACCAGCCCGGAGCGGGCGGACGCCTGGAGGCCGGTCAGCTCGTCGCGGCCGAGGCGGGCCGACCAGAACGGCGCCAGGGCGGTGTGTGCGCTGCCCGTCACCGGGTCCTCGTCGATGCCGACCGCGGGGAAGAAGCCCCGGGAGACGAAGTCGTAGCCGCAGTCGGGGGCGGCGGCCGCGGCCGTGGCGATGACGCCGCGCCGCGAGTGGGCGGTCAGTGCCGCGAAATCGGGGGCGAGTCCTCGTACGGTCGCCTCGTCGCCCAGTTCCACCAGCAGGTCGCCGATGTGCGGGCCCGTGTCGTGCACGGACACGGGCTCCGCCCCAGGGCGGCGGCCAGTCCCTCCGCCGGGGCCTCGGGGGTCAGCGGCGCGGTGGGGAAGTCGAGGGCGATCGAGCCGTCCGGGTGCGCGGTCGAGGTGAGCACCCCGCACCGCGCGGCGAACCGCACCGTGCCGCTCGCGGCCGCGGTGGTGTGCAGGACATGGGCGGTAGCGAGCGTGGCGTGGCCGCACATGTCGACCTCGGTGACCGGGGTGAACCAGCGCAGCGCCCAGTCCGCGTCGCCGCCCGGCGGCAGCGGGTGCGCGAACGCGGTCTCGGAGAGGTTCAGCTCCGCGGCGACCTGCTGGAGCCGGCTGTCATCGGGGAAGCCGCCTGGGCCCAGGAGCAGGACGCCGGCGGGATTGCCGGTGAAGGGGCGGTCGGTGAACGCGTCGACGATTCGAATCCTCATGGCCCGACCGTAGGTGCGCCGCGGTGCCGCAGGCCAAGGCCAATTCGGCATCCGCGGACCGCTGCCGCGGCAGCGACCCGTGCGTCGGCCGCGGCCTGCTGACAGCCCTTACGCGCGCTGGAAGAACTCCACCTCCGCGAGCGCGATGTGGCGGCCCCGCGTCAGGCCCGCGGGGGCGCCGAGCGTCAGTCGGATCGTTCTGGCGTCACTGATGCCGACAGGGATCGTCTGAGGGCCGGGCTTGTCGCTCAAGTTGATCGCCTTCCGGTGCACCTGGCCGTCCTGTGCCGTCACTTCCATGTCCATCCGCAGAGCGCGCCCCTGGAGCCCGTACTTCTCTGCGGCCTTCGACGCACCATTGGTGATGATCAGGTCGACGAGCCGGAACGGCTTGCTGAAGGTGTACGTCACGGAGGCACCGGAGCGGGGGACGGCCCAGTAGCGGTTGCTGAGCCCGTCCGTGGTGTCGTCCGCAGGGTGCCCGGGAAGCTGGGCGCTTGCCGTGACGCCGGCCGGGGAGACCGCCTTGGCCTTGCCGAGCTTGTCCCGGGTGTCCTCGATCAGATGCCGCCCGCCGGCAGCAGCAGGAAGCCTCCCGCACACAGGGCCATGACCACGGCGATGATCACCACGAGGCGTACCAGGCGACCCGAGCCTCCTCGGGCACGGCGGCGCAGCGGCCAGACCGTCCGCCACCACGGCAGCGGAGTGCTCACGGCAGCGGAGGCCAGGGGAGCCGCACAACGGCGGCAGAAGCGGCGGTCCGGCGGATTGGGAGTGCGGCACTGTGGACAAGGCACACCGGTCGCGGTGTCGTCCGCCGTGGTGGGCCGGACCACCGGGCGCGGGGCCGTCGCCCTGGCGGGCTTGACCGGCAGCGGTGCGGCCGCGCGGGGCGGGGCGGGCGAGGACGCGGGCGGCGCCGGGCTGTCTGCGTCAGCGGGAGGCAGCGGGTGCGTGGCGGGGGCGCCGGGGCCGGCCGCCGTTGTCGAGGCGTCGCCCTCGGCCGGCGCCGGCACGGGGCCCGTACCGCCGGGGGCAGGTGCGGAGGTGTGCTGACGTGGCTGGGGGGCACTTCGTGCCGCTCCTCGCGCCGGGGCTTCCGTGGACGCTGCGGGCGGCGCCGGGTGCTCCGGTCCGCCCGGTGCCGGCTCCGTCTGCGCCGCCGTGGCGGCGTCCGACCAGCCCAGGTAGCCGCCGCAGTTGCCGCAGAAGTCGTCCGTCGCTCCGTTGGACGCCCCGCAGTCGGGACACTCACGCATGAGGTTGCCTTTCTTCACCGGCGGGTGGCCCCGGCAGGACTTCCACCCGGTAGACGGTGTGCACCGGGCACAGCGCCCGGACCAGTTCATGGACCCGGTCCGCGTCGACCGTGGCCGTCCGCTCGGGCCACACCCGGATCAGGACCGCCTCGGCCGGCGCGGGCGGCGGAGCGCTGTCCGCCGTACGCGACCAGACGACGGAGCCGTCTCCGCTGACGTCCGCCCGCACGCCGAGGACCAGGCGCAGCGCGTCCACCAGCCCGTGCCGCGTGCCGCGCCCGCGGTGCAGTTCCATCGCCCGGACCACTGCCTCGCGGCGCAGCTCCACGGGCCACCTCGGGTCATCGATCCCACCGACCCAGGAGGCCAGCCAGGCAAGGAAGTCGCTCGGTGCCACCCGGGGATCGAGGTAGGCGGGCAGATTGTCGAGGGTGGCGAACACCGGGGCCAGCACGGTGTCGAGACCCGCGGTGAACCGCTGGGCGAAGTCGTCGTCGGCGTACAGAGCGGGCAGCTGCGCGCCGATGGGGTACCGGCTGGGCAGCCCGGGGACGGCGGCGCGGCTCATGCGCGGCCCTGCCGGTCCGCGGCGCTCACGACCACTTGATGCTGGTACGAGAAGACGAGCGCGCCGGCGCCGATGTCGATGCGGTCGACGGGAGAGCCGCGCCTGCCCGTGATCGGATCGGCGGCGAACAGCCGGACTTCATCCACCAGCACGTCACCGATGGCGCGTTGCAGCACACCGAACACCTCGCCGTACTGCACCGACCGCCCGAACGGCCAGCCCGTGCCGTCCGGGCCGCCGTGCAGCGGATTGAAGTACCGGAACAGTGCGGCCAGCGCGGCGTCGCGCACCCGGCCGGTGTCACCGGACGGCGCCGTGAGCCGGACCACCACGGTCACGCCCTGGTAGACCGGCGGTTCCACGACCAGCCGGGTTCCGATCAGCCGGCGCTCGTCGAGAGCGCCGGCGACAGTGGCGAGCACCTGGTCGGACGGGATCAGCTGCTCGAAGCGGAGCCGGTCGTCGCCCTCGTCGGCGACCGCGTCGGGCACCACCAGAACCCGGACCGCGCCCGGGTCGTCGGCGGCCGGCAGACAGCGCACCCGGCGCACCGAGGGCGCCGCCCGGCGGGCGATCAGTTCATGGTCCTCGGCGGTCACCGCGCGCTCCTGCATCCGGAGCGCCTGCGGGGCGCGCAGCTTGGCGTTGTCGACGGTCTCGCCGGCCACCCCGCCGCGGGCCGCTTCCCGGTTGCCGACCCGGGCCACGTACGGAACGGAGCTGCGCAGCACATTGATCGCGCCCCGGGCGACGTTGCCCGCAGGGCCGCCGCCGGTGCGGTAGCGCGCCACCCGCACCTGGGCCCCCTTGGGGGGCACGGCGCCGCACGCGCGCAGCGTGCCGTCCGCCTCACGCAGGACCGGAGGAAAGGTGAACTCGCCTGTCGTCGCGTCGACCTGGACGTGCCGGTCCGTGGGCTGCGAGCCTCCGAAGTGGTCCACGACATCCCAGCGCTGCCATCCCTCGGACGAGGAGACCTCCACCTCCGGGGGCGTCCCGTCGAGCAGGACGGGCGGGCGGTCCAGCCGGAAGGTCTGTCCTGCGACGCCCTCCGAGGTGCCCAGCGACACGTCGGCCACCGTCTCGGCGTGCTCCACCGTCATGGTGCCCCCGATGGTGAAGACGGCAGCCTCGCGCACCGTCGGGGACTCGGAGTAGAACGGCTGGCCCGGCTCCGCCTCGACGGCCCGGCAGCGCAGCCACCCCGCGCGCGTACCGCCGATCACCGACGCCTTGTGTCCGGCAGGTACGTACACGACGACCTCGCCGGGCCGGTTCAGACCGCCCGTGGTGTCCTCGCCGGTCTCGCACCGCTGCCAGCGGCCCCCGTCCCAGGCCTCCCACACCAGCGGGGGCTGGCGCGGGTCGACTCCGACGCCCTCGACGCGGCTGTCCAGACGCACCGCGACCACGCAGCGCGGCACCGCAGTCGGCAGACCGAAGAGCAGTGCGTCACCGGGTTCGGGCGCCGTCTGGAAGCACGGTACGTCGCGGCCCTCGGCGAGGGCGCCCGTCCGGTCGGTCTGTTCACCTGTACGGGGAGCCGTCACCAGGCGAATCAACTCGCTCGGGACGATGCGCAGTTCCTCCGTGGTGGCGAACACCACGGCCTCCTCGCTCTCTCCTGCCGCGGTCGTCACCTCGGTGCCCGCGGTCAGGGTCACCGTGTCGGGCTGGGGCGCCGACAGCCAGAAGTCGACCTCGGCGCCGGCCGCCGACGGCGGGAACAACTGAATGCCCAACAGGTCCAGGAACGCGAGGTAGTTCCTGTCCGGGACCCGGTTCAGCCGGTATAGCAGCTGGTCCACGAGGTAGGCGAACGTCTCGATGAGGGTGACACCGGGGTCGGAGACGTTGTGGTCGGTCCACTCCGGCGTGCGCTGCTGCACGTACCGCTTCGCCTCGTCGACGAGCTGCTGGAACCGGCGGTCGTCCAGATTGGGGGAAGGCAGGACCATCAGCTCGTGACCGATTCCTCGGCCCCCTCCTCGGAGGGGATCGTGTAGAAGGGAAAGACCAGGTTGCGCCGGTCGTTGGTGGTCCGCACCGTGAAGCGCACGTCGATGTAGAGGGTGCCCGCGTCCACGGAGTCGAAGGCGACGACCACGTCGTCCACCGCGATCCGCGGCTCCCACCGCTCCAGCGCCTCGCGCACCTGCTGGGCGACCCGGCCCGCGGTGTCGCCGTCGCCCGGGGCGAAGACGTAGTCGTGGATGCCGCAGCCGAACTCGGGTCGCATCGGGCGTTCGCCGGGAGCCGTCCCGAGCACCAGCCGGACGGCCTCCTCGATCTCACGTCCGCGCTCGACCATCGCGATGCCGCCGGTGGGGCCGACCCGCAGGGGGAACGCCCAGCCGCGGCCGATGAACCGGTCGCTCACAGCAAGCCTCCTATCTCGACGTTCAAGGCGCCGGGCGGGATGATCTGAGCGCCGCAGACGGCCTTGTCGCCCACCCGTGCGGCCGCGAACCCGCCGATGAGGACCTGGTTCCCGACCAGGGCGGCCGGATCGGGTTCGAGCACGTTGAGCGGTCCGAGGGCCGCGTGCGGCACGACCGGGCAGACGTGCAGGCTGCCCATGACGGCGGCCGGGCGGCCGCCGATCAGCACACGGGCCACCGCCGCGGCGGCCATGGGCGGCGGGGTGGTGATCCGGCCTCCGTGAGCGGTGGCATCGCCCGTACGGGCTACGGCTGGCATCGGGTACTCCTCGGGATTGCGGTCGGCGGCGGGCGGGGGCCGGCCTCGGGACAGGCCGGGGCAACGGCCTCGGCAGTGGGCTTAGTTGATCCGGATGAGCTTCGCCTTGAGGATCCCGAGCAGACCGCCGTCGACGGTGACCTCCGACTGCCCGGACACCCCCACCTTCCGGCCGCTGATGTCGACGCCGGCCGTTCCCGTGATGTCCACCCTGCGTCCCCGCACGGTCACCGTCCCCTGTCCGGCGTCCAGGGTGATGTTCTTCCTGTCCAGGACGACGGAGGTCGCGGCTCGTTTCGGTCCCGCGTACACGGTGACCTCGATCCGGTCCCGGCGGTCGTCCATGCGTACTTCGAGGAGCTCGTCCCCGGTCACCAGGCGCAGCCCCGAAGGGCCGGGCGCCGCGGCATCGAGGAGCTCCACGCGGTGACCCGAACGCGACGCCACGGAACGGCGGTTGACCTTGCCACTCGTTTTGTCGATCAGCGGTACGTCGTGCGGCGAGGGCTTGTCGACGCCGTTGTAGAGGCCGCCGATGACATACGGGCTGTCCAGCAGCCCCTGCTCGAATCCGACGAGCACCTCGTCGTTGACCTCGGGGCTGACCACACCGCCCCCGCCCTTGCCGCCCCACTGCACGGTGCGAACCCAGTCGGTGACGTACATGTCGTCCAGCCAGGGGAACTTCAGCCGGACCGCGCCACGTTCGGAGCCGTTCGGTTCGCGGACGTCCGTCACCACGCCGATCGCCAGGCCGGGGATGCGCGGGCCGCGGCCGGGCGCGTTGGCGCCGGTGACCAGGCCGGTCAGCGACCGGTCCGGGCTGGCGCTGACCCACAGTGTGGTCCGGTAGCCGCCGTGCGGTTCCAGGACGTGCTGAACGGCTGTCGCCGTGTACCTGCCGGAGAACGCCGTGCCCACGTTGCCGAGCGCGATCGGTTTGCCCGCGCGCAACATCGGGTTGCCGTCGGCCACCGCCTCCAGCTCCGCGTAGTGCGCGCTGACCTGTTCGGCCGTCGCCCGGGCGACCGCCGTCGCCTCGGCCTGCGTACGGTACGGGGTGTCGGTGACGGTCAGCTGCGTCGACTTGCCGAACCGGGCGACGGACGCCGGGTTCAGGCCCGGCACCACCGCCCCGCTGACCACGGACGCCTGCTCGGCGACCAACGGCCGCTTGGTGGTGGTGTCCCAGCCGCGCACCTGCACCTTCGCCGCCGCGTCGGCGACCGAGAGCCCGGCCCTCAGCGCCAGCAGGTTCCGCCCGTACTCCAGGACCAGGGGGTTGCCGGCGGCGGATGTCGAGGGCGCGGGCGCACCGGATGCCTTCAGCGGACGGGTGAACTGCAGCTTGCCCTTGTCGTCGACGCGCACCTGTGCGCCGCTCTCGCCCGCCAGATACTGCAGGAAGTCCCAGTCGGAGACGTTGGCCTGCGACAGCTGCTTGTGCGTGACGGCCGGAGCCTCGACCTTCCCGCAGGCCAGGCCGGCGCCGGCCGCGACCTTGCGGACGATCGCCGCGGTCGTCATGTTCCGGTACGCCACCACCTTCCGGCCGCGCTGCAGGCGGTGGGCCTTGGAGTAGGCCCGTACGACGGTGAACGTGCCCGTGCTGTCCCGGTCGAGTTCGAGGGCCGTGACCTCGCCGTCGAACAGCCGCTCGCGCGCCTGCCCCTTCACGGTCACCACCGAGACCCGCAGGGGCGTGCCGATGGTGATGCCGGTCGCGCCAAGGAACTCGTGGTCGGGGTCCCGGTAGGTGAGCATCGCCGTGTCCGGCAGACCGACGTTCTCGTCCACGACACAGCTCACCAGCTGCGCCGCCCAGGCAGGTGGCAGTTCGGCGGGCGCCTCGATGACGGGGTCGGCCGCGAACGACCGGCCTCCGGGTGCTCCGGGTGTGCTCACGAGTCCTCCTCGCCCGAGGCGTCCCGTACGCCCGGCACCATGAGTTCGGCGCCGGGGCGCAGGGCCATCGGGTCGTCGATGCCGTTGGCCTCCGCGATGGCCCGCCAGGCGGTGGCGTCGCCGTACTCGCGCCAGGCCAGCATGGCCAGGCTGTCGCCCGCCACCACCGTGTGCGTACTGCGGGCGCTGCGCGCGCCCGACGTGGGGTTCTGCCCCGGAGGATCGACACTCGCTTCCTCTATGGACAGCGAACAGGTGGCCCGCAGCGGCTTTCCGTCCACGTCGAAGAGCTTGTACGACACCGACAGGCTGGACAGGACCCCGTCGAACGACGTGGTGCGTGCGGTACCCCATTCGAACCGCACCCAGGGACTCGCCGGCTTCTTCCGGCCCAGGCTCGCGGGAGTGGGCACACATGCCTTCATCAGCTTCTCCACCGCTTGTTCCACGGAGTTGTCATGGGTGGCGGTGGCGTCCAGGAACACTTCGAGGCTCAGCGTGCGCGGACCGCTGCCGACGAACTCCGGCAGTGCGGACTGGCCCGCCATCCTGGAGGGGGTGCGGCGCCATTCGGTGGACTTGCTCAGTTCGAGCGTCGAGGGGTTGAACTGAAGGTTCAGCCGGGCGATCGTGCCGCCCGGCCTGGCCCCCACCGAGGTCGGCGGCTCCTTGAGGGTGAGCTGGGCCCTGACCCGGCTGGTACGGACCGCTGGGGACATCGTGTGCGTTCCTTTCCTGAGCGGGTTCGAAGGGCGGTGAGGAGGGACAACCCATGGCTGGGACGGGGAGGCTGCCGTGCGTCAGGACGGGGTCAGCCCCTGGTGGGCGATCTCCAGGGTCTCCACCGCCGCCGCCGAGTTGGCCGGGTCGAAGGACGGTCCCTGCCACCGCACGGGAACGATTCCGTACACCTGCCAGCTGATGATCCGGCTCAGGTCGGGACGCAGCGCCACGATCTCGCCGTCCTTGGGCTCCACCCGTCGCAGCGTCTCGTCCAGCCAGCGGCCGATCTTCGCCGTGTCGGTCGTGACGGGACGGGTGAGAGTGATGTTCGTCCAGGTCACGCGCCCGGGCAGCTGCCAGGTGAAGCCGTTGTTGCCGCCCTCGGCGTAGCTCTCCATCTCGACCTCGGCGCCCATACCGGAGCAGGTGTGAAAGGCCCCCAGGTCGTTGCCGCCGATGGCGAGGCGGAAGAACACGCTCGTCGCGAAGATGTTGTCCGTCATCAGTCCGTCGTCCTGTCGTCTGTTCCTCGTGCGTGGTGCTCAGCGGCGCCCGTCGAAGGGCCTGCCCGTCCGTTCCCGGCCGCGCCGTAATTCGGTGCGCAGCAGGCGGGCCACCGGGTCGAGCAGGCGCCGGGCGAGATCGTCCAGGTCGGGTCCCGCGTCCTGCGCGGCTTTCCCGTGCGAGCTGCGGCGGACTTCCTGAGCGGTGGCGCTCCGGCCCTGCGCCGGCTGCGCCGCGGTCGCGGCGCCGTCGGTGTGCGTGGCGCCCTCGGTCCGGTCCGGATCGCGTTGGACGAAGGCCGGGGTGGCAGGCGTCGGCGGAGCGGCCCGCAGCGGAGCCGTCCGTTGCGGGGGCGCCGCCGGAGAGGGCTGCACCGGGGGAAGCCGGGGCGAGGGGCCGGTCACGGGCAGGGGGCGCGCCGGTGCCGCTCCGGCCGGGCGGGCCACCGGCACCACGCGTGGCAGCGCGGTGGGCTCGGGGCGTACGACGTGTGGTGACCGCGGCGGGGCCGCAGAGGTGACGCGCTGGACCTGCGCAACCGAGGTGGCGTGCTGCGGGAGGTGTACGCCAAGGGGCGTCGCGCTGCCGCTGCCGGGCGCGTCCGTCCCACGCGGCCAGCGTGCCGCGACCACCGGGCGGGCGCGGTCGGGAGTGCCGGGGGCGTGCATCGAGCCGGTGCCGGTGCCGGTGCCGGTGCCGGTGCCGGTGCCGAGGGTGAGCGGGCGCGCTGTCAGGAGCTGGACGCTGGGCCGAGCCGCGGGCGTTGCTTCGGCGCCCGGGGTGGTGACACCCGCCGCATCCGCCACGGCGCGCGCGACGACCAGAGGAGCGGGCCGGGCGTGGTGCGTGGTGCCCGGGGCCCCACCGCCGGGGCGCGGGTGCGAGGCCGTGCGGACGGGTTCGACATCGCCGGTGGCGCGCGGGTGCGAAGCCGTGCGGACGGGCTCGACGTCGCCCGTGGCCCGGCGTCGCACCAGCGCACCGGGGCCGGTGGAAGCGCCGGGCGTGCGGGTTGCTCCGGTGCCGGGTGCGCCCTCCCGCGAGGTGTCCGACGCGGGAGAGGGCCCGAGCAGGGGAGCTTGGCGGGGACGTCCGCCGGACGGCGTGTCCGGGAGCGCCGCGTCGGCGGACGCCGGTGTGGCCGAAGTGGCAGGGGTGCTCGCAGATGTGCGCTGTACGGCCGACCGGGAATCCGGACCGGAGGCGCGCGCGACACGGGAGCCGGGTACGGGCAGAGCGGCGCTGGGCGGCAGCGTGGAAAGAGGGGGGCCAAGCCCGGTGCGCGGGCGGGACCCGGACTGCTTCGGGGCGGACGGGCGCGTCGAACCGGACCGGGTGGTGTCGCCGCGCGGGGCGGACACGCCGGACGCCGACGGCGTGGCGGGCGCGTTGCGGCCGCCGCCGTCGGACCGCGCCGGACGCCGGTCGGCCACGTCGTCCGCCCGGCTCTGCACGACGGGCAGCGCGGGGCCTGGCGCACTGCCCCCGGCGCGCCCTGAGACGCCGACGGCGCAGCCGTGGAAGGGAGTCCGGGCAACGGTGCGCCCAACGGGGGACGGCCGGTCGCGCGCTGAACGGGCGCCTCCACGACCGGCTGTGCCGCTTCCGCGGGGTCGGCTGCCGGAGTTCCGGCAGGCGCGCTGCTCCGAGTGTGGGCCGCAACGTCGGTCGACGCGTTCCGGGTTCCTGCCGATGGGGCGGAAGGGCGCACCGCGGGCACCCGGCGCACCGGTGCGGCAGTGCGCCGCGCGACGGTCAGAGGGCGGCTCACCGGACGCGGGCGGACGGCCGGCCGGGCCGTGACCGGGCCGGTGGAGCCGGCCCGGCCCGGCTCGTTCTCCCGCTGCGCGGCAGGGGCCCCGGTGGGCTTCCCCCCGGACCGGGGTGGTGCCGTGCGGGCCGCCGGTGGCATCGGGCCGTGGCCCGCGACGGCAGCGGCTCCGGGCGGGGCTCCGGGCGTGGCTCCGGCGGGGCGGGCATCGGGAACCACCGCGATACGGCGGACCAGCGGGAACCGGGTCGGGCTGGGCGAGACGGCGTCGCGGACGCGCGTCGCTCCGGTTGTCGGCCCAGCGGTTTTCCGTGGGGCCGACGCGGAGGTGTTCAGCACCGTCGCGGTGTGCTCGAACGGGAGACCGCGCTGCTGTTGGACCGGCGCGGGTGCGGGAGACGAATCGGAGTGGTCCGCCCGGCCGGAGTGTGAACGGCCGCCCGAAGGAGTCGAGGTGCCGGATGACCGCGGGGCCGCGCTCGGGTCCGTGGCGCCGCTGCCGGACGTGCCGGACGCTGCCGCCTCGGGTGCCCTGGCGTCGTCACGTGCCCGGCGCTGTATCCGGGGCGGCTGTATCCGGGGCGGCTGCGACCGGGGCGGCGTGTGCGGCTGCGCCGCCGACGGGTCAGGGGTGGTGCCCCGGTCCTCGGCGCTGGGCGTACGCGTGCGAGATGACCGATCGTCGTCCCGCGAGGTCCGCCGCACCGGTGGCAGGTCGAGCTGAGGCTGCCCCTGCGGCTGCGCGGGAGTCACCGCGGAGCGGGCGCCCGAGGGGGCCGCCGCCCGTGCACGGCTGTCCGCCCGCGCAGCCGGAGAGCGGCGGCCGCCCTCCGGGGCCGCGCGTTCGCTGCGCGCACCCGGAAGGACCGGTACGTCCGAATCGCCCTTGCCCGCAGTGGATTCGGCTTCCTCCCCGGCCGGTGACAGAGCGCGCAACAGCAGCGGACCGCCTCCGCTGTGGGAGGCGGGAGCCGAGGCTGCCGGGCGGGCCACCCCGTGGACGAGGCCGCCCGGAGCCGAGGGCAGCAGGCCGTGCGCGAGGCCCGTGTCGAACGACGGGTCGCGCCATGCTGCGAGGCCCGCACGGAAGACGAGCCCGTCGCTGACCGCCATGGGGGACCGGGCCAGGGTGAGTTGCGGCGGGGCGGTTCGGCGCCAGCCGCCGTCCCAGTCGCCGGGCACGGCGGACACCGGCGCGGCAGGGCCGGCCTGCCCCCCGGCGGCGGCGTCCGGGCGTCGCACGGCCGGGGTGTCCGGACCGGCGGTGCCGCGTGCGCGACGCACTCTGTCCCGCCATGTCATGCGCTCAACCACCTTCGTTCACCCGGGTGTTGATGCGGGCGATCTCGGTGACCCACTTCTGGCGTTCGCCGTGGGTCAGGTCGAGGATCTCCTCGCGTGGCCAGTGGAAGTGATAGGCGATGTACGCGACCTCCTCCCACAGCCGGGGGAGGGCGTACGTCACGATTCCCCCAGGCGCCCACCGGAGAGGTCGACCTCGAAGCCGCCCTCGCAGTGCGGACACGTGACGGCCGCACGCGTGTGTCCCTCGCTGTTGACGCGCCGGTAGAAGTCCTGCAGGAACGCGACGTCGGTCGCGTACATCCGCTCCACGACACCGGCGTGCACATCCGTGACCGTGCCGATCCGGGTGATCACCTGGCTGAGCAGCACCACGCTCAGATACGCCGGATTCTCCTTGACCCGCAGGTCGATCTGTGGACGCAGCTCGTCGCGGGCGGTCGCGAGGCGCATGGCACCGTGGCGGTGGACGGTGCCCGCCTCGTCGACGTACCCGCGCGGCAGCTCGAACTCGAACTCGGTGCGCAGGCCGTGGTTCCGACCGGACGCGGGAGGGGCGACGGGGGGAGGGGCGACCGGCTCTCCCGCATCCGCCGCGGGCGTGGTGGCCTGGAGGATCTCGTCCAGGTTGCCCGCTGTCACCGTACGACGCCTCATTCGACGACGATTTCCTCGAACACGATGGTCACGGACTCCGTGGCCGCGGAGGACTCGCCCGCCTTGAGCGAGGGGCCTTCCCACTTCGAGGCCCAGCCCTGCATCAGCTGGATGCGGCGGACCGTCTCACCGGTGGAGTCCTTGATCTCGATGGTGAGGTTCTGGCGCGCGGTGTCCACTGCGCCGTTGTTGAGGGTCTCCTTGATCCACTTGGTGAACTCGCTGCTCTGGTCGAGTCCCCGGGTGATCGTGATTTCACCGGCCTGGCGGGCGCCCGGCTGCTTGCGGATGATCTGCTTGCCCTCCGCGCTGACCTGCCGGACCTCGACGACCTCCTCCTCGACGGTCAGTCCGCTGATCTCCTGGATCGACTCGACCAGGTAGCCGCCGAGCTGCACACCGAAGATATGGGTGGAAAGAGCATCGCCCTCTGCCATGACTGTCAGTCACCTTTCGTAATGTCGCGTGCCCCGGAGGTACCGGAGCCGGGTGGCGGAGCCGTGTCTCACTCGTCGACGAGGCTGGTGCTGTCGGAGAACTGCGCCAGCCGGAACACCACGAACTCGGCCGGCTTGACGGGTGAGACACCGATCTCGCAGACCACACGGCCCTGATCGATGGACTCCTGCGGGTTGTTGTCGCGGTCGCACTTCACGTAGAAGGCTTCCGCGGCCGTCCGGCCGAACAGCGCGCCCCGCCGCCACTCCTCGGTGAGGAACGCACTGACATTGCGGCGGATGCTCGACCAGAGCCGGTCGTCGTTCGGCTCGAACACCACCCACTGCGTGCCCAGGAGGATCGACTCCTCCAGGTAGTTGAAGAGGCGGCGCACGTTCAGGTAGCGCCAGGCCGGGTCGGAGGAGAGGGTGCGGGCGCCCCAGATCCGGATGCCCCGGCCGGGGAACGCCCGTACGCAGTTCACACCGATCGGGTTCAGCAGGTCCTGCTCACCCTTGCTCAGCCGCAGTTCGAGATCGACGGCGCCGCGGATGACCTCGTTGGCGGGGGCCTTGTGCACGCCGCGCTCGGCATCGCTGCGCGCCCACACACCCGCGATGTGACCGCTGGGCGGGACGGTGGCATTGCGCCCGGCAGCGGGGTCGAAGACCCGCACCCACGGGTAGTAGAGGGTCGCGTAGCGGGAGTCGTAGCCCGCCTCGTCGTTGCGCCAGTTGCGGACCTGCTGCGCGGACAGTCCGGGCGGACTGTCAAGCACCGCCACCCGGTCGCCCATCTGTTCGCAGTGCGAGATGACGGCGAGCTGCACCGTCCGTACGCCCTCGTCGTCGATGTCGCCGCGCTCGTAGGCGCTCATCAGGTCCGGTACGGCGACCATCGTGATCTCGTCGATGGTCTCCAGGCCGGCGAACCCGGTGCGGGCACCCGCGTCGCCGACGTATTCGGCGGGGTCCAGACGGGAGACCTCGCCCGCTGCGGCGGGGGCGGGGACGGCGGGTGCGTCGGGGACCGCCACCGTCTGCGCCGAGGGCCTGCTCTGGGTGGCGCCGCGCTGCTCCGTGACCTCGATCAGTTTCGAGGCGCGGACCTGGCTGAGGAGGTAACCCTTGACGTTCTTGCGGGTGGAGGCCTCGTACGTCTCGGCCACCTGGTCGCCCTGGCGGACCAGGACCCTGAAGCGGTCCTCGGGCTGGCTCTCCCCTTCGGGCTCGGCGATCTCCACGGACACACCGCTCACGCCGGGCCGGGCAGCGACGAGGAAGCCGCCCAGTTCCACCGACTGCGGTGCGCGGCTGCGGGGCTCGGCCCCGTTCGCGGCCGGGGCGGACGGATCGTCGGAGGAACCACCGATCCGGACGATGTAGGCGGCGCCGCCGCCGTTGGCGAAGTAGCCGTACACGGAGTGCGGCAGATAGGAGCCCTGGGCGAAGCCGCCGAACTGCCGGCTGTACTGGTCCCAGCTGGTGACAAGCGTCGGGGTGTGGAACGGTCCGTCCGCGGCGAAGCCGACGAACGCGGCGACGGCGGTGCCGACCCCCTCGATGGGACGAGCACCGGACTGCACCTCCTCCATGTACACGCCTGGGGTGAGGTACGTCGGCATGCTCGCTCCTTCGCGTTCCTGTGGTTCTGGTCCCTCTCAGCCTTTCTGTCCGCCGCCGCCGGTGGCAGAGGACTTCGGGCCCTGCCCGGGGGCAATCGCCCTGCCCGTGCGGACGTCTGCCCCGGGCGTTGCGTGCACCTCAGATGCCGTCCGCCGCCTGCGCCGTGTACGGGCCGAACTCGGCATCGAGCACCAGGCGGCCGAGCTTGCGGTACTCCTGGGCGACCGCCGCCACCACCTGGCGCATGGTCAGCGGGGAGCCGGACTCGGCCGACAGGTAGGCGGCGGTCACCGCGCAGGCCCGGATCGAGCCGCCGGCCAGCTCGAACCGGTCCGCGCAGAAGGCGAGATCGAGGTCGTCGGCGCGGGGCAGGCGCTCGCCCAGGCACCGCTGCCACAGGGCCAGCCGCTGGGTCGCGTCGGGCACCGGGAAGTCCGCCACGATGTCCAGGCGCCGGGTGAACGCCTCGTCCAGGTTGGCCCGCAGATTGGTGGTGAGGACGGCGATGCCGTCGAACGACTCCATGCGCTGCAGCAGATAGGCCGATTCGATGTTGGCGTGCCGGTCTCGCGCGTCCTTCACGTCGGAGCGCTTGCCGAAGATCGCGTCGGCTTCGTCGAACAGCAGCACCGCGTTGACGGCCGAGGCCTCGGTGAAGATCCGCTCCAGGTTCTTCTCGGTCTCCCCGATGTATTTGTCGACCACCGTGGACAGGTCCACCACGTACAGGTCCATGCCAAGATCGGCGGCCACGACCTCGGCGGACATCGTCTTGCCGGTGCCCGACCCGCCCGCGAACAGGGCGATCACACCACGACCCCGGCCACCGCCCGGCCGCATGCCCCACTGGCCGAGTACCTGGTCGCGGTGGCGGGAGCGTACGGCGAGTTCCCGCAGCCCGCGGTGGGTCTGCGGCGGCAGCACGAGGTCGTCCCAGCCCACCGCGGGCTCCACCCGGCGGGCCAGCCGGGCCAGACCCGCTCCGTTCTGCGCCCGTACGGCGGCGCGCAGGTCGTCGGGTCCGATCGGGCGGCCGGCGAGAGACGCCGTGCGTGCGGCCGTGTCGGCGGCGCGCCGCAGCTGCCCGGCGTCCAGACGGTGGGCAGCCACCGACCGGGCCAGCGCGTCGGCGTCCGCCGCCGAAGCGTCGTCGGCGGTCCTCTCGAGCGCGTCCCGCCACCGCGCGACCTGCTGGTCGGGAGAGGCGGGCGCCACCGTCAGGGTGACGGGCGTAAGGGCGGCCCAGGCCGGGTCCCAGCCGTCCGAGCCGTAGGTGAACAGCGGGACTCCGGACAGTGCTGTGCACAGCGTCCGCAGTGCGTGGGCGCGTTCGGACGGCATGTCAGGCAGTGCTTCCAACGGGCCGACGACCACTCCCGAACCCGTCAGACGCGCTTCGCGGGCAGCGGCCCGGGCCAGCGAGGGCAGGTCACCGCGGCGGCGGGCGAGCGCCGCCGCGTCCAGGACCAGAGGGCGGCGTCCGGACACCCGCAGTGCGGCGCCCGCCAGGCCCTCGGGTGCACCACCGAGTGACCGCAGGTGCACATGGCCGGTGCCGCTCCCGGCTGCCGCCGCTGCCTGCTGGACCTGCACCGTGTCGAGGGTCGGGTCCACGGTGTCCGTACCGAGCACCTCGATGAGACGCGCGTCCGGCACGGAACTGCCGAGCAGATGCCCGGTCACCCGGTCGGGCACCGTCAGCACGCGTGACAACGGCGGCCGGTCGGCCTCCGCGACCTCCAGCAGGCCGCCCTCGACCAGTGGGCCGCCGGGGGAGAGGCGGAACCTGCCGGAGGACATCCCGGTGTGCCCGCACAGCTCCAGCGCGAGGCCGACCGTGGGGCGACGGCGTGTCAGATCGTCGTTGAGATAGCCGTAGAGCCGCTCGAACCGGGAGTCCAGGTCCGGTGCCACGGCGATCAGCAGCAGGTCCACATCCAGCGGCGACAGGCCGAAGCCCACGGCGAGGCGGTCGAGGACGGAACCGGCCGGCGGGACCGCGGGCTCCGGGGCGGGCAGGCCGGGTCCGCCCGGCTCGTCGAGGATCCGGGCGACCGCCGCGGGGGTGAGGTACAGGCCCCGGTAGGGGTCGTCCGGGTCGGGATCACCGGCCCGCCGGGCCGCCACCGCCCTACGCACCCGTTCCTCCACCAGCTGCAGCCGCTGCCACAGGTGAGGAGCGTGGTCCGCCCCATCCCGGGAGCCGGGCTCCACGGTGTACGTCACGGTTGACGGTCCCCTCGTCGTCGGCGGCGCGCGGGCGCCGGCCGGCGTTCCCGGGAGCCCCGAAGCCCTCCGGGCCCGGAGGGCTCACTTCGTCGTAGCGCAGGCGGCGTGCCGCCTCCGCGTCGTCCGGCCCGGACCGCGGCAGGGCGCGGACCAGGAGCCCTTCGGTGACCGGCGGGGCGGCGGCCTGCCGGATACCGGCCAGTGGCGCCCGTACCCGTACCCCGAGGGACGGTTTCAGCTCCCCACCGAGGGCCGACCACACATCGGACGCGGCAGGCGCGTCGAGTCCGGTGCCGCCCGCGTCGAGGCCCACGATGAGGCCGAGCTCGGAGAGCGAGCCGGTCAGCAGGTGCGGTGCCAGCGTGTCGGTCGACACGAGGCAGGCCAGCACCTGGGAGAGCAGCCGGTGTTCGTCCTGTGGCCGGCCCGCCCATGCCGTGACCAGATACGTCAGCTCGAACCACCGCGCCGGCGCGCGGCGTGCCACGACGAACCCGTCGTCGTCGTACACCTCGCCCGCGCTGCTGCCACGCCGCGTGTTGTCCTCGCGGATGTCGTACAGGAAGACGCACACCGTGGGAGCGCTGCGACGGGCCGCCCAGTCGCTGGTGGGCGCGTCGAAGACGACCTCGACGCCCGAACCCGCGATACCGGACTCCTCGATCAGACGGCGCAGCGCCTCGTCGACTTCGTGGATCACCGGCGCGTCACCTCGTCCGGGGGCTGCACACTGCCGTTGACGACCAGGAAGTCCGTCCGCACCGGTGAGAAACCGGGGCCGCTCGCGGTGATGACGCGGGGTCCTGTCTGGTCCTTGGTGAGGATGAGCAGCTGGCCGATGAAGGTGCCGTCGGCCTTCGGAACGGTCGGGGCCGCCGCGGCGGTGATCCCCGGTTTCCAGCGGAACCGCACCGGCACGCCGGGCGGGAAGTCCTTTCCGCGCACCGAGGTCACGAACCCGGGCTTGCCGATCGGGGGTACCGCGACGATCCGCGGCTGGAGGATGCGCAGCCGCTGCCGGGCGGTGTTGTCACCGAGGTCGGCGTCGGTTCCGCTCGTGGTCAGTACACCGGTGACCTGAGCCGTGAGCGCCTTCTTCGGGCTGAGTACGACCTGGAGCACGGTGCGTGCCCCCGGCGCGAGATCCGGCAGGGCGCACACCCGGCGGCTGTCACAGCCCGGGGGCGGCCCGTTGTCCGGGATGCCCTTGGGCAGTCCGAGGCGCAGGCGCAGGCCGGTGGCCAGCGCGTTGCGGCCGTTGCGGACGGTGTACGTGACGACGACGCGGCCCCCGACGTATCCGGGGTTCGGCTGTGCCGTGACGCGCAGGCCCGGGCCGGCCTCGGGAGCCGGCGGCTCTGCGGGCGGCGGCGGTGTGGTCGGCGGTGTCGTGGGCACGGTCGGGGTGGGCGTGGGTGTGGGGTCGGGCGGCGCGGGTGCCTCGGCCACCGGCACCACGGTCCGGCCGGTGTTGTCGCTGGGATTCGGGTCCAGCACGGTGCCGGCGACCGACCAGCCGACCGGCTGGTCGCCCGGCGTGAGACCGGTGAGCGTCACCGTCACCGGGACCGTGCCGCCGGGCGGCACCACGCCCAGGTCGCAGGTCAGGGCGGCGGGGTCGCAGGTGCCGCCGGGCGCGGTCAGGCCGGTCACGGCGACGCCCGCGGGCGGGGCGACGGTCAGCCGGGTGCCGGGTGAGGCGGCGGGGCCGTGGTTGACCACGTCGACCTGGACCGTGCCGGTCCGGCCGACGACGATCTCCCCGCCCCTGTCGGGCGCCTGCAGTGCCAGGTCCACGGACTGCTGGACGCTCGGCTCCTTCTGACGCCCCGGCAGGCCGGCCGTCAGCGGGGTCATGGCCCCTGAGTCGACGTTCACCAGCTGCAGCTTCTCCGGGCTGTTGGCGGGCAGCCCGGCACGGGAGGTGAGCACCAGACTCTCGCCGTCCGCCGTCCATGCGGCGTCCCGGGGCTGGAACGGACCGGAGAGCGTCGTGTCGGGCAGCTCACGGCCGCAGGCGCCCGGCAGATCCCGTGCGGAGCCGGGCAGCAGGACACGGCAGTCGTCGCCGGTCAGCGAGGTGAGCAGGATGCCGTTGTGCTCGTCGAGCAGGCCGCCGCCGTTTTTACGGTTGAAGGCGATCGTCGTCCCGTCCGGCGAGAAGGCCGGGCTGTCGTCGATCACCGCGCAGTCGCCGGGGCAGGCGGTCGCGCTCAGGTCGCGCTGCTGGTCCAGGTGGTCCACCGGCACGGTCCAGATGTGCCGGCTGCCGCCCGCCCCTGCGATCACCGCGTCGCGGGTGAAGGCCAGCGTGGTGCCGTCGGAGGACCAGGTGGGCTGGGCGTCGCCGCCCTGGGCCTGCCCGGCGGGCGGGGTGATCTCGTCGCGGATCTCGCCGGTGGCGGCGTCCGCGACCAGGATGCGCCCCGGCCCGGCCGCGTCGCCGACCCCGCCGGGCGACGTGCGGGTGAAGGCGAGGTACTTGCCGTCGGGGGAGAACGTCGGGTCGGTGTCCCAGTCCTTGGCTCCGCGGCCGGCCAGCGGCATCGCCCGGGCGTTCGAGCCGTCGGCGTCGGCCATCCAGATCCGCTCGATCCGCCCGTCCGCCGGGCCCTCGAAGCGGGTCAGTACGATCCGGCGGCCGTCGGGCGTGTAGTTCTGCCGCTCGGTCCAGGGGTCGAACCCGGCGGCAGGCCGGAACAGCGGGTCGTGGGACGGATCGGTGTCGGTGTCGGCCGCGGGGTCCTCCTGGAGGATCGTCAGGCCGAGGTCGCGCGGGTCGGAACCGTCCGTCCGGACGTCCTGGAGGGTCACCACGTGCGGACCGGAAGCGGACGTGCGGTCCACCACCGCGGTCCCGCCGTCGACCGGCCCGAGCCAGGTCGCCGCGGTGACCTCCCGGTCCTCGCTGAGCACCAGCGTGGGAGTGTCCGTCGAGTGGGCCGGCACCCGGAACACATGGTCCCAGTCGCCCTCGCAGGCACAGGTGCGGTCGGGGCTGAGGAAGAGCAGACCGTCCCCGTCGGGCAGCCACGCTGCCCCGTGGGTCTCCCAGCCGGCCTGCGCACCGGACAGCAGCGGGCCGCCGCCGCTGCCGTTTCCGGCCGTCCAGCGCAGCCGGGGCCCGGCATCGCCGGTCGCCGTGTAGGCGATGATGTCCCGGTTCTCCTCGTCGTCCACCGGGTTCCAGACCGGCTCACTCGCCGTGCCGTCCGCCGGTGCGCTGACGCGGACGGCCACGCCGCCCCGCAGGGGCCGTACGTAGATCTGCTGCCCGGCCGGCGAATTGCTGTCGCCGGAGTACGCCAGACGCTGCCCGTCCGGCGAGAGCGTCGGGGACTCCTCGTCGACGGGGGTGTCGGTCAGCCGGGTCGGGGCGCTGCCGTCGGTCCGCACCATCCAGAGATCGCGCTGGGTGCCGTTGCCGGCGCCCGGCTCGGCCGAGTCGAACACGACGGTCTGCCCGTCCGGACCCAGCCGCGGGTGCGCCGCGTCGCGACCGCTGGTCAGCCGCCGTACCGACCCGTCGGCGGCCCTGAGGTAAATCTGTGGCTTCTTCTCGTCGCGGCGGCTCGCGAAGACCAGCTGGTCGCCCAGAGCCGATGGCTGGATGTCGGAGTGGGCCGGCCCCTCGCCGAACAGAGGGGTGCTGGAGGTGGTGGTCGCGACGCGGCCCAGACTGCGGTGCCGGGTACCGGCGTACGCGATCCGGGTGTCGCCCTGGCCGGCCGCCCCAGGTGCCTCGGCCGCCGTGGTCCCGGGGCCGCTGGGACCGGAGGCCCCGGTGACCGCGAGGAGGGGGACCAGCAGAAGCACCGACAAGCCGAGCCTCCCCAGGCGGTCCCGCCGGCCGCCGGAACCATCCGTGCCTGTCACGGCCCACCCCGCAGTTCGAATTCCGCCGTCGCACACATGCCGGCCATCCTGCGTCCCGCAGGGCCAGGAGCGGCAGGGCCCGCAGGACGCACCCGGGGGAACGCTCGGTGCGCTTTCAGGCAGTGGCGAGGCGGCCGTCGGGCCGGCTGTGGGCTGCCGGGCGGTCAGATGAGGCCGTTGCGCAGCGCGTAGCCGACGGCGTGGGCGCGGTTGCGCAGTTCCAGTCGCGTAATGACCTCGTGCAGAACGTTCTTGACGGTGCGTTCGGAGAACGAGGTCTTGCGGGCGATCTCCGCGGTGTCCATCCCGTCGGAGACCAGCCGCAGCATCTCCGCCTCGCGCGAGGTCAGCGTCGACAGCGATATGGCGCGCGGGTCGAGTGCCGAGCGCTGGAGACTGCCCACGTGGCTGAGCAGCTTCGCCAGCAGATCACCGGGGAGCACGCCCTCGCCGTTGGCTATGGCCAGGACCAGGCGCAGGAGCCGGTCCTGGTCGGCCTCGGCGCGCCGCAGCACCGCCGCGACACCGGAGTCGATCGCCCGTTGCAGTGCGTCCCCGGACTCGAAGGTGCCGACCACCAGGCCGGTGCGGGTGGTGGCGTTGTGCCGCAGCCGGTTCAACAGAGCGGACGTCTCGTTGTCCACGGCGTCCACGACGACGAGCGACACCTGGGCCTGGTCGGCGTCGGCGGCGTCCTTGAAGTCGATCTCGGGCCGCTGGCGGAGCTGTTGGACCACTCCGACGTGCAGGATCGGGTCCGGCGCGTAGACGGCCACGGAGACACGCTCGGGACGGTCCGTACGTGCCGGCCACCGGGTGGCGGACGAAGGGGCGGTGCTGCTCGCCTGAAGGCAGGTCATGGGTGTCAATACCTGTTCCGTATGCGTGTGTGGGGGGTGCGGCCGATGTGCCCGCGGAGGGAACGGTGGTGCTCGGTAGCCGGAGACGGCTGCCCGGAATGGCTCGTCACTGTCGGCGTGGAGGCCAACAGAGGTCTTTGGAAAGGTCGTTGGCCGGAGTGTGCAGGGGCACCGCCACTGCCCGGTGCGTTGCCCCGGGGCCTCTCCCGGGGCCGGGAGGGGCGTCGTAGCGTCGGCGCGTGACGTCTCCAACAGCCTCTCCCAACCCCGGTGCGCCGGGTCTCGACATCCCCGAGGTGTCGGTGGCCCCTGGCGGTACCGCGTCCACCAGCCTGACCGTCCGTAATGACAGCGACATCGTCGAGGCGTACCACCTGGAGGTCATCGGCGACTGCGCCGCATGGGCCACCGTCGAACCGGAACGCGTCTCCCTCTACCCCGGTACGTCGGAGACGGTGACGATCCGGCTGGACCCGCCGCGCTCCTCGGAGGTGCGGATGGGCGAGGTCCCCCTCGCCGTCCGGGTGCTGCCCACCGAACATCCCGATGCGGTACGGGTCCCCGAGACCACCGTGCGTATCGAGGAGTTCCGCCTGCTGCGCACCGAGATCGCTCCTCGGCGACGCCGCGGCTGGCTGCGCGGCCGGTACCGGCTGGCGCTGCGCAACGAGGGCAACGCCCCGGTGCAGCTGGGCTTCAAGGCCGCTCAGCCGGGCGAGGAGCTGGCATTCGCGTTCCGCCCGACGGCACGGAAACTGGAGCCGGGCGAGTCGGTCGAAGTGGGTCTGCGGGTGCGTACCGGGAAGCCGGTGTGGTTCGGCAGTCCGGTGGTTTGGCCCTTCACCGTCGCGGTCACCGAGAGCGGCCGGGACGCCGACCACCCGGAGCCCGCCGATGCCCAGGCCCTCCGGGCGCCGCTGGACGCGGAGTTCGTCCAGATACCGGTCTTCCCCAAGTGGCTGCTCGCCGTGCTCGCCGCGATCCTTGCGCTGCTGCTCGCCTGGTTCACCCTGGTGCGGCCCGCTGTGCGCAGCACGGCCAGGGACGCGGTCGACGCAGTCATCCAGCCGCGCCCGACGCCGGGCGGGGCCGACGACCCGGATCAGGGGACCGGTGCGGGGTCCGACCGGAAGCCCGGTGGCGGCGGTTCGAGTGCGAAGCCGGGGACCGGCGGCGACGGCACGGGCACCGATACCGGCAGCGGCAGCGGCAGCGGCGGCAGGGCCGGCGAGCAGAGTTCGGCCACCATCGATCTTCAGACATCCACCGGACCGGGCGAGACCGGCACGTACAAGGTGCCTGCGGGCAAGGTGTTCGAGGTCACTGACATCGTCGTCGCGAACTTCCAGGGCGATGAAGGGGTGTTGACCATCAACTTCGGCAAACGCAAGATCACCACGATTGCGCTGGAGACCTTCCGGAATCAGGACTACCACTGGGTCACCCCCATCAGGATCGCCGAGAACGACACGGTGACGGCCCAGGTGACCTGTGCGAAGCCGGGCACGCCTGCCACGGGGCGGCGTGCGCAGAACTGCCATGAGGTACTCAACGTGAGCGGTGTGCTCAGCAGCACCAGGTGACCAGGTGTCAAGAACATGGTCGGTGAAACTTTGCCCTGGTGCAAAGAGGAGGAATCCCTGCGCGTCCGGAAATCGGACCCTGAGCCATCTGGAACGGATGCCCTCTTTACGCTCCTATGTTCTGGTGTCGTCGTCCAAATACCCGGATGTGGCGGCGTGGGCAGCCTCATCGGGACCCTGAAAATTTGGCTGGATCTTGGCTGCCGCTCGGAGCGGCCGAGGGGGCATAGCAGGAGGTCAGCGGCCGTGCCCCTCGGCGCGCGGCCGCTGTGCGCTGTGGCCGTCGGGAGGAGCACTGTGCGAGCACACCGGCACCGCACTGGTCGGGACGGCGAGCCAGGGGCTACGCGGGCCGAAGCGGGGCGTGCCGCCCCGTCCGCACAGCCCCTCCTCGCACTTCAGAGATCCGCGGGCAACACCACGGTGAGCCGCATGGTCGAGGAGGCCCGTGAACACGGCCCCGACGCCGTCGTACAGAGGACGCCAGAGTCCTCGCGCCCGCCTTCGCGCGCCTCGGAGAAGTCCGAGGAGTCGCAGAAGTCGCACGCGTCGCAGGAATCGGGCAACTCGCAGGGGTCCGCACACTCCACGATGACGCCGGCCGACGCACGGGCCATCAGGTTCGTCCAGGACAAGACCGAGTTGTGGCAGCGGATCAACAAGATCGGCAGACTGTCCGCGATGCCCGGCTTCTGCTCCGCAGTCGCCGCCTTTCTGGACAACATCGAGGCCGATGTGCGGGCCGGGCAGCCCACCACGGTCGACGGCCCGGCCATCGGCGGGATCATCGACGGGTTCCAGCACAGGAGCATCCAGGGGCACAGGGTCCAGTACTCCTGGTACAAGCGACACCAGGACAAGGACGGGTTCGAGGACGCGCTCGACCGGGTGGCCGACGCCTCCGCCGACCACGGCCAGGTCTGGTCGAAAATGGGCTCCGCCATCCCCACCGAGGACGCGAACGTCGGACGGGGCGTGGTGCTGGAGGCATCCGTGCAGGGACGCATCTTCGACGGCCTCCTCTTCGGCCTCCCCACCTGGAGTTCGTCCGACGCCCTGGCCGAACTCTGGCGGCAGCTGTCGACGTCGTACGTCCAGGGGCTGACCGGCCAGGTCACTGCCCACAGTCTGGACGGCGCCACCGACTCGAGCGTGCTCACCGCCCTCGAGTGGCCCGAGTTGCGGACACGGATCGAGAGCGGCGACGCCGACGGTCTCGTCTTCGTCGTCTACCACGCCACGCCCGACCCCGCCGGTGGCGCGCACGTCCTTGAACCCGTCGACAGTTTCCATGTCCGCACGCAGCAGGAGTTCGACGCGCTGCCCAAGGCGCCGTCCGACGACGCCTGGCGGGGCGAACAACGGCAGATCGACCTGGAGCAGCGGGCCGCGCTCGCCGACGTCTACTCACGCGAGGAGGAGATCGACCAGTTGGACGCCTTCGTGACCCAGCTGTTCGGGAGGTTCGGCGCGAACCTGCGCTTCCGGGCCTCCACGACCCCGCACAACACCCGCGCCAACTCCGCGCTCGCCTCGCCCCGGCCGGAATCGCCCGGCACCGCCGCCTGACGGCACGGGCACTCAGGGGGAGGTCGACATGGGGCTGCCGCCCTCCTGGTACTCGTCGCCGCTGCTCTGCGAGTCGAACGTGACGCTGAGGATCGTCCGGCCCTGCGACTGCGACTCCTCGGACATCTCGGTGTCGGAGCTGCTGCTGGAACTCGAGTCGCTGTCGGACGCAGGCGCGGGGACGTCGTGCAGCGTGTACACGGCCTTGTCACCGGTGCCACTGCGGCTGACCAGGCCCGCGTCGACGTACTTCTCGATCGTCTTCTTGCGGCGGTCGGCCGGAATGGTGCTCCGGGTCATGCCGGCGGCGTGCGCGTCGGCGGTGCTGGCCCCGGGAGTTCCGCCCTGGGTGACGGTGTCGTGATAGTCGATCTGGGCAAGGTTGTCGGCCCGGTCGCGCGCCATCGCGGCAAGGACGAAGTCCTGCATCTCGTCAGCTGTCAGCTGCTGCCCTTGCGCGTAGTGCTTCTCCTCCATCGCGTCGGCGTAGAAGTCGAACAGGTCGCTGGGGTCGGCACCCGCCCTGATCAGGTCGTTGGTGTCCGGCTCGTTTCCCCACGACTTGTACGGGGCGCTGTTGTGCTCGATGTCGATCCTCGTCGGGACCATCACGGTGCGGTGGTTCCCGCTGGCCGACGCGTAGTGCACCTGGAAGCGCACCGTGCCGGATCCGAGGTCCGCCAGCTCCTGCTCGATCCGCCGCCACATGCCGGTGCCCTGGTTCAGGGACCACTGGGGCACGATGTTCTTCGGGTCGTCCTGGCCGCCGACCTCCAGCCCCATGACGTGGCCACGGTCGTAGCCGGCTCCGCCGAAGAGGTCCCGCCACACGTCGGCGTCGCTGGGAACCTTCCACTTGTTGCCCGAGGCCTGCGCCTTGTACGCCTGCTGGAGGGTCTTCACCGCGATGGGGTTGGGCGCCGCGGGCCGGCCCGCCGTCCCCGTCTTGTTGACGTCGCCGGTCACCGTCCTCGGGCGTTTGACGCGCAGGTCCTGCGCGGTGCCGGTACCGGCCTTGGTCGGCGTGTAGTGGGCCACGGTCGCGTCCTCGGTCGCCGTCGTCATGGCCCGCTGCACCGCTGCGGGGTCCGCGCCCGCGCCGGCCGTGTCCGTGGCCGGCGCCCGCTGAACGTGGTCCCCGGCGGGCGCCGCCTCGGGGGCCGGGCCCGCCATGACCTTGTGCGCGTTGGCCTCCGCCGCCTTCTCGAAGCGGTCCCCGGGATCGGACAGGGCGAAGCCGTGACCGGAGTCGGTGCCGGAGACGGGGCCACGGCGCTGCTGGACCACGTGTGTCAACTCATGAGCCAGCGTGTGCTTGTCGCCTCCGCCGCGCCCGATCACGACATGGCTCCCGGCGGTGTACGCGCGGGCACCGATGTCGGCCGCGGAGCGTTCGGCGGCCGGCCCGGTGTGCAGGCGCACGTCACCGAAGTCGGTTCCGAAGCGGTTCTCCATCTCACCGCGCACGGAGTCGTCCAGCGGCCGGCTGGAACCGTTGAGGACGTGGTGCACCGACGACCGCTGTACCGCGGCGGCTGCCGCCGCGTTGCCCGCCGACCGCTGCAGCGCCGTCACCTCCTCGGGCCGCAGCGGGCGACGGGGGTCGGCCTGCACGGCGCCCGTGTCGGACGGCGCCGCCGTCCGGGCAGCCGTTTTGCGCCCTGCGTCGGTCTCCCGCACCTCGTGCCGGTCCCGCCGTTCGTGCGTCGGCATCTCGCACCTCCCATCGTGAGATTCCAGCAATAGCGCACGATGCGGGGGTCCGGCAGGGCGCTTGAGGCACAGCGGGGGCAGCGTCGTTTGCAGAAACGCATCATGGGGCTGCCCTTGCGGGCGGGCCGGCCACCCCGAGCCGACCGGTCCCGGCGCCCCTCGTGGACCTGGGACTTCTCGTTTGGATCAGGCCGGGCTCGCGTGCCCCGGCGCCGCACCTCGCGGCGTTGTCGTCGGTCGCCGACGCTCCGCGTGGGCTCCTTCCTCCGCCTTGGGAGGCACAGCACCGGACCCCGCTCCCTGATCCGGCCTGATCCAAACGGAAGACCCCAGGGACTCGCCCCCTGGCAGGCGTTGACAGGCGAATTCCGACAGGTGCCAAGGTGGCGTCAGGCGGGCTGCGGTGCGGCCGTTGCCGGAGCGGGCGCGGCCTTGCGGGTCTCGCGCATGATCAGCAGGCCGTTGGCCACCATCAGTGTCGCGGTCAGGCAGTGGACGCCGAGCGCGGTGGCCAGGGAGCCGTGGTGGGCCAGCACGGTGGCCATGTCGCCGTACGCGGCGAGGGCCTCCACCAGCAGCGCCCAGGCCAGCGCCCGACGCTGGCCTGTCACCAGCAGGACGCCCAGGACCAGGGCCAGGACGACGTCGCGGATTCCCTTGATGATGAGGAAGCCGTCGCCGTCGCCGGACGGCCAGGTCGGCAGGCCGAAGCCCGGCGCCGTCGTCTCCGGGCTCAGGATGAACTCCATCCCGAACCAGAGGATGAAGAGGATGAAGGCGGCGGCCAGGACGGTGTTGATCTTCTGCAACGACATGGTTCTTCTCCTTGCCATTCTTCGTCGGCTTGGTGAGCTTCGTGGAGCTCGCTGAGTCGCGTGGAGCTTGAGCCGGCCGGGCGGACGCGGCCGGTCGGGGGGCGTGGTCTGCCGGTATCGCCGTGGTGGGATCCGATCGGCAGCCGCACTCCCGGATGTCGGGAATCGGGGCCGACGGCCGCCGGGCGAGTGCGGCGTCCGGCCGCGGGTCAGTAATCGCGAAGTCCTGTCGCACTCACCCCCGTCGGGGGAAGGGCCGTCGGGGCGAAGGGCCGTCGACATGACGCGATGACCAGCGCATGCCGGGTGAGCCCGCGAGCTCAGGTGAGGGCGGCGACCAGCAGGGCGAAGGCGGCGATGATGACGGCGACGCGGACGTAGTGGAAGCGGTCCCAGCGGTTCATCTGCTCCTTCCAGTCGGCCGGCCGGTTATCGGGGGTCCACGTCTTGCTCAGGTTGTTGATCGGGACGAGCAGCAGAACCGACATGATCACGCTGAGCATCAGCAGCGCGCCGGCGGTGACGACGAGGCCGGTGCCGTGGTGGTGCCAACGGGTGATGGCCCAGAACGCGACGAGGACGAGCGAGCCGATGTACCAGACCGGCATCACGGCGCCGAGCATCCGACCCCCGTGCGCGCGGCCGAGTTGGCCGCTGTCCTCGGGGAGTGCGTTGAGGATCGGGTTGATGACGAAGGCGACGGAGAACTCCACGCCCACCATGACGCCGACGACCACTGTGGTGATGACCTCGAATGCGTTGAACATGACGGCTCCCCCTGGGATCTAGCATCGCTAGGTGATGAGGCAACGCTAGTACTACCTATGCTCGATTGTCTAGCGGTGCTAGAATCGAGTCATGTCGGTACAGGAGCGCAAGCAGCGCGAACGGGCGGAACGCGAACGCCTCATCGTGGCGACGGCCCGCGAACTCGCCGAGCAGCAGGGCTGGGACGCGGTCACCACCCGCCGGCTCGCCGAGCGCATCGAGTACAGCCAGCCCGTCCTCTACAGCCACTTCCGCGGCAAGCGCGAGATCATCGGTGCCGTCGCCCTGGAGGGCGCCGCCGAGATGGCGGCGGTGGTGCGGGGCGCGGCAGCCACCGCGGACGGCCCGCGCGCCCGGGTCGCCGCGCTCGCCCGCGCCTACCTCGAGTTCGCCGCACACCACCCGGCGGTCTACGACGCCTTGTTCCAGCTCGACGGCGGCTTGGCCTTCGCGGACGAGGACACCCCGGAACCTCTCAAGGACGCCTTCGCCGCGCTGTTGGAGACCCTGGGCGAGGTCGCAGGGGGCGGCGTCCCCCCGGGGCTGTTCACCGAGGTGTTCTGGGCGTCCCTGCACGGTCTTGCGACCCTGACCCGGGCGGGACGGCTGCTGCCGGAGGAGGCCGCGCAGCGGGTGGAGCTGCTGGTGGACCGGCTCGCCGTGGTCTGACACGCCACCCCGGCTGTCACGCCGCCGGGGCCCTTCGGGTCCCGGCGCCACCTGCCTGCGGCATCCCTTTCCGATCACTCGGGCCCACGCGGCGCAGCCGAAGATCGCCGCGCCTCGTACCTCGGACGGGCGGCCGTCCCATGGGCGCGGCGATGCTCATTGAGCGCGACCCTCTAGGTCCCCCGGCACCGCGTCACTCCCGGCACCGCGTCACTCCCGGCACCGCGTCACCCCCCGGCACCGCGTCCCCCGCCGGTGCCTCGTCGTCCTCGTCGTCCTCGTCGAGGGTGACGCTGTGGTGCTTCGGCGACGGCCCGGCGTGGCCGGCCCGCTTCCGGGCGACGGGCCGCAACCTCCGCCCCCGGCCTCGATCTGGCTTGCGTGTGCGCCTTGACCTGGCCTTTGACGTGCTCCTCGGCCGGCTCGTTCAAGCTCAGGCCGGCAGGGCGTACCCGCGCACCGCTTCCCATGTCTGTCGGCCAGGGGATTGTCAAGCGACCGGTTCCGATATATCGTTGACGCATCGCGACAGATCAACGATATAAGGAGTGCAGTGATGCGATCACACGGACATGAGCATGGACACGGGCATGGACACGGCCCCTGCGGGCCGGGCGAGCGCGGCCGGGGTGACTTCGAGGGGCGCCGGGCGGCCTTCGGTCAGTTCGGTCCGCCCTTCGGTGGCGGTCCCTTCGGTGGAGGCCCCTTCGGTGGCGGACGCGGCCGGGGCGGCGGCCGGGGAAGGGCGCGTCGCGGTGACGTGCGTGCCTCGATCCTGGCCCTGCTGAAGGACCGGCCGATGCACGGCTACGAGATGATCCAGGAGATCGGCGAGCGCAGTGGCGGGGCCTGGCGGCCCAGCCCCGGCTCGGTGTACCCGACCCTTCAGCTGCTGGAGGACGAGGGCCTGATCGTCAGTGCGAGCGAGGGCGGCAAGAAGCTGTTCACGCTGACCGACACCGGCACCGCCGAGGCGGAGTCGGGTCCGGAAGCCCCCTGGGAGGAGGCCGGACGAGGCGTCGACTGGGAGGGCGTGAACGAGATCCGGCAGGCCGGGTTCGGTCTGATGGAGGCGTTCGGGCAGGTCTGGAAGACCGGTTCGGCCGATCAGCGCGAGAAGGCGCTCACGGTCATCAACGACGCCCGCAAGAAGCTCTACCTCATTCTCGCCGGCGAGCACTGAGCCGGCTGGTGCGACGGCTGAGGAGCTGTGCGTCGAAGGGCCCCCGCGGCTGTGCCGCGGGGGCCCTTTCCGTTGTCAGGTGTGGCCGGCCGGTCGTCAGGCGACGACCAGCCCGTCGAGTTTGCGCAGTGACTCGTTCAGGGCGGCGGTGGCCGAGTCCTTGAGCTTGCCGGCCATCAAGGAGACCGCCGCCCCGGTGAACTCGCCGTCGATGCGGACGGTGGTGGCATCCCCGTCCGGTGTCAGCGCATAGCGCATCTTCAGGTTGACGCCCATCGGGCCCTTCCCCGTGGTCGTCAGCAGGCGGCCGCTCTCCAGCTCCGACACCGTCCAGGTCACCTCGGCGGGGAACCCCATGAGTTTCAGGTTCTCCTCATAGGTGCCCGCGAGTTCGAGCACGTCCGGGCCGCCTTTGGGGAAGCTGGTGTGGGTGGCGTTCCACTCCCCGTACGTGCTGAAGTCGGTCAGCTGGGCCCAGACCTTCCCGGCCGGTGCCTCGATGCGCGTCTCTGCACTGACTTCGGCCATGCGACCACCCCTTCTCGGCGGGTTACGGTGTCGCGGAACGTAGCCGCAGCGGCGAGAACATTCAATACTGATGAAGTGTCAGATCTGCGGGGTCCGTTCCGGCCCGCCAGATCCGTGCCGCGTCGAAGCGGTCGCAGGCGCGTGGGTACGGCCCCTCGTCGTGGCAGTGGAACGCCGCCCAGAAGAGGTCCGCGAGCAGGGCGTCGCCGGGCGCGTGGACCCGGTAGACATAGTCGCGCCCGTCGAGTGCGGGCAGGGCGACGAGCCAGCTCACCTCCGGCACCCCTCCTGCCACCGCAACAGCGCTCAGGCCTTGTGGGACGTACGCCGGGAGGCTTCCGGTTGCTCCAGGAGCGCGAGGCAAGGCGGCGCGCGCCGTTTTGCGGGATCGGATCCCGCAATGGCGCGATCTCATCCGTAAGGAGGAGGGACCGTACTTCTGTGCCCAACTCGGGTGGGATGCGTCAATGGGCCTCTCCGGGGACGTTCCGGCCCGCCGGGGCTGATGAGGTGGGAGTGTGCAGAACCGGACCCCGCGGATCCCTGAGCAGCCCGCACCGAACCATCGTGCCGAGACCGATGCCAGGCTCACCGCCGAGCTGGCCGCCGTCGTGACGGGTGCGCGCAGGCGCGCGCTCCGCGACGGCGACCGCCAGATCGACACGGCGCATCTGCTGCACTCCCTGATCGAGTCCGACCCGGAGGTTCGCGCCTCCTTCGCCGGCGGACCGCAACTGGCCAGGGTGCTCGGCTACCTCGTGCAGCGCAGCATCGGGTACGGGCTCCGCTGGCAGGGCTCCGTCGAGGACCCCGGAGCGCTCGCGGTGGCGTCGGCCCTGCCGGACGCGAGGGCGGAGGGCTGGTCGCCCTGCGCGGCGCGCGCGATGGAGGAAGCGCACCGGCGCGCCCGCCACCGCGGGCAGGAGCGGGCCGGTGGCCTCGACCTGCTCGCGGCCTTGGCGGCGGACCGGGAGTGCCGGGCCGTGGAGGTGCTGGAGCGGGCGGGTGTCGACGCGGCGCTGCTCGCGGCGCGGATCGTCGAGGCCCCCGGCCGGGGGTGACTGCCGGGCTCGCGGGGTCCGGCACGCACATCTGCCGCGCCGGCGTCACCCGTCATGGTTCCGCCATGCCTCGATGCTCCGCCTCGGGGCCGCACCCACCGGACCCCGCTCCCTGGTCCGGCCGGGCGGCGCCGGGGCGCAGGGCATTCGCCCGGAACAACGCGCGGTTCAGGGGCGGTTCACGCGGCCGCGTGCCCCTGGCGGATGTCAGGGGCGCCAATGACATCGGAGTGTTACCCGGGTCAGGTGTCATGGGGATGACGCTCCTGACGGCAGCTGTCATGATGTGCCGATGCACGCGTCTCAGGGAAGAAGCGCCGGCCTGGGACTCGCCCTCGCCTCGGCCTTCGCGTTCGGCGGTTCCGGAGTGGCGGCCAAGCCACTGATCGAGGCGGGGCTCGACCCGCTCCATGTGGTGTGGCTCCGTGTCGCCGGCGCCGCACTCGTCATGCTGCCCGTGGCCTGGCGCCACCGCGCCCTGGTGCGCAGCCGGCCCGTACTGCTGCTGGGCTTCGGCCTGCTCGCCGTCGCGGGGGTGCAGGCCTGCTACTTCGCGGCCATCTCCCGTATCCCCGTCGGGGTCGCGCTGCTGGTCGAATACCTGGCGCCGGCGCTCGTCCTGGGCTGGGTGCGCTTCGTCCAGCGCCGCCCGGTGACCCGGGCGGCCGCCGTCGGTGTGGTCCTGGCGGTCGGCGGCCTGGCCTGCGTGGTCGAGGTGTGGTCGGGGCTGAGCTTCGACGCCGTCGGGCTGCTGCTCGCACTCGGCGCGGCCTGCTGTCAGGTGGGCTACTTCGTCCTCTCCGACCCGGGCAGCGGTGGCTCGGCGCAGGACACGGAGCCTCCGCATCCGGTCGGCGTCATCGCCTACGGGCTGCTGGTCGGGGCCGCTGTGCTCACCGTGGTGGCCCGGCCGTGGGGCATGGACTGGTCCCTTCTCGGCGGACGCACCACCATGAACGGCACGAGTGTGCCGGCCTGGCTGCTGCTCGTCTGGATCGTGCTGCTGGCCACGGTCATCGCCTACGTCACCGGCGTGATCTCGGTCCGGCTGCTGTCCCCGGCGGTCGCGGGTGTCGTCGCCTGCCTGGAAGCGGTCATCGCGACCGTGCTCGCCTGGGTACTGCTCGGTGAGCACCTGGCCGCCCCCCAGCTCATCGGTGGTTCGCTGGTACTGATCGGCGCCTTCATTGCGCAGTCGTCGACGCCCAAGGCGCCCTCCGGGCCCGTGGCGTCGGGCCCGGGCGGTGGCTTCGACGAGGCCGATATCGCCTTGCCCGCCGAGCGGGCCGCCACATAGGGTGACGATCATGCATTCGACCGTACTGCCGCCTCCCGCCGCTTAGCGCGGGCGGCCACATCTGACGAAGACCGGGCTCGGGCAGTCCCCGAGCGGTTCGTCGCTGCCCGCGTGCGGAGCCGAGCGACCACCTTCCTGTCTTCCTTGGAGAAGTCACGTGTCGAATTCTGCTTCCGGCCTGTCCGTCGGGCGGAGCCTCTGCTATCTGATCGTCGCCGGAGTGGCCTGGGGTACGGCCGGAGCCGCCGCCTCGCTGATCTTCGGTGCCAGTGATCTCGGCGCCCTCGCGCTGTCGTTCTGGCGCTGTGCGGGCGGCCTCGTGCTCCTGCTCGCCGCCCTGGCCCTCCGCGCGGCGCGGCGGGCAGCCCGTAGGTCCACCAGCGCCTACGCCGCGTCGTCCCACCGTGTGCACGCCGAGTCCCGGCGTCGCCGGCTGGTGCGCATCATCGGCACCGGGGTGGGGCTCGCCGTCTTCCAGACCGCCTACTTCGCCGCGGTCCGGGAAACCGGTCTCGCGGTCGGGACCCTCGTCACACTCGGGGCGGGCCCGGTCCTCATCGCCGTCGGCGCCCGGCTGACCATGGGTGAGCGGCTCGGCCGCGGTGGGTGCTCGCGGTGGCGGGAGCCCTTGCCGGGCTTGCCGTGCTCGTCCTCGGCGGCGACGACGCCATGGTGCGGCCAGCCGGTATCGCGCTGGCGCTGCTCTCCGCCGGGGGCTACGCGGCGATCACTCTGCTGACCCGCCGGCTCGGCCGTGACGGCGGTGGTACGGACGTACTCGTCACCAGCACCTGGGCGTTCGCCGTCACGGCGGCCGTGCTGCTGCCGATGGCCGCCGGTGAGGGGATCGTGCCGCGGACCGCGCACCCCGTGGAGGTGGTGACGCTGCTCGTCTACGTCGCGGCGATCCCGACCGCACTCGCCTACGCGCTCTACTTCGCGGGGGCCGCGGTGGTGCGGGCCGCCACGGTGTCGGTGATCATGCTGCTCGAACCGGTGAGCGCGGCGGTCATCGCCGTCGTGGTGCTCCGCGAGCAGATCACCGCGGCGACCGTCGCCGGGACGCTGCTGCTGCTCACCGCGGTGGTCGGGCTGGCACTGGCCGAGACCCGCAGCGCCGCGAACGCCCGTCGAGAGGCGGCCGTCCCGGCCTGACGCCGGAACGGCGGGCCCGCATCCTTCGATGCGGGCCCGCCGTTCAAGGGTGGTTCAGAGCGCGCTCAGATAATCCGGAACCGCGATGGCGGGATCGAGGTCGTCCGCGGGCACCGGAGCCGCGAAGCCGCGCGTGAGAGGGACGACGCCCGTCCAGTGGGGGAGCGCGAGGTCTTCGGGCTCGTCGTTGGGACCGCCGGTGCGGATCTTCGCGGAGACCTCCCGCAGGTCCAGCCGGATCACGGCGGTGGCCGCCAGTTCCTTCTCGTTGGCCGGCCGCGAGTCCTGGGCCCGCCCCGGAACCACCTGTTCCACGATCGCGTCGAGTGCGGTGCGCCGCTCCTCGGGGTCGGTCACCGTGTGGGCGATGCCGTGGACCACCACGGAGCGGTAGTTGAGCGAGTGGTGGAAGGCGGAGCGGGCCAGTACCAGACCGTCGACATGCATCACCGTCAGGCACACGGCGAGGCCGTCGTCATTCCCGCCCGCCGTCCGCAGCGGGCGGGACCCGGTGGAGCCGTGGACGTAGAGCCGCTCGCCGACCCGGCCGAAGAGTGTCGGCAGGACGACGGGTGCCCCGTCGCGCACGAAGCCGAGATGGCAGACGTAGGCCTCGTCGAGTATCGAGTGGATCTGTTCGCGCTCGTACGCGGCCCGTTCGCGTGAGCGGGTCGGGACCGTGCGCGCAGTGGGTTCGTAAACGGTTCCGGCGCCCGGGCCCGGGGTCTGCGGCAGTTCGGTGTCCGGCATTGCGTACTCCATTGCACTAGTGCATAATCTTGTTTGTGCTAGGAGAGTATCGGATCGTCGGGCGGCGTGCATCGGAGATTGCCGCCAGCGTGGAGCAGGCAGTCGGTTCGGGGGAGCTGGTGCCCGGCCAAGTGCTGCCGCCCATGAGGGAGTTGGCCGGACAGCTGGAGGTGAATCCCAATACGGTGGCGGCCGCCTATCGCACCCTGCGCGAGCGTGGGGTGATCGAGACGGCCGGGCGCAGAGGCAGCCGGGTGCGTCCGCGCCCCGCGAGCACCGAGCGTGGATCGCTGCGGGTCGAGGCGCCGCCAGGGGTGCGGGACCTGGGAGAGGGGAATCCCGATCCGGCGCTGCTGCCCGCGCTGGGCGAGGCGTTCGCGGCGGTCGCCGCGGCCTACGACCAGGCGCCCGGGATGTACGGGCAGGCTTCCGTGGACCCGGAGTTCGCCGCGTTCGCGCGATCCATGTTCGACGCCGACGGCGTGCCGGCCGGACCCGTGATCGCCACCTCGGGCTCGCTCGACGCGATCGAGCGGGTGCTGATCGCCCATCTCAGGCCCGGCGACGCGGTCGCGGTCGAGGACCCCGGCTGGGGCAGTCTGCTGGATCTCGTCCCGGCGTTGGGGATGCGCCCCGTCCCCGTCTCGCTCGACGACGGCGGACCGCTGCCGGACGCGCTCGAAGCGGCGCTGAAGGCCGGCGCCCGCGCGGTCGTCGTCACCGGCCGGGCGCAGAACCCGACCGGTGCCGCGATCGGTGCCGCGCGCGCCGCCGAGCTGCGGGCGGTCCTCGCCGGGCACCGGGGCGTGCTGCTCATCGAGGACGACCACGGGCACGCCATCGTCGACCTGCCGCTGCATCCTCTGGCTGGTGCCACGGACCGCTGGGCGTTCGTGCGGTCGGTTGCCAAGGCGTACGGGCCGGATCTGCGGGTCGCCGTGCTGACGGCCGACGCCGTCACGGCCGACCGGGTGTCGGGGCGGCAGCGGCTGGGGCCCGGCTGGGTCAGCAGGCTGCTGCAGCGGGTGATGGTGCACCTGTGGTCCTCGCACGCCGTGGACCCGCTCGCTGTGGCCAGGTCGTACGCGCACCGCCGGGACGCGCTCGTGCGGGCACTGGCGGCCCGGGGTGTCGAGGCGCACGGCCGCAGCGGCATGAACGTGTGGGTCCCGGTGAGCGACGAGACCGGGGCCGTGGCGCGCCTGCTGCACGCGGGCTGGGCGGTGGCGCCCGGGGCCCGGTTCCGGTTGTCCGCGCCCCAGGGCATCCGGATCACCGTGTCGCCGCTCGGCGACGGGGACATCGGGCCGCTGGCCGATGCGGTCGCGGCGGCGGCGGGACCCGCGAAGCCCCTGAGTTACGGCTGAGCCGGTGTCTATCGTCCGGGCCGGGCCCGGTGGGTCCGGCCTGATCCACGCGGAGGGCCCTGATGAGGGCCCCGATCGCGAAAGGCTGCGGGTTCCCGCGGGGCGGCCGCCTTGCGGGCCCGGGGCCTGCTCTGGGTCAGGGCGGCCCCCGCCAGGACCACGAGGGCGCCGACCGGGGTGTTCCAGCTCAGCTGTTCGCCGAGCACGGTGACTCCGGCGGCGGTGGCGATCACCGGGATGAAGTAGGTGACCATCTGAGCGGTGGTCGGGCCGACCTCGGTGACCAGCCCGTACTGCAGGAGTACGGCGAGCCCCGTACCGAGGGCGCCCAGTGCCACCACCGCCAGCGTGGGCAGAAGCGGGAACCGCGCCGGGAGCGAGGTGAACAGCGGAGTCACCAGAGCGAGCTGCACGGTGCCGAGGAAGAGCTGGCTGCCGGTCAGGGCGAGGGTCGACGAGCCGCTGCCCGCCAGCGTCCGGCGGACGTAGATCCAGCCGATCGGATAACTGAGAGAGGCCAGGAGGGCCATCGCCGTGCCGCTGACGTCCAGGCCGGAGAAGCCCTGCCAGGCGCCCAGCACGGTCAGCACGCCGAGGAAGCCGAGCCCGAGACCGGCGACACGGCGGCGGGTCGGCCGGTCCTCCGAGAGTGCGACGAGCGACAGCGCCATGCCCCACAGCGGCGAGGTCGCGTTGCAGATGCCGGCCAGCGTCGAGGGGATGGTGAGTTCCGCGTACGCGAAGAGCGAGAACGGCAGCGCGTTGAGGAAGAACGCGGCGACGGCCAGGTGGCCCCAGGTGCGGGCGGTGCGCGGCAGTCGCTCGCGCTTCACCGCCATGGCCACGGCCAGCACCGCCGTGCCCGACAGCAGACGCCCGAGGGTGACCTGGAAGGGTGCGTAACCGTCGGTGCCGACCTTGATCAGGAGGAAGCTGAACCCCCAGATGAGCGAGAGCGCCCCGAAGCGCAGCCGCCAGTCCAGTGCCGGACGCCGGGCGGGGCCGGCGGGAGAGGGACCGGGCCGGTGTGGTGGTGGAGGTGCCGGCGGCCGTCGGCCGTGCCTCGGGTGCGGGCGGTGCGGGTGCGCTCATGGACTCCACGATGACGAATCCGACCTCGTAGCACAAGTGAGACTTTGTGCGAGAGTCCGCGTAGCATCACTTACATGTTGAATCTGGAGCGCCTGCGCACCCTGGACGCCCTCGCCCGGCTGGGTTCGGTCAGTGGCGCGGCCGAGGCGCTGCACGTCACGACGTCGGCCGTCTCGCAGCAGATGGCGAAGCTGGAGCGCGAGGTGGGACAGCAGCTGCTCGCCAGGAACGGCCGCGGGGTCCGGCTCACCGACGCGGGCCAGCTCCTCTCCGACCATGCGGCCCGGATCCTCTCCCAGGTCGAGCTCGCCCAGTCCGACATCGAGGCGCAGCGCGGCGAGGTGGTGGGCGAGATCCGGCTGGGTGCGTTCCCCACCGCGGCGCGCGGCCTGTTCCCGTCGACACTGCTGGCCCTGCGCGCGGACCACCCCGAACTGCGGGTGCGCACCCTGGAGCTGGAACCCGAGGCAGGGATCCGGGCCGTGCTCAGAGGCGACCTGGATGTCGCGGTGGTGCTGGACTGGAGCAACAAGCGGCTGCCGGTGCCGGGCGGCCTGGCAACCGCGGAACTGCTCGACGACGCCCCGGACGTCGCGATGCCGGCCGGGCATCCGCTTGCGGACCGGGCCGAGGTGGAGTTGGAGGACTTCGCCGACGACGACTGGGTGTCCTGGCCCGAGGGTGAGTTCTGTTACGACTGGCTGATGTTCACGCTGCGCTCCAAGGGCATCGAGCCGCGCATCGCGCACCTCGCGGGTGAGCATCACACGCAACTCGCTCTGATCGCGGCCGGAATGGGCGTCTGTGTGGCGCCGCGACTGGGGCGCGGACCGGTGCCCGACGGGGTGCGGCTGGTGCCCGTACGGCAGAAGATGAGGCGTCACATCCACGCCGTGTGGCGGGCGGACGCGGACCGGCGTCCCTCGATCAGGGCCGCGGTCGCGGCGCTGCGGGAGGCCGGGCGGGAGCTGGACGAGCCGGTCGGGAAGGGCTGAGGGCTCTCCCGCAACCGAACCGGACGCAGCACCTGACGACGCGCTACCGGCCGCCGGACAGGCCGGCGAGCTTGCCGAAGTCCCAGGAGGTGACGGCCTCCGGAGTGAGCCGCAGCCACGCGTGCCGGCCGTCGTGCGGCATCGTCTCCATGCCGAAGTACTTCGCCGCGAAGAGCTGCTCGGGGACGGCGAGTTCGGGGCAGGCCTCGCCGGTGCGCGGTGCCTCTCCGACGAACACCGCCTCGCCGGAGAGCTCGATGCCGCGCAGTTCCCCGTACTCCACCCCGTCGTCCACCACCACGGCGATCTTCGGGTCGTGGCTCAGCTGCGACCAGCGCAGGCTCCGGGTGATCGAGTAGATCCACAGCGAGGTGCCGTCCCAGCAGAACCAGAGCGCCCCGATGTGCGGGCGGCCGTCCGCACCGACGGTGGCGACCCGGCAGGTGCGCTGTTCGGCGAGGTAGGTGTCGCGTTCCTCGTCCGTCATCATGATGCGGCGGCCGCGTCGCTGAATGACTGCCATGGGAAGCCCCCTGCTGATAGCTGACTAGGTGTCAGGAATCATGGAGCCTCTTCCCTCATCGCGCAATGGAGGTTAGCCTCGCGCGCCCGTTCCGTCACCGAGAGGGGCAGCCGTGCCGGTAAGGGAACAGCTCGCCGAGCAGATCGATCCGGCCACCACAGTCCTGCTGACGGTGGAATGCCAGCAGGGGGTGGTGGGGCCCGCCAGCGCGCTGCCGGAACTCGCGAAGGAGGCCAGGTCCTCGGGCGCGCTGCACAACGTGGCCCGGCTGGTCGCCGCCGCCCATGAGGCCGGGGTCCAGGTACTGCACGCGGTGGCCGAACGCCGCCCCGACGGACGCGGCGCCAACCACAACGCCCGCCTCTTCCGCGCCGCAGGGCGGCTGCCCGTGCAGCAGCACTCCGGGACCACGGCCGTACGGATCGCCGAGCCGATCGAGGTGGCGGACGAGGACCTCGTCGTCCGCAGGCTGCACGGACTCTCGCCCCTCGCGGGCACGGACGTGGACGCGCTGCTGCGCAACCTCGGCTGTCGCACTCTCGTCGTCACCGGCGTATCGGCCAACGTGGCCGTTCCCAACGCGGTGTTCGACGCGGTGAACCTCGGCTACACGGCGGTGGTGCCGTCCGACGCCATCGCGGGGGTGCCTGCCGACTACACCCCCGCCATGATCCGCAACACCCTCGCCCTGGTCGCCACCGTCGCGACCACGGACGACGTGCTGGGCTGCTGGCTACGAGCCGGAACCGGCCAGCCCCGCGGGTGACGGCGGCGGTCGGGCGACCGTCCCTAGGACGCCAGGCTGATCGAGTCGCCCTGCACCTCGATCGGGGTGGCGGGCAGCGGCTCGGTGGCGGGTCCCGCCTTCACGCCGCCCGTCGCCACGTCGAACTTGCTGCCGTGACAAGGGCAGTTGATGGTGCCGTCCGCGACGCTCGACACCGCGCAGCCCATGTGTGTGCACTTGGACGAGAACGCCTTGAACTCACCGGCCGCGGGCTGCGTGACCACGACGCCCTGCTCCTTGAAGATCTTGCCGCCGCCCTCCGGGATGTCGGCGGTCTTCGCGAGGACCGCGCCCCCGGCCCCGGCGCCGGCCCCGCCCTCTCCCGCCTGCTTGACGGTGCCGGAACCGGTGGCCTCCTTCGAGCCGCCGCACGCGGTGAGTACGGCAGCCACCGAGGCGGCGCCGGCCGCGGTGACGACGGTCCGGCGTCCGAGGCGGGCCTCGTGGTCCTGCGATGCGCTCATGCTGGCTTTCCCTTCCACGGTGAACTTGGCTCCGACGCTTCGTCCAGGGGTACGCGCAGCCGGCACCCCGTGTTCAAAGCCCGAGGGACTTCCTCAGGAAATCCCGCTCCAGCAGCAACAGACTGCTCGCCGTCGCCTCCTGGCTGACCAGATGGCCGGCGCCCGACAGCGGCAGCACCGTATGCGGCCGGCCTGCGGCCAGCAGCGCCGCGGAGAACCGCAACGTGTGGGCCACAACCACATTGTCATCGGCAAGACCGTGCACCAGCATGAGCGGCCGGGTCAGGGCCGCGGCCTCGTCCAGCAGGGAATTGCGGGTGTAGTTCCCCGGCAGGACGTCCGGGTGGCCCAGGAAGCGTTCCTCCCAATGGGTGTCGTAGAGCCGCCGGTCGGCCGGTGCCGCACCCGCGACCGCGGCGTGGAAGACCTCCGGATGACGGAGCACGGCGGCCGCCGCCAGATACCCGCTGAACGACCAGCCGCGCATCGCCACCCGCGTCAGGTCCAGGTCGGGGTGGAGCGCCGCCGCCTCGCGCAACGCATCGATCTGGTCCTCCAGCACGGCCGTCAGGCGGTCGCCGTGCACCGACTTCTCCCAGGCCTCACCGCGCCCCGGCGTACCCCGCCCGTCGGTCACCAGCACCGCGAAGCCCTGCTCGGCGAACCACTGAGCCACCGCGACCCACCACGTGCGCACCTTCAGCACGACCTGCATGCCGTGGCCGGCGTACGGGCTGAGCAGCACCGGCAGCGGACCGTCGCCCGGCCGGTGCCACGACGGCAGGTAGAGCCTGCTGCGCAGTTGCCGCGTGCCGAGGCGCAGGGCCAGTGGCCGCGGGGTCACGAGCGGTTCCTCCGCCAGGACCGCGATCCGGCCCACCGCGGCCCCGGACCGCAGGACCGTCACGCTGTGGCCGTCCGGGGTCCTGCTGTCGAGCACCACCGTCGGTCCGCCGACCGAGGCCGTGTGCACACCGGGTGCGCTGCTGACGCGGACGAATCCGTCCCCGGGCGCGCCGACGTCGCAGGACCAGAGGTGGATCTCGGTCGGCTCCTCACTCGCGGTGAAGTAGACCCGCCCGCCCGCCGCGCCGACCACCTCGCGGACCTCCAGACCGGGCGGCGTCGGAGTGCCGCCGATGTCCAGGCCCTGGGTGTCGCCGCCCGGGCGGGCGGGGACGACGAGCGCCCCCGAGGCCAGACGCAGCGGCGTGCCGGGCCGCAGTGCGACCCAGGCGCCGTCGTGGGCGCGGCTCGACGTCACGGTCGCGCCCGACACCTCGTCCACCTCCAGCACGTGGACCGACCGCTGGTCACGCGTCTGTACCGAGACCAGCGGCCCCCGGCCGTCCCAGTCCGCCGACACGACGTACTCGAACGCCGGGTCCGTCCAGGCGGCCTCGGGGTGCTCCGCGCCGGCGGCTCCGGGCAGCCGGACATCGGTCGCTTCCCCCGACACCCGCACCAGACGCAGTGACACCTTCGCGTTCGGGGTGCCGGCGGCCGGATACGCCACCACGCGGGGCGGCCGCTCCGGGTGGGCGGGATCGCTGAGGTACCGGCGCCGGACCCCGGCGGTGTCGGTCCGGGCCACCAGCAGCGCATCGCTCCGCGGCGACCACCAGTAGCCGCGCGAGCGCCCGATCGACTCCTGCGAGACGTAGTCGGACAGCCCGTACGTGACGTGCTCGCCCTCCGGTGCGGCGAGCGTGCGGTCATCGCTGCCGTCTGCCCGTACGGTCCGCAGTGCGCCGCTGGACACGTACGCGATTCTGGAGCCGTCGGGGGAGGGGCGCGGGTCGACGACGGGTCCGGCCGTGGCGATCCGGCGCGGGGCCCCGCCATCGGTGCGCACCACCCAGAGCGTGCCCTGCAGCGCGAAGGCCACGAGTACCGCCGGTCCGTCCGTGGCGTAGGAGACCACGCCCGACGAGGTCTCCCGGGCCCGCTCCCGCCGGGCCCGCTCCTGCGGCGGCACCTCGCCCGGCGCGTCGTCCGCGAAGGCGGGAGCGAGTGGATCGGCGAGCACCCGCTCCGCGCCGTTCTCGTACAGCCAGAGCCGGCTCACCGGGTCGGTGCCCGAGGTGCCCCGTACGAAGAGCACCCGCTCGCCGTCCGGGGACACGGTGAACTGCCGGGGCACCCCGAGCGAGAACCGCCGGGTGCGGGCGAACTGGAGAGGGAACCGCTCGGCGGCGGTCGCACGGGCATCGGCCGGTCCATGGAAGGGGGGAATCATGGCGACACCATGACAGGTCGAAATCCACTCGATCCATCACAGTCCGACCCCCTATGCTGTCGGGTTCGCCGCCGAAGATGCCGCCGCAACTGCCCCTTGCGGCGGGAGCCGGACCCTACCGTCAACTCCTGTAAGCCGTAGCTGACTTCATGGAGGACTGGAATGAACAACAGCATTCGCACCGCGGCCGCTGCCGCAGCTCTCGTCGCCGGCCTCGTCACGGTGGGCGGTACCACCAACGCCGCTGCCGCCGAGCGCCCGGACCGGATCACCACCCAGGAGCAGCTCGCGAAGAGCATCGCGCAGGCGGTCGCTGCCGAGCAGCAGAAGGGCGCCGTCACCGACGGGGTCATCGGCGGCATAGTCGTCAGCACGGTCGCCGCAAGTTCCTGCTGACGAATCGGAGGTGAGCACCGTGGACAGCACTGCGGACCTTGCCCGGGACGGGCAGGAAAGTCCTCTCAGATGGTGTCCGAGCGGTGATGTGAGCCGCCCGGAGACCGTGGTACTCGGCGTGCGGTCCGGGGAGCGTGACCAGGTCGTCTACCTGGCCGAACCCGTACCCGCCGCCGCCGTTCTCGGTAGTATCCCGGAGGGGATAGCCCCCAACCGGGTGCTCCGGTTCGCCTCGCACTGCGTGTCGGACTGCGCGAACCGGGTCGGCGAGGCCTGCGGGCTGATCGAACGCATCACGACCGTGCCGGCGGAGCCCGGACCGGCCGCAGTACCACGGTGCCACCTCCGCCCGCACTGCAAGTGGTGGAACCAGGTCGGTGTCGAGGCCTGCCACCGCTGTCCCGCCGTCACGACGCTGGAACCCCGCGACGACGAACTCGCCGTTCTCGTCGCGGACCCGGCGACCACCCGTGAGCAACTGGAGGACTGGATCGCCGCCGCGCCGTGAGCGGGGACCGTTCACGGCGCCGGTCACCGACCGGACCGAGAGCACGAGAGAAGGGATGCCGTGGACAACTGGATACGGTGCTACCGCCCGGACCCCGACGCCGGAGCGCAGCTGCTGTGCTTCCCGCACGCAGGTGGATCGGCCAGTGGCTACCATCCGCTGTCGACCAGGGTCGCGGGAACGGCGGAAGCACTGGTCGTGCAGTATCCCGGGCGGCACGACCGCATCGCCGAGCCGTTCTCCGAACGGCTCGGTGATGTCGTGGACGCCGCCCTGGCCTCGCTCCCGCCGAGCGGGGGCCGGCCGCTGATGCTGTTCGGCCACAGCATGGGAGCGATCCTGGCGTTCGAGACCGCGCGGCGGCTCGCCGCCGAAGGGCGGCCGCCCGCGGCGCTGTTCGTCTCGGGCAGCGAGGCCCCGTCGCTGCCGCGGAAGGCGCGGCTGCCCGACCCGCCCCGCGACGAGGACCTGATCGGGGAGATGCGGCTGCTGTCCGGCACGGACGACGAGCTGCTGAACCATCCCGAGATACTCCAGCTCGCGCTGCCACCGTTGCGCGCCGACTACGCCATGCTCTTCGCCCGCAGCTACGTCCCCGGTCCGCCGCTGCACTGCCCGGTCGTCGCGCTGACCGGCGACAGCGACCCGCGGGTCTCCCTCGAAGGTGTCCAGGCGTGGGAGCGGGAGACCGACGGTCCCTTCGAACGGCATGTACTGCCGGGCGGCCACTTCTTCCTGAGTGAGCACCTGACCTATGTCGCGGAGCTCGTCGCCGCGTACGTACCCGGGCGCGCGGCCCGCACGGTCGTCTGACACCGCGCACCACGCACCGCACAGGGCTTGGGCCCCGACCCCCTTCCGGGGGCGGGGCCCAAGCCCTGTGCGGTGCTCACTCACTCCGCCTCGAACTCCGCGAGCAGGGCGTCGAGGGAGTCGTCACCGTCGCGCACCGCGATGATCCGACGGGCCATCTCGTGCAGCGTCAGCTGCTCCAGGAACAGTGTGATGGGGACGTCGAGGTCGAAGTCGTCCCGGAGGCAGCCGACCAGGTGGACGGCGGTCAGGGAGTCGCCGCCGGCCGCGAAGTACGTCATCTCCGGGTCGTCGGCGTCCGCCAGGCCCAGGGCCTCGGCGAGCAGCGCGCGGATGTCCTGCTCCAGGCCGGCCGAAGGGCCGCTCCGCTCCGGCTCCCCGCCGGCCGCGCGGGGCACCAGGCGGTACGCGCCGTGGCTCTCGCCGGCGAAGGGGTAGGACGGCAGCGCCGCCCGCCGGCCGCCGCGCTCCCACAGCACCGGCTCACCCGCGAGCCAGGCCTCGCCGAGCGGGTCGGGCCCGCCGGCGTCCACCGCACCGCCCGAGGCCGGCCCGGCGAGCAGCTCGGCCGCCTCCGCCCGGCTCCCGGCCCGCACATAGCCGCGTACGGCCATCGGTGCACGGCCCAGGAACAAGGTGTACGCAGTGTCGGCGAGGGACGGGGCCTCGTCGCCCCGCAGCGCCTGTGCCAGCCGGCCGGCCACGGCGGCGAGGTCCTCCGGGGTGCGGGCGGACAGCAGCAGGACCTCCGGTGTCGACGGGCCGTCCGGTGCCTCGGCAGCGGTGCGCCGGGGCGCCTCCTCCAGGACCACGTGCACGTTGGTGCCGCCGATGCCCACCGAGCTCACCCCGGCCCGCCTGCGGCCGAGTTCCGGCTCCGGCCAGGACGTCGCCCGCTCGACGAGGTGGAACGGCGAGTCTTCGAAGCCGAGTTCGGGGTGCGGGCGGCCTGCGTCGGCGTTCGGCACCAGGGTCGCGTGCTCCAGCATGAGCACCGACTTGATCAGTGCGGCCACACCCGCGGCGGCGTCCAGGTGGCCGATGTTCGACTTCACCGAGCCGATCCCGATCCGCCCGGTGCCCAGCGCTCCCTTGAACGCGGCGGTCGCCGCCGCCGCCTCGATGCGGTCACCGAGCGCGGTGGCCGTGCCGTGCGCCTCCAGGTACTGCGCGTCGGCCGGTTCGAGTCCGGCCGCGGCCCAGGCCTCCACGATCGCGGCGGTCTGCTGGTCGACCCCGGGCGCGGTGAACCCGACTTTCGTGGCCCCGTCGTTGGTCACCGCGCTGCCCCGGATGACCGCTCTGATCGGGTCGTTGTCGGCGAGCGCGTCGGACAGCCGGCGCAGCACGACCACACCCACCCCGTTGCCGGGGACGGTGCCGCCGGCCCGCTCGTCGAAGGGCCGGCAGCGGCCGTCCGGCGAGAAGATGCCCCCCTGGTGGTGGACGTAGCCCCGCTTGCCCGGCGTGTCCACGGCCACGCCGCCGGCCAGCGCGGTGTCGCACTCGCCGAGCAGCAGCGACTGCACGGCGAGGTGCACCGCCGTCAGCGACGTCGAGCAGGCGGTCTGCACGGTCAGGCTCGGACCCTCCAGGCCCAGCCGGTAGGAGACCCACGGGGCGAGGAACTCGCGGTCGGTGAGGATGCGCACCTGAAGCGCCCCGATGGACGCGGCGAGCCGCGGGTCGGTCTGCGCCGCCAGCATGTGCTCGGTGACGCCGCCGCCGACGTACACGCCGGTACGCGCCGCCTTGTCCAGGGGATTGCGTCCGGCGTTCTCCAGCGCGGACCAGGCCGTCTGCAGGAGCAGCCGGTGCTGCGGGTCCAGGGCCGCCGCCTCGGTGCGGTTGAAGCCGAACAGCTCCGCGTCGAAGCGGTCCGCGTCCGCGAGATGCCCCTTGGACGGCACGTAGTCGCGGCCGCGCACCTCCTGCGGGTCGGCCCCGTCGGCGATCAGTTCCGCCTCGGTGAAATCGGTCACCGAGCAGAGCCCGCCGAGGAGGTTGCTCCAGTAGGTGTCCAGGTCGGGGGCGCCGGGGAAGCGGCCGCTCATCCCGACGACCGCGATCGCGGAGTCGGCTGCGAGGGGCTCGGCGGCGCTTGCGTTCTCGGTCATCGTGTGGAGCCTTTCCGGTAGCTGGTGCGTCGGGCTGCGGCGGTGCGTCGTGCGTGCCGGTCACCGCCGCGCGCGGCGGCCGTGTCGGCGGGAGGGGTGATGCCGGGGGCCTCGGCGGCGGGCCCGGGGGCCGAACGGTCGAGGAAGGCGGCCAGGGAGGCGACGGTGGGGTGGCGGAACAGGTCGACGAGGCTGAGTTCGCCGTACGTCCCCCGCTCCCGGAGGGCGGACAGGACACTCAGCAGCCGGATCGAGTTGCCGCCCAGATCGAAGAAGTGATCGGTGACGGCGACCAGTTCGAGGTGGAGCACGCGCGCCCACAGGGCGGCGACCACCTGCTCGGTCGCGGTGCCCGCGACGGTGGCCGAGCCGTCCGGCCGGCACTGCACGGTGACGGGTTCCGGGAGCCGGGCCCGGTCGATCTTCCCGTTGCCGTTGAGCGGCATCTCGTCCAGGCGCACGAACACCTCCGGCACCATCGAGCCGGGCAGTCGCAGCGCGAGGTGGGCGCGCAGCTCCGCGTCCGGCGGCGCGGCCCCGTCCCGGCCCACGACGTACGCCACCAGCCGCTGCTCGGTGCCCGTGCCGCGGACGGTGGCCGCCGCCAGGGCGACGCCCGGCGCACCGGCCAGCAGGGTCTCGATCTCGCCGAGTTCGATGCGCACGCCACGCAGCTTGACCTGGAGGTCGGTGCGCCCGAGGTAGTGGATCAGACCGTGCGCGTCGATCCGGCCGAGGTCGCCGCTGCGGTACATCCGGGTACCCGGTGCGCCGTGCGGGTCGGCGACGAACCGTTCGGCGGTCAGGCCGGGCCGGCCGATGTAGCCCCGGCCCAGTGAGGCACCGGCGACGTAGATCTCACCGGCCACCCCGGCGGGGACCGGCCGCAGCCGCTCGTCGAGCACGTAGACACGCGCCCCGGGCACGGCGCCGCCGAGCACCACCGGCTCACCGGCGGTGAGCTCCGCGGTGGTCGCGTAGACGGTCACCTCGCTGGGCCCGTACGCGTTGACGATCCGCCGGCCGGGCGCGCTGAGCCGCCCCACCAGCTCGGGCGGGCACGCCTCGCCGCCGACCGCGACGGTCCGCAGATCGGGCAGCTGTCCGGTCAGGTCGGGCAGCAGCATCGCGGCGGACGGCGGCAGGAACACATAGGTGATGCGGGAGTCCCGCAGCCGCTCCAGCAGCGCCTCGCCGATCCGCTCGTCCTCCCGGGGGATGTGCAGCTCCGCTCCGGCCACCCAGGGGAAGAACAGGTCGGAGACGGCCACGTCGAAGCCGAACGAAACGAACTGCAGCACCCGGTCGTCCGCGTCGACGGGGAAGGAGTGGCGCACCGCCCGGGTGAGGTTGACCAGAGCCCGGTGTTCGACGGCCACCCCCTTGGGGACGCCGGTGGAGCCCGAGGTGAACAGGACGTAGGCGAGGTCCCCGGGGGCCGGCGGGATGCCGGGTGTTGCGGGCCCCGGCGTGACGGGGTCCGTGACGGCCGGGCGGTCGAGCCGGATGCACGGCACCGCGAGGGCCGTCCCCTTCTGCGCGGTCTCCCGGGCGGTGATCAGGAGTCCGGTGCCCGAGCTCTCCACCATGTGGTGGAGCCTGGCCTCCGGCTGCGCCCCGTCCAGCGGTACGTAGGCGCCGCCCGCGCGCAGGACGGCGAGGGCCGCGATGCCCTGGTCGGCGGAGCGGGGCAGGAGCAGCCCGACCCGGAAGCCGGGCCGGACCCCGGCGGCGCGCAGCCGGGCGGCCAGCGCGTCGGTCCGGGCGAGCAGTTCGGCGTAGCTCAGTCGCAGGTCGCCGCAGACCAGGGCGGTGGCGTCGGGACGTATCGCGGCCTGGTCGGCGATCAGGTCGGGCACCAGGCGGTCCAGCGGCGCGGCCTGTGCGAGGCGGTCGGCGCCGTCGATGATCCGGCGGCGCTCGTCGGCCGCCACCAGCTCCACCTCGGACAGCGGCGCGGACGGGTCCGCGAGGAGCCCGGACAGCAGCGTGCGGAAGTTGTCCGTCCAGCGGCGCACCGTCGCGGCGTCGAACAGGTCGCTGCGGTAGATGAACTGAGCGGCGAGGTCGGCGCCCCACCGCTCCACGAACAGGTGGAAGTCGAACTTGGCGGTGTCCAGGGTCAGAGCGAGCCGTTCGGTCGTGGCGCCCGCCAGCCGCAGATCGAGCTCGGCCTCGTCGTCGTAGCTGAGCGCCACCTGCACCACCGGGTCGTGGCTCGTCTCGCGGACCGGGGCGAGGGTGTCGACCACCGCCTCGAACGGCGCGTCCTGGTAGGGCTGGGCCGCGAGCAGCGAGGCCCGGACCCGGCCGGTGAGCTCGTCGAGGGACGGGTCGCCCGACACGTCCACGCGCAACGCCAGGGTGTTGGTCAGCATCCCGGCCATCTCCTGGAGTTCGGGCCGTTCGCGCCCCGACGCCGGGTAGCCGACAACCAGGTCCTCGCGGCCGCAGAGGCGGGCGAGGAAGGCGCTGTAGACCGCGAACATCGTCATGAACGGAGTGGCGGCCTGTGACGCGGCCACCTCGGCCAGGCGTTCCCTGACCTCGGCGCCGAGCAGGAAGCGCTCGGTCCCCCCGGCGGTCGTGCGGACCGGTGGGCGCGGGCGGTCCAGCGGCAGTTCCATGGCGACGGGCGCGCCGCGCAGTCGGTCGACCCAGTGCTCCACGGACGCCTCGAACGCGCCGGCCTCGGTGCGCTCCCGCTGCCAGGCGGAGTAGTCGGGGAACTGGAGCGGGAGTCCGGCCGGCCGGCCGGCCGCACCTCGCGCCTCCTGCCGGTACCCGTCGGACAGCCCGTCCAGCATGATGCCGAGCGACCAGCCGTCGCAGACCAGGTGATGGGCGACGAGGAGCACCCGGTGGCTGCCGTCGTCGACGGCGTACACGGTGCAGCGCAGCAGCGGCCCCGCGGCGGTGTCGAAGGGGCGGGCGGCGTCGGCCCGGACCAGGGCGTCCGCGCCGTCGGCGGGCACGTCCTGCCGGACCGTGAGCCGCACCCGGCCGACGGCCGAGACGCGCTGCGCCGGAGTGCCGTCGTCGGCGGTCCGAAAGACGGTCCGCAGTGCCTCGTGGCGGGCGACGAGCGCATCCAGGGCACGGCCGAACGCGGCGGTGTCGAAGGGCCCGTGCACGGCGAACGCGACCGGGACGTTGTACTGCGCGGTGCCCGGATTCAGCTGGTCGAGGACCAGCAGACGGCTCTGGGCGTCGGAGGCGGGGAACTCGTACTCCTCGTCCCCGCCGCCCTCCTCGGCGTGGAGGTCGATGAGATCGACGGTGTCGACGGTCATGGTTTCAGTCCCCTCGGAGGGCGGTTTCGAGGACCGCGGCGATCTCCGCCGCCGGGCCCGGGTTGAGTACGTCGCTGTGACCGCAGTCCAGTTCGTGCACGTCGAGCGCGGCGGTCACACGCCGCCAGGCCTCGGTCTTCTCGGTGGTGGTCGGCCAGGCGTCGTGCGTCGCGGAGAAGAGCGTCGTCGTGCCCTCGTAGCCGGACGGGCGCCAGCGCCGGACCAGTGCGGTGTGATGCGCGCCGACGTCGACCAGGGTGTTCAGGGCGGCGTCGGACAGGCCGTCGAAGGCCCCCTCGTGGGCCATGGCGAACACCGCGGCCCGCTTCAGGGGTCCGGGCGGCAGCGGCAGTCCGGGGGCGTGGGAGTGGAGCAGGATGCGCAGCATCTCGTCCTCGACGGCTGCGGGGTCCAGCGGGGTGCGGGCGATCTCGTCCGGCATCGGCATCGCGTCCACCACGGCGAGCATCGCCACCTCCTCGCCGGCCGCGCGCAGCCGCACCGCCAGCTCGTGGGCGAGCGGCCCGCCGAAGGACCGGCCGAGCAGCAGGTACGGCCCGTGCGGCTGGAGCTCACGGACGCGCGGCAGGTACAGGTCCGCCATCTCGCCGATGGTCGGCGGGAGCAGGTCCACGCCGGTCAGCAGCGCCGGACTCTGGAGGGTGTGCACCGGCCGGGCCGGATCGAGGTGCGGCAGCAGGTTCACGTACGACCAGCCCAGGCCCAGCCCCGGGTGCACGCAGATGAGCGGAGTACGGTTCCCGCCGGCCCGCAGCGTGAGGACGGGCGCCAGGCTGTTGTGCTGCGGCTCGCCCCGCGGCGTCGCGGCCGTGGGGCGTCCGGCGGCGGGCCGCAGGGGTATCCGCGGGGCGGGGCCGTCCGCGGTGGGCAGCGCGTCGAGGCGGGCGGCGAGAGCGGCCGGGGTCGGTGCGTCGAACAGGGCGGAGACCGGGATCCGTACGCCGAGGACCGTCTCGATCTTCGACTTCAGGCGCAGGGCCGTCAGTGAGTGGCCGCCTGCCAGGAAGAAGTCGGTGTCGGGCCCGACCGCGGGGATGCCGAGCACGGTGCCGAACAGGGCGCACAGCTCCTGCTCGCGCGGGGTGCGCGGGGCCCGGTGGGCCGCCGGTTCCCCGGTGGGTCCGGGGTCGGGCAGCGCGGCCCGGTCGACCTTTCCGTGGCGGGTGAGCGGCACCTCGTCGATGCGGGCCCACAGGGACGGCACCAGGTGCGCGGGCAGGTGCTGAGCGGCATGCGCCCGTGCCCCGGCGAGGGTCCGGCGCCACCGCTCCTGCGGGTCCGCACCCGAGCCGTCGTCCGGCCCCGCCGCCGGCACCAGCCAGGCGGCCAGCACCTTGCCGCCGGCGGCGTCGAGCCGGGCACCGGCCACGGCGCGCGCCACGCCGGGGCAGCCGGCCAGCGCGGTCTCGACCTCGGCGGGCTCCACGCGGAAGCCCCGCACCTTGATCTGGTCGTCGGCCCGGCCCACGAACTCCAGGGCGCCCTCCGGCGTGCGGCGCACCAGGTCGCCGGTGCGGTACATGCGGCTGCCGGGCGGCCCGTACGGATCGGCGGTGAACCGCTCCGACGTGGCCACCGGCCGTCCGAGGTAGCCCTGGGCGAGGCCGGTGCCGCCGATGTACAGCTCGCCGGTCGCGCCCGCCGGAACGAGACGCAGCCCGGCGTCCAGGACGTGCGCCCGGGTGTTGTCCAGGGGGCGTCCGATGGGAACGGCGCCCGGGTGACCCGTCGGCTCCGCGGTCGCGGTGTGCGCGGTGGCGAACACCGTCGTCTCGGTGGGGCCGTAGCCGTTGACGACCACGGTGCCCGGGCAGTGCTCCCGCAGACGGCGCACGGTCTCGGGTGCCAGGACGTCGCCGCCGGACCACACCTCGCGCAGCCCGGACAGGGCGTCGGGCGCGATCTCCGCCACGGTGCGCAGCAGTTCGGGTGTGAGCATGAGCGCGGTGACCCGCCGGTCGGCGACCACCCGCTTGAGCAGGTCGGGCGTGACCGCTTCGGCCGGGGCGACGACCACGGTCCCGCCGTTCAGGAGCGGGATCCACACCTCGTAGGTCGAGGCGTCGAACGTGTACGGGTTGTGCAGCAGGACCCGTTGGTGGGCGCCGCCCGCGAAGCGGCCGTCGGCGGCGAGCTCGGTGATCGCCTGCTGCGGTACGACCACGCCCTTGGGCTCCCCGGTGGAACCGGAGGTGTAGATCACGCAGGCCGCGGACCCGGGAGGGGCGTCGACCGCGTCGAAGGGCGTCGTGCCGGACGCTTCGGTGAGGTCAAGCACCGCGGTGCCGGCGGGCAGGGGAGCGGGGCCGGTACCTGTCCCCGCGACGAGGACCAGGGTGGGCGCCGCCGCGGACAGCAGCCGGGCCAGCCGCTCCGGCGGATGCGCCGGGTCGAGGGGGAGCCAGCAGGCGCCCGCCTTGAGGACCGCGAGCTGGGCGACGACCAGGGAAGCCGATCGCGCCAGCAGCAGGGCCACGGTGTGCCCCGGCGCCACGCCGGCCCGCACCAGGCGGCCGGCCAGCCGGTCCGAAGCGGCGTCGAGCCCGGCGTAGCTGAGGCTCTCACCGTCCGTGTCGACGGCCGGCGCGTCCGGGGTCCGGGCCACCTGGGCGGCGAACCGCCCGGTCAGGGTGGCGGGTTCGGCGGGCGGGCGGGACGGGCCGTCGGCCAGCGCGAGCAGGTGGTGCCGCTCCGCCACGGGCAGCGCGTCGATGTCCTCGACGGGGGTGTGCGGAGAGCGGGCCAGCTGCTCCAGTACGTGGGCCAGGCGCCCGGTCACGGAGGCGGCCGAGATGCCCCGGCGGCAGCTCACCGACAGCAGCAGCCGGTCCTCGGCGACCGCCGCTATCGTGACCGGGTAGTGCGTCGCGTCGGTCACCTTCACCAGGCGCACGGCGTCGGGGCCCTGCTGACTCCCGGCATTCCGCGGGAAGTTCTCGAAGGCGAGGATCGAGTCGAAGAGTTCACCGGCCCCCACGGCGCGCTGCACCTCGGCGGCGCGGGCGTGGTGGTGGCCCAGCAGGCGGGACTGCTCGTCCTGGATCCGGCGCAGCAGTTCGTCCACCCGCTCGCCGTCCCGCAGCCGCACCCGTACCGGCAGGGTGTTGATGAACAGGCCGGCCATGGACTCGACCCCGGGCAGATCGTGCGGGCGTCCCGAGACGACCGCGCCGAACACCAGGTCCCGGGACCCGGTCAGCCTGGCCAGGACCAGCGCCCAGGAGACCTGCACCAGGGTGTTGAGGGTGACGCCCGCGGCGGCGGCCCGCCGCACCAGCATCCCGGTGAGACCGGTGGTCAGCCACACCTGGGAACGGTCGGGTGCCGTGTCCGGTCCGGCAGGGGCCAGCAGCGCGGGCCGCTCCAGGCCCGCCAGCGCCTCGCACCAAGCGGCTTCGGCCTTGTGCCGGTCCTGGCCGCTCAGCCACACCAGGTAGTCCCGGTAGGGCGTGGCGGGCGGCAGCGGATTCCCCGCCACCAGGGCCGCGAGGTCCCGTTCGACGACCGGCATCGACCAGCCGTCCAGCAGGATGTGGTGGAAGGACACGATGAGTTCGCCACCGGTGTCGCGGCGCAGGAACGTGGCACGGACCAGCGGCGGGCGGGCCAGGTCGAAGCGGAGCGACGCGTCCTCGCGCAGCGCCTCCTCGGTCCGGGCGACGGCCTCGTCCGCGGTGAGACCCGCCAGGTCCACGCGGGCCCACGGCACCCCGACCGCCTTCGGCACGACCTGGACCGGCCGGTCCAGCCGCTCGTGCCGGAAGCAGGCACGCAGATTCGGATGCCGGTCCAGGAGCGCGCCGACCGCAGTCCGTACCGTCTCCTCGGTGATCCCGGGGCCGATCAGGAAACGGGCCTGCACCAGGTAGGGGTCGGGGCCCTCGGTCTCCCGGGCGGCGTGGAAGAGCAGGCCCTCCTGCAGCGGGGAGAGCGGCAGTACGTCCGCGATGCGCTCGTTCATCGTCGGTCCCCTTCCTCGCGGGTGGCGTCCGCGCCGTCGGGGACGGGTTCGAGATCCCCGAAGTCCATCTCCTGCGCGAGCAGTTCGAGCTGGTCGCCGGTGAGGTCGACGAGCGGGAAGTCGGACGGGGTGTGGACGGCCTCCGCGTCCGGCCCGCAGTGGTCCGCGAGGACGCCGAGCGCCTCGGACCACGCCGCGGCCAGGGCGCGCGCCTCGTCCTCGGTGAACAGTCCCGACGGGTAGGAGAAGCTCGCCTCCAGCAGGGGCTCGCCGTTCTCCTCGACGGCCATCACGTCGACCTCCAGGGCGTGTGCGAGCGGCACGGCGTCCGGCCCGAGGTCGAGCAGCCGCCCGCCCGCCGCGTCGGTCGCGGTGAACCGCCCCAGATAGTTGAACCGGACATCGGGTACGGGGAGCGCGGCGAGTGCCGGACGCGTCCCCGGGTCGAGGTAGCGCAGCAGCCCCCAGCCGAGCCCGCCGGAGGGCACCGCCCGCAGCTGCTCCTTGACGCACTTCAGCGCCTCGCCCGGCCGGCCGCCGGCCGTCACCGACGCGGCCCCGATGTCCAGGCGGACCGGGTACTGCGTGGTGAACCAGCCGACGGTGCCGGACACATCGGCCTGGGCGGAGACGACCTCACGCCCATGGCCCTCCAGGTGGACGACGAGCGCGGATCCGCTGCCCCGTCGCCGCACGGCCGCCGCGGTCAGCGCGGTCAGCATCACCGCGTCGGGCCGGCAGTTGAAGGCGGCAGGCAGGGTGACGAGCACACTCCGGGTGAGCTCGGGGCTCAGCTCGAAGGTGAGGGTCTCCCGCCGGCCTTCCTGCCCCGGCCGTCGGTGAGACGGGCCTGCGGATCAGCCAGCTGGCTCTGCCACCAGGGCAGTTCCCCGGTACGCAGACCGGCCTCCTGGGAGAGCAGCCGGGACCACCGGGCGAACGACGTGGTCCTGGCCGGCGCCGCGTCGCTCTCGGGCGGGGGGCGAGTGCGGCGGCCAGTTCCTGTCCGAGGACCCGCCAGGAGAAGCCGTCCACCGCTAGGTGGTGCACGGTCAGCACCAGTGCGCCGGGCCGGCCTCGGCCGGGGTCGAGCCACACCGCCCGCACCATCTCGCCGTCCTCGGGCCGCAGTGCCGTGGTGCGTGCCAGCTCCGTCGCCCGGACGTGGAGATCGGCGTCCGCCGCCACTGTCAGCCGGACGGTCCGCGCGTTGGCCGGTGCGCTGTCGACGGGCACCTCCAGCTCCCAGTCGCTGCCGTCCCCGCGCCGCAGGCGCATCCGCAGTGCCGCATGCCGCCCGACCAGGGTGGCGACGGCTTCCTCGATCGCCGCGAGGCCGGTGCCGGGCGCCAGCGGGAACAGCATGGACTGCGTGAACGCCGAGGTGTCCAGCACCTGTTCGCGCCACCAGTGCATCACCGGGGTGAGGGGCAGCCGCCCGGAACCGGTGTCCTCCTCCGCCGGGGCGTCGGTCCCGGGCGTGCGGGCCAGCACGGCCAGCCGTGCGGGAGTGCGTACGGTGAACACGTCGTGCGGCGAGAGCACGAGACCGGCCGCCCTCGCCCGGGCCGCGAGCTGGATCGCCATGATGCTGTCGCCGCCGAGACGGAAGAAGTCGTCGTCGGCGCCGGCCTGTTCGAGGTCCAGGAGCTCCGCGAAGAGCCCGCAGAGGATCTCCTCACGCACCGACCCCGGGAGCCGGACGGCGTCACCGGCCCGCCGGGCGGGCGCGGGCAGAGCGGCCCGGTCCAGCTTGCCGTGGGACGACAACGGCAGTGCGTCCAGGGCCACGACGGCGGCCGGGACCATGGCCGCGGGCAGCCGGCCAGAGGCGTGCAGGAGCAGCGCGTCCTCGTCGATCTCGGCGCCCTGCGCGGGCACCACGTACGCGACGAGCTGTGCGGCGCCCGGCCGGTCGTGCCGGACGACGGCCACCGCCCGCTCCACGGAAGGGTGTTCGGCCAGGGCGGCGGCGACCTCGCCCGGTTCGATCCGCAGCCCGCGCAGCTTCACCTGCTCGTCGTCGCGCCCGAGGTAGTACGTGAGGCCGTCGTCGTCCCGGTGGACCAGGTCGCCGGTGCGGTACATGCGGCTGCCGGGCGGACCGTAGGGGTCGGCGACGAACCGCTCGGCGGTGAGCGCGGCACGCCCCAGGTAGCCGAGGGCGAGTGCGGCACCGGCCAGGTAGAGCTCGCCGCCGACCCCGGCCGGCACCGGACGCAGCCGGTCGTCGAGTACGTAGGCGGTCGTGCCCGCCACCGGTGTGCCGATGGGCGGCACCGTCGTGTCGGCGTCCAGCGGCCCGGAGAAGGTGGCGACGACGGTGGACTCGGTGGGCCCGTAGGCGTTGTGGAAACGCCGTCCGGCCCCGGCCCAGCGGGCCACCAGGTCCGGCGGGCAGGCCTCCGCGCCGACGACCAGGGTGCGCAGTTGCGGATGAGGCCCGGCCGGCACGGTCGCCAGCACGGACGGCGGGACGAACGCGCAGGAGATCCGCCGCTCGCTCAGCACCGTCCCGAGCGCCTCGCCCACGAGGGGCCCCGGAGGCGGCAGCACCAGGGTTCCGCCCGAGCCGAAGGCCAGGCACAGTTCGCCGACGGAGATGTCGAAGGAGGGCGGCCCGAGCTGGAGCACCCGGCTGTCGGTGTCCAGCGCGATGCCCTCGACCAGGCTGCGGGTGAGCGCGGCCACGCCGGCATGGGTGACCAGCACCCCCTTGGGGGTTCCGGTGGAGCCGGAGGTGTGGATGACGTGGGCGACACCGTCCAGGTCGGGCCCGGCCGCGGGCAGCGGCGCTCCGGCCCAGGCGTCCTCGTCCAGGACCAGGGCCGGGACGCCGGTGTCCAGGGGGCGGCGCCGGGTTCGGTGACCACGAGCACGGGCGCGGCCTCGGCGAGTACCCGGCGGATGCGCTCGGCCGGGTGGGCGGGGTCGAGGGGCAGGTACGCGGCGCCGCAGCGCTGGACGGCCAGAGCCGCCACCGGCCAGTCGCTGCCGCGGGCCATGGCCAGGGCCACGATCTGTCCGGGCCCGGCCCCGCGGCGCGCCAGCTGACCGGCCAACCGGGCTACCCGGTCGTCGAGTTGGGCGTAGCTGAGGGTGTGCCGCGGGGACTCGACGGCCGGCGCGTCCGGTGTGCGGGCCGCCTGCCGGGTCACCAGCTCGGGCAGCGAGAGAGGGGCCGGGGCGGCGGGCCCGGCGGAGCCTGCGAGCAGCTGACCGCGCAGGGCGGCGGGCACCAGGTCGATGTCCCCGATGAGCGCCGTGGGGTCGGCGGTGATCTGCCGCAGGAGCTCGACGTAGCACTGCGTCCAGCGGGCCACCGTCGCAGGGCTGAAGACATCGGTCCGCAGCCCGAAGCTGCCCTCCATGCCGTCGCCGCTGTCCTTCACCACGCCGACGAGGTCGTGCTCGCCGCCGGTGTGGATGCGCTCGGGCTCCGCGAACTCCTTCATCACCGAGACGCTGGGCTGCTGCGTCAGGTGCATGAACACCCACTGGAACAGCGGGGCCCGGCCCGCGCTGCGCTCGGGCGCGGCAGCCGACACGATCCGGCCCACGGGCACGTCCGCGTTGGCCATCAGATCCGGGAAGTCGACGGCGAATCCGGCGAGCACGTCGGCGAAGGACCGGTCCGGGCCCACCTGCCAGCGGGTCGGCACCGCGTTCATCACGTACCCGATGACCTGGTCCAGGCCCTTGGCCGCACGGTTGGCGATGGGCGTACCGATCACCAGGTCGTCGGCGCCGCTCACCCGGTGGGCCAGGACGGCGAAGGCGGCCATCAGGACGACGTAGACCGAGGCGCCGCGCTCCCGGGCCAGGGCCCGCACGGCCGCGGTGGTCGGGGCGTCGATGTGGAAGGGAACCTGCGCGATGCCGTCGCCGTCGGCGATGCCGGCAGTGCCGCCCGCAACGGTGAGCGGGCCGGGAGGGTCGGCCAGATAGCGCCGCCAGAAGTCGAGCCGGCTCGCGAAGACCCCGGACTCCGCCAGCTCGCTCTGCCAGGACGAGAAGTCGGCGTACTGGACGGCCGGCCGGGTGAGCGGCGGCTCCAGACCGTCGCGCAGGGCGCTGTACGCCTGGGCGAACTCGTTCTGCAGCACGTCGAAGGACCACCAGTCGCTGATGGTGTGGTGCAGGCTCAGCATCAGCGTGGAACGCCGCTCGTCGACCCGGACGAAGCGGGCCCGGATCAGCTTGTCCCGGCCCAGGTCGAAGGGGCGGTTGCGGAAGGTCTCGAAGGCTTCGTCGATCGTCCCGGCGGTGCCCCGCAGGTCCTCACGCTCCAGGTCGAAGGTGCCCTCGTCCGGGAACTCCACGTGCAGTTCGCCCGACGGGTCCGTCACGATCCTGGTCCGCAGGATGTCGTGGTGACGCTGGATCAGCGTCAGCGCCGCCTCCAGGTGCGCCGGATCCACGGGCTGCTCGAAGTGGTAGGCGGCGCACAGGTTGAGCGCGGGGGTGCCGGGATACAGCGAGTCGTACACCCACAGGTCGTGCTGCGCGGGGCTGAGCGGCACCCGGCGTTCCGGGTCGCGCGGCGGTATGACGGCGGGTATCTCACGGGCCCGCCCCGCCTGAAGGAGGCGGCGCATCAGACGGACCCGCTGCTCCCTGCCCAGTGCGCCGAACCGGTCGGCCATGGAGGGGGAAGCCGCACCCGGTGCGGTGCGCGAAACGGTGGGGGCGCTCATCACAGGTTCTCTTTCAGTTCGGCCAACCGGTGCAGCCCGGCCAGTACGTCGTCCCGTCCGATGCCGAAGTCGATGAAGCAGGCGACCTCGTCGACGCCCAGCTCGGCCAGATCGGCGAGCATCTTGGCGCAGTGGCCCGGGGAGCCGAGGAGGCTGCCCCAGCTCAGATAGCGCTCGAAGGCGAAGTCGGCCAGCATCGCGGTCTGCTGCTCGGAGAGCTGTGCGGTCGTGGCGTCCGCGGACCGGTTGGCCGCGGTCTGGCGGACGTACGAGGCGAGATACGTCTTGAGGGGTGCGCCCGCCAGCCGGCGGACCTCCGCGTCGTCGGCGGCGACGAACGTGTGGGCCATGAGCGTGACGCGGCCGTGCGCGTCGGTGCCCCGCTGGTCGGGTGCGGCGGCGCAGGCGGCGCGGTAGAGGGCGATCTTCTCGGCCAGCTCGTCCCGGCTCTGGCCGACGGTCGCGCCGAGCACCCCGGCGCGCAGCCGGCCGGCCGCCTCCCAGGTCTCCGGGTTGCCGGACGTGGTGAGCCACAGCGGCAGGGTGTCCTGTACGGGTTTGGGCTGGGGCGTCACGGAGACCGGCGCGCCGGTGCCGTCGGGGTACTCGGCGGGCTCGCCCGCCCACAGCGACCGCAGCCGCGGGATGTTCTCCAGTGCGGTCCGCCGGCGGTCCGCGTACTGCTCGGGGGCCAGCGTGAAGTCCTTGGAGTGCCAGCCCGTGGCGACGGAGAGACCGACCCTGCCGTGCGAGAGGTTGTCGACGACGGCCCAGTCCTCCGCCACCCGCAGCGGGTGGTGGAGCGGCAGTACGACGCTGCCGGCCCTGATCCGGATCCGCTCGGTGGCGACGGCGAGCGCCGCGCTGAGCACCGGCGGGCTGGGGAAGACCTGCCCCACCTGCTGGAAGTGCCGCTCGGGGGTCCAGACGGCGTGGAACCCGAGCCGGTCGGCGGTCCGGGCCACGGTGAGGATGTCCTCGTACGTCTCGGTGTGCCGGGCCTCGCCGGCGGTGGTGCTGTCCGCACCGAAGAACATCACACTGAGGTCCACTGCGACTCCTCCTGCTTCCTGCTGGGCTGGGTCTGGGGTTCCGGGCGCCGCGCCACGCGGGGGCGGCGCGGGATGGGGGCCGAGGCGACCGGTACGGGCAGGGCGGCCGCCCGTTCCAGTACCGCGGCGAAGGCGGCGACGGTCGGGGCGGCGAACAGCTGGGCCACGGTCACCGGCCGGCCGGCGGCGAGCCGGGCCACGGCGCGCACGGCGCGCAGGGAGTTGCCGCCGAGGGCGAAGAAGTCGTCGTGCGGGCCGGCGCTCGGCACGCCGAGGACCTCGCACCACACGGCGGCGGTCTCCCGCTCCAGCGTGGTCATCGGGCGCGCGGCCGGGGCCCGGTGCCGGGCCGGCGCCGGGGCGCGGTCGCTCTCCCCGGCGCGCCGGGGCGGGGCGGGGAGGCCCAGCCGCGACAAGGGCGTGCCGGGGGCGGACGCGGCGGTCTCCAGGGCGTGCGGGAGGGCGTGCGCGAGCCACTGGACGAATTCCGTCTCCAGTGCCTCCCCGCGGTACTCGAAGGTCAGGGTCAGCCCGTCGGGCGCGCCCCGGTCCGAGGTGGAGTCCGTCACGTCCACCAGGAGTTCGAACCTGGCGGCGCCGGTGCGCACGACCTCGACGCCGTCCTCGGCACCGGGCAGCGTGACCTCGGCCCGTGCGTTGTTCTGGAGGGCCAGCACCACGTCGGTGAAGGGTTGACGGCCGGGGGAGCGCGGCGGGTTGAGGGCCCCGACCACGTCCTCGAACGGCACGTCCTGGTGGGAGAAGGCGGCAAGGTCCGTCTCCCGTACCCGGGCGAGCAGTTCCGCCGCCGTGGGGTCGCCGGACAGGTCGGTGCGCAGCACCAGCATGTTGACGAAGAAACCGACGACGTCCTCGACGCTGCCGTCCCCGGCCCGGCCGGCCACCGGGGCGCCGATCGCCAGGTCCTCGTCCGCACCGGCCCGCACCAGCACGGTGGCCAGCGCGGCGTGCAGGGCCATGAAGAGGGTGGCGCCCCCGGCACGTGCCGACTCGACGACACGGGCGTGGGCCGCCGCGTCGAGCCGGGCCACCACGACCCGGGCGGCCGGTCCGGGTACGGCGGGCCGGCCGGCGCGGCGGGGCAGCAGCGGACCGTCGGCGGGCAGCCCGTCCAGCTCCTTGCGCCAGTAGGTGAGCTGGCGGGCGGCGAGCGCGTGCGGGTCGGACGGTGCGCCGAGCCGGTCGAGCTGGTGGCGGGCGTGCTCCGCGTACGGGACGGCGAGCGGCGGGAGTCCGGCCGCGCCGGCGCCCCGGACCCGTGCCTCGTAGGCGCGTGACAGGTCACGGAAGAGCGGCCGCAGGGACCAGCCGTCCCCGGCGATGTGATGGACCAGCACCAGCAGCGCGTGCTCGCCCGGCCGCTCCCGGGTGGTGAACAGGGTCGCCCGCACCGGAATTTCGCCGCGCAGGTCGAAGCGGTGGCGGGCCTCCCGGCCGATCTCCCGGTCCACCGAATCCCCGGCGATCCGCAGATGGCGCAAGGGGGCCGTGCGGCCGCCCCGGTCAGCACCCGCCGTACGGGGGCGCCGTCGTACTCCTCGAAGACGGTGCGCAGGACCTCGTGACGGTCGGCGACCCGGGCCAGGGCGTCCTCCAATGCGGCCGGGTCCACCGGGCCGCGCAGCCTCACCAGCATCGGCAGGTTGTACGCGGCTCCGGATCCGAGCCGGTCCAGGAACCACAGCCGGTGCTGCGCGTGCGAGACGGGGAGCGCGCCGGAACGGGTGCCGGACGCGGCGGCGGGTGTCGCGCGGGGCGCCGGGGGAGCGGTGTCGACGAACGGGGCGAGCAGCGCGGGGGTGGGAGCCTCGAAGAGCCCGCGGATGTCGATCTCGGCGCCGAGTGCGGTGTGGATCCGTCCCAGCAGCCGGGCGGCGAGCAGGGAGTGCCCTCCCAGGGAGAAGAAGTCGTCGTCCGGACCGACCGGACCGGTGTGCAGCACCTGGGAGAAGAGGTCGCACAGCGCGGCCACGGTCCCGCTCGACGCCGGTCGGCCGGCGGGTGCGGGCGCGGGCCCGGGCTCGGGCAGCGCGGACCGGTCCAGCTTCCCGCTGGGGGTCAGCGGCAGCGCGTCCAGCGGGACGAAGACCGCCGGCACCAGGTAGTCGGCCAGCAGACCGCGGGCGAAGGAGCGCAACCCTGCTTCCTGGAAGCCGTGTCGGGCGCCACCGCGCGGCACGACGTACGCGGTCAGCTGCCGGTCGCCCGCCGGGTGTTCATGGGCGAGCACCGCCGCCCGGTCGATGTCGGGGTGCCGGACCAGTACGCTCTCGACCTCGCCCGGCTCCACCCTGAAGCCCCGGATCTTCACCTGGCTGTCGGCCCGGCCCCGGTACTCGAAGACCCCGTCGCCACGCCGGCGCCCGAGGTCACCCGTGCGGTAGACGCGCTCCCCGGACGGGGCCGCGACGAAGCGTTCCGCGGTGAGTGAGGGGCGGCCCCGGTACTCGCGGGCGAGGCCCGCCCCGGCGGCGTAGATCTCACCGGTTCCGCCGTCCGGGACCGGACGGAGCTCCTCGTCGAGGACGTACAGCCGCTTACCGGCCAGCGGACGGCCGATGGGCACCGGGCCGGCGCCCAGCTCGGCCGGGACCACCGGGTGCACGGTCAGGAAGATCATGCACTCGACGGGCCCGTAGCCGTTGCTCAGCCGCAGGTCCGGCCTGCGCTCCAGGGCGCGGGCCGCATGCGGAGGGGACAGGGCCTCGCCGCCCACCACGAGTTCCCGCAGCCCGTCCATCACCTGCGGGTACTCGTCGACGACGACGTTGAAGAGGGAGGCCGAGAGGTACATCGAGGTGATGCCGTGCTCGGCGACGAGCCGTGCCATCTGGAAGGGATCGGGCCGCCGCCCGGGGTGCAGGACGCAGGTTCCGCCGTTCATCAGCGGCCCCCACAGCTCCAGAGCGAACGCGTCCCAGGACAGCGGCGCGCACTGGAGCCAGACGGAGCCCGGTCCGAACGAAGCGAAGTCCTGTCCGGTGAGGGTGGACGTGAGCGCGTGGTGCGTCGCGGCGATGCCCTTCGGCCGCCCGGTCGATCCGGAGGTGAACATCACGCAGGCCAGGTCGCCGGACCGGGCAGCGGCGCCGCCGCGGGGCAGCGGCTCGGCCCCGGAGGCGTCCTCGACGTGCACCGGTGTCACGCCGAGTGGACCGGGCGCGGCGTCCCGGGCCGACACGACCACGGCCGTGCCGGCGTCCTCGGCCATCGCACGCAGCCGTTCGACGGGGAAGGCCGGGTCGAGCATCACATAGGCGGCTCGGGCCTTGAGGATGCCGAGCACCGTCACGACCAGTGCGGTGGAGCGCTCCAGGTACACGCCCACCGTGTCGCCGGGCCGGATGCCCCGCGCGGTGAGCAGCCCCGCCAACCGGTCGGCCCGGTGGTCGAGTTCGGCGTAGGTGAGCCGTTCGCCGCCATGGATCAGCGCGGTCGCGCCGGGCGCCCGCGCCGCCTGTTCCTCGAACAGTTCATGCGTGCACCTCATCCCGCTCACCTCCCTGGTGGTCGCTCTGCCCGGCCGGCGCCTGCGGTGCGTCGAGGTCGGGCAGCAGGACGTCGATGTCCCTGATCGAGCGGCTGGCGAGTCCCCACAGGGCGACGGCGGTCCCGCCGACGCCGGCGAGGAGCAGCATGGCCGCCATGCCGCTGCCCGGCCCGTCACCGACGAGGGGGCCGAGCGCCGTGAAGAGCCCGGAGCCCTGGGCGGCCTGCGGTTCGAAGACGTGGTCGGCGAGCGGCCCGGCGACCGCCATGGCCACGGGTACGGAGATCTGCGACAGGAACATCACCGCGCCGAAGACCCGGCCCTGCCATTCGTGGGGGACCTTGGTCTGCACGATCGTCTGCATCGACGAGTTGACCGTCGTCATGAGCAGCGCGCCGACCAGGATGGCCAGGCACCAGCCGGTCACGCCGCCGACCAGACCCATCGCCACCAGGCCGGACAGGCACATGCCGACCACGCCGAGCATCATGCCCCGGCCCCGGTTCGCGGGGCCGCCCCAGGCCGCCAGGAGCAGGGCGCCTGCCACTCCGCCGATGCCGACGGAGGTGTTGACGGCGGCGAGTGCCCCGTTGCCGGCCCGCAGCAGCACCATCGGCGAGATGAGGGCGAAGCCGAAGACCATGACGAGGTTGACGACGCAGAAGTTGATGATCAGATCGCGCAGGCTGGGCACCCGGAACAGGTAGCGCAGCCCCTCGACCGCGTCGGCGGTGATCCGCCGGCGCGGTGCGCCGGTGTCCGTCGCCACCCGGTCGCCGGTGAAGCGCACCAGCCTGATGCCGATGAGGGCGAACGCATAGCTCGCCACGTCGACCAGGAGCGTCGGGCCGATTCCGAAGAGGGCGACGAGGAGGCCGCCGAGCGCGGGGCCACCGATCCCGGCGGCACTCTTCGCGCCAGCCAGCAGGCCGTTGGTACGGTCGAGTTGGTCCTTGCGGACCAGGAGGGGCACGGCCGAGGACAGCGCCGGGAACTGGAAGGCGGCACAGACGCCGAGCAGTACGGCGGCCGGATACACCTGCCAGGCCTGGAACCCGCCGAGGTAGTGGAGCAGGGCCAGCGTGCCCACGACGAGGAGCCCGCCGGCGTCGGCTATCTGAAGTGCGGCGCGCTTGGATATCCGGTCGACGATTGCGCCCGCAATGGGGCTGAACACGGCCTGCGGCAGCATGGCGCACAGCGAGAGAATGGTGACGGCGGTTGCCTGCTCACCGCTCGACCACACTTCGACGATGAAGGCGAACCGGACCGCCGCGCTGCCTGCCAGGGATACCGCCTGACCGGACCAGACGAGGAGAAAGGGGCCCATTCCCGAGAAACGACCAGGAATGTCCGTTGATATCCGGGCGCCCATCAGGATTCGTGTCCGTTGTGCTCCGGCGTCCGGCACTTCGTGCCGCCGCCGTCGAATGGTTTGGTCACCACGCCTCAATCTCCCAGGATGTCGCATCCCCTGCGGACCACCACGGGTCCCTGTCTGGATCGAACGGGGTCATCATGCGTCCACCGATTACCGCTGCGTTCCCTTAGCGAACGCGGGAACGGGAAGGGAGCGGGAACGGATCGGGAGGGAAGCGGGAGCCGGGAGGGCAAGGGTCGTTCCGTAGTTGTCTGCAGAAGGAGTACTCACGTGAAGGACCCCAGGGATCGTTCGCCCGACGGGACGGAACTGCGCCAGGCCCTCCAGGACCTCTCCACCGTGGAACGGTGGGCCGAGCACGTGGCGTCCGGCGTTCATACCCGTCCCTACGCCGCGCCGGAGCCCTGGGAGGGGCCCCAGCTGAGCGTCGAGACCAGGACCGAGAACGGCATGCACACGGTGGCGGGGATCGCGGTGTGGCCGCCCGGGGACGACGCCTGCCCGGCGGTCCTGGACGAGAAGGAGCGCGTGGTCCTCCGCTCCCTCGTACGTTCCCTGCTCGACCTGGCCGGCCACGAGTCGGGAACGGCCCGCACGCGCGTGGTCCTCACCCCCGTCGGGCCGCGCGTCGCCGCCTGCCAACTCGACGTGGACCAGGGCGTTTCGTTCGGGATCAGGCACGAGGCGGACGAGAGGCCGTAGGCGATGCCGGTCCGTTCCCGCGGCAGTTCCGGGAGGCGGTATCGCGGCAGGAACGGACCGGGAACGCCGGTCAGCAACATCAGTGGTGTCGGGAAGCGGAACACCGCAAAAACCCACAAACACCACTTAGGGGCGGGACCATGGGACACAAGCTTGCTGGGCTCTTCGGGATCATCGCGGCGACGCTGGCCTTCGGGATCGGCGTGACGGTCGAGGCGGGGCACTCGGACAGCCCCCGGAGCACCCAGCAGGTTGTCGCCGACGACAAGGGCCCGACGGTGATCGGTACCCACCTGGTCGCCGACGACAAGGGCCCCACGGTGATCGTCCACACCGACGACGACAAGGGCCCCACGGTCGTCACCGACACGGTCAACGACGACAAGGGTCCGACGGTCATCACCGACACGGTCAACGACGACAAGGGTCCGACCTCCCCCGCCATGTGATCCCACCGCCCCGACACAAGCGCCCCGCACCGGAGTCACGGTGCGGGGCGCGGTGCTGTCCGACCCGGAGCCGGCGGGCCGGCGGGGCGGAGTGCGCGGTGCTTCCTCGGGCCGGGACCTGCCGTCAGCCGCGCCGCCGGCCCTCCGGTACGCCCATCCCGGCGAAGAGCTGCTCCGCCTCCGCCCGGTACCGGACCGCGTCCGGCGTGTCCCCGAGAGCGTCGGCCATGCCGACCAGGGCGTAGGCCTTCTCGATGCGATAGCTGAGCGACGAGGAGATCTCGTGGGCATGGGCGTGCAGCGCGAGCGCCGCTGCCAGGTCTCCCTGCCGGCGGCGCAGCCGGCCCACCATGTTCTCCACCTTGGCCCGGCGCAGCGGCGAGGCGTTCGTACGCATCATGTCGAGGGCGAGCTCCGCCTCGTCCGGGACGCGGGCAGGCCTTCCCAGCCGGTTCTCCACATCCGCGGACAACGCCAGGGTCAGCGCCTGGTTGACCTGGTTCCCGGTGTCCCCGTACAGCGCCCGGGCCTCCGTCAGGCAGCGCTCGGCCTCCTCGTACGCGCCGAGGCCGACATGGGCGAAGGCGAGGTCGGTGATGGCTCCGGGCAGCCCCTCGTGCTGCCCGAGCTGCCGGCTCAGTTCGGCCGAGCGCAGGGCCGCGTCCCGCGCCTCCTCGTACCGGCCCCACTGCTCGTAGAGGGTGCTGAGGATGGTCAGGCTCTCGGCCTCCGCGCGCGGCATGTCCAGGTCACGCTCATGCGCGATCGCCGTCTCCATGTGGACCAGGGCCTCGGAGAAGTCGCCGAGCAGACTGTTGAACTGGCCGAGGATGCTCTCGCTGTGGGCCTGGGTGTGCAGGTCCCCGAGGCGGATCGCGACGTCCCGGCTCTTGCGGGCGGCCTCCAGTCCCTCGGTCAGACGCCCGAGCTTCCAGCAGGCGACGCCCAGGTTGGACAGGCTCACCCCCAGCAGCGCCAGATCCTGCAGCCTGCCCGCGGCGGCGACCGCGACCCGGCTCAGCTCGCCGAACTCCTCAAGGAGGCCGAGGTCGTTGAGCTGGAAGACGAGGTTGCGGGCCAGGCACACCACGTAGCGGTCGTGCCCGTTGCGCTCGGCGAGCGTGACGGCCGCGAGGAGTGCCGTCTGCTCGCGCAGGAACCACTTCCGCGCCCGCTCGGCGGTGGCGAGGTCGGGCAGCTCGGCCGTGCTGGGCGCGATGCCGGTGTTGCGCCGGCGTCGTCCGGAGTAGAGGAGGTCGCACGCCACCTCGGTGGCGGTCAGGTAGTAGCCCAGCAGCCGCTCCACCGCCGCGGAGTCCTCGGCGGACTCGACGAGCAGGCTCTGCGCGAAGCTGCGGACCAGGTCGTGGAAGGTGTAGAGGCCGATCTCCGGCTGCTGCACGAGGTGGACGTCGAGCAGCAGTTCGAGCAGATCCTCCGCATCCCTTGCGCCCGTGCCGAGCAGCGCACCGGCGGCGTGGATGTCCATGTCGCTGCCCGGGTGCAGTGCCAGCGTCGAGAACGCGTTGCGGCACTCCTCGTCCAGCGCCTGGTAGGACAGACGCAGGGTGGCGGAGACGCTGCGGGCGCCCGAGCTCAGCTCGTCGAGTCTTCGGGTCTCGTCGCGCAGCCGCTCGGCCAGGTACTGGAGGGTCCAGCGCGGCCGGTTGCGCAGCCGAGCGGTGGCGATCCGCAGGGCGAGCGGGAGGTGGCCGCAGAGCCGGGCGAGCTCCGCCGCCGCCTCGGGCTCGGCGGCGACGCGCTGGGCGCCGAGCGTCTCGGCGACCAGCATCGCGCTGTCCTCGGGCGGCATCACCCCGATGGAGATCCACCGCGCACCGTCCAGATCGACCAGCCGGGCCCGGCTGGTGACCATGATGAGGGAGCCGGGGGAGGCGGGCAGCAGCGGGCGGATGGCGGCGGCGTCCGCCGCGTTGTCGAAGAGGATCAGCAGCCGCTTGCCGACCAGGGTGGCGCGCCACAGGGCCGTGCGGGCGGGGACGTCGTCGGGGATGAGGTGGCCCGGGACGCCGATGGCCCGCAGCAGGCTGTCGAGGGCGATGCCGGCGGTCACCGGCTGGTCGCCCGGCGTGTAGCCGCGCAGATCGATGTGGAGTTGACCGTCCGGGTAGTCCGGTGCGAGCCGGTGCGCCGCCCGCACCGCGAGCGAGGTCTTGCCGCAGCCGCCCATGCCGTCGATGGCCACGATCAGCGGGCCCTGTTCCGCGCCGTCCTTGACGCCGCGCAGGATCTCCGTCAGTTCCCGGTCCCGTCCGGTGAAGTCCGCGAGGTCGTACGGCAGGGTGCTCGGCGGTTCGGAGGGCAGCGTCACGGGCATGACCTGGGTGGGCGTCGGCTCGGGACCTGCCAGCTCGGGGCTCTCCCGGAGAATGCCCTCGTACAGCTTGGTCAGCTTGGAGCCGGGGTCGATACCGAGCTCCTCGACAAGGAGTTCGCGCACCTTGCCGAACTCCTCCAGCGCCTCTGCCTGCCGCCCGGACCGGTACAGGGCGAGCATCAGCTGGCCGCGCAGGGACTCGCGCAGCGGATGCTGCTGGACCAGTTCCCGCAGTTCGACGACGAGTTCGGAGGCCTCGCCGAGTGCGAGGTGGAGATCGAAGAGCTGTTCCGCCGCGGTCAGCCGGCGCTCCTCGATGGAGGTCGACGCGGCCTCTATGACCGGACCGCCGCCGCCCGACATAACAGGCCCCCGCCAGAGCGCAAGGGCGCCGCGCAATATCTCGGCGGCTTCGGCCGTGCGGCCCTCGGACGCCGTGAGCTTCGCTTTACGTATCAGTAGACCAAATTCGGCCACGTCGATTTCACATTGTTCACGGGCGACGCGATAGCCGGGACCGTCCGTGAGGAGGACGTGGGCGCCTCCCGGTATGCGTCTTCGGAGATCCGCAACTGCCTTGCGCACTTGGTGTGGTGCCGTCGGCGGCGGTTCTTCGTCCCAAGCCGCCTCGACCAGCCGGGAAACCGGAAGCACCTTTCCGGGCTCCAGAAGCAAGGTGGCCAGAACTCGCTCCTGGATGACTCCCCCCAGGCGCAGTCGCGTCCCGTCCCACCAGCCCTCAATCGGGCCAAGAATGTTGAAGCGCAGCCGAACCTCTTCTGCTGTTGACACGCATCCTCCCCCTCAGATCTGCCCACCCGCAGGTCCTGTCCCGGCGCGAGGCGATCGTAGCCCCTGCGGAGGGGAAGGCGCGGTACTGCACCGGGAAGAGTTCGGGAATGACTCGGTGGAAGGTGTTCATCGACGGCAGGCCTTCGCTGCCACGGAGCGTACGGAGCGTGAGCGGACCGCAAAGGTCGCGGTCCGGCCTCGCGTTCCGGACAGTCCTGGGTGGCCGGGTAACCGGCCATTGCATTTTCTGAGCATGTGGAGACCGAGGAGACAATGATGAATTCCCAGCCCGCACCCGGGCTTGACGTTCTGCTGCAGAATGCGCGCAGGCGGTCGGGGCTCACCCAGGAACAGCTCGCGGGGCTTTCCACGGTGAGCGTACGGGCCATTCGCGACCTGGAGCTGGGACGGGTCCAGCACCCGCGCAGGGAAACTCTGAGGCTCCTCGCCAATGCCATGAGGCTGAGCGACTCGCGACGCATCGAGCTCGAACTCGCCGTCGATGCAAAGGCCGTGGGGCGTGTTTTCCAGGACATCTACGGAGCGGACCTGGCCACACCGCCCCCTGCGCTGCGTCCGCTGGTGGGGCGGCGGCCGGAACTGGAGGCGCTGACAGCCCGGTTGCGTACGGATCACGAGAGACTGCTGACCCTGGTGGGCCTGCCGGGAGTGGGGAAGTCGCGGCTCGCCCAGGAGGCGGCATCCCTGATCCACGCCAAGGACCGGGTCCCGGTGTTGTGGGTCTCCCTGGACGAGACGGCCGAGACCGCGGGAGCGGCTCCCGGCAGCCCGCAGTCGACCGTCGCCGGCTGGGTGCGTTCACTCGTGCGGGACGGCGGGGAATTCGATGAACTGGCCACGCTCATAGGGTCGAAGCCGACCCTGATCGTGCTGGACGGTCACGATGCGTCACCATCCGTCACCCCTCGGCTGCTCAGTCTGCTGCGTACCTGCGAGCACCTGAAAATTCTCACCACGGCCGACCGGCCGGTCCAGCTGCCGGGCGGGCGGCTGCTGCCGCTGGCCCCGCTCGCGGTACCGTCGGCCGCCGACCTTGCCGTCGACACGGTGGGCGGCCCGCTCGTCGCGGACCGGCACGCCGTCGAGCTGACGCTCTCCCATGTCAGCTACACACGGCCCGACTTCCTTCCCACGGATGCCGTCGTCACCACCGTCGGCCACATCTGCCGGGCCCTGGACGGCATGCCGCAGGCGCTGGAGGCGGCGGCTTCGTGGCTGCTGCTGTACTCCCCCCAGCAGCTCCTGGACATCGCCCGTACCGCACCGCTGGTCCTGCTCGACGGGGTCACGCCCACCGACCCCGCCGCCGGCCCCACCCTGAGCGAGCGGCTCACCGCGGCCGTGACCGATCTCGGCCCGCAGGCCGCCGCCCTGCTGCGCACGCTGGCGACGCTGGAGGACCCGTGGACGATGGACGGCGCCGCGCGTGCCTGCGGCACCTCCATGGCCGCGACCGCACGTGACGTGCATGCGCTGCTGGTCCGTGGCCTGATCCGCCGGCTTCCCACCACGGCGGGCGACCCGGTGGGCTTCACGGTGCTCAATCTGGTCCGCGCGGTGCTCGCCGCCGACCAGGAGACGGCACCTGCCGCTCTCGTCGCCGCGCACTGACACACCAGGTCTGCCCGTTCCCCGCTCCGCCGCCCGTCTCCGGTCCCTGGTCCCCGTTCTCGCCCGTCATCGTCCTCGTGAAAGGCACCTCACCCATGCGCAACCTGATCTCGCTGGCCGACCTCACGCCCGCCGAGCTTGACCACCTGGTCCGGCGCGCCGTCTCGTTCGGCCGCGACGGCATCGCGCCGAAGCCGCTGGCCGGACGCCAGGTCGGTCTCTACTTCCGCAAGTCCTCGACCCGGACCCGTACCTCCTTCTGGAGCGGGGCGACCCGCCTCGGCGCCGATGTGATCACCTTCGGTCCGAACGAGCTGCAGCTCAGCACCGGCGAGACGGTGGAGGACACGGCCCGGGTGCTCGGGCAGTACCTCGACGCGCTCGTCGTCCGCACCAACGGCGACGTGGAGGAGATCCGCCGGCTCGGCAGCAGCGAGGACCTGGCCGTCGTCAACGCCCTGAGCCTGGACGAGCACCCGACCCAGGCGATCGCCGATCTGGCCACGCTCACCGAGCAGTTCGGCTCACTGGACGGCCTGCACCTCCTCGCCGTCGGCGAGGGCAACAGCTCGGGCGCGGCCCTCGCACTCGCCGCCGCCCTCACCCCCGGCCTGCGCCTCACGCTGCTGTGCCCGCGGGGGTACGAGGTCCCCAAGGACACCCTGGACCTGGCGGCCGAACTCAGCGGCGGTAAGGCCCTGGTGAGCCAGATCGTGACACCCGACGAGGTCGAGGGCCCGGTGGACGCGGTGTACACCAGCCGGTGGCAGACCATGGGAGTGACGAAGGAGAACCCGGACTGGCTCCGCGACTTCGACGGCTTCCAGATCAACCGCGCGTTCCTGGACCGCTTCGGCGGCCCGCGCACCGTCTTCCTGCACGACCTGCCCGCGGTCCGGGGCGAGGAGGTCACCGACGAGGTGCTCGACGGCCCGTCGAGCCTGGCCTGGCGGCAGGCCCACCACAAGATGACCGCCGCCGCGGCGGTCCTGGAGTGGTGCGTACGCGGCGTCCAGGACTGACCGCACCTGCCCCGCCCCGCCCACCCGGCGGCGCGGGGCCGCCCGCTGCACAGACCGACGAAGCTCCCGTCAGACATGGACTCACGACCGAGGTCGCCCGTGTCTGCCGGGAGCTTCGTGCGTGGCCGCGCTACCGCGCCGGTGCGGAGCAGGGCCCGAGGGCCGCACGAAAAGGGCGGGTGCGGGGCACGGTCCGCGGGCCGCGCGTGAGGGCCGGTGCGGGGCACCGTCCGAGGGCCGCGAAAAGGGCGGGTGCGAGGCGCCGTACGCGCCTCGCACCCGCCCTGTCGGAACCTGGGAGAACCGGGGGTTCAGCCACCCATCGCCGCAACCACCGAACGCGGCCGCATGTCGGTCCAGTTCGCCTCGATGAATTCGCCGCATTCCTGCTTGCTGCCCTCGTCCTTCACCAGTTCCCAGCCCGCCGGCTGCTGGATCCGGACCGGCCACAGCGAATACTGGCCTTCTTCGTTGGCCAGCACCACATAGCGGCCCTGGGGGTCCTCGAACGGGTTGGTTGCCATGATTTCCACCTCGGTTGGACGAAGGTATGCGTTCGGTCGTCAGGTGTGCCTGAGTGTTTCGGCTGCATCAAATGCTAGGAGCCGCCGGCCGTCTCGCCGGGCAGAAGGCCAGGCAGATCGGCGGCACCACGGAGCGCGGAGTCAGGCGAGCACCCGGGCCGTCTGATGCGCGTACGTGAGGGCGAACCCGGTGGCCACGGTGGCCGCGCGCACCGCGCCGAGCGCCTCGCGCACCAGCTCCGAACGCTCCACCGGCGGCACCTCGAACCCGGTCTGACCAGCGCGGACGATGTTCACCGCGGCCTCCAGGACGGCGATCTGCGCCTCGCCCAGCGCCTCCCGCCGGTCGACGCTCTCCCGTACCTCCGCCAGCACGTCCGCGAGCACGTCCGCCGCACGGACGCTGTGGCCGGTCTCTGCCATGTCATGACTCCTCGGTCGTTCGCCGGCGCTGTGCACGGGGCCGGAGGCTGGATTCTGCGGGTGCAGTACGGCCAGTCTCACGCCCCGTCGGCCGCCCGGCACGGGACTGTCGGTCAACTGCTCCTTTCCTGCCGCCCAGTTGCCGCCGCTCACGCCGGAAACGCCTCCGGGGCGAATCTACGGTGGTGGCCGAAAGGAAGTTCCGGGCAAGCCTGGATCTCTTTCTCCCCTTGTCATCCAATGATGTGGACGAAGCGAACAATGAAGCCTGCGGAATGGGCGGCTCGTCATCGATCCGGGCCGCTGGATGTTGTTGTCACCGGACTTCAGTCCGATGCTCACACCTGGAATCTCATCTACATCCAACTGCTGCTCGAAGACCTCGGGCACAAGGTCGTCAATCTGGGTTCCTGTGTGCCCGAGGACGAGATCGTCGAGTCCTGCTGCAAGTACCAGCCCGACCTACTGGTCGTCAGCAGCGTCAACGGGCACGGCTTCAACGACGCCGAGCCGCTGATCGGGGCCATCCGCTCGCGCTGGGAGCTGACCGGCCTGCCGGCCGTCATCGGCGGCAAGCTCGGCGTGTCCGGCGCCGGGGAGGAGAAGGCCGACGCACTCATGAGGGCCGGGTTCGACGCGGTCTTCCAGGACGGCGCCGACATCTCCGCCTTCGAGTCCTACGTCGGCACGCTGCCCAGGGAGGTGGAACGATGACCGCACCGGTCCGCACGGCGGTGCCCGGGAACCGCACCGGTCCCCACCCCCGCCCGCTCTCCTTCGGTCGCTTCGTCGCCGAGGCGCAGGCACGCGGCACTCTCGTGGTGCAGCCCCGGATGGGGTTCTCCGACCCCGCGCTGATGCGGGCCGGCCTGCTGGCCACCAAGGGAGCAGCCGACGCGGTCGTCGGCACCATGACCATCGACAGCTACACCCGGGTCAGCGACGAGGTCTCCGCAGTCCGGGCGCTGAACAGCGGCGTCCCGCTCAACGGGTTCCCGATCACCTCCTACAGTCCGCACACCTCGGGCTGGGTCCTGGACGGCGTCCGGGACGCCGGCTTCCCGGTGCAGATCCGGCACGGATCGGCGCGCCCGCAGCGCATCGTCGCCGCGCTGGCCCGGCTCGGCCTCGACGCGACGGAGGGCGGCCCGGTCTCCTACTGCCTGCCCTACGGACGCACCCCGCTGCTGGACTCCGTACGCAACTGGCAGGAGAGCTGTGACTTCCTCGCCGCCCTGCGCGGCACCGGGGCGGAACCGCACCTGGAGACCTTCGGCGGCTGCATGCTCGGCCAGCTGTGCCCGCCCGGCCTGCTCGTCGCGATCAGCGCGCTGGAGGCGCTCTTCTTTCACCGGGCGGGGCTGCGCAGCATCTCGCTCAGCTACGCCCAGCAGACCAACGCGGCGCAGGACCGCGAGGCGGTGCACGCGCTGCGCCGCCTGGCCGGTGAATTCCTGCCGGACACCGACTGGCACATCGTCCTCTACACCTACATGGGCCTCTACCCTCAGACCCGGCGCGGTTCCCTGGAACTCCTGGAGCGCTCGGCCGAGTTGGCGGTGGACACCGGGGCGGCCCGGCTGATCGTGAAGACGGCGGCCGAGGCACACCGCATCCCGACCGTGGCGGAGAACGTCGAGGCCCTGCGGATCGCCGCTCGGGCCGCCGCCCGGCACCGGGACGCGACCGACGCCCGGCCCGGGGACGCGTCCCCGCACACCGACCAGGCGGACAACGCCGTCTACGCCGAGGCACGCGCCCTCGTGGACGCCGTACTCGATCTCGACGACGACCTGGGACAGGCCCTGCTGAAGGCCTTCGCCCGTGGATACCTCGACGTTCCCTACTGCCTGCACCCCGACAACGCGGGCCGCACCCGGAGCCACATCGACGGGTCCGGCCGCCTCAACTGGTCCGAGATCGGGGCGATGCCCCTCGGGCCCGTCCGCGACCGCGGCCGGCGGCTCACCGCCGCCGGGCTGTACGACGCCCTGTCGTTCGTGCAGCGCCGGCACGACCGCACCGTTCCCCCGTCCGCTTCCCGCCCCCCGCTTCCCTCGGCGGCCCGTCGCCCGGCAGCCCATCGGCAGCACACCCAGGAGGTAGCACCATGACCACCACGATCGCCGAGCCCTACGGCCGCGTCGCGCCCGCGTTCCCGGCCTCTCCCGACCAGCACCTGATGGCCGAGCCGACCCGTGCCACGCTGCGGGTGCAGAGCCGCATGCTCGCGGCGACCCGCGCCTTCCTGACCGCGCAGGGCTTCCAGGAGCTGCTGCCGCCGGTCATCGGGCCGGTGACCGACCCGGGCATCCGGGGCTCCAAGCAGGTGGACGTCGACTTCTACGGACACAAGTACAAGCTGATGACCAGCGCGATCCTCTACAAGCAGGCGTCGCTGCTGGCCTTCGACAAGATCTTCTACATCGCACCCAACGTGCGCCTGGAACCGCTCGAGACGGCTGTCACCCACCGCCACCTCGCCGAGTTCCACCAGATCGACGTGGAGATCCGCGACGCGGGCCGCGAGGACGCGATGGAGCTCGCCGAGCGGCTCGTGGCGCACGTCGTGAACGAGGTCGTCCGCGACATGCCGGGTGACCTGGAGCTCCTCGGCAGGGACCGGGACGCCTTCCGGGAAGTGGTCCACGGCGCGTTCGCCCGCACCACCCACGCGGAGGCGACTGCGGACCTGGTGGCGCTAGGCCACCCGCAGGACCCGGGCGCCGAGATCGACTGGGAGGGTGAGGAGATCCTCTCCGCGAAGACCAGCCGCCCCTTCTTCGTCGTCGACTACCCCAAGGGCTCGCGGGGCTTCTACGACCAGGAGGACACCGACCGTCCCGGCATCCTCCGCAACTTCGACCTGATCGCACCCGAGGGCTACGGCGAGCTCGCCAGCGGCAGCGAGCGCGAGCACGACTACGCGGCCCTGGTCACCCGGATGCGGGAGACCGGCGAGAACCCCGCGAAGTACGGCTGGTACCTCGACCTGGCCCGCCGCGGCATCCCCGCCAGCTCCGGGTTCGGCATCGGCCTGGAGCGCTTCACCCGGTACGTCACCGGCCGCACCGCCGCCTGGGAGGCCAGCGCCTACCCCAAGCTCCCGGGAGTGGTGTCGGCATGAGCGCCGTACTGAGCGCCGCGGGCTTCCCCGAGGAACAGGTGCGGCACCGGGCCAGGGCCGGAGCGGCGGGGGCCTTTCCCGCGCTGGAGTCCTACGGCAGCAGCCTGCTCGGCGCGCTCCCGGCCGGCCACGACCCGCACGACCTGCTGGAACGCGCCAGGATCGTCCCTCCCGTGTTCATGCCGGAGCGGCTGAAGAAGCTCATCGACCTGGCCCGTGAACCGCTCTACACCGACGTCGAACTGGACACGGTGATCGGTGGGTTCACCTCCCGGCTGCCGCTGTACGTGTCCGCGTTCGGCTCCACCCAGGTCGCCAGTCACGACCTGGGCGAGGCGGCCGGACGTCAGGCCGGACAGCTCGGCATCCCGATGGTCATCGGGGAGAACGTCGTGCCGGTCAACGGCTACCGCGCCGCCTCCGACTCCGGGTCCTCCCCGCTGCTCGGCCGGATCGCCGCCTACACGGCCGCCGCCGACGACGAGCACGGCGGCGTGGTCGTGCAGCAGTCCACCGAGGACGCGGACGCCGAGGTGTGGAACCAGGTCTACAGCGACCCCGTCTCCGAGCCGCTGCTGGCCACCGGCCGGCTCGCCTTCGAACTGAAGGTCGGCCAGGGCGCAAAGCCCGGGCTCGGCGGACTCACCGTCCTGGGCCGCGAGGCCGGCGGCAGGGTCGCCGAACAGTACGCCCTGGACGCGGTGTTCGGCGCGGACAGCGACTCGGTGCTGCGGATCAGCAGCCCCGGCACCTTCACCGAGGAGATCCTGCGCCAGCAGATCCGGCTGATGCGCAACAACTTCCCCCGCGTGAAGGTGTGGGTGAAGCTGCACCCCGGGCGCGACGTGGCCCTCGCCGCGGCCACCGCCTGGGCGGCCGGCGCGGACTCCGTCACGGTGGACGGCGCGGAGGGCGGCACCGCCTGGGCGCCGACCACCTTCCTCGGCCAGGTCGGGCTCCCGCTCGGCGAGTGCCTGACCCGCATCGGCCGCACCGACCACTGCCTGCTCGCCAGCGGGCGGATCTGGGAGGGCAGCAGGGCCGCCAAGGCGCTGGCCCTCGGCGCGCGCGCCGTCGGCCTCGGCCGGGCCGCGCTGCTCGCCGTGGACGAGGACGCCGAGAGCGGACTGGTCCGGCTGGTCGAGAGCATCGCCCTGGAACTGCGGCTGCTGATAAGCGCGGTGGGCAAGTACCACGCGAACGCCCTGGAAGCGGACGACGTCCTGCTGCCGGCCGACTCCGCGATGGTCTCCCGCACCGGCTGATTCCCCTGCGCACCGCACGACTTCGCACCACCCGCACGTCATCCACCGTGGCTCCGTCGGTCTCCCGGCACGCCGCGAGACCACGAGATCCGAGCTACCAAGAAGGTGTCGAGATGTCCCAGCCGCAAGCAGATCCAGCTCTCTCCCTCGGCGTCGGCGTCCCCGCGCACGTCGCCACGTACAACGACACGGCCGAGGACCTTCCCGTGGGTGCGCTGCACGTGCTCTTCGCCGCGCAGGCCGCCCGCACCCCGGAGGCCGTCGCCCTCGTCCGCGAGGACGGCCGTCTCACCTACCGGGAACTGGACGGCGCGGCCAACGCTCTCGCACACCGGCTCGTCTCCGAGGGCGTCACGCCGGGCGACGCCGTCGGCCTCCTCTTCGACCGCTCGTTCGCCTACGTCGTCACGGTGCTCGCCGTGCTGAAGAGCGGCGGGGTGTACGTCCCCTGGACCCCCGCCAGCCCGAGGACCGCCTGAGCTGGATCCTCGGCAACACCGGGGCCACCCACCTGCTGACGGACCGCCCGGCCGGGGAGACCGGTTTCGCGGGGGAGCTGCCCGTCCTGCGGCTGGACGACGCGAGCACCACGGCCGGGACGGCGCCCACCGCTCCGGACGTCACGGTCCACCCCGACCAGGCGCTCTACATGATGTTCACCTCCGGCTCCAGCGGCACCCCCAAGGGCGTCGTCAACACCCATCGCAACGTGGTCGAACTGGCCCTGGACCCGGGCTTCGGCGCCACGGCCCACGAGCGGGTGCTCGCCTACTCGCCACTGCCGTTCGACTCGTCGACGTACGAGCTGTGGGTGCCGCTGCTGCGTGGCGGACTGGCAGTCGTGCTGTCCGCTCCGAAGATCGACATCGGTGAACTGGCCGAGGCCATCGCCCGCCACGAGGTGACCGCCGCGTACTTCACGACCGCCCTCTTCGACGCGATGGCCCACGAGGCCATCGACGGCCTCGGGCGGCTGCGCGAGATCTGGACCGGCGGCGACGTGCTGTCCGCCACCGCACTCCAACGCGCCCTCGAACACTGCCCGGACACCACGTTCGTGCACGTCTACGGTCCCACCGAGGCGACCGTCTTCTGCAGCTACCAGACCTTCACCCCCGAGGTCCGCACCCTCGACCGGCTGCACCTCGGCGTTCCGATGGCGAACACCGCCATGTACGTCCTGGACGGCGACCTGCGCCACACCGCCCCGGGCGAGGCCGGCGAACTCTACGTCGCGGGCCCGCACCTCGCCCAGGGCTACGGCCGGCTCCCGGCCCTGACCGCCGAGCGCTTCACCGCCGACCCGTACGGCCCGGCCGGCAGCCGCATGTACCGCACCGGCGACCTCGCCGCCTGGAACGAGCACGGGGAGGTCCTCTTCCTCGGCCGCGCGGACCAGCAGGTCAAGCTGCGCGGCAACCGCATCGAGCTCGGCGAGATCGAGACCGTGCTGGTGCGCCACCCCTCCGTCGCCCAGGCCGCCGTCATCGTCCGCGAGGACCGGCCCGGCGACAAGCGCCTGGTGGCCTACGTCGTACCCGTCGAGGAGGGCGTCCTGGACGGAGCCGAACTCCTCCGCCACGCGGGTGACCAGCTCGTCGAGTACATGGTTCCCTCGGCCGTCGTGCCGATGGGAACCCTGCCACTGACCCCGAACGGCAAGCTCGACCGGCGCGCACTGCCCGCGCCCCGGGCCGGCGCGGCACCCAACGGCCGGGCCCCGCGCAACCCGGTCGAGGAGGTCCTCTGCGGCCTGTTCGCGCACTCCCTCGGCCTGCCGTCGATCGGCATCGACGACGACTTCTTCGCCGTCGGCGGACACTCGCTGCTGGCGACCCGACTGGTGAGCCGGGTGCGCACCGTCCTGGACGTCCAGCTGACACTGCGGCAGTTCTTCGACTACCCGACCGTGGCGCTGCTCGCCGAGTACGTCGCCACCGGCGGCGGCGAGTCCGCCCGCCCCGCCCTCACGGCCCAGGAGCGGCCGCAGCCGCTGCCGCTCTCGGCGGCCCAGCAGCGCCTCTGGTTCCTGGACCAGCTGGAGGGCCCGTCGGCGACGTACAACATCCCGCTCGCCGTCCGGGTCCGCGGTGACCTCGACGTCGCGGCCCTGGAGTCCGCGTTCACCGATGTCGCGGGACGCCACGAGAGCCTGCGGACCGTATTCGGACAGGACCAGGGGCAGACCTACCAGCGGATCCTGCCGGCCGACAGCGTCCGGGTGGAGCTGCCGCTCACCCCGGCGACCGAGGACACCGTTGCCGCGCTGCTCACCGCCGAGTCGGAGCGCATCTTCGATCTGGCGGCCGATCTGCCCTTCCGCGCCCGGCTGTTCAGCCTCGGTGAGCGCGAGTACGTGCTCCTGGTGGTCATGCACCACATCGTGGCCGACGGCTGGTCCTACCAGCCGCTCATGCGCGACCTCAGCACCGCGTACGCCACGCGCTCGCGCGGCGAGCGCCCCGCCTGGGAGCCGCTGCCCGCCCAGTATGCCGACTACGCCCTCTGGCACCGGGGCATCCTCGGTGACCCCGCGGACCAGGAGAGCGTCGCGGCCAGGCAACTGGACTACTGGAAGCAGGCGTTGGCCGAGCTGCCGGAGGAAGTCACCCTCCCCGCCGTCCGGCAGCGGCCGGCGGTCGCCTCCTACCGCGGCGCCACCCACACCGTGCACTGCCCCGAGGGCATCCACTCCTCGCTCGCGGAGCTGGCGCGCGAGTCGGGCGCCTCGGTGTTCATGGTGGCCCAGGCGGCGGTGTCGACCCTGCTGTCCCGTTCCGGGGCCGGACACGACATCCCGCTCGGCTCACCGATCGCCGGCCGCACGGATCAGGCACTCGACGACCTGGTCGGCTTCTTCGTCAACACGCTCGTGCTGCGCACCGACCTGTCGGGCGATCCGAGCTTCCGGGAGCTGCTGACCCGGGTCCGGGAGACCGACCTGGCTGCCTGGAGCCACCAGGACCTGCCGTTCGACCGGCTGGTCGAGGCCCTGAACCCGGACCGTTCGGCGTCCCGGCACCCCCTGTTCCAGGTGATGCTCACGCTGACGGACGCGGCCACGCCGACACTCGTCGCCGGGGACCTGGACACCGAGTCCGAGTTCACCTGGCTGCGCTTCGCGAAGTTCGACCTGACGTTCTCGTTCGCCGAGCACCGTACGGGTGAGGGTCGGCCGGGTGGGCTGGACATCACGATCGAGTATGCGACGGATCTGTATGACGCGCGTTCGGTGGAGTTGGCGGGTGAGCGTCTGGTGCGGTTGCTGGGTGCTGTGGCGTCGGCTCCGGATGTGCCGGTGGGTGAGCTGGAGTTGTTGTCGGCGGGTGAGCGTGGGGTGTTGTTGGGGGAGTGGGCCGGTGAGGTGACCGGTTCTCCTGATGCGGGTCTTGCGCAGTTGTTCGCGGCGCAGGTGGTGCGGACTCCGGATGCGGTCGCCGTGGTGGGTGAGGGGCGGGAGTTTTCCTACCGTGAGGTGGATGTGCTGGCCAATCGTGCGGCGCGTCGGTTGATCGGTGAGGGGGTGCGGCCGGGTAGTCGGGTGGCGTTGTTCCAGGAGCGCTCGGTGGGTGCGGTGGTGACGACGTTGGCGGTGGTGAAGGCGGGTGCGGTGTATGTGCCGTTGGATACCCGTTATCCGGCTGATCGGGTGGAGTTGATTGTTGGTGGGTCGGGTGTGTCGCATGTGGTGACGGACCGGGATCCGGGTGCGGTGGTGGTGCCGGCGGGTGTGCGGGTGCTGGGTCCGGTGTCGGGGGTGAGGGTGATTCCTCGGATCCGTTGGTTGTGGTGCATGCGGATCAGCCGGTGTATGCGATGTTCACGTCGGGTTCGACGGGTGTGCCGAAGGGTGTTGCGGTCACGCATCGCAATGTGGCGGATCTGGCTGCTCAGACCGTGTATGCGAACGGGAATCACGGGCGGGTGCTGTTCCACTCGGCGATGGCGTTCGATGCCTCGACGTACGAGATGTGGGTGCCGTGGCTGAACGGCGGCACACTCGTCGTCGCCCCCGCAGGACACCTCGACGCGGCAGCGTACGAAGCGCTGATCGCTGAGCACGGGATCACCGCGTTGTGGCTGACGGCGGGGTTGTTCCGGGTGATGGCGGAGGAGGTTCCGGAGGCGTTCGCCGGCGTGCGTGAGGTGTGGGCGGGGGTGATGTGGTTGCGCCGGAGGCGGTACGCCGGGTCATGGACCGTTGCCCGGACCTCACCGTCGTGAACGGTTACGGTCCGACGGAGACCACGACGTTCGCCACGACGCACCGCATCCACCGGCCGCTGGACTACGCCGGTGCCATCCCGATCGGCGAGGCCCTCGACAACCACCGGCTCTACGTCCTGGACGAGGCACTGCAGCTGGCTCCGTCAGGCACTCCCGGCGAGCTCTACATTGCGGGGGCCGGTCTGGCGCAGGGGTATCTGGACCGCCCGTCGCTGACCGCGGACCGTTTCGTCGCGGACCCGTACGGCCCCTCCGGCACCCGGATGTACCGGACCGGTGACCTGGTCCGCTGGAACCACGAGGGTTCCCTCGAATACCTCGGCCGCGCCGACCAGCAGGTCAAGCTCCGCGGCTTCCGCATCGAACTCGGCGAGATCGAGACCGTCCTCGCCGGCCGGCCGGGCGTGGCGCAAGCAACCGTCGTGGTCCGGGAGGACCGGCCGGGCGACAAACGCCTCGTCGCCTACCTCACCGCCGAGGAAGGCGCGCGGATCGAGCCGGAGGACACGCAGCGGCAGGTGTCAGGACTGCTGCCCGACTACATGGTCCCGTCCGCCTTCATGGTCCTGGACGAGATCCCGCTCACCGTCAACGGCAAGGTCGACCGACGCGCCCTGCCCGCACCCCAGCTCGGCAACGACGCCACCGGGCGTGCGCCCCGGGGGCCGGTCGAGGAGGTCCTGTGCGGTCTCTTCGCAGAGGTACTCGCACTGCCGTCCGTCACCATCGACGACCACTTCTTCCACCTCGGCGGACATTCCCTGCTCGCCACCCGGCTCATCAGCCGCATCCGGCAGACCTTCGGCGTCCAGATCACCGTCAGGGACCTCTTCCAGGGCCCGACAGCCGCTGCTCTGGCCGAATACGTCGAAGCGGGCGGCGAGACGGTGGCACGTCCCGCGCTGCGGCAGGCGGAGCGGCCCGAGCGGGTGCCGCTCTCCTCGGCCCAGCTGCGCCTCTGGTTCCTGCACCACCTGGAGGGCCGTCCGCGACGTACAACATTCCGCTGGCGCTGCGCCTCACGGGCGCCCTCGACGAACAGGCGCTGCAGCTCGCGCTCACCGACCTGGTGGTGCGGCACGAATCGCTGCGCACCCTCTTCGGGACGGCCGACGACTGCGCCTACCAGTGGCAGCTGCCGGCGGCCGAGGTCCGGGTGGAACTGCCGGCCGTCGCGGCGACCGAGACCACACTGGAGGCGGAGCTCGGCGCACACGCTGCCCAGAGCTTCGACCTGGAGTCCGAACTCCCGATCAGGGCCGCCCTGTTCGAGCTGGGCGACCAGGAACACGTCCTGCTGGTGGTCATGCACCACATCGCCTCCGACGGCTGGTCCACCGCCCCGCTGCTGCGGGACCTGGCTGCCGCCTACACGGCGCGGACCGAGGGCGCAGCACCCGCCTGGGAGCCGCTGCCGGTCCAGTACGCCGACTACACCCTCTGGCAGCAGGAACTGCTCGCGGCGGACGGGGAGCGGCAGGCCGAGTTCTGGCGCCACACCCTGGACGGGCTGCCCGACGAGGCCACCCTGCCGGCCGACCGCCCTCGTCCGGCGGTGGCCACCTACCGCGGCACCACCCACGGCGTCCACGTCCCCGCCGAGCTGCACGACGCACTGACGCGACTGGCCCGGGAGACCGGCAGCACCCTTTTCATGGTGGCCCAGGCCGCCGTCGCCACGGCGCTGTCCCGCTCCGGCGCGGGGGACGACATCCCGATCGGCGCCCCGATCGCCGGCCGGTCGGAGCAGGCACTCGACGACCTGGTCGGCTTCTTCGTCAACACCCTTGTGCTGCGCACCGACCTGTCGGGCGATCCGAGCTTCCGGGAGCTGCTCGCCCGGGTCCGCGAGGCCGACCTGGCGGCCTGGGCCCACCAGGACCTGCCCTTCGACCGGCTGGTGGAGACCCTCAATCCCGAGCGCTCCACCGCCCGGCACCCCCTCTTCCAGGTGGTCCTCACCCTTCAGGAAGCCCTCACCCCACCCTCGAACTCCCCGGGAACTCGGCCGAGTCGGGCTTCACGGCGCTGGAGATCTCCAAGTTCGACCTGACCTTCTCCTTCCACGAACACCGCACACCGGACGGCCTCCCCGGCGGGCTGGACATCAGGGTCGAGTACGCCACCGACCTGTATGACGCAGGCACCGTCGAGGCCGTCACCGACCGGCTGGTCCGGCTGCTGGCCGACGCCGTCGAGCACCCGGAAATCCCCGTCGGTGAACTGGAGTTCATCGGTGCGCAGGAGCGTCACCAGCTCCTGGAGGGATGGAACGGCACGGTCACCGAATCCACCGGGGCGGGGCTCGCGGAGCTGTTCGCCGCACAGGCGGCCCGTACCCCGGAGGAGATCGCCCTGGTCGACGGTGACCGGGAGCTGACCTACGCGGAGCTGGACGAGGACGCCAACCGGCTGGCCCACCACCTCGTGGGCCTCGGCGTCCGTCCGGAGAGCGTCGTCGCCGTCCTGATGGAGCGGTCGGCGGACCTGCTCACCGGGCTCCTCGCGGTGGTCAAGGCCGGCGGCGTCTACGCCCCGCTGAACACCGCGGACCCCGACACCCGCCTGCTGCGGATCCTGGCGGAGACCGGGGCACCGGTGCTGCTCACCGACCGGGCGCTGGCCGAGCACCCGGTCGTGGCCCGGACGGCCGCCGAGACGGTCGTGCTCGACGGGGTCGCCGGGTTCGCCCACCTCCCCTCGACGTCACCGGCGCTCCCCGCCCATCCCGACCAGTGGCTGTACGTGATGTTCACGTCGGGTTCGACGGGGGTGCCGAAGGGTGTCGCGGTCACGCACCGAAACGTCGCGGACCTGGCCGGCCAGACCATGTACAAGAACGACAGCCACGAACGGGTGCTCTTCCACTCGCCGCACACCTTCGACGCGTCGACGCACGAGATCTGGGTGCCGTGGCTGAACGGGGGCACCGTCGTGGTGGCTCCTCAGGGCTACCTCGACCCCGGCTCGCTGGGCGGGCTGCTGGCCGAGCACGGGATCACCGCGTTGTGGCTGACGGCGGGGCTGTTCCGGGTGATGGCGGAGGAGGTTCCGGAGGCGTTCGCCGGGGTGCGTGAGGTGTGGGCGGGCGGTGATGTCGTTCCGCCGGAGGCGGTACGCCGCGTCATGGACCGGTGCCCGGACCTCACCGTCGTCAACGGCTACGGCCCGACGGAGACCACCACCTTCGCCACCACGCACCGCATCCACCGCCCGCTGGACCACGCCGGCGCCATCCCGATCGGTGAGCCCCTCGACAACCACCGGCTCTACGTCCTGGACGCCGCGCTGCAGTTGGTGCCGCCGGGTACCCCCGGCGAGCTGTACATCGCCGGCGCCGGCCTGGCACGTGGCTACCTCGGGCGGCCGGGCATGACGGCGGAGCGCTTCGTGGCCGACCCGTTCGGCCGGGGCGGTACCCGGATGTACCGGACCGGTGACCTGGTCCGCTGGAACCTCGACGGCTCGGTCGAGTACCTCGGCCGCGCCGACCAGCAGGTCAAGCTCCGCGGCTTCCGCATCGAACTCGGCGAGATCGAGACGGCGTTGAGCGCCCACGAGGGTGTGGGCCAGGCGACCGTAGTGGTCCGGGAGGACCGGCCCGGCGACAAACGCCTGGCCGCCTACCTCGTCGCCGCCGACGGCGCCCGGATCGACGTCTCCGAGTTGCGCGCGCATGTCTCGGACGCCCTGCCCGAGTACATGATCCCGTCCGCCTTCGTCGTACTGGACGAGATCCCCCTCACCACCAACGGCAAGGTGGACCGACGCGCCCTGCCCGCCCCGCAGGTCTCCCAGGCCACCAACGGGCGGGCCCCCCGCACACCGCAGGAAGAGGTCCTCTGCGGACTCTTCGCCGCCGTTCTCGGACTGCCGTCGGTCACCATCGACGACCACTTCTTCCACCGGGGCGGCCACTCGGTCCTGGGTACCCGCCTCATCAGCCGTATCCGGCGGGCGTTCGGGGTCCAGCTCGGGGTGAAGGACCTGTTCCGCAACCCGACGGTGCTCGCCCTCTCCGACTGCGTCACCGCGGGCAGCGGCGAACTTCCCCGGCCGGCGCTGCTGCCGGAGGAGCGGCCGGAGCGCGTGCCACTGTCCTCCGCCCAGCAGCGGTTGTGGTTCCTCGACCAGATGGAAGGCCCGTCGGCCACCTACAACATCCCCCTCGCCCTGCGGCTGAAAGGCCCCTCGACCACTCCGCACTCCAACTCGCCCTCACCGACCTCACCACCCGCCACGAAGGCCTGCGCACCGTCTTCCCGACCCACGAGGGCACACCCCACCAGCGCGTGCTGCCCCGGCCGCCGCAGACCTCCCACTGATCACCACCACGGAGGAGGCACTCACCGCACGGCTGGCCGACCTCTCCTCGGCCGCCTTCGACCTGTCCGTCCAGCCGCCGATCCGCACGCATCTGCTCTCGCTCGGCGCCCAGGAACACATCCTGCTGCTGGTCATCCACCACATCGCCTCCGACGGCTGGTCAAACGGTCCGCTCTTCCGCGACCTGGCCACCGCCTACGAGGCCCGTACCGAGGGCACGGCCCCGCGTGGGAGCCGCTGCCGGTCCAGTACGCCGACTACTCGCTGTGGCAGCAACGGCTCCTGGGCAGCGACGAGGAGCGCCAGCTCGACTACTGGCGCACCGTGCTGGCCGAACTCCCGGAAGAAGCCACTCTCCCGGCCGACCGGCCCAGGCCGGCCACCGCCTCCAACCGGGGCACCACGCACACCGTGCACTGCCCGGCCGGCCTGCACGACTCGCTCACCTCGCTGGCCCAGGACACCGGCAGCACGCTGTTCATGGTGGCCCAGGCGGCGGTGTCGACCCTGCTGTCCCGTTCCGGGGCCGGGCACGACATCCCGCTCGGCTCACCCGTCGCCGGGCGCACCGACCCGGCCCTCGACGACCTCGTCGGCTTCTTCGTGAACACCCTCGTCCTGCGCACCGACACCAGCGGCGACCCGAGCTTCCGGGAGCTGCTGACCCGGGTCCGGGAGACCGACCTGGCTGCCTGGAGCCACCAGGACCTGCCGTTCGACCGGCTGGTCGAGGCACTCAACCCCGAGCGCACCACGGCCCGGCACCCCCTCTTCCAGGTCATGCTCACCGTCGGCGACATGTCGGCCGAGGCCCCCGAACTTCCCTCGCTGGAAGCGTCGTACGAGTTCTCGAAGGTGGAGATCGCCAAGTTCGACCTCACCTTCGGCTTCGCCGAGCACCGTACGGGTGAGGGTCGGCCGGGTGGGCTGGACATCACGATCGAGTATGCGACGGATCTGTATGACGCGCGTTCGGTGGAGTTGGCGGGTGAGCGTCTGGTGCGGTTGCTGGGTGCTGTGGCGTCGGCTCCGGATGTGCCGGTGGGTGAGCTGGAGTTGTTGTCGGCGGGTGAGCGTGGGGTGTTGTTGGGGGAGTGGGCCGGTGAGGTGACCGGTTCTCCTGATGCGGGTCTTGCGCAGTTGTTCGCGGCGCAGGTGGTGCGGACGCCGGATGCGGTCGCTGTGGTGGGTGAGGGGCGGGCGTTTTCCTACCGTGAGGTGGATGTGCTGGCCAATCGTGCGGCGCGTCGGTTGATCGGTGAGGGGGTGCGGCCGGGTAGTCGGGTGGCGTTGTTCCAGGAGCGCTCGGTGGGTGCGGTGGTGACGACGTTGGCGGTGGTGAAGGCGGGTGCGGTGTATGTGCCGTTGGATACCCGTTATCCGGCTGATCGGGTGGAGTTGATTGTTGGTGGGTCGGGTGTGTCGCATGTGGTGACGGACCGGGATCCGGGTGCGGTGGTGGTGCCGGCGGGTGTGCGGGTGCTGGGTCCGGTGTCGGGGGTGAGGGTGATTCCTCGGATCCGTTGGTTGTGGTGCATGCGGATCAGCCGGTGTATGCGATGTTCACGTCGGGTTCGACGGGTGTGCCGAAGGGTGTTGCGGTCACGCATCGCAATGTGGCGGATCTGGCTGCTCAGACCGTGTATGCGAACGGGAATCACGGGCGGGTGCTGTTCCACTCGGCGATGGCGTTCGATGCCTCGACGTACGAGATGTGGGTGCCGTGGCTGAACGGCGGCACACTCGTCGTCGCCCCCGCAGGACACCTGGCCCCCGCCGACTACCAGCGCTTGCTGGCCGAACACCGGATCACCGCGTTGTGGCTGACGGCGGGGTTGTTCCGGGTGATGGCGGAGGAGGTTCCGGAGGCGTTCGCCGGGGTCCGTGAGGTGTGGGCCGGTGGAGATGTGGTTCCCCCGGAGGCGGTACGCCGCGTCATGGACCGCTGCCCGCAGCTGACAGTGGTCAACGGTTACGGTCCGACGGAGACCACCACCTTCGCCACGACGCACCGCATCCACCGGCCGCTGGACTACGCCGGTGCCATCCCGATCGGCGAGGCCCTCGACAACCACCGGCTCTACGTCCTGGACGAAGGGCTGCGACTGGTCGCACCGGGTACTCCCGGCGAGCTCTACATCGCGGGGGCCGGTCTGGCGCAGGGGTATCTGGACCGCCCGTCGCTGACCGCGGACCGTTTCGTCGCGGACCCGTACGGCCCCTCCGGCACCCGGATGTACCGGACCGGTGACCTGGTCCGCTGGAACCACGAGGGTTCCCTCGAATACCTCGGCCGCGCCGACCAGCAGGTCAAGCTCCGCGGCTTCCGCATCGAACTCGGCGAGATCGAGACCGTCCTCGCCGGCCGGCCGGGCGTGGCGCAAGCAACCGTCGTGGTCCGGGAGGACCGGCCGGGCGACAAACGCCTCGTCGCCTACCTCACCGCCGAGGAAGGCGCGCGGATCGAGCCGGAGGACACGCAGCGGCAGGTGTCAGGACTGCTGCCCGACTACATGGTCCCGTCCGCCTTCATGGTCCTGGACGAGATCCCGCTCACCGTCAACGGCAAGGTCGACCGACGCGCCCTGCCCGCACCGCAGTTCGTCAAGGACGCCACCGGGCGCGCGCCGCGCACCGGCAAGGAAGAAGTCCTGTGCGGTCTCTTCGCAGAGGTACTCGCACTGCCGTCCGTCACCATCGACGACCACTTCTTCCACCTCGGCGGACATTCGCTCCTCGCCACCCGGCTCGTCGGCCGGATCCGCACCGTCCTCGGGGTCGAACTCTCCGTGGCGACCCTCTTCGAAAACCCGATCGTGGCCACGCTCGTCGAGAAGCTCGACGGCGCCGAGGCCGCACGGCCCAAACTTCGGCCGATGCGCCGGATGGGAGTGACCAAGTGATTCCCTTGTCCTTCGCCCAGCAGCGGCTGTGGTTCATCGCCCAGATGGAAGGGCCGTCGACCACCTACAACATCCCGCTCGCCGTCCGTCTCAACGGTGAACTCGACCGCGCGGCACTCCATTCGGCGCTCCTGGACGTGGTGGGCAGGCACGAGAGCCTGCGCACCCTCTTCCCCGACCGGGAAGGCACCCCGTACCAGCACATCCTCGACGAGGAGGACGTGGAGCTTGCGCTTCAGGTCGTCCCGGCCGACGCCGCGACGCTGCCGGCCGTGCTCGCCGAGGAGTCCGCCCAGGTCTTCCACCTCGCGGTGGACCTGCCGGTCCGGGCCCGCCTGATCGCCCTCGGCGAGCAGGAGCACGTCCTGCTCATCGTGATGCACCACATCGTGTCGGACGGCGGCTCGACCGCCCCCCTGCTCCAGGACCTCGCCACCGCCTACGAGGCACGCGTCCGAGGCATCGTGCCCGCGTGGGAGCCGCTGCCGGTCCAGTACGCCGACTACACCCTGTGGCAGCAGGAACTCCTCGGTGAGGGCGACGACCCGCAGAGCGCAGGCTCGCGTCAACTCGACTTCTGGAGCAAGGCATTGGCGGAACTGCCGGAGGAGGCCACGCTGCCGGCCGACCGTCCGCGTCCGGCCTCCGCCTCGTACGTGGGCGCCACCTGCGACGCCCGCCTGCCCGCCGACATCCACACCGGCCTGACCCACCTCGCACGGGAGTCCGGCGCCACGCTGTTCATGGCGGTCCAGGCCGCAGTGGCCACCGCCCTGTCCCGCTCCGGCGCCGGTCCGGACATCCCGATCGGCTCCCCGGTGTCGGGGCGCATCGACGAGGCACTCGACGGCCTGGTCGGCTTCTTCGTCAACACGCTGGTGCTGCGCACGGACGTCACGGGTGACCCGAGCTTCCGCGAGCTGCTCGGCCGGGTCCGCAAGACGGACCTCGCCGCCTGGGACAACCAGGACCTGCCCTTCGACCGGCTGGTCGAGGTGCTGAACCCCGAGCGCTCCGCCTCGCGCCACCCGCTCTTCCAGGTGATGCTCACCATGGGCGAGGCCGGATCGGACGTCATCGGGTTCCCGGGGCTCGATGCCCGGACCGAGTACAGCGCCCTGCAGATCGCCAAGTTCGACCTGACCTTCGGCTTCGCCGAGCACCGTGCCCGTGACGGCCGGCCCGACGGCCTGGACATCACCATCGAGTACGCCACCGACCTGTACGACGCCCGGACGATCGACGCCCTCATGGCCCGGCTGAACCGGCTGCTGGAGGCCGTGGTCACCTCGCCCGACACCCCGCTGTCCGTCCTCGACCTGCTGGGCGAGCACGAGCGGCGGCTGCTCCTGGAGGAGCGCAGCGGCGCCGCGACCGGCACGTCCGAGCAGAGCCTGGCGGAGCTGTTCGCCGCGCAGGCCGCCCGCACCCCCGACGCGATAGCCCTGGTGGACGAGGACCACGACCTGACGTACGCCGAACTCGACGAGGCCACCAACCGGCTGGCCCACCACCTCGTCAACCTCGGCATCCGGCAGCACGACGTGGTCGCCGTCCTGATGGAGCGCTCGACCGACCTGCTCACCGCACTGCTCGCCGTGGTCAAGGCCGGCGCCGTGTACGCCCCGCTGAACACCACCGACCCCGACAGCCGGCTCGTCCAGATCCTGGCCGACACCCGGGCACCGGTCCTGCTCACCGACCAGGCACTGTCGGACCACCAGGTCGTCCTGGACACCGACGCGCAGGTCGTCGTCCTGGGCGCCGGCACCGACCTCGGTCATCTGCCCGCCACCGCACCGGCGTACGCCATCCACCCCGACCAGCCCGTGTACGCGATGTTCACGTCGGGTTCGACGGGTGTGCCGAAGGGCGTCGCGGTCACGCATCGCAACGTCGCGGACCTGGCCGCCCAGACCATGTACAAGAACGGCAACCACCAACGGGTGCTCTTCCACTCGCCGGCCGCCTTCGACGCCTCCACGTACGAGATCTGGGTGCCGTGGCTGAACGGCCGCACGGTCGTGGTGGCGCCGCGCGGCCATCTCGCCCCCGCCGACTACCAGCGCCTGCTCGCCGAACACCGGGTCACCGCACTCTGGCTGACCGCGGGCCTGTTCCGGGTGATGGCGGAGGAGGCGCCCGAGGCGTTCGCCGGGGTGCGTGAGGTCTGGGCGGGGGTGATGTGGTCCCGCCGGAGGCGGTACGCCGTGTCATGGACCAATGCCCGGAGCTGACGGTCGTCAACGGCTACGGCCCGACGGAGACCACCACCTTCGCCACCACGCACCGCATCCACCGCCCGCTGGACCACGCCGGCGCCATCCCGATCGGTGAGCCCCTCGACAACCACCGGCTCTACGTCCTGGACGCCGCGCTGCAGTTGGTGCCGCCGGGCGCTCCCGGCGAGCTGTACATAGCGGGCGCCGGTCTGGCGCAGGGCTATCTCAACCGCGCCCCGCTGACCGCGGAGCGCTTCGTGGCCGACCCGTACGGTCCCTCCGGCACGCGGATGTACCGGACCGGCGACCTGGTCCGGTGGAACCACGAGGGCTCGGTCGAGTACCTCGGCCGCGCCGACCAGCAGGTCAAGCTCCGCGGCTTCCGCATCGAACTCGGCGAGATCGAGACGGCGTTGAGCGCCCACGGGAGTGTGGGCCAGGCGACCGTAGTGGTCCGGGAGGACCGGCCAGGCGACAAGCGTCTGGCCGCCTACCTCGTCGCCGCCGACGGCGCCCGGATCGACACCGACGCGGTCCACCGCGAGATCGCCGGCACACTCCCGGAGTACATGGTCCCGTCCGCCTTCGTCGTCCTCGACGAGATTCCCCTCACCACCAACGGCAAGGTCGACCGGCGCGCCCTGCCCGCCCCCCAGCAGAGCGCCGACGCCGGGGGCCGTCCGCCCAGGACGCCCGCCGAGGAGGTCCTGTGCGGGCTCTTCGCGGCCGTGCTCGGACTGCCGTCGGTGAACATCGACGACCACTTCTTCCGGCGCGGCGGGCACTCCCTGCTCGCCACCCGCCTGGTCAGCCGCATCCGGGCCGTGTGGGACACCGAGATCACCATCCGGGACCTGTTCCAGTACGCGACGGTCGCGCAGCTCGCCGAGCGGATCGCAGCCGAGGGCAGCGGGGAGCGGCGGCCGGCGCTGCTGCCGGAGGAGCGGCCGGAGCGCGTGCCGCTGTCCTCCGCCCAGCAGCGGTTGTGGTTCCTCGACCAGATGGAAGGCCCGTCGGCCACCTACAACATCCCCCTCGCCCTGCGGCTGAAGGGCCCCCTGGACCACTGCGCACTCCAGCTCGCCCTCACCGACCTCACCACCCGCCACGAAGGCCTGCGCACCGTCTTCCCCACCCACGAGGGCACACCCCACCAGCACGTACTGCCCGCGGCCGCCGCAGACCTCCCACTGATCACCACCACCGAGGAGCAACTCGCGGAGCTGCTGGCCGCGGAGGCCGGACGGACCTTCGACCTGGCGGCCGAACTGCCCTACCGGGCGCAGCTGCTGAAGCTCGGGGCACAGGAGCACGTGCTCCTTCTCGTGATCCACCACATCGCCTCGGACGGCTGGTCCAACGGGCCGCTCTTCCGCGACCTCGCCACCGCCTACGAGGCCCGTACCGAGGGCACGGCCCCCGCGTGGGAGCCGCTGCCGGTCCAGTACGCCGACTACTCGCTGTGGCAGCAACGGCTCCTGGAGCGGGACGAGGACCGTCAGCTCGACCACTGGCGAGGCGTCCTCGCCGACCTGCCGGAGGAGGCCACGCTTCCCACCGACCACGCCCGTCCGGCCGTCGCCTCCAACCGGGGCCGCACACACGCCGTGCGCTGCTCCGCCGAACTGCACACCGCGCTGATGTCGCTGGCCCAGGACACCGGGACCACCCTCTTCATGGTCGCCCAGGCGGCCGTCGCGACCCTGCTGTCCCGTTCCGGCGCCGGGCACGACATCCCGCTCGGCTCACCCGTCGCCGGCCGTACCGACCAGAAGCTCGACGACCTCGTCGGCTTCTTCGTCAACACCCTCGTCCTGCGCACCGACACCAGCGGCGACCCGAGCTTCCGGGAGCTGCTGACCCGGGTCCGGGAGACCGACCTGGCCGCCTGGGCACACCAGGACCTGCCCTTCGACCGGCTGGTCGAGGTGCTGAACCCCGAGCGCACCACCGCCCGGCACCCCCTCTTCCAGGTCATGCTCACCGTCGGCGACACCAGCAGCGAAGCACCCCGGCTCGCCGGACTCGACAGCGAGTTCGCCGTACCGCAGGTCTCCGTGGCGAAGTTCGACCTCACGTTCGCCTTCGCCGAGAACCGTGCGGCGGACGGCAGGCCCGACGGCCTCGACATCCTGATCGAGTACACCACCGACCTCTACGACGCACGCACCGTCGAGGCCACGGCCGACCGCCTGGTGCGCCTCCTCACCGGAGCCGTGGCCGGTCCCGACCTGCCCCTCGCGGAGCTGGAGACGGTCTCCGAGGACGAGCACGCGCGGCTGCGGGAGTGGAGCGGCGCGCGGACGCCCGCACCCGGCCAGGGGCTCGACGCGCTGTTCACCCAACAGGCCCTCCGGACCCCGCACTCGGTGGCGCTGGTCCACGAGGAGCAGCAGGTGACCTACCAGGAGCTGGACATCTGGTCCAACCGGCTGGCCCGCCACCTGAGCGCGCGCGGCGTCACCCCGGGCAGCATCGTCGCCATCCACCTGGAGCGCTCCCCCCAGCTGATCGCGTCACTGCTCGCCGTCCTGAAGGCCGGCGCCGGGTACACCCTGCTCGACCCGCAGTTCCCCGCCGACCGTCTCAACACCGTGCTCGGGCAGACGAACCCCGCGGCGCTGGTCACCCAGGCCCACCTGACCGCCCTGTCGACAACGGCCCCCCTGGTCGACCTGACCGCGGAGATACCCGCGATCAGTGCGCTGCCGGGGACGCCGGTGGAGACGGGCGGGCACCCGGAGTTCATCGCCTGCGTCATGTTCACCTCCGGGTCGACCGGAGTCCCCAAGGGAGTCGCGGCCTCCCACCGGGCGCTGGCCGCCACCTTCATCGGCCCCGACTACCTGGACTTCGGACCCGGGCAGACGTATCTGCAGAGCTCACCGGTGTCCTGGGACGCCTTCGCCCTGGAGGTCTTCGGACCGCTGCTGCACGGTGGCGTCTGCGTCCTGCAGCCCGGCCAGCACACCGACCCGCACCAGATCGCGGAGCTGGTGGAGCGGCACGGGATCACCACCCTGCAGATGTCGGCGAGCCTGTTCAACCACATGCTCGACGAGCACCCGGCGGTCTTCTCGCGGATCAAGGAGGCCATGACCGCCGGCGAGGCGGCGTCGCCCGCCCACACCGCCAAGGCGCTCGCCGACCACCCCCACCTGCACCTCGTCAACGGCTACGGTCCGGCCGAGAGCATGGGGTTCACCACCGCCCAGACCCTCACCCGGCCGGCGCCCGCCATCCCGATCGGCCGGCCGGTCACCGGCAAGCACGCCTACGTCCTGGACGAGAACCTCCGGCTGCTGCCGCCGGGCGTCCCCGGTGAGCTCTACGTCGCCGGACACGGCCTCGCCCACGGCTACATAGGGCAGCCCGCACTGAGCGCCGAGCGGTTCGTCGCCGACCCGCACGGCGCGCCCGGCTCCCGGATGTACCGCACCGGTGACCTGGCCCGCTGGAGCCAGGACGGGGCGCTGGAGTATTTCGGCCGGGCCGACCAGCAGATCAAGCTGCGGGGCTTCCGCATCGAGCCGGGTGAGATCGAGTCGGCACTGCTGCGGCACCCCTCCCTCGCGCAGGTGGCGGTGCTGATCCGTGAGGACCGGCCCGGTGACAAGCGCCTGGTGGCGTACGTGGTGCCCGCCGAAGGCAGCCGGCCGGACCTGCCCGAGCTGCGCAGGCACGCCGTGGCGGCGCTGCCCGAGTACATGGTGCCCGCCACGATCGTGCCGCTGGACGCGCTGCCCCTGACGGTCAACGGCAAGCTCGACCGCCGCGCGCTGCCCGAACCCCCGCAGTCCGACACCGCCGGCGGGCGGGCGCCGCGCACCCCCGCCGAAGAAGTCCTGTGCGGCCTCTTCGCGGCCACCCTCGGGGTGCAGTCGGTCACCATCGACGACCACTTCTTCCAACTGGGCGGCCACTCGCTGCTCGCCACCCGGCTCATCGGCCGGATCCGCGCCATCTGGGACACCCGCGTCACCATCCGGGACCTGTTCCAGTACCCGACGCCCGTGCTGCTCGCCGAGCACATCGCCACGAGCACCGGCGGCGACCCGATGGAGACGCTGCTGCCGATCCGGGCCGCCTCCGGCGCCGTCAACGAGGCCCCGCTGTTCTGCGTCCACGCGATCTCCGGAATGAGCTGGTCGTACGCGGGGCTGCTCCGGCACATCGGCGGTCAGCGGCCGCTGATCGGTCTGCAGGCGAAGGAGCTGACGAACCCGGCGGACCGGCCGGCCGGCATCGAGGAGATGGCCGACGGCTATGTGACCGAGATCCGCTCGGTCCAGGCCCACGGCCCGTACCACCTGCTCGGCTGGTCGTTCGGCGGTCTGGTGGCGCACGCGATCGCCGCCCGGCTGGAGGCGCTCGGCGAGGAGGTGGCCCTGCTGGCGCTGCTCGACTCCTACCCGCTGCCCGACGGGTTCCGGCCGCCCGCCATCACCGGCCGGGAGGTGCTGACCGCCCTGCTCGGCGGCCGCGGCGCCGAGCTCGACGTGCGGTGCGCCGACACCGCCCCGGACCCGGCGGAGCTGGCCGCCGTGCTGCGCGCCGAGGACGCGATCCTGGGCGCGCTGGAGCCGGCCCAGGCCGCGGCGGTCGTCGCGGCGACGGCCGGGAACCTGGAGATGCGCTACCGGTACGTACCCCGGCGGCAGTTCGGCGGCGACGCCGTGTTCTTCAACGCCGCCCGCACACCGGCAGCCGCCGACGGCGCCGACTCCTGGGCGCCGCACGTCCAGGGCCGGGTCGAGGAGCACGACATCGACTGTGAGCACTGGGACATGACCACCGCGGAGCCCCTGCGCGAGATCGGAAAGGTGCTGGCCGAGGAGTTGCGAGGGGCGCGCCACTGACCCAGGACCACTGACACGGCCACAGGTGCCCGGGCCCGCCCACGACGGCGGACCCGGGCACCCGTGCGTGCGCCGCCGCCCTCGCGCCCCCAAGTTGCCCGCGGGCTGCCGCTCATGCCGCCGGGCGGCGGGTTCCGGCCTGCATAGCGTGAAGCCATCCGCAGGCCACGGCCCCCGGCAACAGAAAGTCAAGGAAATGGTTGATCATTCCGGCTGGCGTGTCGGGGTAGCTTCAGCCCCCGTCCACCACGGCGAGATCCTGCAAGGCGTGTTCACCGGTGACGGCGGGCTCACCCGAGGTCTCGTCACTCTTCCCTGCACCATTCACGCGACACGCGCGACGTTCATACCCGCTCCCGGCGCCGAAGTCACCGTCACGCCGGAATGGAAGGGCAAGGCGCGGCGCGCGGCCGAACTCGCGGTCCGCGCCGTGACCCCGCCGGGCGCCGAGCCGGCCGGCGGTCATCTCGACCTCACCGGCGACGTACCGCTGTGCCGGGGCTTCGGCTCGTCCACCAGCGACGTGCTCGCGGCCATCTGGGCGGTCAAGGACGCATTCGTCAGCCCACTGCCGCCGCAGGACGTCGCCCGGATCGCGGTGAGCGCGGAAACCGCGTCGGACTCCCTGATGTTCGAGGAGTCCACCGTCCTCTTCGCCCAGCGCGAGGGCACGGTGATCGAGGACTTCGGCTACCGGATGCCGGCCATGCGGATCCTCGGCTTCGGCTCACGCCCCGAGGGCGGCGGGCGGGGCGTGGACACGCTGGCCCTCGCACCGGCCCGCTACGGGCAGGACGAGATCGACCTCTTCACCCGGCTGCAGTCGATGCTCCGGGAGGCCATCCAGATGAAGGACGTGGCCCTGCTGGGATCGGTGGCCACGGCCAGTACGGAGATCAACCAGCGGCATCTGCCGATCCCGGAGCTCGACCGCATCCGGGACATCGCGCGGACCACCGGAGCCGTCGGCGTACAGGCGGCGCACAGCGGGGACATCGCCGGACTCCTCTTCGACCGGGACGACCCCGAGGTCGAGGCGCGGACCGACCTGGCCCAGGACCTCCTGCAAGAGCTCGGAATTCACGAGCAGTGGAACTACACAACGGGTGACTGACATGACGACGACGACTCTGCCCAAGGCTCACTCCTCGATCGTGGAGGCGACGGAGCTGCCCCGCATCATCAAGGTGAGCGACAACCTCTACGCGGCGGCCTTCAGCCTGATGAAGCTGCTGCCCGCCCGCTACATACTCGACCGTGCCGAGGCCGCCGGGCTGATCTCCCCGGGCACCCGGATCATCGAGACCTCCTCGGGCACCTTCGCGCTGGGCCTGGCCATGGTCTGCCGGCTGCGCGGCTACCCGCTGACCATCGTCGGCGACTCGGCGATCGACCGTGACCTGCGAACCCGGCTCGAAATGCTCGGCACGACGGTGGAGATCGTCGAGCACACCGGCGAGGCAGGCGGCATTCAGGGCGCACGGCTCGCCCGGGTGGCCGAGCTGCGCAGGCAGGACCCGGAGGCCTTCGTCCCCGGCCAGTACGACAACCCCGACAACCCGGGCGCGTACGGCGTCGTCGCCGATCTGATCGGCAACACCGTCGGAGCCGTCGACTGCCTGGTGGGACCGGTGGGTTCGGGCGGCTCCACCGGCGGACTCGCCGCCGCGCTGCGGCAGACCGACCCGGCGCTGCACCTGGTCGGCGTCGACACCCAGGGCAGCATCATCTTCGGCAGCCCGGACGGACCGCGCATGCTGCGCGGCCTCGGCAGCAGCATCCACCCGGGCAACGTCAGCCACGCGGCGTACGACGAGGTGCACTGGGTGACGGCCCCCGAGGCCTTCCACGCGACCCATGAGCTCTACCGCGCGCACGGCCTGTTCATGGGACCGACCAGCGGCGCGTCCTTCCAGGTCGCGTCATGGTGGGCCGAACAGAACCCGGACAGCACCGTCGTGATGGTGCTCCCGGACGAGGGCTACCGCTACCAGTCCACGGTCTACAACGACACCTGGCTGAAGGAGCAGGGGATCGTCCCCGCTCCCGCCGTCGACGGCCCGCTCACCGTCGAGCACCCGCTGGACGCCACCGCCGCCTGGTCCCGGCTGCTGTGGGCCCGCCGCGGCTTCGACGACGTCGTGCTGCCGGTGGTCGGCTCATGAGCGAGCGGCTCCTGCTCCTGGTCGAGAGCAACACCACCGGCACGGGACGGCTGTTCGCGCGAAGCGCCGTCGAGCTGGGTGTGGTGCCGGTGCTGCTGTGCGCGGACCCGGGCCGCTACCCGTACGCCGTCGAGGACCGGCTGCGCACGGTTGTCGTGGACACCTCCGACGAGGCCGCGCTGTGGGCGGCCGTCCAGGCACTGGAGAGCGGGGCGACCGTCGCGGGCGTCCTGACCAGCTCCGAGTACTACGTACCCGCCGCTGCCGCACTGGCCTACCGGCTCGGACTGCCCGGCCCGTCGGCCGACGCCGTGCGAGCCTGCCGCGACAAGGCCGAACAGCGCCGGGAGCTCCGCGCCGCGGGCGTCGGCTCGCCGGACTTCGCCGTCGTCTCGGAGGTCGCCGACGCCCTTTCCGCAGCCCGCGGCATCGGACTGCCCGTCGTGGTCAAACCGGTGCAGGGGTCCGGAAGCCTGGGCGTACGGCTCTGCGCGGACCTCGACGAGGTCGCCGAGCACGCCGGCACGCTGCTGGCAGCCACCGTGAACGAGCGTGGTATCACCGCGCCGGGCCGGATCCTGATCGAGGAGTACCTGACCGGTCCGGAGTTCTCCGTCGAGGTCTTCGGCACGGACGCCGTCGTCACCGTCGCCAAGCACGTCGGCGCGCTGCCGGTGTTCGTCGAGACCGGCCACGACGTGCCGGCCGCGCTCCCCGGCGAGCAGGAGATCGCCCTGCGCGAGACCGCGGTACGCGCGGTGCGGGCGCTCGGCCTCGGCTGGGGCGCCGCCCATGTGGAACTGCGGCTGACCGGGGCCCGGACCGCCGAGGTCATCGAGGTCAACCCCCGGCTGGCCGGCGGCATGATCCCCGAACTGGTCCGCAGGGCCTGCGGGATCGACCTGGTGCGCGCCCAGGTGCTGGCCGCGCTCGGCGCAGCTCCCCAGCTGGAGCGCGGCGGTTACGCCCGTGCCTCGATCCGGTTCCTCACCTGCGCACAGGACGGCATCCTGGCGCGCTCGGCCGAACTGGCAAGGGCCCTGGACCGGGCCCGCACCGTCACCGGCACCGTCGAGGCGGTGCTCTACCGCGCCGCGGGTGAACCGGTCGGCCCCGCCGAGGACTTCCGCGGCCGCGTCGGCCACGTCATCGCCGTCGCCGACCGCGCCGGACGGGCGGCCGAGGCCGCCGACCGGGCCGTGGCCCTGCTCGGTGAGGCCGTGTCCTACGCGGATCTGCACACACTGGAGGCGTTCGCATGACCACTGCAACGGCGCACGGCATCGACACCGGCCGGCTCAAGGCCGCGCTCGACGCCGAGGCGCACCGCATCGTCTACGACCAGTACCTGCCCGACACCGCCGACGGCCTGGGCCAGGAACTGCGCTCCATCAGCGAGGTCGACCGGGCCCACCTGATCATGCTCACCGAGCGCGGGATCGTGGCCGCGGACCGGGCCGCCGCCCTGCTGCGCGCCATCGAGGAACTGCGCGGGCAGGACTTCGCACCCGTCCGGGCCAGACCGATGCCGCGCGGCGTCTACCTGGCATACGAGGGACACCTCATCGAGCAGCTGGGCGACGGGACCGGCGGCATCCTGCACACCGGCCGCTCCCGCAACGACCTCAACGCCACCACGACCCGGCTGAAGACGCGCACGCCCTACCTGGCCCTCCTCGACGCCGTCGACCGGCTGGCCGGGGTGCTCCTGGCGAAGGCCGAGGAGTACCGGGACGTGGTCATGCCGGCCTACACCCACGGACAGCCGGCCGTGCCCATCAGCTACGGCCACTACCTGGCCGGAGTCGCCGGCGCGGTGCTGCGCGCGTACGAGGCGCTGCTGGACGCCGGCCGCCAGCTCGACGTCAACCCGCTGGGCGCCGGTGCGATCGGCGGGACGTCCGTCCCCATCGACCCCCGTCGCACCGCCGAACTGCTCGGCTTCAGCTCCGCCGCACCCAACTCGGTCGACGCGGTGGCCTCCCGTGACTTCGTCCTGGACCTGCTGTCCGCTGCCGCCGTCCTCGGGGTCACCCTGGCCCGCGCCGGGCGGGACCTGAGCACCTGGACCTCGGAGGAGTTCGGGCTGCTGCGGGTGGGGGACACCCTCGTCGGCTCCAGCTCGATGATGCCGCAGAAGCGCAACCCGTTCCTGCTCGAACACATCCAGGGCCGGTCCACCGCGAGCCTCGGCGCGTTCGTCGGCGCGGCCTCCGCGATGACCACCGGCGGCTACACCAACGCCATCGCGGTCGGCACCGAGGCCGTGCGGCACCTGTGGCCCGGCCTCAGCGGCACCACCGACGCGGTGACGCTGCTGAGCCTGGTGGTCGCGGGCACCGAACCGGAGCGCGCACGCATGACGGACCGGGCGGTGGACGGCTTCACCTCGGCCACCTACCTGGCGGAGCGGCTCGTGCTGGACGGGATGCCGTTCCGGGCCGCGCACCACCTGGTCGGCGAGACCGTGCTCGGCGCCCTGGACTCCGGCCGGTCGCTGGAGGACGCGGCGCGCTTCACCGCGGTCGACGACGGCGGACTGGCCCCCGACCGGGTGGCCGAGGCGTGCGCCCACGGCGGCGGACCCGGCTCCACGGCCGACGGGATACGTGCCCTGGGCGCCCGGCGGGACATGCTGAAGACGGAGCTGACCGACCGGCGAACCCGCTGGTCGGACGCGGGCACGCGGCTGTCGCAGGCAGTGCTCAAGGCGGTGACGTCATGAGCGCCGGGCTGTCCGAGCGGGCTCCCGACATGGACCAGGGGCCGCCGCGCAGCGGGCTGCGCGCCAACCGGGACTTCAGGCTGCTGTGGATCGGCGAGACGACCAACCGCCTCGGCATCAACATCACCGCCGTCGCCATGCCGTTGCTCGCCACGGTGACGCTTGAGGCGAGCCCCTTCTCGGTGGGCCTGCTGGCCGCCGCCCCCTGGCTGCCGTGGCTGCTGATCGGTCTGCCGGCCGGCGCCTGGGTGGACCGGATGCGACGACGGCCGATCATGCAGATCTGCAACCTGGTACCGCTCGTGATGCTGGCGAGCGTTCCGGTCGCGGACTGGCTCGGGTTCCTGACGATGACCCAGCTGCTCGTCGTGGGGCTGATCAACGGGTTCGCCGCGGTCTTCTTCGGGATCTCGTACAAGGTCTACGTGCCTTCGATCGTCGAGCCCGGGGACCTCCCGGAGGCCAACGCCAAGCTCCAGGGGAGCGAATCGGTCGCCCAGGTCGCGGGGCTGGGCGGTGGTGGTCTGCTGGCCCAGGCATTCGGCGCGGCCTCCGGTCTCCTGGTCAACTCGGCGACGTACCTCGTCTCCGCGCTCTGCCTGTTCGGCATCCGCAGCAAGGAACCGATCCCGGAGAAGCCCAACGAACGGCCGGCCCTGCTGCCGGACATCAAGGAGGGACTCCGGTTCGCCTTCCACGACCCCTACCTGCGTGTCCTCACCCTGTACGGCACCGCCACCAACCTGATGCTCACGGCCGAGGCGGCGGTCCTGCCGATCTTCATCGTCCGAGAGCTCGGGATACCCGAAGGCGCCACCGGCTGGCTGCTCGCGTCGAGCAGTATCGGCGGGATCCTCGGGGCCACCACCGCCAAGCGGCTGATCGCACGGTTCGGCTCGGCCCGCGGACTGCTGGTCGCCACGGTTGCCAGTGCCCCGTTCGCCCTGCTCATCCCGTTGGCCGGGACGGACTGGACCCTGGTCGCCCTGGTGCTCGGCAGCGCGATCCTCTCGCTGGGTGTCGTGCTCGCCAACGTGATCCAGGGTGCGTTCCGACAGCGCTACTGCCCGCCACAGCTGCTCGGCCGCGTCTCGGCCAGCGTCTCGTTCGCCAACTTCGGTGCCATTCCCATCGGTTCCGTGCTCGGCGGGAGCCTCGGACAGGTCCTCGGTCTGCGGCCCGCCCTGTGGCTGCTCACCGCCGGACTCGCCCTGACTCCGCTGCTCCTCCTGATCGGGCCGATGCGCCGAAGGCGGGACCTGCCGGTCGCGCCGGCCACGCCGTGAGACCCCGATCGCCCGTCACTCTCGTACGAACAGGAGAGACCCCGTGGAACAAACCCTGCCGTGGGTCGTTCGTGAGCTGCCACCCCCTGGCTCACTGGACCTCTGGCTCCTGAGGGTCTCGGATGTCCCCATCGGCATCCTGGACGAACAGGTACTCGACGCGACCGAGCGTCAGCGTGCCGCCAGTCTCATGCACGCCGCCGACCGGACCCGGTTCACGGCCGCGCATGTCGCTCTTCGCCGGCTGCTCGGCTCGTACCTGAGCCTGCGCCCCGAGGACGTCCACTTCGGCCGGGACGCCTGCCCCTGCTGCGGCGGACCGCACGGCCGGCCCACCGTGCTCGACGCCGAGGACCGGCTGTTCTTCTCGCTGTCGCACCGGGGCGATCTCGCCGTCGTCGGCACGGCGCTGGCCCCCATCGGGGTCGACGTGGAACTGGTGTCGGACGAGGACGGCACCGCCGAACTCGCCTCGATGCTGCACGTGGACGAGCAGGCCGAACTGGCCGCGCTCAGCCCCCCGGCACGGCCCCGGGCGCTGGCCCGGCTGTGGACCCGCAAGGAGGCCTACCTCAAGGGCCTCGGCACGGGTCTGGGCCGCGATCCGGCTCTCGACTACGTCGGCTCGGGGCAGCCCGAGGGCCCGTACCCGCCGTCCGGCTGGACCCTGCGCGACATCCCGGTGGACCGGGGTTACGCGGCGGCGGTGGCGGTACGCGGCGAGCTGTCCGTGGACGGCCCCCTCGTCAAGCGGCTCTCCGGCCTCGACGTCGTACGGCACACCTGTGACGCCCTGCAGACGGCGAGAACCCCGCCCTGACCCGGCCCGAGGTCCGCCGGGTGCACCGCCTCGGTGATCACCCGGCGGCGGGCACGTACCATCCGGCCGCTCCCGCCGCGGCTGCCGATCACCGACACGTCCTCGACAACACTCCTACGGACTTTTGGAACTGACGATGTCAAACGCTGTGCAGCAGGCCCCCGCGGCCCTCCTCCCGCAAGTACGGCCCCGCACCACCGGGCAGCCGGACACCGGCGCCGAGTGCGTGACGGGTGCCCAGTCCCTCATCCGCTCGCTCGAAGAGGTGGGCGCGGAAACCGTGTTCGGCATTCCCGGCGGCTGCATCCTCCCGGCGTACGACCCCTTGATGGACTCCACCCGGGTCCGTCATGTGCTGGTCCGCCACGAGCAGGGAGCCGGGCACGCGGCCACCGGCTACGCCCAGGCCACCGGCAAGGTGGGGGTGTGCATGGCCACTTCGGGTCCGGGCGCCACCAATCTGGTGACCCCGATCGCGGACGCGCACATGGACTCGGTGCCGCTGGTCGCCATCACCGGCCAGGTGCCCTCCAAGGCCATCGGTACGGACGCCTTCCAGGAGGCCGACATCGTCGGCATCACCATGCCGATCACCAAGCACAACTTCCTCGTCACGCAAGCGGACGACATCCCGCGCACGATCGCCGAGGCCTTCCACATCGCGTCCACCGGCCGCCCCGGGCCGGTGCTCATCGACATCACCAAGGACGCGCTGCAGGCAGCCACCACCTTCCAGTGGCCGCCGGCGATGGAGCTGCCCGGCTACCGTCCCGTCACCAAGCCGCACGCCAAGCAGATCCGGGAAGCCGCCCGGCTCATCAGCGCGGCTCGCCGCCCGGTCCTCTACGTCGGCGGCGGTGTGCTCAAGGCACGGGCCACCGCCGAGCTGCTCACCCTGGCCGAACTGACCGGGGCGCCCGTGGTCACCACCCTGATGGCGCTGGGCGCCTTCCCCGGCAGCCACCCGCAGCATGTGGGCATGCCAGGCATGCACGGGGACGTCGCCGCGGTCGCCGCGCTCCAGAAGGCCGACCTGATCGTCGCCCTGGGGGCGCGGTTCGACGACCGGGTCACCGGCAAGCTGGACGGCTTCGCCCCGCACGCCAAGGTCGTCCACGCGGACATCGACCCCGCGGAGATCTCCAAGAACCGGTTCGCGGACGTGCCGATCGTCGGGGACGCCCGCGAGGTGCTCGTCGCCCTGGCCGCCGCCGTGCGAGGTGAGCGGGAGGACGGACACGTCGGCGACTACGCCGGGTGGTGGCGGGACCTGGACCACTGGCGGGCCACCTACCGGCGCGGCTACGAACTGCCCGCCGACCCGGGGCTGCTCTCCCCGCAGCAGGTCATCGAGCGGATCGGTCAACTCGCCCCGCAAGGGACGCTGTTCGCCTCCGGCGTGGGCCAGCACCAGATGTGGGCGGCGCAGTTCCTCCCGCACGAGGAGCCGGACACCTGGTTCAACTCGGGCGGTGCCGGGACGATGGGGTACGCGGTGCCGGCCGCGATGGGCGCCAAGGCGGGCATGCCCGACCGTACGGTCTGGGCGATCGACGGTGACGGCTGCTTCCAGATGACCAATCAGGAGCTCACCACCTGCGCGCTCAACAACATCCCGATCAAGGTCGCGATCATCAACAACGGCGCGCTCGGGATGGTCCGCCAGTGGCAGAACCTCTTCTACGGAGCACGGTTCTCCAACACGGTGCTGCATGACGGCGCCACCAACGCCACCACCGGATCCACCCGCGGAGTGGGCTCCACCGCCAACCGCGGCACCCGCGTACCGGACTTCGTGCAGCTCTCCGAGGCGATGGGCTGTGTGGGCCTGCGCTGCGAGAACCCGTACGAGCTCGACGCGGTCATCGACAAGGCCAATTCGATCAACGACCGTCCCGTCGTGGTGGACTTCATCGTCCACGAGGACGCGATGGTGTGGCCGATGGTCCCTGCCGGCACTTCCAACGACGACATCATGGCCGCACGCGACGTACGCCCCGACTTCGGCGACCTTGCGGACGACTGAGAGGACCCCCTGACATGTCCCAGCACACGCTCTCCGTCCTGGTCGAGAACACGCCCGGCATCCTGGCCCGCGTGGCCGCCCTGTTCTCGCGCCGCGGCTTCAACATCGACTCGCTCGCGGTCGGTACCACCGAACATCCCGAGCTCTCCCGCATCACCATCGTAGTCAGGGTCGACCACGAACTCGCCCTGGAACAGGTGACCAAGCAGCTCAACAAGCTGGTCAACGTCCTCAAGATCGTCGAGCTGGAGGCGGACTCCGCCGTCCAGCGCGAGCTGGTCCTGGTGAAGGTGAGCGCCGGCAACGACACCCGGGCCCAGATCGTCCAGGTCGCCGAGCTGTTCCGTGCCAGAACCGTCGACGTCTCGCCCGATGCCGTCACGCTCGAAGCGACCGGTTCCGGCGACAAGCTCGACGCGATGCTCCGGATGCTCGCCACCTTCGGCATCAAGGAGCTCGTCCAGTCCGGCGCGATCGCGATCGGCCGCGGCTCCCGGGCCCTGGCCGACCGCTCCGCGCGCGAGGCCCGGCCGATCCGCCTGACCCCGGCCGGCACCGCGGCGACCGCACGCGCACAGAGCGCGTAGCGCCGCCCCGCAGGCCACCGCGTCCCGCATTCCCGTCCGCACACCCTCATGTTCCGGAACCAAGGAGAACTCCCCATGCCCGCCGAGATGTTCTACGACGACGATGCCGACCTGTCCATCATCCAGGGCCGCAAGGTCGCGGTCCTTGGTTACGGCAGCCAGGGCCATGCCCACGCGCTGTCGCTGCGCGACTCGGGTGTCGACGTCCGTGTCGGTCTGCACGAGGGCTCGAAGTCCAGGGCCAAGGCCGAGGAGCAGGGCCTGCGCGTGGTGACTCCGGCCGAGGCCTCCGCCGAGGCCGACGTCATCATGATCCTGGTCCCGGACCCGATCCAGGCCCAGGTCTACGAGGAGTCCGTCAAGGACAACCTGAAGGACGGCGACGCGCTGTTCTTCGGTCACGGCCTGAACATCCGCTTCGGCTTCATCAAGCCGCCGGCGGGCGTCGACGTCTGCATGGTCGCCCCGAAGGGCCCGGGTCACCTGGTCCGCCGCCAGTACGAGGAGGGCCGCGGCGTTCCGTGCATCGTGGCCGTCGAGCAGGACGCCACGGGCAAGGGCCTGGAGCTCGCCCTGTCGTACGCCAAGGGCATCGGCGGCACCCGCGCCGGCGTCATCAAGACGACGTTCACCGAGGAGACCGAGACCGACCTGTTCGGTGAGCAGGCCGTCCTCTGCGGTGGTACCGCCGCGCTGGTGAAGGCCGGGTTCGAGACGCTGACCGAGGCCGGTTACCAGCCGGAGATCGCGTACTTCGAGTGCCTCCACGAGCTGAAGCTCATCGTCGACCTGATGTACGAGGGCGGCCTGGAGAAGATGCGCTGGTCGATCTCGGAGACCGCCGAGTGGGGCGACTACGTCACCGGCCCGCGGATCATCACGGACGCGACCAAGGCCGAGATGAAGAAGGTCCTCACCGAGATCCAGGACGGCACCTTCGCCAACGCCTGGATGGCGGAGTACCACAACGGTCTGCCCAAGTACAACGAGTACAAGAAGGCCGACAGCGACCACCTGCTGGAGACCACCGGCCGTGAGCTCCGCAAGCTCATGAGCTGGGTCAACGACGACGACGCGTAACAGCACGCCGGCCGTCGGACGTCCGGCCCCCGGTGCGCGAAGGCGCCCGCGGGGACCGGACGCCGCGCTGCCCGGGGCCGGAGCCCGGCCGGCTGTCTCAGCCGATCTCGATGAGCAGATCGCCCGCCTCGACCTGCTGGACCCTGCCGATCGCGAGGCGGCGCACCACACCGGCGGTCTGGGCGGTGATCGACGCCTCCATCTTCATCGCCTCGATCGTGGCGACGGTCTGACCGGCCGACACCGACGCGCCCTCCTCCACCTGCAGGGTGACGACACCGGCGAACGGCGCCGCGACATGGCCCTCGTTGCCGCGATCCGCCTTCTCGGCGGCCTTGACCTCGGTGGCAACGGCCTTGTCCCGTACCGAAACCGGCCGCAACTGCCCGTTGAGAGTGGCCAGTACGCTGCGGAATCCGCGCTCGTCGGCCTCGGAGATGGCCTCCAGCTCGATCAGCAGGGTGACCCCGGGGTCGAGCGTGACCGTGTGCTCGGTCTCCGTCTCCAGCCCGTACAGGAAGTCCCGGGTCGGCAGAACGGACGTGTCCCCGTAGGTCTCGCGGTGGGCTTCGAACTCCTTGGTCGGCCCGGGGAACAGGAGCCGGTTCAGCGTGGCGCGCGGCGACTGCTTCAGACCCTCGCGGTCCTCGTCCGACAGCTGCGGCGTCTGCGCCTTGGCCGGGCGGCCGTGCAGGGCACGCGTGCGGAACGGCTCGGGCCAGCCGCCGGGCGGGTCACCCAGCTCGCCGCGCAGGAAGCCGATCACGGAGTCCGGCACGTCGAACTTTCCGGGGTCGGCCTCGAAGTCCGCCGCCTTGACCCCCGCGCCCACCAGATGCAGCGCCAGGTCGCCGACGACCTTCGAGGACGGCGTCACCTTCACCAGCCGGCCGAGCATGCGGTCGGCCGCGGCGTAGCAGTCCTCGATGAGTTCGAAGCGGTCGCCCAGACCGAGGGCGATCGCCTGCTGGCGCAGGTTGGACAACTGGCCGCCGGGGATCTCGTGGTGGTAGATCCGGCCGGTCGGCGAGGCGAGCCCGGACTCGAAGGGGGCATAGACCTTGCGGGTCGCCTCCCAGTACGGCTCCAGGTCGCCGACTGCCTGGAGGGACAGGCCCGTCGCGCGCTCGGTGTGATCGGTGGCGGCCACCAGCGCCGACAACGGGGGCTGACTGGTGGTGCCGGCCATGGAGGCGACCGCCGCGTCCACCGCGTCCACGCCCGCGTCGATGGCGGCGATCAGCGTGCCGAGCTGCCCGCCCGCGGTGTCGTGGGTGTGCAGGTGGACCGGCAGGTCGAACCGCTCGCGCAGCGCGGTGACGAGTGTGCGCGCGGCCGGCGGGCGGAGCAGACCCGCCATGTCCTTGATGGCGAGCACATGGGCGCCCGCCTCCACGATCTGCTCGGCGAGACGCAGGTAGTAGTCCAGCGTGTACAGGCTCTCGCCGGGGTCGGAGAGGTCGGCGGTGTAGCAGAGCGCCACCTCGGCGACCGAGGTGCCGGTGGCCCGTACGGCGTCGATCGCCGGCCGCATCTGGGACACGTCGTTGAGTGCGTCGAAGATCCGGAAGATGTCCATCCCCGCGGTCGCCGCCTCGGAGACGAACGCCTCGGTGACCTCGGTGGGGTAGGGCGTGTAGCCGACCGTGTTGCGGCCGCGCAGCAGCATCTGGGTGCAGATGTTGGGCACGGCCTCCCTGATCTTCACCAGCCGCTCCCACGGGTCCTCGGCCAGGAAGCGCAGCGACACGTCGTAGGTGGCGCCTCCCCAGCATTCGAGGCTCAGCAGCTCCGGGGCGGTCCGGGCGACGTGCGGCGCCACGGCCAGCAGGTCACGGGTCCGGACCCGGGTGGCGAGCAGCGACTGGTGGGCGTCGCGGAACGTCGTGTCGGTGACGGCCACGGCCGACTGGGCGCGCAGCTCGGCGGCGAAGGCCTCCGGGCCGAGGGCCGCCAGGCGCTGGCGCGACCCGGCCGGCGGTGTACCGGACGGGAGAGCGGGCAGCTTGTCGACCGGGTCGATGACGGAGGGGCGGGGGCCGTACGGCCGGTTGACGGTGGTCTCGGCGAGGTAGCTGAGGATGCGGCTGCCGCGGTCGGCCGAAGGGCGCGCCCGGATCAGCTCCGGGTGCTCCTCGATGAAGCTGGTCGTGATGTGCCCCGCCCGGAAGTCGGGCTGGTCCAGCACGGCCCCCAGGAACGGCAGGTTCGTGGCGACCCCGCGGATCCGGAACTCCGCGATGGCCCGCCGCGCCCGGCGGGCGGCGTTGGTGAAGTCGTGCCCGTGGCAGGTGAGTTTGACCAGCATCGAGTCGAAGTGGGCGGACACCTCGGCACCCGTGTGCACGGTGCCGCCGTCCAGCCGCACACCCGGCCCGCCGGGGGAGCGGTAGGCGGAGATGGTGCCGGTGTCCGGCCGGAAGCCGTTGGCCGGGTCCTCCGTGGTGATGCGGCACTGCATCGCGGTGCCGTTGAGGGTGATGTCGTCCTGGGTGAGGTGCAGTTCGGGCAGGGTCATGCCCGCGGCGATGCGCAGCTGGGCGATCACCAGGTCGCGGCCGGTGACCTGTTCGGTCACGGTGTGCTCGACCTGGATGCGCGGGTTCATCTCGATGAAGACGTGGTTGCCGCGCTCGTCGACGAGGAACTCGACGGTGCCCGCGTTCACGTAACCGATGTGGCGTGCGAAGGAGACCGCGTCGGCGCAGATCTGCTCCCGCAGCGCCGGGTCGAGGTTCGGGGCGGGCGCGATCTCGACGACCTTCTGGTGCCGGCGCTGCAACGAGCAGTCCCGCTCGTAGAGATGCACGACGTTGCCGTCGGCGTCGGCGAGGATCTGCACCTCGATGTGGCGGGGATTGATCACCGCCTGCTCCAGGAAGACGGTCGCGTCGCCGAACGCGGAGCGTGCCTCGCGCATTGCCGCGTCGATCGCCTCGCGCAGGTCCCCCGGCTCGGCGACCCGGCGCATGCCGCGCCCGCCGCCGCCCGCGACTGCCTTGACGAAGACCGGGAAGCCGATGTCGTCGGAGGCCGCGACGAGTGCGTCGACGTCCTCCGAGGGCGCGGAGGACTTCAGCACCGGCACGCCGGCCTCCCGTGCGGCAGCGACCGCCCGGGACTTGTTGCCCGTCAGGTTCAGCACCGAGGCCGGCGGCCCGACGAACGTGATCCCGGCCTCCGAGCAGGCGGCCGCGAGGTCCGGGTTCTCCGACAGGAAGCCGTAGCCCGGGTAGATGGCGTCGGCCCCCGCCTTACGGGCGGCCTCGACCACCTCGTCCACCGAGAGGTAGGCGCGCACCGGATGTCCGGGCTCCCCGATCTGGTAGGCCTCGTCGGCCTTTGCCCGGTGTAGGGAGTTCCTGTCTTCGTGGGGGTACACGGCCACGGTGGAGATCCCGAGCTCGAATGCCGCGCGGAACGCGCGGATCGCGATCTCCCCACGATTGGCGACCAATACCTTGTCGAACATCAAACTCCCCAGTCGTGTCACGAGCGCGTGGCCTCAGGACGGGCGATGTCGCACGGGACACACCTGTCGGTATCCCGTGGTCACATGGTGGTGGCGAAAGTGCTCCGTAGTGCTCCGGCGGAAGCGTTCGACACCGTACCGGAGACCTACCCAGAGATCGCGGGCCCACAAGATGGCCTGCGTCACGTGCCGCGAACGGCCTGCGGCCGACTGTGTGCCGTCACCCCGCGCCCCGTCACCCTGGGTGCCGCGGTCCGCCGCACCGGGGCGGCCGTTTCGCGGACCGCCCGGCCGGGAGGCGCGCTGCGGACGGCCGCCGGCCAGGAAGAACGCGTCATGGCGCCGAGGCCGCAGGGAGGGCGTACCCCACCGGCACCCTTCGGTGCCCCGGGTCGCGAGGCCGTTGCGGCCGGCCCCCCGCGTAGTCTTTTCCCGTGCCCAACCCGCCCCTGCATCACGTCGCCGTCCTTGTGCTCGAGGGTGCGAAACCGCTCGATGTCGGGATTCCCGCGCAGGTGTTCACGACCCGCGCGAGCATGCCGTACGAGGTACGGGTGTGCGGTCCGGCGCCAGGTCTGGTGGCCGGCGGCGACGGCTTGTCGTACTACGTCGCGCACGGCCTCGACGCACTGGAGTGGGCCGACATCGTCTTCGTCCCCGGCTACCGGCACCCGGACCGCGACGACCCGCCGCAGGCCGTCGTCGACGCACTGATCGCCGCCCACGACCGGGGCGCGCGGCTCGCCGCCATCTCGACGGGCGCCTTCGCGCTCGCCGCCACGGGCCTGCTCGACGGCAAGCGGGCCACGACGCACTGGCACTACACGCGGGCCCTCGCGGCGAAGCGTCCGCTCGTCAGGATCGACGAGAACGTCCTGTTCGTCGACGAGGGCAGCGTGCTGACGTCGGCCGGCGCGGCCTCGGGCATCGACCTGTGCCTGCACATCCTGCGCGGCGACCTGGGGGTGTCCGCGTCGAACCACGCGGCCAGGCGTCTGGTCGCGGCCCCCTACCGCAGCGGCGGCCAGGCGCAGTACGTCCCGCGCAGTGTGCCCGAGCCGCTCGGCGAGCGGTTCGCCGCCACCCGGGAGTGGGCGCTGCACCGCCTCGGCGAGCCACTCACCCTCGATGTGCTCGCCCGGCATGCGAAGGTGTCGCCGCGCACGTTCTCCCGGCGATTCGCCGAGGACACGGGCTACACCCCGATGCAGTGGGTCATGCGGGCCCGCATCGACGTGGCCCGTGAGCTGCTCGAACGCTCCCAGCGGGGCGTCGAGCAGATCGCCGCCGACGTCGGTCTCGGCACCGGTGCGAATCTGCGGCTGCACTTCCAGCGCATCCTCGACACGACACCGAGCGAATACCGGCGCACCTTCGCCCAGGGCGACTAGGGCCTCTCGTTTGGATCATGCCGGGCTCGCGGGGCCTGGTGCCGCTCCCTTATCCGGCCTGATCCAGACGAAAGACCCTGTCCCGCCACCGCACCAGCGCGTGGCGCGATCCTTTTGGACCCTGGCGATCACGCCGCTGTCAGCGGCCGACGCCGCGCGGGAACCTGGTGGGGAACCGAAGGGACACCACTCATGACTCGCATCGCCATCAATGGATTCGGCCGCATCGGACGCAATGTGCTGCGTGCACTGCTCGCACGCGAAAGCGGCCTGGAGGTCGTCGCCGTCAACGACCTCACGGAGCCCGCCACCCTCGCGCGGCTGCTCGCCTTCGACACGACGGCGGGCCGGCTCGGCCGCCCGGTGCACGCCGACGGGGACGCCCTCGTCGTCGACGGCCGGCGCATCTCCGTCCTCGCCGAGCGCGAACCGGCGAAGCTGCCCTGGGCGGAGCTCGGCGTCGACATCGTGCTGGAGGCGACCGGCCGTTTCACGTCGGCCACGGGCGCCCGCGCCCACATCGAGGCCGGCGCGAAGAGGGTGCTCGTCAGCGCGCCCGCGGACGGCGCCGATGTCACGCTCGCCTACGGGGTCAACACCGACGCGTACGACCCGGCCGCGCACACGATCGTCTCGAACGCCTCGTGCACGACCAACGCGCTCGCGCCGCTGGCCTCGGTGCTCGACGATCTCGCCGGCATCGAGCACGGCTTCATGACGACGGTGCACGCCTACACGCAGGAGCAGAACCTCCAGGACGGCCCGCACCGCGACGCCCGCCGAGCCCGTGCGGCAGCCGTCAACATCGTCCCGACCACGACAGGCGCCGCCAAGGCGATCGGCCTCGTGCTGCCGAATCTCGCGGGCAAGCTGTCGGGCGACTCGATCCGCGTGCCGGTCCCGGTGGGATCGATCGTCGAACTCAACACGACCGTCGCCCGCGACGTCACCCGGGAGGACGTGCTGGCGGCGTACCGCACCGCGGCGCAGGGACCGCTGGCCGGGGTTCTCGAATACTCGGACGACCCGCTCGTGTCCTCCGACATCACGGGGAATCCCGCCTCGTCGATCTTCGACTCGGCCCTCACCCGCGTCGACGGCCGCCACGTCAAGGTGGTCGCCTGGTACGACAACGAGTGGGGCTTCTCCAACCGCGTGATCGATACGCTGGAACTCCTCGCCGCCGGCTGACGGGAGCAAGCGGGTAAGCCGGGGACGGCGTGCGTCGCCCACGCGCGCGTCCGGGGCGCCCGCACGGAGATGCGTGCCACGAGCCGTCGGCCACCCTCCTGTCACGGCAGCGCTGCGACCCCATCGGATGAACGCGTGGCCGCATTCGGAACTCTTCGGCCCCTAGGGGTATCTCACCACCAGTACGGCCCATGCCCCGACGACAGGAGCTGTTCCGGATGGTGCGCCGAATTCGCGTGTTGCTGCTGACCGCCCTACTGCTGGTGACGGGCGCGGCGATGTCGTCCGCGCCGGCCTCCGCCGTGATCGGCGGATCGAAGAGTACGTACGGCCCGTGGGCGGTCCGCATGCTCATCGACGGCAGACCGGTGTGCACCGGGACGGCGGTCACACGTCGGTGGATCATCAGCGCTTCGCACTGCTTCTTCGAGCAGGCGGAGCCGGTCGCAGACAAGCGGATCTCGTTCCGGGTCGGCAACCTCGACATGCGGAAGGGCACCACGGTCCACCCGGTTCCCGGTGGACGGGTGGGAAGCGCACACGCCGACATGATGCTCGTCAAGGTCCCGTCGATGAAGATCCGGCCGGTGCGCCTGTCCACCGTCCGCGTCCACGCCGGCCAGGCCGTGCGCCAGTACGGCTGGGGTGCCACCTGCACCGGGGACGAGAACGCCTGCCAGTCCCCGGTGCTCAAGCTCTCCACCCTGCGGGTCGTGCGGCCCGACGCCTCGCGGTGCGAGGGCTTCACCGTGCCGGGCGGCTCGGACTTCTGCATGGAGAGGGTGTCCGGGATCCCGGCCGGCGGCGACTCCGGCGGACCGGTGATGAGCGTCGCCCCGCACGGCGCCGAAACCCTCCTGGGGGTCTTCGACGGCTCCGACCGGCAGGAGATGGCCGGGGCCGGGGAGATCTCCCAGCAGCTCTCCTGGATCCACTCGGTGACCCGGCGACACGGCGACGCGCGCTCCTAGGGCCCCCCGTTCGGCTCATGCCGGGCTCGCGTGCCCCGGCACCGCTGCCTCGCGGCTGAGGTAGTGGGGTGAGACCGGGCGGCAGCTCAACTCGCCCGGGTACCCCTGCGGGTGGCGATGTGCCGGGGCGGTTCGATGCCGTCAGGGAGCAGGGGGTCGGCTTCCGGGGCGCCCCAGGTGGAGACCAGGGGCAGGACGCCCGCCCAGATCCCGAGGGCGGCGTCGGGTCCGTCGCCGTCGTCCGGGGCGCCCGTGCGTATCTTGACCGACGCCTCGCGAAGCGAGATGGCGAGCAGGGAGGTCGCCGCCAGTTCCTTGCGGTTCGGCCGCCGTGCGTGGTCCCACTGTCCGGGTGCGGCCTGCTCGGTCAGGCAGCGCAGCCCCTCCAGCTTCTCCTGTGCATCCGTGACCAGGCGCGGAACGCCGTAGATCATCGCGCTGCGGTAGTTGACGCCGTGCTCGAACACCGACCGGGCAAGGACGAGGCCGTCCACGTGCGTCACGGTGACGCATATCGTCGCGCCCGGCGAGGCGGTCAGGCTCCGGCCGGCCACGGAGCCGTGGAAGTAGAGGTTCTCCCCGTCGCTTCCGTAGACGGTGGGGACGACCATGGGGTCCCCTTCGACGACCACACCGAAGTGGCACAGGAAGCCTGCGTCCAGGATCGCGTCGAGTTCGCCGCGGTCCAGGCTGCCCTGTTCCCGTAGCCGGCGGTGACGGGTGCGGTCTGTTTCCGGCAGCGTGGCGGGCAGTTGGCTGTGGTTCACGTCAGTTCTTTCCGAGGGCGTTGTCCGTTGCAGGACTTCATGACGGACCGGACGGCTGTCGCGGCCGGCACAGGCGCGCGCTCCATCGAGGTCCATGCGCCCTCAAGCTACCGATATCGGTAGCTGTGTGCCAGCAATCAACGAAATCGGTTCAGCGGAACCTGTAAAAGTGCGAAAACCGTTGCGAGCTGAGAGGTGGTGCGGGAGGTCAGGGTGCCGCGATCCCGGTCCGCGACTGCGCTGCGGCATTCGCTGAGCGACGTCCGCGCAGTCCGGGGCGGGCGAGCTGTCGCGCGGGCGGCCGACGGGATCGGCCGCATTCGGGGCCGTGAGGTGGCGGACGCGGGGTAGTCGGAGGTCACCCGGACGGCGCTCGTGCCGCCCGACCCGATCCCGCAGCCCCGAGGAGCACCATGTTCACCTTCAGCGCGTTGTCCCGGCGGCTGCAGCGCAGTGCGCGCAAGGTGTTCGGCTGGGAGCGGCTGCGGCCCGAGCAGTTGCGGGCGATGAAGTCGGTCATGGAACAGCGCGACACTCTCGTGGTGATGCCGACCGGCGCCGGGAAGTCCGCCGTCTACCAGGTGCCCGGCGTGCTTCTGTCCGGCCCCACCGTCGTCGTCTCCCCCCTGATCGCCCTGCAACGGGACCAGGTGAGCGGCCTGTTGAGACGGGCCGGAGCGGACGCCGCAGCCGTGAACTCCACCCAGAGCCGCGGTGAGAACGACGCGGTGTGGGACCGGATCAGCGAAGGAGACGTCGACTTCGTCTTCCTCGCCCCGGAGCAGCTGGCCAAGGACGAGGTGGTCGAGCAGCTCGCGGCGGCACGGCCCGCGCTGTTCGTCGTGGACGAGGCGCAGTGCGTGTCGACCTGGGGGCACGACTTCCGGCCCGAGTACCTGCGGCTGGGCCAGGTGATCGACCGGATCGGGCGCCCGCCGGTGCTCGCCCTCACGGCGAGCGCCGCGGCCCCGGTGCGGGCGGACATCGTCCAGCGGCTCGGCATGCGCGACGTGCGGGAGGTGGTCACCGGCTTCGACCGGCCCAACATCCACCTGGAGGTCATCCCCTTCCGGAGCGCCGCCGACAAGCGCCGGGCGGTGGTCGAACGCGCCGCCGCCGAACCCAAGCCCGGGCTGGTCTACGCGGCGACCCGCAAGGAGTCCGAGGAGTACGCCCGCGAACTGGGCGACCTGGGGCTGGGCGTGGCGGCCTACCACGCCGGCCTGCCCGCCAAGGAACGCGGCACGGTGCACGACCGTTTTCTCGCGGGGGAGCTGGACGTGGTGGTGGCCACCTCCGCCTTCGGGATGGGCATCGACAAGCCGGACGTCCGGTTCGTGCTGCACGCCTCGGTGCCCGGCTCCCTGGACGCCTACTACCAGGAGATAGGCCGGGCCGGACGGGACGGGAAGCCGGCCCGGGCGATCCTCGCGTACCGGTCGCAGGACCTCGGCATGCAGCGGTTCTTCGCCGCCGGACGCCCCGACCCGGACACCGTCTCCCAGGTGGCCGGCACACTGGAGGAACACGCCGGCCCGGTCCGGCCGAGCGACCTGCGCAGCGAGACGGGCCTGACGGCCAGTCGGCTGACGGCCGTGGTCAATCTGCTGGAACAGGTCGAAGCGGTACGCACCACCGAGTCCGGAGACCTGGAGACCACCGGCGCCGCCGATCCGGCGGAGGCCGCCCGCAAGGCCGTCGAACTCGGTGACGCGCACCAGCAGCTGGAGCGGTCGCGGGTCGACATGATGCGGGGCTACGCGGAGAACACGGGCTGCCGGCGGCGGTTCCTGCTCGGCTACTTCGGGCAGGAACCGGAAGTCGGGGGGTCCTGCGGTTCCTGCGACCGCTGCGAGGCCGCCGCGCTCTCCTCGGACGGCCCGAAGGCGGCCGCGGGGGTGCTGGCCGGCACCGGCGGACCTGTGGCCCCGCAGGAGGAGAGCCGCGCCGACGACGCCCCGCACCCCTTCCGCCTCGGCGCCCGGGTCCGGCACGGTCAGTGGGGGGACGGCTCGGTGATGAGCCAGGACGGCCGTCGGCTGACCGTGCTGTTCGAGACGGCCGGCTACCGCACGCTCTCCCTGGACGTGGTCGAACAGAACGGCTTGCTGACGTTGTGCTGAAGGCACGCGGCCGGCGCGTACCACGGGCCGGCCGCGGGCAGTTCCCCGCAGCCCGGGGATCGCGGCCCGCTCCGGCTCCGCCCACGATTCCCCACGAACGTCCTCGCCCGCCTGCCGTCCGGCGCTCCGGGCGGCAGGGGAATGGAGAGGGGCGTACGGGGCAGGAGAAGCGCGCACACCGCTTCTGCGACGATTGGGTGGATCATGCTGGTGCCGAGCCCGGAGAGAATCCGCACCCTGCTCAGCCGCTACAACGAGGTGCAGTTGAGGCACTCGCAGTCCTCGACCTACGAGTTGCAGCGGCAGTTGGAAGACGTCACGTACACCCTGTGCGTCAGCACCCGGACCCGCACGGTGAGCGACGCGCTCCTGGCCGCCGACGCCATCCTGCGGCAGTCGTCGATCGCCGATGAGCATGCGGCCCCGGCCGTGGCCCACCTTCCGTCGCAGGCGCGGCCCGCTCCGCAGGAGCCGCAGACCGCCTGAGCCTGCGCGGGCCGGAGGGGCGCGAGCCTCGCGGATCTCCAGGTAGCGGCGCCGTATAGCCTGGCGAAATGCTTACAGAGGTCACGGCGACCCGCTATGTCACGCCCCTGCGTGAGGGCGGCTCGCTCCCCGGGATCGTCGAGGCGGACGACCTCGGCACGTACGTCATGAAATTCACCGGAGCCGGACAGGGCCGCAAGACGCTGGTCGCGGAGGTGATCTGCGGGCAGCTCGGGCGGCGGCTCGGACTGCGCGTCCCGGACCTCGTACAGATCGAGCTGGACCCGGTCATCGGTCTCGCCGAGCCCGACCAGGAGGTGCAGGAGCTCCTGAAGGCCAGCGGTGGCCTCAACCTCGGGATGGACTTCCTCCCCGGTTCCCTCGGGTTCGACGCGCTCGCCTACCAGGTGGACCCCCGCGAGGCCGGACGTGTCGTCTGGTTCGACGCGCTGATCAACAACGTCGACCGGTCCTGGCGCAATCCGAACATGCTGATCTGGCACGGCGACCTGTGGCTCATCGACCACGGGGCCACCATGATCTGGCACCACAACTGGCCGGGCGTCCAGGCGTCCGTCGCCAAGCCGTACAACGCCTCCGACCACGCGCTGGCCCCCTTCGCCCCCGATGTCGCGGCGGCGGCCGCCGAACTCGCTCCGCTGGTCACCGAGGAGCTGCTCACCGAGGTCGCGGCCGACGTCCCCGACGAATGGCTGGTGGACGAGCCCGGCTTCGACTCGACCGATCAGCTCCGGCGCGCCTATGTGGAGGCGCTGCTGCCGCGAGCGGCCACCATCCACGAGCGGATCAGCCTGGACGCGCCGACCGCTGCCAAGCCTTCCCAGGCCCCGGGCTGGCTCACCGAACGCCTCGCCCCGCGGCCGCACGACACCAGCGACAGCGACAAGGGCGGCCGGCTGTGAGTGAACGCGTTGTCTTCGAGTACGCCCTGCTGCGCGTGGTGCCGCGCGTCCAGCGCGGCGAGTTCTTCAATGCCGGCGTGGTGGTCTACTGCCGTGCGAAGGGGTTCGTCGCCGCCCGCACCGAGCTCGACGAGGGAAAGCTCCAGGCGCTGGACCCCGCCGCCGACGTGATCGGGGTACGGGCCGCGCTGCGGGCCGTCGAGGGCATCTGCCGCGGAGGCCCGGACGCGGGCCAGGCGGCGGGCGACGAGGTCGGGCGGCGCTTCCGCTGGCTCATCGCCCCGCGCTCGACCGTCATCCAGCCGAGCCCCGTGCACAGCGGCCTCACCGCCGACCCGGCCGCCGAGGTCGAACGACTGCTCGACCTGCTGGTGCGCTGATCGGCACCAGGACACCGCCGCTGCCGCCTCCGCGGCGGCAGCGGCGTGCGGTGTGACATGCGCCGCTGCGCCCGTGGGCCGTTGACACCGGGTGCCAGGGCTTCTAGCGTCTCGACTGCTGAAGGTACTAAGCGGTTGCTCAGTTATCGGGAGCGTTCTTACGGAGAGCGTCCTGACGTCCGCTGAGCCGCGATCCAAGGGCGAGGAGAACCAAGCATGTCCACCACCGAGCAGCGCGTAGCCATCGTGACGGGAGCGGCACGGGGCATCGGTGCCGCCACCGCGGTACGCCTGGCGGCCGAGGGCCGCGCCGTCGCCGTACTCGACCTGGACGAGGCGGCCTGCAAGGACACCGTCGAGAAGATCACCGCCGCCGGGGGCAAGGCCCTCGCCGTCGGCTGTGACGTCTCGGACAGCGCTCAGGTGGAAGCCGCCGTCGCGCGGGTCGCCACCGAGCTCGGCGCCCCGACGATCCTGGTCAACAACGCGGGCGTGCTCCGCGACAACCTGCTCTTCAAGATGAGCGAGTCCGACTGGGACATCGTGATGAACGTGCACCTCAAGGGCGCGTTCCTGATGGCCAAGGCCGTTCAGAAGCACATGGTGCACGCGAAGTTCGGCCGTATCGTCTCGCTGTCCTCCTCCTCCGCCCTGGGCAACCGCGGCCAGGCGAACTACGCCGCGGTCAAGGCCGGTCTGCAGGGCTTCACGAAGACCCTCGCCAAGGAGCTCGGCAAGTTCGGCATCACCGCCAACGCCGTCGCGCCCGGCTTCATCGTCACCGAGATGACCGCGCAGACCGCCGCCCGGGTCGGCATGGGCTTCGAGGAGTTCCAGGCCGCGGCCGCCACCCAGATCCCGGTGCAGCGCGTCGGCTTCCCCGAGGACATCGCGAACGCCATCGCCTTCTTCTCGGGCGACGACGCCGGATTCGTCTCCGGCCAGGTCATGTACGTCGCCGGCGGACCGCTCAACTGACGCGAAAGGCTACGACATCATGACTGTGCAGGACAGTGGCAAGGTCGCGCTGATCACCGGCGCGAGCCGGGGCATCGGCTACGGCATCGCCGAGGCGCTCGTCGCCCGCGGCGACCGGGTGTGCATCACCGGACGCGGCGAGGACGCCCTCAAGGAGGCCGTCGAGGCGCTCGGCTCCGACCGGGTCATCGGCGTGGCGGGAAAGGCGCACGACGAGGCGCACCAGGCGGCGGCCGTCGAGCGCACCATGGAGGCGTTCGGCCGCGTCGACTTCCTGGTCAACAACGCCGGCACGAATCCGGTCTTCGGCCCGATCGCCGAGCTCGACCTCAACGTCGCCCGCAAGGTCTTCGAGACCAACGTGGTCTCGGCGCTCGGCTTCGCGCAGCAGACCTGGAAGGCCTGGCAGAAGGAGAACGGCGGGGCGATCGTCAACATCGCCTCCGTCGCGGGTGTCTCCGCCTCGCCCTTCATCGGCGCCTACGGCATGAGCAAGGCCGCCATGATCAACCTGACCCTGCAGCTGGCGCACGAGTTCGCGCCCGTCGTCCGGGTCAACGCGATCGCGCCCGCGGTCGTGAAGACCAGGTTCGCCCAGGCGCTCTACGAGGGCCGCGAGGCGGAGGCGGCCGCGGCGTACCCGCTCGGCCGCCTCGGTGTGCCGCAGGACATCGGCGGCGCCGCTGCCTTCCTCACGTCGAACCAGTCCGACTGGATCACCGGCCAGACCCTGGTCGTCGACGGTGGAATTTTCCTGAATGCGGGCGTGGGCTGAGACAGCCTGGGACGGTTTCGCCCTGATTGACTCAAGTGCCCCGTCGGGCCTGTGGATTGACCCGGCGGGGCGCTGCGGTATGGTCTGCCGACCCATGGCTGATCGAGGAGCGTGCACGTGTTCTACCGGGCCAGTCTGCAGGCTGCTGCAGCCCTTGCTTCCCTCTCTTTGCTGGCCGGCTGCGGTCTGTTGTCCGACAGTGGCTCGGAAGTGGAACAGAAACTAGCCGTCGGGACGACCAGTGAGCCTTCCACGCTCGACCCGGCGGCGGCATGGGACGGCTCCTGGGAGCTGATGCGCAACGTGTTCCAGACGCTGGTGAGCTTTCCCACCGGCAGCACGAGCCCCGAGCCCGATGCCGCGGACCACTGCAAGTTCACCGACACCACCAGCACCGCCTACCGCTGCACGCTCCGCAAGGGTCTGAAGTTCTCCAACGGCGACGTCCTCGACGCCGAGGCCGTCAAGTACTCCATAGACCGGATCAGGACGATCGGGGTCAAAGGCGGACCCATCGGCATGCTCGGCTCGCTCGACCGGGTGGAGACCAAGGGTGACGATGTCGTCATCTTCCATCTGTCCAAGCCGGACGCCACCTTCCCCTTCGTGCTCGCCACGCCCGCCATGTCGCTGGTGGCGCCCAGCGCCTACTCCAAGCACAAGATCCGCGACGACGGCGGGGTCACCGGCTCCGGTCCCTACCTGCTGGACGCGTACAAGCCCGGAGACCGTTCCGAGCTGTTGAAGAACCCCGACTACGAGGGCTTCGCCGACCGCAAGAACGACGCCGTGACCATTCGCTACTTCAAGGACTCCGGCACCATGGTGTCGGCGCTCAAGAAGAACGAGATCGACGCCACCTACCGAGGGCTGTCCGCCCAGGAGGTCGTCAGCCTCGAGGACAACCAGGACAAGAAGAGCGACCTCCAGATCGTCGAGACCGTCGGCGCCGACATCCGCTTCCTGGTCTTCAACCCGAAGGACAAGGCCGCGGGGAACCCGGCCGTGCGGCGCGCGATAGCCCAGCTCGTGGACCGTGACGCGCTGGTGGCCAAGGTCTACCAGGGCACCGCCGAGCCGCTCTACTCCATGGTGCCCAAGGGCATCGCGGGGCACACGACCAGCTTCTTCGACACCTTCGGCGATCCGAGCACGACGAAGGCCCGGAAGATCCTCACGGACGCCGGCATCACCAAGCCCGTTCCGATGACGTTCTGGTTCACCACCGACCGGTACGGCTCCTCGACGGCCCCCGAGTTCGCCGAGCTCAAGCGTCAGCTGGAGGCTTCCGGGCTCTTCAGGATCACCCTGAAGAGCCAGCCCTGGAAGACGTTCCAGGAGGGCTTCAACAAGGGTGAGTACCCGGTCTTCGGCCGAGGCTGGTTCCCCGACTTCCCGGACCCCGACAACTTCATCGCCCCGTTCGTCGGCAAGGACAGCGTCACCGGCATGCCGTACGTGAAGGACGAGATCACCAAGCAGCTGCTGCCCCAGTCCCGCAAGGAGAGCAACCGCGGCGCGGTCAGCCGGCAGTTCGAGCGGGCCCAGAAGATCCTGGTCGACGACGTCCGGCTGCTCCCGTTGTGGCAGGGCAAGCTGTATGTCGCGGAGGGCGAGGACATCGGCGGCGGCGAGCGGGCCCTGGACCCGCAGACGGTCATGCAGATGTGGGAGCTGTACCGCAAGGCCAGCTGGTAGCCCCCGAAGGGCTGCGGAGCCCGTTGTCAGTGGTCACCGGTAGGTTCTGAGGTCAAGAACTGATTGCTTACCGGAGGTTGTTGACGTGACCGACACCGACCTGCTGCCCGAGTCCTGGCGCGGCGTCCTCGGCGAAGAGCTGCAGAAGCCGTATTTCGAGGAGCTCACCGAATTCGTCGAGAAGGAGCGGGCCGGGGGCCGGTCTATCCCCCTCGGGGGCAGGTCTTCGCAGCCCTGGAGGCGACCCCGTACGACCGGGTGAAGGTCCTGGTCCTGGGCCAGGACCCGTACCACGGCGAGGGCCAGGGGCACGGGCTGTGCTTCTCGGTGCGGCCCGGCGTGCGGACTCCGCCCTCCCTGCGGAACATCTACAAGGAGATGAAGGAGGAGCTCGGCCTGCCGGTCCCGGACAACGGGTATCTGATGCCGTGGGCCGAGCAGGGGGTGCTGCTCCTCAACGCCGTACTGACGGTGCGCGCCGGCGAGGCGAACTCGCACAAGGGCAAGGGCTGGGAGAAGGTCACCGACGCGGTGATCCGCGCCGTCTCCGCCCGGCCCGAGCCGGCGGTCTTCGTGCTCTGGGGGAACTACGCACAGAAGAAGCTTCCGCTGATCGACGAGGAGCGCCATGTGGTGGTGAAGGGCGCGCACCCCTCGCCGCTCTCGGCGAAGAAGTTCTTCGGGTCCCGCCCGTTCACCCGGATCAACGAGGCGGTCGCGGCTCAGGGGCACCAGCCGATCGACTGGCGCATCCCCGACCTGGGCTGATGGCGCGCCGGAGCCTGAGTGCGATTGTCCGCCGCGACGGTTAGCGTCGAACCGGCCGGAACCATCCGGAACCGTCCGGAACCCATCGGATCCGGCCGGGCGCAGGTGGACGGGTACGAGGGAGACCGCAGTGACGGAGCAGCAGGCGGCGTCGCAGGACGTCGTCATGACCAGAATCGGCCAGGCGATCATGCTGCTGCACGGCGGTGACCGGGAGGAGGCCCGGAATCGCTTCGGCGAGCTCTGGGCGCAGATCGGCGAGGACGGTGACGCCCTGCACCGGTGCACCCTCGCGCACTACATGGCGGACACCCAGGACGATCCCGTCGACGAGCTGGCCTGGGACCTGCGCGCGCTGACCGCCGCCGAGGGGCTGAGCGACGAGCGGGTCTCGGAACACCGGGACGCCCTCGCGGTGCGCGCCTTCTATCCCTCGCTCCACCTCAACCTCGCGGCGGACTACATGAAGCTCCGCCGTCCGTCCCGGGCCTGGATCCATCTGGACCGGGCCCGGGACGCCTCCGCGGTCCTCGCGGAGGACGGGGTGGACGACGGGTACGGCGGCGGAGTCCGGGCCGCCATCGGACGGCTGGAGCGGCGGCTGCGGGAGCTGTGAGCGCGGGCCGGGTGGCGAGGAAGCTGCCCACGGCGGCCCGTGGGGGCGCCCCGCCCCGTGCCCGCCCCACGCCCGCCGCCACCCTTCCGGCAGCCTGAGCGCTCTTCCTCCGCCCTTCCGTCCGCCTGCCGCCTGCCGTCGCCCCTCCGTCGGCCTTCGGTCAGCGACCGTAGGCGTCGTCGCAGATCCGCGACTGCGGACTGGCCGCCGGCCAGTGCCCGTACCCCCGCCCGAGCGCGCAGAGGTCCGTCCCGGTGAGCCGTACCGGCCGGGGAGGCACGCGTGCGGGTACGGGGGCGGCAGGGGCGGCCTCCCGTGGCCGGGGGCGAGGTGCGCCGGGGCGGTTCTGCTGTTGCTGTGGCAGGCGGGGTCCGGCACGCCCTGCGGCCGGAGGGACGGCGGCCGCACGACCGCCCGCCGAGGGGGACGGCTTCGGGTCCGGCAGGGCTTCCAGGGTGTCGCGGACCGGGGGCCGGACGACCTGCGGAGCCAGGTCCTGGGCGGGCCTGCTGGGCCCCGGAGCCGGCGGAGCGCTCGGCTGCGGCTGGACGGACACACACCCGGACAGGGCCGTGACCGCCACGCCGACCAGGAGCTTCACGGTGGTTCTGGTTCGATGCACCTGATCAACTCTGCTGTGCGGACGAGCCGTCGAGTGAGCCGGGAGGCCCGGATTGGCCCGCACGAGTGACCCGGTCAGCACAGCGCCCCGCGTGTCGTCACCGCGGCGGCCGGGCGCGCCCGCGCCTCAGCGTCCGAGCATCCCGCGCAACAGCTCACCGAAACCGGCACGCAGCTGGGCCTCGCTCGGCACGGAACCGCTGTAGGAGCCTGCCGCGCACGAGAACATCAGCCCCTCGCACCAGGCCACCAGGGACAGGGCGTGCCGCTCGGGCTCGGGCGACCCGGCCGCCTTCATCAGGGCCACCAGGGGCTCGCGGAACTGCCGGCCCGTCGCGTCGAAGAAGGTCCGCAGTTCGGGGCGGCGTGTGGCCTCCAGGGCGAGTTCGTAACGGCAGACGAGCAGGTCCCGGTGGCGGGTCAGGTAGCGGTGCAGGGCCAGGGCGAGACCGGCGACCAGGGCGTCCTGACAGGGAAGCGCGGCCGGGCCGGACGGGGGGCCGGGAGCCGCCGCGCCGGGTACCGGCTCCCGGGCGGGGGTGGTGGCCCCGTCTGGGGCCCGGTCCGGTGCCGGGAGCTCGCCCGGCGCCAGGACCCGTGCCTCGCGCTCGGCCAGGCGCCGCACGGCCGCCTCCAGCAGGGACTGCCGGGTGCGGGCGTAGTTGGAGGTCGACCCCTGGGGGAGACCGGCTCGTTCGTCCACCGCTCGGTGGGTCAGCCCCCGCATGCCACGCTCGGCCAGGAGGGCGAGTGCGGCGTCGGCGATCAGATCGGCCCGGGAGGAACCGGTGGTGCGTGTGGCCATGGGATCAACCTACCGCCGTAACTACAGCTGTAGTACGTTGGTCTCGTCACTACAGATGTAGTTACCGAGAGTCGAGGAGGAGTCATGGACGCACCCCGCGCGGTCGTCATCGGCAGCGGTATCGGTGGTCTCACGGCGGCGGTGGCCCTGCACCGGTCGGGCTGGCAGGTCACCGTGCTGGAGCGGGCCGACTCCCTGGAGCCCGTCGGCGCAGGTATCGGTCTGGCCCCCAACGCCCAGCGTGCCCTGGACGTCATCGGGCTCGGCGACGAGATCCGGTCCCTGGCCGCCTGGCAGGGTGAGGGCGGCATGCGTTCCCCGGACGGCCGCTGGCTGTCCCGGACCGACAGTGCCGCCGCGGCCGAGCGGTTCGGCGGCCCACTCGTCCTGGTGCACCGGGCCACCCTGATCGACCGCGTGGCCGCCGGGCTCCCCGCGACCGCCATCCGCACGGGCTGCCCGGCACACCTCGTGGACCCGGGGGTCGTGGGCGGCCGGCCCGCCGTGGTCGGCACCCCGCAGGGGCCGGTCGAGGCCGACCTCGTGATCGGCGCCGACGGCATCCACTCGGCCGTGCGGAGCGCGCTCTTCCCGGACCACCCCGGGCCGTCGTACGCCGGTTTCACCGCCTGGCGCGTAGTCGTCCCCGCCCCCGCCGAGCCCTTCGCCCCGCACGAGACCTGGGGCCGCGGCGCCCTCTGGGGCACCCAGCCGCTCAAGGACGGCCGGATCTACGCGTACGCGGCAGCCGTCGCCCCCGCGGGAGCGCGGGCCGCCGACGACGAGCGGGCCGAGCTGCTGCGCCGGTTCGGCGACTGGCACGCCCCGATCCCCGGGATCATCTCCGCCGCCGAACCCACGGGTGTCCTCCGCAATGACGTCTACCAGATGACCGACCCGCTGCCCGCCTTCCATCTGGGCCGCACGGTGCTCGTCGGGGACTCCGCCCACGCCATGGCGCCCACCCTGGGCCAGGGCGGCAACCAGGCCATCGAGGACGGGATCGTGCTCGCCCACCACGTCGCACCGGGCGCGGACCTGGGCGCCGGCCTGGCCGGGTACACCGCCGACCGGCTGCCCCGCACCGCCGCCGTCGTCCGCAAGGCCGAACAGGTCTCCCGGCTGATGCGGCTGACCGGGCCCGCCTCCGTCGCGGTGCGCGACTTCGTGATGTCCACGGTCTCCCGGTTCGGACCCGGTCTGGTCCTGCGCACCTTCGACGGCATCGCCGACTGGCGGCCACCGCAGCACACGTATGCTGCCGGGACGAAGGACGCGCCGGCGAAACCGCGGTGGAGCGCCACGGACGAGGGCCGCGACGTACGGCGCTGAACGGCGAGAGGGAGACCCTGTGAAGGTCGGCTGTATCGGGCTCGGCGACATCGCGCAGAAGGCGTACCTGCCGGTACTCACCACCCTGCCGGGGGTCGAACTGCATCTGCAGACCCGCACCCCCGCCACTCTGGCCGCCGTCGGGGCGACCCACCGGATCGCGCCCGCGCAGTGCCACACCGACCTCGACTCCCTCCTCGCCCAAGGGCTGGACGCGGCGTTCGTGCACGCCCCGACCGCCGTGCATCCGGAGATCACCGGCCGGCTGATCGAGGCGGGCGTACCCACGTACGTCGACAAGCCGCTCGCGTACGCACTCGCGGATTCCGAGCGGCTGGTGGAGCTCGCCGAGGCGCGCGGCGTCAGTCTCGCCGTCGGCTTCAACCGCCGGGTGGCGCCCGGTTACGCGCAGTGCCTCGAGCACCCGCGTGACCTGATCCTCATGCAGAAGAACCGGGTCGGGCTGCCGGAGGAGCCGAGGACCATGGTCCTCGACGACTTCATCCATGTCGTCGACACGCTGCGCTTCCTGGTGCCGGGCCCGGTGGAGCAGACGGTCGTACGGGCCAGGGTCCGCGACGGCCTGATGCACCACGTCGTGCTCCAGCTGTCCGGGGACGGCTTCACCGCCATCGGTGCGATGAACCGGCTGAGCGGGTCGACCGAGGAGCGGCTGGAGGTCTCGGGCCAGGACTCCAAGCGCGAAGTCGTCAACCTCGCCGAAGTGATCGACCACAAGGGCCAGCCGAGCACGCGCCGGCGCGGCGACTGGGTGCCGGTGGCCCGGCAGCGCGGCATCGAGCAGAGCGTGCTGTCGTTCCTGGACGCCGTGCGGGCCGGCAAGCTGCTGAGCGCCCGCGACGCCCTGGAGACGCACGACCTCTGCGAGCGCGTCCTGCGCGACCTCGACTGCGCCTGAGCGCTCCCCCTCCACGGCCGGGGCCCGGTCCGTCCGGTCCTCCGGATGCGTGCGGACCGGGCCCGATGCAGGCTGAGGGGATGGACCGCCGGCCCGCGGAGGTGACCTTGTGAAACGCCGTCACGAGCCACCGGGCTGGGGCGCGCTCCAGCCCCCGCCCGGGTACTACTCGGCGGACGGGCGGCCGCCCGATGCCATGCAGCGCGCGCTGATCCTCGACTGGGCGGTCAGCCAGCGGATCGCGAGCGGCTGGCGCATGGAGTCCCGCTCCGAGACCCAGGTCGTGATGGTCCGCGGCCGCCCCCTGAACCATGTGCTGCACGCCGTGCTGACGGTGTTCAGCTGTTTCGTCTGGGGCGCCGTGTGGCTGGTGCTGGGCGTGACCAACAAGGTGGAACGGATCGCGCTCACCGTCGACGCGATGGGCGACATCATCACCGTGAACGGGCCGGGCCGTAGCGGATTCTGAGACCTCCGCCTGCCGCTCCACGGACGGCGCGCGCACCGCCCGGTAGTCCCTGCGCGTTCCGAGTCACTGCGCGGACTCCGTCCGGGACTCCGGGGCCGGCCGGGCAGGTGTGGCGGACGCGGCCCCGGCGGCGACCGCACCCGCCGGAACGGACAGGCCGGGCCTGCGCACGGACCGCACCCCTTCGAACGCGCAGAAGGCGGCCAGGACGCCCAGTGCGCCGTACAACGGCCAGTCGCCCAGCCGGACGTACAGCGTGGTCCCCGTCGCCAGCGGCGCGCCGAACACCGCGGCCCCGCTGGTGTCCGTACCGAGCGGAGCGCCGACGGGCTCGCCCTGCGGGCCGTACACCGCGCTCACACCCGTGAGCGTGGCATGCACCATCGGGCGGCCGTTCTCGGCGGCCCGCAGGGCACCGAGCGAGGCGTGCTGGGCGGGTGCCCAGCCGTTCTGGAAGGACGAGGTGGAGGACTGGGCGATCAGCAGCTGCGCACCGTCCCGGGTCAGCCGTCGGCTCATGTCGGGAAACGCGGACTCGAAGCAGACGAGCGGGCCGATGTGCAGTGCATGCGCGCCGGGGAGCGTCATGGTCACCGGCCGTGCGCCGCGCAGCCGGTCCTCGCCCGCGGCCCGGCCCATCGAGGTGGCCCAGCCGAGCGCCGACCGGGCCGGGATGTACTCACCGAAGGGCACCAGCCGCATCTTGTCGTAACGGTCACCGGTCAGGCCCTGCGGACCCACCAGCACGGCGCTCTTGAAGATTCCGGTCCGGCCCGACGCATCGGTCTGTCTCGCGTCCACGTTCACCAGCACATCCGCGCCCACCAGGCGCGACAGTGCCGCGATCCGGGCGGCGACGTCGGGCCGCCGGACCGGATCGACGGCCAGGCTGCTCTCGCCCCACACGACCAGGTCGACGTCCCGGCCCGCCAGCGAGCGCGTCAGCTCCTCACTGCGGGCGAGGCGGCGCTGGATGCTGCCGGGCCCCTCGATGACACCGGGCTGCACCACGGCGATCCGGGCCACCCCCGACCGCTCCGGCTGCGGCGCCCACATCCACACCGCTCCCACCGCCACCGTGCCGGCCACGAGCGCCACGACGGCTGCCGTGCGGGCGGCCGGGGACACCAGCAGCACGGCGACGGCGGTGTTCACGGCCACCACCAGCAGGCTCACCAGCCACACCCCGCCCACCGAGGCCAGCCGGAGCGCGGGCGTCACCTGCCATTGGCTCGCGCCCAACAGCCCCCAGGGGCCGCCTAGCGCCTCCCAGGAGCGTGCCAGCTCGATCATCAGCCAGCCGCACGGAACCACGATCACGGCCGCGGCCACCGCGGCGCCCGACGTCGGCCCGCCGAGCAGCCGGGAGACCAGCAGGCCCCAGGGGGCCCACAGCAGCCCGAGCAGGGCCGCCAGCACCACGATGAACACATGGAGGCTCGGCATCAGCCAGTGGTGCACAGCGAGCATGTAGCCGGTCCCGCCGAGCCATCCGTCGAGCGCCGCCCGGCGCCCCGTACCGGCGGATCGGATCAGGAGCAGCAAGGGGACCAGCGCGACATAGGCGAACCACCACAGCGAGGGGGCGGGGAACGCGAGCGCGGGCAGCGCGCCGGCGGCGAGCGCGGCGGCCCCACGCCACAGGGCGGAGCCGCGTATCCGGTTGCCCCACTCGCTCCGTCGCCCGGCCCAGGTCCGCATGGAGCGCCTCCTCGTTCTGCCCTGTCCGGGGTCGGTTCCGTGCCCCGGTTCCCGTCTTCTTCCCCCAGTGTGAGGCAGCGGAAGCGGGCCGGGGCCGATCAGCCGGTGGCGAGGGGGCCCGACAGGCTCCGCCACTTCTCGTGCACGGTCACGCCATGGATCCGCCAGCCGTTCTCCGTGCGCAGCAGCTCGAAGGCGTACCGCCCGCCGGAGACGAAGTTCGGCGCGGTCGGCGACGCGTCGTCGCCGCCCTTCCCGCTGTCGTCGCCGTCCGGGCCTGTCAGCCGCATCGGGTTCATGTAGTCGGCCCGTACCTGGGCCCCGTCGCCCGGGTAGCCGCCGAGGTCCTGGAGGTCGAGCCGGCGGTTGACGATCAGGTGCTGCCGCACGGGAAAGAGCAGCATCGTTTGCGACAGCCACTGCGCGACCTCGGCGGCGGGTCCCTCGATGCCGCCGGCGGTGCGGTAGTCGGCGCGGCCGTCCGGGGTGAACAGTGCTTGGTAGTCATTCCATTCGCCGTCGTCCACCGCCACCGCGTAGCCGGTGATCACTGCATCGATGGAGAGCCGGTCCATCACGGTCGAGAGATCTACGCGCTGCGTCATCGGGTCAGTGTGTGCCCGCAGGCCCCAGGGGCCAAGTGCCGTGCACCCGCGGCGGCCCCCGTGGGCGCGGAACGGCCGCCGAGGCGGGGCGCGGCAAAGGAGGCCGTGCCTGAGCCCAGGGCCCCGGTGCGTCGGCTGCCGGCCGCGCGTGCCGGTGCTGCGGACCGGTCCGACGGGTCCGGCACGGCGAGCCGCCGAATGCTGTTGTCCTCGTCGGTCGCAGCGCCTGCACCTATGCTCGCGGGATGGAGCAGAGCGAAGTCGTGAAGCGTGTGATCGGCATCCTCACCGAGGCGGGCGAGATGCGCAGGCTCTTGGAGGAGGACCCGGACCGCGGCGACCCGAGCAACGACTCGACCGTGGTGACCGCCCTCCTGAACGAGACCATGCCGCGCATCGCGATCCCCGAGGACGCCACGATCGAGGATGTGGTGGGGCTGGTGGGCCGCGAGGTCGGGGGGGCGGTCGAACAGTTGGTCGGAGCGTTCACCCTGGCTTTCGCCATGCTGGCGCAGGTGCACGACTCGGGGCAGACGGATGTGACGTCCGCGGACGTGCTGCAGGACCTCGCCCTGCGGGCCGAGCAGTTCGGCTCCGACGGCCCGGAGGACACGGAGGCGTAGCGCCTGCCCGACGGGCGGCATACTCGTCGGCATGCGTATCGACATCGACCCCCGGTCCACGGACCGGGGCACGTTCTACCGGCTGCTCACCGCGGTGGTCGTGCCGCGGCCCATCGCCTGGGTGTCCACCGTGACCCCGGACGGCGAAACGGCCAACCTGGCCCCCCACTCGTTCTTCACGATCGCCTGTGTGAGTCCGCCCGTGGTCCAGTTCACCTCGGTCGGGCGCAAGGACTCGCTGCGCAACATCGAGGAGACCGGCTCCTTCGTGGTCAACTTCGCGCCGGAACACCTCTTCGAGCAGATCAACGCGACCGCGACGGACTTTCCCCGCGGCGTCAGTGAGTTCGAGGCCGTGGGCGTCGAGCCGGAACCCAGTCTGCGGGTGAAGCCCCCGCGGGTGGCGGGGTCACCGGTCGCCCTCGAATGCGAGCTGCACAGCACGGTCCTGCTCGGCGACTCCACTGTCGTCTTCGGCCGTGTGGTGCATGCCGTGGTCGACGAGGACGTCATGGCGGACGGGCATCCTGAGGTCACCAGGCTGCGCCCGCTGACCCGGCTCGGCAAGGACGAGTGGGGCACCTTCGGAGGCGTACGGGAGATCTCCCGCGTCCCCTACGCCCAGTGGCAGGAGGACCGCACCGCCCCGTGAGGCGGCAGGGGGCCCGGCGGAACCGGCCGGTACTCCACCGGGCGTACGGGCACTGCCTTCCGAGGTACGACGACGCCCGGACGTGTGCCGCGGGAAGCTGCGCACCATGGAGAACCAGACCGCAGCAACTGCCCCGGCCGGACCGCCGGGCCGGCGCATCCGCCGCCCGTCCGGGCACCCCCGCAGCCTCCGGGGCGTCCGGCCGGTGGAAGCCCTCTGCTACGCGACGGGGGCGGTGCTCATCGCGTCCGGGCTGGTGCATCTCGTCGTGCTCGTCGCGGACGGCGGTTCCTGGGAGGGCCCGGTGTCCTGGCGCAAGCCCGTCACCTTCGGGCTCTCCTTCGGCCTGACCCTCATCGCGATCGCCTGGGTCTCCTCGTACCTGCGGATCGGCGTGCGCACCCGGGCCGTACTGCTGGGGCTGTTCGCCGCGGACTGTGTGCTGGAGGTCGCCGGCATCACCCTGCAGGCCTGGCGGCACGTGCCGTCCCACTTCAACATGGAGACCCCCTTCGACACGGCTGTGTCCATGACGCTGGCCGTCGGCGGGGGCGTACTGGTCGTCATTCTGTCCCTGCTGTCGGCCGCCGCGTTCGTCCGGCGCCCCGGCGGTCCGGACGGCATGGCGCTCGCGCTGCGGGCGGGCTGCGGGATTCTCGTCATCGGGCTGCTGTCGGGCGCGGCGATGATCGCGCGCGGCGTGTATCTCACCCGCACCGGGCACCAGTTGGCCGGCTACGCCTCCACGGCCTCGCTCAAGCCCCTGCACGGCGTGAGCCTGCACGCCGTCCTCGTCCTTCCCGCGCTGGCCCGCCTCCTGGCTCTGACCTCGTGGAACGCACCCGCCCGAGTGGCCGTCGTGCGGGCTGCCGTCGGCTGCTACGCGGTGGCCGTGGCGGCGGCGCTGGTGTGGGCGGTCGTCGCCTACTGATGCGGCCGTGAAGGCGAATGCGGGACGCACCGGCGACGGTGCCGACGGCCGGACCTGCGGCAACGGATAGTCTCTGCAAGCCTCGTCGGAATTTTTACCGGAGCCCTGGTGGGTGTGGGACCGGGACGATGCCACACCCCCGTCGTCGCCGCGGTCCTCGGACCGGCCGGCCTCGGGGCTCTCACAGCAACTGCGATGTACAGGAGACCCGATGGCTGATACCCCGCCCCGCCAGGTTCAGCGGCGCTCGGACGAGAGCGCGGCGGGCTCGGCGGCCGATGCCCAGGGCCGTGTCGAGGCCGTACCGACACCGCGCTACCAGGGGCTTTTCGTCGAACCCGATCTTCCGCCGTTCGTCGAGACCGAGTGACGACACGCGCACCGAGGCCCGCATCGCCCCTGTCCCCGCTCCGGCGGGGGCGGGGGCGGTCCGGCACCGGGCGGCCGCTCCCCGACCGCCACCGGCGCGGCGGGGCCCCGCTGTGCGCGCCCCGCGCATCATGGAAGCTGTCGGCATGAACATCTCTGCCGACGAAGACTCACCGGAACGGGCGGGCTACCGGCGCTCGGCGGGATCGCCGCGCGGTGAGGCCCGCCGTCGGGAGCTGCTGGAACGGGTCACCGAGGACCTCGCGGCCAACGGGCTCGTGGACTTCTCGCTGCGGCGCGCCGCCCGAGCGGCCGGTGCCACGCACAAGGTGCTCCTCTACCACTTCGACGGAGTGGACGACCTGCTCGTGCAGGCGGTCGTCCGGCTGCGTGAACGGCGCATCGGGAAGGCACTGGACGCCGCCACCGAGGGATCGGTCCGCCGGTCGCTGGGGGAGTGGGTGCGTGCGGTCTGGCCCATCCTGGTGGGCGAGGAGGCGCGGGTGCTCGATCAGGCCATCGGCCTCGCGATGTACGACTCCGAACGCTACGCAGCACTCGGCCGCGAGGCGTCCCAGCAGTACCTGCCCACCCTGCTGTCCGTCTGCCCGCAGCACTGGTCCGACCGCCGCAAGCTGGAGGTCGCCGAAATGGTCCTCGCGACACTCCGCGGTTTCCTGGTGGACGCCCGGACCAGCGGCGACACCGCCGGGGTCGCCGCCGGGTTCGAGGCGCTCGTCCGGGCGCTGGACCGGGAGGAGGCCGCGGACGAGTGACCGTGCCTCCGTGGCCGCGGCGCGGAGCCGGCGGGGCGATGGACAGCATGTGAACCACGTGGTTCACTTTTGGGAGGGATGAATCCATCCACCCGGAGGTCGGCATGCGTACGTCCGCAGAACGCCAGAAGGTCCGATTCACCGCCGACGGCACCGAATGCGCCGCCTGGCACTATCCCGGTACGAACGGCGGCTGCGTGATCATGGCCGGCGGCGGCGGAGTGACCAAGGAGCCCGGCACCGACCCCTTCGCCGCGCGGTTCAACGACGCGGGGTTCACCGTCCTCGCCTTCGACTACCGCCGCCTCGGCGAGAGCGGCGGCCGGCCGCGCCAGACCGTGCGGATCAAGGATCAGCTCGTCGACTGGCAGTCGGCGATCTCCTTCGCCGCGACCCTGCCCGACGTCGATCCGGCCCGGATCGCGATCTGGGGCTTCTCCCTGTCCGGCGGTCATGTCCTGCGCGTGGCGGCCCGTAACCCGCAGCTCGCGGCGGCCATCGCCCAGACACCCAACGCCGACGGGCCGGCCGCCTCCCGCAACGCGACGCGCCACCAGAAGCCGCTCGCGATGCTGCGGCTCACGGGCCGGGCCCTGCTGGACGCGGCCGGCGGACTCCTCGGCCGGAGCCCCGTGCTGGTGCCTCTCGCGGGCGAGCCGGGCACCGTCTCGATGCTCACCACCCCGGACGCCGTCGACGGCGACAGGGCCCTCAACCCGGGCAACCGTTACCCGCAGTGGCAGCAGACGATCGCCGCCCGCTCCGTGTTCGGCATCGTCCTCTACCGCCCGGGCCGCGACGCCCCGCGGATACGCGGTCCGCTGCTGGTCCTCGTGTGCGACCAGGACCGCACGGCGCTGAGCGAACCCGCCGTCCGCGCTGCGGGACAGGCACCCCGTGCCGAACTGGTCCGCCTGCCCGGCGGGCACTACGCACCGTTCCTGGACCAGCACGAACCCGCGGTCCGGGCTGAGTTGTCCTTCCTGCGCCATCACCTGCTCGACGAGGCGCCCGCGGGTGCGGATGCGGCGGCTACGGCGAGATTCGGCTCCGCGGATGCGGGGGCCACTGTGCGATCCGACTCCGCGGTTGCGGCGGCCGCCGGGCGACCTGACTCCGCGGACGCGCCGGCCGCAGCGCGACGGTCATGAAGGAGATCGAACTGTCCGCCGGGACGATCGACTATCAGGACACCGGCGGCGACGGACCCGCGGTGGTCCTGCTGCACGGACTGATGATGGACGCGTCGCTGTGGGAGGGGCCGATCGCCGGTCTGTCCGCCGACCACCGGTGCCTGGCCCCGACGCTGCCCCTCGGTGCGCACCGCCGCGCGATGCGTGCGAACGCCGACCTGTCCCTCCTCGGGACAGCGCGGCTGGTCACCGAGTTCCTCGACCGCCTGGACCTGCGGGACGTCACCCTCGTCGGCAACGACACCGGCGGGGCCCTTGTCCAGTTGATCGTCGCCGACGGAGCCGCCCGGGTGGGACGGGTGGTGCTCGTTTCCTGCGAGGCGTTCGACAACTATCCGGCACGGGTCACGGGAACGACTCTCGCGCTGGCCGGCAGGCTCTCGCCCCGCATGTTCGGGGTGTTCATGCAGCAGATGCGACTGCGGGCGGTACGCCGCCTCCCGATCGCGTTCGGCTGGCTGACCCACCGGGGCGATGCGGCCACCCGACGCTGGACGCGCCCCGTCATGACCCGGCCGGAGATCCGCCGCGACGCCGTGCGGACGCTGCGAGCGGCCGGCGAGGACGCCCGCCGGCTGGCCGAAGCGGCCGGGAGCCTGCCGTCCTTCGACCGGCCGGCCCTCGTCCTCTGGGCGGCCGGGGACCGCGTGATGCCGCCCGAGCACGGCCGGCGCCTCGCCGCACTCCTCCCACAGGGCCGGCTGGTCGAGATCGCCGGCAGCCGCACGCTCGTCCCGCTGGACCAGCCGGAGCAACTGGTGCGGCTGATCAGGGAGTTCGTGCCCGCGCACCGCCAGTGACATACGGCGGACGTACCGGACTTCCGTCGCGCCCGACACCCCGAGCCGACTGGGTAACCCGAGCAGCTGCCTGCGCCTTCCGCCCTGGGGTGGGGGACAGGTCTTCCCGGCGTACGGGCGTCAGGTGCGGGCAGCAGGTGCGGACGTCAGGACACGTCGCCGCGGACGCTGTCCCCGAGAAGGCCATCGGTGTACGTCACGTACTTGGAGTCGAACTGACCCTTTCCGGTGATCGTGCCGGTGATGTTCTCACCGGGACCGAGGTGGACGGTGCCCATCTGGTTCTCGTCGACGCCGAGCTCGGCAGTGTGCTTGCTGCCGTTGGCGTCGGTGACCGAGAAATAGAGCGGGTTGACGTCGATGTCGTCGCCGCTGTTGTTCGTGACCGTCACTTCGACACTGGTGTAGTCGGAGCCGTCGGCGATGACGCTCTTCTTGAAGGCGGCCTTTCTCGCGGCAATCGTCACCGGCGCGTCGGCAGGCGTCGCCGTCGCCGTCGTCTTCTCCTTCTGCGGACCGTCCGTCCCGGTGGCCTTCGCCTTGTCCGGCTCGGTGCTCCGCCCGGTGGCAGTGGGCTTGCTGCCGGACGACGATTCGTTCTCGTCGCCCCCGAAGACGATGGCGCCGCCGATGGCGAAGACGATGACGAGGGCGACGATGCCGAGGCAACTGAAGCTCACGATCTTCCCGGTGTTGCTCTTCTTCGGGGCGGGGGCTGCTGCCCCCACCCCGGCTGTCGGCCCCAACCGGGTTGCTGCGGCTGCTGATGCGACATGTGCCCCCCAAGGATGTCCGTGGAGGCATGACCGTAGCGGCGAGACAAGCGGCAGAGGAGGAAGATGTTCCGGTGGTGACGGAGCTGTGACCAAAGGGTGGGGAAGGGGTGGGCGAACCCTGCGGAGAGGGGGCGGAGGGGGCGGGAGTTGCCCGATCCACCTACTCCATCGTCGTCCGGGCCGGGAGCTGCCAGGTCCTGCATGGCGATGCGATCGCCTTGCAGCCGTGCCGTTGGCTTCCCTGCAAACGCCGCCCAACTTGATCACCGGCAGAGCGGCGTCGCGTGGGTCGGGCCACGTACCCTCGGATCCGTGCCCCGCAACGCTAAGAGGCGCCGTCGGCTGGTCGCCGACGGGCGCGTGTACATGTGGTCCATGCGCCACAGTCATCGTGCGGATGACAGCGGCCGGTCCGTGGACTGCCGACAGACCCTCACGCTGTCCCCGCAGCCGGCCGGCACCGGCGGGCCGCTGCGCATCGTGTTCGCCGACGGCCCCGGCCGGTTCGTCCCGGGCGGAGCATTCCTGGGTTCCGGGGACGTGGGCTTCACCCGGGGCAACTCCCTGAACCTGCACGAGCCGGGCGCCGTACGGGCTCTGCTCGATGTGGCGCTTTCACGCGGTTGGCAGCCGGGGCAGCGACGGGTGGTGGAAGTCGACGGCTGGACGCTGCTGAAGGAGGCAGGTGCGCGAGATGGGGGCGACGCACGTGGCGGCCAGGAGGGGTGACTCGGGGCAACGTCGGCCGCCCACTGGTTCAAGGGGCGCCCCACGCGACGGATGTGCCGCAACTGCGGGGCCCACTTGGATGTAGCGGGGTAGCGACTACTCCGCTGATCCGAGGTTTTTGCGCTGGTTGGCGTTGAAGCGCGCTTTCTTCTGGCGGTTCCCGCACGTGTTCATGTCACACCATCTGCGGGTGCGGCTTTGGCTGGTGTCGAAGAAGGCGGCTTGGCAGGTTGGCGATGCGCACAGGGCCAGTTTTCCGTCCCGTTCGCCTGCGATGACGCTGATCGCGTCGGCGGCGATCACGCCGAGGGCATCTTCCACGCCGGAAGCCGTGCCGAGTAGCCAGCGCCGCTCACCCGCCGGCGTCAGGACAGCCGCGGCTCGCCCCTGAGCGCTGCGTTCATTGATGACTTGGACAGCTGACGCAGGGAGAGGGTCCTGGAGCGCGGCCGCTGTCGCGGCGGCATGAATCGACTCCCTCAGTTCCCGGGCGAGGTCGAGCTGGGCGGTGCTGCAGGAGTCCACGGCGAGGCCGTTCACTGTCAGCCAGTCGACGAGCCGGTGCGGGGTGGGAATGCGCTCCACCGCGCTGCCGCGACGCTCCGACAGGGTCCCCGTGAAGCTGGTCGCCAGCACGTTACCGAGGCGGAATTCAGGAAACCCAGCAGGCATGGAACCACCTTAGCAGGTTGCGGCGTGACTCAGAGGGCTGCTAGAACCGTCTTAGGTGGTTCGCGAATGGTTCGCAGCCGGACCCTCGATGGCCAGGAGGTCTCATGCCCCGTCCGACCAGCGACGTGCAAGCATTTGAAGCCCACGCAACTGACGCCGACCTGGACGATCTGCGTGCGCGACTGGCCGCAGCGCGGCTGCCGGAGGCCGAGACGGTCCATCGCACCCCGCCCGGGCCTCGCCGATGGGGGCAGGGCGTACCTCTCGCCGACCTTGTCGATGTCGTGAACTACTGGCGCACCGGGTACGACTGGCGGTCGTTCGAAGAGCGCCTCAATCGGATCGGCCAATTCCGCACGACCATTGATGATCTGGGAATCCACTTCCTGCACCGCCGATCGGCGCGCGCGGACGCCACGCCTCTGATCCTGACCCACGGCTGGCCGGGCAGCATTGCCGAGTTCACCGATGTGGTGGACGAGTTGGCAGATCCGAAGGATGCGGACGCACCCGCATTCCACGTAGTGGTCCCTTCGCTGCCAGGCTTCGGTTACAGCGACAGGCCGGCCACCACCGGGTGGGGGACCGAAAAGATCGCGGCCGCGTGGGTGGAACTGATGGGAAGGCTCGGCTACAGCAAGTTCGCGGCCCACGGCGGCGACTGGGGAGGGAATATCACCACGGTTCTCGGCGGCAGGTTCCCGGCGCACGTTCTCGGCATCCACACAACGTTCGCGGAGGCGCCGCCCGGGTTGACGACGGACGGGCTGACGGCGGCCGAGCGGGAATGGACCGAGGAAACCCGCGATTTCTGGCGCCACCGCGCGGCGTACGCGAAGCAGCAGGCGACCCGGCCCCAGACCATCGGCTACTCGCTTGTCGACTCACCGGTCGGGCTTCTCGCCTGGATCCTCGACAAGTTCGCCGAGTGGTCAGACACCGAAGACAGCCCGTTCGAGACGATTTCCATGGACAGCGTCCTTGACGACGTCACCCTGTACTGGCTGACGCGCACCGGCGCGTCGGCGGCCCGCATCTACTACGAAAGCCACAACTCGCTGGACCCCGAACTTCGGGTCGACGTCCCGTCAGCAGTCAGTATGTATCCCCGCGACGTCGAGAAGTGTCCGCGCCCCTGGGCACAGGAGCGGTACCGGCAGATCGTCCGATGGGGGTCGCCGGAACGCGGCGGACATTTCCCGTCGCTGGAGGTCCCCGAGTATTTCGTCAAAGATCTGCAAGAGGGCCTCGCGGCAGTGCTGGCCGCCAATCGGTGAGCGCGCGCCTGAGTGCCGGCACTCGGTCACTCCACCGTGCGCTGATCCACCAGGGACTGCGGGACAGCCCTCAGGAAATCGTTGCCTGGGCGACGCGGCGGCGACGTGCTCGCTGCCGGCACGTAGCTCCGCAGTAGCGGGCGGGGCGGCCGGTGGGCCGGGCGTCCAGCCGGGCCCCGCACTGCTCACACCGTGGCGCCGCGTGAAGCGTGCCGGGCACGTCACGAAACACCCGCCCTTGCGTGACGGACGCGGGACTCCGCAAGCTCTCCAGGGTCAGCCGCACCATGCGGGCGCCGCCGTTCCGGTCGGGGTGGGCGGCGCTCGTCGTCGCGCACCCGACGGTGAGCGCAGCGACATCGTCCGCGCTGACGTCGGTGCGGACCCCGCCGGCCCGCTGGGCTGCGCGGAGCAGTTCGTCGAGTGCCTGGCGGAACCGTCGCGCCGACGCAGCCAGGTTGGGGCGCGGCCAGCTCGTTTCGGTGGTCAAGGCGTCGCACGCGTGCTTGCGCCCCTGAGACGTGTCGACGACTTCCAGGAGGAAGCCGAAGAACGCCGCGACCGGGTCTGCGCGGGCCGCCCAACGCCGTGCGGCATCAACATGGTTGTCGACCTGCTGGGCGAGTACGGCCTCCAGCAGGATCTCCTTGCTGGGGAAGTGCCGGTACACGGTGCCGGCGCCGACCCCCGCCTGCCGTGCGATCGCACCGAGCGAGATGTCCGGGCCGTGCTCGTCGAACGCCCGTGAGGCGGTGGCGAGCACCTTCTTGCGGTTGTGGCGGGCATCAGCCCGGCCGATGTCCTCGGGAGCTGCGGTCATGTCACGTAATCCCTTGTCCGTCGGACTCAACCGGGTGCAGCATTCCACATCGACCCCGGGCCCGACCCACCGTGCTCCCGACAATCCCGGGGTGGAGGACGACATGACCACTGATCGCTTGGTTGCCGTGACCGGTGCGACCGGTCGACAGGGCGGCGCCACCGCACGCCGGCTCCTGGCGGCGGGCAGACCGGTGCGCGTACTCGTGCGGGACGCGACCACGCCCACCGCCCGGTCACTCGAAGCCGCCGGGGCCGAACTCGTCCGCGGCGACTTCGACGACCCGTCGAGTCTGCCTGCGGCACTGGAGGGAGCGGCGGAACTGTTTGCCGTCCCGCCCGTGGCATTCGGGCCGGCCGGCACCGACGTGGACCGGGAGTTCGCCCGGGGCAGGGCGCTGATCGATGCCGCTGCCGCTGTGGGGGTCGAGCACGTCGTGTTCACGGGCGTCGCTTCCACGCCGGGGCGCACGGGTGGCTCCGAGGGGAAGAAGCGCATCGAGGACCACCTGCACGAGCGGATCAACTCAGTGACCGTGCTGCGCCCGGTGCGCTTCATGTCGAACTATCTCGGATCGATACCCATCGGAGTCGACGGCATCGCGCACGGCGTGCACCGGCACATTTTCCCGCCGGACGAACCCGTCCAGGTCATCGCGGTGGAGGACATCGCCGAATTCGCCGCGCTGGCCTTCAGCCGGCCGGACCGATTCGCGGGGCGAAGTCTGGAGCTGGCCGGGGATGCCCCCACCCCGGCCGAGGCAGCTGCCGCAATCAGTGAGGCCACTGGTGTCCCGGTGCGCTACGAGCAGATCACCCACGCCGAGGCGGCCGCACTCAGCCCCGAGATAGCACAGGTCCGGGAGCGCTGGGCAGCAGGATCGCGCTGGCACGCCGACATCGAGGCGCTGCGCGTCATCCACCCCGGCCTGCGTACGTTCGCGGACTGGCTGGCCGAATCCGGCACTGCCCTGCTGCGGAAGCGACTCCTCGAAACCGCCTAGTACCCCAGCTGTTGACCGTGATCTAGCTGCTCGGGGCCGGTACGGGACGGACCGGAGTGCGGCCACCGTCGGTCGTCGTGAGGAGTGTGGACCGGCGAGGAGACGGTGGCCGAAGGCAGCGCGAGATGTTCGAGGCGGCCATGGGGGGGATCGCGGCCCGGTTCCCGTGGGTCGAACCCCGTCCGTGGGCCGGGCGGTTGGAACGGGGCGTGCTGCCTGACCTGCCGCCGGCTGGTGATGTCCGCTTGAAGCCGATCAGCCCGCGGACTCACCCGCGTGCGGGCTCAGAGATCCCGCGCCGACCAGGATGAACAGCACGATGCCCAGAATGATCCGGTAGATCACGAACGGCATGAAGCTCTTGGTCGTGATGAACTTCATGAACCAGGCGATGACGACGTATCCGACACCGAACGCGATGAACGTCGCGAAGATCGTCGGGCCCCACGCCACATGTCCCTCGCCCGCGTCCTTCAGCTCGAAGACGCCCGAGGCGAGCACCGCCGGGACGGCGAGCAGGAACGAGTAGCGCGCCGCCGCCTCGCGGGTGTAGCCCATCAGCAGGCCGCCGCTGATCGTGGCGCCGGACCGGGAGACACCCGGGATCAGGGCCATCGCCTGGCAGAAGCCGAAGATCAGGCCGTCCTTGATGCCCAGTTCCTTGAGGGACTTGCGTTCCTTGATCGCCCGGTGCTTGCCGCCGGTCTCGTCGCGGGCGGCCAGGCGGTCGGCGATGCCCAGGACGATGCCCATCACGATCAGGGTGGTGGCGATCAGTCGCAGATCGCGGAACGGGCCCTCGATCTGGTCCTTGAACGTCACACCCAGCACGCCGATGGGGATGGAGCCGACAATGACCAGCCAGCCCATCTGGGCGTCGTGGTCACCGCGCATCGAGCGGTTCGTCAGCGACTTGAACCACGCCGAAACGATTCGGGCGATGTCCTTGCGGAAGTAGATGAGGACTGCGGCCTCCGTGCCGATCTGGGTGATCGCGGTGAACGCCGCGCCAGGATCGTGCCAGCCGGCGAACGCCGCGGTGAGCCGCAGATGCGCGCTGGAGGAGATCGGGAGGAACTCGGTCAGTCCTTGAACGAAACCGAGGACGAACGATTCGAACCAGCTCATGGGGCTTGGGCCATCCCGGAGTGATCATGCATCGGCCGACGGCATCAGGGCCGTCGGCGGCGTGCGGATTGCGGTCGTGCGAGGGCAGGGCCACATCGGCCCGGACATCGTCTGTCGGTCGCGGGCAGCGTATCGCCCCCGGATGAACAGAGTTACGACAACCCCCGCGCAGGCCGCCGCGTCACTCGGCGCCGAGCCGGTGACGCCTGCGCCAGGCGATCACGGCCGCCCCGGCCCCGGTCAGCACGATGAAGCCCATCGCGGCCAGGAACGCGGGCGACGTCGGTGACGAGGCCTCGCTCCCCGCCACGACGTACGCGGCCGTGTTCGGGATCGAGCCGAGGCCGGTCGCCGCCAGGAACGGCGGGTAGCCCATGCGGGACACGGCGGCGCAGTAGTTGGCGGCGGCGAAGGGCACCCCGGGGAAGAGCCGCAGCGCCAGCATCGACCGGAAACCGTGCCGGCTCAGCTGCCCGTCCGCCGCCCGCATCCAGCGCCCGCGCAGCAGCGTACGGAGCGCGTCCTGCCCCAGCACCCGTCCGAGCCCGAACGAGATGCCCGCACCGAGCACCGTGCCCGCCAGGGCCGCCACCAGACCGGCCTGGGAGCCGAACAGCGCGCCGGCGGCGAGGTTGAGCAGCGGGCGCGGCACGAACGCCACCGTGCACACGCCGTACGCGAGACCGAAGAGCGCGACAGCGGCCCACCCGTCGCTCAGCTGGGCGGCGGGTCCGCCGGATGCGAGCAGCCGCTGGGGTTCGAGGAGCAGCATCGCCGTCGCGGCGGCCAGCAGCACCGCCACGAGCAGCGAGAGCCGGGACCAGGGGGAGAGCAGCACCCTCGTGCAGCGCACGGCGAGACCTGCGGCGGGCCGGGTGGCCGGGGTGAGGTCGAGCATTCGGGGAGAGTATCCGACCCGATGTGTGATCGCCGTAATGTGACCGTTATGAGCCACGGAGTCGAAACCGGCCACGACGCGCCCGGGCCTGGGCCGTCCATCCCCAGCAGCGCGCTTGCCGACACCGTGCTGGAGCGACTCACCGCGCTGTATCCCGCAGTCGCCGATCCCGGACGCGCCCGGTCGGCCGCCGCGTACATGAAGCACGTCGCGCCGTTTCTCGGCATCCCCACCCCCGGACGCCGAGCGCTGTCCCGCGCCGTCCTGGAGGGCACCGCGCGTCCCGAGGAGGCGGACTGCGCCGCCATCGCGCTGCGCTGCTGGTCGCTGCCCGAGCGCGAGTACCAGTACTTCGCCGCCGACTACCTTCGCCGCCACGTCGCGCGCTGCTCCCCGGGATTCGTGCCGGTGCTGCGCCATCTGGTCTCGACCGTGCCCTGGTGGGACACCGTCGACGTACTGGCCGCTCATGTCGCGGGCCCGCTGGTGGCCGCGGACGGGGCGCTCCGGCAGGAGATGGACGCGTGGATCGAGGACGACGACCTCTGGATCGTCCGCACCGCACTGCTGCACCAGCTGCGCTACAAGCAGGACACCGACACCGGACGGCTCTTCGGGTACTGCCTGCGCCAGGCCGGCCACCCCGACTTCTTCATCCGCAAGGCGATCGGCTGGTGCCTGCGGGAGTACGCCAAGACCGATCCGCAGGCCGTACGGGACTTCGTCGACGGTGCGAGTGGCCGACTCTCGCCCCTGTCCGTACGCGAGGCGACCAAGCACCTCTGAGGGACCCCGCGGATCGCCCGCCCCAACTTCCCGCCGCCCGCCGAAAATCGCTCGACGGACCCGCGGCACTCGGACATGATCGACGCATGTTCCGGTACGCCTTCCTCGCAGCGCAGTCCGCAGTCGCGGACGCGCCGAAGGCTGCCGTGAACCTCACGTACAGCACTGCGGCAACTGCAGTCGCGGCAGCGTTCACCGCTGCCGCAGCGCCCTTCGGCGGCGCCCGAAGCTGACCCTCCCCCGACAGCCCGGCGGACCCCGCAAGGGGAGGGTCGGCAGGGACCTGGGGTCTCCTCTCAGCTTCGAACTCCAAGGAATGAGCCATGCCCAAGACGGCATACGTGCGCACCAAGCCGCACCTCAACATCGGCACCATGGGCCACGTCGACCACGGCAAGACGACTCTGACGGCCGCCATCACCAAGGTCCTCAGCGACCGCGGCACCGGCACGTTCGTCCCGTTCGACCGCATCGACCGGGCGCCCGAGGAGGCCCAGCGCGGCATCACCATCAACATCGCGCACGTCGAGTACGAGACCGGCACCCGGCACTACGCGCACGTCGACATGCCAGGACACGCCGACTACATCAAGAACATGGTGACGGGCGCCGCCCAGCTCGACGGGGCGATCCTCGTCGTCTCCGCGCTCGACGGGATCATGCCGCAGACCGCCGAACACGTGCTGCTCGCGCGCCAGGTCGGCGTCGACCACATCGTCGTCGCCCTCAACAAGGCGGACGCGGGGGACCCCGAGCTGACCGACCTGGTCGAGCTGGAGGTGCGGGAGCTGCTGTCCGCGCACGGCTACGGGGGCGACAACGTGCCCGTGGTGCGGGTGTCGGGCCTGCGGGCGCTGGAGGGCGACCCACGCTGGACCGGCGCCGTGGAGGCGTTGCTCGACGCCGTCGACACCTACGTACCGATCCCGGTGCGCTACACCGACGCGCCGTTCCTGCTGCCGGTGGAGAACGTCCTGACCATCACCGGCCGGGGCACGGTCGTCACCGGCGCGGTGGAGCGCGGCACCGTCCGCGTCGGCGACCGGGTGTCCGTGCTCGGCGCGGACACCGAGACGGTCGTCACCGGCCTGGAGACCTTCGGCAAGCCGATGGAGTCCGCCGAGGCCGGCGACAACGTGGCGCTCCTGCTGCGTGGGGTCGAGCGCGACCGGGTCCGCCGCGGCCACGTCGTCGCGGCGCCGGGCAGCGTGACACCGAGCCGGCGCTTCACCGCGCAGGTGTACGTCCTGTCGGGGCGGGAGGGCGGCCGGACCACTCCGGTCACCACCGGCTACCGGCCGCAGTTCTACATCCGCACCGCGGACGTAGTCGGCGACGTCGACCTCGGCGCGGTGTCGGTGGCGCGCCCCGGTGAGACGGTCACCATGACCGTCGAGCTGGGCCGGGACGTACCGCTGGAGGCCGGCCTCGGCTTCGCCATCCGTGAGGGTGGCCGCACGGTCGGGGCCGGCACGGTCACCGCGCTGCTCTGACGTGCGCGCAGAGCCGGGCCCGCCTCCGCACCCGTGGAGGCGGACCCGGCGTCGTACGCCCCGACGGACAGTGCGCTGTCCCGGAGTATCGCGCTGGGACAGGCGGTGCGCTGACCGGGCGTCGCACGCCGGGACGGGCGGTGCGGCGGTCCCGGCGACGGCCGTCGCGCGCTGGTGCCGTCGCCGCGGTCGGGCGAGGCGGCCGGTCACCGCACAATGGGGGAGTGAACGAGTCGATACCCGTCATCCGTGACGTGGACCAGGGCACCGCCAGACTGCTCCCCGATGTGGACCGGGAGCGGGCCTGGCTGCTCACGGTCGACGGCGCACCCCAGTCCTACGTCGACCTCGACGCGCCGGAACACCTCGAATTCGAGTACGCGAGACGACTCGCCCATGTCCTGGACTGCGCGGCCGATCCGGGCGCACCACTCGACGTGCTGCACCTCGGCGGCGGCGCCCTCACCCTGCCCCGTTACGTCGCCGCGACCCGTCCCGGCTCCCGGCAGGAAGTCGCCGAGGCCGACCGGGGGCTGCTCGCCCTCGTCGCCGAACACCTGCCGCTGCCGGACGGCAGCGGGATCAGCGTGCACGGCACGGACGCCCGGGAGCGGCTGGAGGCGACCGAGCCAGGCTCCGTGGACGTCGTGGTCGCCGATGTCTTCGGCGGCTCGCGAGTGCCTGCCCACCTGACCTCCGTGCCTTACGCGCAGGCTGCGGCGCGGGCGTTGCGTGCCGACGGGATCTACACCGCCAATCTCGCGGACGGGGCGCCCTTCGCCTTCCTGCGTCCGCAACTCGCCACCTTCGCAGCCGTCTTCGCCGAGCTGGTCCTGATCGCCGAGCCGGCGGTTCTGCGCGGCCGTCGCTTCGGCAACGTCGTCCTCGTCGCTTCCCAGGTCCCCTTCGACACGGCCGCTCTGGTCCGCCGTTGCGCCTCGGACGCGTTTCCGGCCCGTGTCGAGCACGGCGCCGCGGTGGCCGAACTCACCAAGGGGGCCCGGCCGGTCGGCGACGACGAGGCGGTCGACTCACCCGAGCCGCCCGACGGTGCCTTCGGCATCGGCTGACGCGGACACGCCCTCAGCATCCCGCACGTCGCTGTCAGGGGACCGCGTGCTGCCGCCCGGCCCGGAAACCGCGAACGCCGCCGCGATCGTCACGCCGTCGTTGCTCAGGCGCGTATTGATCGCGGCGGCGGTCAGCAGCCGGTGGGTGCGGCCGCCCGGGAGAGGCGGTCCGACGGAAGTGCGGGAGCGGTCAGGAATCGGTGATCTTCACCAGGCGCACGGTGCTCAGGATCTTCTGGATCGTCGCGTCGGGCAGCTCGTCCTTGACCGAGTCGGCACCGTAGAGGATCCAGGAGGAGAAGGCACCCTTGCTGTTCTTGAAGGTGAAGGCGATGGTCTTGCCGTCGGTGTCGCACTTCTTCTTCTTGGTGACATTGGGTGCCGTCGCGGTGACCACGCTGCCGGTCAGGCCCGACTTGGTGGTGTACTGCTTCGGCTTACTGATCTTGATGGTGCTCTTGGGCATGTGCTGGGCATAGGCGGCCCATGCCCAGGTGCCGGCCTCGTTCCTGGCATTGACGTCGGCGTCCGTGGCGCCTTCCGCGCCACGGGTGCCGGTGCCGGCCAGGCTGGTGTTCTCCTTGACCCCGTCCTTGTCGGAGTCGTCGACACACCACTTGCTCTTGAGGTCCGCGGGCGCCGAGAACCCGATGAGCGGCAAGCCGTCATTCTTCTTCGCGTCCTCGAAGCCCGACGTGACGCCAGGAGGCGAGACCTCCCAGTCGCCGGGCACGTCGAACTGCGTGCCCCACTTGGGGTTGGTCACCACCTTCCACCCCGCGATGAGCGGCTTGGCGTCCCCGTCGGTACCGCGCGGGTTCGCCTCGGGTGAGGACGCGGACCCGGAGGGCTTGACGGGCGCTGACGACTTCTTGTCGTCGGCGACGTTCTTGCCGTCCTTGTCGTCGTCCTTGTTCATCACGACTACGCCCGTGACCACCGCGGCGGCGACCACCGCGGTCGCCGCGACGATGGCGATGACGGTCGTCTTCTTCTTGTCGTTGCCGGGCTGAGGACCCCCGGGCTGCCCCGGAACCGCGTACTGCGGCACCGTCGGCTGCTGGTACGGGTTGGGCTGCGGGTAGCCCGGCTGACCCTGCGGTTGCCCCGGCTGACCCTGCTGCGGGTAGCCGTAACCGGGCTGCTGCTCGGGCGTACCCGGCTGTTGGTATCCCGGCTGCTGGTAGGGATTCGGCTGCTGGTAACCCGGCTGCTGGTACGGGTTCTGGTTCTGGTCCTGCGGGTTTTGCTCGCCCCCGGGCGGCTGCTGTCCTGGCCACATGGCGAGTAACGATAGAGGGGCGTCGTCCGGGCGGCTACGGCCGCCCCCGTGAGCGGACGGTGAAGGATGCGATCGAGGGCGCTCGCGGGACCTTCAGGGCATGGCCAAAGCGGCCTACTCATGAGTAACATCAGGCTCATGAGCGCTGAACAGATGACTGCGGGCGAGATGGTCGCCGCGACGGTTCCGATGGTCCGGACCCTCAACCTCGAATTCCTGGAGTCCACCGCCGAACGCGCGGTGGTCCGCCTGCCGGACCAGGCGGACTTCCACAACCATGTCGGCGGACCGCACGCCGGAGCGATGTTCACGCTGGCGGAATCGGCGAGCGGGGCCATCGTCATCGCCGCGTTCGGGGACCAGCTCACGCGTGCCGTCCCGCTCGCGGTGAAGGCGGAGATCGGCTACAAGAAGCTGGCCATGGGCGACGTGACCGCGACCGCCACTCTCGGCCGGCCGGTGGCGGACGTCGTCGCCGAACTCGACGCGGGCAAGCGCCCCGAGTTTCCGGTGGCCATCCAGATCCAGCGGGCGGACGGTGCCGTGACCGGCGAGATGACGGTCGTCTGGACGCTGCGCCCGAACGCCTGACCCCGCACGGCCGCACCGGGCCGCACCGCACCCGACGGGGGCGGTGCGGCCCTTCGCGCTGTCCGGGCCGATGGCGCGACCGGTAGGCTTTTGGCGGTGCGCCGAGGAGTTGTCCGGCGGGCGACAGGACATCACTACGGAGGAACCGGCGTTGCACATCCAGGAGTGGCTGGAGACCGTCCCCGCGATCAGCGTGTACGTCCTGGTGGGCGTCGTCATCGGACTGGAGAGCCTCGGCATTCCGCTGCCCGGTGAGATCGTCCTGATCAGCGCGGCGCTGCTGGCGGCGGGACACGACGGCATCAACCCGTGGATCCTGGGCGCCTGCGCCTCGGCCGGGGCGGTGATCGGCGACTCGGTCGGTTACGCCATCGGCCGCAAGGGCGGACGTCCACTGCTCGCCTGGCTCGGAGGGAAGTTCCCCCGGCACTTCGGCGAGGGCCAGATCGCCATGGCGGAACGCTCGTTTCACAAGTGGGGCATGTGGGCGGTGTTCTTCGGCCGCTTCGTCGCACTGCTGCGCATCTTCGCCGGACCGCTCGCCGGCGTCCTGCACATGCCGTACTGGAAGTTCCTGATCGCCAACCTGTTCGGCGGTATCGCCTGGGCCGGCGGCACCACGGCCGTCATCTACTCGGTGGGCGTCGTCGCCGAGGCCTGGCTCAAGCGGTTCTCGTACCTGGGACTGGCGATCGCGGTGCTGATCGGACTTGCCTCGATGCTCGTTCTCAAGAACCGCGCCAAGAAGGCGGCCGCCCGCGCCACGGCCGACTCCGAGCCCGAACCGGGGACCGTCCCGGTGGCCGACTGACGCGGCGGGTAAGGCTGAACGCGAGGGACCCCGGCCGCCCGGCCGGGGTCCCTCGCGTTCAGCCTTGGGGGGTGGCCCGGGTTCCTCGTGCTCAGTCCTCGTACGCCTGGCGGTGCGCCTTGGCCAGCTCCACGTAACCGACCGCGTTGAACCGGACGCCCTCGAGCTCCTCCTCGGTCAGCTGCCGCTTGACCTTGGCCGGAACGCCCGCGACCAGCGAGCCCGGCGGCACCCGCATCCCCTGCGGGACCAGGGCCTGGGCGGCGATCAGCGAGCCGGAGCCGATGTGCGCACCGTTGAGGACGGTGGCTCCCATGCCGACCAGGACGTCGTCCTCGATGGTGCAGCCATGGAGCACGGCGTTGTGCCCGACCGAGACGCGCTCGCCCACCGTGACGGGGAAGCCGGGATCGACGTGGACGCTGCAGTTGTCCTGGATGTTGGAGTCGGCGCCGATGACGATGGGGCCGCAGTCCGCACGCAGCACCGCGTTGTACCAGACGCTGGAGCCGGCGGCCAGGGTGATCTCACCGATCACGACCGACGTCGGCGCGGTGAAGGCGGCGGCATCGATGTCCGGCTCCTTGCCGCCCATTGCCCTGATCAACGCCTGCTCTGCCATCGCGCGTTCCTCCGTGCCGGTGCCGTGGGTAGCGGTTGTCCGATCGCAGCTGTCCGATCCCGCGGGGAAACGGTATGCGACGTGTGCGTGGGTGCGGGGGCGGGTGGGGTGAAGATCACAGGCCGGTGCGGCGGACTGCTCCGGGCGCGCCGACTACCGTGTGCGAGTGCCGAAGAACAGAGACACGGTCTCCTCCCTGACCGCCTGGCGGCGGCGCGCCCTGTCGGGGGCGGTCCACCGCTGCTGGCGCTGGGTGCGGGAGACGGGTGCGGTCACGGCGGCGAATCCGGGCGGGCTGCGGTTCGGCCGGATCGGTGAGGGCACCCGGCTCGCCTTCCCGCAGGGCACGGTGTTCGGGGAGCGCTGGATCGAGCTCGGTGTGCACTGCATCATCGGTGAGCAGGTCACCCTGACGGCAGGGCTCATGCCCGATCTGGACCTTGGATCCGACCCCATTCTGACGCTGGGCGACGGAGTGGTGCTCGGCCGCGGCAGCCATGTCGTCGCCGACACCACGGTGACGATCGGCTCGGACACCTACTGCGGGCCGTACGTCTACATCACCTCGACCAACCACAGTTACGACGATCCGCAGGAGCCGGTGGGGCGGCAGTGGCCGCGGATGGAGCCGGTGGCCATCGGCCCGGGCTGCTGGATCGGTACCGGGGCGGTGATCCTGCCGGGAGCCCGGCTCGGGCGCAACGTGGTGGTGGCGGCGGGCGCGGTGGTGCGCGGCGAGGTGCCCGACCATGCGGTGGTGGCCGGCGCCCCCGCCCGTGTCGTACGCAGCTGGGACCCCGAGAAGGGCTGGCAGCCGCCCCTGCGCACGCCGGCCCCCGTGCCGATCCCGGCGGGTGTGACCCCCGAACAGCTCCTGGCCGTGGCGGAGCTCGAAGAGGGCTGACGGCCGTGGCGGGCGGTGTTCCGTCAGCCGGTCGCGAGCAGCACCGTGCCCACCAGGGCGAGCCCGGCGCCGGCCGCCTGCACGCCGCGCAGCCGTTCGCCGAGGACACCGCGGGCGGCCAGGGCCGTGACCACCGGGTAGAGCGAGGCCAGTACGGCGGCGACGGTGACCGGTCCGTGCTGTGCGGCGATCGAGTACGTCCCGTTGGCGGCGACGTCCGCGAGACCCACGAACGCCAGCGCCGGCAGCGCGGCCCGTACGACGGCGGCCCCGCCCTCTTCGGGAAGCGCGCGGGCCCCGCGCCGCACGGAGACGTACAGTGCCGTGCCGCCCACGGCGATGTTGGTGATCCGCTGCACGAAGAGGGCCAGGAACAGCCCGGTGACCGTGGTGGAGGCCTCGGCGATCAGGGACATCACGGCCCCGAAGCCGAACGCGGCCACCAGCGTCAGCAGTACCGCCCGGCGCTGCACGGGTTCGCCGCGCAGCTGCGGGCCGCCCGCCAGTACGATGCCCACCACCGCGACGGCCACTCCGGCGAACTGCAGCAGCCCCGGCCGCTCGCCGACGATCAGCCCCACGCTCACCGGTACGGCGACCCCCAGTGAACCGAGCGGGGACACCACACCCATCGGGCCGAGCGCGAGGGCCTTGTAGAAGCTCAGCATCGCGACCGGCCCGACCGCGCCCGCCGCGACGGCGAACCAGAGCTGCCCGCTCACCTCGCTCCAGGCGCCCGTGACGATCACGATCACGCCCAGCACGGCCGCGGCGGCGGTCTGCGAGACGACCACGACGGTGAGAGCGGGCGTACGCCGTGTCAGCAACCCGCCGCCGAAGTCGGCCAGCCCCCACAGCAGGCTGGTGGCCAGGGCGAACAGTGCTGTCATTGCGTGCCTCGCAGTACAGTGCGGTGAACGGGTGGGTACACCACACCGTAGTGCAGTATTTTCGACTCTGTCATCCAATATATTGGACGGAACGTGACTGATCTCGACCAGCTGACCCAGTCGCTCGCGCGCAACCTCAAGCGCTGGCGCGGTGAGCGGGGCTTCACCCTGGACGCCCTCGCCACCCGTGCCGGGGTCAGTCGCGGCATGATCATCCAGATCGAACAGGCGCGCACCAATCCGAGTGTCGGCACCACGGTCAAGCTGGCCGACGCGCTGGGAGTCAGCATCACCACGCTGCTCGACTACGAGCAGGGCTCCCCGGTCCGTCTCGTGCCCGCCAGTCAGGCCGTGCGCATGTGGGCCACCGAGGCGGGCAGTTCCACCACGCTGCTGGTCGGTACGGAGGCCAGGGGTCCGCTCGAACTCTGGAGCTGGCGCCTGATGCCGGGTGACAGCAGCGCCTCCGACCCGCACCCCGAGGGCACCGTCGAGCTGCTCCACGTCACCACGGGCGACCTCACCCTGGTCGTCGACGGCACCTCGTACGCCGTGCCCGCCGGTACCTCAGCCACCTTCGAGGCGCACCACCCGCACGACTACCGCAACGAGGGCGCAGAGCCGGTCGAACTCACCATGGCCGTGTCCATCCCGCCCGTCAGATGAGACGCCCAACGGTTCTGCGAAGCGGGGCTGTTAGCGTGGCGCGCATGCGCGCACCCATCGGCTCCTTCGAGGATGCCCGTCCCGCAGCCGACCGTCTCGAACTGCTCACCGCTCCGGTGGCCGAAGCGGTCCGCGAAGGCTGGGGCGGCTTTCCCGCCGAGCAGATCATCCACGTCGACACGGACCCGGAGATCGCCGACACGGCCGTGTTCGTCGAGCATCACGGCGCTGACCTGCTGGAGCGGTCGGCCAACTGTGTGGTCGTGGCGGGCAAGCGCGGCGGTGACGTCACCCTGGCCGCCTGCCTCGTCCTGTCCCACTCCCGCGTCGACGTGAACGGCGCCGTCCGCAAGCACCTCGGTGCGCGCAAGGCGTCGTTCGCCCCGATGGACACCGCGGTCGGCGAGACGGGCATGGAGTACGGCGGCATCACGCCCGTCGGACTCCCGGGCACCTGGCCACTGTTGATCGACCCCGCGGTCGTCGACCAGGAATGGGTCCTGATCGGCAGCGGCAGCCGGCGGGGCAAGCTGATCATGCCGGGCAAGGCTCTGGCGGCGCTGCCGGGCGCGGTCGTGGTGGAGGGGCTCGGTATCAGGGCCTGAGGAGGCTGTCCGCGGTGCGCCGCCGGTGCACCGGCAGCCACCGCGTGGCGAAGCCGACCGCTTCGGGGAAGCGGAACAGGCGGCTCTCGGCCGAGCCGACCATGTCGCTGGAGACGGCCGGGGGCGGGCCGACCGCTCGAAGCCCTTTCCTAGGGCCCCGAAGTCGCTGTCGTCCAGGACTACGTCCTCGTACTCCCACCACCGCCGTCCGCCGCCGTCCCGCACCACACAGCGGTAGGTGCGCCGGGGCGGGGACGGCACGCGGTACTCGGCCAGATGGAACGCGCTGCAGGAGTCGAAACCGGTCCCCAGTAGCAGGATCTGGGCCCGCAGTTCGTGCATTCGGGCCAGCGGGGAGTCCTCGCCGAGATGACAGTCGGGGTGGTGGTCCGCAACCACATGGCCAGCCAGTGGGCCCACCGCCGCGAACGAGGTCTGCGGATGGGCGCTGCGCAGGGAACCGGGGGACTGTCGCACTGTCTCGGATAGTCGGCCCATCGATGGGGCAGCCGTGGTGGCCGGATCGAACGCGGGCATGCCCGCCCGTACGGCCTCCCGTTCACGGTCGCCGAGGCGGCGTACCCGCGAGCGGTAGTGCGGGGAGGTGTCGGAGTTCTCCGGAGTGAAGGCGGGGACGACCAGCGTGCCCTGCGGTCCCAGCGCATCGCGCAGGGCGCCTGCCACGGCCTGCGGACCGCCGTCCACCGCTCCGACCGCGCGCAGCGAGGCATGCACCATGAGGACGCCTCCCCGTTCCACGCCAAGTCGGGCCAGATGTCTGGCCAGCCGGGCACGGCTGTGAGAGGCGTTCTGTTCACGGAGAGCGGGGGCAGTACGCACAGCGGGTTAGTCTGGCAGCCCCAAGTGGAGCGTGGCACCACGCACATTCGGCCGAACGGTGACAGCCTTCGGGGCCTGCTCGACTCAGACCCCATCGGTCCGCTCCGGAATTCCTTCGGGGATAACTCTGAGGTCGATCGTCGCACGTCCAGAGCGGCCGCATTCCGCCGGCGTAGAGTCCACGACCAGCCTATCGGCGCTCCACGCGATGGTGGCGATGGCCAGCAGCCGGGTGACTTGTCGAAGCGGCCTCGCGGCCCTTGCGTAACCGCTTGTTGTCGTCGGGCTGCGTGGGTAGCCACGGGAAGAGGAGCTGCAGGTGGGAATGGGTTTGGCGGAGCGTCTGGCCTGGAAGGCGAAGCCGAGTGTGGCCTGCATCATCGTCGGCGTGACGAGTTCGGCGTCGGTGAGCAGACGCCTTCAGCAGATCGTTGGTTCTCGTGCAGAGCAGGGACGCGAGGGTGCCCAACTTTGTCTTCACGCGCTGGCGTTGGACACCCTCGCCCTACGCACGCAGCCGATCCCCTGGAATCGAATATTTAGCGGCCGGCCCCAAGCCTGTGGACCTTAAGAGAAGTATCCGCTGTAGATAAACCGGCCATTGCTGGTACCACCTTCGTCGAGCTTTCCGGTGATTTCGTACCAGATGTTTCCCGCGTCACTGATGCACTCGTAGTACCAATGTACTGTCCTCCCAGCAGGGAGGTACTGGGTGACGGTGGCTCCTGCGCTGGGGCCCGTGTGGACGGGGGTGCGGGCGTTAGTTACCCCGGCCCTGCCATCGCCTTTGCAACTGTGTATCGACGAGGACATCTCGCCGACCGAGGTGAAGGTGTGGGCTGGAGCTGCGCTGGCTGAGGGCGCAGTGATGAGGACTGCTGAGGCAACCATGACTGGCAGGGCGATCGCAGTCCATGCCTTATTTCTCTTCACGAGAGGTTCCTTACATCTTCCTTGGGAGCGGCACTGGGTGTCAGCGACGCGGTGCGTTGATCATACAAGCGCGTGTGGCGAGTTGATGGTGCATTACAGATCTTCTAGTTCCACGCCTCCATGGGGTTGGGGGCGGTCACGGTGCCGACTTGGTCGTGTCGTTTCCACTCAGGTCTGCAAAGTGGTCTCTCATGCCGCGAGGTGCGTGGCCGGGCTGATCGGCGCATTCTCGAGCCGGTGAGCGAGACAATCGCGCGACACGAGAGCCGAGTTGAGCGGCAGAGATGCGAGCTATTGAACTGCGGTGACAGGAGAGTTCGCTCGGGCTCATTACCTCCGAACTGCACATGAGGCCCTGCCCTCATGCGGCAATCATCCCGAGATCACTCGATCCATTGCCTCGTTCGACCCCAAGTCCAGATATCGGTAGGAACCTGTCAGCGACAGTTGAGGACTGGGACGTGACGGGCGGCATTGAGGCTAGGAGGCCGCCATAGTCGCACCGGGTGCTGCGGATGAGGCCCTGCTGACCGACCATCTCGGACATGAGCCCGGTGAGCGGCCCGAGGGCGGCTGGGAGAGTTACCGCAGCAGGCACCCGTCCAAAGCGGTCGCCATTGCGGTGCATTTGGGCTTTTCGCCATTGATCGGTGCAAACCTGGTTAATTCACTTGGATGTCGTGCGGTGGATCCCTCAGGCTCCGCGCATGGCCGCCCGACTGATCGACGACGCCTTTGCCGCTCTGCACGAGCCGAGCGTCGTCGTCCCAGGACCGACACCCTGGACACCGTCATTCCCTCGCTGGGAGCCTTCGATGAACCAACGCAGGGCCCAGGAACCCGGATAAACACCCCGCTGGATGACCACGCTCTTTCCCAGATCCTGACCTCGATGCCCCGCCGTCGGCGTCAGGACCGCCGCAGTCCTGCCGTCGGCGACGGCACCAACTTCCCCGGCGCCGCCCACCTCGCCTCCTACGCCGGCGTGGGGACAACGAAGTCGTCGGGAACCTCCATCCACGGCGAACACGCGCCCCGAGGCGGAAACCGGCAGCTGAAGCGGGCCATGTTCCTGTCCGCCTTCGCCTGCATGAACGCCGATCCCGCCTCCCGGACCTACTACGACAAGCAGCGCGCCCGCGGAAAGACCCACACTCAAGCCCTCCTCCGCCTCGCCCGCCAACGCATCAGTGTCCTGTTCGCCATGCTCCGCGACGGAACCCTCTACGAGCCCCCGAACGCCCGCCGTCAGCTTCGCCGCATGAACGAGACCAACACCCACGAAACCGGCAGCGCGGGATTGACGAACGACATAGAGGCCCCCGCGCGTGGGGGCATCACCTCTAGCGCGCGGAGAGCCGCAGTGGAGGGTTGGAATGCCGCCTCTGCCACTCGCTGAGCACTCGTTCTTCCATAGAATGGACCGGGTGGGTGCCGGGGCTCTTGCGTGTGTGGCGGTGCGCTAATCTAGGGAACCGATCTCTATCGCGGGGCAGCGGTCCATGACCATGTCGAGCCCGGCGGCCCGGGTGCGCTCGTACGCCTTCTCGTCGCTCACCCCGAGCTGGAACCAGACCGCCGAGGCGCCGATCGCGACCGCCTCGTCGGCCACCGCCCCGGCCAGTTCGCTGTTGACGAAGACGTCCACCACGTCGACCGGGAACGGGATGTCGGCCAGTGAGGCGTACCCGTCCTCGCCGTGCACCCGCTCGGCCTTGGGGTGCACCGGGACCACCCGCTTGCCGAAGCGCTGAAGCACCTCCGCCACCCCATAGGCCGCGCGTGAGCGGTTGTTGGAGAGCCCCACCACCGCCCAGGTGTCGCCGGTGTCTGCCAGAATCCTGCGGATCGTCTCCGTGTCTGCGTACATGATCCGCACAACGGGCGGCCGCCCCGGACCATTCCCGCACCTGCGCATAGGCTTGCCGGATGCAGGAGCAGTACCGGACAGTCGCCCGAGCGGGCGTGCACGAGACCGAGATCAACCGGTCACGCTTCATCTGCGCGCTCGCGCCCGCCGCCACCGAGCAGGAGGCGCAGGAGTTCGTCGCAGGCATCCGCAGGGAACACCCGGCCGCCAGCCACAACTGCTTCGCGTACGTGATCGGCGCCGACGCCTCCGTACAGAAGGCCAGTGACGACGGCGAGCCGGGAGGCACCGCCGGAGTCCCCATGCTGCAGATGCTGACACGACGCGAGATGCGCTACGTGGTCGCCGTCGTCACCCGCTACTACGGCGGGGTGAAGCTCGGTGCGGGCGGGCTGATCCGGGCCTACGGAGGAGCGGTGGGCGAGGCCCTCGACACACTCGGCACCCTCACCCGGCAGCGGTTCCGGCTCGCCGTCGTCACCGTCGGGCATCAGCGGGCGGGCAGGCTGGAGAACGAGCTGCGGGCCACCGGACGGACGGTGCGCGAGGTCCGGTACGCGGAGGCGGTCACCATCGAGATCGGCCTGCCGGAGGCGGAGATCGAGGAATTCCGGCGCTGGCTAGCCGACGCGACAGCGGGCGAGGCGGAACTGGAGCTGGGTGGCGAGGCGTACGGGGACGTCTGAGACCGGGGCGGTGGGGCAAACAGGAACGTGCCTCCGAGCGCCTCGGGACCCGGGTCGATCTTCTGGGATGAGGCTCCGGGGGCGCCGTCGGGGGTGGGACACTGTGCCGCGTGAGGGAACAGGGGCAGGGCGTCGCAACTGTGGGGGAAGGCGTCAGCGGGGACCCGGGCCCCGCCGGTGCACAGCCCGTGCGGGCCCAGCGGCGGAGGAAGCGAAACATGCAGGTCGGAGCCGGGTCTTGAGGATTTTGCACACGTCGGACTGGCACCTCGGGCGGTCGTTCCACCGGGTATCCCTGCTGGAGGCGCAGGCCGCCTACCTCGACCATCTGGTGGCGACGGTCCGCGAGCACGAGGTCGATGTCGTGCTCGTGGCGGGTGATGTGTACGACAGGGCGGTGCCGCCGCTCTCCGCCGTGCAGCTCTTCGACGACGCGCTGCACCGGCTCGCCGCGGCGGGCGTACCCACAGTGATGATCTCCGGGAACCACGACTCGGCCCGCCGGCTGGGTGTCGGCGCGGGACTCATCGGGCGTGCGGGCATCCACCTGCGCACCGATCCCGCACACTGCGCCACTCCGGTCGTGCTCAGCGACGCGCACGGTGACGTGGCGTTCTACGGACTCCCGTATCTGGAACCCGCCCTCGTCAAGGACGTGTTCAAGGCGGAACGGGCCGGGCACGAGGCCGTGCTGACCGCCGCCATGGACCGGGTCCGCGCCGACCTCGCACAGCGGGCGGACGCCACCCGGTCCGTCGTCCTCGCCCACGCCTTCGTCGCGGGGGGCGAGCCGAGCGAGAGCGAACGCGACATCACCGTCGGCGGGGTGGCCGCGGTCCCCGCCGGGGTCTTCGACGGTGTCGACTACGTGGCCCTGGGACACCTGCACGGCTGCCAGACCGTCGCCGAGCGCGTCCGGTACTCCGGATCCCCGCTCGCGTACTCCTTCTCCGAGGCCGACCACCGCAAGACGATGTGGCTGATCGACCTGGACGCCTCGGGTGCGATCGCCGCGGGGCGGATCGACTGTCCGGTGCCCCGCCCGCTCGCCAGACTCCGCGGCCGTCTCGACGCGCTGCTCGACGACCCGGCCCTGGACCGGCACGAGAACTCCTGGGTGGAGGCCACCCTCACCGACCCGGTACGCCCCGCGGACCCGATGGCGCGCCTAGCCGAGCGCTTCCCCCACACCCTCAGCCTCGCCTTCGAACCGGACCGGGCACCCGAGGACCCGCACACCTCCTACGCCCAGCGGCTGCGGGGGCGCGACGACCAGAGCATCGCGGAGGACTTCGTGGCACACGTCCGCGGCGGGTACGGAACCGACGAATCCGAGCGGACGGTGCTGCGCAGCGCCTTCGACCACGTACGGGTCAACGACAGCGTGCACGAGGTGAACCGGTGAGGCTCCACAAGCTCGGCATCACCGCCTTCGGGCCGTTCGGCGCCACCCAGGAGATCGACTTCGACGCGCTCTCCGCAGCCGGGATCTTCCTGCTGCACGGACCGACCGGCGCCGGTAAGACCTCGGTCCTGGACGCCGTCTGCTACGGCCTGTACGGCGCAGTGCCCGGTGCCCGGCAGAGCCCGGGAACCTCGCTGCGCAGCGACCATGCCGCGGCCGGCCTCCCGACCGAGGTACGGCTCGAAGTCACCGCGGGCGGACGCCGGCTGGAGATCACCCGGCGGCCCGCCCAGCCCCGCCCCAAGAAGAAGGGCGACGGCTACACCACGGAGAAGGCGCAGAGCTGGCTGCGGGAGCACCACCCGGATCAGGGGTGGCGGGCGCTGAGCCGCTCGCACCAGGAGATCGGCGAGGAGATCACCCAGCTCATCGGAATGAGCCGGGACCAGTTCTGCCAGGTGGTGCTCCTGCCCCAGGGCGATTTCGCGCGCTTCCTGCGCGCCGACGCCGAGGCACGCGGCAAACTGCTCGGCAGGCTCTTCGACACCCGCCGCTTCGCTGCCGTCGAGGAACGCCTCGCCGAGCTGCGGAGGGCCGCCGAGGCGCAGGTCAGGGCCGGGGACGAACAGATCCTCGCCGTCGCCCAGCGGATCGCCCAGGCGGCCGGCCCCGCCGCGCGCGAGTGCCCGCTGCCGACGGCCCAGCCGGGTGAACCCGGTCTCGCGGACGCCGTACTGGTCTGGGCCGCGACGGCGCGCAGCAGCGCCCGGGAGCGGCTCGACATCGCAGACTCGGTACGCTCCGCGGCCGAGGGCCGGCAGGCGGCGGCTCGCGTGGCGCTGGACGCCGAACGCGAACTGGCCGGGCTCCAGCAGCGGTACGAGGAGACACAGCGGCGTGCCACCGCCGTGGAAGCCGGCCGTCATGAGCACGAAGAGGCGCAGCAGCAGCTGAAGCGGGCCCGAAAGGCGGATCTCGTCGCCCCCGCGCTGGAGCTTCGCGACGAGGCCGGGCGGGCGTATCAGCGGGCGAGCACGGCCCGGGACCGCTCCCGGGCGGGGCTGCCCAGCGGCCTCGCCGACGCGGGCGCCGAACAGCTGACGGCGCTGGAACGCAGACTCCGCGAGGAGCTCGGCGGGCTGGACGCCGCGCGCCGGGCCGAGCGCCGCAGCTCCGAGATCGACAGCGAACGGGCCGCGCTGCAGCGGCAGGCCCGGGCGGACGACGAACTGGTCCGGGACGCGGAGAGCTGGCTGGCCGGCTGGGACGCCACCCGGCACCGGCTGCAGACCCGCATCGAGGAGGCCCAGGAGGCGGCGACCCGCGCCGAACTGCTGGCCGGCCGGCTGGAGCCGGCCCGACGACGGCTGGACGCGGCCCGGCGCCGGGACGCGCTGGCGGCGCAGGCCTCGGACGCCGAGGGCCGCCTCGGTGCGGCCCGCGAGCAGGCGCTTGGCACCCGCGAGACCTGGCTCGACCTGCGTGAACGACGGCTCCGCGATATCGCGGCCGAGCTCGCACGGGAACTGGTCGAGGGCGAGGCCTGCACGGTCTGCGGTTCGGCCGACCACCCGGAGCCGGCCCGCGCCGGCGACGGACATGTCGACCAGGCGACGGAGGAGGCCGCCGAGGCCGCCCACCGGCGTGCGGAGCAGGCGCGCACCGAGGCGGAACACGCTCTCGGAGCCGTACGCGAGCGGTACGCCGCGGCTCGTGCCGAAGCCGTCGAGACCGCAGGCGGCGCAGCCGGTCCGGCCGGGGACGGAGAAGCCGGGGAGGCGGCGGGTGAGCAGGACCGGGCGGCCGATCCGGCCGTTGCCGCGCTGGCCGCGCTCGTGGACGCGCTGACCAGGGAGCACACCGAGGCGTACCGGACCGCCACCGGAACGCATGCGGCGCGCGAGGCCCTCGCGGCCGCCGAACGCGAGCAGGAGCAGCGCGCCGAGGGCCGCAGGCAGGCCGAACAGCGCGCCGCCGCCCGTACGTCCAGGCGCGAAGGCCTCGACGGGGAACAGGCGGCACTGGAAGAGGTGCTGGCGCAGGCCCGTGGGGAGTCGGCCGGCGTCAGTGAGCAGGCAGCCCTCCTGCAGCGCAGGGTCGAGCTGCTCGTCGAGGCGGCCGGCACCGTGCGCGACGAGGAGAGCGCGGCGGCGCGGCTCAAGGAGGCCGACGACCGGCTGGCGGACGCGGCGTTCCGGGCAGGTTTCGAAACCCCGCAGGCCGCCGCCGGGACCCTGCTCCCCGACTCCCGGCAGCGTGCGCTCCAGCACCGGATCGACGCTTGGCAGGCCGAGGCCGCGGCGGTGGCCGACCGGCTCGCCGAGACGGCTGCCCGCGCCGCCGGCGGGCGCCCCCCGGCCGACCCGGACACCGCGCAGCGGGTGTACGACACCGCGGAGCGGCTGCTGCGGGATGCCGCGAGCTCGGTGGCGGCGGCCCGGGAACGCTGCACCGAACTCGGCCGGTTGTCCCGGCGCGCGACGGACGAGGTGCGTGGCCTTGGACCGGTGCGCGAGGAGTACGAGCGGATCGCACGGCTCGCCGGCCTCACCGCCGGCACCTCGGCCGACAACGAACGCAAGATGCGGCTGGAGTCCTACGTCCTGGCGGCCCGGCTGGAACAGGTGGCGGCGGCCGCCACCGCCCGGCTGCAGCGCATGTCATCCGGCCGCTACACGCTGGTCCACTCCGATGCCCGTACCGGAGGCCGCAGGGCGGGGCTCGGCCTGCACGTCATCGACGCCTGGACCGGCCGGGAACGCGACACGGCCACGCTCTCCGGCGGCGAGACGTTCTTCGCCTCGCTCGCCCTGGCACTCGGCCTCGCCGACGTGGTCACCGACGAGGCCGGCGGCGTACGCCTGGACACCCTCTTCATCGACGAGGGCTTCGGAAGCCTGGACGACCAGACTCTCGACGAGGTCCTCGACGTGCTCGACTCGCTGCGGGAGCGGGACCGCAGCGTGGGCATCGTCAGCCACGTCGCCGATCTGCGCCGCCGTATCCCGGCCCAGCTCGAAGTGGTGAAGGAACGGCACGGCTCCGCCGTGCGGCACCGGGCCACTGACGGGATCAGCGGCTGACCGCCCGCCGCGGCAGCGGCGAGGAGTAGACGACGCTCGTGGTGACGGAGCCGAGGGCGCCGATCTTCCCGGAGACTGCCTCCAGATGGCTCATGGAGCGGGCCGTCACCTTCAGCACGAAGCAGTCGTCGCCGGTGACGTGGTGGGCCTCCAGGATCTCCGGCGTGGTGTCGAGGAGGTCGTGGAACGGCTTGTAGTTGCCGTTCGGATAGCGCAGCCGGACGAAGGCGAGAATCGGCAGACCGAGCCGCTCCGGGTCGACCACCGCCGCGTACCCGCTGATGATCCCGGCCTCTTCCAGCCTGCGCACCCGCTCCGTCACCGCGCTCGACGACATGGCCACCGCCCGCGCGAGTTCGGCGAAGGTGGCGCGGCCCTCGCGCTGCAGGACATCGAGGATGCGCCAGTCGGTGGCATCCGGGGAATAGTCGGTCATGTGCAGAGAGAACAGGGAAATGCCCGGCGGATCAACCCACCTCCCGGGGATCTCTCCTTCCGGCGGGGCGGTGCCGGTCATAGATTCTGACCATGACTTCGCAGCCCGCCGTCCTCGCGGCCAACCCCGTCCTTCGCGTTCCGCCCGCCGCTCCGGCAGCGGCGGCCGCCTACTTCGGGGCCTCGCTCGCCTTCCACGCCGATGTCTCCGACGTCGCCGCCGCGCTGGCGGCCGACGGCGACCCCGGCTTCGTGCTCCTCGACTCCCGCTCCACCGCGTCCTGGGACCAGGGGCACATTCCCGGTGCGGTGCACCTGCCGACGGCGCTGATCGCCGAACAGGCGCCGGGACTGCTCGACCCGGCGGTACCGGTCGTCACGTACTGCTGGGGGCCCGGCTGCAACGGCGCCGCCCGTGCCGCCCTGGCCCTCGCCGAACTGGGCTACCGGGTCAAGGAGATGCTCGGCGGCTTCGAGTACTGGGCGCGCGAGGGCTTCGCGTTCGAGACCTGGCAGGGGGCCGAGCGGCGCGACGCCGACCCGCTCGCCGCACCGGCCGGCGCAGACGACTGCGGCTGCTGACCGCAGGGTGGTGGCCCGGGTCGACCGGAACGCGGAGGGAACGCCCGGCGGCATCGGACTCCGCGGCGGCCGGGCCCGGGGAGGATCCGGGCCCGGCCGCCAGTACGCTCAGAGCTTCGACAGCTCGTCGACCAGGTCGTCCAGACCCAGCGGCCCCTGCGACAGGGCTGCCATGTGCCAGGACTTGAGGTCGAAGGAGTCCCCGTGCGCGGCGCGGGCGTTCTCCCGGCCGAGCAGCCAGGCGCGTTCGCCCAGCTTGTAGCCGATGGCCTGCCCGGGCATCGAGAGGTAGCGGGTCAGTTCGCTCTCCACGAAGTCGGCGGGGCGGCCGCTGTGGTTGCCGAAGAACTCCTGCGCCAGCGCGGGCGTCCACCGCTCACCGGGGTGGAAGGGTGAGTCGGCCGGGATGTCCAGCTCCAGGTGCATGCCGATGTCCACGATCACCCGGCAGGCGCGCATCATCTGCGCGTCCAGGTACCCCAGCCGGCGCTCGGCGTCCGGGAGGAAGCCCAGCTCGTCCATCAGCCGCTCCGCGTAGAGCGCCCAGCCCTCGGCGTTGGCACTGACGATGCCGATGGAGGCCTGGTAGCGCGAGAGGCTGTCGGCGACGTGCGCCCACTGGGCGAGCTGCAGGTGGTGGCCCGGCACACCCTCGTGGTACCAGGTGGAAACCAGGTCGTACACCGGGAAGCGGGTCTCACCCATCGTCGGCAGCCAGGTCCGGCCGGGACGCGAGAAGTCCTCGGAGGGTCCGGTGTAGTACGGGGCCGCGGCGCCGCCGGGCGGGGCGATCCGGGACTCCACCTTGCGGACCCGCTCGGCGAGTTCGAAGTGGGTACCGTCCAGGGCCTCGATCGCCTCGTCCATCAGGCCCTGCAGCCACGCCTGGACCTCGTCGACCCCCTCGATGTGCTTGCCGTGGGTGTCGAGATGGGCCAGCGCCTCCCAGGGCCGGCGCCCGGCAGCACCTTCTCGGCCTCGGTCCGCATCTCGGTGAGCAGCCGGTGGTACTCCGACCAGCCGTACGCGTAGGCCTCGTCGAGGTCCAGGTCGGTGCCGTTGAAGTAGCGCGACCAGCGGGCGTAGCGCTCGCGGCCCACCGTGTCCGGCGCGCCCTCGATCGCGGGGGCGTACACGTCACGCATCCACTGCCTCAGCTCGTCCAGCGCCTGCGTGGCCTGCCGGGCGGCGTCGTCGAGCGCGGTGCGCAGCGAGGCCGGGCCCGCGGCGGCGAAGTCCTGGAAGAACCCCTTCGTACCGTCCCCGACCCACTCGTCGAGCTGGCCGATGACGGTGGCCGTGGCGCGCGGACCGCCGTACAGCTTCCGCTCCAGACCGAGCGCGAGCGATTCGCGGTAGCCGGCGAGCGCGGCCGGAACCGCGCGGAGCCGTTCGACCACAGCCGCCCAGTCCTCGTCCGTCTCGGTGGGCGTCACCGTGAAGACCTCACGGATGGAGTGCACGGGCGAGTGCAGGTTGGAGACGGCACACAGCGCCTCGTCGGCCTCGTGGACAGCGAGTTCGGCCGTCAGCCGCTCGCGCAGGAGACGTCCGCAGCGGCGCTCGGCGTCATCGGCCGCGCCGGGCAGCTGTTCCGCGAGGTCGAGCTGCGCGAGAGTGGCGCGGGCGAGCTCGGCCAGGGCCTCCTGGCCCGCGGGGGAGAAGTCGGGAAGGCTGCGGGAGCTTTCCGCGACGCCCAGAAAGGTCCCGGAGATCGGGTCGAGTTCGATGAATGCGTCGACATAGGCGTCGGCGATCTGGCGGGGCAGCGCGGTGCTCGGAGAGTCTGACATGTGGACATCTTCGTACGGAGAGTGGCGCCCCGTCACCCTCATTCGGGCCCGGAGGCCTGACTTGGCCCCGGCGCGGCAGCCGGGCCCGAGGGCGGCAGGAGCGGTCCGCACTCCCATTGCTGGAAGATCAACCGGGTCTCGACCCGGGCCACTTCGCGGCGGGAGGTGAACTCGTCCAGGACCAGCCTCTGCAGATCCGCGGTGTCGGCAACGGCCACATGGACCAGGTAGTCGTCGGGGCCGGTCAGATGGAAGAGCGCACGGGACTCGGGCAGTGTCCTGATCCGTTCGACGAACGGGCCGATCAGCTCCCTGCGGTGCGGGCGCACCTGCACGGAGAGCAGTGCCTCAAGCCCGCGGCCCAGCCTGGCCGGGTCCAGCCGCAGCTGATGGCCGAGAATGACGCCTGTGCGGCGCAGCCTGGCGACCCGGTCCAGACATGTCGACGGGGCGACCCCACCTCTGCCGCAAGCTCGCGGTAAGTGCTCCGGGCATCGTTCTGCAGCAACCGCAGAATGTGTAGATCCACCGTGTCCAAGGCGACAGAATCGGTCATTCGCCGAACGTAACACGGCCATCGGCGCAGAAATCCCGGTGAGTGTTCAGAGTAATGACATGGACACCGAAGCCGTGATCGCGCCCCCGACGACAACCCGGTCCAGGGCGCTGGCCACCGAAGCCGTGCACGCCGGACGCGACGACCTCGCGGCACTCGGCCTGCACGCCCCGCCGATCGACCTGTCCACCACCTACCCCTCGTACGACTCCAGGGGAGAGGCGGAGCGCATCGACGCCTTCGCCGCCACCGGCGCCCGCCCGGACGGTCCGCCCGTCTACGCCCGTCTCGACAACCCGACGACCGGTCGCTTCGAGACGGCGCTGGCCCGGCTCGAAGGGACCGCGAGCGCCGTCGCGTTCGCCAGCGGGATGGCGGCGCTCACCGCCGTGCTGCTGGCCCGCGCGAGCATGGGGCTGCGCCACGTGGTGGCCGTCCGGCCGCTGTACGGCTGCAGCGACCATCTTCTCGGCGCCGGGCTGCTGGGCACCGAGGTCACCTGGACCGATCCGGCGGGCATCGCCGACGCGATCCGCCCCGACACGGGTCTGGTGATCGTGGAGACCCCGGCCAATCCGACGCTCGCCGAGGTGGACATCCGGGCGGTCGCGCACTCCTGTGGCTCCGTGCCGCTGCTCGTCGACAACACCTTCGCGACACCGGTGCTCCAGCGGCCCGTCGAGCACGGAGCGCGGATCGTGCTGCACAGTGCGACGAAGTACCTGGGCGGTCACGGCGACGTGATGGGCGGAGTCGTCGCCTGCGACGAGGAGTTCGCCGCCCGGCTGCGCCAGGTGCGCTTCGCCACCGGCGGGGTACTGCATCCGATGGCCGGATACCTGCTGCTGCGGGGCCTCGCCACGCTGCCGGTCCGGGTGCGGGCGGCATCCGCGAGCGCCGCGGAACTCTCCCGCAGGCTCGCCGCCGACCCGCGGATCGCCCGCGTCCACTACCCGGAACTGGGGGGCGCCATGGTGTCGTTCGAGGTGTACGGGGACCCGCACCGGGTGATCGCCGCGGTACGGCTCATCACGCCCGCCGTCAGTCTCGGCAGTGTCGACACCCTGATCCAGCACCCCGCCTCCATCAGCCACCGCATTGTGGATGAAGGAGACCGGCAGGCATCGGGGGTCGGCGACCGGCTGCTGCGCATGTCGGTCGGTCTGGAGGACGTCGAGGACCTCTGGGCCGACCTGTGCCAGGCGCTCAGCTACGAGGAGCCGGCGCGCCGGGAGTTCAGTGACGCGCCTGCTCGTACGGCGGCAGGGTTCGTGCCGGCGTCGCGCCCAGGCGCGCGGTGATCACGAGCGTGCCTTCCTCGATCTGGTAGTCGAGCGGCAGCGAGAGTGCGCGCATGGCGGCGACCATGCCGGTGTTCGACGCCTGGGTGACGGCGTAGACGCTCTCGCAGCCGGCCTCGACGGCGAGCGCCACCAGGCGGGCGAGGAGCTCGGATCCGATGCCGCGGCGCTGCCAGTCGTCCTCGACGAGCAGGGCGACCTCGGTCTCGTCGCCGTCCCAGAGCAGGTGGCCCAGGGCGACCAGGCGGCCGGAGGCCGTCTGCACGGCGAGCGTGCGGCCGAAGCGCGGGCTCAGCAGGTGGTCGAGGTAACGGTCGGCGTCGCGGACCGGGCCGTGGTAACGGAGCCGCAGGGTCTGCTCCGAGCAGCGGTCGTGCATGGCGCGGGCCGCTTCGAGGTCGCTGCGGTCCGCCCGGCGCACGGTGATCTCGTTGCCCTCGGGCAGTGTGAGCACGTGTTCGCTGCGCGGGACGCGGGGGCCGAGCCGGGCGTCGAGCTCGACCAGCGCGCGCGCCCTGGCGAACTCCGTGGGGGTGAAGGGGAGATAGGGCCGCTCCACGGTGATGACACCGCCCGACGGGTCGCGCAGCCGCATCACCGTCTCCTCCAGGACCCCTTCGACAGGCGCGGTCTCCCCGGTGGCGCGGCCGGTGATCCCGACGGCCGGCAGCGAGTGAATGGTGCACCGGCCGAGCAGCTGGCGCAGGGCGAGGGGGAGTTCGGCGGCATCCAGCGCGGTGCGGGTGGCGAGGCCGAGCACCCGGGTCGGGGTGTCCACCAGGTCGTGGGCGTCGGCGCGCTCGATCCAGGTGGAGCTGCCGCCCGCGGCGGAGATCGCCCGGGTCAGCTGCTGGGCCGGAAGCGTGGCGGGAGCACGCAGCAGGAACTCGTCGACCGTGCCCTGCGCCAGTGGGTGCGTCTGCAGGGTGAGGATGTCGATCTCGTGCCGGGCCAGCACGATGCACAGGGCGGCCAGGCTGCCGGGAGCGTCCCGGACGGTGGTACGCATCCGCCACAGCGTCGTCTCCTCGGCCCCGGCCTCCGGGGCGGAGGCGTCCGCGACCGGCTGAACCGCTGCGCCGTCCACGCCGGGCACCCCGTCGGTATCCGGCGGGGGAGCGTGGCTGTGGCGCCGTGCCCACCAGGTGTGGAACGTGGCGGTCGCGGTCAGGGCCAGGGCCGAGGCGACGAGCAGATACGGGCCGTCCGGCTGGTGTCCGATCAGGTTGGCGATCGCGTCGGCAACGGCGACGGCGGTGAACAGGGCGGCGAGTTCGATGAGATCCCGTCGCCAGTGGTGCGGGCGGCGGGCACTCTTCGCGGATGTCACATCAGTCATGTCCTCACTGTGACCGAGTGGTGTTGCCTGATCACGAACGCCTTGTGACCGATGGGTTAAGTGTGTATCTAGTCGCCTATCACCTATTTTTGTCCGGTTGACCAGGGAAGTTCGAGCCAAACCTGGCCAGGGGCGAAGCCCCAACGGCCCCGGGCCCGCCCTGGTCGGAACGCGGACCGACCAGGGCGGGCCGGGCTCCCTGGCTCACTGCCCCACGTGCCCCGGCTGCAGCACCTTGCTGAACAGGACGGAGCCGCCCTGTGCCCGCAGCCGCACGGTCAGTGCGCCGCTGTCCCCGTCGATCTCCACCTCGCCGAAGAGCGCAGGCGTCTCCATCGGAGACACATTCGCCCGCGCCGGCGCCCGAACGAAGACCTGGTCGGGGCCGAACGTTCCGTCGAGCGCGTTGGCGGGAAACTGACCCGCGGCCAGCGGACCCGTCACGAATTCCCAGAAGGGCGCGAAATCCTTGAACGCCGCCCGCTCCGGGGCGTAGTGCTGGGCCGAGGTGTAGTGCACGTCAGCCGTCAGCCAGAGCGTGCCGGTAATCCGGCGCTGCTTGATGTACCGCAGGAGTTCGGCGATCTGCAGTTCGCGGCCGAGCGGAGCCCCGGGGTCGCCCTGGGCCACCGCCTCGAAGTCCGTCGCGCCGTCGGCCACGACCAGGCCGAGCGGCATGTCCGCGGCGATCACCTTCCACACCGCCCGGGAGCGTGACAGCTCGCGTTTCAGCCACGCCAGCTGCGCCGAGCCGAGGATCCCGGTGGTGTCGTCGGGCTGCCGGCCGGGGGAGTTGGGGTCGCGGAAGGACCGCATGTCCAGGACGAACACGTCGAGCAGCGGGCCGTGTCGCACCACCCGGTGGACCCGGTCGCCGCCCGACGGCTCGTGCAGAGTGGACACCGGAAAGTACTCGCGGAAGGCCCTCATCGAGCGCGCCGCGAGCACGTCCACGTTCTTCTCGGTGTATCGCGCGTCGTCGAGGATCTGTCCCGGGTACCAGTTGTTGCGCACCTCGTGGTCGTCCCACTGGATGACCGACGGCACCTGCGCGTTGAACGCGCGGAGGTTGTCGTCCAGGAGGTTGTAACGGAAGTTCCCCCGGTACTCGGCGAGGGTCTCGGCCACCTTCGCCTTCTCCTGCGTGGTGACGTTGTGCCACACCCGGCCGTCGGGCAGCGGCACGCTGGGCTCGATCACACCGTCCGCGTAGATGTTGTCCCCGCTGCAGAGGAAGAAGTCCGGGTCGAGGCGGCGCATTTCCTCGTACACCCGGTAGCCGCCGATGTCGGGGTTGATGCCCCAGCCCTGTCCGGCGATGTCGCCGGACCACAGGAAACGCACTCCGTCCCGGCGCCGCGCGGGGGCGGTGCGGAAGGTCCCGTACACCGGTCGGCCGGTGCGTCGCGGGTCGTCGGGCGCGGTGAGCGTCACCCGGTAGTGCACCTGCTCGCCCGGCGGCAGACCGTACAGCGGTGTCGTCCCGGTGAAGTCCGTACCCGGGCCCAGCAGTGGACCGTGCCATCGGCGCGGACGCCGGAACGACTCGGTCGCCGAGGTCTCCACCACCATCCGGGCCGGACGGTCGGAACGCACCCACACGAGAGCGGAGGACGCCGTGACATCACCCACCTGCACTCCCCAGGCCGCGTCCGGCCGGCCCGACCGTGCGAAGGCAGGGGCCGCCGCACCCGCCACGGGCAGGGCGAAAGCGGCCGAGGCGGCCACCGAGCCGCGCAGCACGGTACGGCGGTCGGGGGACGGAATTCGCGGGTACGGCATCGAAGCGCCTCCGGGGCAGCGGGTGGGGCGAACGGACTGCTGATCGACCGGCCCACCCTCGCGCCCGACGGCGGCGCCCACACCAACGTGAGGTGAATACCGGCCCCCGCGCCATCGGCGTCGCTCAGTGGCAGCCCTGTTGGGCCTCGGCCAGCAGGCGCACTCCCCGGGTGATGTCGGCGGGCGCCAGTTGCGCGTAGCCGAGCACCAGGCGCACGGAGCGGCCCGCGGACCGCGCGGTGCCGCAGTCGCTCAGCAGCCGCAGCGCGATGCCGGCACCGGCCGCCCGGGCGGCGAACCCGGCCTCGGGACCGTACCGTCCGGGCAGCCGCGCGATGATGTGGAGCCCGGCGGCGATGCCGCTGACCTCGGTGCCGGGGAAGTGTTCGGCCAGCGCCGCGGTCAGGATGTCGCGGCGTTCCCGGTAGGCGCGCTGGCAGCGCCGCAGCTGGCGGTCGTAGCCTCCCCGGGCGATGAAATCGGCGAGTACCGCCTGGTCGACGGCCGGATTGCCGAGGTCCATCGTGCGCTTGCGGTCGACGATCTCGTCCGTCATCGACGCCGGTGCCAGCAGCCATCCCAGCCGCAGACCGGGGGCCAGGGACTTGCTCACCGAACCGGTGTACGCGACGTGCTCGGGATCCAGACCCTGCAAGGCCCCGACGGGCGCACGGTCGTAGCGGAAGTCACCGTCGTAGTCGTCCTCCACGATCACCCCGTCCACGTCCCTCGCCCAGTCCAGGAGCTGACTGCGGCGGGCGGCGGAGTACGCGATCCCGGTGGGGAACTGATGAGCGGGGGTGGTCATGACGGCGCGGACTCCGGAACGCACCAGTGGTTCGGTGGCCAGCCCCTCGTCGTCGAGCGGCAGGCGGGACGCGGCAAGGCCCGTGGAGGCGAAGAGCGCGGAGTGTTCGGGGCTCCCCGGATCCTCGACACCGACCGTGCGCACCCCGCGTCCGTGCAGCACGAATCCGAGCAGGGTCGTCGCCTGCGCCACACCCGAACACACCAGCAGGCGTTCCGGGTCGGCGACCACCCCGCGGCGCCTCGTCAGCAGGGCCGCGAGGGCATCCCGCAGCTCGGGCAGTCCACGCGGATCGGGGTAACCCAGGGAGCTGTGCGGCAGCCGGGCGAGCACCGAACGGTGGGTGGCGGCCCAGGCACCGCGCGGGAAGAGCGACAGGTCCGGGGTGCCGGGCCGGAAGTCGACAAGCGTGCCGGGAGCACGCGGGGCGAGATCGCGGGCCCCGCCCGCCGCTGCGCGCACCGATCCGCTCACCCATGTCCCCGCCCCGCGCCCGCTGCGCAGATAGCTTTCGGCGGTCAGCTGCTCGTAGGCCTCGGTGACCAGGCCGCGTGAGACGCCCAGATCGGCGGCGAGTTCACGACTGGACGGAAGGCGTGTCCCCGGCGCCAGAAGGCCGGAGCGGACCGCCTCGCGCAGCGCCGACTGGAGGGCGCGCCCGCGCCCGCGGGCCGGAGCGGATGCTGCCGGGAGCAGCAACTCCCAGGCGGCCGAGACCGATTCCTGCGCCCTCCCGCCGCCGACCGGTACTGGATTGGTCCCCGAAGAGGTCATGAAGGTGGACCTTAAACCGGGCCGCCGAGCTCCCTAGCGTCGGTGCCATGAACGTGACCTATCTCCGCGGGGCCCTCCTCGCCGCCGTGGCATGCGTCCTCGTGGGCGCCTCCTTCACCGCCAACAGCGTCCTCGGCGACTATCCGTACGCGGGTGGTCAGGCGCTTCGCTACGGTCTCGCCGGACTGCTCCTCCTGCCCCTCCTGCGACGGGGCAACGAGCCCCCGCCCGCTGCCGTCCTGCGCACGCTCAGCGGCCGGCAGTGGGGGCGCCTCGCCCTGCTCGCGGCCGTCGGGATGGTCGGCTTCAACCTGGCCGTCCTGGCCGCCGAGCAGTCCGCGGAACCCGCCGTTCCGGGAGTCTTCGTCGGGTGCGCCCCGATCCTCGTCGCGGTGCTCGTGCCGCTGCTGGACGGGCGTCGGCCGACCCGCGCCGTGCTGTACGCCTCGGCGCTGGTCGCCGCGGGTGCGTTCACGGTCCAGGGCTGGGGCCGTACCGACGCGGCAGGCATCCTCTGTTCCGTCGGTGCGCTGGCCGGTGAGGTGGGTTTCGCCGTCATCGCCGTGCCGGTCCTGCGTCCACTCGGCCCGAAGCTGCTCTCGGCGACGGTCTGTGGGCTCGCCGCCGCCGAGTCGGCCGCACTGGGACTGCTGCTCGACGGCGGCGGATTCCTGCGGGTGCCGTCGCCCGGAGAGGCGGCGGCGCTGCTGTGGCAGGCCGCCGTGGTCACGGTCGTCGGGTTCGTCTGCTGGTACATGGGGATGCAGCGCATCGGCGCCGAGCGGGCCACGCTCTTCTCCGGCCTCATCCCGGTCTCCGCCGCGCTCACCGCCCCGCTGGTCGGCACCGGCTCGTACGGTGCCGCACAGGCTGCGGGCAGCTGTCTGGTCGCGCTGGGTGTGGCGGCCGGGTCGGGGGTCCTGCGGCGGCGCGGGTCCCTGCGGGCGACGGGCTCAGCGACTGGTGTCGAGGATCACCCGCGCGACGAGGGCCGGGTCGTCGTTCATCGGCACGTGGCCGCAGCCGGGCAGCCGGACCAGCCGGGCGCCGGGCAGGACGTGCTTCGCCCTGACTCCTTGGCGGCGCAGGAGCAGCCGGTCGCGACTGCCCCACGCGATGGTCACAGGTAGCCCCGGCACGTCGTCGGTGAACATGACATCGAGCCCCGCGGCCAGCGTCTGGTGGAACCCGGTCGCCTCGCGCAGGGCGAGGGTCTCCGAGACCGCCGCCTCCGGTGAACGGCGGCCGGGCCTGGCGTAGATGGTGCTGGTCAGGACCGTGCGACCGGCTGCGGTACGGGAGAGCCGCTCGATGAGCGGCAACGGCATCGACCTCGCCGCCAGCCGCATCGCGCGCAGGGTGCCGAACGCGTAGCGCCGCTCGGGTTCGGTCCAGAAGCCGGCGGGCGAGAGGGCCGTCACCGAACGTACGAGCTTCTCGCGTCCCAGCTCCAGCGCCAGCAGACCGCCGAGGGAGTTGCCCGCCACATGGGGGCGGTCCACGCCCAGCTTCTCGCAGAAGGCCCCGAGCAGCGGTGCGACGGACGTCAGGTCGTAGGAGACACCGTCCGGCAGTCCGGGAGAGGCGCCGAAGCCGGGCAGGTCGACGGCGATGACGTCCCGCTCCGCGGCGAGGACGGAGATCACCGGGTCCCACGCCTGGCGGTGGTGGCCGATGCCGTGGAGCAGCAGGAGTGGTTCCCCGGACCCCGTCCGTTCATAGGCGACGGACACAGTCCGCGGTCCGTTCGGTGACTCGACGGGGAACGAGACCGTGGTTGCCATGGAGTTACTCCCGGGTGTTCCGACACGGAGGGGCCGTGCCTGCAGGCGGATTAGACGGCGCGTCAACAACAATTACCCGCAGGTAGCTTGGAGTTCAAGGGGGTCGGGCGATGCGAACTGGACACCGTGCGACCCGTCGGCTGGGATGGGACGGTGACCGCCGACACAGCGACCGACGTCTTCGAAGCGCACCGGCCCGTACTCACGGGGGTCGCCTACCGCATGCTCGGCCGGATCGCGGACGCCGAGGACGTGGTTCAGGAGGCGTGGCTGCGCTGGTCGTCCGCGACCCGGGATGACGTGCGAGGGCCGCGCGCCTTCCTCATCAGGATCGTCACCCGCCTCGCCGTCGACCGGCTGCGCCGGCTCCAGTCGCATCGCGTGGCGTATGTCGGGCCCTGGCTGCCCGAGCCCCTCGTCACCGATTTCGGCCCCGCCGTGCCCGACACGGCGGAGCAGGCGGTGCTCGCCGACTCCGTGTCCCTCGCCGTGCTGGTGGTCCTCGAATCGCTGTCCCCGCTGGAGCGCGCCGTCTTCGTGCTGCGCGAAGCCTTCGGTTTTCCTTATGGAGAGATCGCCGCGACGCTGGAGCGCACCGAGGCGGCCGTGCGCCAGCTCGCGGGGCGCGCCCGGCATCATGTGGGCGAGCGCAAGCCGCGCTACGACGTCGATCCCGTTCACCGCCGCGACCTCACGGAACGCTTTCTTGCCGCGGCCGCGGGCGGCGACATCCAGGAGCTCCTGGCGCTCCTCGCGCCGGACGTGCGGCTCGTCGGCGACAGCGGCGGGAAGTCCAAGGCTCCGCTGCGGATCCTGGAGAGCGCGGACAAGGTCGGCCGCTTCCTGTACGCCGTCGCCCATGATCAGGCTCAGGACCTGGAGATCCGGAGCCTGGAGCTGAACGGCGGCCCGGCGATTCTGGTGCTCGCCGGTGGAGAGCCCGACTGCGTCATTCAGGTCGACGTACGGGATGGGGTTATTCAATGCGTATATATCGTGCGCAATCCTGACAAGCTCACCACTTTCGTCGGCACATAGCCGCCCGGTGTCCGCCGGTCGCTTTGAAGGACACATCTCCGGACGGCCAGGCTCCGCCGTCAACTCCCCATAGCGCCCGCGAGGCCCCACGCACCTAGCCGGACGTGGGGCTTTGTGCTGCGCACGGCACACCGGTCCACGAACGTCCTGTGAACGCTCTGCGGCAGAACCCCGTTTCACAGCGTTACGGACTAAGGATTGGTCTTGACCAAGGGGGTGCGCCGTCCTATGGTCACAACGTTAAGACAGGAACCTTTAATAAATAACGTCGCGGAAAAGCCGCTGGGCGATTGCGGAGGACAAGGGTGGGGACCACGCAGCTGGAAGCGGTACAGGAGCCGAAGTACTGGCACCTCAAGACCGTGCTCAGTGAGGCACTCGACTCCGACTTTGCGGTGGGGGAGGTCCTTCCCAACGAGCGTGAGCTCGCCGCCCGCTTCGGAGTCGCACGGGCCACGCTCCGCCAGGCTCTGGAGCAGCTCGAACTCGAAGGCCGGCTTCAGCGCCGCCGGGGCGTCGGAACCACGGTCGCCCCGCCGCGCGTGGGCGTCGCCGTCTCGACCGGCCAGCACGACTGGAACGGTGGCGGCGCGGGCGAGGCATGGCAGCCGGTGGACTGCCGGACCGAAGCCGCTCCCGCCGCGGTGGCCGTCATGCTCGAAACGGGAAGCGACGAGCCCGTCCACGTCGTGCGCCGGATCCGGGTCACCCACGGACAGGCTGTCGCGGCCGAGCTGCTGTACGTGCCGTCGTCCTCGGTGCCCGAACTCTCCGCGATAGACACCCCGTCCGGAGCCGCCAGGGCCCGCGGCGTCGTGCGCGAGCTGCACCGGCTCGGGCTCGAAGGCCAGGACCGCTCGGTGGAACTCGGTTCGGCGCGTGCGGACGACGCCAAGGAGCTCGACCGGCTTCCCGGCGCTCCCGTGCTCGTCGTCACCACCCGCTACCTCGCCGAAGGCGGCACCGCGGCCGTCTCCGTCGCCACCTACCGGGCCGACACCTGCCGGCTCACCTTCGGCGACTCGGGCGACCTGGAGATCAGCCACCACGACCAGGAGCGCAAGGCATCCTGACCGGGCCTGCCCCGGCAGCTCAGCGGGAACCGCGCCCAACGGCCCGTCGCACTCAGCGGCGGGCCGTTACCGTTCCCTCCACGGCGAAGAGCTGCTCCTCGACGTGGTCGAGTGCCAGCCGCAGCGCACCCGTTGCCACAGCGGCTTCGCCGAGCAGCGACAACGCCACCCGTGGAGGGCGCAGGCAGTAGCGGGCCAGCTCACCGCGGAGCGGGTCGAGCACCCCGTCCAGTCCGGCGGCCCACCCTCCGATGACCACCAGCTCGGGGTCGAGCGCCAGCACGAGCGCCGCCACATCGTGGACCAGCCGCTGAATGAACCGCTCGACCGCCGCCTGCGCCTGCTCGTCGCCGTGCCGTGCCTTCGCGAACACGGCGGCCACCGCATGCTCGTCCAGCGGGTCAAGCGGTGTGTCCGTCGTCGACAGGAGCCTCTCCGGAGTCACGTCACGGCCGAGGAGGTGCAGCGCGCCGATCTCGCCCGCCGCACCGCCGAAACCACGGTGCAGCCGCCCGCCGATGAGGGAACCCGCACCCGGACTCAGCCCGGCCAGCACGAACACGATGTCGTCGGACTCCGTGGCCGCGCCCTTCCAGTGCTCGGCCACGGCTGCGGCATTGGCATCGTTCTCCACGAGAACGGGACAGCGGAAGGAACGCCTCAGCCGCTCGCCGAGTGCCAGGCCGGTCCAGTCCGGCAGCGCCGTGCCCAGCCGGACGGTGCCGTCGGCCTCCACGATGCCGGGGCTGCCGACCCCGACCGCACGCAGACTGCTGCGGGCCACTCCGGTCCGCCGCAGGACATCGGCAACCACGGTCCGCACCCTGTCGAGGCGGTCGTCCGCGCTGGCCGTCTCCGACACCTCACGAGAGCCGGCGCCGATGATCCGGCCGTCCAGCCCCGACAGCAGCGCCGAGACCCTGTGGGGGCCGATCTCTACTCCCAGGAGATGCCCGGCCTCTGCCCGGAACCGGAACCGCCGGGCCGGACGGCCCTGACGACGCGCCTCGGCGCCGTCGGGTGCCGACTCGACGACCAGTCCGGCCTCGAAGAGACCCTCCATGACACCCTCGACCGTCGGCCGGGACAAGCCGGTGATCCGGGTCAGGTCCGTGAGGGTCGGGGAGTCGGCGCCCCGCAGGGCGTGCAGCACCACCGCGGAATTGATCCGACGAAGCAGCGACGGGTCCCCACCGGTCAGCCGGCCCACGGTGTGTCCTCCCAGCTCGTGCGCATGTCAGGCGGATGGTACTCGCTGCTCAGAGGCACGGCGACCGTGGGCCGAAATGCCGCCCGCAACGCCCGGGATCAGCTCGGAGCGACAAAACCGGACTCGTAGGCGGCGATGACCGCCTGGGTGCGGTCCCGGGCGCCCAACTTTGCCAGCACCGCGCTGACATGCGTTTTCACCGTCTCGACTCCCACCACGAGTCTGGCGGCGATCTCGGCATTGGACAGGCCCCGCGCCATCAGCCGCAGCACCGCAGCCTCGCGCTCGGTGAGCGAAGCCCGGTCCATGGCCTCCCGCGCCTTGCTCGTGCCGTACTCGGCAGCGAGCTGCCGGACCGCCGCCGGGAAGAGCAGGGACTCGCCCTCCGCCACCAGCCGCACGGCGTGCACGATCTCCGCGGGCCGGGCCCGCTTGAGGAGAAAGCCATCCGCCCCCGCCCGCAGCGCCTCGTAGACGTACTCATCGTTCTCGAACGTCGTCACCACCAGGATCTTGGGCGGATCAGGCACCGTGCGCAGCACCACCCGGGTCGCTTCTATGCCGTCCATCAGTGGCATGCGGACGTCCATCGCCACCACGTCGGGGCGCAGCTGACGCACCAGCGGGATCACCGCGGCTCCGTCACCCGCCTCACCGACCACCTCGATATCGGGCTGGGCCTCCAGCACCGCGCGCAGACCCGCGCGGACCAGGGGCTCGTCGTCGACCAGAAGAACGGTAACCGGCATTTGCTCAGCGTATGCGGTCCAGCGGAAGGCTCGCGTGCACCATCCATTCCCCTCCGTACGGACCGGTCTTGGCGTTTCCGCCCAGCAGGGCGGCCCTCTCCCGAATACCCCGCAACCCGCTCCCGCCCCCGGACGTACCCGTCGAACCCGTGAACGGGTTGCTCACCTCCAACTCCAGTCGGCCGTCAGCGACGTTGATGCGGACCCGGATGGGAACCGCTCCCGAGTGCCGCAGGGCATTGGTGAGGGACTCCTGAAGGATGCGATACCCCTCACGGGATACCGACCCCGGTACCTGCTCCAGCGGACCGGACACTTCGGCGTCGACCCTGGCACCGGCACCCCGTGCGGAATCCAGCAACCGGTCCGCCTCGCTCAGCGACGGCCGCTGCCCCGACGGCTCACCCGCCTCGCGCAACACCCTCAGTACCCGCTCCAGGTCCTCCAGTGCGGCACGGCCGGTCTCCTCGATCGCCACCAGCGCCCGGTCGGTGAACTTCTCGTCCTGGGCCGCCTGGCCGCACCGGCCTGCAGGACGGCCACCGTCAGGGCGTGCCCGATCGAGTCGTGCAGTTCGCGGGCGATCCGATTGCGTTCGAGAAGCTGCTCGGTGCGCTCCTCCAACGCGGTCAGCCGCTGCGCCGGCGTCGGGCCCAGCAGCCACCGCGCGGCCGCGGTGATCAGCTCCCCGCAGCTCACGACCACGGCGAGCATCATCAGCAGGGGTACAGGTGCGAGGAGCGCAGCCCACCAATGTGTTCCGAGGCCGGAACCAGTCCTCGCTCGGTATCGAACCCGACGCTGAGCGGATGAGGTCGACCGTCGTGGCCGGCAGCCACACCGTGGCCATTCCGGCCACAGCCGCACACAGCAGCCGCACCTCCAGCCAGAGCGAGGTCCGCCAGCGCTCGGACCACGAGCCGGACGAGGCTACCGAGATGGTCGCGTCCGGGTCTCCGCGCTCCGCCGACGTGAGCAACAACTGCGCCTGGACCCCTTCGGCGAGACGCATGCCAGGTATCAGTCCCACCAGAGCCGCGAGCACGACGGGAACCCATGGCGTGTCCATCGAGATGAACAGCCACACGCTCACTGCGGCACACGGCATGACCAGATGCAGCCAGCGGGTGTAGGTGACCGGGACAGCCAACGGGCGGAGGAAGCGGAGCATGCCGCCATCGTGCCAGCGCACTCGGGCCCGGCGGCTCCCCCGAGCGAGGGAGACGGTCCACTCCGGCGGGGGAGGGACCTGAGCGGGGAGACCGCCAGGCTGAGGACATGAACAGCATCGATGTCCACGAGCTCACCAAGGACTACGGCGGGACCCGCGCCGTGGACCGCCTCACGTTCCGCGTGCGGCCCGGCCGGGTCACCGGATTCCTCGGACCGAACGGGGCCGGCAAGTCCACCACCATGCGGCTCGTCCTCGGTCTGGACCGGCCAACCGGGGGCACCGCCACCATCGGCGGGCGGGCGTACGCGGAACTGGACGATCCGCTGCGCCGAGTCGGTGTGCTGCTGGACCCGCAGGCGGCTCACGGTTCGCGCACGGCCCGCAATCACCTGCTCGCTCTCGCCACGAGCAACGGCATGGGCGCCGGGAGGGTGGAGGAGGTGCTGGACGAGGCAGGTCTTGGCCAGGTCGCCGGACGCAGGATCAAGACGTTCTCGCTCGGTATGCGTCAGCGGCTCGGCATAGCGGCCGCACTGCTCGGTGACCCGGAGGTGGTGATGCTGGACGAGCCGTCGAACGGCCTGGATCCCGAAGGCATCATCTGGATCCGGGAACTGATGAAGCGGCTCGCCCGGGAGGGGCGCACGGTACTGGTCTCCAGCCACCTCATGAACGAGACGTCGTCGTTCGCCGACCACCTGATCGTGCTGGGGCGGGGCCGGCTCCTCGTCGACCTCCCGATGCAGGAGTTCCTCGACTCCCGCAGCCGGCCCCGGGCCCGGGTGCGCACAACTGAATCCACCCGGCTCGGTGAGGTCCTGGCGCGCAGGGGTTACCGCGCTGCCGGAGGGGAGGACGGGCGTTGGACCGTCGAGGGCGTGAAGGCGGAGCAGATCGGAGCGATGGCCGCCACTGAGGGCATTCCGGTCCTTGAGCTCATCGACGAGCAGGCCACGTTGGAGCAGGCCTACCTGGACCTCACCGCCGATGCGGCGCAGTTCGCGTCGGCAGCTGCTCCGCCCACCACGCGACAGGAGACCTGACCATGTCGACCACCGCAGTCCTGCGATCCGAGTGGATCAAGATCAGATCGGTGCGCTCCATCTCAGGGTGCCTGATGGCCGTCTTCCTCGTCACCATGGCCGTCACGGTGCTCACCTCCGCCACTGTCGGCCAGACCGAGGCGGACAACGCGGACGCCGAACTCGTCTTCGGTGCCTTCTACGCACTGAACTTCGGTCAGATCGCCGCCATTAGCTTCGGTGCGACGGCGATCTCGTCCGAGTACCTCAACGGCGCACTGCGGATGTCGCTTGCGGCCGTTCCGCGCCGCACCCTCTTCTACTCGGTCAAGATGTCACTTCTCGGGGAGCGGCTCTGGCGGTCGGGCTCGTCACCACCTTCAGTTCCTTTCTGGTGGGACAGCTGTTCATGGGGGAGTACGCCATCGGCCTGGGAGAACCAGGCGCCCTGCGGGCGGCGTTCGGAGGCGGGATATATCTGGCGCTGATGGCTCTCTTCGCCGCGGGGCTGACCGTCCTGCTGCGGAGCGCGGTTGCCGTGCTCAGCCTGCTGATCCCCTTCATCCTGATCGCCTCGTTCGTTATCGGCGACATTGCGGGCAGTGCGGCCGACTATCTCCCCGACCGAGCGGGACAGTTGGTGCTGCACCAGCACCCGGAAGGCAGCCTCGGACCCTGGCCGGGACTGGCCGTCACGGCGGCATGGGCCGCAGCGGCACTGCTGGCCGGTTGGTGGGCACTGCGGCGGCGGGATGCCTAGGTGGACGAGGGCAGGAGGTCGGTGACGGTCAGGGGCAGCCGGACGGCCGGTGGCCGGTTTCCGGCTGCCCCGTGTGGACGGTGCTTGTTGCAGTGGGTGTTCGGGACGCGGAGCGCCGTTGAGCCTCGTTGCTCTGGCTGCCAGCTCCGGGGGTGAAGGAATTCCCCTGAGGGAAGGCGATGCGGTTGTATCTCTCCGCTTTGCCGCTGCGGCGATCTGCATGGCGTGATGCGCTGGTGCCGTGCTCCAAGCAGCTCGCGAACGAAGGCAGGCGCCGGCTGGGAGCAGGACCCGTTGTCGGTGACGATCCGCTTGATTGGGGAGCTCCCCATCTCCCCGCCACACGGGCGAACGGCCGCTACTTGCAGCGGTCGACCGGGACGCATCAGCCTTCAGCAGCCAGCGTGGTGTGCGCCTGCACCCCTCGCATGAGTGACGACAAAGTCATGAGCCACGACACCTGGTGCGGCGGCGGGCCGCCAAGGTCAGGGGAGGCTGCAGGGGCTTGTCCGTCCACCCGGAGGTCTTGCCGTGGACTTGACCGGACTGCGCGCTTGACGCCGAATTAGCATCATCAGGTAGTCGGTGGGCTGGAATAGGGTGGCTGAAAGCCGCTCAAAGCGTGGACCCAGGCTTCGGTTGTCAGTGCCGGACGGTTTACTGACGGCATGACCACCGCACATCACCTCCGCCTCATCGACGGGATGCGCGCCCGGGAATTTCCCGAGGAGCGCATCCGATCGGGCTCGGGAGTCAGCGGACCCGGCTACCACACTGCTCTCCTGCACGCGGACGACGATGACTGGGAAGAGGACGCGGCCGCACGGCCGGAGCGCCGGGCTCAATGCCTCGCGGAGCACGATGCGCTCATCACGCTGCTCGGTGCCCGGTGGGGGGAGCCGCAGATGATCAGTCTGTGGAGTGCGCAGGAGCGCATGATGTCCGGCGAAGAGATACCCGACCCCTGGGCCGAGACCGTTGCGGGCTGTGAGTACTTCCGGCTCTGGCGCATCGAGGAACGGTGGATAGCCCTCGGCCTCTACCTGGAGGAGGACGGGCCCGGGTGTGAGTTGAGTGTCGTGGTGACGGAGATCGACCCGCCTTGAGTCGCGTGGACTGCCCGAGGCGGGAGACAGACGGGGTGACCATCGCCGTGTGCCCGCCGCCCCAACCACCGGCCCGCCTCAGCCACCGCATTCACCGGCCCGCATTCATCGACCCGCATTCACCGCCTGCATTCACCGGCCCGCCGAGCCTGGCCCCAACCGTGTACGCCCAGCGCCCGCTGTCCCCGTCAGCCCCACGCCCCGCTGCTCCCGCCCGCCCGGCCGCCCACACGGTCAGGCGTCGCCTTCGGCGTCGGCGCCCGGGCTGCCGGTGAAGGCCCCGGAGGCGGTGCGGGGGTCCGAGGTGACGGCCTCGCGGAGGCGTCCGTACTCCTCGGCCATCGTCTGAGCGGTCCAGTGGGCGTTGAGGCCGCTGGGGTTGGGCAGTGCCCAGACCCGGGCCCCGCCGATCGTCCGGTCCTGCGGCCCGATGCGGGCCTTCCGTTCGCCGAACGCAGTCCGGTAGGCCGTGATGCCGACGACCGCGAGCCATTGGGGTCGCAGCCGTTCCACCTTGGCGGTCAGGAGCTGTCCCCCCGTGCGGAACTCCTCGGCGGACAGTTCGTCGGCCCGGGCAGTGGCCCTGGCGACCACATTGGTGATGCCGAGCCCGTACTGGAGCAACTCGGACTGTTCGGAGGGCCTCAGCTGCCGTGAGGTGAATCCTGACAGATGGAGTACCGGCCAGAAACGGTTGCCAGGGAAGGCGAAGTGGTGGCCCGTGGCACCCGTCATCAGGCTCGGGTTGATTCCGCAGAACAGCACACGCAGGCCGCCCGCGACCACATCGGGAACAGTGCGGTCACGGGCGGCCTGGAGCTCATCGGGTGTCATCAGGCGTCGGGTCGGGCCGTCAGAGGATGGAGCCCGGCGTGTACCCGGCGGCAGCCGGGTGCTGCTTGGTGATCTCCTCGATCCGGGAGACGAGAGCGGTGACCTGGTCGCCCGCCGCACCCGTGAACGAGAGCTTGTCGGCCATCAGCTCGTCCAACTGTGCACGGTCCAGCGGGATGCGGGCGTCGGCTGCCAGCTTGTCCAGCAGCTCGTTGCGCTCCGTGCCCTGCTCGCGCATGGCCAGAGCGGAGGCGACCGCGTTCTCCTTGATGGCCTCGTGGGCGACCTCGCGGCCGACACCCGCGCGCACCGCGCCCATCAGCACCTTGGTCGTGGCGAGGAACGGCAGGTAGCGGTCCAGCTCGCGGGCGACGACGGCCGGGAAGGCGCCGAATTCGTCGAGCACCGTCAGAAAGGTCTCCACCAGGCCGTCGAACGCGAAGAACGCGTCCGGCAGTGCCACCCGGCGTACCACGGAGCAGGACACGTCGCCCTCGTTCCACTGGTCGCCCGCCAGCTCGCCGGTCATCGACGCGTAACCGCGCAGGATCACCATCAGGCCGTTGACGCGCTCGCAGGAGCGGGTGTTCATCTTGTGCGGCATCGCGGACGAGCCGACCTGGCCCGGCTTGAAGCCCTCGGTCACCAGTTCGTGGCCGGCCATCAGGCGGATGGTCTTCGCGACCGAGGAGGGCGCTGCGGCCAGCTGCACCAGAGCCGTCACCACGTCGTAGTCGAGCGAGCGCGGGTAGACCTGACCGACCGAGGTGAAGGCCTGCGCGAAGCCGAGGTGACCGGCGATGCGCTGCTCCAGCTCGGCCAGCTTCCCGGCGTCGCCGCCCAGCAGGTCGAGCATGTCCTGGGCCGTGCCGACGGGCCCCTTGATGCCGCGCAGCGGATAGCGGCCCAGCAGGTCCTCGAGTCGCCCGTACGCCACCAGCAGCTCGTCCGCCGCCGTCGCGAAGCGCTTGCCGAGCGTCGTGGCCTGTGCGGCGACATTGTGGGAGCGGCCGGCGATGACCAGCTCGCGGTATTCGCCCGCGAGCCTGCCGAGACGGGCCAGCACGGCCACGGTGCGGTCGCGCATCAGTTCCAGGGAGAGCCGGATCTGGAGCTGTTCGACGTTCTCGGTGAGGTCCCGGGACGTCATGCCCTTGTGAACCTGCTCGTGGCCGGCGAGGGCGTTGAACTCCTCGATGCGGGCCTTGACGTCATGCCGGGTGACCTTCTCGCGCTCGGCGATGGAGGCCAGGTCGACCTGGTCGATGACGCGCTCGTAATCGGCGAGAGCGGCGTCGGGCACCTCGATCCCGAGATCCTTCTGGGCGCGCAGCACCGCCAGCCAGAGCTGACGTTCCAGCTTCACCTTCTGCTCGGGGACCAGAGGACGGCCAGCTCGGTGGAGGCATAGCGGCCGGCCAGGACATTGGGGATGCGGGGCTTCGCAGACAGAGCAGTCACGTGTCCAGATTCTACTGGCGGTTTGTGCAGGTCGGCGCCGCGGCCCGGTTTGTGGGTTGCTACGAGGCCCGTGCACGGCCGTCCGCAGACCCCGGCGGCCCGCGACCCGGGCGCCGACCCCCGTACCGTGCGCATCCGTGCTTCGCCGCCCGCTCCATCCGCACCGGCCCGACAAGGCAGCAACTCCCGTACGAGGCATGGGAGCGGCGCCGTGCTTCGCGGTCCAGGAAGAGGGGGAAGGGTGCTACTCGTCCGGGTCCACCCGGCGCCACGCGGTGACGGGGCCGGGCGCACCGCCGTCCTCGGGGGTCACCCAGAAGGCCCGGCCCAGCTCCGCGCTGAAGTGCGCTCCCGAACGTCCGTCCCCGGACGAACGGCCGGTCAGACGTCGACCGATCCAGGGCAACAGGTGCTCGCGGGCGAAGCGCAGATCGTCGACGCGCCGGGCCCCCCAGCGCGTCGGGACAGCGGCGGCCAGCTGCGAAAAAAGCCAGTCGTCCTCCGGCGGCAGCCCCAGTGCCCGCCAGACCGCCTCGGCCACCCTGCGATGTCCCTCGGCGGTCAGGTGCAGCCGGTCCACGTCCCACATCCGGGGGTCACCCAGCACCGGCGCCCCGTACAGATCGACGACCTCCGCGCCGTACTGCGAAGCCAGCTCGTCGATCAGGACGAACAGGTCTTCCATCCGCGGCCGGAACCGTTCCATCACGGGTCCGTTGCGCCCGGGGCTGCGCATCAGCACCAGCTTCTTGCACGACGGTGCGAGGCGCTCCACCGCCTCTTCGAGCCGCCCGCGGACCATGCCCATGTCGCACTTGGGGCGCAGGGTGTCGTTGAGTCCGCCGACCAGCGTCACGACGTCCGGGCGCAGCGCCGCCGCCACGCCCACCTGCTCATCGACGATCTGGCCGATGAGCTTTCCGCGCACGGCGAGGTTGGCGTACCGGAACCCGGGAGTGCGGGCTGCGAGCCGGGCGGCGAGGACATCGGCCCAGCCCCGGTACGAGCCGTCGGGCAGTCGGTCCGACATGCCTTCGGTGAACGAGTCGCCGATCGCGACGAAACTGGTGTAGGTGGCATTCATTTCCATGGCGATGCGATCGTATCGCGGGCGTGGCCCAGCCCTTCTCGGGTGGCGAGGGGGCGAGGAGCGGGGCGAGAGGGCGAGGTGCACGTCCCGGACGCGCCTCCCGCCACCAAGGCCCACTCCCGCCAGCAGGGGCGCTTCCCGCCACCAAGGCCCCGGTCGCCAAGGCCCGCGTCGACCAACCGCCCCCCAGACCGCGACCCGCCACAACACCCGCCCGCCCCCACCCGCGTCAGCGGGCCTGGGGCCGGCCCACCAGTTCCCGGAGCACGTCCTCCATCGTCACCATTCCGGCGAGCTTGTCGTTCTCGTCGAGGACCGCGGCCAGGTGCGTACGGCTGCGCCGCAGCGCGGTCAGTACGTCGTCGAGCGGCGTGGCGGCACGCACCCGGGCGATCGGCCGCATCGCGGTCACCGGGAACGGCACATCGCGCGGCGTGACGTCGAGGGCGTCCTTCACGTGGAGGTAGCCCAGGATCCGCTGCTCGCTGTCCATCACCGGGAAGCGTGAGAACCCGCTCTCGGAGGAGAGCCGCTCCAGTTCTTCGGGCGTCGTGCCGACCCTGGTGTACATCACCTGGTCCACCGGCAGCACCACATCGCGCACCGGACGGCGGCCCAGCTCCAGCGCGTGGTGCAGCCGCTCGGCCGCCCGGTCGTCGACCAGCCCGGCGGCCCCGGCGTCCTTCACCAGGCGCGCGAGTTCGTCGTCGGAGAAGGTGGCCGACACCTCGTCCTTGGTCTCCACCCGCAGGAGCTTCAGCAGCGCGTTGGCGAAGGCGTTGATCGCGAAGATCACCGGACGCAGTGCCCGGGCCAGCGTCACCAGCGGCGGACCGAGCAGCAGCGCGGTCCGTACCGGCTCGGCGAGCGCGATGTTCTTCGGCACCATCTCGCCCAGCAGCATGTGCAGATACGTGGCCACGGACAGGGCGATCACGAACGAGATCGGATGGACCAGTCCGTGCGGCACGCCCACGGCGTCGAAGACCGGCTCCAGCAGATGGGCGATGGCCGGTTCGGCCACGATGCCGAGCACCAGGGTGCAGAGCGTGATGCCCAGCTGCGCCGCGGCGAGCAGGGCCGAGACGTGTTCGAGCCCCCAGACGACGCTGCGCGCCCGCCGGTTGCCGTCCTCGGCCTGCGGCTCGATCTGACTCCGCCGTACGGAGATGAGAGCGAACTCCGCACCGACGAAGAAGGCGTTCACGACCAGTGTCATCAGGCCGATGAAGAGCTGTACGGCGGTCATCGCTCGTCCTCCGACGCGTCGTGGGACCCGGGCAGTGGCGCGTGCAGCAGCGCCCGCGCGGCGCGGCGCCCGGAGGCGTCCACCACGTCGAGCCGCCAGCCGGCGAGCTCGACCGAGTCACCCACGGCGGGGATCCGGCCCACTTCCGCGGCGATCAGCCCGGCCAGGGTCTCGTAGGGCCCGTCCGGTGCCCTCAGCCCGATCCGCACGAGCTGGTCGGTCCGGGCAGCGCCGTCGGCCGACCACAGGGTGCGGCCGTCGGCGTCCTCGCCGGCCGGTGCGAGGTCCGGTGTCTCGTGCGGGTCGTGCTCGTCCCGGACTTCGCCGACGACCTCCTCGACGATGTCCTCCAGGGTCACGACACCCGCCGTGCCGCCGTACTCGTCGATGACGACCGCCATGGCGAGCTTTCCGGAGAGCCGGTCCAGCAACCGGTCCACGGTCAGCGTCTCCGGCACGAGCAGCGGCTCGCGCAGCATGTCACCGACCGGCTTACGGGACCGCTGCTCGGCCGGGATGGCCAGCACGTCCTTGATGTGGGCGACGCCGACGACGGTGTCGAGGCTGCCCCGGTACACGGGGAACCGGGACAGTCCGGTCGCCCGGGTGGCGTTGGCGACGTCCTCCGCGGTGGCCCGTACCTCCAGGGCGGTGACCTGGACCCGAGGGGTCATCACGTTCTCGGCGGTGAGCTCCGACAGGTTGAGGGTGCGGACGAAGAGCTCGGCGGTGTCCGCCTCCAGCGCGCCCGCCTTGGCGGAGTGCCGGGCCAGCGCCACCAGCTCCTGCGGCGTGCGGGCGGATGCGAGCTCCTCGGCCGGTTCCAGCCCGAAGCGGCGCACGATCCGGTTGGCCGTGTTGTTGAGATGGCTGATGAAGGGCCGGAACACGGCGGTGAAGGCGCGCTGCGGGGTGGCCACGGCCCTGGCCACTGCAAGGGGTGAGGAGATCGCCCAGTTCTTCGGTACGAGCTCGCCGACGACCATCAGGAACACGGTGGACAGGGCGGTCCCGATGACGAGGGCCACCGACGAGGCCACGCCCGGCGACAGACCCACGGCCTCGACCGGACCCCGGATCAGCTTCGCGATGGACGCTTCGGAGAGCATGCCGACCACCAGGTTGGTGACGGTGATGCCCAGCTGGGCCCCGGAGAGCTGGAAGGTGAGGCTGCGTACCGCCTTCATGGCGCTCTCGGCGCCCCGGTCACCCTGCTCCACGGCCCGTTCGAGCTGACTCCGGTCGATCGTGGTCAGGGAGAACTCCGCCGCGACGAAGGCGCCGCAGGCGAGGGAGAGCAGTACCGCCACGAGCAGCAGAAGCACTTCGGTCATCGGTTCACCTCCGTCCCATGATCGGGCAGGGGCAGGTGGATCGCTCGATGTCGGCGATGTCGGCTACTGGGAGGCTCGCCCATGGGCGGACGCTCACACCTTTCGTAAAGATCGGCAGGGGGAGCACCCATGGTAAAGGATCGGCAAAGTTGCCCGCCGGTCCGGGCGGCTCCCCGGCCATTTCACCAGGCGTCGGCCTCTCGCGTCCCGGGGACGGCCGTGTCGGGGCCGGTCTTTCGCTGCTCAGCCGGCCGCTGCCGGGGCCGGTGACGGGTACGCCGCCGTCGTCCCGCCGGTGGGCGGCCGAAGATGCGCCCAGGGCGCCGCGCGCTCGAAGGCGGCAGCCGCGCGGAGCACCGTGGCATCCGCCAGGTGCCTTCCGATGATCTGCAGGCCGACCGGCCTGCCGTCGGAGGTCAGGCCCGCCGGGACGCTGATGGCGGGCTGGCCCGTCAGGTTCGCGGGTGAGGTGAAGCCGGTCCAGGCGGTCGGGGACACCTGCCTGCCGTCGATGCGGGTGGGGCCCTCGATGCCGACGGGGAAGGCCGGAACGCAGGTCGTGGGCGTCAGCAGCAGGTCGTAGCGGGCCATGAAGCGGGCCGTCCTGTTGACGACGTGCTTGCGCGCCATCTGCGCGTCAGTGAACTCCCTCGCGGTCCAGTCGCGGTCCAGCATCGCGCGCAGGTGCGGCGACATCGCCGAGCCGTGCAGCCGGGCAAGTTCCCGCATTCCGCCGAGGTCCGTGTCCGCCATGATCAGCGCGGCGAACGACTCGGCGGGATCCTCCCAGCCGGGGTCCGTCTCCTCGACCTCGCAGCCGAGCGCCCCGGAGAACACCGCAGCCGCATCGGACACCACCCGGCGCACCTCGGGGTCGACGGCCAGGTACCCGAGCCCGGCACTGAAGGCGATCCGCAGCCCCGGCGCCCCCTCCTGGGCGCCCGATCGCGCGGCAGCCACCCAGTCCACGTCGCCGCAGGGGATGGAGTGCCTGTCGCGCGGATCCGGTCCGGCGAGCACGGAGACGGCCAGGGCCGCGTCCTGCACCGTGCGGCTGAGGGGGCCGATGTGCTCCAGCGTCTCCCAGCCGGACACCCCGGGGAACCGCTCGTCCCGGCAGCCCGGATAGACCGGGACCCGGCCCATCGACGCCTTGAACCCGACCAGCCCGCACAGCGCGGCGGGCACCCGCACCGAACCGCCGCCGTCGCTGCCGAGGGCCAGCGGACCCACCCCGGCGGCGACCGCCGCTGCGCTGCCGGCGCTGGATCCGCCCGGGGTGAGGGCGGTGTCCCATGGGTTGCGGGTGGTGGGAAAGAGCGGATTGTGTCCCGTGGCGCTGTAGCCGAACTCGCTCGCATTGGTCTTGCCGAGCACGACGGCGTCTGCCGCCAGCATCCGTTCGACCACGATGTCGTCCTCGGCGGGCACGAAGTCCCGGTAGGCGGGCGAGCCGGAGGTCGTCCGCAGACCGCGCGTGGAGATCAGGTCCTTCACCCCGAAGGGAACGCCGGCGAGCGGACCGGGACGGTAGCCCCGGGCGATCCGCCCGGCCAGCGCGCGAGCGGCCTCCCGGGCCCGCTCGGGGGCGGGCGTGCAGAACGCGTGCAGGGACGGTTCGGTCTCCGCCAGTCGCGCGGTCACCGCATCCACCACCTCCACCGGCGAGAGCTCGCGTGCGCGTACCCGGCGGGCCAGCTCCGCGGCGGGCAGTTCGCAGAGCAGGTCACGGTCGCTTCGGTTCACTTCATCTCCAAGAGGACACATTGCGGGGGTGGTTCATCCGAGCGGGACGCTCGCGGAGGGCAGGGCGGCCGGTTCGGGCGCCTGCGCGCGCCGAGGGCTGAGCAGGACGAAGACCGCGGCGGCCACCGCGATGCCCACCACCGCGTCGGCCGCGCCCGGCGCCAGCCAGTGCGCCGCACCGGCCAGAGCGGCTCCGGCTGCCCATGCGGCGAACGCCGCCGTCCGGTACCCGGCCGGCACCGGCGCGGGAGACCTGCGACGCCGTATCTGGTCGACGACGAGAACCGCGCCGATCGGCGGCACGAAGACGCCGAGCAGGTTCAGCCAGTCGAGGAAGGAACTCCACACCCCGGTGAGCGCGGCCAGCAGACCGAGCAGGCCGAGGGCGACGGCCAGCGGACGCATCCGGACCCCGGTGATCGACGACCACCCGACCGCGGCGTTGTACAGGCAGTGGCTCGCCACGGAACCCAGGTTGGCGAAGACGAACAGCACCGCGAACGCCGTCAGCAGCGGACCGTGCCCGGCGAGCAGTCCCAGGAAACCGCCGCCGTCCACCCCCGGATTCACCGCGCCACCGATCGCCACGACGATTCCGCCCACACCGAAGGCGACCCCGTTGGCGAAGGGGAAGGCGCACAGTGTCGCGATCACGCCGGAACGCCCGTCCTTCGCCCAGCGGGTGAAGTCCGCCGTCATCGTGCCCGAGTCCGCGAACCCGGCGATGACGATGCCGACCGCTCCGCCGAACGACAGGGCGTGGCCTGCGCCCCCGTAGGAGAGCGCCCCGCCCAGCGACGTCCCGCCGTCCTGCAGGCCGAACCCGATGGCGACCCCGGACAGGACCACGAACAGCGGTACCGCGACCAGGCCAAGGAGCGACAGCGCGCGGATCCCGACGACGGTGACGGCCGTGTACACCACGCCGCCGACCACCGCCCCGGTCCAGGTGGACCAGCCGAGCGTCTGGTGGAGCGTGCTGCCGGTCAGCCCGATCTGGAACGAGAACCAGCCGATCACGACGGTGGCGAGAAAGGCTGCGGCGATCACCCGTCCCCGTGCGCCGAAGGCCCCGGCTGCCTGGAGCGAGAAGTTCTCGCCGGTGCGCGCGGCCGCGTGACTCAGCACCCCGACGTATCCGAACAGCACCAGGTTCCCGATCAGGATCGCCGTCAGCCCCCGGACGAGGCCCAGGTTGTAGACGATGACCCCGCCGAACACCGCGTTCCCCAGATTCATCGGGAAGCCGAACCACACGGCCGACACCGACAGCAGTCCGCGGCGGGCGGACGGCGGGACGGGCGTGTGCTCGTACTCCTCGGACAGTTCTGTCCGGCCGGTGTGCTGATCGACGCTGTCAGTCATGCCGAAGCCTCCATCTGATGGTATACCGATGTGAGGGGGACCGTAGGGATCGCGTGTTTCGGCGGGTGGCTGTTCGGGTTACACGGGCGATACACGGCTTAGGTCTGGTTGTTGACGAGGAGATATCGCTTCCCTCGGCGACGGCTCGGCCGCCGAGGAGGAGGCGGTATACCGGGTGAGCGGCTCGATGTGTCCTCGATGGGTCCCGCGTCCGGACCGGTTCCGAACGGCCACGTATCCTCGGTCCCCGGGGGACACGCTCCTCGCCAGGAACGGAAACGGCAGGTCGCAGTGGACGGCACTCAGGACTCGTCACTCGCGGACCGGGCGCGCGACGAGGTGCGGCGGCGCGTCGTGGACCGGCGCTACCCGCCCGGCACCCGCCTCGTGGAGCGCGAAGTCGCCGTGGAACTGCAGATGTCCCGGGTACCGGTGCGCGAAGCCCTGCGATCCCTCGCGGCAGAAGGACTGCTGGACACGCTGCCGCGCGGCGGAGCACGGGTGCGTCGCATGGACCGCGCCGACGTCATCCACCTGTACGAGGTGTGGGAGCCGCTGGCGGTACAGGCCTCGCGGCTCGCGGCCCGACGCGTCACGGAGGCCGGCGGCCGGCAGCCCGCCGCGCTGGGCGAGCTGACCCGGGCCCTCGATGACGCCGAGGCGGCGGCCGCCGCCGAGGACGGGTCGGCTGAGGTGGCGGCCAACACGCGGTTCCACGCAGGCGTCGTCACACTGGCGGGCAACCCCCTGCTCAGCCGGATGATGGAACAGCTCGGCTGGCAGCTGCAGTTCGTCTTCGGGCGTCTGCACGATCCCGCCACATGCGCGCCCAGCACGCCGTGATGCTCCGCCACATCGCGGAGGGGGACGAGGAGGCGTCGGCGGCCGGCACCCTGCTCCATGTCCGCGACAGCCGGGCCGCCGCCTTGCGCTCGCTGTTCACCCAGAGCCCGGCCGGCTGAGCTCCGGCACGCTCATACCGGGTCCGGACCTGCCACTGCCGCGTCCGGTCCCTCGCCGGACCGCGCGACGGCGTCCTTAGCGCTGCTGACCGGAAACGTCAGCCGCACCGACAGGTATGCGAAGTCCGGACCGAGCGCGTTCATGGCCACCACGCAGATCCACGCCGCCCACGGACTGCCCGCGTCGTAGCCGAATCCGCTGAAGTACGTCGCGAAGTAGCTGGCGAAGCCGAAGAACATCCCCGGGACGAGGGCGAGCGCACCCAGCCGGCCGGCGTACATGAGCGCGCTGTTGACGACGAGGATCACCAGGGCCTGGAAGGCGTTGCGGGCGAACTGACCCTCGCCGAAGGGCGTACCGGCGTGTTCCTCGACGACCACGATCAGCAGGGCGAAGGCCGAGCCCACAGGCATGGTCGACCAGAGCCGGACGGCATCCCCCATGCCGGGGCCGACTCATCCCCGCAGTGGCTTCACCCAGCGCCGCCAGTGGTCCTCGCGGTGATAGCCGCCCGCGGCCCAGGTGCGGTGGGCGCGCTCGTTGGCCTCCAGGACCATTGCGTCGACGCGGCGCCCGCCGAGTGCGGCGAAGCGCTGTTCCGCCGCCTCCATCAGGGCGGTGGCGATGCCTTGCCGGCGGCAGTGCGGGTCCACGGCCAGCCGGTAGGCGGAGCACCGCCACCCGTCGAAGCCCGCGATGACGGTTCCCACGAGGAGGCCGTCACGCTCCGCGAGGAGCAGGGCTTCCGGGTCCCGCGAGACGAGCCGTGCCACCCCGTCGTGGTCGTCACTGATGCTCGTTCCTTCGGCGGCGGCGCGCCAGAACTCCAGCACGGCGTCGATGTCGGTGAGGGCGGCGCTACGGATGTGGAGATCGCTCATCTGGTGAGCCAAGCAGAGGGCCGGCCCGTACGGCGAGCGATTTCCTCACCGGGGCACCCGGGCACCCGGGAGCGATCCGGGAGTGCGCACCGGGCTCAGCGCAGGTGCACCGGCAGCGATTCGATGCCGTAGACGATCGACAGCTTGCGGAAGGCGAGGTCCTGCGGCGGGACCGCGAGGCGCATGCCGGGAAAGCGACGGGCCAGGGCCGGATATGCCGAGCGCAGCTCCATCCGCGCCAGTTCGGCGCCGATGCAGCGGTGGATACCGTGGCCGAAGGCGAGATGTCCTGCCTGGGGCCGGCGGTGCAGGTCGAAGCGTCCGTCGTCCACGACGTACGACGGATCACGGTTGGCGCCGCTCAGTGAGCAGAGCACCATGTCCCCGCGCGGAATGACCACTCCGGCTATCTCGATGTCCTGACGGGCGAACCGGGGGAAGGCCATCTGCACCGCGGAGAGGTAGCGCAGCGCCTCTTCGACGAACGGCGTCGTCACGGCGTCCTCGGTGCGCAGCCGCGTGCGGACGTCCTCATGGCGCAGCAGTACGAGCGAGCCGAGCGCGATCGTGCTGGCCGTCGTCTCGAACCCGCCGGTGAGCACGCCGTCGGCGAGGCCCGCCAGTTCCTCGTCGTCGACGCTGTCGCCGTGCTCCCGCACGATCATGCCGAGCAGACCTTCGCCCGGCTTCCGCCGCTGGGCCCTGACGACCTCCCTGAAGTAGTCCATGGACGCGGACATGGCACCGAACGGCGCCGTCGTGCCGCCGAAGAGGTCGAAGCGGTCCATGGCCAGCCGCTGGAAGTCGTCGCGGTCCTCGTACGGCACGCCGAGCAGTTCACAGATGGTGAGGGAGGGGATGGGCAGGGCGAACTCCTGCACCAGGTCGACCGGGCCGCGCATGGCTGCCATCGCTTCGAGGCGTTCCCCGACGATGGCATCGATCCGGGGTGCCAGACGGCGGAGCCGGCGCATCGTGAACTCAGGGGTGAGGATGCGCCGCAGCCGGGTGTGCACGGGCGGATCGCTGAACCCGAGCCCGCCGGGACTCTGCTCGGCGGTGACCCCGGCATTCGTCGCGAGATGAGCGAAGTCGGTGCTGAATGCATCGGCTGATCCGAGTACGGCCTTCGATTCCTGGTAGCCGGTGACCACCCATGCGTCCATGCCGAACGGCAGCGAAACCTTCGAGAGCGGCGCGTTCGCCCGCGTCCCGGCCAGTTCCCGCACCGGATCCAGGCCGTCCCTGCGCAACGGCATCAGGAGGTCCTCCGGCAACAGCCTGAGCGTGGAGGCGCCGATCCCGTGCTTCTGGATCCTGGCCAGGTAGCTGCGACCGAGGCGGGCGGTTATGCGGGAACGGAACGTCGTACTCAAAGTGCGCTCCATGAGTCGTCGCGGGATCTGGCCGGATGGTGCGCGTTCGACGCCAGGACCCGGCCGACTGCGCCGACGGTGTCTGCCTGACCAGGAATTATGACTACCCATTCGGGTGAGCGGGGTGTTCGGGTGCGGTTTCGGCCGCTCATGTTCCGACCGTAGGTGCGGAAGGGGGCCGACGCCTGCGGCCGGCGGATTTCGGGGGCGGGCCGGGCGGCCTGGGCGAGGGGCCCGCCGAGCACGGCCCGGCGGGATGGATCCCATGCGGTCCGGCCCCCCGCGAACCGCTCCCCTTGCCGATGCTAGCGATCCCGCGCTAGCGTGAGGGGGTGCCCAAGACTCAGCTGAACGTACGAGTGGACGAGGCCACCGCCGAGGCCGCGCGGCAGCGCGCGCTCCAGAGGGGGATGAGCGTGAACCGCTACATAGAGGAGCTCGTCAAGCAGGATGCTGGCGAGGTCGGACACACCTTCGTCGAAGCAGCCGCCGACTTCATGAAGCAGTACGAGTCGGTGTTCGCCGAGGAGTTCGGCCCGGAGCGCAAAGGCAACCGTTGAACCTCCGGATCCATCTTTCCTGGCTGCTCATGGTCGCGGAGCACAAGACGCCCGGCGACCCTCAGGTCACCGACTGGGGCGCCCTGGTCGCCGCCGTCGCCCGGCACGAGGCGGAGATCTTCGGCAGCCCCGTCTACAGCGACCCGCACTCCAGGGCGGCGGCGCTGCTGCAGCTGCTGCTGCACGTGCCCGCGCTGGAGCGCTCCAATGCCATGTTCGCGTCCGCCGTCGCCTACGGCTACCTCGTCGCGTCGGGGCTGAAGGTCATCACCTCGCCCGAGCAGGTGCGTGACCTGGCGCTGCTGGTCAAGGAGGGCAAGGCGGACGTCCGGGCCATCGCCGACGAACTGCGCCAGTGGAGCCTGTGACCCCGCCGGCCAGCCCGATTCCGCCCCGCCCTGTACCCTCCCGCCGGTCAGCCCGGCGGCCGGTTCCCGCCCAGCTGCGGCGCCAGCCAACTTCCGGCCCGGGCACGGAAGTCCGCGGGCCCGAGTGATCCCGCGCCGGCCGGTACCACGCCCAGCAGGGGCGCGGCCGCCGCCACCGGAAGGTCCGCCAGATTGCAGCGCTCCGCCAGGTCCGGCTCGGCGGGCATGCTGCCGACGACCACCCCGAGGCAGTCCAGCCCGCGGGACCGCAGCGCCTCCGAGGTCAGCGCAGTGGAGTTGAGCGTGCCGAGCCCGGCCGGCGCGACGACCAGGACCGGCGCCGACAGCAGTCGGGCCGCGTCCGCGAGGGTGGCGCCGTCGTCGTCGAACCGCACGAGCAGCCCGCCCGCGCCCTCGACCAGGACCAGATCGTGATCGGCGGTCAGCTTCTCGGCCGCCTCGGCGATCTCGTGCGGGCGCACCGGCGCGAGCCCGGCCCGCCTGGCGGCCGTCGCGGGCGCCAACGGCTCGGGGAAACGAGCCAGTTCGACCGTCGTCACATGGCTGCCGGCCAGGCGCGCCACCTCGGCGGCATCGCCGGGCTCACCCGGTGCCAGGCCCGTCTGGGCCGGCTTGAGCACGGCGACCCGACGCCCCGTGGCGGCCGCCGCGACAGCCGCGGTCACGATCGTCTTGCCGATCTCCGTGCCCGTGCCGGTCACTACCAGAATGCCCATCTCAGCCCTCCCGCGCCGCCGCGCACACCGCGCGGCAGATCCGTGCCACATCGTCGTCGCCGGTCACGTACGGCGGCATGGTGTAGACGAGGTCGCGGAACGGCCGCAGCCACACGCCCTCGCGCACCGCGGCCCCGGTGGCGGCCGCCATGTCCACCTCGTGATCGAGCTGTACGACGCCGATGGCGCCGAGTACCCGCACGTCCCGGACCCCGGGCAGCTCCGCCGCCGGTGCCAGCCCGCCGAGCAGACCGGCTCCGATCCGCTTGACCTCCTGCTCCCAGTCCTGGCCGAGCAGCAGGTCGACGGAGGCGCAGGCGACCGCGGAGGCGAGCGGATTGCCCATGAACGTCGGGCCGTGGGCGAGCACCGGCACTTCGCCGCGCGAGATGCCCTCGGCCACCGCGGTCGTGCACAGCGTCGCGGCCATCGTCAGATAGCCGCCGGTAAGGGCCTTGCCCACGCACATGACGTCGGGGGACACCCCGGCGTGTTCTGCGGCGAAGAGCTTGCCCGTACGGCCGAAACCCGTGGCGATCTCGTCGAACACCAGCAGCACACCGTGTGCGTCGCATGCCTCGCGCAGCACGCGCAGATAGGCGGGCGAGTGGAACCGCATCCCGCCGGCCCCCTGCACCACCGGCTCCACGATCACCGCGGCCAGTTCATCGGCATGGTGCGCGATCAGTTCCCGCAGATGCGTCGCGTACGCCTCGTCCGGCTCGGCGTCGAAGCCGGCCGGCGGCTCGTCCGCGAAGACCTGGCGCGGCAGCGCCCCCGACCAGAGCTCGTGCATGCCGCCCTCGGGGTCGCACACCGACATGGGCTGCCAGGTGTCCCCGTGGTAGCCCCCGCGCCAGGTCAGCAGCCGCTGCTTGGCGGGCCGCCCGGCCGAACGCCAGTACTGCAGGCACATCTTCACGGCGACCTCGACGGACACCGAACCCGAGTCGGCGAGGAACACGTGCTGCAACGGTTGCGGCGTGATCTCGACCAGCCGGGCCGCCAGCCGCACGGCGGGCTCGTGCGTGAGCCCGCCGAACATCACATGGCTCATCCGGTCCAGTTGGCCGCGGGCCGCGTCGTTGAGCACCGGGTGGTTGTAGCCGTGCACGGCCGACCACCAGGACGACATGCCGTCGACCAGCTCGTGATGGCCGTCGACGGGTTCGGCGAGCCTCAGCCGTACCCCGGACGCGGACTCCACGACCAGCGGTTCCTGCCGGCCCGGCATCGGGCCGTACGGGTGCCAGACGTGGGCCCGGTCCAGGGCCCGCAGATCCGAGGGGGAGAGCGGCTCAGGCATTGGGTGCGAGATCCGTACCCGCACCGCGACGCCGGACCGACACCAGGTCGGTGCGTGCCGCGGAGGCCGCTGCGGCCTCCGCCGGAACGGCCTCCTCGGGCGAGACCTCCGCCTCCGGGCCGTCGCCGCAGGGCGCACACCCGCCGGAGTGCGAGCCGCAGCCGCCGCCCGCCTCCGCGCGGTGCCGGGGGAGCGTGGTCGTGCCCGCGCCCTCCACCTCGAAGCCGGCGTCCGCGATCATGTCGAGGTCCGCCTGTCCCGCCTGGCCCTCGCTCGTCAGGTAGTCGCCCAGGAAGATCGAGTTGACCAGGTGCAGGGCGAGCGGCTGCATCGAACGCAGATGCACCTCGCGCCCGCCGGCGAGCCGGACCTCCACATCCGGGCAGACGAACCGGACCATCGCCAGGATCCGCAGGCAGCGCTGCGGCGTCAGGTTCCACTCCTTGGCGAGCGGGGTCCCCTCGAACGGGATGAGGAAATTGACGGGCACCGAGTCGGGGTCGAGCTCGCGCAGGGCGAAGACCACATCGACCAGGTCGGCGTCGCTCTCACCCATCCCGGCGATCAGCCCGGAACAGGCGGAGAGGCCGGCGGCCTGCGCCTGGTGCACCGTCTCCACCCGGTCGGCGTAGGTGTGGGTGGTGGTGATCTCCCCGTACGTCCCCTCGGACGTGTTGAGGTTGTGGTTGTACGCGTCGGCGCCCGCGGAGCGCAGCCGGCCGGCCTGGCCGTCGGAGAGCAGGCCCAGGCAGGCGCAGACCTCGACGCCCTCGTTCTGCTCCTTGATCGCCTCGATGGTCTGCGACACCCGGTCGACGTCCCGGTCGGTCGGGCCGCGGCCGCTGGCGACCAGGCAGACGCGCTTGGCGCCGCCCGCCACCCCGGCGGCCGCCGCCTTCGACGCCTCGTCCGGCTTCAGCCACGTGTACTTGAGGATCTCGGCCTTCGAGCCCAGCCGCTGCGAACAGTACGAGCAGTCCTCGGGGCAGAGCCCGGACTTCAGATTGACCAGATAGTTCAGCTTCACGCGCCGCCCGAACCACTGACGGCGCACCTTTCCGGCCGCGGCCACCACGTCGAGCAGATCGTCGTCCGAGGTCGCCAGTACGGCGAGGGCTTCTTCGCGGGTGGGCAGCTCGCGCCGCAGCCCCTTGTCCGCCAGCGTGTTCAGGAGGTCCATGGCGACGATCCTGACGTACGGCACGGCTCCGAGCCAAGGAAGAACCGGACAACAGAGCGGCGTGAGGGTGTGTGCATGACCACACCCTGCCCGACTTCGCTCCCGGTTAAGGTCTGTGAGTTGCCTACAAAAGGGACCGCTCATGTCCTTCGCCCCGTTCGACTGGATCGACGACGAGGCGCGCCGCCGTGCGGACGCCGGACTCGTCCGGACGCTCCGGCCGCGGCCCGCCGAGACGGAACTGCTGGATCTCGCGAGCAACGACTACCTCGGCCTGACCAGGCACCCTGAGGTGACTGCGGCTGCGGCCGACGCGGCACGCCGCTGGGGTGCGGGGGCCACCGGATCCCGGCTGGTCACCGGTTCCACCGCGCTGCACGCCGAGCTCGAACGGGAACTGGCCGATTTCTGCGGTTTCGAGGCGGCACTCGTGCTCTCCTCGGGGTACGCGGCCAACCTCGCCGCTCTCACCGCACTCACCGGACGCGATTGGCTGATCGTGTCGGACGCGAGCAATCACGCCTCCATCGTCGACGGCTGCCGGCTCTCCCGGGCCGAAACCGCCGTCGTGCCGCACGCCGACCCCGAAGCCGTGCGCAAGACCCTGCAGGCCCACGGCGGCAGGGCACTGGCGGTCACCGACTCGGTCTTCTCGGTCGACGGCGACGCCGCGCCGCTGGCCGCACTGGCCGGGGTCTGCCGCGCGGAGAACGCCGCTCTCCTCGTCGACGACGCGCACGGCTTGGGGGTGCTCGGCGAGGGCGGCCGCGGCGCCCTCGCAGCCGCCGGTCTCGCGGGCGGCGACGGCATCGTGGCCACGCTCACCCTCTCCAAGTCCCTGGGCAGCCAGGGCGGCGCGGTACTCGGCCCCGCCCGCGTCATCGACCACCTGGTCAACACCGCCCGCACGTTCATCTTCGACACCGGGCTCGCACCGGCCGCCGCCGGAGCGGCGCTCGGCAGCCTGCGGCTGCTGCGCCGCGAACCGGAACGTGCGGGCAGGGCCCGTAAGGTCGCCACCGCGCTGTACGAACGGCTGACCGCGGCCGGTCTGGCTGCCGTGCGCCCGGACGCCGCCGTGGTCTCGGTACGCGCACCGTCGGCCGACGCCGCGGTCCGCTGGGCTGCCGACTGCCGTACGGCTGGAATGGCGGTCGGATGCTTCCGGCCGCCGTCGGTGCCGGACGGCATCTCGCGGCTGCGGCTGACGGCACGCGCCGACCTGACCGACGAGCAGATCGCCACCGCGGTGGCGATCGTACGGCGGACCGCTCCGGTCAGCTGAGGCGGCAGGGGCGTCGTCGGGCGACGCGAACGGCCCGCCGCCGCGTCAGCGGTCCGGGCCGAGGCCGAGACCGGCGACGAATGACGTCCAGGCCGCGGCGGAGAACTGCAGCGGCGGCCTGGACACATCCTTGGAGTCGCGTACCGCCAGCCGTCCGCCGCCGAACGGCGCGGCCTCCACGCAGTTGTTCATTCCCGTGCTGCGGCTGCTGCGCCGCCACCGTAACGCGTGCTGTGCGAGGCATTGCGACATGACGTTCCCCTCGGGCAGTCCGGAGTTACCGATCGTCGCGGTCGATCGCGGCGATCAGGTCCAACGAGTGCTCCGGCGACAGCGCGTGTGCCTGCAGGGTGCGGAAGGCCGAGCTGTACGCCTCGAGGTCTTCTTTCCGCTCCAGGTAGAGGCTACTCGTCAAATGGTCAAGAACGACCACATCCAGATCAGAAGTGTTCGGAAAAGAGAAGATTACGAAAGGGCCGGTGAGCCCGACGTAGCCGCCGACCGCGAAGGGCAGCAACTGGAGTTCCACCTGGGGTAGTTGGGCGACCCGGATGAGGTGGCGCAGCTGCTCCCTCATCACCCGGCGGCCACCGACCTCGCGCCTGAGCACCGCCTCGTCGAGCACCGCGCTCAGCCGCAGCGGCGGATCGCTCCGCAGCACCCCCTGCCGGGCGAGCCGCACCTCCACCAGCGAGTCCAGCTGACCGGCCGGCAGCCCGTCGAGCGAGGCCCGGGTCACCGCCCGCGCGTAGTCGGCGGTCTGCAGCAGCCCCGGCACCACCGAGGTCTCCAGAGTGCGGGCGGTACGCGCCTGTGACTCCAGACTGATGAAGTCGCGGTACTGGGGCGGAATGAGGCCGCGGTAGGCGTGCCACCACCCGGCGCCGCCACCGCCCGCCGAACCCGCGAGCGTCTTCAGGACCTCCCGCAACTGGCGGTCGTCCACGCCGTAGGCGTCCAGCAGCCGGGTCACGTCGACCGGCCGCACTCCGCTGACGCCGGTCTCGATCCGGCTCACCTTCGACTGGTGCCAGCCGAGCAGCCGCGCGGCGTCCCGGCTGGTGAGTCCCGACGTGTGGCGCAGACTCCGCAGCTCCTCCCCGAGCTTGCGGCGTCGCACCGCAGGGCCGTGCTGCATGTGGTGCCTCCCTCCCACTCCCTGCCGAGCGGACAGTGTGCCGTCCCCGCGCGGCATCCAGGGCGGAGTTCACCGCTTTGAGCGACAGATATATGCATATCTTGGTGGATCGTCGTCACAGAGGGCAGCATCAATGGCAGTCTGGCGCGAAGCGCAGCACGGACCGATCGCGGGTCGGTACGGGTGGGAAAGGGGCGGCCGGCCATGGCGGACCATCAAGAGGCAAGCGTCACTCTGCCGAGCGAGCCGGTTTCGGTCTCCGCGGCCCGGAGGTATGTCGCCCGGGTGCTGGCCGAATGGGGTCTGCCCGACGACACCGAGGCCGCCGACACCGTCCGGCTCATCATCTCGGAGCTCGCGACCAACGCCGTCCAGCACACCTTCGGCCAGTCACCCACTTTCACCGTGGACCTGCGGCTGGAGCGCGACGAACAGCTGCACCTCGGGGTGACGGACAGTCACCCCCGTTGGCCCCAGAAGCTGCCCGCCGCGGTCCGCCAGGACAACGGGCGCGGCATGGTGATCATCCGCTCGCTGGCCAAGGAGTACGGCGGCCGGCTGAGCGTCACCCCACCGCCGACGGCGGCAAGACCGTCTGGATCGTCCTCCCCTGGACCGTCCCCGTCCAGAGCTGACCGACCGGGCCCCTCAGCTCACGATCCGGTTCACGGGCCCGTCGCGGCGGCCCGCCCGAATCCGCTGCGCAGCAGCGCCCGCAGGGTCGCCGCCGCCGCGCTCGACCGGTCACCGCGGTGCACCACCGAGATCGTCCGGCGGAACGAGGCCGGCTGCAGCCTGCGCACGGACAGCGGCGTCGGCGACATCGCCGCGACCATCTCCGGCACCACCGCGATCCCGATGCCCGCGCTGACCAGCGCGCACACCAGCGCATAACCGGGCGACTCGCAGACCACGGCGGGCAGCGCGCCCGCCTCGGCCAGTGCGCTCTCCACCCCGCGGCGTGGCGGATGGGTCGGCGCGCTGCTGATCAGCGGCCGGCCGGCGAGGTCCGTCACCGGGAGCCTGCCGCTGCCGTCCGCCAGGACCTGCCCCACGGCGGTGATCAGCACCAGTTCCTCGACCAGCAGGGCCTCGGCACTGACGCCCGAAGGCAACGGCGTCGGGGCAGCCGGCTCGTACGCGTGGGTCAGTGCGAGATCGACCTCGCCCGCCGCCACCGCTGCCACCCCGCCCGGCGGCTCGTACTCCGTGACGACCAGCTCCACATCGGGGTGGGCCCGACGGAAGGCGCTGAGCACCGGGGGCAGCAGATGGATGCCCGCCGTGGTGAAGGTGCCGACGCGCAGGCGCCCGCCGGAGAGCCCGGTCAGACGGGCCAGCTCATGACGGGCCTGGTCCATCTCGTCGAGGATCCTGCGGGCGCGCCCGGCGAGCAGCTCGCCCGCGGCGGTGAGACGGGCACCCCGGTGGTGCCGCACCAGCAGCGCGGCACCGGCCTCGCGCTCCAGCTTGGCGAGCTGCTGGGAGAGTGCGGGGGCGGTGTAGCCCAGGCGGGCGGCGGCCCGGGTGATCGAACCGGCCTCGGCGACCGCCACCAGGGCCGCGAGCCTCGTCGGGTCGTACATTAAGCGTTCCTTTTGGCAGACCCAGGATATTGCAAGTACATGCTAAAGGCTCTGCTGGTCCAGGGTGGGAGCCATGGACGCTCAACTGACTGCTTTCCTCGGGGTCGCCGCCGTCATGGTCGCGCTGCCCGGAGCGGACTTCGCCGTCGTAGTACGTAACGCGCTCGCCTCACGTGCGGCGGGGGTGGCGACCGCACTGGGCGTCGCCGGAGGTCTGCTCGTCCACACCGCGCTCGCCGTCGCCGGGCTGGCCGCCGTGCTGGTGGCGGTGCCGGTGCTCTTCCGCACGGTTCAGCTGCTGGGCGGGGCGTACGTGCTCTACCTGGGCATCAGCGCGCTGCGCGCGGCCCGGCGTCGCGGCGGGCAGGCGCACGCCACCGAGGATGCGGCGGAGCGGGTGGACGCGCCCGAGGCCGCGACCGGGTCCCGGCGCGCACTGCGCCAGGGCTTCCTCACCAACGCGCTGAACCCCAAGGCGCCGGTGCTCTTCCTCAGCCTCCTCCCGCAGTTCGTCCCCGCCGGGGCCGCGCCGCTGCCCAGAACGCTGCTGCTCGCGGCGATCGTCGTGCTGCTGGCCCTGGTGTGGTTCCCGGCCGTGGCGCTCCTCGTGGACCGCCTGGGCCGGTGGCTGCGCCGGCCGCGGGCCGCCCGGGCCATCGAGGGCGGCAGCGGCGCGGCCCTCACCGCGCTGGGGCTGGTGCTGGTGACCGGCACCCTGCTGCACTGACGCCAGGTGCGGGGCCGAAGGCGGGGAAGGGGCGTCAGCGGACCCGCCCGTAGTAGACGCTCCCGGTCCAGATCTTCTCCAGCCGGACCACGGCGCCGGTCTTGGGCGAGTGCCAGATCTTTCCGCTGCCCGCGTAGATGCCCACGTGGTACACGCTGCGGCCCGAGTGGAAGAAGACCAGATCGCCGCGCTGGCGCTTTGAGGCCGAGATGTGGCGGGTCTTGTTGTACTGCTGCTGGGCCGTGCGGGGAAGCGTCTTGCCCGCCTTCCTGAACGAATAGAGCGTCAGGCCGGAGCAGTCGAAGCGGCTGGGGCCGGTGGCGCCCCAGCGGTAGGGCGATCCCTTCTTCGAGGCGGCGATGTTGAGCGCCTTCATCGAATGGGTCGCGGCCTGGGCGTCGGTCGCGGCGCCGGGGACGAACAGTGAGCCGCCGACGGCGGCGAGGGTCAGAACCGAGGCCGTGGTGGCCCGGGCGAGCAGAGACGGGACATGAACCTGCGCAGACATGCGCAACCCTTCGTCAGCCGCCTGTGAAGGATGACCTGTCGGGTTCGGGCTGGCGAAGTTGCCCGGCCGCACAAGGCGGCTTCACCCCGAGGGACAACCGGAGGTCCGGTCGGCCCGTTGTGCTCGGGTCCTCCACTCCTGCCGATCCACTCCTGTCGACCAGGCATCCGGACAGCGGCAGGACTCGGCGTCCGCCCGGACCGCCCCGCCGCGGTGGCGGGGGCTTGTCGTCCCAGGGATCTTGACTCACCGGCTGCCCGATTTCCGAGGTGAAACGGCGATATGTGAGGCTCGTCACCCCTGGCCCGTTCGGGTGGACAGGGCTCCGGCCGGGAAGATTCTGCGGCGCCCCGGCCGGTGCCGTGCCAGTGGCGGAACGGGAGATTTCACCCATGGCCCACCTCGAAAGCGCAAATTGAGCAGTCCCTCGCGCGAGGGAACGCCTACGCCGAACGAGCGAGAGAATTTGATCCGCCCGTCGGGCGTGTCGGCGCAAGGGAGTTGATCAACTCGTCGGGGCCGGTGGCACGGTGACCCGCCCGGCGCGCCGCTCCCCGTCGAGCACGCGCAGCGCCCGCGCCAACGTGCCGGAATGGATGCGCGCTTCGCCCCGCTCGTGCATCAACGCGAGCGCGTCCCGCAGCGCGGTCGCGTGCGAGGCGAGTGCCTGCGCGGCGCGCAGGGCCCCGTAGGTGTCGCTGCCACGGGCCGGATTGATCCGGCCCAGCTGGTCGAGGACCTCCAGGTAACGGTCGATGAATTCGCCCTCCGCGCGGGTCAGGGCGGGCAGCGGTGCGAACTCCGGTGGCTGCATCGGGGGTTCACCGGGCGGTGCGCGGTGCCGGCAGTGGGTCGCGGTTCTGCACGATGTGGTCGACCAGTCCGTAGGCCTTCGCCCCCTCGGCGTCTAGGATGAGGTCGCGCTCGGTGTCGGTGGTGATCTGCTCGGCGGAGCGGCCGGTGTGACGGGCCAGCATGCCGGTCAGCGTGTCGCGCATCCGGGCCAGTTCCCGCGCCTCGATCTCCAGGTCGGACGGCTGCCCCTGCACCGGTTCGGCGAGTTCGGGCTGCTGCACCACGACGCGTGCGCCCGGCAGTGCGTGCCGTCGGCCGGGCGCGCCCGCGGCCAGCAGCACCGCCGCGCCGGCGCCTGCCTGGCCGAGGCAGAAGGTCTCCACCTCGCAGGTGAGGAAGGCCATCGTGTCGTAGACGGCCGTCATGGCGCCGAACGAGCCGCCGGGGGAGTTGATGTAGAGCTGGATGGGCCGGTCCGGCGCGTTGTGCTCCAGGTACATGAACTGGGCGACCAGGTCGTTGGCCGCGGTGTCGTCGACGGGTGTGCCGAGGAAGACGACCCGTTCGGCCAGCAGCTTGGAGTAGGGATCGAGAGTGTGGGTCCCCTGGGACGTGCGCTCGGTGAACTCGGGCAGTACGTAGCGGGCGGCGGGGCGGTGCATGGCGGGAGACCTCTCCTCCGGGGCACGCGGAAGCCCGTGAGGGCCCTGCGCACGCTTCTGTAAAAAATGTACAGGACGTACAGAAGGTTATGATGGGGAGCATGGCCTACGAGATTCCGGTGACGCAAGCCCGGGCTGAGCTCGCCGAACTGATCAACCGCGTCGTCTACGGCGGTGAGCGAGTGGTCGTGACGCGGCACGGCAAGCCGCTCGTGGCGCTGGTATCGGCCGCTGACCTGGAGCGACTTGAGAACGAGGAGACGGCGGAGCAGGAGCAGGTGATCAGCTCGGTCTCCTCGATCCGCTCCACGTCGTCCGCTACCGGCGAACGGCACCGCTTCGGGATCGCGGCGGAGCACCGGGGGCAGCAGGGCCCGGGGGACTGACGCCGGAACGCCGTGCACCCCCGTCCGCAGCGGACGGGGGTGCACGGCGTTCCGTGCGGCGGCGGGTCAGCCCGCCAGGGCAGGCCGGCGCACGGGTTCGGCGCCGGAGGGCGGGGCCGCGGGCCGGCGACGGCCGCCGATCAGTACGGCGGTCAGCCCCAGCGCGGCCCACAGGGTGAGAACCAGGACGGCCCGGCCCGCCGCGCCGCCGTCGAAGAACGCCACGGACCGCAGCAGTGATCCGCCCGCGCCCGGCGGCATCCACTCGCCGATCGTCCCGACCGGCCGGGGAGCAGCTCGGGCGCGCTGGTGACGCCCGAGAAGGGGTTGCCCACCAGCACCATCAACAGCGACCCCAGCCCGACGCCCGGTGTGCCGATCACTGCCGCGAGTCCGGCCACCGCCCCGCCGATCGCGAGCACGGTGAGCCCGAGCGCGCCCGCCTCGCTCCACCAGTCGCCGGTGATGACTCCGAGCCAGCTGTCGGTGAGTGCCGCGGCCACGATCCCCACGAGGGCGGCGACCCCGAGCAGAGCCGCGACGGCCCGGCCGCCACGCAGGCCCATCAGGGTCACCGCGGCGCCGGCGACCACGCCCGCGATGGCCAGGGGCAGGATGCTCGCGCCGAGTACGCTGCCGCGCGGATCCGATGCCGGGACGGCCACCACGTCCGTGACCCGGACCGTGGCGCCGTCCGGGGCCTGGGCGGCGACCGCGTCGTGCAGCAGCTGGGCGACCACCGGGCCCGCGGCAGAAGCGGTCAGCAGTTCGGGGCCGTGCGCGGTGGCGACCACCGCTCCGTATACGGCCCGGTCCTCGATCGCGGTGCGGGCGGCGGCCTCGGAGCCGTACCGGTGGATCTCGAAGGCGCCGTCGCGCTGTTCGAGCCGCTCCTGGAGCCGGTCGGCGGCCGGCGCCGAGCCGACGACGCCGAGGGGCAGATCGTGCGGCGCCATCCGGGCGGCCGGCCAGGCGAAGGCCCACAGGGCGAGGGTCACCACCAGGGGGACCAGCAGGACGACTCCCACCAGGCGCCGGTTCGAAGTGGTGGACATGGCGGAAGCCTCGTTTCGAAGAGAACGGACCCAAAGAGAATGATCGTTCGTTTTATGGGACGGCCTCACTGTCCCGCCGGTCCGGGACCTTGTCAAGAAGGAATGTTCGTTTTAAGTTGAGGGCATGGCTCGCGTATCCCAGGAACACCTCGATGCCCGCCGCCGGCAGATCCTCGACGGTGCCGCGCGCTGCTTCGCCCGCGACGGATTCCACGGCACGTCGATGCAGGACGTGCTGAAGGAGGTCGGGCTGTCGGCGGGTGCCGTCTACCGCTACTTCAGCGGCAAGGAGGATCTGATCGCGGCCATCGCGGGGGAGGCGGTCGGCAGCCTCCGACGGGCGTTCGAGCGGGCCTCCCAGGTCACTCCGCCGCCCGCCCCCGACGTGCTGATCGGCCGGGTGGTCCGGACGCTGTTCGACGGTGACGCGGACGGGGCGCGTGGACTGGACTCGCGGGCGTTCGCCGGGCTGATCGTCCAGGTGTGGTCGGAGAGCCTGCGCAGCGAGCGGCTCGCGGCCACCCTCGCCGAGGCCTACCGGGGCCTGTCGGCGGCCTGGTCGGAACTCGTGTGGGCGTACCGGGAGAGCGGCCTGCTCGCCGCCGACGTCCCCGACGCTCATGTCGCCCGCACGCTGATCGCCACCGCGCAGGGGTTCATCGCGCAGCTGGCCATGTTCGGCGACGCCGGTCCGGAGGTCCTCGAGAACGGGTTGCGCGGGCTGATGTCCATGGATCTGCAAAAGATCAGTTAACGCGCCGGAAAAACTTCGGCTCTAACGTGCAATACCTCGCCGTGCGGCACCGGTTCTACGTTCAACAGCCTGTTGAAGACGGCTAGTGTCGCGCTGCGCCCAGGGCCGGTACCGGGCGGACGACTATGAGGTGGACACGTGCAGCTGACCCCGCACGAGCAGGAACGCCTGCTCATTCACGTAGCCGCGGATGTGGCGGAGAAGCGCCGCGCACGCGGACTGCGGCTCAACCACCCGGAGGCGGTCGCCCTCATCACCTCCCATCTCATGGAAGGCGCCCGCGACGGCCGTACGGTCGCGGAGCTGATGGCATCCGGGCGCAAGGTGCTCACCCGTGACGACGTCATGGACGGCATCGCCGAGATGGTCCATGACGTGCAGGTCGAGGCGACCTTCCCGGACGGCACCAAGCTCGTCACCGTCCACGACCCGATCGTCTGACGGGGCGCCGCCGATGATTCCGGGAGAGATCCTGTACGCGGACGGGCCGGTGCCGCTCAACGCGGGCCGGGCCGTCACCCGCCTCACTGTCCTCAACGCGGCCGACCGGCCTGTCCAGGTCGGCTCGCACTACCACTTCGCCGAGGCCAACCCCGGTCTGCGCTTCGACCGGGCGGCAGCCCACGGTCTGCGGCTGAACATCCCTGCCGGGACCGCCGTCCGTTTCGAGCCCGGCATCCCCGTCGACATCGAACTCGTCCCGCTGGCCGGACGGCGCATCGTCCCCGGCCTGCGCGGCGAGACCGGAGGTGAACTCGATGGCTGAACTCCATCGCGCCGTGTACGCGGACCTTTTCGGTCCCACCACCGGCGACCGGATCCGCCTCGCCGACACCGATCTGCTGGTCGAGATCGAGGAGGACCGCTGCGGCGGACCCGGGCTCGCCGGCGACGAGGCGGTGTTCGGCGGCGGCAAGGTGATCCGTGAGTCCATGGGCCAGGCGCGCACCACCCGCGCCGAAGGTGCCCCCGACACCGTCATCACCGGGGCCGTCATCATCGACCACTGGGGCATCGTCAAGGCGGACATCGGCATCCGCGACGGCCGGATCACCGGGATCGGCAAGGCCGGCAACCCCGACACGATGGACGGCGTCCATCCGGACCTGGTCATCGGGCCGGAGACCGAGATCATCGCGGGGAACAGGAAGTTCCTCACCGCGGGCGCCATAGACGCCCATGTGCACTTCATCTCGCCGACCCTCATCGACCAGGCGCTCTCCTCCGGCATCACCACGCTCGTCGGCGGTGGCACGGGCCCGGCCGAGGGCACCAAGGCCACCACCATCACGCCGGGCCCCTGGCACCTCGCCCGGATGTTCGAGGCGCTGGAGGCCTACCCCGTCAACATCGGCCTGCTCGGCAAGGGCAACACGATGTCCCGCGACGCCATGCACTCCCAACTGCGGGCGGGAGCGCTGGGGTTCAAGATCCACGAGGACTGGGGCGCGACACCCGCCGTGATCGACGCCTGTCTCGGCGTCTGCGAGGAGACCGGCGCCCAACTCGCCATCCACACCGACACGCTGAACGAGGCGGGGTTCGTCGCCGACACCCTGGCCGCCATCGCCGGACGCTCCATCCACGCCTACCACACCGAAGGCGCGGGCGGCGGGCACGCGCCCGACATCATCAGCGTCGTCTCGGAGCCGTACGTCCTGCCGAGCTCAACCAACCCGACCCGGCCGCACACCGTCAACACCATCGAGGAACACCTCGACATGCTGATGGTCTGCCACCACCTGAACCCGGCCGTACCGGAGGACCTGGCCTTCGCCGAATCACGGATCCGGCCCTCCACCATCGCGGCCGAGGACATCCTGCACGACCTCGGGGCCATCTCGATCATCTCGTCCGACTCCCAGGCCATGGGGCGCATCGGAGAGGTCGTCATGCGCACCTGGCAGACCGCGCACGTGATGAAGAGACGCCGCGGGGCACTGCCGGGCGACGGCCGGGCCGACAACCACCGAGCCCGTCGCTATGTCGCCAAATACACCATCAACCCCGCGGTGGCCCAGGGCCTCGACCGGGAGATCGGCTCCGTGGAGACCGGGAAGCTCGCCGACCTGGTGCTGTGGGAACCGGCGTTCTTCGGGGTGAAGCCGCAGACCGTCATCAAGGGCGGTCAGATCGCGTACGCACAGATGGGTGACGCCAACGCCTCCATCCCCACGCCGCAGCCCGTCATGCCCCGCCCGATGTTCGGAGCGGTCGGCCGGGCCCCGGCCGCCAACTCGTTCAACTTCGTGTCGGGCGCGGCGATCGAGGACGGACTGCCGGAGCGGCTCGCACTCGGGAAGAGATTCGTCCCGATCACCAGCACCCGGGGCGTCACCAAGGCCGACATGCGGGAGAACGACGCGACTCCGCGGGTCGACGTCGACCCCGACAGCTTCGCCGTGACGATCGACGGCGATCCCGTCGAACCGGCACCCGCCGCCGAACTCCCCATGGCCCAACGTTACTTCCTCTTCTGAGAACGGGCCACGATGAGCCGCGCAGCCCTGCTCGTCCTGGCCGACGGCCGGTTTCCCGCCGGTGGCCACGCCCACTCCGGTGGCGCGGAACCGGCCGTCGAGGCAGGACGCATCCGTAACGCCGAGGACCTCGCCGACTTCTGCCGGGGCCGCCTCCACACGACCGGGCTCACCGCCGCGGCGCTCGCCGCGGCGGCCGCCCACGGACACGACCCGCTGGCCCTCGACGACGCTGCCGACGCCCGAACCCCCTCACCCGCGCTGCGGGCGGTCGCCCGCAGGCTGGGCCGTCAGCTGATGCGGGCCGCCCGCGCCACCTGGCCGAGCGGTGAACTCGACGCACTGGCACGGGCCCGCCCGCGCGGCGCCCACCAGCCCGTCGTACTCGGCCTCACCGCCCGCGCGGCGGGGCTGGGGCCGCAGGACGCCGCGTACTGCGCCGTGTACGAAACGGTCAGCGGTCCGGCCACCGCGGTGGTCCGGCTGCTCTCCCTCAATCCGTTCGACGCCACCGCCGTCCTCGCCCGGCTCGCCCCGAACTCGACCGGGTCGCCGCGCAGGCAGCCGCCGCGGCGCACGGGAGCATCGACGAGCTGCCCGCCGCATCGGCCCCCCTGCTCGACATCACCGCAGAGGGACACGCCGACTGGCCGGTCCGGCTGTTCGCCTCGTGACCCTGCCCGCAGACCTGCTCGTTGCCCCGAACCACCACAGGAGCCGCACCATGCACCTCGACCACTCCCACCTCGGCCCGGCCGCGGTCGGCGCCGACGCCGCACGCCCCGACGGCACCCGGCGGGCCCTGCGCATCGGTCTCGGCGGTCCGGTCGGCTCGGGCAAGACCGCCACCGTGGCCGCGCTCTGCCGCACCCTGCGCGACCAGCTGTCCCTCGCGGTCGTCACCAACGACATCTACACCCGTGAGGATGCGGCGTTCCTGCTCCGCAACGCGGTCCTGCCGCCCGAGCGCATCCAGGCCGTCGAGACCGGAGCCTGCCCGCACACCGCCATCCGCGACGACATCTCCGCCAACCTCGAAGCCGTCGAGGACCTGGAGGACGCCGTGGGGCCCCTCGATCTCATCCTCGTCGAATCGGGCGGCGACAACCTCACGGCCACGTTCTCCAAGGGGCTGGTCGACGCCCAGATCTTCATCATCGACGTGGCGGGCGGTGACGACATCCCGCGCAAGGGCGGCCCCGGGGTCACCACGTCCGACCTGCTCGTGATCAACAAGACCGACCTGGCGCCGTACGTCGGCTCCGACCTCGACCGGATGGCCCGGGACGCCGCCGACAAGCGGGGCGAACTGCCCGTCGTCCTCACCTCGCTCACCTCCGGCGAAGGTGTCGGGCCCGTCGCCGACTGGGTGCGGGGGCAGCTCGCCTCCTGGACCGCATGAGCGTCCGGGCCACCGCCCGCGTCACCGCCGTACGCGACAGCCGCGGTGCCACCTCGTTCCCCGTCCTGGAGAGCGAGGGGCCGCTCGCCCTGCGCCGGACCAGGGCCACGGCGCCCGGATCCGCCCGCGTCACCGTCGTCGGCGCGATGAGCGCACCGCTCGGCGGTGACCGGCTCGCCATCGAGGTGCGGGCCGGTCAGGGGGTCCAGCTCACCGTCGACGCGACCGCGGCCACGGTCGCCCTCCCCGGACCGGGGCCGGACGCCGGACCCGCCCACTACGACGTGACTCTGGAGGCGGGGGAGGGGGCCGGGCTCAACTGGCGTCCGGAGCAGCTCATCTCCGCCCACGGCAGTCATCTGATCATGCGGACCACGGTCGAACTCGCCCCCACCGCACGGCTGGTGCTGCGCGAGGAACAGATCCTCGGCCGTCACGGGGAGACGACCGGCACCCTCATCAGCAGACTCACCGTCCGCCGCGCCGGCCGCCCGCTCCTGGACCAGCAGGTGGCGTACGGGCCGGGCGCCCCCGGCGGATGGGACGGACCGGCGGTGCTCGGCGGCCATCGCGCCGTCGGACAACTGCTCGTCGTGGACCCGGGGTTCGACGAGAAGGCCCCGGACACCCGGCTGCTGGGACCGACCGCCGTGCTCACCCGTCTCGCCGGCCCCGCCGTGCTGGTGACCGCGGTGGCCACCGACGCGAGGGAGCTGCGCGCGGTGCTGGACCGCGCGGCCGACGAACTGACAGCCCCCGCGAACGGCTGAACACCGCTGAGCGCGGCCGGACCGTCCCGCGCCCGGACCGTCCCGCGCCCGGACGGGCGGTGCCCACCGAGCGCCGGCCCGCCGTCAGCGGCGCAGTTTCGGGAACCTTCCCGTGCGTCCTGCCTGGTCGGCGGCCTTCACCTTGACCGCGTACTCGTCGACGTACTCCTGATCGGACAGGTCGAGGATCGCGTACATGATCTCGTCGGTCACCGCCCGGATCGCCGCCTTCTCGTTCTCCAGTCCGGCGTAGCGGGAGAAGTCCAGCGGTTCGCCGAAGCGGATGGTGACCTGCTTGATGCGCGGTACGACCTTGCCGGGAGGCTGGATCTCGAACGTGCCGACCATGGCGCACGGCACCACCGGCACCTGCGCCCTGATGGCCATGACGGCGACCCCGACCTTGCCCTTGTAGAGCCGCCCGTCCGGCGAGCGGGTGCCCTCCGGGTAGATGCCCAGCAGCTCGCCCCGGCTCAGTACCCCGAGCCCCTCGCGGATCGCCGCCCGCCCCGCCTCCTTGCCCGACCGGTCCACCGGGATCTGACCGGCGCTCCGGAAGAACGCGGCGGTCAGCTTGCCCTTCACGCCGGGGCCGGTGAAGTACTCCGCCTTGGCCAGGAAGGTGATGCGGCGTTTGATGATCGCGGGCATCAGGAAGTGGTCGGAGAACGACAAATGGTTGCCGGCGACGATCGCCGCGCCGTCCGCCGGAATGTGTTCCGTGCCCTCGATGACAGGGCGGAAGAACAACCGCAGCAGCGGCCCCAGGACGACGTACTTGAGCAGGTAATAGAACACGGGCGGCTCCTAGCTCTGCCGGGACGGCTGCACGGCTGCGTTGTGCCAGGTCAGCAGGCATCTCGGAGGACGACAGCCTAAGTGCAGCTGTCGCCTCGTGTACCCCTCTTCGGGCGGGTCAATGCGGACGTGATCCCGGCTCCACTGACCGGGTGTCAGGCTGGGTCACCTTAGTAAAGGGCACCCGCCGTGCCTCCGGCGGCCGCACCGACGCAGCCGGATCGACTGGCGGATAGCCCGAACGGGTGGGGCTTTCGATACCTCGCCCGCGCGGCCAATCCGCGGGCGGCGCGTCTCCGAATGACTCCTGGAGCGGGCCTCACGGGGAGAGGCCTGCCTCATCCGCTCGGGGCCGGGTCGGTAACCTGGCAGGATCCGGCCCCGAGCGTGCATCGCCCGCTGCGCACGCCGGATCGGCTGGGGCAGGCTCGCCGTGGCCGGCTTCTTCCGCGGCCGTTCCATCAGCCCTCGGGGCCTCCTGCGTCGGTCCCCGTTTCCTTCGCCCACCGTCGGCTCCAGGCGTCCAGTGGGCTCAGCGCCTCCACGAGGTCCTGGCCGAGCCGGGTGAGGTGGTAGCCGTCCCCGTGCAGGGTCAGCAGGCGGGCGCCGGTCAGCTCCTCGAGCCGGGTGCTGAGCACACTGGAGGACATGCGCTCGCATCGGCGCTGCAGTTCGCGGAAGCCTGCCGGGGCTTGGCTCAGTTCCCACAGGATGCGCATCGTCCAGCGCCGCCCGAGCAGGTCGAGTGCGGCCATGACAGGACGGCCCGACTCCGAACCCCGTACGGGCGCACCCGGCCTTGGCTGGCTGCTTTCCATGTCCACTCCTTGCGCTTCGGTTCTCGAAGCATCATAGTGATGCGAAAATCGAAGCAGGAAGAGGTGCCGCATGCCTCGCATCGAACCGCTCCACCCCCCGTACCCTGCGTCCGTCGAGCACGCGCTCCGTCGGTGGATGCCCCCCGACGTGCCGCACGAGCCGCTCACCCTGTTCCGGGTGCTGCACCGCAACCCCGAACTGGCCTCACGCATGTTCGCCCTGGGCGCCGGACTGCTGGGCCACGGGCTGCTCCCCGCCGCCGACCGTGAGATCGTCATCGCCCGCGTGACCGCGCGTACCGGCTGTGCCTACGAATGGGGAGTGCACGCCGCCACTCTCGCCCGGCAGGCCGGGCTCAGCCCGGAACAGCTCCGGGCGACCACCGGCATCGACCCCGGCACCGCCACCTCATGGCTGCCGCGCCATCAGGCACTGCTCGACGCCGTCGACGAACTGCACGAGACGGCGCAGCTCTCGCAGTCGGTCTGGGATGCCCTGCGGATCCACTACGAGGAGGCGCAGCTGCTCGAACTCCTCGTACTGACCGGCTGGTACCGCACCATCAGCTACCTGGCCAACGGCCTCCTCCTGGAGGAGGAGCCCTGGGGCGCCGGCTTCCCGGCGGGGTGACCGCAGCCACCCCGCAGCCGGGGGACGGCGGGCTGTCGCGCGGGTCGGGGTGCCGCCCTGCTCGGGCGCGGGACCACGACCTCGGAGCAGCAGGACCGCGGCGCGCGCTGCGGTGCGGGTCAGCGGCGGGGCGGGACGCGCAGGGCGAGCAGGGCGGTGTCGTCGCTGGCCCACCCGGAGTGGTGGGATCCCAGGATCCGGGTGATCCCGTTGACGGTGGCGGCAGCGTCCAGGCCGTGGCAGTCGGCCAGGGACCGGGCGAGGGCGTCCTCGTCGAACATCGGCCGTGCGGCCCCGACGGTGTGCCGGGACCGGGCTTCGCAGGCGCCGTCGGTGTAGAGGAGCAGAAGGTCGCCAGGGCTGAGGCGGAACCGGACGTCGCTGAGGGTCACATGGTCGAAGACGCCGAGGAGGGTGCCCGGTGTGCCGAGTTGATGGACGCGTCCGTCGGCGCGGCGTACCAGGGCCGGCGGATGGCCGGCCAGCGCGAGACGTCCGGCGAGGCCCGAGGGCGTGAGGCGGAAGGTGGTGTACACGGCGGTGAGGAAGCGTGGGGAGTTCTGTTCCCGCATCGCGGTGTTCAGGCGCCGGAGGAGATCGGCGGGCGACGGGTGCTCGCCGGCGTCGGCGCGGACGGTGTAACGGGCCATGGCGGTGACCTGCGCGGCTTGGATCCCTTTGCCGCAGACGTCTCCCAGCACGGCACCGAAGCCCGAGCCGCGGGTGCGGAAGAGGTCGTAGAAGTCGCCTCCCACCTCCACGTGCTCTCTGTCGCTCTGCGAGGCGGGCAGGTAGGTGGCGGCGGTCTCGAGACCGGGGACGGGGCGAAGCGCCGGGGGAAGCATGCCCTGTTGGAGGGTGTGGGCAAGGTCCGCGGACAGCTGGTGGGCCTGCTGGGAGGCGGCCAGCGACTGACGGAGGTGGACTTCCGAGGAGACCGAACGGGCCAGGGTGGCGAGGGTGGTGAGATCCGCCGGGGTCCACTCGCGCGGGGCGTCGTCGATGACGCAGAAGCTGCCGAGGACCTCACCGCCGGGGCCCAGCAGCGGATAGCCGGCCCACGCGCCGATGTTCATCGGCACCAGGGACGGATGGTCCCGGGTGCGGGGATCGGCAGCGGCGTCCCCGACTATGAAGGGGCCCCCCGCAAGGCCGACGAGGAAGTAGCAGAAGCTCTCCCCGACCGGACTCTGCCGGTCGGCCGTCTCGGTGGCGTCGACACCGAAGCAGGACTTCCAGAACGAACGGCTGCCGTCGACCAGCGTGACGAAGGCCCGCCCCGTGCCGGTTATCCGCGCCGCGAGCGAGGACAGGTCGTCGAAGACGTTCTCCGGGCCGGTGTCCAGCAGGCCGGTGGCAGCAACCGCCGAGAGCCTGGCGGGGTCGGAAAGCGCTGCGGGGAGCCCGTCGGCCCGCACCCCACCCGCGAACTCCATCACTACCCTCTCCACCCACTTCGTTCACCGGATATCCGCGATGGCCCGGATCAGGTAACCATGGCCTGCGCCCGGCTGTCACCTCGCCGGAGGGCGGGGCTCCGGGGGGCGTGCCGGAGTGATGTCCCGGCCGCGACGCGTGACGTCGGACCGGCGGGCGGCGCGGGTCGCTCCCTGTCCGGCGACGGTGCCGACGTCGTCGTGGAACGGGCGCATAGGATCGCCGGTATGGCATTGCGACCTGTTCAGGTGAACATAAAGGCCCTTGACGACTCGGCGGTGGGCCGCTTCTGGGCGGACGCGCTCGGCTGGGGTGTTTCCAGCGAGGGACCGGGCGTGACCAACGTCGAACCCGGCGGCGGCTTCGTCTGGCCTGACGCGGCCGCCGTCTGCATCGACGTCGTGGCCGTCCCGGAGCCCAAGACGACGACGAAGAACCGCGTGCACCTCGATCTCGCCACCACCTCCGCGAGCCATCAGGCGGAGTTGGTCGCGCGTCTGAAGGCTCTCGGTGCGACGCCCGCCGACGTGGGCCAGGGCGACGTGCCGTGGACGGTCCTCGCCGACCCGGAGGGCAACGAGTTCTGCGTGCTGGAGCCTCGGGAGATCTACCGGGACACCGGACCGGTCGCCGCCGTGGTCGTCGACTGCGAGGATCCGCGTGCCATGGCCCGGTTCTGGGGCGAGGCGATGGACTGGACCCTGCACGAGGTGACCGACGATTGTGCGGTGCTGCGCTCCGCCAAGGGTGTCGGCCCGTATCTCGAGTTCCTCCGCTCCGGCGCGAAGACCGTGCCGGACCGCGTCCACATCGACCTGCTGCCCTACGCCGGAGACGACAGGAGTGCGGAGGTGGACCGGCTGCGGACCCTCGGCGCCACCGACCTCGACCTCGGTCAGGGCGACGTCTCGTGGACGTGCCTGGCCGATCCCGAGGGGCACGAGTTCTGCGTCCTCGGCCGGGCCTGAAGCGGAGCACTGACGACCCCCGCCGGGCCGGACGGAGGGCCCGGGTGGTCAGCGGGGGTCCGGGTCAGATGGTGGGGGACATCTTCCTGGCCGTGCTGCAGTGCCCGGCCTTGTGATGACGCCACAGCTGGACCACGGTCCAGGCCAGCAGGACGGTGAACACGGCCAGGAACAATCCCGCGACCCCCACCTGTCGCCCGCCCGCCGACCGGTCCTGCTGGAGAACCAGCCCCAGCACGGACAGCAGCACCCCCGCCGCGTACACCGAGCGAACACGCCTCAGTTGGCGCACCATGCGAGGAGCAAGAGCAACACGCTTCACCAGAGCCATACTTACCTCACTACCCACCTGCTCCGGGAGTAGACCGTTCCGGTCCTCCCCGCTTCCACCGGTCCGGCGGGGCTCCACCGGACCGGGCGGTTCCGCGGGCCGAGCAGGCGGTGTCGTCCCTCGCCGGCTCAGCCCGCGCCGTCAGAGATCGCTGTCGATTCCGGTGACGGCCGGTGTTCCCAGCGGTGCGTCCTCAGCTGAGAACCCTGTCTCCTGCAGCGCCGTGGACACCAGTGCGGACGCGTCGAGTTCCGCTTCGTACCGGTCCGTGGCTTCGACTTCCAGGCGGATGGAGAAGGTGCCGTCGTCGTTGAGGGTCAGCAGGTCGAGTCCTTCGCTTCTGCTCAGGTCCGTGTGCCGCTTGGCCAGCTTCTCCTCCAGGGCCGCACGGGAGGTGTCGGTGATCTCGGTGACGAACGTTCCGGGGACTGTGATGACAAAGGTGGTCACGACGGCTCCTGTCTCCATTGCGTAAGCGGCGTGTTGTCCGGCTTCCCCCATTTTCAGCTCCGAACCGGTGCCGGGGGCTATCCGGGCGATGCCCGGCGCGTGCCCGAGCCGTCCAGGCGTTCGACGGCATCGGAACGCGTCGGAGAGCCGGGCTCCGCCCCGGCGCTCAGAGCCCCAGTCCGCCCACGACCTTCAGCTCCTGCCTGGTGAACTCCCCGTTGAGCATCGGCATCGCCCGGCCGATGGCTGCCTTGACCTCGGGCAGCTCCAGCGAGGCGTCGTGATCCTCCTTGGACCGCCACACCTCGGTGACCCAGATCGTGTTCTCGTCATCCTCGGACACGCTCACGAGGTACTGCTCGCATCCCGCGGCGCGAAGACCGTCCAGGCCGCTCAGCAGCAGCGAGACGACTTCGTCGCGCCGGCCGGGCCGGGTGCCCATGGAACCGATGTAGCCGTACCGCATGAGGTGCTCCTTGTGGGGCGCGGCTGTGCGGCGCCCAGCGGGAACCGGCGGGCCCGACCACGCTGTTGTGGCAGTCGTGGGTGCACTCCGAGCGATCCGGCCCCCGCCCGACGCGTCGCGTTCTCAGCCGGAGGATGAGGGTGACCGTCCGGTCGTCATCGTAGTCGGTCAGCGCGTCGCCGCCCGGAAGATCCGCGACGCCCCGATACTTCGGCATGAATCCGGCACAACCATCCGGGCCCGTTGAGGGTCACATCAAGTGGGAGCAAACGGCTCTCAGTTCCACAAGGGGGAAAAATGAGGATCAAGCGCAATGTAGCGGTCGCAGGAGCGTTCACCGCACTGGCGGTGGGCGCCACGACCATGCTCGCCACGACCGCCTCGGCCGCACCCAACGTCACACCGCAGAGCGTCTGCGGCAGCGCCTACAAGACCGTGAACTCGGCACCCATCAGCTCGCTGGGCACCGTCTACCTGACGTACAACTCCTCGAACGGGAAGAACTGCGTCGCGACCATCCGCACCAACCCGGGCAAGGCCAAGGACATGGGCACGTACGTCTACGTCCCCGACACCGACGAGTGGGCCGGTGACTCCGGCCGTTACACGTCGTACGCGGGGCCGGGCTACGTCTACGGCAAGGGCCACTGTGTGAGCTGGGGCGGCAACATCGACAACGTGTACGTGTCGGTGGACAACTCCAACTGCGCGTCCCTCAAGGAGCACCGGGTCACCGAGGTCCGCTGATCCGGCTGCACGCCCCGTGCCGACGCGGCGTCGCCCGCTCTGCCGGACGTGACACCGCCCGCTGCCGGATGTCCGGCAGGGGGCAGGTCGTTGAAGGCCCCGGGCCCCGCCGCCATGTCAGTGCGGCGGCGAGGGGACGGGAGCGGGATCAGGGGGCGGTGCCCCAGGAGAGTGCGCCGGTCACGTACACGCCGATCTTCGACGCGTCGGCGAAGGTGGTGCTGGCCGAACGGCTGTAGTCGTCGGCCTCGTTGAAGTTGGACCAGTCGCTCTTGTTGAGCCGCAGCTGCATCTCACCGGTGGAGGCGCCGGCGGCCAGCGTGCCGCTGCCGAAGCCGACCTCCAGGTAGTGACTGGCACCGGCAGCCGAGCCGCCGGAGGACTTCACGCCGTGAGTCAGGTTCCCGCAGCCGATCACCGCGTAGTCGCACGCGGTGCCGAAGGTGGAGGCCCCGGCCTCGGGAGTGAACCAGTAACGCACCTTCACCGTGGACAGGTCCACCGCGGCGCTGCCGGTGTTGACCAGTTGCAGACCCATCCGGATCTGGTTGTCGGTGGCGGAGGAGTCGTTGTTCTTGTACTGGACCTTGAGGGCGCCCGTACCGGTGCCGCCGCCCGCGGACGTGGTGGCTGAGAGCGCGCCGGATGCCGCCGAGACGTTACCGGCCGCGTCCTTCGCCTTGACCGTGTAGCTGTAGGCGGTCGAGGCCGTCAGACCCGTGTCCGTGTACGAGGTCGTGGTGGAGGAGCCCACCTTCGTCCCGCCCCGGTACACGTCGTAGCCCGTCACACCGGTGTCGTCGGTCGACGCGGTCCAGGACAGCGAGACGCTGCTGCTGGTCTTCGCCGTGGCGGTCACACCGGTGGGTGCGGTCGGCGCCTGGGTGTCGTCGTCACCGCCACCACCGGGCGTGCCGTCGAGCGGCGGGTAGGCGTTGCGCACGAGCTCCTGGAACTGTGCGGAGAACCAGTGACCCGCGAGCGGGGAGTTCGGCAGTGCGCCGGTCAGGCTGTTGCCGTTGCGGCCGTTACCGGTGTACGTGGGGTCGCACATCCGGTCGAAGCCCTTGCCCTCGTCGTTGTCGATGGGGGCGCTGTTGCCGTCCGACTCGCCCGGGGGCTTCGCCCAGACGTACGCGTCGATGCCGGGCTCCGGGGCAGCGGTGGGACGCTCGCCGATGCCGGCGCCGGTCTGGTTGCACCAGTTGCCGGCGTGGATGCGGCGGTCGACCCGGCCGCCGTTGATGTAGGCGTCCACACTGGTCTGCGGACCGGGGCCGGCGGGACGGTCGGCGCCGCCCCAGCCGTTGCGGGCCGTGTCGATCAGCATGCCGATGTTCGAGGCGAAGCCCTGGCTCACCAGCTCGGTGCGCAGCGCCTGGGCGAACGACAGCTCATCGACGTAGTAGTTCCAGTCGATCCACTTGGACTGACGGACCTGGGTGCCGTTCACCGTGTCGGTGACCTTGAAGTTCGGCTCCTTCAGGGCCGAGTAGTTGGCCGTGTTCACGATGAAGCCCGTGACGTCGGCGACCGTGGCGCCCTCGGACGTGGCGGCCTTCTTGAACTCCTGTGCCGCCGGGACGAAGTTGGAGTCCCAGCCGAGCCAGCCGTGGTGGGCGGCGTCGATGTAGTTGTAGACGTTGGGAATGGCACCGAGGGTGTGCAGGGCGTAGCCGACACCCTTCTCGTAGTTGCCGTTCGCCTTCATCGTCGCGCAGGCGTCGGTGGAGCCGGCCGAACCACCGGCGTTGGTGACGATGTTGGGAAGCGAGTCCGGCTCGATGATCGTGACGATGCGCAGGCTCGCGTACGCCGGGTCGGCGAGGATGTCGGAGATCGGGTCGATGTACTCGTCCTTGTACCGGCCGAGTTCCGTCGGGCCGAGCTCACCGTTGGACGCCAGCGCGGCGCAGTCCCGTCCCGGCAGGTCGTAGATGACCACCTGGAACAGGTTCGCGCCCTGGTCCAGTGCCGTGTCGAGGTGCTCGCGCAGCCCCTTCGCGTCGGCCGAGCCCTCGATGGCCGCGATGCGGTCCATCCAGACGAAGGCCGGTGTGTCGGCGATGGCCGCGCCACCCGGTTCGGCCGCGGCCTTGGCGGACCAGTCGGGGTTCACGTACGCAGTGGCGCCCACGTAGGGGTTGTCGACCCGGGCCGCCGCCGAGGCGGGGGTGGGGATGGCGACTGCCAGCGCCGCACCCATGGCCAGGGCGGAGAGTGCGGCCAGCCTTCGGCGTAGCCCGTGCATGATGGTGCCTCTGGTTCTCATTGCGGCTCCGTGCTCCTCTCGTACGCCTGCGGAAACTCCCCGCAGACGGGTTCGTGGGGTGTGACTCGGGGACGGCCGGGCCGTTGGGGCTCGGTGCCCCCGTCAGGCCGGCGTCGGCGGCCTGCGGTGCGTCGGTGAGGACGGTGGTGGTGCCCCGATGGCGGGCACAGCGGGGCGGTGGTCAACCCGCCATCGGGAGTGCGGAGTCGTGTCCGGGCCGAGGACCTCTCGTTTGGCGAGGCCGGCGACCGGTCACGGGGCGGCGCCCGCGGTCAGGACACCGTTGACGTACACGGCGACCTTCGAGGCGTCGGCGAAGACGGTGTTGGTGGCCCTGCTGTAGTCGTCGGCCTCGTTGAAGGCGGACCAGTCGCTCTTGTTGAGCCGCAGCTGCATCTCACCGGTGGAGGCGCCCGCGGCCAGGCTGCCGCCGGTGAAGCCGACCTCCAGGTAGTGGTCCGCGCCCGGCCCGGCGGAGCCGGACGACGCCACCCGGTGGGTGACGGACCCGCAGCCGATCACCGCGTAGTCGCACGCGGTGCCGTACGAGCCGGCTCCCGGCTCGCCGCTGAACCAGTAGCGGAGGGTGACGTCCCTCAGGTCCACCGCGGTGGCGCCGGTGTTCACCAGCTGCAGGCCGGGCCTGATCTGGTTGTCGCCCGGCGACGAGTCGTTGTTCCGGTACTGCGCCTTGAGCGCGGCGGTCGTCCCGCCGCCCGGCCGGGTGCTCGCGGTGACCGCCGAGGAAGCCGCCGAGGTGTTCCCGGCCGCGTCCCTGGCACGCACGGTGTAGCTGTGCGAGGACGAGGCGGCAAGTCCGGTGTCGGTGAACGAGGCCGAGGCCGAGGAGCCGGCCTTCACCCCGTCGCGGTAGACGTCGTACCCGCTGACTGCGGTGTCGTCCGAAGCCGGGTTCCAGGACAGCGAGACCGAGCTGTCGGTACTTCCGGTCACGGCCACGCCCGTCGGCGCGGTCGGTGCCTGGGTGTCCTCCCCGCCCCCGCCGGGCTCCGTGCTCGCCGCGAAGGAGAACTCGTTCATTCCCAGGCCCTGACCGCCCTGCCAGATCTCGAACCCGGCCTCCGCGTCGATCAGGTAGTGCGCGGGGCTGATGGAGCCGCGCCCGACGCCATCGTCGATCAGGCCCTTCACATCGAAGTCGGTGAGCGCGGTGGCGCCGCCCTGGAGCACGTACGAGATCACCTTCCAGCCCGAGGCACCAGGCCCGGTCCAGACGTCCCAGGTCCTGCCGTCGAGCTGCACCGTGGCGGTGCGGGAGCCGATCGGCTGGACACCGCCGCGATGGTTCATCCAGATCATCAGCTCGGTGCCGTCCGGCTGGTCGTCGGTGACCGGCGCCGAGTTGAACCAGATGTCCATCGACACGTTGTACGCGCCGGAGCCGACCTGGGTGGTCGACCAGTCGGTGCGCACGCTCTCCAGCTCGTCCACCCGCAGCGGCAGCCCGCTGTCCGAGGTGCACAGGCCCCAGTGGCAGCCCTTGTAGCTGGAGGGGTACGTGGCCGGGGCGCCGTTCGTCGGCAGGGAGAACGAGGACTTGGTGACGCTCCAGGCTCCCGTGTCCGGGTCCACGGCGACGCACTGCTCGGCCTCGGAGTTCCACTCGTTCTGCTGGTAGAGGTACTGGCCGTCCTGCAGTTCGGTGGTCCCCCACGGGGTGCAGTCGGTGGCCGGTGCCGCGGTCGCCGCCGAGGCGCCGGTGAGCATCGACGCCGCGGCGAGCACGACGGCCGCCACCGCCCCGGCCACCGCCGGGAACCTTCGGCCGGGGCGTCCCCCGGGCGCGCCCTTCACGGGGTGGCCGCTCACGGCTCGATCCCCCAGGCGAGGGTGGAGCCCACGTACGCCGCGACCTTCGACGCGTCACCGTAGACGGTGTTGGCGGCCCGGCTGTAGTCGTCGCTCTCGTTGAAGTTGGACCAGTCGCTCTTGTTGAGGCGGAGCTGGAGCTCGCCCGTCGAGGCGCCGCCTGCCAGGGTGCCCGCGCCGCCGGTGAAGCCGACCTCCAGGTAACGGTCGGCGCCGGTCTTCGGGCCGGCGACGGCGACCACCTTGTGGGTGATGTTCGCCGAACCGAGCGCGGCGTAGTCGCAGTACGTACCGAAGGTGCTCGGGCCCCGTCGGAGGAGAACCAGTACCGCAGCTTCACCGTGGACAGGTCGACCGGGGCGCTGCCGGTGTTCAGGACCTGCAGGCCCAGCCTGATCTGGTTGTCGGTGGCGGAGGAGTCGGTGTTCTTGTACTGGACCTTCACCGCGCCGGTGCCGGAGGATCCGCCGGTCTTCGTGGTGGCGGTGACCGCGGCCGACAGCGCCGAGGTGTTGCCCCCCGCGTCCCGGGCCGCGACCGTGTAGCTGTACACGGTGGCCGCGGCGAGGTCCTGGTCGGTGAACGTCCGCGAGGTCGCGTTCCCCGCCAGCACCCCGTTGCGGTACACGTCGTATCCGGTCACCGCGACGTTGTCGGTGGAGGCCGACCAGGACAGCGCCACCGTGCTGTTCGTCGTCCCGGTCACGGTGAGCCCGGCCGGCGCGGTCGGCGGCTCGGTGTCCCCGCCCGGCTCGCCGCCGCCCTCCACCAGCAGCTCCGCGTAGATCGCGAAGGCCAGTGCGAGCGCCGCCTGTGCCCAGAAACGGTGGTAGGTGAAGGTGGGCGCCGCGCCGCCGTCCAGGTACGCCTGGACCTTCGGCCAGTCCGGGTCGTCCTTGTACCAGCTGCGGATGTCGAGGAAGGTGGCACCCGGCTCGACGGTGTCGCCGTTCGGCATGGTGCCCGACCACCCGGCCGGGATGTACACCTCGTCGTCGAACCGGTTGTAGTCCTTCCTGGTCTCCGGCACCGAGATGCCCTTGTCGGTGGTGTTCAGCGCCATCGCGTCCAGCAGCGCCTTGGCCAGCGCCCCGGCGTCCTCGTCCCCCGACTTGGCGGCGTAGTAGGTCAGCGTCTTGACGTACGCGGCGCCCACGCCGACGTCGTTGGCGTAGTCCACGACCGAGACGTGCAGGCCCGCGTTGTCCCCGGGGGACGTCGCGTTCCAGGTGTCCGGCTGACCCGTCCAGCTCAGGGTGGAGGGGAAGCGGAACGTGCCGTCGGCACCCACCGTCGTCTCGGCCGAGGCCCAGGCCACCCACTTGGACAGCACCGCCTCCGCGGACGCGTTGCCGGTGACGTAGTAGTACGCGGCCACGCGCTCCATGCCCCAGGCCTGGAAGCCGAACCAGTTGTTGCTCGGCGGGTCGTGGTAGACCGGCTGCCAGTCGTAGGCCATGCCGTAGAAGGTCGGCGTACCGGCCGGCGGCTTGCTGTAACTCCCCTCCCAGCTGTTGGTGCAGCCACCCGCGAACGCGCCCTCGCTCGACTGCAGCCAGGTCAGGAACTCCAGCTGCCGGGTCAGGCTCTTGGACCAGTCGCCCCTGGCCGTGGCCGACTTGGGGGTCAGCGCCGGTACGTTGGACAGCGCCCAGGCGGAGAGCGGATTCTGGTAGCCCTGGTGGGAGGCGCCGTCACCGATGCGCCACGCCCAGCCGCCGCCGCTGCCCCCGGCCGCGCCGCCCCAGGCGTAGTACCAGGACAGCAGGTAGTGCTGGGAGTCCCGGCCCGAGGCGGCCGGGCAGGAGGCCGGGTCGGTGCAGTCGCCGATCCGCTTGAAGTACTTGTCGAACATGGCGTAGCGGAGGTAGTCGCCCATCTTGGCGGCCTTCGCGACCGAGGCCGCGACCTCGCTCCCCTTGCCCTGGTCCGAGGCCCAGCGGAACGCCCAGTAGGCAGCCTGTACCGCGCGGGCGTCGGCGTCCGGCGCGTTGGTGTACTTCCACTGCTTGGCGTAGCTGGCGTCGCCGACGAACAGATCGAGATATCCGTTGGGGCCGCCGTAGTTGAAGAGATCGGTGGTGGGCTGCGGGACCGTCTCCCACACCGATTCCTGCGCACCGCGCTGGTAGGTGTTGATGTACGAGGCCCCGGCGCCCGGCCCGGACTCGCCACCGGTGCCCGGCTTGTTGCCGTAGCCGTAGATGTTGTCCAGGTCCATCAGCCAGTGCATGCCGTAGACGTCCATCGTCCCGTAGGAAGCGGCGAGTTCGGTGGCGAGCGGATCGGTGCCGACCTTGACCGTGCTGTCCAGGGCGGAGGGGTAGCCGTCCGGCAGGGGGTGCTCCGGTGCGTAGGTCGCGGGGGCCGCGGGGTTGTACGAGCCGCTGGTCGACTGGTCGGCGTGCTGCGGGATGATGGTCTTCTCCGCCACCGCCCAGGCCGCGTTGAACGGGTCCCAGTCACCGGTCACCCGGCCGTACGCCGCCTCCAGCCACATCCAGAAGCTGACAGCCTCCGACGTGGTCTCGTGGCCGTGGTCCGGCGCCTCGACCATCAGGGTCTCGACCGAGTGGTACGGGAGACCTTCCGGGCTGAAGTAGCCGTTGGCGGCCGCCTTGATCTTGCCGTACTGGGTGAGGAACGCCTGGGTGTAGGGGTCGTCCGCCGCTGCGGCACGGGCGCCGCTGCCGCCCGCCGGAGTGGCGGGCCTGGCGACGGCGGTGCCCTGCGCCACACCCATGGCGAGCAGGCTGCCGCCCAGGGCGCTGCTGAATGTTCTACGTGATATCGACACAAATCCTCCGTTGGCGGGTGTCGTTGGGGGAGAGAGGAGCGGGAGAGGGGGTGAGCGGGAGAAGCGATGCGCGTGCGTCACGTGGCGGTCGCCGGTCAGGGCTCGATGCCCCCGACGAGCTCACCACCGACGTAGACGGCGATCTTGCCGGTGTCCGTGTACGAGGTGCCGGTGCCGTGGCTGTAGTCGTCCGACTCGTCGAAGTTCGACCAGTCCGTCTTGTTCAGGCGCAGCTGGATCTCGCCCGTGGAGGCCGCCGGGGCCAGAGTGCCGCCGGTGAAGCCCACTTCGAGGTAGTGGTCGGCGCCGGCTCCCGGGGTGTCCATGGCGGCGATCCGGTGGGTGACCGTGGAGCAGCCGAGTGCGGACCAGTCGCACCAACTGCTGTATGTGGAAGCCCCGTTGCCGCCGGTGAACCAGTACCGGACCGTCACCGACGACAGGCTGACCGCGGACCCGCCGGTGTTCACGAGTTGGAGACCCGGCTTGATCTGGTTGTCGGCCGACGAGGAGTCGTTGCTCCGGTACAACACCTTCAGCGCGCCCGGGCCGCCGCCCTCCTCGCCGCCGCCGAGCGCGGTCCGTACCGCGTCGTAGGCCGGCTTCGGCAGGAGGTTCTCGTCGTAGAGGCCGGCCGCGCCCTCGCCGGGAAACGTGCCCGGGACCCAGGAGTACTTGTCCGTGTAGTCCCACACGGTGATGCCGACACAGCGCTCCACCGCCAGGCAGTCCTCGACCACGCGCCGGTAGTACGTGGACTGGGTGGCCACCTCGGCCGCGTCGGCGGGCAGTTGCACGCGCACGTCGAGTTCGGTGACGGCGACGTCGAGGCCGAGGTCGGCGAACCGCTGCATGTTCGCCCGCATCTCGTACGGGAAGCCGTACTGCACGGCCAGGTGCGCCTGCATCCCGACCCCGTCGAGCGGCACGCCCTCGTCGAGCAGCTCGTTCACCAGCGCGTACATCGCGTCGCTCTTCGCGCCGAGCCCCTCGATGTTGTAGTCGTTGAGGTACAGCCTGGCGTCCGGGTCCGCGGCGTGCGCGGCGCGCAGCGCGGTGGCGATGTAGTCGCTGCCCATGGCGGTGTAGAACGGACTGGTGCGGAAGGTCCCGTCCTCGTTGAACGGTTCGTTCACCACGTCCCAGGCGGTGACCGCACCGCGGTAGTGCGTGGCCTCCTCGGTGATGTGGTTCTCCATGGCCGCCTCGATCTGGGCCGACGGAAGCGCGGTGACCCATCCGGGCAGCTGGCTGTGCCAGACGAGGGTGTGGCCGCGCACGGACTGGCCGTGCTGCCGCGCGAAGTCGGTGACCACGTCGCCCTTGGTGAAGTCGAACTGCCCCCGGGCCGGCTCGGTGGTGTCCCACTTCATGGAGTTGCCCGGGGTGACCTGCCCGAACTCGGAGCCCAGCGTCGCCGCGTAGGCGGCATCGGGCAGTTCGGGATTGTCGGTGGCGGAGCCGAAGTACCTGCCCTGGGCGGCGGCGAGTTCATGCAGCGTGCCCTGCTGGGCCGCTGTCGCCGGTCCGCCCGCCAGGCTGGTGGCGAGGGCAAGGGTGCCGACCAGCAGGGTCGGGAGCCCTCTGGTGCGGCGGCGCCTACAGCGCTTCACCAAGCTCATGACAAACGCCTTCCTCGGCCGGGCAGCTCGGAGCATTGCGGGGAGCGCGGCAGCGCCCCGCAACGCCCTTGTGGCCACCCGGTGTTGGGGGAGAAGGGAGGGGAGTGGAGTGTGCAAGTCTTGATTGTGGGAGCGCTCCCAAAGTGGCGTGGTGATAGGCACCTGTCAAGACTTAAATCACAACTGCCTTACGAGCGCGTTAACTCGGCCACGCAACGAACGGGCGCTCCATGGAGCCCAGTTGTGGCTCTGCGGGGCCGTGCGCCGAACCCGGCCGGCGTGACGTTCACGGCCGGGGCGGCGGGTCGTCCGTCGCCGCTGGGTGACGGCCTGCGGGAGCTCCTGTCGAGCGGACAGGAGGTGTTCGCATGTGCACAGGGATGGTGCGGAGGGCGCTCCGCAGCGGTCCTGGCTCCGGGGCTGGGCGCGGATGCGGTCGGTGACGTACGCGAATCCTGCGCCGATGCGGCATCGGTGCAGGCCTTCGTCGAAGGCCGGCGCCGTTCGCGGGGGCGCGGGTGCGGCGCCGTGGCGGGAGTGTCGGGGGAGAACCCCTGGCGGAAGAGGTACGTGAACGGGGCATCGTTACGGCGGAGTGTGAGCGCGCGATGGCGGTGGCGGACGGGCGCTTGCGGTCACCGGGGCACGGGGGGAATCGGTCGCACGTGTCATGCCGTCGACGGAGAGCGACACCGGGGCCGTTCGGTGCGGGTGGGACGGCCGGGTCCGTGGGGCCTGGCCGGGCGCGACCGGCGTACGCGACTGCGTACGCGCGAGCTGTCGCGCCGCCGGGGTTCCGGGGTGCGCGGCCGCGGACGCGGCCGTTTCAGCGGACCGTGAGTGATCCCTTCATGGTCGGATGGATCGTGCAGATGTAGGGATACGAACCCGCCCCGGCGGGAGCGGTGAAGGTGACCGTCTGCCCGGGGTTCACGTCACCCGTGTCGAAGGCCTTGGCGCGGGTGGCCGTCACGGTGTGGGCCGTGGCGTCCTTGTTGATCACGGTGACCCTGGTGCCGGGGGCGACGGTCAGGGCGGCCGGGTGGAACGAGAAGTCCTTGATGGTGATCAGTGCCTTGCCGCTCGCGGAGGGCGAGGACGGGCGCGGGGCCGGAGAGGTGGCCGACGAGGAGCCGCCGCCACCGCCGGAGCAGCCGGCCAGGGCGACCAGGCAGGCGGCCGACGCCACGACGGCGACGCGGACACGGGCGGGCAGCAGGGTGCGGAGCACGGGTCAGTACCCTCCGGTTCCGGACGACGGCGAGGACGAGGATGCGGACGGGGCGGGCTTGGTGATCTTGTTCCCGGTGGGGCCGACCACGTACCAGGCCGCACCGAATCCGTTCGATCCCTGGCCGTTGGTGTCACCGGCGCTCGTGTCTCCGGCGTAGTGGTACAGCGGGTGCCCGTTGTAGGTGATCTCCTTGCTGCCGTCGTCCCGTGTCGTGGTGCCCAGCAGGCCGGCCTGCACGCCCTTGCCTGCGACCGGCTTCCCGCTGACGGTCAGGGGCGGCCAGGCCTTCGCGCAGTCACCGTTGCAGGCCGACTTCCCCGAGGAGTCCGCCTCCCAGAGGTAGAGGGTCCGCCCGTCAGCGTCGACCAGGACGGTGCCGAGCGGAGTCGACGCGGACGCCACGGTGCCGGACGACGGCGCGGCGGAACCGGACCTCGACGTGGCGGACGCGGACGGTGAGGAGGAGGCCGCCCCACTGTCCCCGTCGCTGTCCGAACAGCCGCCGAGGGTGACGGCCAGCAGGCCCGCCACGATCATGGACCCGACTTTCCCTGCGCGGTTCCCCATGGCGAACTCCTCGGGCCCGGCCGCCACTCCGGCAGCGCTGTGGCCCGAACTGTAGGGGCCGGGCCGCCCACCTCGGGGCAGGCGCTCGGTGGGTGCCGCCGACCGGCCCCGTCCGGGCGTACGCATGCTGTCACCGGTACTCCGACCGGACCCGCCCGCCGGGCCGGGCGGCGGAGTGCGCGGCGAGGCTGCTTGTCTCCGCGGCCGCCCCGGGGTGGTCTGGCCGGGTCCGCAAGCCCGTGCCACTGATCCGGGAGCCCGCCATGCGTGTGCGCACCGCTCTTGCCGCCGCCGCCCTGCTCACCCTGGGCGCGCCCGTGCCCGCCGGGGCCGCGCCGTCCCCGGATCCGGGACGCGGGCTCTTCCTGACCGTCTCGGGCAGCGGGAACACCTGGATCCGCGGGGTCGCGCTGCACTGCCCGCCGGGCCCTGACGACCGGCACCCCGATGCGGCAGGTGCCTGTGCGGCGCTCGACGCGGCGGACGGCGACTTCGACGCACTCCCCGGCGATCCGCATCCGTGCACCGGCGAGCACGACCCGGTGACCGTCACCGCCGAGGGCTTCTGGCGGGGCGCGGCCATCGCCTGGCGGCGCACGTTCCCCAGCCCGTGCGCGATGCACGCGGCCACCGGGCCGGTGTTCCGCTTCTGAGTCCGCCCGGGGCGCCGGGCCGGCTCAGGTCTCGCGAGTGGCGACCATTCCCATCGTGATCAGCCCCAGCACCACCCAGCCGAACCAGAGCCAGCCGTTGCTCCCCAGCGCCACTGTGTAGGCGGTGACCGCCACCAGTGCCCCTACGGTGAGTACTCCCATTGCCTTCGTGGATCCGGACATGCGCGCACGCTCCTCGCCGGCCGCGCGGCCGTGGATGCCATCGTCACCCCGAAGGCATGTCCACCGCTACTGTCCGCGCGCCTGCAACGAGGCGAGATACGCGTTGTACGCGTGCAGCTCCTGGTCCCCGTCCCGGTCCGCGGCGCGGTCCGAGCGCTTCGCCGTCCGCTGATCCGAGCGGTACCACTGGAAGACCAGCGCGAGCAGGACCAGCACCGACGGGATCTCGCTGAACGCCCAGGCGATGCCGCCCGCCGCGTTCTGATCGGACAGGGCGTCGATGCCGAGGGACGCCGACGGGCTCTTGTAGACCTCGACCATCGGCTGGGAGGCCATCATGAGAGCGATGCCGAAGAACGCGTGGAACGGCATTCCGGCGAACAGCTCCAGCATCCGCAGCAGGTATCCCGGGCGGTGCGGCCCCGGGTCGATGCCCATGATCGGCCAGAAGAAGACCAGGCCGACCGCCAGGAAGTGCAGCATCATCACCAGGTGCCCGGCCGTCGAGCCCATCAGGTAGTCGAACAGCGGGGTGAAGTACAGGCCGTACAGGCTGGCGATGAAGAGCGGGATGGTGAACACCGGATGCGTGACGATCTTCATGAACCGGCTGTGCAGCAGCATCAGCAGCAGCTCGCGCGGCCCCTTGTGGCCACGCGCCGCGACCGGCAGCGCACGCAGCGCCAGTGTCACAGGGGCGCCCAGCAGCAGCAGGATCGGCGACAGCATGCTGATCACCATGTGCTGCACCATGTGCACGCTGAACATGACCATGCCGTAGTCGTTGAGCTTGGTGCACATCACCAGGGCGATGGTCAGCACACCGATCACGAAGAAGACGATCCGGTTGACCGGCCAGCTGTCGCCGCGGCTGCGCAGCCGCATCACCGCGTACCCGTACAGGACCACCGCGAGGACGCAGCCGATCAGGAAGATCGGGTCCGCGGAGAACTGGAGCCCGCGTCCCAGCGTGAACGGCGGCAGATCCATGTTCATGCCGTGCCCGCTGTGATCCATCTGTTCACTCCCGATGGGGACGCCGGGACGTCCCCGTTTCGTGCCGGTTGTCCCGACCAGAGTAGAACTGCCCCCGGCCGCGGTTGCGGCCGGGGGCAGTCTCAGTCCTCGGTGTCGTTCAGAGCACGCACTCGGCCTCGGCGTACCGCTCGGCCGGGACCGTCTTCAGGGTCTCCACGGCATCGGCGAGCGGCACCATCGTGATGTCCGTGCCACGCAGGGCCGTCATCATGCCGAACTCGCCGCGGTGCGCCGCCTCCACCGCGTGCCAGCCGAAGCGGGTCGCGAGGACCCGGTCGTACGCGGTCGGGGTACCGCCGCGCTGCACATGGCCGAGGATCACCGGGCGGGCCTCCTTGCCCAGGCGCTGCTCCAGCTCGATCGAGAGCTGGGTCGCCACGCCGGCGAAGCGTTCGTGCCCGTAGACGTCCTTGACGCCCGACTCGAACTCCATGGAGCCCTCGCGCGGCTTCGCTCCCTCGGCGACCACGACGATCGCGAACTTCTTGCCGGCCGAGAAGCGCCGGCCGACCAGCTCGGTCAGCTCGTCGATGTCGAAGGGGCGCTCGGGCACGACGATGGCGTGCGCACCGGCCGCCATGCCCGAGTGCAGGGCGATCCAGCCGGTGTGGCGGCCCATGACCTCGACGATCATGACCCGCTGGTGCGACTCGGCGGTCGTCTTCAGCCGGTCGAGGGCCTCGGTGGCCACGCCCACGGCGGTGTCGAAGCCGAAGGTCACGTCCGTGGAGGCGATGTCGTTGTCGATCGTCTTCGGTACGCCGACGATCGGCAGCCCGGCCTCGGACAGCAGATTGGCCGCCTTGAGCGTGCCCTCGCCGCCGATCGGGATGATCGCGTCGAGACCGAGGTCCGCGACATGGCCCCTGGCCTGCTCGACGCCACCGCGCAGATGCGCGGGCTGGACCCGGGAGGAGCCGAGGATCGTACCGCCACGGGCGAGGATGCCGCCGACCGCGTCCAGGTCGAGCTTGCGGTAGTCGCACTCCAGGAGGCCCCGCCACCCGTCGTGGAAGCCGACGACCTCGTCGCCGTGGTCGACCACAGCACGGTGGACGACGGAACGGATGACCGCATTGAGGCCGGGGCAGTCGCCGCCGGAGGTGAGCACACCAATTCGCATTGCCCGGGAAACCTTTGCAACGTGGGCCGACGACCGGACCACGTCGTCCGGCTGGAATCCCGCCACCCTACCGGCGCAGGGTGGCGGGATCGAACCGGGCGTCCGCCTGCTGGACTTCGCTCAGCTGAGCGAAATAAGCCTCATCAGGCGGGCTGTGTGGCGGCGGCGATCCGCTCGGCGCGCAGCGCCTCGTACCAGCGGTCGTCGGTGGGCGGCAGCGCGTTCACGTCGAGGGCCAGCTTCAGCAGCAGGTCCGCGATCAGCGGGTTGCGCGCCATCACGGGACCGTGCATGTACGTACCGAAGACGGTGTCGTTGTACGCGCCCTCGGTGCCGTCGCCGGTGCCGTTGCCCCGGCCGAACTGCACCCGGGCGAAGGGGCGCGCCGTCGGGCCGAGATGGGTGATGCCCTGGTGGTTCTCGAAGCCGGTCAGCGGCGGCATCCCGAGGTGCGGGTCGATGTCCGCGAGCACGTCGCCGACGCACCGCGCACCCTCGCCGCGGGTGGAGATCACGTCGAGCAGCCCGAGACCCTGCTCGCGCTCGCCGAGGTCGTTGACGAACTCGTGCCCGAGGATCTGGTACCCGGCGCAGACCGAGAAGATGATCGCGCCGTTGGACGCGGCCCGGCTGAGACCGCCGTCGCGGCGCAGCCGCTCGGCGGCGAGCCGCTGCGGCCGGTCCTCACCGCCGCCGATCAGATAGATGTCGCCGGACGTGGGTACCGGCTGGTCGCTGCGCACGTCCACGCGCGACACGTCGAGACCGCGCTGACGGGCCCGGCGCTCCACCACGAGGGCGTTGCCCTGGTCGCCGTAGGTGCTCAGCAGGTCCGGGTAGACCCACACCAGCCGCAGGCTGTTGTTGCTCATGCTTCGTCCTCTCCGGAGGGGCCCGGGGCCGGGGTCAGTTGCCGACACGACGGCGCAGATCCTGGAAGGCGGTGTAGTTGGCGATGACCTCGATGCGGCCCGGCGGCGCGTACTGCACTGCCTCGTCGAGGTTCTCGCAGACCCGGAAGTCGAGACCGGCCACCTCGAGGCGGACCGCGAGGTCCAGCTTGCGGTCGCCGAGCACGAAGATCGGGTGGCCCGCGAGCTGGGTGTAGTCCACGTCCCACAGCCAGGAGGTGTCCGTGCCGTCGGCCCCGCGGGCGTTGACGGAGAGGATCACCGGGGTGGGCGGCGGGTCGATCAGGGAGAACGTCTCCAGCCAGCCCGCCGGGTTCTTCGCCAGCAGGAGCCGCAGCTCACGGCCGAGGAAGGTGACCACGTCGTAGCGGCCCGCGACGGCCTGGACCTTGTACATCCGCTCCAGTGCGACCTGCGGCGGCACCCCGAAGACGGCGGCGACCGCGGCCGAACTGGTGGCGTTGGCCTTGTTGGCGCGGCCGGGCAGCTGGAGGTGGATCGGCCATGCCGAACCGTGCGGGTCCAGGACGTAGTCGCCGTGCAGGACCCAGCTGGGTGCCGGGCGGCGGAAGCCGCACTCGCCGCAGAACCAGTCGTCGCCGGGACGCTGCATGACACCGCCGCAGGACGGGCACGACCAGGCGTCGTCCTTCCACGCCTGGCCGGCCGCGACCCACACCACGTTGGGGGAGGAGGACGCCGCCCAGACGATCAGCGGGTCGTCGGCGTTGGCGACGATCACGGCCTTCGAGCCGGACAGCCCCTCGCGCCACTTCTCGGCCAGCATCCGGGTCTCCGCGGCCCGGTCCAGCTGGTCGCGCGACAGGTTGAGCAGCGCGATCACCTTGGGCGTCGTGTCCCGGGCGACCCCGGCCAGGTACTTCTCGTCCACCTCGATCACGCCGTACTGCGCGTCCGAGCCGCCGGCCAGGGCGGAGGTGATGCCCGCGGGCATGTTGGCGCCGAGCGCGTTCGACACGACCGGGCCGGCGGCCCGCAGTGCCTCGGCGATCAGCCGGGTCGTGGTCGTCTTGCCGTTCGTCGCTGACACGAGGATCACGTCCAGGTGCTGCGCGAGCCTCCCCAGCAGGTCGGGGTCGAGCCTCAGCGCAACCTTGCCGCCGATCACCGATCCGCTGCCCCGCCCGGCTGCCCGCGACACCGCCGCAGCGGCCTTGCCCGCCGTCACGGCCAGCTTGGCCCGCGGCGACAACGGCTCCGTGTTGCCTGCCATCGTCCTAGATCCTCCTTGCATCGGTCCGCGCCCAGCCTATCGATGTCCGGCGCGGCGGCGGCACCGCGGCACCGCGCGGACCGTGGAGTTCCCGTGGAACTCCTTGCGGGTGAAGCAACACCATTTCGCTGGTCCGGCAAACATGCAGGTCAGAAGGGGTTCGACTTATCGGGGGCCGAGTCCCCTGTATTTCCCTGCCGGGATGGTGCCGGGAAGGCAGGTCCCTCGATGTCCGCTGTGTGAACACCGGCCGGTGCCGGGCAGGCCGTGGCCGGTCACGTTAAGTCGGGGTGACCGATGCCTGTGCAGCACGACCGGCCCTACCGTCGATGACATCACCCCGCCTCCGGAAGGAACCTCGCGTGCCGCATGATCCGGACACCGTTCATCCCACGCCGGCCCGCACCGGCAGGGCGGGAGCGCCGCAGGGCACCGCCGCCGGGCGAGGGGCCGGAGCGGGTGCGGTGACGCCGGCCGTCGAGGAGTACGCCGTGTCCGGACCCGACGCCGGCCCGTACGGGATCACCACCGGTCCGGACGGCGCCCTGTGGTTCACCCTGGTGCACAGCGGCGGCATCGGCCGCCTGCTGCCCGGCCGGCAACCGGCCATCCATCAGCTGGACCCCGGCACCGGACCGACCGTCATCACCCCGGGGCCCGACGGCGCGCTGTGGTTCACCGAATACCGGGCGCACCGGATCGGCCGGATCACCACGGCCGGCGAAGTCACGGCGTTCGCACTGCCGACCGCCGCGTGCGGGCCCTTCGGGATCGCGGCGGGGCCGGACGGTGCGATGTGGTTCACCGAGACCGCCACCGACCGCATCGGTCGGCTGGCCCTCGACGGGAGGGTCACGGAGTACGCCCTGCCGCGCGACGGCGCTTTCCCCTCCGCGATCGCCGCCGGACAGGACGCGATGTGGTTCACCATGAACCAGGCCAACGCCATCGGACGCATCGACATGGACGGCCGCATCACCCTCCACGACCTGCCCACCGACGCCGCCGCCCCGGTGGGGATCGCCGTCGGCCCCGACGGCGACGTCTGGTTCACCGAGATCGCCGCCGGCCAGATCGGCCGGATCTCTCCCGACGGCCGGATCACCGAACACCCCCTGCCCGACCGCTCGGCCCGGCCCCACGCCGTCACCACCGACGCGCACGGAACGGCCTGGTTCACCGAGTGGGGTGCCAACCGCATCGGGTCCCTCGCCGTGGACGGAGCCGTCGCGGTGCACGACCTGCCCACCCCGGCCTCGGAACCGCACGGCATCACCATCGGCCCGGACGGCGCCCTGTGGGCCGCCCTGGAAATCGGTGCACTCGCCCGCCTCGCACCGGCCGACCGCACCGGCTGACACCCGGCAACAGCAACAACAGCGACCGGAGGAACGAACCATGAAGTACGCACTCGTGATCTTCGAGACGGATGCCTCGCGCGCCCGCATCCAGACCGACCGGGACGCCTACCGGAAGGCGTACGAGAACTGGATCGGCGAGACGGCAGCCGCGGGGAAGCTGGTGAGCGGCGACGCCCTCGACACCGAGCGCCGGGGCCCCACCACCGTACGGAAGGCGGAGAACGGGACTGCGACCGTGACCGAGGGACCCGTGCACAACGGTGAGGAGACGCTCGGAGGGTGGTTCGTGCTGGAGGTGACCGACCACGCCGAGGCCGTCGAACTGGCCCGCTCCTTCCCCACTCCGGAGGCACTCGAACTCCGGCCGCTCCTCGAATCCGCCTGAGCCGGAAGGCGCGGCGACGGCCCGCCCGGTGGCAGGCACACCGCTTTTCCGCGCGCCCCTGGGCCGCACCCCGTCCATGCTGACCGGCTCCCGGATCTTCCACACCGGCACGACCTCGACCACTTACGCGAAGAACCATGGAGAGAACATGTTGTTCCGGTCCACGACCGACGCCGATCTCGACCGCGTCACGGCCGTCACGGTCGACGAACCCATCAGCTGGATCACCGCCGACCGCTACCTCGATGAGCTGGGCCGGCGAATGTACCGGCCGGAATGGACCTGGATCGCCGAGGACGGTGACCAGGTGGTGGGCCGCGCCCTGTGGTGGGGGCAGCCGGCCGGTGAGCACCCCCTCGCCCTGGACTGCCTGCACGTCGACGCCTCGGTCGCCGACCGAACGGCGGTCGCGGCAGGACTTGTTGCCGCAAGCCTGAAGGCCTTCGCCGAGCAGGGCGCGCCCAGACCGCCGCTGTACAACCTGACCCTGCCGAACGGCTGGCGTGAGGATCCGGCCGTCGCGGCCGCCCTCGCCTGGCGGCGCGACGCCGCCCTGGCAGCCGGTCTGACCGACGAGGTGGAGCGGCTGCGCCTGGAGTGGACACCCGGCACCGGACTCCCGGCCGTCAACGGCAGCCTCGTCTTCGCGGAGGCCTCCGACGAGGAGTTCCTGCGGGTGTTCCAGCAGATCGCGGTGGGCAGCCTGGACGGCGAGACCCGCAGGAACCTGGCGGCCAAGGGCGCCGAGGCCACCGCCCGGGAGGAGATGGACTTCTACCTGGGCTGCCCGGGGGAGCGCGGTTGGTGGCGGCTGGCCCGCACTCCCGAGGGGAAGACCGTGGGCCTGGCGATCCCGTCGGCCACCCCGTACAACCGCAATGTCGGATACCTGGGCATCGTCCCCGAGTTCCGGGGCCGCGGCCACGTCGACGAGGTGCTCGCCGAGATCACCCGCGTCCACGCGGAAGCCGGGGCGGAGCTGATCACGGCCACCACGGACACCGGCAACGCGCCGATGGCGGCTTCCTTCGCACGGGCCGGCTACCGCACCGCACAGATCCGGATGATCTATTCGGCGCCGGAGTCCTGAGACCCCCGGATCTCACGAGGCCAGGAGCTCGGCGAGTTCGGTACGGGAGCTGATGCCCAGTTTGGGGAAGGCGCGGTAGAGGTGGTGCCCCACCGTGCGGGGACTGAGGAACAGCTGGGTGGCGATCTCCCGGTTGGTCGCACCCGTGGCCGCCAGCCGTACGACCTCGCGCTCCTGCGGGCTCAACCGGTTCACGCGTCCGTCGACCGGGCCCGTGACGTCGGCGCTGCCCCCTGCCGCCTGGAGCTCCGCGCGGGCCCGCCGGGCCCATGGCCGGGCGCCCAGCCTCTCGAAGACCTCCAGCGCTTCGCGGAGGTGATCGCGGGCGTCGATCTTGCGCCGGAGCCGGCGCAGCCACTCCCCGTGGAGCAGCTCGGTACGGGCCCGTTCGAAGTCGCCGCAGCCCTGGTGGAGTTGGGCGGCTGCCTTGAAGTGCTCCTCGGCCCTTTCGTCCCGGGCGGTCATGGCCAGGCAGCGGCGGGCCGGCGCGTCGAGGGGCGTCCCAGGGGCGGCGGCCGCCCACGCAGCCAGCAGGCGGGTCGGCTCCGCGGCACGCTCGGGACGGCCGGCGCGCACCGCGGCCTCGACGAGGTCGGGCAGCAGCAACATCGTCAGCAGCGGGTGGCCCACCTGCTGCTGCGCCGATTCCAGCAGCTCCAGCGCCGTCTCTGCGTGCCCGAGGCCCAGTTCGAGCAGGCCCAGTGCCCACAGGGCGTCCGCGGTGCCCCGTCCGACATCGCGCGGGCGGGTGTAGTCCAGGGCCTCCTGCGCCAGGGCGCGGCAGTCCTCCTCCTGCCCCCGGACGGCGGCCAGCGTCGCCAGGACCGCCCGCAGGTGGGCGGCCCGGTGGTCCAGGTGGTAGTACTCGGCCAGCCGCAGCCCCTCGGCGGCGTGCGCCGACGCCTCCTCGTGCCGGCCCAGTGCCAGCTCCGTCTGGGCGAGCAGGTGAAGTGCCGTGGGCAGCCAGCCGCCGATCCCGTGGTCCCGGCAGTGGGCGACCGACGCGGCGGCCATCTCGTGCGCGGCCGCATGGTCGGCGACGACGTGGCAGTAGATACCGGTCATCAGCCGGTCCATGAACCCGGTGCCGGGTTCACGGCTGTCGCGCACCAGCTCCTGGAGGGAGCCGAGTGCGCCGGCCGTCTCCTCGGCGAACAGGCGGCCGGGCACACCGACCACCAGCAGGTCAGGGGCGCGGGCCCCGACCTCGGTCATCAGACCCGCGTCTCCCGCGGAGAAGGCCGCGTGGACCGCGTCGACCAGGAGCGGGGCGAGCTTGTCGGGACGGCTGGGCCCGATCAGGTCCGCGCACTCGAGCAGGATGCGGCCTGCGGTCTCCGGCCTGCCGTAGCCCAGCTCGACGACGGCTCGCACCCGGGCGAAGTCCGCGGCCGTGCCGGGGGCCCGCAGCGGGAGGGGCACCTGGTCGGCCAGGGCCCCGCACCGCTTGTCCTGGCCGGCGTCGCTGGCCTTCTGGGCGGCACAGATCAGGCGGCGCGCGCGGCGCTGCGGATCGGCCGTGAGCTGGGCCGCGCGTTCGTAGGCGGCGGAGGCGGACGCCATGGCCTGCCGGCTGCCGGCCCACTCGGCGACCCGCTCCAGTTCGTCGGCGACCTGTTCGTCCGGGCCCGTCGACGCGGCGGCCAGGTGCCAGGCGCGCCGGTGCGCGTGCCGGGAGGGGGCCAGCGTGTCGGCCAGCGCCTTGTGCGCCGCGATGCGCCCGGCGAGCGGTGCCCCCCGATAGGCGGCGTACCTGACCAGGGGGTGCCGGAAACGGACCACGTCCCCGGACAGGAAGACCAGCCCGGAGCGTTCCGCGGGGGCGAGGTCCTCGATCGCGGCGCCGAGCCGCCCGGCGGCCGCGAGCACCAGGGGCAGTTCGCCGGTGTCGTCCGCGGCGGCCACTCCCAGCATCACCTGGGTGGCCTCGGGCAGACGGCCGATCTGGGTCACGAACGCGTCCTGGATGCGGCTCGTGAGCCGGGACGTCGCCTCGGGGAGCGCCAACGGGCTCAGCTGCCCCTCCCGCTGCGCCGGGGTGAGCGCGGCCGACAGTTCGATCAGGGCCAGCGGATTGCCTTGCGACTCCCCGATGATCCGGTCCACGACGTACGGGGGCAGGCCGGGGAGCAGCGCCTCGGCCGCCGCCCGGTCCAGGCCTTCGAGGAGCAGTTCGGGCAGCCCCTGCACGTCGGCGCCGCGGGCTCCGCTGCGGACGGCGAAAACCATCACGACACCCTCGGCGCGCAGCCTGCGGGCGGCGAAGGTGAACACGTCCACCGACGGCTGGTCGAGCCACTGGGCGTCGTCGACCAGGCACAGGAGCGGGCCTTCTTCCGCGATCTCCGACAGCATGGTGAGCACGGCAAGGCCGACGGTGAGGCGATCACGCACCGCGTCGTCGGTGAGCCCGCATATCGCTCGCATCGCCGCGGCCTGCGGGCCGGGCAGCCGGTCGACGACGTGCAGTACGGGCAGGAACAGGTGGTGCAGCCCGCCGAAGGCGAGTTCCATCTCCGACTCGATGCCTTCGACGCGCAACACCCGCATGCCGTCCGCCCGTTCGGCGGCGTAGTCGAGCAGGGCGGTCTTTCCGATCCCTGCCTCGCCGCCGACCAGCAGGGCGCTGCTCATTCCCCGACGGGCGCCGGCGAGCATCCGGTCCATGCGGTCCCGCTCCGCGGTTCTCCCCTGCAACGCTCGCCCCGTTCCGTCGCGCTTCGATCAGCCCTCCCGGTTCCGGCAGCGCCGTACGACAGCACGCGGGGAGGGTTTCGACGATCTTCTCATCGTCCGCGACCGGGGAAGGGGCGCAGCCCACTGGCACGCGGCGGCGCTGCCTCAGGTGCGGAGCGTGTGCCCGGTCCTCGATTGCACGTGGTCCGGGATCTCGTCCTCGCGGCGCCTGCGGCGGACAGCCCCGCGCCCTCTCACGGCAGGCCGGCCCGGGTCCCGAAGGCGGCCGGCCGGCCGGTCAGGGCTGTGTCGCGATCTGGATCAGGTTGCCGCAGGTGTCGTCGAAGACGGCGGTGGTGACCGGGCCCATCTCCACCGGCTCCTGGGTGAAGCGGACACCGAGGGCGGACAGACGCTCGTACTCCGCCTGCACGTCGTCGACGGCGAACTGGGCGAGCGGGATGCCGTCCTTGACGAGCGCGTCGCGGTAGGGCTTGACGGCCGGGTGGCCGGCGGGCTCCAGGAGGAGTTCCGTGCCGCCGGGTTCGTCGGCGGAGACGACGGTCAGCCACCGGTCTTTCTCGCCCACCGGGACGTCGTACTTCTTCACGAAGCCCAGGATCTCGGTGTAGAAGCGCAGGGCCACGGCCTGGTCGTCGACGAGGACGCTGGTCAGCTGGATCTTCATGGGGTGTTCTCCTCCGGTCCGGATGTGCCGGGTACGGGCCGATGCCCGGTGATCTGCCGAGGCCGTGCAGCATGTCACGGCCCTCCCGCCCCGTCGCGACGGCACCGGCGGCCTCCAGGACCGCGAGGTGCTGGAAGACCCCCTGGCGGAAGATGCCGAACCGGTGCTGCGGGGCCCGTCGTGACGCAGATCCCGAACAGTGTCTGTCCTGACTTCTCCACCGTACGATGGCCGCCATGCGAAACCGTCCCATCCCCGGCAGTTCCGGCCTCGTCCGGACCATGAGCCTGCTCGGCGACCCGGTCCTGCACGGCGCGTGCGACCCGGTCACCGACTTCGGGCCCTCACTGGCCCGGCTGGTCGAGGACATGTACGCCACGATGTACGAGGCGCAGGGCGTCGGGCTCGCCGCCAACCAGGTCGGCGTGCCGTTGCGGGTGTTCGTCTACGACTGCCCCGACGACGAGGACGTCCGCCACCTCGGACACCTGGTCAACCCGACCCTCGTCGAGGCGGACGGCATCACCGTCCGTGGCCCGGAGGGCTGTCTCTCGCTGCCGGGGATCGAGGCCGGCACGCCGCGCTTCGACCACGCGGTCGTCGAGGGACTGACGGTCGAGGGGAAGCCGGTACGGGTCAGCGGCACCGGGTTCTTCGCCCGCTGCCTCCAGCACGAGTGCGACCACCTCGACGGCGTCGTCTACACCGACCGGCTGACCGGGCTGCGCCGGGCACGCGCCCTGCGTGCGGCCCGCCGCGCACCCTGGGGGCGCACCGGCTGACCGGGCAGGGGCGGGTTCAGAAGCCGGGACCGCCGGGGCGGTCGCCCGCCGCGGCGAGCCTGCCCCACAGCAGGTCGGCCAGGCTGCTCACCAGCTGGGCGCGTGAGCACGGGCGCTCACCCAGCCACCAGTCGCCCGCCGCGTGCATCATGCCGACGATGCCGTGGCCCCAGATCCGAGCCATCGCCTGGCTGTCCGGCCCGAGATCCACCCGCTCGGCGATGACCGTGGCGAGCTCCTCACCGAGGCGGCGCAGCAGCGGGGCGGAGTGCCGTCCGACGTCGAAGCCCTGCTCGGGCGAGGGCACCGCGTCGTCGGACGGGTGCATCAGGAACCGGTAGACCTGCGGGCGGGCCTCGATGGCGGCGAGGTAGGTGTCGAGCGTGGCCTCGACCCGGGCGCGCCGGTCGGCGGGCGCGTCGAGTGCGGCGCGCAGTGCGCTGAGCAGCGCGTCCGTGTGCCGCTTGGCCAGGGCGCGGTAGAGGCCGCCCTTGTCGCCGAAGTGCCGGTAGAGAATGGGCTTGGTGATCCCGGCCTCCGCCGCGATGGCGTTCATCGAGGCACCGGGGCCGTCCCTGAGTACCACGCGGTCGGCGGCCTCGAGCAGCTCGCGGCGGCGGCGCTCGGCCGCGGTCCGCTGTCGCTCGGCCTGTCGTGTGGTCTCCATACTGTTTCTCCCACCCCTGGCCGTGCTGTCCGTCATGCCTGCGCAACGTAACACCCTGCCCAGCGGCGTGTGCATCGGCCGCCGACCGGTTGACAGAGGCTACTTGCCGGTAACAGACTGTTGTTACCGCAAGTAACGACTGGTTTTTGACGGCAGTACGTGGAGGGGAACATGGCCGAGTTCACGCTCGAGCTCAACGACGACCAGAAGCAGGTCCGTGACTGGCTGCACGGCTTCGCCGCGGATGTGATCCGTCCGGCCGCTTCGGAGTGGGACGAGCGTGAGGAAACGCCCTGGCCCGTCATCCAGGAGGCGGCCAAGGTCGGAATCTACTCCCTCGACTTCTACGCACAGCAGTTCTTCGACCCGACCGGCCTCGGCATCCCGATGGCGATGGAGGAACTGTTCTGGGGCGACGCGGGCATCGCCCTGTCGATCGTCGGCACGGGCCTGGCGGCCGTCGGCGTCCTCGCCAACGGTACCGAGGAGCAGATCGGCACCTGGATCCCGCAGATGTACGGCGACGCGAACGACGTGAAGGTCGCCGCCTTCTGCTCCTCCGAGCCCGATGCCGGATCCGACGTCGCCTCGATGCGGACCCGCGCGGTGTACGACCAGGCCAAGGACGAGTGGGTGCTCAACGGCACCAAGACCTGGGCGACCAACGGCGGTATCGCCAACGTCCACGTGGTGGTCGCCGTCGTCGACGCGGAGCTCGGCTCCAAGGGGCACGCCTCCTTCATCGTGCCGCCGCAGACCCCCGGGCTCTCCCAGGGCCAGAAGTTCAAGAAGCACGGCATCCGCGCCTCGCACACCGCCGAGGTCGTCCTGGAGGACGTGCGCGTCCCCGGCCACTGCCTGCTCGGCGGCAAGGAGAAGCTCGACCAGCGCCTCGCGCGGGCCCGTGAGCGCGCCGCCTCCGGTGGTGAGCGGGTGAAGAACGCCGCGATGGCCACGTTCGAGGCGTCCCGCCCGGCCGTGGGTGCCATGGCGGTCGGCACCGCCCGCGCCGCGTACGAGGTCGCACTGGACTACGCCAAGACCCGTACCCAGTTCGGCCGCCCGATCATCGACAACCAGGGCATCGCCTTCCAGCTCGCCGACATGCGCACCCAGATCGACGCGGCACGTCTGCTGGTCTGGCGCGCCTCCTGGATGGCCACCGCAGGCAAGCCGTTCGACTCCGCCGAGGGCTCGATGTCCAAGCTGTACGCGAGTGAGACCGCCAAGAAGGTCACCGCGCAGGCGATCCAGATCCTCGGCGGCAACGGCTTCACCCGTGAGTACCCGGTGGAGCGGATGCACCGGGACGCCGCGATCTACACGATCTTCGAGGGCACCAGCGAGATCCAGCGCCTGGTGATCGCCCGCACGCTCTCCGGGATGCCGATCCGCTGACCTCCGGCCCCGGCCCACGAACCCGGCCCCCGTCCCCTGCCCCACCGGCAGGAGGCGGGGGCCGGGTCCGTGCGCAGGCCGGATGGTGTGCACCTGCCATGTCCCTGTAGATTCCCCGTGAAGATCGTGACCGGTTCATGGAGGGGGACTGCTCGTGTCGAAGTCCAAGGGGAGAAGGCTCGTGGCGGCCGCCGCTGCCGCGATCGGCCTCGTCATGGCCGCGCAGGGCACGGCGGTCGCGGCACCGAAGCCGATCGACGCCTCGTTCGGCGGGTACGGCGAATGGAACGCCGACCCGTCCGGGAGCATCCCCGGCGACTCCATCCGCGCCTGCGACACGGCTGCGGACGGCTGGGGCATCGAGGTGAAGCTCGACATCGGCCGCGACGGCACGTGGGACCGGACCGCCACCACCCGCGGCCACAACTCGCCCTACTGCAGCCCGTGGAAGAGCGGCAACATCGCGGAGGGCACGCCCGTGAGCGTTCAGGTGACGAATGTGGACGGCGGGGTCACCTACCCCAAGGGCTCGCTCCTGCTCAGCCACGCCTGACGAGCCGGCCACGCCCGTCCGGCGGACCGGGGTCCGGTCCACCGGAGGGCGCGGCGGGTGATCAGGCGGTGAGCTGTGCCTCGATGGCCGCGACGACCTCCGGGGCCTCCGGCTCGGTACGCGGACGGATCCGGGCGACCGGCTCGCCCGCCGGGGAGATCAGGAACTTCTCGAAGTTCCACTGGATGTCACCGGCCTCGCCGTCCGCGTCCGCGAGCTGCGTAAGCTCCGCGTAGAGCGGGTGCCGGCCGGCGCCGTTGACGTCGGTCTTCTCCAGCATCGGGAAAGTCACCCCGTACGTCGCCGAGCAGAACGTCTGGATCTCCTCCGAACTCCCCGGCTCCTGGCCGCCGAACTGGTTGCACGGCACGCCCAGTACGGTCAGGCCCCGCTCCCCGTACTCCTTCTGGAGCCGCTCCAGGCCGGCGTACTGCGGGGTCAGTCCGCACTTGGAGGCGACGTTCACCAGCAGGACGGCCCGGCCGCGGTAGGCGCCCAGCGTCGTCGGCTCGCCGGCCAGGGTGTGCAGCGGAATGTCGTACAGCGTCATAAGGGTCTCCTCGTCAATGGCTTCCGCAGCCATTCTTACGCCCACAGGTTCATCGGCACGAAGCCGATCGCCCGGCCGTCCGGATCCAGCAGCCTGCCCATCAGCTTCACGGCGCGCAGGGCGACCGCCCGGTCGGCGATCCGCAGGTGCGGGAGGGCTGCGGCGAGGCGTACCTCCAGGGCTTGGGCGTCCACCAGGGAGGACACCCAGACCGTCGCGATCAGATTCTGCGGACCGGCCAGTCCCAGGCACTGGCGGATCTCCGGGAGCTTCGCCAACTCCCTTGCCGTGGAGTCCAGATGCTCGGCGGCAACGGTGCCGAAGAAGGTCACGGCGACCGGTGAGCCGGACAGCGAGCGGGCCAGGTCGCAGCGGAGCACCAGCCGGCCGGCTTCCAGCAGCCGGTTCAGGCGGCGGCTCGCGGTGTTCACGGAGACGCCCAGCGTCTCGGCCAGTTCGCTCAGCGACATCCGCCCGTTCTCACCGATCGCCGTGACCAGCTCGGCGTACTCGGGCAGGTGCTGGGAGCCGCCGAGCGCCGAGCGCCGGGACGCGGCCAGCGTCTCCTGCTGGGTGCGGCTCAGGCTCGTCAGCCGCCAGACGCTGCCCTCCGTGTAACTGCGGGTGACCAGGTGCGCCCTGGTCGCCGTGATGCCGGGGACCGTGCCGAGCCGGTCCACGATGTAGCGCGAGAGCGCGCCGAAGCCGGTGGCCATCGCCGTGATCAGCAGGTCGCGGCCGCCCGCCGCGTGTTCCACGGTCACCGCGTGCGGATCCGCCGACAGTGCCTCGGCCACCGCCCCCGCCTGCCCCGGTGCGCAGTCGATCTCGATCAGCGCGCCGGCACCCGAGCCGCCGAACGGATACGCGGTCACCCAGGCGTGGCCCGCGGCGCGCAGCCGCTCCCAGCGCCGGGCGACGGTCGCGGCATCGATGTCCAGCGCCTTCGCCAGCTCGGTCCAGGGGGCCCTGGGGTTGATCTGCAACGCGTTGACCAGGGCCAGGTCGAGCTCGCTGAGCGAGGGCAGGTTTTCAGTCATCGGACATCCGCATCAGGAAGCGCTGTGGGAAAAAACTGCATTGGATCGTGATCCATGACAGGGATAAGCAATTCAGGGCCACTCCTTGTTCGGAGATTAGCATCGCCGTACTCCATCAGATCCAGCCATCTACCCAGTCCGGAGGTGCGCGGTGCAGCAGCCTTTCGCCACCCTGACCGAAGCCGCATCCGCCCTGCGGTCGGGCGCCGTCGGCAGCCGTGAACTCGTCGACGCCGCGCTCGCCGACGCCGAGGTCCTCGATCCGCTGCTCGGTGTGTACGTGACCCGCTTCCCGGAACAGGCGCTCGCCGCCGCCCGTGCGGCCGACTCCCGCCCGGCGGCCGAACGCGGACCGCTGCACGGGCTGCCCCTCGCCGTGAAGGACAACCTCGCCACGGTCGAGGGCCCGGTCACCGCGCAGAGCCCCGCCCACGACCCGCACTGGTGGCGGGGGCGCGACGCAGTCGCCGTCGCCCGGCTGCGCGGCGCCGGGGCCGTCGTCCTCGGCAAGACCACCATGGCCGAGTACGCCATGGGCCGCCCCGACCCCGCCCACCCCTTCCCGGTGCCCCGCAACCCCTGGGACCCCGAGCGGTGGACCGGCGGGTCGAGCACCGGAAACGGCGCGGGCATCGCCTCCGGGCTCTTCCTCGGAGCCCTCGGCACCGACACCTCCGGCAGCGTCCGGCTGCCCGCGGCGCTGTGCGGCACCACCGGTCTGAAAACCACCTTCGGACTGCTGCCCACCGACGGCTGCCTGCCGCTCAGCCCCTCGCAGGACGTCCTCGGGCCGATGGCCGTGAGCGCCGCCGACTGCGGGCTCCTGCTCGACGCACTGACCGGACGAGCGGGGCACACGCCCCGTTCCGCAGGGCTGCGCGGGCTGCGCATCGGCGTCCCGTACGGCCTGCTCGACGCGCCGGGCGTCACCGGGCCGTGCCGCGCGGCGTTCCAGGAGGCCTTGCGGACACTGAACGAACTCGGTTGCGAAACAAGGGAGTTCGAACTCCCGGAGTTCGGGGAGCTGCTCGCGGTCAACGCGGTCACCATGCTCGCCGAGGCCTTCGCCGAACACGGCGAGCGGCTCGCCGCCGACTGGGACGGACACGGGAGGGGCTTTCGCCGGCTGGCCGCCGCCGGCGGACTGCTCCCCGCGCACCTCTACCTCCGCGCCCAGCGCACCCGCCAACGGCTCACCGCGGCACTGCTGGAGCGGATGGACGGCCCCGCCGGGGCCGACCTGATCGCCACCCCGACCTGGCCCGCCCCCGCACGCCCGTACGCCCAGGAGACCGCACCCGGCGACGAGCTCAACCTCACCGCCGTCTGGAACCCCACCGGCTTCCCCGCCCTCGCGCTGCCCATGGGCGCCGATCAGGCCGGACTGCCGCTCTCCCTCCAACTGGCCGGCCGCCCCCGCAGCGAGAACACCCTGCTCGGCGCGGGCGAGGCCTTCCAGTCCGTCACCACCTGGCATCTGCGCCGGGCCGCGCCCGACCCCAGGCACCGGCCCGCCCCGCTCCGGGACCCGGACCGCACCGAACAGGCGGCCGCCGCCCCGGGGCCCGCCGTACCCGGCTCCGCCCATGCCCCGGCCGGGGTCGAGGAGGCGCTGGCAGCTGTCGGCATCACCCCGGGCCCGGCCGACCTGGCCGTTGTCCGGGCCGTGGCCCACGCACTCGTCGCAGCCGGCCGGCAGCCCGCCGCCTGATCCACCGGGCCCACCCGTATCCGCGCTTCGCGAAGTGCCTGTGCCCGAACCCTTCCTGTCCCACCACCACCTGCCGCGCCCGTGGGCGCGGCCGTGCCCAAGTGGAGATCCCATGTCGCGTATCCAGCCCACCGCGGGCGCCGGCGCGCCGGGCCTCGGCGGCGCCCGCGTCGCCGCGGTCGTCGGATTCCTGGTCTTCGTCGAACTGACCAGCGGCATCATCCAGGGGATGATGCCGACCCTGCTGCCCGAACTCGGCGCCGTCCTCGACATCGGTGCGGGCGACCTCAACTGGGTCAACGCCGCGCAACTCCTCGCCGCCGCCGTCTCCGTACCGCTGTTCGGCCGCCTCGGGGACATGTACGGCCACCGGCGACTGCTGCGCATCGCGGTGCTGTGCCTCGTCGCCGGTTCCGTCCTGGTCGCATGGGCGCCCTCCTTCGAGGTACTGCTGGTCGGGCGCGTCCTGCAAGGGCCGCTCGCCGCGCTGCTGCCCCTGGAGATCGGACTGGTCCGCGACCGCCTGGACGCCCCGGGCGCCCGTAGCGCCATCGCACTGCTCGTCGGCGCCCTCACCTTCGGCGCCAGCGCCGGAATGGTGCTGGCCGGTCTCCTGCGCGAAGTCATCGACTCGGTGCACGGCGTGCTCTGGATCCCCGCCGCCACCACCGTCCTGTGCGCCGGCGTCGTCTTCTTCCTGGTGCCCGAATCGAAGACCCGCGCCCCGGGCAGGGTCGACTGGGCCGGCGCCGGCCTCCTCAGCGTCGGACTCGCCACCCTGCTGCTCGGCATCTCCCAGGGCCCCAAGTGGGGCTGGAGCGACGCCTGGACGCTGACGCTCTTCGCGGTCGCCGCCTGCACGCTCGTCGTCTGGGTGCTCGTCGAGCTCCGCGTCGCCCAGCCCGTCGTCGACATCCGCCTCACCGTGCGCCGGACCCTGCTCCCCGTGTACGCGGCCAGCTTCCTGCTCGGCACCGCTCTGTTCGGCGCCCAGACCGCCGCAGTCCTCTTCATCTCCGCACCCGCCGACAAGCTCGGCTACGGATTCGGCTACGACGCGCTCGGCATCGCCTGGCTCATGCTGCCGTCCGGCGTGATGGCGTTCGCCGCCTCACTGGTCGCCTCCCGCCTCTTCCGGCTGATCGGCGGGCGCGGTGCCCTCGCGCTCAGCGGCTTCCTCATGGCGGTCGGCTATGTGTTCCTGATCGTGGCGCACGGTGAGCCCTGGCAGTTCGTCGTCGTCAACGCCGTCGTCGGCTCGGGTGTCGGCCTCGCCCTCAGTGCCATGCCCGTCCTGATCGTCGACGCCAGCCCGCACGAGCGCACCGCGATCGCCACCGGTATCTACAACACCGCGAAGACCGTGGGCGGTTCCGTCGCGGGGGCCGTCTTCGCGGCCATCCTCACCGCCATCACCTTCAAGGGCACCGAGATCCCGACGGTCGACGCCTACATCACCGTGTGGTGGTGCTGCGCCGGCGTTTCGGTCCTGGTCGCCGTCGCGGCAGCCGTCGTGGCCCGGCCCCGGACCGCCGTCAACTGACCCACCACCCCGCACCGATCCGCACATTCCAGGGAAGGAACAGCGCCATGCCCGCCCCCACCACCTCCGTACTCCTGCACAACGGCCTGCTCATCGACGGCACGGGGGCCGAACCGGTCCGCGACGGCGCGGTGCTCATCGAGGACGGGCGCGTCCGCTGGGCGGGCCCCTCCTCGGACTGTCCAGGGGCCCCGGAGGGGACCCGGCGCATAGACGTCCGGGGTGACACGATCCTGCCGGGATTCATCGACTGCCACGTCCACATGGCCGCTCCCGGCACCGCGATGAGCCACGCCGAGATCGCCACGATGCCCCGCAGCCTGCTCACCTTCCTGGCCGCACCCCGGATGAAGCAGACCCTCGAAGCCGGTGTCACCACGGCCCGGGACCTCGGCGGCGCCGACGCCGGACACCGGCGGGCCGTCGAGTCCGGGCTGCTGGTCGGCCCCCGGCTGCTCGTGGCGGTCGCCATGCTCAGCCCGACCGGCGGCCACGGCGACTTCCGGGCCGGGAACGACGACCGCGCCAACGACACCACCATGGGACGGCTGGCCGACGGCACCGCCGAATGCCGCAAGGCGGTACGCGGCGTGCTGCGCCAGGGTGCCGACTGCGTGAAGATCGCCGCGACCGGCGGCGTGTGGAGCCCCACCGACCAGCCCGACGACGACGGCTTCCTGGAGGACGAGATCCGCACCATCACGGAGATCGCCGCCGGGCACCGGGGCAAGAAGGTCGCCGCCCACGCCCAGGGCAGGGGCGGGATTCTCAACGCCGTACGGGGCGGGGTCGCCAGCGTCGAGCACGGCTACGAGATCGACGACGAGGCCATCGACCTGATGCTGGCACGCGGCACCTTCCTGGTGCCCACCCTCACCACCGCCCGCACCGACCCCGACCCGCAGAAGGCGGCGCCCTGGGCGTACGCGAAGAAGAAGCACTGGCAGGAGGTCGCCGGCCGGCACATCCCGCACGCCATCGAACGCGGGGTGCGGGTGGCCATGGGGACCGACTGCGGCATCGCGGAACACGGCACCAACCTGCGCGAGCTCGGGCACCTCGTGGACTGCGGCATGACGCCGATGGGCGCGCTGCGCGCCGGCACCGCGGACGCCGCCGAACTCCTCGGCCTCGCCCACGAGATCGGCACTCTGGAGCCCGGCAAGCGCGCCGATGTCGTCGTCGCGCGCGGCAACCCGCTCGACGACATCCGCGCCCTCGGCGATCCGGGCAACGTCCTGCTGGTCATGAAGGACGGCGTCGCCTACAAGGACGTCGACGGGCTCGCTGCCTGAGCCCGTGCCGGCTCGCCCGCGGCGACCGCCTTGTAGTAGAAGGTGGTCGGCTTCAGGACACCTGCCGGATCACCGGCGTAGTCCGGCACCGATCCGCACTCCGTCCAGCCCGCGGAGCGGTAGAGCCGCTCCGCGGCGCTGCCGCTCTCGGTGTCCAGCACGAGCAGCGTGACGCCGTCCTCGGCCGCCGAGTGCTCGACCGCTTCCAGCAGCGCGCGGCCAAGACCCCGGCCGCGCGCCGACGGACGGATCATCAGCTTGGTCACCTCGGCGCGATGACGGGCGTTCGGCAGCGGCGCCCGGACCAGGCCGACGGTGCCCGCGATCCGCTCGCCGTCCCGGGCGATCCAGACCTGAAGACTTCCGGCCTCCACGGAAGCCGCCCGCTCCCGCCACCAGCAGGCGGCCGCGCCCCGGTCCAGCGGCGCGAGGAACCCCACGGAGGAGCCCGTCTCGACGGTCTCCACCAGGAGGGCGGCCAGCTCATCGGCGTACGTGACCAGTTCGGGTCCGGACACGGGGACGATCTCGGTCATGCGGCAGGTCCTTTCACGGCAGAACAATCATCAGTGCATAACGGACCCTGTCCGGGCCCGGGCAGTGGAAACGCGAAGGACCACGCAGCCGGAACCGCAGACAGTCGCCGGCGCGGACGCTGTGCACGGTGTCGGACACGGTGATCTCGACCGTGCCCTCCAGGACCCAGACGTGCTGCTCCAGACCGGGGACCGGAGGATTCTCGTACGCGATCACGGCGCCCGCGTCGAGAGTGCCTTCGATGATCTCCCCGCGCAGACCGGTGTGCGGCGGCGAGACGGAGCGGCGCACGAAGCCCGACCGCTCGTCCCGCCACACCGTCTGGCGTTCGGCCGGCACGAGCTGCGGTGGCTCCGCCTCCACCTCCAGCAACAGCCGCGACATGGTCCGCTCGTGGACGGTGCACAGCCGGCCGAGCAGGGCGGCGGTCGGACTCAGCTCACCGCGCTCCAGCCGCGAAAGGGTGGAGCGGCTCACCCCGGTGCGCCGCGCCAGCTCCTCCAGCGACCAGCCGCGCTCGGCGCGCAGCTCGCCCAGCCGTGCCGCGAGCCTGGCGTCGACGGAGCCGGGCCCGGCGTTCTCGTCTCTCACAGCAGAGATTCTATCTCCATGATGAGAATTTCTCGTCCGGTCACCCGCCTGCGAATGCGCCGTGCTGCCGCTCGGGTGCTCTCGTGCCACGCTAGGACCCGGGGGAGGTCCGGCCGGGCCCGTCGGGTCCTGCCGGGTGGCTCTGCTACCCGAGGAGGCCGACATGGCCAGTACCGGCAACGAACCGCGAGCGGCACGCAGTACCGCTCCGGGCACGCGTCACCCCTTCGAGACGGGATGGACCGCGTTCGCCGCGATCCTGATGATCTTCGGCGGGGCCATGGCGATCTTCCAGGGGATCTCGGCCATCGCCAAGGACGACGTCTTCGTCAGCACGCGCAACTACGTCTTCCAGTTCAACCTGACCGGCTGGGGCTGGATCCACCTCATCCTGGGCATCGTCATCCTCATCGCCGGCATCGCACTGTTCACCGGCGCTATGTGGGCACGCGTCGTCGGTATCGTCCTGGCAGGACTCGGCGCGCTCGCCAACTTCATGTGGCTGCCGCACTATCCGCTGTGGTCCATCGTGCTCATCGCCATGGACGTCTTCATCATCTGGGCGCTCTGCGCGGGACCCGGGAAGCGGGACGACTTCTGACGCTCAGGGCGTGGGATGGGGCGATGAGTGCGTGGTCGCGAACGCGGCCGGCGGCGGAGTGATCCTTAGGGTGACGACGTAGGAGACCACGACCGAGACGATCACCAGCGGCATGACGGTGAGACCCTCGGACCCCAGCAGCAGCGTGGCCAGCAGCACCGACGTCATCGGAAGCTTCAGCATCGCCACGCACATCGCCCCGATCCCCATGGCAAACCCCGACGTCAGGTTCAGTCCCGGCAGATGGGAGAGCGCCATGCCGCCCGCGGCCCCCACGAACATGGCCGGAAAGACCGGCCCGCCCCGGAAGGCGCTCAGGGAGGCGCAGTACGCCAGCGCCTTGCACGCGATCAGCACCAGGAGGGTGGCCGCGGAGTAGCCCGCACTCCCGGAGAGCAGCGGGTCGAGCGCGTGCTCTCCCGAGTACAGCACTCCGGACGCGTCCCTCCCGGTGCTCTCCGCGTACACCAGGGCCATGGCGCCGACGAACAGCCCGGCCAGCGCGGTGGCCACCACCCTGCGCCGCTCCACCCGCGGCTGGAGGAACAGTGCCAGCCGGTGGATCCCCGCACCGGCCAGGGCCGCCGCGACCCCGAGTGCGACGGCCCAGCCGAACTCGGCGACGGAGGGGCCGTCCGCGTGCGGCACCTCGTGCAGGGCCAGCGAATACGTCCCCAGCCCGGTCCACGAACCCAGACCGGTGAAGATGAGCGCGCCGATCCCGGCCGCGAGGAGCCCCGGCACCAGGGCCACCCCGAGCATCATCCCGGCCAGACCCGAGGCCTCCATCAGGAGGAACGCACCGAGCAGCGGAGAGCCGAGCAGTGCGCTGACCGCGGCGAAACTGCCCGCGGCTCCCACCACGGCGACCGCTCCCGGGTCCAGGCCCGGCCTGACCAGACGTACCGCGTACACGGCCAGGCCGCCGCCGAGCGCGATGAGCGGCGCCTCCGGGCCGAGCACCGCACCGAGGCCGAGGGAGACGAGCGCCGCGAGCGCGATCCCGGGGAGCTCTGCTGCGGACGGTGCGCCGCTGCTCACCAGCCCCTCCGCGGGCTTGTGCCCGCCGATCCCGGGGAGATGGCGGATCGTCAGCCCCACCAGCAGCCCGGCCACCCCGAGCAGGGGCACCGGCCACCACGACGGTGTGCCGTCGAAGCCCAGCGCCTCGGGCAGGTCGTGATAGGTGAGCGACTGGAGTTCGGAGACCAGCGCGAGGAAGCCGAACGCGGCCGCCGATACCGGGACTCCGAGGATCGCCACCATCACCAGCAGGACCGCGTAGCCGCGGGTGCGGATCAGCTCGACGGGGTCGGGCGGCTGTGCAGCGGTCGTTCCGACTGGCTCGGCCGGCATGCTCATTGTCTCCTCGGCATCGGAAAACCCGGGGACGCCCCGTCCACAGGCGTCCACAAGGTTGATACCACGATGTGGTGACTTGGGCGTTGTGCCCACACTGTGCCGTTGTGGTCGTGGCGGAGCACGGCACGCGCCGTGCGGACCGCAGGGCGCCCGCCTGTCCGGGGCAGGCCCCCTAGCGGGCAGCCTCCTCGGCCGCGGGAAGCCGGCCGGCCCGCACGGCGTCGACCAGCGCCTGGTGATCGCGCTCGTTACGGTCGGCGTACGTCTCCGAGAACTGCTGGAGCGCACGGTCGAAGACATCGCCGCCGCCCAGATAGGAGGCGATCGCGATCCGGTCACCGGACCGGGCGTGGGCGCGGGCCAGCGTGGCGCCGCAGACCTCGCCGAAGGCGCTCATGCCCCTGGGCACCATCAGTTCCGGCTGGGCGATGCCCTTCCAGTCCCGCAACTGCCGGACGTAGAAGTCCCGGCGTCTGCCGTCGATCCCGTCCACCCGCTCCCAGCCCAGGAAGATGTCGCTCGCGGCCTGCATCAGCCGCTGCCCCGCGACCACCCGCTTCCCCTGGTTCGCGTACGGGCTCGCGCCTGCATAGGGCGCAAGCGCCGAGGTGTCGGCCTCCTTGGCCTGCAGGAAGAGCGGATCCCCGCTGTCCCGGCCGAGCAGCAGGACGATCCAGCACCGGGTCCCGACACTGCCCACGCCGACCACCTTGCGGGCCACGTCGACGAGGCGGAAGCCCGACAGCAGGGTGCGCCGGTCGGAGGCCAGACTGCGGCCGTAGCCGGCGATCAGCTTGCGGAACTGCTCCTCGAACGCGCCCCGCTCGACCTCGGGCAGCAGGTCCTGCACGGGTACCAGCAGCGGTGGGTCCGCGGCGATCCGCAGCCGCCCGTCCACCACCTCGGTCAGCTTGTCGAAGGCCTGCAGACTGTCCCGGGTGCGGGCCTTCGCCATGGCGCGGTCCAGCCCCTTGCGGCCGCGCTTCTTCAGCTGCTCCGCCGCCACGGCGCGCATCCGGTCGGCGTCGGTCCGGGCGTACCACACGTCGAGATGGCGCATCCCGGCGAACCTGATCATCGACTCCCGGTACGACCTGACGGTGGCGAGCACCACGTCGGCGCGCTCCCGGTCGGAGAACCCGTTGGCGCGCCCCGCGATCACGAGGCTGGCCGCCAGGCGTTTGACGTCCCATTCCCAGGGCCCCGGCAGCGTCTCGTCGAAGTCGTTGATGTCGAACAGGAGCTGGCGTTCGGGGGAGGCCAGCAGCCGGAAGTTCAACAGGTGCGCGTCTCCGCACAGCTGGGCAGTGATCCCGGAGTCCGGGGTGGTGGCCAGATCGGCGGCCATCACCGCCGCGGCGCCGCGGTAGAAGCGGAACGGCGACTCGGTCATCCGCCCGTAGCGGAGCGGTACGAGTTCGGGGACCCTGGTCGCCGACTGGGAGCCGAGGATGTCCAGCGGGTCCCGACGGCCGGCGGACGCTTCGAAAACCGCGTGGGCGGACCGCGGCGTGGCGCGCCGGGCGGCCTTGCCCCGTGCCGCGCGTTCAGCTGGTGTCGCGGAAGCGACGCCGTGGACCTGAGCCATCGGGATCTCCTGACCGCTCTCTGCGGGCACGGTGGGACAGCGGTGCCCGGCGTCCTCCGATCATCTCCGCTCCGGCCGGTTCCGGCATTTCGCGGTCCGTCCCGTCGTCGCGGGGGAGGATCCGGCGCCTCGCGAGGCGGCTGCCCGCCGGAGCGGGCGTCGCAGATGGCTCTCAGCCCGTCCGGACCCCGGCGGGCGGGCCCAGCAGGACGAGCGTGTCACCCCGCTCCGGTGCCGGGGCGCGCGCGGCGGTGACGGGCGAGAGCCGGCCGTCGGGGCGCACCACGAACAGCAGCTCGTGCCCGGCCGGGACCAGGCCGTCGAACCGCCGCGTCACCACCCGCGCCCCGGCCTCGTACCTGCGGGTCAGCTCGGATCCGGTGAGCCCGGCGCCGAAGAGCGACGCACCGCCGGTGTACGGGGCCACCACGCCGTGACTCGCGGAAGGCGGCCCGAGCCGGTGGACCGCACCCTCGACGCTCTCCCGGAGCGTCATGGCGGCGAGAGCGTTGAAATCGTCCTCGTCGGTGAGCAGCAGCACACCGGTGATCCCTTCGAGCTCGGCACCGGCTCCGGTCGCCGAAGCGAGCAGTTCACCGGGGCCAGCTGGAGCCCGGCCTCCTCGATCCGCGCCCGCTCGCCGTCCGCGCCCGCCCACATCAGGACGTCCAGCCCGGCCGAGCGCAGCGCGCGCGCCAGGTCGACCGCCCAGGGCGCGCCGCCGACCAGCAGGGGCCTGGACCGTGCCGGGCGCAGCACGCCGAGCCTGCGGGCCACCGGGAACGCCGTCAGCCCGTACAGCATGACCGTGGCGACGATCACCACGAAGGTGGCCGGCAGGATGCGCTGGGCGCCGGCGATGCCCTTGTCGACCAGGGTGGCCGAGAACGTCGAGGCCGTGGCCGCGGCGACGATGCCGCGCGGCGCCATCCAGCCGACGAACCACCGCTCCCCGCGCCCCATGTCGGTGCGGGCGGCCGCGAGATGGGCGACCAGAGGTCTCGTCACGAGGACGAGCAGCGCGACCAGGGCGAGCGAGGGCAGCACCACGTGCCGCAGCGATGCCGGGGTGACCGTGGCGGAGATGGAGATGAACAGCAGACCGATGGTCAGGGAGACCAGCGTGTCGAAGAACGGACGCCTTGCCGGCATGTCCAGGCCCGGGAGGTTGGCCATGGCCAGCCCCATGACGACGGCGGAGATCAGCCCCGTGTCGTCGCGCAGCGCGTCACAGGCCGCCGCGACCCCGATCGCGGCGGCCAACTGCACCGACGTCGCCAACTCCTCGCTCAGCGGCACCCGGCGCAGCACCAGCCACAGCAGACCCGCACCGAGCACACCTCCCGCCAAGCCGACTCCGACGCTGGCGGCGAACTGCCCCAACTGGTGGGCGAAGCCCGGCCGGTCGCCCGCCAGGACCCCGTGGAAGACCAGCGCCCCCAGGATGCCGCCGACCGGATCGATCAGCGAACCCTCCCAGATGAGGACGCGCTGCAGCCGCTCGGTGGGCCGCACGAAGCCGAGCAGCGGACCGACGACCGTGGGGCCCGAGACGACCAGGATCGATGCGAGCATCACCGCAGCGGACATCGACATGTCCAGGACCGGCACGGCGAACAGTGCGGCGGACACCACGGTGAGCACGGTCCCGATCCACAGCAGCCGGACGACGACGCGGCGCGTGTGGCCCTTGAGCCTGCTGAGATCGAGCCCGAGACCGGCGTCGTACAGGATCACCGCCACCGCCAGCGACACCAGCGGGGAGAAGGAACTGCCCAGCAGCCGCTGCGGATCGACGGTGTCCGTCAGCGCGCCGGCGGTGAAGCCGACCGGCAGCAGGACGAGCAGCGCCGGCACGCGCAGCCGGCCTGCCAGCAGCTGCGAACCGACGGCGAGCACCACGATCAGACCCAGGCCCACGAACACCTGATTGTCCGTCACAACCGCGCCTCCTCCGGTGAGTGCGCCGGGACAGCGCTTCCGCCCCGTGGATCACCGCGCGCGACCACCCTCCGTGGCGAGGAGCGACAGGAAGGGAAGGGCTCGCACCGGGGGCGGGCCGAATGCCCCGCTGTCCGCCCGATGGGCTAACGGAGCACTCGGGCCGACGGCCCGGCGCGCCGTGAACGTCACGTACGGCTGTCGTCCCACGGCGTGCCGATCCAGCTGTCGAAGGTGCGCACCAGCGCCGCCAGGGCGGCCGCCAGCCGCCAGTCGACCCACGTCGCGTGCACATGGACCTCATCGTCGTCCGACCGGAACTCCAGCGGGACCTCCCGGCCCGCCCGCCAGACGATGCGGCGTGGCCCCCGGGCCACGTCACCGCCGCCGCTCAGCAGGCTGCCCACGCCGATGGCCACCTGGACGGGGAACAGCAGCCACCACACGTACCACCAGAAGATCCGGCCCTTGAACCCGACGGCCTCGGGGCAGCCGGTCTGGGTGACCGTCCAGCGGGTTCGCAGGCCCTTCCCCGACAGCGCCTTCTCGCGGACGAACGTGCCGATGAGCTCGCCCTGGCCGCCCCGTACCTGGTACACCGACACGCCTTCGGCCGCCGAGGCCGTGACCAGTGTGGCCAGCCGCGAACGGCGCTCGGGGTCCGCCCACAGGACGAAGGAGCGGGTGCCGTCCTTCCGGGCCGCGAGGTACGCGGGTATGCCGCCGGGCGGCAGTTCGCGCTCCACGTGCGCGACCGCCCGGGAGGTGCTCCCCGGCGCGTCGGCGAGGCTGACGACGTGCCCGACGGGACGGGCCGCGCCCGGTCCGGCCGCCTTCTCCGACTTCTTGTCCGGGGGACGGACTTCAATCTCAGGACGCTGGTCACCTGCGGACTCCTGTGGGTGTGCGGTCGGGAAGTCGCAGAGTAGACCGGGGGCTTGAGAAGATCGATGCGTGGAGTCCCCCGAGCCCTTCCCCCGATCCGGCACCGAGCCGCTGCCCGAAGCCGAGCAGGCGGCGGTCCGCCGCCCCGTGCGCTGCCGCATGTGCGGCCGCCCGCTGACCGGTACGGCGTCACGCCGCACCGGACTCGGCCCGTCCTGCGACGCCAAACTGCACCCGGCTCCGCCCGGCATCCGCACCCGCCGTCACGAGGTGGAGCAGGACCCGCTGCCCGGCACCTGAACGGTCAGGAGGACGGCTCGCCCAGGCGGCGGAAGAGACCCTCCTGCACCACGGACACCAGGAGATTGCCCTCGCGGTCGTAGATCCGGCCGCGCGCCAGACCCCGCCCGCCCGTCGCCACCGGCGACTCCTGGTCGTACAGGAACCACTCGTCGGCCCGGAACGGACGGTGGAACCACATCGCGTGGTCCAGCGACGCCATGTCGAAGCCGCGCGGGCCCCACAGCGGCTCCACCGGGATGCGCACCGCGTCCAGCAGCGTCATGTCACTCGCGTACGTCAGCGCACAGGTATGGACGAGCGGATCGTCGCCGAGCGGGCCGACCGCGCGCATCCAGACCGCACTGCGCGGATCCGCGTCCCTGATCTCCTCCTGCGTCCAGCGCAGCCGGTCGACGTACCGGATGTCGAAGGGCTGGCGCCGCGCCATCCGCTCCAGCGCGTCGGGAAGCGCGCCCAGGTGGTCGCGCACCTCCTCGGCGACGGTCGGCAGCTCCTCCGGGTCGGGCACGATGCGCGCCGGCGGCAGCTGGTGCTCGAACCCTGCCGCCTCCGGCCGGTGGAAGGACGCCGTCAGGTTGAAGATGGTCCGGCCCTGCTGGACGGCCGTCACCCGGCGGGTGGTGAAGGACCGGCCGTCCCTGACCCGCTCGACCTCGTAGACGATCGGCACCCCGGGACGGCCCGGCCGCAGGAAGTAGGCGTGCAGCGAATGCACCGGCCGGTCCCCGTCGGTGGTGCGGCCGGCCGCGACCAGGGCCTGCCCGGCCACCTGCCCGCCGAAGACCCGCTGCAGGGACTCCTGCGGGCTGCGGCCACGGAAGATGTTGACCTCGATCCGCTCCAGGTCGAGCAGGTCGACCAGGCGCTCGGCGGGGTTCGTCATGCTGTTCGTCTCCACTCTCGCGGCGCCGTCGGTACGGACGCGCTCACAGCTGGCCCACGGAGGTGACCCGCAGGACGGCCCGGCCCTCCTCGTCGGACGCGGCCAGATCGACCTCGGCACTGATGCCCCAGTCATGGTCGCCGTTCGGGTCGGCGAATGTCTGCCGGACCCGCCAGAGACCGTGCTCGGCGTCCTCGTCGATCTTCAGCAGCTTCGGCCCGCGGGCGTCCGGGCCCGTGCCCAGCTCCTCGTACTCGTCCCAGTACGCGTCCATCGCCTCGCCCCACGCGTCCTCGTCCCAGCCCGCGTCGGCGTCCAGCTCGGCCAGGTCGCGGACCCGGTCCAGCGCGGCCAGCTCGACCCGGCGGAACATCGCGTTGCGCACCAGCACCCGGAACGCACGGGCGTTGGCCGTGACCGGCTTGACCTCGTCGGCCCGCTCCTGCGCCTGCTCGGCCGTCTCCACCTCGGGGTTGGCCAGCTGCTCCCACTCGTCGAGGAGACTGGAGTCGACCTGCCGGACCATCTCGCCGAGCCAGGCGATGAGGTCCTCCAGGTCCTCGGACTTGATGTCGTCCGGGATGGTGTGCTCCAGCGCCTTGTACGCGCTCGCGAGGTACCGCAGCACGATGCCCTCGGTCCGGGCCAGCTCGTAGTTCGAGGTGAACTCCGTGAACGTCATGGCGCGTTCGTACATGTCACGGATCACCGACTTCGGCGACACCGGGTGGTCGCCCACCCACGGGTGGCCCTGCCGGTACACGTCGTACGCGTGCCACAGCAGCTCGCTCAGCGGCTTCGGGTACGTGACGTCCTGCAGGAGCTCCATCCGCTCCTCGTACTCGATGCCGTCGGCCTTCATCTGCCCGACCGCCACCCCGCGCGCCTTGTTCTGCTGCGCGGCGAGGATCTGACGCGGGTCGTCGAGCGTCGACTCCACCACCGACACCATGTCCAGCGCGTACGACGGCGAGTCCTTGTCCAGCAGCTCGAACGCCGCGAGCGCGAACGTGGACAGCGGCTGGTTCAGCGCGAAGTTCTGCTGGAGGTCGACGGTGAGGCGCACGATGCGGCCCTCCGCGTCCGGGGTGTCGAGCTGCTCCACCACGCCGCCGTCCAGCAGCGAACGGTAGATGGCGATCGCCCGGCGGATGTGGCGCAGCTGCGCCCGGCGCGGCTCGTGGTTGTCCTCCAGCAGGTGCCGCATCGCCTCGAAGGCGTTGCCGGGACGTGCGATGACCGACAGCAGCATGGTGTGCGTGACCCGGAAACGGGAGGTCAACGGCTCCGGGTCGGACTGGATCAGCTTGTCGAAGGTGGTCTCCGACCAGGACACGAAGCCCTCGGGTGCCTTCTTGCGGACGACCTTGCGCTTCTTCTTCGGGTCGTCGCCGGCCTTCTTGACCGCCTTCTCGTTCTCGATGACGTGCTCGGGGGCCTGCGCGACGACGAAGCCCGCCGTGTCGAAGCCCGCCCGCCCGGCCCGGCCCGCGATCTGGTGGAACTCACGGGCGCGCAGCGTGCGCACCCGGGTGCCGTCGTACTTGGTGAGCGCGGTGAACAGAACCGTGCGGATGGGGACGTTGACGCCGACGCCGAGCGTGTCCGTACCGCAGATCACCTTCAGCAGACCTGCCTGCGCGAGCTTCTCCACGAGGCGGCGGTACTTCGGGAGCATGCCCGCGTGGTGCACACCGATGCCGTGCCGCACGTAGCGGGAGAGGTTCTGGCCGAACTTGGTGGTGAAGCGGAAGTTGCCGATGAGATCGGCGATCTTCTCCTTCTCCTCCTTGGTGCACATGTTGATGCTCATCAGCGACTGTGCCCGCTCGACGGCCGCCGCCTGCGTGAAGTGCACGATGTAGACCGGCGACTGCCGGGTCTCCAGGAGCTCGGTGAGCGTCTCGGTGATCGGCGTCAGACGGTACTCGTAGCTGAGCGGCACCGGACGCGTCGCCGAGCGCACCACGGAGGTGGGACGGCCGGTGCGGCGGGTCAGGTCCTCCTCGAACATCCTGACGTCACCCAGAGTGGCCGACATCAGGATGAACTGGGCCTGCGGCAGCTCCAGGATCGGGATCTGCCAGGCCCAGCCGCGGTCCTGCTCCGCGTAGAAGTGGAACTCGTCCATCACGACCTGGCCGATGTCCGCGTACTTCCCGTCACGCAGCGCGATGGAGGCCAGCACCTCGGCCGTGCAGCAGATCACCGGGGCGTCGGCGTTGACCGAGGCGTCGCCGGTGAGCATGCCGACGTTCTCCGTGCCGAACATCTTGCACAGGTCGAAGAACTTCTCCGAGACCAGTGCCTTGATCGGCGCGGTGTAGAAGGTGACCTTGTCCTGGGCCAGCGCGGTGAAGTGCGCACCGGCCGCGACCAGGCTCTTTCCCGAGCCGGTGGGGGTGGAGAGGATCACGTTGGCCCCGGAGACCACCTCGATCAGCGCCTCCTCCTGAGCGGGATAGAGGGTGATGCCCTGCTTCTCGGTCCATGACGAGAATGCCTCGAAGAGGGCGTCGGGGTCGTCGGTCGGGGGCAGCTGATCGATAAGGGTCACGCCCCATCTTGCCTGCCTTGTGCCCGGATGAGGGAACCGGACGACGCCGCGAAGATCACGGACGATACGCTGCCCACTCAACTCGGCCGCACCGCAACGACGGTGGCCGGAACTCGCACGTAGGCAACACCTGTCAACATTTACGGGGGCGGCAACACTCATGATGGGACCGGCACACTCTCTGTCAGGGGCAGCGGCCTGGCTGGGGGTGGGCGCGGCTGCGACTGCCGCGGGACACACCATGCCGTGGCCCGTACTGGTCGTCGGCGCGCTGATCACCGCGGGCGCGGCGCTCGCCCCGGACCTCGACCACAAGTCGGCGACCATCTCGCGCGCCTTCGGGCCGATCTCCCGCGGCGTCTGCGAGGTCGTGGACAAGATCTCGCACGCCGTCTACAAGGCGACGAAGATGCGGGGCGACTCGAACCGTAACGGCGGCCACCGGACCCTGACCCACACCTGGCTGTGGGCGGTCCTGACCGGCGGCGCAGCCTCCGTCGCCGCGATCACCTGTGGCCGGTGGGCCGTGCTGGCGATCCTCTTCGTCCACCTGGTCCTCGCCGTCGAAGGACTGCTGTGGCGGGCCGCCCGGGTGTCAAGCGACGTCCTCGTGTGGCTGCTCGGCGCGACCAGCGCGTGGATCCTCGCGGGCGTCCTGGACAAGCCGGGCAACGGTTCGGACTGGCTCTTCAGCGCGCCCGGCCAGGATTACCTCTGGCTCGGGCTGCCGATCGTGCTCGGCGCCCTGGTCCACGACATCGGCGACGCGCTGACCGTCTCCGGCTGCCCGATCCTGTGGCCGATCCCGGTGGGACGCAAGCGCTGGTACCCGATCGGTCCGCCGAAGTTCATGCGGTTCCGTGCGGGCAGCTGGGTGGAGCTGAAGGTGCTGATGCCGGTGTTCATGGTGCTCGGGGGAGTGGGCGGCGCAGCCGCCATGAACTTCATCTGACGCCCGCGCCGCTTCGTCCGGCGGAGATCGGGGGACCTCGCCCGGCGCCGCCGCACGCGGACCCCGGCTCCGCAGGCCGGCGGCCGCGGGCGAGGACAGGCAGGTCGGCAGGCCCCGGGCGAGTGGTGTCCGAGACGGCCGTGGAAGGCGCCTCCTGCGACGGAGGCGCCTTCCACGGCGGTACGGGACCGGTGCCCGCCCCCGTCAGCCGTGCCAGGACCGCCACAGCGCCGCGTACGCGCCGTCCGCCGCCACCAGCTCGTCATGGCTGCCCAGTTCACTGATCCGGCCCTGCTCCACGACCGCGATCACGTCCGCGTCGTGCGCCGTGTGCAGCCGGTGGGCGATCGCCACCACCGTGCGGCCGTCCAGCACCCGGGCAAGCGAGCGTTCCAGATGGCGGGCCGCCCTCGGGTCGAGCAGCGACGTCGCCTCGTCGAGCACCAGCGTGTGCGGATCGGCCAGTACCAGCCTGGCGAGCGCGATCTGCTGGGCCTGCGCCGGGGTCAGCACCAGACCGCCCGAGCCGACCTCGCTGTCCAGCCCTCGTCCAGGGCCGCTGCCCAGCCGTCCGCGTCGACCGCGGCGAGCGACGCCCACAGCTCCGCGTCCTGGGCGCCGGAACGGGCCAGCAGCAGATTGTCCCGCAGCGAGCCGACGAACACATGGTGCTCCTGATTGACCAGGGCCACGTGCGTACGTACCCGCTCCGCCGTCATCTGCGACAACTCCGCGCCGCCCAGCGTGACTTCACCGGTACGCGGGGCATAGATCCCGGCCAGGAGCCGGCCCAGCGTGGACTTGCCCGCGCCTGACGGGCCGACCAGCGCGAGCCGTGTACCAGGAGCGACGTCGAGCGACACCTTGTGCAGCACGTCGAGACCGGCCCGGTAGCCGAAGTGCACCTCGTCGGCGCGCACGTCCCGGCCGTCCGGGGCCACCGCCTCGTCGCCCGCGTCCGGCTCGATGTCGCGGACGCCCACGAGGCGCGCCAGCGACACCTGGGCGACCTGCAACTCGTCGTACCAGCGCAGGATCAGGCCGATCGGATCGACCATCATCTGGGCGAGCAGCGCGCCGGTCGTCAGCTGTCCGACGGTCAGCCAGCCCTCGATCACGAACCAGCCGCCGAGCATCAGGACCGCGCCGAGAATGGTCACGTACGTGGCGTTGATCACGGGGAAGAGCACGGACCGCAGGAACAGCGTGTACCGCTCCCAGGCCGTCCACTCCTTGACCCGCTGGTCCGACAGGGAGACCCGGCGCGCACCGAGCCGGTGCGCCTCGATGGTCCGCCCGGCATCCACCGTCTCCGCGAGCATGGCCGCGACCGCCGCGTAACCGGCCGCCTCCGAGCGGTACGCGGAAGGCGCCCGGCGGAAGTACCAGCGGCAGCCGACGATCAGCACCGGAAGCGCGATGAGCACCGAGAGAGCCAGCGGGGGAGCGGTGACGGTGAGCGCGGCGAGCAGCAGCCCCGCCCAGACCACTCCGATCGCCAGCTGCGGCACCGCCTCGCGCATGGCGTTGGCGAGCCGGTCGATGTCCGTGGTGATCCGCGAGAGCAGATCGCCCGTACCGGCCCGCTCCAGCACACCCGGCGGCAGCCTGACCGACCGCACGAGGAAGTCCTCGCGCAGATCGGCCAGCATCTCCTCGCCGAGCATCGCGCTGCGCAGCCGCATCATCCGGGTGACGACGGTCTGCACGACCAGCGCGACCGCGAACACCGCGGCGGTGCGCTCCAGATGGAGGTCGGTGACCCCGGTGGACAGGTCCTCGACCAGCCCGCCCAGCAGATAGGGGCCGGCGATCGAGGCGACCACCGCGACCGTGTTGAGTGCGGTGACGACCGTGAACGGCCGCCGGTGGCGCCGGATCAGCTCCCTTGCGTAGCTCCGTACGGTCGTGGGGGTGCCTACCGGCAGGGTCGTCGCCGACTCCGGGGCGGCTGGGTCGTACGCCGGTGGTGCGACGCCGATCATGCCCTCTCCTCGACTTCCTCGATCGTGTCGATCGCGTTGATTGCTTCGCCCTGGTCCGGTTCCCCCGGCGGCGCCGGGACCGCGATCTCGTCGTCGGTCTCGCGGGTGACGACCGCCCGGTACCGGGGTTCGCTGCGCAGCAGTTCGCGGTGGGTGCCGACGGCCACCACCGTGCCCCGGTGGACCAGCGCCACCCGGTCCGCCAGGTCGAGCAGCAGCGGTGACGACGCGAAGGCGACCGTCGTACGGTCCTCGCGCAGTGCCTTGATGCCTGCGGCGACCCGCGCCTCCGTGTGCGAGTCGACGGCCGAGGTCGGCTCGTCGAGCACCAGCGCCTCCGGGTCGGTCACCAGCGACCGGGCCAGGGCGAGCCGCTGGCGCTGGCCGCCGGAGAGCGACCGGCCGCGTTCGGTGATCCGGGTGTTCATCGGATCGCCGTCGGAGTCGACGGACGCCTGAGCCAGCGCGTCCAGGACGTCGCCGCACTGCGCGGCCGACAGCGCCTCCTCGGCAGTGACCCGCCCGGACGACGGCACGTCCAGCAGTTCGCGCAGGGTGCCGGAGAGCAGCACCGGGTCCTTGTCCTGGACCAGCACGGCAGTCCGGGCGGCGTCCAGTTCCAGCTCGTCCAGGGGTACGCCTCCGAGCAGCACGGACGGCACCTCGCGGTCCGCCGGCTCCTCCTCGGCCGCACCGGCCTGCGACACCGCCGGCTGGGCATGACCACCGAGCCGGTCCGCCAGCCGGCCGGCCTCGTCCGGATCGCCGCAGACCACCGCGGTGAACAGGCCCTCGGGGGCCATCAGACCGGTGGCCGGGTCGTACAGATCGCCGGTCGGAGAGGCGTCCACCGTCGACGGCCGGGCGACCCGGCTCAGCGAGAGCACCCGGACCGCGCGCTGGGCGGACGGCCGCGAGAAGGAGTACGCCATGGCGATCTCCTCGAAGTGCCGCAACGGGAACAGCAGCAGCGTCGCCGCGCTGTACACCGTGACCAGCTGACCGACGTCGATCTTTCCGTCCCGGGCCAGCGCCGCCCCGTAGGTGACCAGCGAGATGAGCAGCACGCCCGGCAGCAGCACCTGGATCGCCGAGATCAGCGACCACATCTGCGCACTGCGCACCGCGGCCTTGCGGACCTCCTGCGAGGCACGCCGGTAGCGCCCCAGGAACAGCTCCTCGCCGCCGATACCGCGCAGCACGCGCAGCCCGGCCACGGTGTCCGACGCCAGTTCGGTCGCCTTGCCTGCCTTCTCGCGCTGGAAGTCGGCGCGCCGGGTGGCCCGGGGAGGAGCGGCAGCACCGCCAGGGCGAGCAGTGGCATGGCGAGCGCGACGAGCACGCCCAGCGAGGGCAGATAGAGAACGAGCCCCACGCAGATGATGACGAGAGCGGCCGCGGCGGCGGCGAAGCGGGAGAGCGCCTCGACGAACCAGCCGATCTTCTCCACATCGCCGGTGGAGACCGCCACGACCTCACCCGCGGCCACCCGGCGGGTCAGCGCCGAGCCGAGCTCCGCGGTCTTGCGCGCCAGCAGCTGCTGGACCCGGGCGGCGGCGGTGATCCAGTTGGTGACGGCCGTCCGGTGGAGCATGGTGTCGCCGACCGCGATCAGCACCCCGAGGACCGCGATCAGCCCGCCGGCCAGCGCGAGCCGGCCGCCTGACCGGTCGACGACCGCCTGGACGGCGAATCCGACGGTGAGCGGCAGCCCGGCGATGGAGCACTGGTGCAGCAGACCCCAGGACATGGACTTGAGCTGTCCGCGGATCTGGTTGCGGCCGAGCCACAGCAGGAAGCGAGGGCCCGACCGGACATCGGGATCGCCGGGATCCGAGTACGGAAGATCGCGAATTTGCATGACGTCCCAAAGATCGGAAGGGGCTGAGATCCGCGGGGGATCCAGAGACACGTGGGGAGAAACGGCTGGGGGGACCAAACCGTCCAAGCCTCGCGTCCTGCCGGGGCCGAGGCAAACCCTTTTACGTGACGGGACGGTGACAGCGGCACGGCCCCGGCCGGGCGATGCGGCAGGTACCCGCAGGTACGGGGGTAAAGATTCGGCACGCATTCCCCGCGGCCCGCACGGCTGGGCGAAGGCGAAGGCCACGGAGTGCGACCATGGGCGAATGCATATAGCCGGTGCGGTACGAGTGGTGGTCTCGGCGGCTGCCTGCGGTGTCCTGCTCACGACCCTCACGTCGTGCGGTGAAGGACAGGACGCTAAGAAGGGCGACGCGCGGTCGGCCGACGCCCCGAAGAAGGCGGCCCGGACCGTCGACCTGAAGCGCATCCCGGACGTGGGCGACCGGATGCAGTCGAAGATCCCGGCCGAATCCCGTCAGGTGGTCGCTGTCTACGGCGAGGGCAAGAACAGCGCGGACTCCACCGTCGTGCTCTACACCAAGTCCGGCTCCACCTGGGACAAGGCCGCCGGCTGGAAGGCCCACAACGGCAAGAAGGGCTGGGCCGCCGACCACCACGAGGACGACAAGCGCAGCCCGGTCGGCGTCTTCACCCTCTCCGACGCGGGCGGTGTGCTGCCCGACCCGGGCTCTCGTCTCCCGTACACGGAGTCGGCGTCCATCCAGGCCCCGCACTACTGGGCCAAGTCCCACTGGCACGACTTCGACTACGTCATCGCCATCGACTACAACCGCGTCAAGGGCACCCCTCCCAACGATCCGACGCGGCCCGAAGGGCAGACCAAGGGCGGCAGCATCTGGCTGCACATGGACCACGGCAGCGGCACCTCGGCCTGCGTGAGCCTGCCGAAGCCGGCCATGCAGAAGCTGCTGCGCACCCTTGACCCGAAGCAGCACCCGGTCGTGGTCATGGGCGACCGGGCCAGCCTTCAGGCCTGACCGGGACCGGGCCGGGTCGCCCGCTCAAGCTCCAGCAACGCCGAGTGGTACGAACGGCCGGTCGCCCGGTCCATGCCGATCTCGCACATCCGGTTGGCCGAGAGGTACGTGTCGTACTCCCGGGTGTTCACCTCGGCGGCCTCCTTCGCGGTCGCCGAGGCCGTCAGTTCCTCGTGCAGCATGCCGCGGTCGCCCGCGAAGCCGCAGCACGAAGCGTCGTCCGGGATCACGACCTCCTCGGCGCAGGCCTCCGCGACCGCCCGCAACTGCTCCACATCGTCCAGGTGTTCCATCGAGCAGGTCGGATGGAGGACGGCGGAGCCGGTCCGGCGCAGCACCGTCAGCCTCGGCAGGAGTTCGTCGGCTGCCCAGACCAGGGAGTCGACGACGGTCAGCCGGCGGTGCAACTCCCGGTTGTCCTCGGTCAGATACGGCACCACCTCATGGGCGATGCCCAGCGTGCACGAGGAGGCGTCGACGACCAGCGGCAGCTTTCCGCCGCCGGTCCAGCCCCAGGCGGCGGCCACGATCCGGTTGGCCATCACGGCGTTCGCGCTGTCGTAGCCCTTGGAGTGCCAGATCGTCGCGCAGCAGGTACCCGCGACGTCCTGCGGGATCCAGACGGGCCGTCCGGCGCGGGCCGACACCGCGACCACGGCCTGCGGAAGCGACGGGCCCTGATGTCCCCCGGGCCCGCCGAAGATGCGGTTGACGCAGGCCGGGTAGTAGACCGCGCTCGCTCCGGCCCTGGACGTACGGGGCAGCGCGCGGGCGGCGGCGCCCGGGATCTCCGGCAGCCATGCGGGTACCAGATCGGGGCGCACGGCCCGGCGGGCGAGACCGGTGACGCCTTCGAGCAGCCGGTCGTCGATCCGGCCGGCCGCGGCGACCGCGAGCCGGGCCGCCGTCTCCACTGCGCGGAAGTGCTTCGCCGTGAGCGCGGCGATCCGTTCCTCGCGCGGGGAGTGCCGCTGGTGGCGGAAGTCCTTCATCATGGCGCCCGTGTCGATCCCGACGGGGCAGGCGAGCTTGCAGGTGGAGTCACCGGCACAGGTGTCGACGGCGTCGTAGCCGTACGCGTCGAGCAGTCCGCTCTCCACCGGCGAACCGCCCGACTGCCGCATCATCTCCCGCCGCAGCACGATGCGTTGGCGTGGTGATGTGGTCAGGTCGTGGCTGGGGCAGGTGGGTTCGCAGAATCCGCACTCGATGCAGGGGTCGGCCACCGCCTCGACCTTCGGGATGGTCTTCAGCCCGCGCAGATGCGCCTTCGGGTCGCGGTCCAGGACGATCCGCGGCGCCAGCACCCCGTCGGGGTCGATGAGCTGCTTGGTACGCCACATCAGCTCGGTCGCCCGCGGCCCCCATTCCAGCTCCAGGAACGGTGCGATGTTGCGGCCGGTGGCGTGCTCCGCCTTGAGCGATCCGTCGAACCGCTCCACGGTCAGCCGGCAGAAGTCCGCCATGAAGGCGGCGTACCGGTCGACGTCGGAGGGCTTCGCCGCGTCGAAGGCGAGCAGGAAGTGCAGATTGCCGTGCGCCGCGTGGCCCGCGACGGCGGCGTCGAAACCGTGCTCGGCCTGGAGCGACAACAGCGCCTCGCAGGCGTCGGCCAGCCGGGCGGGCGGTACCGCGAAGTCCTCGGTGATCAGTGTCGTACCGGACGGCCGGGAGCCGCCGACCGCGGTGACGAAGGCCTTGCGGGCCTTCCAGTAGCCGGAGATCGTCCGGGCGTCCCGGGTGAACTCATTGGTCACCGAGGTGACCGGCCGGACCAGCTCCAGACCCCGTACGACCCCGGCCGCCGCCTCTTCGTACGCCTCCTGCGCGGCCTCGTCGGGGGACCGGAACTCCACCAGGAGCGCCGCGGTCTCCCTCGGCAGCCCGGCCCAGTCGCCAGGCACTCCCTGGACGCTGACGGAGGCGCGCAGGGTGTTGCCGTCCATCAGCTCGACGGCGATGGCGCCCGCCTCGTTGAACAGCGGGACCGCGGCCGCCGCCGTGGTCAGGGACGGGAAGAAGAGCAGCGCGGTGGAGACGCGGCGGTCCAGCGGCAGCGTGTCGAAGACGACCTCGGAGATGAAGCCGAAGGTCCCCTGCGACCCGACCATCAGGCCGCGCAGGATCTCCACGGGTGTCGAACCGTCCAGGAAGGCGTCGAGGCGGTACCCGTTGGTGTTCTTGATCTCGTACTTGGCCCGGATCCGGGCGGTGAGTCCGGCGTCGGCCTCGATCTCCGCCTTGAGCGCGAGCAGTCCCGCGCAGAGCCGCGGCTCCGCGTGGGCGAGGTCCTCGTCCGCCGTGGGGTCGCCGGTGTCCACCACCGTGCCGCTGGGCAGCACGAAGGTGAGCGAGGAGACGGTGCGGTAGGAGTTACGGCTGATGCCCGCGGTCATCCCGGAGGCGTTGTTGGCGACGACCCCGCCGACCGTGCACGCGATGGCGCTGGCCGGGTCGGGGCCCAGCAGCCGGCCGTGCCGGGCCAGGGTGGCGTTGGCCCGCATGATCGTCGTCCCCGGTCGGATGCGGGCCTGCGCGCCGCCGTCCAGGACCTCGATGCCCGCCCAGTGCTGCCGGACGTCGACCAGGATGTCCTCGCCCTGCGCCTGGCCGTTCAGACTGGTGCCCGCGGCCCGGAAGACGACCTTGCGGCCCCTGCCGTGCGCGTACGACAGGACCGCCGAGATGTCGTCGATGTCCTCGGCCACGACCACGACCTGGGGCACGAACCGGTAGGGGCTGGCGTCGGAGGCGTACCGCACCAGGTCGGAGATCTTCCACAGGACCTTCCGCGCACCCAGCAGCGCGGTGAGCTCGCCGCGCAGCGGCTCGGGCGTCCCCGGGGCCTGCGCGTCGGGCACGCGGTCGTGGGTGGGCCTGCGCACCGCACCGGGGCGCAGGGCTTCCGGTTTCGGCTCCAGCAGCGGCATGTCGAGGTCCCCTCGGCGGCTCGTGCGGTGCTTCGCACCCGATCAGCAGCGGCGCTCCGGCATTCCGTTGACCAGAGCGGTGAGCAGTCCGCCGAGCACCTCGCGCTGCTCGGCGGTCAATGGAGCCAGGATCTCCTCTGCGGCCGCCCGGCGCGCGTTGCGCAGCGACCGGAGAGTGGCGATCCCCTCGTCGGTGATCTCGATCCGCACCACCCGGCGGCTGTCCGGATCGGGGGCGCGGCGCACCCGGCCGCTGGCCTCCAGACCATCCACCAGTGTGGTCACGGCGCGCGGGACGACATCGAGGCGCTGCGCGAGATCCGCCATCCGCGGCGGCCCGTCGTAATGCGCGACGGTCCGCAGCAGCCGGAACTGCGCCGGAGTGATGCCGACCGGCTCCAGCTGACGGCCCTGAATGCGCTGGAGTCTGCGGGTCAGCCGCAGCAGCTGTTCGGCGAGCATGCCGTCGGGGTCGGGGGAGTCCATGAGGGGAACAATATCAGGACCATGTGCATTGTGAGTACAGGTAACAATGAGCTATGCTCTTATCCGGCCGGTTGTCGCGGGAATTCCGACGGACCGGCTCCCCGACTTTCGCGGACCGCCGACGCGCCTGGCGCTACAGGTAGCCGCACCCCCTCCCTGTAGTCGCACGCCTGACGAAGGAGCCCATGAAACCCGACGAACCCACGTGGACGCCCCGCCCAACGATGCCGAGCAGCCGCCCGCCGAGCTGCGTCGCATCCTCCGCCTCTTCCATCCGTACCGTGGCCGCCTCGCGGTGGTCGGACTGCTCGTCGGCGCTTCGTCGCTGGTGTCGGTCGCCTCGCCGTTCCTGCTCCGCGAGATCCTCGACACCGCCATCCCGCAGGGGCGGACCGGGCTGCTCTCGCTGCTCGCCCTCGGCATGATCCTGACCGCCGTGATGAACAGTGTCTTCGGTGTGCTGCAGACCCTCATCTCCACCACCGTCGGCCAGCGGGTGATGCACGACCTGCGCACCGGGGTCTACACGCAGCTGCAGCGGATGCCCCTCGCCTTCTTCACCAGGACCCGCACGGGTGAGGTCCAGTCCCGGATCGCCAACGACATCGGCGGCATGCAGGCCACCGTCACCTCGACGGCGACGTCCCTGGTCTCCAACCTCACCGCGGTCATCGCGACCGTCGTCGCGATGCTCGCACTCGACTGGCGGCTCACCGTCGTCTCGCTCCTGCTGCTGCCGGTGTTCGTCTGGATCAGCCGCCGGGTCGGCCGCGAGCGCAAGAAGATCACCACCCAGCGGCAGAAGCAGATGGCCGCCATGGCGGCCACGGTCACCGAATCGCTCTCCGTCAGCGGCATCCTGCTCGGCCGCACCATGGGCCGCTCCGAATCGCTCACCAAGGGTTTCGCTGAGGAGTCCGAGCGGCTGGTCGACCTCGAAGTGCGCTCCAGCATGGCCGGACGCTGGCGGATGTCGACGATCGGCATCGTCATGGCCGCCATGCCGGCCGTCATCTACTGGGCCGCGGGCATCACCTTGCGATCCAGCGGGCCCGCTGTCTCCATCGGGACGCTCGTCGCCTTCGTCTCGCTCCAGCAGGGCCTCTTCCGGCCCGCGGTGAGCCTGCTCTCCACCGGGGTGCAGATGCAGACGTCCCTCGCCCTCTTCCAGCGGATCTTCGAGTACCTCGACCTCACCGTGGACATCACCGAGCCGGAGAACCCGGTCCGCCTGGACAAGATCCGTGGCGAGGTCCGCTTCGAGAACGTCGACTTCAGCTATGACGAGAAGAGCGATCCCACGCTCAGCGGCGTCGACGTGACCGTGCCAGCCGGCGGCAGCCTGGCCGTCGTCGGCCCCACCGGCTCCGGCAAGTCCACCCTCAGCTATCTGGTGCCGAGGCTGTACGACGTCACCGGCGGCCGGGTCACGCTCGACGGTGTCGACGTGCGCGATCTGGACTTCGACACGCTCGCCAGGGCCGTAGGGGTGGTCTCCCAGGAGACGTACCTCTTCCATGCCTCCGTCGCCGAGAATCTGCGCTTCGCCAAACCGGACGCCACCGACGCCGAGATCGAGGCAGCGGCCCGCGCGGCTCAGATCCACGACCACATCGCCTCACTGCCCGACGGCTACGACACCCTCGTCGGTGAGCGCGGCTACCGCTTCTCGGGCGGTGAGAAGCAGCGACTGGCCATCGCCCGCACGATTCTGCGTGACCCCCCGGTGCTGATCCTCGACGAGGCGACGAGCGCCCTCGACACCCGCACCGAATTCGCCGTGCAGGAAGCGATCGACGCGCTCTCCGCCGGACGCACCACCCTCACCATCGCCCACCGGCTCTCCACCGTGCGCGACGCGGACCAGATCGTCGTCCTGGACGGCGGGCGGACCGCGGAGCGCGGCAGTCACGAGGAGCTGCTTGAGCAGGACGGGCGTTATGCGGCCCTGCTCCGCCGGGACTCCCAGCTCGCTCCCGCGGCGAGCTGACCGGCCGGACCGCACCCCTGCGGTCCCCCGCCGGGCACCCGTCCTCCGCCGGCTCCCCGTCCGCGTGAGGCGGGAAGGCAGCGGTGATCGGCTTGGTGCCGGCGCCGACCCGCTCCAGAACGAACTTGTTCGTTACGAACATGTTCGTTATGGTGAGTGCATGACGTCCCGAGCTCCCGCACCCCGCAGTCGCCGCGAACGGCCGGCCAAGCCGGCTCTCACCTACGACGGGATCGTCGCCACCGCGGTGGCGATCATGCGCGAGGAGGGCCTGCAGCGCGTCACCATGCGCCGCCTGGCCCAGGAGCTCGACACGGGACCGGCCTCGCTGTACGTGTACGTGGCGAACACCGCCGAACTGCACGCGGCGATCCTGGAGGAGCTGCTGGGAGCCGTCGACCTGAGCCCATCCCTCGCCGGGTCCGCCGGCGACTGGCGCGACCGGCTCACCGCGGTCCTCGGCTCCTACACGTACACCCTGTTCGAGCACCCCAGCCTCGCCCGGTCGGCGTTGGTGGCACGCCCTTCCGGGCCGAACTACCTGGCCCTGGTCGAGGCGGTCCTGACCCTCCTGCACGAGGGGGACGTGCCCGACGCGCAGGCGGCCCGAGGTGTGGACGTGCTGCTGCAGGTGGCTACGGCCGCCGCCGTCGAGCAGTCCACCCGGGGGCAGGACGCCGACGCGGAGGACGAGCACAACGCCCTCGTTGCCGTGCTGTGCGGCGTGAGCGCCGCGCAGTATCCGCGGATCGCCGCGCTCGGTGCCGACCTGGCCGCCGGCTCCCCCGATCAGCGCCTGGACTGGATCTTCCGCGCGGTCATCAACGGGACACGGACCACCCCGGTCACGCCCGACTGAACGCCCCGGCCCGCACCGCACCGTCGGCGGGCGCCCCACGACTTGGAGGCATCACCATGAGCACCACACACCACCCCATCGCGATCATCGGCGCCGGCCTCGGCGGTCTCACTCTCGCCCGTGTACTGCACGTGAACGGGATCGAGGCGGCCGTCTTCGACCTGGAGGCCGACCGGAACGCCCGCACCCAGGGCGGCATGCTCGACATCCACGAGGAATCCGGCCAGGACGCCCTGCGCGCGGCCCAACTGCACGAGCGCTTCAGGGAGAAGGTCCACCCCGGCGGCGAGGCCATGCGCGTCCTCGACAAGCACGCCCGGGTGCTGTTGGAGCAGAAGGACGACGGCCAGGGCGACCGTCCCGAGATCGACCGAGGAGACCTGCGCGATCTCCTGCTCGACGCGCTCCCCGAGGACACCGTGCACTGGGGAAGCAGGATCACCGGCGCCAGACCGACCGGCTCAGGGCAGCACGAGGTCACACTCGCCGACGGCAGCGTCTTCACGACCGGCCTGCTCGTCGGGGCGGACGGTGCCTGGTCCCGCATCCGCCGCTGCTCTCCGATGCCGTCCCCGCCTACACGGGCATCTCCTTCGTGGAGCTGGACCTCTTCGAAGCCGACACCCACCACCCCGAGTGCGCCGAACTCATCGGCGGCGGGATGTTCTTCGCACTCGGTGACCACCGCGGATTCCTCGCCCACCGGGAATCCGACGGCAGCCTCCACATCTACACGCCCTGCGTGCCGCCGAGGACTGGCTGTCCACGATCGACTTCACCACCGCCGACGCCGCCAAGGCCGCACTGGCCGGGCACTTCGCCGACTGGGCACCCGCCCTGCGGCGGCTGATCACCGACGCCGACGGCGCGCTGGTGCCGAGGCTCATTCACGCACTGCCCGTCGGACACCACTGGAAGCGCACCCCGGGCATCACCCTGCTCGGCGACGCCGCCCACCTGATGTCGCCGTTCGCGGGCGAAGGCGCCAATCTCGCCATGATCGACGGCGCCGACCTGGGCCGGGCACTCGCCGCACACCCGGGTGACATCGAGGCCGCGCTGGCCGCCTACGAGGCACCGATGTTCACGCGGGCCGAGAGGACCGCCCAGGACACCGCGGAGAGCCTGGAGATGATCTTCAACGATCACGCGCCGCAGCCGCTCGTCGACATGTTCACCTCGGCCGAGGGGTGATGAGTTCCGGACGCCGGCCCCTGCGCTCACTCCCGCGGTGCGGGCCGCGTGTCGCCGGAGGCGGGGTGCGGGACGGCGGCATCGGCGCGGGATAGCGTGCCCGCATGGTGAACGAGACCCCGGACACCCCGCGCCGCCGCAAGCTCCGTCCGACCCGGCGCGGCCGGCTGGTGCTGCTCATCGCCGCCGTGCTCGTTCTCGGGGTGGCCGCCGCCGTACTCGTACCGCTGCTGACGAGAGAGCCCGAGCGGACCCGTTCACTGGTGGTTCCCGAGGGGTGGCGGGCCTCCCAGGTGTACGCGGCCGTGGACAAGGTGCTGGGGGAGTCCTCCGGCACCACGGAGAAGGCCCTCGCGACGGCGGACCTGCCCCTCCCGGCGGAGGCGAAGGGCAACCCCGAGGGCTACCTCTTCCCCGCGACCTACCCCGTCACCGACGACAGCACCCCGCAGAGCCTGCTCCGCTACATGGTCGACACGGCGGTCGAACGGTTCGGCGCGGAGCACATCACGGCCGGGGCGCAGCGCAACAACGTCACCGTCTACCAGACGGTGACCATCGCCAGTGTCGTGCAGGCGGAGGCGGACACCGCGGCCGACATGGGCAAGGTGGCCCGGGTCGTGCACAACCGGCTCGCACGGGACATGCCGCTCCAGATGGACTCCACCCTCAACTACGCGCTGAACCGCAGCACCCTGGACACCACCGCGGGCGACACGAAGATCGACAGCCCGTACAACAGCTACGCCCGCAAGGGCCTGCCGCCCACCCCCATCGGCAATCCGGGCGAGCAGGCGATGGCGGCCGCGATCAGCCCCACTGCGGGCCGTTGGCTCTACTTCGTGACCGTCGCGCCTGGCGACACCCGCTTCACCGACGACTACGCGGAGCAGCAGCGCAACGTCGCGGAGTTCAACCGCAACCGCCACGGCGCAGGCAACGGCTGAGCGGGCCGCCCCCCTTCCGGCGTCCTGGCGCCCGGCGCCGGTCAGGCCGCGGACGCCGCCCGTTCCGCCACCGGCCCGGTCCGCTCCAGCAGCCGTCCGATCGCGCGCACGGCGGCCCGCCCGGCCCGGTTGGCACCGATCGTGCTGGCGGACGGCCCGTACCCGACGAGATGGATGCGCGGGTCGCGCGCGGCCTGTGTCCCCTCGACCCGGATGCCGCCACCGGGCTCGCGAAGTCTCATCGGGGCGAGATGGCCGACGACGGGCCGGAAGCCGGTCGCCCAGAGGATGACATCGGCCTCGACCGTGCGCCCGTCGTCCCAGGCCACGCCGGACGGGGTGATCCGGTCGAACATCGGCAGGCGGTCGAGCACCCCCGACTCACGGGCGCGCCGGACGGCGTCGGTGACCGGCAGACCCGTCACGCTCACCACGCTCTGTGGAGGCAGCCCGCGCCGCACCCGGTCCGCGACCATCGCCACGGCCGCCCGTCCCTGGTCCGCGCCGAACGGGCCCTCGCGGAAGACGGGTGGCCGGCGTGTCACCCAGTACGTGTCCGCCGCCACGCCGGCGATCTCCATCAGGTGCTGGGTACCGGAGGCCCCGCCGCCCACCACGACCACCCGCCGGCCGGCGAACCCGTCCGGCCCCGGGTAGTCCGCCGTGTGCAGCTGGCGGCCCCCGAAGGTGTCCTGGCCCGGATAGCGCGGCCGGAACGGCCGGTCCCAGGTCCCCGTCGCATTGATCAGGGCCCGGGTCGCGTACGTACCCTCGGAGGTTTCGACGAGCAGCCGTCCCCCGTCGCCCTCCCGGACCGCGCTCACCCCGACCGGCCGGTGCACCCGCAGGTCGAAGGTGCGTTCGTACGAGTCGAAGTACTCGCCGATCACCTCGGACGAGGGCCTGCTGTCGTCGGCGCCGGCCAGCTCCATGCCGGGCAGCGCGTACATCCCGTGCACCTTGCCGTACGTCAGCGACGGCCAGCGGAACTGCCAGGCACCACCGGGGCGCGGGGCATGATCGAGCACCACGAAATCACGATCCGGCTCCAGGCCGGCGCGACGCAGGTGGTAGGCGCTGGACAAGCCCGCCTGTCCAGCACCCACCACCACGACATCCACCTGCGGCACCCCGACGTTGTTCACGCTTCTACCAACTATGCCGGGGTCGTGGATCTTCCCGCAGGCTCTGGGCGGCTCAGCGCCCCCCGGCGAACAGCAGCGGCGCCCCACCTGGTGCGGAGGCCGGCCGGCCGTTGACCGCGGGCACCCCCAGCAGGGGGGACGCCGGCACGGTCGACAGCAGGCCCCGGGCCGCGAGCTCCGGGGTGACGCCCTCGCCGAACCAGTACGCCTCCTCAAGGTGCGGGTACCCGGAGAGCACGAAGTGCTCCACACCCAGGGCGTGGTACTCCTCGATCCGGTCCGCGACCTCCTTGTGGCTGCCGACCAGCGCGGTGCCCGCGCCGCCCCGCACCAGGCCGACGCCCGCCCACAGATTCGGTGCGATCTCCAGCTTGTCGCGCGAGCCGCCGTGCAGCGCCAGCATCCGTTGCTGCCCCACCGACTCGCTGCGCCCCAGCGCCTGCTGGGCCGCGGCGATCGTGTCGGCGTCGAGGTCGCCGAGCAGCCGGTCGGCCGTCGCCCACGCCTCGCGCGAGGAGTCGCGCGAGATGGTGTGCAGCCGGATGCCGAACCGGACCGTGCGCCCCTGCTCCTCGGCCAGCCCCCGGATCCAGTCGATCTTCTTCTTCACGTCCGCGGGCGGCTCGCCCCACGTCAGATACACGTCGGCGTGCTCGGCCGCGACCGGCCCGGCCGCAGCCGACGAGCCACCGAAGAAGATCTCCGGCAGCGGGTCCGGCGGCAGCGCCGTCAGCCCGCCCTCCACCTGATAGTGCTCACCGTCGAAGTCGAACGGCTGCCCGCTCCACGCACCCCGCACCACCGACAGGAACTCCGCGGTCCTGGCATAGCGCCGGTCGTGGTCCAGGTGGTCGCCGAACCGCCGCTGCTCCGTGGAGTCGCCACCCGTCACGACGTTGAGCAGCAGCCTCCCGCGGGTGATGCGCTGGTACGTCGCGGCCATCTGCGCGGCGAGCACCGGTGAGATCACGCCCGGCCGGAAAGCCACCAGGAACTTCAGCCGCTCGGTGTGCTGGGCCAGCGCCACCGTCGTCAGCCACGCGTCCTCGCACCAGGTCCCGGTCGGCGTCAGCACGGCCTCGAATCCCAGCTGCTCCGCGGCCTTGGCGATCTGCGCCAGATACTCGATATCGGGTGCGCGCACCCCGCTGACCGGAGTGATCCGGTCCCGCTTGATCCCGCCGTCGGTGTACGCGTGCCGGTCGACGAGCGTGCGCCCGTCGCCGCCCGTGGGGAGGAACCAGTGCAGGTGGACGTTCATGAGGAGGCCTTTCCGTACGTGCGGGGAGCTGCCGAGGAGGGCGGCAGGTCGCGGTTGAAGCGGGTGTCGACGTAGTCCTTGAAGGTGAAGCGGTGCGGGATGAGCTTCAGATCGGCGAAGGTGTCCGCGATCTCCTGCTCCGAGGCGATCGCCGCCGGATCGATGGCGACGGCGACCCGGGTGCCGGCCGTCAGCTTGACCGCGTCCAGCGCGACCTCGTAGGGCAGGCCGGTCTCCTTCGCCCAGACCTTCGCCCACGCCCCGGGGTGCTTGAACACCCACTTCTGCGCCCGGTTCAGACGGACCAGCAGATCGCCGATGGCCTTCGACTTCCCGGAGTCCTTGAGCGCGGCGGGCGCGGCGACCTGGAACCCGAGGCCGTTGACGACGCCCTCACCCGTGGTCAGCACCCGGGCCTTGTTGCCGCGCAGCACCTGAGAGGTGTACGGGTCCCAGATCGCCCAGGCGTCGACCTTGCCCCGGCTGAACGCGGCCAGCGCGTCGGCCGGCTGGAGATACTTCAGCTTCACGTCGGAGAGGCTGAGCCCCGCCTTCTTCAGTGAGCTGATCAGCTGGAAGTGGGCGGAGCTGCCCTGGGCGACCGCGATCGACCTGCCCTTGAGCTGGGCGGGGCTCCGCAGCGGCGAGTCCTTGGGGACCACGATCGTCTCACCGGCCGAGGAGCCGTGCGTGGCCCCCACCACCGCGATCTTGGAACCGGCGCCGGCGGCGAACACCGGCGGGGTGTTGCCGACCCCGCCGATGTCCACGGCCCCGGCGTTGACCGCTTCGAGAAGGGGTGGTCCTGAGGTGAAGGTGGACCACTTGATGCGGTAGTCGAGGTCGTCCAGCTCTCCGGACGCGCGCAGGAGGGCTTCGTAACCCCCCTTCTGGTCACCGATGTTGAGCGTGATGCTGCCCTTTCCGTCGGTGTTGCTCGCGGTGGACGCGGAGGTGGCACCGCCGCAGGCGGTGAGCAGCAGGGCGAAGGGCAGCAGCAGGGCGGGCAGGGTACGTCGGTTCATGTCGTCTCACTCCGGTCCGGGTGGGGAGGGTTCAGGGGGTCTCTGCGGTCGGGGCGGGGCTCTCCACGCCGAGCTCAGTGAGCAGCCGGGTGCGCAGCGCGGCGAACTCGGGCGTGCCGGGGCCGCGAGGGCGGCCCAGGGCGACCGGCGTCTCGTACGCGATGACGCCGTCCCGCATCACCAGCGCGCGGTCGGCGAGCAGGAGTGCCTCGTCCACGTCGTGCGTGACCAGCAGCACGGCGCAGCCACGGCGCTGCCAGAGCTCGGCCACCAGTTGCTGGGCCTTGATCCTGGTCAGCGCGTCGAGCGCGCCGAACGGCTCGTCGAGCAGCAGCAGATCAGGCTCACGTCCCAGCGCCCGGGCCAGCGAGGCACGCTGCGCCTCACCACCCGAGAGCGTCCTGGGCCAGGCCCCGGACCGCTCGGCGAGACCCACCTCCGCCAACGCCTTCTCTGCGACCGCGCGTTCGGGCTTGCCGGGCAGCCCGAGCAGGACATTGCGCCAGACCCGCTTCCACGGCATCAGCCGCGGCGCCTGGAAGGCGACTGCCCGCCGCTTGGGGACCAGGACGGTCCCCTGGATCTCCCGGTCGAGGCCCGCGAGCACCCGCAGCAGAGTCGACTTGCCGCATCCGCTGCGACCGAGCAGAACGGTGAACTCCCCGGCTCGCAGGGTGAGATCGAGCCCGTCGACCACGGCCCGGCCGTCGAAGGAGCGCGTCAGCCCTCGACGCGTACGGCAGCCTCCGGCAGCGCCGATGAGGCGGGGGAGGGGGCGCTCACTGGCCCGTGAAGGTCGGTCGCCATTGCAGCAGCAGCCTTTCGAGAATGCGGACGATGACATCGGCGGTGAGGCCGAGGAAGGCGTAGACGACCAGGCAGACGACGATGACGTCGGTCCGGAAGAACTCCCTGGCCTGGTTCATCAGGAAGCCGATCCCGGCATCGGCGTTCACGGACTCGCCGAACACCAGCGCAAGCCACGCGGTCGCCAGCGAGTAGCGCAGCCCCGTCATGGCCCCGGGCAGCGCGCCAGGAAGCACCACATGACGCACCAGGCCCCACCGCCCGAGCCCCAACGACTCACCGGCCTCGATGAGTTGGGGGTCCACGCCGCGAATGCCCGCGTACACATTGAGATACAGATGGAAGGCCACGCCGAGCGCGATCAGCGCCACCTTCGGAGCCTCACCGATTCCCAGCCAGATGATGAACAGTGGGATGAGCCCGACCCAGGGAACGGTGCGCAGCATCTGCACGCTCGCGTCGACCAGATCCTCACCCAGCCGGGAGAGCCCGGAGACCAGCGCCAGCGCGGTCCCGACGGCGCCGCCGAGCACCAGCCCGACCGCGACCCGCTGTAGCGAGATGCCCATCGCCGAGGTCAGGGTCCCGTCGGCGATCAGATCCGATCCGGCGCGGGCGATGGTGCCGGGCGAGGCCAGTATGTCCGGATGCAGCACACCGGTAGCACTGAGCACCTGCCACAGGGCCAGCAGGAGCAGCGGGCCGACGGTGCGCCGGAGCCACCGGGGCACGTTCCGCAGCCGCGTTCCACGGGCGGCGGCCGGAACGACGGGCTCCAGGACGAGCGGACTCCGGTGGACCGAAATCTCGGGCGAACCGGATTTCGGGGATATATCCGGCGGTGCGAGAGCGTGGTCGAGTGTCATGAGGGCTCCATGAGCGGTTCACGGGCAGGGGGAGGGCGCACCCCGGCGCCCGGCCGCCGGACGGCCGCGCCACCGCGGCGGCAGGGCTACCGCGACGGGATGACGGGACGCAATACGACGGGACGGGCGCGACAGAACGCGTACGACGTCAGGAACGGGCGGCTGTGCGCCCGGGTCTCACTGACGGAAAAAGCGCTGAGAGAACGTCAGCAGCCGCGACAACACGCGGCGGAAGCCACCCGCAGCAGGTCGATGTGACCGCGCGAAGTGAGCAGAGCTGATCGGAACATGGCGCTGAACGTAGCCACCCTCAAGGAAGCGGTCAATGCCGTCTCGGCACGTGGACGCGCGATCTTGCCGTACGGGCAGGAGAATGAGGACATGTCCTCTGCCTTCACCACCAGCGTCCTGCACATCGCCACGGGAACGACGGAGACCGTCACCGATCTGACCTCCGACTGCGAGCAGTTCCTCACCCGGACGGCCGCCGGCCGCGACGGCCTGCTCAACATCTTCGTACCGCACGCCACCGCCGGCATCGCCGTCCTGGAGACCGGCGCGGGCAGCGACGACGACCTTCTCTCGGCCCTGCACGCACTGCTCCCCGCCGACGACCGCTGGCAACACCGCCACGGCAGCCCCGGCCACGGCCGCGACCACGTACTCCCCGCCTTCGTGCCGCCGCACGCGACGCTGCCGGTGATCGCGGGGCGGCTGGAGCTGGGGACGTGGCAGTCGGTGTGCCTGGTGGACACCAACAAGGACAATGCCAACCGTCAGGTCCGGCTGAGCTTCCTCGGTTAGTGGGTCGCCGGACGGAAACGTGCAGGGGAAGCCCGGCCGCGCCGACCGAGTGGTGCGCGTCGATGTGATTCGATCCGGAAGCCGGCATCGGCGGTGGGTTGCTGCACCTGGAACAGCAGGGTGCCTACGGTGACCCTGGCCGGAAACGTCAGCGGCAGCGCGGCGACCGGCCTCCGTTCGGGTTCTCAGCGGCGGGTGGCACCGGTGACGGCAGGCGTCGACGGACTACCTGGCGTCGCGCTGCCGGCGCGCACGCTCGAACTCGGCGTTGTCCGACATCCAGGAGCCGTGCTGTTCGAGTGCGGCGCAGCCGCCGCGGACGAAGGTGCTCACCAGGTTCCGGTATCCGCTCATCCCGTCGACCAGGCTGTACTCGACCCGGTACTCAGGATCCGACCCGCCGCCTTCACCCTCGTGCACTGTCGTGACCCGGGCTATGGAGTCCGCGTAGAAGTGGAGCTGGATCCCTTCGCCCCTCTCCTCGTCCTCGATGGTGAACACTTCGTTGTCCGCGGCGGAGCGATCGCCGACGAACTCCCAGAACTCCGCGGTGGCAGTGCGGGGATTGCCGGCAAGCCACTTCTTCTCGACGCCCTTGTCGTCGGTGAACGACAGGGCCGTTTTCCTCGCACCCGCGCCGAAGCGGTCGCGGTCGCCGGCAGCCTTCTCGTCATCTTCCATGGGCGTGCTCCGGGAGCGGTCCGCGGCCTCCGTGCACAGCAGGAAGCTCACGGTACGCACCGCGTCATCGACGAGCTCAGGGTGTGCGCGCCGCACGGCCGTGTCGACCGCCGTCGCCATCCGGTCCCAGTCGCGCTTGTCCGTGGCGCGCTTTCCCCGTCGCGGATCGCGGCCGATCCGCATACCGGCGCACGCCTGCTCCGCGGTGGCGATCACCCGCATGACCTCGGGCAGCAGCGCGGGGTCGACGGCATCGGGCTTCCGCCTCGGAACCGTCGAGCCGTGCAGGTACTGGCCCGTGTAGCTCAGAATCGACGCGTCGAGCGGACCGAGTACTGTTCCGCGCTCGGCACGACGGCGGTTCGCGTGGTACTCCTGAGCGCGCTTCCCGTCGGACGTCTCCGTCGCCGCGCGCATCGCGGCGCAGACCTCACCGCTCTCGAGCAGATCGATGTCGGCCCCATGGGCGATGAGCCGACCCCGGTCCCACGGGATGCGTTGGAAGAGCGCGTCGAGGTCCGAGGGTGAGGAGAGGAGGATCGGGTCCAGGAGCGCGACGGCGGCGTTCTCGTCGAGCCGGCCCCGGGTTCCGGCGGCGTCGCACAGCGGAAGGACCGCACTCCACAGCAGCAGGTGTCTGGCCAGGTCCTCCTGGATCACCGCAAAATGGGCTTCCCCGATCGAGAACGTGAACGTGCGAGGCTCATGGTTGGCGTCGGCCCCGGCACCGAGCATCAGCTTCAGCTGACCGTCCTCGCGTATCACGTTCGGGATCCAGCCGCTCCTGCGCGTGAAAACGATGTCTCTCATGGACTCAGTCTTCCATCAGAAGAGACCGGCGAGTCCTGCCCGCACCGATCTGACCAGCCGCTTTCGTGTACACCCACGCCGTCGGCGCGAGCAGGCCGTCATGCCGACGCGAGCAGGCCGTCGTGGTCGAGTCAGACGTTGTACCTGAACTCCGCCGGGTCCGTCCCGAACCAGCTGTTCACGACCAGCGTTCGAATTCGACGTCGAGGCGTATGTCGGTGCGCACCCAGACTTCGCCATCGGCGGCCTCGGCCGGGGCGGCGACTCGTTCGAGACCGAGGAACTCGATCAACTTGAGCAGTTCGGCTCGGTCAGCCGGGTCATCGCCGACATCATGCGAGTCGAAGAAGACGTAGTACTGGTCACTCGGGTCCACGATGCCCGAATTCGCCCAGATCCGAGCGACTTCTTCGATTGCCGCGGCTTCGGTCGTGATCGTGGCGGCGCGGGTAGCACCGCGAGTCTCCGGCGACGCGTCGAGGTCGGCGAGGTCCGAGAACCACTGGCCGAAGTGGTCGAGGCCGACGTAGCCCTTCTCGAAGAACAGCATCGCGCTCGGCAGATAGCGATTGGCCCTGTCGACCTTGAGGTATTCGAACCGGTGTTGGTCCGCCACTTCGATCCGGGCGATCACACCTTGACCGGTCATGAGCACCAGTCTCTGGCCCGCCGGTACATCTTCGATGGTGTAAGTGTCGGAGTCTCGCTCCCGGAAGAACGCGGAGAATGCTACGTACGCTTCCTGAGCGTCGCCCACGGAGACCCGCTGGTCGTTACCGTCACCGACCACGAAGACGAACTGTTTCGGTCCGGGGCTGTAAGGGCGAGCCATATGTGTCCTTCGTGTCCTTCGTTCAGTCTTCCGCGTCGTTCAACCCGTTCCCGGTGACACCTCGTGTGCAGGGCGTGGCGATCCATGAACCGGTGGCCGAGGTCAGCTCTGCGCGAGTGTGCGCTGCCGGCCCCTGCTCAGCGCCGGCCGGTCGCCAGGATGACGAGGAACTGGCCGCCGCCCGGCTCGATGTCGGCGGTCACCGGCAGTCCCGGCACCAGTCGGGAGAACCGGTCCACCAGCCAGTCCGCCGCTTCCTGGGCGTCCCGCCTGGTCGGACAACGGCCCACCATCTCGCGGCCCCCTTGCGCTCCAGCCTCCCGGCAACGGTGATCAGTGGGGCGGGATCGACCACGTAGGGGCGGTCCGGCCAGGGGATGACGACCTTCACCGCGCCCTTGCGGGTGTTGCATCCGCGGTGCGCGAGCCGCTCGGCGACCTTGGCCTTCCGGTCGGCGGTCCGGCTGTCGACACTGGGCCCCCGCGGGTCGTTCACCGACTCGTCCGGGTCGACCGCTTCGTCACACACCCAGCAGCGCCAGCCGTCGCGCTCGGCCACATCATCAAGGAGACTCATCCGAGCAAACTAGCGTGCTCGGCCGCCCCCTGCGCACCAGGGGCTCCGGCAGAGTCCTCACACCGGACGACGTGCTGCAACGCCTGGCAACCAGCGGCGGGTGCGGCCGAGCCTGGGCCGCCGGCCCGGATCAGCTCCCGAGTTCGGCGTAGCGGACGATCTGGACCGTCAAGCCGATGACCATGAACGTCTCGGTCAGTGCGATCGTCACCAGTGGCCAGGGCGTCGGGCCGAGCAGCCAGTAGACGGCAAGTGCCGCAAGGGGTGCCCCGCAGAACGTCATCAGGTCCACGGCGAGCTGGAACCGCTTCCGGGAGCGGCGGCGCGTGTCGCGACGATGAGCGGACTCCCAGCCGAAGACAGCTGTCCGGACCGACGCCAACTCCTGGAGACGAGGCGACAGGTCGTCGCGTATGTACCGGCCGACGGCGGAGATCTTCTCGTCGTTGACCAGGTAGGTCCATCCCAGGACTACGGACAACGGGGGGAGCAGCAGCAGCATTTCGAGGTGGCCGCCCCGTGCGAGGGTGGAGCCGATCACCGCCGCCATGACGCCGAGGGTGGCGTAGATGAGGTTGTCGCGGAAGCCGATCCTGGCTCGTTGCTCCTGCTTGATGTGCTCGTACTCGGCAAGCAGGAGTTGGCCGATGTCAATCACAGTTGTTGATTCTCCAGACGAGCCAGTTGGGCTTCCAGACCGCTGAGTCCTGTTTTCGCCGCGCCGCTGCGGACATCGGACAAGCCAGGTGTTTTCAAGCGTAGTTGGTGGGCGAGGCGAGCGATGAGTTCTTCCGCGCCTGGTCGAGTGACCTGCCGGCGCGAGCCCATCCTCTGGTCCAGTCGGTCCAGAAGGGCGCGCTTGCGTGGTGTTTCCTCCGGGCACCAGAGACGGAAGAAGCGGCTGCCCGCCATCCGATAGCTCCCGATGCGGGAGAACGGGATTCCCTTCTCGCCGAAGGCGGAGGAAGGCAGCGAAACCGACCAGGTGCCGTCGTCGTCCTGTTCCGGGGCAACCGTGTCGAGGCCCTGCTCGCTGAGCCATTTCCGGGCCGACCGCAGGAGGCGCTCGTCCGCCTCCGCGTCCAGCTCCTCGTTGTCGAGAGCACTGATCAGCTCCGATGTACCGGCGCAGAGCGCGCTGAGCTCCGGGTCATGGGCCGTCCCCGCCTCTGCCTGGCCGTAGATCAAAAGCCCCTCCCGGCCACGCACCAGGTAGACGGGCAGGAAGACGAGCGTCTCGCTCAGACACTCCACGGCGTCCAGGGCGACCGGGAGGTTGAACCGGGCCCTGTCCTTGCGGCGCTTGAGGCGGTCCAGAGCCGAGCGGTCGAAGCCGGATGTCACGGCGACCGGTGTGAAGCGCGGGTAGCGCGTGCTGCGCTGCGCCCGGTCCATCTCTTCGGCGGACAGCAGCGTCACGACCTCGTCGTCGTAGTGGGCCCGGGTCAGTGGGCTGCAGCTCAGTGCCTCGAAGTACAGCTGGCGTCGGTCCTGGCGGGTGACCACGTAGCGGATGTCGTCGTCCACGGAACGCTGTCCCAGCGGCGTCAGGCGCAGCCGGCCTCCGGGCCCCTCCTGCGTGTGGCCGATCGCGGTCAGGAAACGCACGGCCTGCGCGACCAGGGCGCGGTCCAGTGCGAAGAACGCCGCGAGCTCGTCGACGGTCTCCAAGGAGCCGTGGCGCAGCCCGCGCTCCAGGAACCGGTCGATCAGGAAGAAGTCCTCGCCCTCGGTGATGTCGGCGCGGATCTCCACCTTCCACACCGGCAGCAGCAGTGCGTAGAGCCGGGTGGGCACGATGCCCTGTCCGAAGGCGGCATCCTCCAGGACCCGCTCTTCAGGGAAGTTCATCAGCCTACGTGCGGTGGTCATGGCCGCCCGCCCTTCCGGGTACGGCCGGCGGCATCCCTCGGGTCCGGGACGGTCTCGTCGAGGACGGCCATGACCTCCCAATAGTCCCGCAGATCGCCACGTTCGAGCAGATGCTGATGCAGGTCGCCGATGAGAGTGCGGAATCCTGGATCGTCGGCACGCATCAGCGTGCTCAGATCGCCGGTCAGGACCAGCTGGCTCTTGGCCCGTGTGAAGGCGACGTTGGCACGGCGCAGCTCCTTGAGGAAGCCGATCCGGCCCCCGGGTTACTGCGGGTGAAGCCGTACAGGACGACGTCGCGCTCGCCACCCTGGTAGGAGTCGACGCTGCCGACCGAAGCATTCGCGAGCTGGGAGTCACCGATCAGCGGAGTCAGGAAACGGACGACCTCCAGCCGCTGCGCAAGGTAGGGGACGATCACCATCCACTCGGCACCGCGGCGGTGGTAGAACGCGGCGAGCCGCGCCAGCAGACGCGCTTCACAGGGGTTGAAGGGGCCCTTCTGGCCGCGGCCCTCGGTGCGCCCGCGCCCGGACTCGCGACGCACGCGCTCGGGCAGCGAGGCAGTGTCGACGAAGGCCATCGGGCTCGCGAACAGGGGATCGCGGTGACTGTGGTCCTTCTCCGTGAGCAGTTCTCCCCGGTAGAAGGCGGTCGAGATGAAGTCGGCGATCTCGGCGGGCATGCGGCGCTGACGGGTCAGCTGTACGACATGCGAAGAGGGCAGTCCGGCGCGCAGGCGTTCCAAGGCGCTCTGTGACATCAGCCGGATCAGTTCGGGATCACCGATGCCCTGGGCCCATTGGTCCACGTCGGCATCGCGGAAGGGCGGCAGTTGCCGGTCATCCCCGACCAGGACGCCACGGCGGACCCGGGCCAGCGGCACCAGGGTGTCCGCGATTCCGATCTGGCCTGCCTCGTCGACGATTCCCAGGTCGAAGTCGACGCCGGACAGTTCGGCGCGTGACGCCGCGCCGATGCAGGTGGCGCCCACCACCTGGGCGTAGCGGACGAGTTCGGGCACCAGCTGCCCCGGGTCCAGGCCGATGGCGGCTCGCCACTGCTGGGTCAGTTCCTGGCGTTGCGAGAGAACCGGGAGCCAGTCCTCCAGCTGCTCGTGCAGGGCGCGCAGCGCGGTCGCCCCATCGGCTGGATCCAGCAGGCGGGCCGGCAGCGTCGCGCGCGGCACGACCGCGCGGAGCGCGTGGACGGCCATGTCTGCTGCCTCGTAGGCGGACTGAACACTCTTGGCGAGGTGGCCTTCCGCCGTCCGGCGTGTGGTTCGGGCCGCGATGACAGCGGGATCCTCGCGGGCCGCGCGTTCTGCCTCGGCGCTTGCCGCCCCGGTCCGCCGGAGGATGCCGGGGGCGAGCGCGTTCAGCCTCTCGATCTCGGCTGTCTCGATGGCGAGCTCTGCTTCCCGGCGGCGGGCCCGGTAGCGGTGCAGGCGACCGATGAACAGGAGATGGGAACGCCGTCGCGCGGAGTGGGCCTTCGCCCGGAGCCACTCGGCACGCTCGGCCCGGTTCTCCAGGATCGACCGCCGTTCTTGTTCCTCGAGCCGCAGCGCCGCCAGCTGCTCCTGGGCCGGTGCGGCTGCTGCCCGGATCGCCGCGTGCAGGCGCAGGTCAGCGGTCCGCGTTTCCTCGGCGTGGCCGTCGACCTGCTGAATGCGTGCGCCGAGCTCGGCTGTCCACGGTTCTACGGCTGCCGCCTCCTGGTAGGCCTGCGTACGCTGGGCCATGGCGTGCCGGATCTCTTCGGAGAGGCTCTCCGACTGCTCTTCCAGGAGTAACGGTTTGACGTCGGCGTGCACCTTGCTCTCGTCCCCGACCCGGATCACCACGAGATCCTGGGGAAGCCGGGCCAGCACGTTGTCCACGGCACGGTTGGTGTGCGAGGTGACGAGCACCCGTCCGCCGTCCGCGGCGGATGTGGTGGCGGCGGTGTGGGCGATCTCCGTGATGGTCCGGGTCTTGCCCGTGCCGGGCGGGCCGAGCACCACCAGCAGGTCCTGGGTGGTCAACGCCTTCCGAAATGCCTGGAGTTGTTCGGGGTCGAGCTCCTGGTGCGGTCGCGCGCGGGTCGGCGGGATCGGGCTCACCTGGTGGTCGACCACGGCAGGCAGGAGGCCGGGGTTCCTGGAGTCGCCTGCGCGGAGGCTCGCTACGGCCTGTCGCTGCTTGTTGAAGATCACGCTGGTGGGGACGAGCTCCAGAGCGCCGCGCGGCGGCAGCCGGTCCCACGACACGGGCTGGTCGAAGCGGACGGTGATGTACCCGCCCGCTGCCCGGCCCACCTTGCCACGGGTCTCCGTGTCGCCCTGAATGCGGACGAAGGCGCCGGAGGCCGGCAGCTCCGGTCCGATGAGCTGGAATTCGTAGACGGACTGCGGGGCGCTGCCGCGCTTGCCACCAGTGGCCGTGAAGCCCTGGTAGGGGAAGGGGGCGGCTTGGCGCGCCTCCCGGGTGGTGATCTCCTCGGTGGCGTCGATGAGGCGGTCCACCGAGTCGAGGAACTCCGACTGGGCATCGCTGGTGGACCGGACTTCCGGCTGATCCGGCCGCGCCCGGCCGAGGCGCTGCCAAGCCTCTTCGAGGACCTTCCACTGGGCGTCCGAGCCCGCCGGTACGGCCGGCAGCTCGAACACCATGTGCCAGGCCGGCGGGCGCACCACGAGACAGGACCTGGCGAGGCGTGTGTGGTCGGCGAGGCGCAGCGGATCGATGTGCTTGACGAGGTAGCCGGTCCCTCGGTGCGTCGCCTCGAGACGTATTCGGTACGCACGTGTGTGAACCAGCAAGGACGGCCTGTACTTGCCACCGGCGGGGCTGAGGATCGCGGCCGCACCGGCTTTCTGCTTGTTCAGGTCGTGCACGATCTGGGAGACGTCCGCCGGCAGACCGGCGCTGACTCCGGCCTTCGAGCGAAGCTGGTCGTCGAGACCGAGGCCGGGGACGAGAACCAGCGGAGCGCGAAGGGCGATGGTGGACAGGGGCATCGGCGGCGCTCCTCAGCGCTGGGGCGGCGGGACGGATGCCAGCTCGCGTGCGGCGGAGAGCAGAGCGAGGCGGAGGGTACGCGCCTCAGGGCGGGCCCCCGGGTCCTGCCGCAGCGCACCGGCGACCGCGCGGACGAGACTGTCCGGTACGGCGTCCGAGCCGCGGTAGGCAGGCAGCCCGGGGCCGGGGATCCGGCCGGTCAGTGCGCGGTGGAGCAGCGCGCCCAGCTGGTAGACGTCGGTGGCGGGCCCGGGCCGGACACGGGAGCCGTGCCGCTGCTCGGGCGCCTGGTAGGGCCCCGCGTTCTCGCCGGGGCGGGGCGGCACGGTGGCAAGGCCGAAGTCGCGCAGCACCATCCGGGGCCGGTGCATGACGACCGCGGTCGGCCGGAGCGCGCGGTGCGAGAAGCCCGCGCCGCTCAATCGTTCGAGAACCTGGGCCACGTCGGCGAGCCCTCTCACGAGGGACCACAGGCGCTGCGGATCCGTCGGCGTCGGCGACTCGGGCAGCAGCTCATGGACAGTCTCCATGGGGCTGCCGCGCCTCGGGTCACCCGGCCAGGCCAGGGCGAGCGTCGAGGTCTTCCCGCTGCGGGTCAGCTGTACGACGTCGGGGCCACGGAGCCTGCGGCACAGCTCGGCTTCCTGTTCGAGCGCGGCCAACGGGTCGAACTGGTTCGGGCCGGCCGGCGGTCCTGTCCGTTCGACCTGGCGCAGCCAGGCGTAGGCGCCGCGACCGCCCCCGCTGGGCACCACGCGTGCCACTGCCTGACGTCGCATCACTTCGCCGTCCCGCGACTCGTGAACGAGGTCATCGGGGCTCTCGTACAGCAGGTACTGCTGTCCCGCAACGTCGACGACGGGCCGGCTGTCCCAGGCGGCCGGCTCGTGGGAGCGGTCGGGGGCGGACACCACGACCACGGCGGTTCCGCCGCGCGACTCCCGGGCGGCCTGCCGTTTCGGGCGCAGGTCGCGGAGCACCCGCATGGCGAAGGCGGCGGCGTGCCGCGCCGCCGCCTCCTGCGAGCCGGTGGCGTCGCGGGCGGATTTGTCCGGGCCGGCGAAGTCGCTGATGCCGCGGATGGACAGGGCCCGCACAGCGCCGCTCATCCTGGTCGCGTGGGTGACGCCGTGGCTCTCCATGTCGACGGCCACCGCATCGTTGTAGTGCAGGCGGATCCGTCGAGCCGTCTCGGAGTCGCGGGAGCCGACCAGTACGTCACCTGACGCGATCGGCTCGAAATGAACCTTGGGCGGTGTGGAGAGGCGGGCGTCCGGGCGGAGAAAGGCCCAGGGTTCGTTGCGACGGGCGGAGCGAACCAGTTGATCCATGTCGTACTCGGGCGACCAGGTGTCAGGGCGGGCCGCGAATCCGTCCAGGCTCTCGCGTCCCCCGTGGTAGCCGTGAACCTTGCTGGCCACGACGACGTCACCGAGCTGGACATGGTCCTTGAGCGCACCGGCGACGCCGACGAACAGCACAGCCTCGGCGTCGAAGCGCTCGATCGCGGACTGCGCGACGAGCGCCGCACGGGTGTTGGTGGGGCCCGTCTCCGCCAGCGCCACCTGCCAGTTGAGACCCGGCATCCGGCCCACGTCGAGAAGGGTGCCCTGCGGCAGTTTCTCCTCGTGGACGTCGACCATGTGCCGGCGCACCGCCTCGTGTTCCACCTGTAAAGCAGTGAGCACGACCACAGTGGGCCGTTCTCTGCCCGCTACCCCCAACGGAAACCCTCACCTTCACAGGTCTGACACCGAACCTCGTCACTCCCGGCTGTCGTCCCGCTCCGCGTGCGTGGGACGCGGCAGGAACGAGCACTCTAGCCTGGCCCGCCGAAGCGTATTCGTGGGCCGGTCCCGCCTGATGACGCCCGCTGCCGGAACAGTTCGGAACGAGCCAGGCCGGTGCCTCGTCGACGGTCGCCCAAGGTTCTTCAGGCCGCCCGACTCCGACCGGAACACCCCAGGATGTGGCCTCAGCGGTGCGCCCGGCCGCTGCTTCGCGTAGCCGCACCGGCGCCCTGTAGGTTGGCCTGATGAGTCGCTGGACGGAGCTGACCGGAGAAACATCCGGGGAGGACTACGCCGCACGATTCGCGGCCCTGGCCCGAAGTGGCAAGGACGTGCACGGTGAGGCGCGGTTCTGCGCAGCTCTCGCGCCCGCCGGAGCGCGGGTGCTGGACGCCGGGTGCGGTACCGGACGCGTCATGATCCGGCTCGCGGAACTCGGGTACGACTGCGTCGGGGTCGATCTTGACGCGTCGATGCTGGCAGTGGCGCGGGAGCAGTCGCCGGACCTGCCGTGGTTCCAGGTCGACCTGGCAGAGTTCGAGCCGGCCCGGCTGGGTATCGCAGCGGACTTCGATCTTGTCGTTGCCGCGGGCAATATCTTCCCGTTGCTCGCCCCCGGCTCCGAAACCGCGGTGGTCGAGCACCTGTCCGCGGCCCTGCGCCCGGGCGGCCTGCTGGTCGCCGGCTTCGGCCTCGACGAGGCCCACCTGCCTGTGCCGCCCAGCCTCACGCTGTCGGAGTACGACGACTGCTGCGCCGCGTCCGGCCTCACCCTCGTCGACCACTTCGCCACCTGGGACGCCGACCCCTACGACGGCGGCGGCTATGTCGTCGGCGTCCACCGTCGATGAGGACGTGGTTCGTCCTTCACTGATCGACGGGAGGCCCGGTGCTCACCAGCACCGGGCCTCCCGTCGATCGCTGCGAACCCGTGTCGCAGGGTCGGTTGCGACGGTCAGTGCTCCAGGGTCATCGCGTAGATCTCGAGGTCGCTGTCGCGTTGCCAGTCGAGCCCTCCGGACCCGGGTGCGACCCATGCCGGCACGGACGGTGTTGCCAGGGAGAGGGACCGGACCTTCTTCCCGGACTTCAGTGGGACGGTCGTTTCGTAGAGTGATGCCTTGGTGGTCGTCTTCCCGGTTCCGGCCTTGAGCTGGTACGCGGTCGTCAGCGCGACGGAGTTGCCGAAGTCCGGAGTCCTGTTCGCCCAGCCGGTGAGTTCGAGCGGAACCGTCGCGGTGCTTCCGTCGGTGTAGGTGACGACGGCGGTGGCCGACGCGGCGCCGGTACTGCCGTTGTCGGAAGCGCCCACGATGTGGAGGCTGTCGTAGTTGCCGGAGGGCAGGGCGATTGCCTGGCCGGTGGACTTGACGAAGTTCCGGCTGCTCCCGGAGGTCGGGGGCGCCTGGTAGGTCACCCCGCCGAGGACGACCGGTCCCGGCTCGGGCAGTTGGTCGGCGGCGTAGCTCAAGCCCGTGCCGTCGAAGTTCCCCTCGCCCGGCGCAGCGAGTGTGGCGACGCCGTCGTTGTTGTAGGCGGAGTTGAGATCGACGGCGCACGAGGTGTCCGTCTTGATGGCGCAGTTCCCGGACTTCTGCACCACGACGGTGACGGTCTTCCTGACCGGAGCGGCTCCGGGGAGTTCGGCGGTCACCGACACCTCGTAGGCGCCTGCCTTGGTTCCGGCCGGCGTGGTGATCCGCAACCGGTCGTTCATCTGGGCGGGGAGTCCGTTCGAGTCGGCCTTCGCCGTCGCGCTGGACGGGGACACCGACCACCCCTTCGGCGCCGTCGCGGTCACGGTGGCCCGCGCGGTGTGCGGAGACGTGGCCAGCAGCGTCAGGTCGACCTGCTGCCGCGAGGCGTGATCGGCCGTGGCCTCCATGACGACCTGGTCAGGCGCAACGTCGGCGCTGAGCCGGTGCTGCGGATTCGGCGCCGTGTTGATCGACGGCGGGGCGTCCTTCGCGGCTGTCGCCCACGCCGTGGGCTCGGTGCTCAGGGCGTAGTCGATGCGCCCGCCGTGGGCGATGTCCGACTGGTCGACCCATGCCTTGTCCCAGGCCTTGCCGTTCACCGTCGCGGAGGCGATGTAACGGTTGGCCATGCTGGTGCGGGGCGCGGAGATCGTCAGGGTCCCGCCCTGCGTCTTGCCGTAGTGACCGATCCGCACCTGCGCGTTCGGGAACTGCGGAGTGGTGAGGACGTCGAAGTTGCCGCCACTGGTGGTGGGGTAGAGCCCCAGCGACGACATCACGTACCAGGCGGACATCTCACCCATGTCGTCGTTCCCGGGGATGCCGCCGGGGCTGTTCGTGAACAGGGTCTCCTGGGCCTTGACCACGGTCGCGGTGTAGCTGGGCTGCCCGGTCCACGCGTAGAGGTACGGCGCGATGAGGTTCGGCTCGTTGTTCGGGTTGTACTTGGTGGAGCCGTAGTAGTTGTACGGGTCGCTCACCCAGGCCGTGCGGGCCGTCCCTGCCGGGTCGGTGAGGAGGTCGTCGTAGGCGAAGAAGTCGTTCAACCGCTTGTTCGTCGCGTCCTCGCCACCCAGCATGCCGACGAGCCCCGCCGGGTCCTGGGGCACCAGCCACTGGTACTGGCTCGCGTTCTGCTCGTGCAACGCATGGTCGCTCGTGACCGGGTCGTACGGGGTCAGCCAGGTGCCGTCGGCCGCGGTGCGGGGCCGGAACTGGCTGGTCTGCGTGTCGAAGACGTTCTTGTACGACTGGCCGCGCCTGGCGAACATCGCCGCGTCGGCCGCGTGGCCCAGCCCCTTCGCCATCAGCGCCAGCGACGCGTCGGCCGCCGCGTACTCCAACGTGGCCGACGTGCCGTAGTAGCAGTCGTTGTCGTTCGACTTGGTCGGGCAGCAGTTGCCGCTCGTGTCCCCGCGGCAGTCGGCGTTCGACTTGATGTTGAGGCCGTAGGGCACGTATCCGCGTTCCGCGTAGTACGCGGCCCCGGCACGCCCGTTCTCACGGACGTCGGCGGGCGGCACCTCGGTCGCGTTCGCCCGGAGGTACTTGTACGCCTCTTGGGCGTCCGCTCCGGTGAGCAGCCCCTTCGACCAGCCCTCGACCAGGAACGGCGTGACCGGGTCACCGGTCATGATGTTGCCTTCCTCGTTCTCCAGGTACCAGCGCGGAAGTGCGCCGCCCTCCCGCGCGATCGCGAGGATCGACATGTCGATGTCGTGGGCGACCTCGGGGACGAGCATCTCGAGGAGCTTGTTCTGCGTCCGGTAGGTGTCCCACAGCGAGAGGTTGCTGTAGGGGTGTAATCCCTGGCGGTGTGGATCTTCTTGTCGGCTCCGACGTAACGGCCGTCGACGTCACCGATGATGTTCGGGTCGACCATGGAGTGGTAGAGCGCCGTGTAGTACGCGACCTGCTGGTCGTGCGAACCACCACCGATCGCGGCCTTGTGCAGCGTCGTGTTCCACTCGTCGTTCGACGCCTTGTGTACGGCGTCGAAGTCGAATCCGAACTTCCCCGTCTCCGCGGTGAGGTTCTTGCGGGCGCCGTCGAGTCCGGTGAAGGAGAGCCCCACCTTCGCGACCACGGGAGCGTCGTTCTTCCTCGTGTCGAACGACACCCATGCTCCGTTGGCCCCCTTGGCGGCCGACGCACGGGAGCCCGGGCTCCGGTCGGTGCCCTTCCAGGTGCCGTACGAGGCGAACGGCCGGCTGAGCTGTGCGACGAAGTAGGTCTTCTTGGAATCCTCGACCCACCCCTCGATCGTCCGGTCGCCGACGACGTGGATCTCGGAATCGCTCACGCCGGCACCGGCGTTGAACAGTACGTTCGCCTGACTCGTCCGCGGGAACTCGTACTGCTGCCACCCGGTCCGTGCGGTCGCCGTCAACGAGGCGGTCACGCCGTACTTGTCGAGCTTCGTCCGGTAGTGGTCGGGCCCCGTCGTCTCGTTCTCATGACTGAAGGTCGACGCGTACTGTGCCGGATCGGTCGAACTCACCGCGCCGGTGGTGGGCATCATCGGCAGGTAGTTGAACCGGCACCCGTTGATCGTCGTCTGACTGAACCCGATGACCGTGTCGGAGGACTCCTTGTCACACCCCGTGCCGCCGGCCGTCTTCATCAACGGACTCTCCTGCACCAGTCCGAACGGCGCGCCCGCGGCAGGGAAGGTCAAACCCTCGTTCTCGGTCCCGATGAACGGATTGACCAGCTTCGTCAGATCGGTCCCCGCTCCCGGCGTCGCGTCGGACGCCGCCGTCGACTGCGTGGCGGCATCAGCGCTCCCCGCAGCCCCGGTGACAGATCCCGCGGCGGCGAGGGCGATACAGAGCGCAGTCGCCCCCAACCGGTTCCTCAGACGCTGTGCCGCCGACCCGGTCCGGGTCGGTGCGTATCGCGTTGATGGCATACCACTCCCGTCGTGCGCTACTCGTAGACATCGTTGTCATTGACCGCACGTGACGCTAGATCGTCTCCTGCACCCCTGCAAGGGGTTACTGCCGCGTCACTTGGCCGAGATGGCGACCGTTGCCGTCGGCGGCCTGCGAATTGGGTGATGGCTGCGAGCGGAACGGAACAGAAGTCGGGTGCTCCGAGTACGTCCGGAGAGTGCTGTCAGAACACGAAAAGGCGCTTCGGAGCTGCAAGTTCCGGACGTCTCACGCCCCTGAGCCCGGCGTCCGCACTCGGGCCGTGCCCGGCCGTACTAGATACGCAGCGCCCCGGTGAACACCTCGTGACCCACTCCCGGCCGGGTGATCGCGAGCCAGCCGTGGCCACGCAGAGTGGTGTCGGACGCGACGGTGTTCGGGTCGAGGGAGAGGGCACCGGCCGCTTCGTTGGTGTCGGACTCCGCGGTGGCGTTGGGCTCGTGACCGTCCTCGTCGGGGCTGAGGGGCGTCTCCCAGTCCATGGGATCGCCCTCCCACTGCGGGTCCTCGTAGCGCCAGTACCGGCGACGCGGCACGCCGTCGATGGCGACCGCCCAGACCATCGAGTCGCTGTGCGCGTCCTGGCAGTAGAACTGCGCCTGCCCGCAGGCGGCACTGAGGCGGCTGAGGAGATCATCGACGTCCCAGGCCAGCTGTCCCAGCGGGGTGTCCGCGTAGACCAGCCGCCAGCCGTCCAGTTCCGGGGTGACGAACACCCGGAACGCCGCGTGCCGAGTGCCGTCCGGGTCCGTGATCTCCGCGGTGTCGTTCTCCATGGCGGAGAGCCCCATGGAGATCGTGCAGGGGATGCGGTCGTGCAGTCCCATGGCGTCGAAGAGGCCCTGGTACGTCTCGCCGGGGACGGCCAGCCATTGGTGGTCGGGCAGGGGGACCGGGGCGTCCTGGGACGTCTTGATCCGGACGAGCCGCTCCAGGGCGCGGCGGTCGCGCGCGTCGAGCCGGTCCGCGCCGCCGATGAGGGCCAGTGCGGACAGCGCGTGCCGCCTCAAGTGGGCGGGGCCGTCCCGGCGGATGGCCCGCAGCGCCGGGGCGGCTCCCGCACCGATGGCCCTGACGGTCTTCTCCGCCTGGTAACGGGTGTAGGAATCAGCGTCGTTCAGGAACGGGACGACGTCGGTCAGCGTGCCGGCGGCGGCCTCGCCGAGGTTCTGCAGGCCCCACAGCGCCTGCTGCCGGACCTCCTTCATGGGGTGGGACAGCGTGGCCGCGTACTGCGGGATGCACCGTTCGTCGAACCCGCGCAGCACGTGGCCCAGTTCCCACCAGTCGGGAACCTTGTCGGCACGGGCGCGGGCCGCCACCGCGGCGTCGAACGCGGCGGGGCCTATCAAGTGCAGTGCGTCCCGCAGTCCCCAGAGGGCCGGCCGGCTCACCTTGCCCAGCGCGGCGACGAGTCCGGGCGCTGCGGCGGCGCCCGGCTCGGCCAGGCGCCGAACGATGTCGGACGTCGGCTCTCTCTGCTTTGTCGCCTGTTCGAGCTCGGCGATCAGCGCGGCTTGATCCATGCGGCAGACGATATCCAAGGGGACTGACAACACCCCCGGACTGCTGCGGAGTTCGCCTCCCGCAGGTCCGGGGGTCCGTCGGGTCCGCGGCACCGGCACGGTCCACGGCATGGCGGGAGGCGGGACATACGGCGCCAGCTTCACGGACGAGGCGAGACGTTCCGGCCGGAGAGCGCCGCCGGGGCGGCCTGAGCCGCCTCCGGACGGAACCGGGTCCGGCTCGGGCGGACGCCGGGCCGGACCCACCCCGGCCCTGAACGAGGTTCAGTGCTCGCAGAGGGAGAATTCTCGTTCGTAGAGCTGCTCGTTGTGCTCGTCGACGAAGAACTTGCGTTCCTGCATGAGTTGTTCGCGGTAGTTCCTGGCCTGTTCAAGCGTCATGGTCGAGGTGTCGGACCATGGTTGTTGCGGGGGCACATCGGACGTCGAGACGATCTCTTCCGACGGGTCGACCAGGAAGAACGCGAGAATTTTGCGATGTCCCGGACGGCTGGGTTCCGTGAGGCGGAATGAGCCGACGCGGTGTTGCAGGACGTTCGGGAACGCCAGGCAGCGGCCCGCCGGGGTCGATGCCGATCCCAGCGCCTGGTTCAGTGCGTCTTCGTTCTCCAGGCCGTAGACCTCCCGCATGCCGTTGTCGTCGCTCTGTTCGTAGAGCGGGTCGTCGAGTGCCGCCCGGAAACTCAGCCGGCTCTCGGTGATGTTCTCGCTGTCCCAGTAGTAGATGCCGGTCGAGACGATCCGCTCGTTCAGCATCCCCTCGACATGCCAGGAACCGCCGGAGTACTCGGGCTTTTCCGGAGTGAGGTGAATGGTGGCGAGCTTGACGATGACCTGGAGACGGCGGCCGCGCAGGTCGACCCGGGCGGATCCGTCGGGCAACTCGGGCGGGGTGAAGTCCGGGGCGTCCGGGATGGCCGGACGGCGGGTCTCCCACCAGTTGTCGTGCGCCTCTTCCCAGACGCGGACGGCCTCTGCGTAGGTCTCCTTGTCGCTGTAGGAGGACTTGTCCGGATACTCCGGCTCCGGGTCGTACCACCCGTAAGGATCGGCCTCGATCCGCAGGGGCCGGGGATGGCGCAGATCGGTGAGCACGTTCTCCAGCAGAGGGAGCATGCGTGCGAACAGGTCCGGCAGGACACGGGCCAGTTCCTGATGAGCCTCGGGGTGGACGTTGTTGACGTACGAACGGAACGCGGCAGTGCCGTCGTCACTGACATCGACGTCCGTGGGCAGCCACTGGAACTTCTCCGAGAACTCGTACTTCGAGTAGCGGTCCGTCGGGTTGTGCCAAGCACGCTCGTGCTCGCCGCTCACCTCTCTCACCAGACAGAACAGTGAGGGATGAACCAGGTCGACCACTTGGCCGTCGGATCCGGGATGCCAGTCGCGTTCTTCCTCGGGACCTGTTCCAGAACCCGGACCGCCTCGCGCAGCCGGGACCCGAGCTCGTCGTCGACCAGCGTGTCCGACTGCCACACCCCGTCGACGGCGGACACCTCGATACCGGTCCGCCCGTCCCGAAGTGTCGCGTAATGCACGAGTTCGGCAAGCACGTAACGAACCTGCGCTTCGGTGAGCCCCTGGGCGATCGCTTCCTGCGTCCACCTGGCGACGACGGCGGCATCGTTCATCTTGTCGAACCACCCCGGCTTCGCCCGAATGTGAGAGCTGCACTGCATCATCTGGAGTTCGCGCAGAGTTCGGGGCGTGGCGAAGGATATGGAACGGGAAGCATGAAAGGGCAGCGGATAGGCAGACAGGCCAGTCAATTCTCTGGTCCTCCGAGTCGGTGTGGTGGCCGGAAGGATACGTCAGCGCACTGACACCGCAGCCGCGGTACCTGTCATCACCGGTCCAGGAGCGAGACGGGCGGCAGCCGATGACACCCGCCAGGGACCACGCACGTGGTCTCGGGCTCCCTCGACGAGCCGCCCCCGCGAGCCGAGGCCGCCTGCTCAGTTCATCTGACGCCGCACCAGCTCATGGAGCTGCCCGTCCGTGTCCGCGAGGAGTTCGGCGGGCGGTCCCTCCTGGACGACCCGGCCCTCCGCCATGACGATCACGCGGTCGGCGTCCATGACCGTGGACAGCCGGTGCGCGATGACGACCCGGGTGGCCCGCAGGGACTTCGTGCTCTCGATCACGGTGCGCTGGGTCTCGTTGTCGAGCGCGCTCGTGGCCTCGTCGAGGAACAGGATGCGGGGGCGCCGGACAAGGGCCTGGGCGATCATCAGCCGCTGGCGCTGGCCGCCGGAGATCGAGCCGCCGCCGGAGATCATCGTGTGCAGCCCCATCGGCATGCGCTTGATGTCCTCGGCCAGGCCCGCCATGGCGGCGGCCTCCCATGCCTCCTCCTGGGTGAAGACCTCGGCACCGCAGATGCAGTCCAGGATCGATCCGGACAGCGGCTGGGCGTTCTGCAGGACGACCCCGCACTGACGGCGCACGGCCGCCGGGTCGAGCGCCGTCAGATCCTGACCGTCGTACAGGACACTGCCCGAGGCCGGTTTGTCGAAGCCGATGAGGAGCCTCAGCAGGGTCGACTTGCCGCATCCGCTCGGGCCCACGACCGCGACGAACTCGCCCGGGCGCACGCTCAGCGACACGTCGTCGAGGACGACGGGCCCGTCGTCGGAGTAGCGGAAGGACACCCCCCTGGCCTCGATCCCGCCGGACAGCGCGCCCGGCTGGGTGCTGGCGCCGCGTACCTCGGGGGCCTCGTCCAGCACCGGCTTGATCTGCTCGAACATCGGCAGCACGGCGGCGGCGGACACGAACGCCCCGGTGAGCTGGGTGACCGCCGTCAGCAGCATCGTCACGGACGTGTTGAAGGTCAGGAACTCCGCGGCCGTCAGGGACCCGCGTGCCGGGCCCGCCAGCAGGACGAAGATGACCAGCGAACACAGCGGGAGATAGACCGCGTTCAGGACCGTCGTCAGATTCTTGATCCGGCCCGCCCGCTTCTGCAGCTCGCGGCTGCGGGCGAACTCCGCCGCCCACGCCCCGTACGCGAAGCTCTCCGCCGCCGCGACCCGAAGCTTGGGCAGTCCGCGCAGCGTCTGGAACGCCTGGTTGTTGAGCTTGTTGCCCAGTACGACCAGACGGCGCTGCCAACGGAGCTCCCACATGCCCATGGTGAGGAACACCCCGGCGATGACCACCAGCATCGCGACGGCGGTGAGAGCCAGCGGCACGCTGAACCAGAGCAGCAGGCCCAGATTCATCACCCCGAGGGTGCCCGCCTGCACCACGACGGGGCCGGTGCCGGACAGCACCCTGCGGATGGAGCTCACCCCCATCGCCGCGCTCGCCAGTTCTCCCGTGGAACGCTCGGTGAAGAACTTCGTCGGCAGCCGCAGGAGCCGGTCCCAGACCGCGGGCTGGAGCGTGCTCTCGATCCGCCCCTCCATCCGCAGGATCGTGAGGTTCTGCAGCAGCATGAAAGCCGCCGAGACCACGCCGGAGATGATGACGGCCAGTGACACCTGCACGATGAGGTCGTTCTGGGCGTGGGGCACATAGACGCCGAGCACCCTGCCGGTCGCGATCGGCACCAGCGCCCCCAGGGCCACCGTCACCAGCCCCGCCAGCACCAGTCTGCGCAGGTCGCCCCGGGTACCGAACAGGCCGAACCGCAGCAGCTGCCTCTTGCTCAACGGCTGCTCCGGCAGCGGCCGGTAGAACATCACCGCTCGCTCGTCGATCTCCTGCGCGGCGGAACTGCCGACCCGGCTGCGCCGCCCCGTCAGCGGGTTGACCGCCTCGTAGCGGCCACGGCGCCAGAGCAGGGCGACCGGTGCTCCGGACGCGGCCCGACGGCCCACCAGCGGCCCGGAGTTCTCCCGCCACCAGCGCCCGTCGAGCCGCACCGCCCGGGAACGGACGCGCGAGGCGACCGCGACCCGCTCCACCGGGTCGATCCGGTCGCTCACCGCCGCGCCCGTCGCGGGCTCACCGAGGACGATCCCGGAGTCGCGGGCCACCAGCCGGCAGGCCGCGTACACCGCGTCGTCCGAGGCTCCCGGCGCGGGCGAGGAACCCCGCCGGGGCCGGCCGATCGAAGTGAGCAGCGCCTGGTCGGCCTCCTTGCGGACGGCCTCGCCCGCCTTCATGCCCGCCGCGGTCCGGTCCTCGTGCGCGCGCTCCAGCTGCTCGATCCAGCGGTCCAGCGCCGACAGCAGGCGGTACTGCTGATTGACCATCCCCTGCCACATCGCCGCCTCGACGAGCAGGTCACCCGCGGCTTCGGCGCTGAACGCGGCGCCGTACTGCACACTCCCGGGCGACACCGGCAGCCACAGGATGTCGTCGTCTCCCGCCGCCTCGTCGAGGGTGGTCCGCCCGTCCAGCGGGGCCTCGAACAGCACCCGCCGGCCGCGGCCCACACCCAGCGAGAAGGCGTGCTCCAGCAGGCTCAGCGTGGCGTCCCCGGTGTCGTAACTGCTGCTGTACTGCCCCTCGTACGTCCCCTGGTCGGCGTACTCCGGCCGGTACAGCTCACGCAGCGGGATCCGGCGCAGCACGCACTCCTGGAGCGGCCGCCCCACCAGGGTGTGCTGCGGGCCCTCGACCGGACCCAGCACGAGGGTGCCCGGTTCGAGCCGGCCCAGGAAGTGCCAGTGCCCCTGCTCCGCCGCGTCCACCGCGAACAGGTCGAGGGCGCCGCCCACGACGAGCCACAGCACCTGCGGGCCTTCCAGTGACAGGCTCCGCAGCCCGGCGCAGTCGACCGGCTCACCGAGAGCTCCCAGCGCGCCGATGACCGGGTCCTGCCCGGGAGCCTCCGTGCCCGCGAGAGGGTGTGCGGATGCCACGTCAGTGCTCCCTGACCAGATCGGCGTACGGGCCCCCGGCGGCCACCAGGTTCTCGTGCCGGCCGCGCTCCACGACCGTCCCGTGGTCCAGGACCACGATCTCGTCGCTGTCGCGCACGGTGCTCAGCCGGTGCGCGATCACGACACAGGCACAGCCGCGCCGCCGCAGGTTGTCGATGATGATCCGCTCGGTCTCGGCGTCCAGCGCGCTGGTGACCTCGTCCAGGACCAGGATGCTGGGGCGGCGCACGAGCGCCCTGGCGATCTCCAGCCGCTGACGCTGCCCGCCGGAGAAGTTCCGGCCGTCCTGCTCCACCCGGCTGTGGATGCCACGGGGGCGGCGGGCCACGACGTCGTACAGGGCGGCGTCCCGCAGGGCTTCGGTGACGGCCTCGTCCGGGACCGAGGGATCCCACAGCGCGACGTTGTCCCGGACCGTCCCCTCGAAGAGGAAGACGTCCTGGTCGACGAAGGACACGGACGCGGCCAGCGCGCCCCGGGGTATGTCCTCCAGGCGCTGCCCGTCGATGCGGATCGTGCCCTCCCACGGACTGTAGAGACCCGAGATGAGTCGCGAGACCGTCGACTTGCCGCTGCCCGAACCACCGACGAGCGCCACCTGCTGACCGGGCCCCACGGACAGCGAGAAACCGGTGAGCAGCGGCTTGTCGAGCGGGCTGTAGCCGAAGGTGATGTCCTCCAGCGTCACATGGCCCTTGAGGCGGCGGGTGCTCGCGGCCGGCTCACGGCGCGAGTACAGCGGGTCGACCGGGAAATTCTCCACGTCCTTGAGCCGGGCCACGTCGGCCGCGAAGTCCTGGACCCTGCCCGCCACCCCGTTGAGCCGGGTGACCGGAGCGGTGAAGCGGGTCACCAGGGACTGGAAGGCGACGAGCAGGCCGATCGACAGGTGCCCCTCGACGGCCCGCAGTCCGCCGATCCACAGGATCAGCGCGCTGTTGAGCGTCGCGAGTGCGGGGGCGACGATGCCCAGCCAGGCGCTCGGCACCCCGAGGCGCTGCTGCTCCTCCAGCGTCGTCGCGTGCTGCCCGGCCCACCGGCGGAAGTACCCGTTCTCACCTCCGGTGGCCTTCATCGTCTCGATCAGCTGGAGCCCGGTGTACGAGGTGTTCGTGAGCCTGGCGCTGTCGGCCCGCAGCTTCTGGGTGCCTACGGCCCGCATCCGTACGACGATGCGCATGGCGACCACGTTGAGCAGCGCGATGCCCACTCCGATCACGGTCAGCTGGGGGTCGTAGGTCCAGAGCAGGAACGCGTAGAGGAGGACGACGATGCCGTCCACGCCCGCCGCGGTGAGATCCCGGGCCAGGGTCTCGGCCACGGCGTCGTTCGACTGGAGGCGCTGGACGAGATCGGCGGGGCTGCGCTGCGAGAAGAAGGTGACAGGCAACCGGAGCAGATGCCGGAAGAAGCGCGCGCTGCCGAGCGTGGAGGCGATGATGCGCCCACGCAGCAGATTCGCCTGTTGCAGCCATGTCAGTGCGACGGTGAGGGCGACCATGGCGCCCATCGCGGCGAACAGCACGCCCAGCAGCGAGGTCTGTTCACCAATCATGAACATGTCGATATAGGTACGGCTCAGGGCCGGGAGCGTCGCTCCCACCGCCACCAGCAGCAGGCTGGCGAGCAGGGCGACCAGCATCGTGCCCGTCGTGCCGCGCAGCCGGGCGGGAAGCGCGGCCATGACACCGGGCTTCCGCCCGCCGCGCTCGAAGCCGTCACCGGGTTCGAGGACGAGGACGACCCCGGTGAAGCTGGTGTCGAAGTCCTCGGCGGGCACGAACCGGCGTCCCTTGTCGGGGTCGTTGATGTGCACGCCCCGCCGGCCCAGACGGCGCCCCACGCCGTCGTACACGACGTAGTGGTTGAACTCCCAGAACAGGATCGCGGGCGCCTGTACCTCCGCCAGGGCCGCGGGCTCCATCTGCATGCCCTTGGCCTGGAGACCGTAACTGCGGGCGGCCTTCAGTACGTTGCTTGCGCGCGAGCCGTCACGCGAGACGCCACAGGCGATCCGCAGTTCCTCCAGCGGCACGTGCCGGCCGTAGTGGCCGAGCACCATCGCCAGCGAGGCGGCACCGCACTCCAGGGCCTCCATCTGGAGCACGGTGGGAGTGCGCACGGTCCTGGTCCGTGCGGGCTTCGGCGCCGGCCGCGACCGTCGTCTGCCGGCCGGGGACCCCTCCGGGCGGTGCCTGCCGCGGCCGGGCGGCGGCAGCTGCTGGGCGGTGCGGGAGGGGCGCGGTGCGGTCACGGGAGCAGCCAATCGATCGGGCGCTGGTCGGCGAGACGGACGGAGCCGGTTGCCAGGGTCATGGAGCCGATCGCGTACGGGGGGCCTTCGGCCGAGGACCACCGGTAGCCGGACTTCGTGGAGTCCGAGCGCTGGATCCTCACCAGGACCGCCAACGGCCTGCCGTGCCGGGAGAACTCCTTGCCGAGCTGCGCGTCGCCGAGGAAGCGGGTGATCTGCTGCTGTGTCTGCGCGGATCTGCCGACCGCGGCCACCTTGCCGCGCAGTACCCCGTACTGCTGGGCGGGCACGGACTGGACGGTGAGGTCGACGAAGGCGCCCACCGGGACCGACGCGGCACTGCTGCCGGACACGTACAGCAGGACGACCAGCGGGTCGTCGGCGCCGTCGATCCGTTCGACGCTCGCCACGTCCGCGCCGGTGGTGACCACGGCGCCGATCGTGGCCGTCACCGAGGTGAGCCGGCCCGCGTCGATCGTGCGGACGACGCGTTCACCCCGGTCCGTACGGACCTTGAGCAGGGGGGAGTTGCGGGGCAGGGTCTCGCCCTCGTCGGCGAGCACCTCGGTGACCTGGCCGGCGACCGGGCTCTGCAGGACGTAACTGCCGCGGGCATGCGTGAGGATGCCGGGGGCGTCGAGGGTGCCGGTGACGGAGCCCGTCACGGCCCAGAAGCAGGCGGCGGCCATCACGGCGACGGTGACGCAGAGGACGAGCAGGCCCTGCGGGCGGGCGAAGCGCACCGGAAGATCGAGCTGTTCGGGCGACTGCAGCTTGGAAAGGGCCTGTTGGCGGAACTGCACGGAACTCTTCCCTCACCTGTCAGCGGTCGGCACCGAGCCCCGGAACCGACGGGTTCCGGGGCTCGGCGGGGTGCTGCCGTCTCTCAGAGACCGGCGGTCAGGCCGGTGGCCAGACCGGTGACCGCGCCCGTGTTCACGCCGGTGGCGCCCTCGACGAGACCGGTGACCGAGCCGACGAGGCCGGCGACCGGGACGATGCCCTCGACGGTGCCCGTGACGTTGCCGACGACGCCGCCGACGAGGCCGCCCGAGACGCTGTCGAGGTCGCTGTCGGAGATCTCGGCGGTCTCGACCTGGGGGGTGTAGTTCATGATGAGCGCCCTTCGTGTGGAAATTGCTTATCCACGGGAGCCCCGTCGTGCGGCCCCCGTATGGGCCAGGATCAAAGCACGCCCCTGCCTTGTACAGCCAATCGAACTACGACGGATCCGTGGTTATCGCTCCGCTTGAATCGAATCACGTGCAGAGGAATCCATTGCATGGGAGCAGATCCTTCATGAGCTTCACCGGATGAATTCGACGCCCCCGCAACTTCATGCCTCGCGCGGGTGTTACCGCCCCAATCGTCCCCTTGAGCCGCCCCGACCTGGTGTCCCGTGACCGGAACGGTGACCGGTGTGCGCACGCCGTGTGCGGGTTTCTCCGGTCCGGCCGTCCCTCGCGATTCCGGACGGCCGACGCGGTGTGCTGCCGGGGGAGTGCGCAAGACCTGCGTATTGCACTGATGTGAAATCGAGGCGGACTTACGGGCGACTGTGCGTCATCTGCGAATGGATGGCGCGTTTATGGAGCGTTTTACGGGCCCGCGTGTTCACCTCGTCACTTTGCCTCCGGATATGTGGAGAAGGTGCGCGCGGATCAATGCCGGCTGCGTCGCGCCGGGCCGCGGGGCATCGGGCCGCGGTCCGGCAGCGGAGCGTCGCTCGGACGCTCGGCATGACTCATGACCGACGAAGGGCCCGGTCCCCTCAGCGGCTGCACGTGGTGAGCCGGAGCCGGTGCCGGCAGCTCAACCCCGCTGCCGGTCAGCGGCGCTCACCGGGCGAGCCGCGGTGCGACCTCTACGGAGAGGTCGTTGTCGAACGTGTAGTACGGACGCGCCGATACCCCGCCGAGCTCGGCGGCCGGGTAGACGAAGACCGCCTTGCGGTCCGCGATGTCGTCCAGCAGCCGGGCCACCCGGATCAGGGGTGCGCCGGTGGCCGGCCGGACGTACACGTCCCAGACCACCGGGGCCTCCCCGGCTCCCGGCCCGCCGCCTTCCGCCATGAGCTCCTCGTAGCCGACGGTGAACGAGAAGTCCTGGCCCCCCTCGGCCCGGAGCGCGAACTCCCGTACGGCGGAATCCTTCCCCCGCCGGTTCAGCGACGCCGTCGCGCCGTCCCCCAGCCGGACGCCGAACAGCCGCGCCGTCACGGTCATCGAGCTGTCCGCGAGGACGATCCGGCCGGCCTCCGCGTGCGTGGCCCGCCACCAGGCCCGTACGGCGAGCCGGCCGTCCTTGGTGGCGTACGGGATCCGGACCGCGACCGGCGTGGCCCGGTCGTCGCCCCCGCCGGACACCAGCGCGCGCAGATCACGCAGGCCGGGCAGCAGCGGTGTGCGCTCCTTCCCCGGCGCGCCAACGACGTAGGCATCCCAGCGGCCCTCCTCAAGAGCCGGGGCCGTCTCCACCACTGCCCGCCACCGGTCCTGCCCCGCGGGCTCCAGCTCGACGTAGCGGCCGGTCCCCTCCGGCTTCCCCTTCTTCGGGCGCGGCTGAAGGAGCAGCCGGGGATGCGCCGAGGCAGGCAGCGGCCACCGTACGTGCAGGACCAACCGCCCTTCCTCCTCCGCGGTCACCTCCCCGCAGGGCTTCTCCACCGGTGCGTTCGTGCCGTCGCCATCTCTGTCACTCATCGTCGAGCCTTCCGTGCGACCCTCACGACGCTGCCGGCCGCGACGAGCATGGTGTCCCTGGCCGCGTACCCGCCGCTCACCAGGGCGTGGTCCGTCCCGCGCGCCGGACGGCCGCTGCTGCGGGCCGCCAGCAGTTCCTCGAACAGCTGCTCCGCCTGGGCCACGACGGGGGCGGGGGCGTAACGCCGGGAGTTCTCCAGCGCGGCGCGCCCCATGCGCCGGCGCAGTTCGTCGTCCCCCACCAGGTCCAGCAGGGCGCCGGACAGCGCGTCCCGGTCCCCGACCGGTACCAGCCGGCCGTCCTCACCGGGCGCGATGATCTCGCCGGGGCCGTACGCGCAGTCGGTGCTCACGACAGGCAGCCCGCAGCGCATCGCCTCGACGATGGTCATGCCGAAGGGCTCGAAGTCGGACGTCGCCGCCCCGATCGAGCCCTTGACCCACTCGGCTTCCATCGGGGTCACCGCGCCCATCAGGAAGACGTTGTTGTACAGCCCGAGCCGGTCGATGAGCCCACGCAGCCGCTCCTGCTCCTCGCCCCTGCCGTAGATGCGTAACTTCCAGTCGGGATAGTGCGCGGCGACCGCGGCGAAGGCCTCGATCAGCAGGTCGAACCGCTTCACCGGCGCCAGCCGTCCGGCGGCGACGACCACGCGCTCGCGGCCGTCCGCCGGTGGAAGGGCCGGGGCCGGGACACTGTTGGCCAGCGCCTGCACCCGTACGCCCGGCAGCCGCATCTTGCGTCGGTAGGCGACGGCGTCGGCCTCCGTCACGGGGGTGATCGCGTCCAGGCGCGGATAGACCCGGCGCAGCGCCCTGCGCAGCCGGGGCGGGTGGTTGTCGAGCGTGAGGTGTTCCTGTCCGACCCGCACCGCCCGCGCGGGTGCCTGGAGGGCCAGGTGGACGTTGAGACCGGGGCGGGTGCCCACGACGACATCGGCGTCGAGCGACGCCAGCGCCTCGCTGATGCGCTCGTCGGTGAGCGCGCTGTACTCCCGGTAGCGGTACTCGGACGAGGGAAAGATCTTCGCCGGTGTCAGATGCCGCGGGTCGTTCTTCTCATGCCGCAGGTCCACCAGGGGCCGCAGCCGCACGCGCGGGTCGAGTGCGAGGTTCGGCCGTTCCCGGTTGCGGAGAGCCGAGATGATCTCCACGTCGTGCCGATCGGCCAGCGCTCGGGCCAAGTTGAACGTAGTAGTGATCGTCCCTCCGATCCCGTATGCGTTGTGTATAAGAAATGAGACTTTCATGCCGTGCATGACGGCCGGCACCTACGGAAGGTTGCCTGCGTGACCCCTCGGTATGGGGCCGGGGCTCGGGTGACGGGACTTAGCGGGTCGTCGATGCGTGGGGTGCGACGGGCCCGGGGGAGTGCGCGGTGTTCGACCGCACCCGGACCCACCTCTCCCGGGTGTTCCGCAAGACCGACGTCGGCACCCGGGCGGGTCTCGCCGCCCTCATGGCGCGTTCCTGACACCAGGAGACGTCCCTGCGGCCGCATGCCTCCTGCACGGGGCGGGCCGCGCCGCAGCACTACGTCGTCGCCGGCGCGATTGCGCGGATGCGGCCCGTGCCGGCCGATTCGGCCCCGGGACGCCGGCCGGGCCGCGTGCCGGGGCGGCGGGGTGTGTCTCGAAGTCGGGGGTAGGAGGGTGAGAAGAGCGGAGTGAGGGAGGGCCGATGGTGAAGGACACGTCGCTGCGCGCGATGGGATGGGCACAGACGTTTCCGGTATCGCAAGGAGTGCGGGCCGGCCGTCAGTGGACGCGGGAGCACCTGGCGTCCCTGGAGTGGACCAAGGACGCCCCCGAGACGGTGGACTCGATACTCCTGAGTGTGTCCGAGCTGATCACCAACGCGCACGTGCACGCGCACAGCGACGCCCAGCTGGTTCTCACCTGGGACAGCCACTGCCTGCACGTGAGTGTCCACGACTCCGATCCGCTGCCCCCGGCGAAGCAGTCCGAGGACGTCACGACGACCGGCGGACGCGGACTGGCCATCGTCGACGCGCTCGCCGACGGCTGGGCCACCCATCCGCAGGCGTCGGGCAAGACCGTCACCGCCTGCTTCGTGCCGCCCGGCGCTCCGAAGCCGAGGCACGGCGCGGACGTCAGCTGAGATCCGGGCGCCGGCGACCGCTGAGGAAGGGCGCGCCGGGCCGGTGAGCGGTGTTCCCGCCGGAGCGTCGACCGGCGCCGGGTTTCGCCGCCTGCCGGCTGCCTCGCCGGGTACACGTCTGTGCAGCCTCCCCCGGTGGCGTGCGCGGGAGCTGACGACCGGGTGGCTGTTCAGCGGTATCGGTGTCGGCGTCGCCGCAATCGCCTGATGCGCCCGCCGGCTCGCCGGTCCGCCTCCTCGTGCTGTCGGTCGATCACGTCGGCGGCTGCAGCGCACCCGGGACCGAGGCAGACCGGTGGGACGAGGCACTCCTCCGGCTCGATCCGCAGCACGAGCAGGCCCTGGCCCGGCGGACGAAAAAGGCGGCCGCCGCTCGGCCGGCGGTTTTGGGACCTCGTCCCCATGGGCGTCATCTGGGCACTGGGTGCCCAGCTGCGGTTCCGCCGCCTGCGCTCCGCTTTCCGGGTCAGCCTCGAGGACGCCAGTCGGAGCAGTCGGAGCCACCTTGCGTTTCCCGCTCTTCGCGCGGCGGGTATCGCTGTGCTCGTGCTGACACTGCCCTCCCACCCCGCACCGCTCCACACCCATTTCACCGAGAACGGATACCTGCCGCTCCCCGGTCTCCTGACCCACGAGGGCCTCCAGGCGCTGCGTGACGAGTCCGCCAGGCTGGAGGCCGCTGCCACCCGCCGCGACTTCGACATGGAGTGCATGGCCGACAGCCCCCGCCACATGACCACCCTGGGCGGACAACACATCGCGCAGGACTCCGAGCTCATCGGCTCGCTGTACCGCGACACCGAACTCCTCGCGCTCCTCTCCGCCCTCCACGGCACGCACGTGCTTCCGGTGCAGGAGGTGGTGGAGCGGCACGTGCTGAACATCCTGCACCACCCCGGCGACACCCACGGCGCCCATACCGACGACTACCCGCTGGCCTTGGTGCTGTTCCTGGAGGTACCACCTGGGTCCGCCGACGGCGGGCTGCTCGAGTTCAACCCCGGACGGACGGACCTGACGGCCCTGGGCAAGCCCGGCACGCAGCAGGTCTACCACCACGCGGGCGACGCCTACCTGCTGCGCAGCGATCTGACCGCCCACCGCGTCACGCCCCTGAGCCGCCCCGGCACGCGCCGTTCCGTCCTCAACTTCGCCTACACGGCCAAGGGGCACCGGGCACCCGTCACCGAGTCGGCCGAGCGCCTGTACGCCTGACCGGCTCGCGGTTCAGGCCGGGCGGGACGGCTTCCGCTTCCTGGCGGGACGAGGCGCCTGTAGCCGTGCGCCAACCCCGCCCCCCGGCCGTCCCGGTGCCCCGGCCGAGGTCGGTGGCCCGCCGCCTCAGTCCGGGGATGCTGCGGTCTCAGCTCAGGCGGTGGTCCAGGAGGGCGAGTCCGGCTGCTGCCGCGCGGTGTTGGTAGTCGCGCAGTCCGGGGGCGCCGGGTGGGGCGGGCCTGCGGGCGTTGCGGTGCCAGTGGCCGGTGAGTGCCGCGAGGAATGCGGTGGTGGTGTCAGGGCTGCCGGCGGTGGCGGGGTGGTCCAGGAGCAGGCGGGCGATGTCTGCGGGGCGTGGCCGGCGAGGACGAGTTGCGGCGCGAGGGATGCGGCATCGACGCAGGCGGGGCCGGTGGTGGCGTGCGCCCAGTCGACGAAGGTCACACCGCGGTCGTGGTCGCGGACCATGTTGTCGGCGCGGAGGTCGCCGTGGACGACGCGGTCACCTGTGGCGAGGGCGGGCCAGGCCGCTTCCAGTTCTGCGAGTTGTGGCAAATGGCTGCGCGCGGCGGGAGCGAGGTCGTCCGGTGGATCGTCACGCAGTTCTTTCCAGCCGTGCAGGAGCCCCGCTGCCGAGGGCGCGGCGCTCACCGCCGCGACGTATGACGCCGGGGCGGGGGCGGCGGTGAGTGAGTCGAGGAGTGCCCAGGTCTGCTCGACGTCGCCGGAGGCCGGGGACAGGTCGGGGTCGGGGCCGTCCAGGTGGGCGATCACGACAGCGGTCCAGCCGGCGGTGCGATGGATGCCCAGCAGGTCCGGGGCCGGGGCGTAGGGGGGTAGCGCGTCCAGGGCGGCGGCCTCGTGGAGGTTGGCGACGGTCAGCGGGTCGTCGTCGGGCGCCGCTTTGACGAAGACCCGCCGGCCTCCGGCCAGTCGTAGCGCGGCGGCGAGCTGATGGCCGAATCCGCCGCTGGGGGTGACCGCTTCGGTGACGGGTGCTCCCAGCGTGGTCTCGAGGCGGGCGCGCAGCGGCGGGGGAACGTCAGCCCATTGCAGACGGCCGCTGGGGGAGGGTGAGGGAGGAGGCATCGGAGCAGCTCTCAGGAGTCGGGGTGTCCTGCTCGCGGACGTCGCGCTTGTCCGGCGCGTCGTGGTCCAGGGTAGGGAACGGTGAACGGCTGCCCGACGGGATGGGGGCGTCCGGGTGGAAGCCGGGGGCATGACAGCGCGCCCGCGGTCTGCTGGGGGACTGGTCCGATCAGCAGGCGCGGGCGCGCCGGGGGTGGGGCGCTGTCTGTCGAGAGCGGGGGTCAGCGCTGCCAGGTCCACTTCTGGTTCGCGGTGCCGTTGCAGGTCCACAGTTGCAGCTCGGTGCCGTTCGCGGTCTTGCCGCCCTTCACATCCAGGCACAGTCCGGACTGCTGGGCGACGATGGTGCCGTCGCTCTTCACGGTCCACTTCTGGGACGTGCCGCCGTGGCAGTTCCACTGCGAGGCGCACCGCCTTCGCCGCCCCTCGTTCCGGTCTGCCGAGGGGCACGGAAGGTGGTGCGGCATGTCCGGTACCGGTTCGGCCTCGGCGCGGAGTGGGCGTGGGGTGGTGTCGGCCCCGCTGTTCCCGGGCCGCCGACCGATGCGGAGCCATGTGTTCCAAGGTTGATTTCTGGTCGAGCACGGCCGGGCGGAACGCGCCCCGGCACCTTCGGGTCTCCTCGCCCGTGCGGGGGCAATCCGCGCCGCAGGCAGCGGTGTTGCGCATGATGCAACAGTGATGTGTGACCAGTTGAGGGGCCGCAGGCCTCAGGCCATCTCTTGCCACCTCTCGCTCGGGTGTGCCATTAATCAGCGGTCTCGCAGGGGCCTCGGCCTGGAGGCACCAGCGGTGCACGACGTATCGGTGGCAGCCGCATGCCCTGCGGCCGTTACTCCGCGCGCCCTCGACATCATCGGCTGAAGGAGTGCGAACGAATGACACGTAGGACGATCGTTGCAGCTGCACTGCTCACGCTTGCCATCGCCGTACCCACGGCCACGGCGGCGGCAGCCGTGGACGCCTACGCCGGCGGTGCGCACGGCTGGTCTCCCGCCAAGGCCGACAGCGGGATGGTGGCGGTCAAGGACAACAGCAGTGACGGGGACCCGGTGAAGGCGGAGTACTACCGGATCGACTCCGTGGGGTCGAAACGCACCCTCTGGAACCACAGCGGCCCCAGCACCACCTCGTACTCGGCCGACGCCTCGACCATCTACGAGTTCAAGGTCTGTGACGAGAACTACGCCGCGCCGGACGACTGCTCAGGCTGGAAGTTCCCCTAAGGCCCCGAGGGCCGGTGCGGCACCTTCATTCCCAAGAACAAGAGGCACGTTTCTGTGGACCGGCAGGACTCTTCGGGGCTCCACGTCAGCGACCTGTACTACGAGGTCGCCGGGCGGACTCTCCTCGACGGTGTGGAGCTGTCCGTGGCCCGGGGCGAGTCCGTCGCCGTGACCGGCCCGAGTGGATCAGGCAAGTCGACCCTCCTCATGTGCGTACTCGGCCTGATCGAACCGCAGGCGGGAACCATCACGGCAGCGGGCAGGGACATCACCGGACTCGGACCGGCGCGGCTCGCCCAGGCACGCCGGGAGACGCTGAGCATGGTGTTCCAGTTCGGCGAACTCCTCCCCGAACTCAGCCCGGTGGAGAACGTCGCCCTGCCGGTCCTGCTCGCCGGTGGACGCCATCAGGACGCCTACCGGCGGGCGGAGGAACTCCTCGGTGAACTCGGTGTCCCCACCGGGTCCGTTCCCACCGGCACACTCTCCGGCGGCGAGCGTCAGCGCACTGCCGTCGCCCGCGCCCTGATCACCGAGCCCGCCGTCCTGCTCGCCGACGAGCCCACCGGAGCCCTCGATCCGCAGGCCAAGGAGGCAGTCGCCACCCTCCTGTTCACGGCCGCACGCGACCGGGGCTGCGCACTCCTGGTCGTGACCCACGACGTCTCGGTGGCCGATCGCGCCGACCGGCGCCACGAACTGCGCGGCGGGGTCCTGACCGCAGCGGGAGCCCTCTGATGCGGAACCGCATCCGCACCGCGTCCACCCTGTTCAGGATCGGCCTCGCCGCAGGCCGTGCCACGCCCGGTGACCGCTTGCGATGGTGGGGCCTGTTCGGCGCCGCGGCCGCCGTCGCCTTCGTCGTCCTGGCGAGCGTGGCCACCGTCGCGACCTTTGACGGCCGGGAGACCAGGGCCGACGCCAGAGGTCCGGTGGTCACCTTCGGCAGGGACGCCCCTCTGCTGTACCGGATGGGGGCCGACGCCGTCGGCAGCCGTCCCGTCTCCCTGGTCTTCGTCCGGCCGCTCACCGCCGATGCTCCGGTGCCCGCCGGTGTGACCCGCTGGCCCGAGCCGGGCGAGGTGCTGCTCTCTCCCGAACTCATCCGTACCGGGGCCGGGGAAGGAATCCTGACCCGCTACGGACGGTTCGCCGGCACCGTCACCACGGACGGCCTGGTCACTCCCTCCGAGCGGATCGCCTACGTGCGGGTGGCGGACGAGGCGCCCAGGAACGATCGCAGGTGGCTGCCCGTGTCCGGCTTCGGCAGCAACGGCGCAGCGACGGGGGAGATGGTCGATCAGCCGGCGGTGAGCTCTCCTCTCCTCGCCCTGTGGGCCTTGACCGGGCTGCCCGCCCTCGCTCTGACCGTCGTCGCCGCACGGGTAGGCTCCCGCACCCGCGACCGGCGCAGCAGCCTGCTGCAGGCGCTGGGCGGCACATGGCGCCACCGCATGGGCGTCAACATCGGCGAGGCGGCCGTCCCGGCCGCGCTGGGCACAGTCACCGCGCTCGTCCCGTACGCCGTCGCATCCGTGCGCAGCACACGCCTGGCGCCCACTGGGTACATCCTCGATGAGCGCGATGTGTGGGGCGCCTGGCCCATGGCGGCCGTTGCGGCAGTGGTGTCTCTGGTGGTGGTGCTCGCCGTCGTGGTGGGCGCGCACCGCGTTCACCGGGACGGTACGTCCACCCGCCCCACCACCTTCGGCGACCGGGTCCCCGCATGGCGCCTGGGCCTGTGCGGTGCGGGCGTCGCCCTGGTCCTGACGAGCCAGTACCTGCCCCGCAAGGCGCAGCTCTTCGTCTTCACCTCCGGAACCGTCGTGATGTGGGCCTTCCTGTCCTCCGTCGTGGCCCTCCTCACCCGTCGCCTGGGTTCCTCGGTCGCCGACAGCGGGAGACGCAAGGGGCATCCGGGCCGTCTGATCGGCGGGCGGTGGACGCATGCGCACCCCGGCGTGGTCGTCCGCCTCGCGCTGGCGATGGTGATCGGCATCGGCATCGTCGCCCAGATGCAGGTGTGGACCAGCAGGCTCGGAGTTCACTCGCAAGCGGCGGCCGCCACGCACCAGCGGATCAAGGACACCGTGATCGAGGTGACCTCCAGCAGCATGACCGCGGCGCGGACCGGCCGCTTTCGTTCCTCTCTGCCGGCCGGGGCAGTTCTGCTGAGCCGTACGTTCCATGATCCCGGACCGCCGCGAGATCCATGGGTCACGGTCGGAGGAACCTGCCGCGACCTGCGCGTCCTGCGGGTGAGGTGTCACGGTGGTGCGACGACACCGACCGGCGGAAACGCCCAGGTGGAGGAGATGCGCCGCTGGTACGGCAACCTCAGGTTCGAACCGGTCCCACGGTTCAGCGTGAAACCGGACAGCACGCAGTCCCTCCTCGTCGTGACCTCGGCCCCTGGACAGTTGGCCGAGGTGAAACGGGCCGCCTTCACGCTCCCCAACCCTCCGGTGCAGGTCGAGGCGTTGGGAGGGAACTGGCTTGGGTCCTCCCGCTCCCGGCTGCCGAACTGGATTCAGCTGTTCGGCATCACCGGCATCCTCTTCGTCCTCGGAGCCGGCGCGGTGAGCGCGGCGGCCGAGTTCGTCCGGATCCGCCACGCTCTCGCCCCGCTCTCCGTCCTGACCGGCCGGCGCCGGGTGTTCCGGTCCGTGGCCGCATGGCACCTCACCGCGCCCCTGCTCATCGCGACCGTCGTCACAGGGCGGTGACCGCGTGGCACTCGGTGTTCTTCATCGCCCTGGTGCAGGAGGGCTCGGTGTCCTGGACCGTTCTGGCAGCCGGCGTCTCAGCGTGTGCCGCGGTCTCCCTGGCCGTCGGACTCCTCGGCGCACGCGCGGCAGCGCGCGAGGCCGAACGGTGGAGGCCGACCGCCGACTGAGGCACTGGTAGGCCGAACCCCCGGGGCACAGCCGCTACTTCTGCGCAGAGGCCAGGGTGTACGACGTCTCCTCGGGGACGGGCGGCGTCTCACGGCGGGCCAGCAGGTAGTAAAGCGCCGCCGGGACCGTCAGGCCCACGATCCAGGAGATGTCCGCGCCGCCCAGCGGAGCCGCCAGCGGGCCCGTGTAGAAGTGCGTCACGAGGAACGGGAGCTGGGCGAGGATGCCCACCCCGTAGACCGTGAGGGCCTCCCAGCGCCAGGCGCCGTAGCGGCCCTGCGGATCGAAGAGCGCCGGGATGTCGTACCGCTCCCGCGAGATCAGGTAGTAGTCGACCAGGTTGATCGCCGACCAGGGCGTGAAGAACGTCAGCAGGAACAGCAGGAAGTCCTTGAAGGACGTCAGGAAGCTGTCCTTGCCCAGGAGCGCCACCACCGTCCCCGCCACCATGATCAGCGCGATGTACGCGGTCCTGCCGCGCGGCGACAGCGCCTTCCGGCCGCGGAATCCGCTGATGCCGGTCACCATCGACATGAAGCCGCCGTAGGTGTTGAGCACGTTGATGGTCAGCTTGCCGAGCGCGATCACGAAGTACAGGAACGACGCGATCAGGCCCGTGCCGCCCAGGCCGACCAGGTATCCGACCTGGTTCGCGAGGAACGCGTCCCCCGCGCTCGCCGCGACGAGCACTCCGAACGTCGTCGACCACTGCGAGCCGATGGCCGAACCGGAAAGGGTCCACCAGAACGTGGCCCGCCCCGACGTCGTACGCGGCAGATAGCGCGAGTAGTCCGCGACGTACGGCCCGAAGGCGAGCTGCCAGGATGCCGAGAGGGATACCGCGAGCAGGAACATCGGCAGGTCGAAGTGTGCGTCCCCGAGCAGCGCGGACAGGTCGACCCGGTCCAGGAGGCGGATGCCCAGGAAGACGAAGGCGAGCGCGCAGACCACACTGGCCACCCGCCCCAGGACGTGGATCACGCGGTAGCCGACCGCCGCCGTCACCGCGGTGACGACCGCGAAGAGGATGATGCCGGTGGTGTCGTTCGTGTGCGTGAGCTGGGCCGTCGCCTGCCCGGCGAGGACGCTGCCGCTCGCGAAGAAGCCCACGTACATGAGGACGACCAGGAGCAGGGGAACGGCCGCGCCACGCACCCCGAACTGGGCGCGGGACTGGATCATCTGGGGCAGGCCGAGCTTCGGGCCCTGCGCGGAGTGCAGGGCCATGACGGTGCCCCCGAGCAGATTGCCCAGCAGCAGGCCGGTCGCCGACCACACCACGTCGCCGCCGAAGACGACGGCGAGTGCGCCGGTGACCACCGCCGTGATCTGGAGGTTGGCACCGAGCCACAGAGTGAACTGACTGAACGCGGTCCCGTGCCGTTCGTCGTCCGGGACGACGTCGATGGAGCGTCGTTCCACCAGTTTTTCAGCTGCCATGACTCGGTTACCTGGCCTCTCGGTGATGTGTGCTGCCGCTCGGTCCGGGGGCGGCAGCTACTTCTTCTTGATCCCGTGCTCCGCCGCCCAGTCGTTCGCGACGTCCTCGGGGTCCTTCTTGTCCTTGTCCACCAGGCGGTTGAGCTCGGTGAGGTCCTTGGTCGTCAGCGCGTTGCCGAGACGGCCGAGTGCCTTGCGGACCGTCGAGTCGGCCTTGCGGTCGGCGATGAGGGGGACCACGTGCTGACCGGGGATCAGGTTCTTGGGGTCGGTGAGGACGACCCAGTGCTCGGCGACGATGTCGGTGTCGGTGGTGAAGAGGTTCGCGACGTCGACGTCGCCCTTCTTCAGGGCGCCCTTGACGAGCGGCCCCGAGGAGTCGAGGGACTTGAACTCCTTGAACTCCACGCCGTACACGTCCTTGAGGCCCACCGAACCCACCGCCCGCTTCTTGACTTCGGGTGCCGCACCGATGACGAGCTTGCCGTTGTGCGCGGCGAGGTCGGCGAGGGACGCGAGACCGTACTTGTCGGCGGTCTCCCGGGTGACGACGAAGGCGTCGGAGTCCTCGGCACTGCCGTAGGGGAGTATCTGGAGGCCGTCCGGCAGGACCATGGCGAGGGCGTTCTGCATCTCGCCCTCGGCCGAGGCCGTGGACTTGGCGTCGAGATAGTGCAGCAGGGCGCCCTGGTATTCGGGCAGGAGGTCGATGTCGCCGCCCTTGAGGGCGGGGATGAGGATCTCGCGGGTGCCGAGGTTGGGGCGGACCGTGGTCTTGACTCCGGCCGCCTCCAGTGCGGCGGCGTACAGGTATCCCAGCACCTGGTTCTCGGTGAAGTTGGCGGTGCCGATGGTGACGCCGTCCTTGCTGGAGCCTGCGCCCTTGCCGCCGGAGCCCTGCCCGTCGAGGGAGGTGATGCCACCGCTGCAGGCGGCGAGGGCGGGGACGGAGGCGGCGGCGAAGAGCCCGCCGAGGAGAGTCCTGCGGTTCATGGTGCTTACTCCTGGGCCGACTTGGCGGGGCGGTGACGGAAAAGGACGCGCTGGAGTGCGGAGAGCGCGAGATCGAGTACGACGGCGACGACCGCCACGAGTACGGCGCCCCCGAGCACCTGCACGAGGTCGCGCTGGGCGAGCCCGTCGAAGACGTACCGGCCGAGCCCCCCGAAGGAGACGTAGGCGGCGATGGTGGCCGTCGCGACGACCTGGATGAGCGCGAGCCTGAGCCCGGTCATGATCAGGGGGAGCGCGAGCGGCAGTTCGACCTGGAGGAGGACCTGGTGCCGGCGCATCCCCTGGCCGCGCGCCGCGTCCCGCACCTCGGGGTCGACGGCCGTCATCCCGGCGTAGGTGTTGGTGACGATGGAGGGAACGGCAAGCGCCACGAGGGCGATGTAGACGGGCCACATCGACAGTCCACTGGCGAGGAAGACCAGCACGACGAGCCCGACCGTGGGCAGCGCGCGTCCGAAACTGGACAGGTTGATGGCGAGGAAGGCACCGCGCCCGGTGTGCCCGATGAGCAGGCCGACCGGCAGCGCGATGGCGGCGGCGACGAGGGTGGCGAGCAGCGAGTACTGCAGGTGCTCGGCGAGGCGGTGCCCGATGCCGTCGGGACCGGCCCACTGCTCGCCGCTGACCAGCCAGGCGCCGAGGCCCTTGAGGAGTTCGTACATCAGGTCAGGCCCTCTGCTTCTGCCGGCGGGTCCAGGGCGTCAGTACGTACTGGAGGGTGACGAGCAGTGCGTCCGCGACGAGCGCGAGGAGCAGGGTCAGGACGACTCCGACGATGACGGGGGTGGGGAAGTTGCGCTGGAAGCCGTCCGTGAAGAGCTGTCCGAGTCCGCCGTCGCCGATGTACGTGGCCACGGAGACGAGGGAGATGGCCATCACCGTCGCGATCCGCACCCCCGCCATGATCACGGGGAGGGCGAGGGGCAGTTCGACGGTGAGCAGGGTGCGCAGCGGCCGGGTGCCCATGGCCTTGGCGGCTTCCTTGGTCCTGGCGGGGACGGAGTCCAGACCCTCGACCGTGTTCCGCAGGAGTACGACGAGCGTGTAGATCGTCAGGCCGATGACCGTGGTGGTGCGGGTGAGCCCGCTGACCGGCAGGAGGAGTACGAAGACGGCGATGGACGGGATGGTGAACAGGACGTTCGACAGGCCGAGGAGGAGCCCGCGCAGTTGCGGTACACGGTGTGCGACCACGGCCAGGGGGAGCGAGATGACCAGGCCGAGGAGCACGGCGGTGAGGGCGGCCTGGAGGTGGGAGAGCGTCAGGGTGGCGAGATCACCGGTGTGGTCGGATATCCACGACCAGTCCACGGTCATGCGGCGACCGCGCTTGCCGCGCTGTGCACGTGCCCCGCGTGTGCGTGGATGTCCTCGCGGGACGTCACGCCCGTGAGGACACCGGCCGCGTCGACGCGTGCGACCAGTCCGCTCGGTGCGGAGATCGACTCGTTGAGAGCCGAGAGGAGTGAGTCGGTGTCCCGCAGGGGGCGGACCGGCATCTGCGTGTCCGTGTCGGTGTCGCGCCAGGCCAGCGGCTTTCGGGCGGCGTCGAGGGACAGCTGCCAGCGGGTGCCTTCAGGCGCGGGCCCCTGGGGGACCTCCGCGAGCGTCGTCAGGGAGAGCAGCTTCAGGCCGCGCTCCGCGCCCAGGAAGTCCGCGACGAACGCGTCCGAGGGGCGGGCCAGCAGTTCGGCGGGGGCGGCGCACTGGACGAGGTGGCCGCCGGTGCGGAAGACGGCTATGCGGTCGCCGAGCCGGACCGCCTCGTCGATGTCGTGCGTGACGAAGACGATGGTCTTGTTCAAGTCTCTCTGCAGGCGCAGGAGTTCGTCCTGGAGCTGGGTGCGGACCACGGGGTCGACGGCGCCGAACGGCTCGTCCATCAGAAGTACCGGCGGGTCCGCGGCGAGCGCGCGGGCCACGCCCACGCGCTGCTGCTGGCCGCCGGACAGCTGATGCGGATAGCGCCGGCCGGCGTCGGCGGACAGGCCGACCGTCTCCAGGAGTTCCGCCGCCCGCGCCCGCGCCTTCCTGCGGCCCCAGCCGAGCAGCAGCGGCACGGTCGCGATGTTGTCCAGGACTGTGCGGTGCGGGAAGAGCCCGGACTGCTGGATGACGTAGCCGATGGAGCGGCGCAGCTCGGCGGCGTCCTGCTCCAGGACGTCCCTGCCGTTGACCCTGATCGTCCCGGAGCTCGGATCGACCATGCGGTTGATCATGCGGAGCGTCGTCGTCTTGCCGCAACCGGAAGATCCGACGAGGACGGTCACGCCCCCTTCCGGCATCTCGAGGGTGAGGTCGTGTACCGCGACTGTGCCGTTCGGGAAGCGCTTGTGGACCTTGTCGAACTGGATCATGAGGAGTCCCTTACCCGGCTGCATATCATCATGCAGAGTTCTCGGTGACTGAATGGATTGTCAATAGGTTGTCGCCACTCGGGCGTAAATCCCTGGCGATGAGCGGTCGTAGGGCAAGACGGAGTGCCCGATCGGGGATGAATCATCACTGATGTCGTCTCATATCGTGGACGGGGTCGCCGACGACGCCGGCGCGATCGTCGTCCTGGACGGCCGCGGACCGATGGTCGCAGATACCGAACGGCTGGCCGAATTCGCCGCAAGTCGGTTCCGGTCGCCGACGGGGCGAGGCGTGTGGAGACCTCGCGGAAGGCTGCGCGGGAGATCGCCGCGTGGGTTGCGCCCGTGAGCGCGCGGCCGATACCGGTGCCAACCGGAACGGTTCCGTGCCGGCTGTCCGCACGGAGTTCAGCGCGCCCGGGCGGAGGCGGGAAGGGCCGTACTCCTCGGTCGCCTCGTCCAGCCGGCGGCCGGTGCCCAGCGTCGCGCAACGGCTTCGAGCACGGCACCTGAGAGGGCGTGGCGCCGACGGCGGCGCTCCCTGTCTGCGGCCACGGGACAGCGCATCCGGGTCGCCACGGCGACGGACGTCCTGGTCAGGCCGACAGCCAGGTGGAGGAATCCGCCAGGGCGGGCCGGCAGGAAGTCTCCCGGATTCTCGAAGTGCTGACGACGCCCCGGTGCCGTGCGCCGTCCGCCAGGGTCCCCACGTACCGCGTTCCCCCGCAGGCCTTCTCCAACTTGCGGCGCAGGTTCATGACATGGGCGTCGACAGTTCCGCCTCGGTGCTGCGGGCGGTGAGGAGCAGGATCGGCTTCCGTGAGTGCGGCCGGCTTCCGGCCCTGCCTCGAAGGACGGTCAGGGAGCCGGGGTGGGGCCGCCGGGCCGGAACCGCTCGACCCCGACGATGTGCCGCACCTTGACCGGGCGGACGATCACCGCGACCCGTTGCTCAGTCGGCATGACCCACTCGAACCGCTCAACGCCCAGGTACTTGCGGGCCAGCCGGTCCATCCGGTCATGCGCCTCCTGACCCTCGATGAAGCGGGTCACCTCGCCACTGATCTGCACCCGGTCGAAGGGGTCGTCGGCGTCCGCGTGCGAGAGGTAGACGCGCGGATCGCGGCGGAGGTTCTCCTCCTTCACCCGGCCCACCGAGGTGTTGAAGGTCAGCTCGCTCTCGCCCTCCAGATCCACCCACATCGGGCTGACCTGCGGCGCTCCGTCGGCGAACACGGTGCCGACGTACCAGATGTGGGCGGCCCGCAGTCGCGCGCGAACAGCCTCGTCGAAAGTCGCAGTCATCTGCGGAGGCTACCAACCATGATCGACGCGACGTTTCCGTGAGCCATGGATTCGCCGGGCCCCGTTCCTGTCCGCCCGGGCCGCAGCGCCCTACGCCCGGGGGCATTCTTCAACCGTGGTCGTCACCCGCGTTGCTCCGGCTCACCGCCCTGCGGCTAGTTTGTGTGCAGTACGGATACGCAGCCCGTGGTGGCAGAGGTGCACGGGGGAGCAGGAGGTCGGGAAGAGTGTCGCTGCGTGCAGGTGACCCAGTCGAGATCGGCGGCTATCCGCTTGAGGCACGGCTCGGCTCGGGCGGCATGGGCACGGTCTTCCTGGCCCGGACGAGCTCGGGGCGGCCTGTCGCCATCAAGCTGATCCATCAGCAGTTCGCGGGCGACGACGAGTTCCGCACCCGTTTCCGGCAGGAGGTGGCCGCGGCGAGGCGGGTGAGCGGCGCGTTCACCGCCGCCGTGGTCGACGCCGCCCCCGAGGCCGAGCAGCCGTGGATGGCAACGACCTACATCGAGGGGCACACGCTCGCCCAGCGCATCGCGGCCGACGGACCGCTGAACGGAGCGGAGCTGAAGCGGCTCGCCATCGGGCTGGCGGAGGCACTGCGGGACATCCACCGGGTGGGGGTCGTCCACCGGGACCTGAAGCCCTCGAACGTCGTGCTCTCGCAGGAGGGCCCGCGCGTCATCGACTTCGGCATCTCGCGCGCCGTGGACCAGCAGACGCTGACGATGACGGGGCGGGTCATCGGCACGCCACCCTTCATGTCACCGGAGCAGTTGCAGGCGCCGCGTGGTGTGGGGCCGAGGTCCGACGTCTTCTCGCTGGGGACACTCCTGGTGTACGCGGCTACGGGCCACGGGCCCTTCGACGCCGACAGCCCGTACATCACGGCGTACCAAGTGGTGCACGAGGAGCCGTTGCTGGGCGCCGTGCCGGTGGCCTTGCGCGCGGTCGTCGAGCCGTGCCTGGACAAGGAGCCCGAGGGGCGCCCCTCGGCGGACGAGCTCCTCGTGCTGCTGCGGGACCTGCCGGCCGAGCTCGGCGGGACCGACGGCGGGACCGACGCGCGCGGGGCCGGCGCGGGCCGCACCCGCGACATGATCACCCAGCAGCACCTCGCGACGCGGGCCCCGGCCGGCCCCGACACGGACAGCGCCGGCGCCCCCGTCGCCCGCAGGCTGCGCCGCCGATGGCGGCCCGTGCTCGCGGCCGCGGTAGCGGTGGCGGCGATCGGTGGGGGAGTCGCCGCGATGAAGGCGGGCGGCGTGGGGGAGAGCGGCGACGGGGACAAGGGCAACAGCGTCGCGGCGCCGGGTGCCGCGCTGCCGACCGGCTTCGGCCCGTGGCGCAAAACGGTGCCGGGCGGTCGCGAGGACATCCCCGACGAGCTGCGCTGCGTCGCGCACGGCGACGCGCTGTTCTGCGGCGGTGGCGGTGTGGTCGCGACCCGTATCCGGGCCTCGGACGGCTCGCGGGTGTGGACGGCGAAGAGCCCGGGCGTCCCCGTCCAGGGCATGCACCTGGTGGGCGCCACCGACGACACGGTGCTCGGATACCGCTTCGCCGCTCAGGACGCCCCGCAGGGCCCTCCCAGCGAGGTCGTGGCCATCGACGCGAACAGCGGCCGGGAGCTGTGGTCCGTGCCGTCGGGCGCCCAGTCGAAGGCCGTCACGGGGCGGACCCAGGACGCCCTCGTGGTCGGCTCCGCCGTCGTGACGGTCGACTCCTCCGACTCCCGCTTCGAAGCCCGGGACGCGCACAGCGGGGACGTCGCCTGGACGACGTCGTTCCCCGCAGGCACCCAGTGCGCTCCCGTCCCGGTGGGCCCGCAGCTCTACGCGATGTGCGCGATGAACACGGAGGTGGATGCCTCGGAGGTGCGCCACCCCACCCTGTACGCCGTCGACCGCACCTCGGGGTCTCTGGGCAGGCCCATCGCGGTCGACGGCCCGGCTGTGCCGATGGGAGTCGCCGACGGCAGTCTCGTACTGCTGCAGGAGCACATCGAGGGAACGGCGCTGGCCGGGTACGACGGGGTGGCGCGGGTCGACCCGTCCTCGCGGAAGGTCACGTACTCCCGGCTGGCCAAGACGTACGCGGGGACGCCCGGCATGGCGGGCGGCTCCGTCTACGTGAGCGGGCAGACCGGACTCGTCACCGCGCTCGACCCGGCGACCGGCCGGAAGAAGTGGTCGCGGCAGACGGGCGTGGAGGGTGCGTCGGGTCCCGTGGCGGGAGCCGGCGCGCTGTACTTCAGCTCGGCCACCGGCCGGGTGGCCGCGCTGTCCCCGAACGACGGCGCACCTCTGTGGGCAACAGATCCGCGGGCCGACGGTCTGACGGGCGAGCAGGGCGCGAGCCCGCGCGTGACCGTCGCGGGGCGTGCGGTGATCGTGGCCGCGGCCAAGAACACACTCTTCGCCTTCGACGCGCAGAACCCGCCGAAGTCCGGCTGACCCCGGCGGCACCGGACACCGACACACTCACGTCAAGAGTCAACTCTGCTCGTGAGTGTCGGCCCCAGGGGCCCGAACACGCACAACCCTCCCCAACACTCACGCCCGTGTGCCAGGGAGCTTCGTCGTTGCGCGGGTCCGCCCAACTCGAGGTCAGCACCTCAACAGTGGAAAGCGCTCAGCGGTAGTACCCCTCGAACACGGCTCGTACCTCGTCGAGCAGCGCGGGGCCGTGCTGTGGCACGGGCGGCCGACCGCTGCCCGGCCTGATGTCCAGGAGCTGGTCGTTGGACAGGGCGTACACCACCCGTCGTAGCCCGGCCTGCTGGATGACCGCCTCGCACATCCCGCACGGCTGGCAGCTGGTGTACATCGTGGTGCCCGCCGCCGTGGCCGCGTCCAGCTCACGCGCGGCCCACCTGGCGAGCTTCAGTTCCGGGTGCGCCGTGATGTCCTTGTCGGTGAGGGTCGTGTTGTGCTCCTGCGCCAGCACCGTGCCGTCCGGGCCCGCCAGCAGCGACCCGAACGGCGGGTCACCGCCCGCGCGGGCCTTGGCCGCGAGCGCGATGGCCTGTCTCAGGAGGGCGTGGTCATCGGGTGTGGTCATGACTGCTCCGTCACGGTGCGGGGTGAGTGGAAGTGCGCGGCCACTGTGGCGAGTGCCTGCCGGCCCGCCTGCGGGTGGCATGTCTCGCGGGGGTCGCCGTCGTAGTGGTCGAGGACGACGGTCTCGGCTCCCAGCAGCTTCAGTTGGTCGAGGTCATCCATGATCTGGTCGATCGTGCCCTCCCCGGCGAGCCGTTGCGGTCCGCTGAGCGGCGCCGCAGTGGGTTTGAGGGCGATCCGGGGGGCCAGGGCGGGCACGGGGAGGTGTTGCTCGTCCGCGGCCGCCTCCAGCCTGACCGCGGCTTCGCGCAGCCACGGCATGGTGCAGCGCAGCGGGTGCCATGCGTCCCCGAGTCGCACGGCGCGGCGCAGTCCCGCGTCGCTGTTGCCGCCGACCCACACCGGGATCTTCCGCTTTCCGTAGTCGGCGGTGTCCGCCCAGGCCGCCCGCATGTCCCGCAGGTGGTCGTCGGTCAGGCGTCCTCGGCGTTCGAAGGGAATCCCGAGGGCGGCGAACTCCTGCCGTGCCCAGCCCACCCCCATGCCGAGGACCAGCCGGCCGCCGCTCAGCTCGTTCAGATTGGCCGCCATCCGGGCCGTGAGCAGCGGGTGCCGGTAGGGCGCGATGAGGACTGTCGTGCCGAGCCGGACCCGGGTCGTGAGGCCGGCCAGCCAGGACAGGGTGGTGAAGGGCTCGTAGAAGGGCGCCGGATACTGCTTGGCGACGTCGGGCGTGATGGCGACGTGGTCCGAGACCATCAGCAGGTCGAAGCCCAGGCCCTCCACGGTCTGGGCCCAGTTCCGCAGGACTCCCGGGTCGGTTCCCGGGCCGAAATTGAGGACGTTGACGCCGATCTTCATGCAGATCAGCCTAGCCAGGCCAGATGGGCCGTCAGAAGAGATTCCTGCCTGTTCAGACGCGGTTCGCCCGTGGATACCCCGGTAATCTGGCCGGATGACCGAGAATCTTGACTCGACGGACTGGGCGATCCTGGATGAGCTTCAGCGGGACGGCCGGATCGCGTTCACGGAGCTGGCACGGCGGGTGAACCTGAGCGCGTCGGCGACGACGGAGCGGGTGCGGCGCCTGGAGGCGACAGAGGTGATCACGGGCTACCGGGCTCAGGTACATCTGGAGCGGACCGGATATGCGGTGCTGGCAGTGGTGCGGCTGAAGTACCCGGGCAACCGGCACGAGCCGTTGCGCAGGCTGCTCGGGGAACGTCTGGAGATCCTGGAGTGCCTGCGCACCACCGGGGACGACTGCTACGTCATGAAGGTGGCAGCCACATCGATGGCCCACCTCGAGGAGATCGTCGACGCGCTGGCCGAGTTCGGGAGCACGACCACCAACGTCGTCCTCAGCCGGACTCTGCCGTCCCGCGGCCCGCAGGAGCCCAGGGTGAATACCCCGGCCGCTCTCTGAGCGATCACCCGTCCGACAGAAGAACCCAGGGACAGTCGGACGGCGATGTCGAGATCCCGTGGCCGGCTCCGTCACCGTAGTGAGAGCGGCCGGAACGGGCCGCACCGGTACCGAGGAGAGACACCATGGCCAAGTACCTGCTGCTCAAACACTACCGCGGCGCTCCGGCTCCGGTCAACGACGTGCCCATGGACCAGTGGACGCCGGAGGAGATCTCGGCCCACCATGAGTGACTTCGCGGCCCGGCTGGAGACGACCGGCGAGTTCGTCGACAGCCAGGCCCTCTCGTCCGAGGGGACGTTCGTCCGCTACGACGGCGAGGGGCGCCCGCCGGTCACCGACGGCCCGTTCGCCGAGACCAAGGACGTCATCGCCGGCTGGATGGTGATCGACGTCGACAGCTACGAGCGTGCCGTGGAGCTGGCCGGAGAGCTGTCGGCCGCCCCCGGGGCGGGTGGCAAGCCGATCCACGAATGGCTGGAGCTACGCCCGTTCATGGGCGCGCACCCCACCATCACGGAGTGCCCCCATCGATGAACGAGGCCCTGCTGAGGACCCTCACGCCTGGCGTGCTCGCCGTCCTCGTCCGCCGCGGAGCCGACTTCGCGGCCGCCGAGGACGCCGTGCAGGACGCACTCGTCGAGGCGTTGCGCGTCTGGCCGGACGACCCTCCGCGCGATGCGAAGGGCTGGCTGATCACCGTCGCCTGGCGCAAGTTCCTCGACGCGATGCGGTCGGACGCCGCTCGCCGCAGGCGTGAGGACCTCGTCGACGAGGAGCTGCCGCCCGGACCCGGGCAGCCGCCCGCGGTGGACGACACGCTCCAGCTCTATTTCCTGTGCGCCCACCCGTCGCTGACACCGGCCTCCGCGGTCGCCCTCACGCTGCGCGCTGTCGGCGGGCTGACCACCCACCAGATCGCCCAGGCCTACCTGGTGCCCGAGCCGACCATGGCGCAACGCATCAGCCGGGCCAAGCGCACCGTCTCCGGCGTGCGGTTCGACCAGCCCGGCGATGTCGCCACCGTGCTGCGCGTTCTCTACCTGGTCTTCAACGAGGGCTACTCCGGCGACGTCGACCTCGCCGCCGAAGCCATCCGGCTCACCCGGCAGCTCGCGGCTGCCGTCGACCACCCGGAGGCGGCGGGGTTGCTCGCTCTCATGCTGCTCCACCACGCCCGGCGTGCCGCCCGGACCGCGTCCGACGGCAGCCTGGTGCCGCTCGCCGAGCAGGACCGCGGGCGCTGGGACACCGGGTCGATCGCCGAGGGCGTCGGGATCCTCCAGGCCGCCCTCGCCCGCGACCGGCTGGGCGAGTTCCAGGCCCAGGCCGCCATCGCCGCACTCCACGCCGACGCGCCCACCGCCGAGGAGACCGACTGGGTGCAGATCGTCGAGTGGTACGACGAGCTCGTGCGCCTGACCGACAGCCCGGTCGTCCGGCTCAACCGCGCGGTCGCCGTCGGGGAGGCCGACGGACCGCGCGCCGGCCTCGCGGCGCTCGCGGCCCTGGACGTCTCACTGCCCCGCCACGCCGCGGTTGCGGCGCACCTCCACGAGCGCGACGGCAACCTGGCGGCGGCGGCCCGGCTGTACGCCGAGGCGGCGCACAAGGCACCCAACCTCGCCGAGCGCGACCACCTGACCCGCCAGGCCGCCCGGCTCAACACCCGCCGACGGCAGTGAGGTTCGTGCGCGGATTCCCCCGCGGCTCCGGCCGCAGCCTCTCACGTGGTGGGTAAAGGAGTGGGAGGGTTCGCGGGCGGCTGGTAGCTTGCAGTCGACCGCGAAGACGTGCGAGGAGGTGAGACCCATGAACGCTGTTTCCCAGTGGGTGCTCCCCTTTCGTGTCACGGTCGGGCGATTGACGTAGATGTCGCCGGGAGCCCGCCTACCAAGGCACTTCCGAAAGGCATCACTTATGTACTCTCTGCAGTTCACCGCCGAGTCGTCATCGAACGGCATGCTCCAACGCGAGTTCACCATGGGCGACGTCCCCGGCGTCCTCTGGTCGCCGACAGCCGGCGTGGCCGGTCGCGCGCCTCTGGTGCTGATGGCCCATGGCGGCGGCAACCACAAGAAGCACCCGGCGATGGCGGGCCGCGCGCAGCGCGTCGTGACGGGCTGTGGCTTCCACGTCGCCGTCATCGACGCGCCCGGCCACGGTGACCGCCCCCGCTCGGCGCACGACGAGGAAGAGATCGCCGAGTTGTACCGGGCGAGGGCGGCGGGCGAACCGGAAGGCCCGGTCGTCGTGCGCTACAACGACCACTTGGCGCAGCTCGCCGTACCCGAGTACCGGGCGACCCTGGACGCCCTCCAGGAACTCCCGGAGATCGGCGCCGACGGACCGGTCGGCTTCTGGGGCATCAACATGGGCACCGCGATCGGCGTACCGCTGGTGGCGATCGAGCCCAGAATCACCGCTGCGGTCTTCGGCCAGCACTGGCCCGATGTCCTGGCCGAGAAGGCGAAGCGGATCAGCATTCCCGTCGAGTTCGCCATGCAGTGGGACGACGAGCACATCTCGCGCGAGGAGAGTCTTGCCCTGTTCGACGCCTTCGCCTCGAAGGAGAAGTCGCTGCACGTGAACTCGGGCAGGCACAAGGAGTTGCCCCGGTTCGAGGCCGACAGCGCGGTCCGGTTCTTCGCCCGGCACCTAAGGGCTGTCCCGTAATCCCTGGCGGGCGCACGACGACAGCTACTTCCCCAAGCTCTCGGCTGCGCTCGAGCAGGGGAGGCCCCACTCTCGCCGCGTTGTCGGAACGCCCGAATACATCCAGTATGCGGACGCCCCTCCGCCTTGCGATGCGCCGCATCTGACGCCGCGCGCTGATCCACCAGGGATTACGGGACAGCCCTTAGGCGGAGCCGCCACCGTACCGGCCTGACCTGACCTGACCTGTGCGGTTGCGGCGCCCGGCTCGCCGGCCGGGTGCCGCAACCCATGGGCGCCGGTCGACCCTGCGCGGCGGGACAGACCTTAGGCTTCTCGCGGACCCGGCAGGACTCGGACGGTGGTCTCTGCACGCTCAGCCACCTCCGCGCGAGTATCAAGATCACTACAGGACATTCGAAGTGTCAGACGGGTCTTGCAGCTGGAGAGAAAGCGGTCGTGGTGCGGGAACAGTGGCGTGCGGCAGTGCGGTGGCTGGGGTGGGAAGGCGCGGCTGTGGCGCGCACGGCCGGTTCCGCGGTCAGGTATTCGGGGCCCGAGCGCGACGCGATGGTGCAGTCGCTCAAGGCGGCAGTGGCGGCGATAGCGGCTTGGGCCCTGACCGGGTGGTGGCTGGATGCGCCGCTGGCCCTGATGGCGCCGTGGACGGCCATCCTGCTCGTCATGGGCACCGTCTACCGCTCCGTGTACTCCGGGGCGCAGCAGTTCGTCGTCATCGTGGTGGGGACGCTGTGGGCGTCGGCGGCCATGGCCGTCACCGACGATTCCACCCTGGGCGCCATGGCGCTGACGCTGCCGTTCATGGTGCTGCTCGGCAACTACCGTCGGCTTGGAAGTCAGGGCATCTACGGAGCGACCACCGCGCTCTTCGTCATCACCTACGGCGCGTCGACCCTGGCCGACGTCGGTCACCGGTTGCTGGAAACACTGATCGGCGCGGTGGTGGGCGTTGCCGTCAACGCGTTCATCCTTCCGCCGGTCCACCTGCGAAGCGTTCGGGACAACCTTCACGCGTTGGCACGCGAGAGCGGGGATCTGCTGACCACCGTCGCTCAGGGCTTGCGCGAGGAGGGCGGGCTTGCGGGTGCCGGAGGCTGGCATGACCGCGCGTGCCGCCTCGGTCAGACCGTGCAGGCCCTGGCGGACGCCCGGCAGTGGAGGGCCGAGAGCTATCGCTTCAACCCCGGCTGGCGCATGCGCCGAAGAGGCCTTCCGCCACCCCCCGTTCGCATCGACGCGCTCTGGGAGCGCGTAGGGGCTCACCTCGTCGCCCTCACCCGGACGCTCCGGAACGCTGCCGGTGAGGACGCCCCGCTCACCTCGCCCTCACAGGCGTACCTCGCACGATGGGCCGACGTCGCGGAGAGCGCCGGGACCGTGTGCTGCGCGGAAGCCGAACTCATCGAAGGCGTCGGGACATCGCAGGCGCTGCGGGACCAACGCGATGCCGCGCTGGAAACCGCGTGGGTGGCGTACGAGGACCTCACCAGGGACCTGCCGCGGGAAGAGGCGGCGGCGATCGCGGTCGCCGGCGAACTCATCGTCGAGACACAACAGCTTCTGCGTGAGCTGGCGGCGGGCATCGACTCACCGCCCGCAGCATGACGGGTAGCTCCTGCCGAGAAGCCGGCACGGGAAACCGGTGCTGGAAGTCGGCGCAATCGGCGGTGCGGGCGGGCAGGCGTCCCGTGCGGCGGAAGCACTTGGAGAATCAAAGGGAATCGAACGGGTATGCGTTCCAGGTCCCTGTCCACCACGTTCGAGACGGTGCAAGACTATGAAGATGACCGGAAATGAGAAGAAGAACCGCTTCTGTCTGGCATGCGGGACGCCCGCCGGTGATGCAGCCATATGTGAGCATTGCGGCGTCGCGCTGGACCTGCCTGACGACGCGGGGCTCGTGGAGGACGAAGGCGCAGCCGCGCGGCACGTCTTCGAAGAGGGCGAGGAGCAGCGGCGGCAGGCCTGAACGGAGCTGGAGTCCCGTGCCCCGGTCGACGGGAAGCGGCCTGCGCGGCCGGCGCGCGGGCAACTGCGAGAAGGCACCGGCCCAAGGCGGTCCAGGCCGGTCAGGGCTGGTACGAACGAGCGAACCGCCGCACGATCATTGCTCGCCGGCGTTCGGGTCCCACGTCGGGGAATCCGGAACCTCGGCGACCTGGCGCAGCGTGCGGCCGGTGCGTGCCGAGCGAGCGCGCCGCGGGTCGGGACTGCCGCCGCCACTCTTGCCCCGCCCGGAGCCGGTCCGTACGAGGAGCCAGGTCGGCTTCCTGGCAGAACTGCCGCTCTTCTCCTCACGGCCGTGGAACCGGGTGAGTGCGAACCGGCCGCGCAGCTTCTCGCCGTGCAGATCGAACGTCGCATGGCCGTTTTCCAGGGCCTCGTCGAACGGGACGGGCCGGTTGCGCTTGTCGTGGCTGGTCGGACGGTAGGTGCCGTGGTCCCAGACGATCACGGTCCCGCCGCCGTACTCACCCTCGGGAATCACTCCCTCGAAGTGCCGGTATTCAAGGGGATGGTCCTCGGTGGGGATGGCGAGCCGCTTGTCGCGCGGGTCTGTGGAGGGACCCTTGGGGACGGACCAGGACTTGAGTACGCCGTCGACCTCCAGGCGGAAGTCGAAGTGCATCGTGCTCGCGTCGTGAATCTGCACGACGAAGCTGGGTTCGCCGGCCGGCCTGATGACGACGGGCTCGCGTGGCCTGCACGTCGTGGTTCCGCTGAGCCGGCGCGCAGACGCGCAGGACGTTCTGACGTTCGCCCGCACTGCCGCGGAGACGCTGGCGGCGAGGTACCCGAAGGACCTGACCACCGAGCCCCGCAAGGACGCGCGCAAGGGGCGGCTGTACCTGGACGTCGCGCGCAACGGCTACGCCCAGACGGTGGTGGCCCCCTTCGCCGTCCGTGCCAGGCCGGGCGCACCGGTTGCTGCGCCGCTGGACTGGGACGAACTGGACGCTCCCGGCCTGACTGCCCGCCGATGGACCCTGCGGGACCTCGGCGACCGCCTCGACAGGGGCCCGTGGGCGGGGCTCAACCGCCATGGGCGCGGCCTGACCGCAGCGGCCAGGCGCCTCAGGGGCTTGCGGGGGAGCGCGGGGTGATGGGCCGCCTGACCGTGCACGGGGCGATGGCCGCTTGATCGTTTCGGCTCGGGCGTTGCCTGGCCGACCGGCGCGGCGGGGGCGACGATGGAGATATGGGCAGGACGGCACTCATCGTCATCGACATGATCAACACGTATCAGTACCCTGACGCGGATCTGGTCATCCCCGCAGTCCGCAAGGCCCTGCCTGCGATGTCGCGGCTGCTGGAACGGGCCAGGGCTGCCGGCGTCCCGGTGATCTACGCCAACGACAACTTCGGCGAGTGGCGTTCGCACCACGGTGAGATCGTGGAAAAGGCGCTCTCGGGTCAGTACGCCGATCTTGTCGAACCTGTCCGGCCGGACGGGGATTCGCTCTTCGTGGTCAAGGCGCGACATTCGATATTCTTCGAGACGCCTCTGGCGTATCTCCTGTCCCAAATGGGTGTGCAAGAGGTCGTCCTGGCCGGCCAGGTCACCGAGCAGTGCGTGCTCTACTCGGCGCTCGACGCCCACATCAGACATCTGGACGTGGTCGTTGCCGAGGATGCCCTCGCGGCCATCCACGACGACTTGGCGCAGGCGGCGCTGCGGATGATGCAGCGCAACATGGGCGCGAAACTCATGGCCGTGGAACGGATCGAGTTCCGGGGGGAGGCGGAGGCGTGAACCTTCAGCCCGGCCCCGTTCCGTCAGTCCTCGCTGCGAACGATGTTGTCCTCGCCGGCGCCGGACTCGGGGGTTTCGAGCTTCGTTTCGGGATCCACGGCCGCGGGGCGGCATGTTCTCACCCGCTCGTGGACGGGGACGGGGTGGCTTATCGGATCGGTGTAGGTCCGCGTTTCCATGGCTTTCTCCTTCTCGAATGCCTCGCGGTGGTTCGTCTTATTCTGACCGGGTACCCCATCGGGATGCAGGCATGCGTGGCGGGAGCGCCGGCGATATTCGACGTACTGAATCGAGCGATCCGGAGGACGCCCTGATATGTCCCGCGACTTGACGGTCAAGGAATTGCTGGAGGAGCACGGCCGGACATATGCGGAGGAGGCCGGTATCCGGCTGAAGAACACGCCCGCGCCGTTGTATCAATTGCTGACCCTGTGCCTTCTGTTCTCCGCTCCGATCAAAGCCGATATCGCCGTAGCCGCAGCCCGGGAGCTGTTCGCTGCCGGTATGCGCACGCCGCAGGCCATGGCGGAATCCGCCTGGCAGACTCGGGTGGATGCGCTCGGCCGCGCACACTACCGTCGTTACGACGAGAGCATGGCCACCGCGCTGGGGGCCGGGGCGCAGCGCCTTGCCGACAGGTACCGCGGCGACCTGCGACGGCTGCGCGAAGAGGCCGGGGGAGACCCGGAGCGCATCCGGGAACTCCTTCAGCAGTTCCCCAGGATCGGTGCGGTGGGAGCGGACATCTTCAGCCGCGAGGCACAGGGCATGTGGCCCGAACTTCGTCCGGCGTTCGATGCGCGGGCACGCGACGCCGCCGTGGAGCTCGGACTCCCGAAGACCCCCGCGGGGCTGGCCCGTCTCGTGGCGGACGATGACCTTCCGAGGCTGGCGGCCGCATTGGTCCGCAGCGGTCTGGGGAACTGAAACGCCGAAAGCTCGGTGCGGGGAGCCCCCCGACCCGTCGATGCCGCCATGGCGCGAAGACGCACCTGGAGCGGCCGCTGCACCCCGTGAGCCGTGTGTCTCAGCCCTGGGTCCTGGAGACGCAGTCGGCCACGACGGCACCCAGGCTTCCGGCGCGTGTGAGCGCCTCGCGTTGGGTCCGCGCGCCGGTTCCGCGTTGCAGGACGTTCTTGAGGGCCTTCTCGGCCGAGCCGAAGTCGTCGGTGTCCTCCAGGGCGGCCCGGACGTGTGCGAGCAGGGCGCCGATCACATCCGCCGCGGGCTCGGGGCGCATGGTGCGGGGATTGAGCAGCCGGCCCTCCAGCCCTGACCGCGCGGCCTGCCAGGCGGCCATGCGCAGAACCCCCAACCCGCTCGGATCCGGTGGGCCGCCGGCCCGCCATTCGCGGGCCGCCGTCTCGACGAGGCCGCGTACCAGCGTGGCAAGCAGCACGGTGTCGGCCGGGTCCAGACAGACATCCGCCACTCTGACCTCGACCGTCGGGTACCGGTGGGAGAGCCGGGCGTCGAAGTAGATCATTCCCTTGTCCCGCAGGACCTCCGTGTCGACGAGCGCCGAAACCTGTTGGTGGTACCGGTCCGCGGAGCCGAAGACCTCGACCGGCCCGGCCGAGGGCCACCGGCCCCAGACCCTGCTGCGATAGCTGTGGTAGGCGGTGTCCTGGCCCTGCCAGAAGGGGGAATTGGAGGAGAGTGCCAGGAGCACGGGCAGCCACGGACGCATGCGGTCGATGACCCCGACGCCTTCCTCGTCCGATTCGACCGACACGTGTACGTGGCAGCCACAGGTCAGCTGTTCCTGGACGGTCAGGCCGAACTGTTCGGCCAGCCACTGATGGCGTTCTCCCGCCCCGATCGAGGGGCTGACCGGCAGGGGGGAACTCGCCAGAGCCGCCACGGCTGCCCCGGCCTGCGCGGCGCTCTGTGCCGCCTCGGCCCGCCAGCGCAGGATCTCGTCCGCCAGTTCACCCATCGTGCTGCGCGGTTGGGTGGCGAACTCCATCTGCTGAAGGTGCAGCTCCGACTCGAAGGCGGAGTCCCCTTCCGCGCGGCCCTCCGCGAGTGCCAGCACCGCCGTCGACAGTGCCTGTGGCTCACCACTTTGCCCGTCGACGAGCAACAGCTCCTCCTCGACACCAACGGTCCGCACCATCACGTCTCCCAGCCACTCGCCATCAGGCGCGCTTCCGCCATTTTTTCGCCGTCGCCCTGTCATGCCCTCGATGTGGCGAAGGATGCCGGCGGCGCACACGGGATATCGAACTGCGCCACTCGGACACCCTCTCCGTCCGCGCCCCGGGCGAGGAACCCGACAGACCTGAGGCTCCTGCGGACACCGACTGCCGACGCGACGTCCTGGACCACGTGGTTCAGCCCGTCTGCCGTGTGGAGTGCGCCGGTCGACCGCTTGATCGTCCCCGTCCGGGGTAGCGAAGTGAAATGGCCACTGAGAACACATCTGCTGCTGAGAGCGGTTACGTGCAGCCCGAGATCGACGTCCGGGCGCTGACCGAGGTGCTCGACGGCGAGTACGCCGAGATCCGCGACCTCGTCCGGACCAACCTGGTGGCGTCCGCCTCCGTCCTCGAGGAGGCCGACGAGCTCGGCATCGACGCGTTTCGGGAGCGGGTGCGTGAGCTCGTGGTCGACATGGCCGCGACGGGCCAGACCGGTATGGGTTTCCCGGCCGAGTATGGCGGGGGCGGGGACGTCGGAGCCTCGATCGCCGCGTTCGAGACCCTTGCCTTCGGTGACCTGTCGGTGCTGGTGAAGGTCGGCGTGCAGTTCGGACTCTTCGGCGGCGCGATCCTGCACCTGGGCACCGAGCGCCACCACGACGCCTATCTGCCGGACCTGATCACCGGGCGGCTGATGGGGTGCTTCGCGATGACCGAGACCGGGCACGGCTCCAACGTCCAGGCGCTCGGCACCGTCGCGCGGTACGACGCCGACAGCCAGGAGTTCGTCATCACCACGCACGGCGACCAGGCGCGCAAGGACTACATCGGCAACGCGGCCCGCCATGCCGAGCTGGCGGTCGTCTTCGCCCAGCTGGAGGTGGACGGGAAGGCTGAGGGCGTGCACGCGTTCGTCGTGCCCGTCCGGGTCGGCGGCGAGGTGGCGCCCGGCGTCCGGATCGAGGACGCCGGCCGCAAGATGGGCCTCAACGGCGTGGACAACGGCCGCATCTGGTTCGACGGCGTGCGGGTACCGCGCGAGGCGCTGCTCAACCGCTTCGCCGACGTCACCCCCGAAGGGGTCTACGAGAGCCCGATCGAGAACCCCGACCGGCGCTTCTTCACCATGCTCGGCACTCTGGTGCAGGGCCGGGTCAGCGTCGGCGGAGCCGGGATCAACGCCGCCAAGGTCGCCCTCGCGATCGCCACGAAGTACGCCGTGCGGCGCCGGCAGTTCGAAGCGGCCTCGGACACCGAGGAGCAACTGCTCCTCGACTACGGTCTGCATCAGCGCCGCCTGCTGCCGCTCATCGCGCGTACGTACGCGTTGCACTTCGCGCAGGACGTCGTGCGCACGCACATGCACGAAGTCTTCTCCGGCATCGAGGACGACGCCCAGGCGCGGCGCCGGCTGGAGTCACGGGCCGCCGGCACCAAGGCGCTCGGCACCTGGCACGCCACCCGGGTCGTCCAGGAGTGCCGCGAGGCGTGCGGCGGAGCCGGCTACCTCACCGTCAACCGGTTCGCCGCCCTCAAGGGCGACAGCGACATCTTCACCACGTTCGAGGGCGACAACCACGTCCTGATGCAGCTCGTGGCCAAGGGCCTGCTCACCCATTACGCGAGCGAGTTCGAGGACCTGGACCAGCTCGGCATGGTCCGCTACGTCACCAATCTCGCCGTCGAGACGGTCCTGGAGAAGACGTCGGCCCACAAGCTGCTGGAGCGGGTACGAGACCTGTTGCCCGGCGGCGACGAGTGGGACCAGGAGGCCGGCCTGCTCGACTCGGAGTACCAGCTCGCCATGCTCCGCTACCGCGAGGAGCACATGCTGGCCGGCGTGGCCCGCCGGCTCAAGCGCGGGATCGACCAGAAGCGCAATCCCGGCGTCGTCTTCTCGCAGGTGCAGGACCACGTCATCGCGGTCGCCCACGCACACGTCGAGCGGCTGGTGCTGGAGGCGTTCGTCGACAAGGTGCGTGCGCTGCCCGAGAGCGGCAACAAGGTGGCGCTGGGCCTGCTGTGCGACCTGTTCGCCCTGTCGACGATCGAGGCGGACCGGGCCTGGTTCATGGAGCACGGCCGGCTGACCGTCCAGCGTTCCAAGGCGATCAGCCGCGAGGTGAACGACCTCTGCCGCAAGGTGCGCCCCCTCGCGGTCGACCTCGTCGACGCCTGGGGCATCCCGGCCGAAATGCTGCGCGCGCCGGATCTGGTGGGCTGATCCCGGGACGGGGCTCCACGCAGTCACCACAGGGAGGCCATCGCTGGACACCGTGGGCGGTTCGGTCGGCACGGCTGCCTCGCCGTGGTCCCGCAGAACCGACTGTCCGCCCGCGGCCCGGACACCGCGGGGCGTTCGGCTTCGGCGACACGTGCTGGCGGGTGCTCGCCTTCTGCCTGCTTGGCGCCGTGGGCGACCCGGCTGCCGCGGACCCAGGCCCGCAAGCCATGGGGGCCCGGCTTCACGGAGTGGCCGGCGACTCGTCCCACGGCCACGGCGGCGCGGTGCCTTGGCGGCTTCACCTCCCGAGGACCCCCGCGACCTCGTCCGCCATCACCCGGTACCCCGCGTCGTTGGGGTGCAGGGCGTCCCCGTGGTCGTAGGCGGGGTTCAGGCGGTCCGGGTCGGACGGGGCGGCGAGCGCCTTGTCGAAGTCGGCGTAGGCGTCGAACTCGCCGGCGTGCCGGACCCAGTCGTTGACCTCGTTGCTGACCCGTGCCGCGTGCGGGCCCCAGTGGTCGGAACCCTTGAGCGGCAGCAGCGTCGCCCCGACCGCCTTGAGGCCCTTGTCGTGCGCGGCGTGGATCAGCTTGCGGTAGCCGGCGATGAGTGCGGCGGACGAGACCACGGGGGCGGGTTTGTAGGTGGGAGGGGGGTTGGCGCCCTTGGCCGCTTCGCTGAAGCCGATGTCGTTGAGTCCTTCCAGGATCACGACCGTCGAGACGCCGGGCTGGGCGAGGACGTCGCGCGCGAAGCGGGCGGTGGCACGCTCACCGAACCAGGCCGAGTCGTTGAGCACCAGGTTGCCGCCGATCCCCTCGTTGACCACGGGGCGTCGGGTCCGCTCGGCGAGCGCGTCCGAGTAGCGGCGGTCGGTGCCGGGGGTGGAGCCGAAACCGTCCGTGATGGAGTCCCCGAAGACGACGATGCCGTCCGGCCCGGCGCTCTCACCGGCTGACGTGGCGTCACCTCCCGGAGTAAGTGCGCCGCTGCCGCCCACCTCGATGCCGGAGAGGTAGTACCACGACTGGGTGCTGCTGGTGTACGCGGCGCCCGACGTGTCGGCCTGGTGGTCGCCGTCCGCACGGTAGGTGTCGGCCCAGCCCTGCGCGTGGAAAGTGGCGGGGCCCGTGGTTCCCGCGAGGTAGAGGGTGACCGTGACCGACTCCAGCCTCTTCAGCCCCAGCGCGGCCGCATCGCTGCGCACCTCACCGTGCGCGGGTACGGCAGTGGCGCGCTCGCCGCCGAAGGTGAGGTGACGGACAGAGCCCTGCCCGACCCCCGCGCCCCGCGTGGTGCGGGCGATCGTCGCGCCGGTGATCTTCAGGGGTGAGGTGCCGTACGTGTTCGAGAGCCGGATCCTGGCCAGGTCACCCCCCTTGGTCACCCGGACGACCTGGCGCAGGGACTGGTGGGAGAAGCCCTCCTGGGACCAGTTGGGCGTGAAGCCGGTGCTGGGGAGCTGCGGGGAGGCTCCCCAGGCAGCGGTCCAGGCGACGGGTGCGGCCTCGCCGGGGCCGGACAGGATTCCGACGGCGAGGGACCCGGCGACGAGGGAGGAAGCGATGCGGCGTACGGGAGGGATCTTCATGACCGACCTTTAATGGGTTTGTGGTTCCGTTAAGTTGGGGGAACCGTAGCAGGTCGATGCGAGTTAATGGAACCCTGGGCCCGTTTGTGAGTGGCTTCGCGGGCCGCCGACCAGGGGCTTCGGACGGTTCGCATCATTGAGTAAGTCTTTGCCCGTGGCTGGAAGGTGACGCTCCGGCCTGCCGTTCGTGTCGGTACGGCCGGGCGTGGCGAGGGGCGCCCCGTTGCGAGCCGGCGCGGGCGGCGCGGCGGGCGGCCGAAAGTGTGCGGACGGCGGCCCCCTGCGGTGTTACGGCCATGTTGACCGTATGCAGCGGCAGGACGCACGCTCGTGACGTAACTGGTGAGTACACCTAGTTGGGCCGGGAGTGGTAACGGCCCCGAACCCGCTGCTCAGCGGCGGCTTCCGGGCCCCGGCCGACGACAGCACGCAGGAGGTAGCGCATGTGTGGCATCACCGGCTGGGTCTCCTTCACACGTGACTTGCACGGTGCGTCCGAGACCTTGGACGCCATGACGGAGACGATGTCCTGCCGCGGTCCCGACGACCGTGGCACCTGGATCAACGGTCCGGCCGCGCTCGGGCACCGGCGGCTGGCCATCATCGACCTGCCCGGTGGGCGCCAGCCGATGACGGCGGACACACCCGGCGGTACGGTCGCCCTCGTCTACTCGGGGGAGACGTACAACTTCACCGAGCTGCGCCGCGAACTGACCGGGCGGGGGCACCGGTTCACCACGGAGTCCGACACCGAGGTGGTGCTGCGCGGCTATCTGGAGTGGGGCGAAGCGGTGGCCGAGCGGCTCAACGGCATGTACGCGTTCGCCGTGTGGGACGGCCGGCACGACAAGCTCGTCATGATCCGCGACCGGATGGGCATCAAGCCCTTCTACTACTACGAGACCCCGGACGGCGTCCTGTTCGGCTCCGAGCCCAAAGCGATCCTGGCCAACCCGCTGGCCCGCGCCCGCGTCGGCCTCGACGGACTGCGGGAACTCTTCGCCTTCGTCAAGACGCCCGGCCACGCCGTGTGGGAGGGGATGCGCGAGGTCGAGCCCGGCACAGTCGTCACGGTGGACCGCAACGGACTGCGCCGGCACGTCTACTGGCAGCTGGAGACCCGCCCGCACACGGACGGCAAGGACGAGTCCATCGCCCATGTGCGCGCGCTCCTCGATGACATCGTGCGGCGCCAGATGGTCTCGGACGTGCCGCGCTGCACCCTGCTCTCCGGCGGACTCGACTCCTCCGCGATGACGGCGATCGCCGCGCGTCAGCTCGCCGAGACCGGCGAGACGGTGCGGAGCTTCGCGGTCGACTTCCTGGGGCAGGCCGACAACTTCGTCGCCGACGAGCTGCGCACCACTCCGGACACCCCGTACGTGCACGACGTCGCGCGGGCCTCGGGCACCGACCACCGCGACATCGTGCTGGACTCGCATGCGCTGGCCGACCCGGAGGTCCGCGCCCAGGTGATCCGGGCGCGCGACATCCCGATGGGCTTCGGCGACATGGATGCCTCGCTGTACCTGCTGTTCAGGTCCATCCGCGAGCACTCGACCGTCGCGCTCTCGGGGGAGTCGGCGGACGAAGTCTTCGGCGGCTACCTGCAGTTCTTCGACGAAGAGGCCCGGCGCGCCAGCACCTTCCCCTGGCTGGTGCGCTTCGCCCAGCACTTCGGCGACGACTCCGACGTGCTGAGGCCCGAGCTGACGGCCGCCCTCGACATCCCGTCGTACATCCAGGACAGCTACGACACGGCGGTCGCCGGAATCCAGCGCCTGGAGGGCGAGAGCGATTTCGAGTTCAGGATGCGCAGGATCTGCCATCTGCACCTGACGCGATTCGTGCGCGTCCTGCTCGATCGCAAGGACCGGGCGAGCATGGCGGTCGGCCTCGAAGTGCGCGTACCGTTCTGCGACCACCGTCTCGTCGAGTACGTGTACAACACGCCCTGGTCGCTGAAGTCCTTCGACGGCAGGGAGAAGTCCCTGCTGCGCGAGGCGACCGCGGACGTGCTGCCGAAGTCGGTCTACGACCGGGTCAAGAGCCCCTACCCCTCCACTCAGGACCCCAAGTACGCGCTGGCCCTGCAGGGTCACGCCAAGGACCTGCTCGCGCGGCACTCGCACCCCGTCTTCGACCTCGTCGACCGCGACCGGGTCAAGCGCGTGGCGCAGCACGACGCGCCGCAGATCACCCAGGCCTCCCGGCGCGGTCTGGAACGCACTCTGGATCTGGCGCTGTGGCTCGATCTCTACAAGCCGGAGATCTCGCTGTCCTGATCACCCGGCCGGTCGGCCCGTACGGCGGGGCGGCGAGGGGAGGGCCCGGACCGGGGGCGGGGGCCCGGCAGTCCGGGCCCTCCGGCTCCCTCGGTCCGGTCGCGTCCCGTCCGTCTCCGGACGCGCCGCTCAGTAGATGTTGGCCTCCACCGCCGGGCCGTCGCCCCGGGTGCTGTTGATCTGGGCCCGCAGCGAGATCTCGTCGTAGACACGGAACTCCCGCACGATCCGGCCCTCCTGGATCAGGAACTGGGACACCCCGAGCACGGTCACCGGCTGATCGGTCAGCTGCCCGAAGACCGGCGTGCCCCGGTAGGTGCCGTGCATCGTCCACGTGACGGCCACCCGCAGACCGGCGTACCGCGGGGAGTAGTTGGTCTGCACGTCGCGCACCGCGAACCGGGCGTCGGGGAAAGCCCCGACCATGGACAGGAGATCGCTCTGGTAGCGCTCAGGGCGGATGACGGTCCGGTCGCCGATCGTGTGGAGGAAGAGGTCTCGCACCATGAAGTCGTTGACCCGGTGCAGCCGACGCTGCGACCACACCTCCTCGATGAACTCCAGCACCATCTCGCACTCGGGCCGGAACTCGTCAGGTCGCGGTCCGCTCACACCGGCCAGCAGCACGTCCTTCGGCGGCTCCTCGGTCATCGACCCGCTGTATCCCTGGAACCGCAGCGCCCGGGCGGCCTCGTCCGGGTCCACGCCGCGCTGCAGACAGTCCGCCAGTTCGTCACGGACCACCCACTCCTCGACCATCCGGCCACGGCGGTAGAGGCAGTTGGCGACCGTGCGCTTGCGGATCCGGATGTTCCTGCCGTCGACCAGGTGCTCGTCTGCGGAGAAGACGAGGTGCGAGCTGAGGAAGGCGTCATCCCCGCGCGCCTCCCACACCACGTCCTCGGCCTGGCCGATGTGTCCGGGCGTGCTGCCCATACGCATCGTGCTGCCCTCGATCACGCCGTCGCGGCCCACGACGGTGCCGAGGCTGGTGTGGACGATCGAGTCCGGCTCGTAGTTGTCGACGATGTACGCGATGTCGCGGCCGACCCAGATGCGGTCGGTCACCTCACGGATGAAGTCGTCGGGGTCCTTGTAGGGGAGGTAGGCGGCGGGGTCCAGTGACATGGTGCTTCCTTTTCTCGATCCGAACTGTGTATGCGTATGCACTTGCTGTTCCGTGCGAGGTGATTCGCCGGGAGCCGGTTCTGTGGTGCGTGCGGTGCCGGCCGTACGTCAGGCGCTGCTCACCGGGCGAACTTGTCCTCGCCCAGCTGACTCCGGTACGTCTCCGTCATGAAGACGCTCACGACCACGAGGGCCATCACCGCGGCCGCCGCGAGGTAGACCCACACGGCGTAGATCGTGTCGAAACTGCTGACGAGCAGGGCGGCGACGAACGGCGTGATCCCCATGAAGATGGAGAACGAGCTGTTGTACGCGATGGCGCTGGCGCTGAACCGGGTGCGCGTCGCGAAGAGTTCCGCCGTGCAGACCGTCACGATGCCGGTCAGGAAGAACTCGGGAACGATGTAGATCAGCTGGCTGGCGACGGCCGTGCCGAAGGTGCCGCCCTCGCCGACCCGGAAGGCCAGCGGCACCAGGACGATGCACGCGACGGCGCCGGTGATCAGCATGGGCTTGCGGCCGATCCGGTCCGAGAGCATCCCGGCCAGCGGCAGCATCGGGATGAGCACGGCGATCGAGATCGCGTTGGACGTCAGCGCCATCCAGCGCGGCAGGCCGAGCGTGCCGGTCAGGTACTGGGGATAGAAGGTGACCCAGCTGTACGACAGGATCGCGGCCATGATCGAGACACCGCAGAACGCGAGCATCGGCCGCCACTGCGTGCGCAGCGCCTCCCGGATCGGGGCCTTGACGACCTCGGTACCGCCCTCCGTGGCCCGGACGAACTCGGGCGACTCCTCGATGCGCTGCCGCAGCCAGATCCCGACCGCGCTCAGCGGCAGCGCGAGCAGGAACGGGATGCGCCAGCCCCATGAGTCGAGCGAGGGGCCGTCGAACAGCCAGCTGGTGAGTGCCGCGGTGCCGGCGCCGGCGAGGATGCCGACGAAGCAGCTGTTGGAGGCGTACGAGGCGTAGTAGCCGCGCCGGTTCGGCTCGGCCCACTCCACGATGAAGGCCACCGCCCCGACGTACTCGCCGCCCGACACCATGCCCTGGACGACGCGCAGGAGCAGGAGGAGCAGCGGCGCGAAGACCCCGATCTGCTGGTAGGTCGGCAGGACGCCGATCAGGGCGGTGGCCACGCCCATGAACACGATGGTCCACAGCAGCGTCTTCTTCCGGCCCACCCGGTCCCCCCAGCGGCCGACGAGCGTTCCGCCGAGCGGGCGGAACAGGCATGCGACGGCGATGATCGCGTACGTGCTCAGCACCGCCACCGCCTGGTTGCTCTCCGGGAAGAAGGAGGGGGCCAGCACGGGGCCAGATAACCGTAGAGGCCATAGTCGAACTGTTCGACGAAGTTTCCGATGCTTCCCGCGCCGATGGCTCGGCGTATCGCATTCCGCTTGTCCGTGCTGACCTCTTGTGGGCCGACAGCGGTGGTGGGCGGCGCTACAGCGGACATGGCTTCTCCGTTCGCGCGGTGAGGTGACAATCGCGGTGACGTGGCAATGCATACGTATGAACTTCCGCCGAACACTAAGGAGCGCAGAGGAGACCGTCAAGAGGTGGGCGAGATGCGCCCGGTGCCGGCGAGGGCGCTGCCGCCGGACAAGGCCTGGTGGGACGGGGCAGGGGTGCTCGTGGCGCCGCGGGCCTGAGCGGGCGCCGTAGGACCGGCTCCAGCACGGGGCAGCCCGCAGCGCCCGCTCGCCCCCGTGCCCTGTCCCGCCGCACCCTCCGGGGCCGTCCGGCGAACGGCGAATCAGGGGCGGCCGAGGTCCTGGCCGGGACCACCTGGCGCGGCGAGGGACCGGAAGGTGTCCATCAGGACCTGGGTCATGTTGTAGAGCACCAGTTGGGAGCCCGCTCGCTCCGCCGCCCTTGCCCCGTCGGCGCCCGGGACGATGGTCATCACGGCGCGGCCGGCCCCATGGGTCGCCCGGTGGGCGGTGGCGATCAGACCGTCGACGACGTCCTGCGCGGGGAAGGCGCAGTCCGCCGCCAGGTCGGCCGGGCCCACGAGGACGGCGTCGACGCCCTGGGTGGCGACGATCTCCGCGGCGTCGGCACAGGCGCGCGCCGTCTCGATCATCGCGACCACCAGGGTGTCCAGGGAGGCGGCCACGTGCTCCGCCGCCGGGACCGTGCCGAATCGGCCCGCCCTGCTGTACGTGGCGAAGCCCCGCGTCCCCAGCGGCGGGTAGTGGACCGCGGCCACCGCCCGCTGCGCGTCCTGCGCGCTGTCGATGTGCGGATGGATGATCCCGGCCGCCCCGAGATCCAGACAGCGCAGGGCGAGGGCGGGCTCGGCCGTGCCCACGCGTACGAGCACGTCGATGCCCTGCGCCGCCGCGGCCGTCAGATGGTGCTGGAGGACCGCCATGTCAGCCGGCCCGTGCTCGCAGTCGATGACCACGTAGTCGAGCCCCGCGACGCCCGCCATCTCCACCAGCGTCTCGCAGGGGAGTCGCAGCAGGGCCCCGTAGAGACGTTCGCCGGCCGCGAGCCGCTGCTTGAGGGAGCGGCGTTCCGCTCGTGCCGCCGTCACCGTGCCACCATCCCCGCCGAGAGGTCGATGTCGGCGCCGCACAGCCCCGGCATCCGCAGCATCGCGCTCACCGCCGCGCCCACCTCCTCCTCGGTGACCATCCGCCCCAGGGCCGACCGCGACACGAACGCCTCCTCGGCCTGCGCGCGGCTGCTGCCGGTGCGCTCCGCCTCCAGGCGGAAGTTCCGCTCCATCCGGGGGCCCGATACGGGGCCCGGGGACAGCGAGTTCACCGTGACGCCCAGCGGTCCCACCTCGCCCGCCAGCGTCGCGGTCAGGCCGATGACCGCCATCTTCGACGCGCAGTACGGAGTACGCCGCAGCAGCGGCCGCTTCCCCGACACCGAGGCGATGTTCACGACGTCGCCCGCCCCGCGTCCCGTCATGCCGGGAAGGAAGGCCCGGCACATCAGGAAGACGCCTCGCACGTTCACGTCGAAGACCTCGTCCCAGCCCCGCGCGGATATCTCGGTCAGGGGCGCCACCGGTCCGGCGATCCCGGCGTTGTTGACCAGCACCGATATCTCCTCGCCGGCGAGGCTCTCCGCGAGTGCCTCGACCTCGTCGGGCCGGGACACGTCGCAGACGCGGTGGGTCACAGCCGGCCCCAGGCGCGCGGCCGTCTCCTTCAGGGTCTGCCCACTGCGCCCCGTGATCACCACCCGGGCCCCGTCGGCCAGCAGGGAACGCGTGATGGCGGCGCCGAGCCCGCTGCCGCCCCCGCTGACCAGCGCGGTGCGCCCGGCCAGCGGCGTGCTGCCGCCGCTCATGCGCCGGCCTCGGCGTTCCACGGCAGCGTGCCGTTGCCGTACTTGGCCGCCCGGACGTCGCCGGAGCGGGCATGGCCCTCGAACAGCTCGACGCGAGCGGCCCGTCCGCACACCTCGCCGAGGAGCGCCGAGGACGCGGTGTCGGTGACCTCCTGGTAGGTCACCGTCTTGAGGTACTTCCCGACCCACAGCCCACCGGTGTACCGCGCGGCTCCCCGCGTGGGCAGCACGTGGTTGGTGCCGATGACCTTGTCCCCGTACGAGACGCACGTGCCCTCGCCGAGGAAGAGCGCCCCGTAGTCGCGCATCCGGTCCAGTGCCTGGCGCGGGTTCTCGGTCAGGACCTCGACGTGCTCACTGGCGTAGGAGTCCGCGATCTCGAAGGCCTCGGCCAGCGACCCGGCCACGACGATCTCGCCGTGGTCGCGCCAGGCGGGACCGGCGAAGTCCTTCGTCGGCATGCCGGGCAGCAGCCGCTCGATGTGGCGCTCGACCTCCCGGCCCAGCTCCTCGGACGTGGTGACGAGGACGGCGGGGGAGTCCGGGCCGTGCTCGGCCTGCGAGAGGAGGTCGACCGCCACCACGAACGGGTCCGCCTGCTCGTCCGCGATCACCAGGATCTCGGTCGGCCCGGCGAACAGGTCGATGCCGACCTCGCCGAACAGCTGGCGCTTCGCCTCGGCGACGTAGGCGTTGCCGGGCCCGGCGATCATGGGCACCCGGCCGACCGTCTCGGTGCCGACGGCGAGCGCCGCCACGGCCTGCACCCCGCCCAGCAGGTAGATCTCGTCGGCGCCCGCCAGGTGCATCGCCGCGACCGTGGCGGCGGGGATCTCGCCCCGGATCGGCGGGGTGCAGGCGGCGACCCGCTCCACCCCGGCCACCTTCGCCGTCACGATCGTCATGTGCGCCGACGCGGTCAGCGGGTAACGCCCACCGGGTACGTAGGCCCCGGCTCCGGCCACGGGGACGTGCCGGTGCCCCAGGCGGACCCCGGGCAGGGTCTCGATCTCGATGTCGTGCAGCGAGTCGCGCTGCGCCTGGGCGAACGTGCGGACCTGGCGCTGGACGAAGCGGATGTCGTCCAGGACCGTCTCCGGCACCCCGGCGACGATCTCCCTGATCCCGTCCGGCCTGAGGAGGAAGGACTCGGGGCTCCAGTTGTCGAACTTCTCGGAGTACTGGCGGACCGCTTCGTCCCCCCGTTCGCGGATGTCGTCGAGGATGGTGCGGACGCGCTCGGCGACATCCGCTCGGGCCGCGCGCACCTGGCCGGCGGGCACGGGGGACTTGAGGAAACGAGGCATGACGGCTCTCTTCTCGGGGTGGGTGTCGACTGCGGTGACGGGGTTGGGTGAGGGGTGCGGGTTCAGCGGGAGGCGGCGGGTGCGGGCCCGTCCGGCGTGGCCGGGGCTCCCGGAGGTGCGGTGGGCAGCGAGGCGTCCTGGGCCCGGGGCAGCAGGTCCCGCAGGGCCGCCGAGACCGCGGACGGGCGCTGCCACGGCAGCAGGTGCCCGGCGGCAGGCACGTCGCGCAGTCGGGCGTCCGGCACGGCATCCGCGATCACGCGGTGGAAGTCCGGCGGGCACAGCGCGTCCCGCTCCCCGGACAGGACCACCGCCGGGCACCGGGCGCCACGCAGCGCGCGGAGCGCGTCCGTGCGGGTGGCCTGCGCGGCGAGCTGGGCGCGCGCGGCCTTCGGCCCCACGGCGTGCGCCATGCGCCGGTACCGCTGCGCGGCCCCGCTCGGCGGCCCCGGCACGGGGAACATGCCCGGCAGCGTCTGCTCGACTGCCTCCGCGAACCGGCCGCCGGCGATCAGCCCGTCCATCGCGCGCCAGGCGGCGTACTGCTCGGGGCGCGGCGCGCCCGCGTTCGTGGACATGACGCACAGGCCACGGATCCGCTCCGGCGCCCGGCGCAGTGCCTCGAAGCCGACGATGGCTCCGAGGCTGAGCCCGACCACGACGAACGGTCCGCACACCGAGGCCAACAGGTCCTCGGCCATGGCCCCGATGTCCGGCTTCGTCAGCTCGACGTGACGGACCGGGTGGCCCTCGGGGAACTCCACCTCGGACCAGAGGTCCGCGTCGCACAGCATCCCGGGGACCACCACCAGCGGCAGCGGGCCGGACGGTCCGGTGCGGGGCACGGCGGTCACCAGGGGCGCGCGGAGCGGGGGAGCAGTGCGTACGGCGCGACGTAGCCGTTGTGGTCGATGCCGAGCCCCGCGTCCGCGGCGCTCTTGGCGACCTCGTCGTCCCAGTCCAGGCGGACCCGGCCGTCTCCGGAGTTGACGACCATGAGGTCGCCCCGGCTGTCGCCCACGTTGCGCAGGGTGCGCCAGGCGTCCTGCGGGACGGAGAGCATGTCGCGGGGTCCCAGCCGTACCTGTACCGGGTCGGTGCGGTTGAGCGTGACCTCCCACAGGCCGTCCTTGACGATCAGCGTCTGTGTCTCGTGCTGCCTGTGGAGGGAGACCCCCTGCCCCGGTTCGGCGCGCAGCCAGGCGACGTTGTGGCCGTGCGGATTGAAGATCCGGGGCGCCTGGTGCAGGTCCTCGGTCATGCCGTAGCCGATGACGCAGCTGAGCCGCACGCCGCCGCCCGGCAGGGTGCTGTCCAGGAAGGGCCGCTCGGACCAGACCAGCTCGTCCGAGGCCGCGACCCGGGCCTTCATCTCCTCGGCGCCGTAGTGGCGCAGGCGGTCGATGTACTCCTGAGCCATCGGTTGGGTCAGCTCGGCGCCCTCCGGGATCTCGTCGCCGGCGACCGTGTCGATCAGCTCGTTGTCGGCGCTGAGGTAGAGGCCGTGGCCCTCCGCCTCACGCAGCACCGACGGCCCCCAGATGATGCCGCCGGTGTGATCCATGCCGAGCACGGTGAACATCCAGCCGTCGTCGGGACCGGTGTTGGTGAAGCCGCGGAAGATCCAGGTGGGGACGGACGCGATGTCCCCGGCCCGGAGCAGCAGCTCGCCCTCGGATCCGTCGGCGCCCCAGCGCAGCAGGTACTCGCCCTCGGTGCAGACGAACACCTCGGCCGTGTAGTGCAGGTGCAGGTTGTTGGTGATGCCGTGGGGCATCGCGGCAGCGCCGATGTTGTAGCCGTGCGGCAGCCGGAGGTTGACGTGCTGGCCGGCGGCCTGCGAGACGCCGGGCCCGATCATCGCGTAGTTCTCCTTACGGTCCGAGCCCGGTGTGCGGCAGTCGATGAAGGCCTGGTTGCAGGAGACGAAGTCGCTGCGGCGGACCGTGCGGCGCCCCAGTTCGGCGGTGGACACGATGACATCGGGCATGACAGCTCCCTCGCTTGGAATACGTATGCATTTCTATGACAGGCTCTCTGCCGGGCAATGTCAAGGGATCGCGTGGGGTCGGTTTCAGACGTATGGTGCGCGGGGTCCGTGCCCCGGTCCGGCGTGACGTCCTTGTGGACGGGCAGGGTGTTCGACTCAGCAGGCGGAGGAGCCGCGCCGGTTCGTGCCGTGCGGTGTGGGTGGGTGCACGGGGCCCCTGTTCGCGCCCGGCTACCTGGCTGGTGGCTACATACGTATACTGACCGGATGGCGCCAGGGGTGGCGCCCCGGGCGACGGGAAGAGGGCCGATGGCGATCACGAGCCACGACGTGGCGAGGCTTGCGGGCGTCTCGCAGCCCACGGTCTCCCGGGCCCTGCGGGACGACCCCCGGGTGTCCGCGGCGACCCGCGAGAAGGTCAGGCAGGCCGCGCAGGCGCTGAACTACGTGCCCAGCGAGGCGGGCCGGACCCTGTCGACCCGGTCCACCCGGCGGATCGGGGTGATCGTGACCGATCTGACGAACCCCTTCTACCCGCACGTCATCGCGCCCCTGCACGACGAGCTCCAGCGCCTGGGCTACCGGATGATGCTGCTGACCGAGCGCTCCGACGAAGCGGTGGCCGAGGAGAAGCTCCTGGACCAGTCCCTGGACGGCGTCGTCCTCGCGACCGCCACCACCGACTCGCGTCTGCCGGCCCAGCTCGACCGCCGTGGCATGCCCTACGTGTTCCTCAACCGCGACACCGGCGGCCGCGGCGACTACGCGTCCGTCGTCGACAACGAGGGCGGCGGACGCCAGGTCGCCGATGTGCTCGTCGAACTGGGGCACCGGCGCATCGCGGGCATCTTCGGCGCGGCCAACACGACCACCGGCCGGGAGCGCGAGCTGGGATTCCGGCTGGCCCTGGCCGACGCGGGCATAGGGCTCCCCGACGACCGGGTGGTGCGCGGTGCCTTCGAGTACGACACCGGATACCGGGCGCTGCCCGCACTGCTCGACGCGGCCGAGGCGCCCACGGCGGTCTTCTGCGGCAACGACGTGGTTGCCATCGGCGTCCTGAACGCCGCTCTCGCGGCAGGGCTCAAGGTCCCCGACGACCTGACCGTGATCGGCTTCGACGACCTCCCCATGGCGGCCTGGGAGGTGTTCCGGCTGACCACCGTCCGGCACGACCTGCAGGAGCTGTCGCGGCAGGCGGCGCGCCTGCTGGTGCGGCGTATCGACGGCGGGGCCGACCCCGGCGGTGAACGCCTCGTGCTGCCTACCGAATTCGTGCCCCGGGCCACGCACGCCCGCCTCGCCTGACCCGTCACCGCGATGACGGGCCGGTCCGCGCGGACGGTCCGGTCAGGGCGGCCCCGGGGGTGGCCTCGTAGCTCCCGGGCCGGTCGCCGTGCCGTCGTTGCCGCAGGACACCGACGCAGACCAGGACGGCGGCCAGGGCGAGGGAGAGCCAGAGTTCGAGACGGTGACCGGGCAGCACCGCCATGAGGACCAGCACGCCGGCGATGAAGGCGATCGTGGCGAGCGTGAGGTAGGGGAACGCCCACATGCGCACCTCGCCCGGCTCCGGCCCCTTGCGCCGGGTGGCGTACTGGGTGATCGCGATGACCATGTACATCATCAGGGCGATCGCGCCGCTGGAAGCGATGAGGTAGGTGAAGACGCTCGGCAGCAGGTAGTTGGCGACCACCGCGGCGATGCCGATGACCGTCGAGGCGACGACCGCGTTGCGGGGCACACCGGACGCGGAGGTGGTGGCGAGGGCGGCCGGGGCGTCCTTGCGGCGGGCCAGCGAGAACGCCATGCGCGAGGCGGTGTAGATGGCGGAATTGAGGCAGCTGCTCACGGCGACGACGAGCACCACGTCCATGATCCGCCCGGCACCCGGGATGTTCATGAGGTCGAGAGCCGCCTGGTAGGAGCCGGCGGCGAGCCCGTCCGAGTTCCACGGCACGAGGCTGACGACGACGAAGATCGAGCCGACGTAGAACAGTCCCAGGCGCCACACGACAGCGCGGACGGCCTTCTTGATGTTCTTCTTCGGTTCGGCCGACTCGGCGGCGGCGATGGTGACGATCTCGCTGCCCTGGAAGCTGAACATCGCCGTGAGCAGACCGGTCAGTACCGCCACCCCGCCCTTGGGCGCGAACCCGCCGTTGCTCCACAGGTTCGTCACCCCGTGGGCGTCCGAACCGGGCAGGAGACCGAGGACGGCGAGCCCGCCGAGCACGAGGAAGGCCACGATCGCCACGACCTTGAGCAGGGCGAACCAGTACTCGAACTCGCCGTAGTTGCGGACAGCGAGGAGATTGCTGCCGGCCAGCAGCGCGATCATGGCGAGGGCCGGGATCCAGCTGGGTATCGAGGTCAGACCCGCGATGACCTCGCCCGCGGCGATCGCCTCGATGGGAATGACGAGGATGTAGAACCACCAGTACAGCCAGCCGATGGAGAAGCCCGCCCAACGGCCCAGGGCCCGGTCCGCGTACGTGGAGAACGAGCCCGTGTCGGGCTGGGCTACGGCCATCTCGCCGAGCATCTGCATGACGAGCACCACCAGGGTGGCCGCCAGGAGGAACGAGATCAGGACGGCCGGACCGGCGGCTGCCACGGCGGTGGAGGAGCCGACGAAGAGCCCGGCCCCGATCACACCTCCGATGGAGATCATGGTGATCTGGCGGCCCTTGAGGCCCTGGGTGAGTGCGGTGCCTGCCCCGTCCGAGGGGGCGGGGGCGGGCGGAGGGTGGTGCATGGGAGTTCCTCGGGGGAGTGGGGGCGCAGGTGCCCCTGCTGCAGGACGGTACTCACTCGTCTCGGGCGGGCGACGCCCCCGGCGGCCCGGGACACCGGACGGAGCCGTCCACGGTGTCCCGGGCGCCGGGAACCTCTTGGGTCTTTCGTCCGGGTCAGGCCGGGTCAGGGAGCGGTGCCGGGGCACGCGAGCCCGGCATGACCCAGACGAAAGGCCCTTGCCCCGGCCGCGGATGCGGCGGGGGCGACAGGGTCAGAGCTGTTCGCGCAACGCCTCGGGGACGGCGTCGAACGCTCCGGACGTGCGGCCGATCCGGTCGATCCGCAGGGTGGCGGTCGCACCGTGGGCGGCCAGCCCCTCGAAGGCCGAGATCCGCTCCACGGCCGGGGCCAGTGCGGCCGTGCCCTCCTTGGCCGCCCGCTGGTAGGTCAGGGGCTTGAGGAAGCGGGAGACGGACAGCCCCGCGTTGTACCGGGCGGTCTTGCCGGTCGGCAGTACGTGGTTCGTGCCGGCGATGCCCTTGTCGGAGTACGCGACGGTGGACCAGGGGCCCAGGAAGAGCGAGCCGTAGTTGGTGAGGTTTCGCAGGTAGTAGTCGTCGTCCTCGGTCTGGATCTCCAGGTGCTCGGGGCCGAGGATGTCCGACACGGCGACGGCCTCGTCCCGGTCCCGCACCACGATCACGGAGCCGAAGTCCCGCCAGGCGGGTCCCGCGATGTCCCGGGTGGCCAGCCCCTCGAGCTGCCGGTCGATCTCGGCGGCGACGGCGCGGCCCGTCTTCTCGGAGGTGGTGATCAGCGCGGCCGGGGAGTTGGGGCCGTGCTCGGCCTGGCCGAGCAGGTCCGCAGCGACCCAGACCGGGTCGGCGGAGTCGTCGGCGATGACGGCCACCTCGGAAGGGCCGGCCAGCAGGTCGATGCCCACCTGGCCGAAGAGCTGCCGCTTGGCCTCGGTGACGAAGGCGTTGCCGGCGCCGACCAGCATGTCCACCGGGGCCTCGCCGAGCAGGCCGAACGCCATCGCGCCGAGCGCCTGGACGCCGCCGACGGCGAAGACCCGGTCGGCCCGGGACAGGTAGGCGCCGTAGAGCACGGCAGGGTGGGCGCCGTGCTCGCCGGAGGGGGGAGTGCACGCCACCACGGTGGGCACCCCGGCCGTCTTGGCCACTCCCACGGTCATGAACGCGCTGGCCAGCAGCGGAAAGCGGCCCGCCGGGAGGTAGGCGCCGACCCGGGACACCGGGACGTAGCGCTGGCCGCCCGCCACCCCGGGGGCGAGCTCGATCTCGAAGTCGCTCAGGTGCTCGCGCTGCGCGGAGGCGAAGCGGTGGGTGCGTTCGTAACCCATTTCGAGCGCGATGCGGACATCGGCCGGCAGGGCGTCCCCCGACTTCTTCAGCTCGGCGGCTCCGATCTCCAGCTCGCCCGACCAGCCGTCGAGCTCCTGGCCGTAGGCACGGACCGCGTCCATGCCCTTGCTCTCGATCTCCTTCAGCATCTGGGAGACCCGCTCGACCACCTTGGGGTCGCGCTGGGCGGGGGGACCGTCGACCGCCGGCTTCTTCAGCCACTGGAAGGGAGCGAGGGTCTTCTGTTCGTCGTGCGTGATCTGCATACCCGGGACGGTAGACGCGGCGCTGCCACAGGACCAGAGGGGCGATTCCTGCACCTCCCACAGGGTTTCCCTGTGGGTCGGCTCAGGGCTGTGCCGTCGCCCCGCCCGGTCGGGGGTCAGGTGATCAGGCCGTTGCCGATCTCGCGGATGGTGTCCTCGGCGAGGCGGGCGAGTTCCCGGGTGGCGCGGGAGAGGGGATGACCGCGGCGTCTGACGAGCGCGATGGTGTCGTAGAGGGGCTCGGCGAAGGGGGCGGTGCGCAGTCCGGCGGGGAAGGAGGGGCTGGCGATCACCGCCCGGCTGGCGATCGTGTCACCGATGCCGGCCGCCGCCAGCTTCAGTGCCGCCTCGACGTGTTCGAGCTCGATCAGCGGCTCGACGCGCACCCCGGCGAGCTGGGCGCGTTCTGCGACCTGCCGCCGGGTCGGGTCCTTCCAGCCGTAGTGGGCGTCGTACAGCACGAGGGGCGCCCGGGAGAACTCCTCGATGGTCACCGGGGCCCGGGTGCGCTCGGCGCTCGCGCTGACGTAGTGCACCTCGTCGCGCATGAGGGGAGTGACCACGAGTCCGTCGTCGTCGATCGGCAGGATGACCAGCCCCGCCTCGATGCGTCCGGCCGCGACGGCCAGCGCGGTCTCGGCGGAGTTCTGCCCCACGAGCCGCACCCGGACGGCCGGGTAGCGGGCGTGGAACATCTGCACGAGGTTGGCCAGCAGGTAGTAGTCGGCGTTGCGCAGCACCCCGAACGTGGCGGTGCCGCCGCCGAGCGACCCGAGGGAGTGCACGGCCCGTGCCCCGCTGTCCGCCGCCTCCAGCGCTTCCTGGGCGTAGGGAAGCAGCTCCTGCCCGGCCGCGGTCAGTGTCAGGGTCCGGCTGCCGCGCAGGAACAGTTCCGCGTCCAGCTCCGTCTCCAGGCGGCGCACCAGCTCGGAGGCCGACGCCTGGGCGATGTCCATGGACAGCGCGGCCGCGGTGAACGAGCCGAGCCGCTCGGCCTCGACGAAGGCCTTCAGCTGGTTGAGGGTCATGCCGCCCCTCCTGCCGGCCGGATACCGGGCGGCGGCCGCTTGGGCGCACCGGCGAGGCGGAGGAGGGCGACGTGGTGGTGGACATGCCTGAACCTTACGAACCCGGGAGCCGGCGGCCGGCCACCCCCGCCGCGGGCCGGGTCAGCCGCCGGCGCAGTCGGGGCACAGGCCCCGGTAGGTCACCTCGACCTCGGAGACGGTGAAGCCGAACCGTTCGGAGGACGGCAGTTCGGCCAGCGGGTCACCGCCCGGATGGACGTCCCGGATGGCGCCGCAGCCCGAGCACACCAGGTGCTGGTGGGGGTGGTGGGCATTCGGGTCGTAGCGCTTGGCGCGCCCGTCGGTGGCCACCTCGATCACCTCGCCGAGCGAGACGAGCTCACCGAGGGTGTTGTAGACGGTGGCGCGGGAAATCTCCGGCAGCCGGGCGGTGGCGCGCACCAGCACCTCGTCCGCCGTGAAGTGGACGTGTTCACCGGCGAGTACCTCGGCGACCACCCGTCGCTGGGCGGTCATGCGCCAGCCACGTCCACGGAGCCGTTCCAGCAGGTCACTCATGCCCACCAGCCTAACTGTGCATTGTCCGGGCGAATGATGCGTACAGCCCCGTCTGTCGTATTGACTTGGACTTGGTCCATCGTAGGATCGGTTCCGGCCGACAGCCAAGGGACAGGTCAACAGCAGGGGAAAATGTGTGACTTCAGGAGACGGGTGCGTACGAGCCGGCACCCGGACCGTGACCGCCCCGGAGCCGACGTGATCGCCTCCGGGGTGCGGCACCGCGCAGACCACCTCTTCCTACGAGGCGTGCACGAGACCCTCACGTGCCTGCCACGTGCACGGGGGTCCGAACCCCGGCTGTTCCACCACACGCAGTTCCAGAACGTGATCCGCCCCGTCCGGAAGGATTTCCATGACTGAGAACCACGACGCGATCGTCACCGACCCGAAGCCGGAGGAGGTTTCCGGCTGCCCGGTCGCGCACGGTCGCGCGCCGCACCCGACCCAGGGGGCGGGAACCGCCAGTGGTGGCCGGAGCGCCTCAACCTGAAGATCCTCGCCAAGAACCCTGCCGTGGCCAACCCCCTCGGCGAGGAGTTCGACTACGCCGAGGCGTTCAAGAGCCTCGACCTCCCGGCCGTGAAGCGGGACATCGCCGAGGTGCTCACCACCTCGCAGGACTGGTGGCCCGCCGACTTCGGCAACTACGGCCCCTTCATGATCCGGATGGCCTGGCACAGCGCCGGCACCTACCGCATCAGCGACGGCCGCGGCGGTGCCGGAGCGGGCCAGCAGCGCTTCGCCCCGCTCAACAGCTGGCCGGACAACGTGAGCCTGGACAAGGCCCGCCGGCTGCTGTGGCCGGTCAAGAAGAAGTACGGCCAGAACCTCTCCTGGGCCGACCTCATCGTCCTCACCGGCAACGTCGCCCTGGAGACGATGGGTCTCAAGACCTTCGGCTTCGGCGGCGGCCGCGCGGACGTGTGGGAGCCCGACGAGGACGTCTACTGGGGCCCCGAGACCAACTGGCTCGACGACGAGCGCTACACCGGTGACCGCGAGCTGGAGAACCCCCTCGGCGCGGTCCAGATGGGCCTCATCTACGTCAACCCCGAAGGCCCCAACGGCACCCCGGACCCGATCGCCGCGGCCCGCGACATCCGTGAGACGTTCCGCCGGATGGCGATGAACGACGAGGAGACGGTCGCCCTGATCGCGGGCGGCCACACCTTCGGCAAGACCCACGGCGCGGGCCCGTCGGACGCCGTTGGCCCCGACCCCGAGGCCGCCCCGATGGAGCAGCAGGGCCTCGGCTGGCAGAGCACGTACGGCACCGGCAAGGGCGCCGACGCGATCACCAGCGGTCTGGAGGGCATCTGGACCGACACCCCGACCGCCTGGGACAACAGCTTCTTCGACATCCTCTTCGGCTACGAGTGGGAGCTGTTCAAGAGCCCCGCGGGCGCCCACCAGTGGCGGCCGAAGGAGGGCGCAGGCGCGGGTACCGTCCCCGACGCGTTCGACCCGTCGAAGACCCACGCCCCGACGATGCTGACGACCGACCTCTCGCTCCGGCTCGACCCGGCGTACGAGGAGATCTCGCGTCGCTTCCACGAGAACCCGGACGCGTTCGCCGACGCCTTCGCACGTGCGTGGTTCAAGCTGACCCACCGCGACATGGGCCCGGTCGTGCGCTACCTCGGCTCCGAGGTCCCGGCCGAGACCCTGGTGTGGCAGGACCCCCTGCCCGAGCAGACGCACGAGAGCGTCGACGCCGCGGACGTGGCCTCCCTCAAGGCGCAGGTCCTCGCCTCGGACCTGTCGGTGTCCGAGCTCGTCTCCACCGCGTGGGCGTCGGCCTCCTCCTTCCGCGGCAGCGACAAGCGCGGCGGCGCCAACGGCGCACGCATCCGCCTCCAGCCGCAGAGCGGCTGGGAGGTCAACGAGCCGGACCGGCTGGCGACGGTGCTCCGCACCCTCCAGGGGATCCAGGAGTCCTTCAACTCCGCCCAGTCCGGCGGCAAGCAGGTCTCGATCGCCGACCTGATCGTGCTCGCAGGCGCCGCAGGCGTGGAGAAGGCGGCCAAGGACGCCGGCTTCGACGTCGAGGTCCCGTTCGCACCGGGCCGCGTCGACGCGTCGCAGGAGCAGACCGACGTGGAGTCGTTCGTCGAGCTGGAGCCGGCCGCCGACGGGTTCCGCAACTACCTCGGCAAGGCCAACCGGCTGCCGGCCGAGTACCTGCTGCTCGACCGGGCGAACCTGCTGACCCTGAGCGCCCCCGAGCTGACGGTCCTCGTCGGCGGGCTCCGGGTGCTCGGTGCCAACTACGCGCAGTCCTCGGCCGGTGTCCTGACCGAGACCCCCGGGGTGCTGACCAACGACTTCTTCGTCAACCTGCTCGACCTGGGTACGACGTGGAAGGCGACGTCCTCGGACGCCACCACCTTCGAGGGCCGCGACGCGAGCGGCACGGTGAAGTGGACCGGCAGCCGTGCCGACCTCGTCTTCGGGTCGAACTCCGAGCTGCGCGCGGTCGCGGAGGTCTACGCGAGCGATGACGCCAAGGAGAAGTTCGTGAAGGACTTCGTCGCCGCGTGGGACAAGGTCATGAACCTGGACCGGTTCGACCTCGTCTGATCCCAACGGCTCCGGGCCGTCGCGGCAGGGGAAACCCCTTGCCGCGACGGCCCGTTCCCGTCGGATGCGTCAGGCCGTGGCCACCGCGAAGACGTGGATCACGCCGCCGTCCGTGCTGGACGGCAGAGTCACGCTCGCCAGCTGCTTGCCCGCCTGGAGCGCGATCGGTGCGGTGGCGAAGATCTCGGTGCCCACCGGGTCCGTACCGCCGCCCTGGACGTCGCGGTAGGCGGTGTGGACCGCGACCGTGTTGCCGAACGCCGGCTTGTCCGCGCCGCCGCCCAGCGTCCAGTCGCTGAAGCCGATCTCCGCCTGCTGCGTCGTTCCGTCGGTGTAGGTCAGCGTGGCCTGCCCGCTGGCCGATCCCTCGGCCGCGCTCCCCAGCAGGCTGAGCTTGGTGCTCCCTTCCTTCGAGGGGACGTTGAGTACCTGCGGAGCGGCCCCGGCCACCTCGATGTTGTCCGGGTCGCCCGCGGCCACCTTCGGCCAGCCGAAGTCGAAGCCGCCGGACGAGACCGTGCCGCCGGGCGTCGCGCCGGCCGCGGCGAGTGCCTTGGCCGAGTAGCTCCACCCCTCACCGTCGAAGTTGGCCTGCGGGTTGTCGTCGTCGGTGGAGACAGCGGTGCTGTTGCGGTTCCACAGCATGCTGTTCCGCTCGGCGACGGTCACCGCGGCCGAGGTCTTCGGGAGCTCCTCACCCGTGGACGACTTCAGCGTCACCGGGACCGTGTAGTGGCCCTCGGCCGTGTCCGCCGGGGCCGTCACGGAGAGCTTCGCGCTCGCCGAACCGCGTGCCGGGACCGAGAAGTCGCCCTCGGCGGGAGTGACCGTCACGCCGGCCGGCGGCTTCGCCGTCCAGTGGACGGTGGTGGCCTTCGTCTCCAGGCTCTGCACCTTGACGGTCGTCTCCGCGCTACCTGACCCGGGCTCGACCTTCAGCTGATCGGGAGTGGCGCCGGTGAAGTACTTCAGGCCGCCGCCGGGGAAGGACGGCGGGGCGTCGGCCTTCGCGCTGCCCCAGGAGGTGTCCGCCGTCGCGCCGAGGGTGTAGTCCAGCGTGCCGCCACGGGTGACGAGCGAGGCGGGGACCCACGGCTTCGTGGACGTCCTGCCGTCGACCTTCAGGCCGTGGATGTAGGTGTTGTCCGCCGACGCGGCCGGTGCGTTCACCGTGATCGTCTTCCCGTGCCCGGTGTGCACCACCGCGTGCGGGAACAGCGGAGCGGAGAGGGTCAGATCGGCACGGCTCGGGTTCTGCGGGTACATGCCCAGCGCCGAGAAGACGTACCAGGACGACATGGTCCCCGCGTCGTCGTTGCCGGGGATGCCGCCCGGGGTGTCGGTCCACAGCTGGTCGAGCTCCGCGCGGACCGTCTCCTGCGTCTTGTACGGAGCCCCCAGGTAGTCGTACAGGTAAGGGGCGTTGATGTCCGGCTCGTTGGTCGCGTCGTAGCGCGTGTCGTCCTTCGCCGAGAAGTCGAACTTCCCGTCCGGCGTGCGGAAGAAGGCATCGAGCCGCTTCACCGCCGTGTCGTCGCCGCCCATCGCGCCCGCGAGACCCGCCACGTCCGAGTACACCATCCAGGTGTACCGCGCGCTGGACCCCTCGACGAAGCCGCTGCCGGTGCCGGGCGTGAAGGTGCCCGCCCAGGTGCCGTCGGCCTTGCGGTCGCGTATGTAGCCGCCCTGCGGTGTGGCGTTGGCGTCGAAGACGTTCGTCCAGTTCCCCGAGCGGTCCAGGAACTTCTTCGCGTCGGCGGTCCGCCCGGTCTGCCGGGAGAGTTCGGACAGGCCGTAGTCGGCCGCCGCGTCCTCCAGCGTCTCGGCCGCTCCTCCCCAGCAGTGGCAGTTGTCCGCCGGTACGTAACCGAGTTCCAGATACTTGTCGAGCGCGGGCCGCTGGCCCACACACTCGACGTTGCAGCCCGAGCTGTCCGAGTCGTTCGCCGTGGGCACGGTCGCGGCCCTGACGAGTGACTTCAAGGCGCCGTCGACGTCGAAGTCACGGCCGCCGAAGGCGTAGATCCCGGCGAGAGCCGCGTCGGAGGGGTCGCCCGACATCACGCTCGTCTTGCCGTTCTCCAGCAGCCAGCGGTCCCACTCGCCGCCGCGCTGGCCGGCGTAGTTGAAGAGGGACTGCGCGTAGTCGCTGCCCGCCTTCGGATCGAGCAGCGTCATCAGCTGCACCTGCGCGCGGTACTGGTCCCATCCGGAGAAGGTGCCGTACTGCGCCTGCTGCCCCTTGGCGAGCCGGTGCGGTTTGCGGTCGGCGCCGAGGTAGCGGCCGTCCACGTCGTTGGTCAGAGTGGGCTCCAGCATGGAGTGGTAGAGCGCGGTGTAGAAGGTGGAGCGCTGGGCGTCGGTGCCGCCGCCCACCTCGACCGACTTCAGCGTCCTGTTCCAGACCTTGGCCGCATCGGCCCGGACGGAGTCGAAGGTCTTGCGGGGCCCGTTCTCCGCGCGGAGGTTGGCCTCGGCGTTCTGCGGGCTGACGTAGGAGACGGCGACCTTGGCCTGCGCCTTCGTGGTTCCGTCGGCGAAGGTGATGTACGCGCCGGAGCCCTTGCCCTCCACGGCGTTGCCGGACGAGCTGTAGCCCGTACCGCCGGAGGCGGCGGTGGAGCCGGACTTGACCGTGCCGTCCGTCCAGGTGCCGACCTTGGCGAACGCCTTGTCGAAGTGGGCGGTGAAGTACAGCGTGTAGAGGTCCTTGCGGTTGTTCGCGCTCTGCGGGCCGCAGAAGTTGCCCGCAGTGACGGAACCCGTCACGGTCCGGTCGGCCGCGTCGACCTTCACGGTGGCGCCCGTGCTGCCGCTCTCCGAGTTCGAGGTGCGGAAGAGCATGCTGGCGGGCTTGTCCGCCGGGAAGCCGAACTGTCCCGTTCCGGTCCGGGCGGTCGTGGTGAGCGCCGCGGACGCGCCACTGGCCAGGCCCACCTTGTAGTAGCCCGGCGAGGCGCTCTCGTTGGCGTGCGAGAAGGTGCTGGCGTACTTCGCGTCGGTGGTGTCCGCGCTCGGGGAGGAGTCGACGTCACCCACGTACGGCATGATCGGGATGTCACCGTTGGCGCCCGAGCAGCCGACACCGTTGAGGTGCGTCAGGCTGAAGCCGCGGATCTTCGTCGCGTCGTACTGGTAGCCGCCCGGAGCGGGCGTCGAGACCTGCTTGCCCTTGGAGTTCTGCGGACTCCAGGCCAGCATGCCGAACGGCTGCACCGCGCCCGGATAGGTATTGCCCGCGTTGGACGTGCCGATCAGCGGGTTGACGTACGACACCGGATTTCCCACCGTGCCGTGCGGTGGCGCCGCCGAGGCGGGGGCGGCCGTGGTGGCCGTCCCCAGCGCGGCCATGGCGGCCACCGCGACGGCGCTGATGACTCTGAGCCCGCTGTGCGTCCGATGGTTGTGCGTGTCTGACACCGTTCCTGCCCTTCGTGTGTGACGGACGGTCAACGCGGCGGGAGCAGGTGCGCCGAGACCACTCCGGAACGGCGTCGCCCCGACAACGTTGTCAACGACGTGAGGATGCTCCTCCTGCCGCTCGGAGGTGTCAAGGATTCCCGGAATCCGGCCGTCCGGACAAGGGTGCGGGCCCGCCCGAGTGCGCTCGGACGGTCACGCGGACACGGCGAGGCCCTGTCCGGCCGATCGCACCCGGGCAGGCCCCGGTAGGCTCGCCGTATGCCTTCCGCACTTGTTGTCGGTTACGACCCGCAGGCGATTCCCGGCGTCGACGCGGGCGCCCTGCGCAGCGCTCTCGACGCCGAGTTGGCCCGGTTCGGCGAGCACGGAATGGACGCGGCCATGGCGCTGGTGGTGTTCGACGGCTCGGCCGAGTCCGTCCTCGTCGCCGCCCTGACCGAGCGTCCGTGGGACGTGGTCGTCATCGGCGGCGGCATCCGCAAGACGGAGCAGCTGCTGACGCTCTTCGAACAGGTCGTGAACCTGATCCGCCGGCATGCGCCGCAAGCCGCCATCGCGTTCAACACCAGCGGGGGCGACAGCGTGGAGGCGGCACAGCGGGTTCTCTGAGTTCCGGCCGTTGCCGCACCGGCACGGAGCCGGTGCCCGGCCCGGCTGTCCACGCCACCGCCCGGGCGAGGGTCCTCGCCACCTACGACATGGCCGATGCCGCCACGGGCGTCGTCGGACTCACCGCGGCGCAGGACACCGCACGGGCTGCGCACGACCGCTTCGTCGACGCCACCGTCGCGTACTTCCCCGCACGCACCTGAAGCGGCCGTGTCCCGGCGGCCGAGGTGACGCGCGCCCGTGCCGGACACAGGCCGGCACGGGGACCACGACCGCTCTCAGCGCAGCGACTTCGGCAGCTCCTCCCGGTGGATGATGCCCAGGCGCTGCGTGGCGCGGGTCAGGGCGACGTACAGGTCACTCTTCCCGTACCTGGCGGGCTCCACGACCAGCACATGGTCGAATTCGAGCCCCTTCGCCTGCCGTGGGTCGAGCAGCACCACCGGGTGCGTCAGATCGGGTTCGGCACCTGCCGTGACCCCGTCCAGCGGGGCCGCGATCTCGTCGTGGAGGGCTCTCGGCGCGATGACGGCCAGGCGGCCCTCCGCGGGAGTCAGCTCCGCGACCGCCTGCGCCACCGCACCTGCCAGGTCCGCCCCGGCGTCGCGCGTCCACGGCACCTCACCGGTGGACCGCACCGAGCCCGGCGGCTCGAAGGACGGGTCATCGGCGCGCAGCACCCTGGCGGCCAGCTCCATGATCTCGGCGGGCGTGCGGTAGTTGACCTTGAGCCTGACGTGTTCGTAGCGGTCACCGACGTACGGCTGAAGGATCTTCTCCCACGAGCCGATGCCTGCCTCCTCGGAGGTCTGCGCGGGGTCGCCGACCAGGGTCAGCGAGCGGGTCGGCGAACGACGCATCAGCAGCCGCCACGCCATCGGCGACAACTCCTGCGCCTCGTCGACGATGATGTGTCCGAACGCCCACGTCCGGTCGGCGGCGGCGCGCTCGGCCGCACTGCGGTGATCGGCCTCCTCCTGCCGCTCCGCCATCCGTTCGGCGTCGATGATGTCGTGCGCGGAGAGGACCTCGGACTCCTCGTCCTCGAATTCGTACGTCTCCGAGCCCTGCGACAGTTCCAGTACACCCTGCGCGTACGCGATCCGCTCCTGTCGCTCGGCCTCGGCGGCGGCCTGCTCGGCACTGTCGTCGACGCCGAGGAGCTCCGCCGCCTCGTCGAGCAGCGGGACGTCGGCGGGGGTCCACGCGCCGTCGCCGGGTACCCGCCGGATGGCCTCCGCGTCCTCGTCCGGTACGTACACCGGGTCGGCCAGATATTCGGTGAGGAACCCCGCCGGGGTGAGAGGCGGCCACAGTTCGTCGACCGCGGAGTGCACCTCCTTGCTGAGGGCGACGCCCCTGCCGAGCTGGGCGATGTCGTCGGGGCCGAGGAAGTTCGGTCCGCCGTGCGGGTCGGCGCCGATGCGCTCGGTGAGCTGCGAGGTGAGGGCGTCGATGATCCGGAAGGCGAAGTGCGGGCGGGCGAGGTTGTGGGGCAGGAGGGTGTCGCGGGCCGCCTGCCGGGCCTCGTAGGCGATCTCCCAGTCGAGGACGAGGTCCCCGTCGTCGTGGGGGATGATCAGCGGGGCGCCGGGCTCGGGAAGCTGCTGCCGGTCCCGGACAGCGAGGGCGAGCGCCTCCGCCATCGGCTCGCCGCCCTTGACGGCGGCGGCGCGCGGCGTGTCGGTGCCGGTGGCGTGCACCCCGGGGAAGAGCTCGGCCTGTGTGGCGAGCATGACCCCGGTCTCGCCGAGCGCGGGCAGCACCTCGCCGATGTAGCGCAGGAAGGCGGGGTTGGGGCCCACGATCAGCACGGCGCGCTTGGCGAGCAGTTCGCGGTGCTCGTACAGCAGGAAGGCCGCACGGTGCAGTGCCACCGCGGTCTTGCCGGTCCCGGGACCGCCCTCGACGACGAGAACCCCGCGGTGCGGGGCGCGGATGATCCGGTCCTGCTCCGCCTGGATGGTCCGCACGATGTCGCCCATGCGGCCGGTGCGGGCGGAGTTCACGGCGGCGAGCAGCACGGCGTCGCCGCTCGGGTCCTCGAACCCGGTGCGCTCCCGGTCCCCGACGTCGAGGATCTCGTCGTGCAGCTCGGTGACGAGGCGGCCCTCGGTGGTGATGTGCCGGCGCCGGCGCAGCCCCATGGTCGTGTGCCCGGTGGCGAGATAGAAAGGACGGGCGACCGGCGCACGCCAGTCGATCAGAAGAGGCGTGTGCGCGGTGTCGTCCTCGCGGATTCCGATACGGCCGATATGGTGCGCCGCACCGTCGGAGAGATCGATGCGGCCGAAACACAGCGAACCGTCCACCGCATTCAGGGCAGCCAGCAGACCCGAGCGTTCGGAGACGAGCACATCGCGTTCGAGACGTGCCTGCAGGCCGGTCCCGACCGGTGTCAGCGCGTCCTCGACGTGCTGTGCGGCGACTCCGCGCAGTTCATCGACACGGTCGTAGAGCCGGTCGATGAATTCCTGCTCCTTCTGCAGTTCGGAGCTTTCCCGAGTTGACAAAATGGCTCCCTGGCGGATATGGTGTTGCTTAGTGGCCCCCGGTGAGGGGCCTTTTCTGTGGGCGCACAGAAGAAATCAATATACTCGGGAAAACCCCCGGCCCGCAATTGCGGGCCGGGGGTTTTCCTTGCCGTCGTCACCGCCCGTTCCAGGCGTCCCGGATGACTCCGCGGGGGTCAGAGGTGGGTCAGTTCCAGCGGTCCTGGTTGATGAAGTGGGTGAAGGCGCGCCAGGAGTTGGGGCCCATCACGCCGTCGATCGGGCCGGTGTAGCCGTTCGCGGCGGCCAGGCGCTGGACCGCGGCCCAGGTGTTGGTGCCGGGTACGCCGTCGAGGGGGCCGGTGTAGCCCCAGTTACGCATGTTCAGCTGGAGCGCGGCGTAGGTGCGAGTCCCCGGGACCCCGTCGATCGGGCCGGCGTATCCCGACTCGATCCGCAGCCAGTTCTGCGTCCGCTGCCACATCACCGGCCCCGGCACACCGTCCTGCTCCGTCGACGACTTCGGCAGCGGGTCCTCTCCGGGATCCGGCGGATCGGTCGGCTCGGTGAGGTCGAACGCCCAGGAGCGGGCGAGGCTGAGGTCGACGGGGGAGGCCCCGCCGGCGGAGCCGACGGACGTGTACTGGTGGGCGGCCCAGTCGGGATAGTGGCCGCCCAGGTCGGGCGCGCCGGGCCAGGTGCCGTCGTTGGGTCCCCAGGAGGCCGCCCACAGGTGCGCGCCGGCGGCGACGGTGCGGCTCCAGGTGCCGGCGCGCAACGCTCCCGTGCTGATGTAGAACCAGGGCACGTAGCTCCCGACCCGTTCCCGGACCCGGTTGAACCAGGCGGAGACATCCGTGTCGTTCCACATGCGCGTGGAGTCGTCGAGTACCTCGACGTCCAGCGCCAGCACATCGCCGACGCGGTAGTCGTGCAGGTGGTCGACGAAGTAGTCGGCGGCCGCGGTGGGGGTGAGGAAGTCTCCCGACAGCCAGTAGTGCCCCACTCGCAGACCCGCGGCGCGGGCGCCGTCGACATGGCCGGGGTAGGAGGACGTGGTGTAGGCGCCCTCGGCCAGCTGGCACCCGCCGGCCTTGACGACGACGAACTGCCGGCCCTCCGCGGCGGCGCGGGCGTAGTCGATGCCGAGCTGGTTGTTCGAGACGTCCAGGCCCTGCAGGTCGGCCGCCCGGGGGAGGGGTGGGCGGTGGCGGCGGCTGCGCCGGTGGCCGCGAGCACTCCGGCCGGGGCCAGGGCTGTCGCCACGGCGCCACGGATCAACGTTCTTCTGCGCATGCTTCCTCCGGTGAGGGTGGGGGGCTCCCCGCAGGGGATGTGTCATGTGCTTGATGTCATGTTCTTATCAAAATCTATGCGCGTAGGCTACCGTGGCTTCGCGTCGCGAGGACAAGCCAAGTCGCTTTATTCATAAGGGAGTTGCTGTGCGCGAGACTGACGGGGGCGACGACGGCCGACAGGTGAGGCCAGGGATCGGAATGAGCCGGCGCACGCTGTTGCGCGGCTCGGTCACCACGCTCGGTCTGGCGGCCGGCGGGGTGCTGTTCTCGGGGAACTCCGCGCAGGCCCTGGACATCTACAACCCCTTCAGCGGATACCAGCTCACCGGAACCTGGCAGGACCACCTGGACGACGGCTCCCTGGGCGGGCTCGACTACGGGATGGGTGTCGGTACCGCCTTGCCGGCCGCCGGCGCCGGTGTCATCACGAACATCCCGAACAACGGGACGGGTGGACACACGGTGACCATCACCCACAGCGACGGGTACCGGACCCAGTACATGCACCTGTCCCGGTTCCTGCTGGCCGACGGCGCCACGGTCGGCAAGGGAGGGATCGTCGGGTACTCCGGCGGTGCCGTCGGTGCCCCCGGATCCGGAAGCTCCACCGGACCGCACGTGCACTGGCATCTCATCACCCCGGGCGGCACGCGGGTCAACCCGCTGAACTATCTGGGAGGGGGCGGCGGCGGGCTGCCGAAGTCGTCGACGGAGCAGGACGGTGTGCCGGGGCCGGTGATGTGGCAGCGGACGCAGAACTGGCTGCGGATCGAGTCGGGATACGCCGGCCCGATCGACGGGGTCCCGGGGACTCGCACCTACGCCGCGCTCCAGCTGAACATGCGTAACTGGGGCTACACCGGCCCCCTCGACGGCGTACCCGGCACCAACACCTGGGCCGCGGTCCAGCGCCTGGCCGCCGCGAACGGCTACACCGGCCCGATCGACGGCGTGATGGGCCCCAACTCCTGGCGCGCCTTCACCCACTTCATCAACCAGGACCGCTGGAACTGACCCACCCCGGCGATGCAGGTACGCGGGTCGGCCGCGCGGGTCGGTATGCGGGTCGGCCGCGCGCGTCGGTCCGCGGGTCGGCATCGCCGGGGTGGGGACGAGGGCGTGTCGTCGCGCCCGCAGTCGGTGTACCCGTGGTGCACGACAGCCTGGTCGTAGGCCCGGCCGAGCAGCTGATCGCGGGGCGGCAACTGTTCGGGTACGGCAGTGTGCACGAGCCCCCGCTGCCTCCGCCAAGGGCGTGGAAGCGACCCGCCAGCCCTTAGGCTGCGACCCGGCACCCGCCTCGACCCAGGAGCGCACCACATGTTCGACCCCGCCCAGAAGTACCCGTACCCCGACGCCCTTCGAGCGGACGAAGCGCCCGCGCCGCATCCGCTGCTCGCGCCGCTGACCGGCTTCCTGGGCACCTGGGCCGGCCGGGGCCGCGGGGAGTACCCGACGATCGACGGGGAGTTCGTGTACGCGCAGGAGGTCACCTTCAGCCACGACGGGCGGCCCTTCCTCCACTACGAGGCGCGAGCCTGGCTGCTCGGCGCGGACGGTGCCCCGCTGCGTCCGTCGGCCCGGGAGAGCGGCTGGTGGCGGATGCAGCCGGACGGGCGTGTCGAGGCACTGATCACCCAGCCCACGGGCATCGCGGAGATCCTGACCGGCCGCGCGGCCGACGGCGGGGTGGACCTCGCCACCCATCAGGTGGCTCTCGCGCCCACCGCCAAGCAGGTCGACGCCACCCGCCGGCGCTACGCCCTGACGGAGGACGGCACGCTCGAGTTCTTCCATGACCTCGCGGCGGTCGGGCAGCCGCTGCAGCACCACCTTTCGGCGCAGCTTCGACGCGAGAGCTGAAGCCGGGGCGCCAACGCCATGAAGCTGGTCGAGGAGGCCCTCCTCGGCGACATGGAGGGCAAGGCGCGCGAGCTGCGCCCGCGCCGGCGGGCGCGATCCTGACTCCCGGGCCTGCGTGCCGACTTGGCTCCCGCGTAGTCCGGGGCCTCGGCGGCGAGCGGGGAACGGCTCAGCCCGGACCACATCGTCGGGGGCCGTCCGCGCTCATGCCCCGGCCAGGACGCCCCGCAGCCGGGCCGCGTACGCCCGCGGATGCGTGGTGTTGCCGTTGTGTCCGCCGGGAAACGTGACGACATCCCGGCCGACCAGCTCGGCGAGGTTCCGAGCGCACTGTCCGACGAAGACGGACGGCGCGGTGGTGCTGCCGCCGGCGGGCACGATGCGTACCGGAGTCGACCGCAGCGCTTTCACGTCGAGTTCGGCCTCGATGACGGCGGTGAAGTCGTGGTTGATGAAGAAGTCGAAGTTGGCGACACGGCGCGGAGTGAGTGGCATCGGAGTGAGGTCCGGCTCGGTCTCCTGGCGCGCGGGATCGATGCCGAGCACTCTCGCGATCTCGGGAAATGCGGCCTTGAGCCCGCCGTCGCGGTGGACCTGCTGGAGGTGCGCGAGCTCGGACGTGTGACGGTCGCGCTGCGCGGCGGGCAGCAGTGACGGCGCGACCGGGTCGTGCGCCACCAGCAGACCGAGCTGGCCGGGATGGGCGACCGCGAGGTGCAGACCGATCGCGGCGCCCATGCTGCACCCGAGCATCAGGGCGGGCTCGTCGGTCAGTTCGGCCAGCAGCCGGTGCACGTCGTCGGCGTGCTGCGCCATGGTGACGGGCTGTCCGGGGCGGCGGAGCGTGCTCCGGGACAGGCCCCGGCGGTCGTAGGTGACGACGGTGAACCGGTCGACGAGCAGGTCGACCAGGTCGGTGCTGCGATCGGCGTCGCCCTCACCGCTCTGCGAGACGAGCAGCAGCGGGCCGGAGCCGCGGACTTCGTAGTGGAGTTCGGCGCCTTCGGTGTCGAGGAACATCAGGATCTCCCGGTCGGGTGTGGTGGGAGGCGCCTTGAGCGCCGCCCTGCGCTCCAGACCGTAGTCCATCTATTTAGATGCATCAATAAGGATGCATCGTTAGTGATGGAATCGGCGTAGTATTCCGGCCATGAGCCCCTCGATGACCCCCGTCCAGCTGTTCCTCCTGGGGCGGACCCTCATGAAGATCGGCGAGGAAGCCCTGCCGGATCCGCGTCCGTCGGCCCACGCGCACCAGGGCGGCACCCGCGCGGCCCTGGTCGTGCTGAGCGACCTCCTGGCCCACCCGGACACGTCGGTGAGTGCGATCGCCGTGCGCACGGGTCTGCCCCAGAGTCAGGTCTCGGGCGCCGTGGCCCGGCTGAAGGAGACGGGCTCGGTGGTGACCGCACCCGACCCGGCCGACGGCAGGCGGCAGTTGATCCGCAGGGCGCCCGAAGTGTCGGAGCGGGTGGCCGAGGTGCGGGCGGCGCGGATCGACGGGGCCCTGGCCACCGCCCTCGGCACCGATGACCCGCAGCAGCTCCTCGCGGTCACCGAAGCGCTCGACGTACTCGCCCGTCATCTCACGCCGGAGGCCATCGGCCGCCTGCGGCCGTGAGCACCGGCGCCGGGGAGGCGTGACGCCGGCCTGCGCTCTGAGCGCCGGCCTGTGCGCAGCAGTGTCCGGACACTCAATGGTGCGTGCCCGGATCCGCCTCGCGGCCCGTGGCCGGGTGCTCCTTCTTCCGCGCGGCGTGCCGGATCGCTGAATGTCCTATTTAGGGTGTTTTTTCATAATCAATCCCCGTGGGTACGCAAGGTCGCCTTTCGCGTGTCAAAAGATCAAAGTAGAGAGCAAATCGCCCTTTTCGGGCACAGTGGCCAGTGTCACTTCCCCGCCCCCGGACGCACGACTGCCGGCCTCGGTTCCCTGTCGCGCCAAGAAAGTTGACTTCTTCCGCCGGGGTCGGTCGCGGGGATTCCCTTTAATTGATCTTGCGAATCAATTGAGATCCGGAATTCAGGACTTGTTTCGCTCCGCGTTTCTCGCTTACGGTCACCGTCAATCCGGATGGAACGCCGAATCCTGCCGCCGTCCGGTAACCCGACCACTCACGTACGGCAGGAGCGGGGGACCCAGGTTTGCCGCCGGTCCGGTATCCGGAGCGGCTAGGGGTGAAGTCGCATTCACATGCGGCCGGACATCTCCAGTCCGAACCCGACAGCTCACCTCGCAGGCGGCGGAGAGGAAAAGCGCCATGCCCATCAAGGGTAAGCACCGTCGTGCCAAGTCCATGTCCCTGACCCGCGGTTTCATCGCCGTGAGCACGGGCGGAGTCGTTCTCGCACTCCCCATGATCGTTGCCGGATCGGCATCCGCCGCACCGGCACACTCTGCCGTCGCAGAAAAGGCAGTAGCCCCGACTTCCGTTGCTGCCAAGGAAATTGCCGGACAGAAGGTGAAGTCCGCCACCTATTCCGTGGTCTCCGGTGATTCGCTTTACAAGATCGCCCAGGGGCATTCCCTGAGTGGCGGCTGGGAGCGGCTGTACAAGGACAACCGGAGTGCCGTCGGTGGTAACCCCGACCTGATTCACCCGGGCCTGAAGCTGACCATCGGCGCCAAGTCCGCTACCGCCGCGCCGAAGTCGGCACCCAAGACCGAATCGAAGGCAGCGACCGGCGCCTCCCAGTCGTCGGCCGACCGGGCCGAGGGAGCCGACCGTGCGGACCGTTCCGAGCGGACGGCCACGCCCGTCCTCGAGGAGACCGCCGCCACCACGCCCGCCCCGGCCGCGACGGCGTACACGGACGACCTCGACGGCTGGATCAAGGAGTCGCTGGCCGTCATGGCCGAGCACGGCATCCCCGGCAGCTACGACGGCATCTACCGCAACATCATGCGCGAGTCCTCGGGCAACCCCCAGATCGTCAACAACTGGGACTCGAACGCCGTGGCCGGCACCCCGTCGAAGGGGCTGCTCCAGGTCATCCAGCCCACGTTCGACGCCTACCACGTTCCCGGTACGTCGATGGACATCCTCGACCCGGTCGCGAACATCACCGCCGCGTGCAACTACGCGGCTGCCACGTACGGCTCGATGGACAACGTGTTCGGCGCCTACTGAGGCCGAGTGACCGCCCTCACGGGCACGTCCTCCTGAAGGGGTGGAGAAGAGCCGGGCGGCTCTTCTCCACCCCTTTTCCCGTGCCGTACAACCCTTGCGCCTCATAGGCGGTCAAACGGGGCGCCAGGAAGGTAACGGGCTCTTCCCGGCGTCCCCCGGCCCCGCCCGGTCGTCCTTGAACCAAGGAGCCGCTCGTGCGCACCTACCGTCCGGCCGCTGTCGTCGCGGCCTCGTTCCTCCTGATGGCAGGGGCCGCCGTCGCCGCGCCCTCCGCCTACGCCGGTACCCCCGGCGGAACGCACGCGAACGACCGCAACACCGATTTCAACGGTGACGGTTACGAGGACGTGCTCGTGGGCGCGCCCGCCGGGGCCGTCGGCGGGAAGAAGGGCGCGGGGTACGTCACCGTGCAGTACGGCTCGTCGACCGGCATCGGCACCAACCGGTCCGCGGTCCTCAGTCAGAACACCAACGGGGTGCCGGGAACCGCCGAGGCGGGTGACGGCTTCGGCCGCGCCCTCGCCACCGGCGACCTCGACGGGGACGGGTTCGACGACGCGATCGTGGGTCTGCCCGGCGAGGACGTCGAACCGGTGCCCGACGCCGGCGGCATCGTGGTGCTGTGGGGTTCCCCGAAGGGGCTCACCGGCACCGACAGCGACTGGCTGCAGGCGGATGAGCCCACCGGCAGTGCCCAGTTCGGCGGCGCGCTCGCGGCGGCGCACTTCAGCCCCGACATCCCGGGCGACCAACTGGCCGTGACCGACCGCGAGAACCTCACCCTCTACCAGTACGACGCGGCGGCGAAGCAGAAGTCCGCGCCGCCGGCGCCCGCCTCCCGCAACCGGCTGACCCCCGGCACCCCGGGCCGCCAGATCGTGCCCAAGGCGCTGACCACGGGCGACTACGACGCCAGCGGTCTCGCCGACCTCGTCGTCTCCGGGGTCACCGTGGGCGACGAGCCGGGGTATGGCTGGTCGTCGCTCTTCTTCGGCGAGGTCCAGGGGCTCCGCTACGACCGTGATCTGCGCGGCGGCCCCGCCGTCGCGTCCGGCGACATCAACAACGACGGCTACGACGACCTGGTCACCGGGGAGCCCACCAGCCCCGACGACGGCGGCGAATTCGTCAACGGCGGCGTGGTCGGCGTGTACTACGGCAGCGCCGGCGACGGCCCGGTCGGCGCCGAGGGCCCCGGCACACCGCCGGTGTGGTGGACCCAGGACACCGCCGGTGTCCCCGGCGCGGACGAGCGCGGCGACGGCTGGGGCACGGACCTGTCCGTGGCGGACACCAACGGCGACGGGTACGCGGACGTGGCGATCGGCGCACCGGGCGAGGACATCGGCACGGTCCTGGACGCCGGGGCCGTGTGGGTGCTGCGCGGCTCGGCCGGCGGACTGACCGCCGACGGCGCCGCCTCGTGGGACCAGGACTCGGAACACGTCCCCGGTGTCCCGGAGCGGGGTGACCGCTGGGGCGGCCAGGTCAGGCTGACCGACCCGAACAAGGACGGCCGCTTCGGCCTGCTGACCGCGGCGCCCGGTGAGGACGCGGGCAACGGCGTCGTCTGGGTGTTCTCGGCGGGCACGGCCGGGGTCACGGCCGCCGGCTCGTGGACGTACGACGGCGGATCACTCGGCGCCGCGTCGGCGGTCGCCGCGTTCGGGGCCACGATCGACGAGTAACCAGGCCCACCCGGCCGGACCGGGCGACCGGGGACCGGGGGAGGGCGACCGGGGCAAAGAGCGTGCGGGCTCGGCCCCGGTCGACCTTCCGGCTTCCGGCGAGGAGTCCACCGGGCCGGCCGTCCGGCAGAGCGTGCGGGCTTGGCCGTCCGTCGTTTTCCCGGCGAGGAGTCCACCGAGCCAGCTGTCCGGCAATGTGTGCAGGCTTGGCCGCCCTTCGTTCTCCCTGCCGTCCGGCAGAGCCTGCGGGCCTGCTCCGGTCGTCTTCCCTCCCGGCCGGCAGGGCGTGCGGGCGTGTCCCATGCCGCGCCGACCGGGAGAGCTCGGCGCGGGCTCGGACAGCCGTCTCAACCCGGTGGGCGATGGCACTATGAACCTTTCATCCCGCGCGCTACCCTCCGCCGCATGATTTCCACGGTGGTCTGGGGAACCGGCAATGTCGGCCGCGCGGCCATCCGCGCCGTCGAGGCCCATCCGGCCCTGAAACTCGCGCACGTGCTTGTGCACGACCCCGGCAAGGTGGGCCGCGACGCGGGCGACCTCGCCGGGATCGGCCGCGATCTGGGTGTCGTGGCGACCGACGACATCGACGCGGTGCTGGCCGCCGCTCCCCACGCCGTGGTGTACGCGGCCTCCGGGGACATCCGCCCCGACGAGGCGCTGACCGACGTCACCAGGGCGGTCCGGGCAGGCACGGTGGTGGTCACGCCCGCCCTCTACGCGCTCTACGACCGCCGCGGCGCCCCGCCGGAGTTCAGCGAACCGGTCCTGGCAGCCGTCGCCGACGGTGGAGGCTCGCTGTTCGTCTCCGGCGTCGACCCCGGCTGGGGCAACGACGTGCTGCCCCTGCTGATCAGCGGACTCGGCAGCACGATCGACGTGATCCGCTGCCAGGAGATCTTCGACTACTCCACCTACGACCAGCCCGACTCCGTCCGCCACCTGATCGGTATGGGGCATCCCATGGAGTACGAGCCGCTCATGCTCGCACCCACCGTCCCGACCATGGTGTGGGGCGGGCAGATACGGCTGATGGCCAGGGCTCTGGGCGTGGAGCTCGACGACATCCGCGAGACGATGGCCCGGCGGCCGCTCGAAGCGACGGTGAGCACCAGGACGATGGGCGAGTTCGAGGCCGGCACCCAGGGCGCGGTGCGGTTCGAGGTGCAGGGCATCGTCGAGGGTGAACCCCGCATCGTCATCGAGCACATCACCCGTATCCACCCCTCCGCCGCCCCGGACTGGCCGTCACCTCCCGACGGGGCCGGGGCCCACCGCGTGATCATCGAGGGCCGTCCGCGCATCGAGGTCACGGTCGAGGCCACCGACGAGGGTGAGAACCGGTCGGCGGGCGGCAACGCCACCGCGGTCGGCAGGCTGGTGAACGCCATCGACTGGCTGGTGGACGCGGAACCCGGACTCTACGACGCGCTCGACGTCCCCCTGCGTCCCGCAGCCGGCAGACTCGGAAGGAAACAGCCATGATCATCGACATACCCGAGGGCCAGGAACCGATCGGCTACGTGTGGGGCGACATGGTCCCCGGCATCGGGATGGCCGCCGCGAACTTCTCGCTGTCGGTGTACCAGCACACCTCGCTCGGGCTCCGTGAGTTCGAGGCCGCCCGGCTGCGGATCGCACAGATCAACGGGTGCCTGTTCTGCCTCGACTGGCGCACGGAACGGGACGGCGACAAGGTCGAGGAGGAGTTCGCCGACGCGGTGACCGAGTGGCGTACCGCCGACCGCTTCGACGACCGGACGCGGCTGGCGGCCGAGTACGCCGAGCGCTACGCCCTGGACCACCACGGTCTGGACGAGGAGTTCTGGACCCGGATGACCGCGCACTACAGCCAGCACGAGATCGTCGAGCTGAGCATGAGCATCGGCTCCTGGCTGGCGTTCGGCCGGCTCAACCACGTACTGGGTCTCGACGCGGTGTGCGTACTGCCCGGTCACTGACCGGGCAGTACCCGTCCGCCCCGCCCGGCAGGAGGCCGGTCCCGCGGCCTCCTGCCGGGCGGCTCGCGCCGCCGGACCGCCGGCCGTGTCACAGATCGGTGGCGATGATCTTCTCGATGTTCCGTTCGGCGAGCGCAGTGATGGTGACGAACGGGTTGACGCTGGTGTTGCCGGGGATCAGTGAGCCGTCGATCACGTACAGGCCCGAATACCCGTGCAGGCGACCGTAGTTGTCGGTTGCCCGGTCCAGCACCGCGCCGCCGAGCGGGTGGTAGGTGAGATGGTCGCCCCAGATCTTGTAGACGCCGAACAGGTCGGTCCGGTAGATCGTGCCCTCCTTGGCGTTGATCTTGTCGAAGATCGATTTGGCCATGTCGATGGACGGCTGCTTCCACGAGGTCTGCCAGTTCAGGTCGACCTTGCCCGTCGCGGCGTTCCAGGAGAACTGGGCGCGGTTCGGGTTCTTCGTGATCGACAGGTAGAACGAGGCGAACGTCTCGATCCCGGTCGGCAGCGGTGCGACTTCGGCGAACGCGCCGCCTGCGTTCCAGTTGTCGATACCGCCGCAGGGGATGCTCGACTGGACCGCACCCGTCGGGTCCCACAGGTGGTTCGCGCGGCCGCACATGACGTTGCCGTTGTCGCCCCAGCCCTTGCCGATCTCGTCGTTCAGGCCGGGCAGTGCACCGGTGGCCTTCAGCTGGGTCAGCAGCTTGCTGGTGCCGACGCTGCCGGCCGCGAAGAACACCTTGTCCGCCGTCACCGTCTTGGTGGCCGCGGTGCTCCCGTCGGTCTGGAGCTGGTCGATGACGACGGTGTAGCCGCCGGCCGGCGCCGGGGTCACCGAAGTCACCTTGTGCAGCGGCGAGATGGTGACGTTGCCGGTCGCCGCGATCTGGGCGAGATAGGTCTTCTGCAGGGACTTCTTGCCGTAGTTGTTGCCGTAGAGGATCTCGCCGTCCAGTGCCGACTTCGGGACGGTGCCGGCCGCCTCCTGCTCCATGTAGTCCCAGTCGTACACGTCGGGCACGAAGACGAACGGGAAGCCGGAGCGCTGGGCCTGTTTGCGGCCGACCCGGGCGTACTGGTAGCAGGCGGCGCTGTCGAACCAGGCCGGGTCGACGGTGGCGACCCCGAGGCCCGCGTTGGCGCGCGGGTAGTAGGTGGCGTACATCTCGTCGGCGTTCACCGAGGGCAGGACGGCGCCGAAGTTCTCGCGCTTGGGCGTCACCGCCATGCCGCCGTTGACCAGCGAACCGCCGCCGACGCCGCGCCCCTGGTACACCGTGATGCCGCTGAAGTCCTCGGCGTCCAGGATTCCGGTGTAGCGGGGGATCGACTTGTCGATGGGGAAGCCGAGGAAGTTGCTGAGGGGCTGCTTGGTCTTGGTGCGCAGCCAGTACGAGCGGCCGTCGGGCTTCGTCGTGTTGGCGAAGATCTTGCCGTCCGACCCGGGGGTGTCCCAGGACATCCCATCTCCACCATGTGGACGTGGATGCCCGCGCGGGCGAGCCGCAGGGCGGCCACGGAGCCGCCGTACCCGGTGCCGATCACCAGCACCGGGACGTGCTGCCCGTTGCCGATCACAGCGGCTGTGCCGACGCTCCGTGCCTGGGCGGCGGTGGCATGACCCGAGAGCGCTGCGGCTCCCAGGATGAAACCTGTTCTAGCCATAAATCTGCGGCGTGAGACACCACTGGATCCCTTGTCGGATAAGCTTGAGTCCGTCATGTGACCTTCCTCACTCTCGACCGAATGGGAACGAGTTCTACTGGCGGTCGCGTGAGAAGTCACTACATACCAGTGGGTAATTTCCCCGGGTCCCACGCCTCCGGCGGCCACCGCGGCCCCGCCGTCCCGGGGTGCGGCACCGGGGCATCGCATGGATGCTGGGATGGTCAGCGTTCCATGAGGAGGACAGTCATGAGCATGCTCGACAAGATCAAGGGTCTGATGAAGGGGCACCCCGACCAGACCCGTCAGGGAGTCGAGAAGGGTGGCGACTTCATCGACGACAAGACGCACAACAAGTACAGCGGGCAGGTCGACTCCGCCCAGCAGAAGCTCAATGACCAGACCGGTGACCGCCGCCCGCCCGCCGACGGACGGTAGGGCGTCGGGGGCTGCCCGTCCCCCGCGTCCACCGGTCGTGGGGCCTCGTGCACTCGCGAAGGAGCGGTAGTCGCCATCGGTGGCGACTACCGCTCCTTCGCGTATGCGGGCGTAGGCGGTGGGTCGTGGAGCGCCCGGGGTTCAGTTGTGGCCGAACTTCCGCTCGCGCTTGTGGGAGACCTGCTCGGAGATCGCCTTCACCGGATCGGACCCGGATGATGCCGTGCTCGTCTGCTCCTTGGTCTCCGCGTGCGCGGAGGGCTCATGGCCGCCGGTGCGGGCCCCGCGGTTCTGCCTGCTCTGCTTCTTGCCCATGATCGTGCCTCCTGTGCGGATGGTGGACGATGGGCCGCCTTTAGAGTTACATACAAGTACGAAGAGTGCATTTCGGTCAGCTGTCTCCCGCCCTCTGAAGTGCGGGGCACGGCAGCCGGGGAGCATGCTTGACGTGTGACCTGGTACGGCGCGGCCCGGCGTGCTCCGCTCAGCGAGAGCGCAAGTGTGCCCGGCCCACTGGACGACGGCCGGGCGCCGGACGAACTGTCCCTGGTGCTCGCCCAGGCCGTCGTGGGCGCGATCGAGTCCGCGGGCGGGCAGGCGGGCGGCGTCTACCTGCCCTCCAGTACGCCGGGCCTACTCCGGCTCGCGGTACTCGCAGGGCTGCCCGGACTGCTCTTCCGCCCCTGGTGGCGGATGCATGTGAACCGCCCGTTCCCGGTGGCCGAGGCCTTCCGCTCGGGCCGACCCGTACACCTCGCCGACGCCGAGGAGGCCATGCGCCGCTTCCCGCAGCTGATGGCAGGCCTGCCGTTCCCGTTCGGCTCCCTGTACGTACCGGTCATCAGCGGTGGCGAGTCGGTCGGGGTCCTGGTGGTCCTGCGTGCGGCGACCCCCGGCAAACCGGTGGGCTCCACCGACCGGCGCAGGCTGCAGCGAGTCGCCGAGCAGCTGGGCGGCGCTCTGGCCGGCCTGGCGTCCGCGGGTGCGAAGCCGCAGTGGGACGAGGAGCCGCTCCCGGTCCAGCTGCCCGCGGGCAGCTCGCCACCCGTACGGATCGGCCGCTTCGACTGGGACCTGGAGAGCGGCGCCGTGGGTGCGGACGCCGAGCTGTGCGCGATCCTCGGCACCGGACCCGCCGAGTTCCCCGGCACCATCGACGCACTTGCGGCACGCATGGCGCCGGAGGACGTGTACGGGCTGTGGACCCTGGCCCGCCAGGCGGCGGGGTCGGGCGGACCGGTCGTGCGCAGAATGCGGTTGCGCGGCCCGGACGGGCGCTCGCATCTGCTGGAGGTCTCCGGGCGCAGGGAAGGCGGGACCGGCGCCGGCGCCGCGAGCCATCTGACCGGTTTCCTGGTGGACCTCGGTATCGGCCCGGTCGTCGCGGAAGCGGCCGACCGGCTGCCGCGCGGCATCTTCTCGCTGGACCGCTTCGGCCGGATCACCTACATCAACCGGCTGGGCGTGGAGGCTCTCGGCCGCGCCAGATCGGAGCTGATCGGGCGGGTCCTGTGGGAGGTCCTTCCGTGGTTCGCGAACCCGGCGTACGAGGACCACTACCGGGCGGCGATGCTGTCCGACGCCCCGGTCCACTTCCTCGCCCGGCGCAACCCTCCGCCCTGGCTCTCGGTCTCCCTGTACCCCGGCCACGACGGCCTGACGGCCGTGCTCACCCCCACCGAGGAGCCGGTCTACACACCGGGCTCCGTGGTCTCACCGGGGCTGGGGCTCGGTTCACCGGCCGACCGGTCCGCGGCCCTGTACCGGCCGGTCGCGCTGGCCATCGCGCTCACGGAGGCCGTCACCGCACGCCAGGTGTCCGCGGTGGTCACCGAGGAACTGCTGCCCGCCTTCGGCGGCAGGCAGCTCGCGATCTACCTGCTCAAGGAGGGCCACCTCTACCTGGAGTGGGAGACCGGCTTCCCCCGGGGCTTCCTGAACCGGTTCGACGGTGTCGGCCTGGACGCCCGCATTCCCGGCGTGGAGACACTCACCTCGGGCCGCCCCATCTTCTTCGAGTCGATGCAGCACCTGGCCGCCGCCTACCCGGGTATCCCGATGGACGCCGACGTCGGGGCCCGGGCCTTCCTGCCGCTGATCGCCTCCGGCCGGCACGTCGGTTCGTGCATCCTCGGCTTCAACCAGCCGCGTGGCTTCAGCCCCGAGGAGCGCACGGTCCTCACCGCACTGGCCGGTCTCATCGCCCAGGCCCTCCAGCGGGCCCAGCGCTACGACACCGAGGCCGCCCTCGCCCGCGGTCTGCAGAACGTCCTGCTCCCGCACCGGCTGCCCGTCGTCGACCGGATGGACACCGCGGGCCGGTACCTTCCCGGCACCCAGGGCATGGACGTCGGCGGCGACTGGTACGACGTCATCGAGACCGGCGAGAAGCTGGCCCTGGTCATCGGGGACGTGCAGGGGCACGGTGTCGCGGCCGCCGCGACGATGGGCCAGCTGCGCAGCGCCGTCCGGGCCTTCGCGCTCAGCGGGCACGACCCGCAGGAGGTGGTGAGCGGCACCAACCGGCTGCTCATCGATCTCGACCCCGGACAGTTCGCCAGCTGCTGCTACATCGTCATGGACCCGGCCACCGGCGACACCCAGGCCGTACGCGCCGGACACCCGCAGCCCGTGCTGCGCCGCCCGGACGGCACGGCCGAGGTCATGGACCTCTCGGGCGGAATCGTGCTCGGTGTCGACGCAGGCGCGTCCTACCCGGTCACCGAACTGAACCTGGCCCCGGGCGCGATGCTCGCCCTGTACACCGACGGAATGGTCGAACAGTCCGGTACGGACATCGACGTCGGCATCGAGCGGCTGCGCCGTACGATCGCCGACTTCGGCCCGGCCCCGCTGGCCGACACCGCCGACCATGTGATCGGGCGGGCCAGGCAGGCCCCGGACCGGCCCGACGACATCGCCCTGCTGCTGGCCGCCCGCTGGGCCGACGGGGACGGTCCGCCGGCCCGTAATCCGTGATCCGGCGCTGCCCGCCGGCGGTTGCGAAGGGGCGCTCGCCTTCAATGACCCGAACTACCGCCGGGGTACGCGTCATTGACGGTGAGCGCCCGCAGTTCGTCGGCACCGGTGCGGGCTCGGCCGGCCGGGCTTGTCGCGCACCGGTGTCCGGTCCGAAGGCCGGCCGGGGTTCAGGCGTGGTCGGGTACCGGCCGTGTTCCGGCGGCAGGCTCACCCGAGGCGGGTTCCGGCCGTGGTCTGCCCGGCAGCAGCAGACCCGCGACGAAGACCACGACAGCCCCGGCGACCGGCCACCAGAAGGCGTCGGCGAACGTGCCGGCGCCGGGCGTCGTGCCGGAGCCGCCGCTCTGCAGGATCAGTGCGACGACCGCGATGCCGAGCGACGCACCGATCTGGTTCAGGATGAAGACCGCGCCGGTGGCACCCGCGACCGCGTCGCCGGGGACCGTCCGGTAGACCGAGCCCATGGTGGGCGCGCCGACCAGGCCCATGCCGAAGCCCGCGGCGAACTGCGCTGCGGTCAGCGTGATCTGGGACGTGCCGGCATCGGATCCGGTGAAGACCAGGGCGCCGGCCCCGATGAGCAGCGCGCCGGCGGGCACGAGCCGCCGGGCGCCGGCCCGGTCCGCCAGACTGCCCGCCACCGGCATGCCGATCAGGGTGCCGAGGCCGAGCGGGGCGAGCAGCAGACCGGATTCGAGCACGGTGTGTCCCCGGACCTGCTGGTAGTACAGCGGCAGCAGGAAGAGCAGCGAGAACAGGCCGCCGCCGAGCAGGAACATGGTGGTCACGCTCGCGCTGAATCCCTTGCTCGTGAAGAGCCGCAGATCGAGCAGGGGCGTGCCGGTGGTGCGCAGCGCGTGCACGGCGTACGCCACGAAGAGGGTGAGGCCCACGGCTAGCCCGACGATCACCTCGGCCTCGCCGAATCCCGCCCGGCCGGCCTGCGACAGTGCGAACACGAGGGCGGCGAAGCCCGGGCAGAGCAGGGCGACACCCAGGGCGTCGAGCGGCGCGGGGACGCCGCCCGGCGCCGGGTCGGCCGGCAGCACCCGGACCGCCAGCACGATCGCGGCGAGGGCGAAGGGGATGTTGACCAGGAACATCCACTGCCAGGAGAAGCTGTCCAGCAGCAGCCCGCCGATGACGGGGCCGACGACCGGTCCGAGGGTGAGGGGGACGGAGACCAGCCCCATCACGCGGCCGATCCGGGCGGGGCCCGCGGCGCCCGCGACGACGGCCATCATGATCGGGTCGATCATGCCGCCGCCGAGACCCTGGACGATGCGGAAGGCGATCAGGCTCTCCGCGTTCCAGGCGCACGCGCAGAGTGCCGAGCCGATCAGGAACACCGAAAGTCCCAGCAGCCACATGCGCTTGGCGCCGAAGCGGACGACGGCCCAGCCGGCCGCCGGGATGGCCAGTGCGACCGCCAGCAGATAGCCGGTGGTGACCCACTCGACGGTGGCCAGCGTCGCGTGGAACTCGCCACCCAGCGTGCTGATTCCGACGTTGACGATCGTCGCGTCCAGGTAGGACATCATCCCGCCGAGCACCATGACGCCGACGAGCGTGAGTAAGGGGGCGTCGAGCCGGGCAGGCCCGCTCCCCGCTGTCTCTTTTTCAGGCACGGAAACTCCTTTTAACCATGTCAGCCAGTGAATTTTACTGGGTAGTTAAATTCTATGGCTGGGACGGTAGCATGGCGGAATGAGTGCCGGCGAGAACGCACAGAGGGCCGCAGGGGCCGGGGACCGAGGGCGGCTGGACAAGCGCCGCGCGATCGTGGATGCCGCCCTGCGGGTCTTCGCCCAGGTCGGATATGCACAGGCGAGCCTGGACGTGATCGCGGTCGAGGCCGGGGTCTCCAAACCGACGATCTACAACCACCTGGGATCGAAGGAGAAGCTCTTCCGGTACGTGATGACGGAGACGGCCGCCCGGTCCAACGCCAAGACCCTGGAGGTGCTGACCGCGTTCCCCACCGACCCGGCAGAACTACGGGCGGGCCTGGAGGACGTGGCGCACAAGCTCGTCGACTGTTACTGCGACGAGCAGTCCGAGGCGGTGCGCCGGCTGCTGTACGCGGAGGCCGTGCGCTTCCCCGACCTCTACGACGTGGTCCGGGCCGGCGGCCCGGACCAGTTCACCGAGGCGCTCGCGGGGCGGCTCGCCAGGCTCGCGAACGCCGGGTACCTGCGGGTCGAGGACCCGGTCCGGGCGGCCAACCAGTTCATCGCGCTGGTCTACGAGGAACTTCCCTCGATGAGCGCGCTCGGCACCCGCCCGCTGGGCCGGGCGGACGTCTCGAAGCTCGTGGCGGCGGGCGTCGACACGTTCCTGCGCGCCTTCGGCACGGACCCGTCCGCCGCCGGCCCGGCGGCGGACGGCGCCCACGCGCACTGACCGGGTCAGCGCAGTGCCAGGAGCGGTGCCGAGCCCGCCCCGGTCCGTCCCCGGGGGCGGTCAGCGCCGGCGCGCGCCGGGGGCGGGCACGAGACGCACCGCGGTGTTGAGGACGTGGTCGATCATGTCGCGCGAGGGCTTGTCCGTCAGGTTGCTGAGCAGCCGGGCCAGGGTGTTGAGCAGGAACGGTGAGCCCATCACATAACGGTTGAGGACGGGCTGGAACCCGGACCGGCTGAAGACGAGATCGGCAGCCGTGTTGCCGAGCCGGTAGTAGCGCCCCCAGCGGCGGTTCATCTCGACCGGATAGTGGTGGAGCGCCCGCTCCCGCCTCGGCCCCTGCGGCATGGCCAGGGCCAGCGCGGCGCTCTCGGCCGCGACCTCGCCGGCCTCCAGTGCCTGGCCGATGCCCTCACCGTTCCACGGGCTGATCATGCCCCCGGAGTCGCCGACCAGGAGCAGGCCGCGGGTGTAGAGCGGATGACGGTTGAGGCCCAGCGGCAGCGCGGCGCTGCGAACGGGCCCCTCGGCATTCTCCTCGCGCAGCCCCCACTCGGGCGGCGTGCGGGCCAGCCACTGGTCCAGAGTGGCCCGCAGGTCGGCGTTGCCGTGGCGACGGTGGGGGATCGCGCCGAGCCCCACGTTGACGCGGCCGTCACCCATCGGGAAGATCCAGCCGTACCCGGGCAGATAGCGCTCGCTCCGCGGGAAGCGGAGGTCGGCCCAGAGCTCCAGGAACTCCTCCCGGGAACGCTCGGGGCTGCGGTAGTAGCGGCGGGCCGCCGTGGCGATCTGACGTTTCGCGTCCCGCTGCAGCCCCATGGCGAGAGCGAGCCGGGCGGACGCACCGTCGGCGGCGATGACGACCGGCGCCCGGTGGACCACCGGTCCTGCCGTCGCGGAAACCGCTGCGACGCCGGTGATCCGTCCGGCCCGGTCGGTCACGGGCTCCGTCACCTTCGTACCGGTGCGCAGCCGGGCTCCGGCGGCGACGGCATGGCGCGCCAGGATGTCGTCGAAGTCGTGCCGGCTGCGGGTGAGGCCGAAGTCCGGGTAGCCACCCAGCGAGGGCCAGTCGATCTGCACCTGCCGGTCCCCGGTCACCCATCGCATCCCGCGCGACCGCGTCCAGCCGGGGGCCTTGATGTCGACTCCCATCCGGATGAGCTGATGGACCGCGCGCGGGGTGAGGCCGTCCCCGCACACCTTCTCCCGCGGGAAGTCGGACTTCTCCAGGAGCAGCACGTCCACGCCCGCTCTGGCGAGGTGGAAGGCGGCGGACGAGCCGGCCGGTCCCGCCCCCACCACGATCACCTGGGCCTCCTCGGACACGCCGGGGGCGGACTGTTCGTCCGGCGAGGACTTGCCTGCATGCGCTTCCCGCATCAGAACCCTTTCCTGGGACGGCCGGCACCGCTCGAGGACGGCGGCCCTTCACATCGACATCTTGCCGGTTCGCGATGCTCAAGGGCAGGTGATCAACAGGGTGGGTGCGCGGGCCGTCGGTCCGTTCGCAGGAAAGGGGCGACGCGGACCGGGGCCGCACCGAATGCGGCCCCGATGACGACGGAGGAGCGGCGCGCAGCGCGCGCACGCGCCCGGTCAGTACGGCAGCGGGCGTCCCGACGGAGTGCGCAGGTCGAGCGGCGGCGGCCGTGACGGAAGCTGGGGACGCCGGACGACTCTGATGCGGCCCATTGCCACCACCTCCTCGGTCACCGGTCCTATGCCCGACCGTGCACCGTTCACACGTCGGCGGGCCGATGAACGGGTCCCGCAGCCGCGCTCCTGCGCGGGCGAAGGGCGTGCGGGCGAAGGGCGCGCTACTCCGGCGGTCTGCGGCCCGAGTCGGCGAGCAGTTGCTCGATGCGGTCGAAACGCGCGTGCAGGAGCTGCGTGGTCTCTTCCCGGACGTGCCGCGCCGTCTGCTCCGCCGCGGTGGTGAGCCGGTGGCTGCGGTTCTGTTCATGCCCCACGAACCAGGTGGCGAGGGCCGCGGTGACCATCCCGTAGGTGGTGATGCCCACCCCCATCACCACGACGGCGACGAGCCGCCCCACAGGGTCACCGGGAAGAAGTCCCCGTATCCGACGGTCGTCGCGGTCTCCGCCGACCACCACAGGGCCCGGGGGTAGGTGGTGAGGGTGGCGCGCGGTGCGTGTTGTTCGGCCACGAGCACCGCCCAGGAGCCGACGAGCAGGGTCAGGGCGAGGACCACGGTCGCCCAGCCCACCGCCTTGAGGTGGAGCGAACGGCCTTCCCGGCCGAGCAGCAGCTCGACCGCCTTGGTCAGAATCACAGGCACCATTTCCGGATCATGCGCGGCGACCGGTGGCGCCGGTGGCCGGGCGCGCACCGACCCGGGCTGCGTCACCCGATCGGAACGCGTCCACCGCCCCCGGTGCGGGCGCGGCCCCACGCCGCGGGCCTTCTCCGCGTTCCGGCCCCGGCAATTCGTGTTAAACCTGAATATGTGTGTGGTAGAGGTCGGTTCCGGGCGTGGTTTCGAGGCCCCGCCCGGCGGCCGCATCGACACGATGACGGACGCCCGGGCGGTGACGAGCATGCGTCTTGCGGACCGAACGTGAAACGGTCCTCACCCTTGCGGCGGCTGCGCTCCCTCTTCAACACCCGCACCGTGGCCGGGCAGGTCTTCTTCATGATGCTGGGGATCGTCCTGCTGCTCGTGGCGGCAGCGGTCTTCTCACTGGTGGTCCAGGGCAGGCGCGACAGCACCCACGAGGCCGAGGCCCGTTCGATGAGCGTGGCGCAGACCTTCGCCCACGCGCCCGGAACCGTGGCGGCGCTGGACAGCAGGAACCCCACCGCCGTCCTTCAGCCGCTCACGGAGAAGACCCGGAAGCTGACCGGCGTCGAGTACATCGTCGTGGCCGGGACCAACGGAACCCGCTACACCCACCCCGACACCGCGCTGATCGGGAAGCACATCATCGGCCCGTACAAGGAGGCGCTGGAGGGCGAGTCCTTCACCCGGACCTTCACCACGAGCCGCGGGCCCGCCGTCGTCTCGGTGGTGCCCGTACCGCGGCCCGACGGCTCGGTGGCCGGACTGGTGTCCGTGGGCATCACTGTCGAGAACGTCAACGCGGTGGCCGACCCGAGCATCCCGTTCGCCATCGGCACCGCGGTGGCCGCGCTGGTCCTCACGACGGGCGCCGCGGCACTGGTGAGCCGCCGCCTGGGCCGCCAGACCCGCGGCCTGGGCCCGGCCGAGATGACACGGATGTACGAGCACCACGACGCGGTGTTGCACGCGGTGCGCGAAGGGGTCCTCATCATCGGCGCCGACCACCGGCTGCTGCTGGCCAACGACGAGGCCCGAAGGCTTCTGGGGCTGCCCGCCGACGCCGAAGGACGCGCCGTGACGGACCTGGGGCTGGAGCCCCGCACGGCGGAGCTGCTGGCCTCCGGCCGGGTCGCCACGGACGAGGTGCGGCCGGCCGGCAACCGGCTGCTGGCCGTCAACCTCCGCCCCACGGGCGAACGCGGCGGGCCACCCGGCATCGTCGCGACCCTGCGGGACACCACGGAGCTGCAGGTGGTCACCGGCCGCGCGGAGACCGTGCGGGAGCGCCTGATGCTCCTGTACCGCGCGGGCGCACGGATCGGCACCACCCTCGACGTCACCACGACCGCGCGTGAGCTCGCGGAGGTCGCCGCACCGGGATTCGCCGACAGTGTGACGGTCGACCTCGCCGACTCCGTCCTCCGCGGGGAAGAGCCGCAGCCACCAACGGGCGAGGCCATGAACATGCGCCGCACAGCCGTCTGCGGCACCGAATCGGGCCACCCCCTGTACCCGCTCGGCAAGGTCATCGGATTCGTGCCCACCGGCCCCGAAGCCATCGGCAGCAGCAGCGGCCACACCTGGATGGTGCCCGACCTGACCGCGTCCTCGCAGTGGCGGCAGGCCGATCCGGAGCAGTCCGCGAAGATCCTTGAGTACGGATTCCACTCGCTGCTCTCCGTACCGCTGCACGCGCGCGGCGTCATCCTCGGCATGGCCAACTTCTGGCGCGCCCAGAACGAGGACCCCTTCACCGCCGAGGACCTGTCGTTCGCCGAGGAGCTGGTGGCCCGGGCCGCCGTCAGCGTCGACAACGCCCGGCGCTACACCCGCGAGCACGAGATGGCGGTGACCCTGCAGCGCAGCCTGCTCCCGCGGGGCCTTCCCGAGCAGAACGCCCTGGATGTCGCCTTCCGCTACCTGCCGGCGCAGGCCGGGGTGGGCGGGGACTGGTTCGATGTGATCCCGCTCTCCGGCGCCCGGGTCGCCCTGGTGGTCGGGGACGTGGTCGGCCACGGTCTGCATGCCGCGGCCACCATGGGCCGGCTGCGCACCACGGTGCACAACTTCTCCACGCTGGACCTGCCGCCCGACGAACTCCTCGGCCATCTCGACGAACTCGTGCTCAGGATGGACCAGGGCGAGGAGGCGGACGGCCGCGGCGGGATCACCGGGGCCACCTGCCTGTACGCGATCTACGACGCGGTCTCCGGGCGCTGCTCGATGGCCCGGGCCGGTCACCCCGGGCCCGCTCTCGTCCTGCCCGACGGCACCGTCCAGTTTCCCGAGATCCCGGCCGGTCTGCCCCTCGGCATCGGCGGGATGCCCTTCGAGGCGGCCGAACTGGAGGTGCCCGAAGGGAGCCGGCTGGTCCTGTACACGGACGGTCTCATCGAGCGCCGTGACCGGGACATCGACGAAGGCATGGAGCAGCTGCGCCAGGCCCTGGCCGACCGCGACCGGACGCCGGAGGAGACCTGCGACGACGTGCTGGAAGCGATGCTGCCCACCCGTCCGGGCGACGACGTCGCCCTGCTGGTGGCCCGCACCCGCACCCTGGATCCCGCCCGGCGCGTGCAGTGGGAGGTGGTCCCGGATCCCTCGGCCGTCTCGGGGGTCCGCAAGCAGGCCATCCGCTGGCTCGCCGACCAGGGACTCGACGAGGAGGGGTTCGTCACCGAGCTCATCCTGAGCGAGCTGGTCACCAACGCCATCCGGTACGGCTCCGAACCGATCATGGTGCGGCTGCTGTACGACCGGGCCCTCATCTGCGAGGTGTCGGACTGCAGCAGTACCTCACCGCACCTGCGCTACGCCGCGACCACGGACGAGGGCGGGCGGGGTCTGTTCCTCGTCGCCCAGTTCGCCGAGCGGTGGGGGACCCGCTACACCGAGCGCGGCAAGGTCATCTGGTCCGAGCAGACGCTCGAAGGGCCGCCCGCCGGGTAGCCGTCCCCCTCGGGAACGGCCGCACCGACGGCGACGCGGGGCCCGGCAGCGACTGCCGGGCCCCGCGCTGTGCGGTCAGCTCATCCGTCGTGTCACGGGAAGGACACCACGTTCGAAGGGACGGTGGAGGTACCGGAAGTGGGTGCTCCGGTGTTGTTGATGACGTGTTCGTACTGGCCCTGGCCGCCGAGCGAGACGACGAGCAGGTCGTGGAACTTCACGCCGGGCTTCACCGGTGCTTCGAAGCCGTGGTCCTGGCGGATCGTCGGATCGACGTTGAAGTAGCAGTAGCTGCCCAGGCCCCAGCCCTCGTGGGTGGTGACGGAGTCGTCGACCTTGTAGGCCGCGAATCCCTTGGTGCTGCCGTTCTGGACGGCGGCCTGGTTGGGGGCGTCGTACGCCTTCTCGTTCTGGAAGAAGATCGTCTTGCCGTTCTCCCCGGACCAGCGGACGTCGTACTTGTTGAAGTGCTCCACGAACAGGCCGGTCGCCAGGACGTCGTCGCCGTTGACCTGGAGGCCGTAGTCGGCCCGGTTGGTCTCCCAGCCGACGCCGTCCCCGTGGTCGGCACGCCACAGCCAGGTGTGGTCCACGATGGTGTCGTCGTTGTTGATCACCATGCCGGTGGTGGCCTTGCCCGCGCCCGCACCGCCGACGCGGATGAACACGTCCTGGACGGTGGTCGGGTTGGCCGAGTGATCGGCGGAGGCTCCGGTGGGGCCGACCTGGACCAGCACCTGGGAGTTCTGCGGACCGGCGTCGACGAGCAGGCCGGCGAGCTTCACGCCGTCCACGTCACCGACCTTGATGGCGGTCACCCCGTTGTCCGGGATGATCGTGGCCAGGCCCAGGCCCAGCACGACCGTGTTGGCGCGGTCGATGTTGATGGTCTGGTTCACGTGGTAGATGCCGGGCGTGAAGAGCAGGTGCAGACCCTGCTGGACGGCGGCGTTGATGGTGGCCGCGGAGGCGCCGGGCTTGACCACGTAGAACTGGCTCAGCGGGATGGACTCGCCCTGCGGGGTGCCGTTCCACGAGACACCGCGTGCGTTGGTGCGCTTGGCGGGGACGAACACCTTGTAGTCGTTGCCGTCCAGGTACAGGAACGGCTTCTCGCGGGAGACCGGGGTGTTGTTGAGCGTGGTGTACGGCGGCTCCGGGAAGCTCTGGGCGGGTGCGCCCTCGACACCGGAGAACGTCATGTTCCAGACGCCGTTGCCCCAGCTGCCGACCGAGCTGTCGCGGGTGTACCACTGCTGCTGCGAGTACGGCCCGACCTGGCCGTCGATCTTGCTGTCGGCGATGTACCCGCCGCTCGCCCAGCCGTAGCCGTTCGGCGCGAGGTTCAGCCCGCCCTTGACGTGCATCCGGCGGAACGGGGCGGCCTGCGAAACGGCCCAGCGGTCCGTGCCGCTCACCGGGTTGAGCGCGAGGTTCTCGGCCGAACGCCAGAAGTTCTGCGTCGCGTTGCCGTTGAACCAGCCGGCGTCGACGGTCACATCACCGTTGAAGGTGGTGTCGTCGGGCTTGAGACCGAGACCGGCGATCGAGGTGTAGAACCCGATCTGCGCGTTGATGTTGTTGTACGTACCGGGCTTGAACATCAGCGCGTAACGGCCGGTGCCGAACTGTGCCGACTCCTGCTGCTTGAAGATCTCGTCGACCTTGGCCTGGATGTTGGGCGTCGAGGGGTCGAAGACCAGGACGTTCGGGCCGAGGTCGCCGCCGCCGGGAATCTGCGGGCCGCCCGGGTCGGTCCCGGTGGTGCCGAAGACCTGGAACTCCCAGAGGGAGTAGCCGTACTGGGTGGCCCGGGCGGTGCCGGTCAGCCGGACGTAGCGGGCGGTGCCGGAGACGTTCAGGGTCTCGGTGCCGCCGGGGCCCGTGGTGGTGGAGTAGGCGGTGCTCCAGGTGCTGTTGTTCGTGGAGAACTCGATCCGGTAGCCCTTGGCGTAGGCGGCCTCCCACTTCAGCGTGATCTGGCTGACCGAGGCGGCGGCACCGAGGTCGACCTCGATCCACTGCGGGTCGGAAGCGGCGCTCGACCAGCGGGTTCCGTTGTCGCCGTCGACGGCGGAGGTGGCGGGGGTGCCGTAGTTCTCCTGGCTGGAGGTGGTCACCGTCCTGCCCTGCGAGAGCAGCGTGGGCGCGGCGCTCGCCGGGGTCGACGGCACGAAGGCCAGCAGTGAGACGACCAGACCGGCGACGGCGGCCAGCACGCCGGTGCGTCTTCTTCCGGTCGGGGCCGCGGGTCTGTGGAACACGGGGGGTGCGTACATGGGGATGTCTCCTGGGTCGCGGTACGGGTGCACGACACGAAGCCGGAGAGCGCTCTCTCCGACCGATGGGGATACTTCTCCCTTGTTTCCTACGCGTCAATAGGTGTGCAACACCCGCTTGGCCGGGCGCCGTTGAGAACAAGAGTTGATGACGGATACCTCCCGATTGACCGTGTTCCGCACGCCTTGAAGGCGCCACGGCAAGGGATCTGACGCACCGTCGATTCAGGGGATGATGCGGCGTACACATGGAGTGACGGAGGGGCGGCATGCCGTTGCCACCGCAACTGAACACCGGCCGGACGCATCCCGGCGCGTCGGAAGTTCTGCCCACCGCAGGCCACCGCGCCTGTTACCGGACATCTTGCCGACGTCCCGGGGACAGCGGATACGGGTGCTCGCTATCCTCCGGGACATGAGCCGTGAGCGCGGTACGCGCAGCGCCCTTGACCAGGCGCGACGGGCCCCGGGGTGACCGAGGACGTGGGCCCTGTGCCGGCGGACCCCCGTGGCGCGCAGGCATGGAGATCCTTCGGGGTCCGGTTACGCCAGTGGCGCGGACGGGCCGGTCTCACCCAGGCCCAGGTGGGCGCCCGCGTCGGCTACGACCACACCGCCATCAGCAAACTCGAACACGGCAGCCGCAGGACGCCGCTGCCGCTGGCCCGCAGGCTGGACGACCTGCTGGCCGCGGGCGGTGACCTGCTGGCCGCCTGCGAAGCGGCCGTGGCGAAGCAAGCGGCGGGGGACACGGACGGGGCGGACCGCGGGCCGCGGACCGCGGACGCCCCGGCCCGCCCGGGCCCTCTGCCCGGCGAACCCGCGGGCGGTGCACTCCTGGCGATGCTGCCCCCGGGGACCGCCCTGCCCGCCGGCCTGCCCGCGTACGGGCTCGCCTGCCCGCTGCACAGCCGGGACGGCTGCGCCGTACCCGCACTCACCGACGCCATAGAACTGCACGCGGCCTTCTGCGCCCTGGACCCGGACACGTCGTCCCACCCCGCACTGGACACCGAGACCGTGCACGCCCTGACCGCCCTGCTCGCCGTCTGCCTGCGCGCCGAGGAGGAACGCGCCTGGCCGGGGGCGACCGCCGTCGTCGAACGCACACTGCACGCCATGCTCCGGTGGATGGCGCTGCCCGCGGCCCGCTACCAGCGCCAACTCGCCCCGCTGGCAGCCGAGTACGCACAGTCGGCGGGCTGTCTGCGGTTGCTGTGGGGCCGCAACGGCACCGCGATGGCCTGGCTCGACCGGTCGCTGCTCTGGTCCGCCATGGCCGGTCACGTGGGGACCGAGGTCGCGGCGCTCAGCGACATGAGCACCCTTGCCCGGTTGGAGGGCGACGGTCCCTCGGCCCTGGCCTACGGGATGGCCATCCGGCAGGCCGCCGCGAACCGGCCCTGGGCGGGCGCCATGAGCGATCTGTACCAGGCGCGCGGTCACGCCGTCCGGGGGGACGCCCCGCAGACCCTGAGCCACATCGACCGCGCCTGGTCGCAGATGGACCGGGTCCAGGAGCGGGACGAGACGGAGGCACCCTGGCTCTCCGTCGCCTCGGTGCGCCTGCGGGTGGAGTCGGGCGCGGCGGGCGCGCTGCGCGACCTCGCGGCGGCCACCGGGGACCGCCGGTTCGCGCTCCGGGCGGTCGGGGCGGCAGGCACCGCGCTCGGCTTGCTGCCTCCCGGCATGCACTCGGCGCGGATGCTGTTCCTGGTGCGGATGGCCGACGCCCATGCCTGCGCGGGTGACCCGTCGGCGGCGCTGGCCGTGGCCGGTCCGGTGCTCGACACCACCGAGGTCACCCCGTCGACGCTGCTCGGCCAGGAGCTGCGCGGACTGCACGGCAGACTGGCCGCGCACCGGGCCGGCAGGCCCGAGATCGACGAGTTCGTCCGCCGCCTGGCCGCGGTGGTCCGCTGAGACGGCGGGGCGGGGCGTGTGAACCACCACGCCCCGCCCCTGTGCGTACTGCTGATGACTGATCAGCTCACGTCGAGCGTGACATCGTCCACGACGAAGCTGGTCTGCAGGTAGGCGTCCTCCTTGCTGGTGAACCCCAGCGTCACCGTCTGACCCGCTGCGGCGGCGACGTCGAAGCTCTGCTGGACGTAGCCGCTGCTCGCGTCGAGATTCGAGTACGTGGCCAGCGTCCGCGACCCCAGCTTGACGGTGAAGGTGTCGTACGCGGTCGCGTCGCCCGCCGACTCGTCCGTGTCGGTGCGCACGTAGAACGACAGCTTGTACGTCGAGCAGCCCGCCGGGACGGTCAGCGACTGCGAGGCGCTGTCACTGTGGGTGCTGCCCCAGCCGCCGAACCAGGCCTGGTAGGCGCCGCTGTGTGCGGGCTTCTCCGAGGTCCTGTTGTTGATGACCCCGTCCGTCTGGGTCCACGGCGCCGTGCCGTTCTCGAAGCCGCCGTTTGCGACGACCTGCCGCGCCTGGCAGCTGCCGCCGCCGCCGACGACCAGCGAGTACGTGGTGGTGTGGGTGGCGGTGCCCGTTCCGGTCACGGTGAGGGTGTAGGTGCCCGCGGTGGTCTGGGCCCCCGCGGAGACGGTCATCGTCGAGGAGGACCCGGACTGCACGGAGGACGGGGCGAAGGAGACGGTGACGCCGTTCGGCGCCCCGGAGGCCGTCAGCCGGACACTCTGCGCGGAACCACTGGTGGTGGCTGTGGAGACGGTCGCCGTGGCCGAGGCCCCGGGCTGGACGCTGCCGGAGAGCGGGCTCACCGAGACGGAGAAGTCGTTGGCGGGTGCGGTGGTGCCGACCGCCGTCTTCCACACCGAGTACGCGATTCCGTCGGCGCTGCGGTCGAGTGCGGTCGCGTTGATGTTGCTGGTGGTGTCGCACGCCTGGTGGTAGCAGGAGTCGTACGAACGGCCTGCCGTGCCGCCCCACTTGGTGGCCTGCGCAGCAGACTTGGTGTCACTCGCGCCGGTGGCGTAGCCCGACGTCGCGATGCCTGCCTGCTGGAACGAGTAGTCGTCGGAGCGTCCTTGGCCCTCGACGTTCTCTTCCGGAGCGAGGCCGAGGGAGCTCCAGTACTCCTTCATCGGGGCCGATGCGGCGGAGTTGAGGTTGTTGATGAAGTAGCCGCCGTTGGGCGAGGCGACCATGTCGAAGTTGTAGTACGCCGTGATGGCGCTGCGCTGGGCGGACGTGAGCTGCCCGACGTAGTACTCGGAGCCCTGCAGGCCCTGCTCCTCGCCGTTCCACCAGGCGAAGCGCACGTGCTTGGTCATCGTCGGGTTCTGCTGGGCCAGGGCGAGCGCGTTCTCCAGGAGAGTGGCGGAGCCGGAGCCGTTGTCATTGATACCGGGCCCGGCGGCGACACCGTCCAGGTGCGCGCCGAACATCACGGTCCGGTCGGCGGGGCCACCGGGCCAGTCCGCGATCAGGTTGTTGCCGCGGTAGCTGCAGCTGGTGCAGGACTGCTCGCTGACCGTGTAACCGGCTGCCTGGAGCTTGCCCTTCACATACGCGAGCGAGGCCGTGTAACCGGCGCTGCCGGCCCGCCGGTTGCCGCCGTTCTGCGAGGCGATGGTGTTGAACTGCGACAGGTGCGACTGCACATTGGCGACGCTGATGTCAGGAGGAGTGCCACCGGGGCCGCCGCCGCCGTCATTGACGGTCAGCGTGTACTGCGCGGTGTGTTCCTGGGTGCCGGCGCCCTTCACCGTGAGGGTGTACGTACCGGGGGCCGCGGCCGACGTGGCCGACACGGTCATGGCCGAGGTCGCGCCGGACTGTACCGCGGACGGGCTGAAGGAGACGTTGACACCGCTCGGCTGGCCGGTCGCGGACAGATTGACCGGCTGCGCGCTGCCGGAGCTCACGGTCGTCCTGACCGTGGCCGTCACCGCACTGCCCGGCTTCACCGAGCCGGCGGCCGGATCCAGGGAGAGCGAGAAGTCGTTGTTGCCACTCGGCGCGCAGGTCGGGTCGCCGCTCTGCGCCGGGACGCTGACCGCGTCCCAGGCGGCCTTCGTCCGGTTGAACAGCACACAGCCGGCGTCCAGGGCCTTGGCCGAGGTGAGCGTGGCGGTGCGGTAACGCTTGTACGTCATGCCGCTGGTCTTGAGCAGCATGCCGCCGTAGAAGACCTTGCCGGCGCTCTGGATTCCCACGCCGGTGACCGAGGAGCTGTTGCAGGTCGGGCTGGACGGTTTGCCGCCGCCGGGGCTCGATCCCTCGGCCAGCAGGTAGAACCAGTGGTTGAGCGGACCGGCCGCCGCGTGCTCCTCGGTGCTGGGTATGGAGGAGCTGTAGCAGTTCGGGTCACCGATCTGACCGGGGTTGTACATGATCCGGATCGGCCCGTCGCCCACGAGGTCGATCTTCTCGCCGACGGTGTAGTCCGGGTCGTCGTACGGGGTGGGCTCATTGGTGTACGCCTCGGTCAGCGCCCCCATGATGTCGCCGGTCGCCTCGCCGAGACCGGACTCGTTGTTGGCGCCGCCGGGCGTGTACTGGTCGATGCCGTGGCCGAACTCGTGGCCCACGACATCGATGGCCCCGATCCACTGGTTGGCGTTGTTGTGGCCGATGGAGACGGTGGACCCGTCCCAGTAGGCGTTCACGTCGTTGAGCCCGACCTTGACCGGCCAGCTGCGGCCGTTTCCGTCGTGGCCGTTGCGCCCCAGCCAGTCACGCAGCATGTCCCACTCGTGCTGGGCCGCCCACATGACGTCGACGCAGCCGGTCTCCTTGCTGGAGGCGCTGCCGGTGCCCCAGGAGTCGGTGGCCTTCGTGAAGACGCCACCCGTGCTGTAGTCGGCGCAGCTCAGCCCCGGCCTGCCCGGGTCACGTAACGAGTAACTACCGCCGGAAGAAGTGGTGTTGATCGACAGCGGGGACGGTCCGTTCCACTGGCTGTTTCCGGTGCCGGCCTTGACGTCGTCGTAGCTGTCGAGCACCGCGCCGGTGCCCGCGTCGACGAAGACGTGCAGATGGCTCGGTGCCTTCGCGGTGCGGCCGGTGAGTACGGTCTCCCAGGCCAGCCGGGACTTCTTGCCGGTGGCCCGGACGACCAGCCGGTGACTGTCCACCCGCTTGACCGAGCTGAGCTTCCTGCGCGCGGCGGTCTCGGCCGCCCCGGCCGAAACGGTCGCGGTGGTGGGTACGTTGATGCGCCGGGAGACGGCCGACTGGGCGCCGTGGACCCGCCCCTTGGAGTCGGCCACCACGACGGCGTCCCCGCCGACGACCGGGAGACCGCGGTAGGTGCGGGCGTACGCGACGGAGTAGAGCCCGTTGACCCACGGGGTCACCATCTGCCGCTCGTACCGTTCCTCGGGCCCCTTCGCCAGGGCGTCCAGCCCACTGGCCGCTGCCCGGTCGGCCGCCGACACGGCAGCGGCGAGTGGGGTCGGGGCCGGCGGAGAGGGTTCTGCAGAAGCTGACTGGCCACTGGTGGCGACCAGCATTCCGGCGAGGACGGCCAGGGTTGTCCCGGCCGTCATCGGTCTGCGTTTCATCGAGGCTCCTCGGTTCGTGGGGACCTCGGTCACGGGCAGCGGCGTGCGGAGACACACCCGCCTGTGCGCCGGCTCTCGGCCGTCCGCCCAGGTGGTGTCCGTGATCGAGCGACCGAACACTCACACGCGGTCCTGACCTCGTCAACGAACTGGGCGCGCCTGAAGGGGACTTGGCAAGTCTGGTCAAGTCGCGGTGGTGGGATCGCACAGCCGGCGCACAGCAAGCGCACAGAAAAGGGGCGACTCGGCGGCGGAACAGGGCGCGCGAGATCGCCGGCGCGGAGGCGCCCAGGAGCCGGAAGGGGAGGTGAAGTACTGGACAGATTCCCGGGGGTGGCGTTAATCTGCACCCGCACCAGACGGTGACGCTCCAGGGATATCCACCGTGACTTTATCACCAACAAGTCAATTACGCAAGCCCCGCTCCTGCTCCACCACTTGGGCTCTCCGGCCCGTCGCCTACAGGAAGAATCGTTCATGACCTCGGCAACACCCACCGCAGCGGCCGCCGGTACCTGGCAGCTGGGCGACCTGACCGTCAACCGGATCGGTTTCGGCGCCATGCGTCTGACCCAGAACGGCAGCGCGTTCAGCGACGACCGGACCCCGCACGACCGGGACCGGGCGATCACCGTGCTGCGGCGCGCCGTTGAGTTCGGCGTCAACCACATCGACACGGCAGCCTTCTACTTCTCGCCGTTGCGCTCGGCCAACGAGCTGATCAACAGCGCGCTCGGCCCGTACCCGGACGACCTGGTCATCACCACCAAGGTCGGCCCCGGCCGGGGGCCGTCGGGCGACTGGCAGGAGTGGGCCCGGCCCGAACAGCTGCGTGGGCAGGTCGAGGAGAACCTTCGCCAGCTGGGCCGCGACCACCTCGACGTGGTGAACCTGCGCGTGAACGGGCCTGCCCCGATCGCCGACGCGTTCGGTGCACTGGCCGATCTGCGGAAGGAGGGGCTCATCCGTCACCTGGGGCTCTCCAACGTCGGGCTCGAGCAGATCGCCGAGGCCCTGCCCATCGCGCCCGTCGTCTGTGTGCAGAACAGGTTCGGCATCGGCACCGGCCGCGCGGACGGCGAGGAGGTGCTGCGGATCTGCGGGGAGCGGGGAATCGCGTTCGTGCCGTTCTTCGCGATTGTCGGCGAAGGCCGCGAGTCCGGGGGGCACGCGGCCACCGACGAGGAGGTGCTGTCGTCCGTCGCCGCGGCGCACGGCGCCTCGACCGCGCAGATCCGGCTGGCCTGGACGCTGCAGCGCGGCTCGCACGTACTCGCCATCCCGGGCACCGGCGACCCCGGCCACCTCGTCGAGAACGTGGCAGCGGGTGCGCTGCGGCTCACCGAGGACGAGATGCGGCGGCTGGCGGCACTCGGCCAGGACGCCGGCTGATCCGGGCCCCTGGCCGCCGCGGCGCCGGAGGCGCGGCGGCCAGGGGGCAGGCGGTCACGCCCCGTTGCGGACGGCAGCCACCCTCACCGACGTAGCATGATTCCCATGGAGCAGCGTGAACTGGGCAGGACCGGACGGGACGTATCGGTCGTCGGACTGGGAACTTGGCAGCTGGGCGGGGACTGGGGCGAGGTGCCGGAGGCCGATGCCTTCGGGACCCTCGACGCCGCGGTCGAGTCCGGGGTGACCTTCTTCGACACCGCGGACGTGTACGGGGACGGCCGCAGCGAACAGCTCATCGGCCGCTATCTGAAGGAGCGTCCGGACGCCCGGGTCCTCGTGGCGACGAAGATGGGCCGGCGTGCCGAGCAGGTGCCGGAGAACTACGTCCTGGACAACTTCCGTACCTGGAACGACCGCTCTCGGTCCAACCTCGGCGTCGACACCCTCGATCTGGTGCAACTGCACTGCCCGCCCACCGCCGTGTACTCCTCGGACGCGGTCTACGACGCCCTCGACACGCTGGTCGCCGAGGAGCGGATCGCCGCCTACGGGGTGAGCGTCGAAACGTGTGCCGAGGCCCTGACCGCCCTCGCCCGCCCCGGCGTCGCGAGTGTCCAGATCATCCTCAACCCGCTCCGCCTCAAGCCGCTGGACGAGGTGCTCCCGGCCGCCCGCGCCGCCGGAGTCGGCATCATCGCGCGCGTGCCGCTCGCCTCCGGGCTGCTCTCCGGCAAGTACACCGCGGACACCGTGTTCGCCCCGGAGGACCACCGCACGTACAACCGGCACGGCGAGTCGTTCGACCAGGGCGAGACCTTCTCGGGCGTCGAGTACGGGACCGGGGTGGCGGCGGCGGCCGAGTTCGCCGCGCTCGCTCCCGAAGGGGCGACTCCGGCGCAGACCGCGCTGCGCTGGATCATCCAGCAGCCAGGAGTCACCGCCGTCATCCCCGGTGCCCGTTCGGTCGAGCAGGCCCGTGCCAACGCGGCCGCGGCGGCGCTGGAGCCGCTGCCGCACGAGACGCTGGACGCGGTACGTGACCTCTACGACCGCAGGATCCGTGCGGCGGTTCACGACCGCTGGTAGTCGCGGGCCCTAGGGGCTTTCGTTTGGGTCAGACCCGGCGAGCCCGGCATGATCCAAACGAGAGGCCCTACCGGCCCTAACGGCTCTCTGCGGGCGACGGTGACGCGGGACCGCTCGTGGAGGCGCCGTCTCCCGGCGGCGTCGTGGCCGAACTGGAATCCGGGGAGAACAAGCTCATCCCCAGATACACGGCGGCGAGGAAGGCGACCGTACCCGCGATGGCACTGGCCACGCGCGGGCGGCGTCTTATCGCCTCACGGGTGGAGCGCCGCCGGGTGGCCCGGGACCGGGCCGGAGCCGCGCGCCGCCCCCGGCCGGCTGTCGGGGGCAGCCGGTACGTCGTCGAAGCGTCACCGGACCGCTGCGCGGCCGGCGGGGGCGCCGGCGCATAGGTGGTGGCCGGCGTCCGCGAAGGAGCGGGCCGGTACATCGGCAGCGGCTCCGCCCGGCCCCGCCAGGCCTCGCTGTGGAACCAGTCGGAGACCTGCTGAGCCGTCGGCCGGTCCTCGGGCTGCTTCGCGAGCAGGCCCAGCAGGTACGAGTCGAAGGCGGCCGACATGTCGACGCCGCGCTGCCGCAGCGGCACGGGAGGTGTGTCCACGTGCTGGTAGAGCGTGGCGGTCGGAGTGTCGGAGCGGAACGGCGGCTGGCCGAGCAGCAGTTGGTAGATCACGCAGCCGAGCGAGTACATGTCGGAGGCGGCGCCGGCCGTACGGCCCAGGGCCCGTTCCGGCGCGAGGTAGAGGCTCGTGCCGACGATGTGGCCCGTCGTGGTGAGCGCGGCGGACGGATCGTCGACGAACTGCGCGATGCCGAAGTCGCCGATCTTGACGGCACCTTCCGCGTCCAGCATCAGGTTCCCGGGCTTGATGTCGCGGTGGACGATGCCCTGCCGGTGCGCCGCGGCCAGGCCGGCGGCCGCCTGACCCGCGATACGGGCCACCTGTTCCGGTGCCAGCCGTTCCTGCGCCAGGAGCAGGTCGCCGAGGCTTCTGCCCTCGACGAGCTCCATCACGAGGTAGAACCGGCCCTCCCAGGAGCCGAAGTCGAACACGGCCACCAGATGGGGATGGCTCAGCCGGGCGGCGGTCTGCGCCTCCAGCCGGAAACGTGCGGTGGCCGACTCGTCCGCGTGCTCTCCCAACAGCAGCTTCACGGCGACGGACCGGCCGAGGACCTCGTCCGTGGCGCGCCAGACCTCACCCATCCCGCCACGACCGATAGCGGATATCAATCGGTACCGACCAGCAACCAGCACCTGCGCACACCTATCTCGAATGTCTCGGGCCGAGGGCGGCTTCGACTGCCGCGGCTGCGACCTCATCGGTAACAGGACGGGGTGGGGGACACGCAGCAAGATCAGGATATCCGGCGCGCGGCCTCCGGACGACCGGCGGGCGCCGCCCACGCGGACGTCACCGCGGCGAGGGCCGGACGGACGGGCAGCGCCGGACGGGCGGCACCGTCACGGTACCGGGAACAGCCACCCGAAGGCGGCCTGTGCGCTGAACTCGCCCTGCCCGCCGCGGAAGAGCAGACCCGCTGCCGCGAACGCCGGATCGTCGGCCGTCGCCGCCACGTAGGGAACCGCGATGCAGCGCATGCCCGCGGCCTGCGCCGCAGCCGCGCCCGGCGCGGCGTCCTCCACCACCACACAGTCGGCCGGGGTCGCCGCGAGGCGCCGGGCGGCCTCCAGGAAGACGTCCGGCGCCGGCTTTCCGTGTGCCACTTCCTCGGCGGAGACGTACTCGGTGAGGTACGCGTCGAGGCCGGTGCCCTTCAGTACGACCTCGATCACCTCCCGCGACGAGCCCGACGCCACCGCCATGGCGACGCCCTTCGCGTGCAGCAGCTCCACGAACTCGCGCATCCGGGGGAAGACTTCGGTCGAGGCGCGCGCGAGCTCCAGATAGCACGCGTCCTGGCCCGCCACCAGTTCGTCGACGGGCGCCTCGATGCCGTACTCGGCGCGCAGGACGGTCAGCGCCTCCCGGTTGCTGATCCCGAGGAAGCGGGCGTTCTGCTCCCAGGTGAAGTCCGGCACTCCGTACCGTCCGAGCAGCAGCCGAGCCGATTCGTAGGCGTTCGGCTCGCTGTCCACGAGGGTGCCGTCCAGGTCGAAAACGACCGAAGTCGCCTGCGCGCGTGATGAGTTCATGGCGGCCATGATCTCATCACGCGATCACTCCGGGCCACCCGCCGCCGCGCGGCCCACCGATTCCACCAGCGGCAGCAGCCGGTGCGGCACCCGTTCGCGCAGGGCGACCTCGGTCCGGGTCCTGACCACACCGGGCAGCTGGATCAACTGCTGGATCACATCCTCCAGATGCCCGTTGTCCCGGGCCACCACCCGGGTCAGCAGGTCGCCGCCGCCCGTGGTCGAGAAGGCTTCGACGATCTCCGGCACGGCGGCGAGGGCCTCGCCCACGTCGTCCAGATGCCCCTGCGTGACCTCCAGGTGCACGAAGGCGAGCACCGGATGGCCGAGGGCGGCCGGCGAGAGGAACGGGCCGCTGCCGGTGATCACCCCGTCCCGCTCCAGCCGGTCGATGCGGGCCTGGAGGGTGCCCCGGGCGATGGAGAGGATCCGGGCGTACTCGCGCACGCTCGTGTGCGGCTGCTCGATGAGCAGCCGCAGGATACGGGTGTCGAGGGCGTCCACCGCCATGGTCCGCGAGCCTCTTTCCGGTACGTCGATCGGGGCTGCGACTGTACCAATGGCGCACTGAAGAACAGCTGCGATGGGCCACTGCCCCAGGACGTCCCGCGGGGCGGGTGCGCAGGGGGTGCGCCGTCTGGTGGTCCGATGGCTGACTGATGGTGCCGCAGGTGGTCGATGTCTGAGCCAATGGCACAGTCTTTGGAGGTCAATTTGAGCCAACAGGCCGATGGATGCTCTGATGTACCTGTCGATGGCGCTGCGGACCCCCGCGGCGCCTTTTTCATGCCGGTGCACGGAGCCGGCGGCGGAGGCGGGGAGCAACTGTGCTGAAGAGAGCGTTCGTGGCCCGGGACCCCGGACGACTGCGGCTGCGCAGCGCCGGCCGGGCCGTCCTCGGCATCGGCCTCGCCGTGACGGTCTGCGGACTGGTCGGCCACTCGCTCGTCGCCGCCGTCACCGGTGGTCTCGCCGCGCTGCTCGCCCTGTTCACGGTGACCGACGCCACGGTCAGGGGCCAGGCGCTCACCACCGCGCTGCTGCCCGCCGTCGGCTTTCCGGTGCTCGCGCTCGCCGCGGTACTGCACGGCCACCCGGTGGCGCGCGACGTGGCCTTCCTGGCGGTCATGGGCGCCGGGGTGTACGCCCGGCGATGGGGGCCGCGCGGCCACTCCCTCGGCGTGTTCGCATTCATGGCGTTCTTCAGCACGCAGTTCCTGCACACCCTGCCGGGACAGCTGCCCGAGCTGTACTCCGCGGTGGCCCTCTCGCTGCTCTCCTCGTCGGCCGTCCGCTTCGGGCTGTGGTGCTACGAGCGCCGGCTGACCCCGGCCGCCGTGCCCGCCCCCGTGAGCGGCACCGGCCTGGCCAGGGTCACCACGCGCCAGGCGATCCAGGCGGCCTCCGGCGGAACTCTCGCGCTCATGGCCGGCCAGCTCCTCTCCGACCAGCGCTGGTACTGGGCGGTGGGGGCCACCTGGTGGGTCTTCGTCAACACCGCCTCGCGCGGCGAGACGCTGGTCCGCAGCTTCCGCCGGATCCTGGGGACGCTGATCGGCATCCCCATCGGTCTGGGCGTCGTCGTCCCGCTGCACGGGGCTCCGGTCCCCACCGCCGTCCTCGTGGCGCTCGGGGTGTTCGGGATCTTCTACACCGCGGCGGTCTCGTACACCTGGATGATGTTCTCCGTGACCGTGATGGCCGGCGCGCTCTACGGGGCGCTCGGAGTGCTCGACCCGGCCCTGCTGGCACTGCGGCTCGGCGAGACCGCCGTGGGGGCGCTCGGCGCGATGATCGCGGTGCTGCTCGTGCTGCCGGTCACCACGCACGCCACGACCGACGCCTGGATCCAGCGGGCCCTGCGCTGCGTCCACGCCTGCACCGAGGAGGCCGCCGCCCGGCTCTCGGGATCGGCGACGGCCGACCCGGCGCCGCGGGTCGCCGAGCTGGAGGCGCTCCTGGCGCGGGTCCGGCTGTCGCTGGCCCCGCTGGTGCATCCGCTGAGCCCGCTGCGCGCCCGCCGGGCCAGGGCCGGGCATGTGCTGGCCCTGCTGGACGAGTGCGCGCGGGAAGTGCGGGGGCTGGCCTCCGTGGCGGCGGACCCGGAAGCGTCCCACGACGCCCGGCTCGCCGCTGCCTGCTGGCGCGTCGAAAGCGCCGTGGAAGCCCTGACGGCTCCGGAGCGGCCGGCGCGGACCCCGCTCGCCGTCGGTCTTGCGGCGTCCGCCCCCGCGGCGGAACCTGCCCTCGTCCATCTGCACGGCCTGGAGCGCGCGCTCGCCGAACTCGCCGCGCCGCTGCACAGCTCCCCGCGCGCGCCACTCGTACCGGCCTGAGCCCGCCCCCTTGGTCCAGACCACAAAGGGCGCACTGCTACGGTCGCCGCGGAAGATCGCGGCGGTCCCCACGTCGTGATCAGGCGACGGAGGAGGGCAGCGCGGTGGACAGCAGCAACGGTGTCGGACGGGCATACATCGGGTCGTTCACCTCGGCGGGCGGGCGGGGTATCACCGTCGCCGCCGTGGACCAGGAGACCGGGGCGCTCACCGTCCTTGGTGCGACGGACGCCGTTCGCGATCCCTCGTACCTCGTGCTCGGCACGGGCAGAGGCCCGGGTGGCGCGGTGCTGTACGCGGTCAGCGAGACCGAGCAGGGGCGGCCGCGGCGTTCGACATCAGCGAGGACGTCCCACGGCCGATCGGCGACGCCCGGCCGGTGAATGCCGAGGGCCCCACGCACCTCGCACTCGCGGGCGGGCATCTGGTCACCGCCAACTACGGCTCCGGCAGCGTCACGGTCCTGCCCGTCCTGGCGGACGGCTCACTCGGCGCGACAGGCGGGGTGTTCCCGCACGAGGGGAGCGGACCGGACGAAGACCGCCAGGAGGGCCCGCACGCCCACCAGGTCGTCGCCGACCCTTCGGGGGACTGGGTGCTCAGCGTCGACCTGGGAACGGATTCGGTCCGTGTCTGCGCGCTCGACCCGGACACCCGGGAGCTGCGCCTGCACGGTGAGACGGCGCTGCGGCCCGGCACCGGGCCGCGCCATCTCGCCTTCCATCCGGAGGGTGCTCACGCCTATGTGCTGCACGAGCTGGAACCCACGGTCACGCTGTGCCGGTGGGACGCAGCCGCCGGAGTCCTCGAAGCGGTGACGGAGACGCCCGTACTGCCCGAGGAGGCGCGGGGGGACGCCGGTACGGCGACCTACCCGTCCGAGGTCGTGGTCTCGCACGACGGCCGCTTCCTCTGGGTCGCCAATCGCGGGCACGACAGCATCTCGGTGCTCGCCCTCGACGCCACGGGTGAGCGGGCGTCCCTGGTCACGACGGTGAGCTGCGGCGGGCACTGGCCGCGCGACCTCGCGCTCGACCCCACCGGCCGACGGCTGTACGTGGCCAATGAGCGGTCCGGGAACGTCAGCTGGTTCACCGTGGACCCGGAGACCGGGATTCCCCGCCAGGAGGGCTCCCTGGAGGCTCCTGCGGCCTCCTGTGTGATCTTCGGCTGAGGCCCCGCACACGCGCATGGGGTGACCCGCTCGGGTCACCCCATGCGTGCGTCGGAACGGATCAGTGAGCCTGCGCTCCCTGTGCCACCGCCGGAGCGATGCCGAGCGCCGTGGTGTACATCGACAGCACCAGCTTGCCGATCGCCGGATAGGCGCCGAGCGGCTCGGCGCTCGCGCAGCCCGCCTCCTTGACGGCGGCGTCCAGCAGCCCCTCGGCCACCTCGGGGCCCACCAGGTACGGCGCGACGGCCAGCTGCAGCGAGCCGGAGTCCTTCAGCTGCGCGGCGATCGATGCGACCGAACCCTCGACATCGAGCGCGGCGGCCATCACCGGCACCGCGAGCCGCGCGGCCAGCAGCATGCCGGTGATCCCGGCGGCCTGCACGGCCTCCTCGCCGCCCACCGTGGCCAGCACGATGCCGTCGGCGGCCGTGGCCACCGTGAACAGCCGGGCACGGTCCGCGCGGGCGAGGCCGGCCTCGGAGAGGCGTACGTGCAAGGCCTCGGCGAGGAGCGGGTGCGGGCCGAGCACATCGGTCAGCTCGGCCTGGGCCTGGCTGTCCGTGATCCCTTGGCGTATCCGCTGGACCAGGGCGTTGTCCGGTCCCGCGAGCAGCGGCACCACGACGGCGGCCGGGCCCTCGGGCGGGGCGACCTCGCGGCCGGCGGCCCGCGCCTGCTCGAAGCGCCCGATGCGCTCGGCGGCGGAGTGCGCGAGCACGGAGGCAAGAGTGGGGTACTCGGCATCGTCGCCGTCGAGGTAACCGATCAGGGCGTTCAGACCGGGCAGCTCGGAGCGGGCAATGCTGATCACCTCTTCGGCCAGACTGCGGGTGGCCGAAGAGGGGGTACCGGGAACGGCAAGAACGAGCGCGGCAGCGCCCTCAGGTGCGACCACGGGCTCCGGGCGGCGGTGCCGTCCGGACTGGCGAGGTCGCGGCATTCGTACAGGCAGGCCGGAAGCGGGCCCAGTGGGGGTGCTCATGGCGCCGCATGCTACTGGTTTTGGGTACCCCGCTGCTCAGGGAGGGTCCGGTCGAGCGTCGTCTGTCCGCATTTATCCGATGAGTGGCTTACCGGTCAACTGCCCTGCTCTGTCACCCCTGTGCCCGGCTCCCGTTCCGGTCCGGACACCGGAACACAGAGCAGCGTGGGATGGTGCGGAAGGCGCAGGTCATCGGCGGCCAAGGCCTGAGCGATGCGCAGGGCGCCGGTCAGGGGGTCACCCGAACCGGGGACCGCCCGGGCGTGCGGCAGCTGTCGGGCCAGCGCCTCGCGCAGCGGTACGAGCAACGGGTCGCCCATCCGGAACAAGCCACCCGTAAGCGCCACTTCGCAGCCCTCGTCGTCCGCTCCGGCCTTCGGGCAGACCGCGGCGGCCGCCTCCGCGATGTGCCGGGCGGCGTCCCGGAGAATGCCCTCGGCGACGGGATCGTGCGCCGCGCACGCGGCCACCTCGGGGGCGAACGAGGCCAGGACCGCGGGCCGGTCGGTCCGCGGATAGAGCAGGCCGGGCAGTTCGGGCGCCGGCCCGAACACCGCCTCCAGCCGGGCGAGCAGGGCCGCGGAGCCGCCGCGCCGCCCGTCGTGGGCGCGCATCGCCGCATCGAGACCGGCCCGGCCGATCCAGGCGCCGCCTCCGCTGTCCCCCAGCAGGTGTCCCCAGCCGTCGGCCCGCCGCCACCGCGTCAGGTCGGTGCCCAGCGCGATCAGACCGGTGCCGCCCGCGACCACCGCACCGGGCCGCTGTCCGACCGCTCCGGCGTACGCGGTCACCGCGTCGGCGGCGAGCGCCAGCCGGTGCACACCGAGCGCGTCCGCCAGGGCCGCGGGAAGCTCGGCCCGCAGCTGTCCGCCGAGCGTGGCCATGCCTGCCGCGCCGATCGCCGCGGCGACGACCCGGGTGCCGCCGCCCTGCCGCGTGAGCAGGTCCCGGACGGTGGGCAGCAGTTGTGCCAGCAGGTGGGCAGCGTCGATGCCGGACGGCCCGGTCCGCACCGGTTCGGCACATTCCGCCACGGCCGGCGGGGTGTCCGCGCCGACGGCGCCCAGCGCCACTCGCAGCCCGGAACCACCCGAGTCCACCCCGAGGACGTACTCCCCGCCGGCCCCGGCAGTCCCGGGCCCGCCGGTGCAGGCCCGGTCGGGCGCACCGGACGCGGCCGTCACGGCAGCCGCCAGTCGACCGGCTGGGCACCCTGGCGCTCCAGCAGTTCGTTGGTCCGGCTGAACGGCCGCGAACCGAAGAATCCGCGGTCCGCCGACATGGGAGAGGGGTGCGAGGACTCGATCGCCGGGAAATCGCCCAGCGACGGCCGCAGATTGCGGGCGTCGCGGCCCCACAGGACCGACACCAGTGGGGTGCCCCGCGCGACCAGTGCCGAGATCGCCTGCTGGGTCACCTCTTCCCAGCCCTTGCCGCGGTGCGCCGCAGGCCGGCGGGGGGCCGTCGTCAGCGCCCTGTTGAGCAGCAGCACGCCCTGCTCGGCCCAGGGAGTCAGGTCACCGTTGGCGGGACGCGGAAGCCCCAGGTCCGAGTGGAGTTCCCGGAAGATGTTGTCCAGGCTCCCCGGCACCGGCTGGACGTCGGGCGCGACGGAGAAGCTCAGCCCCACCGCGTGCCCCGGCGTCGGGTAGGGGTCCTGACCGACGATCAGGACCCGTACCTCGTCGAACGGTTGCTGGAACGCCCGCAGGACGTTCGGCCCCGAGGGCAGGTACGTGCGCCCCGCCGCGATCTCGGTACGCAGGAAGTCACCCATCGCCGCGATGCGTTCGGCCACGGGCTCCAGGGCCTGCGCCCAGCCGGGCTCGACAATTTCTTTCAGAGGTCGTGCTGCCACGGGCGGCACTCTACTGCTGATACGACGGTATGGATCAACCGCCGATGGCTGCCGCCCGGACGCAGAGGACGTCCGGCAGGTGTGAGGCGAGCCGCTGCCAGCTGTCGCCGTCGTCCGCGCTCGCGTACACCTCGCCGTTGCGGTTGCCGAAGTAGACGCCCGCCGGATCGGCGTCGTCCGTGCAGAGCGCGTCGCGCAGCACCGTGCCGTAATGGGCCTCCTCCGGGAGTCCTTCGGACAGGGGTTCCCAGCTGTTGCCCGCGTCGCGGGTCCGGAAGACCCGGCAGCGGTGCTCGGCCGGCACCCGGTCGGCGTCGGCGTTGATCGGGAAGATGTATGCCGTGTCCGCACGGTGCGGGTGGGCGGCCACGGCGAAGCCGAAGTCGGAGGGCAGCCCGGCGCCGATGTCCGTCCAGTTGCTCCCGGCGTCGTCGCTGCGGAACACGCCCCAGTGGTTCTGTAGGTAGAGCCGGTCGGGATCGACCGCGTCCCGGCTGACCTTGTGCACGCACTGGCCGAACTCCGGGTCCGGGTCGGGCAGGAAGACGGCGGACACCCCCTTGTTGGCCGGGGCCCAGCTCGCGCCGCCGTCCGCCGTCCGGAACACCCCGGCGGTGGACACCGCGACCGTCACGGCCTGGGCGTCCCGCTCGTCGGTCAGGACCGTGTGCAGCCCCTCACCGCCTCCGCCCGGTACCCATTTCGAGCGCGTCGGGTGTTCCCAGAGCGGGCGGACCAGCTCGAACGACTCGCCGCTGTCCTGCGACCGGAACAGCGCGGCCGGTTCGGTGCCCGCGTACACGACCTCGGGCGCCTCGGGGCCCGCCGGGTGCAGCTGCCAGACCCGCTCCAGCGACGTGCCGGTGAACTCCGGGAACTTCACGGCCGGTGTGCTGGGCTCCACCCAGCTGGCGCCCAGGTCGTCGGAGTGGAAGACGGAGGGGCCCCAGTGCGCGCTGTCGCCGCCGACCAGCAGGCGGGGGACTTCCCTGCGGGTGTCGATGGCGACCGAGTAGATCGCCTGCGCGTTGAAATGCGGACCGTCGAACTCCCAGGTACCGCCCTGCCTGCGCCCGATGAAGAGCCCTTTGCGGGTGCCTACGGTGAGCAGAACATCGGTCATGACCGAACCTCCCGAAACGCCGTTGTGCCGGATACGGGCCAGTCTGCACCCGGCCACCGACAGTGGCGCGCAGGACAGCTCGGGACACTGGGCCCTTCCGCAGTCGCAGTCGCCCCGGTGTGGTGCCCGGCACCGGGAAAGCGCTTACTGGTGTGAATTCGGAAGGTGCGGCAGCCGCGGCCGGCTGGGCCTCTAGCGCGGCTGACCGCCGTCGGGCCCGGCCCGGCGGGTGAGGAGCACGGTGGTGCTGCCGTCCTCCTCGGTGAGGTCCCGGACGTGCCGGAAGCCGATCCGGCGCAGCAGCGCGAGCGAGGCCTCGTTGCCGGCGGCGACGGTCGCGTGCACCTCGGTGAGGCCGAGGGTGTCGAAACCGTGGGCGACCAGGGCCTGCGCGACCTCGGTGCCGAACCCCTGCCCCCACGCGCCGGGAGCCAGGGCGTAGACGATCTCGTGGCCCTCGGCATCGCGGGACGGCTTGATCTCCGCGTGGCCGACCGGGCGGCCGCCCTGACGCACGGCCCACACGTCGAAGAGCTCCTGCGCGTACACCTTCGTGAAGATGCGTCCGAACAGGGCGCGGTCGGCGGCCTCCGTGGCGGGGCCGTCGCCCATCCAGCGGGACACCCGGACGTCCTGGAAGAGCGCCATGAAGGCGTCCTCGTCGGCGGGTGTGTACGGATCCAGCCGCAGCCGCGCCGTGCGCAGGACGGGAGTTCTCATGGCGCGCGACGCTACGCACGTGGCCCCCGTCGCGCAACGGGGTTGGTCAGCGTCCGGGTGCGGCCGTGCTGCTGCGCACCACCAGGTTGGTGGCCAGGTCGACCCGGGTCGTCGCGGGCTGCCTGCCCCGGCCCAGGTCGATGACCAGGCGGGCCGCGGTCTCGGCCATCTCCGTGAGCGGCTGGCGCACCGTGGTCAGCGGTGGGCCGATCCACCGGGTGAGCGGCAGGTCGTCGAAGCCGACGACGCTGAGGTCCTCGGGGATGCGCAGGCCCAGTTCGCGCGCGGCCTCGTACACGCCGAGCGCCTGCAGGTCGTCGCCCGCGAAGATGGCGGTCGGCCGGTTCTCCTGCCGCAGCAGCTCAAGACCGGCGGTGTAGCCCGCCTCGTGCTGGAACTCGCCCTCGCGGACCAGGGCGGGATCGATCGGCAGCCCCGCGGTCTCCAGGGCGGCGCGGTAGCCGTCCACCCGGGCCCGGCTGCACATCATGCGGGACGGACCGCTGATGACCCCGATGCGCCGGTGCCCGAGTCCGGTGAGGTGACGGGTGGCGGCCAGGCCGCCCTGCCAGTTCGTCGTCCCGACCGAGGGGACGTCGTCGCCGGGATCGCCCGCCGGGTCGACCACCGCGTAGGGGATGCTGCGGCTGGTCAGCTGGGCGCGCTGCGCGGCCGTGAGGTCCGACAGCACCAGGATCACCCCGACCGGACGGCGGGCCAGCACCCCGTCCACCCAGGTCTGCCCGGGAGTGAGGCGGCCGGCGCTCTCCGAGAGCACCAGGCTCAGGCCTTCCTCCCTGGCGACGTTCTCCACGCCGCGGACGACCTCCATGGCCCATGCGCTGTCCAGCTCGTGGAAGACCAGGTCGATGAGCTGGGACTGGGTCGTGGAGCCGCGTCTGCGCCGGTAGCCGTGCAGCAGCAGCAGCTCCTCCACCTTGGTGCGTGTGCCGGCGGCGACATCGGCACGCCCGTTCAGCACCTTCGAAACTGTCGGAGCCGAGACTCCGGCCGCTCGGGCGATTTCCGCCAGGGTGGCGGTGCCGTCCGACGATTCGCCGGCGGGCGCATTCTCCTGATGTGACTGGACGTTTGCGGGGCTCATACCGGGAATCGTAGCCGCCCGGTGCGGCGGGGGCGGGTCGGGTCCCCGAGGGGAGTTCTCTGCTCCGCACCCCTTGACTGGCTCGAAACACGACCGTACCGTTCCGGCAACATTCGCAAGTAGGACCGAAACATTCGACAGAGGGTGCGGTCATGGGGTCGGGAATTTTCACTCGGAGCACGCGTGTGGCGAGATGGACCGCGGCGGGTGCTGCCATGGTCATGGCGGGCGTGCTGACCGGCTGCGGATCGGACGGCGGCAGCGGTGGCGGCGGCGGCACGATCACGGCGTACGTCTATGGCGACGACTCCGTCAAGATCCAGCAGGCGGCGGTCAAGGACTTCAACAAGACCTCGAAGGTCAAGGTCAAGCTGATCCCGGTACCGGGCACGGAGTACGTCAACAAGCTGCGCAGCGCCATGGGTTCGCCCAGCGCCCCGGACATCTTCTACAACTGGGGCGGCGGCTCCATCAAGCCGTACCTCGACGCGGGCCAGCTGGTCGACCTGACCTCGACCGTCAAGAGTGACGCCACCCTCAAGGACGGCTTCCTCCCGTCCGTCGTCGAGGCGGGCAGCCTCGACGGAAAGATCTACGGGGTGCCGATGCGCGGCATGCAGCCCGTGATGCTCTTCTACAACAAGAAGCTCTTCGCCGAGAACAAGCTGGAGGCGCCCAGGACGTGGGAGGACCTCCAGCACGCCATCACCACGTTCAAGGCCAAGGGCATCACCCCGTTCGCGCTCGGCGGCCAGGAGAAGTGGCCCGAGCTGATGTGGATGGAGTACCTGCTCGACCGGATCGGCGGCCCCGAGGTCTTCAGGAAGATCCAGAACGGGGACTCCTCCGGCTGGGGCGACCCCGCGGTCCTCAAGTCCGCTCAGACCGTCAAGCAACTGGTCGACGACGGCGCCTTCGGCAAGAACTTCAACTCCGTCGACTACGGCAGCGGCGCCGCCCCCACCCTGCTCAGCAAGGGCAAGGCGGCCATGCACCTGATGGGTTCGTGGGAGTACTCGACCCAGCTCGGCAAGGCGCCGGAGTTCGCCAGGAAGGACCTCGGCTGGGCCGCCTTCCCGACCGTGGCCGGCGGCGTCGGAGACCCGGCGGACGTGGTGGGCAACCCCACCAACTACTGGTCGGTCAACTCCAGGACGAAGCACAAGGAGGCGGCCATAGCCTTCCTGAAGACCATGGCCGCCAAGTCGTACGCCCAGGCCCTGGTCGACAACGGTGACGTGCCGACCACGTCCAACGCCGCCTCCATGCTGAGCGGATCACCCAACCCGAAGTACGCGGCCGACCAGTACGACATGGTCCAGAAGGCCCCGAGCTTCACTCTCTCGTGGGACCAGGCACTGGAGTCCCAGTACGCCACCCCGCTGCTCACCGAGATCAGCAAGCTGTTCGCCGGCAAGTCCACGCCCGAGCAGTTCGTCGCCGCGATGAAGGCCGTCAAGTAGCAATGTCCCACGTCTCTTCGTACAGAAAGGTGCGTGGAGGAAGGAAGGCGGCCGCCGGCAACGTCGGCCGCCCGCCTGTCGCCTGGGCGCTGCCCGGCATCCTCTTCTTCGCCCTGTTCGCGATCGTCCCGCTGGCGATCGCCGTCTATCTCTCCTTCTGCCACTGGGACGGGCTGAACTCCCCGACGCCCGTGGGCACGGACAACTGGACCCGGCTGTTCAAGGACCCGGAGTTCCGTCAGGCCGCCTGGCTGAGCCTGCTGCTCACGTCGGTCAGCTGGGTGTTCCAGACCCCGGTGGCCCTGCTGCTCGGCGTCTGGGCGGCAGGCCACCAGCGCAGCCGGGCCGTGCTCTCGGCGGTCTTCTTCATTCCGCTGCTGCTCTCCACCACGGCCATCGCGATGCTCTTCCACGCGCTGCTCGACCCCAACTTCGGCGTGATCAAGAAGATCGGTCCCTGGTTCGGCATCGACCCGAACGTCATGGGGTCGTCCACCGGGGCCCTGCTCACCGTGGCGTTCGTAGGCGGCTGGCAGTTCATGCCCTTCCACACCCTGATCTACCAGGGTGGCGCCCGGCAGATCCCGCAGGTCCTCTACCAGGCGGCGGAGATCGACGGAGCCGGCATGTTCCGGCAGTTCTTCCACATCACCCTGCCGCAGCTGCGCAACACCGTCACGACCTCGTCGGTCCTGATGATCGTCGGCTCGCTGACCTACTTCGACACCGTACTGATCATGACCAGGGGCGGCCCCGGCACGGACACCACCGTGCTGCCGTACCTGATGTACCGCACCGGTTTCCAGACCTACGACCTCGGCTACGCCGCGGCGATCGCCACGGCGCTGGTCGTGGTGGCCACCGCCCTGTCGCTGATCCTGGTCCGCTTCAGCGGCTTCGGGAACATGCGGTCCACCCGGGAAGGTATGTGACGAGATGTCGATCGACACCCGCCCCGCTGTGCGCCCGGCGCCGCCGGTGACCCGCGGCCGGCTCGCCGCCGCCCGGCGGCGCCGGCGCTGGGGCAATCCGCTGGCCGGTCTGGGCTCGCTGGTCTGGCTCCTGCTCGTGGTCGTCCCGCTCTACACGCTGGTCTCCTCGTCGCTGATGCGCCAGGACGAGGCGCTCAACGGCGATCCGCTGGCGGTCCCGACCCACCCGACGCTCGACAACTACCGCACCGTGCTGGACAGCGGCTTCTCCACGATGCTCACCAACACGGCGGTCGTCGCGGTGGCCACCGTGGCCATCGTCCTGCTGCTCTCGGTCCCCGTCGCCTACGTCGCGGTGCGAACCCGCAGCCGGCTCTCCTCGCTCGCCTTCCGGACCTTCCTGCTCGGCGTGGCGATCCCCGCGCAGGCCGTGATCGTGCCGCTGTACCTGCTCATCAGCAAGATGGGCCTGTACGACAGCCTGCCGGCCATCATCCTGCCGACGGCGGCGTTCGCGATGCCCGTGGCGGTGCTCATCCTGAGCGGGACCATGCGTGACGTCTCCGAGGAGATGTACGAGGCGATGGCGCTCGACGGCGCGACACCCCTGCGGATGCTGTGGCAGCTCGCGATCCCGATGTCCAAGGGGGGCATCGGCACGGTGGCGATCTACACGGCCCTCCAGGCGTGGAACGGCTTCCTGTTCCCGCTGATCCTGACCCAGTCCGAGGAGCACCGCGTGCTGACCCTCGGCCTCTTCAACTTCATGTCCCAGTTCGGGATGAACATCCCTGCCGTGCTGGCCGCGATCGTGCTCTCCGTCGTGCCGATCTTCGCCGTGTACCTCGTGGCACGCAAGGCACTGGTCAACGGACTGATGGGGGTGGGCGGCAAGTAGCGCCTCCACGCCGCCCCGTACCACCGCACTCTTGAGAGGAACCCCTGCCGCCATGGCAATCCCCCCTGTCCCGCATGCCCGCAGGACCGAAGCGGCGACCGCCGTCGACGGCCCCTGGCAAGACCCCACGCTCGCCCCCGAGGAACGTGTGGCCGACCTCGTCTCCCGGATGACCCTCCAGGAGAAGACCGCCCAGCTGTACGGAATCTGGGTGGGGGCCGACGACGACGGGGACGGGGTCGCCCCGCACCAGAACGACATGATCGACGCGATCGACTGGGACGGGCTGATCCCGCGCGGTCTCGGCCAGCTGACCCGGCCCTTCGGCACCGCACCGGTGGACCCCGCCGTGGGAGCGATCTCCCTGGCCCGCGCCCAGCAGGCGATCGCCGACGCGGGAAGGTTCGCCATTCCGGCGCTCGCCCACGAGGAATGTCTGGCCGGGTTCACCGCCTGGGGCGCCACCGCCTACCCGGTGCCGCTGTCCTGGGGCGCCGCGTGGAACCCGGACCTGGTGGCGGAGATGGCGCACCGGATCGGCGGCGACATGCGCTCCGTGGGCATCCACCAGGGCCTGGCCCCCGTGCTGGACGTGGTGCGGGACCTGCGCTGGGGACGCGTCGAGGAGACCATCGGCGAGGACCCGTACCTCGTCGCCACCATCGGCACCGCCTATGTGCGGGGCCTGGAGTCCGCCGGCATCGTCGCCACTCTCAAGCACTTCGCCGGCTACGCGGCCTCGGCCGGCGCCCGCAACCTCTCGCCGGTCCGGGCCGGGGCCCGGGAGCTTGCCGACGTCATCCTGCCGCCGTTCGAGATGGCCCTGATCGAGGGCGGCGCACGGTCGGTCATGCAGTCCTACACGGAGATCGACGGCGTGCCGTCGGCCGCCGACCCGGCCCTGCTGACCGGACTGCTCCGCGATACCTGGGGTTTCGACGGCACGGTCGTGGCCGACTACTTCGCCATCGGGTTCCTGGAGACGCTGCACAAGGTCGCAGAGGACCGCGCCGACGCCGCCCGGCTCGCGCTGCGGGCCGGTGTCGACGTGGAGCTGCCCACCGTCCGCAGCTACGGGGACGAGCTCGTCTCCGCCGTGCGGAACGGCAGCGTGGCCGAGGAACTCGTCGACCGCGCGCTGCACCGGGTACTCCTGCAGAAGTGCGCACTCGGGCTGCTCGATCCCGACTGGTCCCCGTTGCCCGAACAGCTGCGGGGGGCCGGCCCGGAGCAGGTCCGTGACTCGATCGACCTGGACCCGCCGGAGAACCGGGCGCTGGCCCGGCAGCTCGCCGAGCAGGCCGTGATCCTGCTCGCCAACCCCGGCGGCACCCTGCCGCTGAGCGGCGCGGGACGGATCGCCGTCGTCGGGCCACGCGCCGACGACGCGCTGGCCATGCTCGGCTGTTACTCCTTCCCCAGCCACGTCGGTGTGCTGCACCCCGAGGTGGCCACGGGGATCGACATCCCGACCGTGCTCGAAGCGCTGCGTGCGGAGTTCCCCGGCGCCGCCGTCGACAGCGCGCCGGGGTGCGAGGTGGACGGCGGGGACACCTCCGGCATCGCCGCCGCCGTCGGGCTCGCCCGGGAAGCCGACATCTGTGTCGCCGTGCTCGGCGACCGCGCCGGACTGTTCGGACGTGGCACCTCCGGCGAGGGCTGCGACGCCGACGACCTCGCGCTCCCCGGTGTGCAGGGCGAACTGCTCGACGCGCTGCTGGACAGCGGAACCCCGGTGGTACTGGTGCTGCTGACGGGCCGCCCGTACGCGCTGGGCCGCTGGGCGGACCGGACGGCGGCCGTGGTGCAGGCGTTCTTCCCCGGTGAGGAGGGCGGTCCGGCGCTCGCCGCGGTGCTCTCCGGCCGGGTCAACCCCACGGGGCGGCTGCCGGTCGGCGTCCCGCGGGACCCCGGCGGCCAGCCGTGGACGTATCTGCAGCCGCCGCTGGGGCTCGCCAACGGAGTCAGCAACCTGGACCCGACGGCCCTGTACCCCTTCGGCCACGGTCTCTCGTACACCTCCTTCGCCTGGGAGCCGGGCGCCCCGGCGCCGCAGGAGATTCCCACGGACGGCTCGGCCGACATCGAGCTGACGGTCCGCAACACCGGTGACCGGGCGGGTGCGGAGGTCGTCCAGCTCTACGTGCACGACCCGGTCGCCCAGACCACACGTCCCGACAGCCGGCTCATCGGCTACGCACGGGTGCCGCTCGACGCCGGCCAGGAGGCGCGTGTGAGCTTCCGGTTCCACGCCGATCTGGTGTCCTTCACCGGCGTCGGCGGCCGACGGGTCGTCGAACCGGGTGCGCTGGAGCTGCGCCTCGCGGCGTCCAGCGGCGCCGCCGACATCCGGCACACGGTCCGTCTGCGGCTCACCGGGCCCGAGCGCACGCTCGATCACCGTCGCCGGCTCGTCTGCGGCACCTCCGTCGAGCCCGTGAAGGCGGCCGCCCCCGCGCGGGGCTGACCGTTCCGCTGCCGCCGGGTGGGTGCGGCGCGGCCCGCACCGCCGTGCCCCGCCCGGTTCCGCTTCCGACGCCGTGCACCTCCCCGTGCCGCTGTACCGGCCTCCGCCGGATATGCGGGGAGGTTCACGAAACTTTCGACATATCCGCACCCGTACGCACGTCGACGCCGACCCTGCTCGACGCGGACCACCACGCCAAGCCCGCGTACAGCGCCCTGAGCGACGACCTGAAGCTCGCCGCGCGCCGGGACTGACGGCCCGCGACGACCAAGGCCCCTGCCCGGACCCTTCCGGGCAGCCACCCATCCGATGTGCCGTGAATACGAACAAATAGGGGAGCAGTATGGACGACAACGTCCCGCAGTACGCCGGCCGCCGAGCTGTGCTGGGGCTCGGGCTGGGTCTCACCGCCCTCACCGCGACCCCCCTCGGCTCCCTCCTCGGAGTGTCCGCCGAGGCGTCCGCCACCGGTCACGGGCCGGCGGTGCGCCCGACGGATCCCGGCGCGTACATCTCGTTCGCGGCCAGGACCGGCAGCTTCGCACTGGTCAGGAACGGCCGTGCGGCTCCGATCCTGGTCAGCGACCGTGACTGGGCGGGCGTCGTCCGGGTGGCGGGCGACCTGCGGAGCGACATCGAGCGCGTCACCGGAATCCGCCCCGCGCTCTCGCACGGCGCGGTGCCCGAGGGGCGCGAGATCACGATCATCGGCACGGTGGGCCGCAGCCCGCTCATCGACGGACTGGTCGCCCGGGGCAAGCTCGACGTCACCGCGATCCGGGGCAAGTGGGAGACCAGCCTCCAGACCGTGGTGGACAAGCCGCTGCCCGGCGTCGACCGCGCCTTCGTGATCGCGGGGAGCGACCAGCGCGGCACGATCTTCGGTGCCTACGACGTCTCGCGGGGGATCGGGGTATCGCCCTGGTACTGGTGGGACGACGTCACCCCCGTACGCCGGGACGAGATCCATGTGCTGCCCGGCCGGCACACCCAGGGCACCCCGGCCGTGAGGTACCGCGGGTTCTTCATCAACGACGAGAACCCCGCACTCGGCACCTGGGCCCCCGCCTTCTTCGGCCCCGGCAAGGCCCCCGGCTACGAGGGCGGCTTCCACGCCGGCTTCTACGCCAGGATCTTCGAGGTCATGCTCCGGCTCAAGGCCAACTACCTGTGGCCGGCCGTCTGGGGCCGGGCCTTCGCCGAGGACGATCCGCTCAACCACGCCACCGCCAAGGCGTACGGCGTCGTCATGGGCACCTCGCACGAGGCACCCATGATGCGCGGCATCGAGGAGTGGAACCGGCATGCGGTCGCGGCGGTACGCGACAGTTCGGGCAACATCACCACCCCCGGGCACGACCCCTACGGCGGCACCGGCGAGTGGTCGTTCCGTCGCAACGCCGAGGCGATCAAGGCCTACTGGGCCGACGGCATCCGCCGGATGAAGGACGAGGACTTCGAGGGCGTCGTCACCCTCGGCATGCGCGGCAACGGCGATGTCAGCCTTCCCGACGGCGACGGCATCGAGCTGATGACCGAGATCATCGCCACCCAGCGGCAGATCCTCGCCGACGTGTCCGGCAAGGACGTCACCACGATTCCGCAGGTCTGGACGCTGTACAAGGAGGTCCAGCACTACTGGGACCGCGGGCTCCGGGTGCCCGACGACGTCACGGTGGTCCTCACCGACGACAACTGGGCCAACATCCGCAAACTGCCCGACCTCGACGACGACGCCCGCCAGGGTGGCTACGGCCTGTACTACCACTTCGACTACGTCGGGGTCGGCCGCAACTACAAGTGGGTGGACACCGCTTCGCTGCCGAACATGTGGGACCAGCTCCACCAGTGCGTCGCGTACGGGAACCACGGGCTGTGGGTCACCAACGTCGGCGACCTCAAGGGGAACGAGCTGCCCACGCAGTTCTTCCTGGAGTACGCCTGGAACCCCGAGCGCTGGACCCTGGACCGGCTGCCGGAGTGGGAGGAGCAGTACGCCCGGCAGAACTTCGGCGAGCAGCAGGCCGCAGCCGTGGCCGGCGTCCTGCGCGGCTACGGCCGGCTGCAGTCGCGGCGCAAGCCCGAACTCCTCAACCGGAAGATCACCCTCGATCCGGCCAAGGACCCCGCCGGGGACGCCTCGGCGGTCGTCTACGACGACCGGGCCACCCCGTTCAGCATCGTCGACTACCGCGAACTGGAGCGGGTCACCGAGGAGTGGCGCCGGCTCGGCGCCGAGGCAGACCGGGTCGGACGCCGGCTGCCCGGCTCCGCCCAGGACGCCTGGTACGAACTCGTCGGGTACGAGGTGCGGGCCACCGCCAACCTGTACGCGCTGCGTGCGGCGGAGTTCACCAACCTGCACTACGCCGGACAGGGCCGGGCCCTCACCAACGACTTGGCGGCCGCCGCCGAGGCCCGGCTCGCCGACGACCTGGCCCTGGCGGAACGCTTCGGCACGCAGGTGGCCGGCGGGAAGTGGCGGGGCTTCCAGACCCAGCCGCACATCGACTACGGCGACGTGGACCGCTACGGACCGAACGCACCCTGGCAGCAGCCCGAGATCGACAACGTCGCCCTCAGGGACGTGCTCTTCCCGGCGGTCAGGCGCATCGACCTGCCCGCCGCGGCCGAGATGGGGGTGGCCGTCGACGGCTCGACCGCCTGGTGGCCGCAGGAGAGCGGGCAGGCCGTGCTGCCGGTCTTCAGCCCCTACCAGAGCCAGCCCGCGCAGTACATCGAGGTGTTCAACCGGGGGCGGGCGCCCTTCGACTACCGGGTGCGCACCGGCGTCTCCTGGCTGACCGCCGACCACACCCGGGGCCGGGTCGACAAGCAGGACCGCATCACCCTGCGCGTCGACTGGGACGAGGCTCCGAAGGGGGTCACCGAGGTGCCGGTCACCGTCACCGGGCCGGACGGCCTGGAGGTGGTCGTCCGGGCGGTCGTCGACCGGCCGGCACTCGACCGCTCCCGGCTGGACGGCTTCGTCGAGGCGAACGGCTACGTCTCCATCGAGGCCGACCACTACAGCCGGGCCGTCGGCGCCCGCGGCATCAGCTGGCAGCGCATCCCGGGAATCGGCCGGACCGGAGCGGGGATGGAACCCTTCCCGGTCACCGCCGGCCGGCAGACGCCGGGCGGCAGCGGCCCGCGGCTGGAGTACCGGGTCAGCCTCTTCACCACCGGACCGGTCACCGTCCACGCCTACCTGTCGCCCCGCAACAACCCGCTGCCGACCGACGGACTGACGTACGCCGTCTCCCTCGACGACGCCGCGCCGCAGCCGGTGAACGTCACCGAGGTGACGGGGGCCGACGACGGGACGATGAACGCGCAGTGGGCCCGCAACACCTCCGACAACGTCAACGTCACCAGTACGGTGCACCACATCGGCACCGCCGGAGTGCATGTGCTGAAATTCTGGATGGTCGACCCGACGGTGGTGCTGCAGAACTTGGTGGTCGACACCGGCGGCCTCAAGCCCAGCTACCTGGGCCCGCCGGAGAGCCTCCGGCTGCGCTGAGCGAGGCGGGGGACCGGGCGAGGGAGAGCAGGGCGAATGAAGAGCGGGCACGACGAGACCGGAGCGCCGGCCGAATACCTGGAGGTGACCCCCGTCGCCGCCGGGGTCGAGGTCAGGGTCGGCACACCGTCGGGAGAGCTCTCGCTGATCTGCACCCCTGACCGGGCCCGGGAAGTGGCTGCCGCTCTCGGCCTCGCGGCGGACGAGGTCGAGAGCGTCCGGTCGGCGGACCCCGTCACGGTCCGGGCGGACGAGCTGCGCCGCGGAGACGTACGCGACGGCGAGCGCGCCATGACCGTGGACGGGATCAGAATCGACGGGGCCACCGCCCATGTCACCTGGAAGTCGGGTGCCGGGCGCAGCTGGAACCAGCAGTACGACGCGGACGCCCGCATCACCCTGCGCCGCCGCGGGCGGTAGACCCGTCGGCGGTCCCCTCCCGCCGCGCACTGCCGCGGGACGGGGCGCACCCTGGAGTGGAGATCCCCGGAGGTGAGCGCCATGACGCAGACAGCAGTCGGATGGCACATCGAGCTGGAATTCGAGGAGGACACCCACCGCACCCGCGCCGCGGCCATGGTCCGGCTCTCGGACGGGAGCGAGGTACGCGCCCACGGCTACGCCAGCCGTCACCCCTCCGACTCCGAACAGCCCAGGGTGGGCGAGGAGATCGCGGGTGCCCGTGCACTGAACGAACTGGCGATGAAGCTGCTGACCAAGGCGCACGACGAGATCGACGCGGAGTCCGGACGCACGTCGTACCCGCTGACCTGAACGCCTTGGGTCCGAGGGGTGGGTGCCGGGCCGCTTGTACGAGAGGCTTCGTAATTTGACGGACGTCGTAGTACGGAAGGTATCGTACAAGCGATCCTTCCGTACCCGGCGAAACGGAGTCCGTCGTGAGTGCCCTTTTCGAGCCCATCACCCTGAGGTCGCTTGTCGTGCCCAACCGGGTATGGATGGCACCCATGTGCCAGTACAGCGCCGAACCGGTGGGGCCTGACGCGGGGGCGCCCACCGACTGGCACTTCGCCCATCTCGCCGCCCGCGCCACCGGCGGCACCGGACTGATCCTCACCGAGGCCACGGCCGTCAGCCCCCAGGGGCGGATCAGCCCGGCCGACCTCGGCATCTGGAACGACACCCAGGTCGCGGCGTTCCGCCGGATCACCGACTTCGTCAAGGCGCAGGGCTCGGCCGTCGGCATCCAGCTGGCCCACGCCGGCCGCAAGGCCTCCACCGCCGCCCCCTGGACCGGTGGCGGACCGGTCGGCCCCGACGCGCACGGCTGGACGCCCGTCGCGCCCAGTCCGCTGCCGTTCGACACCGGCTACCCCGTGCCGCACGAGCTGACCGTGGACGAGATCCATGGCGTCGTCGCCGACTTCCGTGCGGCCGCGCGCCGCGCGCTCGACGCGGGCTTCGAGGTCGTCGAGGTGCACGGGGCGCACGGCTATCTCATCGGGCAGTTCCTCTCGCCGCACAGCAACCGGCGCACCGACTCCTACGGCGGCAGCTACGACAACCGCGTCCGGTTCGCCCTCCAGGTCGTCGACGCCGTACGAGAGGTGTGGCCCGAGGACCTGCCGGTCTTCTTCCGCATCTCCGCCACGGACTGGCTCACCGAGAACGCCGAGGACGAGCGCGAGGGCTGGACCGCGGACGAGACCGTGCGGTTCGCCGAGGAGCTCCGGGCCCATGGGGTCGACCTGCTGGACGTCTCCACCGGCGGAAACGCTCCCCGTGCCCGCATCGCCGCCGGCCCCGGCTACCAGGTCCCCTTCGCCGAGCGGGTGAAGCAGCAGACCTCGCTCCCCGTCGCGGCCGTGGGCCTGATCACCGACCCGCAGCAGGCCGAGAAGATCCTCACCGAGGGCCGGGCGGACGCCGTGCTCCTCGGGCGCGAGCTGCTCCGCAGCCCTTCGTGGGCCCAGCAGGCAGCCCGCGAGCTCAGTGGTCAGGTACGCGCTCCCGAGCAGTACGGCTACGCGATCTGACCGCACCCTGCGTCCGCCCGCGCCCTCCCCGCTGCCTGCGGGGAGGGCGCGGACGCATGCCGTGCGCTGAACCGGCCTCCGTTCACCGCACATTCACCAGGGATGACGGCCGCGGCATTCCCTCCGGCGCCGTGGGGATCTACGCTCGGCCCCGAATCGATCATCGTTGTCCCCGTCCGGCCGGATGAAGACAACGTTGTCCGAACTCCCTGGAAGGTACCGCGACATGCCCACCAGACCCCTGCCCGCGGCCCGGCGTCTCGCCGCGCGCGCAGCCGCCGTGCTCGTCACCGGCGCGCTCGCCGCGGCGGTCCTGCCCCCGGCCGCCGAGGCCGTGGCTCCCGTCAGCCGCCCCACCGCCTATGTGGACCCGCTCATCGGCAGCGCGAACGGCGGCAACACCTTTCCCGGCGCCACCCTCCCGTACGGCATGATCGCCTGGTCGCCGACCAGCACCACCGGCGACCAGACGAGCACCGGCGCCGCCAACGGGTACGAGTACGGTGCCACCCGGCTGCGCGGACTGAGCCTCACCCACGTCAACGGTGCCGGCTGCAACCCCGGCGCCGCGGGCGACATACCGATCATGCCGTTCGTCGGGGACGTCACCTCGTCACCGTCCGCCGACACCAAGGACGCGGTCTACGCCGCGAACTTCTCGCACGACGACGAGCGCGCCGTACCGGGCCGCTACACCGTCGGCCTCGACTCAGGCGCCACCGCGGACCTCGCGGTCAGCCGCCGTGCGGGCGTGGCCGACTTCGGCTTCCCGGCCGGGAAACCCGCCAACCTGCTCTTCCGGGTCTCCAACTCGCTCAACGGCAGCGAGGACGCCCAGGTGGAGATCGACGCCGCGCACCGCAAGGTCACCGGCTCGGTGCTCACCGGCGCGTTCTGCGGACGGCGGGCCAACGGCGGTACGAACAACCGCAAGAGCTACTACCGCCTCTACTTCACCGCGTCGTTCGACCGCGCCTTCTCCTCGACCGGTACGTGGAAGGACGGCACCCTCGCCCCCGGCGCCACCACCGGCAGTGGCGGCGAGGGCTACGCCACCGGGGCGGACCGGGCCGGCCGCGGGTCGGGCGGCTGGGTCGGCTTCGACACCGCGTCCGGCAGCGACGTCCACATGCGGATCGGCATCTCCTACGTCAGCCAGGCCGGTGCCGAGGCCAACCTCAGGTCCGAGATCGCCCCGCACGCCGGGGTGGCCGACGTCGCGGCGGCCGCGAGCCGCAGCTGGGACCGGGAGCTGAGCTCCGTGACCACCGGAGGCGGCACCGAGGCGCAGCGCACCACCTTCTACACCGCGCTGTACCACTCGCTGATGCAGCCCAACCTGATCAGCGACACCGATGGCCGCTACCCGGGCATGGACGGTGCTCCGCACCGGGTGGAGCGCGGGCAGAAGGCCCAGTACAGCAACTTCTCCGGCTGGGACCAGTACCGGGCCCAGATACAACTGCTCGCCCTGCTCAAACCGGAGATCGCCGGTGACTTCGCCCAGTCGCTGTACAACTTCGCCCGGCAGAACGGCGGCGTGTGGGACCGGTGGGTGCACATCAACGGCGCGACCCATGTCATGACCGGTGACCCCACCGCGGCGACGCTGGCCACCTTCTACGCCATGGGTGTACGGAACTTCGACTACGAGGGCGCCTACGAATCGCTGGCCCACCAGGCGACCGTTCCCCTCGACGACGGTCTCTCGGATGCCGGCTGCCCGGGGCAGTGCACCGGCCAGCGGCCCAATCTGGGCCAGTATCTGGAGTCCCACTACGCGCCGCAGGACGTGTGCCACTGCTGGGGCGGCGCAGCCGAGACCCTGGAGGACGCGGTCGCCGACGACGCGCTCGGGCGCTGGGCCGGACTGCTCGGCCGCGACGCGGACGCCAAGGCGTTCAAGGAGCGGGGCGGCTGGTGGCGCAACGTGTTCAACTCCGCGGCCACCGACGGAGCCGGCACCGAGGGCTACATCCAGGCCCGCAACCTCGACGGCTCCTGGCTCACCCCCTTCAGCCCGGGAAGCGACAGCGGCTTCGCGCAGGGCACCAGCGCCACGTACACCTGGATGGTGCCGCAGGACGTCCAGGGGCTGGCCGAGGCGATGGGCGGCCGTGACGTCGCGGCGCAGCGGCTGGACGCCTTCTTCCACAAGGCGGACGGTTCCTGGTCGGTGAAGGGCGGCGACGCCGTGCGCTACGACCCGACCAACGAGCCCGGAATCCACGCCCCCTGGCTCTACAACGCGCTCGGTGAGCCGTGGAAGACGCAGGAGACGGTCCGCGAGATCCTGGACACGGTCTACGGGACGGGGCCGCGCGGCCTGCCCGGCAACGACGACCTGGGCACCATGTCCGCCTGGTACGTCTTCTCGGCGCTGGGGCTGTATCCGCGGACGCCGGGCAGCGGGGACCTGCTGCTGGGTACGCCGCTGTTCCCGAGCGCGGTGATCGACCGGCCGCACGGCAGGGACATCACCATCAGCGCGCCGGCCGCCGACGCCACCCACCCGTACATCGACGCGGTGGCGGTCGACGGCCGCGTCCACGACCGGTCGTGGACGGACGCGAGCCTGCTCGCCCGGGGCGGCTCGCTGGCCTACCGGCTGGCCGACAGGCCCAACACCACCTGGGGCACGTCTCCTTCGGGGCTGCCGCGGTAGCTCGGAAGGCGGCCCCGGGCCGATCCCGCGGCCTGTTCGCGGTGATCCGGCCCGGGGCGTCGCCGGGGTCAGACACGACGAATTTCTATCGTTGAAAATTCTCCGTGCACGACTGTTGTTTTGAGTTTGGTGTTGTGGCTCAATGTTCGATTGTGTGCTGTGCCTCACAGGTTCGAGGCACTTCAGCTCTCTCGACAGGACGACGCCTTGAGACGACAAAAGCCCCACCCCCGCGCTCTGTTCAGGACGGTGGTCTGCGCTGCCGCGCTGCTGATCCCCGTGGGCGCGACCCTGGTCCCGGCCGCCGCAGCCGCACCGGCCGCAGCCGCCGGCGCCGCCTCCGCCACCGCTTTCGCGGCCGCCGATCCGGCCACCGACGTGCACGGCCTGAAGGGCGAGTACTTCAGCATGTCCGCGCCCGGCGCGCGGGACTTCGACAAGCTCGGCGGAGTCGCACTCGACCCCGAGATCAACTTCCCCGGCCTCACCGGGGCGTTCGAGTCGGCCACCGGTCAGGCCGAGAACACCACCGCCCGCTGGACCGGCAGTATCCAGGCCCCCGAGGACGGCGACTACACCTTCGCCGCGAGCGGCGACAACGGCTTCCGGCTCTACATCGACGGCAAGGTGGTCATCGACCACTGGGAGCCCGACTGGGACAACGAGCAGACCAGCAAGCCGCTCGCGCTGAAAGCCGGCCAGCCGCACGAGTTCAAGCTGGAGATGTTCCAGGACACCGGCGGCGCCAACATGTTCCTGCGCTGGTCCAGCGCGAAGCTCTCGAAGGAGATCGTTCCGGAATCGGCCTTCACCCCGCCCGCCGACTTCGAGGTCTACCCGGTCGGGCTGACCGTCGGCGACGACGGACAGAAGCTGCAGGCCACGTTCGACGACAAGGTCAGCGACTTCTCCGCGGTGAAGGACCACCTCGCGATCGAGGCGGACACCTCACCGATACCCGTGAAGTCGGTCGCCCGCGTGCCCGGCAACGCCAAGGCCCTGCTCGTCACCCTGTCCGCGCCCGTCCAGAAGGGCCAGCAGGTCCGCTTCGCGTACGACGGCGAGGGCGGTCTGCAGGCAGGCGGCGAGAGCGTCCCCGAGATCAGCCGCACGGCCAAGAACCTGTCCACGCACCGGCTGACCACCACCTGGGGCGACAAGCTCGACCGCAACCACCCGCTGCCCGAGTACCCCCGGCCGCAGCAGGTCCGCGACGAGTGGAAGAACCTCAACGGTCAGTGGGAGTTCGCCGGAGCCACGGCGGGCGAGCAGCCCGCCTTCGGGAAGGCGCTCGGCGAGCACATCACGGTGCCGTACCCCGTCGAGTCACAGCTCTCCGGACTCGAGCGCCACGAAGACCACATGTTCTACCGCAAGCTCGTCACCGTGCCGAAGAGCTGGTCCGTCGGCCAGGACAAGGGTGCCAAGGGCAAGGGCGGCAAGAACAACCGTCTGAAGCTCAACTTCGGGGCCGTCGACTACCAGGCCCGTGTCTGGGTGAACGGCAAGCAGGTCGCCGAGCACACCGGCGGCTACACCTCCTTCACCGCCGACATCACCGACGCGGTCAAGGGCACCGGCCCGCAGGAGATCGTCGTCGCGGTCACCGACACCACGGGTGACGACCAGCCGAAGGGCAAGCAGTCCCGCAACCCCGGCGGCATCGTCTACACCCCGTCCTCCGGTATCTGGCAGACCGTCTGGATGGAGCCGGTCGCGCCCGCCTCGGTGGACACCCTGACGACCACCCCCGACATCGACAAGGGCAGCCTCGCCCTGAAGGTCAACTCCGCGGACTCCTCGGCCGGTGCGCAGATCAAGGCCGTCGCCCGGGACAAGAAGGGCAAGGTCGTCGGTACGGTCACCGGCCCCGCGAACCACGCGCTGAGCCTGCCCGTCGCCAAGCAGCACCTCTGGACCCCGGACGACCCCTACCTGTACGACCTCGAGGTCACCCTGACCGACGGCCGCTCCAAGGACACCGTCGACAGCTACTTCGGCATGCGCTCCCTCGGCATCCAGAAGGTCGGCGGCTACCAGAAGCTGGTCCTCAACGGGAAGCCGTTCTTCTCCCTCGCCATGCTGGACCAGGGCTTCTGGCCCGACGGTCTCTACACCCAGCCGAGCGACGCCGCGCTGACCTTCGACCTGAAGGCGCAGAAGGAGCTCGGCTTCAATGCGGTGCGCAAGCACATCAAGGTGGAGTCGGCCCGCTGGTACTACCACGCGGACCAGCTCGGCCTGCTGGTCTGGCAGGACTTCGTCTCCTCCGACATCACCGGTGAGAAGGGGCAGCAGGCCTTCCTCTCGCAGGGCAAGCAGATGATGGAGCAGCTGCACAACTCGCCCTCGATCGGCGGCTGGATCGTCTTCAACGAGGGCTGGGGCGAATGGGACCGCGCCGAGACCGGCAAGATCGCCGAGTCCGTCAAGGCCGCCGACCCCTCCCGCGTCGTCAACGCGCACAGCGGTGTCAACTGCTGCTCGTCGAAGGGTGACTCGGGCAAGGGCGACATCATCGACCACCACGACTACCTCAACAACGAGGCCCCGTTCCCGGACGACCGGGCGGCCATGGACGGCGAGCACGGCGGCTTCACCCTCCGTACCCCCGGCCACATGTGGCCCGGTGCGCCCGCGGCGATCTACAGCGGTGTGGCGGACAAGGCCGCCCTCACGGCCAAGTACGTGGACAACACGCGCACGTACTACCTGGCAGCGGCCGGTGCGGAGCTGTCCGGCTCGGTGTACACCCAGGTCAGCGACCTGGAGAACGAGCTGAACGGTCTCTACACCTACGACCGGCGAGAGATCAAGGTCGACGCGAAGCAGGTCCGGAAGATCAACGAGCAGGTCATCGCGGCCGGCGCGGCCGCCGGTGACCGCGACGAGGTGAAGGGCGGCGCCGCCTGGAACCTCGACGAGGGCAAGGGCGCCGAGGCGGGCGACCAGGGCCCCAACCACCTCCCGCTCACCCTCTCCGACGGCGCCTCCTGGACCCCCGGCGTCCAGGGCTCCGCGCTGAAGTTCAACGGCGAGGGACAGTACGCCGAGACCACCGGCCCGGCCGTCGACACCACGAAGAACTACACGGTGTCGGCCTGGGCCTCCCTCGACGAGCTGCCCGGCAACTACGCGACGGTCGTCAGCCAGGACGGCAGGCGCACGGAGAACCCGTTCTACCTCCAGTACGGGCAGGGCGCGTTCGCCTTCAGCACCCCGGGCGGCAACCGGGCCCGGGTGGAGATGAAGCCGGAGACCGGCAAGTGGTACCACCTGGTGGGTGTGCGCGACGGCGACGAGCTGAAGCTGTACGTCGACGGCAGCCTCGCAGCCACCGCGCCGGCCGGACCCGCGGACGTCAGCACCGGCCCGCTCTCCGTGGGGCGTGCCCGGTACGCGGGCGAGAAGGGTGACTTCTGGAACGGCTCCATCGACCAGGTCAGGGTGTACGACAAGGCCCTGACCGCGGACGAGGTGAGCGCGCTGCACGGCACCGAACAGCCGTAGTCGCGCACTCCCGCTGAAGTGCTGAAGGCCTGAAGGCCCGAAGCGCTGGTGCACTGAACCGCTGCCTGCTGTCGCCCCTGTGCGGCAGCAGGCAGCGGCATGCGCCCCGGCGGACCCGCGGCCCTGGCGCCGTGTGAGGATCATGGAATGGCTGAGCCGCAGATCCGTCGCCGCCGGGACGGCGACATGAAGGCGTGCATCGAGGCGCTGGCCACCGTGCACGAGGCGGACCGCTACCCGGCGCAATGGCCGGCCGGCCCGGGCCGCTGGCTGACACCGGACGGCATGCTCGACGCCTGGGTGGCCGTGGCGGGGCCGGACGTCCTGGGACATGTGGGGCTGACCCGTACCGGCCTTTCCACGGCGGCGCAGGCCGGCCTTCCGCCGGACGAACTGGTGTCGGTGACCCGGCTGTTCGCCACGGCTACGGCCCGTCGGCGTGGGGTGGCGCGTGCGCTGCTCGCCGCCGTGACGGCCGCGGCAGCCGAGGGACGGCGGCTGGTCCTGGAGGTGGAGGACGGCAGCGGGGCTGCCGTTGCCCTCTACGAGCGCGCCGGGTGGCGCCGGGTCGGCAGCCGCTCCGGGAACTGGACGACGGCGGACGGTCGGACGGCGCTGATGCATACCTATCTGGCGCCGGCCGGAGGGGCGCGGTGGCGCGGACCGTGAACGGGCCGACGGCGTTGCGGCTACCGGCAGCGGATCCGGCCGTCCGAGAACGAACGTACGCGGCGGACCGCCAACGGACCGACGGCCCGGACCGACGCGGTCGCGTCGGTCCGGGCCGTGACCCTGGGGCCTCTCGTTTGGATCATGCCGGGCTCGCGAGCCCCGGCACCGCACCTCGCGGCGTTGTCGTCGGTCGCCGACGCTCCGCGTCGACTCCCTCCTCCGCCTTGCGAGGCACAGCACCGGACCCCGCTCCCTGACCCGGCCTGGTCCAGACGAAAGATCCTGGCAGCGGTGCGGGTGGGCGTCAGATCACGGCGCCCAGGGCGCCTCCACCGCCCAGGTGGTGTCCTCGGTGAAGGTGGCCGGGTTGTCCCAGGCGTGTCCGCCGCCCGGTGTGGCCAGCCAGACCTCCGAGTCGATGTGGCGCAGATAGCTGCCCGGCAGATTGGCGCTGGACAGTCTCACCCCGCCCGTCCCGGCGACGGCGCACCAGGTGGCATCGGCCTTGAACAGGGCCGAGCCGTCGTTGGCGTCCCGCCGGACCCGGAAGTCGCGGTGCCGGAGGAACTCGCCCGGATAGTTGCGGGACTCCAGCGAGTAGCAGTTGCTGTTGCCGAGACCGGCGACGATCTTCCAGGTGGCGTCGCCCTTGAGCACCGCGCTGCTCCCGCCGTCGACGACCGCGGTGAAGGCGAGCGCGTCCTGATGGCGCAGATACTTGTCGGTGTACCCGGGCGTGGTGACCCGCAGGGACTTGTACTGCCCGGTGGGCAGCGTGACCGGTGGTGCGGGGTTGCGGGAGGCGTTGATGAGGGCCTGGTTGGCGGCCTTCACGCGTGCCGCGTCCACCTTGACCACCTGACGGTCGTAGGTGAGCAGCCCGTTCGCCTCGTTCTCGACGTCGGTGATCTCCGTGTAGACGGAGGCGGAGAGCCCCGCCGGCAGCTGTCCGACCCGGATGCTGTCGAGCAGCCCGACGAACCGGTTGTTGAGCGCGGAGGTGCTCGCCTGGTCCTCGTAGCTGAATCCGCCGCCGGGATACCACTCGTGCCCGGGGACCTTGTAGCCGAGGCCGCCGAACTCGCCCAGGACGGCCGCCCGGGTGGACGTCGGTGCGGTGTTGCCGGGGCCGACGTAGACGTGGTTGTCGACCACGTCCCCGTTGCCGCCGTCGACCGAGCCGCAGCAGTTGACGCCGCTCATGTTGTCGACCAGCCGGGACGGGTCGTACGCCTTGACCTCGTTGGCGATCCTCGCCTGGTCGTACTGCCCCCAGCCCTCGTTCTGGTCGACCCACATGACCAGCGAGGGCGAGCTGCGGTGCTGGTCGATGACCGCGTGGTATTCGACCTCCCACTGCGCGCGGGCCGCGGTGTCGGGGCTCTTGCCGGTGTCCATGGCGGGCATGTCCTGCCAGACCAGCAGGCCGAGCTTGTCCGCCCAGTAGAACCAGCGCTGCGGCTCGACCTTGATGTGCTTGCGCACCATGTTGAAGCCGAGGTCCTTGTGCGCCTGCAGGTCGGACTTGAGTGCGGCGTCCGTCGGCGCGGTGTAGATGCCGTCCGGCCAGTAGCCCTGGTCCAGGGTGCCGGTCTGGAAGACGAACTTGCCGTTCAGGACCGGCCGCAGGATGTTGTCGACCTTGGCCACGGCGATCGACCGCATGCCGGCGTAGCTGCCGGCCGAGTCGGTCACGGCCGACCCGTCGAGCAGCTCGGCCTTCACGTCGTACAGGAACGGGTCGTCCGGGCTCCACAGATGCGGGTTCGGCACCGGCACGGAGATCTCCGAGCCGATGGTTCCGGTGGCCGTACCGACGACGTTGCCGCCGCTGGAGACCGTGACCCGGGCGCTGCGGCCGGCAGCGGACGCGCCCTGCACCTTCACCCGCAGGGTGCTGTTGCCCAGGTTCGGTGTCATGTCCAGGCGGGTGATGTGTGCCGCCGCGACCGGCTCCAGCCAGACCGTCTGCCAGATACCGGAGGCCGCGGTGTAGAAGATGCCGCCGCCGTTGTGCGGCTGCACGTCATTGATGCGCTGCTTGCCGACGGCCTGCCCGCCGGTCTGCGTCGGGTCGTAGACGGAGACCACGACCGTGTTCGTGCCGCCGTTGAGCTGCGGGGTGATGTCGTACGCGAACGAGTCGTAGCCGCCCTTGTGCGCACCGACCTGGGTGCCGTTGACCCAGACCGTGGTCTGCCAGTCGGAGGCGCCGAAGTTGAGCTCGACCCGGCGGCCGTTCCAGTTCGACGGCACGGTGAAGGTGCGCTTGTACCAGAGCTTGTCGTTCTCGGTGATCTTGCGCTGGATGCCGGAGAGCGCGGACTCCGCGACGAACGGCACCCGGATCTGATCGGTGAACGAGGACGGCTGCCCGGCGTCGCGGCCGGTCACCGCGAAGTCCCAGATGCCGTTGAGATTGGCCCAGTCGGGCCGGGTGAGCTGCGGGCGCGGGTACTCGGGCAGCGGCTTGTCGACCGGGACCTGAGCGGTCCAGGGGGTGGTCATGGGGGAGGGCTTGGGCGTCCAGGACGCGGCGCCGGCCGGCGCGGCACCGACTCCCACCAGTGCGGTGGACACCAGCGCCAGCAGTCCGGTGCCGGCGATCACTCGTCTCCACCAGGGCCCGTGGCCGGGAACACGTAAACGGCTCATCGGTTCGTCTCCTTCGTTCGGTCCAGCTCCGTCATGCGGGAAGCCCCCCGCGCCGGGTGGCGCGGGGAGCGGTGCGGGATTGCGTGGAACAGTCGGGGGTCAGACGAGCTGCCAGAGGTGGTCGTCGGTGCCGTTGTCGTCGTACTGCACGACGTGGGCGCTGTCGGCGGTGGACATGTTGTCGACGCCGAGGACCTTGGCGGAGTGCCGGTTGCGGATGCGGTACCAGCCGTCTCCGTCAGGGACGAGCTGCCACAGGTGGTCGTCGGTGTCGCTGTCGTCGAACTGGACGACGTGGGCGCTGTCGGCGGTGGACATGTTGTCGACGCCGAGGACCTTGGCGGAGTGCCGGTTGCGGATGCGGTACCAGCCGTCGCCCTCGGGGACCAGCTGCCAGTCGTGGTCGTCGGTGCCGGTGTCGCCGAACTGGACGACGTGGGCGCTGTTGGCGGTGGACATGTTGTCGACGCCGAGGACCTTGCCGGAGTGCCGGTTGCGGATGCGGTACCAGCCGCCCGAGAGCCACGGCTGCGCGTCCGGGTCGGCAGTCGGGAACGACGTGATGCGCAGGCGCGCCGCACCCATGGGGACGAGCGTGATCTCCTCGACCGGTTGCGTGCTGCGGGCCGGACTGTCCTGGAGCGGGGTGACGACGTGTTCGCCGTCCGCCGCCCACTCCGGGATGCGGCGGGCCCGCGCGGTCATGGTCAGCGGGGTGCCGTCGAGCGTGAACGGGTTGGCGTCCTTGACGTGGCTGACCGTGTGGTGGTGCAGCGAGGCCGCCGGCTTCTTCTCGTCCAGCACGAGTCCGTAGTTCCACGGGCCGGTGGCGTGCACCCCGAACTCCGGGAACTGGTCGGTGCCGCCGATGCGCTCGTAACTCTCACCGATCCGCAGCGAGTACGTGAGCGGGCCGCGGTCCACGCTGACGGAACCGTGGTTGTGCTCCCAGGTGCGGACGGTGGTCTGCTGCGGGAAGCGCAGGGTCACCTTGTCGCCGTCGGCCCAGGTGCGGTCGATGCGGGTGAAGGCGGGTCCGGCGGGAGCGTCCACGCCGCGCCCGTTCACCTTGATCTCCGGCACGGCGCACCAGGCCGGCACCCTGAGCACCAGCGGGAAGCGCAGCTGCTTGGGTGCCTTCAGGGTCAGGGTGACCGTGTCGGTGAACGGATAGCCGGTCTCCTCGGTGAAGGTGACCTCGGTGCCGTCGGCGACCTTCGCGGTGACCTCGCTGCTCGCGTACATCGCGGCGGCGAGACCGCCGTCGGGGGTGGCGAGCCAGAGCTCCTCGACGAAGTAGGGCCAGCCCATGCCGTAGTTGTGCGGGCAGCAGCGGTACTGGTCCACGCCAGGCAGGAACGCCTGCATGGCGAAGCCGTTCTGGAACTGCCGTTGCTTCTTCGGCGCGTTGTCCAGGTCGACGCTGTTGGCACTGGTGATGTAGTGGATCGACCTGCCGGACGGGTCCAGCGAGGCGGGCAGCGAGTTGAAGGCCAGTTCCTCGCAGCGGTCGGCCCACAGGGGATCGCCGGTGATCCGGGTGAGCAGCTGGTGGCTGGCCATGAACTCGACGATCCCGCAGGTCTCGAAGCCCTGGCGCGGGTCGCCGTGCCCGGGACGCGCGTTCTCGTCCCCGGCGAAGCCGCCGCCGGGGAACTGCCCGTACTGGTCCATGGCCTTGCCGTAGGTCCCGTAGGTGTCCCGGGTGTCGTCGGCCGAACCGCTGCGCAGCGCGTACTGGGCGGGCTCGCGGAAGCCCTGCGCGATGTTGACGTTGTGCAGGTTGACCAGGTTGTCGCCCCAGTCGGCGCCGTTCGCGTGGATCTTGTCGGCGAGGTCCAGCAGGAAGGTGTCGCCGGTGCGGTTGAAGAGCCAGAACACGCTGTCCAGGCCGTCGCCCCAGCGCAGCGCGATCCAGCTGGTGTTGAAGGCGCCGGGCCCCTGGGCGTTCATGTAGCGGAAGAACCGGCTGAGGAAGGGGATGATCCGGGTGTCCCCGGAGTACTCCTGCCAGGAGCGCAGCGCCTGGACCAGCGGGAGGAAGGGCCAGAAGTCCGGGCCGCCGTTGAGCGAGGTGCGCAGCGACTTCGGGCCGAAGAGGCCGTCGGACTGCTGGGTGGCGAGGATCGCGTCGAACCAGCGGCGCACGGTCGCCAGCGCCTTCGCGTCGCCGGTGACGATGGCGAGGTCGGTGTAGCCGCGCAGCCAGTACGGGACCTCCTCCCAGCCGCCCAGTTCGGGGCGGACCCAGCCGGTGGCGGTGAAGTCCAGGAAGTGCGAGAACTCCTCGTACCGGCCGCAGAGGCCCTCCAGCTGGAGCTTCAGCTGGCCGGCCAGCCAGCCGCGCGCGGTCACCCGGCCGGGCGGGAGTTTCAGGAACGCCGTCGGGTGGAGGGGGGCGGCGTTGGGGGAGTAGTGGCCCCCATGGGCCGGTTCTGCGCGGTGCTCGGCCGCGGTCGCGGTGGTGGCCCAGCGGCCGCTCGCCGCCGTGGCGGCCGCGGCCGTGGCCAGCGCACCGGCCATGAGTTGTCTGCGGTTCAGTGGCATGGAGGGGTCTCCTGCTCTCTGCCGGCCGTGCGGGGACTCCGGCTCGGGGAAGGCGCATGACACGTGCGGGCTGCCAAGACGCTCCGGCGGGGGACGGATACCGGGACGCGCCCATGGCAAGGAGCGCCGTCGCGACCCGGCGGGCTGCGCGGCAACTTCTATGCAACGTTGGAAAATTGGCTACCGGCGGTATGACAGCACGGCGTCAAGCGGCTGTCCAGGGGTGCGGCAGTAACCGGTGGGGCCGCAGCCGCCGGCCGGACCCGAACAACTCCGACACATTTTGGAAACGCATCGACAACGCTCTTGCCGCCCGTGCCGCGCCGCCTATATAACGTTGTAAACCGAGCCGCCGAGAGGCCGCACAGGCTCTCACGACCGCAGTCCGTGCAGCTGGGGCCCACCCCCGTGAAGCACTCGCGGGGTCGTGAGGAATGCAGTGACATCAGCCGCCGAGCGGCCGATGCATCGTCCAGCCATGCCCGACCGCACGCCCACCAGCGTGCCGTCATCCCGCCAAGGAGCCCCCGCGCATGATGATCCAGCGCCGAACCCGTACCCTCGCCGTGGCCTGCCTCCTCGCCGCCACCGCCACGCTGGCCGCCTCCGGCTGCTCCAAGTCGGAGGGCTCGGACAACGCGAGCGCTGACAGCAGCCAGGGCGCCCAGGCGGCCAAGTCCCCCGAGTCCTCCTCCGGTTCCGGCTGCTCGCTGCAGACCTACGGAGCGCCGAAGCTGGACCTGAAGAACGCGGTGGTCGGCTTCTCCCAGTCGGAGAAGGAGGCCAATCCCTTCCGGATCGCCGAGACCCAGTCCATCAAGGACGAGGCCAAGAAGGTCGGCGTCAAGAAGCTGCTCACCACCAACGCCCAGTCGCAGCTGTCCAAGCAGATCAGCGACATCCAGGACATGCTGTCGCAGGGCGCCCAGTTCCTCATCGTCGCCCCGCTGAACTCCGACGGCCTGGAGCCGGCGCTGAAGGCCGCCGCCGCCAAGAAGGTCCCGGTCCTCACCATCGACCGCAAGGTCAACTCCACCGCGTGCAAGGACTACGTGGCCTTCCTCGGCTCCGACTTCGTCGAGCAGGGCAAGCGCGCGGCGGACGCGATGATCAAGTCGACCGGCGGCAAGGGCAAGGTCGCCATCCTCCTCGGCGCGTCGGGCAACAACGTCACCACCGACCGCACCAAGGGCTTCGTCGACCAGCTCAAGGCCAAGGCCCCCGACCTGAAGATCGTCGCCCAGCAGACCGGCGAGTTCGCGCGCGACAAGGGCCAGCAGGTCATGGAGCAGCTCATCCAGTCCAAGCCCGACATCACCGCCGTCTACGCGGAGAACGACGAGATGGGCCTCGGCGCCGTCACGGCCCTGAAGGCTGCCGGCAAGAAGCCCGGCAAGGACGTCAAGATCGTCTCCGTCGACGGCACCCGCAACGCCGTCCAGGCCCTGGTCAACGGCGAGTACAACGCCGTCATCGAGTCGAACCCGCGCTTCGGGCCGCTGGCCTTCGCGACCGCCCAGAAGTTCTACGGCGGCGAGGAGATCCCGGAGAACGTCATCATCACCGACCGTGCCTACGACGAGTCCAACGCCAAGGCCTCGCTCGGCGGCGCGTTCTGACCTGACCGGCACCACCTGCCCGTAGTACCCGCAGGGGCGCCGGGCGGGCAGGGACCGGTCGCGTACCGACCCGTACGCGACCCCCGGCCCGCGCCGGCCCCCGGTGGATCACCTGCCGCCGTGGCGCTCCCCCGTCACGGCGGCCACCGGGCCCACACCCTTGGAAGAGCGGAAGGCCAAGACCAGCCATGGCACCACCCGAAGCAGTACCGCAGCCGCCGGAGCCGGCCGCCTACGTGAAGGAGGCAGCCGCGCCTGCCGACGGCGCGGCGCAGGCAGCCGGCGCGGCCGTGCCCGTCCTGGAAGCGCGTGCGGTGAGCAAGCGCTTCCCGGGCGTCGTCGCCCTCGACGACGTCTCCTTCTCCCTGCGTGCCGGGGAGACCCACGCACTGGTGGGGGAGAACGGAGCCGGCAAGTCCACCCTGATCAAGGTGCTGACGGGCGTGTACCAGCCCGACGGGGGAGAGCTGCGACTGACCGGACAACAGGTCGCCTTCGCCCGGCCGTTCGAGGCGCAGCAGGCCGGCATCTCCACGATCTACCAAGAGGTGAACCTCGTCCCGCTGATGAGCGTGGCGCGCAACATCTTCCTCGGCCGGGAGCCGAAGAACCGTTTCGGCCTGATCGACTTCTCCCGCATGCACCGCGAGACCACCGAACTGCTCGACGGCTTCGGGGTGCGCGTCGACCCGAAGCGGCCGCTGCACACCCTGGGCATCGGCACCCAGCAGATGGTCGCGCTGGCCCGCGCCGTCTCGGTCAACGCCCAGGTCGTCATCATGGACGAGCCCACTTCCTCGCTGGAGCCGCGCGAGGTCGAGACCCTGTTCCGGGTCATCGAGGACCTGCGTGAGCGCGGCATCGCCGTGCTCTACGTCAGCCACCGCATGGACGAGCTCTACCGGATCTGCGACCGCGTCACCGTGCTCCGCGACGGCCGCCACATCCACACCGGTGACCTCGCCGACCTCGACCGCATGCAGCTCGTCTCGATGATGCTCGGCCGCGACATGGCCGAGGTCCGGCGCTCCGGCCTCACCAGCTTCGGCTCCGAGGGACACGACGCCTCCCGCACCCCCGTGCTCACCGCGAAGGGTCTCTCCCGCAACCACCAGCTCCACGACATATCCCTGTCGTTGTACGCCGGCGAGGTGCTCGGCCTCGGCGGTCTCCTCGGCTCCGGCCGCAGCGAGACCGCGAAGGCCCTGGCCGGTGCGCTGAGCCTGGACTCCGGCGAGATCGGGGTCGGCGGGCGCACCCTGCGCAGGCTCACCTCCGCCGGCGCCATCCGGGCCGGGATCAGCCTGCTGCCCGAGGACCGCAAGGCCGAGGGCATCGTCCCCGGCCTCTCGGTCCGCGAGAACATCGTGCTGGCCGCGATGCCCCGCCTCTCCCGCGCAGGTGTCGTCTCCCGCGCCAAGCAGGACCGCATCGTCGACATCTTCATGAAGCGGCTGCGGATCAAGGCGGCGAGCCCCGAACAGAAGGTCGGCGAGCTCTCCGGCGGAAACCAGCAGAAGGTCCTGCTGGCCCGCTGGCTCTGCCTGGAGCCCAAGGTGCTGCTGCTTGACGAGCCCACCCGCGGCATCGACGTCGGCGCCAAGGCCGAGGTCCAGAGCCTCATCGACGACCTCGCCCGCGAGGGCCTCGCCGTCCTGCTCATCTCCTCCGACATCGAGGAACTCATCGAGGGCGCCGACCGCATCGTCGTCCTGCGCGGCGGCGCGGTCGCAGGCGAACTGGCGGGCGACGAGGTGGCCGAGAGCCACCTGCTCGAAGTGCTCGCCGACCACTCACCGGCGCCCGCAGGGAAGGCCCCGGCCGCTCAGGAGGACCCCCGATGACCCAGGCCACGCTCTCCACCACACCCGCCGCCCGCCCCCTGGCGCGGCTGCGCGACCCCGCCTGGTACCAGGAGTACGGCGTGTACCTCGCCGTCGCGGTGGTGCTCCTGTTCAACGCGCTGTTCACCGAGCACTTCATGACCGCGGACAACCTCCGCACCCAGCTCGTCCAGGTCGCGCCCATCGTCATCGTCGCCCTGGGCATGGCCCTGGTGATCGGCACCGAGGGCGTCGACCTCTCCGTCGGCTCGACCATGGCGCTGGCCGCCGCGCTCCTGCCGCTCTACCTCGGCTACGGGCTGGTGGCCGCCCTCGTCATGGCCCTGCTGGCCGGAGCGCTCGTCGGCGCCGTCAACGGCACGCTCGTCTCACTCGTCGGGCTGCAGCCGATCGTCGCCACCCTCGCGCTGTTCGTCGGCGGCCGCGGCCTGGCCCTGGTCATGGCGGACGGTCAGCTCAAGCAGATCGTCAACCCCGACCTGCTGTCGCTCGGCACCGGATCCTTCCTCGGCATCCCGCTCGTCGTGCTCATCGCCGCGGTCCTCGCGGTCGCCGTCGCCTTCCTGGTCCAGCGCACCACCTTCGGCCGCCAGGTCGTCGCGATCGGCGGCAACCGGCCCGCGGCCGCGCTCGCCGGGCTGCCCGTGCGCCGCGTACTGATCGGCGTCTACATGCTCTGCGGGGTGCTCGCCGCACTGGCCGGCATCCTCGCCACGGCCAGGCTCACCGCCAGCGACCCCTCCTCGCTCGGCACCCTCATGGAACTCTCCGCCATCACGGCGGTCGTGGTCGGCGGCACCCCGCTGAACGGCGGTTCCATCCGGGTCCTCGGCACGGTCGCCGGCGCCCTGCTGATGCAGTTGCTGCGCGCCACGCTCGTCAAGCACGACCTGCCCGACTCCACCGCACAGATCGCCCAGGCGGCCATCATCATCGCCGCCGTCTACGTCGCCCGGGAGCGTCGGTCCCGATGAACGAAACCTCACCTTCCCCGGTGGCCCAGGCCCCGGCACCGCGCAAGACCTCCGCAGCGGCCGGCGGCGGCGCGCCCCGCCCCGTGACCGGCGAGCCACCCGCGCTCGGACAACGGCTCGCCGAACTCCTCCAGCGTCAGGGCGTGCTCGCGGTCCTGCTCACGGTCGTGATCGCCGCGTCCTTCATCTACCCGACGTTCGCCACGCTGGACAACGCCCGCGGCGTGACCGTGCAGGCGTCGTTCCTCGCCGTGGTGGCCCTCGGCATGACCATGGTCATCATCACCGGCGGCATCGACCTGTCCGTCGGCTCCGTCTTCGCGCTGGGCGGTGTGCTTGCCGCGTGGGCCTCGCAATGGGGCTTCCTTGCCGCACTGTTCCTGCCCCTCGTGGTGTGCGGTGCGATCGGCCTGCTCAACGGCTTCCTGGTGGCGCGCGCCGGAATGGCACCGTTCATCGTCACGCTCGCCACCCTGCTCGGGGCCCGCGGCATCCTCCTGGCCTTCACCGACGAGGGCGCCACCACCTACCTGGTCCCCAAGGGATCGGCCTTCGCCGAGCTGGGGCAGGGGAGCGTGTGGGGGTTCGGCTACCCGATCCTCATCGCTGTCGTGCTGTTCGGCATCGGCGGACTGGTCCTGCAGCGCACCTCGTTCGGACAGACCCTCTTCGCCGTCGGCGGCAGCAGCGACGCGGCCACCCTGATGGGCCTGCCCGTGGCCCGTACCAAGATGCTCGTCTACACCCTCAGCGGACTGCTGGCCGGGCTCGCCGGCGCGCTCAACGCCGCCCGGCTCTCCTCCGGCGTCACCATCGTCGGCGTGGGCATGGAGCTCGACGCGATCTCCGCCGTCGTCATCGGCGGCACCCTCCTGGTCGGCGGCGCCGGATCGATCAGCGGGACGCTCTGGGGAGTACTGCTGCTGGCCGTCATCCAGAATCTGATCAACCAGATCGGCTCGCTGAACTCCTCGTACCAGTCGGTCGTCAGCGGTGGGTTCCTTATCGTTGTCGTCGTGGCCCAGCGCTACCTCGCGCGCAGCCGCAGAAGCACCTGAACCCGTGCCGGGGCCGCGGCCCCGGCACAGGTCCAGCCGAACCGGCGGAGCCGGGCCACTGCGCTTCAACGCGCGTCAAGTCGATTCAGGGAGTGCCGTGGGCGTCAGCCTCAAGGACGTTGCGCAACGGGCGGGCGTATCGATCAAGACCGTGTCGAACGTGGTGAACAACTATCAGCACGTCACACCGAAGATGCGCGCCAAGGTGCAGCAGGCCATCGACGAGCTCGGCTACCGCCCCAACCTCACCGCACGGCACCTGCGCAAGGGCCGCACCGGCATCATCGCCCTCGCCGTCCCCGAGTTCGGCAACCCGTACTTCGCGGAGCTGGCGGGCGCGGTCGTCGACGCGGCGGCGAGGCACGACTACACCGTGCTGGTCGACCACACCGGTGGGCTGCGGGAGAAGGAGCTCCTGGTCAGCCAGGGGTTTCGGTCCCATGTGATCGACGGCCTCATCCTCAGCCCGATCCACCTGGAGACCGAGGACCTGATGGCGCGCACCGAGACCGCGCCGCTGGTGCTGCTCGGCGAGCGCGAGTACGAGGCCCCGTACGACCACATCGCCATCGACAACGTCGCGGCCTCCCGGGAGGCCGTCCGCCACCTCATCGACCAGGGGAACCGGCGGATCGCCTTCCTCGGCTCGCGCACCGGCCGCGAACGGCAGCCGGCCCATCTGCGGCTGCGCGGCTGGCGGGAGGAGCTCGCCGCCGCGGGCATCGAGCCCGACGAGTCGCTGGTCGTGGTCACCGACGGCTACGGCCGCGAGGACGGGGCCACCGCGATGGCCGCCCTCCTGGACCGCGGGGAGCAGCCCGACGCCGTGTTCGCGTACAACGACCTCATCGCCATCGGAGCGATGCGTACCCTCTTCGAACGGGGTCTGCGCATCCCCGAGGACGTCGCCGTCGTCGGGTTCGACAACATCGAGGAAAGCCTCTACGGAGCGACCACGCTGACCACCGTCGCCCCGGACAAGGAAGCCATCGCCCAGCTGGCCGTCGACAGCCTCGTCGAGCGCCTCTCCGGCGAACCGGTGTCCGAACCCAGGCGGCCCCGGCCCGGCTACCGGCTCGTCATCCGGGAATCCACCGTCCCCCGGCCACCCGCCGAGCGGGCCGGACCGTAGTGCCCCGGCCGGCACGGCCTGCTGGGCGGGGCACCAGCGGCCGTACCCCCGGCCGTCCCTGCCCCGCCCGGCCGTCCGCTCGTCCCAAGGATCTCTGATGCCTCGCCCCACCGTGAACCGCAAACCGTTCGGCGCCCATGGGCACACGGACGTCGACGTCTGGACGCTCGACTCCGGGACCGGAGTCCGGGCCGAGATCCTCACCTACGGCGGCATCCTGCACCGCCTCACCGTGCCGGACACCGCGGGAGCCACCGCCTCGGTCGTACGCTCGCTGACCGCCCTGGACGAATACACGGGCAAGAACCCGTTCTTCGGCGCCCTCATCGGCCGCTTCGCCAACCGCATCGCGCACGGCCGCTTCACCCTCGACGGGACGGCGTACCAGGTCCCCGCCAACGACCGGGGACACGCCCTGCACGGCGGGCCCGACGGCTTCCACACCCGTGTCTGGCAGGCCGCGGGCGAGTCCACCGCCACGGCGGCGACGCTCCGGCTCACCCTGCACAGTCCCGACGGCGACATGGGATTCCCCGGTGCGCTGGACGTCACCGTCACGTACACCCTGGACGCGGCGGGCACCCTCGCCCTCGACTACACCGCGACCACGGACCGCGCCACCGTCCTCAACCTCACCAACCACGCCTACTTCGACCTCTCCGCACGGGGCGACATCCGCGGGCACACGATCCAGGTGGACGCCGACAGCTACCTCCCCGTCGACGAACAGGGCATTCCCGAGGGCCCGGCCACGCCGGTGCACGCGACCCCGTTCGACCTCACCGCCCCGAGCACCGTCGGGGAGCGGATCACCCTCCCGGACGAACAGCTGCGCAGGGCGGGCGGGTTCGACCACTGCTGGATCCTGCACGAGCCCGCGACACCGGGGGAGCTGCGCCGCGCCGCCCGGCTCACCGCCCCCGGGGCCGAGCGGGTCATGGAGGTGTGGACCACCGAACCCGGCATCCAGGTCTACACCGCCAACCAGCTCGACGGCACCATGGCCGCGCCCGGCGGCGGGCACCACGACCGCCACAGCGCCGTCTGCCTGGAGACCCAGCACCTGCCCGACTCACCCAACCGCCCGAACCACCCCGGCACGGTCCTGCGCCCGGACGAGGTCTTCCGCAGCCGCACCGAGTTCAGGTTCCCGCACCTCGCCGCCGCCACGGCCTGAACCGGCGGCACCGGAACGGGCCCGGCCCGCGGATGTCACACACTCCGCGGACCGGGCCTCCTGCCGCCGTGCGTCACTTCAGATACGGGCCCGCCGCCCCGACCTTCCCCGGAGCGGCGTTGCTGCCGCCGAGGTCCAGGACGTAGATCCGCATGTTGCCCTTGCCGGGGGCCGCCACGCTCAGCTTGCCGTCCGACACCACCTTGGTGTCACCGGTGACCGCGTCCTGGTAGGTGCCGTTGGGGATCCCGGTGTAGGTGGCCGCGCCGGTGACCGTCACCAGGGCGAAGCTGTCCACTCCGTTCGCGGCGTCGGTGTAGCGGCGCTTGTACGCCATCTGCCCGGTGATGCCCTCGGTGGAGTACTGGCCCATCTGGAGGGCCGGCACGGCGCGCCGGATCTCGTTGAGCCGCTGGACGTGCTTGACCAGCGGCTTGCTCAGTGTGTTCGCGACCTCGCCGGTGGCCGAGGAGACCTGGCCGAAGCCGGACGCCTCGACCGTCCCCGCGAGGTGGTCGCCGTAGTAGGCGCGGCCGGTGGTCGCCAGCGGGCAACTGGGCCCGCAGTCGATCTTCTTGCCGGCCTGGAACTCGATCTCCGATCCGTAGTACAGGGTCGGGATGCCGCGGAAGGTCCACATCAGAGCCATGTTCTCGGCCCAGGCGTCGGTGCCGCCCGCATAGCGTTCGCTGCTCTTGTTGGGACCGTAGTCGTGACTGTCGACGTAGACGACGTTGTACGTGGCGTCGTTGTAACTGTCGTCGGAGTCCTTGCCGTTGTTGTACGCGTTGTCGGCGTCACCGAAGTTCATGTGCATCCGCATGTCGATGACGTTCATGCCGGAGAACTCGCTGTGGTCCGGCGTGTGGTAGGTGTTGCCGGCCAGGAAGGCGTTGGCGGAGACCGGCTGAGCCCCGGTGCCCAGCTTCTCCTCGTAGTCGTACATCTCCAGTGCGGCCTTGCTGTCGTCCGCGCTGTACTCCTTGCGCTCCTTCCAGGTGAAGAACTGCGCCGAGTGGTTGACCGATCCGCGGTTCCACTTGTCGTTGACGAACGCGCCCACCTCGCCGAAGACGAAGAAGTTCTTCGCGGCCGTGGCACCGAACTGCTGGGTGACGCGCTCCTGGATCGCCGGCAGGAAACGGCGGTTCCAGGTGGTGCGGGGGATGTGGACGGCGGTGTCGATGCGGAAGCCGTCCACGCCCATGTCGATGTACTTGTCGTACGCGCCGATCAGGTAGTTCTGGACCGGTGCGGACTCGGTGTTGAAGTCGGCCAGGTCCTCGTGCAGCCAGCAGGAGCGCGAGTCCTCGCCCTCCCAGTTCCCCAGCCAGCAGTTGTGGTAGTACTCCTTCGGGAACATGCCCGAAGTCGGGTTCGGCCACTGGCAGTTGTAGATCCTGTAGCCCTCCGGCGAGGTGGACCCGGTGGGCTTGCCCCAGTTGACGCAGGTGTTGCCCGAGGGTTCGGCGGTGGACCACAGGTCGCCGTTGTAGTACGACTTCCCGGACTTCGTCTCCACGCTCACGCCGTCGTACTCGAAGCCCTCGTCCTTCTCGTCGTAGTACCAGCTCCACTGGTCGTCGCGGACGCCGTAGACGGCCGGGGTGTACAGGCCCTTGGCGCCCCAGCGCGAGGAGTGGTTGTAGACGACGTCCTGGTAGATCTTCATGCCCTTGGCGTGCGCGGCGTTGATCAGGTCCTGGTACGAGGCGCCCGCCGATTCGAGGCGGCCGTCGACCTGGTAGAAGTCGTAGCCGTGATAGCCGTGGTAGTCGTAGTCGGACCGGTTGAGCACCACCGGGGTGATCCAGACGGCCGAGAACCCGAGCCCCTTGATGTAGTCGAGCTTGTTGACCAGACCCTTGAAGTCGCCCCGGAACATGGGGTCGCCGTTGGCCGCGTTACCGGACTTCACGTCCTGGCTGCCGCCCCGGTTGTTGCTCGCGTCCCCGTCGTCGAAGCGGGCGGTCAGGACGAAGTAGACGGGGTCCTTGCGCGGGTCGGTGCCCAGCGGCCTGCCCGCCGCGGGGGCCACCGGCCCGGAGCCCGTGGTCACGGTCGCGGCGGCCGAGGGCGCCGAGGTGTTGCCCGCCGCGTCCACCGCCTTGACGGTGTAGGTGTAGGCCGTCTTCTCCTCCAGATGCGCGTCGGAGTAGACGGTCGAGCCGACATCGCTCACCATCGAGCCCTTGGTGCCGCCGGTACGCGTCACCTGATACCTCGTCACGGCGCGGTCGTCGGTGGAGGGTTCCCAGGTGAGAACCGCCGACACGCCGTCCACGTCGGCCTTCACCCGTGTCGGGACGGTGGGTGCCTCGGTGTCCGCGGGCTGGGCGGCACACGGGTCGGCGGCGTCCTTGGTCACGGCCTTGTTCCTGACCGTGGAGACGCCCGCGAACAGGGTGTAGTCGCTGCCGTTGTTGTTGTCCCAGACGCCGTTGCCGTTGTTGAACGCGGCCTGCATCTTCGTCGCGGTGCCGAGCTCGACCGAGCGCTTCACCCAGCCGGTACAGGCCGCCTCCATGCCCACTCCCGGCACGGCGGTCCAGGACCCGCCCGCCGGCTGGTAGTGCAGGTTGGTGGTGGTCCAGCCGACGGTCGTGGTCGAGTAGTAGACCGTGGCGGTGTTCTCCGCACCGGCCGTGGCGGTCGGGGAGGGGGAGGGGTCCGGACCTGTTCCGGCGCACGGATCGCTGTGCGCCACCACCCCGTCCCTGACGGTGAGGGAGCCGGTGCCCAGCGCGTAGTTCTTCCCGGCGTTGTTGTCCCAGACGCCCGATCCGTCCGTGAACGTGGCGGCCAGGCCGGTCGAACTGCCCAGCGGCACGGTCTTCTTGACCCAGTCCGTGCACGCCGCCTCCATCCGCGCGCCCGGCAGGGCGGTCCAGGATCCGCCGTCAGGCGCGTAATGGAGGTGGTAGGCGGACCAGTCGCGGGTCTTCGTGTAGTAGAAGACCGTCGCCGTGTTCTCCGAGGCCGCCACGGGCGTGGCGGCGGGGGAGCCCGCCGGGTCCGGTGCGGCCGTGAGCAGTCCCAGCAGTCCGACGGCCGCCGCGACCGCGGCCAAGGGGCGTCCGAGCAGCAGATGGGGGAGCGTTTCATTCGTCTCTCCAGGGGAGTGCGGCAGCCTTCCGGCCGCCGCAGCCAACTGCGGGTGCTCATCGAGCACCCGCGGATCCCGCCGGAGAACCCGGACGCGCCTCGGGGTTCGGGCGAGCAGTGCATCCGGACAGCAAGAGCTGTCTGAATTTTGCTGCAATGTTTTGCGGTCTGGAAGCTACCCGTGCATGACAGGTAGGTAAAGAGTCCGAACGGCACCGGTCGTCCGGGCGCCGGGGTCCGCGGGGGAATGCCGGAATGCACCGGGCTGTTTCGACGTCCATGACCTTCTCTGTGGACGTGACCGTGCGGGGCTACGAACTCGACACCCAGGGCCATCTCAACCAGGCCGTCTATCTCCAGTACGCCGAGCATGCGCGCTGGGAGCTGCTGCGGGCCGCCGGGCTGCCGCAGGAGAAGCTGCTGGCCGACGGGGTGGGGCCGGTCGCGCTGGAGGTCACGGTGAAGTTCCGCAAGGAACTGCGGGGCGGTGAGCGGGTGCGGGTGTCCTGCCGGTTCGACTACGGGGAGGGCAAGACGTTCACGACGGAGCAGCAGATCCTCAAGGAGGACGGCACCGTGGCCGCGGAGGTCACGGGTCTCGCGGGCATCCTCGACCTCACGACCCGCAGGCTGGTCGCCGATCCGCGCGGCCGCCTCGCCTCGCTCGCCAAGGACCCGGACCTGCTGAGCGGCTGACCGCGCGTCACGTGACCTTCCGGCCCTCCCGCAGTGCGGCCACCGCTCTGTGCAGGCGGGCCGCCCGGACCTCGGGTGTGCGCGCCGTCATCAAGCGCATGATCACCAGGTACCGGTCGGTCCTGCCGAGCTGCTCGTAGAAGCGCCGCGCCGGTTCGTCCGCCTCCAGGGCCGCGGCGAGGTCGGCCGGGACGGTCGCCGTGCGCTGCGAGGGGTACGCGGCGTCCCACCGCCCGTCCGACCGTGCCGCCTCGACCTGGGCGAGGCCGGCCTCCCGCATACGGCCGGCGGCGAGGAGCGCCTCGACCTTCTCCACGTTGACCTGCGACCACGTGCTCCGCGGCCGGCGCGGAGTGATCCGCTGCAGGTAGTACACCTCGTCGAGGGACTTGCGCTGACCGTCGATCCAGCCGAAGCAGAGCGCGACGTCGATGACCTCGGCAGCGGTGACGGACCGCACGCCGGAGCTCCGCTTGGCGATCTTCAGCCACAGGCCGGTCCGGTCGGCGTGATGCTTCTCCAGCCACGCTTCGAGCCGGCCGGCCTCTTCGAAGGGGAGGGGGCTCTCGGGTGTCTCCGTCATCCGACTGCGCCTCCTGGGCAGATGGCCGGGCCAGTGCCCGTCGATGGACGCCACGCTATCCATGATCGAGGCCGGATTCTGTCCTATATGCCGGGCGTCCGTCCCGGCCCTCACTCGTGGCGCCGGTGTGAAACTACGATGGGTCTCGTATTATGGGAGGCCCCGGACGAAGACGATGCGGAGCCACCGTGACCCCTGCCAGCGCCACAGACCCGGCCGTCGGCGCCCGCGCGCTCGCGCACCCGGCACGTGACGAGATCAGGATCGAGTCGGTGCTGCACGCGCTCTCCGATCCGGTGCGCCTGTGCGTGGTGCGTGAACTGGCCGCCGCCGACGGCGAGCTCACCTGCTCCCGGTTCGACCTGCCCGTGTCCAAGTCCACCAGTACGCACCACTTCCGGGTGCTGCGCGAGAGCGGCATCGTCCAGCAGGTCTACCGCGGCACCGCCAAGATGAACGGGCTGCGGCGCGAGGACCTGGAGGCGGTGTTTCCCGGACTGCTGGACCGCCTGCTCGAAGCCGCGAACCGGCAGGCGGACCGGCTCGCCGGGCGCTGACCCCTCCCCACCGCCCACGCCCGGGCGAGGGCCCCGGCAGGGCATCCCTACGTGAGGCTGTCGTCCTGTGCCGCGCGCAGGAGCCCCGGCCAGTCCGGGATCTTCACCGGACCACGGCCGAGCGACCGCCCCAGAGCCGCCTCGGCCCGTTCGATCGACAGCCAGCCGTCCCACGCCACCGGGCGCAGCCCCCATGTCCGCAGCGCGGCCAGCGGATCCGGCGCCGACGGGCGGCCGGTGAGCAGCGGGGCGTCCTCGATCAGCGAGGCGACGGTCTCCTTCGCACACGACCGGTTCGAGCCGATGACCCCCGTCGGCCCTCGCTTGATCCATCCCGCGACGTACTGCCCGGGCACCGGCACCCCGTCCCGCAGCACCCGTCCGGCCAGGTGGGGCACCGTCCCGTGCACCGGGTCGAAGGGCAGGCCGGGCAGCGGCATCCCGCGGTAGCCGACCGCACGCAGTACGAGCTGGGCGTCGATGTCCTCGAACACTCCGGTGTCGCGCACCCCGCCGCTGCCGTCCGGTGCCGTGCGGGCGAACCGCACACCGGCCACCCGCCCCCGGCGCTCCAGCAGTTCGACCGGACGCAGGAAGAACCGCAGCCCGATGGTCCGGGACGGTGTGCCTGCGGTGGCGGGGGCGCCGGCGGCCCACCCGCGCAGCACGTCCAGGTTCCGCCGCACCATCGCGGGCAGTACCGGCGAGCCCGGCGCCGTACCGGCGTAGGCCGGATCCAGGGCGAGCTCCGCCGGGTCGACGACGATCCGTGCCCCGGGGAGCCCGCCGAGCTCCCGGAGCTCCTTCGTGGTGAACCTGGCCTGTGAGGGCCCCCGCCTGCCCGCCATGTGGACCTCACGCACCCGGCTGCCCGCCAGCACGCCGAGCGCGGGCTCCGGCACGTCGGTCGGCCGCAGCTCGTCTGCCCCCGGGCGAGGATCCGCGCCACGTCCACGGCGACATTGCCGACGCCGATCACCACGGCCGAACGGGCCTGGAGCGCGAAGCGGTTGGCGGCCGCGTCGGGGTGTGCGCTGTACCAGGAGACGAAGTCGGTCGCCGAGTGACTGCCGGGCAGCTCCTCGCCGGGGATGCCCAGCGGGCGGTCCGTGGCCGCTCCGACGCAGTAGACCACCGCCTGGTAGAGCGCGCCCAGCTGCTCGGGCGACACCCCGTCCCCGCCCACCGGGACGTTGCCGACGAAGGTGACCCGCTCGTGCTCCAGCACGGCGCGCAGGCTCTGCTGGAGTGACTTGATCTTCTCGTGGTCCGGAGCGACTCCGTACCGCACCAGGCCGTACGGACAGGGCAGCCGGTCAAGGACATGCACCCGCACATCGGGCACCAGGTTCTGTGCCACCAGGGACTGGGCGGCGTAGATCCCGCTGGGGCCGGATCCGACGACGGCGACACGTAGCACGGCGCACCTCTTCCCGGAGGGTGACTCCAGCATCGCACCGGCGGGCCCGGCGGGGGAGGGGCGCGCCGGGCCTTCGTCAGGAGGAGAGGGCGCGCATCCGGCCGATCTCGGTCGTCTGCTGGGCGACGACGTCGTCGGCCATCTCCTCGACCTGCACGTTGTTCCCCTCCGAGAGCACCTGGGTCGCCATGGTGACCGCCCCCTGGTGGTGGGTGATCATCCGCTTCAGGAAGAGCTTGTCGAAGGCCGCGCCCTTCGCGGCCCGCAGCTGTTCCAGCTGGCCGGGGGTGGCCATGCCGGGCATGGCGCCGTGCTCGTGCCCGTCGGCCTGCTCCGCCCGGTCGTGGCGGGAGAGCCAGCCCCGCATCGCACCGATCTCGGGCTGCTGAGCCGCGGTGATGCGCTCGGCGAGCCTCTTGACCGCGGCCGAGCCGGAACGGGAGGGGACCAGGGCGGTGAGCACCAGCGCCTGGGAATGGTGCTGGATCATCATCCGGACGTAGCGGACGTCCGCCGAGTTGGGTGTGTCCGCGCCTGCGGCCTTCGCGGCCTCCTCGGCGGAGAGCGTACGCGCGGGCTCACCCGGCTTCCCGGGGGCCACGACCGAAGCGGCCCCGTGGGACCGGTCGTCGGAGCCGCTGTCACCACCGCCCGCGTCGCAGCCGGCCGAGGTGAGCGCGGCGGCGGTGACGGCGGCGGCGAGGGCGATTCCGCGAAACCGCCGGAGGTGACGACAAATCAACAAAGCGGCCTCCGTTGACACATGGGTGGTTGCTCTCTGTCCTAGCACGTCAACGCACAGCTGCGATCAGAAACTTTCATTACGGCTCAGTTGCCATCTGTTGAGATGTACATGGGAAGGACGATACTGCCGGGGTCCGTGAACCGGTCAACTACATTCGGATCCATGGGAGGACGCAGTGACCTCGTTGCACACCACCCCGGTGCGGCGCAGACGTCTGGGCGTGGCGGCTGCCGCCGTCGGGCTCTTCGCGACTCTGCTGACGGCCGGGCCCGCGGCCGCGACGCCCGACCCCGGTGACTCGGCCGCGAACCGCACCGCGGCCTCCACGCGCCAGCAGGCCGAGGCGACCGCCGCGATCAAGAGCGGTGAGATACCGGGCGTGGACGAGATCGTCCACAGCAGCAACATCACCCATCTCGCCAATGTCCCCAAGGACGCGCTCCAGGGACTCAACACGGACCTGGCCTTCCAGGGGAAGTACGCCTTCGCCGGGAACTACGACGGCTTCAGGATCTTCGACATCAGCAACCCGAGGTCGCCGAGGACGGTGGCCCAGGTCCTGTGTCCCGGATCGCAGAACGACATCTCCGTCTCCGGGAACCTGCTCTTCCTGTCCACCGACTCCTCGCGCAGCGACAACTCGTGCGCGAGCACCACGCAGCCGGCCACGGAGAAGTCCTCCTGGGAGGGCATGAAGGTCTTCGACATCAGCGACAAGCGCAATCCGAAGTACGTCGCCGCCGTCGAGACCGCGTGCGGATCGCACACCCACACGATCGTCCCGGAGCGCAGAGACGTCTACGTGTACGTCTCCTCGTACTCGCCGAGCGAGACGTTCCCGGACTGCCAGCCGCCGCACGACGGGATCTCCGTCATCAAGGTGCCGCGCAAGGCACCCGAAGAGGCCCGCATCGTGAACTTCCCGGTGCTCTTCCCGGACGGCGGGAACCCGGGCGCGCCCGCCAACCCGGGCGTGTCCAAGACCACCGGCTGCCACGACATCACCGTGCTGCCGTCCAAGGATCTGGCGGCCGGTGCGTGCATGGGGGACGGCCTGCTGTTCTCCATCAAGGACCCGGAGAACCCGAAGATCATCGACCGGGTCCAGGACAACGTGAACTTCGCGTTCTGGCACTCGGCGACCTTCAACCAGCGGGCCGACAAGGTCGTCTTCACCGATGAGCTGGGCGGCGGTGGCGCGGCAACCTGCAACGAGGAGATCGGTCCGAAGCGCGGCGCCGACGGCATCTACGACATCGTCGGCCGGGGCGACCACCGCAAGCTGGTCTTCCGCAGCTACTTCAAGATCGACCGGCCGCAGGCCGACACGGAGGTCTGCGTCGCCCACAACGGTTCGATCATCCCGGTCAAGGGCCGTGACCTGATGGTCCAGGCCTGGTACCAGGGCGGAGTCTCCGTGTGGGACTTCACCGACTCCTCGAAGCCGAAGGAGATCGGCTTCTTCGAGCGCGGTCCCGTCACCACGGAGGAGGTCACCACGGCCGGTCCGTGGTCGGCCTACTACTACAACGGCTACATCTACTCCAACGACATCGCCAAGGGCTTCGACGTCCTGAAGATCGACGACCGGCGCACCGATCCGGCGAAGCGGGTGCGCACGGACGAGCTCAATGTCCAGACGCAGCCGGACTACTTCGACCGCTGAGCCGACGGCAGGCCGTACCGCACGCGGAGCCTGAAGGCCCGGGAGCCGTGACTGCCGCGCCGGTTCCGCCGGGGGTTCCTCACCCGGCGGAACCGGCGTTCACGCGCCGTGACGTTCATTGACCGATCCGCCGCACCGGGACATGCTGTACCCCCGCGTCGACCGGCTGCCGGCCGCAGGCAGTCGCATGGTCCGCGGCCGGCCGGGGTGACCGCCTGGTTCCGGCGGCGCAGGGGATCGCCGGAACCAGACGACTCAGGCCGCCTCGTACCGGTGTGCCCGACCGCCACGCCACTCGACCCACTCCGGGCTGTCCAGGATGCGCTCGGGGTCGTCGAGCCCCGCGCCCTCCAGGAACACGATCACATCGTGGTCGGAGTGCGCGAGGCCCAGTATCTGGACCCGCCCGTCGCGCTGGACGGTGACGCGTCGCCCGCCGGAGGGGGACGGGCGGAAGATCACGATCGGGGGAGAATTCATGCCTCCAGGGTGCGACGTGCCGACGGCCGACGCACAGCGGACCGGAAACCCGGTCCCGGGGCGGATCAGGAACGTGTAGCGGCGGTGAACCGGCCGCCCCGCCCGAGGAGGGTCAGGCGGCGGACCTGGCGCTGCCGCGGGTGGCAGCGGCCCACTCGACCAGCAGCCGCTGGTACTCGTCCTCGTCAGCCGGGGACAGGTAGCCGCCCGAGCGCTGCCACAGTTCGCGAATGTCTTCATTCACCACTGCGGCGGAACGCACGGAACCGGACGGGCACGGAGTCGGGGGCATAGGTACCAGGCTAAGGCCCCGATGTGACAATCCGACCCATTGGGCGTCAGGGACATCTCTCACATGTTATTCAGGCAACCCCGGGCCTCAATCCGAGCTCCCTCAGTGCGGAAGGCCGCTCTGCCAGCGGCGCATGGTCCACGAACCGCACCTCGCAGCCCAGCGCGGCCGCCCCGGCGTCCGCGTGCCGGTCGTCGCCGACCATCACCACATCCGTCGGATCGTGGCCCAGAAGTGTGCAGGCCTTGTGGAAGAGCCGTGCGTCCGGCTTCTGGATGCCGTGCTCGTAGGACAGCACGTACGCGTCGACGAAGGGTCCAGTCCGTGCGCCCGGAAGACCGGCCGCAGATCCCATCCGATGTTGCTGACCACGCCGATCCGGACGCCGCTGTCGCGCAGCCCGCCCAGCACCTCGGCCGCGTCCGGATACGGCTGCCATGCCGCCGGGGTCCGGTGCCGGTCGTACAGGGCGTCGTACAGTCCGGGATCCGGCAGTGCGACCTGGCGGGCCAGGCCGGTGAACGCGGCCCGGTGCCGGGACGCGCTCGCGTCGCGGACGGCCCAGGCCTCCGCCAGCGCCTCGGGCACGCGCTGCGGTGACGGGCCGCCCGGCAGGGCGCCGGCTGCCTCCAGTTCCGCCGCGTACCGGTCGAAGTCGGCCTCGTCCACACCGACCCCCCGCTCGGCGAGGGCCGCGGCGAGCCAGGACCGGACGGATTCGATCCGGAACAGCGTCCCGGAGAAGTCGAAGAGCACACCCTTGATCGGCATGGCCCGATCCTCACCGATGCGGCGGCGTCCCGGCAAGGACGGCTGCTCAGACAGGGGGTTCCGGCCGTTCGCGTTCCGACCGTTCGCGCGACCCGTACCGGTCGAACCCGGCAATCGAGAAGGCGACCAGCGCGGCCCCCAGCAGCCACCCGCCCAGCACATCGGACGGCCAGTGCACGCCCAGGTAGAGCCGGGTGGCGCCGACCCCGAGCACCGAGACCCATGCCACCACCGTCGCCGCGCACCGGGTCCGGGGTCCGGCGCCGTGACGGCGCAGCAGCCACAGCAGCAGGCCGCAGCTCACCACCGCCGTCATCGCGTGTCCGGAGGGGAACGCCGCGTAATGGGCGGAGTCCACCGGATCGGGCCACCGGGGCCGCTCCCGGCCCACAGCGGCCTTGATCCCCTGCTGCAGAAGACTGGAGAACAGGGTCGTCACCGCCACCCAGGCCGCGAGCAGCCGTTCGCCGCGCCACCACAGGGCCACCACCGCGACGGCGATCAGCGCGCGCATCGTCCACGGGTCCCACAGCCAGTCCGTCAGCACCCGGTTGACGTGGACGAGGCCTGGCTCGGTCACCGCACGCCGGTGCAGCGCATCGGCGACCGTGCGGTCCAGGCGCATCAGCGGGGGCCACCGCGCCGCGACCAGGGCCAGCAGCGCCAGGGCGAGGACCGCGCAGCCGGCCCCCGTCCACAGGGCCGGCCAAGGGGTGCGGGTGCGGTCCGGTCGGGCGAGGGGCGGGGAGTGCATGGAGGGATCCTCGCCGACGAGCGGTGCGCCAGGCCATCACGGTGCGCCGGGCCCGAGGGCGTGTCCCGCTATCCGAGGGCCCTGAGCCCCGGGACGAACGCCACCAGGAGCGGAACCACCGGTACGAGCGTGGCCGCCGCGGTCAGCCGCAGCCGTCGGCCCGCGGTGAGCCGCCCCGCGGGCGCCAGCAGCCGGTTGACCCGCAGCGGCACCTGCGCGTCCGGCGTGGGACAGGGGCCGAACACGCCCCGGTCCTCGTTGAGTTCGACCAGTGCGAGCGCGGTCGTCAGCCGGCCGAAACGCCGCGAGGCCATGTCGTCGGCGGCCAGCTCGACGAGCCGGTGCATCTCGCCACGGAACGCCGCGAACACCGGAACCTGCGGAAAACCCGTCGCCAGCGCGGCGGAACAGTTCAACAGCCAGTCGTGGCGCGCCTGCGCGTGACCCTGCTCGTGCGCGAGCACCGCATCCAGCTGACGGCCCTTCAGCCGCCCCAGCGCCGCGGTGGTGATGACCAGTTGGGGCGCGGCACCCGGCAGCCACCAGGCGTCCGGGCGTTCCCCCTCCAGCACCACCAGGCGTCCGCTGCCGGGCTCCTCGCCTGGCATCAGCGGGGAGCGCACCAGGAGTTCCGCGCGCCGCTGCCTGCGCCGCAGCTGAGCCCGGCGGATCTCCCGGGTCAGCATCGCGGCCGTCCACACACCGCCGAGGGCCAGCAGCACGGCCATCACGGCCGACCACGGCCCGTACGCCGCAAGGGCGTACGCCTCTACGACGCCGTGCGGTGCGGGCGCGAAGACGTGGCCGCGCACGGCCTGCCAGGCCGCGGCCGCGCTGAACGTCATGGACAGCCCGAAGGACAGCAGCACACCGGCCACCACGCACTGCCATACCCACAGGGCCACAACCGGCTCGCGCTCCGGCCATTCGGCCCTCGCCATCACCCGCGGGGTCACGACGGCGGCCAGTGCACCGAGCAGCAGCAGCGCGAGGGAGACCAACATGGCGTCAGCCTATGAGGGGCACGGCGCACACGGGTATGGCTGCGCTCGCCAAGTGACGTACGACACGGTTTGCCGGGCCCCCTGTCTCACAGGGTGAGCAGCATCGCGAACATCGCTATCCCCATGGTCAGCCGGCAGGCCATCGCCAGCTCCGGCCGGGCGCCCCAGCCCGCCGCCCGCGGTCCGCCCGCCACGGCCCCGTCGCCGGCCGTCGTCGCGGCCACCGGTATCAGCCGGGCGCCCGAGTGCAGCACGTACGCCGCGTAGTAGGCGAGGAGCAGCCCGGTCAGCAGCGGTGCGCCGTCGGCCGTGGCCATGGTGTGGGAGCCGTGACCGCCGTGTGCCGCTCCGCCGGCCCCCGCCATCACGAGGGCCATGTAGACCATCGCCGACGAGCCGACCAGGTGGTGCAGATGGTGACCGCTGCGCCGGGAGAACCAGAGTGCGCGCAGCGCGGCGACACCGAACAACGCCGCGTACACCGCCCAACCCCACGCGGGCGGGGCGACGACGGCCGCGGGAACGGCCATCGCGGCCATGCCGAAGCCCATCAGCGCCTCCGCACGCGCGGTCCGGCGCTCCTCCCCGGTCCCGCTGCGGGTCCGCAGCAGGCAGTACGCACCCGTCACCGCGCACAGCGCCGTCAGCAGGCAGCCGGGCACCACCTGTCCATGCACAGCAGACCTCCCCCGGGCGAACGGCATCGCCTTCGCCTAGTCGATGCCCGGGGCCGGACGCTCGTACGCGGCGCACGGGAGTACTGGGGGAGCGCGCGGCGGGGGTGCAATGCGATGCACCCGGTGCGAGCGCTCTCGGACGTCAGGGCCGGAAGCGGAGTGGATGGTCCGCAGGCACCTCGACGACGGCGATCCGGACCCCGTCCGGATCGGAGATCCACATCTCGTCCAGCCCCCAGGGCTCACGCTGCGGCGGCCGCAGCACCTCCACCCCCCGGGCCGACACCTCCTCGTACGCCGCGCGTACGTCGGCCACCTGGAGCCACAACTGCATTCCGGGAGCCGGTGGGGCGTCCCCGCGGCCGGAGAGCTCAAGGAAGCCGCCGCCGAGGAAGTACACCGTCCCCCGCTCGGGGCCGGTACCGAACTCCCGGTACACGGGCAGCCCGAGGGCCTCCCCGTAGAAGGCCCGTGACCGATCGGGATCCGTGGGACGCAACAGGACGCGGCTGCTCAGCACATGAACCATGGTCGGAGCCTAAGGGCGGCGAAAGGGCGCGCGGGCCAGGCACGATCCCGGCGAGAGGCCTCAGGGCCCTTGCCGCGTGGTGGGGGGTTACGCTGCTGCGGCAAGGCCACGGCAGAGAAACGGAGAGCCCCTCATGGACACCGCACCGCCCCGGGACTCGGGAGAGCTGACCTTCCGCGACGCGACCGACGCAGATGTTCCCGCCCTCGTGGAGCTCATCCAGTCCGCCTACCGCGGTGACTCCAGTCGTGCCGGATGGACCACCGAGGCGGACATCCTGCAGGGGCAGCGGACCGACCCGCAGGGAGTGCTCGCGGTGGTCGAGGACCCCGGCAGCCGGCTGCTCGTGGTGGAGCGTGACGGGGAGCCGGTCGCCTGCTGCCAGCTCGAACACCGCGGTGAAGCGGCCTACTTCGGGATGTTCGCGGTCCGCCCCGCACTCCAGGGCGCGGGCCTCGGCAAGGTGATCATCGCCGAGGCCGAGCGCACCGTCCGGGAGAGCTGGGGCGCGCGCGAGATGCACATGACCGTGATCTCCGTCCGGAACGATCTGATCGCCTGGTACGAGCGCCGCGGCTACCGCCGTACGGGAGAGCTGAGCCCCTTCCCGTACGGCGACGAACGCTTCGGCATCCCGCAGCGCGACGACCTCGCCTTCGAGCTGCTGATCAAGGACCTGCCGGCCGGCTGAGGAGCGGCTACGCGGTGAAGCGGCCCGCGCGGCGGATCTCCGGGAAGTCGGTCGTCGCGCCGTCGAGCCCGAGCCCGCGGGCCAGCCGCAGGTGATCCTGCGTGTTGACCACCCAGCCCACCACCGTCAGCCCTTCGGCGTGCGCCTTCTCGACCAGCTCCAGGGTGATCCGCCGGACGTTGAGCACCAGCCTGGTGGCGCCCACCGCCTTCGCGCGGTCCACCAGGTCGTCGCCCCAGCGGCTGGCGACGAGCGCCGTCCGCACCCCGGGCACCAGCTGCGCGATCTCGGCGATCGCCTCGTCGTGGAACGAGATCACCTCGACCCGGTCGACGAGATCGCGCTCCCGCATCACTCCGGCCAGGGTGCGGGCCGCGGCCACATCCTTGATCTCGGCCTGCAGCGGGGACGCCACGGCGTCGAGCACCTCCTCGAAGACCGGCACCCGCTCGCCCTGGCCCGCGTCGAGTGCGCGCAGCTCGGCCAGCGTCTTCTCGGAGATCGGGCCCTCGCCGTCGGTCGTACGGTCCACCTCGGCGTCGTGCATCACGGCGAGGGCGCCGTCCTTGCTCAGGTGAAGGTCCAGTTCGATGAGGTCCATCCCGGCCTGTTCGGCGTGGACGAAGGACCGCAGGGTGTTCTCGGGCTCGACACCCATCACCCCGCGATGACCGATGGTGAGAAAAGACAAGGCACTCTCGCTTCCGTCGACGGCGTCTACCCGCGCTGCTCCTACCCACGCGGCACCACGGCATGACCGCAACTCGGCAGCCTAGTGTCCCGTCGCGGCGGGCGAAGGGACCGGGCGAGGGGGCGGGGCGCCGTGCCCGGCCAGGACGGCACGGATGCTCACGCGGCGGTTGTCCAGAGCGGTACGGACGGGCTGACGCGGTCCGTGCTGTCGGCAGCGCCCGTGCTGTGCGAGGTGCGTCACCCATGGGGGTGGGCGCGTCCCTCGCACGCTTGCCGGGCGGCCGTGAGAGGCGGCGGGGGACGGCCCATGTCCGCTGCCCCTCACGGCCGTTCATCTCATGAAGCATCCGTGGCAACGCTGTGTGACAGGAAAAATCGCGGTGACCATGAGGGTTGGCAGGATAATTTTCGGATCCCCACTTGTCTCGGAGAACCGCACACGGATACGGTTGCTTGACGCGAGGTTCTCCCGTGGAGGAAGAGATATGACGGAAATTCTTGTGCACGACGTCACCGACGGCGGCATAGCTGCCGCCCAGCGGGTGGTCGAGCACCCGGCCTGGCCCGCGCTCAAGAATGCCGTGGAGGAAATCCGCCCCTGGCAGTCGAAGGACGGCTCCATCGACTTCGAGGCCGAGGGAGCCCCCTCCCGCGCGGCCGCCGGGGCGACGCTGGAGCGGGTCACCGCCGCGGTCGAGCGGCTCTCCCCGCTGCTCCCGCACGACGCCGCGTACCACCGGGCCCTCGTCGCGGATCTGCGCCGCTGGGCGGCCGACGGCTTCGGCGTCCCCGACTTCCTCGACTCGCTTCTCGCCTTCCAGCCGGCCAAGAACCGCGTCGACGGGCTGCAGCACCTCGTCGTCTTCGCGATGTACACGCAGAACGGCAACCCTGACCGCAACCTCGAAGCGGTCGTGCTCCGGATGGTCTGGCCCGAGTGGCTCGCCGACCTGGAGGCGACCCGCTACGACAACCCGCTGTTCTGCGGCATCACCTTCGAGGACTTCACCTCCGGGTACGACACCAATTCCGCGGTGCTCTTCCCGGAGACCATCGCCGTGCGCGAGGCCCCCGAGCGCTTCAGCTGGGGCGGCATCTTCTGCGACCGCGAGGCCGCCCGCTTCCGCCGGGTCACCGAGGCGTCCGTCGAGCTCCTGAGCGTCGAGCTGCCCGAGGACATCCGCGAGATGGTCGGCGACCAGCAGCGCTGCGAGCAGGCCTTCGTGCTCTGGGACATGGTCCACGACCGCACCCACAGCCACGGTGACCTCCCGTTCGACCCGTTCATGATCAAGCAGCGCCAGCCGTTCTGGATGTACGGCCTCGAAGAGCTGCGCTGCGATCTCACTGCCTTCCGGGAGGCCGTGAAGCTGGAGGCGGACGGCTTCGGCCAGGGCCGCGACGTGCAGTACGCCGTGCTGTTCGACCGGATGTTCCGCTTCCCGGTCACCGGTGAGCGCGTCCGCAACTACGACGGTCTCGGTGGCCAGCTCCTCTTCGCGTACCTCCACAAGCACGATGTCGTGCGCTGGACCGACAACACCCTGAAGATCGACTGGGAGCGGGCCCCGCAGGTCACCAACCAGCTCTGCGGGGAGATCGAGAAGCTCTACCGCGACGGCATCGACCGCCCCAAGCTCGTCCACTGGTTCGCCGCGTACGACCTGGTCTCCAGCTACCTGGCTCCGCACCCCGGCTCCCGCTGGGCCAAGGGTCCGGACGCGCTGGACCTCTCCCAGCCGCCCCGCAAACTCGTCGACGACGTGCTTCCTGACGAGTTTCCCCTGAGCATGTTCTATGAGGCGCTCTCCAAGAAGCTGAAGAACGTGATCGCCTCCACCAAGGGGATCACCGCCGCGGAAGCCGGGCAGGCGGCCGCGTGAGCGCACGTCGTGAGGAGGCGGTGGCCATGAACGGAAACGGCAAGGGCAGCGGGAGCGGTGCGCTCGAAGGCGCCGTGGTGGCTGTTGCGGGAGCGGCGGGTCCGGCCGGCCGGGCCGCACTGCTGCGCCTCGCCGAGGCGGGCGCGGTCGTCGTCGCCTCGGACGCGAACGCCACCCGGCTCGCCGAGGCCGTGGACGCGGCCCGCTACGCACACGGCGGGGCCACCGTCACCGGGGACACCGTGGATCTGCTCGATCTCGATGCCGCCCGTGACTGGGCCGACCGGACGGAGAAGGAATTCGGCCGGATCGACGGTCTCGTCCACCTCGTGGGCGGCTGGCGTGGAAGCGCCGGCTTCGCCGAGACGGACCTCGCCGACTGGACACTGCTGGAGCGGCTCCTGATCCGTACGGTCCAGCACACCTCGCTGGCCTTCCAGGGCGGACTGCAGCGCAGCGACCGCGGCCGCTACCTGCTGATCAGCGCGGCGGGCGCGAGCAGCCCCACCGCGGGCAACGCCGCGTACGCCGCCTCGAAGGCGGCGGCCGAGGCCTGGACCCTGGCGCTCGCGGACTCCTTCCGCAAGGCGGGGGGCGAGGACGGCGCGCGGACCGCGGCTGCGATCCTGGTCGTGAAGGCACTGGTGCACGACGCCATGCGCGCCGAGCGCCCGAATGCGAAGTTCGCGGGCTTCACCGACGTCAAGGAGCTGGCCGATGCCATCGCCGGCGTCTGGGACCGGCCCGCCCCGGAAGTGAACGGAAAGCGCCTGTGGCTGACCCCGCAACCGTAAGGACCGACGCGCGTCGGCATCACGACCCGCAGGTACGCGGCTTCGCCAGTGACAACTACGCGGGAACCCACCCGGAGATCCTCGCGGCACTCGCCCTCGCCAACGGCGGCCACCAGATCGCCTACGGCGAGGACGACTACACCGGTCATCTCCAGCGCGTGATGCACAGCCACTTCGGCCCCACGGCCGAAGCCTTCCCGGTCTTCAACGGGACCGGCGCCAACGTCGTCTCGCTCCAGGCGATGACCGACCGCTGGGGAGCGGTCATCTGCGCCGAGTCCGCCCACATCAACGTGGACGAGGGCGGCGCCCCGGAGCGGGTCGGCGGCCTCAAGTTGCTCACCGTGCCCACCGAGGACGGCAAGCTCACTCCGGAGCTCATCGACCGGCAGGCGTACGGCTGGGACGACGAGCACCGTGCCATGCCGCAGGTCGTGTCGATCACCCAGAACACCGAGCTCGGCACGGTCTACACGCCCGGCGAGATCCGCGCCATCTGCGAGCACGCCCACGGGCACGGCATGAAGGTCCACCTGGACGGAGCCCGGATAGCCAATGCCGCGGCCTCCCTGGACGTACCGATGCGTACGTTCACCAACGCCGTCGGCGTCGATGTGCTGTCCTTCGGCGGGACGAAGAACGGGGCGATCTTCGGCGAGGCCGTCGTCGTCCTGAACCCCGACGCCGTCCGCGCGATGAAGCACCTGCGCAAGCTGTCCATGCAGCTCGCCTCCAAGATGCGGTTCGTCTCGGTGCAGCTGGAGGCGCTGCTCGCGGGCGACCTCTGGCTGCGTAACGCCCGGCACGCCAACACCATGGCCCAGCGGCTCGCCGAAGGAGTCCGCGCGGTGGGCGGTGTGGAGATCCTCTACCCCGTGCAGGCCAACGCCGTCTTCGCGCGGCTGCCGCACGCGGTGAGCGAGCGGCTGCAGCAGCGCTTCCGGTTCTACTTCTGGGACGAGAAGGCCGGAGACGTCCGCTGGATGTGCGCCTTCGACACCACGGAGGACGACGTGGACATGTTCGTCGCCGCACTGAAGGAAGAGATGGCAGCCTAGAAGAGCCCCCTGCCTCGATGCATGAGTATGCGGTTGATTGGAAACTGATTGACTCCGGTCGACCGCATACTTACGCTCGCGGCCATGGAGATGATTCAGCAGGTACCCGAACTCTCGGCCTACCTCGCGGCCGACGAGGCGATCGATCATGAGCATCCACTGGTGCGGGAGACCGCTGCGCGCCTGCGTTCCGAAAGTACGGATGCATACTCATACGCGGCTGCCGCCTATGCCTTCGTGCGCGACGACATCGTGCACTCCTCCGACTCGGGCGACGTGCGCGTCACCTGGCGCGCCTCGGACGCCCTGGCGACCCGCAACGGCATCTGTCATGCCAAGTCCCACGCCCTGGCCGCGCTGCTGCGCGCGGAGGGCATCCCGGCGGCTCTCTGCTACCAACGGCTCACCGAGGAAGGCACCCCGGGACCCGTTCACGGGCTGATCGCGCTGCGGCTCCCGGGCCGGGACAGCTGGGACCGTCAGGACCCGCGGGGCAATCGGCCCGGCGTGGACGCGCAGTTCTCACTGGACGAGGAGCGGCTGGCCTGGGCGCCACGGCCGGAGTTCAATGAAATGGACTATCCAGTACTCTATGCGGCACCGCACCCGTTGGTTCTGCGTGGCATGCAGGCAGCCGCCGACCGTGCCCAGCTCTGGCACACGCTCCCCGCGGCGCTCTGATCCGTACCGAGGCAAGGCAGTCGATGACCCTGACCATCTCCGTTTCCGACAGCGTCCGCGTCCTCGCCCCGGATTTCAGCTGCCTCGTGGTCGAGGCGCAGGGCCTCGTCAACGGGCCCAGCAGCGAAGCCGGTGCAGAACTCCTGGACGAGGCGACGCGCCGTCTGGTCCGGCGGCTCGACGGCCGGCCCCCGCACGAGGACCCCCACCTGGCCGCCTGGCGCGACGCGTACACCGCGTTCGGCGCCAAGCCCTCACGTACCCGCAACTCCGCGGAGGCCCTCGCCAAGCGGGCGCTGACGGACGCGGGCCTGCCCCGGATCAACCTGCTGGTCGACCTCTACAACGCGATCAGCGTCGCCCACCTGATCCCGGTCGGGGGTGAGGACACCGACCGCATCAAGGGCGCCATGCGGCTCGTTCGCTCCACCGGCCAGGAGCCGTTCCCCACCGTCGCGGGCGGTGCCGAGGCCGTCGAACACCCCGAGCCCGGCGAAGTGGTCTGGTGCGACGACGAGGGCGTCACATGCCGGCGCTGGAACTGGCGCCAGGGCGTACGCACCCGGCTCACCGAGGAATCGGTCAACGCCCTGTTCCTGCTGGAGAGCCTCGCACCGATGCCGGCGGAGGCGCTCGATGCGGCCGGGGCCGAACTCGCCGAAGGACTGGCGAAGCTGAGCCCCGGAGCACGGATCGCCGTCCGCAGGCCGGAGTGACGTTCCCGCGCGGGCGGTGAGGGGGCCTCGTCAGCCGCGCTCGCGGACCTCGGCGGGTGTCGGAGCCGTGCCGCCCAGATGCGCGGGCACCCACCAGGTGTCACTCGCGTCCTTCGGGCGCACCGGGTACGCGCGCTGAGCGGCCTCGAGGAGCTCCTGCACGCGCTCACGCAGCCGTCGGGTGATCGCGCCCGCGTACTGGTCGGTGGGGGCCTCCATCGGCTCGCCGACCCGGATCGTCACCGGGATGTGGCTGCGCCTGAAGTTGCGCGGGCGGCCCTTGGTCCAGAGCCGCTGGGTGCCCCACAGCGCCATCGGGATCAGCGGCACCCCGGCCTCCTGGGCAAGGCGTGCGGCACCCGACTTGAAGTTCTTCAGGGTGAAGGACTCCGAGATGGTCGCCTCGGGGAACACGCCGATGATCTCGCCCGAGCGCAGCGAGGCGAGGGCGTGCGCATACGCGTCCTCGCCCTGCTTGCGGTCGACGGGGATGTGCTTCATGCCGCGCATCAGCGGCCCGGAGATCTTGTGCCGGAACACCGATTCCTTCGCCATGAAGCGGACCAGCCGCTTCTGCGGCAAGGTCGTGAGCCCGCTGAAGATGAAGTCCAGATAACTGATGTGGTTGCTGACCAGAACCGCGCCGCCAGTCTTCGGGAAGTGCTCCGAACCCTGGGTGTCGATCTTCAGGTCGAGCGCCTTGAAAAACGTGCGAGCGGCGCCGATGACCGGCCGATAGACGAGTTCTGCCATCTGGGGAAGACCCTTCTTCAGCGCCTGGGGAGGGTTCTCCCGGCGGAAGTTACGCAGCCGTAGGTTTTCGGCATTGGGCCGATCGTGCCCCATGCGCGTCGCGCTGGCCAGTCTCGGCGGGCGCGGGGCGCGAGATTCTCGTCACGTGGAACGGCCGGGAATGTCCCGGCGGTCGCGGGTGCTGACCCTTTGCGTAGAGCTCTGACAGGAGGCCGAAGGTGGACGGGCAGGCACATGCGGAGAGACTGGGGAGGGCCCAACTCGGCGTGGAACTGGGGGAGCGGGCGACGCTCGTCCAGTTCTCGAGCGCCTTCTGCCAGCCCTGCCGGGCCACCCGGCGCACGCTCGCCGAGGTGGCGGGAATGGTCGACGGCGTCGCCCATGTGGAGATCGACGCCGAGGCGCATCTCACTCTTGTGCGTGCCCTCGGCATCAGCCGGACCCCGACCGTGCTGGTCCTGGACGCGTCCGGCCGAATCGTCCGGCGGGCCGTCGGGCAGCCACGCACCGTCGACGTCGTGGCCGCGCTGGGGCAGGCGATGTGACGGGCCGTGATGCATCTCCCACCTTGTGGGACGGTCTTGACTGCACCCACCATGCATCGTCAGTCTGACGCTATGCCGCCAGTACTCCTTCTCTACGGCCGGGTCCATGTCGACCTCGCCCGCAACGCGAGTGCGCGCTGTCCGGATGCCTGAGCATCCACGGCCCCGTACTCCCGACGCGCAGAAGGACCCTTCCATGACGGCATCACCCGAGCTCGGCAACGCCCGGACGGCATCCCCGGACCTCCTCCGCTCCGTGTTCCGGCAGCACGCCGCCGGAGTCGCCGTGATCACCGCCGCCGGCGACGGACCGGTCGGTTTCACCGCCACCTCCCTCAACTCCGTGGCCGCCGAGCCGCCGCTGATCTCCTTCGGCGTGGGCACCTCGTCCTCCAGCTGGCCGGTCGTCGCGGAGGCCGAACACATCGGCGTCCACATACTCGGCGAGCATCAGCAGGAGCTGGCCGCCACCTTCGCGCGCAGCGGCGCCGACCGGTTCGGCCCGTCCACCTATTGGCGCAGCGGGCCTGCAGGTGTCCCGGTGCTGGACGGCGTGCTGGCGTGGCTGGTCTGCCGCGTGGTGGCGAGGGTTCCGGCCGGGGACCACCGGATCGTCATCGCCCAGGCGGAAGTCGGTGACCCGGCCGGGTCCGGCCGGCCGCTGGTCTACCACCAGGGACGCTTCACGGCTCTGCGAGACTGAGAACCGCATGTGGCTGCCGGGCGCCGGCGTCGGCTAGATCACAGTTCAAAGCGCTTGCTTATGGGGCAGGCGCTGGGTGTACTGGCGAGTAATATTACGGTCGGAGCGTCGGTCGCCCCGACCGGAAATCGCCCCATCAGGCGCCTATGCTGCGTGCAACAAGGCAGCCCGGAAATGACGATGCAGTAGGAGAGCCGGCGTGAGCTTGAGGATCGTTGTCTGTGTGAAGTACGTGCCCGACGCGACCGGTGACCGGCATTTCGCCGATGACCTGACGCTGGATCGTGAGGATGTCGACGGTCTGCTGTCGGAGCTGGATGAGTACGCGGTCGAGCAGGCGTTGCAGATCGCGGACGGGGCGGACGAGGCGGAGATCACCGTGTTGACGGTGGGTCCGGAGGATGCCAAGGACGCGTTGCGCAAGGCGTTGTCGATGGGTGCGGACAAGGCTGTTCACGTCGAGGACGACGACCTGCACGGCACTGACGTCATCGGTACGTCCCTGGTCCTGGCCAAGGCTGTGGAGAAGACCGGTTACGACCTGGTCATCTGCGGCATGGCGTCGACGGACGGCACCATGGGCGTGCTCCCGGCGCTGCTCGCGGAGCGCCTGGGTGTCCCGCAGGTCACGCTGCTCTCCGAGGTGTCGGTCGAGGGCGGCACGGTCAAGGGCCGTCGTGACGGCGACACCGCGAGCGAGCAGCTCGAGGCGTCCTTGCCGGCCGTGGTCTCGGTGACCGACCAGTCGGGCGAGGCCCGTTATCCGTCGTTCAAGGGCATCATGGCGGCGAAGAAGAAGCCGGTGGAGTCCTTGGACCTGGGGGACCTGGAGATCGAGGCGGACGAGGTCGGCCTGGGCGGCTCCTGGAGCGCGGTGGACTCCGCGGCCGAGCGTCCCGCCCGCACGGCGGGCACGATCGTCAAGGACGAGGGCGAGGGCGGCAAGCAGCTGGCCGAGTTCCTTGCGGGCCAGAAGTTCATCTAGATCCAGGCTCGCGGGCCGGAAGTTCATCTGAGCCCCGCCCGCCCCTACATCGCCGACCCGCCTCTTTCGCACGCAGGAGATTGAAGTCCCATGGCTGAAGTTCTCGTCTATGTCGACCACGTGGACGGAGCCGTCCGCAAGCCCACCCTGGAGCTGCTGACGCTCGCCCGCCGTATCGGCGAGCCGGTCGCGCTCGCGCTGGGCAACGGCGCCGCCGACACCGCCGCCGTGCTTGCCGAGCACGGTGCGGTCAAGGTCCTGACCGCCGACGCGCCGGAGTTCGCCGACTACCTCGTCGTACCGAAGGTGGACGCGCTGCAGGCCGCCTACGACGCGGTGTCCCCGGCCGCGGTGCTGCTGCCCTCCTCGGCCGAGGCCAAGGAGATCGCGGCCCGCCTCGCGCTCCGGATCGGTTCCGGCATCATCACCGACGCCGTCGACCTGGAGGCCGGTGACTCGGGCCCGGTCGCCACGCAGTCGGCGTTCGCCGCCTCGTACACCACCAAGTCCCGTGTATCCAAGGGAACTCCGGTCATCACGGTCAAGCCGAACTCGGCCGCCGTCGAGGCCGCCCCTGCCGCGGGTGCCGTCGAGGCCCTCACGGTCGCCTTCTCCGCGACGGCCACCGGCACCAAGGTCCTCTCCCGCACCCCGCGCGAGTCGACCGGCCGTCCGGACCTGACCGAGGCCGCGATCGTCGTCTCCGGCGGCCGTGGCGTCAACGGCGCGGACAACTTCGCCATCATCGAGGCGCTCGCCGACTCGCTGGGTGCTGCTGTCGGCGCCTCGCGCGCCGCTGTCGACGCCGGCTGGTACCCGCACACCAACCAGGTCGGCCAGACCGGTAAGTCCGTCTCCCCGCAGCTGTACATCGCCTCGGGTATCTCGGGTGCGATCCAGCACCGGGCGGGTATGCAGACGTCCAAGACGATCGTCGCGATCAACAAGGACGCCGAGGCCCCGATCTTCGACCTCGTCGACTACGGCGTCGTCGGTGACCTCTTCAACGTCGTGCCCCAGCTCACCGACGAGGTCACCACCCGCAAGGGCTGACCCCGCACGCAGCACGGCACGACCCGCAGACCCGGGGCCGCACGGTGGACACACCGCGCGGCCCCGCAGCGTTTCTGATCACCATTGACGCAGGTACGGCGGCCTTATAACTTCACTATACGGATTGTTGATTCCGGGAAGCGGAAACAACGAGAGTGTGGAGGGTGCGGAAATGGGTCAGCAGGAGAAGGTGGCGACGAGCCTCGCCGGCGCGGTGAGCGAGGGGATCAGCGCTTCCCTCACGGAGGTGGACGCCGAACTCGCCCGCCGTTACCCGGGTGACCCCGGGACCCGCCAGCCCGTCCACACCGTCTACGTACCGGGGGACGCCTTCACCGCCGGCACCATCCGCTCCTGGGGCGACCAGGCGCTGCGGGCGCTGGACGAGCACGCCCCCGACGCGGCCTCCCTCGCCGCGGTTCTCGGCATTCCGGACGAGCTCGCCGGTGCCGTCCACGACCGGGTGCGCGCCAAGCTGGAGCGCGAGCCCGTCGAGGACCTGCGGGTCGACTTCGAGGACGGCTTCGGTCCCCGCTCCGACGCGGAGGAGGACGAGACCGCAGCCCGTGCGGCGCGGCTGATCTCGGACGCGTACGCGAACGGCACGGCCGCCCCGTACATGGGCATCCGGATGAAGTGCATGGAAGCTGCCGTGCGTGACCGGGGAATCCGCACCACCGACGTCTTCCTCACCGGCCTGATGCAGGCGGGCGGGCTTCCCGACGGGCTCGTGCTCACCCTGCCGAAGGTGACGTACCCCGAACAGGTCACCGCCTTCGTCCAGCTCCTCGAAGCCTTCGAGAAGGCGCACAGCCTGCCTTCGGGGCGGCTCGGCTTCGAGATCCAGATCGAGACCAGCCAGTCCATCCTGGCCGCCGACGGCACCGCCGCCGTCGCCCGGATGATCGACGCCGCACAGGGCCGCGCCACCGGCCTGCACTACGGAACCTTCGACTACAGCGCGTGTGTCGGTGTCAGCGCCGCCTACCAGGCGAGCGACCACCCGGCCGCCGACCACGCCAAGGCCGTCATGCAGGTGGCCGCCGCGGGCACCGGTGTACGCGTCTCCGACGGCTCGACCAACGTCCTGCCCGTCGGCCCGACCGCGCAGGTCCACGAAGCCTGGCGGCTGCACTACGGCCTCACGCGGCGCGCTCTGGCCCGCGCCTACTACCAGGGCTGGGACATGCACCCGGGCCACCTGCCGACCCGTTACGCGGCCGTCTACACGTTCTACCGCGAAGGTCTGGAGCAGGCAGCGGCCCGGCTCGCCGCGTACGTGGCCAAGGCCGGCGGCGACGTGATGGACGAACCCGCCACCGCCAAGGCACTCAGCGGCTACCTGCTGCGCGGCATCGACTGCGGCGCCCTGGACACCGCCGAGGTGGCGCGGCTGACCGGGCTGACCCGCGCGGACCTCGACGCCTTCGCCTCACCGCGGCGCGGGGCACTGACGGTCACGACCCCGTAGCCGTCCGCCCTCAGTTCGGGCGCAGCTCGCCCGAACCCCGGGGGATCAGCCTCGTCGGGAGCTCCACCCGCGCCGGTGCGTGGGCGGCGCCGTCGAGCCGGCGGAAGAGGTGCTCGGCCGCGGTGCGGCCGACGGCCGCGGCGTCCTGGGAGATGACGGTGATACCGAGCAGATCAGCGAGCTCGATGTCGTCGAAACCGACCAGGGCGACCGCGGGGTCCCGGTCGGCCAGGACGCGCACCACGGTCACGGTCACGCGGTTGTTTCCGGAGAACAGCGCCGTGACGGGCTCCGGGCCGGAAAGCATGGTCTCGGCGGCCCGGCGGACCCGGGCGGGCTCCGTGGAGCCGAGGGAGACCCAGGAGTCCTCCACGGTTATCCCGGCGTCCGCCATGGCGGTGTGATAGCCGCGCAGCCGCTCGGTGGCGGTGTGGATGCGCGGCTGGTCACCGATGAACCCGATCCGGCGGTGGCCATGCGCGATCAGGTGCGCGACGCCCTGACGGGTGCCGCCGAAGCTGTCCGAGAGCACCATGTCGGCATCGATCCGGCCCGCCGGCCGGTCCACGAAGACGGTCGCGATGCCGGCCTTTATCTCCGGCTCCAGGTAACGGTGGTCGTCGCCGGCCGGGATCACGATGAGCCCGTCGACCCGGCGCGCGCACAGCGCCAGGACGAGCTCCTGCTCGCGCTCCGGGTCCTCGGCGCTCGAACCGTTGATGAGCAGCGCGCCGTGCGCGCGGGCGACCTCCTCCACCGCGCGGCTCAGCGGCCCGTAGAAGGGGTCGGCGAGGTCCTCCAGGACGAGTCCGATGGACGCGGTGCGGCCTTTGCGCAGCACGCGCGCGCTGTCGTTGCGGCGGAAGCCCAGTGCGTCGATGGCCTCCTGGACCCGGCGCTCGGTGTCGGGTGTGACGCCTGCCTCGCTGTTGACCACGCGGGAGACCGTCTTGAGGCCCACTCCGGCACGCGCGGCCACATCCTTCATGGTCGGCCGGTTGCCGTAACGGGGCTCGGGATGACGGGTGGTCTCGGCCACGGTGCGCTGTCCTGTCGTCGGTTCGGGCTGTCCGGCGGGGCCGCGGAGACTACCGCGAGGGGGGCCGGAGGCTGTGGCGTCGAGCATAGGCCCTGGACAACGTTGTCAGCTGAATAGAGACTATGCAGACCGATTACTGAAGCCGCAGGTCCCACCCCCTCACCATCCGGAGCCACACCAATGCATACCGACCTCGTCGCCGCGCTGGACATCGGCGGCACCAAGATCGCCGGCGCGTTGGTCGACAGCAACGGCACGCTCCTCGTACGCGCGCAGCGCCCGACGCCCGCCCGCGAGAGTGGCGAGAAGGTGATGGGCGCGGTCGGTGACGTGCTGGCCGAGCTGACCGCCTCGCCCCTGTGGGGGCGGGCATCGGCCGTCGGTATCGGCAGCGCGGGCCCGGTGGACGCCACCGCCGGGACGGTCAGCCCCGTCAACGTCCCCGGCTGGCGGGACTTCCCGCTCGTGGCGCGGGTGAGCGAGGCGGCCGGCGGGCTGCCCGTCGAGCTGGTCGGTGACGGGGTCGCGATGACCGCGGCCGAGCACTGGCTGGGCGCCGCCCGCGGTTACGACAACGCGCTGTGCATGGTCGTGTCGACCGGTGTCGGCGGCGGACTGGTCCTCGGCGGCATGCTCCGCCCGGGCCCCAGCGGAAACGCGGGCCACATCGGACACATCAGCGTGGACCTGGACGGCGACCCGTGCCCGTGCGGTTCGCGCGGCTGCGTCGAGCGCATCGCCAGTGGCCCCAACATCGCGCGCAGGGCGCTGGACGGCGGCTGGCGGCCCGGCCCCGACGGTGACGCCTCGGCCGCGGCGGTGGCGGCCTCGGCACGGGCGGGAGACCCGGTCGCGGTGGCCTCCTTCGAACGGGCCGCGCAGGCGCTGGCCGCGGGTATCGCCGCGACGGCCACGCTGGTCGAGATCGACATCGCGGTGATCGGCGGGGGAGTGGCCGGGGCCGGCGACGTGCTGTTCGCCCCGCTCCGCAGGGCCCTGCGCCGGTACGCCACGCTCTCGTTCGTCCAGCAGCTGACGGTCGCGCCCGCGGTCATGGGCAACGACGCGGGGCTGGTCGGCGCGGCCGCCGCGGCGTTCTCGGCGCGAGTGGGGGCGGACGGGGTGGTCCCGGTCTGAGGCCCTTCCTCCTGAGTACGCCGGGCGGACCCGAGACCTCGGGTCCGCCCGGCGTACGTGTGGAGCAGGGCGCCGGCCCCGGACTCAGCAGGTGATGCGGAGATCCCCCCAGTCCGCGTGGTCGGAGTCGTCTCCGTCGCCGCCGTCGGTGACCACCAGACGGACTACCTGCGCACCGCTCACCTCAGCCGACACCGGCTGCGCGGCCATCGCGGTGGTCAGCACGCCGGTGGACGTCACCTTCTTGCCGTCCGCCCAGATCTCGAAGGTGACGCTCCCCTTGGCGTCCTTCTCGTCGTCCACGCCGACCCGGGCCGTCACGGTGCTGCACGCACCACCCGTGTAGTACTCGACGGCGCTGTCCGCGTGCACCCCCAGGCCCTTCGCGTAGACCTCGCCGCCGATGGTGAGCGGCTTCCCGTCGCCCGCCTCGCTCTCGCCGTTGCTGGTGTCCTTCTCGACCGGTCCGTAGCCGTTGGACGCCGAGAGCTGCGGGAGATCGCTCAGATAGCCGCCACCGGCCGGTGGTGCCACCACCACATGGGCCTGGAACGGCACCGAGTTGCGCACCCGCTTGCCGGTGGGCGAGCGGTACTGCGCGGTGAGCGTGAGGTCGTACGTACCGGTGGCCGTGCCCGCAGGGGCCGTCACCCGCCAGCGCGTGGTCAGCGCCCGCCCGGTGGGCAGCGCCACGGCAGTCGTCGAGGAGCCTGCCCTGACCTGCCAGCCGGACGGTCCGGTCAGCGCGGCCGACACCTTCAGGGCGGGCGTGCGGCCCAGATCGGTGAGCGTGGTCGTCAGCGCTGCGGTGCGCCCCGCCTCCACCAGGGTGCTGCCTCCCAGGCCGAGTTCCACGGCCGGTGGGGACGCCGCCCAGTCGCTGTCGGCGGCGACGCGCAGCAGCACGGTCCCGTGCGCCGGGACGGTCGCCGAGATGGCGCCCGCGGTGTTGTACTCCTTGTGCTCCCACAGATCACGCATCGTGTACGCGGCGGCCTTCGGCAGCCCCGCTGCCGCAGCCGTCGTCGAGATCCGCTGCGCGTTCCCCGTCTCGTTGAAGAGCGCCACCGTACGGCTGCCGTCCTGCATCTCCTTGGAGACGACCCAGCGCCCCGCGTCGGAGGAGAGGACGGCGCCCTGCTTGCCCAGCGGGTCCTGATCGACCGCGATGACCTCGTGGTTGGCCAGGATCTCGTACGTCTGCGGAGTCGCCTTGCGGAGGTCGGAGCCGATGAGCAACGGCGCGGCCATCACCGACCACATGGAGAAGTGGGTGCGGTACTCGGTGTCCGTCATCCCGCCGTTCCCGACCTCCAGCATGTCGGGGTCGTTCCAGTGGCCCGGTCCTGCGGCTGCGGAGAGCGGCAGATTCTGCTTCATGATCGACAGCATGCTGCTCCAGCTGTCGTTGATGTCGCCCGTGGTGCGCCAGAGGTTGCCGATTCCCGCGGCCCATTCCCAGGGCTTGTTCTGCCCCCATTCGCAGATGCTGTAGACGATGGGACGGCCGGTGGCCGCCAACGCGTCGCGCATCGTCGTGTAGCGCTCTTTCGCGTCCACGCCCTCGTTGTTGCAGTTGTCGTACTTGAGGTAGTCGACGCCCCAGTCGGCGAACTGCTGCGCGTCGCTGTACTCGTGGCCGAGCCCGCCGGGCAGTCCGACGCTGTCGCAGGTCTTGGTGCCCGCGCTGGTGTATATCCCGAGCTTCAGGCCCTTGGAGTGGACGTAGTCCGCGACGGCCTTGATGCCGTTGGGGAAACGCACCGGGTCGGCCTCCAGCTTGCCGTCCGCGTTGCGCTGCGGCTTGGCCCAGCAGTCGTCCAGGTTGACGTACCGGTAGCCGGCGTCCTTGAGGCCCTTCTCGACGAAGATGTCCGCGATGCCCTTGACCATCGACTCGTTGAACTCGGCCCGGCAGTGGGTCGAGTTCCAGTTGTTGAACCCCATGGGGGGAGTGAGGGCGAGGCCGTTGTCGGCCTGCGCCCTGGCCGCGGAGGCCGGTGCGGGGGCCGGGGAATCGGCGGCGGCGGCGGGGACGGAGACGCCCGCCGCGCACAGGAGGCCTGCGGTCAGCGCTCCGATGACTCTCCGGCGGCCTGTGCGGGTTGAACGGGTTGGAAGATGACGCATCGTCACGTTCCTCCAGACTCGTGCCGAATCAATTGACGGCATGTACACGCTAGGACGAGCGATTACGTTAGAGCCTGTTGAAGTCTGTTGGAAGGGGTGCTGCCTGATGTGCGGTTATCTCGTCAAATCCCTTGACGTGGGCCTTGTTTGAGGGTGAGCTCCACGCGGGCGTTCGGTTGTGTGCGGTTGCCCACGGGCAGGAGGCTGTGGAGCGGCCCTCGCCTGACGGGTGAGCGGTACCGCGCCGCGCCGCAGGACATCGGATGTCCTGACGCGAACTGGGGGCTGTGGCAGGGCAGTCGGTGCAGCGCGGCGACGCTTCGACGCCGTCGCCACGGGCCCGTCAGAGAATCCGTGCGGGCGACCGGCCCGAGAATACTTCCAGCCCTCTTCGCTGTACGGCTTGCTCGTCGCCTCTGCCTCGGCCTCGACGGCGGCACGGAACAGCTGGATCAGTTCATCGCTCGGATTCGCCACGGCCGGATCTATACGGCTGCACTGGCAATCACTCGCAGGTCACGCCGCCTCAACCCCGTCGCCCCGCACCACAGCCGCCCACTCGGCCAGCAGCCGCTCGTACTCCCGGCGCCCCTCCGGCGACAGCCGGCCGCCCCGCTGCCACAGCGCGCGGATGTCCGCGTTCACCGCGGCGAGCGAGCGCGCCGGTGAGGCAGGTGAAGGGGGAGTGGACATGCGAACAGCCTACGACGCCGGACAGGCAATGGCCCCGGCGGCGTCGCGACGGGCCGTGCAGGGGCACCCGGCCCACCGGAGGCCGGTGGGCCGGCACGGCCGGGCCGGACGGGCGGACATGCCTCCGATCGAGTCACACAGGCGCACTGACCGAGGTGGTTGTCAGTGGTCGGTGTCATCCTGCGGGTATGGACGAGATCATGCGGCGACGGGTGTACGGCGCCGATCACGACGACCCCGACCCGGGGCCCCGGCCGGGGCGTGTCTACCGGGAGCTGGTGGGCGGTCCGCTCGACGGGCTGCTGCTGGACGTGACCGGCTGGACGGAGGTGGCCCTGGCGGACGGCACCGCCCTGATCACCGAGATCGGCTCCTACGGGGCCGGCGGCAGGGCCGAGTACGGGCCGCGGGCCGACAACCCGTACAAGTGGGACTGGCGCGGCGACACGCCCTGAGCGTCCTGTGGGGTCGGGGGACGCGTCCGCCGACGTTGCACGGCACCGGACCCGGCTCCCTGATCCGGTGCCCTCCGGCGATCTGGCCTGCTCCGGCCTGATCCGAGCGAAAGGTCAGAGCGTCTCCGGATGGCTCGCAGCGAGAAGAAGGCCCGCCGCCTCGTAGCCGATGGCACCACCTTCCTCTGGGCGGCGGGCCACCGGCACCGCACGGAGGGCGGCAGGCCGGACGGGCTGACCGGCTCGGCAACCACTCACGACCGGCCGGGCGGGCTGACGGCAGCGGCTCACGGGTGTGTCCCGTGCGCCCTCAGTGGCCGCGGTCCGAGGACTGCTGCGGCACGACGACCAGGAACGCGTCCTGTTCCAGATCCATCACGACCTCCGCCGCGACGCCCTCGCCGCGGCGGGCCGCCGCGAACTCCTCCGCCGGCCAGCTGCCCCGCGGGCCCCCTGCGGGGAATTGTTCAAGCACGGTGCGAAGCACGGTCCACCCCCTGTCGTTCCTCCTGCTGTCCGCTCCAACGACGTCCGGCCGTCCTCGTTACGGCTCCGGGGGCGGCCGTCCCGGTAGCTCAGGACGCCCGTCGGCGGCCGTCCGCTGTCGCGTTCGTGCAACGGCATCGCCTCAGACGTGTTTTCGCGGCAGGGTGATGCGGGCAAGCCACAGGGGGCTACGGAAGAGGGGGAACCGTGATCGTCTGGATCAACGGTGCGTTCAGCGCGGGCAAGACCAGCGCCGCGCGCGAACTGATCGATCTGATCCCGAACAGCACCTTCTACGACCCGGAACTGACCGGCGCGGGGCTGCGGTGTCTGCTGCCCCAGAAGAAGCTCGCCGAGGTGACCGACTTCCAGGACCTGCCGATCTGGCGGCGTCTGGTGGTGGACACCGCGGCGGCCCTGCTCGCCGAGGTCGGTGGGGTACTGGTGGTGCCGATGACACTGCTGCGACAGGAGTATCGCGACGAGATCTTCGGAGGGCTCGCTTCCAGACGCATTCCGGTGCGCCATGTGCTGCTCTCACCTGAGGAAACGATCCTGCGGCAACGAATAGCCGCCCGAGTGGAATTCGCCGACGATCCGGAACACAGCGAACGGGTCCGGCAGTGGGCGTACCAGCACATCGAGCCCTACCGGTCGGCGCTCGACTGGATCACCGGGGACGCCCACACCATCGACAACGGCGCGCTCACCCCGCAGGAGACCGCCGCGACCATCGCCGAGGCCCTGCGCACCGGGGCCGCTCCGGCCTGCGAGATCGTGCAGACCCCCGATCCGACCGCGGAGACCGTCGCCGCCGGGGTGCTGCTCTTCGACGAGCACGGCCGGGTCCTGCTCGTGGACCCCACCTACAAACCCGGCTGGGAGTTCCCCGGAGGCGTGGTGGAAAGGGGCGAGGCCCCGGCGCAGGCCGGGATCAGGGAGGTCGCCGAGGAGATAGGGATACATCTCGCAAACGTGCCGAAGCTGCTCGTCATCGACTGGGAGGCGCCCGAGCCGCCCGGCTACGGCGGACTGCGGCTGCTCTTCGACGGCGGTCTGCTGCCGGGCCGGGACGCCGAACGGCTGCTGCTCCCGGGTTCCGAGCTGCGTGGCTGGCGGTTCGTCACCGAAGCGGAGGCGGCCACCATGCTGCCGCCCACCCGGTACGAACGGCTGCGCTGGGCGCTGCGCGCCCGCGAGCAGTCAGCCGTGCTCAATCTGGAGGCCGGGGTACCGGTGGGCTGAGGAGCGCGGTCCCGCGGCTCGTCGCCGGTCACGGGGTCCCTCTGACCGGAGCGGACCGCGGCCGGTGCCGGCGCCGCCAGCCGCTGGGACGAGGCCGCGGCCTGCTCACGGTCGATGTTGGAGATGCCCGGCATCACCGGCTCCACCCCCGGCCACACAGTCTCCGGTGAACAGCACCCCGTGCGCGGGGAGATGGAGACAGGGGAACCCGGGGTGGGGCCGGGGGAGCGGACCACCCGCGCGCGCCCCGCCGTCGAATGCGACGTTCGAGCCGTCGGACAGTTCCCGGTCGACCCGGGTCGGCGGGGTCGGCGGGGTCGGCGGGGTCGGCGGGGCCGGCGGGGCCAGCGGCACGGTCGGCGCGTGCATCCACGCACGGATCTACGCACGGATCTACGCGCCGGGCGAGCTTCGCCCGGCGCGTAGCCGGGGCAGCAAGGGCTTCGCCCCGTCCCTCAGGACGCCGGCCTCGCTCGGTCAGGCGTTCTTGGACGCGGCGTAGTTCTGCAGGAACAGCGCCTCGGTCACCGAGAGCCGCTCCAGCTCCTCGGGGGACACGCTCTCGTTCACCGCGTGGATCTGCGCCTCGGGCTCGCTCAGTCCGATCAGCAGGATCTCCGCCTCCGGGTACAGCCCGGCAAGGGTGTTGCAGAGCGGGATCGAGCCGCCCATCCCGGAGGTCTGCATCTCCTGACCCGGGTACGCGGCCCGCATGGCGTCCGCCATCGCGGTGTACGCCGGACTGGTGATGTCGGCGCGGAACGGCTGCCCCTGACCGACCTGCTCGACCGAGACCCGCGCCCCCCACGGCGCGCGCGTCTTCAGGTGCGCGGTGAGCAGCTTCGTCACCGCGTCGGCGTCGCCGCCCGGCGGCACCCGCAGGCTGATCTGCGCCCGCGCGCTCGCCTGCACCGACGGCGTCGCGCCGACCACCGGCGGGCAGTCGATGCCGATCACCGTGACGGCGGGCCGCGCCCAGATCCGGTCCGCGACGGTACCCGTGCCGATCAGCTCGACCCCGTCCAGGACCTTGGCGTCCTTGCGGAACTCCGCCTCCGGGTACTGCAGACCGTCCCACGTCCCCTGCGTGGTGAGGCCGTCGACGGTCGTCGTCCCGTCCTCGGCGCGCAGCGACGCGAGCAGCTGGATCATCGCGGCCAGCGCGTCGGGCGCGGCGCCGCCGAACTGCCCCGAGTGCAGGTTCCCTTCGAGGGTGTCCAGCCGCACCCGCAGCATCGTCATCCCGCGCAGCGACGAGGTGACCGTGGGCAGACCCACCCGGAAGTTGCCGGTGTCGCCGATCACGACGGTGTCGGCCGCCAGCAACTCCGGGTGCGCCTGCGCGTACTGCTCGAGACCGCCGGTGCCCTGCTCCTCCGAGCCCTCGACGATCACCTTCACGGAGACCGGGACCCCGCCGTTCGCCCTGAGGGCGCGCAGCGCGAGCAGATGCATGATGAAGCCGCCCTTGCAGTCGGCCGAGCCCCGGCCGAACCAGCGCCCGTCACGCTCCGTCAGCTCGAACGGCGGGGAGAGCCAGGCGGACTCGTCGAGCGGCGGCTGCACGTCGTAGTGCGCGTAGAGCAGCACGGTGGGTGCACCGGCCGGGCCGGGCAGGAAGCCGTAGACGGACCGGCTGCCGTCCGGGGTGTCGAGCAGGGCGACATCCTGGAAGTCCTCGGCGCGCAGCGCCCCGGCGACCCACTCGGCGGCTGCGTCGCACTCGCTCGTGGGGAACACCGCGGGATCCGCCACCGACTGGAAGGCCACCAGCTCCGCGAGCTCCGCCTTGGCGCGGGGCATCAGTGAGGCGACGGACTCGGAAATCGGACGGGCGGTCATGGGCACGCTCCTAGCAGGTGCGACGTTATGTGTACGAAACCGCGTACATGCCGCCGCGAATGCGGCGTTGCGGGTACGGCGGAGGCTCGGCCGATCCTCCCACAGGAGGTATCGGCCGGAACGCGCCGTAGGATGCCGTGAGCAGCTTGGGCCACTGGTCGGATCGGGAGCAGAAGCACATCGTGAGCAGCGAGAACGCAGACGCCGGACATGAGCACGAAGAGTCGTCCGTGTGGGACGTCGTCGTAGTCGGCGGCGGACCCGCGGGAGCCTCCGCGGCATACGCGGCGGCGGTAGCCGGCCGTAAGGTGCTGCTGCTGGAGAAGGCGGAACTGCCCCGTTACAAGACGTGCGGCGGCGGCATCATCGGGTATTCGCGCGATGCGCTGCCGCCCGGATTCGAACTGCCGCTGCGGGACCGGATCCACGCGGTCACGTTCTCGCTGAACGGCAGACTGGCGCGCACCCGCCGCTCCAAGCGCATGCTCTTCGGGCTGATCAACCGCCCCGAGTTCGACGCGGGGCTGGTCGAGGAGGCGCAGAAGGCCGGTGCCGAGCTGCGTACCGGAGCGACGGTGTCCCGGGTGGAGCAGCACGGCGCCGCGGTGCCGGACCGGCGCACGGTCGCGGTGGTGCTGTCCGGCGGCGAGACCGTCCTGGCCCGCGCCGTCGTGGGCGCGGACGGCAGTGCCGGACGGATAGGAGCTCATGTCGGGGTGAAGCTCGACCAGGTGGACCTGGGCCTGGAGGCCGAGATCCCGGTGCCGGAGACGGTCGCCGAGGACTGGGCCGGCCGGGTGCTGATCGACTGGGGCCCCATGCCGGGCAGTTACGGCTGGGTGTTCCCCAAGGGCGACACGCTGACGGTCGGTGTGATCTCGGCGCGCGGCGACGGCGGCGGTACCAAGCGGTACCTGGAGGATTTCATCGCGCGCCTCGGCCTGGCCGGGTTCGAACCGAAGATCTCGTCCGGCCACCTGACCCGCTGCCGCAGCGACGACTCGCCGCTGTCCCGCGGCCGGGTGCTCGTCTGCGGGGACGCGGCCGGTCTGCTGGAGCCCTGGACCCGCGAGGGCATCTCGTTCGCGCTGCGTTCGGGGCGGCTCGCCGGTGAGTGGGCGGTCCGTGTCGCGGAGTCGCACGACGCGGTGGACGCCCGCCGTCAGGCCCTCAACTACGCCTTCGCCATCAAGGCCGGACTCGGCGTCGAGATGAGCGTCGGACGCCGCATGCTGAAGCTCTTCGAGCGGCGCCCGGGTGTACTGCACGCGGTGCTGACGGGATTCCGGCCGGCGTGGAACGCGTTCGCGGGGATCACCCGGGGGACGACCTCGCTTGCCGAGCTGGTCCGTTCGCATCCGCTGGCGCAACGGGCGCTGTCCGCGATGGACCGCTAGGAAGTACGCGTCACGGCAGTGGTCCGGCCGGATTGGCGGTCCAGGGAAAAGCGGACCGGGGGACCGGCCGGCGCGCCGGCCGGTCAGTCCTCGATCGTGATCCGGAAGACGGGGTGGTCGGGGCAGGCCGCCAGGAGTTCGGCGTCCGTGGACTTCGCCGTGATGCCCTTGAAGTACTGGTTGACCTCCCAGCCCCAGCGCTCCAGGTAGGCGCGGACGACGATCACCTTGTGCGCGTCGTCCGCGATCTCCACGGCGGTGAAGGAGCGGGTTCTGCGGCCCTTCCGCAGTTCGCCGCCGCCCGCGGCCCGCATGTTGCGCACCCACTGCGAGTGGCCGCGGGCCGAGACCAGGTACTGCGCGCCCTCGAAGGGGTGCGGGTTGACGGGGACGCGCTGCATCTGACCGCTCTTGCGGCCGCGGACCGACAGTTCCTGTGTGCCGAGCAGGCTGACCCCGTGCCGGGCGAGCCAGCCGACGATGCCGTTCATCCGGACGGTGAGCGGGCTTCCCTGAAGGTAGTAAGGCTGCGACATGGTGACCCCACTGCTTGGGAGAGCGGTGCTCTCGCTTGAGATCAGTGTGCACTGGAACGGTGCCTAAAAGCAAGAGCAGTGCTCTCGTTTTTGGTCGCCGCTCTGTTCGCGTGGCAGACTGAGACCCATGAGTGCTATCCGGGGAGCCAGGGAACGGGCCCGTATCGAGGTCACCGCCGCCATCAAGGACGAGGCGAGAAGGCAGCTCGCGGCGGAGGGTGCGGCGAAGCTCTCGTTGCGTGCGGTGGCGCGCGAGCTCGGCATGGTCTCCTCCGCGCTCTACCGCTACTTCCCCAGCCGCGACGAACTGCTCACGGCCCTGATCGTCGACGCGTACGACTCCGTGGGCGAAGCCGCCGAGAAGGCGCACCGGACCGCGCTGCCGGACGCCTCCGTGCCCGCCGCCCATCTGAACCGCTGGGTCGCGGTCGCCTGCGCCGTACGCGACTGGGCACTGGCGCATCCGCACGAGTACGCGCTGATCTACGGCTCGCCCGTGCCCGGCTACACCGCGCCGCAGACCACCGTCGGACCCGCGTCCCGCGTCGGCCTCGTGCTCATAGCCGTCGTCCAGGAGGCCCACCGCCAGGAGGGGCTCTCACTTCCGCCGCTCGCCGAGGAACTCCGTCCGGAGGCCGAACGCCTCGCCGCCGACCTGGCCCCCGACCTGCCGCCCGCCGTCGTGGCACCGCTCGTCGCCGCGTGGTCGCAGCTGTTCGGGCTGCTGTCGTTCGAGCTCTTCGGCCAGTTCAACCGGGTCGTGGAGGCGAGGGAGGTCTTCTTCCGCCAGGCCGTGGCGGAGCTGGCCCGCGCGGTCGGCCTGCTCGGCGGCCGCCGGTGAGTCTCCGGCCTGCCGGAAGGCGCCCTGCCCGTTCGCCGTACTCCACAGGGAGTACGGGTGATCACCACGCCCGGCGGACGCCCCGGTGGTGGTGCGCGGTCTAGCGTGGCCGGCATGGAAGAGCAGCGCTCACAGACCCGCGGCGGCCCCCCTGAGGAGCAGGGCGGACCGCCGTGGCGACGGCTCTGGGCGCGCGGCGCGGCGGACGGCGACCCGGCAGGGCCCGGTGGTGGCTCCTGGGGCCCTGGAGCCACGGCGGTCCGCCGCGCTGGCTGACCGGCGTGCGGGGGCGGTCGGCAGACCGGCTGCCCTGGCCGTCGACTCTGCTGCTCGGCGTCGTCGTCATGGCCGGTTCGACCGTCGCGGCCCGCGGCCAGCTCGACGACAAGGCGCCGCTGGACCTCTTCGCCCGGCTGCTCCTCCTCGTCGCCGTGGCGGTGCTGCTGCTGCGTCACCGGTATCCCGTCGTGACTGTCTTCGTGACGTCGGCGGCGGCGACGGTCTATCTCGGTGCCGGCTACCCGTACGGTCCGGTCTTCCTGACCGTGGCCGTGGGCTGCTTCAGTGCCGTCGTCGCCGGACATCGCAGAGCCGCCTGGTCGGCGGTCGGCATGGTGTGGGTGGGACATCTCCTCGTCGCCCACTGGCTGTACCGCTGGCTGCCCCCCTCCGGCGACTCGGCTCCGCCCTGGGGGCAGGAGGTGGGGGTCGCCGCCTGGGTGGTGGCCATCGTCGCCGCCGCGGAGTTCGTCCGCGTACGCCGTGAACAGTGGGCCGCCCAGCGAGTGGAGCGGGCGGCCCAGGAGAAGCGCCGGGCCGACGAGGAGCGCCTGCGGATGGCCCGCGAACTGCACGACGTCCTCGCGCACAGCATCTCCGTCATCAATGTCCAGGCCGGGGTCGGCCTCGCGCTGCTGGACTCCGACCCCGAACAGGCCCGCACGGCACTCACCACCATCAAGGCGGCCAGCAAGGAGGCGCTGGGCGAGGTCAGGCAGGTCCTCGACACGCTCCGTACCCCCGGGGACGCGCCCAGGACCCCGGCTCCCGGACTCGACCGGCTGCCCGAACTGGTGGAGCAGGCGGCGAGCGCCGGACTGACCGTCACCGTGCAGACGGACGGCGCACCCGGCGCCGTGCCGCCGGGCGCGGACCTGGCCGCGTTCCGGATCGTGCAGGAGGCCCTGACCAACGTGGTGCGGCACTCCGGTTCGCGCACCGCCCAGGTCGTGGTCGGCCACGAGCCGGGGCGCATCCGGCTCCGGATCGACGACGAGGGGCCCGCCACCGGTACGGACGCCGGGGGCAGTGGCAACGGGCTCGCCGGGATGCGTGAGCGGGCCGCCGCGCTGGGTGGCACGATCGAGGCGGGGAACCGGCCCGACGGCGGCTTCCGGGTACGTGCCGAACTTCCGTTGCCGGCCGGCGGAACCGGCAGGGCGCCGCACCAGAAGGAGACACCGTGATTCGCGTACTGCTCGCCGACGACCAGCTGCTGGTCCGGGCGGGATTCCGGGCGCTCCTGGACGCCCAGCCGGACATCGAGGTGGCGGGCGAGGCCGCCGACGGCGGGGAGGCCGTCCGCCTGGTGCGTGAACTGAGGCCGGACGCCGTGCTGATGGACATCCGGATGCCGCACCTCGACGGTCTCGCCGCGACCCGCGCCATCACCGAGGACCCCGGGCTGAACGACGTGAAGGTGGTCATGCTCACCACCTTCGAACTCGACGAGTACGTCTTCGAGGCGATTCGCTCCGGAGCCTCCGGCTTCCTGGTCAAGGACACCGAGCCGGAGGAACTGCTCCGGGCCGTCCGGGCGGTGGTCGACGGTGACGCGCTGCTGTCCCCGGGAGTCACCCGCCGGCTGATCGCCGAGTTCGCGGCCCGCTCCAAGGAGCCGGCGGCGGCGACGGGTCTGAGTGAACTCACCGAACGGGAAAGGGAGGTGATGGCCCTGGTCGGCATAGGTCTCTCCAACGAGGAGATCGCCCGCCGCCTCGTCGTCAGCCCACTCACCGCCAAGACCCACGTCAGCCGGACCATGGTGAAGCTCGGCGCCCGCGACCGGGCTCAACTGGTCGTGCTCGCCTACGAGTCGGGGCTCGTACGCCCCGGCTGGCTGGGCTGACCGGGCGACGCCGGACCCCGCGCCCCGACCTCGGCGGCCGTGTCGCGGCGGCCGAACCGCCACAGCACGTCGATGACGCGGCCCAGGAACACCAGCACCGCCACGGCGGCGGCGATCGCGCCGAGCACGGGCCGCAGGCCGCTGCGCGGTGCAAGGAAGACGCAGGGGACGCTGACCGCGACGAACGCGCCGGCGGCCAGCAGGGCTCCGGTCAGCACGGCGAAGCCGATCTCGACCGTCATCGCGTCCCGTTCCGCCTGGCTTCGTCGTCGCATGTCCGAAGTGTCACAGGCGTGGTGGCCGGCGGACAACCGTCGCCCGTCGGCCACCACGCTCCCCCTCGCCAGGTGGTCAGTCCCGCACAGTCACTTTCCGTGCGGTCGGGGCCTCGGCCGCGGCGGCCCGGTCCAGCTCGGAGGAGGCGACCAGCACGGTGTGCTGCGCGGGGAGTCTGCGGCGCAGTCCGGTGAGCGTGATCAGCAGGCCGGCGAATGCCACCGCCGTCACCACCACGAGGCCGGGCCGGTAGCTGTCGAGGATCGCCTGCGGAGAGCCGTTCCCGCTGCCGTGTGCGGTGATGACCGCGGTCACGACCGCCAGGAAGATCGCTCCGCCGACCTGGATCGAGGTGTTCAGCAGCCCCGAGACCATGCCCTGCTCCTCGTCGTCCACCCCGTTGGTGGCCTGGATGTTGAGCGAGGGGAAGGTCAGTGCGCAGGCGGCGCCGAGCAGCAGCATGGAGGGCAGGATCACGGCCGCGTACGACGGGGTGAGGGTGATCCGCAGGAACAGTGCGTAGCCGATGACCAGGAAGGTGAATCCGGCCGCGATGACCCGGGGCGTCCCGAATCTGTCCACCACATCGCCGATCTTCGTGGAGGACAGCGCCACCAGGACACCTGCGGGCAGGAAGGCCAGCGCGGTCTCCAGGGCGGACCAGCCGAGCAGCGACTGCATGTACTGGGTGACCAGGAACTGGAAGCCGACATAGCTGCCGAAGAACGCGGCGGCGCCGAGCTGCGCCCGAACCTGGCTGCCCGAGCGCAGCACGCCGAGGCGGATGAGGGGGTTCGCGGTGCGCCGCTCGATGGTGACGAACACGGTGAGCAGTACGGCGACGGCGAGGAAGGACAACAGGGTGCGGGCGGAGGCCCAGCCGGCCTCGGGAGCCTGTACGACCGTGAAGACCAGCAGCAGCATCGACGCCGTACCGGTGACCGCGCCCGGCAGGTCGTATCCCTTGTGGGTGTGCTCGCGGGCGCTGCGCGGGATCAGCTTCAGACCCGCGACCAGTGCGATCAGCGCGATCGGGGCGGGCAGCAGCATGGTCAGGCGCCAGGACAGCTGGGTCAGCAGGCCGGACAGGACCAGGCCCATGGAGAAGCCGGTGGCCGCGCAGGTGGTGTAGATGGACAGGGCCCGGTTGCGCTCCGGGCCCTCCTTGAACGTCGTGGTGATGATCGAGAGTCCGGCGGGCGCGGTGAACGCGGCGCTCAGCCCCTTGATGAAGCGGCTGGCGATCAGGAGCGGCCCCGAGTCGACGAATCCGCCGAGCAGGGAGGCCACGGCGAAGACGGCGAGCGCGATCAGGAACACCTGCCGCCTGCCGAGGAGATCGGCCGCCCGGCCCCCGAGGAGCAGCAGTCCGCCGTATCCGAGGATGTAGCCGCTGACGATCCACTGGAGGGTCGAGGTGGTCAGCCCGAGGTCGTCGGCGATGGAGGGCAGCGCGACGCCGACCATGGAGACGTCGAGGGCGTCCAGGAACATCGCGGCGCAGAGCACGAGCAGGGTGCCCCAGAGGCGGGGGCTCCAGCCGGCCGGGGAATCGGGGACGGTGAGCGGAGAGGTCATGGGCAGCACGGTACATGCACATGCATTCAATGCAAGTGCATTTAATTCCGATGCAACAAAAGGCTCCGCTCTGCTAACGTGCGGTCATGGCGGCGAACAAGTCCGAGCGGGTGCTCGTGGACGAGTGGCGGGACATCCTTGCCCTGCATGCCAGGACCTCGTGCGAGCTGGATCGCGCACTGCATCCGCACGGTCTGGGCGCCAGTGACTTCGAGGTGCTCGACGTGCTCGCGGAGGCTGTGCCGGAGAGCGGCGACGGCTGTCGCGTGCAGGAGCTGGCCTCGCGGGTCCACCTCAGCCAGAGCGCGCTGTCCCGGCTGATCGCCCGGCTGGAGAAGGACGAACTCGTGTGCCGGGGCATGTGCAGCGAAGACCGTCGCGGTGTCCAGGTGGTCCTGACGGCGAAGGGCCGGGCCCGTCACGGCGAGGTGAAGCCGCTCCAGCGGTCGGTGCTCGCCAGGATGCTGGGCGGTATGCAGGCCTGAGCCGTCGCACGCGGCGGCCGCGGCTGCCCGTCAGGTGCTCCCGCTGTCTCAGGACCAGCTGACCGCTGAGTTCTCGCGCCACAGCCGGGCGAGCTCCGGATCGCCCGACACGGTCAGGTCGCTGAGCGGCCGCCGGTTCCAGAGCGCCAGGTAGAGATCCTGGGCCGTGGCGCTCAACTCGCAGTCCGCGGGCGCCGGCCCGGCCGCCCCGTCCTCGCGCACGACCTGCGGCTGTTCCGCGGAGAGCCGCACGGTCCACGCGGCGGCGGTGTCCGTGGCCCGGATCCGTACCGTGCGCGGCACCTCGGTGCGCACCCTGCTCTTCGGGCGGGCGTGGAAGCCGCGGAGCAACTCGTCGATGCCGTCGACCGCGTGAGCGGCGGCTACGGGAGACAGGGCGCCGCCGCGTGCGGACTCCGCGTCCACCCGGTGGACCGTGGTCTCGTGCGCCTGCCGTCGCGCCCAGAACGCGAGCGGCGAAGGCGCCGGGAAGAAGGACCAGCAGTCCACGTCCGCCGGGGCGCCGTCCAGGGCGGCCACCAGCAGGCGGTGCCCCTCGCGGAACCGGGCGAGCAGTGCGGGCCCGTCCAGGTCCGGCTCGCCGGCGTCGGGGACGTACGAGGTGTGCCCCTCCGTCACGAAGGCGGCCGCCCAGGTGTGGACCATCGCGACGTGCCGGAGAAGATCACGCACCTGCCACTCCGGGCAGGTCGGCACCGGTGCCCCGGTCCCCGCCTCCTCGGCCGCCCGCGCCAGCAACCGGCCCTCGGCGGACAGGGTCTTGATGTACTCCGCGATCTCCATGGCAGGGATTGTGCCAGTGGTCAGACGCCGTGCGGGCGGGCGGACCGGGAGCGGCCGCCGGCGGCGCGTACCAGCCGCACGAACCAGCCGAGCGCGAGCGACTGCACCAGCACGGACACCACCAGCGCCAGGTACAGGAACCAGGCGGGGCCGGCCGCCTCCGCGCCCCACATCGAACCGCCTACGAAGAAGACGAACACCGTCGGTGCCGCCAGGAGGAAGAGCCACACCCCCGCGAACGAGGCGTCCTCGTGGGCGACGAACAGCGTGTCCACGGCGACGAACACGGCAGTGGCCGCCACCACTCCCAGATAGATCAGGGAGGCGGTGTTGCCGAAGGTCAGGCGGGCGATCGCGCGAAGGTGCCGCGTGGTGAGGACCGGCTTGTTCATGGTGTGCTCCCCGTAGATGGCTGACTTATCCATCGTGCGTCCGAGGAACCGTTCCTGCCTGAGTACGGCTACTCACCTGCTCATGGGTGCGCCACGTTGCGCGCGCTGTACCCGAGCGCGGCCGCCGCGGCGGCCAGCAGGGCCACCGTGGTGAGAGCCGCCGGGAGCGAGAACCAGTCGGTCAGGAAGCCGATCGCGGGCGGGCCGAGGAGCATTCCGCCGTAGCCGAGGGTCGAGGCGGCGGCCACCCCGCCGGGGCCGGCCAGCTCGCCGGCCCTGCCGACCGCGACCGGGAAGATGTTGGCCAGGCCGAGTCCGGTGACGGCGAACCCGAGAAGGGCGAGCCAGGTGGTCGGGGCGAGCGAACCGAGCAGCATGCCGGCCGCCGCGGTCCCGCCGCCGGCGACCAGGGTCCGGGTCTGCCCGAGCCGTTCGAGCAGTGCCGTGCCGCTGAGCCGGCCCACCGTCATGGCGAGGGCGAACATCGAGTAGCCGGCCGCCGCGACCCCGGGGTGGGCCTGGAGGTCCTGCTCCAGGTGGAGCGCGCCCCAGTCGGCCAGGGCCCCCTCGCCGTATGCCGTGCAGAGCGCGATCATCCCGAAGAGGATCACCACACGTCGTGCCCGACCGTCCAGCCGCTTGGGCCGCGCCTCGCCACCGGGCGTGACCGGTACGGGCTTCGGGGCGGGGTGCCGCAGCACGACCGGGCCGGCGACGGCGGTCACGAGCAGTCCGATTCCGGTCAGGACGAGGAGATGTGCCGAGGGGGAGAGGCCGCCCGCGACCAGGCCGCCGAGCCCGGCACCGATCATGCCGCCGAGGCTGAACGCGGCATGGAAGCTGGGCATCACGGGGCGCCGCAGGGCGGCGACCAGATCCACCGCCGCGCTGTTCATCGCCACGTTCGTCCCGCCGTACGCGGCGCCGAACACCAGCAGCACCAGGCCGAGCGAGAGTGCCGAATGGGTCTGCGCCGGCAGCGCGATGCTGAGCGACAGCAGGACTCCGCAGACCACGGTCACCGGATGGCTGCCGAAGCGGTGGCAGAGCCGGCCGGTGAGCATCATGGTGATCACGGCACCGGCGGATACGCCGAGGAGTGCGAGGCCGAGGGTGGCGGCCGAGGCGCCGGTCTGGTGCTTGATGGCCGGGATACGGACCACCCAGCCGGCGAAGAGGAAACCGTCGAGGGCGAAGAACACGGTCAGCGCGGTACGGAGGCGGGCCAAGGGTAGTGGGGCGGTGTTGCCGCCCGGTCCCCCCGGAAGAGCCGTCCGCAGTTTGTTTAGTTGCGGCACAAACTCAGCATAGGGGCCTGCGGACAGCGCGCGCAAGATGGCCTGCCGCCGGGCGGCACAGGGGAGGAAGTCGGCCACCACCGCGTCGGCGGCACCTCCGGATCATGGGAGACTCGCCCCCATGAACGGCAAGGTGACCACCACCCGGACGAAGTTGGAGAGGGGCCGCAGCGCGCTCGGACCCGCCCTGGAACTGGTCCACACCGGACGCGCCCCCACCCGCGCCGTCCTCACCTCCGAGCTCGGTGTCACCCGCGCCACCGCGGGCGCGGTCGCCGCGGAGCTGGAGGCGCTCGGCCTGATCCGGGTGGACTCCAGCCCCGGCTCGGCCGCGGGTTCGCAGGGCCGCCCCTCGCACCGGCTGGCCGTACGGGAGTCGGGCCCGGTTGCCGTCGCGGCCCAGGTGCACTCGGACGGCTTCCGGGCCGCGCTGGTCGGGCTCGGCGGCCGGCTCGTCGCGACCGCCCCGGGCTGTGTCACCATCACGGCGGACCCGGCGCAGGTCATCGGCGAAGTCGTCGACGACTGTGCCCGGTTGCTGCGCGACAGCGGTCTGCGGTGTGTGGGCGCGGGGCTCGCCGTGCCGTCCGCGGTCGCCGAACCGGAGGGCACCGCCCTCAACCCGCTCCACATCGCCTGGCCCGCCGGCGCCCCGGTCCGCGAGATCTTCGCCACATGCGTCCGCGAAGCGGGCATCGCGGGACCGGCGTTCACCGGCAACGACGTCAACCTCGCCGCGCTGGCCGAGCACCGGCACGGGGCGGGGCGGGGCGCCCAGCACCTCCTCTGCGTGGCGACCGGCCACCGGGGCGTCGGCGGGGCGCTCGTCCTGGACGGCCGTCTGCACAGCGGGAGTTCCGGCCTGGCCCTGGAGGTCGGCCACCTCACGGTCAATCCGGAGGGCCGGCCCTGCCACTGCGGAGGCCGTGGCTGCCTCGACGTCGAGACCGACCCGCTCGCGTTCCTCACCACGGCCGGGCGCGCACCGGGTCCGCAGGAGTCGCTGCTCAAGCAGTCCGGGGACCTGCTGCGCAACGAGTACGACGACGTGGCGGTACGCGCCGCCGCCGAGGAACTCATCGACCGGCTGGGCCTCGGTCTCGCCGGACTGGTCAACATCCTCAACCCGGACCGGATCATCCTCGGCGGACTGCACCGCGCCCTGCTCGACGCCGACCCGGAACGGCTGCGCGCCGTGGTCGCCGACCGCAGTCTGTGGGGGCGCAGCGGCAGCGTGCCGATCCTGCCCTGCACCCTCGACCACAACAGTCTGGTCGGCGCCGCGGAGCTGGCCTGGCAGCCGGTGCTGGACGACCCTCTGGGCGCGTTGGCCTGAGGGGTGGGCGGCCGGTCTCACGCCTCCCGAACCGGCTCGAACGCGAACGCCCGCGCCGGGTTGGCGACCAGTGCGGCATCCACCGCCTCCGCTCCCAGGGCCTCCTCCAGCCGGGGCCGCAGGCGCCGCAGCAGATGCGGCATGCCCGGGGTCTCCGGCACGGTGGTGTCGCCGCCGAGCAGCAGCTGCCCGCCGAACCCCGCACCGGCCAGCGCCGCCAGCTCCTCGGCCAGCCGCCAGTCCGTGGCGTGGTGGGCCCGGGACGGACCGTCGAACGCGAGGAAAGCCCCCGCCCGCGCCGCCTCCCGATGCACGGCACCATCCGGTGACCGGCCGAGATGCCCGAGAATCACCCGGTGCGGGGCGACGCCCAACTCCCCGCACAGCAGATCGAGTACGTCCGGAGCGGCCGTGCCCAGCTCCAGGTGGACGGCGATCGGAGCGCCGGTACGGTGATGGGCCTCGGCCGCCGCCGTCATGGTGAGCCGGGCGTGTGCGTCGACCGCGTGGAAGGCGCCGGCGACCTTGATCAGGCCCGCCCGCACCCCCGTGGAGCCGATGCCTTCGGTCAGCTCCGAGACGAAGAGCGAGGCGAGGCCGTCCCTGATCCGCCCGAGCAGCTCGGGCGGATAGTGCACGGCCTGGTGCAGCCCGGTCGCCGCCACCACGTGCACGCCCGCCGAACGGGACAGCCCGGCCAGCGAATCGGCCCCGCGCCCCATGCCGTGAGGCGTCCACTGCACCACCGACCGGCCGCCGAACCCCCTGAAGGCACGCAGCCGTTCGGCAGCCGTCCCGGGGTCGTCCAGCTCCCGGCCCGGCAGCACCGGGCTGCGCAGGAAGAGATGGTCGTGGGCGTCGCACACGCCCAGGTCCCCGGCGAGGATGTCCCCGAGGACGGTGCGGACCACGGCTACCACTGCCGGCCGTCCCCGAGGTCGCCGCGCTCCGGCCGGCTGAGGTGGAGCACCTCGTAGTGCTCGCCGGGCTCCTCGGGCGCGGGATGTTCCCAGAGCGTGAAGTGGAGCAGCTCCCAGTGGCGGGGGTCGACTGCGAGCGCCGTGGCGACCGCGCCGGGAGTCCTCGCGAGCCGGCGGCTCTCCTGGAGCGCGGCCTCGACCGCGTCCGCCGGGGCGGCCGAGGCCGCGACGGTCGTGCGGCGCCGGGTGGCCGTGCGGGGGAGCGCGGCCGACGACGGCCCCTCCTGGTACGACAGCCCCGCCCAGTGCTGCACCTGCGGCCGGCCGAAGTCCTGCACGATGCCCTGGAATCCGGGACCCCACAGGAAGGCGTTCATGCCCTCCGGCTTCGACCACAGATAGAACGGCGCGTACTGGTTGACCGGGGAGTCCTCGCCGCGCTCCCGCATCAGGAAGGCCTTGATGCCGAGTCCGGGGAAGGCGTCCAGGAGGTGGCCCTTCGTCGCCACCCGGTTGCGGATGATGCCCATGTCGTAGTCGGCGGGCAGGGTGATCTCGTACTGCATGGCATGCATCGCGTACTCCTCAGGCCGCCGGGTAGCCGGACACGTCGGCATGGGTGTGCCAGTGGATGGTGTTGCCGTCCTCGGCCGCTTCGACGAGGGCGAGATGGGTCATGAAGGTGCGCGGCGTCGCGCCGTGCCAGTGCCATTCGTCCGGCTCGATCCAGACGGTGTCGCCCGCCCGGATCGTCTCCACCGGACCGCCCCTGCGCTGCACCAGGCCCTCGCCCTCCGTGACATGGAGGACCTGGCCGTGCGGGTGGGTGTGCCAGGCGGTGTGGCCGCCCGGGGCGAAGTGCACGCTGAACATCCGCAGCCGGGACGGAGGTTCGGGCGCCGCGATCTCGTCGAGCCAGACGGTGCCGTTGAAGTGCTCGGCCGGTCCGGGCCGGGTGTCCGGGCGGTTCCTGGTGATGCGCATCTGCCAGGGCCTTTCGTTTGGGTGGGCCGGGTCAGGGTGCGGTGCCGGGGCACGGGAGCCCGGCATGCTTCAGGCGAGAGGCTCCAGGTGCTCCTCGACCGGTCGGTCGCGTACGACAGGGGGTCGGCCGGCGTCCGTACGGGGGGCGAGCAGGGCGAGCAGTCCTCGGGCGGCGGCGTCGAAGGCGTCGGGTGAACCCGAGGCGCGGGCCAGCACGTAACCGCCCTGCACCGTTGCGACGATCGTCGCCGCGATGTCGGCGGGCACCAGGGCGTGGGCGAACTCGCCGCGGTCCAGGCCTTCCTGGACGATCTCCGCGAGCCTCGTCCGGAGCCATTCGATCGTCTCGTCGACGGGCGCCCGCAGTTCGTCGCTCGCGATGACCTCCGGATCCATCGTCAGCCGGCCCACCGGGCAGCCCCGCAGCACGTCGCGCTCACGCAGCAGGTATGCCGAGATCCGCTCGTGGGCCGACCCGGGGGAGTCGAGCAGGAGGCCGGCCGTCTCGCGCAGCCCGGCGGCCGTACGGCGGATGGCGGCGAGGGCCAGGTCGGGCTTGCCGCTGAAGTGGTGGTACATGCTGCCCTGGCCCGCGCCGGCGTGCTGCTGGATGGCCTTGGGGCTCGTGCCCACGTAGCCGCGCTCCCACAGGAGTTCCTGGGTGGCTTCGATCAGACGCTCCGGAGTGCTCATGAACTCACTGTACATACTAGTAGGTACAGGATCCAGGGGCGGTCCGCAGCGGGCGGGGAGCAGACCGGCGGCTCTCATCTACTCCCGAGGTGGTACGTGCACGGCCGCTGGCCGTACGACGACGCGGACCCCCGTCCGGAGACAGGCTCGGAAGCGACAGAAAGCGTGACCGAGAACCCTGAACCGAGGAGCTGACCGAGATGAACACCCTGGCCTTCAACGGCGGACCCGGACCGTGGATCCTGCTCTTCCCGCTCGTCTGGGCGGCTGTCGTCATCGGCGTCGTCACGGTCCTGCGCCGCACGGTCTGGCGCGGCCGGCGCGGCCCCTGGCAGACCCGGACCGCACAGGGCGGCCCCGTCGAACCCTCACCGATCACCATGCTCGGGCGGCGCTTCGCCGCCGGGGAGATCGACGAGGACGAGTACTGGCGCCGGCTCTCCGTCCTGGACGAGCAGTTCGGCACCCGCGGCAAGGGTGGTGCGGCATGACCACCACCGTCACGGCCACCGGCACCACGACCGCCGCCCGGGTCGTCGACGCCGTGAAGCTCTACGGCTCGGGCGACACCGAAGTCAGGGCCCTGGACGGGGTGAGCGTCGACTTCCCGGCCGGCCGCTTCACCGCCATCATGGGGCCCTCCGGCTCCGGGAAGTCCACCCTGATGCACTGCGCCGCCGGACTCGACACCCTCACCTCGGGGGCGGCCTTCATCGGCGACACCGAACTGGGCACCCTCGACGACCGCCGGCTCACTCTGCTGCGCCGGCGGCGCGTCGGTTTCGTCTTCCAGGCCTTCAACCTCCTGCCGACACTGACGGTCGCCGAGAACATCACGCTCCCCATGGACCTGGCCGGGGAGCGCCCCGACCGGGCCCGGCTGGACGCGCTCATCGACACCGTCGGACTGCGGGACCGGCTGCACCACCGCCCCAGCGAACTCTCCGGCGGCCAGCAGCAGCGGGTCGCCGTGGCCCGTGCCTTCGCGGGCGGTCCCGAAGTCGTCTTCGCCGACGAGCCGACCGGCAACCTCGACTCGCGCTCCGGCCAGGAAGTCCTGCGGCTGCTCGGCCGCACCGTCCGGCAGACCGGCCGCACCGTCGTCATGGTCACCCATGACCCGGTCGCCGCCGCGCACGCCGACGAAGTCGTCTTCCTGGCCGACGGCAGGCTCGTCGACCGGATGCCGGACCCCACCGCCGAACGCGTACTCGACCGCCTCAAGGCCTTCGACCCCGCACCGAGCACCCAGGAGACGCCATGAACAGCACCGGCGCCTCCGTACGCCTCAGCCTCTCCTCGCTCCGCGCCCACCGGCGCCGCTTCGTCGGCACCCTGACCGCCGTGCTGCTCGGCGTCGCCTTCCTCGCCGGAACGCTCGTCATGGGGGACACCCTGCGGGCGAGCTTCGACACCATGTTCGGCAACGCGGCGAGCGGCACCGACGCGGTCGTCCGCAGCACCAACGTCGTCACGGTCGCCGGCGAATCGGAAGGGACCCGGCAGCCCGTGAGCACCGCTCTCGCCCAGCGCCTCGCGAAGCTGCCCCAGGTCGCCGCGGCCGCCCCCGACATCCAGGGCGCCGGCCAGCTGATCGGCGCCGACGGCAAGCCCATCGGCGGCCAGGGCCCGCCCACCCTCGCGGGCAACTGGATCGACGACCCCGAACTCAACCCCTACCGGGTGGCCGAGGGACGGGCCCCGGCCGCGGCCGGCGAGGTCGTGGTGAACCGCGGCACCGCCGACAAGGGCGGGCTGGAACTCGGCGACACGACGGTGCTGCGCACCCCCGACCCGGTACGCGTCACCGTCGTGGGCCTGGCCACCTTCGGCGGCGAGGACGGCATGGCGCAGGTGACGTACACCGCAATGACGCTCGCCGACGCGGAGAAGCACCTCACTCCGAAGCCCGGCCAGGCGTCGAGCATCCAGGTGCGGGCCGGCCCCGGAACCAGCCAGCAGGAACTCGTGGACGCACTGCGCCCCGTCCTGCCCGCGCACACCGAGGCCGTCACCGGGCAGGCCTCGGCCGCCGAGAACCAGGACATGATCTCCGGCGCCTTCCTGAGCTTGTTCACCACGCTGCTGCTGGTGTTCTCCGGCATCGTGCTGCTGGTCGCGACCTTCTCCATCCACAACACCTTCGCCATCGTCGTCGCCCAGCGCACCCGGGAGAACGCCCTGTTGCGCGCCTTGGGCGCCACCCGGCGGCAGATCCTCGGTTCCACCCTCGTGGAGGCGAGCGTGGTCGGCGTGCTCGCCTCCGCAGCCGGCCTGGCCGGCGGCATCGGCATCGCCGCCGGACTGCAGGCGCTCTTCCCCGCGATCGGATTCCCCTTCCCCGACGGGCCCCTCGTCATCAGCGGTGTGTCCATGGTGCTGCCACTCGTCGTCGGCGTGGTCGTCTGCGTCGGCTCCGCCCTGGTGCCCGCCGTCCACGCAGGACGCACCGCACCGCTGGCGGCCCTGCGCGAGAGCGCAGTCGACGACTCGGCGGCCTCCCGGGCCCGCGCCCTCACCGGGCTCGGACTGCTGCTCGCCGCAGTCGGCGTGATCCTGACCGGTGCGCTCGCCGCCCCGTCCGTCTGGCTGTCGGCCATCGGCGCGGTGCTGGCGCTCGCCGCCTTCGTCGTCCTCGGACCGGTCGCCTCCTCGTACGCCGTACGCCTCCTCGGGGCGCCGCTCGGCCGGCTGCGCGGCGCGACCGGTCACCTCGCCCGGCGCAACGCGCTGCGCAGCCCCAAGCGGACCGCTTCGACCGCCACCGCCCTGATGATCGGCGTCGCGGTGGTCTCGCTGTTCACCGTGTTCGGCGCCTCGTTGAAGGCCACGATGAATCAGACGGTCGACCGTTCCTTCGCCGGCGACGTCGCCATCAGCGCACCCGCCTTCGGGGCCGGCGGCAGCGGTCTCAGCCCGCGGCTGGCCCCGGCCGTCGACCGGCTCCCGGAGGTGGAGAGCGCGGTCGGCCTCGGCAAGGGCGTCGCCGAGGTCAACGGCTCCGGACGGGCGCTCACCGTCACCGACCCGGCGGCTCTCGCCGGCGTCCTCGACCTCGGCAAGGTCGACGGGTCGATGAAGGCCCTGGGCGGCGGCGGGCTCGCCGTATCGGACACCGAGGCGGGCAAGCGGCACCTGCACACCGGCTCCACCGTGCGGCTCGCCTTCACCGACGGCAAGGAGCGGACCTTCACCGTCCGGGCCGTGTTCGGGCAGTCGGAACTGGCCGGGGACTACGTGATCACCCGGCAGGCCTGGGCGCCGCACCGCGCCCAGGACTCCGACTCGCTGGTCGCGGTGTCCTTCAAGGACGGGGTGTCCACCGGAGACGGGAAGGCCGCGGTCGCGAAGACCGCGGCCGCGTACGGGAACCCGGACGTGCAGACCCGTGACGAGTACGCGCAGTCCTCGGCCGGCGGCATCGACATGATGCTCACCCTGGTCTACGCCCTGCTCGCACTCGCGGTGCTCATCGCCCTTCTCGGCATCGCGAACACCCTCACCCTGGCCCTCCACGAACGCACCAGGGAGCTGGGACTGCTGCGGGCCGTCGGACAGACCAGGCGGCAGCTGCGGGCCATGGTCCGCTGGGAGTCCGTCCTGGTCGCCGCCTTCGGTACCGCGGGCGGGCTGCTGCTCGGCGGGGCCCTCGGCTGGGTGCTGGTCAAGGCGTCCGAAGGGGCGGGCGACACGGCGTTCGCCTTCGCCCTCCCGCCGCTGCGGCTCCTGCTGATCGCCCTGGTGGGTGTCACCGCGGGCGCCGTGGCGGGCTGGCGGCCGGCCAGGCGGGCGGCACGGCTGGACGTGCTCCGCGCCGTCGCCGCCGACTAGGGCCGCTAGGAAGGACGCGGCCACGGCGCGGACGGACGGGAGCGGGACGCCTGTGCGGCGTCCCGCTCCCGTCCCTCAGCCGACCACCACCGAGCGTGCGCCCGTGGGCGACGCGACCTCCGGTGGGATGACGCCGCTCAGTTCGAACGGCCCGTCGGTCGTCGCCCCGTACACCGAATGCGGTGGCTGCGCGGCGAAGAGGGAAGGTGCCGGAAGCGTGAACCAGACGATCTTTCCGGCTCCGCCCCTCGGACGGACTCCCCAGCTCTCACTGACCGCGGCAATCAGTGCGAGTCCGCGCCCCGATGTACTGGAGTCGTCGGCCTCGCGCACGGTCGGCAGCCGTGGGTCGTGGTCATGGACGGACACCGTCAGCCGTTCGAGCAGCAACTCGATCTCGACGGTGCATGATTTGTCCGGCTGTGCATGCCGGTGGACATTGGTCAGCAGTTCGGTGACGCCGAGCGCTGCCTGGTCGATCAAGGGATCGAGATGCCAGTAGCGCAGCTGCGCCGAGATGATTCTGCGGACCTGACCGATTCGCGACGGCAGGGCCTGGAGCTCCACCGTGCAGTGCCTGCTTGGCTCGCTGATCACGGCTGCGACTCCCCGAAATAGGTCCGGAAGAAGACGAAGGGACGGATCCAGCAGTTTGGCTGGCTGCTGATTCCGGGCCGGCGGCCTGGATCACAGTGTCACCGCCGGTAAACCATGAGTGACGTGTGTCCAATGTCGCTCAGGGGATACCGCTCCGCAACTCGCGGTGGCTCCGCGGCGCCGCTCCGTCAGCCCCGCCCGCCGCCCGCACCGCGCACCGCTTCGAGGAACCGGTGCGCGGGACCGGCGTCGTCGGGCTTGCCGGGGCGGTGCGGCATCGTGAGCCGGTACCGGGTCCCGTTCACCCGCGCCACCGTCGCGCCCCCGCCCGCGAACCACGGCCTGCCCGCGCTCACGGTGCCCACCGGTGCGCTGTCTATCTCCCGGCCGTAACTGGTGAGCAGGACCACCCGGCCGTCCTTGACGGTCACCTGCCCGGCCCGCGTGAGCGACCGCGCCCACCGGTCGATCCGTACGCCTGTCTCGCTGAACTCCGTTTCGGACATGACCCCTTCGCCCCCTTCTTCGCGTCCCCGAGGGAAGTGTGCCCATTCCGGGGCCGGTGCACCAGAGCGGAACGGGACGCATCCGCGCGGGTGTGCCGCGTATGTCCACCGGCGTCCCGCCCGCAACACCAAGGCAGGGCTATGGAGTACCAAAGTCAATGTTTGTGCAGGTAGGGGGCATATCGTGGGGCGCGCCGAGACCGGTCGTACGAGGAGAAGCGCGCTGATGGACACGAGTGAGCACAGGCACGACGGCGAAGCCGTGGCGACCGTCGACGTCGACCGCACCGACCTGGCTTACCGGGCCTGGCTGAAGGAGGCCGTCCGCAAGGTCCAGGCGGATGCCAACCGCTCCGCCGACACCCACCTGCTGCGGTTCCCGCTCCCCGAGAGCTGGGGCATCGACCTCTACCTGAAGGACGAGTCGACGCACCCCACCGGCAGCCTCAAGCACCGGCTGGCGCGCTCACTCTTCCTGTACGGGCTCTGCAACGGCTGGATCCGCCCCGGAGCGCCGGTGATCGAGGCGTCGAGCGGCTCGACAGCCGTCTCGGAGGCGTACTTCGCCAAGCTGATCGGGGTGCCGTTCATCGCCGTGATGCCCCGCACCACCAGCCCCGAGAAGTGCCGCCTCATCGAATTCCACGGCGGCCGCTGCCACTTCGTCGACGACTCGCGCTTGCTGTACGAGGAGTCCGCCACGCTTGCGGCACAGACCGGTGGCCACTACATGGACCAGTTCACCTATGCGGAACGGGCCACGGACTGGCGGGGCAACAACAACATCGCGGAATCCATCTACCAGCAGTTGCGACTGGAGCGGTACCCCGAACCGGCCTGGATCGTCGCGACCGCGGGCACCGGCGGCACCTCGGCGACCATCGCGCGGTACGTGCACTACATGCAGCACGACACCCGGATCTGTGTGCCCGACCCGGAGAACTCCTGCTTCTTCGACGGCTGGACCCAGCACAACCCCCTTGCCACCAGCGACTGCGGCTCCCGCATCGAGGGCATCGGCAGGCCGCGGATGGAGCCGAGCTTCGTCCCGGGGCCATCGACCGGATGATGAAGGTCCCGGACGCGGCCAGTGTCGCGGCCGTGCGTGCCCTGGAGCGGTCCATCGGCCGCAAGGCGGGCGGATCCACCGGAACGGGACTGTGGAGCGCGTTCAAGCTGGTGGCCGAGATGGTCGGGCAGGGCCGCACCGGCAGCGTCGTCACCCTGTTCTGCGACCCCGGAGACCGCTACCTCGACAAGTACTACTCCGACTCCTGGCTGGCCGGGCAGGGGCTGGACATCACCCCGTACACCCGGACGATCGACCACTTCCTGGCCACCGGCAACTGGCCCGGCCAGGAACCGATTTCGGTCTGATCCGCCGGACACCGCAGGCAGCGGCGCCCCGGCCGGGGCGCCGTGCGGGCCTCAGGCCGGGGCCGCCGGGAGCCGCCGGCCGAGGTTGCGCACCGCGTCCCGGAACGCCTTGCCCATCGCTGCCCGCCCCCGCCCCATCGTGAACCGGAACAGCGCCGACCCGTCGGCGGCGAAGGTCCACTGCACCCGCGTCCCGGTGCCGGCCGGGGTCAGCAGCCACTCCTCCAACAGGGCGTGCAGGCCCGGCGCGTTGGACTCGTCGGCCCGGTAGGCATAGCGCGTCCCCGGCTCCGCCGCGACGACCGTCTCCCGGAAGACGATCCCGCCCCGCAGCCGCACCACACGCCCGGCGCCCGCGTCGACCGGGCGCGCCGAGGTCACCTGGGTGAACCAGCCGGGCCAGCCCTCGACATCATCGGCCAGGGCCCGGTAGACGACGTCGGGCGGCGCGGACACCTCGGCGGCGAAGACCAGTCGTAGCGCAGCGGACTCGACGAAGTCGAGGTCCACGGAGCGGAGTCGGCGTGCCATGGAACGCACCTCCCGTGCGAGCGGCGGCGGACGGGCCGCGCACACCCTATCCGGCGCGCCGCCGGATGTCGCCATGTGCGGCAGCGTGGGACCGGCACGCGGATCGCGTCAGCGCACCGCAGTCAGTGAGCCGCCCTCCCGCAGCCGGCCCGTCAGCCGCACCGACGAGGTCCGGGGTGCCGGCACCGCGAGCGTGGTACCCGCCGACGAGGTGCGGGCCGCCCCGGTCGCCTCGATACGGCTCACCGCACGGCTTCCGGCAGCCAGCACGTACCACCGGCCGGAGGGCGCCCTCCAGTGCGTGGCCGCCAGGACGTGCTGGCCGAACCGGCTGCACAGCGCCGTGTCGCGTCGGTCGGCCACCACGGCCGCAGGCGCGGTCGCCGACGGGTCGGGCCCCAGGAACTGCACCAGAACGCGCCCAGGGCCACGCCAGGTGTCCGCCCGGGTGCAGACCCACTGGGCCGGCGCGCCGCCCTCGGGGAGGCGCTGCTCGGCGAAGTCCCAGTTGTTGACCGCGCGGACACCGGCGCCGCGCAGCGCCCGCAGCGAGCACGCGGTGCGCGCCCAGCTCAGCAGGGCGGGGCCGCCCGTCGCCTCCCTCGGCTGGCGCGCGGGTGCGCCGCCGCCGGGCTTCGGCGTGAACGTGAGGTGGACCGGCGCCAGATCGCCGAGGTCGGTGACGAGGAACGCGTGCTTCTCCACGATGCGCTCGGAGGAACGCAGTTGCATCACCGGCCAGGAGTCGCAGCCGGCGCCCGGCGACGGCCGCGCGACGGCGGCCGTGACGCCGTCCGCGGCCACCTTCAGCGCACGCGCCGGGGTGTTCGGTCTCAGCAGATCGCGGGTCGTGGTCTGCGCGATCCAGGGCGCCAGCAGGAAACGGGCCCGGTCGGCCCTGCGGCTGACGACGACGGCCGCGCCCGTCGTCACGTCCGCGTCGTCGGTCCGCGCGAAGTCCAGCGCGGGCGCCGCCTTCCCGGACAGCGACTCCGCGTAACGCACCACCCGCACACCGCCGTCGTGGAACAGCACCACGGCGGAGCCGTCCACCTCACCCGCGTACAGCAGCCGCGGTGGCTGGGCGGGGGGCACCGGGAGGGTCCCGGGCGTGGTCGAGACGGGAGTGCTGTCCGGCGTACGCCCCCAGGCGCGCAGCGCCCGGCCGAGCAGCTCCCGGTCCTCCGTGCGGTCACCGCGGGCCGGCCACGCGGTGAAGTCCACGCGCGAGGTGTCCGCCCACGCCTCTGCGGCGGTGCGCAGCAGCGCCGCCGGATCGAGGGCGGGGGCGGACCCGCTCCGGCCGGCCCGGCCGTCGGGGAGACGGACGGCCGAGCCCTCCTCGGCCAGCGCGACCACGCCCCCCGCCACCACGCACAGCGCCGCGGCGACCGCCACCGCCCGCATCCGGTGCCTGCGCCGCAGCAGATCGCTCGGGCGCGTCTGCAGCACGCACGGGTCGAACTCCCCGGAACGCAGCAACGCCGCGGCGCCCGCGCGGTCGTCCGCAGCCAGCCGACGGGCCGCCCGCACCGCCCCCTCCGCGTCTTCGGCATCCGCCCGCGCGAGCAGCGCCTGCGCCTCGGGCTCCGCCAGCTCCTCCAGCAGCCGCAGCGCGAAAGCCGCCCGTACGGCCTCCGGAACCGCCGACATCGCCTGGTCCAGGGCGAGCTCCGCCGCGCCCCCGGCGCGCGGGAAGAGCCGCAGACCCCAGACGGCCGGGAGCGTGGGGCGCAGTGCGGCAGGTGCCGGCAGCCGGTCCGGCCACCAGCGTGGCCGGCGCTCGTGGGCCAGCGCGGTGCGCAGCACCCGCAGCCGCATCCAGGCATAGGCGGAGGTGGCACCGCCCGGGGCCGGCCGCTGCGAGCCGCCCCGGGTCTGTGCCGGGACGCGGGCCGGGGCCGGGGCCTCGGGCGCCGTCCGCACCCCCGGCAGTGCGCGCTGGACCACGGCGTGCGCGGCCAGCACGCGGCGGTGCCGGCCGAGAGCCGGCGGCAGCACCAGATAGGCGAGCCGGACGAGGCGCGGATAGTGCTCCACGAGTGCGGCCTCGGCCTGCTGGACGCCGTGGCGTTCGCTGTTGCCAAAGGACCGCTGCTGCGGGTGGTGGATCGGCATGAGTTCGGTGCCTTCTGAGCCGTAGGCGAAAACCTTCACACCGACAAACGACTCGATCGTGTGACGGTCACATCACCTGCTCACGGCACCTGTCGCCGCACGCGTCCGGGTACGGTCGCCGGCCCGTCCCCGTCGGCACGGCGGGTCAGTGATACGGCTGCGCCGGACGGTCGAGCATGGAGTCCAGCACCCGGCCGAAGACCCGCCGCCCCGCGCCCGCGATCAGCGGATCACCCCACCGCGGCAGCAGCCGGACGCTCAGCTCCTCCACCCACACCACGTGCGAGCCGGCATGGGTGGGATACACGTCGATCGAGGCCCGGCCCAGCACCACCTTGCCGCGCTTCTCCAGGCGGCACATTCCCGCCCTGCTGCCGGCCGGCGGTGACCACCGGACCACTTCCATCGGATCGTCGAACGCCAGCGGGCCCACACCGGTCCGCGCCACGAAGACCGTCCCGATGCGGGTCGGCAGCCCGACGGGCACCGTGATCGTGGTCAGCGGGACATGCGCGGCGTGCCGTTCCCAGTCCGTCACCCGGCGCCAGGACTCGGCTGCGGGCAGCGGGGTGAAGCGCTCGATCCGGAAGACGGCCACAGCATGATCCTAGGCGCTGGCGGCCGGGCCGCGAGCTGAGCGGAATCCCAGCTCAGCCCTGGGCCGGCTCGCCGCCCGCGTTCCGGCCCGCCACCACCAGGCCCGGCAGGTGCTCCTCGATCTCCTCGCGGGCGCCGTCGGAGAGACCCGCGTCCGTGACGAAGGTGTTCACCTGCTCCAGCGTGGCGAACGAACTCAGTCCCACCGTGCCCCACTTGGTGTGGTCGGCGACGACCACCACACGCCGTGCCGACTGGACGAAGCGCCGGTTGGTCTCGGCCTCCGCCAGGTTCGGCGTGGACAGGCCGGCCTCCACCGAGATCCCGTGCACGCCGAGGAAGAGCACATCGAAGTGGAGCGAGACGATCGCCTGGTCGGCGACCGGGCCGACCAGCGAGTCGGACGGCGTCCGCACCCCGCCGGTGAGCACCACGGTCGCGGCACCCGGCCGGGCGCCCGGCGACCCCGGCCGCTGCGCGGAATGGAACACGTCGGCGACCCGCACCGAGTTGGTCACCACCGTCAAGTCCGGTACGTCCAGAAGATGCTGGGCGAGCGCATAGGTCGTGGTGCCCCCGGAGAGCGCGATCGCACTGCCGGGCACGGCCATCGCGGCCGCCGCCCGGGCGATGTCCTCCTTGGCGGTCAGCTCCAGGGTCGACTTGGCCTCGAAGCCGGGCTCGTGCGTACTCGCCTCGACCACCGGTACGGCGCCGCCGTGCACCTTCTCGATGACGCCCTGCCTGGCCAGCGCGTCCAGGTCCCGGCGGACGGTCATGTCGGAGACGCTCAGTTTCCTGGTCAGCTCATTGACCCTGACCCCACCGCGCCTGCGCACCTCGTCGAGGATCAGCGCACGCCGCTGCTCCGCGAGCAGATTCTGATTCTCGCTCAACGCCGGTTCCGTTCCTTCCCTCTGGCCGTGCAGGAGTTCGTCAAGACGGGCTCATCCTTCCACGCGGTGTCGCGGGCCGCCGCCCTGGGGAGATTCGAGGTGAGCGGTGCGGACATCTGCGCCCAGCCACGATTGCGGTGACCGGGCATCAGCCGCCTTCCCCTTCGAGAGCGAGTCACCCCAGTGCCACCTGCCCCCCAGGCCCCGCAGAGTACAGGGCCCGCGCTGGAACTGCTGGTCCACGGCGTGGGCGGAGCCACTCCCCAGGAGATGCTCGTCGACCCGCGCACGGTCCGGGTCACCGGCGACGCCACCGCCGCCATCTACCGGCGTGCCGGTGACGTCGACGCGGAGGCGCACCCCGAGCGCTACCGGGACCGGCCCATCGCCGAGGCGTACTGCTGGTCCAACCTCACGTCGGGCAACGGCTCCCGCGCGCTGTGGCTCCTGCTGCTCCCCTTCATGGTCATCAACCTCGCCCACTGGATGCGCCCGCCCGCCACGGGCCGCCGCCGCTCGGTCCGGCTCTACGGCGCGCTCGTCCGCCTCCTCGCCCTCAGCCTCACCGTCCTGCTGACGGCCGCGGCCTGCGAGGTCGCGCTCGATCTGACCGCCTGGCAGTGCGCAGGTGTGCCGAAGTGCTCCGACCAGCGGTCGTGGCTGGGCTTCCTGTCCTCCTCGCAGGGCGGCTGGTGGTCCCAGCCCGGCCGCCGGCTCGCGCTGGCCGCGCTGGTGCCCACCGCGCTGGTGGCACTGCTCTGGTACCTGTCCAACCGCACCTGGAGCGCCTACGAGTCCCAGCGCCCGATGACCGGCGCCGTCCCCGACGACGGCGGGCCGGAGACCGCCCCCAAGCCGAGCAACGACCCCACCGTCCCGGTCGTCCGGTCCGCGCTCGGCCGGCCCGGATTCTGGTACGGACGCCGGCTGGTCGCCCGGCTGCGCGCCGCCCACACCGCCGCCGGCTTCCTCACGGTCACCGCTTCCGTCGCAGGGGCCGCGGCCCGCCAGGACCGTGCCGCCGACGGCCCGGTGCCCGAGGTGTTCGGCCGGCTGATCGAGGCCGCGCTGGTGCTGGGGATACTCGTGGTGCTCTGGGTCGTCTGCCGGCGAGGCCGCAGCGAACGGTGCCTCGACCACCGGCTCGACCGCGCGGTCAGCACGTACCTGCCGGGGTCCGCACTGCTCCTGCTCCTGCTCACCGCGGTGCACGCCGCCTGGTCGCGCCCCGGCTGGAAATCCGCGGGCACGCTCCCCGGCGACATCACGTTCCGCGTCGTCACCCTCGCCCAGGGCGCGCTCGTCGTCGTCCTCGCCGTGGTGGCGTGGAGCCTGTACCGGCGCAGCCCCGAACCGCGCACCGTGCTGCACGGACTCGGCGGCCCCGCGGTTGCGATGCTCGCCTGCGCGCTCGGCGGCGTCATGACCGGCGGAGTGGCTCAGCGGGTCGCCGACTGGCTCGACGGCCCCGGAAGCCCCGGCATGGGCCGCAGCGCCGTCATAGAGGGACCGCCGGTGCTGCTCAGCTGGCAGGCGTCCGTCATTCCCGTTCTGCTGGTGCTGCTCGTGGTGCCGGGCCTCGCGCTCGGGGTACGGACCTGCCTCGCCGCCCGCCGGCTGGTGCCCGTCATCGACACGGAGTACCAGGAGACCCGGCCCGACCCGGCCCGGACCGAGCAGATCGCCAGGACCCGGGCCACGGCCGCGCTCACCGACTCCGCACCCGGCATGCTCGGCCTGGTCTCCGGCGCCACGCTGCTGCTCGGCGCCGCAGCGGTCGGCGGGGCCTGGGCGAGCGGACAGGTTCCCGGCCTCGCGATGGACGGCAGCAGCCCCTTCGTCGAATCGGTGGCCGAGGCGGCGCAGTCGACCGGCTCCTGGATGATCGGCTTCGGCTTCCTGGTCTTCGTCACCTGCGGCCGGCGCGCTTACCGGGACGCCTCCGCCCGCCGCACCATCGGCATCCTCTGGGACGTCGGCACGTTCTGGCCGCGTGCCGCGCACCCGTTCGCCCCGCCCTGCTACGCGGAGCGCGCCGTCCCCGACCTGGCCTCACGCATGTCCGGCTGGACCGCACGCACCCGTGGCAGGCTCGTCATCTCCGGCCACTCCCAGGGCAGCGTCCTCGCGGCGTCCGCGGTCTGGCAACTGCCCGCCGAGACCCGCGCGCGGGTCGCCCTGCTCACCTACGGTTCGCCGATCGAGCGGCTCTACGGGCGCTGGTTCCCGGCCTACTTCGGCCCGGCGCAGCTGCACGGGCTGCACCGCTCGGTGCACTGCTGGCGCAATCTGTGGCGGGCCACCGACCCGATCGGCGGCGAGATCCGGCTCGGCGAGGAGTCCGGTCCCGAGGTGGACCGTGGCCCGCTGAAGGACCCGCTCGTCTACGGGCGCACCCCCGACCACCCGCTGCCGGAGCCGGTACTGGGGCACTCCGACTACCAGGCCGACCCGGTCTTCGCCCAGGAGCGGGCCGCGCTCCTGGAACGGCTGGTCCCGGCCCTGCCCCGTCAGGCGGACGAGCCCCGCCTGGAACTCAGGGAAGTTCCGGAAGGTCCTCCGGATACAGCAGGGTGAGGTCGTCCGTGCTGATCTCGGCAAGCTGGGCGACCCGGCCCGCATGCCGCTCCACCATCGACTCGAAGGTCTGCCGGGCCGTACGGCCGTTGCCGAAACCGGGTCCCTTGGGAAGCTCGGTGAAGTACTTCAGCAACGCCTCGTCGGTCCCGGAGGCCAGGCTGTACTCCTGCTCCTCGGTCTGCTGCTCGACGATCCGCAACAGCTCGTCCGGTTCGTAGTCGCTGAAGGTGATGGTGCGTGAGAAGCGGGAGGCCACACCGGGGTTGACGGTGAGGAACCGCTCCATCTCGTGGGTGTACCCGGCGACGATGACGACCACCGCGTCCCGGTGGTCCTCCATCAGCTTGACGAGCGTGTCGATCGCCTCGCGGCCGAAGTCCCGGCCGGAGTCCTCGGGGGACAGGGCGTACGCCTCGTCGACGAACAGCACTCCGCCGCGCGCCCGGTCGAAGGCCTCCTGGGTGCGGATGGCGGTCGAGCCGATGTGCTCGCCGACCAGATCGACCCGGGACACCTCCACCAGATGGCCCCGCTCCAGCACTCCGAGGGCGGCCAGGATCTCGCCGTATAGCCGGGCCACCGTGGTCTTGCCGGTGCCGGGGGAGCCGGTGAAGACGAGGTGGCGGCGGACCGACGCGGCCTTCAGGCCCGCCTGCTGACGCCGCCGGCCCACCTCGATCATGTCGGTCAGGGCGCGCACCTCGCGCTTGACGCTGTCGAGGCCGACCAGTGTGTCCAGTTCGCCCAGTACCGCTCCGGACGTGCGCACCGGCTCGGCCGGCGCCTCCACGGCGACGGGCTCGACCGCACGCGGTGCGGGAACCGCGCCGAGCAGCCCCGGCGCCGCCTGGGTGGCGGTCGCGACGGCGGGCGGCGGGGGAGTGGCGGTGCGCAACGCGCTCTCGTCGCTGGTGCAGTCCTCCACCACCGGTCCGGTGCCTGAACCGTCACCGCGGGAGGCACCTTCCGCGAACTCGTAACCGCCGCGGGCACAGCGCTCGGTACGGCACCGCGTGAGCGTCGTGCGGCAGCCGTCCATCACATGGAAGCCGTAGCCCTCGCTGCCGGTGACCCGGCAGCCGTGGAAGGCGCCGCGGCCCTCGGCCGACACGTAGAAACCGGCCTCGGCGGGAGAGGTGACCGTGCAGCGCTCGATGGTCGGATCGGCGCCCTTGGTGACGATCACGCCCGTCTGCGCCGCGTCGATGGTGCAGTTGTTCAGGGTGCCGCCGCTCCCGTGGTCGCGGAACCAGGCGCCGGTGGACGCCTCCCGGATCCGGCAGTCGTCCAGCTGTGCCGTCGCCCCGTCACTGACCGACACCGCCGTGTTGCGGACCTGGGACAGGTCGCTGTCCACGACGTCGGCGCGCGAGCCCCGGTCGAGCACGAAGATGGCGTCCGGCACGTCGTGCACGCGACAGGAGTCCAGTATCACGGTCGCCCCGTCGCTGACCCAGACCGCCGGGTAGTCGCCCGTGCTGTCGTGGATCTCGCACTGGTTGGCGTCGACACGGGTGCCGGGATCCCAGACCGAGAGCCCGTTGCGGCCGAACCGGCGCACCGTCGAGCGGGTCAGGGTGAGGACCGAGCGCGAACGCAGGTCCACCGCGTTCTCCGGGATGTCGTGGATGTCGCAGTCGGCCAGCGTGAGCACCGCGTCGGTGTCGAGGGTGACGCCGTCCGCGGAGGTGCGGTGCACCGTGCAGTCGGTGAGGTGGGCGGACGCGCGGGCGGCCACCTGGATGCCGCTGCCCTTGATCTCGTAGATCTCGCAGCCGACCGCCTCCAGGCCGCTGCCCTCACCCGTGACGGACAGCCCGGAGCCCGAGGAGTGATGGATCCGGCAGCGCTCCAGGCGGGGATGCGCGCCGTCGCGCACCGAGACACCGGACTGCCCGGCCGAGACGATCTCGCACTCCTCGAACACCCCGCCCGCACCGTCGAGCACGGCGATGCCGACGCCGGCCGGATTGTCGACGGTGCAGCGGCGCACGGTGGGCCGCGCCGCGCCGCGGACCTCGATCCCGGCGGCCGAGCGGGTCACGATGCGCAGATCGGCGAGCTCCGGAGCGCCCTCCTCGACCAGCAGGGCGGGGGCCGCCGAGTCCTGGCCCTCCACATGCAGGTCCTGGACGACCGCGGAGGCGCGCAGAGTCAGGGGTACGCCGTCGACGGGGGCGATCCGTACGGAACCGACGGACCCCTCGGGCCCGCGCAGCGTCACCGCGCGGGCTATGACCAGATTCTCCCGGTAGGTGCCCGGGCGACGGTGAGCACGTCACCGTCCGCCGCCGCTTCCAGCGCCGCGGTGAGGGAGGCGTATTCGCCAGTGCGGCGCCGCCACCGCGATGTGCCGGTGTGCGTCACCTGGACCGTGCCCTGTGCCATGGCGCTGTCGTGCCCCCACCTCGTGCGTGTGATGCCCGTGTCACTGCCACGCGGCAGCGAGCGACCGGGGTCCGCCTGCCGACGTGTCGGGCGGGCCGGTCCACCGTAGCGCGCGCGGAGGGCGGGAGTTGACCCGATCAGCACCCGCCCGAGGAGTGTCCCGTAATCCCCGGCAGGCATATGACGACGGCCGCGGCACCTCGGCACGTCGTCGGAGCACCGCCACATCCCGTGTGCGGACGCCTCTGTGCCTTGCCAGGCACGGCATCCGACGGCGCGCGGTGCTCCACCGGGGGCCGCGGGACAGCCTCAGGTGCCGGTGCCAGTCCTGCCCCAGTCCGGTCCGGCCCTGGCCCATGCCCGGTCGAGCCGGTCGTACCGCCGCTGCACCATGCGCCATACGATCAGGCGCCGTCCGCACTCGATCAGCAGCGCCGCAACCATCGCCCCGCCGAACCCGGCCAGCGCGGCGTGGGTGTGCGCCGTGGGGGCGTCCATGGGCCGCAGTGACGGACGGCCCTCCCGGTCGGTCCAGATCCGCACCCGGGCACCGGGCGCCGTGTTGCGCGAGGACGTCGTGACCGTGGCGCGGCGGGGCGTGCCGTCCGGGGCCCGCCAGCGGGCCAGCACCGCGGTCTGAGCCACCCGGTCCGTGGAGACCTCCGGGTCGGCCACGAGATGCCGTGCCGCGGGCACCTGGCGCACCACGACGGCGGTGGTGACATGGCTCCTGGCCTGCTGGGCCCGTACCGATTCCTGCAGGGCGTCATCGGCGCGGGAGCCGAGGAACAGGCCGATCGCCGGCGCCGCCAGCACGAGCAGCACACACGCGACCAGCGCCACCCACGCCTCGCGCCGGTCCGTGGCGCGGCGCAGGGGTTGTGCCGCCACCGCCACACTCCCGTAAGCGCTCGCACAGTCCTGCACCCCCTTCCGTATCCGTCTTAACCCGATACGGTGCGGTCCGCGCGCTGGAGCAATGAAGAGAGAGCCACCTCACCCTGTCCAACGCACCGGCCGCCCGCGTCAGTTCCCGCCTCCGCGGGCCCGTTCAACCGAGGATCCGCACGGGGTCCCCGACCCGGATGAGGCCCGCCGCGTCCGGGATCAGATTCTGCCCGAAGAGAAGGTGCCGACCGCTGCGGCGGTGGCGCGCGAGCGTGTGCAGCGGCTCCTTGCCCCGCCGCGCGGTCCGCTGGTCGATGGTGGTGATGACGCAGCGGCCGCAGGGCTCGACCACGCGGAAGGGCACGTCGCCGATCGAGATCCGGCTCCAGCCGTCCTCCGCCCACGCCGCCGTGCCGTCCACGACGACACTGGGCCGGAAGCGGTCCATCGGCAGCGGCCCGTCGCCGGGGTGGTCGCCCCGGGTGATGAGCGAGTTCAGTGCGTCGAGCGAGGCGCCGGAAGTGAGCAGCAGCGGAAAGCCGTCGGCGAGACTGACGGTCTCACCCGGCCGTCCGTACGGGGCGCCGATGGGTCTGCGCCGGCCCGGTGCGTCGAGATGGACCAGCCTGACCTGCGCGCCGAGGTGCTCGCTGAACCAGACGTGGGCGCTGTGCGCCGCCTCCACCACCTCGATGCGGCTTCCGTGCAGCACCACGCCGACCGTGTTCCCCGGCTCCGGGACCTCCACGGTCAGTGCCGCGCTCCCCGGCGCGGACAGACCGATGCCGCCACCCGGCAGGGGCGCGGCGTGGATCTGCGCCATGCGCGGCTGCTGGCGTTGCGTGACAGCTGTGCCGGTGGCGTCGACCAGCATCCAGCGACGATCGCCGTCGAGTCCCCATGGCTCGACAGCGGCCTCGTCGGTTGCGCATGCCGCGAGCGATTTGACCGGGTGGATGTGTACGGCACTCAGTACTGCGGAGAGCATCCGTACATCTTGCCAGCCGCCCCGGACAGCCCGCGGCCTGCGGTCCTGCCTCCAAGTGACCTGGCCCCAGCGGCCCCTAGTACCCCCGGCCCTGGTACGGGCGGTTGTACGGGTCCTCGTACGGGGACTGCGCGGGAGCGGGCCGCGGCGACGCCGGACGCATCGACTCGTAACCGGTGCCCGGCGCGGGACGCTGCTGCTGGTACTGCGGCGGCGACTGGTAACCGCCGCGGCCGGCGGTCGGCTGCTGCGGGATGTACGGCGCCGGGGCCTGCTGCAGATGCGCCGACTGCATCGGCGCGTAGTTCTGCTGCGGGTAGCCGTACGACGGATTGGGCTGGGAAGGCGCCGCGGGCAGAGCCGGCAGGGCCGACGGGAGCGCCGGCAGATAGCTGTTGCCGGTGTCGTAGGCGGCAGGCACTCGGATCGGTGCGATCTGAGGGGTGCCTCGCTCCGCGACCAGGGAGTCGTAGATCGGAGTGTCGGGGAACGACGGTGCGGCGTAGTAGCCGCCGCCGTAGGTGGAGCGGGGGGAGGTCATGGCACCTAAGTTAAGCCCACGATGTGCTGATTGGGGAGCCCGATAAGAGGGTTGTTTTACGTGTTGTGAGTGAACCAGGTTCGCCAATGCGAGCGAACTTGGGAAAAAAAGGGCACCCAACGGCGTAGGGATCGTGTAAAGGGCGAGTTCACGGGGGGTTACCGACGGGTGCACGGGCCCGTCCCGCCACTGCTCTGGGTCGGGCGGCGGAACGGGCATTAGGTTGACCCGGAAAGGTCTCGGCAGCCGGGCTCGCGATGGGGGCGATCATGACCATGCTAAAAGGAACCAATGTTCCAGTGGCGGCGCAGGCCGTGCGCGTCGAATTGGGGTGGCATACCGCCCCGGGCACACCGGACGTGGACGCCTCGGCGCTCCTTCTCCTCACGTCGGGAAAGGTGCGCAGCGACGCGGACTTCGTCTTTTACAACCAGCCGGCCCACGCATCGGGCGCGGTACGCCACGAGGGCAAGCGGACCACCGGCGGCGCGTCCACCGACACCCTGGCCATCGACCTGGCCCGGGTGGAGCCGGCCGTCGACCGGGTCGTGCTGGCGGCCTCCGCGGACGGCGGCACCTTCGGCCGGGTGACAGGGCTGTACGTGCGGGTCACGGACGCGGCGAACGGCTCCGAACTGGCGCGCTTCGACAGCGCCGACGCCACGGTCGAGACGGCGTTCATCCTCGGTGAGCTCTACCGCCGCCAGGGCTCCTGGAAATTCCGGGCCGTGGGCCAGGGCTACGGCACCGGCCTCGAAGGCCTCGCCACGGACTTCGGGATCTCCGTCGACGAGCCACAGCAACAGCAAGTGTCCCCGCAGACCCAAACGCCCCCGCAGCCCCAACAACCCCAACCGGCAGCGCGGGTGGCGCCCATGCCGCCACCGCAGCCGCAGTACCCGCAGCCGGAGGCTGCCGCACCGACGCCGCCTCCCGCACCCCCGGCGCCGCCCGTCACCCAGCCCGTCCGGCTCACCAAGGTGACACTCACCAAGGAGGCGCCGTCCGTCTCGCTCGCAAAGCAGGGCGGCACCTCGGGATCCATGCGCGTCAATCTCAACTGGGAAGTGCGCAAGCAGTTCAAGGGCTGGGGCAGCAAACTCGGCAGGGCCGTCGCGAACCACGCGGATCTCGATCTTGATCTCTGTGCCCTCTACGAACTCACCGACGGACGCAAGGGAGTGGTGCAGGCGCTCGGAAACGCCTTCGGTGCCCTCCAACAGCCGCCTTATATCCACCTCGACGGCGACGACCGGACCGGCGCTGTCGCCTCCGGCGAGAACCTGACCGTCAACCTCGACGAGAAGACCAGGATCCGCCGGATCCTGATCTTCGTGACGATCTACGAAGGTGCCCGGAGTTTCGCCGATCTGCACGCGACCGTCACCCTCCAGCCGCAGCACGGCGCCGCGATCGACTTCTCGCTCGACGAATGCACCGTCCCTTCCACCGTCTGCGCCCTCGCGCTCCTCACCAGCACCGGCGGCGACCTCACCGTGCAGCGCGAGGCCCGCTATCTCGTGCCGCAACGCGGCGTGAGCCCGCAGCGCACCATCGACCAGGCCTACGGCTGGGGCATGAACTGGACCCCCGGCCGCAAGTGAGGCGTTCGGCCTACTGTTCGGGTGCGGCCTCGGGACGGGCGTACGTACGCCCCTTCCAGGCCGCACCGCGGCCCCGGTAGTGCTGCACGGCGGAATCGACCGTCATCAAGAGGTACAGCAGCGCGGTGAACGGCAGCAGCGGCGCCGGCCACAGGGACTGCCGGTAGTACCCCAGCATCGGCATGTAGGTGCAGGCCATCACCGCCCAGCCGATGCCCCCCGCCCAGGCCGCCACCGGATCGCCGCCCAGCAGTCCCGCGACGAGTGCCGCGGGCGGCGCGAGGTAGATGAGGGCGAGCCCCAGCACCGTGCCGAGCAGCACCAGCGGATTGTGCCGCAACTGGGCGTACGCGCTCCGCGAGACCATCCGCCACAGGTCGCCCAGGCAGGGATAGGGCCGCACACTGTCCACCCGCTCCGCGAGCCCCAGCCAGATCCGGCCGCCGCTGCGCTGCACCGCGCGGGCCAGCGACACATCGTCGATCACCGCCTGCCGGATCGACTCCGGCACCCGCGCCCGTACCGCGGCCTCGGTGCGCAGCAGCACACAGCCGCCCGCGGCCGCCGCGGTCCGGGTACCCGTCCGGTTCACCCACCGGAACGGATAGAGCTGCGAGAAGAAGTACACGAACGCCGGCACGACGAGGCGCTCCCAGACACTCTCCACCCGCAGCCGCGCCATCTGCGAGACCAGATCGAACCCGCCCGACCCGGCGGCCGCCACCAGCTCCCGCAGACTGTCCGGCTCGTGCGCGATGTCGGCATCCGTGAGCAGGAGGTACTCCGGCTCCCGGGCCCGCGCCAGCGCGATCCCGTGCCGCACGGCCCAGAGCTTGCCCGTCCAGCCGGGCTCGGGCTCCCCGGGCGACACCACGGTCACCGGCAGCCCGCCGTGCCGCACGGACAGCACGCGGGCCAGCTCCCCGGTGCCGTCCTTGCTGCAGTCGTCGACCAGGAAGATCTCGGCGGGTCCCGGATAGTCCTGCGCCAGCAGCGACGGCAGACTCACCGGGAGCATGTCGGCCTCGTCACGGGCGGGCACGACGATGGCGACGGACGGCCAGTAGGACGGGGCCGCTCGGTCCGGCAGCCGCTGATCGGTCCGCCAGAAGAAACCCTGTCCCAGCAGCAGCCACACCCAGGTGGCAAGCGAACCCACGGCGATCCAGGCAACGGCGCTCATTGGCCGAAGTCTGCCCCACTGAGCCGGGACCGCAAGGGCGGTCGACTATGGTGACCGGGTGAAGATCGCGCTCATGGACTCCGGAATCGGCCTACTCGCCGCCGCCGCCGCAGTGCGCCGGCTGAGGCCCGACGCCGATCTGGTGCTCTCCTCGGACCCCGACAGCATGCCCTGGGGCCCCCGCACCCCGAGGACGTGACGACGCACGCCCTCGCGGTGGCACGCGCCGCGGCCGCCCACCGGCCCGATGCCCTGATCGTCGCCTGCAACACCGCTTCGGTGCACGCGCTGGCGGCGCTGCGGGCCGCGCTCGAACCCGCCCTGCCGGTCATCGGCACCGTCCCCGCGATCAAGCCGGCCGCCGCCGCCGGCGGCCCGGTCGCGATCTGGGCCACCCCGGCGACCACCGGCAGCCCGTACCAGCGCGGACTCATCAGGGACTTCGCCGGGTCCGCGGCCGTCACCGAGGTCCCCTGTCCGGGTCTCGCCGACGCCGTGCAGTACGCGGACGAGGACGGGATCGACCGGGCCCTCGCCGCAGCCGCCGCGCTGACCCCGGCCGACGTCCAGGCCGTCGTGCTGGGCTGCACCCACTACGAGCTGGTCGCCGAGCGCATCCGCAGCGCCGTGCAGCAGCCCGGCCGGCCCCCCGTGATCCTGCACGGCTCCGCCGGGGCCGTCGCGGCTCAGGCGCTGCGCCGGATCGGGGCGGTACCCGCTCCGTCGGCCGAACCCGGCACCGGGCTTGCCGTGCTCCTCGGCGGCCGCGTGTCCGACATGCCCGAAGCCGCTCTGGCCTACCCGAAGGGCGTCGGCTCACGGCGGTCAGCCCCGCCCGCTGACCGCCGGACCACCCTGAGGGCGCGGTCGGACCCGTCCCCCGCGCGGTTTCTTCAGTACGCTGCTTGGCATGAGGGACCATCCCCGAGAACCGAGGCACACCGGAGCCGACGTCCGCCCCGCGGTCTGGACCGGCCGGGCCACCAATCGGACCCAGTGGGTGCTCGCCGCCGCCGGCGCCGCGTGTCTGGCACTCGGCATCCAGCTCGCCGTCAGCTCCAACTGGGCCTCCGGCATCGCCCCGCTGCTGATGTCGGTGATCGGCTGCATGGCGGCCGGACTGCTGATGCTGTTCGGCACCCTCGCCTTCGTGAACGTGGCCGTCCGGGTCGACGGGGACGCCCTCGAAGTGCGCTGCGGCCACATGGGGCTGCCACGCCGCCGGATCCTGCTCACCCATGTGGTGGGCGCGGAATTCGCTCCCCGGGTCACACCGCGCCAATGGGGCGGGTGGGGCTACCGCTGGCGCCCGGAGCAGGGCACGGCTGTGGTCGTCCGCCGGGGCGAGGGCCTGGTGCTCAGCCTCGGGGACGGCAGGACCTTCACGGTCACGGTGGACGACGCCGAGGCGGGCGTCCGGTTCATCCGCGACCGTCTGCACCTGCCGGCCACCGGCGCACCGGCCGGGGCCTGAGCCCACCGCCGTCCCCGCAGCTCCGCCACCCGCCGTCGCGAGGCGCCCCGGCCACTCGCAGCGGCTTCACGGCCTCATGGTCCGGAGCGGTTCGCTCCTTGCCCCTTCCCGAGGACCCCGGCCCGCAGCGCCGGCTCCGGCACCCCCCGTGCCGAGGCGCCCGGCCGCGGCCGGGCCTCACGTACTGGCCCTGGCCGGGCCTCACGTACTGGCCCTGGCCGGGCTCACGTACCGGCTCTGGCCGGGCCTCACGTACCGGTCTCACGTCCCGGAGCGGTTCGCCCGTTGACCGTTCCCGTGGACACCGGCCCCGGCCCCGTCCCCGTCCCCGTCCCGCGCCACCCGTCGCGTACCGACGTCGCCGGCTGCCCCGCCGTCCCCGATCGGCCGCCTGGCGGACGCCAGTCCGGCGAGCAGGCCGGCCCCTGCCGTCACGGGTGTGAAGCTCAGCGCGTTGCCGACGCCGGCCAGCGCCGCGAGCGCGGTCAGCGCGGCCGCGGCCGTCAGGGCGACCGGGGTGCTGCACGGCGAGCGCCACAGCGCGTACAGCAGCCAGCCGAACGCGGCCGCGAGCAGCAGCACCCCCACCACCCCCTGTTCGGCCGCCTGTTGCAGCGCCGCCGAGTGCGGCTTGCCGTCGGAGCGGAGGGTCTGCTGTGCGGTGGGGCTCAGCTCGTCGAAGCGGTCGGGTCCGATGCCCCGCACCGGATGCTGCCCGGCCAGATGCGCCGCGTCCTGCCAGAGCCGAACCCGGTTCGAGGTGAGCTGCCCCTCGAGCGAGGCCGTGAGCCCAGGGGGCAGTACGTCCTCGGCCACCGCCCACGAGAGGCCGACCACCAGACCGGTGGCCAGCGCGAGCCCGGCCAGCCCGAGCAGCCGGCGCCGCATGCCGGCCGCGGCAACCGAACACAGCAGGACCCCGAGCGCCGCCGCACACCCCGCCGCCGAGCCGAGCCCGAGCGAGGCGCAGGCCGCCCCAAGGGCCAGCAGCCGTAGCGCGAACCGCAGCGAGTCCCGCCGGGCAGCAGCCGCCGCGCAGCAGGCCGATCCGGCCGCGAGCACCAGCAGCGCGGCGGCCGCACCGGTGTAGCCCGGCGCGGTGTCCACCGTGGCCGTGGCGCCGGGCACGCCGTGTCGCCAGACGACAGCCATGACAAGGGCGGCCAGCGCGGCGACGGTCGCCGTCGCGACCGGCAGCAGCGTGCCGCAGACGCGCCCGCAGGCGAAGCCCGCCGCGACTGCCAGGAGTGCCAGCAAAACCCCCTCAGGCCGGGTTTCCCGCCCCGCCGCGCTGATCAGGGACCAGGTCGCGCAGGCGGCGAGAATCAGGGCCCCGGCAGCATCGGACGCGTTGCCGCCCTCTCGCCCCCGCTCTGCGGATGCAGTCATCACGTCCGTCCCCCGGCCTGTGACCGTCCCGTTCGCGACTGCCGGACACGGCCGGTCGGCGGGGGACTGGCGCACAGGCTAACGGCCGTGGCGGGCACGCGCGCGGGAGATGCGAAGAAACGATCCGGCGGTGCGGGTTCCGCAACCACGACGGGACTGCCGGTCACACAGGCCGCCACCGTAGACTCCGCCTGGTGAGCACCACCATCGCCCCGGTCGGCGACCCGCAGCAGCCCGCCTCCGCCCCGCGAGCCAGGCGTCTGCTGCCTCGTCTCGCACGCCCCTGCGCAGCCCTGCTCTCCGGGGTGATGCTCTACGCGAGCTTCCCGCCCCGGCCGCTGTGGTGGCTGGTTCTGCCCGGGTTCGCGCTGCTCGGCTGGGTGCTGTTCGAGCGCAGGTTCCGCGCCGCGTTCGGGCTCGGCCTGCTCGCCGGACTCGGCTTCATGCTGCCGCTGCTGCACTGGACCGGCGAGGAGGTCGGACCGGTGCCGTGGCTGGCCCTGGCCGTCGCGGAGGCGCTGTTCATCGCGGTGGGCTGCATCGGCATCTCCGCCGTGTCCCGGCTCGCCGGCTGGCCGCTGTGGGCGGCCGCGGTCTGGACCCTGGACGAGGCGGCACGGGCGAGGGTGCCGTTCGGCGGCTTCCCCTGGGGCAAGATCGCCTTCGGTCAGGCGGACAGCGTGTTCCTGCCCCTGGTGGCGCTGGGCGGCACCCCGCTGCTCTCCTTCGCGGTGGTGCTGTGCGGCTTCGGGCTCTTCGAGGCGGTCCGCAGGTTCCGCATCCGCCGGGCCACGGGCGAACTGCCCCGCCTGGCGGCGGCAGCGACCGCGGCGGCCGTCCTGGTACCGGTGGCGGCCGCCCTCGCGTCGCTGCCGCTGGTGGACGACTCGGCCGAGGACGGCACCGCGACCGTCGCCGCGATCCAGGGCAACGTGCCGCGGCTCGGCCTCGACTTCAACTCCCAGCGCCGCGCCGTCCTGGACAACCACGCGAACCGCACGCTGCAACTGGCCCGGGACGTGAAGGCGGGCAAGGTGCCCCAGCCCGACTTCGTCCTGTGGCCGGAGAACTCCTCCGACCTCGACCCCTACCGCAACGCCGACGCGAGGATCGTGATCGACGACGCGGTGAAGGCCATCGGAGTGCCGACCGTGGTCGGCGCGGTCGTCGAGCCCGACACCGGCAAGCTGCGCAACACCCTCATCCAGTGGGACCCGGACAAGGGGCCCGTGGCCACGTACGACAAGCGCCACATCCAGCCGTTCGGCGAGTACATGCCGATGCGCTCCTTCGTGCGCATCTTCAGCTCGGACGTGGACCGGGTGCAGCGCGACTTCGGACCCGGCAAGAAGGTCGGTGTCTTCGATCTGGCGGGCACCCGGGTCGGGCTCGTCACCTGCTACGAGGCCGCCTTCGACGACGCCGCGCGGGACACGGTCGAGCACGGGGCCCAGCTCATCACCGTCCCCAGCAACAACGCCACCTTCGGCCGGAGCGAGATGACCTACCAGCAACTGGCGATGTCGCGGGTGCGCGCGGTGGAGCACAGCCGGTCCGTCGTCGTCCCGGTCACCAGCGGCGTCAGCGCGGTCATCCGCCCGGACGGCACGATCGTCCAGAAGACCAGGATGTTCATGCCCGACGCGCTCGTGGACGAGGTTCCGCTGCGGTCCTCGCTGACCCCCGCGACCCGGATGGGACCGCTGCCCGAAGGGGTGCTGGCCCTGCTCGCGGTCGTCGGCCTCGGCTGGGTGACGACGAGGGCGGTCCGCGCACGCCGCGGCCGGTGACCAGGTCGGCGCACCACGTAGGGTCGGCGCATGGCAATTCCTGACTTCATCCGCGAGATCCGCGCCACCGCGGGTCACCAGTTGCTCCTGCTGCCCGGCGTCAGCGCAGTCGTGTTCGACGAGGAAGGCAGAGTCCTGCTCGGACGGCGTGCGGACACCGGCAAGTGGTCGATCATCGGGGGTATCTCCGAGCCGGGGGAGCAGCCGGCGACGACGGCGGAGCGCGAGGTGTACGAGGAGACCGCCGTGCACTGCGTGGCCGAGCGGGTGGTGCTCACCCAGGCCCTGCCGCCCACGCAGTACGAGAACGGCGACCACTGCCAGTTCCTGGACGTCACCTTCCGTTGCCGGGCCACCGGCGGCGAGGCGCGCGTGAACGACGACGAGTCGCTGGAGGTGGCGTGGTTCCATGTCGACGCGCTGCCGCCGCTGGACGAATTCGCGCTCTTCCGCATCAAGCAGTCGCTGACCGACGGGCCCACCTGGTTCGAGACCACCACCCCGCAGTGATGGTGACGGCCGGGCGGGCCGTCGTTTCCTGACCCGTCCGGGCCGTCACGCACCTCGCGGCGGCACCGTGGCGTACTCAACCGGGTTACGGCGCAGATGCGTTGACGCCGGACGGTACGGCCGGATCTCCGGTCCGCCGCGAGTGCGGATATGGCACAGTCGGGCCGGTGGACGCACTGAGGCCTCAGGACCCCGCGCGCATAGGCGCCTACCAGCTCATCGCCCGCCTCGGCGCGGGCGGCATGGGACAGGTGTACCTCGGGCGGTCCCCCGGGGGGCGGCTGGTGGCCGTGAAGGTCATCCGCGACGAGATCAGTGATCACCCCGACGCACTGGCCCGCTTCAGGCGCGAGGCCGCGACCGTCGAGACCGTGCGCAGCGCGTACACCGCCCAGCTGATCGAGGCGTCGCTGGACACGTCTCCGTACTGGCTGGCCACCGAGTACGTGGCCGGGCCCACGCTGCGCGGCGCCGTGGCCGCGAACGGCCCCTTCCCACCGGACAGCGCACTGCGGCTGCTCGCCGCGCTCGCCGAGGGACTCGCCGCGGTCCACGTCCACGGAGTCACGCACCGGGACCTGAAACCGCACAACGTCATCCTCTCTCCGCAGGGGCCGCAGCTGATCGACTTCGGAATCGCCCGCGGGCTCGGACAGACGATCCTCACCCGGGAAGGCATGGCGTCGGGGACGCCCGGCTTCGCGGCACCCGAGGTGCTCCTGCGCAACGAGGTGGGGCCGGCGGCAGACGTCTTCGCGCTGGGCGCGACCCTCGCCTACACGGCGACGGGCCGGCCCCCGTACGGCGCGGGCGACGCGGCGGCCGTCAGCTACCGGACCGTGTACGAGGACATCGACCTGGCGGGAGTGCGGCCGGAGCTGGCCGGGCTGATCCGGAGGTGTGTCGCCAAGGATCCGGCGGACCGGCCGGAGCCGGCCGCCGTGATCGCCCTGTGTGCGGTGGACTCACCGCTGGCGTCGGACGCGCACTACTTCGCACTGGTACGCGGCGCGGAGGACGAACTCGTACCGGCTCCCACGGGCCCGTCCGGCAGGTCCGACGCATCTGCCACTTCGGCCACCTCCGCTGCCTCTGCCACATCTGCCGCGTCCGGGACGTCTGCCACGCTTGCCACCTCCCGCATGTCCGGCACATCTGCCACGTCCCGCACGCCGACGGACGCGTACGCCGAGCCGGAGACCGTGCCCGCACCGCAGACCGGTGACCGGACCCGGCCCGCAGATCAGGAGCTGTCCGGCCACCCGGCGCAGAGGCCGGTGACGACCGGGCCCGTCCAGCCACCCGGCACCACCCCGTACGACGGGCCGCACCCGCGGCAGCGTCCGGGCCGCGCGCCGCGGGGCCGGACCTGGCTCGCGGTCTGCGCCGTCGCGGCCGCCGTGCCGCTGACGGTCTGGCTGCTCCCGGAGGGGAACGGCACGGACACCGGCGCAGGACCCGCACCCGGGGCCACCGTGTCCGGTCAGCCGACCGCGACCCGCTCCGCAGCCAAGGACGCGGGGGTCGCCGGGCCCCCGGATCACATCGTGAACGACCGTGTCTCGCAGGATCGTTGGACCCTTTCGCAGGACCCGGAGCAGGCCGCCCTGGGCAGCGGCTCCTGCGATCTGGACAGCCTTGCCGCCTCCTCACCTCCCACGGGCCTGATGTCCTCCGTGTCGCACACCACCGGCTCGGACACCGCCTCGGTGTCGCTGCGCCCCAAGGACGCCGGGAAGGGGAAGAGACCCGCGCCCTACTACGTCTCCGTGGGCGTCCGGCCCCCGCACGAGACCGACCGTGTCACCGGCCGGCCGCAGCGGGCGATCGCCAAGGGCATCGGCTTCACCAGCAAGCCCGTCGACCTCTACTCCCGGTGGGCCTCCGGCGGAACCGTCAAGCTCAGGTACCCCGAGGACTTCCGGGCCCACTTCGGCGAACGGGCCCTCGATGCCGTCCCGGTGGGGGAGGACCGAGGGGACTGGACCGTGGTGATCTACCACGTCGAGGGCGGGCCCACGAAGTACACATCCGTCGTCTGCAACGGCTTCCACGCCTGAGATCTCGCCGGCGCAGGATCCCTCCGCAACCCTGTACGGGCCCCGCCCGCCTCGTATACCGTCACCGTGACGTTTGGGATTGAAACGATTCATGCGCGCGTTTCCCAGCGATGCGCGCCTACGGAAGGACGCCGAGACGTGACGAGTGAGGGCAACAAGAGGCCGGGTCCGACGCGGCGCACCGTGCTCGAAGTGGGTGTCGGCGGCGCGGCGTCGCTCGCGGCCGGACTGCCGCTCGTCGCCGCGGGTACGGCCGCCGCCGATGCCGCGCCGTCGCGCGGGACCTCATGGCACCGCTACGTCCAGGGGCCGTCGGACCGGACCGTGCGGCCGGTGCGGACAGTGCGCTCGGCGGGGGACGTGTCCAGGCCCGATGCGCTGCTGACGCCCGGCGGTCAGGTCACCGTCCTGCGGCGCGCGCAGCCGCCCGCCGCTCCCCGCTGGCCGCAGGGCACCAAGGCCGAGGCCTCGTCCACGCATGCGGGCAACAACGGCAGCGACGGCCGGCCGCGTACATACACCGCGGAGCACACGATCGACGGCGACCCGGACACCTTCTGGAACGACGACACCGAGGGTGCCTTCCCCGACACCCTGACCATCAGCCTGCCCGGGGAGCAGCAACTGCCCGGTGTGACGGTGGTGTCCAACACCGACGGCGTGCCCGCCGACTTCACCGTGGAGTCATGGGCGAACGAAGCCTGGCGGACCGTCGGCAAGGTCACCGGCAACACCGACGTACAGCGTGCCGTGCGCTTCGACGCGCCGGTCTCGACGGACCGGGTGCGTATCGTCGTCACGGCCGATCAGGACGCCGGACAGGGCGGGTTCACCCGCGTCAACGAGGTCTGGCCGGACGCGGTGGTTCCGCCGGTCGCTCCCAGTGTGACCCTCGACTTCGGCAAGGTCGTCGTGGGCTACCCGAAGGTGGATTTCGCCTGGGCCTCCGACAACAGTCCCGGCGTGCGTCTGGCGTTCTCCGAGACGCTCCAGTACCTGACCGAGCGCTCCGACTTCACCCGCAGCGACCAGGCCGGGGGTGCGGGCCACGGCACCGACCAGTACGCCGTGCCCGCCGGTGGTGCCAAGTGGACGGACACCAAGGGCTTCGGCTCGGGCGACGACAAGGTGTACGCCGACGGGCTGCACGGCTTCCGCTACCTGAAGATCACGCTGGACGCGCTGCCGTCGGACGCGCCGGCCGCCCAGCCCTGGGGTGAAGTGGCCGTCGACGCCGTGGCGTTGGACTTCACCGCCTACCTCGGCACACCGGAGTCCTACCGCGGCTGGTTCCTGTGCTCCGACGAGGAGCTGAACCGCTACTGGTACGGAGCCTCATACACCAACGAACTGGTCGTCGACACCTTCCGCCGGGACGACGTGGACCCGCGCAACGCCTACAGCCCGTCACTGGACGGCAAGCTGGTCCTGCACGACGGCCCCAAGCGGGACCGGGACCCGTATGTGGGGGACGTGGCGGTGGCGGGGCGGACCCTCTACCTCACGCACGACGACGCGGCAGAGGCGGCGCGCAATGTACTGGCCGACCTCGCCGACCACCAGCGGGACGACGGCTGGATCCCCCCGGCGTCCATCAACAACTACACCCTCCCGCTGTTCGACTATCCGCTCTGGTGGGTGACGTGCAGCTGGGACTACGTGCTGTACACCGGCGACCAGGACTACGCCGCGCGCTACTACCCGCAGCTGGTGAAGGTGCTCGACACCTGGTACCCGAGCGTGACGGACGACGCGGGGCTGCTCAGCAAGGGGCTGAACGGCACGTCGGACTACGGCGACTACGCGTTCCTCGGCCGCACCGGCCGCATCACCTACTACAACGCCAACTACGTACAGGCGCTGCGCGACGCGGCTCGCATCGCCGGCGTCCTGGGCCACGACTCCGACGCGAAGCGCTGGTCGGAACGGGCGGACAAGGTGGCCGTGGCCATCAACGACCACCTCTGGGACCCGGCGGCGGGTGCCTATCTGGACTCCGCCACCGGCCCGGTGAGGCACGCCCAGGACGGCAACGCCATCGCCATCACCGCGGGCGTCGCAGACGCGGAGCGCGCGGCCTCGGCGCTGGCCCACCTCGACTCGACGACGAAGCTCAGGTACGGCAACGCCTTCATGGACAACGACACGCTGTTCGGCGGCGCCTCCCAGCGGGTGTACGCCTTCACGTCCTACCCGGAGCTGGTGGCCCGCTTCGAGACCGGCCGGCCGGACTCGGCGATCGACCAGATCAGGCGGACCTACGGCTGGATGGACAGCCACGACCCCGGCATCACGCAGTGGGAGGGCATCGGCCCGAACGGCTCGGCCTACGAACAGGGCTTCACGAGCATGGCGCACGGATGGTCGACGGGAGTGCTGCCCGCACTCACCCACCAACTGCTGGGCGCGAAGCCGACGTCACCCGGTTACGCCACCTGGGAGGTGCGGCCGAACCCCGGCCAGGTCCGCTGGGCGCAGGGCCAGCTCCCCACGCCGCACGGTCCGCTGGGTGTGGAGTGGGACCAGGACGGTGCGACCTTCACCCTGACGGTGCGGGTCCCGCGGGGTTCGCGCGGCTCGGTGGCGCTGCCCACGGAGGGCCGGAGCGTCACGGTGCGCTCGGGGCCGCGGACGTTGTGGAAGGGCGGCCGGGCGTACGGCACCGGCGTGCACGGTGACACGCGACGCGTGACGGTCACCGGTCTCACCCACGGCACGCATCACCTCACCCTCGTACGCGAGCGCTGAGGCGCTCCGGGGTCCCGTCGCCGGAACGGGACCCCGCATGCGTGAGACCGGATGCGGAGACCGGCACCCGGGTCGTGCCTACTCCTGCCCACGGCCTGGCGGCCGGGCCGCGGCTGCCCGGAGTCCGTGGCGGGTCCTACTTCGCCGCGGTCACGGCTTTGAGTTCGTCGAGGGACTCCCGGATGAGCAGTGACATGTCCTGCCGGCCGGTACCGCTGATCCACCGTTCGAACGCGATCTTGAAGACGGCAATGCCCGCCTCGGCTGCCAGACTCGCGGCGGGGTCTGCGACGCCGCGCCGACGCAGTGCGTCGGCGAGCGCCCCGGACAGCTTTGCGAGCTTGATCAGCTCGCGTTCCTGCAGCTCGGCGTTTGCGGCGATGATCTGCTGGCGCTGCCGGGCGTACTCGTAGCGCTCCTGGAACACGGCCGCTGCGGCGTCGAGGGCGGCGGCCACCGCGTCGATCGGAACCGCGGACTCGGGCGCGCCGGTGAGCGTGGACACGAAGAGGTCCTGCAGCGAGGCCGAGCCCGCGAAGAGGACCTCGCGCTTGTCGGCGAAGTGCCGGAAGAACGTGCGCTCCGTGAGCCCTGCCCGCCTGGCGATCTCGGTCACGGTGGTCTGCTCGTACCCGCGCTCGCTGTAGAGGTCCATCGCGGCCTGTTCCAGCCTGCCGCGCGCGTTCGGCTCCCATCGACTCATGGCGGCGATTCTATGTGATGACAGTGACTGGCATCAGATGTAGGCTGATGGCAGTCGCTGACATCGGTGGTCCTGTCGCGCTTGCCGTGGCGTGGACGGTCGGTAGGCAGCGGCCGGCATGCAGCGGTCGACATACCGGAGGTTTCTCATGCGTGTATTCATCACTGGTGCAACGGGCTGGATCGGTTCCGCCGTAGTTCCCCAGCTCATCGGCGCAGGTCACGAAGTTGTCGGGCTGGCCCGCTCGGACGCCTCGGCGGCTGCGCTCGTCGCGGCGGGGGCCGAGGTGCAGCGGGGCGCCCTGGACGATCTCGACGGCCTGCGGAAGGGGGCGGCCGCTTCGGACGGGGTCATTCACCTCGCGTTCAAGCACGACATCGCCTTCTCGGGGGACTTCCAGGGCGCTGCCGACGCGGACCGCCGCGCCATCGAGGTGTTCGGCGAGGCACTGGCCGGTTCCGGCCGGCCGTTCGTCATCGCCTCCGGCACGCTCGGCATCGCTCCGGGCCGGGTCGCTACCGAGCGGGACGGACAGAGCGCGGAGGCCGCGGTGCCGTTCGAGGGCGCGCAGGCCCGGCTGGCCAATGCGCAGTTGACCGTCTCCTTCGCGTCCCGAGGCATCCGCTCGTCCGTCGTGCGGCTTCCTCCGACGGTGCACGGCGACGGGGACCACGGCTTCATGGCGGCCCTGGTCGGCATCGCGCGCGACAAGGGCGTATCCGGCTATGTCGGTGACGGTTCGCAGCGCTGGCCCGCCGCGGCCCGGCTCGACGCCGCGCGGCTCATCTGCCTGGCGCTGGAGAAGGCCCCCGCGGGGTCGACGCTGCACGCGGTCGCCGACGAAGGTGTGGCGATCCGCTCCGTCGCCGAAGTCATCGGACGCCACCTCGAACTCCCCGTGGTCTCCGTCGACGCCGAGGACGCGGGCGAGCACTTCGGCTGGCTGGGTGGCATCCTGGCTCTGGACAGCCCGACGACCAGCGAGCTCACCCGCGAGCAGCTCGGGTGGCAGCCGGCCGAACAGGGGCTCCTGGCGGACCTGGACGAGGGGCACTACTTCCGGACCCCGTCCGCATGACGTGCTGACCCGGGCGCGGCGTGGCGGGACCGGGCCGGTCGCCTTCGGCATTCACTTTCGCCACGGCCGTGGTCATGCTGATCGACGCCGCTCTTCTCTTCGCGATCTGACGCCTGGGGAAGTCTCCGCAATGGAATTGACGGATATGCAGGCAAGGAGTGACACAGATGTCGCTGATCGTGCCGGACTTCGACGAGTCCGTCGTCGTACGCTCCGCCGACGCGGAAGTGATCGGCCGGGCCCCCACCACCATCCGCCTGCTGGCCGACAGCAGTTCGACCGGCGGCGCACTGTCCACCCAGCGGGTCAGCCTGACCAATGGTGCGGACGGAGCCAGGCCGCACCACCACTCGCGATCGGCCGAGCTGTTCTACGTACTGGACGGCACGGCCCAGCTGCTCTCCGGCGAGCAGCTGGTGACCGCCGAACGCGGCGACCTGGTCATCGTGCCGCCCGGCCTCGCCCACGCCTTCGCCGCTGCGCCGGGAGAGGACGCCGACATCCTCATCGTCATCACCCCGGGCGTCGAGCGTTTCGAGTACTTCCGCCATCTGGAGCGCATTGCGTACGGCAAGGTACCGCCCGAGAGCCTGCTGGAGGTCCAGGAGTTGTACGACACCTACTTCCTCGACAGCGCGACCTGGAGCGACGCCCGAGGGTGACAGGGCGGGTGGCCCGGGGGAGTACCGACGGTGTGGTCCCGGACCGGCCCGGGTCGCCAGCTGAACCGTCCCCGACCGTCCCGAAACGGACCAGCGGACCGGGGTGCGGAGGAGACACCCGACGGCGTCCCGAGCGAACGGTGCAACTGCCGTACAGGGAAAGCGCGTCAGATCAGGGGAGCATCCCTGTGACGGCGCGTTCGCCCGGACGTGAACCGGGTGTGGGGAGCGGATGCCGAGAACTGGGCGAGGGGCGGGAGCAGCGGTGGACGGAAGGACGCACTGGGGCCGTTTTGCGGCGCTCGTCGCCGTAGTGCTGATCCTCGGCATGGGGGTCGGCGCCTTCTTCTACCCGAGGGCGGCGTGGCCTTCTGCAGCTATGGCCCTCCTTCTCGGCGCGTGCTGGTTCTCCGTCCGGGGTGTGCGGGCCGGGCGGCCGGTCCGTGCCCGGCTGGTGCTGACGCCCGACCAGGCACTGGTGGGTGGTACGAGGACCGTCGGGTTCAGGGCCAGGGCGCGCTGCACGCACTGCGCGGGGGCGGGTGTGCGCGGCGTCGGCACCGGCCGGCGATGCCTGTGGTGCCACGGCAGCGGGCTGGGGATGCCGGGCCGCCGGGCCGCCACCGTGCGGATTCCGGCCGGCGTGCAGGACGGAAGCACACTGCGGGTCCCCGGCAGGGGCACACCGGGCAAGGGAGGAGATCCTGCGGGGGACCTGCTCCTGTCCGTACGGATCTCCGGCACCCGCACGCGTAGAGCCGCACCGCCGGGGTCGACCGTGGGTTCCGCGCCGCCCGGGTCGAGGACCGGCCCCGTACCGTCCGCGGCGCGGACCGGCACAGCGCCGCGGCCGAGGACCGGCACCGCACCGCCCCGGCCGCGGAGCGGGGCGGCCGGGGCGGGGGGCGCGGGCACCGGACCCGTCAGCGTCCGCGCCGACGGCATCCGGGTCACGGTGGACCAGCAGTCCGTCACGGTCCGGGAGGAGCGAAGGTCTCCCACGGGGCGCACTTCCTGGGTGACCACGCACGAGCTGCGCTGGTCCGACATCGCCCTGCTGGTCTTCGACAGCGACCGGCACGACGCGGTCGTCGCGCTGTACGCGATACCCGCGGACGCCTCCGGGACCGGACAGCGACGGCAACATCTGGTCGACGCAAGGCAGCTCAGGGCCGAGGACTGGCAGGTCCTGGCGGACGCGGTCGAGCGGCACACCCACGGGCGGATAGCCCTCGACCACGCTCCCCGTCGGAGCCCCGGCGGGCTGCGCGATTCCTGACGCGCGAGCGGCGGACGACGCGGCCGGGGGACGACGCGGCCGGGGGCCGACCGACGCGGCCGGGGGCGGACCGGCGCTCAGGCGGCGAAGCCCAGCACCATGGCGCCGACCACCGGCGCCGCGTACACCAGGGGAAACGGGATGTGCGAGTACCAGCGGGCACGGATCACCGTGACGACCGCACCCGCGAAGTACAGCACCAGACCGGCCCCGGCCACGACGCCGATGACCGGCACGAACAGCCCGGCCAACAGCCCCGCGGCACCGGCGGCCTTGGCCGCGCCGAGCCACGTCCACCAGGAGCGGGGAACGCTGTAGTCGGTCAGGGCCTGGACGACCCACTGGGCCCGCAGGAGAAGGGCGCCGGCGGAGTAGCCGGCCATGGCGGCGGCGACGAGAGTGACGACGACGTGGGCGATGGACATGGTGAGTGCTCCTCATCGGACGGGTGCCGGTGCGGGTCGCTCCGGCCGTGGCGGCCGGTCCGGCACTGCACTGACACGCCTCGACGGGAGAACGTGACGTGTTCCGCGAAGAATTCTTCATCCCGTTCGCGCAGCCGCGCGGAGCTGCCCCGAGCGGCTGCGCGAGCGGGGCCATTCGCCCCGCTCCACGCGTCCGCGGGCCCCGTCAGGTGCGCCGGGCGAGCAGGAACAGGTGAGGTTCGGGCACGGCGGCCGGATGCGCCGGGGTGAACACGCTGCTCTGTTCCGACACGATCGAGAAGCCGGCCCCGGCCACCAGGGCGATGAACTCGGTGGGCCCGAAGCTGGTCACCCGCACCGGCTGTCCCATGAATTCGCCGCTCACGCCCTCAAGGTCCAACGGCACTGTCGCCACCGCCAGATGGCCGCCGGGCCGTACGGCCTCGCCGAGCTGGCGCAGCACCTCCGACTGGTCCGCGCGTGACATCTGCAGGAGTGAGAAGTACACGCACGCGGCGTCGAACCCCGCCTCATCCAGGGGGAGTTCCCGGATGTCGGCACACCGGAACTCGGCCCCGGGGACCTGCCGGGAAGCGATGTCCACCATGACCTGAGAGACGTCGACACCCAGCACGTCATGGCCGGCGTCGGTCAGCGCCTGGGCGGTCGGCCGCCCGGTGCCGCTGCCGACGTCCAGTACCCGGCTGTGCGGGGCGAGCCGCTCGAGCAGCTGCTCCAACGAGGACCGGTGCGCGGCCGATCCGGCGAACGCCTGCTCGTACTCGGCGCCGAGGGCGTCGAACACCGTCGCAGCGGTGGGGGCTTGACCTGCGTCCATCGGGAATCCACTCCTTCTCGGGCTGTTGTCCCCTGTCCCCGGGCTACGGGACGCGGGCCACGGCCACGTACAGGCCGCTCTGCTCGGGCTGCGGGGCCGACGTGCCGCGGAACCACTCGGGTGCGGTCACCAGCCCCGGCTCGACGACCTCCAGCCCGTCCAGGAAGCGGGCGAACTCGGCGCGCGTGCGCAGCGCCAGCCGGATGCCGCCCTTGTCGTACTCGTCGGCCCCCTGCCGGCCCCGCTCCGGGTTCACGTCGGAGGCGCCCTGGGACAGCACCGTGTAACTGCCGGGAGCCAGTGCGCCCGTCAGGGTGCGGAGGATGCCGTGCGGGTCCACGTCGTCGGGCAGGAAGTGCAGCAGGCCCAGGAGCGAGAGCGCGACCGGGCGCTCGAAGTCCAGCACCTTGCGGGCCGCCTCGATGATGGTTTCCGGCTCGCGGACGTCCGCCGGAACGTAGTCGGTGGCGCCCTCCGGCCGGCTGATCAGCAGCGCCTCCGCATGGCGCAGGACGATCGGGTCGTTGTCGCAGTAGACCACCCGCGAGGCCGGATTGACCTCCTGGGCGATCTGGTGCAGGTTCGGGGCGGTCGGTATGCCGGTGCCGATGTCGAGGAACTGGTCGATGCCCTCGCTGGCCAGCCAGGCCGTGGCGCGGTTCATGAACGCGCGGTTCTGCCGGGCGCCGGTCTTCGCCTCGACCGGCAGCTGTTGTGCCACCGCCTGATCCACGGGGTAGTTGTCCTTGCCCCCGAGAAGTGCGTCGTAGACCCGTGCCGACTGGGGCCTGCCGGTGTCTATCGGGGGCTGGGACGTCCCTGCCGTCATGGCGAGCTCCGATGCAGATGAGGTGAACCGCTCCATCGGCGCAGTCTGCCACAGCAACTTCGGGATGATCATGCTGTGTTGAATGAATTCAGCCGGTCAGCGCCGACGCGGCATCACACCTTGCGCCGCCCGGTGACCGGTCGCCCGTCCCGTCCGTCTGCCGCGACCGGGTCTACTGCAACGCGTGCACCGCCGCACCGAAGACGGCCGGCGCACGGTACGCCGCGGGGACGATCAGCTGCGCGGCCGCGGGGTGCCGGGCGACGGCCAGCAGCCCCTCGGTGAGGAAACGGTGGCGCCTGGTCAGCTTCGCCCACCGGCCCGGGTAGTCCTGCGGCCGGCCCGAGGCCAGTGCGTCCACCGCCGCCGCGGCCGTCGCCAGGGCGAGCGCGACACCCTCGCCGGTCAGCGCGTCCACGTAACCGGCGGCGTCACCGACCAGCAGGACGCGCCCGGCCCGCCGGGCCCGCGCCCGCTGCCGCAGCGGCCCCGCGCCGCGCACGGGGCCCGTGTCCCGGCCGAGGAGCGAGGCGGCCAGGCGGGGGAACGCCGCCAGGTGCTTCTCGTAGGGGAGGCGTTCCCGGCTGAGTACGGCCACGCCCACCAAGCCCTCCCCGAGCGGCGTCACGTACGCCTCGCCGTGCCGTGACCAGTGGACCTCGACGAACTCGGTCCAGGGGCCGATCCGGTAGTGGCGGCGCTGTCCGTACCGGCGCACCGCCGTACCCGGACCGTCCAGCCCCAGCTCGCGCCGGAGCGGTGAGTGCAGGCCGTCCGCGGCGATCAGCCAACGGGCTGTCAGGCCGCCCGCGACGACTCGGTCGTGGCTCTGCCGCACGCCGGCGACCTTGCCCGGCACGATCCGGACGCCGAGCTCCAGGGCCCGCTCGTGCAGGGCGGTGTGCAGCTCGGTCCGCCGTACGCCGAGCCCCGGCTGTCCCCGGAACACCGCCTGTGCGCTGCGCGCACCCTCCACGTACCGGATTCCGCGCAGCGGGTGTCCGGACACCTCGATGCCCAGGGCGCGCAGCGCGGCGACGCCGCTGGGCATGATGCCCTCGCCGCACGCCTTGTCGATGGGCGCGCTGCGGGGTTCGACGACGACCGCCTCCATGCCCAGCCCGGCCGCCCGGATCGCCGCCGCGAGGCCGGCCGGGCCGCCGCCCGCCACCAGGAGGTCGATCACGCCGGTACGTCCGCTGCCGACGCGGCGGTGAGAGCCGCCTCCTCGCACCGGACGCGTACCCTCATGAGCGCCGCGTTGAGAGCGGTGAAGAGCGCCGCGGTCACCCACGCGCCGTGGACGAGCGGCAGCGCGAGGCCCTCGGCGGCGACGGCGACGTAGTTGGGGTGGCGCAGCAGCCGGTACGGTCCACCGGTCACCAGCGGCAGGCCCGGCACGACGATGACGCGGGTGTTCCACCGGTCGCCGAGCGTGCGGATGCACCACCAGCGCAACGCCTGCGCGGCGAGTACGACCGCCACCATGGCCCAGCCGAAGAGCGGCACGAACGGCGCGTCCGTCAGGCCGGCTTCCAGGAGGCAGCCCGCCAGGAGAGCCGTGTGCAGCGCGACCATCGCGGGGTAGTGGGCCGGCCGGTCTCGATGCCGCCGCGGGCCAGCGCCCAGCGGGTGTTGCGCAGTGCGACGGCGAGCTCGGCGATCCGCTCGACGGCCACGGCCAGGACCAGCGCGGTGTACCAGATCATGTGTTCCTCCGACCTACCAGCGCAGCAGCACCAGTTCGCAGCAGAATCCGGGGCCCATGGCCAGCAGCAGACCCGGTGACCCCGGCTCCGGCCGCCGCTGCTCCAGGGTGTCCCGCAGGACGTGGAGCACCGAGGACGAGGACAGGTTCCCCACCTCGGCCAGCGAGCGCCAGGTGACGTCGAGAGCCCCGTCGGGGAGCGAGAGGACCTCCGAGACGGCTTCCAGGACCTTGGGGCCGCCCGGGTGGCACACCCAGTGCGCCACGTCCTTCGGCTTGAGGCCGTGCTCCGCCAGGAAGTCGCGCACGTCGTCGGCGAGATACCGGCGCACGACGTCGGGGACCGCCGGATCGAGCAGCACCTTGAAGCCGGAACTGCGGATGTCCCAGCCCATCACGTGCTCGGTGTCCGGATACATGCGGCTGCGGGTGGCCACGACCTCCGGCCCGGCCCCGGAAGCCCGGCCCTCGCCGAGCGCCACCACGGCGGCCGCTCCGTCACCGAACAGCGCGGTCGCCACCAGGTTCGCGGTCGACGCGTCCTGGCGCTGGAACGTGAGGGAGCAGAGCTCGACCGAGAGCAGCACCGCCACGTCCTCGGGGCGGCCGAGCAGGTAGTCGTGCAGCCGCGCCACCCCGGCGGCCCCGGCGACGCAGCCGAGTCCGAAGACCGGCAGCCGCTTCACGTCGGGACGCAGTCCGAGCCGCCCCACGAGCCGGGCGTCGACGGAGGGCGCGGCCACGCCGGTGACGGACGTGAACATGAGGAGGTCCACATCGGTGGGCCGCAGCCCCGCGGTCCGCAGCGCCCCGCGCAGCGCATCGGCGCCCATGTCCACCGCCGCGCCGATGAACACGTCGTTGGCGGCGCCGAATCCGTCCAGCTCCGCGTAGCGCTCCAGCGGCAGCACCATGTTGCGGGTGCGCACCCGGGCGTTCTCGTGCAACCGGTCAAGGACCCGCCGGTCGGCGCCCGGCGGCAGGCAGGTGCGGGCCACCATGTCGGTGACCTCGCGCTGGGTGTAGCGGTACGGAGCCGGGGTGCCGTGCACGGCGGCGATCCGGGTCATCCCGGGTCCTGCTTCGGAGGCGTCATGGCCCATCCCTGCCCCGCAAAGGGGACAAAACACCGTAAACAACCCGTGCGGCTGTCATGCCCGGCCACCCCGGAGTACCTACGATCACGAGATGGGCACCCCCGACCCGTCCCGCGCGTACGCCGCGACCGCGTGGCCGCTGCGCCGCACGGCAGCACTGGCCCGCTCCTGCCATCCGGGGCCGGTGGCCGCGGTGACCGCACTGGCCGGCGCACTGGGTGCCGACGCCGGCCTCGACGGGGTGCGCGGGACCCTCCTCGTCACCGCCGTGCTGACCGGTCAGCTCTCGGTGGGCTGGTGCAACGACGCCTTCGACGCCGGGCGGGACGCCGCGGTCGGACGCCGCGGCAAGCCGGTGGCCGACGGGTCCGTGAACCGGACAGCCGTGTGGGCGGCGGCGTTCACCGCCGCCCTGCTGTGCGTTCCGCTCTCCCTGGCCTGCGGCCTCCTCGCCGGTACGGTGCACCTGGCCGCTGTGGCGGCGGCCTGGGCGTACAACCTGAAACTGAAGGCCACCGCACTGTCCTGGCTTCCGTACGTGATCGGATTCGGCACCCTGCCCGCGGTCGCCGCCCTGACGCTGCCCGGCAGTCCCTGGCCGGCCTGGTGGATGGTGACGGCCGGTGCGCTGCTGGGCCTGGCCGCGCATCTGGGCGATGTGCTCCCCGACATCGAGGACGACCTGCGCAACGGACTGCACGGCCTGCCGCAACGGCTGGGCGTCACCGGCACCGGACTGTTGCTGCCGGTGCCACTCGTCGCGGCGTCGGCGGTCCTGGCGCTCGGCCCGCCCGGACCGCCGGGCTGGTGGGGCGTGGTGACGCCGGCCGTGGCGGCGGGGACGGCACTGGCCGGGCTCGCACTCGGCCGCTACTGGCGCAAGGCCGCGCTCGCCGCCGCCGTGGTCGTCGCGGCGGCCGACGTGGCCCTCCTGCTGCTACGCGGCACCGCCCGGTGTGACCCGACGGCACCTGGGCGACGGGGTCGCCGGGAAGCGTGTCGCGTGGGCCGCGGCCTTCACCCCATGCGCAGGTGTGGACCGGGGGACTCCCCTCGTGCGCCGGCGTGGACCGGGGTCCTCACTCCGTGCGCAGGGGTGGACCCCGGCCCTCCCCTCGTGCACCGGCGGGGACCGCCGCCTTCACCCCGTGCGCAGCCATGCGTCGAGCAGCCGGAAATCCGCGTCCGTCAGGCCGCGGCCGGGATCGACGCGGTGGAGCAGCGCCCGCTCGCCGTGGTGTGCGCGGACCCAGGCCCGGTCCGCGTCGGTGATCTCGTCGTCGACCCAGACGAAGTCGCGCCCGGCCGACCAGGCCACGAGTGTGCGGGTCTTCCAGTGCAGCCCCGCCCGCGCGTCCCGTTCGTCCTCCTCGGACGGTCCGGGCCAGACCACCACACGGAGCTCCGGGAGCCCGAGCCGCGGCGCGACGACCTCGTTCGCCTCGTGCATCCACGTCGTCGCCCAGACGGGCTCGCAGGGGAGCGCCGCGAGCCGGGGCCCGAGCCCCGGGTCGATCCTTGCGAGCAGGGGGTTCGCCCCGGCTCCCGGTGGAAGCGGGCCGGCCGGGTACGTCCGGTGGCCGCCGTGCGGGCCGGTGGCCGGGCCGAACGGGATGAGCGGGCCGTCGACGTCGAGGAAGAGCAGCGGGAGTCCGCCGGAACCGTTCATCGCCGCACGGTACAGCCGGACCCACGGCTCCCGAGGTGACAGCGCTGCCCGCTCAGGTCAGGACGACCGGATTGGTGAGCGCCGCCATGTGCCCGTCGGGATGGCGCACCTCGATGCGGACGAACGCCGAATCCACGGCATTGCCATGCCACTCCACGGTGCCCGGTCCTGAGCCGGGAAGGGACTCCTGGTGCACGTTTCCCCGTTCGGTGTGAAAGCTGACGGAGCCCGACGGCGCACCGCGTACCACCACCCTGGCCAGGGCCGGCTCGTCCCCGGTCTCCAGCCGCCCGCCGATCCCGGCGCTCCGGCCGGCCGCGGACACCGTGAACGACAGGTCGACCGCGGCCGATCCGGCGATCCAGCTCCGGCCGGCGCGGATCCCGTCGAGTATCCCGTCCGTACTCAGCTCGTCGGCGAGCACGACGGTGTGCGGAACGCCGAGCTGTTTCGCCAGGTGGGCGTCGCTGTTGCCCACCGCCGGCCGCCACCGTCCCTGGTGGACGTCCGCGGCCAGGCCGCGTCCCCATTCGGCCAGTGCCGCCTCGTTGTCCGCCTGCCACGGCACGTCCGAACGCCACGGCCCGTTCCACACCTCGACCACGTCGAAGCCCCGGTACGGGTACATGAAGGTGCCCGAGGGGTAGGGCGCGTACGGGTGGGCCGCGACACAGAGCCCGCCGGCCCGGTGGACCTCGTCCAGCTGCCGGTCGATCACGTCGTCGCGCACGCCGTAGCGCCAGTCGACCAGCTGTCCCGGGCGGATCCCCAGAGCGAGCCAGTGCCCCGTCCGGGTGGTCGCCTCCTGGCCCAGGATCACCAGCAGGCCCCCGCCGGCTTGCCGGCTCCAGGCGTCATGCGTCTCGGAGGTGTTGTGCTCGGTGGCCGCGAGGAAGTCGAGGCCTGCCGCGCGGGCCTCGCTCACCAGCTGCTCCGGCGTCAGTTCGCCACCGTTCGAGGCCATCGAATGCACATGGCAGTCTCCGCGGTACCAGCCCCGCCCCGGCCGGCCGGCGGCGGTGGCGCGAGGCCCGACTCCGGCATCGCTTCCTCCTGTTGTCGGCTCCCACCCGGACCCGGGATCATCGCACGGCCCGTCGGGAACGCGTGCCCGTGGGAACCGGACACCGTGGCGCGACCGGACGTCAGCGCCCGCCCGCCACGCGCAGAACCGTCCCGGTGGCGTACGAGGCGTCGTCCGAGAGCAGCCAGGCGACGGCCCCGGCGATCTCCTCGGGCTGCCCGGGCCTGCCCATCGGAATGCCGGCGGCGGCCTTGTCGGGGCGCTCCGGGTCCTGGTGGAAACCGGTGCGGATGATGCCGGGCGCCACCGCGTTGACCCGGATGCCCGCCGCGGCGACCTCCTTGGACAGGCCGACGGTCATCGTGTCCACAGCGGCCTTGGCGGCGGCGTAGTGCACGTACTCACCGGGGCTGCCAAGGGTGGCGGCCGCCGAGGACATGTTCACGATGGCCCCGCCACCGGACCGGCCCATGTCGCGCACGGCGCGCCGCGCACAGAGGAGGTAACCGATGACGTTGACGTCCAGGGCGCGGCGCAGCCCGGCCACGTCGGCTTCCGCGAGCGGGCCCACGGGGCCGCCGACGCCCGCGTTGTTGACCAGCCCGGTGACCGTGCCGAGCTCGTCCGCCGCGGTCTCGAAGAGCCGGTCGACATCGGCCTCGTCGGTCGTGTCCATCCGCACCGTCACGCAGCGCCGGCCCGTCTCCCGGACAGCTGCGGCGACGGTCTCGGCCGCTGCCTCGTCGGAGCGGTAGCCCAGCGCGATGTCGTGACCGTCGACCGCCAGACGCAAGCAGACCGCGGCGCCGATACCGCGACTGCCGCCGGTGACCACGGTGACCGGACGACGGCTCATGAAAACCCCTGACTCTCTTGCGAGGGCGCGGTGCCCCCGGCAGGAGGACCATCGTAGAAGTCATGATCGAACTCCTGTCGCACAGGTCCCGGACGCCACCGGGGAGGCGGGGAGCGCGTCACGGTGACGATGGCCGAAACCCGCCGTGCGGGGCCCGGAGGGGGAATGCCTTTCGGGGGCGGTCACTTGAGGGTGGTGCACGGGGTGACCGATGCATTTCCACAGGGGAGCGACCATGACCATTCTTGTGACCGGTGTCCGCGGCCAGGTGGGCAGCGCCGTACTGCGCGCCCTGCTCGACGCGGGCCACCCGGTGCGGGCCGCCAGCCGTCGTCCCGGGGACGCGGGGCCGGTGGGCGGAGCGCCGACCGTACGGTTCGACCAGTCCGACCCGAGCACGCTGGCGGAGGCCCTCCACGGCGTGCGCAAGGTCTTCCTCTACGCGGCTCCCGAAGGCATCGGGGACTTCACCGAGGCGGCGCGGAAGGCGGGCGTCGAGCACGTGGTGCTGTTGTCCTCGCTCGCCGTCGACGGGCCCGGCGCCGAGGACAGCCCGATCGCGCGGGCACACCTGACGGTCGAGCAGGCGCTGGAGGCGTCGGGGATCGACCGGACCTTTGTCAGGCCCGGCGGATTCGCCTCCAACGCCCTGCAGTGGGCCGGTCCCATCCGGGCGTCCCGGCGGCTGAACCTGGCGTACCCGCAGGCCTACAGCGAGCCCATTCACGAACGGGACATGGCCGAGGTGTCCGTTCGGGCACTCCTGGACGACACGCACCGCGGCGCCACGTACCGCATCACAGGTCCGCAGTCCCTCACCCAGCAGGAGCAGGTGGAGCTCATCGCCGACGCCCTGGGAGAACCGGTCGATGTGACCCGGATCAGTGTCGAGGAGTACCGGGCGGAGCTCGTGCGGCACCTGCCCGCGCCGTTCGCCGACGTGGTGATCTCCTACCAGGCCGAGCAGGACGGCAAGCCGCAGCCGACCCATGACGACGTCCTGACGGTGCTGGGCCGCCCGGCCACCGGCTTCGCGGCATGGGCCGCGGACCACGTGGAGGACTTCCGCTGACCGCTGCGCGCCCGACCGGCGCCGGCCCGCCCCCGGCCCGGCCCGGGGGAGCGGCAGCCCGCACGCACAGAGCGACCGATGGCCGCCACCCACTCATGGAAGAGTGGCGGTCCATCGGTCGCCCGTGTGATGCGGTGGCTACAGGGGGAGGGCGTCGCCGTCCCGGCTGTCGTGCTGCTCGCTCTGCTCGTGCAGCTTCCGGGCCTTCTCCTGGAGCCGGCGCTTCTGCTCCGGGTCGCTGGTGCGCTCCGCGGCCTCGGTCATGTGCTTGGCCTTCTCGCGCATCTGCTGGGCTCGGCCGGATTCTCCTGCAACGCTCATTGTCGCTCCTTGAACAGTAGGGAAGAGCGGGCTCCCTCAGAGAACCAGCGCTTCGCAACCGTCGCACGCCGAAGCGCTACGCAGCGTGAAGCTGCCAGGTGGGGCGGGTGCCGCTGCGGGGGTGCGGGCGCGGATTCGGGCTTCGCCGGGAATCGGCGCCCTGCGACGCTGGCATGATCAGGGGTATGAACGAGCGCATGATCGCCGCGTGTGACGGGGCGTCGAAGGGTAATCCGGGGCCTGCGGCCTGGGCGTATGTGGTGGCCGACGCCGCGGGCAGGCCGCTGCGCTGGGAGGCGGGACCGCTGGGCACCGCCACCAACAACGTCGCAGAGCTCACCGCTCTGCAGGAGCTGCTGGAGTCCGTCGATCCGGGTGTGCCGCTCGAAGTGCGGATGGATTCGCAGTACGCGATGAACGCGGTGACGAAGTGGCTGCGGGGGTGGAAGCGCAACGGCTGGAAGACCTCGGCCGGCAAACCGGTCGCCAACCGCGATCTGGTCGCCCGCATCGACGCCCTGCTGACCGGCCGCGCCGTGGAGTTCGTCTACGTCCCGCCCATCAGGTGGACGGCGATCCGCTGAACGCGCTCGCCGACCAGGCGGCCAGTGAGGTGGCCGTGGCGCAGCGTGCGGCGGGCACCTCGCAGGGTTCGGCGGACCTGCCCGTCCCCGTGGCCGCCCGCGCCTCCGAAGGGCGGCGGACCGGCGCAGCCGCGAAGAGCACCGGCGCGGCGAAGAGCACGGGCGCCGCGGCCCGCTCCGGCGCCACCATCCGCGCCAGGTTCGCCGGCCGGTGCCACTGCGGGAAGCCGTACGCGGCCAAGGACACGATCGCGAAGAACGATCACGGCTGGGGCCACCCGGAGTGCCGCACCGCGTCCGCCTGACCCACCTGGGGGCCGGCCGTGGCGCCACGCACGGTCCCCGCACCACCCGGCCGGGGCGATCGGCCCCGCGCAGGGGCCCGCGCATGCCATGATGCGGCTCCGGCGGTGAGGTCGAAGTGCCGCCGGAGCTGTGGGAACGGCTACACGCTGGGGGGCGTATGGAAAGCACGGTTACGGTGCTGCGTGAACTGCGCGGGGCGCAGAAGTCGGCCAAGGGGGTTTCGCTCTACTCGCGGTACGTGAACCGGCCGGCCGGCCGGATCTTCGCGGCCGCCGCGTTCCGGCTGGGCATGACGCCCAACCAGGTCACCCTGACAAGTGCGGCGTTCACCTTCGCCGCCCTCGCCTCCGTGGCCCTGGTCCGGCCCGCGTGGGGGCCGGCCGTCCTGGTCTACCTGGGGCTGGCCGTGGGGTTCGCCCTCGACTCCGCCGACGGACAGCTCGCCCGGCTCACCGGCCGGGGCGGCCCGGACGGGGAATGGCTCGATCACGTCGTCGACTGCGCCAAGATGATCCTCGTCCACACCGTCGTACTGATCTCGTTCCACCGCTTCTTCGCCCTGCCGGCCGAGGGCTGGCTGCTCCTGCCGCTCGGCTTCCTGTTCGTCGCCGTGCTGACCTTCTGCGCGGGGCTGCTGAGGGAACAGCTCGGCAAGGCGGCCGCCCGCACCCGGCCGGCCGGTGACACCGCGGCCCGGCCGGCGGTCTCCCGGCTGCGGGCCGTGGTGCTGCTGCCGGCCGACTACGGCGTGTTCTGCCTGGTGTTCCTGCTCCTCGGCGACGAGACGGTGTTCCGGATCGGCTACGCCGTGCTCGCCGCCGTGCACGCACTCTTCCTGGTGGCGTTCCTCGCCAAGTGGTTCAGGGAGCTGAGAGCGCTCCGGGCAGCGTGACGAGCGAGTCCAGCGCCCGGCGCAGCTGGGTGCTGGACGTGTGCACGGTGTACGGGAAGTACACGACCTCCACGCCGACCTCGGCGAAGTCGCGTTCGAGTCGCTTGCCCTTCTCCGTGTCCCGCCAGTCGTCCCCCTTGAAGATGACGTCGAACCTGACCTGCTGCCAGGTCTCCACCTTGTCGGGGACGGTCTCGACGAACGCGGCGTCCACGTACCGCACGCTCCGTACGATCTCCAGCCGCTCCGGCAGCGGAATGACCGGCCTGTGGCCCTTGGCGAGGGCGGCCATCTCGTCCGAGACGACCCCCGCGACCAGGTAGTCGCACTGACTGCGGGCATGCCGCAGGATGTTGAGGTGACCTATGTGGAACAGGTCGTAGACCCCCGGCGCGTAGCCGACCCTGTGCACCATCCGTTCTCTCCCCCCACGGTGAACGTGATGTCCGTGTCCCGCCGGCAGGTTTCCGGACATGGCGTCCGGTCCGGTGGGATATCGGTATCGGTGTTGATCGTGCAATGACCTTACTGTGAAGACCACTTGCGCATCACGTGAACGGATAAGCTCACTTTTGGGGCCGTTCCTTGGGGGGAACACAGGTGGCCCCGGGGGAAGGCGACCGTCCGATGCCAGAAGCAGATCAGCACAAGCCGTTCCAGCACCGCCGTCTGCTGGTGGTCTCGACGAACTACGCGCCGGAGCTGACGGGCATCGGCCCGTACGCCACCCAACTCGCCGAGCACTGGGCCGCGTCCGGGGCCGAGACCCATGTCCTGACCGGCATGCCGCACTATCCGTCCTGGCGGACCGAACCGGCGTACCGGGGGGTGTGGCGGGCCGAGGAGGAACGTTCGGGCGTGCGCGTCCACCGGCGAAGACACTATGTCCCGCCCCGGCAGAGCGCCCTGCGCCGAGCCGCGTTCGAGGCGTCCCTGCTCGCCCACGGCCTGGCCGCACCGCCCTCGCTGCGGCCGGACGCGGTGATCTCCCAGATGCCGAGCCTCGCGGGCGGGGTCGTGGGCGCGCGGCTGGCCCGTCGCCACCGGGTCCCGTACATACCCGTCGTGCAGGACCTGATGGGCGCGGCCGCCGCGCAGAGCGGCATCCGTGGTGGCGGCAGGGCGGCGGCGGTGGCGTCGCGGGCCGAGCAGTACGCGCTGCGCGCCGCCTCGCTCGTCGGCGTCATCCACGAGAGCTTCATCCCTCGTGTCACCGCCTACGGGGTCGACCCCGGGCGGATCAGGCTGGTGCCCAACTGGTCACACGTCCAGGCCCCTTCGGCCGACCGCGCCGCGACCAGGGCGCGCCTGGGCTGGCGCGACTGCACCCCGGTGGTCCTGCACTCCGGCAACATGGGCCTCAAGCAGGGCCTGGAGGTCCTGGTCGACGCGGCCCGGCTCGCCCCGGAGATACGCGTCGTGCTGATGGGGGACGGCAATCAGCGCGACGCCCTGCTGGCCCGCGCGGCCGGCCTGCCCAACCTCGACATCCTGCCGCCCGCGGACGCGGCCGAGTTCACCGACATCCTGGCCGCCGCGGACGTCCTCGCCGTGACCCAACGCGCTTCCGTGCTCGACATGAGCGTGCCCTCGAAACTGACCTCGTACTTCGTCTCGGGCCGCCCCGTCGTCGCCTCCGTGGCGGACGGCGGAGGCACCGCCCAGGAGGTGCAGCGCTCCGGCGCCGGGCTCCTCGTCGCACCGGAGGACCCGGCCGCGGTGCTGGCCGCCGTCCGCAAGCTCGTCGAGCAGCCCGCCGCCGCCGACGAACTGGGCGCCAACGGGCCCCGGTACGTCGCACGTCACCTCGGCCGGGAAGCCGGTCTCGCCCGCTACGACGCAATGCTCACCGAGGTCCTTCAGGACGCCCAAGGGAGACCACGCCGATGACCCACCCGATCCGCGCCCTGGAGGATCAGGACGAACCCGCGCTCCTGAGGGACCAGTTCCGCCAGCTCCTGCGCTACCGCACCCTGCTCGCGTGCGGCGTGGTCGTAGGACTGCTCGGCGGCGGCTGGCTCGCCCTGAGCGGTGAGGACACCTACACCTCCACCGGCGAGGTGTCCGTGCGCTCCGCCGCCTCGGACCCGTTCGCCGCGGGCGCCTCCGCCGACAAGGGCATCAACATCGGCTCCGAACGCCAGACCGCCGTCAGCGACGCCGTGGGCACCGTCGCCGTCGGCTCGCTGGTCAAGCACGGCGATCCGGTCGAGGTGAAGACGCTGCTGTCCGGCCTCCAGGTCACCAACCCGCCCAACACCCTGGTGCTCAGGTTCTCCTACACCGGCCGCTCTCCCGAAGAGGCGAAGGCCCGGGCCGAGGCGCTCGCCGCGGCCTATCTGGAGATCCGCAAGGAGCGCACCGAGAACAGCATCGACAACATGGTCGACGGCTACCGGGCCCAGCTGAAGCCGCTCACCGAACAGCGCGACCGGCTGGCCGAGCAGGAGACCGGCAACGAGGGCAGCGACGTCACCAGCGCACGGGCCAACCTCATCGTCTCCATCTCCGAACTGAGCCAGAAAATATCGGAGTTGCGCGCGCTCGACACCACACCGGGATACCTGAACAAGAAGCCCGTCGTGCCGGAGCGGCCCACCGGTGCGGGACTGCCGCTGCTCCTGGGACTCGGCGGCGTCGTCGGACTCGCACTGGGCCTGCTGCTCTCCTGGGTACGGCTGGTCTTCGACCCGGCGGTCCGCTCCACCAGGGAACTCGTCCGCTCGCTCGGCGCCCCGCTGCTCGGCACCCTGCCCAGGGAACGCGCCGCGGTCGGCACGCTGCTGGCCATCGGGCGCAGCGGCAGCCGGCTGGCCGAGGAGTACCGGGGGGTGGCCTTCCGGCTCGCGTACGACCCCTCGTTCGCCGAGCGCCGCCGGCTCCTGGTCACGGCGCCCCGCGGGGACAATGACATGGCCGCCGCCGCTGCGGTCAACCTGGCGGCCGCCTTCGCCGAGATGGGGCGCGACGTCCTGCTGGTCGAAGCCGATCTGCGGACGCCGTCACTTGCCAGGGACCTCGGCGCGGCGGCCCAGGGCGGCCGGCCGCGCTGGGCGGCGGAGCGCGACGGGCGGGGCTGGCCCTCGGACAGCCGCACCAACGTGGACGTGCCCGGATCGGGTGCCTTCACCCTGATCGCCGGCCGCCAGGTGGACAACGTGCCGCGCGCCCTGACCTCCGCGCCCGTCGGCAGGATCGTCGCCGAGGGCGGCCGGCCGGGAGCCGTCGTCATCGTGCTGGCCCCGCCCGTCCTCTCGTACGCCGACGCCGTCGCGCTCATCGACCGCTTGGAGGGCGTCGTGGTGGTCTGCGACCCGCGCGAGGTGCACCGCAGCGACCTGGAGCGGATCCGCGAGATCATCGGTGCGGCAGGCGGGACCGTGCTCGGCACGCTGCTGCACCCGGGGCACGGCCGGCTGGAGCGACGGGCACGCAGGAAGGCCGCCAGGAGCCGCGGCCACAGCCGGCAGACGCCTGCGCAGGGCCAGGACGCCCAGGACGCCCAAGACGGCCGCGGACAGCCGGACGGAGCCGACCGCACCGACACCAGCGGCCGCTCCGGCGACCCCACCGAGACGCTCGGCCTGCGCACCCTGGACGGCACCGGACAGGGCGTCGGCGGCAGTGACCACAGCAGCACCGCAGGACGCAGATGAAGGCACGCACCGCCGTCGTCTGCTCGGTCGCGGACCAGGGCGTGGCGGCGCTCACCAACATCCTGGTCCTGGTGGTGGCGGCCCGGCTCTCCACCGTCGCGGACTTCGCACGGTTCTCCGGCGTCTATCTCGTCTTCACGGTGCTGCTCGGCGTCTTCGGCGCCTACACCGGGCAGCCACTGGTACTGCGCCGCGGTGCGAGCGACGAGACACGCGGCGCCTGCCGGTCGGCGGTCGGCTTCACCCTGGTGGTCTCCGCCGCCCTGGGCGGCCTCCTCGCCGCGGTCTGCGCGGCGCTGCCGGGGGACACGGCACGGGCCCTGACGATGCTGGGGCTCGTCCTGCCCGTCGTCCTCGCGCAGGACACGGCACGCTACGCCTTCGCCACGCTGCAGGCACAGCACATGGCCCTGGCCGCCGACACGCTCCGGCTGGTCTGTGTCCTCGGCGCGCTGAGCGTGCAGCCGCACGGCACGTCGGCCGCCCGCCTCGTCGCCGTATGGGGCCTCTCCGCGCTGCCCGCCCTCCTGCTGTCCGTCACCGTGCTGCACCGCAGGACGGCGGGAACCCCGGTGCTGCTGAGGCCACTGCTGCGGCGTGGACACCTCGGCCGGCGGTTCGTCGTCGAGTTCGGGGTGGGCAACGCGACCAGTCAGCTCTCCGTGCTCGGCCTCGGCGTGGTCGGCAACCCACTCGTCGTCGGGGCGCTGCGGGGCGCGACCACGCTCTTTGGCCCGCTGAACGTGCTGTTCACCTCGGCCACCGGCTTCGGCCCTCCGCTGCTGGGAAGGCTCGCCACCGACCGGCTCCGGGTGCGGGCCACCGCGGCCATGGCCGCGGTCCTGGCCGCGACCGCCGCGGCCTGGGCCACCGTCCTCGCCCTGCTGCCCGGCTCGGTGGGCCGCCATCTGCTCGGCGACACCTGGCCCACGGCGGCGGCGCTCCTCCCGGCGACCGGCAGTCAGTACGCGGCGATGGCCGTCGGCACCTGCGGACTGCTGGCGCTGCGGCTGCTCGACCCGCGGACGACGCTCTCCATCCAGGTGGTCTTCTCGCTCGCCGCGGTCGCCTTCCTGACCGGCGGTTACGTGCTCGGCGGCGTACCGGGCGCCGCCTGGGGCCTGTGCCTGGGCTCCGTCTGCAAGGCGATCGCCACCTGGACGCGGGTGGCACGGCTGGCCCGCCGGGGTGCGGAGCGGGCCCCGGTCAGCGCGACCGCTGTGCCTTCCGGTCCCTGAAGCTCGTGATCAGTGCCAGGCACAGGGCCGCGATGGCCAGCTTCCCGGCCGCCTGCAACAGCGGGCCGCGCAGCAGGATGAAGGTGTACCCCGCGATCAGCGGGGCCGCGATGGCCAGGACGCTGCCGGGTCCCGGACCCTCCCGGGTGACCGCTCGCGCGTACCGGCGGTCGGTGCGCGCGGCCGCGTAGCCGATCAGGGCCAGCCCGCCCATCATGCCCGGGGCACCGAAGTCGACCCAGAACTCGGTCCACAGCGGAGCGGACAGGTTGGTCATGTTCATCCCCATCCACTGGCCGACGCGCACCCCGGTGTCCTCCGGCTTGCCGCTCCACGCCGCCCTCGGCACGAAGAAGAAGGCGGAGCCCGCCAGTTGCCGGCCGTAGGTGTGGCCGCGGGTGTCGACCCAGGAGATGGTGTTGGCGAACATGACCGTCTGGTCGTAGTCCTTGGTGGCCAGCGGCTCGAAGACCGATGACGACTGCACCGGCCGGTAGCCGGTGTCGTCGTAGCGGAACCGGTCCGCGTACGGGAACAGCACCAGAGCCCCGATCACCCCCATGGCCAGCACCGAGCGGTACATCGCCGCGCTGCTCGGGAACGCCGTGAACAGCAGCGACACCAGCACGGTCAGGAACCAGTAACGGGCGTTGGAGATAGGGTTGTTCACGATCAGGTTCACGAGCGCCAGCGCGAACCAGACCAGCACGGTCGACGGCGAGCGCCGGGCGCGGCGCGAGGTCACCATCCTCCGCGTGTAGAAGAGCAGCGCGAGCAGGGCGGGCACCGTACCGAACCCCTTGAGGAACGCGGAGCCCACATTGGACTCGCCGGTCGCCAGCCCGGTCTCCGCGACCGAGGCGCTGATCTCCTGCCGGCTGGAGAAGAAGACCGCGGGCCCGCCGAGCTTCAGCACGTAGTAGCCGCTCGCCGCGAACGCGACCAGCACCAGCAGCCGCAGCCGGACCGGGTGCGCGGTGGCGGGGCCGTTGCTCCCGCGCGCGGTGGTGCGGCGCCGCAGCGGACGCCGGGACGCCAGCAGTGCCCCCAGGTCGAACGCGGCGCAGCCGACCAGGATCAGCGCGATCGCCGTCACCAGGTCGGAACGCGGCCCCACCATGGGCGTCGGGGTCTGGCCGATGACGGCCTGGGCGAACGGGGCCACCCCCATCGCGATGTACACGAACATCCAGAAGACGCCCTGCAGCAGCCGGCGCCGGGTGGAGAGGATCATGGTGGCCAGCCGCGCACCCGAGTAGCACGTCAGCACCAGCTGCAGCCAGTACGCGGTGTCCCGGACCCCGGTGCCCGGCTGGGCGGCGATCAGTGCCGGCAGGAAGCAGACCAGGCCGAGAATGAGCGGCACGGACAGCGCCCGCGACAGCATCGCCCAGGACATGGGCTTGGCCGGCGGCTCGACCGGGTGACGCGGCCCGCTCTCCCGTACCAGCGTGGACGGCGTCACCCCGTGCACGGACGTCATCTGTTCCCCGTTCCGTGAGCCTGTGAACACTCTAACGAATCAACCCACTTGAGGGGATGCGATGACTAGTCTGTGAACAGCTGCCGAGGGCGAGGGGAACCCTGGTGAAGATCCTGCACGTCGTCACACTGCACACCCCGGACCACGCCTTCGGCGGTCCGACCCGGGTGGCCCTGAATCTCTCGAAGGTACAGCGCGCCGAAGGGGACGACGCCCGGATCATGGCGCTGGGCGACGGCTTCGACGGCCCACTGCCGCGCCAGGTGGAGGGGGTGCCCGTCCACCTCTTCCAAGCCCGCCATCTGCTGCCGATGTTCGAGGTCAGCGGCATCACCTCGGCCGCGCTGCTGCTGGCCGCGCGCCGCATGATGCGCGGAGCCGACCTCGTCCATGTGCACCTGATGCGCGATCTGGTGACGCTGCCCGCCGCGCTGCTCGCGCTGGCCTCCGGCACACCGCTGGTGATCCAGACGCACGGCATGGTCGACCCGACCGAGAAGCGGGTGGCGCAGCTGACCGACCTGCTGGGCGTGCGGAAGGTCCTGCGCGGTGCGGACGCGGTGCTGCACCTCACCGAGACCGAGCGCGTCGACGTGAACGCCGTGGCGGCCCCCGTGCCGCTCACCCGGACCGTCCGCCTCGTCAACGGCGTGCGCCCGCAGGAGCACAAAGGCGAACGGGACCCCGAGCGGCCGCCGACGGTGCTCTTCCTCGCCCGGATACAGGAGCGCAAGCGCCCCGAGGACTTCGTGGCCGCCATGCCCGCGGTCCTGGCCGAGCACCCGGACGCCCGGTTCGTCCTGGCGGGCCCGGACACCGGCGCGCTCCCCGGCACCCTCGAACTGGCCCGCAGGCTGGGTGTGCTGGACTCGCTCGACCAGGTGGGCCCGCTCGGTCACGAGGAGGTGCTGGCGGCCGGGAGACAGGCCGATGTGTACGTCCTGCCGTCGATCGAGGAACCCCTGGGTGTCTCGGTGCTCGAAGCGATGTCCGTCGCCACCCCCGTCGTCATCACCCGCACCTGCGGCCTCGGGCCCGACGTGGCGCGGGCCGGGGCGGGCCGGGTGATCGACAGCCGGGTCGGCGAGGACGCGGCCAACGCGCGCAAGGTCGCGGAGGCGGTCCTGGAGCTGCTGGAGCCGAAGGCCAACGCCGAAGCCGGACAGGCCGCCTGGGAACTGGTCAACGAGCACTTCACCATCGACGTCGTGACCCGGACGCTCCGGCGGACCTACGAGGACGTGGTCCGCCGGAAGCGCCGGTGACTCAAGCAGCGGGCGCACCACGCGACTTGAGGGCGATCTGCCACCGGTAGAAGCTCATCGCCAGGGCGAAGTCGAGGCCCGCCCGACCGTCCAGGAAGCCCCGCCGGTAGACGTACATGTACGCGAAGGACACCAGCGGCTTGAACGGCGCCTTGTGGAACAGCTGCCCCTGGCGGGACTTGACCCGGCGCACCTGCTCCTTGACCTCGGGGTGGTGCTCCAGCCACGCCTCCCAGTCCGAGTACCGGTTGTGGCGCTCGAACCAGGCGGTAACCGGGTCGAGATCCTGGTGCTCGATCGGATTGCGCAGCGAGCCGGCGGTGTCCGCGACCGGCTGGTAGTGGCCCTCGACCTCGCCGATGCCGGGGGCGTCCAGGTCACCCACCTCCGGGTACCGGCTGCGGGTGCGGTCGGTGAGTGACCGCTTGCGAATGGTGTATCCGTGCCGCAGCCGCTTCCCCGAGAACCAGTACCCCAGCGGTATGTCGTACGCGGCCGGCTTCGGGGCGGACGGGTCGGCGAAGACCTGACGGAGCTCGGCCAGCAGGCCGGGGCTCAGCCGTTCGTCGCCGTCGAGCAGCAGGATCCAGTCCAGGTCCGTGCGGACATGGTCCAGGCACCACTGCTTCTTCCGGGGATGACCGCCGTCCCAGGTGTACATGACGACCTCGGCACCGCACTCCGCGGCGATCTTCGCCGTGTCGTCCGTGCTGTGCGAGTCGACCACGACGACCGCCTCGAAGTGGCCGAGGACCGACTTCACCGCCTCGGCGATGTTGAGCCCCTCGTTCTTCGTCGGGATCGCCACGGCTATCGGCAGCTTGCTCATCCGTTGTCTCCTTCGGGCAGCCAGGCGTAGCAGCCTGTGGAGGTGAAGGCGAGGGCGGCCTTCGGGATCGTGACGGCGGTGCGCTTCCCGTCGTCGGAGGAATCCGACGCCAGGTCCTTGCCGTTCGCCCCGGTGATCTGCCAGCTGCAGTTCTTGGTGGGCGTGACGTCGCGGTAGCGGCCGGGCCGGAGCTGCTTGCCCTTGTACGTGCCGTCGGCGTACCCGCGGGAGGCCTGGGCGACGAGGTCCTTGTGCTGGGTGCACAGGTGCGCGACGGCGGGCTTCGCGTCGGCGATCTCGCCCGTGGTCACGGCGCCGACCGCGGTGTCGCGGTCGACCTTGACCAGGTAGGTGAGCCGGTCGCAGGTCTCCTGTCCGGTCTGGAGAACCGCGGCCGGGTCCATGCCCTTGGGCACCCGGTCGACCAGATACTCCTTCTGCTTCTTCGTGAACGTGCCCGTGACCGGAGTCAGTTGGTCGGTCGGCGTCTTCGGTGGCTCACTGGAGCGCGATGTCTGCGGGCCGGCCTCGGCGGAGCCGTCCGGCTCGGCGGGCGCACCGGCCTCGGGCCCGAGGAGGCCGCCGGTCCGGCGCCGCGCGCCTTCTCCTTGCCTCCGTCGGAGGACGAGCCGCAGGCGGCCAGCGCCGCCGTCAGTGTGATGACGGCGGCGCCGGCCAGGAACGGATACCTCATCCACCGGTCCTCAGGGCGTAGTGGGCACTGACCGTGGACGCGGACAGCGCGGTCGGGTACACCGCTGTCTCGTCGATCTGCCCGGCGAAGAAGTCGCTCGTCGGACGGTTGGGCCAGCTGGCGAGGTTGTCCCCGCCGACCCGCCAGTAGCCGGGGTAGCTCTCGTTGCCCGTGTACAGCGGGTTCCAGGCGCGGAGCTGACCGTCCACGTACAGGGCCATCCCGCCGGTGCCCTGGGTGGCGACGACATGGTGCCAGGCGCCGTCGTTGTAGGCGGCCGGAGTGGTGACGGTCCGGGTGTTGCCGTCGTACACCCCGAAGGACAGCCGCCCGTTGTTGAGCATGTAGACGTGCTTGTCGTACTGGCCGCTGTTCTCCATGGTCATGTTGCCGAACCCGATGATCTTGCCTCCCCGGGTGGTCGTCGTCTTGATCCACGACTCGACCGAGAACCTGGTGGGCTGGTCGTGGCGCCGGTTGCTGTACGCGTACTGGGTCGACCCGTTGAAGCCGATGGCGGTCGAGGGACCGGAGACGGCGGCCGGGGTCTGCCGGTAGGAGGGCGAGTTGCGCAGGAAGCCGTTGTCCAGCCCGGCCCCCGCGTCGGCCGCGAAGGTGGACGTGCCCTCGTCGTAGCGCCAGTACAGGGTGGCCCCGTCGGAGAGCACCCGGGCTGGGTAGCTCTCGGCCGCGGCGGCCACGGTCGCGGTCACCGCCGGGACTTGGCGCTGGTGTTGGTGCCGTCGCTCGCGCTGATCCGGTACGTGTGGGTCTCGCCCGGTGCGACGTCGGTGTCGGTCCAGCGCAGCTGCGGGCGGTCCCAGAACACGGAGTCACCCGTCGTGGTGTGGACGGGAGTGGTCGCCCCGTCCCGGTAGATCCGGTAGGTGAGCTTCCCGTCGTCCGTGTCGAAGCTCGTCTGCCAGTTGACGTCCACCTTGTCCGCGGCGACCGTGGAGACGCTGACGTTGGGCACCCAGGGCGCCCCGGTGTCCGGACCGTCGGCGAACCGGGTCAGCCCCTGCTGCGGGGAGCTGTTGACGGTGGTGAACTCGCCGCCCACCCACAGGTAGTGATGGCCGCCCTTGTCGGTCTGCGCCATCACCCGCGGGCCGACCGGCTCGCCGATCCCGTCGTTGGTGTCCGGGAACCACGGCAGCAGCTTGGGGTCGCTGACGGACTGTGCCAGCAGATGCTTGCGCGGCTGGTCGGGGAACTCGCCCATCGAGGCGCAGTCATGCGCGTGACTGCCGCTGTAGAGGACCCCGTCGTGCACCAGGATGGCCTGGGTGGCGCCGAGGCAGGTGTCTCGCCACACCTGCTGGAAGGTGGCCAGGTCCAGCGCGATCCGGCCGTCGAAGACACCGCCTCCGGTGCCCTCGTTGGCGGTGTAGAACTGGGTGCCGTCCGTGGTGAGGTCCTGCACCGTGGAGGTGTTCGGGATGAAGCCCGGATAGCTCTTGTCCAGGGCGCCCGTCGTCGCGTCCACCACCGCGAGCGCGTGCGACGTGGTGCCGTTGACCGTGAAGAAGTCACCGCCGATCAGCACGTGCTGCCCGTCGGGCGTGACCTCGACGGCCCGGCCCACCTCGTCGGTGTTGGCCGTCCACGGCTTCAGCGCGGCGCCCGTGGTGACCGCCGCGAACTTGTTCCGGGTCTGCCCCGCGACACTGTTGAAGTCGCCGCCGAGATAGACCGTGTCCTCGGTGACGGCCAGGGCCCGGACGGTCGCGGAGACGGCAACCTTGAAGTTCGTGCGCGGGGTGCAGGTCGCGGTGTCGATGGCCGCGATGTTGCTCACCCCGACGCCGTTCACCGAACCGAACTGGCCGCCCGCGTACAGGGTGTCGCCGTCCGGGGACAGCACGAGGGACCGCACGGTCGCGGTGCCGGAGGAGAGCGTGAACGACAGGCTGCAGCCGGTCGGCGCCCCGGTCGCGGCGTCGAACGCGGCGAAGTTCACCGCGGGCTGTTCGGACGTCCCGGCAGGCGCGTCCGGCGGCCGTACGGTGGAGAAGGTGCCGCCCGCGTAGACGACGCCGTCGTCCGTCGCGGCCATCGACCAGACGATGCCGTTGGTCTGCCAGGTGGAGAGGTCGTCCGCGGTCAGCGAGACCGGCGGGGTGAGGGCCGCGGCAGGGGAACCCCCGGCAGCGGCGGCGCTCAGGGCCCCGGCGAGCAGGCAGAGCGCCGCGGCCGCGGCGCGTACCCGGCCGGGGACACCGGGTCTGCGCCCCGTACTTGCGTTCATCATTCAGCTCCGAAGGTGAGAACGAGCTGCGGCCGGTAGGCCGCGGTTGCGACCTCGCCCGACCAGATGCGGAGACTGTCCGTCCCGCTGCTGGTGAGGGCGAGTGAGTAGGCGGAGCCCAGGGCCCCGCCGAGTGCCGGCGCGTTCAGCTCCACCGAGTAGTCCGTGGAGACGGCGGTCGCGCCGGAGATGGTCCCCAGCACCGTCGTGGCGAGCGACGGCCGGGTGCTGTAGGTGACCGCCGACTCGGTCCACGCGCCGGTGACCGGCACGAGGGTGTGGCTGTCGGCCGAGCCCGCCGTGGAGTCCGACGAGGTACGGAAGGTGAGCCGGGCGCTCTTGAGTTCCTGCCCGGCCGGTGCGACGGGCAGCGGGTAGCGGAGGTAGCTCAGGTAGGGCGTGGCGCCCCGGGACGCGAGCTGGCTGTCGTCGTAGGTGGTGTTCGCCGCCACGCCGTTGACGTACGCGTCCTCGGCCGGCTGCAGGGAGACCGTGGTCTCCCCGGGACCCGAGGGGGTGTCCGCCAGATCGTGGTGCGCGGCGACCTGTGCCGCGGTCAGCACCGAGGGGTACACGGCCGTCTCGTCGACCTGGCCGGCGAAGTAGGTGCTCGTGGGGCGGTTCGGCCAGGCGTTGGACATGGCGTCCCCGCCGACCCGCCAGTATCCGTTGTACGACCGGTTCCCGGCCGTGGCGTCGGAGCCGACGGACACGCCGTCCACGTACAGCCGCATACCGGACGGTCCCTGGGTGGCCACCGCGTGGTGCCAGGCGTTGTCGTTGTAGGAGGCGGCCGAGGTGACGGTCGGACGGCCGGCGGTGCTGCCCACCTGGACACCGAAGGCGAGGCGCCCGTTGTCGGTGAGATAGAGGAGCTTGTCGGAGATCCCGCTGGTGTGCCCCTGCGCGGTGCCGATGTTGCTGCCGAATCCGACGATCCGGCCGCCGCGGGCCGTGTTCGTGCGGAACCAGGTCTCGATGGAGTACGGGGTCGGTGACGTGTAGTGGTGCAGCCGGTCGCTGTAGACGTACTCGTCGGTGCCGTTGAGGGTGAGCGCCGCGGACCCGGCCACGGCGGACGGCGCCGCACGGTAGGACGGGGTGTTCATGTACACGCCGCCGTCCTGGCTGTCCGAGGCGTCCGCGGCGAACGCGCCGCCCGCCTCGTCGTAGCGCCAGTACAGCTCCGCCCCGTCGGCCAGCACCCGCTGCGCGTACGGACCGGACGAGCCGGCCGCGGTGACGGAGGCATTGGCGGAGAGTGCGCTCGTGTTGGTGCCGTCGCTCGCCGTGATCCGGTACGAGTAGCTGCGCCCCGCCACGACGTCGGTGTCGGTGAACGTCAGCTGGGGCCGGCTGAAGAAGAGCGAGGAGCCGGTCGTGGTGTACACCGGGGTCGAGCCGCCGTTGCGGTAGACCCGGTAGGTGAGCAGGCTGTCGTCCAGGTCCAGGCTCGAACGCCAGCTGACCCTCACCTCACCGGCCCGTGGCGCGGAGAGGCTCACCGCGGGGGCGGCGGGCGCCCCGGTGTCCGGGGTACCGGCGAACCGGGTCAGTGCCTGCTGCGCGACCCCGTTGACCGTGGTGAACTCGCCGCCCACCCAGAGGAAGTCGCGGCCGCCCCGGGAAGACACCGTCAGGGCGCGCGGCCCCACGGGCTCACCGATGCCGTCATTGGTGTCCGGGAGCCAGCCCAGCATGGCCGGATCGTCTACCGACTGCGCGGTGAGGTGCTTGCGGACCTGGTTGGGGAACCCGCCCATGGTGGAGCAGTCATGGACGTGGCTCGCCGCGTACAGCACTCCCTGATAGACCCGCAGGGCCTGCGTGGCGCCCTGGCAGGTGTCGCGCCAGCGCTGGTCGAACGTGTCGAGCCCCATCGCGAGCCGGCCGTCGAAGGAGTTGCCGCCGGCCCCCTCGCCGCCCACGTACCAGCCGTCGGACGCGGGGTCGGTGATGATGTTCTTGATCACGGCGGTCGACGGGATGAAGTTGCCGGTGTAGGCGCGGGTCGGCGCACCCGAGCCGGCGGCGGTCACCGCGAGGGCGTGCGAGCTCACCCCGCCCACGGTGAAGAAGTCACCGCCGATCAGCACGTGCTGCCCGTCCGGGGTGACCTTCAGCGTCCTGCCCGGACGGTCGGCGTCCGGGTTCCAGCCGGTGACCGCACCGGCGGCCGTGACCGCGCCGAAGAACCGGCGCGTCTGGCCGTTGATGCTCTGGAAGTCGCCGCCGGCGTGGACCGTCCCGTCGGCCGCCACGTCGAGCGCCCGCACGGTCGCGCCGAAGTTCGGGGCGAACCCCGGACGCAGCGTGCAGGTGGCCGTGTTGATGGCCACCAGGCCGTTGGCCCCGGTCCCGTTGACCGCGTTGAAGTAGCCCCCCGCGTACAGCGTCGACCTGTCGGGGGAGACCGCGAGCGCCCGCACGGTCGCGGTGCCGCTGCTCCGGGTGAAGGAGAGCGAGCAGCCGGTGGGCGCACCGGTGGCCGCGTCGAACGCGGCGAAGTTGACCGCGGAGGTGGTGTTGCTGCCCGCGGGCGATCCGGCCGGCCGGACGTTGCTGAAGGTGCCGCCCGCGTAGACGACCCCGTTCGCCTCGGCGAGCGACCAGACGATGCCGTTCGTCTGGTAGGTGGAGAGGTTGTCGGCGGTGAAGCCGACGGGCGGAGTCAGTGCGAGGGCCGGGGGAGCGGTGACCGCGGAAGCGGTGAGCACCCCGGCCGTGAGCGAGAGGACGGCGGCGAACACCGAGCCGCGGCCAGGGCCTCTCGTTCGGATCATGCCGGGCTCGCGCGCCCCGGTGCCGCACCTCGCGGCGTTGCCGTCAGTCGCCGACGCCTCGCGTCGGCTCTCTCCTCCGCCTTGCGAGGCACACCACCGGACCCCGCTCCCTGACCCGGCCTGATCCGAACGGAAGACCCTGCGTCTGAGACGTCCGGCGGAACTCATCTGTCCACCCGCACGGCCGCTCCGGTGAGCTGGTCGGCCAACTGCCGGACATCGGCGTCGACCATGATCCGGGCCAGCTCCTGGGACTTCACGGCAGGTTTCCAGCCGAGCAGTTCCGCGGCCTTGGACGCGTCCCCGATCAGCGCGTCGACCTCGCTGGGGCGCTCGTACTTCGCGTCGTAGCGCACGTGTTCGCGCCAGTCCAGACCGGCGTGCTCGAAGGCGTACTCCAGGAACTGCCGCACGCTGACGCCCTCACCCGTGGCCACGACGTAGTCGTCCGGGGTGTCGCACTGGAGCATCCGCCACATCGCGTCGACGTACTCGGGGGCGTAACCCCAGTCGCGTACCGCGTCCAGGTTCCCCAGATGCAGATGCGTCTGCAGGCCCGCCTTGATCCGGGCCACCCCGCGGGTGATCTTCCGGGTCACGAACGTCTCGCCGCGGCGCGGGGACTCGTGGTTGAACAGGATCCCGTTGACCGCGAACATCCCGTACGCCTCGCGGTAGTTGACCGTCGACCAGTAGGAGTACACCTTGGCGACGCTGTACGGGCTGCGCGGATGGAACGGCGTCCGCTCGTTCTGCGGCGGCGGGTTGGCGCCGAACATCTCCGAGGAGGACGCCTGGTAGACGCGGGTGTCGATGCCGCTGGCGCGCACCGCCTCCAGCAGGCGGATCGTGCCGAGCCCGGTGATGTCACCCGTGTACAGCGGGGCGTCGAAGGAGACCCGGACATGCGACTGCGCGCCGAGGTTGTAGACCTCGTCGGGCTGTATGTCGCGCAGCAGGTTGACCAGCGCGACGCCGTCGGCGAGGTCGGCGTGGTGCAGGACGAAGGAGCGGTTCTCCTCCTCCGGGCCCTGGTAGATGTGGTCGATCCGCTCGGTGTTGAAGCTCGACGAGCGGCGGATGAGTCCATGGACCGTGTATCCCTTTTGCAGCAGCAGCTCGGACAGGTACGAACCGTCCTGTCCGGTCACGCCGGTGATGAGCGCGGTCTTCGCCACGTCTCCCCCTTCTGTGGTCGCCCGAGAGGCTGTTGGTCGCCGAAATTTCAGAGTTTGAGCGATCTGCGGCAAAACGTCACCGCTTCGTGGAGCTGCTGGCACAATCCGAGCCATGACGACTGATCTCCCCGGCCCACCCCAGGAATCCGTCCCCTCCCTGCTACGGCCCGGTGCCCGCGTGTTCGTCGCCGGCCACCGCGGTCTGGTGGGCTCGGCGGTGGTGCGCCGCCTCACCGCCGAAGGCCACGAAGTGCTCACCCGCGGCCGTGACCGCCTCGACCTGCGCGACGCCGAGGGGACCGCGGCGTTCCTGCGGGACGCCCGTCCGGACGCCGTGGTGCTGGCCGCCGCCAAGGTCGGCGGGATCATGGCCAACAGCACCTACCCGGTGCAGTTCCTGGAGGACAATCTGCGGATCCAGCTGAGCGTGATCGCCGGCGCGCACGCCGCCGGGACCGAGCGGCTGCTGTTCCTCGGCTCGTCCTGCATCTATCCCAAGCGCGCCCCGCAGCCCATTCCCGAGACCGCGCTGCTCACCGGCCCGCTGGAGCCGACCAACGAGGCGTACGCGCTCGCGAAGATCGCCGGGATCGTGCAGATCCAGTCCTACCGCCGCCAGTACGGCGCCTCGTACATCAGCGCCATGCCCACCAACCTCTACGGACCCGGCGACAACTTCGACCTGGAGACCTCGCACGTCCTGCCCGCCCTGATACGCCGCTTCCACGAGGCGCAGCACAGCGGGGCGCCGGCCGTCACGCTCTGGGGCTCGGGAAGCCCCCGGCGCGAATTCCTGCACGTCGACGACCTGGCCGCCGCATGTGTGCTGCTGCTGGAGCGGTACGACGGTGACGAACCCGTCAACGTCGGCTCCGGCAAGGACCTGACGATCCATGAACTCGCTACGACGGTGGCTGATGTGACGTCCTATCAGGGATCGATCGAATGGGACACGGCCAAGCCGGACGGCACCCCGCGCAAGCTGCTGGACGTGTCCCGGCTGGCTTCCCTCGGATTCGAACCGCAGATCGGACTGCGTGAGGGAATCGCCAGGACCTACGCCTGGTGGCTCGAACAGCAGGGCGTGCGGGTCTGACCGACGGCCGGAACCGGCCCGGCCGGCCGGGTGGACGCGGGGCGTGCTTCCGTCCACCCGGCCTTTTCTCGCTCCTGGCACCCTTCGCCGCCGCACTCAGTAGGCCCCGCGGCCGTCGGTGACGGCGCGCAGCGTCCGGGCCATGAGCCCCATGTCCGTGGCCACCGACCAGTTGTCGACGTACCAGAGGTCGAGGGAGACGGTCTCCTGCCAGGACAGGTCGGACCGGCCGCTGACCTGCCACAGGCCGGTCAGTCCCGGTTTGACCGCGAGCCGCCGCAGCTCGCGCTCGTCGTAGCGGGACACCTCGTCCGGCAGCGGCGGACGCGGACCGACCAGGGACATGTCACCCCGGAGGACGTTGAAGAGCTGGGGCAGCTCGTCGAGGGACGAGCGGCGCAGCAGCCGGCCGATGCGGGTGACCCGGGGGTCCCGGCGCATCTTGAACATCGGGCCGTCGTTCTCGTTGGCCGTGGCCAGCTGCGCCTTGTGCCGTTCGGCGTCCGCCACCATCGTGCGGAACTTCCACATGGTGAACGGCTGGTTGTGCTGACCGTGCCGGATCTGCCGGTGGAAGACCGGACCGGCGGAAGTGAGCCGGACCGCCGTCGCGAGCAGCAGCAGCAGTGGGGTCAGCACGAGCAGGCCGGCAGCGGCACCGGTGCGGTCGACCGCCGCCTTGAGCACCGGCTGAAGACCCCGCCGCAACGGAGGCACTATGTGCAGCAGGGTCAGTCCGGCCGCCGACGACGGACGGACCCGGTCCGCCGCGATCTCCGAGAGGTGCGACAGGACGGACAGGTCGAGTCCGCCGTCGTGGAGCCCCCAGGACAGCTGCCGCAGCCGCTCCTCGCCGAGTTGCGGTCCCGGCACCACGAGTGCCAGGTCCGCCTCGTGGGCGAAGGCCGCGCCCAGCACCGTCGAGGCGTCGTCGTCGGCGGGAGTGGGCGCGAGCCGCCCCGGAACCGGGGCCTCGCAGGTGAGTGCCGCTGTCCCCACCGGCACCACGGCGACCACGAGGTACCCGTGGTCCGAACGGGAGCCGAGCAGCCGCACCGCCCGGTCCACCCCCGCGGCCTCACCGACCACCAGTACCCGGCGGACCGTCCGCCTCCTGCCCGGCCGCGGCAGCTGCCGTATTCCGGACAGGGCCGTGGTCGCCAGCAGACCCGGGATGAGCGCCACGACTGCCGTCGCCGGATCGATGGACGCGTCGGCCACGGTCCACAGCACCGCCAGCACGCCGATGAGCAGCAGCCAGTCGCCGGTGGCGGTCAGCGCCCCGGGAGAGCGGCCCGCGGCACCGACCGCGTACCGGCCGCGCGCGGCCCGCACGCCGGACCACACCAGAGCGGCCGCGGCCGCCCCGGCCAGGGCCCTGGGCTGTCCGTCGGTGCGCAGGACGAACCAGCCGGGAAGCCCCAGGCCGAGCAGGTCGAAGCAGACGACGAGTGGCAGGTACCGGCCGGGTCTCCTCTTCGGCCCCGGCCGGGCGGAACGTTCGCGCTGTACGGTCGGGCCTTGCCGCGGCTGGTCGAACTCTCCGCTGCGAGGCCGGTTCCAGGCGGCCCGTGGACGAGGCGCCCCCGCCAGTCCCACGGGCCCTGATATGTCGGTTTCGGGTAGCTCGACATGCCCCATGAACCCCCCAGTCACAGTTGCATCTCCACAAACGGGGCGCATCCGCCGATCCTGTGGACTGACGGATGCGCCCTCGCTCGGTGCACGATATCCACACACGTGCCATTTCGCTGGAGTTCCGGTGAAGTTCAGATGCGCGGTGTGACCCGGAACTCGTCCCGATCCGTGCTGGATCTCAGGTTCTGTGGGTGGGTGTTGCTATTTGGGACCTGGCGGAAACGGTTGGTGTGCGGATATGTACCTCTGCGCCGCCAACTACGTTACGTGGTGGCCTGGTTGGTTTGCGAGGTCTGCTCGCCTGAGGGCCCGTACCGCGGTCTGGGAGAATGCACTGCCGGGAGACTGTGCCCGGCCACGAGCGAAAGAGGGACGCACGGTGACTCCCGCGGAGAAGAACTGGGCCGGCAACATCACGTTCGGGGCGAGGCGGCTGTGCACACCCCGCTCGGAGGCCGAGCTGCGGGAGATCGTGGCCGCTTCCCCCTCGGCGCGGGCCCTGGGGACCCGGCACTCCTTCAACGCCGTCGCCGACACCGGCGGGGATCTCGTGTCGGTGGCCGGTCTGCCGCGCGTGGTCGAGGTCGATCCGGCGGCGGGCGCGGTCACGGTGAGTGCGGGACTCCGCTTCGGCGAGTTCGCCGGCGAACTGAACGAGTCGGGCTTCGCCCTGCACAACCTGGGCTCGCTCCCGCACATCTCGGTGGCCGGGGCGTGCGCGACGGGAACCCATGGTTCCGGTGTCGGCAACCGGTCGCTCGCGGGAGCGGTCCGGGCACTGGACATGGTCACGGCGGACGGCGGGAGCGTGTCGCTTCGCCGCGGTGACGCGGATTTCCCGGGAGCCGTGGTGTCCATGGGGGCGCTGGGCGTGGTGACCCGGCTGACGCTGGACGTGGTGCCGGCCTTCGACGTGCAGCAGTGGGTCTACGAGGATCTGCCCGAGGCCACGCTGACCGCGGGCTTCGACGAGGTGATGTCCGCCGCGTACAGCGTCAGCGTGTTCACCGACTGGCGGCCCGGACCGCTCGGTCAGGTGTGGCTCAAGCAACGGGTGGGGAGCGAGGGCCCGCAGCAGGCGCCTGCCGAGTGGCTCGGTGCCCGGCTCGCCGACGGCCCGCGCCATCCGATCACCGGCGTACCCGCCGGGAACTGCACCCGTCAGCAGGGTGCCGCCGGTCCCTGGCACCGCAGGCTCCCGCACTTCCGGCTGGAGTTCACCCCGAGCAACGGGGACGAGCTGCAGTCGGAGTACTTCGTGGCACGCGAGGACGCCGCGGACGCCTACGAGGCCGTCGGCCGGCTGCGGGAGCGGATCGCCCCGCTGCTGCAGATCTCCGAGATCCGTACGGTCGCGGGCGACGACCTGTGGCTGAGCCCCGCGTACGGAAGGGAGTCGGTGGCCTTCCACTTCACCTGGGTACCGGACACCGCGGCGGTCGCACCGGTGCTCGGGGAGATCGAGGAGGCGCTGGCGCCGTTCGGGGCGCGTCCGCACTGGGGCAAGGTGTTCACCACCACCCCGGACGTGCTGCGCACGCTGTACGGGAAGTACCCGGACTTCGAGAAGCTGATGGCCCGGTACGACCCGGCAGGCACCTTCCGCAACGACTTCCTGGACCTGAACTTCCCGCGGTGAGACCGGCGTTCCCGTGTCCGCCCCGCCGCTGATCCGGCTCGGCCGGATCAGCGGCCTTCGCGTTCGTCCCTCGCCCTGGAGGGCCAGGCGGCCGCCGACCTGCCCGGCGCGAGGTGGTCCACCACATCGGCCAGCTCCTCGCAGGCGCGCTCGATCCGGCGGCGGACGTTCTGCTGTTCGGCGACGACGGCGGCCAGCAGCAGCGCGGTCAGTGCTACGGCCCCGTTGAGGATCGTGAGGTTGACCATGACCTCGATGATGCTGTGGCCGGCGAACGGGCCCACCCGGTCGGTGCCCGCGACGACCGCCAGTACGGACGCCAGCAGGGCGCACGGCGCGCTGCCCGCCAGCCGGAACCGCAGCGCCGCCCAGATCAGGATCGGGAACACCAGGTAGAGCATCGACAGCGAGCTGCGGGTGGCCAGCAGCGAACCCGCGACCGCGACGACCAGCAGCGCACCGGCCTCGGCCCACCGGTCGGTGGCCCTGGGCATCCGCGCCCTGCGCAGCACCAGCAGCACCGGGGTGACCACGAGCACCCCCATGACGTCCCCCGCCCACCACGCCGCCCAGACCGACCAGAACCCGCTCGCGGGCAGTTTGTCGTCGAGCACGAGCATGGCGGTGCCCGTCGTGGCACTGACGGCCATCCCGGCCATCGCGCCCAGGAACACCAGCGCGACACCGTCACGCAGCCGGTCGAGGTCCGTGCGGAAACCGGCCCAGCGCAGCAGCAGGTAGGCGCAGACGGGTGCCAGCGTGTTGCCCGCCACGACAGCGGCCGTCGACGCCGTCACCGAACCGCTGAGTGTGGCGATGACCAGCAGCGAGCCGAGCGCGATTCCTGGCCAGATGCTCAGCCCCATGTGCAGCAGACAGCTCAGGGCGATCCCGGTCGGCGGCCAGAGCGGTGTCACCACCGCGCCGTGCACGGACACCTGCCGGAGAAGCCCCAGGCCGCCGGCCGCGTAGTAGGCGGCGGCGACTGCCAGGATGCGCAGTAGTGCCACGGCCCTGCGCCGGTTTTCCTCGCTGCGGATCACGGTTCTCATCAGACACCGGCCCCGGTGGGCGGCGGCTGCGTGACACGCACCGGCCGGGATCGCGGCGTCATCCGGTGGCGGGAAACTCCTCGTGCCGCAGGACGAGCACGGCGGCGTCGTCCTCGTGACCGGTACGCTCCGCCGTCTGCAGGATCGCGTCCGCCAGTTCCTCCGCGTCGTCGCCCACCCGGGAGCGCACCAGACGCACCACTGCGTCCAGCCCCTCGTCGATCGGGTAGGACGGGCCTTCGATGACGCCGTCGGTCAGGAGCACGAACGCCCCGGCGGTCGTCAGCCGCCGGGTGGTGACCGGGTACTCCTCGCCCGTCTGGATCCCGAGCGGCAGGCCGCCCTCGTCCCCGGTGGTGCCGGACCGGCCGTCCGCCGTGGCCCACACCGCGGCCACATGGCCCGCCCGGGCACTCTGGAGCTCCCGGGTGAGCGGGTCGAGCCGTACGAACGTACAGGTGGCGAGGAGGCCGGAGTCCATGGACAGCAGCAGGTCATTGGTCCGGCGCACCACTTCGCCCGGATCGATCGCCGTGCCCGCCAGCGCGCGCATCGCGATCCGGATCTGGCCCATGAAGGCCGCCGCCTCGACGTCGTGCCCCTGCACGTCCCCGATGGCGAACGCGAGCGAACCGTCCGGGAGCGAGAACCCGTCGTACCAGTCGCCCCCGATGTCCAGCCCGTTGCGTGCGGGCGTGTATCGGGCGGCGGTCTGCAGCCCGGGCAGGGCGGGCAGGGACGAAGGAAGCATCTCGCGCTGCAGCGCCTCGGCCAGCTCCACCCGCGCCTGGTGCAGTTCCACCTCACGGCGCGCGCGGGAGGTGAGGTGCTGGAGCGTGGTCAGCAGCTCCTCCGAACTGGCCGAGCGGGGAGGACGACGCCGGTTCATGGGCCGCTCCCCAGTACGTGTGGTGGCGGGCCGCACCACAGGGGGTCTGCCGTGGCGGGACGATCCGGGAAGTCAGCGCCTCGGATCCGGGTGAGGCTCGGCCGCCGCCCGGCTGCTGCGGACGTGGCTCACTGCATCTTATTTCGGCGCGGGGAGCCGCGCAGGCCGAGCCGGTCCCGGCAGGCCGGAACGCGCGTCCCGGGCCGGTTGGGTGGATGCTGGGAGTGGACCCGTGCGGCGGCGGCGCCTGGTGGCCGGCGCGGGCCGGGAGGTATGCGATGAGCCGGACGATGGAGTGGACGGTCCGAGTCGACCTGACCGAGGAGAACGGCGCGACCGTCGCCGAGGCGGTGCTGGACACCGGCACGGCGAGACTCACCGGTCACGGGGTCGCCCGCTGCAGCCCACAGGACCCGGACGTCCCCGCCATCGGTGACGAACTCGCCGCGAGCCGTGCGATGCGCGATGTCGCGGGTCAGCTGATGAGCGTGGCCGACCGCGAACTCGGAGAGGCCGGCGCGGGGCCCGCGGACGGACCGGTGCCGCCGCCGTACGCCTGGCCGGACCCGACAGCCTGAGACCCGCCCCGCCGCCGTCGCCGCGGACCCGCCTTTTCCGGCAGCCGGGACGGGCGGCCCCGCCGGTCCATGGCCGGTCAGCAGGCACAGGTGAGGACCGAGCCGGCGTGGACGCCTCCGCGCCGGCTCGGACATGCCCGGTGCCCGCCCTGCTGGACTCGCCGCTCGTCCCTCCCCGTGTACTTGGTGCCGACAAGTGGGTGCGGACCGGTGTCGGCCGGGGTGCCGGTGCCGACAGGGCCGTAGCGTGACCGGGACGAGTCCGGTTCCCGCCGACGAGAAACGCCCGGGTGACGCCATGTGCTGGAGTGCGACCGCCGACCTTGTCGCGGGCACCGCCGTCGCGGCGATCGGTGCGGCCTGCGTCGCACGCACCCGCCGGGCCCGGGACCTGCCGCTGGCCGCACTCCCGCTGCTGCTGGGCGCCCACCAGATCGTCGAGTCCGCGGTCTGGCGCGCGGACGGCGGCACCGGCCCGGCCACCGTGGCCTGGGCCGTCATCGCCCTGCCGCTGCTGGCGCTGTGGGTGCCGCTGGGCGTGCTGTGCTCCGCACCGCCGCACGCCCGACGCCGGCTGACGGTGCCGCTGGTGGCCGGGGCCGCGACGGCCGCAGCCCTCGGGTACTGCCTGGCCGCCCGGCCCGTGACCGCGGAGATTCGCGGTCACACCCTCGGATATGTGCTGGACCTGCCGCGTCCTGAGCTGCTCGTCGCGGGCTATCTCCTGGCCACGGTCGGTTCGTTGCTGATGTCCGGCGACCCGTGGCTGCGGTGGCTCGGTGCGGTGGTCGCGGGCGGCGCCGCCGTCTGCGCCGCCCTGTGGCGACTGGAGTTCATCTCGACCTGGTGCGCGTTCGCCGCCGTGTGCTCGGTGGTCCTGCTCGGCTGGTCCGGGCGGCGCCCCGCCACCTCGCCGACCCCGCCCGTCGTGCCATGACGCGCGGGGCCGGGGCCCTGGTCAGGGTCCTTCGGGGCCAGGGCGTGTTTTGAAAGTCCCGCCTGCCCGGCGGCGCCTGGCACGCACGCTCGCGGCGTTGCGGAAATGCCCTAGTAGCTCCGCTACGAGGCCACTTCCGCGCCTTGCGATCGCACGCACCAGGCGCCGCCGGGCCCGCCCTTCGGGCGGACGACGCTACTTTCAAAACACGCCCTAGCCCTCGCCGAAGTGCCGGGCCACGATCGCCGCGGTGTCCGTGCCGCGCGGCAGGATCCCGTACTGGTGACCACGTTCCTCACCGAGCCGGGCCTCGACGAACGCCTCGGCCATCGGCGCGGGGGCGTGACGCAGCATCAGCGAGGACTGCAGGGCCAGCGCCATGCCCTCGACCGTGGCCCGCGCGCGGGTCTGCGCCGCGACCGGATCGCGCAGGCCCTCGGCGAGCTCCCGCCGCAGCCGGCCGAGGTGCGCGTCCAGTACGGGACTTGCCCCGGCCGTGGCCGCCAGCTCGGCCCAGAACGCGTCCAGCGACTGCGGGGTGCGGGCCATCCCGCGCAGCACGTCGAGCGCGATGACATTGCCCGAGCCCTCCCACACCGCCATCACCGGCTGCTCGCGGTAGCGCCGGGCCAGCGGCCAGTCCTCGGTGTAGCCGTTGCCGCCCAGGCACTCCAGCGCCTCGTAGGCATGGTGCGGGCCGCGCTTGCAGATCCAGTACTTCGCCACCGCGGTGGCCAGCCGGCGGAACATCACCTCCGACTCCCCGCTGCCGCCCTCGTACGCGTGCGCCAGCCGCATCGATGTCCAGGTCGCCGCCTCCGCCTCCAGCGCCAGGTCCGCGAGGACCGCGGTCATGGCAGGCTGGTCGGCCAGCCGCGCGCCGAACGCGCTGCGGTGGTGCGCGTGCCAGAGCGCCTCGGACACCGACTGGCGCATCCCGGCGGTGGTGCCGAGCACACAGTCGAGACGGGTGTGGTTGACCATCTCGATGATGGTGGGCACGCCGCGGCCGGGCTCACCGACGCGCACCGCCCAGGTGTCGTCGAACTCGACCTCGCTCGACGCGTTCGACCTGTTGCCCAGCTTGTTCTTCAGCCGCTGCACGCGGAGGGTGTTGCGGGTGCCGTCCGGCAGCACCCGCGGGACCAGGAAACAGCCGAGCCCCTCCTCGGCCTGGGCCAGGACCAGGAACGCGTCCGACTGCGGCGCCGAGAAGAACCACTTGTGACCGGTGAGCAGATGGGCCCGGCCGTCCGGGTCGCAGGCCACCGGGAGCGCCCGGGTGGTGTTGGCGCGGACGTCGGACCCGCCCTGCTTCTCCGTCATCCCCATGCCGAAGGTGAGGCCTGACTTGTCGCCCGGAGCGATCGGCCGGGAATCGTAGGAACGGCTGAGCAGGCCCGGCAGCCAGTCCCGGCCCACCTCGGGATCGCGTTGCAGGACCGGGACCACGGCGTGCGACATCGACATCGGGCAGGCGTGGCCCGGCTCGATCTGCGCGAACAGCATGAAGGTCGCCGCCCGCGCCACGGCGGCGCCCGGCTTGGGGTCGGCCCAGCCGGCGGTGTGCGCCCCGTGCCGCACGGCCGCGCCGATGACCTCGTGGTAGGCGGGGTGGAAGTCGATCTCGTCGACCCGGTTGCCGTACCGGTCGTGCGTGCGCAGGACGGGCGGGGAGGTGTGGGCGAGCTCGGCGTTCGTCTGGAACGCCTCCGAGCCGACCAGCCGGCCGATCCCGTGCAGCTCCGGCTCGTGCCAGTCGGCGCCGAACGTGGCGACGGCTTCGGTGAGGGGCACGTTGGTGCCGTACTCGTCGAGGCCGCTGCGGGGCGGCGCCTGGTTGGTGACCTCATGCGTGCGGTGCGGGGCCGCGGTCCCGGTGTGCGGGCCGGCCGGGTGTGCGGTGGTGGTCATGACGGGGTTCCTGTCTGCGTCCGTGGGCGGGTCGGCGGTCGGCCGGGTCGGTCGGCGGCTCCGACCGCCCTGAGGCACCACGCGGTGATGCCGTCCACCACCGCGGTGGGGTCGGCCCGTTCACCGACGGGGGAGAGCGGTCCGAGCAGCGCCTCGCCGACCGCCCCGATCAACGCGGCGGCCGAGAGCTGCGGATTCTGCTCGGGCAGCTCGCCGGCGGCGACGCCGGCCGCCACCGCCGACTCGGCGAGCGCGTGATAGCCGCGCCGATACGTGAGCCGCTCCTGCTCGACGAGCGGATCGACCGGCTCGGCCAGCAGCGCCCAGGCCGTCCGGGGACTGCGCAACGCGCGGTACGAGAACGCCTCGACCAGCGCCCTCAGCTGCTGTGCCGCGCCACTCCTGGCGTGCACCGCCTCCTGTACGGCGGTGAGCTCGTGACCGGCGACATGCCGGAAGACCGCGGCCAGCAGCTCCTGCTTGGAGGCGAAGTGGTTGTAGACGCTGCCGGTGGCGACGCCGGCCCGCTCCGCGAGCGCGGAGATGCCGGTGGCGGCATAGCCGCCCTCGGCGAGCAGCTGCCGTGCCGCCTCCAGCAACCGCTCCCGGTGCGCGAGCCGGGTCGCCTCGGTGCGGGCGGTGGATCGGTAAGCCATGGTCTGAACCCCGATTCATTACTTGCGTACCACTCAACCACTCCTGGTCCCGCCGGGCAATCGCTCCTCTCGTCCGATGTTCGAGGGAACATCGGTGCGGTCTTTCCGTGGGTAAGGGAACGCGCGTTCAGATCCGGCCGTGCGGTAGCTGTTACAGATTCAATGACCGGATCCGAGGGCCCGGTGCGGACTTGCCATGGGCGGTGCTCCGGCGCGTCGGCCCGCGTCAACCCGGCGCCGTACGGCTGGATGCAGCGGACAGGAATTGACAGGTACCCGGAGGATTCGGTGTGTGCCGCTTACAAACGCCTGTGACGGAAATGTCCGCACTTCGTAACACGCACCGGGGCGGTGTCCTCCGGCCCGGCAACCAGGCCAAAGTGTGGTTTCTCGGCATCACGCCGGGACCGAACAACGCCCGGATCGCAAGGCCCGGGCCTGCACCTGAGGGGTCTTCATGTCCCGTTCCGCACGGCGGATCACCGCCACCGTTCTCGCTTCCGGCGCACTGCTGGCCGCCGCCGCACTCCCGGCGGTCGCAGACGGCCACGGCCACGACCGCGACCACGGTCACGGTCACAGCCAGCCGGCGCCGCGCTCGGCCGTCGTCCTGGGCGCGGTCCAGTACAACAGCCCGGGTCGCGACAACGGCTCGAACCGTAGCCTGAACGGTGAATGGGTCACCGTCACCAACACCAGCCGCCACACGGTCAACCTGCGCGGCTGGACCCTCAGCGACGAGAGCCACCGCAGCTACCGCTTCAATCTGCGGCTGGCCGGCCGTTCCTCGGTGCGTGTGCACACCGGTGTCGGCCGCGACAACAGCCGCGACGTCTACCAGGACCTCCGCCGCTACGTCTGGGACAGCAACGACACGGCGACCCTGCGGGACGACCGCGGTCACAAGGTCGACTCGAAGTCCTGGGGCCGCCACCACGGCGGACGCCGCTGAACCGCTGACGGCCGCCCCCTGAACCCGGGGCTGCCGTCGGCTTCCTGACCGCGGCGCACCACGGCCCACCCGGCCGTGGTGCGCCGCACCTTTGCGAACGGCGGCCGCCCGTGACCCACGGGCGGCTGCCGTCGCGTCAGGTCCCGCCCTCGAAGGGCGGAACCTCCTGCTCGGTCCACAGGGCCTTCCCGTCGGTGCTGTAGCGGGTGCCCCAGTGGGTGGCGAGCTGCGAGACGATGAACAGGCCGCGACCGCCCTCGTCGACGGTGCGCGCATGGCGCAGGTTGGGCGCCACCGGGCTGGTGTCATGGACCTCGCAGGTGAGGGTGCGGTCCAGCAGAAGCCGCAGGTGCAGCGGGGGAGTGCCGTAGCGCACGGCGTTGGTGATCAGCTCGCTCACGATCAGTTCGGTGGCCTCGATCGTCTCCTCGTCGAGGTGCCACCCTTCGAGCCGGTCCCTCACCAGCGTGCGCGCGACTGCGGGCGTGGTCGTGTCATGGGCCAGCTCCCATGTCGCGACCCGGTCGGGCGGCACGACTCCGGTCCTGGCGAGGAGCAGCGCTGCGCCGTCGGGATGGGCGTCTGCGGGCATGTTGTAGACGATCGCGTCGCACAGCTGCTGCAGACCGCGGTCCGGATAGGCGAGTGCGTCCTGCACCCGGGCCACCGACCGGGCGCCCGTCAGCAGCGAGCCGGTGAGGAACGCCAGCACGCTGCCCTCCTGGAGCTCGATCGTCGCGGTGGCGAAGGGGGCGCTGTCCTCGGAGAACAGCGGCGGCCCCTCCGGTACGTCGAGGACGAGCGGGCGGCCGTCGGGTGCGACGGCCACCGGCGCCGGATGCCCCGCCCGCGCCACGGTGCAGGTCCGGGAGAACGGGTCGTAGACCGCGTACATGCAGGTCGCGGTCAGGGACTGGCGGTGCAGCGAGTCGCCGGGCGGCAGCGACCTGCGCTCCTGCGCCAGCCGGTCGGCGGTGTCGTTGAGCCGGGCCAGCACCTCGTCCGGCTCCAGGTCGAGGCCCGCCAGCGCGTGGATGACCGTGCGCAGCTGCCCCATGGTGATGGCCGTCTGCAGTCCTTGCCCCTCGACATTGCCGATGATCAGAGCCGTACGCGCACCGGACAGCCCGATGGTGTCGAACCAGCAGCCGCTGTTGCGCCCCGGGAGCAGCACCTGCGCGGTCTCCACGGCGATCCGGGCACCGTCGTGCTGGGGGAGCAGCCTGCGCTGGACCGTCGACGCGATCACGTGGTCGCGCTCGTAGCGCCGGGCGTTCTCGATGCTCAGCGCCGCGTGGGCGGCCGCCGTCAGGGCGAGGGCGAGGTCGTTCTCGTCGTACGGCTCGCTGCCACCGCACCGGTAGAGACTCACCAGGCCGAGGACCGCGCCGTGCAGCTTCAGCGGCACCACGATCAGGGAGTGGGCCCCCGCCGCCTCGACCATCCGCGCGGTGTCGGGATCGGCGTCCAGCCACGTGGTGTCCGGGCCCAGCGCGGCCAGCCGGGGGCGCAGGTCGGTGACGGCGAGCGCGAACGGCGTGCGGGCGGGGAGCCGCCGCATCTCGCCGGCCAGGCCGTGGCCGCCCAGCCCCCGCTGCGCCGCGCGTCGCAGTGGGACCTCGCGTCCCAGCGGACTCAGCGGCGGATCCGAACCTCGCAGTACCTCGTCCACGACCTCGACCACGGCGAGCTCCGCGAACCGTGGCACCATCGCCGCGACGAGCCCCTCACAGGTCGCCGCCACATCCAGCGAGTGGCCCACCTCTCTGCGTACCGCGGCCAGGCAGTCCGCCCGGGAACGCGCCTTCTCCCGTTCGTTGACATCCACGACCGACGCCAGCAGACCGAGCGGATGACCCGCCGGGCTGTCCAGACGGTGCACGGTGACCAGCAGGCTGCGATTGGGGCCGGGTGCCCCCATGAGCCGCCCGCGGGTCAGCCGGTCGAGCACGGGCTCACCGCTCTCCAGCACCGCGCGCAGCAGGTCCTCCGACTCCTCCGGGTCCTCGAGCCGGTACGCCTCGGTGAAGTACAGCCCCACGATCTGCTCGGCGGCGACCGCGTCGGACAGGGAGTTGACGCGCTTCACCCGCAGCTCCGTGTCCAGCACGTGCAGGCCCACGGCGGACTGGCTGAACAGGGTGTCCAGGAGCGCCACCGCCATGACGTCGCCCGCGGTCGCCCCAGGGACCGGTGCACCGGCGTCCGACACGTCGCACCCCCATGAGGCTCCGCCACCCCGGTGAATCGGCAGCTCTGCGGACAGCCTGCGCACCCGTGGCCCGGCCCGCCACCGTGCCGGGGCAGACGGGTGAACCCCTCTCCCCGCGCGCCCGCCGCGAACAGGAGACGGATGGACGGCAACCTTCCCGGGCCCGGCGGCCACTGAGGTGACACAACCGCCCCCACTCCGGAAGGCACCTACCGTGGCTCCTGCGCATCCCCGATCCCCCCGCGGACGCCGCACCACCCGGACCCGCACCCTGCTCGGCGCGGTGACGGCGGGTCTGCTGGCCGTCGCCGGACTGGCCGTCTCGGGCCAGACCTCGCATGCCGCGACCGTACGCCAGGCCGAGGCCCTGGACCGCGGCGTCGTCAGCGTCCACACCGATGCCGGCAACCTGATCAGCTGGCGCTGGCTGGCAACCGACGCCGACGACGTCTCCTTCAACGTCTACCGGGCCGGTACCAAGGTCAACGCGTCGCCGGTCACCGGTTCGACGAACTACTTCCACGCGGGGGCACCCAACTCCGCGGACTACACCGTGCGCGCGGTCGTCGCAGGCGTCGAGCAGAGCGACTCCGTGCACGCGATCCAGTTCCGCACCGGCTACAAGGACGTGCCGATCAGCCCGCCCGCCGGAGGCACGACCCCCGACGGGGTCGCCTACACCTACGAGGCCAACGACGCGTCCGTCGGCGACCTCGACGGCGACGGCGCACTCGACTTCGTACTGAAGTGGCAGCCCACCAACGCCAAGGACAACTCCCAGTCCGGCTACACCGGCAACACGATCGTCGACGGGATCACACTCGACGGCACCCGGCTCTGGCGCATCGACCTGGGCCGCAACATCCGCTCCGGCGCGCACTACACCCAGTTCCAGGTGTACGACTACGACGGCGACGGGGAGGCCGAGGTCGCGATGAAGACCGCGGACGGCAGCGTCGACGGCGAGGGCAAGGTGATCGGCAGCTCGTCCGCCGACCACCGCAACTCCTCGGGCTACGTCCTGACCGGGCCGGAGTACCTGACCATGTTCAACGGCCGCACGGGCGCGGCCATGGGCACGGTCGACTACGTCCCCGCCCGCGGCACGGTGTCCTCGTGGGGCGACAGCTACGGCAACCGCGTCGACCGCTTCCTCGCGGGCACCGCCTACCTCGACGGGGCCAGGCCGTCACTGATCATGGCCCGCGGCTACTACACACGTACCGTCATCGCCGCCTGGGACTGGCGAGGCGGCGCGTTCACCCGGCGCTGGACCTTCGACACCAGCAGCTCGACCAACTCCGGCAAGGGATACGACGGCCAGGGCAACCACCAGCTCTCGGTCGCCGACGTCGACGCCGACGGCAAGGACGAGATCGTCTACGGCGCCATGGCCGTGGACGACAACGGCAACGCGCTGTGGACCACGAAGAACGGCCACGGCGACGCCATGCACGTCGGCGACCTCGACCCCTCCCGTGCCGGGCTGGAGGAGTTCAAGGTCGACGAGGACGGTTCGAAGCCCTCGTCATGGATGGCGGACGCGAGGACCGGCCAGATCATCTGGTCGACGCCTGCCGCCGGTGACAACGGGCGTGGTGTCAGCGACGACATCTGGCCGGGCAGCGCCGGCGCCGAGTCCTGGTCGGCCGCGGCCGACGGCCTCCGCAGTCCCAAGGGCGCCGTCGTCGCGAGCCGGAAACCCTCCAGCTCCAACTTCCTGGCCTGGTGGGACGGCGACACCACCCGCGAACTCCTCGACGGCACCCACATCGACAAGTACGGCACCTCCGCCGACACCCGGCTGCTGACCGGCGCATCGGTCCACTCCGGCAACGGGACGAAGTCCACTCCCGCGATCTCCGGCGACCTGTTCGGCGACTGGCGCGAGGAAGTGGTCTGGCCGACCACCGACAACACCGCGCTGCGGATCTACTCCACGCCGTACGAGACCGGCACGAAGATCACCACCTTGCTCCACGACACCACCTACCGCGCGGCCCTGGCCTGGCAGAACACCGCGTACAACCAGCCGCCGCACCCGAGCTTCTTCATCGGCGGCGGCATGGCGACGGCGCCGCGGCCGAAGGTGTCGACGCCGTAGCCGCGAGACCACGATTCGGCGGCGCGGATGAGAAGGCGGCTGCGGGTGATCCATCCGCAGCCGCTCCCGCCTCACCCCGCAACACCCCATCCAAAAAGGAGAATTGCCCGCCCCAAAGCCACCCGTAACGTGCCTTGAGCCCCGTCGCTGACGCCGGTCGGGGCGATCCCCCCGGCACTGGTCATCGCCCGCAATACAGCTGGTGCATCCACCGTGTGTTAGACACGTGGTAACCAGAGGGGCATTTTGCAACAGCTCAAGCTCGGAATCATGTCGCAGGTCCGTAAAGAGAACGAACGCCGTCTGCCGATCCATCCAGCGCACTTCGAACGCATCGACGCCGACCTTCGGTCCAGCATCTTCCTGGAGACCGGATACGGAGAGCACTTCGGTGTTCCGGACCATCAGCTCGCACCGTGGGTCGCCGGTTTCCGCACACACGAGGAGCTGATCGCGGAGTGTGACGTCATCCTGCTGGCCAAACCGTTGCACGAGGACCTGGAGGAGCTGCGGGAGGGGCAGGTGCTGTGGGGTGGCCGCACTGCGTGCAGGACGAGAAGGTCACGCAGGCCGCCATCGACCGCAGGCTCACCGTGATCGCCTTCGAAGCGATGCACCACTGGACCCGGAACGGTGGATTCAGCCTGCACGTCTTCCACAAGAACAACGAGCTGGCCGGCTACTCGTCGGTGCTGCACGCCATGCAGCTGACCGGGGCGACCGGTGACTACGGGCGCCGGCGGCGTGCGGCGGTGATCGGCTTCGGCGCCACCGCCCGCGGCGCGGTAACCGCACTCAGTGCGCTGGGCGTTCACGACGTGGACGTCCTGACTGCCCGCGGGACCACGGCCGTCAGCTCACCGATCCACTCGGCACGGATCGTGCGCTTCGACCACGACGTGGCCGACGACACCCTCGACCCGCGGCGCAGTGTCGCGCTCACCGAGGACGGCCCGGAGCCGCTTTCCGAGTTTCTCGCCGGGCACGACATCATCGTCAACTGCGTGCTCCAGGACACCGCTGCGCCGCTGATGTTCCTGATAGAGGAGGATCTGCCGAAGCTCGCGCCCGGCACCCTCGTCATCGACGTCTCCTGCGACGAGGGGATGGGTTTCGCCTGGGCTCGGCCCACCACCTTCGACGAGCCGATGTTCACCGTCGGTGACCACGTCCACTACTACGCAGTGGACCACAGCCCCTCCTACCTGTGGGATGCGGCCACGTGGGAGAACAGCGAGGCACTGATCCCGTTCCTGCGGCCGGTCCTTGAGGGGCCGGCCGGCTGGGACGGCGACAGCACGATCAGCCGGGCGATCGAGATCCGCGGCGGGGCCGTCCGGAACCCCGCGGTTCTGGCCTTCCAGCACCGCGCCGAGACGTACCCGCACGCGCTGCTCTGAACCGGCGGCACCGGATCGGCGGCGTACCCGCACCGGGTACGCCGCCCCGTGGAGCCCTCCGCGGAGAGGGGGCAGGCCACCCGGTCACGCGCCGCGCAGGTCTTCAGATGGCCAGGGGGACCGGGTGGACTTCGTCGGCCCGATGGCCGGCACGTCCGTGTATGCGCTGGACCGCTTCGGCCGAGGGTGCGTCCGAGAGGCAGTACACGGTGCCGGACGCCGGGTCCGCCCATGCCTTCTCGAAGTGGACGCCTTCTTCCTTCTCGATCGCGAGGTCGGCCTGATGGGCCTGCATCAGCTGGTCGGCCGTGATGTCCTTCATCCCGTGGTGGACGTCCATGAACTGAGGCATGGTGTCGCACCCCCTTTCGGCATACGGGGGTCGGAGGACCGGAGTTGCCGAGTCGCGGGTCAGCTCCGGTTCCGCTCTCTCCAGCGTGCTCCTGTGCGGCGGTGCGGGCGACTGCGGCCGCCGGGGACTTCGCTCCTTCGCGCAGACGGCCGCCGTTGAGCAGGGAGGGACGGCCGTGGCCTTTCGGTTCGGGGCGGTTCGCCCTGCGTGTGCCGGGCCTGCCGGTGGACAAGCCGGAGGCGCGGCCTGCGCGGACGCCGGGCGCCCGGTACGGGCATGCGCGATCATGACCGGAATGGACACTCGTTTCCTCGGTATCGCCGATCTTGTCGAAACCCCGTCGGTGGCGGTCGTGGTCGACGTCATGCGGGCCTTCACCGTGGCCGCCTGGGCCTTTGCCCAAGGAGCCGAAAAGATCGTTCTTGCGGAGTCGCTGGACGAAGCCCTGGCGCTCAAGGCCCGCCACCCGGATTGGGCGGCGATCAAGGACGGTCCGCCCGCGCCCGGGTTCGACGCCGTCAACTCGCCCGGGCTGCTGCGGTCCGTTGACCTCGGCGGCCGGACCGTCGTGCAGAAGACCACGGCGGGGACGGTCGGCGCCCTTGCGGTCAGGGAAGCGCAACTGGTGCTGTGCGCAAGCTTCGTGGTGGCGGAGGCAACGGCTCGCCACCTGCAGGCGCGCGGCAGTGACGGTGTCACGTTCGTGGTCACCGGCGAGGACGGGCAGGCCGATGAAGATCTGGCGTGCGCCGAGTACATCGCCCGGCGGGTCACCGGGGCGGGGACGGACGCTGCCGATTACCTCCGCCGCGCTGCCCGGTCGCGCGCGGCGGACGAGTTGACGCAGGGGGTGCGTCAGGGTGTCCATCCTGACGACGTCGCCCTCTGCCTCGAACTCGACCGGTTCCCCTTCGCCATGGTGGCGGCCCTAGAGGACTCGCTCATGGTCCTGCGTCCGTGCGCGGTGCCTTCGCCGGCCGAGGACCCCTCGGCCTGATCGCCCGCGGGGTCCTGCCCGCCGCGCCGCTATTCGCAGGCGACCCCGTCGCCGTCGCGGTCGAGGTGACGTCCGTAGCCGGGGTCCCCGGTACGGATGGGGGCGGCGCCGGCTGCCCGGACGGCAGAGCAGTTGGCGTAGTACGCCGCCCCGCCCCCGTCGTCCGATCCGGAGTCGCCCGAGCCACCGTTGGTGCCGGAGTCGGGGGCGACGGTGACCTTGACGGTCTTCGTCCTGGTGACCGCCGGCACCGGCTTCGGACTCGCGGTGACGGTCTCGGTGACCGCGGGCTCGGGTTCGGCCGACGCGGTCGCCGTCGCGGTCGCCGTGACGGTCACCGAGGGCGCGGCCTTGGATTCGGCGGCCTTCTCCGTCGCGGTGCTGTCGTCCGAGGCGCCGATGCCGACGCCGATGAGGAACAGGACGATCGCCGCGGGTACGACGATCCGCTTCCTTGCCCAGCCCGGTCGGCGTTCCGGTGGCGTCGGCGTTACATACGGATGGGGGCCGGCGGGCTGGGGCGGCTGACCCCATGGAGGCTGGTTCGACGGCGGATTGTGCGGCATGGATCCCCCAAGGACTTCGTGAGGGGATGACCGTAGCCGTGCGGTATGCGGTGGGGGAGGGAGATGTTCCGCTGGTGACGGAGTTGTGACCAAAGGGTGGAGGAGGGGTGGGTGTGTCCCTGCCTCGGTGCGGGTGCCGAGGCGGGGGAAGCCGCTGGTCCGTGCCGGTCGGCCCTACGCGGGCCCGTCGGCGGTGCCGTCGCCGGAGGCCGGCGGGGCGGGCGGGGCCGGCGACTGTGCGGACTGCGGTGCGACCGGCTCGGGCGCCGACTCCGATGTCGGCGGCGCCTCGGAAGCGGGCGGTTCGGAGGCGGGCGGTTCCGAAGGCGGCGGTTCATCGGAGGGCGGCGGCTGGGTGGAGGCCTCGTCAGGCGGTGACGAGGGCTCGGAGGAGTGGTCGGACGACGGGGAACGCGACGAGGAGGAGTCCGGGTCGCAGGCTCCGGTGGACGCGCCGCCGGACCGCGGCGGACACGGCGAGGCGCTGGAGTCGGCCGGCCGGTGGGTCTTCTTGTCGCCGCCGCCCGTGTCACCCGCGTCGCGCGAGAACCACCCCTTGCTTCGCGGGTCGAACATGACGAACCTGTCCACCGGGCGTGGCGCAGGCTCCACCACCACGACGTTCGAGGCTCGGTAACCGGGCCAGGCGTCGCCCGTCACCTTCGGTGTGCCCTTCAGGGCGACCGGCGGCAATAGCGGGTTTCCGCAGGCGCAGCGGACCCGGGGCACGCCGCGGTCGTCCACCATGACCGCCGTACCGGCCTGGAGCACGGCCTGATAGCTGGTAGGCGCGCCGTCCACGTAGCCGTGGTTGGTGACCCGGGTGTCCAGCCTCAGCTGGACCGGTGTCAGCGAGCGCAGGTACGCCGGTACGCCGGAGGGGGTGATGTTCTCGACGGAGGCGAAGGCCTTGTTCTTGCCGGGCTGGGCCGTCAGGGCGCTGATCTGCTTCTCCACGTCGCAGGCGGCGACCTTGCGGGTGCCCCCGTACAGGCCGGGGGCCGAACCGGTCACGCCCTGGGTGACATTGGCCGCGGTCCGGGAGGCGCTCGCCGCCGGGCTCGGCACCGTGGTGGGCTTCGTGGCGGTGGCGCTGGTCCGGGCGGTCGAGCCGGTGTACGGGTCCGGTCCGGTCGAACCGGCCGCTTGCAGGAACACCTCGCCGCCCGCCGACTTCGACCCGTCCGGCCGGGTGAGGACGACGGTCAGCACCACCGCCGCCACCAGGGCGATGGCGATGGTCGCCACTTTGGGCACCGACCGCCACCAGGGGTGCTTGGGCGCGGGCCCGTTGCCGGGCCCCTGCGGGGACTCGCCCGGGCCGACCGGCCCGCCCGGTCCGCCCGTACCGCCGGGTCCGCCGTGGCTGCCGCCGGACGGTGGGCCGGCGGGAGGGCCGGACGGGCGCTCGGGAGGCGGCGGCACGGGCCCCTGCTGGGTGGGGCCCGAGAGGGGGCCGGAGGGGGTCCTGTGGGGCGGCCGGAAGACGGCGGCTGGTCACTCACGGGCTCTTCTTCCCAACGCCAGGGGAGTGCCGGAATATTACGTTACGTGCCATTGTGTGCCCCGGTTCGACGCTGCCCGCAAGCCGAAGCGGGCCGGTGGTGCGCCCGGCGTCCCCGGCCGGCGAACCGACGCGACCGGCCCACCCGAGGGGCGGCGCGTGCGGCTGATGCCTAGCGTGGGCGCGTGAGCCAACAAGGACCCGACGTCCGGGGCAGTACGGGACGCAGAGCCGCGCACGGCTGGGCCGACGCCCTCGTGGCCGTACTCGCGGGGCTGGTGGTCATGGCCGTCACCGCCGCCCTCGGCCTGTGGGCCGCCGGTGCGGCGGACCTCCCCGGCGGCTCGTTCCCGCGGGTGGTCGCGGCCGTCGTCGTCATGGCGGCGGGCGGATCGGTCGCCCTGTCGGGGAACGCCGGGGAACTCGCCCGGACGCACGCGGACATCTCGGCCCTGCCGCTCTCGGTCACCCTCGTCGGCGCGCTGGTCCTCGGCGCCGGGTTCCTGCGCCCGTGGCGACACCACGCCGTCGCCACCACCCGCGAACTGGCCGGCTGGGCGGGCCGGGTCGCCCTGTTGTGGGCCGTGGTCCTCATCGGCCTGTCCGTCCTGGCCCGGCAGAGTTTCGACATCCCGGCCGCCGATCCGACCGGCGGCGACATCGGCGACGTACTGGACTCCGCTCCCCGCGTCGGATTCCGGGCCGAGATCCCGCTGACCCTCGTCCTCGGCCTCGTCTGGCTGGCAGGTGTCATGGTCCTGGCCCTGCTCGTGTCGCGCGGCGCGCCGCTGCCCGGCCGGCTGCTGCGCTTCCAGGAGTCGGTACGCCCGGCCGCGTTCGCGATGGTGGCGCTGCTGCTGGCGTACGTCGTGCTGGGGCTGGTCATCGCTCTCGTGGTCGTGGTGACGCGCGGGCATCCGGCCGAGACGGTGGCCGTGATCCTGCTGGGCCTGCCCAACGTCGTCTGGCTCGTGTTCACCCTGGGCCTCGGGGCGTCCTGGGAGGGGCGGGTGACCGGCCCCTTCGGGCTGCCGATGCCCCAGGTACTGGACTCCGTGCTGCGGACACCGGACCTGTCCACCCTGAACGTCCGCACGCTCGCCGAACAGGACGGCCGGGTCTGGTGGGCCGTCGTCGCCGCCGCGCTGTTCACCCTGGCGGCCGCGTTCCTGATGGCCGCGCGCTCACCGGCCAGGATGCGCGCCTGGCAGCACGCCGTGCACATGGCCGTGGCGCTGGCACTCACCGTGCTCACCGTGTGCCTGCTCGCCCGGATCTCCGCCCACTACGGCCTCTCCCTGCTGGGCCTCGGAGACCTCGGCGGCGGCCTGGGCGGAGAGGTGCTGCTGCGGCCGCGCCTGTGGGGCGCGCTCGGACTCGCCATCCTGTGGGGTCTGGTGACGGGCTTTCTGGGCGGGCTGCTCGCCTCACGCGTCCACCGGCGCGGCCAGGCGGAGCCCCGCTCCTCACTCGCCGACGACGCCTGAGCGCAGTTCCGGAAAGACCGGCAGCGCCCACCGCGGCGGTACGGGCGGCGGCTCGGAGCCGGTGGTCCAGCTGCCGATCCGCCGGTCCACCTGCGTCGCCGGATGGCTGTCGCGGACACCGCCCCGCGCCGCGGCACGCAGGGCGGCCACGAACTGCAGGCAGGAGTCGTAACGGTCGTCCGGGCTCTTGGACAGGGCCTTCGCCAGTACCTCGTCGACGCCCGTCGGAAGGTCCGGGCGGATGCCCGTCAGCGGCGGCGGCGGATCGAACTGGTGGGCCCACAGCAGCGCCATGTCGTCGTCGCGCTGGAACGGCGGTGCGCCTGCCATCGTCTCGTGCACGACACAGGCCAGGCTGTACACGTCGCAGCGCCCGTCCACCGGCCGGCCCGAGATCTGCTCGGGGGCCACGTAGTCGAGCGTGCCGACGAACTGGCCCACCGAGGTGAATCCGGTCAGCGACAGCGACTTCTTCGTCAGGCCGAAGTCCGTGAGATACACGTGCTCCGGGTGGTCGCTGTCCGTGCCCGCCGCGACCAGGATGTTGCCGGGCTTGACGTCGCGGTGCACCAGGTCGTGGTCATGGGCGGCATCGAGCGCCGACGCCACCTGGGCGGCGATCCGGAGCGCGGTCCCTATGGGCAGCGGCCCCTCCCGGTCGATCAGGGCACGCAGATCCCGCCCGGCCACGTAGCGCATGGCGATGTAGAGGATGCCCTCGGTCTCACCGGCCTCGAAGACCGGCACGATGTGCGGGTGGTCGATCGCGGCCGCCACCCGCGACTCATGCGTGAACCGTTTGCGGAAGGTGTCGTTGCGGGCGAGTTCCGGAGCGAGCAGCTTGAGCGCGACGGTACGGTCCAGCCGCAGGTCCTTGGCCCGGTAGACGACCGCCATCCCGCCGCGGCCGATCTCGCGCTCGACGAGATAGCTCGCGATCTGCCTGCCGATCAGCTCGGAGGGCCGTCCGGCGGGCAGCGAGGAGTCGTGCGGGGGACCGGGGGGCGCAGCCATCAGTTCTCACCCGGCCGGGTCCGTGGGTGCGAGGCCGAGGGGCCCGGGTCCTCGGTGGGGCGCAGCAGCTGGGTCTCCTCCGCGGCGCCGGGTCCCCCCGCCCCTCGGTCATCGGTGTCGGGCGGCTCCGGCGGACGGAACGCGGTGGGGGAGACGAGCCGGGTCGCTTCGGGCGCCGGCGCGGGGCTCCGTTCCTGTTCGTATTCCTGCCCCGCCCCTGAGCTCTGCGCAGCGCCGCCGGCCGGGGCCCCGCTGGGCCGGCCGGGACCGGCCGAGGCCGCGTAGGTGCTCAGCCGGGTCCCGTCCGTGTACACCCAGCGCTCGTGCTCCGCGTCGTACAGCCACACGGCGCCGCCGTGGACGACCATGCCGACCTGAAGTCCCTGCGTGCGGCGGCGGAAGGTCTCCCCGTCGATGCGGCCGTCGGCGAGTTCCTCGGCGGCACGGCGGAACTGGCCCAGCGACTCCTGGACACGGGCCATCAGGGGCCGCGGGTCCGCCGTGCGCGCCATCGGCTGTCCGGCCTGCGGCGGATCCTGCGGCACGGACACGAGCAGGCGGCCGTCCACCCAGGCCGACCAGCCGTTGGCGCACAGGACCTGTCCCCAGTCGCCCCGCCGGTCGAGCAGCTGGACGGGGAGCAGGGGGTCGAGGGGTTCGGTGGGCCTGGACACGTCGGGTGACTCCCAGGCGGGCATACCGTCCTGGGGGACGACATGGGTCGGGCGGAAGTCCTCGGTCGCCATGGGCCGCCCCTACTTCCGCATGATGGCGGGCTCGTGCCGGCGCAACAGCCTCGCCACCGCGAATCCGAAGAGGACCGAAAGCACCACCAGCATGCCCATGTTGAGCAGCCAGATCCCGGCGGAGTGCTCGAACAGCGGGTCGCTGGTCAGCTTGCCGGGCACGATCCGGCCGAGCCCGACCGTCCCGGCCATCGCCGCCAGCGCCCAGCGGGACGGGATCAGCCACGCCAGCTGCTCGATCCCGGGCACCCCGTGGAGCTTCAGCAGCGCACCGCAGAAGACGACCTGCACGATCGCGAGGAGCACCAGGAGCGGCATGGTGACCTCCTCCTTGCGCACCAGCGCGGACACCAGGAGGCCCAGCATCATCGCGGTGAAGGACAACAGCGCCACGGTCAGTGTGATCTCGGCCAGCGGTGGCAGGAGAACCCCTTGCCGCCCGGGGCATTGAGGTCGACACCCACCAGACCCACCAGGGTCAGGACGATGGCCTGCAGCACCGTGATGGTGCCCAGCACCACGACCTTGGACATCAAGTAGGCGGATCTGGACAGCCCGACAGCGCGTTCCCGCTGGTAGATCACCCGTTCCTTGACCAGTTCGCGTACGGCATTGGCGGCGCCCGTCAGCACGCCTCCCACACACAGGATGAGCAACGCGTTCATCGCCGTCTCCTGCGTCAGCTTGCTCCCGGCCAGGGCGCGGGCCATCGCACCCATCACGAACGGCAGCGCGATCATGATGACGAGGAACGTACGGTCCGCACTCAGCGCCGCCGCGTACCGCCGCACCAGCGTCCGCAACTGGGCTCCCCAGCTGCGGGTCTTGGGCGGCGGAGCCACTGCGGCGGCCGCCGCGTGCGGCAGTCGCGGCTGCGCGGTGGCGTTGGCGATGTACTGCCGGTGGAAGGAGGAGGCCGCGAACTCCGCGGCCCAGGGACGGTCGTGGTCGTTCTCGAAGGCCTCGAACGCCTCCGGCCACTGGGCGAAACCGAAGAATTCCAGTGCGTCCTGCGGCGGTCCGTAGTAGGCGATCTTTCCGCCGGGCGCGAGCACCAGCAGCCGGTCGCACACGTCGAGGCTCAGCACACTGTGAGTCACGACGATGACCGTGCGCCCGTCGTCCGCGAGGTCGCGCAGCATGTGCATGACGGAGCGGTCCATCCCCGGGTCGAGGCCCGAGGTGGGCTCGTCGAGGAACAGCAGTGACGGCTTGGTCAGCAGCTCCAGCGCCACGCTCACCCGCTTGCGCTGGCCGCCGGAGAGGCTGTGGATCTGCTGGCCGGCGCGCTGTTCGAGTCCCAGTTCGCGCACCACCTCGTCGACCCGGCCCTTCCGCTCCGACTTGGCGGTGTCCTGCGGGAACCTGAGCTCCGCGGCGTATCCGAGGGCTCTGCGTACGGTCAACTGGGCGTGCAGGATGTCGTCCTGGGGCACGAGCCCGATGCGCTGACGCAGCTCTGCGTAGTCGTGGTAGAGGTCACGCCCGTCGTACAGGACGGTGCCCTCGTCGGCGGGGCGCAGTCCGGTCAGGGCGTTCAGGAGCGTGGACTTGCCCGCACCGCTGGGTCCCACCACACCCAGCAGGCACTTCTCGCCCACCGGGAAGGAGACGTGATCGAGCAGGGTCTTGCGTCCCTTGTCGACGGTGACCGCCAGGTCCTGCACGTCGAGCGACACCTCACCGGTGTCGACGAACTCCTGCAGCGTGTCGCCGACCAGGCAGAAGGCGGAGTGTCCGATGCCGACGATGTCGCCCGGGGAGACGAGTGCCCGGGCGGCCGGCTGGCCGTTGAGGAAGGTGCCGTTGTGCGAGCCGAGGTCGACGATCTCGTACGTGCCGTCCGCGTGGGCCAGCAGTTCGGCATGGTGACGCGAGACGCTCAGGTCGTCGACGACCAGGTCGTTGCCGGATCCGCGCCCGATCCGCACGGTGCGTGCGGGCAGCGGCCGTACGGTGGTCGGCTGCCGGAAGGTGCCGGTCGCCGCGGGCACGGAGACGGCGGACGGGCGGTCCGGTGCCCGCGGTGCGGGTTCCGGCGCCTCACGGCCGACCAGGACGGCGCGTGGTCCGTCGGCCGGGTGGCCGAACCGGATGACGGTGCCGGGACCGATGTCCGCCTCGTGGATCCGCTGCCCGCCGGTGTAGATGCCGTTCGTGCTGTCCTCGTCCTCGATCGACCACTGGTCAGCCAGGGTTCTGAGCACCGCATGGTGCCAGGAGACCCGGACGTCGTCGATGACGATGTCGCTCAATGGGTCACGCCCGACGTGGTATTCCCGGTCCGGACTCATCACCGTGGGTCCTGCGTCGGTTTCGAGTACGAGCTCGGGTGCAGTCGGCGTGACAGGCCGCTCTCCCATGTCTGAATTCTATCGATCTGTCCGGTTGTGCGCCCGGCCAGATACGTGCAGTGCCCACGCGTTCGGGCCGGTTCGGGGGTGCATGACAGAAGCCGCCTCCCCGGCGGACCGTGCCCGGGGAGGCGGCTTCTGCCGTACCGCTCGCGCCGCGTCAGGCGTTCAGGGCCGTCGCGACGACGGCCTTGGCCTCCTCCTGGACGCGACCGAGGTGGTCGGCGCCGAGGAAGGACTCGGCATAGATCTTGTAGACGTCCTCGGTGCCCGAGGGCCGGGCGGCGAACCAGGCGTTCTCCGTCGTCACCTTGATGCCGCCGATCGCCGCCCCGTTGCCCGGCGCCGAGGTGAGCACGGCCGTGACCGGTTCGCCCGCGAGGGTGTCGGCGCTGACCTGCTCGGGGGAGAGCCGGGCCAGCACGGCCTTCTGTTCGCGGTCCGCCGGCGCGTCGATCCGCGCGTAGGCGGGCTCACCGAACCGCGAGGTCAGCGTGGCGTAGTGCTCGGACGGTGAATCGCCCGTCACCGCGAGGATCTCGGAGGCGAGCAGCGCGAGAAGGATGCCGTCCTTGTCCGTCGTCCAGACCGAACCGTCGCGGCGCAGGAAGGAGGCCCCGGCCGACTCCTCGCCGCCGAAACCGAGCGAGCCGTCGGCCAGACCGTCCACGAACCACTTGAATCCGACCGGCACCTCGACCAGCGGCCGGCCGAGGTCGGCGGCGACCCGGTCGATCATGCCGGAAGACACCAGGGTCTTGCCGATGCCCGCTCCGGACGGCCACCGGTCCCGGTGCGCGTACAGGTAGTTGATGGCGACGGCGAGGTAGTGGTTCGGGTTCATCAGGCCCGCGTCCGGAGTGACGATGCCGTGCCGGTCCGCGTCGGCGTCGTTGCCGGTGGCGATCTGGTAGCGGTCACGCTGCCCGATCAGGGACGCCATCGCGTACGGCGAGGAGCAGTCCATCCGGATCTTGCCGTCCCAGTCCAGCGTCATGAACCGCCAGGTGGGGTCGGTGAGCGGATTGACCACGGTCAGGTCGAGCCGGTGCTCCTCGGCGATGCGGCCCCAGTACGCGACCGAGGCCCCGCCCAGCGGGTCGGCGCCGATCCGTACGCCGGCCGCGCGCACCGCGTCCAGGTCGAGCACGGACGGAAGGTCGGCCACATAGCTGCCGAGGAAGTCGTACCTGCCGGTCGAGGGCGCCGCCAGTGCGCGGGCGTAGGTCAGCCGGCGCACGTCCTTGAGGCCGCCCGCGATGATCTCGTTGGCGCGCTCCTGGATCCAGCCGGTCGCCGCGGACCCGGCCGGGCCGCCGTTCGGCGGGTTGTACTTGAACCCGCCGTCGCCGGGCGGGTTGTGGGACGGGGTGACCACCACGCCGTCGGCGAGATGCGACGTACGGCCGCGGTTGTACGTGAGGACGGCGTGCGAGACAGCCGGCGTCGGGGTGTAGCCGTCGGCGGAGTCGATGAGCACGGCTACGTCGTTGGCCGCGAACACCTCAAGGGCGGTCACCCGGGCCGGCTCCGACAGGGCGTGGGTGTCGGCCCCGAGGAACAGCGGCCCGTCCGTGCCCTGTTGGGCCCGGTACTCGCTGATGGCCTGGCTCGTCGCGGCGATGTGGTCCTCGTTGAACGCGGTGGCGGTCGATGACCCCCGGTGCCCCGAGGTGCCGAAGGCCACGCGCTGGCCGACTTCGGCAGGATCCGGGTGCAGCGTGTAATACGCCGTCACCAGCCGCGCCACATCAGTCAGGTCCTCGGGGCGCGCCTGGTGTCCGGCTCGTTCGTGCGGCATCTGCCACTCCTCCGTATCGGTCGGTCGGTGCGATCTGCCCGCCGGATCATTTTCGCCGGTCGTCGTCCCGGGCCGGCGACTGCCCCGCCGTGCGGACGGCCACCGCCGCCGCGTATCCGGCGGGCACCGCGACATCGGTGACGGTCCAGCCCGGGGGGCCGGGCTGCGGGCGGGGGCCGGTGCCCACGTGGTCGTGCGAGAGACCGTCGGCCAGTCCGATCCCCTTGCCCTTCAGGTACGCCTCCTTGCGCGTCCACGCCCGGACGAAGGCGGCCGGCCGCTGCTCCTCGGGCAGCTCCGCCAGCTCGCGGATCTCCGCCGGATGCAGCTGATAACCGATGTCCGACACGGTCCGGGCCTGCGGGGCGAGCTCCACATCCACCCCCACCGGCACGTCCGCGAACGCAAGCAGGGCGACGCCGCGGCTGTGCGACAGCGAGAAGTGCACACCGCCGTCCGTCGCGGGACGGCCGTGCGGGCCGCCGCAGGACGGACAGGGCTCCCGTCGCAGCACCACCGCCTCGGGGGCGATTTCCAGCCAGGCACCGAGCAGCACCCGCAGTGCCACGTGCGAGGCGACGTAGCAGCGCCGGTCGGCCGCGGCGATCAGGCTTCCGGCGCGCCTGAGCTCCTCCGCGTCGAGGATGTCCGGCGCGAGCTGATGCGCCCGCCCGCCCTGCAGTTCCGCGTCCACCACCCACAGCGCCGCGGCGCCCGGCGCCCAGGAGGGCGCCGGGCCCCGGTAGCCGGTCTCGGTGAGTGCGAACTCGTCGGGCTGGTAGACCTTCACGTCTTCCCTGGGGCCTCTCGGTTGGATCATGCCGGGCTGGCGTGCTCCGGCCTGATCCAAACGGAGGACCCTGGGCCGGGGCGGTGCCGTGAGCGGGCGTCAACGGCGGAGCGGACAGCTCTTATTCTATGGAGATCCGTACCTGACCCGACGTACGTTCGATCACAGTGTGCCCAGGTCACTGCGCCCGAGAAGGCCCGGCGGCCTCTTCCGGGCGCCGGCCGGGTGCAGTCACCGGCCTTTTTCGGACAGGAGTGACAGGATGCCATCGGACAGCCGACCACACCCGGGCGCAGCACTGCTGCGGGACGCCGGTGCCGACGACGCCGGCCCGCTCACCCGGCTCTTTCTCGCCTCCCGCGCCGCCGCCATGCCGTATCTGGCGCGGGTGCACAGTGACGAGGCCACGCTCGCCTGGATGACCCACGTCGTGCTGCCCGGTACGGACGTCTGGGTGGCGGAGCTCGGGCGGGAGGATGGCGGGACGGAGATCGCCGGCTTCCTGTCGCTCGACGGTGAGGAGCTCGAACACCTCTATCTCGACCCCGAGGTGCGGCGCCGGGGCATCGGCACGCTGCTGCTGGCGAAGGCCAAGGAGCGCAGCCCGGACGGGCTCGCCCTGTACGCCTTCCAGCGCAACACCGGTGCGCGGGCCTTCTACGAGCGGCACGGATTCACCGCGGTCGAGTTCAGCGACGGCAGCCGTAACGAGGAGAAGGAGCCGGACGTCAGATACCGGTGGACCGCCTCGGGCTGACCGAGAGGCGTTGAGCCGGAACGACGAGCGGGGTCCGCAGCGGCGGGCCCCGCTCGTCGTTGTGCGCGGCGTGCGCTCCTTGCTGTCTCCCCGCCGTCTCCCCGCCCGAGCAGGCACCTTTCAGCGGCTTTCATGTTCACGCAAAAACGTTGCGTAAATTGCGGTCCCTTTGCGGTGCGACCGATCGGCGAGTTAACGCCTTAAATGTCAGTGCAGTTGCTGCGGTGCGGTGGAGTCCGCTTGCGTGGCATGTTCTGTCGGGACGGTGGACTCCCCGTCAATTCTCTGCAACTCTCTGACCGCAATACGCAAAAGTCCATCCTGTTGGTGCAGGAAACCATGCCCCGCAGGTACGCAGACAGAGCCGCGCCTTGGACGCGCCCTGCGCCGAGGCCGAAGATCGGGGACATATGAGACCGCAACGCTGGAGATGGCGGGTCCTTTCCGCCGCTGTCACCACCAGTCTGCTGATGATCGGCTGGCCGGCGCTCAACGCGTCGGCGGCCGGCGGCCCGAACATCGCCGCCGGTGACAAGGCCGCCGCGAGCAGCGCGGGCAGCGGCAAGGCCGCAGGCAACATCACCGACGGAGAACAGTCGACGTACTGGGAGGGCTCGGGCAAGGCCCTGCCCCAGTGGGTGCAGAGCGACCTGGGCAAGGCCACCCGTATCGACCAGGTCACCCTGAAACTCCCCGCGGGCTGGGCGAGCCGCCGTCAGACGCTCTCCCTCCAGGGCAGTGCCGACGGCACCAGCTTCTCGACGCTGAAGACCTCGGCCGCCTACACCTTCGCCCCGGGCAGCTCCAACAAGGTGACCATCTCCTTCCCGGCCACCCGGGCCCGGTTCGTGCGGGCGAACATCACCGCAAACACCGGCGCGAAGAACGGGCAGCTCGCCGAGCTGGAGGTCCGCGCGGCGGCGGTGTCCTCGGTCAACCTCGCCGCCGGCCGTACGCTCACGGCCAGCAGCTACACCCAGACGTACATCGCCGCCCAGGCCAACGACGGCAACGCGGCCAGCTACTGGGAGAGCCGCAACGGCGAGCTGCCCCAGTGGATCCAGGCCGACCTCGGCTCCTCGGTGCGGGTCGACCGCGTGGTGCTGCGGCTGCCGGACGGCTGGGAGACCCGCAGCCAGACGCTGAAGCTCCAGGGCAGCACCAACGGGTCCGACTTCACCGACCTGACGCAGTCCAAGGCGTACACCTTCAGCCCCACGGCCGGCGAGTCGGCGACGATCTCCTTCGACGCGACGACCACGCGCTATGTGCGCGTCCTGGTCAGCGCCAACTCCGTCCAGCCGGGCGCCCAGGTATCCGAGCTGGAGATCTACGGCCCGAGTCCGGTGACACCCAGGCGCCGACCGCGCCGACGCAACTGGCGTACACCGAACCCGCCACCGGGCAGATCAAGCTCACCTGGCAGGCGTCGACGGACAACACGGCCGTCACCGGATACGACATCTACGCCGACAACACGCTGCTGAGCAGCGTGGCGGGCAATGTCACCACGTTCACCGACACCCGTCCGGCCGGCTCCACCGTGTCGTACTTCGTCCGGGCCAAGGACGCGGCGGGCAACGCCTCGGGGAACAGCAACACCGTCACCCGTACCGGTAGCACGGGCGACACCCAGGCGCCGACCGCACCGGCCGGCCTCGGCTTCACCGAGGCCACCGCCGGGCAGGTCAAGCTGACGTGGCAGGCCTCGACGGACAACAAGGCCGTCACCGGGTACGACATCTACGCCAACAACGTGCTCCGCAAGAGCGTGGCGGGAGATGTCACCACCTACACCGACGGCCAGTCCACCGCCACCACCGTGTCGTACTTCGTCCGTGCCAAGGACGCGGCGGGCAACGTGTCGGGCGACAGCAACACCGTCACCCGCAACGGCAGCACGAGCGCGGCGTCCAACCTCGCGATCGGCAAGCCCATCACCGCCTCGTCCGTGGTCCACACGTTCGTCGCGGAGAACGCCAACGACAACAGCGTGACCACCTACTGGGAAGGCGCCGGGGGCAGTTACCCGAACACCCTGACCGTGAAGCTGGGCGCCAACGCCGACACGGAAAACATCGTCGTCAAGCTCAACCCGGACAGCAGCTGGGGGGCCAGGACCCAGAACATCCAGGTGCTCGGCCGGGAGCAGAGCGCCTCGTCCTTCACCAGCCTGGCCGCGGCCAAGGACTACGCGTTCAACCCCGGCAGCGGCAACTCGGTGACCATTCCGGTCAGCGGCCGGGTCGCCGACGTCCAGCTGAAGTTCAACTCCAACACCGGCTCGGGTGCGGGTCAGGTCGCGGAGTTCCAGGTGCTGGGTGCTCCGGCGCCCAACCCGAACCTCCAGGTCAGCTCGGTGACCGCGGCCCCCGCCGCGCCCGTCGAGTCGGACCCGGTCACCCTGACCGCCACGGTCCGCAACAGCGGTGCGGTCGCCGCGCCGGCGAGCAAGGTCGAGTTCCAGCTCGGCGGTTCCAAGGTCGCCACCGCGTCCGTGGGCGCGCTGGCCGCCGGTGCCTCCACCCAGGTCAGTGCCGCTATCGGAGCGCGTGACGCGGGCACCTACGCCCTGAGTGCGGTGGCCGACCCGGCGAACGAGGTGATCGAGCAGAACGAGACCGACAACACCTACACGAGCGCCTCCGGTCTGGTCGTGAAGCCGGTCGCCAGCTCCGACCTGGTCTCCACCGGGGTCAGCACCTCGCCGTCGGCCCCGTCCAACGGCCAGAGCGTCACCTTCTCCGTCGCCATCAAGAACCAGGGCTCCGTGGCGTCGGCCGCGGGTGGCCACGCCATCACGCTGACCCTGCTCGACTCCAAGGGCGCCACGGTGAAGACCCTCACGGGCACCTACACCGGGGCGATCGCCGCGGGCGCGACCAGCTCCCCGGTGAACCTGGGCAGCTGGACGGCGGCCAACGGCTCGTACACCGTGAAGACCGTGATCGCGGACGACACCAACGAGCTTCCGGTGAAGCGCGGGAACAACACGGCCAGCAGCTCGCTCTTCGTCGGGCGCGGCGCCAACATGCCGTACGACATGTACGAGGCGGAGGACGGTGTCACCGGCGGCGGTGCGCAGGTCGTCGGTCCGAACAGGACCGTCGGCGACGTCGCGGGCGAGGCGTCCGGCCGTAAGGCCGTCACGCTCAACAGCACCGGCAACTACGTCGAGTTCACCACCAGGGCGAGCACCAACACCCTGGTGACCCGGTTCTCCATACCGGACTCGGCGGGCGGCGGGGGCATCGACTCCAAGCTGAACCTCTACGTGGACGGCACCTTCCTCAAGGCGATCGACCTCACCTCGAAGTACGCCTGGCTGTACGGCGCCGAGACCGGTCCGGGCAACTCCCCGGGCGCGGGTTCGCCGCGGCACATCTACGACGAGGCGAACGTCCTGCTGGGCAAGACCGTCCCGGCGGGCAGCAAGATCCGGCTGCAGAAGGACGCCGCGAACACCAGCACGTACGCGATCGACTTCGTCAGCCTGGAGCAGGCGACGCAGATCGCCAACCCGGACCCGGCCGCCTACACCGTGCCCGCCGGCTTCACCCACCAGGACGTCCAGAACGCCCTGGACAAGGTCCGGATGGACACCACGGGCAAGCTGGTCGGCGTCTACCTGCCGGCCGGTGACTACCAGACCGCGAGCAAGTTCCAGGTCTACGGAAAGGCCGTGAAGGTCGTCGGCGCGGGTCCCTGGTTCACCAGGTTCTACGCACCGTCCGGCCAGGAGAACACCGACAACGGCTTCCGCGCCGAGGCCAGCGCCAAGGGCTCGTCGTTCGCGAACTTCGCGTACTTCGGGAACTACACCTCGCGCATCGACGGCCCCGGCAAGGTGTTCGACTTCTCCAACGTCTCGGACATCGTGATCGACAACGTCTGGAACGAGCACCAGGTGTGCCTCTACTGGGGCGCCAACACCGACAGCATCACCATCAAGAACTCCCGCATCCGCGACACGTTCGCCGACGGCATCAACATGACCAACGGCTCGACGGACAACCATGTCGTCAACAACGAGTCCCGGGCCACCGGCGACGACAGCTTCGCGCTGTTCTCGGCGATCGACTCCGGCGGCGCGGACATGAAGAACAACGTCTACGAGAACCTCACCTCCCTGCTGACCTGGCGGGCCGCGGGCGTGGCCGTCTACGGCGGGTACAGCAACACCTTCCGCAACGTCCTCATCGCGGACACCCTGGTCTACTCGGGCATCACGGTCAGCTCGCTGGACTTCGGCTATCCGATGAACGGGTTCGGGACCGAGCCGACGACGATCGAGAACGTCTCCGTGCTCCGCTCGGGGGCCATTTCTGGGGCACGCAGACCTTCCCCGGCATCTGGCTGTTCTCCGCCTCCAAGGTGTTCCAGGGCATCAGGATCAATCATGTGGACATCGTCGACCCGACGTACAGCGGCATCATGTTCCAGACCAACTACGTAGGAGGACAGCCGCAGTTCCCGATCAAGGACACGATCCTGACCGACATCTCGGTCTCCGGCGCCCGCAAGAGCGGGGACGCCTTCGATGCCAGGTCCGGCTTCGGACTGTGGGCCAACGAGATGCCGGAGGCCGGCCAGGGGCCCGCCGTCGGTGAGGTCACCTTCAACGGGCTGAAGCTCAGCGGCAACGCCCAGGACGTGAAGAACACGACCTCCACCATGAAGATCAACATCAATCCGTAGCAGTCACTGCGCCGACGGGCGCCGTCCGGCAGGCCGGACGGCGTTCCGTGGTGCGCAAATTCCTTGCGCACCGACGTGCACAGTTTGCAGGAACCGGGCTCCCGGCCGGTCACGAACCGTCCGGAACCGCCCCTGGCGTGCTGTCTCGGCCCCCATGGGGCCGGGCGGCACGCCTCTGTCATGCGCCGCACGGGGCGTGCGTCGCGCTGTCAAACTTTTACGAAAACTGCGCGAGATATTGCGTTCACATGTCGACGCTGGTTGAGTGTGCCTCGCCCCGGCAGAGAGCCGGCCGAGGGCCTTCCTGCTCATGCCCGAAGGGGACCATCGATGAGAAGTGCTGGGTTCCGCCGCACACGCCGTACAAGCCGTGCCTCCGCGGCCGCCCTCGTCACCGCACTCGCCCTGACCGCTCTCGCCTCCTGCGGCACGAGCAGCAGCAGCGACAACGGCGACAAGGACAGCGGATCCAAGGGTTCGTCCGACCCCTCGGCCCCGCTCGACCCGAAGACGAAGGTGACGATCTCGATCGACTGCATGCCGCCGGCGGCCAAGGCCGCGGAGCTGCGCGAGTGGAACGAGGACATCAAGACGTTCAACGAGAAGTACCCGAACGTCAAGATCAACGGAAAGTCCACCCCCGGGCAGTGCCTGGAGCCGCCCCGCTTCACGGCCATGCTGAAGGGTAAGTCGCAGCCCGACGTCTTCTACGCGTACTTCACCGACCTTCAGCAGGTGCTGGACAACGACGGGGCCGAGGACATCTCCGCCTACGTCAACGACAAGTCCGTGCCCGCGCTCAAGGACATCCAGCCCCAGGTCATCGATGTGGCCCGCAAGGACGGCAAGCTCTACGCCCTGCCGACCAGCAACTACACCATGGGCCTGATGATCAACCGGAAGCTGTTCACGCAGGCCGGGCTCGACCCGAACACCCCGCCCGCCAGCTGGGACGAGGTCCGCGCCGCGGCGAAGAAGATCGCGGCACTGGGCAAGGGCATCGCCGGCTTCGGCGAGTACAGCGCAGGCAACAACGGCGGCTGGCACTTCGCCGCCAGCCAGTACGGTCTGGGCGGGGACGTCGTCGACGCCTCCGGCAAGAAGGCGGCCTTCAACGACGCCAGCGGCAAGCAGGTCCTCCAGCAGCTGCACGACATGCGCTGGGAGGACGACAGCATGGGCAAGACCCAGCTGCTGAAGTGGGGCGATCTGCAGAAGCAGATATCGACCGACAAGCTCGGCATGTTCCTTGCCGCCCCCGACGACATCGCGTACATGGTGCAGCAGCTCGGCGCCAAGTACGAGACCTTCGGCCTGGGCCCGATCCCCGGCGCCAAGGGCACCCTCTTCGGCGGCAACAACTACATGATCAAGAAGGGCAGTTCGCCCGACCAGATCAAGGCCGCGATCGCCTGGCTGAACTTCAAGAACCTCAGCCCGGGCAAGGGACAGTTCGACTGGGCCCGCACCAAGGCCGACAAGCTGCCCGTCGGGCTGCCGCAGCCGAACTTCTTCCTGGGCGACAGCAAGGCCAAGGACGACGCGGCACGCACCACCAACGCCTCGATGCCCATCGAGAACTTCAAGGCCTTCATGGACAACCCCGTCAAGGGCAAGGCCGAGCCGCCGAAGGCCCAGGAGATCTACAAGATCCTCGACAACGCCATGTCGGGCGTCCTGACCAACAAGGACGCCGACATCGACAAGCTGCTCTCCACCGCCGAGCAGCAGGTCAACCAGGTCCTGGCGAACCAGTAACGGACGCGCGGGGCCGGGTCACGCGGACCCGGCCCCGCATCCGGACCCGTCCGACTGCGCTTCAGTTCACCGGCACCGAGGAGAAACCATGTCGGCCCCTACTCTGTCCCCCCGCAAGGCGACCAGGCCTCGCCACGGACAACCAGGCCCCGCCCGGCCGAGCTCCGCCCGCGAGGAGTTCCTGCGTGCCGCGCGCCGCAACATCTCAGCGCACGGCTTCCTGATCGGAGCGGTGCTCTGCTTCTCGTTCTTCTCCTGGTATCCCATGGTCCGGGAATTCATCCTGGCCTTCCAGAAGACCGAGAACGGCAAGACCACCTGGGCCGGCTGGTCCAACCTGTCCTACGTCGTCAACGACCCGGCGTTCTGGCAGGCCTGGCGCAACACGCTGCTGTTCACCGTGCTCGCGCTGCTGTTCGGCTTCGCCGTCCCGTTCGTCGTCGCCGTCGTGCTCAACGAGTTCCGGCACGGACAGGGATACCTGAGGCTGCTGGTCTACCTGCCGGTGATGCTGCCGCCGGTCGCCTCCGTACTGCTCTTCAAGTACTTCTACGACCCCGGCTACGGACTCTTCAACCGCATTCTGGAAATCTTCCATCTGCCCGCCCAGCAGTGGCTCCAGGACACCGACACCGCCATGCTCTCGGTCGTCATCGCGGCGACCTGGATGAACATGGGCGGCGCGACCCTGATCTACCTCGCCGCCCTCCAGGGAATCCCCGGGGAGCTGTACGAAGCGGCCGAACTGGACGGCGCCGGGCTGCTTCGCAAGGTCTGGCACGTCACCATCCCGCAGACCCGGCTCATCCTCTCGCTGCTCCTGCTGATGCAGATCATCGCCACGATGCAGGTGTTCACCGAGCCGTTCCTGCTCACCAACGGCGCCGGGCCCGAGGGCTCCACCACCACCGTCGTCTACCTCATCTACCAGTACGCCTTCAACTTCAACAACTACGGCAGCGCGGCGGCACTCGGCCTCGTCCTGCTCGTCGTCCTCGCGGGAGTCTCCGCGGTGTACGTACGACTGAGCCGCAGCAGCGAAGACTAGGACGGGAGCACGACCATGGCATCGAACACGCTTGTCTCCCGGCCCGGGAGCGATGTGCGCAAGACCGGCCGGCGCAGGGCCGCACGCCCCGCGGACATCGGCCGCCAGCGGACCCTGATCTCGCCGGCCCAGCTCGGCAGGAACCGCGGCAGGACCGTCTACTGGATCGTCTTCGCCCTGGTGATCATCCTGTTCACCGTGGCCTTCCTCGGGCCGCTGTACTGGATGGTCACCGGCGGACTCAAGACCACCCAGGAAGTCGTCCAGAGCCCGCCGACGGCCTTCCCCAGCTCGGTGCACACCGAGAACTACAGCCGGGCCTGGACCGTGATGGACCTGTCCAAGCTCCTCTTCAACACCCTGTACTACGCCTTCGGCGCGCTCGCCTTCCAGCTGGTCTTCGACGTGGCCGCCGCCTACTCGCTGTCCAAGCTGCGGCCGGTCTTCGGCAAGGTCATCCTCGGCATGATGCTGGCCACCCTCATGATCCCGGCCACCGTCCTGGTCGTGCCGCAGTACCTGACCGTGCTGGACGTGCCGATCTTCCAGCGCAACCTGCTGAACTCGCCGTGGGCGATCTGGCTGCCGTCCGTCACCAACGCCTTCAACATCTTCCTGCTGAAGCGGTTCTTCGACTCCATCCCGCGAGAGCTCCTGGACGCGGCCGCCATAGACGGCGCGTCCCCCCTGCGCACACTTCGCTCGGTGGTCCTGCCGATCTCCCGGCCGATCCTCGGTGTCGTCTCCATCTTCGCCGTGGTCGGGGTGTGGAAGGACTTCCTCTGGCCCATGCTCACCCTGCCCGACCCCAGCAAGCAGACCCTGAACGTGGGCATCTACTCGCTGTCCAACGGCGTACCGCAGAACGTCCTCATCGCCGCGCTCACCATCGCGTCCATCCCGACGCTGCTCATCTTCCTGATCTTCCAGCGCAACATCATGAGCGGTCTGACCGCGGGTGGCCTCAAAGGCTAGGGCCCGCCCGGAAGCCCCGACCGGTCCGGGGACCCCCGCACAGCCGCTCTCCCTCAGCACTCCGCCGCCGGCTCTCCCATCCTGCCCCGCTCGCCGGGCCGGCGGCGGAGTACCACCTGCCCGAAAGGAACGCCACGTGGCAGCCAACCGTCCGTCCGAGGCCACCGCGAACTGGTGGCGCGACGCCGCCATCTACCAGATCTATGTACGCAGCTTCGCCGATGGCGACGGTGACGGCACCGGCGACCTCGCGGGGGTGCGGGCCAGGCTGCCCTATCTCGTGGAACTGGGCGTGGACGCACTCTGGTTCACCCCCTGGTACCTCTCGCCGCTCGCCGACGGCGGCTACGACGTGGCCGACTACCGCACCATCGACCCCGCGTTCGGCACGCTGGCCGAGGCGGAGAAGCTGATCGCCGAGGCCCACGAACTCGGCATCCGCACCATCATCGACATCGTGCCCAACCACGTCTCCGACCAGCACGCCTGGTTCCGGGCCGCCCTCGAAGCCGGCTCCGGCAGCCCCGAACGCGACCTGTTCCACTTCCGCAAGGGGCGCGGCGCCGACGGGGAGATCCCGCCCAACGACTGGGTCTCCGAATTCGGCGGCACGCCCTGGACCCGGCTGGACGACGGCGAGTGGTACCTCCACCTCTTCGCCACCCAGCAGCCCGACCTCAACTGGGCGCACCCGGCGGTCCGCCAGGAGCACGAGGAGGTGCTGCGCTTCTGGTTCGAGCGCGGCGTCTCCGGCGTACGGATCGACTCCGCCGCACTCCTCGCCAAGGACCCCGCGCTGCCCGACTTCGTCGTGGGCAGCGACCCGCACCCCTTCGTCGACCGCGACGAACTGCACGACATCTACCGCTCCTGGCGTGCCATCGCCGACGAGTACGACGGTGTCTTCGTCGGCGAGGTCTGGCTTCCGGACACCGAGCGCTTCGCCCGCTACCTGCGCCCCGACGAACTGCACACCGCCTTCAACTTCAACTTCCTCGCCTGCCCCTGGGACGCCGCACTGCTGCGGACCGCCATCGACGACACACTCGCCGAGCACGCCTCGGTCGGCGCCCCCGCCACCTGGGTGCTGTGCAACCACGACGTCACCCGTACCGTCACCCGCTACGGCCGCAGCGAGACCGGCTTCGACTTCGCCGCCAAGACCTTCGGCACACCCACGGACCTGGCCCTGGGCACCCGGCGCGCCCGAGCCGCCGCCCTGCTCTCGCTGGCCCTGCCCGGCGCGGCCTACCTCTACCAGGGCGAGGAGCTCGGCCTGCCGGAAGCGGACATCCCGCTGGACCGGATCCAGGACCCGATGCACTTCCGCAAGGGGGGCGCCGACCCCGGTCGCGACGGCTGCCGGGTACCGCTGCCCTGGTCGGCGCAGGGACCGTACGCCGGCTTCGGTGCCACCGCCGAACCATGGCTCCCGCAGCCCGCCGGCTGGGCCGGCTACGCCGCCGACCTGCAGAGCGGCGATCCGGACTCGATGCTCACCCTGTACCGCGAGGCGCTGCGGCTGCGCCGCGCCGAACCGGGATTCGGGACCGCGGGGGAGCCCGGGATACGACGGCTGACCTGGCTGGACGCGGCGCCCGGCGTGCTGGCCTTCACCCGGACCGACGGGCTCGTCTGCGTCGTCAACCTGGGCGCCGAGGCGGCCGAGCTGCCCGGCCACTCGGCGATCCTGCTGGCCAGCGGCCCGCTCGACGAGGCGCGCCGACTGCCCAGGGACACCGCGGTCTGGCTGCGGGCCTGACCGGAGGGACCGACGACGCACCTGCCGACGGGCCCGGCCGGGTATTTCGCCCGACCGGGTCCGTCGGCAGGATCGCGGGGGAACGAGGGCTGCGGCACAGTAGGGCATATGGACGTCCCGAATGATCTGAATGCCCTCGCCGACGAGCACCTGGCCGCGGCCCGCACCTCCCCGCACGGCCGCAGCGCGCACCTCCTGCTCCACGAGGAGCCGCTGCGGCAGACCGTCATCGCGCTGACCTCGGGTTCCGCGCTCGACGAGCACAACGCCCCGCCCGCCGCGTCCCTCCAGGTGCTGCGCGGCACGGTCCGGCTCACGGCCGCGTCCGGTGACGTGGAACTGGTACCCGGACGGCTGCACCCGATCCCGCAGGAACGGCACGGGCTGCTTGCCCTGGAGGACGCCGTGGTGCTGCTGACCGCGGTCAACGGCTGACGGCCCCGTTCACTCCCCGGGCAGCGACCGGCGGCGACGCCGCAGGAAATCCTGCTCGGCCGTGTTCGCCGTGCGGTCGACGGCCGCGTCGTAGGCGGCCGCGGCCTCCCGGGTGCGGTCCAGCCTGCGCAGCAGGTCGGCCCGTACGGCATGGAACACGTGGTAGCCGTCGAGCCCGAGCCCGTCGACGAGCGCGAGCGCTGCTCGGGGACCGGCCACCTCCGCCACGGCCACCGCACGGTTCAGCGCCACCACCGGCGTCGGGCCGACGGCGAGCAACTGGTCGTAGAGCCGCAGGATCTGGCCCCAGTCGGTTTCCGCCGCGGTCGCCGCGTCGCTGTGCACGGCGTTGATCGCCGCCTGGATCTGGTACGGGCCCGGCCGGCCCCGCCGCAGGCACTGCCGTACGAGCGACTGCCCCTCGGCGATCAGCGCTCCGTCCCACAGTTCGCGCCGCTGCTCGCCCAGCGGCACCAGCTCGCCGTCCGGCCCCGAGCGCGCGGGACGCCGCGACTCGGTGAGCAGCATGAGCGCCAGGAGTCCCACCGCCTCCGGTTCGTCGGGCATCAGCGCGGCCAGCAGCCGGCCGAGTCGGACGGCCTCCGCGCAGAGGTCCTCCCGCACCAGCCGGTCGCCCGAACTCGCCGTGTACCCCTCGTTGAAGATGAGGTAGACGACGGCGAGGACCGCGCGCACCCGCTCGGGCAGGTCGGCGTCGGCGGGCACCCGGTAGGGGATGCGGGCGTCACGGATCTTGGCCTTCGCCCGCACCAGCCGCTGCGCCATGGTCGCCTCGGGCACCAGGAACGCGTGTGCCAGCTCAGCGGTGGTCAGACCGCCGAGCAGTCGCAGTGTCAGCGCGATCTGCGCGGGCGTGGACAGGGCGGGGTGGCAGCAGGTGAAGATCAGGCGGAGCCGGTCGTCCTGCACGGGGCCCTCCTCGGCCGGTCCGTCCCCGGCATGCAGCAGTGCGGCCTGGGCGTGCCGGTCGGCGCGGGAGGCCTCGCGGCGCAGCCGGTCGATGGCCCGGTTGCGCGCGGTGGTGATGATCCAGCCGGCCGGAGCGGGCGGCAGCCCGGTCGCCGGCCACCGGTCGAGCGCCGTGGTGAACGCCTCCTGGACCGCCTCCTCGGCGATGCCGATGTCACCGAAGGCGCCGACGAGCACGGCCACGCACCGGCCGTACTCCGCGCGGAAGAGCCGCTCGATCTCCGGGGCCGGCACGGTCGGCTCGTCCGGTCCGCCGGTCGGGGCGGACCGGCCGGGTGAGCCTGCCATCAGCCCTCCACTTCACCCTCGAACGGCCTGACCTCGATGGGGAGTCCGATGGCGAGCGCCGCCTTGCGGCCCCAGTCGAGTCCGGCGTCCAGGTCGGGCGCCTTGATGATGCTGAGCCCGCCGAGGTACTCCTTCCCCTCGATGTACGGGCCGTCGGTGAGCACCGTGTCCCCGTCCTTCGCCCTCACGACCGTGGCCGTGGCCGGTGAGCTGAGGCCACCGTCGAAGACCCAGGCCCCGGCCTCCTGGAGCTCCCGGTGGAAGCCCTCCACGTTCCGCATGATCTGTGCCATCTCCGCCGGGGCGGGCGGCGTGCCGTCGGTCGGTGTGACGACGCTGAGCAGGTAGTGCTTCATGGTGTGCCTCCTGGGGGCGACGCCGGCGTCGTGCCGGTCTCTCACCCTCTATACGAACGGCTGCCGCCCGGATCGACACGGAACACGGCCGTGTTCGACGAAACTTTTCCGGGCTCTTGTGGGAGCGCTCTCAGGCTCGACAGGATGAGGCGGTGACCCTGCTTCCCGGCCCTCGGGCCTACCACCCGGACGACCACGCCGCCCTCGCGGACATCTGTGTCCGCACGGCCGACAACGGTGGCGACTCCCGGCACCTGTACCCGGATCACGAGCTGATGCCGTCGATCTTCGCCGCGCCCTATGCCGCTCTCGAACCCGATCTCGCCTTCGTCATCGACGACGGCACGGGGCGGGCGGTCGGATACATCCTGGGGACGGCGGACACACCGCTCTTCGTCACGGAGTTCCGCAAGCGGTGGCTGCCCCAGGTCGAGGACCGCTACCCGCGGCCGGCCGGCCCGCCGCGCGGCCCGAGTGACGAGATGATCGCGCTCCTGCACAACCCGGAGCGCATGGTCCTGCCCGAACTGGCGCGACACCCGGCCCACTTGCACATCGACCTGCTGCCCGACTGGCAGCGCAAGGGGTACGGAAGAGTGCTGATGCGCACCTTCCTGGCCGCCCTGCGCGCCAAGGGCGTCGAGGCCGTGCACCTGTCCATGCTCACCGCCAACACACCCGCGAGAGCTTTCTACGACCGGCTCGGCTTCACCGGGATCCCGGTCCCGGACCCCGGGCCCGTCACCTACCTGGGGCGCGGCACCGAGCCGGATCTCTAGGGCCTCTCGTTTGGATCAGGCCGGATCCAGACGAAAGACCCTGGAACGCCGCGAGCGCCACGGGTGCCGCCGCGGTTCGCTGGGCAGGTACAGGTGTACGACCCGGAACAGCGCGAAGCGGCCCGTGGCGAGAGGCGTGTGACGTGAGGGAGCAGACGGTGTGGCAGTTCACCGACGATCGTGGTCAGTTGTCGTCCGCCGAGCGGCGCCCGAGGCGGGTGCTCGCGTATGTCCAGGCCGGCGCGACCCTGTGGGACCACGGGATACGGCCGAGCGCGATATTCGGCTCCGGCCATGACGACCCTGCCGTGCCCGACACCGCGAAGACCGGATCGCTGCCGCTGACCGAGGTGGCCTACGCCGGTGCCGGCGCCACCCTGGACGTGGAGACCCTGCTGGGCGACGAGCCCGACCTCGTGGTGGCCGTCAGCTACGGCGGCGGCCAGGTCTACGGCCTCGCCCCGGAGACGGCCAAGCATCTGGAGGAGCACGTCCCGGTCGTCGTCATCGACGTCGGCCAGTCGCGCACCCTCGCGGAGATCGGTGACCGGTTCGCCGGGCTGGCCCGTTCGCTGGGCGCCGGGGAACCCGTGGCGGCCGCGCGGGAACTGAACTCCGCCCAGGACCGGTTGCGCGCGCTCACCGGCGGACCGGACCCGGTCAGGGTCCTCGCGCTGTCGCCGGCGGGCCAGGACCAGGCGCACCTGGCCCGTCCCCGCATGTGGCCCGAGCTGCGCGTGCTGGCGGAGCTCGGCGTCGGCCTGGTGGAGCCGGCGCAGGGCCCCGGTGCGAACTGGTCCACGGTCGGCTGGGCGCAGGCCGGTGCGCTGCGCCCCGCCGTCGTGCTCGCCGACATCCGGGCCAACGCCACGCCCCTGGACGCGCTCCGGACCAATGAGGAGTGGGCGGCCATCGCCCGTACCGCCCGGGTGGTGGCCTGGAATCCGGAGCCGGTGTGCAGCGCGCGGGCCCGTGCGCGGTTCCTGGCGCTGGTCGCGGACGCGCTGGAGGCGTAGGACGGGGCCCGCCGGATCCGGTGCGATGTCCGATCCCGGGCCCCGGCCGGGCCGCCGGTCAGCCCATGCTCTTGGCTCCGTCGATGGACTCCCGGATGATGTCGGCGTGGCCGGCGTGCTGAGCGGTCTCGGTGAGGATGTGCATCAGCACCCGGCGGGCCGACCACTGGGTGTCGGCTTCGAACCAGGGAGCCTTCGGCAGCGGCTGGGCGGCGTCCAGGTCGGGCAGCGTGGCGACCAGTTCGTCGGTGCGGCGGGCCGCCTCGGCGTAGCCGGCCAGCACGCCTTCCAAGGTCTCACCGGGCAGCATCCGGAACTCCTCGGTCCGCCGGGTCCAGTCGGCTTCGGTCATGGCGGTGAAGTCGGCCATCGCCGAAGGGCCGTTCAGGATGAAGGACGCCCAGCTCCGTTCGGCCGAGGCGACGTGCTTGATGAGCCCGCCCAGACACAGCTCGCCGGCGGTGGGCTGCAGCCCGGCCTGCTCGTCGGTGAGGTCGCGGGTGGTGAATCGCAGGAAGTGCCGCTGCTTGGCGAGCATCTCCAGCAGGTCGGCGCGCTCACCGGTGACGGCCGGGACATCGGTCACGTCGTGGGGTGCCAGCTCATTGACGGTCATGATTGATCTCTGCCTTCTCTCGTTCCTGTTCCGCCGGTCAAGGAACACGCTAGAAGTCATATAGGACAGTTCCTGACCTGCATGATGGGTGGGCCGGCGTGGTCCGGACGAGAGGCCCAAGTCATCGCACTCCAGGAGACTCCCACCTCATGCTCGACAGACTCGAACTGCTGGTCATCGGCGAATGCGTCGCCGACATCGTCCGGCTGCCAGGTGCGGCCGACCAGGTCCACCCGGGAGGCAGCCCGGCCAACGTCGCGTACGGCCTGGCCGGGCTCGGACACGACGCGACGCTCCTCACCCAGCTGGGGCCGGACGGCAACGGGCGGCTGATCCGGGACCATCTGGCCCGCGCCGGGGTCGACGTCCGCACGGACGGTGCCACCGCCGCGACCCCGTCCGCCGCCGTGACCCTGGACGGCGCCGGCCGGGCCACCTACACCTTCGAGATCACCTGGACGCTCGGCCCGGTCGCCCTGGACCGGCCGCCCGGCCACGTCCACACCGGGTCGATCGCGGCGGTGACGGAACCGGGCGCGGCCACCGTGGCCGCCGCCGTCGACTCGCTGCGCACGGCCGCGACGGTCAGCTACGACCCCAATGTGCGCCCGGAACTGATGGGGGACCACGAGGCAGCCGTCCGCAAGGTCGAGCGCTGTGTGGCCCTCAGCGATGTGGTCAAGGCGAGCGACGAGGACCTGGAGTGGCTGTATCCGGGGCAGGAGGCGGGGCGGGTCGCCGAGCGCTGGCTCGCCACCGGCCCGGCCGTCGTCCTCGTCACCCGGGGCGCGGACGGGGCGCTGGCGGTCCTGCCCGAGGGGCGGGTGACGGTCGACGCGCTGCCCGTCGATGTCGTCGACACCGTGGGAGCGGGGGACGCCTTCATGTCGGGCACCCTGCACGCGCTCGCCGCGCACGGACTGCTCGGCGAGGCCGGCCGGGAACGGCTGCGCACCCTGGACCGGGCCACCATGACCGACGTCCTGCGCCACGCGGCCGCGTCGGCGGCGGTGACAGTGTCGCGGGCGGGGGCCAACCCGCCGGACGGCGCGGAGCTCGAATCGGCACTCGGCCGGATGTGAACGTGACGGTGCCACCGTCACCCCCCACGGGGACGGTGGCACCGGTCCTCTGTCGGCGGTCCCGGGGTCAGCCGACCGGGACGGCCCGGGGGAGGGCCGAGTCCACGGAGTTGCCCTGCCGGTCCTCGGCCGTCACGCGGAAGCCGAGGAAGCCGCCCTTCACCAGCGCCGAGTGCGGGGCGATGAACCGGTACGCCCCGTCGTGCAGCCGGATGGCCAGGACCGGCTTCCAGGTCTTCCCGTTGTCGGAGGTGACCCAGGCGCGCACCTTGGTGCGCGCGGCCTTCTCCGTCTCGTCGGCGTCGACGCGCACCCGGTCCGGCGCCAGGAACAGCAGCTGCCCCTCGGCCACCAGATAGGACGACGGCACCCGGGTCCCCAGCTCCGGTTCCAGGGCGTGCCGTGCGGCGTGCAGGGTGACCCGGAGGTTGCGCAGCGCCGCCTCCATCGGGGCGTCCGGCCACAGCAGGTCCATCACCTCGTCGCGGTGCCGCCGCAGACCGGGCGCGACGGCGAGCAGCTTCACCAGCGTCTGCGTGGTGCTGCGGCGCCAGCGGCGCGGGATGTCCACGCCGTCCTCGCGCACGGCCGCGAACCCGCCGAGCAGTTGCAGGGACAGCCGCCCCGCGCGCGGTGGTTCGGCCGATCCGGACATGTCGCACACCCCAGGGATCAGCTGTCATCCGTACGCGTGCTGTCTACCTGCTCGGCGTTACTGGGGCGTTACCGCGCTGATGGTGAGGTCCCGGCCCGTACGGGGGACCAGCCGTCGTTCCTCCGCATGCCGGGCTCTCGGGGCACGCTAGGAACCACCCATTACCCGCCCGTTACCGGGCGCTGCCGGACGCGGGGCGCCGTCGTCGTCGAGGAACTCCACGAGGGCCAGGACGAACAGCGCGCACAGTGCGATCCACACGGTGACCAGGCCCGTCGGACGGTTCCAGGCCACCAGCACCGCGGCGGCCACGACGACCACCGACCAGTTCAGCGGACGCCTGGCCCGGTGCACCCACCTGCCGACCGGTCCGCCCGGGAAGCCGGCGGCATCGCGCACGGCTCCAATACCGCCGCTCCACATCGCCTTGACGCGGGTCGCGGCCCGGCCCCCGCCGGTGAGCCAGGCGGCGAGCGCCACCACCACGCCCAGGGTCACGACCAGCCGTACCCCGGCGCGCAGATAGCCGGCCAGCGCGTCGAAGACCGCGCCGGCAGCGGGCTGTGACACCTCGGAAGGCAGGCTGTCGAGGTAGAAGGCGCGCCCCGCCGCCAGGCCGAAGCCGAGCAGCGCGGCGGCCACGGCGACCGCCAGGGCCGCCGTGACCAGAGCGCGACGGCGGCGCACCGCGAGCAGCACACCGCCCGCGGCCAGCACCACGGTCACCACCGGCAGCCAGACCCCGATGATCTGGAGCGCGCGGAAGCCCTTCGTGGCCTTGCCGACCGAGTCCGAGGTCAGCACCGTGAAGTCGGTGTGAATCTCGGGGATCTTCCCCGCCACCGTCAGACCGCGGTCCACGAGCCGCTGTTTCACCCGGTCGATGACGGGGGCCAGATCCAGGGTGACGGTGTCGTCGGTGAGCTTCACTGCGCCGCCGCCCTCGCCGGTCAGCGCCTTCACGACCGAGGCGTGCGCGGATCTGTTCAGGCCGGTCCACACGCGTGCGAACGCGTCGCTGGTCACGAACTTCTCCACGGTCCCGTGCACGAGGCTCGTGACGCCGGCGGTGAGCGGTCCGCCGAGCTTCTCCAGCGCCTTGTCGACGACCGGCCGGTCGGCGGGGGCGACATCGGCCAGCAGCGCGTCGACGTCCAGATGCTCCATGACGGCACCGGTGACGCGGTTGGTCACCGCCGCCTGCACATCGGGGTCGGAGGCCAGCGGCTTCATCATCGCCACATAGCGGTCGGTGTCCCCGGCGACGTCGCTCGCCCAGCTCGACATGATGCTCAGCGGGGTGAGCACGGCCGCCACCAGGATCAGCAGGACCGCGAAGAACGAGCGCAGCCGCGGTCGGTGTCGCGCCGGGGCACGGGCCTCCAGCTGGGCCACCCGGGCGCGCAGGGCTTCCAGTTCGGCGTTCTCGTCCGGTGCGGCCGACTGATCCGGGTCCCGTTCCATGTCCCAAGGGGATGCCCTGGACGCTCGTGCAGCGCGCCGGGTTACTGCGTACAGGTGATGCGCGGGGCGGGTGGGGCCGGTGCGGGCAGTGACGTGCAAGCCCTCCGGACGGGACCGCGGGACGGCCGGGTCTCCCGGTAGGCTTCATCTGCCGGGTATCGGGTGTCCTGACCGTTTCCTGCTCGTTGCTGTCTTATGACCACAATGATCGACAGCGCCGGCATCGCCGGCGCGGGCACCGACCCGGTCGTGGACCGGCTCACCACGGTGCTTCTCGGCGAGGACCTCCGCCGGGAGCACGGCTTCTGGCGGCGGCTCGTCGCCACCGAATCGTTTCGCCGCCCGGCCGGCCCCCGCCGGGTCTCTCGCCCGACGAGCGGCTCGCGCTCACGTACGCCCGGCTGCACTGCCTCAACGAGGCCCTGGACAGCGGTGCCAGAGTGGCCGCCGACCCGCGTGCGCTGGCCGCGCTGCACGAATGGCTCGCCCCGCTGGATCCGGCGCTCACCACCGTCGCGGGAATCCACTACAACCTCTTCCTCGGCACACTCCTGGACCACGACGCCGACAGCCCGCGCGACCTCTCGGACTTCCTCCGGCTCCGACGGACCGGCACCTTCCTGTGTACGGAGGTGGCGCACGGCAACGACGCCGCCGCTGTCGAGACGACCGCCACCTACGACCGCGCACGGGACGGGTTCGTGCTGCACACCCCGCACTCAGGCGCGCAGAAGTTCATGCCCAACACCGGTCCGGCGGGTGGCCCCAAGACGGGGCTCGTCGCCGCGCGGCTGATCGTCGGCGGCGCCGACCACGGAGTCTTCCTGCTCCTGGTTCCGCTCACCGACGAGGTCCGGCCGCTCCCGGGGGTGCGGGTCCGCCGGCTGCCCGCGCGGATGGGCAGCCCCGTGGACCACTGCCTGACCTCCTTCGACCAGGTGTTCGTCGGCCGCGACGCACTGCTGGGCGGCGAACAGGGCCGGGTCGGCGACGACGGGGTGTTCCGCAGCGCGACCGACGGGCGCAGGCGGCGCTTCCTCACCTCGGTGGCGCGCGTCACGGCCGGCCGGATCTGCATGAGCGCCAGTGCGGTCGGCTCCGCCCGCGCCACGCTGGCCGTCGCGGTCCGCTACGGCGGCCACCGGTACATCTCGGGGATCCGTCCCTCGCCACCGGTGCCGGTGCTCGCCCACCGCAGCCATCACGGCCCGCTTGCCGCGGCGATGGCCACCGTCTTCGCGATGAGCCTGCTGCACCGGCGGGTCCTCGGCCGCTGGGAGGCCGTTGCGGACCGTCCGGCGGCCGAGCGCGCCGCGGCCCAGCGGCTCGTCGACGTCGCCAAGGGCTGGATCACCTGGCAGGCCAGGGCGGTGATCGTCGAATGCCGTGAACGCTGCGGCGCCCAGGGCCTGCTGGAGAACAACGGAATGACCGAACTCGTCACCGGTGTGGAGGGTGCCATCACCGCGGAGGGCGACAACCTGGCCATTCACGTCAAGGTGGCCGCGGACATGCTCTTCGCCGCGGAGCCGGCCCCAAAGGACGCTCCCGGCGCCGCTCCGTCACCCGGCGACCTCACCGATCCGAGGTTCCTCGCCGGGCTGCTGGCGCAGGTGGAGAGGATCTGGTTCGCGCGAGCCTCCGCGCGGCTGGCACGGGTCCCGCACGCCGACCCGCTCGAGCGGTGGAACGCAGCGGCCGGACCCGCACTGCGAGGAGTGGAGGCCCACGCCTGCCGGCTGGCTGCCGACGCGTACGCGGAGGCGGTCGACGCCCTGCCCGAGGGGCAGGCCCGCGAGCGGCTGAGCGAGCTGGCCCGGCTGTTCGCGCTTGGCTGGATCGAACGCAACGCCGGTGACCTGCTCGTCGGCGGTCAGCTCACCGCCGAGCAGGCCGACGGGCTGGCCGAGACAGTCGAACGGCTCGTCACCGCTGTCGGCGCACACCTGCCGGCCCTGGCCGACTCCTTCGCGATCCCCGGCGAAGTGCTCGCCGACTGGCCCATCACCGGAGCCGGCTACGTCGACGCGTACGACGACCCGGACGCGCCGTGGCACCGGGCGAGCGGGGCACCTGCCGGGAGCGAACGATGAGGCGCACTCCGGGAAGGGGCCCCGACTCGCGGCTGTCCCGCGCGGGTGAGGCCGCGCGGAGCCTCGGCGTCGGCATCGTGCTGATGGCCTTCTGGGGCACCGCATCCGTACTGGCGCGGTGGTGCAGGGCGCCGCACCAACCGGGTGAGGAATCGGTTCGCCGCTAGGGCCTCATGTTTGGATCATGCCGGGCTCGCGTGCCCTGGTGCCGCACCTCGCGGCGTTGTCGTCGGTCGCCGACGCTCCGCGTCGGCTCCCTCCTCCGCCTTGCGAGGCACAGCACCGGACCCCGCTCCCTGACCCGGCATGATCCGAACGAAAGACCCTAGCCCTTTCGTCCAGCTCATGCCGGGCGGTGGTGCGGTGCGGCCGGTCCCGCGCCTCCGGCCGCACCGCCGCTGAGCTGCGCAGAAGCGCGTGGTAGCGTGCCTGGGCCAGTCGAACTCCACGTAGGGGTCAGGGAATCCGGTGAGAATCCGGAGCTGACGCGCAGCGGTGAGGGGGACGGGCGGGCCACGGCCACTGGGAGACCCACGGGTCCCCGGGAAGGCGTCCCGTCCGTACGAACCCGAGTCCGAAGACCTGCTGGCACCGCGGTCCGGTACCGGGTCGCGGAACTCCGTACACCGGGCTCCGCGCATGGGCCCAGAGACGCCGAGGTACTTCGTGCCGCCCATAGCCGGCCCTGCCCGCTCCGCCGCCCTGCTCACCGTGGGACTCCTCGTGCTGACGGGCTGCGGCGGAGGCACCCACCACTCCGCGGCCAGGTCCGCGGGAGCCGACGGCTATCCGGTGACCCTGAAGAACTGCGGGCGCACCGTCACCGTGGACGCGGCCCCCGCGCGCGCCGTTCCGGTCGACCAGGGGTCGACCGAGATCCTGCTCTCGCTCGGTCTCGCCGACCGGCTGGCCGCCACGGCCACCTGGACCGACCCGGTGCTGAAGGGGCTGGAGAAGGCCAACGCCCGGGTACCGAGGATCTCCGACAACCGCCCCTCTTCGGAGAAGGTCCTGGACCAGGAACCCGACTTCGTCAGCGCGTCCTTCGAGTCGACACTCGCCAAGGGCGGCGTCGCCCCCCGCGAGCAGTTCGAGAAGCTCGGCGTCCCCACCTACGTCTCGCCCGCCGACTGCACCGCCAAGGACAACAGCAAGGACGGCGACGGGGTCCGTACCGGCGCCCTGGCCATGGACAGCGTGTACCGCGAAGTGCGCGACCTGGCCGAGGTGTTCGGCGTACCCGGGCGGGGTGAGAAACTCGTCGCCGGCCTGCGCGCCCGGGTGCGGAAGGCGACCGACGGCATCGACGCCTCCGGCACCACCCTGATGTACTGGTTCGCCAACTCCGAGTCCCCGTACCTCGCGGGCTGCTGCGGTGCCCCCGGCATCATCACCCGCGCGCTCGGCGCCAGGAACGTCTTCGACGACACCCATGAGGAATGGCCGCAGATCAACTGGGAAACGGTCGCCGACCGCGATCCGGACGTGCTGGTCATCGGCGACCTGACCCGCAAGTCGCAGACCGCCGAGAGCGCCGCGAAGAAGATCGCCTTCCTGGAGTCCAACCCCGCCACGAAGAACATGGACGCCGTCCGGCACAAGCGTTACGTGCTGCTCAGCGGCCAGGCCATGAACCCGTCCATCCGCACGATAGAGGGCGTGGAGCGCGTCGCTGCCGGGCTGCGCACCTTCGGGCTCGCGGGGTGACGGACACCGGACTGGCCGCGGAGGCGGGCGAGTACGCAGCCTCCGCAGCCGGTGCGCGCGGCCGTTCGGGCGTCCGGGGAATCCGCAGCGGCCTCCTGTGGGCCGGCGGGGTCGTGCTGCTCGTGGTGTCCGTCGCGGTGGCCGTCACCATCGGGCCTGCCCGGATCTCCGTCGGCGACGTCCGGGCCACGGTCGCGGCGCACCTCGGACTCGGGGAGTCGCCCCTCAGCCCCATCCGGGACGGCATCATCTGGAACCTGCGCATGCCCAGAACCCTGCTCGCCGCCGTCTGCGGCGCGGGCCTCGCGGTCTGCGGCACGGTGATGCAGTCGCTGCTGCGCAACCCGCTCGCCGACCCGTTCGTACTCGGCGTGTCCTCCGGGGCGTCGACGGGTGCGGTCGTGGTCGTCGTCCTGGGGGTCGGCGGGGGAGCGGTGTCCCTCTCGGCCGGGGCGTTCGTCGGGGCGCTGTGCTCCTTCGCTCTCGTCCTGCTGCTCAGCCACACCCTCGGCGGCAGCACCGACCGGGTCGTCCTGTCCGGGGTCGCGGCGATGCAGCTCTTCTCCGCGCTCACCTCCTTCGTCGTGATGACGGCTGCCGACGCCGAACAGACCCGCGGGGTGCTGTTCTGGCTGCTGGGCTCGCTCGGCGGTGTGGGCTGGACCGATGTGTGGACCTGCTCCGCCGTCCTCGCCGTGACGCTGCTGGTCTGTCTGGGCCACGCCCGTACGCTCGACGCCTTCGCCTTCGGCCAGGACGCGGCCGCCACCCTGGGCGTCCATGTCGGGCGCACCCGGATCGTCCTGCTCTGCACGACCGCCCTGCTGACCGCCGCTCTCGTCAGCTCGGCCGGCGCCATCGGGTTCGTGGGACTTGTACTTCCGCACGCGGCCCGCGCGCTGGCCGGTTCCGGGCACCGCAGACTGCTGCCGCTCACCGCGCTGGCCGGGGCGGTTTTCCTGGTCTGGGTCGACACCCTGGCGCGGACCGTCCTGGACCCTCAGGAGGTTCCGGTGGGCGTCGTCACCGCCCTGATCGGGGTGCCCGCATTCGTCCTCGTGCTGTACCGCACCCGGCGGACCGCATGACCGGGGCAGGCCGCGAGGGGCTGCGGGCCGACCGGGTCAGCCGCAAGGCGGGCGGGCGGCTCATCCTGGACGGGGTCTGTCTGGCGCCGCCGCCCGGTGCCACCATCGGGCTGATCGGCCCGAACGGCTCGGGTAAGTCGACCCTGCTGCGGATCCTGGCCGGGGTCCTCGCCCCGGACGCCGGCACGGTCACCCTGGACGACGACCCGCTGGCCGCCGTCGGCCGTCGCACGGTCGCCCGGCGCGTCGCGGTGGTCGACCAGCACGCTCTCACCCAGGTCGAGTTGAGCGTGCTGGACGTCGTCGGCCTCGGCCGCATTCCGCACCGCCGCGCCTGGTCGGCTCCCGCACCGGAGGACGAGGCGGCGATACACGAGGCGCTGGAGCGGACCGGCCTCACCGACCGCCGGAACCAGTCCTGGCACACGCTCTCCGGCGGAGAGCGCCAGCGGGTCCAGATCGCCCGGGCCCTGGCCCAGCAGCCACGCGAACTGCTGCTGGACGAGCCGACGAACCACCTGGACGTCCAGCACCAGCTGGAACTGCTCTCCCTGGTCGCCGAGTTGCCGCTGACCGCTGTCATCGCCCTGCACGACCTCAATCTCGCCGCGATGTTCTGCGACCGGATCGTGGTGCTGAGCGAGGGACGGGTGGTCGCGGGCGGGACCCCGGCCGAGGTGATCACCCAGGAGCTCATCGCCGACGTCTACCGGGTCAGGGCCGTCGTCACTCCGGACGGCCCGCAGGGGCGCCCCTCGGTGCGCTTCAGCCCGGGGCGGCCCTGACCCCGGGGGGCCGGCTGCCCCGGGGCGGCGCGGAACGCGAGAGGGCGGACCCCCGTGCTGCGGGTCCGCCCTCGCTCTTGTCCGGTACGGCCGGTCCGGCGCGGTGTGCGGGGGTCAGCGGCGCCGTCCCTGACCGAACTCGCCGCCCGTTTCCTTGCCGTCCTTGGTCATGCCGTCCGTCATGCCGTCCGCGTAGTCGATCTGCTCCTTGCGCAGTTCGGCGGAGACTTCCTTCTGCTCGGTCACCTTCTTCGTTTCCATCCGTACCCGCTCGACCGGCACGGTCTCCTTGCGCATCGTGGCGCGTTCGGCGTGCAGGGTGACCTCCACGTCCTGCTCGGTGATGTCCGTGCGGCCGGTGGCCTTGTCGCCGGGCTGGAGCGGCTCGCGGACCAGGCGCACCTCTTCGTGCGACACCGGCACGGTCCTGGTGACGTTCTCGGTGACGACGTACTTGTGCAGGCGTGCCTTGCCGCTCTCGTACTCCTCGGTGCCGATGTGCAGCTGTTCCTCGGAGCGGATCAGTTCCTCCTTGTCGCCGAGGTCGGCTGCCGCGGACCGCTCGGCACCCGCACCGGCTCCGACCAGCGGACGCGCCGTACCGGAGGCTGTGGTCTCCCGGTGCTTGCCCATGCCGGCACCGGAACCCGCAGCGGTGGTGCCGGGTGTGGTGGCGGCCGTCGTCTTCCGTTCGGCGCCGGCTGTGCGTGCGGCGCCTGCCGCGCCCATGGCCCTGCTCCGGCCGCCGCGCCTGCTCCGGCCGCGCCCATGGTGCCGGTGCCCGATGTGGTCGGTGCGTCGGCGCCTGCCTTGCCGCCGGCCCGGTCACCGAGATTGGCCTTGGTGTTCCTGGTCAGGCCGTAGTGCCGGTAGAGCTCTTCCTCCTCGGTGACGGACAGATGGGCATCCGCGTCCACCCGGGGGGCTTCCTTGACGCGGTCCTTCGGGTGGGAGATGTGCAGGTCGGAGCCCACGCGACGGGCTCCGGCGAGAGGCACGAAGCTCTCCTTCATACCGAACAGGCCGGTCTTCACCGTGATCCAGTCCGGTCGGCCGGTGCTGTCGTCGACATACACCCGCCCCACGTTGCCGATCTTCTCGCCCGCGGTGTCGTACACCGTCAGGCCGTCGAGCTCTCCGGAATCCGTGAAACCGTCAGCGGCTCCCATGGCCGATTCCTCCTAGCCCGGGCGCGTCCTGTGGGTGGGTCCAGCAGGGGAGGCGCGTCCGGATTCCATCGCGCCTCACCCGGATGGACGCTGCAACCTCCCGGCCGGTGGGGCCGGGGTGCCGTATCCGCGACGTGTGGGTGCAGGCCCCGTGCGATGGCGTTGCGGGCCCGGTGTCCGGGTTAGGCCAATCGAGTGAACGAACCGGCGGGTACCGGCCGTGTCACGGGCCCCGGTGCGGTCCGCCGCGCCGGGCGTGGGACGGAGCAGGAGCGGCTCGCCGGCACGGGCGCGCCGTTCCCCCTGACCGGCAGGCCGTCGCCGCCGCCGGGGCCCACCCCGTCGTCGTCTGGTACGAGATGCTGCCCGGTGCCTCGATGGAACCTCCCCGCCCCGTCGCCGGAGCCATCGCCGACGCCGACGTGTGGACGAGTTCGCCGTCTCGTACCTGATGCACTCCGACGCCTTCCGGGCCGCCATGGCGAACGGCTGCCGCTACACCAACCTCACCGCGATGGACGTCCAGATGCTGGTCGCCACCGTCGGGCGCCCCGACTTCCAGGGCGTCATACGCCTCGGCAAGGCCCTGGTCGCCCTCCTGGAGGCCGCCGACGAGGTCCGCATCACCTCCGCCAACGGCACCGACCTGGTCGGCCGCAACGGTGACCGGCCGATCAACCTGCGCGGCAAGCCGGCCGAGAAGCCCGGCGAGACCGTCATGCTCTCCGGCCAGATCTCCTGGAACCCGCTGGAGGAGACCCAGGACGGCGTGCTCGTCTTCGACGGCGCCCTGTGGCCGCCGGACGAGCTCGGCCTGCTGCGCACCCCGGTCCGCCGCACCGTCGAGAAGGGTGTCGTCACCAAGATCGAGGGCGACGCCGACGCGGACACCTTCCGCCGCTGGATGGAGTCCTTCGACGACCCGAACATGTTCCGCGTCGCGCACTGGTCGCTCGGCTTCAACCCGGGCGTCCTCGCCCCGACCGGCCGCATCGTCGAGGACGAGCGGGTCTTCGGCTGCGTCGAACTCGGCATCGGCACCAAGGGAGCCTGGATCGGCGGCGAACCCTGGGTGGCCGCCGCGCACACCGACGGCAGCATTCTCGGCCCGTCCATCTACCTGGACGGAGTCGCCATCGAGGAGAACGGGCGCTACGTGCACCCGGAACTCGTCGCCATCTGCCGCGACCTGGGAGTAGCGGGCTACTGACCCCGCACGCCCCGGCGGCCGGGCCCGCACCCCGGGTGCGGGCCCGGCCACCACCCGTGAAACCGTTCCGCGACGCGAGTCACGCGACGTGAAAGGAGGGCCATGCCCACCCCCGCCCCCGTCACCTACCGCCACGGCGGCCTGGTCTGCACCGACCACACCCTCGATGTGCCGCTCGACCACCACGACCCCGACGGCCCCGCCATCGCACTGTTCGCCCGCGAGGTCGTCGCCGAGGGCCGCGAGCACGAGGACCTGCCCCGTCTCCTCTGGCTCCAGGGCGGACCGGGCGGCCGCGCCGAGCGCCCCGACGCCGCGGGTGCCTGGCTGCGCCGTGCACTGACCGACTACCGCGTCGTCCTGCTGGACCAGCGCGGCACCGGGCGCTCCACCCCGGCCGACCGGCGTACCCTCGCCCGCTTCGGTACGGACTCCGAGGCCGCCGCCGGCCACCTCACACACTTCCGGGCCGACTCGATCGTCCGTGACGCCGAACTCCTGCGCCGCCGGCTCCAGGGCGAGCAGCCGTGGAGCGTCCTCGGCCAGAGCTTCGGCGGCTTCACCGCCCTCACCTACCTCTGCCTGGCCCCGAGGGGCTCGCCCAGGCCTACATCACCGGGGGGCTGCCGACCCTCACCGGCCACGCCGACGACGTGTACCGCGCCGCCTACGCCCGCACCCTCGCCCACAACGAGCGGTACTTCGCCCGCTATCCCGGTGACCAGCCCCTCGCCGACGCCGTCGCGGCACACCTGGACAGCCACGACGTGCGGATGCCGGCCGGTGAACGCCTCACCGTCCGCCGCTTCCAGACCCTCGGCATCAACTTCGGCACCGCGGCCAAGTTCGACTCGCTCCACTACCTCCTGGAGACCGCTTTCACCGAGGGCGCCGAGGGCCGGAGCTGACCGACACCTTCCTGCGGGGTGTCGACGCCGCCGTCTCCTTCGCCGAACGCCCGCTGTACGCCGCACTCCACGAACCGATCTACGCCCAGGGCGGCCGCCCCACCGACTGGTCCGCGCACCGGATCCGCCAGGAGTTCCCCGCCTTCGACGCCACCGCGGGCGGCCCGCTCCGGTTCACCGGCGAGATGGTCTACCCCTGGCAGTTCGAGGAGGACCCGGCGCTCGTCCCGCTGCGGGGCGCCGCACAGGTGCTCGCCGCCCGCACCGAATGGCCGGCCCTCTACGACCTGGACCGGCTCGCCGCCAACGAGGTACCCGTGGTCGCCGCCGTCTACCACGACGACATGTTCGTCGACCGGGAGCACGCCCTGGCCACCGCGGAGGCGGTGAAGGGGCTGCGCACCTGGGTCACCGACGCCTACGCCCACGACGGGGTCCGCAGGGACGCCGCGGTGCTGGACCGGCTGATCGCCATGGCCCGCGGCGAGGTCTGACCCGGGCAGCGGGGCGGGACACCGCTCGGGACCGCCCCGCTGCCGGCGCATATGATCTACGGGTCCTGCGCCGACCGCCGTCCAGCCGCGCCACCGGGGGTGCCCCATCAGTTCCGTACGCACCGGGCTGCCCGAACAGCGCGGCGAACTGCTGCCCCGCTACGAGGACGGCGTGGACCTGCACCATCTGGTGTGGCGGCTGGGGCCCGGGTGGCGGGTGTGCAGCAGCGCGGTGCTCGGCGGCGGCATCGGCCCGCGCGGCTGGATCCTCAACGCCCAGGTGCCCGGCGGCTACCCGCGGACGGACCCCGGCCGCCACCTCGCCGAGATCGCCGCGGCCGAACACCTCACCGGACCGGGCGCCGGACTCATGACGGCCGCCGACGTGACCGCGTACACCGTCGGCACCGACCAGGGCGTGACGGCCACCGCCACGTGCGGCCTCGGAGTGCGCGGCTGGGCGGCGGCCCCGGACGGGGACACCGGCACACCACCGCGTCCGGGTACCGTCAACATCGTCGTCACCCTCCCGGTGCCCCTCTGCGACGCCGCACTCGTCAATGCCGTCGCCACCGCCACCGAAGCCAAGGTCCAGGCGCTCCTCGGTGCCGGACTCGACTGCTCCGGCACCCCCACCGACGCCGTCTGCGTCGCCGCCCCCGACCCGGCTGCCGGCCCGGGTGAACCGTTCGCGGGACCGCGCTCGCGCTGGGGAGCGCGACTCGCCAGAGCCGTGCACGCTGCCGTACTCGAAGGCGCGCTGCGGCAATCCTGAGAATCCGAAGCGCCGCGCGCCGACCCGGGCGCGGCCGACGAAGGGAATCGCCCTCATGACTCCAGCAACAGCCCACATCAACCCGGGACAGCCCGTCGTCGCGGTCCTCGGCACCGGAATCATGGGATCGGGAATGGCCCGGAGCCTGCTCAGGGCCGGGCTGGAGGTCCGCGTCTGGAACCGGACGCACGAGAAGGCGCTGCCGCTCGCCGCCGACGGCGCCACCGTCACGGACACGGCGGCACAAGCCGTACGCGGCGCCGACGTCATCCTCACCATGCTCAACGACCAGACCTCCGTCGCCGCCGCACTGACCGGAGCATCCGACGGGGTGCACCGCGGCCAGGTCCTGCTGCAGAGCTCCACCGTCGGGCCGGACGCCACGGTCGAGCTGGCCCAGCGCGCCGCGGATCTGGGACTCGTCTACCTCGACGCCCCGGTCTCCGGAACCAGGCAGCCCGCGGAAGAGGGCGCACTGACCGTGTTCGTCTCCGGGCCCTCCGCCGTCCGCGGGGTGGCCGGGCCCGTGCTGGACGCGATCGGTCAGCGCACCGTCTGGGTCGCCGAGGAACCCGGAGCGGCCTCCAGGCTCAAGCTCGTGGTCAACACCTGGGTGATCAACATGGTGGGCGGCGTCGCGGAATGCCTCAACCTCGCCGAGGGGCTGGGCGTCGACCCGCAGTCCTTCCTCGACGTCGTGAAGGGCGGCCCGCTCGACTCCGGTTATCTGCACGGGAAGTCCGCCGCGGTCCTGTCCGGCGACCTCACCCCGAGTTTCGCCCTGTCCACGGCTCTCAAGGACACCCGCCTCATCCTCGATGCCGCCGAGCAGTCCGGCGTGCGGCTGGACCTGACCGCCGCCTCGGCCGCCCGCTTCGAACGCGCCGAAGCGGCCGGGCACGGCGGCGAGGACATGATCGCCACCTACTACGCCGGCCGGGCCGAGGAGAAGGACGGCGACTGACCGCCGGTGGCGCCGGAGCGAGCCGCTGCGGCGCCACCGTGGTCGTCACACCGTCAGACGACCTGCACCTCGTGCCTGACCACGGCATCGAACAGGTAGCCCTGCGTGTTGTGGACGGCCACCTCCGGCTGGCGACGGCCCGTCCGGTCCGTGGCCCGCGCCAGCAGGACGGCCGGCCCGCGGTCCCTGGGCAGCCAGTCGGCCGACCAGCGCACCCAACTGCCGCTCCTCGGCTCGTCGCGCAGCCGCGCCCGGCGCCACCGGGCACCCCCGTCGGTGCTGACCTCGACCGTACGCACGGGCGCCCCGCCCGACCAGGACCGGCCCGTCAGCACATGACGCCGACGGGCCGGGAACGACGCCCCCGGCGTCAGCTCGAAGGCACTCTTCAGCGTCTGCCGGGTCAGCGGAGCACTGCCCTGCGACGGGTAGCCGGGGCCGAACAGCCGGTACAGCCCGGTGTTCCACGGCGAGAGCAGCGGCTCCGCGCTGACCTCGATGTCCCCGACCCACTTGATGTTCGCGACCCCGATCCAGGACGGCACGATCAGCCGCACCGGATGGCCGTGATCGGGCGGCAGCGGTTCGCCGTTCATCTCGTAGGCGAGCAGCACGTCGTCCAGCGCCTTGGCGACCGGCAACGGCCGGCGCACCCGTCCCAGATTGATCCCGTCGCTGATCACCTCGTCGTCCAGGCCGCGCGGCAGCACATCGACCGCGTCCCTCGTGATGCCCGCACGGCGCAGCACATCGGCGAGGCGCACCCCGCGCCAGCGGGCCGTACCGATCGCGCCCAGGGTCCAGGCCGTCCCGGTGACCTGCTGGTTCTGCTGCGTCGTGTAGTAGCTGCGGGCGTTGCCCGCGCACTCGACGAACGAGGTACGGGTGACCGCGGGCAGCGCCCGCAGCTCGTCGTAGCCGAACTCCACCGCGGGGCCCCGCAGCCCGTCGCCCCACACCGTCAGCTTCCAGCCGGCCGAGTCGATCCGCGGGGTACTGGTGTGATTGCGTACGAAGAAGCGGTCGGCCGGGGTGAGCAGCCCGGTCGGGCGCAGCGCCGCGAAGTTCGTCTCGGCATTGGTGCCGCGCACCGTGAACACCTCGGGCGGCAGCGGCTTCACGATCCCGGGCGCGGCAGTGGCACCCGGCGCCGCGTCCGCGGGGGAGGCGATGCCGGCCAGCGGTCCGGCGACCGAGGCGGCCGCCACCAGCCTCAGCAGATCGCGGCGCTCGATACCGGCGGAGCGCGCGGCACCACGCGACCACTGGCGCAGCCGCATCCCGTCGTACGCGTCCTCGGACGGCGGAACGGATCTCATGAACAACTCCAGGGGGGCGAGGGGATGGGGACAGCGGTGGCGGTGGTGGATCAACGGCCGGGGCCCGGCAGGCCGGGCAGCAACTCCCGCACCAGGGAGCCCACCTGGCCCGTCTCGATCAGGAATCCGTCGTGACCGTGGGGTGATTCGACGATTCTGGCGCGGTCGGCGCCCGGCAGCAGGGCCGCCAGCTCCGCCTGCTGCGCGGGCGGGTAGAGCCGGTCGGAGTCGATGCCCGCCACCAGCGCGGGCATCCGCGCACGGCGCAGCGCCTGCGCGCTGCCACCCCGTCCGCGCCCGACATCGTGCCCGTTCATCGCCTCGGTCAGCGTGACGTAGCTGCCCGCGTCGAAACGGTGCACCAGCTTGGCCGCGTGATGGTCGAGGTAGGACTCCACCCGGTACCGCCCGCCCTGCCCGGGGTGTTCTCCCGGCTGGGCCTCGCCGCCGAACCGGGAGCCGAGCTCCGGCTCGCTGCGGTAGGTGACATGGGCGATCCTGCGTGCCAGACCGAGCCCACGGTGCGGGCCGTCGCCCGGTGCCGCGTCGTGGTAGTGGCCGCCGCGCCACCCGGGGTCGGAGCGGATCGCGGACAGCTGTACGGAGCCCCAGGCGATCTGCTCCGCCGAGGCTGCGGCGGGTGCGGCGAGCACCAGCAGCGACCCGGTGCGCTCCGGCCGGCCCACCGCCCATTCGAGCGCGCGCATCCCGCCCATCGACCCGCCGATCACCGCCGCCCACCGGCCGATGCCCAGGGCGTCGGCCAGCGCCGCCTCGGCAGCCACCTGGTCGCGGACCGTCAGGTACGGGAAGTCGCCGCCCCAGCGTGCCCCGTCCGGGCGCCGGGACGAGGGGCCGGTGCTGCCCTGGCAGCCGCCGAGCACATTGGGTGCCACGACGAACCACCGTTGCGTGTCCAGCGCCTTGCCGGGGCCGATCAGCGCGTCCCACCAGCCGGCCGTGGGGTGCCCGGGCCCCGCAGCCCCGGCCGCATGGCTGTCGCCGGTCAGGGCGTGCAGCACCAGGACCGCGTTGGAGCCGTCGGACGCGGGACGCCCCCACGTCTCGTACGCGAGTTGCACGTCCGGCAGCACACCGCCCGACTCCAGCGGCAGCGGCCGGTCCAGGCGCACCCATGAGCGGCGGCCCGGCGGATCCCCCTCCCGCCGGCCTCCGGCGGCCGGCGGGAGGGGAGACATGGGCGAGGGGGCCGTCCGGTTCAGGACGCCGCCTTCGCAGCCCGGAATCCGGCCTCCAGATCGGCCTTCAGATCGTCCACGCTCTCCAGCCCCACCGAGAGGCGGACCAGCCCCGCGGCGGCTCCGGTGGCGGCCAGCTGCTCCTCGGTCAGCTGGCTGTGCGTGGTCGACGCCGGATGGATGATCAGGGACCGTACGTCACCGATGTTGGCGAGGTGGCTGAACAGTTCGACCGCGTCCACGAACCGCTTGCCCGCCTCCACCCCGTCCCGCAGCTCGAAGGAGAGCACCGCACCTGCGCCGCGGGGCAGGTAACGCCGCCCCGCCTCGTACCACTTGCTCGATTCGAGGCCGGCGTAGTGGACGGCCGACACCTCGTCGCGGCGCTCCAGCCATTCGGCCAGGGCCAGGGCGTTGGCGGTGTGCCGCTCCAGCCGCAGGCTCAGCGTCTCCACGCCCTGCAGCAGCAGGAAGGCGGAGTGCGGGGAGAGCGCGGGGCCGAGATCGCGCAGCAGCTGCACCCGCAGCTTGACCGCGAAGGCGCCGGGGCCGAGGTCCGGCCAGTAGCGCAGGCCGTGATAGCTCGGGTCGGGGGAGCTGAAGTCCCCGAACCGCTCGGCGTGCGCCCCGAAGTCGAACGTACCGCCGTCCACCACCACCCCGCCGATGGTGGTGCCGTGCCCGCCGAGGAACTTCGTCGCGGAGTGGATGACCACATCCGCACCGTGCTCGATCGGACGCAGCAGGTACGGCGTGGGCACGGTGTTGTCGACGATCAGCGGCACCCCGGCGGCGTGCGCCGCGTCGGCGACCGCCCGGATGTCGAGGACGTCACCGCGCGGATTGCCCAGTGTCTCGGCGAACAGCGCCTTGGTGTTCGGCCGGATCGCCGCCGCCCACGCCTCGATGTCGTCCGGGTCGTCGACGAACGACACCTCGATGCCGAACCGGGGGAGCGTGTGACGCAGCAGGTTGTACGTGCCGCCGTACAGCGAGGTGGACGAGACGATGTGGTCCCCGGCGCCGGCGAGCGTCAGCAGGGCAAGGGTCTCGGCGGCCTGTCCGGAAGCGAGTGCCACCGCGGCGACTCCGCCTTCCAGCGCGGCGATCCGCTGCTCCAGGACGTCCTGGGTGGGGTTGTGGATCCGGGTGTAGATGTTGCCGGGCTCGGCCAGCGAGAACAGGTCCGCGGCGTGCTGGGTGTCCCGGAAGACGAACGACGTCGTCTGGTAGATCGGCACCGCACGGGCGCCGGTCGTCGGGTCGGGGGCCGCTCCGGCGTGAATCTGCTTGGTCTCGAAGGACCACGCGGCGCCGGGGTCCTGGCGGTCGTGGTCCTCGGGGGTGTGCCCCGCGGTGACGGAGTCGACGGGCTGGCTCATGGTGTTCCTCTGTGGTTCTCGGTGCGGGCGGTGGTCAGGCGGCGGCGGAGGCGCAGGAGAGAGCGGACCCGGGCGCCGGGATCTCGACGAGGCCGGTCAGGACCGGGTGGCGGCCGTCCGTGCCGAGGGATATGCCGCCGCCGACGGGGACGCGGCGCAGCCTGCGCGGGTGGGCGTGGGAGCCGCCCTGGCCGGGGAGCAGGGCAACCCGGTGTTCCAGGGCCGCGGCGCACACGGCCGCCGGCCCGGCGGGTGCGACTGCGGGAGCGGAAGTCATCGTGGAGCCTTTCCGAACGGACGATCCTGAGTGGCGCGGCAGGCGGCCGCGGGCACGCCGACGGCGTGGCGGTGCCGGGTGGGAATCGTCGCTGCGGTGGCGTCCGGGCAGGTCAGCTGCTCAACGGAGCGGGGCGCAGCGGGGGCGGCGGCTACACGCCGAGGACGCGAGGCGTCCCAGATCGACGTGGCGCCGCGAGACGAGTGTCGCGGTCGCGGGCATGCGGTGAGCGTGTCAGCGGGCCTGGTGGGCGTCAACAGTCCGGCGCCGAGGGCGAACGGTCCGCATCCGCTGTTCGAGAGGTACGCGGCAGTGGGTGTGGGGCAGTGGTGCGCCGCACCCGTAACCCCTCGGACCTGCGCGGACTTTCACGGACAGCGGTCTGCCCGGACCGCCGGGGGAACCGGCGGTCCGGGCAGGGGGAGGGGGACGATTTCATCCGGCCGCAACACAGCGCTCGCGCGCGGCGTGGCCGGCCGCTGTTCTAGCGGGCGGCAGGGACCTCGGCGATCGAGCGGCCCGCCCAGGCCGGCGCCGCTTCCGTGAGCGCGACGAGGCGTTCGCGTACCTGGTCAGGGAAGGGAGTGGTGCGCCCGGCCTGCTGATCCACGTGGAGGGCGAGCAGTTCGGTCGTGGCGACGGGCTCGGCGCCCGGCCCCGGTACGTCCGTGCTCCCGGAGTCCGAGCTCCGCGTGTCGTCGCTCCGCTCCGCGTCGTTCTGCGCGTCCGGCCCGAGCACGTACAGCTCGTGGGCGATGCGGGTCCTCTTCGCGTCGGCGCCCAGCACCCGGGTACGGACGAGGAGCCGGTCGCCCTCCGCGACGTCGCGCAGATACCGGATGTGGGACTCGACGGTGTACAGCGAACAGCCGGTGCGCTCCCGGTACTCGGAGTGCAGACCGGTCTCGATCATCATCCGGTCCGTCGCGAAACCGAAGACGAGTACGTAGAACGCCTCGCTCATGTGGCCGTTGTAGTCGATCCACTCCGGGCGCACGGTCTCCCGGTACAGGGGCAGCGCACTCACTTCGCCGCCCCTCGGTGCGCCGCTCGGCGAGCCTGCCGGTCGCACGCAGCACATCGATGACGCCGCGGTCCCGTTCGGCGACGAGCTCGGCGATGCTCCGTCCGTCCGCCGCCTCGTCGCAGCCGCGCACCACCGCGTCGTACAACTCCCGGTCCAGTTCGGGGGCTTCGAGCCGGGTCCACGGAGCCTTCAGGGAGGGGCCGAAGTGGTCCAGCATGTGAGCCATGCCGCCTTCGCCGCCCGCGAGCGCGAAGGTGAGCATCGGCCCCATGCACGCCCAGCGCAGCCCGGGGCCCTCGGTGATCGAGGCGTCGATCTCCGCCACCGTCGCCTCCCCGTTGGCGACCATGTGCAGCGCCTCACGCCACAGCGCTTCCTGCAGGCGGTTGGCGATGAAGCCGGGGACCTCGCGCTCCATCGTGATGACGGACTTGCCGGCCGTCTCGTAGAAGCGCGACGCCCAGCCGACCACCGACGGTGCCGTCCGCTCACCGCCCACGACCTCGACCAGCGGGATCAGGTACGGCGGGTTGAACGGGTGCCCGACGACGAGCCGTCCGGCGCCCGCGGACCGGGTCTGCATGTCGCTCATCGGATAGCCGGACGTCGAGGAGGCGATCACGACCCCCGCGGGCGTGGCCGCGTCGAGCCGGGCCAGCAGATCGCGCTTGAGTTCCAGCTTCTCCGGAGCGCTCTCCTGGACGAACTGCGCGTCGGCCACCGCCTCCTCAAGCGTGTCGGTGACCCTGAGCCGGTCCTGTGCGGCGCCCTCGGCGAGGCCGAGCTGTTCCAGTGCCGGCCAGGCGGCGGCCACCAGGCGGCGCAGCTTCAGGGCGGCGTCAGGGGCCGGGTCCCAGGCGGTGACGTCGTATCCGCGGGCGAGGAAGTGTGCGACCCAGCCACCGCCGATCACTCCGGCGCCCACGCACGCCACCCGGCGTACGTCCTCGGGGGCACAGGGGGCCGGGGCGAGCGGTGCGGGCGTGGGCGACGGGGCGGAGTCCGTAAGCGTTGCGGACCGGGCGGACGGGAGAGGTCGTGCGGCGTTCATCGTGCGGTTCTCCAGAACGAGTGGGGGGAGAGAGGTGCGAGGCGCGGGCGGGGGTCAGCCGCGCGGCTTGAGCCCGAGCCGCTGCCGGGCCTCGTCAGGGGTGGCGACCCGGGAGCCCAGCGCCTCGGTGATCCGCACGGCACGCTCCACCAGCTGGGCGTTGGTGGCCTTGACGCCCTTACCGAGGTACAGGTTGTCCTCGAGACCGACCCGGACGTGGCCACCGAGGAGGATCGACTGGGCCACCCACGGCATCTGCATCCGGCCCAGCGCGAAGCTCGCCCACTGGGCACCCTCGGGCAGCATGTGCACCATCGACTGCAGTACGCCGGGGTCGGCGGGCGCGCCCCACGGGACACCCATGCAGAGCTGGAAGACGGTCGGGGCGTCAAGCAGCCCCTCGGCCAGGAGCTGCTTGGCGAACCACAGCTGGCCGGTGTCGAAGATCTCCAGTTCGGGGCGTACGCCCAGCTGCTGGATGCGGCGGGCGCCGGCCCGGAGCATGTCGGGGGTGGACACGTACAGATTGCTGCCGTCGCCGAAGTTGAGCGACCCGCAGTCCAGGGTGCAGATGTCCGGCAGCAGGTCCTCGACGTGCGGCAGGCGTTCGAGCCCGCCCACCAGGTCGGTGCCCGGCAGCTGCCGCAGCGGCGCGTCGGGGTCGATCACCAGATCGCCGCCCATTCCGGCGGTCAGATTGATGACGACATCGGTTCCGGTCTCCCTGATCCGCTCGACGACCTCCCGGTACAGGCGCGGGTCGCGGGACGGGGCGCCGGTCTCCGGCTCACGGACATGGATGTGCACGACAGCGGCCCCGGCCCCGGCCGCCTCGACGGCGGACCGGGCTATCTGCTCGGGCGTGACGGGCACATGAGGGCTCTTGCGGACCGTGTCACCGGCCCCGGTGAGGGCACACGTGATGATGACGTCCTGGTTCACGGGCATGCGGAAGCGGCTCCTGAGTCGAAGGGGGTCGGATGAGACGTCGGATGAACCGACGGGGGGTGAAGAGCGGAGCGGGTGGGGGAAGGAAAAAGACAGGGGAGTGAGGGGTCAGCGGGCCGTCAGGGTCGCGTCCACATGGCCGAGCAGCGCAGCGTGCATGTCCTCGGCGCTGGTGCCCGGCTCCCCCGGAGTCGTCGCGAGCACCTGCGAAGCCAGCCCGTCGATGAGAGCGGTGAGACCCAGTGCGGCCGTTTCCGGATCGACGGGCCGGAACACCTGCTGGGCGATGCCGCGACGGATCACCTCGGCGACGGTGTCGCGCCACTGCCGGTAGTACTCCACATGGAGTTCACCGACAGCGGTGGAGCGGGCCGCCTCCGCCCAGAGATCGAGCCAGACGCTCCACTGGCGTCTCTGCTGCGGGGTGTACGGCGTCTGGAGTTCGATCAGCAGGCGCAGTTCGTCACCGGCGTGGTCGGTATCGGCGGTCCCGGCCGCGCGCCGGGCGGTGTCCTCGTCCATGCACCAGCGGGCCGCCGCCTCCAGCAGTTCGTCCCGGCCGGGGAAGTGGTAGTGGATGGCGGCGGTACTGGTCCCGCAGGCCTCGGCGATGTCCGCGACCCGCACGGAATGAAAACCGTGCTCGGCGATCAGGCGGACGGTCTGCCGGACGATCTGCAACGGTCTGCCGCTGTCCGCCGTCGGGCTCGCCGCGGCGGTATTGCGGGCGCGCCGCGGCCGGACGTCCGTCGGTGGGGCATCGGCCTGCCGGACCGGCGCGGCGCCGTGCTCCGCGGCCGAGCCGAGCAGCCAGCCTGCATCGACATCCGCGATGTCGGCGACCCGGGCCAGCTCGGCCGTGGTGAAGCGGCGGGTGCCGCCCAGCGAGCGCGAGAGCTTGGACGGGTCGATGACCATCCGCCGCGCGAACTCGCGCTGGCTCACTCCTGCCGCCCGGATCACCTGCCGGACCCGCTCGGCCACCTCGTCGTGCTGCATGGTCAGCCACCGTACCCATGTGTTGAGAGGATCTCAACACATGGGCCGTCAGGTGTGCTGTTCAGATGCGCATTGAGATGCTGACTGATGCATCAGTCAGGTCATGCCCGGCTCATTCCTCGACGAGCATCCCGCTGCGGAGCTTCTCGAGGATCCGGCTGATCAGACGCGACACGTGCATCTGCGAGATGCCGAGTTCGGCGCCGATCTGCGACTGGGTCAGCTCCTGGCCGAAACGCATCTCGATGATGCGGTGCTCGCGCGCGTCCAGGTCGCCGAGCAGCGGGGCCAGCGTCTGGAGGTTCTCCACCGTCTCCATGGCCGGGTCCGCCTCGCCGAGCGCATCGGCGAAGGTGCGCCCGGCCGTGCCGTGCCGGCCGATGGTGGTCGCATCGGTCGGCATGTCCAGGGACCCTGCCGTGTAGCCGTTGGCCGCGACGATTCCCTCGTTCACCTCGTCATCGGTGATGCCGAGGCGCCCGCCGAGCTCCTGGACGGTGGGGTCGCGGTCGAGCTCCGTGGCCAGGGACTCCTTCGCCTTGGCGAGGTCGACCCGCAGCTCCTGGAGCCGGCGCGGCACGTGGACCGCCCAGGTGGTGTCGCGGAAGAACCGCTTGATCTCTCCGACGATGTACGGCACCGCGAAGGAGGTGAACTCGACCTCGCGGGACAGGTCGAACCGGTCGATGGCCTTGATCAGCCCGATCGTGCCGACCTGGACGATGTCCTCCATGTCGCCGCTGCCCCGGTTACGGAACCGGCCGGCGGCGAACCGGACCAGCGAGAGGTTCATCTCGATGAGAGTGTTGCGCGCGTACTGGTGGGCCGCGGTGCCCTCCTCCAGTACCTGCAGACGGTCGAAGAAGAGCTTGGAGAGCGCCCGCGCGTCCTTGGGTGCGATCTTGCCGGCGTCCTCGATCCACGGGAGTTCGTCCGCATTTCCCGGGGTTCCGGTAACGCCCTTGACGTCCGGGACGGTCGCGACACGCGTCGGTGTCGCCTTCGGCTGTGCACTCTCCGCTCGTTCCGCACCGGCGGTCTGCGCAGTGTGCGCCGTCATCTCTTCACGCTCCCTGGTCGTAGGCTATGAGGTGTAGGCGTATGCCCGCAAAGGGAGCGCTCATGCAGTCATGTGAGTGTTGATCAGGCCACGACGCGTCAATGGCCGAGAATCGATGCCGACCTTCGTCCCGCCCGCGCAGGGCAGGTGACTCGGTCAGCAGAACCGCCCCACCGGTACGGGGGAGCCCGGTGGGGCGGTCGTCACCAGAGTGCCACAGCATCGGGTGCAGGGGGCACCGACCGGCGCATATCCAGCGGTAGTTGAGTCGAAATCGACGGTGGTCCCGCCGGGACTCCCTCAACAGGCGCGTCCAGCTCGGCGGGTGACGATCCGCCGGGCCGGCTCGGCGGATCGCTGCTGGGGTGAACGGCAGGTGCGCCCGGTGGCCCCGCTGGTACCTCCGGTACCTCCAGGACACCGAGGCCTCCCGCGAGCGCTGCGACGTGCACGGGAGCGGATTCATTGCGGGCCGGTGAACCCGTCACCTCTCGGGGAATACGCACGCGCAGCTGGGCCTTCCTGCTGCTGTAGCACCGGTGCGCGCCACACTGGCCGGTGCCAGGAATCAGGAGAGAGGGAGCTCATGCCGAAGGCGTACGTGTTCACCCGCAACGGCGGACCGGAGGTGGAGGCACTCGTCGAGCAGGACGCTCCGGTGCCGGGCCCCGGGGAGCTGCTCGTCGCCGTACGGGCGGCGGGGGTCAATCCGGTCGACTGGAAACTGCGCGCGGGGTACACCAGGCCCGGCAGCGAACCGCAGCCGTTGCCCACCGTGCTGGGCAGCGAGGCCGCCGGAGTGGTCGAGGCGATCGGCCCGGACGTCGAGGGGTTCGCGGTCGGGGACGAGGTCTTCGGCAACCCGGTGACCGGGGGGTACGCCGAGTACACGCTGCTGCCGGTGGCCGTGACCGCGCACAAGCCGGCCGGGCTGTCGTTCACCGACGCGGCGGCCCTGCCGGTCGCGGCGGCCACCGCCTACGACGGCGTGCGACAGCTCGGTCCCGCGCCGGGCTCGACGCTGCTGGTCACCGGGGCCGGAGGCGGCGTCGGAAGCGCCGCGGTCCAGCTCGCGCACCACGCGGGCGTCCGGGTCATCGGCGTGGCGAGCCCGGCCAAGAAGGACTTCGTCGAGTCGCTGGGCGCGGTGCACGTGGAATCCGGCGCCGGCCTCGCCGACCGGGTACGGGCAGCGGCTCCCGACGGCGTCGACGCGATCTTCGACCTGGTCGGCGGCGACACCCTGAAGGAAGTGGCCCCGCTGCTCGCCGATCCCGCCCGACTCATCAGCGCCGCCGGCAAGCCGCTGGCGCAGGAGCTCGGCGGGGCGGCAGTCGCCCGGGCCCGCACCGCGGCGGTCCTCGACGAAGTGGCGGACCTCGTCGTCGGAGGAGTTCTGCGCACACACGTCACCCGCACCTTCTCGTTGGCCGCGGCGGGTGAGGCACTGCGTACGGTGGAGAGCGGACACGCCCGCGGGAAGATCGTGATCGAGGTGACCGCATGAGCGCGCCGCAGGTCCCGGCCGCTGCCGTGCACCCGCTGGACGACCCGGTGGGCACCTCGCTGACGGGCCCGCACGCCCGCTTCGCCGAACGGCGCGGCCGCATCCTGCGCTACCCGGCGGACGTCACGCCCTGGGTCGCCGTTCCCGAGCGGCCGGGCGCCGAGGACTGGGCCGATGCCGCGGCGCTCGCCGGACCCGGTGGCGCCGTCACCATCACCGCGTTCCGTGAGCCGCCGCCGGACGACTGGGAGATCACCTTCCACGCGGAGGGCGTCCAGCTCGTCGACACGGGGGTCGCGGCCGCGCCGGATCCCGAGGCCGTACGCCTCGGGCCGGCCGATGTGCCCGAGATGCTCGACCTGGTCGCGCGCACCCGTCCGGGACCGTTCCTGCCCCGGACGGTCGAGCTCGGCACCTACCTCGGGATCCGGCGCGACGGAGCGCTCGTGGCGATGGCCGGCGAACGGCTGCACCCGCCCGGCTGGAGCGAGATCAGCGGCGTCTGCACCGACGAGTCCGTCCGGGGGCAGGGGCTCGCCACCCGCCTGCTGCTCGCTGTGTCCCACGAGATCAGGGAACGCGGCGAAACGCCGTTCCTGCACGCCGCGGCGGCCAACACCCATGCCGTGCGGCTCTACGAATCCCTCGGATTCGGGCTCCGCCGCCGTACGTCGTTCCTGGCCGCCCTCGTGCCGGAGGGCATACGGGTCCGCCAGGGGGAGGCGGCCGGCACGGCTGCCCCGAACTGACGCCGGCGGGCTCTGGACCGCCGCCCGGGGCCGCGCAGGGCGCGGAGTTTCCGGCCGGGGCTTCGGACCCAAGCCTTTCGTCTCCGGGCCCTGGTCTCCGGGCCCGGGTCTCCGGAGGCGCACCCCGCCGGGCCGGGGCCGCCGGCCTGATCTCCGCTGCGGATGCAGGGCCCGCACGTGCTGCCAGGACGGCCCGCACGGGACGTTCGTCCGGGACCTCCGGCCCGACATCGGTCCCTGCGACCGGACCGGGGACCTTCGGCGCGCTTCGTCGGGCCCAAAGCCCCGTGCGCCCTCGTCCCGGTCCCGGTGCACTGGAAGGGAGTGCCGGGGCAGGCCCGGCGGCTGCGGGAGGAGATGGCCGTGACGATCGGGGTACAGCGTCCGTCGACGACGCGCGGGGCGGAGCTGCCCGGGACGGACGCGGGGGAGCGGGCGGCCGTCGAGGCACGGATCGCCACCCCGGTCCTTTTCGCCGGCCTGGCCCTGCTGTCCCTGGTCGTGGTGACTCTCGACGCCAACACCGGTGAGGACCTTCGGCTCATCCCGCTGCTGGTCGTGGTGCCCGCACTCGTCTCCGTGTTCTGCACGGTTCGCCAGACCGTCGCCGTGGCAGCCTGGATCATGCCCATCATCGTCGCCTCCCGGCTGGTGTCCGGGGGCACGTTCTGGGACATCGCGAGCGGGGTCGGCTTCACCGTGCTTGCCTGCGGGCTGGGTGTCGGGGCCTGTTCGCTGAGGATCCGGCACGCCACCGAGATCGCCAGGCTGCGGTCCGCGGCCGTGGCCCTCCAGCGGCAGATCCTGCGCCCGCTGCCCGTGCTGACCGACCAGGTCCTCGTGGAAGGCATCTACACGCCGATCGAGGAGGACCGCCTGGTCGGCGGCGACATCTACGAGGTCGTCGAATCGCCGTACGGCACGCGCGTCATCATCGGCGATGTCCAGGGCAAGGGCCTGGCCGCCATCGGAGCGGGCTTCGCCGCCCTCGGCGCCTTCCGGGAGGCGGCCATCCGGGAGCCCGCCCTGACCGCTGTGGTCGACGCGGTCGAGGACGCGGTCGTACGGCACAACGGCTTCTCCGCCCAGACCGGCGAGATCGAGCGCTTCGTCACCGCACTGGTGCTCGGCCTCGACGGTGACGGCCGGGTGCAGGCCGTCAACTGCGGCCACCTGCCGCCCCGGCTGCTGCACGACGGTGCGGCAGCCCCCGTACCGCTGGGCCGCACATCGGTGCCGTTGGGCATGGCCGAGCTCAGCCACGAGGCCCGGGTCGCTGAGTGGCTGGACTTCCCGCCCGGCGCGACGCTGCTGATGTTCACCGACGGGGTGACCGAGGCCCGCGACGCCGCAGGGACCTTCTACCCGCTGGACGAACGCCTGGAGCCGTGGGCGGGCCTTGGCCCCGCGAACTGCTGGACACGCTCCACGCGGACCTGGAGGACTTCTCCGGCGGCGTACGGCGCGACGACATCGCCGTGCTCGCACTGCGCCGGGCCCCGTCCGGCAGCCGCCGCCGTCCCGTGACGGCCGACGGCGGCGCACGGCGGGCCGCGGAGGCCTTCAGCGCGCGGTAGCCGGTTCGCCGCAGGCACCCGTGGAACCGCGCCGTGCGGTCAACCTCCTCACTTGTCCCGTAGGGACTTCTGTCGCAGCGGGACATTTATGGGTGTAGGGTGCACTTATGAATCGGGACGGGAACACCACCGAGCGACGGAGCCGTAAGGCCCGCCGGACCCGGGACACGCTGGCGCGGGCCGCGTTCGAGCTCGTGCTCGACCGGGGCCTGAGGGACGTGACGGTCGAGGAGATCGCCGAACGCGCGGATGTCGACCGCCGCACCTTCAGCCGGTACTTCACCAGCAAGGAAGCCGCTGTCCTGGACTCGGTCCGGGGCGACGGGGACCGCATCAACGACGCACTGCGGGCCCGTCCCGCCGACGAGCCGCCGCTCACCGCGTACCGCCGGGCCGTCCTGGACTGGCTCGCGGACCCGGAGGCGGCGGCATGGCACCGCCGCCCGAGGATCTACGAGCTGCTGGTCCTCGCCGAGCAGGAGCCGACCCTCTACGCGGCGTTCCACCACATCCGGGTGGACGCCCAGGAGGACTCCGTCGCCATCGTCGCCCAGCGGCTGGGAACCGACCCGCGGCAGGACATCCGCCCCGCCGTCACGGTCGCCGCCGGCGCCGGAGCGCTCCTCGCCGCCCAGGCCGCCTGGGTGCGCGGAGGCTGCCCCGACGAACTGCCCCGACTCGTCGAGCAGGCATTCGACGCCCTGTCGGGAGAACTGCTCACGCGGCTCCCCGCAGGCGCGGCGTCACACAGCACCACGGAAGGAAACAGCACGTCATGAGCACCACCCCCGCCACCCCCGCCCAGGAGTTCGCCGGACGCACGGCCCTCGTCACCGGAGGCGCATCCGGCATCGGACTGGCCCTCGCCCACCGGCTGGCCACCGCCGGCGCGTCCGTGGTCGTGGCCGACCACGACGAGGAGAGCGCCCGCAAGGCGGTCGCCGCACTGGAGGCCGAGGGCGGCCGGGCCGCGGCCGTCGCCATGGACGTCACCGACCCCGCCTCGGTCGAGGCGGGGGTGCGGTTCGCCGTCGACACCTTCGGAGCCCTGCACCTCGCCGTGAACAACGCGGGCATCGGCGGTCCGAGCAGCCCGACCGGCGAGTACGCGATCGAGGACTGGGACCGGGTCGTCGCCACCAACCTCAGCGGAGTCTTCTACTCGATGCGCTACGAGCTTCCCGCGATCGTCGCCGCGGGTGGTGGCGCCGTGGTCAACATGTCCTCGATCCTCGGCACCAACGGTTTCGCCGGCTCGCCCGCCTACGTCGCCGCGAAGCACGGAGTGGTCGGCCTCACCAAGACTGCGGCCCTGGAGTACGCGGCACAGAACGTCCGCGTCAACGCCGTGGGACCGGGCTTCATCGACACCCCGCTGCTGCGCAACACCGAGGGCCCCGCCCGCGACCACCTCATCTCGCTGCACCCGGCGGGGCGCCTCGGCACGTCGCAGGAGGTGGCGGAACTCGCCGCCTTCCTGCTCTCAGACCGTGCTTCCTTCATCCACGGCAGCTACCACCTGGTCGACGGCGGCTTCTCCGCCTCCTGAGTGGCGGACGGGGGCACGGGGGCGAGAAAGAGAACAGAAGAGGTCAAGGAGGACCCATGAAAGCCGTCCAGTACCGCACCGTCGGCGCCGCACCCGAGGTCGTCACCGTGCCCGACCCGGAACCCGGTCCCGGCCAGGTGCTGCTGAAGGTGACCGCCGCAGGCGTCTGCCACTCCGACATCGCGGTCATGAGCTGGCCCGCGGAACAGTTCCCCTACCCCCTCCCGCTCACCCTCGGTCACGAGGGAGTCGGCACGGTGGCCGCGCTCGGCGAAGGGGTCAGCGGGCTCGGCGTCGGCGAGTCCGTCGCGGTCTACGGCCCCTGGGGGTGCGGTACGTGCGTCAAGTGCGCCGAGGGCAAGGAGAACTACTGCCTGCGCGCCAAGGAGCTCGGCATCAACCCGCCCGGCCTTGGATCGCCCGGCGCCATGGCCGAGTACATGATCGTCGACGACCCTCGCCATCTGGTGCCCCTCGGCGGCCTTGACCCGATGCAGGCCGTGCCGCTCACCGATGCCGGGCTCACCCCGTACCACGCGATCAAGCGCTCGCTGCCGAAGCTGGTGCCCGGGGCGACGGCCGTCGTCATCGGGACCGGTGGACTCGGCCACGTCGCCATCCAGCTGCTGCGCGCCATGACGGCCGTCCGGGTCATCGCCCTCGACGTCACGGAGGACAAGCTCGCCCTGGCCCGCACGGTCGGGGCGCACGAGACGGTCCTGTCCGACGAGCATGCCGCGGCGAGGATCCGTGAACTGACCGGTGGCATCGGCGCGCAGGTCGTCCTCGACTTCGTCGGAGCCCCGCCCACCGTGGCCACGGCGGGCGCGGCCGCCGCCATCGACTCCGACGTCACCATCGTCGGCATCGGCGGCGGAGCGCTGCCGGTGGGCTTCGGCTCCCTCCCGTTCAGCACGACGGTGACCGCCCCGTACTGGGGATCCCGCTCCGAGCTGGCCGAGGTGCTGGAACTGGCTCGCGCCGGATCCGTCGAGGTCCACGTCGAGACGTACGCACTGGACGAGGCACCGCTGGCATACGAACGCCTGCACGACGGCAAGATCAACGGCCGGGCCGTCATCCTTCCCCACGGCTGACCGGCCGGGTACCCCCCGTGACCCTGTGGGCCGGCGCACCGTGCGCCGGCCCGCATTGTCATTCTCCTGACGGATGCGCACCGCGTCCGCGGACGGCGAGACTGCCGGGATGGGGTTCCTGGTGCTGATGACGCTGCCCGGGCTGGTGATCGGTCTGACGGTCCTCGCCCTGCTCGACCAGCTGATGCTGCGGGCAGGCCGGGCCGGTCTGCTGCCATGGCGCAACAGCGCCCGCCAGGGCCAGGTGTCGGCGACCGGCTTCGAGCAGTTGCACGCGGCCTTCTCGCCCGGCAAGCAGAGCGAGCTCCAGGAGCGCCGGAGCGCGCTGTTGATGCGCGACGACGAGGAGGACGGAGCCCCGCCCCACCGCTCCACCGTCGACCTCGACGGAGGCCTCGCCGTCATCCGCCTGCCCGGCCACGGCGGTCAGGGCCTCTAGGGCCTCTCGTTTGGATCAAGCCGGTGCGCACGGCGGGCGCGGTGCCGTCGGCGGCTCCTCGGTCATGGCGCCGCCACCAGTGGGCGCAGCCGGCTGTCACGCATCCTGACCACCGCCGGGGCACAACGACGGGCCGCGACCGTCAGCGGCCACGCGACGAGGGCGCCGGTCAGCAGCCCGACGAGCACATCGTGCGGGTAGTGCGCCCCGACCCACACCCGGGACGCCGCCATCAGCAGCGCGGCCGGCACCGCGACCGCCCCGAGCCGCCGGCCGGTCAGCCAGATCGCCGTTGCCGCGGCCGCCGCGACAGCCGCGTGGTTGCTCGGGAAGGACCAGTCACCCAGCGCCGGACACGCCTCGACCGTCACGACGTGCAGCGTCCGGCAGGGCCGTTGTTCGTGGAAGGCCGACTTCACCACATCGTTGACGACGTACGCGGCGACGACGACGAGCGGGGCGCAGAGCGCCATGGCGGTGCGGCCGGGGTCCGCGGAGCGGGAGCGCCACCAGGACACGAGCATGATCACGGCGAACAGTGCCAGCCCGTAGTCCGACCAGAGGCGAACGGCGGAATCCAGGGTGGCGGGGGCACGCTGGGCCAGCTCGGTGACCCAGCTGTAGAGCCCACCGTCGATCGAGCCGGCCGCGGAGGCGGGAGCCATCAGTTGTTGTCTCCTTCAGGAATGCGGCGGCGGCCGCGGGCGCGGAGCAGCTCGGCGGCCAGCGGGATGAGGGAGACCGCGACCACGACGGCGACGATCGGCAGCAGATAGCGGTCGACATTCGGCACCGAGGACCCCAGCGCGTAGCCGGCGAGCACCAGCCCGGCCGTCCAGACCGCGCCGCCGACGACCTGCCACAGGGTGAACACCCGGGCCGGGACGTCGAGGGCCCCGGCCAGCGGGTTGAGCACCGTTCGCACGACGGGGACGAAGCGGGCCAGCACGATCGCGCGGGCGTGGCCGTACCGGGCGAGCAGCTGTGCGGCGCGGTCCGCGCCCTCGTGCAGCCGTCTGCTGCGGCTGCGCGCGAGCATCGCCCGGCCGCCCCGGCGGCCGATCCAGTAGCCCGCCTGTGCGCCGAGCAGGGCTCCGCTCACCGCGGCGATCAGCACTTGCGGCAACGACAGCTCGACGGGGCCCTGGGTGCCGGGCACGCTGAGGAGGCCCGCCGTGAACAGCAGCGAATCGCCGGGCAGGAAGAAGCCGACGAGCAGCCCGGTCTCGGCGAAGAGCACGACGGCGATGCCGAGTGCGCCGAACGTGGCGAGCAGCGAACCGGCATCCAGCAGGTTCACCGCTTGTGACGTCGTTGCGGACGAGAGTACGGACACGGTGGTGGGTCTCCCATAATGGTGAACGGGCGCGCCGGTGGAACGCCCGGACTGACTACAGTGGTGTAGACGGTCTACATCACTGTAGACGCCCGAAGGGGGAGGACAGTTCCCATGACGCAGGTGAACGGGATATCCGGCGAAGAACCCGACCCCCGTCCGAGCGCCGGACCGGAAGCCGTCGGCGCGGGGCACGTCCCGGCGGAGCGGCGCCCCTCCGGCGGGCTGGAGTCCACGATCCTGGCTGCCCTCTGGGCCGCCGGGGCCCCGCTCACCGTCGGTCAGGTGCAGGGGGCGATCGGGGTGGAACTCGCCCGCACGACCGTCACCACCATCCTGTCGCGCCTCTACGAGAAGGGCACGGTCGACCGCACCAGGTCGGGGCGGGGATTCGCGTACACCCCCACCGAGGACGCGGCCGGGCTGACCGCCCGCAGGATGCACAGCGAACTGCGCAAGGACGAGGACCGCGGCACGGTGCTGGCGAGATTCGTGTCGCAGCTCACCTACGAGGACGAGCGGCTGCTCCGCGACCTGCTCGACGGCGACGCCCGATGATCTACGCCGTATGGATTCCGCTGCTGGTGCCGTTCGTCGTGGTTCCCGCGGCCGGCCGGCTGGCGGATGTCCTGTCGCCCGCACGGGCCGCCCGGCTGCTCGCGGCAACGGGCGCCGGTCTGGCCCTGTGCACCGTGCTCGCCCTGGCGCTGCTGGTCGTGCCCGGCGCGGGCCGGCTGCCCGCCGTCGCCGCCGCCGGGGAGTTCGTACACCCGCTCGCCGCCGCGGAACCGGCCGTCGCCGCCCCGCTCGCGGCCGTCGCGCTGACGCTGCTCGTGGGCTGCGCCGCGGCGGTGGCCGGCGCGGTGCGCGGTCACTGGCTCCGGCTCCACCGGTCGGTCCGTCAGGACCCGGGTGACGGGAGCGAACTGGTCGTGCTGCGCGACGGCCACCCCGACGCCTACGCACTGCCCGGACGGCCCGGCAGCCCCGGCCGGATCGTGGTCACGACCGGCATGCTGCACGCCCTGGACCCCGTCGAACGCGACGCGCTCCTCGCCCACGAGCGCGCCCACCTCGCCGGCCGCCACCACCTGTACCTCGCCGCCGCCGAGCTCTCCGCACGCTGCCACCCGGCACTGCGGGCGCTGCGCGCCCCCATGGGCTACGCGCTGGAGAGGTGCGCGGACGAGGCCGCCGCACACGCCGTCGGTGACCGCCGGGTCGCCGCCCGCGCGATCGGCCGCGCGGCGCTCGCCGCCCGCGCGGCCGGGGAAGTTTCCCGCCCCCGCCCCGCCGCTGCGCTCCCCGTGACGGCAGGGCCCGTACCGCGCCGGGTGGCCGCCCTGCTGGGCCGCAGCGCTGCGCGCCCGCGCATCGGCCGGGCAGCCGCCGTGACACTGCTGGCCTGCCTGGTCGTCTCGGGAGCGGCTTCGCTGGACGCGACGCACGACCTGCACAGCAGCATCGAGGTCGCTCAGGGCGAGAACCCGTAGCAAACCCGTTGGGGGCGCCCGACTCACCGACCGGGAGAAAAGGACCTGCGGGCCCCTCACCCCCCTGTTTAGAATCCACCCATGGGTTCGTACTACTTCTTCCGCTGATTCCGGCCAGGACGCCACCGCGCGACGCCGAGCGTCGCCCGTGACCCGCAGGGTCACCCCGCGTGCCCCGTCCTCTCCGCCCGTCCGGAATCCTCGCCCGCCGTCCCCTGCCAGGGGCCGCCGAGGCATGTCACCTGAGGGAAGCAACCCATGTCACCCAAGCACGACCGCGCCCAGCTGACCTTGAAGGACGTCTCCAAGAGGTACGGGGACCGCGCCGTCCTCGACCAGGTGTCGCTCACCGTCCGTCCCGGCGACCGGGTCGCGGTGATCGGCGAGAACGGCTCCGGGAAGTCCACTCTGCTGCGGCTGATGGCCGGCGCCGAGTCGCCGGACGACGGAGAGATCACCGTCCGCTTCCCCGGCGGCACCGGCTACCTCTCCCAGACCCTCGCCCTCCACCCCGGCCGCACGGTGCAGGACGCCGTGGACGCCGCACTCGCCGAACTCCGCGCACTGGAGCGGCGGATCCGTACCGCCGAAGCCGAACTGGCCCTGCCCGGCGGCCCCGAGGACACCCGGCTCGCCCACTACGGAGACCTGCTGACGGCGTACGAGGCGCGGGGCGGGTACCTGGCCGATGCCCGGGTGGACGCCGCGCTGCACGGCCTCGGAATCGGGCACCTCACCCGGGGGCGCCCGCTCGGCACGCTCTCCGGCGGCGAACAGTCACGGCTCGCGCTCGCCTGCGTGCTGGCGGCCCGCCCCGAACTGCTGCTGCTCGACGAGCCGACCAACCACCTCGATCCCGGGGCCACCACCTGGCTGGAGGACCAGTTGCGCGCCCACCACGGCACCGTCGTCGTGGTCACCCATGACAGGGCGTTCCTGGAACGGACCACGACCGTCATCGTCGAGGTCGACCGCGACCTGCGCAGCGTCGCCAGGTACGGCGACGGCTGGGACGGCTACCGCACGTCGAAGGCGGCCGCCCGCCGCCGCTGGGCGCAGGACCATCAGGAGTGGCTGGACGAACTGGCCCGTACCGAAGAGCTCGTGGACTCCGCGGGCAGGCGGCTCGCCACCACCGGGAAGGACCCGGGGGAGGGCTACGGCAAGCACCGCCGTTCGCACGAGGCCAAACTGTCCGGGCAGGTCAGAGCGGCCAGGACCCGGCTGGAGGGGCTGCGCAGGGCGCCGGTGCCGGCCCCGCCGCGACCGCTGCGGTTCTCCGCCGGCCTGGTCCTCGCCGCCGACGGCGACAGGTCCCCGGGACCACTCGTGGAACTGGACTCCGTGGCGGTCGGCGACCGGCTGCGGATGCCGGGGCTGCGGGTGACGGCCGGACAGCGTCTGCTGGTCACCGGAGCCAACGGTGCCGGGAAGTCGACCCTCCTGAGGGTCCTGGCAGGGGACCTCGTGCCCGATTCCGGCACCGTGCACCGTCGGGCCCGGATCGGGTACCTCCCTCAGGAGCTCCCCGCCCGGCCCACCCGCCGCACGCTCCTGACGGCCTTCGCGGCGGGCCGGCCCGGCCACGCCGACGAATACACCGACATGCTTCTCGCCCTCGGCCTCTTCCGCCCCGAGGACCTGAGCGTCCCGGTCGCCGATCTCTCCATCGGCCAGCAGCGGAGGCTGGCGCTGGCCCGGCTGGTGACCCGGCCTGCCGATCTGCTGGTGCTCGACGAGCCGACGAACCACATCGCACTCGGCCTGGTGGAGGAGCTGGAGGCGGCCCTGGCTGCCTATCCAGGGGCCGTCGTGGTCGTCTCGCACGACCGCAGCTTCCGCAGCCGCTTCACCGGCGACCGGCTCGAACTCCACCAGGGAGGCCCGGTCACCGGCCCCTGACCTGCGTGCCGACCGTCCAGGCCGTCGCGCGCCGCCTCAGGAGGCGGCGTGCGTGGACGGGCCCTGCCCACCGTTGAGGTGTTCGCGCAGGCGGTCCACGAAGACCCGCTGGCCCTTCACGAGGCACTCGACGGCAACCTCCGGCGTGCACCAGGCGAACCGGTCGATCTCCGGGAACTCCTGCTGCACGCCTGACCCCCGCGGCCACTCCATCGTGAACGTCCCGGGAACGGCCGCCGCGGGATCGAGATCGCCCTCCATCGCCCACACCGTCACGATCTTGCCGCTGGGCTGCCGGGACTCGCCCAGTGCCACCCACGTACCGTCCGGTGCCGGGTGGCCGAACTCCTCCCCGAACTCCCGCCGGGCAGCGGCCGCCGGTTCCTCCTCGGGGCCGTACTCACCCTTCGGGACCGACCACGCCTCGCTCTCCCGGCCCGCCCAGAACGGCCCGCCCATGTGCCCGATGAGGACTTCGAGCCCGGAGCCGCCGGAGGTACGGAACAGGAGGAGCCCGGCGCTGCGCCGCACATTCGGTGACATGGCCTCAAGTGTGAGTGACCGGCGGGCGAGGCGCCACCGTCGACACGGCACCCCGCCTACGCCTTGCGGTAGTCGTACGCCTCCGACGCTGCCGCCGCCACGGCTTCCAGGTCGCCGCCGGCCGACGCGGTGACCACCGCGGCCACCGCACCCTCCACGAACGGGGCGTCCACCAGCCTTGCGCCTTCGGGGAGTTCGTCGCCCTCGGCCAGCATCGCCTTGACCGTGAGCACCGCGCTGCCCAGATCGACCAGTACCGCGACTCCCGCGCCCGCGTCCACCGACCTTGCCGCCTGCGCGATGAGCTCCGTACTCGTCCCGAGCCCGCCCGCGGGGGTGCCCCGGCCGCGGCCACCGGCGCCGTCGCACCTCCGGCGGCGAGTCCCTTGGCCAGCTCGGCCACCGCCTCGGCCACCGGCCCGCTGTGCGAGACCAGCACGATCCCCACCTGCTTGTCCGCGCTCACACGGCACCCCCTGCCGCACCGTCGGTCTCCGCGAGCGCGGCGATCAGCAGTGCCGCGGACGTGGCCCCAGGGTCCTGATGGCCGATGCTCCGCTCACCGAGATAACTCGCCCGGCCCTTGCGTGCCTGCAGGGGCACGGTCGCCAGCGCGCCCTCCCGCGCCGCGTCCCGTGCCGCCTCGAACGACGTCCCGAGGGCCTCGGCCGCCGGCAGCAGGGCATCCAGCATCGTCTTGTCCCCGGCCTGAGCGCCGCCCAGCTGGGCCACGGCCGCCACGCCGGACCCGAGCGCCTGCGCCAGCTCCGCGACCGTCACGGTGGCGGCGTCGCCCAGCGCCTTGCCCGTCCGCCGCAGCAGGGTCCCGTACAACGGACCGGACGCTCCGCCGACGGTCGAGATCAGCTGCCTCCCGGCAAGCATCAGCACGGCCCCCGGGGTCTGCGGCGGCTCCTCCTCCAGGGCGGCCGACACGGCGGTGAAGCCGCGCTGCAGATTGCTGCCGTGATCGGCGTCCCCGATGGCCGAGTCGAGTTCGGTCAGGTGCTCCGCCTCGCGGTCCACGGCGGCGGCGGTCGTGGTCATCCAGCGGCGGAAGAAGTCGGCGTCGAGCACATGCTCTCCTTGGTTCATCGAGCGTGACGGCGTGCGTCGGAACGGGGGGTACCGGCGGTCAACGGCCCCAGCGCAGCGCGGGCGTCTGCACCGGCGCGTCCCAGAGGCGCACCAGTTCCTCGTCCACCTGGCAGAGCGTCACCGAGCAGCCCGCCATGTCGAGCGAGGTCACATAGTTGCCCACGAGCGTGCGGGCCACGACCACGCCCCGCTCGGTCAACACCCGCTGCACCTCGGCGTTGAACCCGTAGAGCTCCAGCAGCGGTGTCGCGCCCATTCCGTTGACCAGCGCGATCACCGGCCCGTTCGGCCGCAGGTCCTCCAGCACCGCGTCCACGGCGAAGTCGGCGATCTCCCGGGACGTCATCATCGGACGCCGCTCGCGCCCCGGCTCGCCGTGGATGCCCACCCCGAGTTCGAGCTCGCCCTCGGGGAGGTCGAAGGTGGGGGAGCCCTTCGCGGGGGTGGTGACGGAGGTCAGGGCCACTCCGAAACTGCGCGACGCGTCGTTGACCTGCCGTGCGATCGCCGCCACCCGGTCCAGTGGGGCGCCCTCCTCGGCTGCCGCTCCGGCGATCTTCTCGACGAACAGGGTCGCCCCCGTGCCCCGCCGCCCGGCGGTGAAGAGGCTGTCGGTGACCGCCACGTCGTCGTTGACGAGCACCTGGGCGACCTGCACGCCCTCCTCGTCGGCGAGCTCGGCGGCCATCTCGAAGTTGAGCACGTCACCGGTGTAGTTCTTGACGACGAAGAGCACGCCCGCACCGCTGTCGACGGCGGCGGCGGCCCGCACCATCTGATCCGGCACCGGCGAGGTGAACACCTCCCCGGCACATGCGGCGGACAGCATCCCGGGACCGACGAACCCGGCATGCAACGGCTCGTGCCCGGAACCGCCGCCGGAGACCAGGGCGACCTTTCCCGCCACGGGTGCGTCCCGCCGTACGACGACACGGTGCTCGACGTCCACGGTCAGTTCGGGATGGGCGGCGGCCATGCCGCGCAGAGCGTCCGCGACCACGGTTTCGGGGACGTTGATCAGCATCCTCAACGGTAACCTCCCAGTAGAGCTGTCAGGTGGCACCCTGATCAGTTTTCATGCAGCTCAGGGGCTGTTTCGTGAGCCGTTGATCCCGCCGGAGGACGGCGTCGTGCGGTGTGGCTCCGGAGGGATCGGTGCCGACTCGGTGCCGAGTCTACTGACGGCCCGTCATCGGTGCGTGAGGTGCGCGCCGACGGCTCGGCGCCCCGGAGACGGTGACCATGGGCGGGCGAGGCCGAGCGTGTCGCCGTCACGGTCGCCCACGAGTTCCGGCTGCCGGCGGTGCGGGCGGGCAGCTTCCCCCGCCCGCGGGGACCACGACCGGCGCGTCCTGCGGTCCGCCCGGCCACAGCCAGAGAGTGCCGGGCGGCGATGTGCCGTCCAGACAGGAGATGAGCGGCTCCCTGCGTCGGCGGGAGGGGTGTGCGGCGACTCGGGCCAACGCCTCGGCTCTCGGCACCCAGGCGGCTTCCAGGACCAGTTCGTCGGGATCAAGGGGGCCAAGTGTCCCGGTCGCCCCCTGCGCGTGGAAGGCGAGGACGGTCCAGGTGCCGTCCCAGCGGGGGTCGCCGGTGACGACGTGCTGGGAGACGTAGGCCAGGCTCGTCGGTCCGGCCAGGCTCAGTCCGGTCTCCTCGTGGACCTCCCGCCCGAGGGCCTGGTGCGCGAGCTCCCCCGGTTCCGCGACACCACCGGGGAAGACCCACTGTTCCTGCTCTCCCGGCAGACGTTCACGAACCATCAGCAGGTGGCCGTCGCGTTCGACTATGGCTGACACGATGGTTCCTGATGTTCTCGACACCGAGGCACCTCTCTCCCGACCCGCGCCGACGACAGACCCGCGGCCGGCTGCGCCATCCGGGGCGCCGGCCTGCCCGCCGGGTCGGGTGATCCTCACGGCCGGAGTCCTGGCTCCGGGTCAGGTGCGGTCGATGTGCACGCTGGTCGACTTCACGCGGGCGGTGGCCTGCATCCCGACTTCGAGGCCGAGTTCCTCGACCGCCTCCCGGGTCAGCAGCGAGACGAGCCGGTGCGGACCGGCCTGGATCTCGACCTGTGCCGCCACGTCCCCGAGCTTGACGGCGGTGACGATGCCGGGGAAGGCGTTACGGGCGGAGGTGTACGAGGCGTCCTCGTCGCCGGAGCCGCTCTGGGCGAGCTCGACGGAGAACGCGGCCAGGTCGCGGCCGTCGATGAGGCGACGCCCGCCCTCCTCGCGGTGGGTGACGACGCGTCCCGCATCCGCCCAGCGGCGAGCGGTGTCCGGGCTGACGCCCAGTAGGCGGGCGGCCTGCCCGATGGTGTAGGACTGCATATGCCGCACTCTACGGGGAATTAACTTGCATATGCAAGCTTTTGCTGTGGTTCTGCGGTGGGTGGCGGCACTCGGCCACCGCGCCCGCAGCCGGCCGGGCACCGCTGCCGGGCCGCGACGGGCCGAGGACGGTGACCGCGCCAATGTAACGCGCGGCGCACGGCCGGGTGGCCCTGCCGGGATGAGGAATCGGGGCGCGCGACCTAGGGTGCGAGCCATGGCAGAGAGCGCGGCGTACCGGGGTGCCGGGGGCGGGGTGCGGAGTCCGACTCCGGGCCTGACACGCCGGACCCCAGGCGGTGGAAGGCGCTCGCGGTGTGCCTGGTCGCGGGCTTCATGACCCTGTTGGACGTGTCGATCGTCAACGTCGCGCTGCCGTCCATCCGGGAAGGGCTGCACACACCGGAGTCCGACCTGCAGTGGGTGCTCTCCGGCTACGCCCTCGCCTTCGGACTGTTCCTGATCCCCGCCGGGCGGCTCGGCGACGCCCGCGGGCGCCGTGAGGTGTTCATGGCCGGGCTGGTGCTCTTCACGCTGTCGTCCGCGGCCTGCGGAGCCGCCCAGTCCAGTCTCTGGCTGGTCGTCGCCCGACTGGTCCAGGGCCTGGCCGGCGGGCTCGTCTCGCCGCAGATCTCCGCCCTCATCCAGCAGATGTTCTCGGGGCGTGAACGGGGCCGGGCCTTCGGCATGTTCGGCACGGTCGTCGGCATCTCCACCGCGGTCGGCCCGCTGCTGGGCGGACTGCTGATCCAGGCGGCCGGCACCGAAGAGGGCTGGCGCTGGGTCTTCTACGTCAACCTGCCGCTCGGACTCGTCTGCCTTCTGCTGGCCCGCCGGCTCCTTCCGGACACCCCGTCCGCGGGCCCGGTGCGGCTGCGGGACCTCGACCCCCTCGGTGTCCTGCTGCTGGGAGCAGGGGTGCTGGCGCTGCTGCTGCCCTTCGTCCAGGCACACCAGTGGGAGGGCAACGGGAAGTGGCTGCTGCTGCTGGTGGCCGTGGGGCTGCTCGCGGCCTTCGTCGCCTGGGAGTCCCGGTGCGGCCGCCGCGGCACCCAGCCCGTCGTCGACCTTTCGCTCTTCCGCGTCCGCTCCTACTGGCTGGGCTGTCTGCTGATCCTGCTGTACTTCGCCGGCTTCACCTCGATCTTCTTCATCACCACGCTGTACCTGCAGAGCGGGCTGCACTACACCGCGCTGATGGCAGGTCTGGCGATCACACCGTTCGCCCTGGGGTCCGCCGTCGCGGCGGGTCCCGGCGGCAGGATGGTCGGCCGGTACGGTCGCCCCCTCGTCGTCGTCGGCATGGCGACCGTGGCCGTGGGCCTTGCGGCCACCGCACTCGCCGTCCACCTGGTGCCCGGCAGGGGCGCCGGATGGGCGATGGCGGCCCCGCTGCTGGTGGCGGGCCTGGGCAGCGGCCTGGTCATCGCACCGAACCAGACCCTGACCCTGTCCCAGGTGCCGGTGGCCACCGCCGGAAGCGCGGGCGGCACCCTCCAGACCGGTCAGCGGGTCGGCTCCGCGATCGGGATCGCCGCGGTCGGCTCGGTCTTCTTCGCCCAGGTGGGCTCCACCGGCTGGTCCACCGCGTACGACCACGGGCTCGTCGTCTCCGTCGCCTTCGTGCTGGCCGGACTGATCGTGGCGCTGGCCGACGTGGGCGGGGCCCGGCGGGGCAGAAGCCGTACACAGCAGCCCACCCGCCCGTAGCGGAGACAGGGAGAAAGCGATGAACGACCAGGACCGCAGCGAACCCGGCGGCAACACGGAGTACGGCCACAAACCCTTCAAGCGGTCCAGGAGCCATTTCGCCGACCGCATCACCGCCGACGGCCGGGACGGCTGGCCCGTCGAAGCGGGCCGCTACCGCCTGGTCGTCAGCCGCGCCTGCCCCTGGGCGAGCCGCGCGCTGGTCTCCCGCCGGCTGCTCGGCCTGGAGGGCGCGCTCTCGCTCGCCGTCACCGATCCGCTGCAGGACGACCGCAGCTGGCGCTTCACGCTGGACGAGGGCGGCCGGGACCCCGTGCTCGGCATCGAGTACCTCGCCGAGGCGTACGACGCACGCGAACAGGGCTACCCCGGCGGAGTCAGCGTTCCCGCCGTCGTCGACGTACCCACCGGCAAGCTCGTCACCAACGACTACCAGCAGATCACCCTGGACCTCGCCACCCAATGGACCGCGCTGCACCGGCCCGGGGCGCCCGACCTCTACCCCGAGCCGCTGCGCGAGGAGATCGACGAGGTCATGGAGGGCATCTACCGTGACGTGAACAACGGCGTGTACCGGGCCGGCTTCGCGAACGGACAGGACGAGTACGCGGCCGCGTACGAGGACCTGTTCCGCCGCCTGGACCTGGTGTCGGCACGCCTCGCCGACCGGCGCTACCTCGTCGGCGACACGATCACCGAGGCCGACATCCGGCTCTTCACCACGCTCGTGCGCTTCGACGCCGTCTACCACGGGCACTTCAAGTGCAACCGCTCGAAACTCACCGAGGACCCGGTCCTGTGGGGCTACACCCGGGATCTCTACCAGACCCCCGGCTTCGGTGACACGGTCGACTTCCACCACATCAAGCAGCACTACTACCGGGTCCACACGGGCATCAACCCCACCGGCATCGTGCCCGTCGGCCCCGATCTGTCGGGCTGGCTGACCCCGCACCACCGGGAGCAGCTGGGCGGCCGGCCGTTCGGCGACGGCACCCCGCCCGGACCGGTGCCATCCGGTGAGCAGGTCCCGGAGCAGGGGCGTCCCTGAGCCGCGCTACTCCGTCTCGTCCAGGCGGTCGGCGTAGTACTCGATCGCCGGACGGTACGCCCGGAGCCGGTCGTCGCCGCTGGTGGCTGCCGTCACCTTGAGCAGTGTCCGTACCGCCTCGCGGGACTCGCCGAGGTTGTACAGCGTCATGGCGAGAAAGGTCAGCAGCGAGGCGTCGTCCGCGAACTCGTCCAGGCCGCGGCGCAGCACCGCGTGCGCCGCCCCGTAGCGGCCCAGCACCCGCAACGTACTGCCGAGGCCGAGGAAGGCGCCGTGACGGTCCTCGGCCGAAAGCCCCGGACCGTCCAGCGCGCTCTCGTAGTACGGCACGGCCTGAGCCTCCAGGCCGAGGGAATCGTGCGACCAGGCGGTCTGATAGGCGATCGCGGCGTCGTGCGGATACCGCGCGGCCAGGCTCACCAGCTGCTCGTGCGCCCGCGCGTTCTTCTGCTCGCGCAGCCGCACCGCCCGCGCCAGTGCTTCGGTGTGTTCGCCGTCTGCGCTCATGCCGTCGCACGCTGCCAGGACCGCGGCGGGAGGGCAAATCCTGGTGCGGCGCCGCGGTCCGGCGGGGCTCGCTCGCGGGCGGCGATGCGGTAGGACCGGTTCCGGCCCGTGCGGGGCAGGGCCCTGTCGAGTCAGCGGCGATCACGAGATATCTTGATGTCAAGCAATGTTGCAGACGTGGAGCGGAGCACAGGGTGACTGACTCGACCATCATCTATACACACACCGACGAGGCCCCGGCCCTGGCGACGTATTCGTTCCTGCCGGTGATCGAGGCCTACGCCTCGAAGGCCGGGGTCACCGTGGAGAGCCGTGACATCTCCCTGGCGGGCCGGATCATCGCCAGCTTCCCCGACCGCCTCCAGGAGAACCAGCGCATCGACGATGCACTCGCCGAGCTCGGCGCGCTGGCCACGACTCCCGGTGCGAACATCATCAAGCTTCCGAACGTCTCGGCCTCGATCCCGCAGCTGAAGGCCGCGATCGCCGAGCTCCAGGGCCAGGGCTACGCGCTGCCGGACTACCCGGACGACCCGAAGTCCGACGAGGACAAGGACGCCCGCGCGCGTTACGACAAGATCAAGGGCAGCGCGGTCAACCCCGTCCTGCGCGAGGGTAACTCCGACCGGCGGGCCCCCGCGTCGGTCAAGAACTACGCCAAGGCGCACCCGCACCGCATGGGCGCCTGGACCGCCGACTCGAAGACGAACGTCGCGACCATGGGCGTCGACGACTTCCGCTCCACCGAGAAGTCCGTCGTGATCGCCGAGGACGGCACGCTGCGCATCGAGCTCGTCGGTGACGACGGCACGGTCACCGTCCTGCGTGACTCCGTGCCCGTGCTCGCCGGCGAGGTCGTGGACGCCGCCGTCATGCGCGTCGCCGCGCTGCGCGAGTTCTTCACCGCGCAGGTCGCCCGCGCCAAGGCCGAGGGCATCCTGTTCTCGGTGCACCTCAAGGCCACCATGATGAAGGTCTCCGACCCGATCATCTTCGGCCACGTGGTCCGCGCCTTCTTCCCGAACACCTTCGCCAAGTACGGCGAGGCGCTCATCGCAGCCGGCCTGACCCCGAACGACGGTCTCGGCGGCATCCTCAAGGGCCTGGACTCGGTGCCGCACATCGGTGCGGAGATCAAGGCCTCCTTCGAGGCCGAGCTCGCCGAGGGTCCCGCCCTGGCGATGGTCGACTCCGACAAGGGCATCACCAACCTGCACGTCCCCAGCGACGTCATCGTCGACGCCTCCATGCCGGCCATGATCCGCACCTCCGGCCACATGTGGGGCCCGGACGGCAACGAGGCCGACACCCTCGCCGTGCTGCCCGACAGCAGCTACGCGGGCGTCTACCAGGTCGTCATCGACGACTGCCGTGCCAACGGCGCCTACGACCCCGCCACGATGGGTTCGGTGTCCAACGTCGGCCTCATGGCGCAGAAGGCCGAGGAGTACGGCAGCCACGACAAGACCTTCGAGGTCCCCACCACGGGCACCGTGCGGGTCGTGGACGGCAGCGGCAACGCCGTCCTGGAGCAGGCCGTCGGCGCCGGTGACATCTTCCGTGTGTGCCAGGCCAAGGACCTGCCGATCCAGGACTGGGTCAAGCTCGCCGTCACCCGCGCCCGCGCGACCGGCACCCCGGCCGTGTTCTGGCTCGACGAGGACCGGGCGCACGACGCCAACCTCATCGAGAAGGTCAGGACCTACCTGGCCGGCCACGACACCGACGGTCTGCAGATCGAGATCATGTCGCCGGTGAAGGCCACCGCCTTCTCCCTGGAGCGCATCCGCCGCGGCGAGGACACCATCTCGGTCACCGGCAACGTGCTGCGTGACTACCTGACCGACCTGTTCCCCATCCTCGAGCTCGGCACCAGCGCGAAGATGCTCTCCGTCGTCCCGCTGATGAACGGCGGCGGTCTCTTCGAGACGGGCGCCGGCGGCTCCGCGCCGAAGCACGTCCAGCAGCTCGTCAAGGAGGACTACCTGCGCTGGGACAGCCTGGGTGAGTTCCTCGCCCTCGCGGTCAGCTTCGAGCACCTCGCGCAGACCACGGACAACGCCGGCGCCCAGGTCCTCGCCGACACGCTGGACCGCGCGACCGCCACGTTCCTGAACGAGGACAAGTCGCCCAGCCGCAAGCTCGGCGGCATCGACAACCGCGGCAGCCACTTCTACCTGGCCCTGTACTGGGCCCAGGAGCTGGCGCAGCAGACCGCAGACGCCAAGCTCGCCGAGGTGTTCGCGCCGCTCGCCAAGACGCTGGCCGAGCAGGAGCAGACCATCGTCGCCGAGCTGGTCGCGGTGCAGGGCAAGCCGGTGGACATCGGCGGCTACTACCAGCCCGACCCGGTCAAGGCCGCGGCCGTCATGCGCCCGTCGGCGACGTTCAACCAGGCGATCGCGAGCCTCGTCTGAGGTGAGCGGCGCGGACGGGGGAGGGGCCGCGCCTCTCCCTCGTCCGCGCCGCCCAGCACAGCTCCGCCCCGGCCGGCACACCGTCGAGCCGGGGCGGAGCTGTGTCCGGGCCCCGGACCGGCGCTGCTGAGCGCGCCCGTCCCGTGCCGGACCCCTTCGAAGGGCGGACCTGCCCGAGTGCGCGGAACAACCCGTCCGGGGACGCCCTGACGAGTGAATGTCGCGCCACGGCGGGCGCAGGGCCACCCCCGGTGGCCACCTGGCTGGTTTGCTGCAACCGGAAACTCGCGCGACGCGCGGGGAGGGCCGTTCGGCCCACCCCGGTGGAAGCGGCGCCACGCCGGGTGCGCAGTCCACCCGGGATGACAATCGAAGGAGCGTCCCAGTGACGACGACGGGCACAGCAGGGACAGCGGAGGAAGACGAGTCGTACGCCAACGAGCTTCCGGTACACAGCAAGGAGCCGGGCAATGTGGTCATCACGTGGCTGACCACCACGGACCACAAGACGATCGGCTCCCTTTACCTGGTCACCTCGTTCGCGTTCTTCCTCATCGGCGGTCTGCTCGCGCTCTTCATGCGCGCCGAGCTGGCCCGCCCCGGCATCCAGATCATCTCGAACGAGCAGTTCAACCAGGCGTTCACCATGCACGGCACGATCATGCTGCTGATGTTCGCGACGCCGCTGTTCGCCGGATTCACCAACTGGATCATGCCGCTGCAGATCGGCGCGCCCGACGTGGCGTTCCCCCGGCTGAACATGTTCGCGTACTGGCTGTATCTCTTCGGCTCGCTCATCGCGGTGGCCGGCTTCCTCACCCCGAACGGAGCGGCCGACTTCGGCTGGTTCGCCTACTCCCCGCTGACCGACGCGGTCCGCTCGCCGGGCGTCGGCGCCGACATGTGGATCATGGGTCTGGCCTTCTCCGGCTTCGGTACGATCCTCGGCTCGGTCAACTTCATCACCACGATCATCTGCATGCGCGCACCCGGCATGACGATGTTCCGCATGCCGATCTTCGTCTGGAACGTCCTGCTGACCGGTGTCCTGGTCCTGCTGGCCTTCCCGGTCCTGGCCGCCGCGCTGCTGGCGCTGGAGGCCGACCGCAAGTTCGGTGCGCACATCTTCGACGCGGCCAACGGCGGCGCCCTGCTCTGGCAGCACCTGTTCTGGTTCTTCGGCCATCCGGAGGTGTACATCATCGCGCTCCCGTTCTTCGGGATCGTCACGGAGATCATTCCGGTCTTCAGCCGGAAACCGATCTTCGGTTACATCGGCCTGGTCGGCGCGACGATCGCCATCGCCGGTCTGTCCGTGACCGTGTGGGCGCACCACATGTACGTCACCGGCGGTGTGCTGCTGCCGTTCTTCTCCTTCATGACGTTCCTCATCGCGGTGCCCACCGGGGTGAAGTTCTTCAACTGGATCGGCACGATGTGGAAGGGCTCGCTGTCCTTCGAGACACCGATGCTCTGGTCCATCGGCTTCCTCGTCACCTTCCTCTTCGGTGGTCTGACCGGGGTGATCCTCGCGTCGCCCCGATGGACTTCGAGGTCTCGGACTCGTACTTCGTCGTGGCGCACTTCCACTACGTGGTCTTCGGCACCGTGGTCTTCGCGATGTTCGCCGGATTCCACTTCTGGTGGCCGAAGTTCACCGGCAAGATGCTGGACGAACGGCTCGGCAAGATGTCCTTCTGGACGCTGTTCGTCGGCTTCCACGGCACGTTCCTGGTGCAGCACTGGCTGGGCGCCGAGGGCATGCCGCGCCGCTACGCCGACTACCTCGCGAGCGACGGCTTCACCACCCTCAACACGATCTCGACGATCTCCTCGTTCGTGCTCGGCCTGTCGATGCTGCCCTTCCTGTACAACGTCTGGAAGACGGCCAAGTACGGGAAGAAGATCGAGGTCGACGACCCGTGGGGCTACGGCCGTTCGCTGGAGTGGGCGACCTCCTGCCCGCCGCCGCGGCACAACTTCGTCACGCTGCCGCGGATCCGTTCCGAGTCCCCGGCGTTCGACCTGCACCACCCGTCCGTACGTGAGCTCGACGACGCCGCCAACCGGCTCGACCGTTCGGTGACGGTGGCTCCGGGGGACAAGCAGGCGTGAGCGCGGCGGCCGGGGGAGAGGAGAAGCGGGTGAGCAGTGACCCCGACAAGGACAGCGCGCGCGGGCTGGCCCAGATGGAGGGCTATCTGCTGTGGAACGCCGAGGTCGAGGCGGCGCGACGGCTCGCCCGCGGCTTCACCGACGCGCTGCCCTGGCTCACCACCGCCCAGCGCGATGACGTGGAACGTGTCTACGTGGCCGACCGGGCCGACGCCTCGCGGGTGATGCTGTCGCGCATCTCCGCCCGTGCCATCGAGCTGCGCGGCGAGTACAACGAGCGCTACCGCCGGCTCAGGGCGCGCTGTGTGGCGGCCACGGTGGTCTGCGTGGGCACGGCCGGCGGGGCCTGCACGGTGGTGACCTACCTGGCCAGGTGAGCTGCCGGGTCGTCCGTTCTGCCGCCCCAGCAGGCGAAGTCGCACCCGTCTCGTAAAGATAAGAGGTGACGGGCGCGTGTGACGGGGCAGGCGAACGGACGACCGTGCAGACCCGAGAAGGGACGAACACTGTGGCACGACCCAGGATTCTCGTTGTCGGAGCCGGATTTGCCGGGGTCGAGTGCGTACGCCGTCTGGAACGCCGGCTCCGCCCCGGTGAAGCAGACATCGCGCTCGTGGCCCCGTTCTCCTACCAGCTCTACCTGCCCCTGCTGCCTCAAGTGGCCTCGGGTGTCCTCACCCCGCAGTCGATCGCGGTGTCACTGCGCCGCAGCAGCCGGCACCGGACCAGGATCATCCCCGGCGGGGCCATCGGAGTGGACCCCCTGGCGAAGGTCTGCGTCATCCGCAAGATCACCGACGAGGTCGTCAACGAGCCGTACGACTACATCGTGCTCAGCCCCGGCAGTGTCACCCGCACCTTCGACATCCCCGGGCTGCTCGACAACGCCCGCGGCATGAAGACGCTGGCCGAGGCTGCCTTCGTGCGCGATCACGTGATCGCGCAGCTCGACCTCGCGGACGCCAGCCACGACGAGGAGGAGCGGGCCTCGCGGCTGCAGTTCGTGGTCGTCGGCGGCGGCTACGCGGGCACCGAGACCGCGGCCTGCCTGCAGCGGCTGACCACCAACGCCGTGCGGCACTACCCGCGGCTCGACCCGAAGCTGATCAAGTGGCACCTGATCGACATCGCCCCGAAGCTGATGCCCGAACTGGGCGACAAGCTCGGGGAGAGCGCGCTGAAGGTGCTGCGCGAACGGGGGATCGAGGTGTCCCTCGGCGTCTCCGTGGCCGAGGCCGGCCCCGACAAGGTGACCTTCACGGACGGCCGGGTCCTGCCCTGCCGCACGCTGATCTGGACGGCGGGCGTTGCCGCCAGCCCCCTGGTCACCACCTTCGACGCGGAGACGGTGCGCGGCCGCCTGGCGGTGACCCCCGAGATGGTCCTGCCGGGCCATGACGGAATCTTCGCCCTCGGTGACGCGGCGGCCGTGCCCGACCTGGCCAAGGGCGACGGCGCGGTCTGCCCGCCCACCGCCCAGCACGCCATGCGTCAGGGCCGCAAGGTCGCGGACAACGTCCTGGCCACGCTCCGCAACCAGCCGCTGCAGCAGTACGTCCACAAGGACCTCGGCCTCGTCGTCGACCTCGGCGGCAAGGACGCCGTCTCCAAGCCGCTCGGCATCGAGATGCACGGCATCACCGCCCAGGCGGTGGCCCGTGGTTACCACTGGTCGGCGCTGAGGACCAATGTGGCCAAGGCGCGGGTCATGACCAACTGGCTGATCAACGCCGCCGCGGGTGACGATTTCGTCCGCACCGGATTCCAGTCCCGCAAGCCCGCCACGCTGCGGGACTTCGAGTACACGGACGGCTATCTCACGCCCGAGCAGGTCCGCGAGCACACCGCTTCGCTGAACACCCGGATGTGAGCCGCAGGCGAGAGGGGCCCCGGCCGGTATTCCCCGGCCGGGGCCCCTCGTCGGTCGGCTGTGACCCTGCAGATTCCTCAGCCGGCCGGAACGGTGTTGCGGATCAGCCGGAGGAAGGCGGCGTTGTCCGGGGTGTGCCGGATCCGGTCCAGCAGCGTTTCGAGTGAGGTCTGCGCGTCCCTGGAGTGCAGGGCGCGGCGCAGGCCGCGCACGGCGGTCAGTTCGTCGGCCGGTACGAGGAGTTCGTCGCGGCGGGTGCCGGATGCCGCGATGTTCACGGCCGGGTGGATCCGCTTCTCGGCCAGGGCGCGGTCGAGCCGGAGCTCCATGTTGCCGGTCCCCTTCAGCTCCTCGAAGAAGTACTCGTCGGCGCGGGAGCCGGTGTCCACGAGAGCCGTGGCCACGATGGTGAGGGAGCCGCCCTCCTCGGTGAGCCGCGCGGCCCCGAAGAGGCGTTTGGGTCCGAGCAGCGCCGCCGCGTCGACTCCGCCGCTCAGGGTGCGTCCGCCGGCGCCCGCGGCGTTGTTGTGGGCCCGGCACAGCCGGGTGAGGGAGTCGAGCAGGATGACGACGTCCCGGCCCTGCTCGACCAGGCGCTTGGCGCGTTCGAGAGCGAGCTCCGCGAGCGCGATGTGCTCCTTGGCGGGCCGGTCGAAGGTAGAGGCGTACACCTCGCCCCGTACCGACCGGCGCATGTCGGTGACCTCCTCCGGACGCTCGTCGAGCAGCACCACCATCAGGTGGCTCTCGGGGTGGTTCTCCGCGACCGCCGCCGCGATCTGCTGCAGGAGGACCGTCTTGCCGGTCCTGGGCGGGGCGACGACGAGCCCGCGCTGTCCCTTGCCGATCGGGGCGACCAGGTCGAGGATGCGCGTCGAGGGGCTGCCGGAGGGGGTTTCCAGGTGCAGCCGCTCCCGGGGTGGAGCGGGGTGAGGTCGCGGAAGTGCGGACGGTCCCGGATCGCTTGCGGGGGAAGGCCGTTGACGCGTTCCACGCTGCTCAGCGCGCGGGCCGGTCGCAGCGGCCCTCGACGACGTCGCCCTTGCGCAGGCCGTGCCGGCGGATGAGTGCGGTGGGGACCTGGACGTCGCGGGGGGTGGGGTGGCCGTCTGCGGGGCGCAGGGCGCCGTGCCCCTGGGGCGTGAGGTCGAGGACGCCGGCGGCGGCCGTGGGGGCCGGCGGCCGGGTGGTGACGGGGTGTTCGAGTGTGGTGGTCATGCGGGGTGGTCCTTTCGCGGACATGCGAATGAAGGGGCCCGGCAGAAACGGGGGCGGAGATCTCACGCCCCGGACGACGGGCAGGAAAGACCGGTCGGAGAGCCCGTACCGGACTGAAGGAAGTGATGCGAGAACGCTGGATCGCCGGTCTGTAGGAGAAGGCGCATCAGCGTGGTGAGAATGAACCGGCACCGGCGCCCGAATCTCAAGGCGTACACAAGTACCAATGGCAATGTACCACGGCTGCCGGACGGCGACTGCCGGCGCGGCGCAGATCACACGAGGGGGGCGGGGGAGCGGCAGGTGTTCTGCCACGCCGGGCCCCGGCATGCCAGAACACCTGCCGCTCCCCGGGTCAGGCAGCCGGCCCGGGGCCCCGGAACGCTTCCAGGATCTGCTCGGCGGCCAGCGTGGCCGGCAAGGTGCCCCCACGAACCCGCTGCTCCAGCTCCGGGGCGAGCGCACGCACACCGGGATGGCTGCGCAGGCTCTCCAGCAACTCCTCGCGCACCATCGTCCAGGTCCAGTCGACCTGCTGCTCGCTCCGCTTGGCCGCGAGCCGGCCGGTCGATTCGAGCAGTGTCCGGTGCTGCTCCAGGCGCTCCCACAGGGTGTCGAGGCCGGTCGATTCGCGCGCGCTGCAGGTCAGTACCGGTGGGGTCCACGCCGCGTCCGCCGGGTGCATCAGCCGCAGCGCGCCCGCCAGCTCGCGTGCGGCGCCGCGGGCGTCGCGCTCGTGCGGACCGTCGGCCTTGTTGACCGCGATGGCGTCGGCGAGCTCCAGCACGCCCTTCTTGATGCCCTGCAGCTGGTCGCCGGTGCGGGCCAGCGTCAGCAGCAGAAACGTGTCGACCATGTTGGCGACCGCCGTCTCCGACTGTCCGACCCCGACGGTCTCCACCAGCACCACGTCGTAGCCCGCCGCCTCCATCACCACGACGGACTCCCGGGTCGCCTTCGCCACCCCGCCCAGCGTCCCGGCGGTGGGGAGGGGCGTACGAACGCCGCCGGGTCCACCGCGAGCCGCTCCATCCTGGTCTTGTCGCCCAGGATGGAGCCTCCGGTGCGGCTGGAGGACGGGTCGACGGCCAGCACCGCGACCCGGTGCCCGAGCCCGGTGAGCATGGTGCCGAGGGCGTCGATGAACGTGGACTTGCCGACCCCGGGCACACCGCTGATCCCGATGCGGCGGGCGTTGCCCGAGTGCGGCAGGAGTTCGCGCAGCAACTGCTGCGCCAGCGCCCTGTGATCGGGCCGGGTGGACTCGACGAGGGTGATCGCGCGCGCGATGTGCGCCCGCTTCCCGTCGAGTACGCCCTTCACATAGCTGTCGAGATCGATCTTCGCGGCCATCGGCTCAGCGGCTCACAGCTCGTGGCCCAGTGAGGCGCCGAGCCGCGTCACCAGGTCGTGGGCCGCGTCGGGGATCACCGTGCCGGGCGGGAACACGGCCGCTGCTCCCGCTTCGTGCAGCGCCTCGATGTCCTGCGGCGGAATCACCCCGCCCACCACGATCATGATGTCCTCGCGGCCCTCGGCCGCGAGCTCCTCGCGGAGCGCCGGCACCAGGGTGAGGTGGCCGGCGGCGAGCGACGAGACGCCCACGATGTGCACGTCCGCCTCGACCGCCTGCCGGGCGACTTCGCCCGGCGTCTGGAACAGCGGGCCGACATCCACGTCGAAGCCCAGGTCGGCGAAGGCGGTCGCGATCACCTTCTGGCCGCGGTCGTGACCGTCCTGGCCCATCTTGGCGACCAGGATGCGCGGGCGCCGCCCCTCCGCCTCCTCGAACGCGTCCACCAGTGCGCGGGTGCGGTCCACGGACGGCGACTCCCCTGCCTCGTTGCGGTACACACCGGAGATCGTACGGATCTGGCCCGCGTGCCGGCCGTACACCTTCTCCAGCGCGTCCGAGATCTCGCCGACGGTGGCCATCGCGCGTGCCGCGTCGACGGCCAGCGCCAGCAGGTTGCCTTCGAGCCCGGGACCCGGCTCCCGCCCGGCCGCCGCCGTCAGCGCGCCCAGCGCGTCCTGGCAGGCCTGCTCGTCGCGCTCCTCGCGCAGCCGGCGCAGCTTCTCGATCTGCTGGGTGCGCACCGAGGAGTTGTCGACCTTGAGCACGTCGATCTTCTCGTCGGTCTCGACGCGGTACTTGTTGACGCCGATGACGGGCTGGCGGCCGGAGTCGATGCGCGCCTGGGTGCGGGCGGCCGCCTCCTCGATGCGCAGCTTGGGGATGCCGGCGTCGATGGCCTTGGCCATACCGCCCGCCGCCTCGACCTCCTCGATGTGCTGCCAGGCCCGCCGCGCCAGGTCGTAGGTGAGCTTCTCCACGTACGCGCTGCCGCCCCACGGGTCGATGACCCGCCCGGTGCCGGACTCCTGCTGGAGCAGCAGCTGGGTGTTGCGGGCGATGCGCGCGGAGAAGTCCGTCGGCAACGCGAGTGCCTCGTCGAGGGCGTTGGTGTGCAGCGACTGGGTGTGACCCTGGGTCGCCGCCATCGCCTCCACGCAGGTCCTGGTGACGTTGTTGAACACGTCCTGGGCGGTCAGCGACCAGCCCGAGGTCTGCGAATGAGTGCGCAGCGAGAGCGACTTGGGGTTCTTGGGCTCGAACTCCCGGACCAGCTTGGCCCACAGCAGCCGGGCCGCCCGCAGCTTTGCGATCTCCATGAAGAAGTTCATGCCGATCGCCCAGAAGAACGACAGTCGCGGCGCGAAGGCGTCCACGTCGAGTCCGGTGTCCCGCCCGGCCCGCAGGTACTCCACGCCGTCGGCCAGGGTGTACGCCAGCTCCAGATCGGCCGTGGCTCCGGCCTCCTGGATGTGGTACCCGGAGATGGAGATCGAGTTGTAGCGAGGCATCCGCTGCGAGGTGAACGCGAAGATGTCGGAGATGATCCGCATCGAGGGCTTCGGCGGATAGATGTAGGTGTTGCGGACCATGAACTCCTTCAGGATGTCGTTCTGAATGGTCCCGGCCAGCTTCTCGGGCGGCACACCCTGTTCCTCGGCGGCCACGATGTACAGCGCGAGTACGGGAAGCACGGCGCCGTTCATCGTCATCGAGACCGACATCTTGTCCAGCGGGATGCCCTCGAACAGCTGCCGCATGTCGTAGATCGAGTCGATCGCGACCCCGCCATGCCGACGTCGCCGGTCACCCGCGGGTGGTCGCTGTCGTAGCCCCGGTGGGTCGGCAGGTCGAAGGCGACGGAGAGCCCCTTCTGTCCGGCCGCGAGGTTACGGCGTAGAAGGCGTTGGACTCCTCGGCGGTGGAGAAACCCGCGTACTGCCGGATCGTCCACGGCTGGTTGACGTACATCGTCGGGTACGGGCCCCGCAGATACGGAGCCACCCCCGGATACGTGCCGAGGAAGTCGAGTTCCTCCAGGTCCTGGCCCGTGTACAGCGGTTTGACCGCGATGCCTTCCGGGGTCTCCCAGAGCAGGTCGCCGTCGGAGCTCCCGGAGGACTCCTTCACCGCGGCACGCCACTGGTCCTCGCCCACCTCGGCGCCGCCGCCCGGCCCGAGGTCGATGTCGGAGAAGTCGGGGATCCGCATTACGCCACACCCATACGGTCGAGAACGGAAGAGAGCACGGCCACCACGTCGCAGCCGGCGAAGACGTATTCGTCGACACCGGGGTGATCGCCGGGCCGCCCCGCCAGGTACACCCGCTGCGCACCCGCCGACACGAGCGCCTCGGCGACCTCGCCGGCCTGCTCGGCGTACAGGGCGTCGCTGGAGCACAAGCAGGCCACGTCGGTCCCGCTGGCCGCGAAGGCCGCGGCGGCCGACGAGGCGTCCACCCGCAACGGCTCGTGGACCGGCTCGATGCCGCCCGCCTGGAAGAGGTTCGCGGCGAACGAGGCCCGCGCGGTGTGCGCCGCGGCGGGGCCGAGCGCGGCGATGAACACCCGCGGCCGGCGGCCGGTCGCCGCCAGGTGCGCGTCCGAGCGGGCGCGCAGCTCCTCGAACGCCTCGTCACGCCGGACCACCGGCAGACCGCCCTGCGGGGCGGCCACCGGGACGGCCTTGCGCTCCACCGCGCGCTCGGCGAGCTGGGGAACTCGCTGACGCCGGTGATCGGCTCCTTGCGCCGCGCCAGGTTCTTCTTGCGCGCCGCCCAGGTGGCCGCGAGCCGTTCCGCGACCGTTCCGGAGGCCAGCGCGGCCGCCTGGCCACCCGCCCGCTCGATCTCCTGGAAGAACGCCCAAGCGGAGTCGGCGAGTTCGTCGGTGAGCCGCTCCACGTACCAGGAGCCGCCGGCCGGGTCGATGACCCGGGCCAGATGGGACTCCTCCAGCAGGATCGTCGAGGTGTTACGGGCGATGCGGCGCGCGAACGCGTCCGGCAGGCCGAGCGCGTGATCGAACGGCAGCACGGTCACCGCATCGGCCCCGCCGACTCCGGCGCCCAGACAGGCCAGCGTCGTCCGCAGCATGTTCACCCACGGATCGCGCCGGGTCATCATCACCGGCGAGGTCACGGCGTGCTGTCGCTGCGCCCCGCCCTCCGGGGCCCCGCAGACCTCGGCGACCCGCGCCCACAGCCGGCGCGCGGCCCGCAGTTTGGCGATCGTCAGGAACTGGTCGGCGGTGGCGGCGTAGCGGAACTCCAGCTGCGCGCAGGCCTCCTCGACACCGAGACCCGCCTCGGTCAGCGCCCGCAGGTAGGCGACCCCGGTGGCCAGCGAACTGCCCAGTTCCTGGGCGGCCGAGCCACCGGCCTCGTGGTACGGCATCGCATCCACCGTCAGTGCCCGGAGTCCCGGGTACTCGCGCGTGCACCGCTGCGCCCAGCTGATCGCGGCTGTCAGGTCCGGTGCGCCGCCGCTGCGGGCCGCCTGCCCCAGCGGATCGGCGCCAAGACTGCCGCGCACCGACTTCGCGGGAACCTCGCGCTCCGCGTAGAGGCGGAGCAACTCGGTTGCTGCGGCGTCCAGTTCGTCCCCCGCGTCGAGCGCGACCGGAGCGAGATCGAGGTAGACGCCGTCCAGCGCCCGTGCCAGACCGGAGACCGGCACACCGCCGGCGCCTCCCACGGTCAGCCACAGCGAGGTGACACCGTTCTCCAGATCCGCGAGCACGGCCTCGTTGAGCCGGGCGGGATCCGGCGAACCGTGCCGCTGCCGTACGCCCCAGCCGCCCGCCGTACTGCCTTCGGGCTTGCTGCCGCGGGTGAAGGGGGCGAATCCCGGGAGACCGGCATCGGGCGCGTCGTCGCGCGAGGTGTAGAGGGGCGGGTGATGAGCCGTCCTCCACCGTGGTGGACAGTGCTTCCTCGGCGGCCGAACCCGAAACGTCCTTGCCCGACTTGCGCAGCACACCCTCGACGAGGCTCTGCCACTGCTCATGGGCGGGATCAGGGAATTCGGCGGCCAACGAAAGCCCGTCAGCAGGCTGGACCGTCATGCCCAGATGCTAGGGCAGGTCTCAGATGGGCAGCAGGGGTGCGGCCTGTGACCTTGCCCTCTCCGAACGCACTTGATCCTTTACGTACTGTCCAGTAACACCCGGCGGGGTGAATCGGCCCCGCATCCCCGTCCGGAACACCGTCAGATGATTTGCCATAGTGCAGCACCAAATGACCGAAGTTATGCTGCTGGCAATCCATCCCTCCGGAGAGGACACGCCCGTGGCTGTCGGACCTGTGGAGTACCTCGTCGTCGCCTTCCCCGGCAGCCGGTTCACCGGCGCGATCGCCCCGGCGCTGGCCGACGCGGTCGCATCGAAGGCGGTGCGCATCCTCGACCTGACCTTCGTGTACCGGGCCGAGGACGGCACCATCGAGATCGTCGAGCTGGAGGACCTCGATCCCGGCGAGCTCGTCTCGTTCGAGCCGGTCGAGGGCGAGGTCACCGGCATGCTGAACAGCGACGACATCCGGGAGCTGGGCGAGAGGGTGCCGCCGGGCAGCTCCGCGGCGCTGATCGTGTGGGAGGACCTCTGGGCGGTGCCGCTCACCGAGGCCGTCCGCGCGTCCGGCGGACAGCTCATCGCCCACGAGCGGATCCCCGCCGAGGTCGCGGAGGCGGCGGCATCCGCCGCCGGTTCCGCCCGCTGACACCGCACCCGCACCGGAAGGGCGTACGACATGCCGATTTTTCGAGGACCTGGGATGAACCGCCGCGGGCCCGGCCTGCTGGGCGCGGTGGCGCGCACGGCCGTCGTCGCCGGCACCGCCTCCGCGGTCAGTGGCCGGGTCCAGCAGCGCCAGCAGACGAAGTTCGCCGAACAGGACGCGGAGCGGGCAGCCGGGCAGCCGGTCGCCGAGCCGGTGGCCGAGGAGCCGCCCGCGGACGACGTGATCAGCCAGCTGGAGCGGCTGGCCGAGCTGAAGAAGCAGGGCATCCTCACGGACGCGGAGTTCATCGCGCAGAAGACGAGACTTCTGGCGGAGTGAGCGCGGCCACGGCGCAGGCGCGGGGCGGCCCCGTCCGGAATTGATGTCCTCGCCCCCTTCCCGGTGAATTCGATGCGCCGGGCCACCGGTCGAGGCAACGGCAGTGCAGGACGTCGTGACCACTTCTCTCCCGTACCTCCCGGCCCTCGTCCATGTGTGCAGCGCCGCAGGCCAGGAGGCCGGCGGCGACGCTTTCCCATGCCTCTCGCGTGCCCGGCACGCCCGATCGGCGGTCCCCGGCGTTTTACTTTGTCCATTTCCCGACATCATGCGACTTTTGATCCGGCCAAGCCGAAATCAATTCGGATACGTGTCGGGAAAAGAGGAAGTTCATCGTGCAAACCGTCAGGGCCGTCCCGGCAGTCTCTGTTCTCAATCTGCGCGACCTGGGCGGCATCGACCTGGGCGCCGGCCGCCAGGTGCGGCCCGGCATCGTCCTGCGCTCCGGCCAGCTCAGCGGGCTGGGTCCGGCGGACGATGCCACGGTGGCGGCGCTCGGCGTCCGTACGGTCGTGGACCTGCGGACCGCTGACGAGCGCGCGTCGGCCCCCGACCGCCTGCCGCCCGGAGCCCGGCTCTTCGTGGCCGACGTGCTCGGGACAACCCGGGCGTGGCCCCCGCCCGCCTCCGGGCGCTGCTCGCCGACCCGGTCGAGGCGGAGCGGCTGCTCGGGGACGGAAAGGCCGAGGAGATGTTCGCGGAGACGTACCGGCAGATGGTTCTCTCGCCACGTGCCGCGGCCGCGTACCGGGCCCTCGTCGACACGGTTGCCGACGGTGCCTCGCACCCCGTGCTCTTCCACTGCACCGCGGGCAAGGACCGCACGGGCTGGGCGGCGGCCCTGCTGCTGCTCCTTGTCGGTGCCGCGCGTGACGTGGTGCGGGCCGAGTACCTCGCGGTGAATCCGGTGGTGCGGGTCGCCTTCCGGCCCCATGTGCAGAGCTTCCTCGACGCGGGCGGCGACCCGGAGATCGCCTCCGCGATCATCGAGGTCCGTCCCCGTTACCTCGACACGGCGATGGACGCCATGGACGAGCGATGGGGAGGCTGGACGGATACGCCCGCGACGGGCTGCGCATCCCCGAAGCCACGCTGCGGCGCCTGCGTGGCGAGCTGGTGGCGGCCGTCTAGGGGCTCTCGTCGTCCTGGCGGGCCAGGTCCGGCTGTGTCCGGCTAGGTCCGAGCCGTCGCGGCGAGGACCCAGCTGAGCGGGCGGAGGCGTCGAGGAGGGCGCGGGAGCGAACCGCGATACTCGCGTCACGGGCCGCCAGCGCGGCCAGCACGTCCTGTGCGCGGCGCCCGCGCCGTAGGTCCGGCATCAGGGACCGCAGGGGGCGATGCGATACCCGGCGCCGCGTAGCTGGTGCACGATCCGGGCGTCACGCGCCTGGGCCGGCGAGTACCGGCGCCTCCCTCGTGGTGGCACCCGGTCGGGGACAACGAGCCCCTCGGCGTCCCAGTGCCGCAATGTCGAGGCGCGCACGCCGAGCGCGACGGCGAGTTCCAGGACGCTCATCGAGTCCGATGGGCGGACGTCCTCGACCGGCTCGGCGGAGATCGCCTCCGCCGCCTCCCCGGCAAGCCTGAGGTCCGTACGCTCCCGGTCGAGCCGGGCGTGTGCCGCGTCGAACAGGGCCAGTACCGCCGAGGCCGGACGCCGATGTGCGGCACGAACGATCCGCTTGGCCTCGACCGGACCGGTGCCTACGGCCAGTGCCCCGTAGGCCAGCGCGGAACGCAGGTGCACCTCTCCATAGATCCGGTAGCCCGCGGGTGTGCGCGCCACCGGCGGCAGCACGCCGTCGCGTTCCAGGTTGCGCACCTGCTGAACCGAGCATCCGGCGTGTCGCGCGACATCGACCGTGCGCATGGCCGACGACTTGAGGGTGGCCACCGATTTCCCTTCGGTTCTCGGCTCAAAGTCTCCACAAGCACCTTAATGAAACGCTTGAGGACATGACCATCGACGAACTCATCGACTTCATGCAAGGCCTCGACGGCGTCCTGGCCGTCAGGCCCGGACCCGGCGACGGCTCACCGGAGATCAGTTGGGGCGACACGTTCTTCTCCTACGCGCCTGACGGCGTCGCGCCGAAGGCAACGCAGCCCTTCGCGACGATCGTGACGAAGAACTACCCGGGCGACGAGAGATCGCGCCTGGACCGCCCGGGTGCGTTCCGCGTCAACATCGCCGCTGGGAAGGAGGTCTTCGCCGACCGGACCGGCCACGCCCCGCGGGAACCGGCCGCCGACGACGACCTCGGCATCGCCGACGCCGTGACGGCGCACCCCGTCTACGGCTCCGCCGGCTGGCTCGCGGTGGTGAATCCGGGGAGGCGGACCGATGCGGCAACCCGCCGGCTGCTCCGCGATGCCTGGCTCCTCGCACGCTCGCGCCATGAGCGGCGTACTACTGGGTGAGGGCCCGGTGCGTAGTCCGGTTCACGTGCGTCGCTGAACGCCGCAGCCCGCGCGGCTCATCCGCGGTCGGCCGCCGCACGCAGGGGCGCTCCGGCACGGTGCAGGCTGCCGAGCGCCTGACGGTAGGAGCCGATGAGTCCCGTCTCGGTGTAGCCGAGGCCGAGTTCCTGGCAGTAACGCCGGACGACGGGCTGGGCCTTGCGCAATTGCGGAGTGGGCATGCTGGGGAACAGGTGGTGCTCGATCTGGTAGTTGAGCCCGCCCAGCGCGATGTCGGTGAACCAGCCCCCGCGCACATTGCGCGAGGTGAGGACCTGCCTGCGGAGGAAGTCGGGGAGGTCGTCCCCCGAGAACATCGGCATTCCCTTGTGGTTGGGGGCGAAGATGGAACCCAGGTAGATACCGAACAGGCACTGGTGCACCGCGAGGAACGCGAGCGCCTTGCCGGGCGGCAGTACCAGCAGGAGTGCGGTGAGATAGAGCGCGAAGTGCGCGATCAGCAGCGTGCCTTCCGTCCACCGCTGCTTCAGCGAACGGTCCGCCAGCGCCCTGACTCCCGCGACGTGCAGGCTGAACCCCTCCAGTGCCAGGAGCGGGAAGAAGAGGTACGCCTGCCGGCCGCCCAGCAGCCTGGGCAGACCACGGGCCGCTCGCGCCTGGTCCTCGTTCCACACCAGGACGTCCGGGAGGACATCGGGGTCGAGCTCCTCGTTGTTGGGGTTGGCGTGGTGCCGTGTGTGCTTGTCCTGCCACCAGCCGTAGCCCATGCCGATGACCAGATTCCCGGCGATGCGGCCCGTCCGTGCGCTGGCCCGGCGCAGCCGGAACACCTGGCGGTGCCCGACATCGTGGGCCACCAGGGCGACCTGGCCGAAGACGACAGCGAGGAACGCGGCCACGCCGAGTGTCCACCAGCTGTTGCCGACCAGGACGAACGCGGTCCAGCCCGCCGCGCACAGCGCGGTGACGAGGGAGATGCGGAGCAGGTAGTAGCCGGGCCGCCTGCGCATCAGGCCGCTCTCGGTGATCGTTCGTGCCAGCCGGGCGAAGTCGCTTCCCGCCCGTCCGTCCGTCACTGCAGGTGCTGCTGGGGACGCAGGGTCTTGCGCGGTATGAATCGACATGGCATCAACGCCTCACGGATAGCCGAGTTGAACCACACGGCACGCTCGGCCATGTGTGAAATGCATCCACGGGTGAAGGGGCAGGCGGTGCGACGGGCCCAGGCCGGTCGGCGGTCGTCCTGCCCGTACAGGCGCGCTACGGCGACTGTCGCTGAGTTCCCTGGAACGGGCCGTGGTGTCCCGGGGCGCCCGCAGGAGGGCGGGGCTGGGGCTTACCGGGCCTCATCGTAGCCGTCTGCGGGTTGCGCCCGCATAAACGATGCCCGGCGGCCCCTGAGGGCGGCCGGGCGACTGCCCCCGGCACTGGTGAGTGCCGGGGGCAGGAGGTGCAGACGGTAAAGGGGGCGCGGGGGCCCTCGCCCCACGGTGGGGGCGCCGTCGCGCGGGGCCTCGTGTGTCCGCCCTCTGCCGCGCAGGAAGCTGCGAGCAGCGGGCGAAGACCACTCGCCTCACACGTTCAGGAGCCGTTCGGTGAGGTCACGGTACTGCTGCAGGGTGACCCGCAGTTCCTCGGTGCGCGTCTCGGATTCCGTGCCCTGCTGCCGCGAGTTCAGTTCACGGCGTCGCTCCTTGAGAGCGCTCGCGAGACCCTCGACGGCTGCGTCGAAGGTGCTTCCGGCCTCCTCGACCGCTCGAAGGGGCTCTCGACGAATTCGGTCACCGCGTGCTGGAGCCGCTGGGAGAGCTTGCCCTGATCGCCCTCCGGGAAGAGCTGCTTCGCCCCAGCGGTGGCCTTTCTGGGCGTGTCGCCAGGGGTGAGGGACGGCTTGCGGTCCGGCGCCGTGCTGCCTGAGGTGGTGGGGTCCACCGCCGTGCCGGTGTCGAGGGCCGACTTCCGCGACTTCTGTGCCGCGTCGGGCCGCTCGGCCGGGTCGAGCCGCTCGGCCTCATCGGTACGCGAAGTCTGGGTGGCGCCGGTCCTGGTGGCGGAGTCCGCGGTCCCCGAGGACCGCCGGCCGGGGCTCACCTCGCTGTCCTTCGACCGGTCAGGGGTGACCGGAGCCTGGGCCCCGCTCCGTGTGTCGTTCCCGGTGCCGTTCCCGGTGCCGGAGTTCGCGGCCCGGTCGGGGGTGACCGGACTCCGCTCGGCGCCCTCGGGCGACTCGGCGGGGATACGCGGGGTGCGCTCGGTGTCGTACGTCATGAGGTGCCACTTCCTTCTGCATGGTGCCGGTCCCGGCGGACCGGGCTCTTCGTGCCGTTCGAGACCAGGACGTCGAAGAGACCGTGGGCCTCGACCATGGCCTCCCGCATCTCCTCGGTGCTGCCTTCGCCCCGCTGGACGCTGTGCACCCGGCGGTAGCCGTTGACGTGGTCGGCATGGTGGACGGAGAGGGCCGCGGTCTGCTCCTCGAAGTCGCTGCCGTCGGGGAAGCCCATGTCCTGGGCCAGCTCCGCCAGGAGGGCGTCGGCCTCGGCGACCGCCTGCTGCGGCGAATCGACGAAGGTGCCCTGAATCTGCTTCCAGCGGTCGGAGTACCGCGCGCGGGCCTCGGGGGACAGCGGACGCTCATCGAGGGAGCGGTGACGCTTCAACCGCTCGCTCAGCTCCTGTTCGGCGGCCTTGGCATCGCCGTCGTGACGGGTGACGGCCCGGTCGTACTCAGGTCCGAAACGGCTTCGCAGGCCACGCCCGCCGGACTTCCGGCCGAAGGCGAAGAAGAGACCGGCGGCCACCACCAGGACGACTGCGACGATGATCAGGACAGTGGTCACGCTCACCACCCCTGCCGGGCATCGGGCCGCGGTTTGCTGTGTTCCACGTTCACCATCCCTTTCGGTCCGTCCCCGGACGAAGTGCCGTCCGGGCGTGGTCCTCGTGTACCCCGCCGCGCGAGTTCATGCCCCGCGAGGGCGAGTTGCTCGCCGGACGGACGGCCCGCGGCCGCCATCCGCCACGAAAACGCCTGCTGGGCCCCGGTATTGTGGAGGGGACGAAAGACCCTGGTTCTCCGAGAGGGGCTTCACGGTGACCGAACGCAAACCCACGGGTGTCAGCTTCGAGTCGTGGGTCGACAAACAGATTCGCGAGTCCGAACAGCGGGGTGACTTCTCCCAGCTGCCGGGATTCGGCAAGCCGCTCGACAGCCTCGACCGCCCGTACGACGAGACGTGGTGGATCAAGGCGAAGATGCAGCGTGAGGGGGTTTCGGTGCTCCCGCCGACCCTCGCCCTGCGCAAGGAGGCGGAGGACACCCTCGCGGCCGTGTCCGGGGCCCGCACGGAGGCCGAGGTGCGGCGGATGCTGGCCGAGGTGAACGAGAAGATCGCCGAGGCAGTCAGACGGCCGCCGCCTGGACCGCTTCTCAACCTCGGCCCGTTCGACATCGAGGCCCTGGTCGAGGAGTGGCGCGCGGCGCGCCAGGCCTCCTGAGGCAGTCGCCGGCGGACCGTCGGCCGCCCTCCGGCCCGCGTCCTGGTGAGTAATACTCGACGCATGAGATCAAGCGTTACGCAGCCGGGGCGCCGGGCGCTGGGTGAAGACGTGCGGATCAGGCGGGCGACCGCCCGGGACGCCAAGCGTCTGACCCGTCTGGTCCGGGGCTCACGGGCCTACGAGGGGCCGTACGCCCCCATGGTCGCCGGATACCGGGTGGGCCCCGACTACATCGAGACGCACAGGGTCTTCGCGGTGGTCGGACAGGACACCGGGCGGCTGCTGGGCTTCTACTCGCTGGTGCTGGATCCGCCCGAGCTCGATCTCATGTTCGTCGCCGAGGGAGCGCAGGGCGCCGGCGTGGGGCGGCTGCTCATCGCGCACCTGCGGGACGAAGCGCGGGACGCCGGGCTCACGGGCGTACGCATCGTCTCGCATCCGCCCGCCGAGGGTTTCTACCGGAGTGTGGGAGCCCTGCGGACCGGCACCGAGCGAGCCGCACCGCCCGCGGTGATGTGGGACCGGCCCGAGCTGATGCTCCCGGTCGGCTGAGGACCAAAGACCGTGCGGCGGACCGGAAGGATCCGGCGGACCGCAAACGACCCGACGGACAGCAAACGGCCCGCCCGGACCCGCGCGAGGCGGATCCGGCCGGGCCGGTGAAGGGAGCGGGGGCCCGCTACGACCCCTTGGGCCAGCCCCCGTACGGACGCGTGATGATCTCCATCGCGTGACCGGACGGGTCGATGAAGTAGACCCCCCGGCCGCCGTCGTTGTGGTTGATCTCGCCCGGGTGCTTACGGTGCGGGTCGGCGTAGTACGTGGTCCCGAGCTCCCGGATGCGGGCGTACGCCGTGTCGAACTCCGCCTCGGAGATCAGGAAGGCGTAGTGCTGCGGGGTCAGGGACTCGGCGGGAACGGTGGCGAAATCCAGGGTGACCCCGTTGGCCGTGGCGAGCGGGATGAACGGGCCCCACTCGGCGCCGGTCTCCAGCCCCAGGATGCCGGCCAGGAACTCGGCGGACTCCCGGTTGTCCCGGGCGTGAACGATGGTGTGATTCAACTCGACTGACACTGTGGAATGCCTCCAACGGGCATCTCACGGGCACCTCCACGCCTCACCCGGCCGGTGACCGGCGCGCGATGCCGTACCGAAGATCCTAGGCGGCTTCTCCGCGGCTCGTCGAGGGTGCCCGCGCCCCGGTCAGTGGCCCGCGGCCAGTTCCCCGCTCAGGGTCTCGTGGAGGTGGGCACTGTCCTGGTTGAGCCCGATGATCTCCACGGTCTTGCCGCGCTGTGCGTACTTCGCGGTGATCGCGTCCAGGGCGGCGACGGAGGAGGCGTCCCAGATGTGGGTGGCCGACAGGTCGATGACGACGCGGTCCGGATCGCCCGCGTAGTCGAAGCGGGTCACCAGCTCGTTGGACGACGCGAAGAACAGTTCCCCGGTGACGGCGTAGAGCACGCTGCCGCCCTCGGGGTCGGTCACGGAGGTGACCTGTGCGACCCGGGCCACCCGCCGGGCGAAGACGACCATGGCGGTGACCGTCCCGACCACCACGCCGATGGCCAGGTTGTGGGTGGCGACGACGCACGCCACGGTGATCACCATGACGCCGGTCTCCCCGAGGGGCATCCGGCGCAGCGTTCCCGGCGCGATGGAGTGCCAGTCGAACGTACCCACCGACACCATCACCATGACCGCGACCAGCGCGGCCATCGGAATGTCCGAGACGAGCGGACCGAAGACGATGCACAGAACCATCAGGAAGGCGCCGGCGAGGAAGGTGGACAGCCGGGTCCTGGCGCCCGACACCCGTACGTTGATCATCGTCTGGCCGATCATCGCGCAGCCGCCCATGCCGCCGAAGAACCCGGTCACGACGTTGGCGATGCCCTGGCCGACGGACTCGCGCGTCTTGCTGGAGCGGGTGTCGGTGATCTCGTCGACCAGCTTCGCCGTCATCAGCGACTCCATCAGCCCGACGAGGGCCATCGCCAGGGCGTACGGCGCGATCGTCGTCAGGGTGTCCAGCGTGAACGGTACGTCCGGCAGGCCTGGCACCGGCAGCGAGGACGGCAGGGCGCCCTTGTCGCCGACGGTCGGCACCGCGATGGCCGCACCGACCGTGATCGCCGTGAGGATCGCGATGGAGACCAGCGGAGCCGGCACCACCCTGGTCAGCTTCGGGAAGAACACCATCAGTGCGAGCCCGCCGGCGATCAGCGGATAGACGGCCCACGGCACGTCGTGCATCTCCGGGACCTGCGCCATGAAGATCAGGATCGCCAGGGCGTTCACGAAGCCGACCATCACGCTGCGCGGTACGAAGCGCATGAGCCGCGCGATCCCGAGCGCACCCAGCACGATCTGGAACAGACCGCCGAGGATGACCGCGGCGACCAGATAGCCGAAGCCGTGTTCGCGGTTGAGCGGCGCGATGACCAGGGCCACCGCCCCCGTTGCGGCCGAGATCATGGCGGGCCGGCCGCCGACCACGGAAATGGTGACGGCCATGGTGAACGAGGCGAAGAGGCCGATGCGCGGATCCACGCCCGCGATGATCGAGAAGGAGATCGCCTCGGGGATCAGGGCCAGCGCGACGACCAGACCTGCCAGCACCTCGGTACGCAGCACCTTGGGGGACCGGACAGTGGTGGACAGGCTCTTCAGGGACCGGACGGGGGAGGGCAGCAAGGAGAGGTGAACCTGTCGTGATCGGGTCCGTTCCGCCGGGCGGCGGGCACCCGGGCGTGTGCGGGACCCTCAAGACTCTACCCTCACGTTAGGGTAGAGATGAGTCGCGACCGTGCGGCGGGAAGAGCGGGGAGCGGCGGACGTGAGCGGCGAGCACATGCAGATCGGCGAGGTCGCCGCACGGACCGAGCTCTCGCTGCGGACCATCCGGCACTACGACGACGCCGGCCTGGTCACCCCCTCCGCCCGCTCGCAGGGCGGTTTCCGGCTCTACACCGAGGCGGACGTCACCCGCCTGATGGTCATCCGGCGCATGAAGCCGCTCGGGTTCACCCTCGAGGAGATGCGGGAGCTGCTGGCGGCCACCGACCGGCTCGACTCCTCGGCTCCCCTCACCGCCGAAGAGGGGGCCGCCCTGCTGGAACGGGTGCGCGGTTTCGAGCTGGCCGCCGAGGAGCGCGTGGCGTCGCTCCGTGCCCAGCTGGCGCGGGCCGAGGAGTTCGCGCAGACCCTGCGCGAGCGGCTCGGCCGCCTCCCGGCTCCGTAGCCTGCCGCGATGGAGCCCGTTGCGGCAGGTCAGACGGTGTCGGCCGGGGCGACGCTGTGGACGTCCGTGACAGTGAAGAGTCCGCCGTCCGGATCGAGCAGCGTGGCCTCGCGCCCGTCGGGCCGTCGCAGCTCCTCGACGAGCGCGCCGCCGAGCTCCCGCGCCACCGCCACGGCGGCGGTCACGTCGGGTACCGGGAAGTTGACCTGCCAGTGCGGGCGGACCTGCGGATCGGGGGCCGCCTCGAGAGCGCCGGAACTGATCCGGGCCAGCTGCCGGCCGCCGCAGTGCACGACCACCTCGTCCGTCGCGTACGACACCTCGCAGGAACCGGGCCGTCCGCTCGCCCATTCCAGTACCTCGCCGTAGAAGATCGCGGCATCGAAGGCGTCCCTGGTGACCAGTCGCAGCCAGGCGTGCGAACGGCCGTCCGGGGCGGGCGGTGACGTCGCGGGCTCGGTCCGCTCCCAGATGCCGAAGCCCGCTCCGTCACGGTCGGCGGCCAGTGCGCCGCGCCCCTTGCCCAGGGCCAGCGGCCCCACCGCGACCGTGCCGCTGCGCTCACGGATGCGGGAGGTCGCCACATCGGCGTCGTGGACGGCGAAGTAGGGCGTCCACGCCACCGCGACGTGGAACGTGGTCGCCACGGCGCCGATACCGGCGACCGGGACATCGCCGCGGCGGGCCACCGAGAACTCCTGGCCGAGCTTGCCCGGCCGGAAGGTCCAGCCCATCACCGGACCGTAGAACTCCTGCGCCGACTCCAGGTCCCGGGTCATGAGGTTGACCCAGCAGGGTGCCGCGGGGCCGGTCAGAGGCGCGGGCGCGGATGCCGTGCCAGGGGTGCTTCCGGTCATGGTCCTACTGCCTTCATGGGGTGTGCGGCAGATGTGTGCCGGTGGCCTGCGGGCCCTCCCCAGCCTCACCGCGGGCGGCCGCTCCCGCAACACGCGACACCGCGGCCCGCTGCCGGCACGCCGTCCGGGCGGCACGCAAGCGTGCCGCCCGGGTCTGCGGCGCCCGGGCCGCCGCGGTCAGTCGCGCTGCTCGTCGTTCTCGCGCCGGGTGCTCTCGCGCGTGTGCTCACCGAGCTCGTACGGGGAGAGCCCGCGGCCGTCGGCCGGGAAGCTGTCGTCGCCGTGGACGTCGTGCTCCTCGACGTGGCTGCGGTGCTCCGGCGCCACCGGCTGCTCCTCGGGCCTCGGCGGGGGCAGCTCCTGCTCGCGCCGTCGCTTCCCCAGCCACACCGCGCCGATCAGCATGGCCACCAGGATCACTCCGACAACGGCCATCACCACTCCGGTCGCGCCGGCTCCGTCCGCGAGGGTGACCGCCTGCGTGTTCAGGGCTCCGTTCGATACGTCCATGCATGCCGGATACCCAGGGACCGGGCTGTCACTCCGCTATGAAGTCGAATTCATGTTTTAAGTGGATATGAGAGCAAAACGTGTTTCGAAGCCGCGGCGGGGCCGCATCCCGTTAACCATGCGGGGCCGGGCCGCTCGTGTCGCAGACACCCGGTTGCGGGGAGAGCCTGGAAATGACCCTTCGGAAGGAACCGCGGTGAACAGCACACAGGAAGCACAGGCGGAGGAGAACCGGCAGGGCGGGGAGGTGTCGGTCGTCGTCAGCGGGTGCGCCACGGACGACGCGCGCACGGTCTTCGACGTGCTGCGGGCGGCATTCACCACCGACCGGGCCTCGGTCGACGTGCCGCAGGACGTCGCGGGCAAACGGCCCACGGCATGGGCCACGACGGTCGATGTGGCCGAGGCGCGGGTGGTGTCGGGGCCCGTACTGCTCGGTGCTCCCGTCATGGCCGATGTGCAGGGCGGCTACTGGGCGGTCGAGCGGCTCCGGCAGAGCCTGACGGGCGCCTTCGCGGTACGGGTCGTGGGCACCGTGTCCGGGGACCAGGAGGAGGAGGTGCGGCTGCGGCTGGAGAGCAAGTAAGCCGTACGGCCACCCCGTGTGCGGATCGGGCCGGAAACCGGAAGCATGGGGACGAATCTGGCGCACGACAGCCAGGACGACCCCGTGGAAAGGTGCCGGCACGTGGATCCCACCACCCAGCGTGAGGAGGACGGCAGGGGAGAGCCCCGGGCGGCCGCCGACCGCTCCACCCTGACCCTGCACGTCAACGGCACCGAGCGGACACTGACGCTGGATCACCGCACCACGGTCCTGGACACCCTGCGTCTGCACCTCGGCCTGACCGGTGCGAAGAAGGGCTGCGACCACGGCCAGTGCGGTGCCTGCACCGTCCTGGTGGACGGCAGGCGCGCGAACAGCTGCCTGCTTCTGGCCGTCGCGCAGGACGGCGCCCGCATCACCACGATCGAGGGCCTGGCCGACGGCGACCGGCTGCACCCCCTCCAGGAAGCCTTCCTGGAGCGTGACGCGCTCCAGTGCGGCTACTGCACGCCCGGCCAGATCTGTTCCGCGGTCGGGGTGCTGGGCGAGGCGGCGGACGGCTTCCCCTCGCACGCGACCGGGCACACCGCGCCCGTCACCGTCCCGGCCCCGCTGGACGCCGCCGAGATCCGCGAGCGCATGAGCGGCAATCTCTGCCGCTGCGGCGCCTACCCCCGCATCGTCGAGGCGATCGGGGACGTGGCGCCGTGAAACCCTTCGCCTATCTGCGCGCCGGATCAGTCGCCGAAGCGGTCCGCGAGAGCGCGGCCCATCCAGGCGCCAGGTTCCTCGGCGGGGGCACCAACCTCGTCGACCTGATGAAGCTGGGGGTGGAGACCCCCGGCCTGCTCATCGACATCAGCCGGCTCCCGCTCGACCGGGTGACGGACACCGACGACGGCGGACTGCGCATCGGCGCGACGGTACGCAACAGCGACCTGGCCGCCCACCACGCGGTACGTGCCCGCTACCCCGCCCTCTCCCAGGCGTTGCTGGCCGGCGCCTCCGGGCAGCTGCGCAACACCGCCACCACCGGCGGCAACCTCCTCCAGCGCACCCGCTGCCCGTACTTCCAGGACACCTCCAAGCCCTGCAACAAGCGCGAGCCGGGCAGCGGCTGCCCGGCCCGCGAGGGCGCCCACCGCGACCTGGCGGTCCTCGGCCACTCAACGGACTGCGTCGCCACTCACCCCTCGGACATGGCCGTCGCGCTGGCCGCCCTCGGCGCCACGGTCCTGCTGCACGGCCCGGACGGCGAACGGGCCGTGCCCGTCACCGACTTCCACCGGCTGCCGGGGGACAGCCCCGCGGCGGACACCGTGATCCGGCCGGACGAGCTCATCACCGAGGTCCTCCTGCCGCCGCTTCCCGACGGTGCGTACTCCCTGTACCGAAAGGCCCGCGACCGGGCGTCGTTCGCCTTCGCCCTGGTCTCCGTGGCGGCCGTCCTGCGCGTCCGCGGCGGCCGGATCGAGCACGCCGCACTGGCATTCGGCGGACTCGCCCACCGGCCCTGGCGGGCCCGTGCGGCCGAGGACGTCCTGCGCGGCGCACCCGCCACCGGCGAGACGTACGAAGCAGCGGCGGACGCCGAACTCGCCGCGGCCCGCCCGCTGCGTGACAACGCGTTCAAGGTCGGCCTGGCCCGCCGCCTCGCCGTCGACGCCCTGGCCGAACTCGCCGCCCGATCCTGAAGAGCCGAGGACTCCCGCCATGAGCCACGCCCCCAGCCCCTGGGCGCCCCCGTCGTCCGCCGCGAAGGCCGGGACAAGGTCACCGGCGCCGCGCGCTACTCCGCCGAGCGCAACCTGCCCGGCTGCCTGTACGCCTGGCCCGTGCCCGCCACCGTTCCGCGCGGTCGCGTCACCGCCATCCACGCCGCCGGCGCGCTGGCCCTTCCCGGGGTCCGCGCCGTCCTCACCCACGAGAACGCGCCCCGGATCGAGGAGCCCGACGACCCGATCCTCGCAGTCCTGCAGAACGACCACGTGCCGCACCGCGGCTGGCAGATCGCCCTCGTCGTGGCCGACACCCTCGAAGGCGCGAGGGCGGGCGCCGAGGCGCTGCACATCACCTACGAGAGCGCGCCGCACGACGTCGTACTGACCGAGGACCACCCCGGTCTGTACACCCCGCAGACCGCCAACGGCGGCTACCCGGCCGTACGCGAACGCGGCGACTTCGACAAGGCCTTCGCCGCGGCGCCCGTACGGATCGACGCCATGTACACGCTCGGCGCCCTGCACAACCACCCCATGGAGCCGCACGCCTCGACCGCCCACTGGTCCCCGGAAGGGCATCTCACGGTGTACGACACCGGCCAGGGGAGCACCACGGTGCGCGACACCCTCTCCACCCTGTTCGGGCTCCGGCCGGACCAGGTCACCGTGGTCTCGGAACACGTCGGCGGCGGCTTCGGCAGCAAGGGCACCCCGCGTCCCCAGGTCGTGCTCGCCGCGATGGCCGCGCTCCACACCGGCCGGCCCGTCGAACTGTCCTTGCCCCGACGTCACATGGCCGCCGTCGTCGGCCACCGCGCGCCCACGGTGCAACGCGTCCGGCTCGGCGCCGAGGCCGACGGCACCCTCACCTCGATCGCCCACGAGGTCATCTCGCACACCTCGACCGTCAAGGAGTTCGTGGAACAGGCCGCCGTGCCGGCCCGCATGATGTACGGCTCCGCACACAGCCGCACCAGCCACCGGGTCACCGCGCTCGACGTCCCCAGCCCGTCGTGGATGCGGGCCCCGGGCGAGGCTCCCGGCATGTACGCCCTCGAATCCGCCCTCGACGAACTCGCCTCGGCCCTCGGCGTCGACCCCGTGGAACTGCGACTGCGCAACGACCCGGCCGACGAACCCGACTCCGCGAAACCCTTCAGCAGCCGCAATCTGGCCGCCTGTCTGCGGGAGGGCGCGACGCGCTTCGGCTGGCACGACCGTGACCCCCGCCCCGCCGTCCGCCGCGAAGGGCACCTGCTGCTCGGCACGGGCGTCGCCGCCGCCACGTACCCCGTCTACGTCAGCGCCTCCCACGCCTCGGCGCACGCCGCCGCCGACGGGACGTACCGCATCGCGGTCAACGCCACCGACATCGGCACCGGCGCCCGCACCGTCCTCGCGCAGATCGCCGCGGGGGTGCTGGAGACCCCGGTGGAGAACGTGAGGGTCGACATCGGCGACAGCGACCTGCCGGACGCGCCGCTGGCCGGCGGCTCCTCGGGCACGGCCTCCTGGGGCTGGTCCGTGCACAAGGCGGCCACCGGCCTCGTGCGGCAGCTCGGTGAGCGCACCGGACCGCTGCCGGAGGAAGGGGTGACGGTCACCGCCGACACCGTGCAGGAGACGGCCGCCGACTCCCCGTACGCCCGGCACGCCTTCGGTGCGCATTTCGCGGAGGTGGCGGTCGACACCCGGACCGGCGAGGTCCGGGTACGCCGGATGCTCGGAGTCTTCGCCGCCGGGCACATCCTGAACTCCCGCACCGCCCGCTCCCAGTTCATCGGCGGAATGACCATGGGGCTCGGGATGGCCCTCACCGAGGGCAGCACCATGGACCCGGTCTTCGGTGACTTCACCGAGAGCGACCTCGCCTCCTACCACGTGCCGGCCTGCGCCGACGTGACCGATATCGAGGCGCACTGGATCGACGAGGACGACCCGCACCTCAACCCGATGGGCAGCAAGGGCATCGGCGAGATCGGCATCGTCGGCGCGGCCGCGGCGATCGGCAACGCCGTCCGGCACGCCACCGGCGCCCGGCTGCGCACCCTCCCGCTCACGCCGGACCGGCTGCTGCCCCACCTGCCCTGAGGAGGGCGCGCGCCCGGCGCCGACGGCACCCCGTCAGGGCCGAATGCGCCGGTCACCGGGGGTGCGCGGCCGGATGTGTTGCGCAACCGGCGCTATCGGGTCACCCTAAGGAGTGACCCAGAAGTGACATCTGCTCACTCTTTGCATTCGGGGGTCGTTCGTTCAACGGGGCGAAGCAGTGGGCCTCGATGTGAGGAGCCTCGACGATGACCGTTCCACTCGACCGGCAATATCTGGTCGAACTCCAGGTTTCGGCAGAGCGTGTGTCCCAGCTGCGACGGATAGTCGCCGCACACCTGCGCCACTGGAGTCTCGAACTCCACATCCGGCCCGTGTGCCGCGCTGTGGAGGAGCTGCTGACCAACGTCCAGCGGCACGTCGGCGACGACAACACCTGTGTCCTCGAAATCCGCTGGTCCGGACGGCACCTCACGGTCTCCGTCGCCGACAACGGTTCCGACATGCCGCGGCTGCTCCACGCGGGCGGCGGCCTCAGCCGGGTGATGGCGCTCAGCGACAGCTGGGGCACCTGCCGGACCACCGAAGGCAAGGTCGTCTGGTTCACCCGGTACGCCCAGGAGCCGCAGCACATCGAACTGGTGCCGCTGCCGCCGCTGCCCGGCGTCCGCGAATTCCGCCGTCCGCCGGCCGTGGCGGCGGAGCTCCCCCCGCCCACGCCGGTCCGGACCGACGCCCCCGCCCTCGTCTGAGGCGCGCGGCACGGGCTGCGCCCCGCGTACCCCGTACCCCCGCCCCCGCACTCCCTCGTCCCTCCCGGCGCGGATCGCATGCGTATCGCACGCATGGTCCGCGCCGGTCGGGTATGCGGATGGCGGGGGCCCGCGTTGCGCCACCTCGTCCGGCGCGGCACGGTCGAAGTACCGAGGCAAGGAGGCCACAGTCATGCCCATCGCGACGGTCAACCCCGCGAACGGCGAGACCCTCAGGACGTTCGACGCCCTGGGAGCGGACGAGATCGAGCGGCGGCTCGCCGCGGCGGACGCCGCTTTCCGGGAGTACCGCACCACCGGATTCGGTGAGAGGTCCCGGCTGCTCAACCGGGCCGCCGACCTCCTCGACGAGGACCAGAAGGACATCGCCCGCACCATGACCCTGGAGATGGGCAAGCCGGTCAAGGCCGCCCGCGCCGAGGCCGCCAAGTGTGCGAAGGCCATGCGCTGGTACGCGGCCCACGCCGAGGGACTCCTCGCGGACGAGCACCCCGCGCCCGCCGACGTCGAGGACTCCGGTGCGTCCCGCGCCTACGTGCACTACCGCCCGCTGGGCACCGTGCTCGCCGTGATGCCGTGGAACTTCCCGCTCTGGCAGGTCGTACGGTTCGCCGCCCCCGCCCTGATGGCAGGCAACACGGGGCTGCTGAAGCACGCGTCGAACGTGCCGCAGACCGCGCTCTATCTCGGCGACCTGTTCCGCAGGGCCGGCTTCCCCGAAGGCTGCTTCCAGACCCTGCTGGTCGGCTCCGGGGCGGTCGAGGACATCCTGCGCGACCGCAGGGTGGCCGCGGCCACCCTGACCGGCAGTGAGCCGGCCGGCCGCTCGGTCGCGGCCGTCGCGGGCGACGAGGTCAAGCACACCGTCCTGGAACTGGGCGGCAGCGACCCGTATCTCGTCCTGCCCTCGGCGGACGTCGCCCGGGCCGCCCGTACCGCCGTCACCGCGCGGACCCAGAACAACGGGCAGTCCTGCATCGCCGCCAAGCGGTTCATCGTGCACGCCGACGTGTACGAGGAGTTCGCCGAACGCTTCACCGTGGGGATGCGCGACCTGACCGTCGGCGATCCGCTGGAGGAGTCCACCGACATCGGGCCGCTGGCCAGCGAGCAGGGCCGCACCGATCTGGGGGAACTCGTCGACGACGCCGTGCGGCAGGGCGCGAGCGCGCTGTGCGGCGGCGGCCGGCCCGAGGGCCTGAGCGGCGGCCTGGAACGGGGCTGGTTCTACGCCCCCACGGTGCTCACCGGCATCACCCCCGCCATGCGCATCCACCGCGAGGAGACCTTCGGCCCCGTGGCCACGCTGTACCGGGTCGGCAGCCTCGACGAGGCCGTGGAACTGGCCAATGACACGCCCTTCGGCCTCAGCTCCAACGTGTGGACCCGCGACGCCGAGGAGAGCCGGCGCTGTGTGCGCGACCTGGAGGCGGGCGGGGTCTTCTTCAACGGGATGACGGCGTCGCACCCCGCGCTCCCGTTCGGCGGGGTGAAGCGCTCCGGCTACGGGCGTGAGCTCGCCGGACACGGCATCCGTGAGTTCTGCAACGCCACCACCGTCTGGTACGGCGCCGAACCGAACTGACCGCGACCACGGCGCCGCACCCCGCCCCGCCCGCTGAAAGGTGACCATGAGCGACGCTCCACCGTCCTCGCCGACGGCAGCCCCTTCCGACGAAGAGATCGCCGCGCTCGACGCGCACTGGAGGGCCGCCAACTACCTGGCCGTCGGGCAGATCTACCTGATGGCCAACCCGCTGCTCACCGAGCCCCTGGCCGCCGAGCACATCAAGCCCCGGCTGCTCGGCCACTGGGGCACCTCACCGGGGCTCAACCTGGTCCACACCCACCTCAACCGCATCATCAAGTCGCGGGGCACCCGGGCGCTGTGTGTCTGGGGCCCCGGGCACGGCGGTCCCGCCGTCCTCGCCAACTCATGGCTGGAGGGCAGCTACTCGCAGACGTATCCCGACGTCAGCAGGGACGCCGAGGGAATGGGCCGGCTGTTCAAGCAGTTCTCCTTCCCCGGCGGGGTGCCCAGCCACGTCGCACCCGAGACCCCAGGCTCCATCCATGAGGGCGGCGAACTCGGCTACTCCCTCGCCCACGCCTACGGCGCCGCCCTGGACAACCCGGACCTGCTCGTCACCTGCGTCGTCGGCGACGGCGAGGCGGAGACGGGGCCGCTGGCCGGCTCCTGGCACGCCAACAAGTTCCTCGACCCGGTCCACGACGGGGCCGTCCTGCCGGTCCTGCACCTCAACGGCTACAAGATCGCCAACCCGACGGTGCTCGCGCGCCTCCCGGAGGCCGAACTCGACGCCCTGCTGCGGGGCTACGGACACGAACCGCTGTACGTGGAAGGGGACGACCCGGCCGTCGTGCACCGGGCGATGGCCGCCGCGATGGACCGGGCCGTCGACCGCATCGGCGAGCTGCAGACCGCCGCCCGGACCGGCGGCGCGACCGACCGGCCGCAGTGGCCCATGATCGTGCTGCGCACCCCGAAGGGCTGGACCGGTCCCGCCGAGGTCGACGGACTGCCCGTCGAAGGCACCTGGCGCGCCCACCAGGTCCCGCTCCCCGGGGTCCGCGACAACCCGGACCACCTGCGGCAGCTGGAGGCGTGGCTGCGGTCCTACCGGCCCGAGGAGCTCTTCGACACCGAAGGGCGCCCCTCGGCCCAGGTGCTCGCCTGCGTGCCCGACGGCACGGCCCGGCTCGGCGCCACCCCGGACGCCAACGGCGGGCTGCTCCTGCGCGACCTGCCCGTCCCGGCACTCGACGGTCACGCGGTCCAGGTGGACCGGCCCGGCACTGTCATGAACGAACCGACCCGGGTACTCGGCGGTCTGCTGGAGGCCGTCATGGAAGCCACCGCGGAGCGCAGGGACTTCCGGGTCGTCGGCCCCGACGAGACCGCATCGAACCGGCTCGACGACCTCTACCGGACCACCGGAAAGGCCTGGCAGGCCCGGACGCTGCCCACCGACGAGCACCTCGCCCGCGACGGCCGCGTCATGGAGGTGCTCTCCGAGCACCTGTGCCAGGGCTGGCTCGAGGGCTATCTGCTGACCGGCCGGCACGGACTCTTCTCCTGCTACGAGGCGTTCGCCCACATCGTCGACTCGATGGTCAACCAGCACATCAAATGGCTGCGGACCTCGCGCCGGCTGCCGTGGCGCCGCCCCATCGCCTCCCTCAACTACCTGCTCACCTCGCACGTCTGGCGCCAGGACCACAACGGCTTCTCGCACCAGGACCCCGGGTTCGTCGACCACATCCTGAACAAGAGCCCCGAGGTCGTACGCGTCTATCTGCCCCCGGACGCGAACACCCTGCTGTCCGTCGCGGACCACGCGCTGCGCAGCCGCGACTACGTCAACGTGATCGTGGCCGGCAAGCAGCCGAGCTTCGACTGGCTCACCCTGGACCAGGCCCGCGCCCACTGCGCGCGCGGCGCCGGGGTGTGGGAGTGGGCGGGCACGGAGGACGGCAGCCGCGATCCCGACGTGGTGCTCGCCTGTGCCGGGGACGTACCCACGCTGGAGACCGTCGCGGCGGCCGGTCTGCTCCGGCACCACCTGCCGGATCTCGCCGTCCGGGTGGTGAACGTCGTCGACATGGCCCGGCTCATGCCGCACGGCGAGCATCCGCACGGGATGCCGGACTCCGAGTACGACACCCTCTTCACCCGCGACAAGCCGGTGATCTTCGCCTACCACGGCTACCCCTGGCTGATCCACCGGCTGGCCTACCGCCGGGCCGGCCACGACCAGCTGCACGTGCGGGGCTACAAGGAGGAGGGCACGACCACCACGCCGTTCGACATGGTGGTCCGCAACGACCTCGACCGGTACCGGCTGGTCATGGACGTCATCGACCGGGTGCCGGGCCTCGGGGTCCGCGCCGTGGCGGTGCGTCAGGCGATGGCCGACGTCCGCACCCGCCACCACGCCTGGATCCGCGAACACGGCACGGACCTGCCGGAGGTCGCCGACTGGACCTGGGAGGGCTGAGGCCGCGGCAGGGGGCGGGCCCGGACAGTGCGTCTGTCCGGGCCCGCGCTCCGCCGCAGGTCAGCGGCCGGCCGCCCGGGCCGGCAGAGCCTTCGTCATCGCCGAACGCCCCTTGACGTTCTTGTGCTTCGCCTGCGCGGCCCACGGTGTCGGGCCGCCGCGGGCCGCGTCAGTAGCGCAGCGTCGCCGCGATCCGCCCGTGCGCCTTGAGCGAGTCGTCCGCGACGAACACCACCTCGGCTCCGCTGTCCAGCGCCGCCTCGACCAGCTCGTCCACGACGTCCTCGCGCACCCTCTCGTCCGCCGGGTCCGCGGCGTCCCCGCTCACCGGCTCCAGGTGCTCCGCGGCGACCCGGACCGTCTGCTGGTAGTGCTCCTCCACCGCCACCAGTCCGGCGCGCGCCTCCCGTACGGCGGCCCACACCTCGTCTAGGCCGCCGGCGAACGCGTGACGGCCGCGCGCCTCGTCCAGCTTGCCTTCGATCTCCGCGGCGAACCGCTTCTGCCGGGCCTCCAGTGCGGGCCGCAGCTCGCTGAGCAGGCCGGCGGGGGTGGTGTCGGCCGGCGCGCCCTTGGTGACCCGGCCGACCGCCGACCCGGTGCTCTCACCGACTTCGTCCAGCAGTGCGAGCGCCGGTGCGAGACCGACCAGATAGAGCGGGCGCGGATCCGTGGCCAGGACCCCGCGCAGCGTCTCGTCCACCGTGCGCAGGAACTGACGGGTCTCCTCGTCGGTGAAGGTGCTCGGGGTGTCGCCGATCCGCTCCTCGCGCTGCGGGTTCGGCGCCTCGCGCGGCGCCTTCAGCGGAAAGCCGCCGATGTGCTCCTCGTGCGCGGCGTCGGCCGTGCCACTGAACAGGGACGCGTGGTCGGCGGAGACGGTGAGCGCCCAGAACGGCTGCGCCTGGGCCTTGGCGGCGACCAGGTTGCGGGTCAGATAGGTGTCGCTCAGCACGACGCGTTCGGGGGCGGTGCGCGGAAGCTGCCAGATCCGGTACTCGTCCGCCGTCACGAGGACGACCAGTGAGTCCAGGGCCCGGCGCGCATCGATCTCGGTGACCGCCCGGTCGAGCTGCTGCTTGACGGCGGTGCACGCCTCGCGGCCGACGCGGGGGTCGGCGTCGAGCCGGCTGCCGGCCGCGGTCACCAGATTGCGCAGCCGGACGGCGTCCTGGGCGTTGTCCGGTGCACGACGGTGGGTGGGCATCGTCAGGGACAGCGCGGGATAGGGCCTGGCGGCCCGGAGCTCCTGCAACAGGCCGGCGGTCAGGGCGTCCGTGTCCATCAGTTCCCTCCCGGGGATCGTGCCTACTGCTGTGCTGAGTGGGTGATTCGACGAGTCAATTCATACCTTTTGATCCTAATATGGGCGAATTGGTGATTCCGGGGCCAGGAGGTATGCGCGATGTCCACGCTCACCGTGTGGAAGTTCCGGTCGGCCGAAGGTGCGGAGGGCGTGGAGGCGACGCTGAAGTCCCTTCAGAGGGAAGGGCTGATCAAGATCCTGGACGCCGCCGTGGTGAGCTGGCCCGAGGGCCGGGCGAAGCCGCGGACGAAGCAGTTGCTCAACCTGGTCGGTGCGGGTGCGCTGAGCGGCACGTTCTGGGGGATGCTCTTCGGGCTGATCTTCCTGATGCCGCTGCTGGGCGCCGCCATCGGCGCGGCCGCCGGGGCGCTGGGCGGCAAGCTGGCCGACATCGGCATCGACGACGAGTTCATCGCCGAGGTCAAGGAGAAGGTCACGCCGGGGACCTCGGCGCTGTTCCTCCTCACCATGAACGAGGTGCCCGACCGGATCAGTGAGGCCCTCCCCGGCGGTGGGGCCGAGCTCCTCCACAGCAATCTCGACTCCGTGAGCGAGGCCCGGCTCCGCGACGTCTTCGGTGAGGACGCGGCTTGATCCGCCGGGAGGGCGCCGCGTCCCCCGGGCCCTCCCGCCGTGTCCCCCGGTACCTCCGCACCCTTCCCGTGCTTCCCACTTCCGAGCAGACGGAGCGTTCCGTGAACCAGACCAGCCCCGTGCGGCGCACCCTCGGCGGCCGCGCAGCCCGAAGCCTGACCCCGCGGTGCTGGCCGCGGTGATCGTGGCCGGCGCCGCCGCCTGCGACAGTTCCGACACCTCCTCGCAGGGCACGGCCAGAAGCACCCGCACGGTCTCGGCGGAACCGGCCGCGTCCCCGAAGGCCACCCGGAGCCCGCGCACCCAGCAGGACTTCGCGGCCTCGGTCTCCGCCGAGGCGGAGCGCAGCCGGCAGCAGGCCGCCAAGATGCTCAAGGGTGTCGAGGGGAAGGGTGACGCGGTCAAGGACGTGTCCGTCAACGGCCTGCCGGTCAAGGCCTCCGAAGAGGTCCGCAGCGCCCTCGTCCGGGTGACCAACCGCACCGGCAAGGCCGCCTTCTACGCGGTCCGGGTGGAGTTCGTCGACTCCGACGGCAAGGTCCTGGACACCGTGGTGCTCGGCCTGGCGGACGTCCCGCCCGGCCGTACGGTGAGCCGGCACGCCGACAGCCGCAAGGCCGCGGGCGTCAAGACGTTCCCGCGGATCGCCCAGGCCGAGCGCGGCTGACGGCCGGTGCCAGGGTGAGCGCCGCCACCGACGCGGTCACGGAGGCGCTGCGTGACCTGCACTCCCGGTTCGCCGGGGTCGACGAGGGTGAGATCGCCGACTACATCCCGCAACTGGCCCTGGCCGACCCGGACGCCTTCGGGCTGGCCCTCATCAGCATGGACGGCCACCGGTACAGCATCGGCGACGCCGAGGTGCCGTTCACCATCCAGTCCGTGTCGAAACCGTTCGTCTATGCCCTGGCCCTGTCCGTTCTCGGACTCGACGAGGTGTCCCGCTGGGTGAACGCCGAGCCCAGCGGCGAGGCGTTCAACGCCATCAGCCTGGAACGCGGCACGGGACGTCCGGACAACGCCATGGTCAACGCGGGCGCCATCGTGACCACCGCCCTGATCCCCGACACCTCGCGCACTCCCCGGTTCGAGCGCATCCTCGACTGTCTGAGCCGGTTCGCCGGCCGGATGCTCGACGTCGACGAGCAGGTGTACGCCTCCGAGGCGTACACCGGGGACCGCAACCGGGCCCTGGCCTACCTCATCCGCAGCACCGGGCCGCTTCCGGTGGATCCGGTGGCGGCGGTGGAGACGTACTTCAGGCAGTGCTCGGTACGGGTCACGGCGATGGATCTCGCCGCCATGGCGGCGACCCTGGCGCACGGCGGGGTCAACCCGCTCAACGGGGACAGGGTGGTCGCGGAGTCGGTCGCCGCCCAGGTGCTCGCCGTGATGGCGACGTGCGGCATGTACGACGCCTCCGGCGACTGGCTGCTCCGGGTGGGGCTGCCGGCCAAGAGCGGGGTGTCCGGCGGTCTGATCGCCGCGGGTCCCGCCCGGTTCGGACTGGCGACGTACAGTCCGCTCCTCGACCCGGCCGGGACCTCCGTACGCGGACACCTGGCCATCGGCTCGCTGTCGCAGCGGTTCGGCCTGCACCTCATGAACAATCCGGCGCTGCCGGGGTCCACCGTCACCGGCGTCACCACCGCCGAGGACCTGCCGGTCGAGCCGGCGGGGGAGCGGGAGAGCGCCCGGCGCGGGCGGGCTGCGATCGTCACGGCCCAGGGTGCGCTGGACTTCACCGCGGCGGAGCGGGTGCTGCACGCGCTGGACGAGCCGGAACCGGAAGGAACCGTCGCCGTGGTCCTGGACCTGCTCCGGGTGACGGACATCGACACCGTGGCCCGGGCGATGCTGCGCAGCGGACTCGCCCGCCTCGCCGCGGACGGCCGGCGCACGGCCGTGGCCGACCCGGACGGCCGTCTCCGGGAGCCGGGCGAGGACGGTGTGGCTCCCCACTGCTTCGCCACCCTTGAGCAGGCGGTGGCCTGGGCCACGAGGGAACCGGCCGACTGAGCGGTGGCGCGAGCACGGTCACGGCGGACCGGCACGGGCAGCCCCGGGTCCGGTCCGGGCCGTCCGCGGGCCACGTCGTCGGGCGGCGCGCCCGACGACGTGACTGCCGTCTACCAGATGGCGTCCACCCATTCGGGGTGGTCGATGAACGGGTTCCGGTTGTGCTGGAACTGGTCGAATATGACGTCGTTGCGCCGCTGTTCGAAGGTGTCCGGCGGGTCCTGCTCGCTCCAGGCCTTCAGCGCGGAGAGCCGGCCGATGTTCGGCGCGGAGCCGTTGGACGTCGAGTCGTTGGGTTCGAGATCGGCGAAGGAGTCGTCGCCCTCGTACCGCACCGCCATGTAGAAGATCATGCGGGCGACGTCGCCCTTGACGGCGTCGCGGGGTTCGAAGGAGTCGCTGTCGGTGTAGTTGCCGGGTGCCTCGGCGACCTCGCTGCCGCCGTTGTCGAAGTCCTTGTTGCCGCGGGTGGAGTTGACCGACACGTCTTCGGGGCGCAGGTGGTGGATGTCGGTGCCCGGGCCGGTGGCCGTACCGAAGTCGCCGTGCGACTTGGCCCAGACGTGCTCCCGGTTCCACTGGTCGACGCCGCCGCCGTTGTCGCTCTTGGGGTCGGAGCGGCCGGAGTAGAGGAGGATCAGGTTCGAGGAGTTGGCCGGGTCCTCGTCCGTGACCTTGAGCGCGTCCCAGACCTGGGCGTAGGTGAGCTTGGACTGGTCGCTGATGATCGTGTGCAGGGCGCCCTTGAGGGCGGTGCCGGTCTTGCCGAGCGCGTCCTGGTAGTACGTGTCGTCCAGCGCGCCGAGCGGGGTGGCGGCGGCTGCCGGGGCCCGGGGCGTGTCGGCCGGTGCGGCTGCCGCGGTACCGCTGAGCACCGCGAAGGCGGCGATCGTGGCCAGCAACGGGCGCCGGTAGGAAAGGTGACGACGGGACATGTGGGGTGTCCTCTCCGGAAATACGGGCACCGCGACGCCGTCACAGGGTGGGGGGCGGCTCCACGGTGGTCGTGTGGTACGTGGTCAGCGGGAGCCTTCCACACGCACCGTGACCGGTGTGTGAACGCTGCGTACCTATCATGTGCAGGTCAAGTGTGGGCGGGGTCCGGCCCACGACAAGGGGACGGGCCCGGCATCGGATGCGCCCCCGTCGGCGCGGGGCGAGAATTGCCGCAAGGACGAGGAGGCGGCATGAGCGACGAGCCCGAATCCGTATCCGCATCGCGGGGAGTGACCCCCGACAGCCTGTTGCACACCGGTGGGAGCGACAATCCGTCGGCGGAGGACCTGGTGCTCGCCTCCGGGCGGGACCTGACGCCGCAGACGCTCGAATGGGCCCGGCGCAAGCTGGCCGCGGAGGGCAGGGCGGCCATCGACAAGCAGCTGCCGTAGCCGCCGCGGCTGCCGCCTCGGCAGGGGTGCCCGGCCGCTTCCCGCCGTCACGGTGCCGGGAAGTGTGCGGGTGTCTCCCGCTGCTCGGTTAGCCTGAACTCACAATGAACCGTTTGACGACGTCAGGGGCCGGTTACGACCTCGCCCGATTCCCCGAGGACCCCCGCGACCCGTTCCGTGCCTGGGACGCGGCCGACGAATACCTGCTGCGGCACCTGGAGGGGATCGACGGAGCCGAACCGGTCGACCTGTCCGGCAGCGTGGCCGTGGTCGGCGACCGCTGGGGCGCCCTGAGCACGGTGCTGGCCGGACACCGGCCCGTACAGATCACGGACTCCTACCTCGCGCAGCGGGCGACAGCGGCGAACCTGGCACGCAACGGGCTCGCCGCCGACGCCGTGCGCCTGCTGTCCGCGCGCGACACCCCGCCGGACCGGATCGACGTGCTGCTCGTACGGGTGCCCAAGAGCCTCGCGCTCCTGGAGGACCAGCTGCACCGGCTCGCGCCCGCGGTCCACGCCGGCACCGTCGTCATCGGCACCGGCATGGTGAAGGAGATCCACACCTCCACCCTCAAGCTGATCGAGCGGATCATCGGCCCGACCCGCACCTCCCTCGCGGTCAAGAAGGCCCGGCTCATCCACTGCACCCCGGACCCGGCCCTGGCCCGCACGCCCAGCCCGTGGCCCCACCGCTACGACCTGCCCGAGGACGTCGGCGCTGTCGCGGGGCGCACCGTCGTCAACCACGCCGGGATCTTCTGCGCCGAGCGGCTCGACATCGGCACCCGCTTCTTCCTGAAGCACCTGCCGGTGCGCAGCGGCCCCGACCGCGTCGTCGACCTCGGCTGCGGCAACGGGGTCCTCGGCCTGGCCGCCGCACTGGCCAACCCCGAGGCCGCGGTCACCTTCATCGACGAGTCCTACCAGGCGGTCGCCTCGGCCGAGGCGACCTTCCGGGACAACGCCGGCGCCGATGCCGACGCCCGGTTCGTGGTCGGCGACAACCTGGCCGGCACCGCGCCCGGGAGCGTCGACCTGATCCTCAACAACCCGCCGTTCCACTCGCACCAGGCCACCACGGACGCGACCGCCCGGAACATGTTCCACGGGGCGCGTGCCGCGCTGCGCCAGGGCGGCGAACTGTGGGTCGTGGGCAACCGCCATCTCGGCTACCACACCCAGCTGCGCCGGACGTTCGGCAACTGCACCACGGTGGCGGGCGACCCCAAGTTCGTGGTGCTGCGCGCCGTGAAACGCTGACGCCCGCCGCCCGGCGCACCGTGCCCCTTCCGGATTCTTGCAACACGTTCTACTGTGTGCGCCGCCGCACACGGGCGACGCGACCGCGAGACTCCTGGAGGGGCCGTGCACCTCGAATACACGCCTGAGCAGCAGCAGTTGCGTACCGAACTGCGCACCTACTTCGCCGGCCTGGTCCCCGACAACGCGTACGCGCGTTACGCCGACCCCGCGGCGCAGAAGCGCTTCTACCGGGAGACCATCCGGCGCCTGGGCACCGACGGCTGGCTCGGCGTCGGCTGGCCCACCGAGTACGGCGGGCGCGGCCTGTCACCGATGGAACAGTTCATCTTCTTCGACGAGGCCGCCCAGGCCGGTGTGCCGCTGCCGCTGATGGCCCTCAACACCGTCGGCCCGACGATCATGCAGTTCGGCACCGACGAGCAGAAGGCCTACTTCCTGCCCAAGGTCCTCGCCGGAGAGATCGACTTCGCGATCGGCTACAGCGAACCCGACGCGGGCACCGACCTCGCCGCCCTGAAGACCCGGGCGGTGCGCGACGGCGACACCTACCTCGTCAACGGGCAGAAGATCTGGACGACCAACGGCGACACCGCCGACTGGGTCTGGCTCGCCGCCCGTACCGACCCCGACGCCCCGCCCCACAAGGGCATCACCATGCTCCTCGTCCCGACCTCCGACCCCGGCTACTCCTGCACCCTGATCAACACCCTCGCCTCGCACGACACCACCGCCAGCTACTACGAGAACATCCGCGTCCCCGTGTCCCGCCGGGTCGGCGAGGAGAACAAGGGCTGGCGGCTCATCACCAACCAGCTCAACCACGAACGCGTCACCCTCGCCGCCCACGGCACCATGGCCATCCGCGCCCTGCACAACGTCCGGCGCTGGGCCGCCGAGACCAGGCTCGCCGACGGCCGCCGCGTCATCGACCTCGGCTGGGTCCGCGCCCGCCTCGCCCGCACCCACACCCGGCTCGACGCCATGAAACTCCTCAACTGGCAGATGGTGTCGGCCGTGCAGGACCACACCCTCACCCCGCAGGACGCCTCCGCGGTCAAGGTCTACGGCTCCGAGGCGCGCCGCGACGCCTACGCCTGGCTCATGGAGGTCGTCGGCTCGGCGGGACCGCTCAAGGAGGGGTCGGCCGGCGCCGTGCTGCACGGCGAGCTCGAACGCGGATACCGGTCCGCCGTCATCTTCACCTTCGGCGGCGGCAACAACGAGATCCAGCGGGAGATCATCTCGTGGATCGGCCTCGGGATGCCGCGCGTACGACGCTGAGCGTGTGCCGGGCCCTGACGGACACCGGGTCGGGGCACATGCCGGAAAACCCGGTCGTGAAGAACTGATATCCGAGCCGCTTGCCGGGGTCTCCCAGCCATCGGGCATCATCAGCGGTCTACAGGACAGGGAACTTCTTCATGAGCCATCAGCACACGGTGGACCCGGCGGCACTGGTGACCGCCGCCCGCAAGGGGGACGCGAGGGCCAAGGACGCGCTGGCGAGCGCGTACCTCCCACTCGTCTACAACATCGTGGGCCGCGCGTTGAACGGTTCGCCGGACGTGGACGACGTCGTGCAGGACAGCATGCTCCGCGCCTTGGACGGACTCGGAGGTCTGCGGGCCCCGGAGAGTTTCCGCTCCTGGCTGGTGGCGATAGCGATGAACCAGATCCGCACGTACTGGCAGAGCCGCAACGGAGCGCCGGGCACGCTGGAGGAGGCCGGGCAGGTGGCCGACCCCGGGGCCGATTTCGTCGATCTGACGATGATGCGCCTGCAATTGTCCGGGCAGCGTCAGGAGACCGCGCGCGCCACGCGGTGGCTGGAGCCGGAGGACCGGGGCCTGCTGTCGCTGTGGTGGCTGGAGTGCGCGGGGGAGCTGACCCGTACCGAGGTCGCCGAGGCACTGGAGCTCTCGCCGCAGTACGCGGCGGTCAGGGTGCAGCGGATGAAGGCCCAGCTGGAGACGTCCCGCGTCGTCGTGCGGGCGCTCGACGCGCAGCCGCCGTGCGAGGAGCTCCGCGGGGTCCTCGTGGCGTGGGACGGCCGCCCCTCGGCACTGTGGCGCAAGCGCATAGCCCGGCACGCCCGGGACTGCCTGCGGTGTGCCGGACTCCGGAGCGGCCTGATGCCCGCCGAAGGTCTGCTGGCGGGGCTGGCACTGGTCGCCGTGCCCGTGAGTCTGCTCGCGCTGTGGCCCGCGCAGGACGGGATGACACCCGTCGCCGCCGCCTACGCGCTCGGTGCCACTGCGGGCGACGGCGCGGTACCCGCCGGGCCCGGCCGCCACCGTTCCCCGGCGGGCGGAACGCGGGCGGGCGGGGAACCACGCGCGCCGACGCGCGACGGCGCCGGCGGACCGTCCGGCGACGGGTGGTCGGCGGCGCGGTACTGGCGGCGTGCATGACCGGCGGGGGCCTGTGGTACGCGTCCCTCGGGCCCGGTACCGGGAGCGACAACGACGCGGCGTCGCGCACCTCGGCGGAGCCCGTCACCGATCTCGCCGCCCCCGGGACCCCGGCCACCACGTCACCGTCGCCTTCCGTGTCCGCGTCGCCCTCGCCCTCGCCGTCCGCGAAGCGGAGCGCCTCCGCCGCCCCCGGCCGGAAACCGGGCAGGAGCGTCGCCCCGAAGCCGAAGGCAACAGCCACGCCGCAGGCGCCGAGCGCCCCCGCCGCGCAACCGGCCCCCGTGGGCACCGCGGCCCAGGTCGTCGCCCTGGTCAACAAGGAACGGGAGGCTGCCGGCTGCGGGCCGCTCAAGGAGGACGCCCAGCTCACGGACGCGGCACAGCGCCACTCCGACGACATGTCGGCCCGCGACTTCTTCGAGCACACCAACCCCGACGGCGCCGACCCCGGACGACGCGTCACCGACGCCGGGTACCGCTGGTCGACGTACGGCGAGAACATAGCCCGGGGCCAGCAGACGCCCGAATCGGTCATGGAGTCCTGGATGAACAGCCCTGGTCACCGCGCCAACATCCTCAACTGCGCCTTCAAGGACATCGGCATCGGTATCCACAAGGGCCCCGGCGGGCCGTGGTGGACACAGGACTTCGGCGCGAAGCTGTGACCGTGCCGAGGCCCTGCGATGCTTGGTGTTCCGGGGCCCCGGCCGGTGCGCCCGCACGCCGCCGAGCGGGAGGTACGCGCACATGACGGAAGCCGACCCGGGGCTCTTCGGACCCGAATCGGTCACCTGGCAGGTGCACGGTGACCCGATGATGTGGGTGGCGGGGGTGCGCGCCCTGTACCTCCAGGCGCTGCACCCGCGCGCGGTGCGCGGCGTGATGCAGAACTCCGACTTCCGCAAGGACGCCTGGGGCCGGCTGATGCGCACGGCCGGCTTCGTCGGAACCCTCACCTACGGCACCACCGAAGCCGCCGAGAAGGCGGGCGCCCGGGTCCGCCGGATCCACCGGCTCCTCAAGGTCACCGATCCGCGGACCGGTGAGACGTACGGCGTCGACGACCCCGCGCTGCTGCTGTGGGTCCACTGCGCCGAGGTCGACTCCTACCTCCAGGTCCAGCGCCGCTCCGGCTTCCCGCTCACCGACGCGCAGGCCGACCGCTACATCGACGAACACCGCCGCAGCGCCCGCCTCGTCGGACTCGACCCGGCCGGCGTGCCCGCGAGCACCGCGCAGCTGGCCGCCTACTTCGCGCGGGTACGCCCCGAACTGGCCGCCTCGCCGGACGCCCTGGACGTCGACGACTTCCTGCGACGGCCGCCCGTCCACCCCCTGCTCGTGCCGGCGCGCGCACTGCTGTGGCGGCACGTCGCGGCACTCGCCTACCAGTCGCTTCCCCCGTACGCCCATGAGCTGTACGGCAGGCCCGTGCCGCCGGCGGCCACCGTCGACCGCCGGCTGCGCACCGCCGGAAGGGTCCTTCGGGCCGTTCCGTCGCGGCTGCGCTGGCAGCTTCCGCCGGGTCACATCCTGAAGGCGATGGCACGCCTCGGTCCCGGCAGCCGCCCCACCCCGTACAAACTGAAGAGGCAGGCCATACTGGACGGGCCGGGGAGGGCGCAGCAACAGTAGGCGAAATGACGGGGGCGACAGCAGGGATGGCGGAAACCAGGCTGATCCAGAGCCGGTACCGGCTGCTCGATCTGATCGGGCGGGGCGGCATGGGCGAGGTGTGGCGTGCCCGCGACGAATCGCTCGGCCGCCAGGTCGCCGTCAAATGCCTCAAGCCGATGGGTCCCCAGCACGACCAGGACTTCACCCGCATCCTGCGCGAACGCTTCCGCCGTGAGGCGCGGGTCGCCGCCGCGCTCCAGCACCGGGGCGTCACCGTCGTCCACGACTTCGGCGAGCACGAGGGAGTGCTCTATCTGGTGATGGAGCTCCTGGACGGCCGCAATCTCAGCCAGCTCCTGGAGGACAACGAGCAGCACCCGCTGCCGGTCGACGACATCGTCGACATCGCCGAACAGGTCGCCGACGCCCTCGGCTACACCCATCAGCAGGGCATCGTCCATCGCGACCTCAAGCCCGCCAACATCATGCGGCTGGCCGACGGGACGGTGAAGATCTGCGACTTCGGCATAGCCAGGCTCGGCCACGACATCAGCGTCACTTCACGGCTCACCGGTGTCGGCATCGCCATGGGCACCCCGCACTACATGTCGCCCGAGCAGATCAGCGGCGGCCAGATCGACCACCGCAGCGACCTCTACTCGCTGGGCTGTGTGCTGTACGAGATCGCCACCGGAGCGCCGCCGTTCGACCTCGACGACGCCTGGGGCGTCCTCGTCGGACACCGCGACACCCAGCCGGAGCCGCTGCGCAGCCACCGGGCCGAACTCCCCGGATTCTTCGACCGCGTCGTCCTGGAGCTGCTCGCCAAGACCCCGGAACAGCGCCCCGCCGACGCGGGTGACCTGCGCCGCCGCATCGCCCTCGGCCGCACCGGCGAACAGCCCTACCTGGAGCCGACCGGTCAGGTCCTGCTCGCGCCGCCCGTCCCGGTCGCGCTCCCCGGCGGACCGGCCGGCCCCGCACCCCGGCTGCCCTCCTGGACCCGCGGCATGACGACCGGACACAAGGCGACGGGCGCCGTGAGCCCGGGACTTGCCCCGCCCGACCATTCGGCGGGCCTGACCGGCGCCTGGACCACCGGCACCGACCTGCGCTCCGGCACCGCGTCCGCACCGCAGGCCAGTACGGAGCGGCCCACGCCGCCGCCGGAACTCCTGTCCGTACTGGCCAACCGCCACAGCGCCGGCCTCAACCTGGCCCGGCTGGGCCACTGGGACGAGGCGGGCGAGGTCCACCGGGCGGTCGCCGCCGAACGCGAGCGCGCGCTGGGCCCCGACCACCCCGACACGCTCTCCAGCCGGTACGAGGTCGGCTTCACCCTCAGCCGCACCGGGCGCGCGGCGGACGCGCTGCGGGAGTTCGGCCGTGTCGCCCAGGGCCGCGAAGGCACGCTGGGCCCCGACCACCCCGAGACCCTCGCGGCCCGCCAGGAGATGGCGTACGTCCTGGGGCAGCTCGGCCGCCACTTCGAGGCCCACCAGGTGTACGCCGCCGTCCTCGCCTCCCGGGAACGCTCGATGGGCCCGGACCACCCCGACAGCCTGCGCTGCCGCCACAACCTGGCGTTCAACCTCAGCAGGCTCGGGCGGCTGGAGGACTCCTACCGCATGGCCGGTGAGGTGGCGGCGGCCCGCGCCCGGCTGCTCGGCGCCACCCACCCCGACACCCTGGTCACCCGCTACGAGGTCGGGTACACGCTGGGCCGGCTCGGCCGCTGGACGGAGGCCCTGCAGACCTACCGGGAAGTCGTCCAGGCCAGGTCGCAGGTGCTGGGAGCCGACCACCCCGACACCCTCGCGGCCCGCTACGAGGTCGGCATCAGCCTCGGCCGGCTGGGCCGCAGCGCCGAGGCCCTGGAGCTGTACCGCGCACTCGTCGACGACCGGGCCCGGGTCAGCGGCCCCGCCGACCCCGAGACCCTCCGCGCCCGCCACGGCCTGGGCGTCAACCTGGGCCGCCTGGCCCGCTGGGAAGAGGCCCTGGCCGAATCGCGCGAGGTGGCCGCGGTCCGTGAACGGACCCTGGGAGCCGACCACCTCGACACCCTGGTCAGCCGCCGCGAGGTCGCCGTCGGCCTCGGCTGGCTCGGCCGCTGGGCCGAGGCGCTCACCGTCTACCGGCAGGTGGCCGAGGTACGGACCCGGCTGCTCGGCGCCGACCACCCCGACGTACTCGCGAGCCGCAACGACGAGGCGCACTGCCTCGAACAGCTCGGCCGGGGGCAGGAAGCGGTCGAGCTGTACCGGCAGGTCGCGGCCCTGCGACAGCAGCGGGGCATGGCCCCGTCCTGAACCCGTGCTCCCCGGCGCACGCTCTGGCCAGGGCCCGTCGTCCGTGTTACCAAGGGGCATGCCCGTACCCGACAGCTACGACGTCGTCATCGTGGGCGGTGGCCACAACGGTCTCGTCGCCGCCGCCTACCTCGCCCGCGCGGGCCGGTCCGTCCTGGTGCTGGAACGCCTGGGAACCACCGGGGGAGCGGCCGTCTCGACCCGCCCCTTCGCGGGCGTGGACGCCCGGCTGTCGCGCTACTCCTACCTGGTGTCCCTGCTGCCGGGGAAGATCGTCCGCGATCTCGGCCTCGACTTCGCCGTGCGCAAGCGGACCGTGTCCTCCTACACCCCGGCCGTCCGTGACGGCCGCGCCACCGGGCTGCTCGTCGGCGGCGGCGGGACCCGCGACTCCTTCGCCGCCCTCACCGGCTCGGACCGGGAGTACGAGGCCTGGCAGCGCTTCTACGGCCGCACCGGAGAGGTCGCCCGGCGGGTCTTCCCCACCCTCACCGAACCGCTGCCCACCCGCGACGCGCTGCGTGAGCGGATCGATGACGACGACTCCTGGCGGATGCTGTTCGAGGACCCCATCGGGGTCGCCGTCGAGGAGAACTTCGACGACGACCTCGTGCGCGGCGTCGTACTCACCGACGCCCTGATCGGCACCTTCGCCGACGCGCACGATCCCTCGCTGCTCCAGAACCGCTGTTTCCTCTACCACGTCATCGGCGGCGGCACCGGCGACTGGGACGTGCCGGTCGGCGGGATGGGGGCGCTCACCGACGCCCTCGCCGGCGCCGCCCGTGCGGCCGGTGCGCAGATCCGCACCGGACATGAAGCGGTCCGTATCGACACCGACGGCACACACGCCGAGGTGACGGTACGGGCGGACGGCGGCGAGCGCACCGTCGGGGCACGCCGCGTCCTGGTCAACGCCTCGCCCGAGGCACTCGCCGCCCTGCTCGGCGACGAACCGCCGGCGCCCGCCGAGGGGGCCCAGCTGAAGGTGAACATGCTGCTCACCCGGCTGCCCCGGCTGCGCGACCGGTCCGTGGACCCACGTGAGGCGTTCGCCGGGACCTTCCACATCGCCGAGGGGTACGGACAACTGGCCGACGCCTACCGGGACGCTGCGGCGGGCCGGCTGCCCGCCGCCCCGCCGTCCGAGATCTACTGCCACTCGCTGACGGACCCCTCGATCCTCGGCCCCGGCCTCGCGGCCCGCGGCTGGCAGACCCTCACCCTCTTCGGCGTGCACACCCCCGCCCGGCTCTTCGCCGCGGACAACGAGGCGACGCGCGCCACCCTGCTCAAGGCCACACTCGCCGAACTCGACGCCCACCTGGAGGAGCCGATCGCCGACTGCCTGGCGCTCGACGGGAACGGCGAGCCGTGCATCGAGGCGAAGACACCGTTGGACCTGGAACACGACCTGCGGCTGCCCGGCGGTCACATCTTCCATCGGGACCTCGCCTTCCCGTACGCCACGCCGGCCACCGGCCGCTGGGGCGTGGAGACCGCGCACGCCAACGTGCTGCTGTGCGGGGCCGGCGCGGTGCGCGGCGGCGGGGTGAGCGGGGTCCCCGGCCACAACGCCGCGATGGCGGCGCTGGGCCGGTGACCGCGGCCCGCTACTGCCCGAACGCGCCGCGCAGGGCCTCGATCTTGCGCGGCAGGTCGTACTCCGCGCCGCCCTCGTGCCCGTTGTAGGTGAACACCTCGATCTGCGCCGGCCCCGCATAGCGGTGGTAGGCGGCGAACACCGTGGACGACGGGCAGATCTTGTCCATCAGTCCTACCGAGAACCACGCCGGAGCGGTGGCCCGCGCCGCGAAGTTCACCCCGTCGAAGTAGGACAGGGTCTCCATCGCCTCGTCGATCCGGAAGCGGTGACCGGACAGCCAGCGGGCGATCTCCGCGTACGGCCCGGCGTCCGTGATCTGGGAGGCGCGCCGGTAGTGGCAGAGGAACGGCACATCGGCGACGGCTGCCACGACGTCGTCCCGCAGCCCGGCCACGGCGAGCGCGAGGCCGCCGCCCTGACTGCCGCCGAGGACCGCGACCCGGGAGGCGTCCACGGCGGCATGGGACTTCGCCGCGTCCACGGCCCGCACCGCGTCCGTGATCAGCCGGCGGTAGTAGTGCCGGTACGGGTCCTCGATGCCCCGGGTCAGGAAGCCGGGGGAGGAGGAGCCGTTCCCGTCCGGGCCGATGTCCACGGTGTCGGCGGTGTTCTTGCCGCCGCCGCCCTGTCCGCGGTTGTCCATGACCAGATGGGCGTAGCCCAGTGCGCTCCAGGTGAGCCAGGAGTACGGGATGCCCCGGCCGCCGTTGTAGCCGATGTACTGCACGACCGCCGGCAGCGGCCCCGAACGGCCCGGGGCAGCATCAGCCACGCCTTCACCGGCTGTCCGCCCCAGCCGCGGAACGTCACGTCGAAGACATCGACGGTGGCGAACCCGGCGTCGTACGGGACGAACTCGGCGTCCAGGCCGTGCCGGGCCGTCTCGGTGAGGGTCTTCTCCCAGAAGGCGTCGAAGTCGGCCGGTTCCTCCGGCTCCGGCCGGTAGTCGCGCAGCCGGTCCAGTGGCATGTCGAACAGCAAGGGTCTAGCTCCTCTTCAGGGTGAGGTTGAGGGTCGCACCGTGGCGTCCACCCGTGTCGGCGGTGATCCGGATGCCGCTGCCGGCCGGCGCGACGCCGATGCCCGGGTCCGCGGAGACGACACTCAGTCCCCGCAGCGCCAGGTCGAGTACGACGGCGGACCGCAGCTGGGTCGGGTCCGACACGGAGAGGGTCACGGTCTTGCCCTCGGGCCGTACGAGGACCGAGGCCGGCCCGTCGGCGCTGAGCTCCTGCGCGGTGCCCGCGGTCCAGAAGTTCGCGGCGAGCAGTCCGTCCGCGCAGCGGCGTACCGCGTGCACGGCCGTGGAGTCCGCGACCAGTGTCACCGGCGGCGCGGACGACCACTGCTTCGTACGCTCGGCGGACGCCGCCGGGGCCTGCAGCCAGAAGTAGCCCGCCCCGCTCGGTGCGGTGCCGTGGTCCTGCCACAGCGTCAGATACGGGCGGGTGACGGAGGTGTCGGTGCCGTACTTGAGGTTGATCTCGCGCCAGGTCGCGGTCCGGTCCTCGCGCAGGCCGTGCAGCGTGGCGGGCTCCGGGAAGACATAGCCGCCGGTCCCGGCGAGGTGCAGCCACCGCACCCCGTCGAGCTGCGCCGACCAGCCGGTGTCCGCGGGGACCGCGGCGCCGTTGACGAGCAGGGCCGCCTTCGGGTCCCGCAGCTTGCGGTTCTCCACGACGGTCTCGGCGGTGCCCGCTTCGGCGGTGATGCCCGAGCCGACACAGGCGATGACGTCGTCCAGGCAGAACCAGCTCTTCAGCCCGTGCAGCGAACTGCCGTACGCCCGCAGCTCCATGCCGTACGCTCCGAGCGTCGCCCCTGGCAGTGCGGTGCCGCCCGCCCAGTCGGAGGTGCTGGTGGTGCGCTGTCCCGCGGCGTCGGCGGGCCGGCCCGCCAGGACGGTGGTGCCGGCCAGCCGCGTCGGGTCGACCGTCGGCCAGTAGTCCTCGCTGTAGTGCCCGAGGTCGTCCGTGTAGAGGAGCACCATGCCGTCGGAGAGGTGCCAGGCGTGCAGGTTCTCGTTCTGGATGGACTCGTAGTTGTAGATCCGGGACGAGTACGCGGAGATGCCGAGTGCGAACGAGGGCCGGTGATGGGCCGCCTTGTCCATCCTGGGGTGCTGCTTGTGGGCGACCAGCGGACCGCGCGCCGGCACCGGCGAGGCGATGACGTTCCTGGCCGCGACGAGCGAGGCGAGATCGGTGACGGCGAGGAAGTCCCGGTAGGTGTCCTCGGCGATCCACTGCTTGACCAGCGCGGTGAACCGGTCTGCGGTCTCGCCCGGAAAGCTCGGGATGAGCCGTACCACCGCCTCGATGACCGTCTGCGCCGAGACATGGCCCTGCTTGCTCGGACGGGCGATCTCGCGCCCGCACACCGACGCCATCACATCGCCGCGCGCCAGCAGCGGGTCGAAGCCCTCGTCGACCCAGCTGCGGACGTTGTCGAGGTCGGGGTCGGTGACCGTCCACGCCGTCCCGCGAGGAGGTTCAGCAGCCGGGAGAGGTTGTTGAGGAGCTCCTTGCCGTAGCCGCCGTTGTACGGGTGCTTGTAGTGCTGGAGGAAGGAGCCGTCGGAGTAGAAACCCTCGCCCGTGCCCTCGGCCGCCGCGCTCGCGTCGTTGAACGCCAGGACGCTGTTGGCGCCCGAACCCTCGACGTCCGAAAGAGCGTCACGGACGCGGACGAGGTCCTCGCCGCTGTCGCGGAGCACGGCGCCCACGGCGACGACCGTGGAGATCCACACCCGGTTGGCGCCGGTGGCGATCTGCCGGTCGGCCCGCCAGAGGTTCGGGTCGGGGGTGTAGTGCCGGACGGCCGCGGTGATCCGGGCGAGCCGCTCGGCGCCGAGCGCGTCGTACAGCAGCACCGTCGCGTCGTTGAGCGCGAGGGCGGACCCGATCTCCCAGTCCCAGTCGTTGTCGAACCGGGTGTGCTCCGGTCCGTAGCGGTTCGTCAGCATCCAGTCGATGCCCGCCAGCAGCAGATCGCGCAGCGCCGTGTCGCCGTGCTGCTCGGTGCCGGGGACGGCCCAGGCGGTCGCGACGGTGGCGAGCCGCTTGAACGAGGTCGTGACGTGGTTGGAGAGCGTGGTGCTGGTCAGGTCCGGGAACAGCCCGTCGGTACGGGACGGGTCCAGGCCCTTGGCGGCGGTGGTCGCGGCCTTCCCGGTCCGGGCCACGGCGGCGGCGATCTGCGGGTCCGTGAGGTCGAGGCCGGGGCCGCCGGTGAGCAGTGTGTGCCACCTGGTGCGCAGGGAGGCGGCGTCGTCGACGGGGGCGTCCCCGGCCGCGGCACGCGCGGTGCCCGCCGCGAGTGTGAGCGGCAGGGCGGCGGCCGCACCGAGCGCCGGCGCACCGGCGAGCACGGTGCGCCGGGTGGTGATACCGCCGGTGGTGCCTCGGGTGGTGCCTGGGTTCATGGTGCGGCCCTCACAGAAGGTGTCGGCGGTCGACGGCCGCGGCGAGCGCCGCATGGCCGGAAGGATTGGGGTGGAGTCCGTCGCCGCTGTCGTACGCGGGCAGCAGCCGCTCCGGGTGTGCCGGGTCGCGCAGGGCCGCGTCGAAGTCGGCCACGGCGTCGAAGACCCGGCCGGTCCGCACCGCGGCGTTGATCCGCTGCCGCACCGTCTCCAGCTCGGGCGTCCAGCGGGTCCAGCCCCCGAACGGGGCGATGGTCGCGCCGACCGCCCGCAGCCCGGCGTCACGGGCGCGCAGCACCAGCTGCCGGTAGCCGGCCAGGACGAGTGCCGGATCGGTCTGGCTCGGCGGCTGCTGGAGGTCGTTGACCCCGAGGTGGACCAGGACCGTACGCAGCCCGGGGAGGGACAGCACGTCGCGGTCGAAGCGGGCCTGTCCGCCCGGCCCGAACCGGGCGTCGTCCAGCAGCACCCGGTTGCCGCTGATCCCCAGATCGGCGACCGCGGCACCGGGCAGGCGCCGGGCCAGCTGGTCGGGCCAGCGCAGATCGGCGTCGTCGGGCGTGCCGACGCCCTCCGCGATGGAGTCGCCGAGCACCGCGATCACCGGCCCGTGCGCACCGGTCACCTCGACGCCCGTCAGCAGGAACACCGAGGTGGTGCGCTCCCCGTCGACGTCGTGCGAGGCATGGGTGTTGCGGTGGAAGGACAACGGGCCCGTGGGGCCTGGCAGTTCGGTGCGAACCGTCAGCAGGGAGGCCTCGGCGGCCCGCAGGCCCGCGACCGCGTCACTGGTCAGCGAGGCGCCCGCGGCGAGCCACGCCTGCCGCTGCCCGCCGAAGGTCACGGGCCTGCCGCCCGCGGTCACCGGGCCGATCAGGACCGGCGCCGTTCCGAAGGCGTGCCCGTAGCGCAGCCGGACCTGTCCGCCGGCCGACAGCCGTACGTGCGCGGTGAACGTGCCGTCGGTCAGCCCGGCGCTCGCCACCGGGTCGGTGGCGGTCGGCGCGGTCTGCGCGGTCGCCCACGAGGCCGTCCAGCGCGAGCGGCGTGCGCCGCCGGATGATCCCTCGGCGGCCTGCGCGCCCGGCGCCGCCACCGCGACAGCTGCCAGCCCGGCCGCCGCGGTCAGTACCCCGCGTCTCGCGGGCCCCCGCTCGCTCACTGGGGGCACGCGCCGGTCGGGTCGTACGCGCTGCCGTAGGTGCCCAGCGCGTCGCCGCCGGTGTTCCCGCTCATCGTGTTGGTGCAGACGGGGCCCTGCGGGGTGCGCATGAACTTGATGCCGCCGCCGGCGTTGTCCGTGATGGTGTTGCCGTAGACGGCGGTGCCGGTGCCGTCGGTGGCGGTGTCACCGCCGAGCCGGATGCCCGCGCCGACGTTGTCGTGAATGGTGTTGTAGCGGAAGATGTTGCCGCTGCCGCGCGCGTCGAGCCCGCCCGAGCTCGGGTCCTGCTGGCCGCTGCAGTCGTTGTACTCGACGTAGTTGGCGGTCGAGTTCTCCTTCACGTCGACGCACTCGTTGCCCTGGGTGGCGATCGCGTTGTGGTGGATGCGGTTGTTCCGGCTGACGTCGGCAGCCGCGTCCGGAGCGCCGTTCGCGCCCTGCTGCTCGGGGCGGTGCCGAGGTAGATGCCCTCGCCGTTCTTGCCGCCGCCGCCGAACCTGAAGTCGGCGACGCCGCAGTTGGTGATGGTGTTCTCCGAGATGTCCGCGCCGGTCACCAGATAGCGCACCCGCAGACATTCGTCCGCCGCGTTCTTGAGGGTCATCCCGGTGATGTGCAGAGCGCCCACCCCGTTCCCAGGAGTCGTGCTCATGACATATATGAGCTTGAGGCGGTACCCCGACACGTCGGTGGACGACCCGTACAGCCCGTCCACCGTGAAGCCGCTCAGCGTCGTCGAGTCGTGCTGCACCTGAATGATCCGGGCGTCGCCGGCCCCCTTCACCACGGCGTTCGACGGACCGGTGATCGTGACGCCGGCGCGCTTGGTCACGACATCCTGCTGGTAGGTCCCGGCGGCGAGGTTCACCACCGCACCCGTGGGCGCCAGATCGACCGCCTTCTGGATGGTGGCGAACGGCGAGCCCGCCGACGTACCGGAGTCGGCGTCGCTGCCGGACGGCGACACGTAGTAGGCGGTGGCGGCCGCAGCGGCCACCGACGGCGGGGGAAAGGCGAGCGGGGCGCCGACCGCGAGCGCGGCGACGAGGGCGGTGCGCAGTGCGTGGCTCATGGGGTGTGCCTCCTGGGATCAGCGAAGGACAGAGCGAGCAGTACGGGAATGCTCGGGCCGAGAAGCAGTGGCCCCAGCGGTACGACGAGGGAGAGCAGCACGGCGGAGACCACCGCGCCGAGCAGGGCGGTGCCCCGGGCGGCCGAGCCGAAGCCCAGCGCCAGCGCGCCCCGGGTCCAGGCGCGGACGGAGCCGCCCGGCGCCCGGCCCGCCTCGGCCGCGAGCGCCACGTGGTGGATGACCAGGGCGGCCGCGATGCCTACCTGGGCGGCGAGCAGCACGAAGGTCCAGGGCTCCGAACGGCCGAGCAGATGGACGGTGTTGGCGGTCAGCACGGCCGCCGCCGCCGTGGAGGCGAGGCCGTGCCGCCACAGGGCACGCCAGTACCGCGGGAAGGACGTGAACGCGTTGCTGAAGCAGTGGCTGTCCCCCTCGGCGCGCCACCGCTGGAGCCCGTGCGCCATCGCGGCGAGCGCGGGCAGCCAGGTCACCACGCCCAGCGACAGCACGACGAACGCGGCCCCGGCGGCGGCCGGGTAGGCCACGAACTCCAGCCGCCGCAGCAGCGTCGGCCAGCCGGACGAGAGGGTTGCCTGCATGGGGTCAGCCGACCTTTCCTGTGTACGGTTGCGGCACGTCGAGGACCACTTCGCCCTCCAGCTCCAGCCGGGTGGCCGCCACCACGTACGGGGCGCCGTCCCCGCTGAGCAGCACGGCCGCGGCGTCGGCGCGGACACCGGCGGTACGGATCCGGCGGGCGACGGGGGAGAGCAGCACGGTCTCCCCGCCGAAGGCCACTCCGTGGCCCTGCGCGCAGGCGACCTGCGATCCGCTGCCGGCCGCCGCACCCGGCGTGATCGCCGTGAGGAACAGGCCCTTGGCCGACCGCTCCGCCGTCGAACGCAGCGTGTGCAGGGTGCGGGTGAGACTCAGTTCCGGCGTGCTGGACGTCGGATTGGCCACCACCTCGGTGACCTCGCAGACGACGGACGCGTCGGTCGGCGCGAACTGCCGCACCACCGCCGACGCCGCCCCGGACCGGATCAGCCGGCCGCCGTCGGGCAGCGCCTCGGTGGGCCGGTCGGTCTGCAGCAGGAACGTCCACTCCCGCGCGGTCTCCGCCTCGGCGAGATCCAGCAGCACCAGCCGCCCGGACGGGGTGAACACCAGGGTCCGGTCGAGCCGTCGCACCCCGAGCCCGGGGTCGTACATCGCGGCGATCTCCGCCGTGGCGTGCGCCCAGCCGCAGTCCGGCGCGACGAGCACATCGCGCTGCCTGGCCTGCCGCTCGAAGGGGATGTCCCGGTAGACGTGGTACCGGTCCTCGTCCGCATACCCCTGCCCGTCGACCAGCAGCAGATTGTGGTGCGCGGCCCGCTTGCGGTTGCTGTAGCCCTCGTCCACCGCGAGGAACTCACCCTGCGAGACCAGCACGAAGGAACCCGAATCGGGATGGTGATGCCCCTGGTTGAGGGTCTCCCAGCCCTGCTCCGCCCGGTGCTTGTGCGCCGTCTCCCACGCCCGGTGGCCACCACCGGGGCTGGCCTTGAACGACACGAGGGTGGCGTCGTCGTCCCAGCCCGTGCGCGCGGCCAGCAGGCCCAGGTCGGGGAAGAACGCCCGGGTCTCGGTGGGCCGGGCCGCCGGCACCGACGGGTCGTACCAGAGGTATTCGAGGTACGCCTCCGGCAGGATCCCCGGCCGTACCCCGCTCTCGGCCGCCTCCTGCCACAGCAGCTCGCCCGACGCCAGATCGCCCATCCACTGGGCCTCCGGGATTCCGTACTGGGCACCGAGGCGGTAGTAGAGACCGGCACTGTGGCCGCTGCGCCGGTCATGACAGTCGCCGTGGTCGACGTTGAAGGCGAAACCGGGCGCGGTCTGGTGCAGCCGGTAGCGGAAGGTGCCGGACATGAAACCGCCGCGGTCCCACCAGTCGATGCCCTCCGCCTCCTTGAGGAGGTCCAGGTGGACGGCGAGGAAGGGCACGCCGTAGCGCCAGTACACGACACCCTCGGCATGCGAGCCGTCCTCCGGCATCAGGTCGAGCACCGTGCCGAGGTTGTCTCTGGCGCGCTCGGTCCACTCCTCCTTGCCCAGCACGTACCCGGCCGTCGCCAGACCCGCGTAGCAGATCCAGTTGTGGTTCTGCCAGTACGACGACGACCACCAGCGGCCCTCGCTCGCCACCGCGAACTCGTACATCCGCCGCCCCTGGAGCAGCAGTTTGTACCGCAGCAGCGCCCGCACCCCGTCCGGCAGGTCGTCGCCGGTCCACTTGTACGCGAGCGCCAGGTGGTGCAGCAGCCAGCCGGCGTCCAGGTCGTGGTCCGGCATATGGGCCTTGCCCCAGTGCGGCAGCCGCACCGCGGCCTCGATCCAGCGCCGGCTCTCCGCCAGGTGGGCCGGATCGCCACCGACCCGGTAGGCCAGTGCCGGGTTGGAGGCCGCGGGGCCCAGCCAGGTGATGCTGGCCAGGGGATGTGTGCGGGGCGGCGTCAGCCCGCGATGCCGGGCTGCCTCCTCGTACAGCCGCTTCTCCTGTGCGGGGCGCGGTCCGGGCGGCGGGGTCGCCGAGAGCAACAAGAGTCAGTCCTCCGATCGGAACCGTGCGGTGGTGCCGTCGGCGAGACGGACCGTCAGCCCGTCGCCGTCCAGCTGTACGTCGGTCACGGCAGGGCCGGCCGACGCGGCCTGGTACACCGAGGCGAAGGTGACCCGGTCGGTGACCGCGGTGAAGTCGACCCGGGTACGCACGCGCTGCGGGTCGTCCGCCGGGCCGGGGCCCGGCCCGCTCACCGGGCGCACCGGCACCCCGGCACGGTGCGTGTGCCAGCCGTGCAGGGTCTCGTCGCCGTACCAGGTGGTGCGCACCGGGCCCGCGGCCTGCACCTGCACGTCCAGCGCGGTGCCCGGACGCAGCTGCGCGGTGAGGCGCCGGGCCTCCCCGGCGGTCACGGTCAGCAGGTCCACCAGGAAGCCGTCGCCCGCCACGATCCGCCGGACCCCGCGCACACCCTCGTACGCGGTGGTCACCTCGGCGGTGACGGAGCAGTCGTCCGAGGCGAGCAGCGCCCCGGTGCACTCGGCCTGTTCGCCGTCGTCCACCCGGAACGCCGGGTGCGCCTCGGTCGACGCGTACAGATCACGGAACTCGGCGTGGGCGTACGGCACCTGCCCGGGGTCGGGCTGCCACGGCGTCGTGTCGCCGTAGAGATAAAGGGACAACTTGTCCCGGTGGCCGTGCGAGCCGCCGTGCGGACCGAAGTCCAGCAGCGCGTGGATGCCCGCGACGCGCAGCACCGCGTAGCCCGTCGCGCCGAACACCGTGAGCGCACCGGGCGCCGGGCGCTCTGCCAGCGGCGGCCCGGCGAACCAGCCGCCCAGCTCCCGGTCGAGACCGTCGTCCGCGTCACCGAGCTCGGCACGAGCCCGCCCGGCCACCGCTTCCAGCGCCGCTGACGGCACCAACTGCTGTGCCAGCGCCACCAGTTCGAGCCACTCCAGCGCCAGCGGGCGGCGCAGGTAGGGACCGTCGTGCAGCGCGGGCAGGATGCCGCCCCGCGTCGCGATGGCCGCCAGCACATCCGTCATCCCGGCCAGCACACCCACCACGTCGGCCGGTACGGCCTTCGGATCGGTGCCCCGCAGGGCCAGCAGCGCCGCCCGCAGGACGAACCCGTGGTAGTAGGTGCTGCCCTCCCACTCCCAGCCGTCCTCGGCGACGGCGACCCGCAGGTGGGCGTACAGACCGTGCTCGCCCTCCAGCCACTCCTTGCCGCCGTCCCACGCCTGCCCGCGCGCCGCGGCGGCGCCGCGACCGGCGGCCACCCCGGCGGCGTTGAGCCACGCGGTGTAGTTCGAGGCGAGCTGTCCCTTCCCGGTCAGCACGTCCCGGGCGTCCAGCGCCGCCCGCTCCAGCGCGTCGAGCAGCGGCAGCACCCCGGCCAGATCATCCGTGCCGCGCTCGGCGAGCGTGAGGACGGCGTGCCCGATGTTCACCGCCCAGATCGCGTCGGTCAGCGCCTGGTGGAACAGCCGGCCGCGCAGCATCCAGCCCTGCGCCTCGCCGTGCTGCGCGGTGGCCAGCTCCTCGTACAGACCGGCGTACTCGACCAGCCGCGCCACCGCCTCGGCGCGCTCGCCGCGGTGGGCGAGCACCCGCAGGTGGCGCGCCCACGCCTGGTGCGACAGCACCAGCCAGGCGCCGCGCACCGCCTCGTTGTCCACCCGGCAGCCGTACGCGCAGCGCGCGCCGCCCTCGGGGAACACCCCGGCGAGCACATCGCCGTGGTCCAGCTCCACACCGTGCGCGGGGCACACGTACGCATGCCACCACCCGCCGCGCTCCCGGGCGATCCGCCTCAACGGGGCCACACGCCACCGTCGATGTCCACCGTGGTGGCGGTCAGGAAGCCGGACGCGGGTGACGCCAGGTGGACCACGGCCGAGGCGACGTCCTGCGGCGTGCCGGCCCGGCCCACCGGGATGCCCGCCTCCATGGCCTGCTGCGCCTGCGGCGCGGTGAAGGTGTCGTGGAAGGCGGTGCCCTTGATGAAGCCGGGAGCCACGGCGTTGACCGTGATGCCGCTGCCGCCGAGCTCCTTGGCGAGACCCTTGGTGAAGCCCACGATTCCGGCCTTGGCGGCCGCGTAGGCGACCGAGCCGGGGCCACCGCCGTTGTGCGCGGCCAGCGAGGACATGGTGATGACGCGCCCGGCCGAGGACTTCGTCAGATGCGGCAGGGCTGCCCGCACGGTACGGAACGTCGAGGTCAGATTGGTCGAGATGACCTGCTCGAAGTGGTCGTCGGACATCTCGGCGATCTTCGTCCGGCCGATCAGGTGGCCCGCGTTGCAGACCAGGACGTCCAGACCGCCGAGGAATCCGGTGGCCTCCTCGACAAAGCGGTCCACCTCCGCCGTCACCGTCACATCGGCCTGGAAGGCCTTCGCCCGCCTGCCCAGCGCCTCGATCTCGGAGACCGTCTTCGCGGCCTCGTCGGCGGAGGAGTGGTAGTGCACGGCGACATCGGCGCCGGCCTCGGCGAGGGCTACGGCGATGGCGCGGCCGATGCCGTGGCCCGATCCGGTCACCAGCGCGCGGGAGCCTTGGAGATCAGCAGACATGGGGGGAAACCTTTCGATAACCGGTCGCTGAGGACCGGGACCGGTCACTTGAGACCGGCGGTTGCGAAGCCCTGCACGAAATAGCGCTGGCCGATGAGGAAGAGAACGACCATGGGGAGGGTGGCGAGCGTGGTGCCGGCCATCAGGAAGTGCCACTGGGTGCCGTTCTCCGTCTTGAAGACGGAGAGCCCCACCTGGATGACCCGCAGACTGTCCGTCCGGGTCACCAGCAGCGGCCAGAGGAAGTTGTTCCACGAGGACTCGAAGGTCAGCAGCGCCACCGTGGTGAGCGCGGGCTTGACCTGCGGCGTCATGATCCGGGCGTAGATCCGGAATTCGCCCAGTCCGTCCAGCCGGGCCGCCTCCTCCAGTTCCACCGGCAGGTCCAGATAGAACTGCCGGAAGAGGAAGACGGCGAACGGGGTGACGGCGCCGGGCACGATCAGCGCCCACCAGGAGTCCAGCCAGCCGCTGCCGCCCTGGCCGAAGAGGTCGTTGCCGCCGGCCAGCGGCATGAAGCGGACGATCAGGAACTCGGGGAGCACCTTGGTGTACGTCGGGATCATCAGCGCCGCGATGAAGAGGTAGAAGATGACGTCACTGCCCCGGAACCTGATCCGGGCCAGCGCGTACCCCGCCATCGACGCCACCAGGACGTTGATGAGCGTGTGACTGAACGCGATGATGAAGCTGTTGCGGGCGTACGTGGCGAAGGGCGCGGCCTTCAGCGCGTCGATGTAGTTGCTGAACTCCCAGTGCTCCGGCAGGAGTCCCGCGTCCTGCGACGCGATCTCCACCGGTGTCTTGAGCGAGGTCAGCACCATCCAGATGAACGGCACCATCATCAGCAGCGAGATGACGGACAGCGTCACATAGAGCGCGATCCGGCCGGCGGAGAGCGGCTTTCCCTTCGCGGTGGGGCGGGGCGTGTGCCCGGCCCCGGGCTTGTGCAGCTCAGCTGTGGCCACGGGTGCCTCCCATGATCCGCCGGTTGACCAGGGTGAAGCCCATCAGCAGGACGAACAGCACCAGGGACTGGGCGCAGGCGTAGCCGACGCGGAACTCCCGGAAGGCGGACTTGTAGATCTCATACGTCATCATCGTGGTGCTGTTGGCGGGTCCGCCGTCGGTGAGGATGTAGATCTGGTCGAACGACTGGAACGCGCTGATCATCGAGGTGATGAGCACGAAGAACGTCGCGGGCTTCAGCAGCGGCAGGGTGATCGAGAAGAACTGCCGCACCTTGGACGCGCCGTCCACCGAGGCCGCTTCGTACAGTTCCTTCGGCAGGGACTGCAGAGCGGCCAGGTAGATGAGCATCTTCATGCCGATGCCCTGCCAGATGCCGACCAGGATCACCGAGGGCATCGCCCACGAGGTCGAGGCCAGCCAGGCCGGTCCGTTGATGCCGACGAGCGACAGCAGGGTGTTGAACAGCCCGTTGCCCGGGTTGTAGATCCACAGCCAGACCAGGGCGATCGCGACCGTGGCGGTGACCTGGGGCAGGAAGATCGCGGTGCGGAAGATGCCCCGCGCCTTCAGCCCGGTGTGCAGTGCCAGGGCCATCAGCAGCCCCAGCGCCATGCCGAACGGCACGGTGAAGAAGGTGTAGATGACGGTGTTGACGATGGACTTGCGGAACACCGCGTCGTCCAGCATGTCCCGGAAGTTGTCCAGGCCCACGAACTGCGGTGCCGTCAGCACGTCGTACTTCGTGAAGGCCAGGACCACCGAGGCCACGACCGGCAGACCGATCCAGAGGGACGCGTGCAGCAGGGCGGGCGCCACCATCAGCATGCCGGCCCGCTGCCTTCGGCGTCCGGGTCCGGTCGGGGTCCGGCGTGAGCGCCGTGTCGCCGGCGCGCTCTTCTCAGGCGGGGAAGGCGGCCCCGCGGGCCGTGCCTTCAGTACGGATACAGCTCCCACAGTGACGCCTCACATCCGGCCGATGGCGGCCTCGGCGAGACGGCCGAGTTCCGCGATGGCATCCTTCGCGGACTGGCCGCCCACGATCGCGGGCTCCAGCGTCGGCTTGATCTTCTCGCGGATCTCCATCCAGGCCGCGGTGCCGCCCTCCGAGAAGGCGTCGCCCATGCTCTGCAGGGAGAGGTCGACGAACTCGTTCTCCTTCACGTAGCCGGTGTCGCTGAGGTCCTTGAGCCCGGGCACGGAACCACGCTGCTCGGCCGCGCCCAGGATCGACTCCGGGGTCGCGAGGTACTCGACCAGCGCACGGGCGGCCGCCGGGTGCTTGGAACTCGCCGACTGGGTGACCAGCGTGCCGCCCTGGAGCATCGCCGGCCGGCGGTTGGCCAGCACGAAGGCGCCGAGCTTGTCGTCCTTCAGCAGTTCCGGGTTCTGCTCGCCGACCTGCACCCACAGGGCGCTGGTCGTCATCATCATCGACGCCTTGCCCGTCTGGACGTTCGAAGGGGCCCCGGCGTCCGTCTTCTTCGCGTAGGAGGCGGAGCCGTCCTTGACCAGGTCCTTGAAGAACTGCAGCGCCTCGACGCCCCGGTTGTCGGTGAACAACACCTTCTTGCCGTCGGCGCTGAAGAGCTGCCCGCCGTTGGCGAACAGGAAGGTCTCCCAACACTGGCGCAGATCAATGGAAAACGGGTCGAAACCTATCCGGCCGTCCTTCGTCAACTGCTTCGAGACGGCCCGGAGCTCCGCCCAGTTGGCCGGTGTCTTCTTGATGCCGGCCTCGGCGAAGTGGTCCTTGCGGTAAACGACGATGCGGGTGTCGAGAACCACCGGCAGTGCGTAGAGCTTGCCGTCGTAGCGCGACGGCTCCAGCACCCGCTTCTCGTACTCGTGCGCGGTGGCGAACTTCTCGGGCAGCGGGGCGATGGCCTTCTTGGCCGCGAACGGCGGGATCCAGCCGACGCCCATCATCAGCACGTCGGGCAGCAGGCCGCCGGCCAGACCGGTGGTGATCTTCTCGTTGAGCTGCGCATACGTGGTGTAGTCCACGTTCACCTTGACGTCCGGATACTTCTTCCGGAAGCCGCCGAGGATCTTCTTCTCCAACAGCGTCTTGCCGTCGGCGCCTTCGTAGATCGGGGTGAGCAGGGTGATCTCGCCCTCGGCGGGACCATCGGCGGAGCCGGCCGCCGTGGAGCCGGTGCCGCAGCCGGAGAGCGCGGCCGCAGCCGTACCGGCGCCGATGGCAGCGAGCAGCGACCGTCGTTTGAGTTCCATTGGGCACCCCTTTCGAGGTGGAGGCAGTGGATCGATCCAGCGATGGCAACCCGGCCACAGCTGGGAAGAGCTGGTAAATCGATGCACTGAGACTAAGAACGCTCGAAGAGCCGCGTCAACAGCTGATGCACAACAATTTTCGAGGAAGTTAACGGGTGTACCGGTGAAGAGAGTTCAGTAAATCGGTACACTAGGCTGGCTGAACACGTTCCGAACCGGAGGTGGCATGAGCGGGGTAACGATCCATCAGGTCGCGGCGGCTGCGGGTGTCTCCGCAAGCACCGTGTCGAACGTCCTCAACGGACGTACGGACCGTATGCAGGCGGCGACCCTGGCCCGCGTGGAGCGGGTGATCGAGCAGCTCAGCTACCGGCCCAACCGCGCGGCCCGGATGCTGCGCACCGGCCGGATCAAGGTCATCGGCCTGATCGTGCCGTCCGTCGCCAACCCCTTCTGGGGTGCGCTCGCCCGGGAGCTGGAGGCCATCGCACTCGCCGAGGGCTACCACGTACTGCTCTGCAACAGCGAGCGGGACCCGGCCCGCGAGCTCAAGTACGGAGAGGAGCTGCTGGCCGACGGGGTGAGCGGAGTGGTGCTCTGTTCCTCGCTGCCCTCGCTCGACCATGTGGCGCCACTGCTGGCCCGCGGCCTGAAGATGGTCGCCTTCGACCGCACCGCCCAGGCCGGAGACCCGCCGTCGCTGGCCTCCATCAGCGTCGACAACGCGATGGGCGCCGAGCTCGCCACCCGCCACCTGCTCGAACTGGGGCATCGCCGGCTGGCGTTCGTCTCCGGGTCGGTCAACAGCGTCAACCGTCGCGAGCGGCTGCGCGGCTTCCGGGCCGCGCTGGAGTCGGCGGGCCTGGACCCGGCCGACGCGATTGTCTGGCCGGGCGCCGACACCGCCGAGTTCGGCGACAAGGACGCCGCCGAACTGGGCCGCAACGCCGCCCGCGAACTCCTCAGCGGACCGCGCCCGCCCACCGCGTTCGTCGCCATCAACGACATGTGCGCGATCGGGATCTGCCGGGGTGCGAAGGACGCCGGCCGCAGCGCGGGCCAGGACGTCTCCGTGGTCGGGTTCGACGACATCCTGCTCGCCGACCTCTTCGAGCCGCCGCTCACCACGGTCCGCCAGCCGCTGCCGGAGATGGCCGCCGAGACGTTCCAGCAGCTGCGGGCGAGGATCGACTCGGCGCCGGTCGCCGGACGGTCGCTCCTGATCAGGCCGAGGCTCGTCGTACGGGAGTCGACCGCGCCCGCCCCTGTCGACGCGGTGGTGCCGGGTAGCCGGGTGCGCACCGCTGAACCGGCTACCCGGACGGGGGCGGTTCGCTGACCGGGGTACGGCAGGTGCGAGGACGCCGCCCATGAGGCGGTGCCCTCGCACCGGTGACCGGACGGACGTCCGGGGGCCGCCGCGCGGCCGAGCCCCGGACCGCCCGCGGGTCAGGAGGTGGTGCAGGCGCCGATGACGGGCGCCGAGGTGTTGCCGTTCGTCATAACGGTGAACCCGAAGGACGTCGAGGCACCGGCGGCCAGGTTTCCGTTGCCGTTGGACTTCATGGTCATCACGTTGCCGCTGCCGTCCCAGGACGGGGTGCCGTTCCAGGTGGTGGTGATCTTCTGCGGGGACGTCACCGTGACCGGAACCGTCCAGTTGCTGATCGCGGAACTCCCCGCCTTCACCGTCACCTGCCCGTTGAACCGGTCGCCCCAGGTGTTCGTCGTGCTGTACGTGGCCGTGCACGATCCGCTCGTGCCGCCGCCCCCGCCGCCGGTGCCGCCCAGCGCCGTGAGTACCGCGGTGTACGCCGCCTTCTTGCCGTAGTTGTCGTCGAACAGCAGCGGGGTGCCGCTGCTGCGCCACGAGTACTTGTCCGGGATGCCCCACACCGTCATGCCGGCACAGCGCGTCACGGCCAGGCAGGCGTTCACGACCTTGGTGTAGTTCGCGGCCTGCGCCGACCCGGAACCCTCGATGTCCAGTTCGGTGACCTGCACGTCGACACCGAGATCCGCGAAGCGCTGCAGATTGGCCTGGTAGTCGGCGGGGACGGGGGAGTTGCTGTTGAAGTGCGACTGGAAGCCGACGCAGTCGATCGGCACACCACGCTGCTTGAAGTCCTTCACCATGGCGTAGACCGCGTTGCTCTTCGCGTTCTGCCCGTCGGTGTTGTAGTCGTTGTAACAGAGCTTGGCGCCGGAGTCGGCGGCGCGAGCGGTGCGGAAGGCCTCCTCGATGTAGCCGCTGCCGAGCTTGTCCTGGAACGGCGAGCTGCGGCGGGCCCCGCTGCCGCCGTCCTGGTACGCCTCGTTGACGACGTCCCAGGCGTAGATCTTGCCCTTGTAGTGGTCCATCACCTTGGTGATGTGGTTGTTCATCGCCGAGCGCAGGTCGTCGGCGCCCAGTCCGCCGACCCAGCCGGGCAACTGCGAGTACCACACCAGGGTGTGGCCGCGGACCTTCATGCCCTTGCCCTGGGCGTGGCTGACGATCTGGTCCGCCGAACCGAAGTTGAAGCTGTTGCGGGAGGCCTCGACGGCATCCCACTTCATCTCGTTCTCGGGCGTCACCATGTTGAACTCGGTGTCCAGGGTGGAGGCGTACGCGGACTCGCCCAGGTGATTGGCGGCGACGGCGGCGCCGAAGTAGCGGCCCTTGGCGGCGGCCGAGGCGCCGAGAGTGGTCGCCGCGTCGGCGGTACCCGCCAGTGACAGGACGCCGGCGGCGGTGAGAAGTCCCGCCGTGACGAGGGTGAATGCCCTTCGGGACCGGGAGCGCAGCGGCGGGCGTACGGGTTCTCTGCCGAGTGGGGAATTGACGAGCACTTTCCAACACCTTCTTCCGGTTGGTCGGGTGGCGCAGGGAGCGAGGGAGAGTATGCGCGCGCCGGAAAGCCTCGTCAACGCCACATTTCCGAAATATTTCGAGGATATGAACCGCTCGACTGCTATGCAATATTTGCCTGACCTGCATGTATCTGCGATCTGTTTACTGCGTCCGAGGTGAGTGGTGGGACGCATGCACACATTCGCGTCGGAGAGTTACGAAAGTATTCCGAAAGCTGTGTCGATCTGCCTGCGGCCTGATGGTCGCAATTGCAGAACGCATCCATGGGATGTGTTGCTGACCTGGTGGTTCGCTCTCCTCTCCATCGTTGTGCGGGATTTGCGGCCCGAAATTCTGGGGGATCGGTATCGAAATATTTCGACCCGGAAAAACTTCTGGACCCGCCTGCGGGCTCACGGCCCCGATGCCCCGGAACGCGCGGCGGCGGGCGCGACGGGCGTGGCACGATCGGTCCATCCGGCGCCGGCCGAGGCGTGGGGAACGCGGGCAGGGGAGAGCATGTCCACACGGTGGAGTCTGACGATCGACTGCGAGCAGCCCGCGCGGCTGGCGCAGTTCTGGGCGCTGGCCCTGGGATACGTGGAGAAGCCGCCGCCGGCGGGCTTCGGCAGCTGGGAGGAGTGGTTCGCCCACTACGAGGTCCCGGAGACGGAATGGGACGACGGCGCCTACCTCTCCGACCCGGACGGCGTGGGCCCCAGCCTCTCCTTCATGAAGGTGCCCGAGACGAAGTCGGTGAAGAACCGCCTGCATCTGGACGTACAGGCCGGTGGTGGCCGGGAGGTGCCGTGGGAGGTGCGGTGGCCGCGTGTGCTCGATGCGCTCGGACGGCTGACCGCCGCCGGGGCGACGCTGCTTCGCGAGCACGAGGCGCAGGGGAAGCCCGATCACCTTGAGATGGCGGACCCGGAAGGCAACGAGTTCTGCCTGGTCTGAGCCGGTGCGGGGATGGTGCGGGCCGGCTCATTTCCGGGCGCGGCTGAGGGGTGCCTGCGACGAGCGGGTGAAATGGTGCGGAACGCGGGCCGGAACACTGTTAGTTTGCGGCGGTGGATCTCTTCTCACGCTCCTGGACGGCGTTGCGCACAGCGGTCGCCGAGCTCAGGGACGAGGACTTCGCGCAGCCGTCCGGGTGTACCGGCTGGCTCGTGCGGGACCTGGTGTGTCACCTGGTGATCGACGCCCAGGACGTCCTGATCACGCTCGTCACCCCCACCGCGACGGCGCCGACCCGCGACGCGGTGACCTACTGGCACGTCGCCGGTACGCCACCGACCGGCGACGACCCGCTCGACGCCCTGACCGTCAGGCTGGCCGCCGCGTACGAGGAGCCGGGGCTGCTCAAGTTCCACCTCGACGACGTCGGTTCCGCCGCCGGCCGGGCCGCCGGGCTCGCCGACCCGGGGCTGCGCGTGGCCACCCAGGACATGGTCCTCACGGCGGGCGACTACCTCTGCGCGTACGTCCTGGAGTGGACGCTGCACCACCTCGATCTGATCGCGCACCTCCCGGACGTGGCGGGCCCGCCGGCGGAGGGGCTCGCCCGGACCCGCGAGATGCTGGAGAGGATCGCCGGGGCCGCGTTCCCCGCGTCGTTCAGCGACGAGGACGCGCTGCTGATCGGCACCGGACGGCGCGCCCCCACCGAAGCGGAGACGGCCGGACTGGGCGAGTTGGCCGGCAGGCTTCCGCTGATCCTCGGCTGACCGGTCCGCCGGGCGGGAGGGGGAGGGCCCGCGGCCGCACACCCCGCCCCTCCCGCCCCGCGTCAGTCGGCCGAAGCGGTCCAGCCGTTCGCCTCGATGCGGCGGGCGTCGCCCGGCCTGGCCTCGTCGAAGACCGTACGGTTGCCGTCCTCGACCCGGATGGCGTCCACGTACACCCCGCGCCCCACGTACAGCTGGTCCGTGGCGTACCGCCAGCGCAGCCGTAGCTCCGCCCCGTGCCAGGCCGACAGGTCGGCGTCCAGCCGGTGCCAGACCCGGCCCGACCAGCCGGACGCCGAACCGGCCGGGTGCGGTTCGGGCTGGGGCCGTTGGTTCTGCGGGGTCGGCAGGGTGGTGAAGGGGACCGGCTGCCAGTCGGTCCCGCCGTCCGCCGAGCCCTCCAGGAAGAGGAAGTCGGACCCCGGCTCGGTGTCCCACCACAGGGCGCAGCTCAGCCGGGCCCGCGAGGACGCGAGTGTCAGCGGCGGGAGCGCCAGCGTGGCCGAGGAGGCCCCGGTCATGCCGGAGAACCATGCCGTACGGCCCCGGGCGGGCCGGACCGCGACGGCGCGCGCCAGCTGGTTCGCGGTGGCGACGCGCGGCGCACTGCCGGAACGCCAGTTGCGCACCGGGTGCACCGAGTTGCCCAGCACGATCAGGAACGAGTCGGTCGTCGGGTCCAGGACCAGGCTGGTGCCCGTGAAGCCGGTGTGGCCGGCCGTGCGCGGGGTGGCCATCGCGCCCATGTACCAGTGCTGGTAGAGCTCGAAGCCGAGGCCGTGCGCGTCACCGGGGAACGCGGTGTTGAAGTCGGTGAACAGCAGGTCCACCGATTCGGCGGAGAGGATCCTCGCCCGCCCGTAGACCCCGCCGTTGAGGAGCGTGCGGGCGAGGATCGCCAGGTCCCAGGCGCAGGAGAAGACGCCCGCGTGGCCGGCGACCCCGTCGAGGCTGTAAGCGTTCTCGTCGTGCACCTCGCCCCAGACCAGTCCGCGGTCCAGTCCGGACCACGGCAGCCGGGCGTCCTCGGTCGCGGCGATCTTCGGCTTCCAGGAGGCCGGCGGGTTGTAGCGGGTGCGCTGCATCCCGAGCGGAGCGGTGATCTGCTCGCGCAGCAGTACGTCCTCGGTGCGGCCGGTGATCTTCTCCAGCACCAGCTGCAGCGAGATCAGGTTGAGGTCGGAGTAGAGGTACACCGTGCCGGGCGGGCTCGCCGGCACCTCGTTCCACAGGAGTTCCAGCTTTCCCTGCCGGGTCGGTGCCTTGTAGAGCGGGATCCAGGCGCGGAACCCCGAGGTGTGCGTGAGCAGCTGACGGATGGTGATGTCCTGCTTGCCGCCGCCGGCGAAGTCGGGGAGGTAGGAGGCCACGGTCGCCTCCAGCTCCAGCCTGCCGCGCTCGATCTGCTGCACGGCGAGGATCGAGGTGAACAGCTTCGACACCGATGCCAGGTCGAAGACGGTGTCCTCGGCCATGGCGATCTGCTGCTCCGGCGGGAACTCCACACCGGTGTCGGTCTTCTCGTCGTACGCCGCGTAACGCACCGCCTTGCCGATCGGCCGGTGCAGCGCGACCGTCCCGCCCCGCCCGCGAGCAGTACCGCACCCGCGTACCAGGGGTGCTTGGGGGAGTCGGCGAGATATCTCTCCGCCTCGACGACCAGCTGGTCGAGCGGCTCCTGGAGCAGCCCGGCGCGGGCGGCGGACCCGCGCCGCAGCGTGGGCCGGCTCTGCCCGGACGGCGACCCCGCCGCGGTCCCTGTGCGCATACCCGACGACCCCGCCCCCGACTCCGTGGCAGACGCCCGCTCCGCGAACGGAATCGGCGCCAGGGCGAGTGCTCCGCCCAGGGCCAGCATCCCACCGCCCAGCCTGCGCCGGCTGATCCCCTCGCCCGACGTGTCCTCGGTCATCCGGAACCCCTTCCCACTGCGTGAAAGTAACTTTCGAAATCTCTTCCGACATTGAAACTTCCTGCCGAGGCAGAGGGTACTGGCACCCTCCGCCGCCCCGGAGGCCCCGGGAGCCACAAAGAATCTGACACTGCATCAGAAAAGCTCTTCCCTCGGCTGTCCGACTGCGGCATCCTGCCGCCCATGGAGACGGAGCTGAGCAAGAAACTGGGGATCGAGCACGCCATCTTCGGCTTCACGCCGTTCCCCGCGGTGGCCGCGGCCATCACCAGGGCCGGCGGATTCGGCGTACTCGGAGCGGTCCGCTACACCGCCCCCGACGACCTCGCACGCGACCTCGACTGGATGCAGGAGCACACCGACGGCAGGCCCTACGGCCTCGATGTCGTCATGCCCGCGAAGAAGGTGGAGGGGGTGAGCGAGGCCGATGTCGAGGCGATGATCCCGGCCGGACACCGGCAGTTCGTCCAGGAGACCCTCGCCAAACACGGCGTCCCGGGGCTCGCCGCGGGCGAGGCCTCCGGCTGGCGCATCACCGGCTGGATGGAGGAGGTCGCCCGCAACCAGCTCGACGTCGCGTTCGGCTACCCCATCGGGCTGCTCGCCAACGCGCTGGGCTCACCGCCCGCCGACGTCATCGCCCGCGCGCACGACCAGGACGTGCTCGTCGCCGCCCTCGCCGGCAGCGCCCGGCACGCCCGGCACCACGCGGACGCGGGCATCGACGTCGTCGTCGCCCAGGGTTACGAAGCCGGCGGCCACACCGGGGAGATCGCCTCCATGGTGCTGGTCCCGGACGTCGTCGACGCCGTCGGCCCGCTCCCCGTCCTCGCCGCGGGCGGCATCGGCAGCGGCGAGCAGATCGCCGCCGGACTCGCCCTCGGCGCCCAGGGCGTCTGGCTCGGCTCCCTCTGGCTCACCACCGAGGAGGCCGACCTGCACTCCCGCGCGCTGACCGCCAAACTCCTCGCCGCGGGATCCGGCGACACCGTGCGCTCGCGCGCCCTCACCGGCAAGCCCGCGCGCCAGCTGCGTACCGAATGGACCGATGCCTGGGACGACCCGTCGGGCCCCGGCACCCTGCCCATGCCGCTCCAGGGCCTCCTGGTGGCCGAGGCCGTATCCCGTATCCAGAAGTACGAGACGGGCGCACTGCTCGGTACCCCCGTCGGCCAGATCGTCGGCCGGATGAACACCGAACGCAGCGTGCAGGCCGTCTTCGACGACCTGACCCGGGGCTTCGAACGTGCCGTGGACCGGATCAACCGCATCGCCGGACGGAGCACCGAATGAACCAGCCGCCCAACGGCTTCTGGGCCCAGGCCACCGCCGACCCCGACCGCACCGTCCTGATCGCACCCGACGGCGAGACCTGGACGGCCGGAAGGCTGCACGCCGACGCCAACCGGATGGTCCACGGACTGCGCGCGGCGGGTCTGGAGGAGGGCGACGCCTTCGCCGTCGTGCTGCCCAACGGCGCCGAGTTCCTCACCGCCTACCTCGCCGCCTCCCAGGCCGGGTTCTACCTCGTCCCCGTCAACCACCACCTGGTCGGCCCGGAGATCGCCTGGATCGTCGCCGACTCCGGCGCCAAGGTGCTCATCGCCCACGAACGCTTCACGGCGGCCGCGACCGCCGCCGCCGACGAGGCGGAACTGCCCGCGAGCCACCGCTACGGCGTCGGCCCGGTCGCCGGCTTCCGCCCGTACGCCGACCTGCTGGAGAACCGGCCGGTCTCACCCCCGGGGGCCGCACCCTCGGCTGGGTCATGAACTACACCTCCGGCACCACCGGCCGGCCGCGCGGCATCCGGCGCCCGCTGTCCGGAAAGCTCCCCGAGGAGACCTACCTCGGCGGCTTCCTCGGCATCTTCGGCATCAAGCCGTTCGACGGGAACGTCCATCTCGTCTGTTCGCCGCTCTACCACACCGCGGTCCTGCAGTTCGCGGGAGCCGCCCTGCACATCGGTCACCCGCTGGTCCTGATGGACAAGTGGTCGCCCGAGGAGATGCTGCGGGCCATGGACACCCACCGCTGCACCCACACACACATGGTCCCCACCCAGTTCCACCGGCTCCTCGCCCTCCCCGACGAGGTGAAGCAGCGGTACGACGTCTCCGCGATGCGTCACGCCGTTCACGGCGCGGCCCCCTGCCCCGACCACGTAAAACGCGCCATGATCGACTGGTGGGGCCGGTGTGTGGAGGAGTACTACGCGGCCAGCGAGGGCGGCGGCGCCTTCGCCACCGCCGAGGACTGGCTGAAGAAGCCGGGCACCGTCGGCCGGGCGTGGCCGATCAGCGAACTCGCGGTCTTCGACGACGACGGCGAACGCCTCCCGCCGGGCGAACTCGGCACCGTCTACATGAAGATGAGCACCGGCGGTTTCAGCTACCACAAGGACGAGGGCAAGACGCGGAAGAACCGCATCGGGGACTTCTTCACCGTGGGCGACCTGGGCATCCTCGACGAGGAAGGCTATCTCTTCCTCCGCGACCGCAAGATCGACATGATCATCTCGGGCGGGGTCAACATCTACCCCGCCGAGATCGAGAGCGCCCTGCTCGCCCACCCCGCGGTCGCCGACGCCGCCGTCTTCGGCATCCCGCACGCCGACTGGGGCGAGGAGGTCAGAGCAGTCGTCGAACCCGCCGATGGACACGAGGCGGGCGACGCCCTCGCCGCCGAGATCCTCGGACACTGCGCCGGGCAACTCGCCGGCTACAAACGCCCCAAGACCCTCGGCTTCATCACGACGATGCCCCGCGACCCCAACGGCAAGCTGTACAAACGGCGGTTGCGCGACCCGTACTGGGAGGGGCACCACAAGGCCGTGTGAAGGATCTGCCCCTGAACCGGCAACGGTCCAGGGGCAGATCGCACGGGTACCAGCGGCTACCGGCGCTCGTGCACGCGTACCACCCGCAGCGCGGGCGAGCGCGCGATGTCCTTCTCGCAGAACCGGGACGTCACCCACCGCTCACCCGAGAACAGCTCGGTCTGATCCCGGTAGTGCGGCGACGCCGGATTCGAGGACTGCGAGTAGGTGAGCAGGGTGCGGGCCACCGGACAGGCGCTGCCGTCCCAGCCGACGGCCTGGATGTAACTGGAGCCGGTCGAGACGTCCGTGTACCCGCCGGCCGCCGCGTCCCACACGCCTTCGGTCTTGTTCCAGATGCCCAGCGACTCCGTACCGCCGCCGACCGGGATCCGCGCGGCGCCCCGCAGCACCGACTGGTGGTCGCCGAGCGGCGCGTCCAGCGCGATCCCCGCACCCCGCAGCTCGGCCACCGCGTCGGCGAGTGCCGCGAGGACACCGGGCGCCGAGGCGTTCAGCGTGTTCGGCGTGCCGACCGGGTCGGCGGGGGAGAACGGCACCCTCCACAGCTCGGTCACCGGCACCGCCACCGCCTTCCGCCAGAACCGGTCGAAGAGCAGCGCACCCCGGCTGCCCGTATCCACCTTCCGGTCCCAGTCGCGCAGCACCGCGCACGCCGCCGACACATCGACCGGCGTGCCGTCGCTGCCGGCCGCGGCGCCACCGGGCAGCGCGGCACAGGCGCGTGCCAGCTCAGGTGCCGCCAGATCACCGGCCGGCGCACGGTTGGCGAACTGCTGGCGCTGCAGAGCGGCCACCGTCAGCCGGCCCTCGTCCGCCATCGCGGAGACGTCCTCCACCGCGCCCCGGGTACGCATGGAACGCGGCGTGCCGACCGTGCCGAAGATCCGTTCGTAACCGGTCAGCGGCGCGTCGGCGTTCGTCAGCCAGGCACTGTCGTTGGAGTTCTCGACGTACGGGGCGTTCTCCACGGTCGGCATCCGCCCCGGCCCGAAGATCCCGGGCTGCACCGCGTCCGGGTCCGACCCCGGTGCGCAGTCGCTCCGCGAGCCGTCCAGCACCGCGAGGCCGGACGCGGCGTAGGTCGCCCTGCCCAGCGGGGTCGAGCACCGCTGTGCGAGATCGTCCGTGATCCTCGGCAGCACCTGCGACTGCGAGAAGAGCGTGTGCCCTGACGAGTCCGCCGCGATCGTGTTGACCCACGGCAGGCCCTGGGTGCGGCGCAGCGCCTCCTTGATCCCGGCGGTGCTGCGGGCCTTCGCGAAGCCGAGAGCGGTGTCGCCCGAGCGCAGGTTCGTGGCGTTCGGGTCGTTGAGCGCGTACGCGGCCGACGACGTCCACGGCAGCGGCAGCCCCGCACCGAGCGAGGTGACGACGGGGCCGTACCTGGTCCACCACTGGGTGCGGGACACGTCCGGGCCGCCCTTGACGGCGACCTTGACCGTGCGCTTCGTCATCCGCTGCCGCTCGCCGTCCACCAGATACACGGTCGGGTCGGCCGGATCGAGGGTCAACTGGTGCAGATTGAGGGTGACGCCCGTCGCCACGGTGTGGCTCCACGCGATGTGGGCGTTGTGCCCGATCGACATGGTGGCCGAGCCGAGCAGCGAACCGCCCGCCACGTTCAGCTCCCCGGGGATGGCCTGCTGCGACTGCCAGAACCGCCGCCCGCCCTGCCACGGATAGTGCGGGTTGCCGAGCAGCAGCCCGCGGCCGTTCGCCGTCGTACTGCCGCGGAACGCCACGGCGTTGGAGCCCATGTCCGCGTTCTGCGTCGACAGGAGCCGGGCCGCGGCGTCCGCCGCGTCGCCCGGCGAGGGGGAGGGCGGGGCCGGCGTCCCGGAGGGCGGCTGCGCGGCCGTGATGCCGTCGATGCCGCGCCCCTGACCGCCGAGCACGGAGAGCGCGAAGGCCCGCTCCGCGACATCCAGCGCGCTGACCGGGCGCACCCAGCGGGCGCCGCGGCACGCCGGATCAGTGATCCGGTGCTGCGCCAGCCAGGCGTTGTAGCCGGCCGCCCAGCCGCGCTGCAGTTCCTTCGTCGTCCGGCTCGGGCCGGCCGGCGCGGGTATCTTCAGCAGCTTCTCCACGGTGCGGCTCTCGCGCACCCCGCGGAAGTACAGGTCGCTGGAGAGGTTCTTCGTCGCGGAGGACAGCGAACCGTCCGGAGCCGCGTCGGGGCCGAAGTACCGGGACCGCTCGCCGCGCAGCGTGACGAAGCCGTCGGCGAGGGTGCAGACCTGGTCGGCGGCCTGTGCCCAGCCGTTGCCGAAGCCCAGATTCGCGTAGTCCTTCGCCACGATGTGCGGGATGCCGTACTCGGTGTAGCGGATCACGGCGGAGAGCCCGCCGCCCGACGGATGGTGGGTGCGGGTGGTGAGCGCCGAGGCGGGCGGCAGGGACGCCGACACGGTGAACAGCGCAAGACCGGATACGGCGAGAATCCTCAGACGGTTCCGGAGGGGCAACGGTCCTCCCAACTGTGTTGGTCCGAAAGACGGTTACTCAGGAGTTCGAGCTGACACGGGCAACTCAGCCAGCACACCCGTACATCTGTCAACATCCCGGCCGGTATCGGGACCCTTGACCGCCGGGCCCCGCCCGCACAGGATCACGCCATGACAGGTGTACGCAGCAGCACAGTCGACGGCGTCGTGACCCGCAGCGCACGGCGCACCCCCGAGCGCACCGCCCTGCGGTACGCCGACCGGACCTGGACCTACCGGGCGCTCGACGAGGCGGTCGGCACCGCGGCCGCCGTCCTGATGACCGGCCACGGACTGCGCCCGGGGGACCGGGTGGCCTCCTACGCCCACAACTCCGACGCCTATCTGATCGCCTTTCTCGCCTGCGCCCGGGCCGGACTGGTGCACGTACCGGTCAACCAGAACCTCACGGGCGAGGACCTCGCCTACATCCTGAGCCAGTCCGGCAGCTCCCTCGTCCTCACCGACCCGGACCTCGCCGGCCGCGTTCCGGACGGGTACGCCGCGCGGGCCCTGCGCGACGCACCGGATTCCCTGCTGACCGAGCTCGCCGCACCGCGCGCCTTCGCACCCACGCACGAACCGGCCGCGGACGACCTCGTCCAGCTGCTGTACACCTCGGGCACCACCGCGCTTCCCAAGGGCGCGATGATGACGCACGGCGCCCTCGTCCACGAGTACGTCAGCGCCGTCACCGCCCTCGACCTGCGCGCGGGCGACCGCCCCGTCCACGCCCTGCCGCTCTACCACTCCGCCCAGATGCACGTGTTCCTGCTGCCCTACCTCGCGGTCGGGGCCGAGAACACCGTGCTGGACTCGCCGGACGCGGGCCGGATCTTCGACCTCGTCGAATCCGGGCAGGCCGACAGCCTCTTCGCCCCGCCGACCGTCTGGATCGGCCTCGCCAACCACCCGGACTTCGCGCGGCGCGACCTCGGCGGACTGCGCAAGGCGTACTACGGCGCCTCGATCATGCCCGTGCCGGTGCTGGAACGGCTCCGCGACCGGCTGCCCGGGCTGGCCTTCTACAACTGCTTCGGCCAGAGCGAGATCGGCCCGCTCGCCACCGTGCTGGGCCCCGACGAGCACCAGGGCCGGATGGATTCCTGCGGCAGGCCCGTTCTCTTCGTCGAGGCCAAGGTCGTCGACGAGAACGGCAAGGACGTCCCCGACGGCACGGCCGGTGAGGTGGTGTACCGCTCACCCCAGCTGTGCAGCGGCTACTGGGACAAACCGGAGGAGAGCGCCGAGGCGTTCCGTGACGGCTGGTTCCACTCCGGTGACCTTGCCGTCCGCGATCCGGAGGGCTACTTCACCGTCGTCGACCGGGTGAAGGACGTCATCAACTCCGGCGGCGTCCTCGTCGCCTCCCGCCAGGTCGAGGACGCCCTCTACACCCACCCCGCGGTCGCCGAGACCGCGGTCGTCGGACTGCCCGACGAGCGCTGGATCGAGGCCGTCACCGCCGTCGTCGTGCTCCGTGGGGAGGCCACCGAGGCCGAACTGATCGCTCACGCCCGCGAGAGGCTCGCCCACTTCAAGGCCCCGAAGAGGGTCGTGTTCGTGGACGGACTCCCGCGCAACGCCAGCGGGAAGATCCTCAAGCGGGAGCTGCGCGACCGCTTCGCCTGACGGGTGCCGGACCGGGCGGACGGGACCCCGGTCGCACGCGGGGCGCGGCGACGGCGGCCCCGGGCCGGGGTCAGCCGCCGGGCCGGTCCCGCTCGTCCACGATCCGCCTGAACTTGCCGACCGACCTCTCCAGCGTCTCGGGGTCCAGGATCTCCACCCCGACCGAGACCCCGATCCCGTCCTTGACGGCCGCCGCGATCGCCGAGGCGGCGGCCGCGCGCTGCTCCAAAGTCGCCTCCGCCCGGGCCTCCGCGCGCACCGTCAGCACGTCCAGCCGGCCCTCGCGGGTCAGCCGCAGCTGGAAGTGCGGTGACACGGCCGGGGTACGGAGCACGATCTCCTCGATCTGGGTCGGGAAGAGGTTCACCCCGCGCAGGATCACCAGGTCGTCGCTCCGCCCGGTGACCTTCTCCATCCGCCGGAAGACCCGGGCCGTACCGGGCAGCAGCCGGGTCAGGTCCCGGGTCCGGTAGCGGATCACCGGCATGGCCTCCTTGGTGAGCGAGGTGAAGACCAGCTCACCCTCCGCGCCTTCGGGCAGCACCTCACCGGTGAACGGGTCGACCACCTCCGGATAGAAGTGGTCCTCCCAGATGTGCAGCCCGTCCTTCGTCTCCACGCACTCCTGGGCGACGCCCGGGCCCATCACCTCGGACAGCCCGTAGATGTCGACCGCGTCGATCGCGAACCGCTCCTCGATCTCGCGCCGCATCTCCTGCGTCCACGGTTCGGCGCCGAAGATCCCCACCTTCAGCGAGGTCGCACGCGGGTCGACGCCCTGCCGCTCGAACTCGTCCAGGAGCGTCAGCATGTACGACGGCGTCACCATGATGATGTCGGGCCGGAAGTCCTGGATCAGCTGGACCTGCCGGGCCGTCATGCCGCCGGATGCGGGAATGACGGTGCAGCCGAGCCGCTCCGCCCCGTAGTGCGCCCCCAGGCCGCCGGTGAACAGCCCGTACCCGTAAGCCACATGGACCTTCTGCCCAGGCCGGCCGCCGGCCGCCCGGATCGAGCGGGCGACCACATCCGCCCAGGTGTCCAGATCCCGCTGCGTGTAGCCGACGACGGTCGGGCGGCCTGTCGTGCCGCTGGAGGCGTGGATCCTTCGGACCTGGTCCTCGGGCACCGCGAACATCCCGAACGGGTAGTTGTCCCGCAGGTCGGCCTTGGTGGTGAACGGGAAACGGGCGAGGTCGGCGAGCGATCGGCAGTCGTCCGGGTGCAGTCCCGCCCGGTCGAACGCCGCCCGGTAGTGGCCGACGTGGGTGTAGGCGTGGCGCAGGGTCGCCCGCAGCCGTTCCAGTTGCAGTGCCCGCAACTCCTCGCGGTCCATCCGTTCCGCCGCGTCCAGCAGAGCCGTCATGCGGATCTCCCTCTTCCGTGCGCACCGTGCAGACGACCGATCATTCGGTCGTTACTCCCGGGAGCAGTAATTCAGGATCTTCCGCCGCCTGGCAAGAGGGGCGGCCCATCTCGTGCGGGCAGCCCGCACCACCTGCGGGCCCGTGTCGTCCGCGCCGTCGCGTGCGAGGACCGGCGGACCCGGCTCGTACCCCGGCCGCTCCAGGGCCCGGCCGTGACCACGCCCCGGCCGACCGGCCGCCACCGCCGGCACCCCGACTGCGGCATATGGCCGCTCGCCGGCGGCGACTGCCCGGCACCGCACCCGACAGGGGCCCGCCGCGACGCGGATACGCTCGTACCGAACAGAGCTGCGTCACCCGGGCGGCCCTGTTTGGATGGTCCCCATGCCGACTTTCCACACATATGACGGAACCGAGCTCGCCTATCACCTCGTCGGGCAGGGTGCCCCGCTGATCTGCCTGCCGGGCGGGGCCATGCGGGCGAGCGCCTACCTCGGTGACCTGGGCGGACTCGACGCCCACCGGCAACTGGTGCTGCTCGATCTGCGTGGGACCGGGGACTCCGCCGTACCGGACGACATATCCACCTACCGCTGCGACCGGCTCGTCGACGACGTCGAGGCACTGCGCGCCCACCTGGGGCTGGAACGCATCGACCTGCTGGCCCACTCGGCGGCCGCGGACCTCGCCTCGCTCTACGCCGCACGCTACCCCCGCGCACTGCGCAGTCTGCTCCTCGTCGCCCCCACCACGCGGGCCGCCGGCTTCGCGTTCGCCGAGCACGAGGCCCGCGAGGCTGCCGGGCTGCGGCAGTCCGAACCCTGGTACGAGGAGGCGCTCCTGGCCCTGGAGGAGATCTGGGCGGGCCGCCTCACCGACGAACTGCGCGCCGCCGCCCGGCCGTTCCTCTACGGCCGCTGGGACGCCCCCGCACAGGCCCACGCCGCCCTGTCCGCCGAGCAGATCAACCCCGTTGCCGCACAGGGCTATTACGCGCCGGGCGGACTCGACCCGGCCGCGACCGTGCCCGCTGTGCGCGAGCTCCGTTCCCCGGTGCTCGTCCTGGCCGGCGAGTACGACGGGGTGACCACCCCGACCGTGCCGCGGAACTGGCCGCGCTCTTCCCGAACGCGGAGTTCGCGGTGCAGCGCGGCGCCGCACACTTCCCCTGGCTCGACGACCCCGGGGCGTTCGTCCGCACCGTCGCCGCCTTCCTGGACCCGGACGTGCACAGCGTGCAGGCAGGCGGGATACGGCTCGCCTACCGGGTGTGGGGAGACCCGTCGGCGCCCCCGGTCGTCCTCGTCCACGGACGCAGCGGCGACAGCAGTACCTGGACCAGGATCGCCGAAGAGCTGGCGGCCGAACACCGCGTGTACGCACTCGACTTCCGCGGCCACGGCCTCAGCGACTGGACCGGCCGCTACTCCTTCGAGCTGTTCCGCGACGACCTGCACGCGTTCCTGGAGGCCCGCAACCTCTCCGGCGCCACGGTCATCGGCCACTCCCTGGGCGGCGCCGCGGCCTATCTGCTCGCCGAGCGGCAGCCCGGACTCATCGGCCGGCTCGTCATCGAGGAGGCCCCGCCCCCTTCCCGCTCGACCCGCCCCGCGGCCACGTGGAACGCCCGGAAGGGGAGCTCGGCTTCGACTGGCCCGTGGTGCCCTCCACCAACGCCCAGCTCAACGAACCCGATCCGGCCGGCCGTGAACGCCTGGGCGAGATCACCGCTCCCACCCTGATCATCGGCGGCGGTCCGACGAGCCAGATCGACCAGGAGGACCTTGCCTGGATGGCCAGGCAGATCCCCGACTGCACGTTCGTCACCATCGACGCCGGCCATCTCGTCCACACCGAACGACCGGAGGAGTTCCTCGCGGCGCTCCGGTCGTTCGGCGTGTCCTGACGGGGCGCCGCCGCCCCCGCCGCGTCAGTCCCGGCGCAGCAGCGCCACCATCACGTCGTGCAGCGTCGCCTCCGCGTCCGCGACACCCTCCTGCGAACGCCAGGCCACGAACCCGTCGGGACGCACCAGTACGGCGCCCTCGGTACTCGTGCCGTGCGCCTCGGCCCAGTCGGCACCGGCCTCCGGCTCCAGATCCCCGCCGGGGCCGGTACCGATGCCGAACGCGTCCAGCCGCACCGCCAGCCGGTCGCCGACCCGTGCCGCCGCCCGCCGCCAAGCCACGTCCGCGCCATCCGTGAGCAGTACGAACGACCGCTCGTACAGATCCAGGGTGGAGATCCGCTCGCCGGCCCGCCGCACCCACAGGTGCGGTGCCCGGCTGCCCGGCTCACCCGTCAGCTGCATCCCCTGCGGCACCACCTGCTGCTCCGGGTCGACGCCCAGCACCGCGCCGTCCACGTAGCGGTAGCCCAGCGCGACGTTCAGCATCCCGCCGCGCTTCCCGCCGCCCACGGCGGGCGGCGGTGCGTAGCCGGGGTGGCTGTGCTCGCCGGACCGTGCCGAGGCACGCTCGCTCGTCGCCCACGCCACCGGCAGCCGCTCCGCCTCGTAGGTGTCCAGCAGACCGGGCCCCGCCTCACCGCGCAGCACGGTGGCGAGCTTCCACGCCAGGTTGTGCGCGTCCTGGATGCCGGTGTTCGAACCGAAGGCCCCGGTGGGCGACATCTCGTGCGCCGAGTCACCGGCGAGGAACACCCGGCCCCGGGAGTACCGGTCGGCCACCCGCTCCGCCGCATGCCACGGCGCCTTTCCGGTGATCTCCACATCGATGTCCGCAGCGCCGACCGCCTTGCGGATGTGCTCGGCACACCGCTCGTCCGTGAAGTCCTCCAGGGTCTCGCCCCGGTCGGGCTGCCACGGTGCGTGGAACACCCAGTTCTCCACGTTGTCCACCGGCAGCAGGGCGCCGTCCGCCTCCGGAGCCGTCAGGTAGCACACGATGAAGCGACGGTCTCCGAGCACATCGGCGAGCCGGCGGGAGCGGAAGGTGATACTCACGTTGTGGAACAGGTCGCCGGCCCCCGAACGGCCGATGCGCAGCTGCTCGCGGACCGGGCTGCGCGGACCGTCGGCGGCGACGAGGTAGTCCGCCCGCACCGAGGTGTGCTCACCCGTCTCCCGGTTCTTCAGGACCGCCGAGACGCCTGAGTCGTCCGGGTCGAACGACATCATCTCGGTGGAGAAGCGCAGGTCGCCGCCCTGCTGCCGGGCCCGGTCCAGGAGAACGGGCTCCAGGTCGTTCTGGCTGCACAGGCACCAGCCCGACGGGCTGAAGCGGGCGAGTGCGCCACCCGGGTCGATCTCCTTGAACAGCCACTCCTGGTCGTCGCCGGTCAGCGAGCCGGCTTGCAGAATGCCGTGGTTCTCCGCCAGGACCGACGCGGCCGCGCGGATCTGCGGCTCGATGCCCGCCTTGCGGAAGACCTCCATCGTGCGCACGTTGTTGCCGCGGCCGCGTGGATGTGTCGAGGTCGCGGCGTGCTTCTCGACCAGCAGATGCTCGACGCCGAGCCGGCCGAGGAAGAGGGACGTGGACAGGCCCACAAGGGAGCCGCCCACGATGAGGACCGGTACGTGGAGGTCGACGTTCTCGTTCATGAGTTGCTCCAGCTCGGACGCCGTACAGATGCAGTGTCCATGCCCTCGTGGGAGCGGTTCGGACGCCCGCTCACCTGAACGGTTCATAAATCTCGCGTCAGGCGGACCAGCGTTTCACGATCGGTCACGGAGACGTCGCCCGCGGTCCGGGGCGGACCGTGCGCACCTGCCGGGAGACTCGCCCGCTCCGATTCCACTCGACAGCCACCGGTTACCCAGTGAACCGGCCGGCCGGGCCGCCCCACCGCCTCGAAGGAGTTCGCCAGTGACCACCACCCTCTCGGAACGGACCTCCCAGTCCGCCTTCGACGGATCAAGGCTGCGGGTCATCCTGCTGCTTGACCTGCACGACGGCGCCCAGAAGCAGTTCCTCGAGGCATACGAGCACATGCGTAACCAGGTCGCCTCCATCCCCGGACACATCAGCGACCAGCTGTGCCAGTCCATCGAGAATCCGTCCCAATGGCTCATCACCAGCGAGTGGGAGAGCGCGCCGCCCTTCCTCGCCTGGGTCAACAGCGAGGACCACGTGGCCACGGTCCAGCCGCTGCACAGCTGCGTACGCGACACCCGTTCGCTGCGCTTCAGCGTCCTGCGCGAGACCGGCGCCGCCTTCGAGGAGAGCTTCGAGCCCCTCAAGGGCGGTCTCCAGGCCGCGCCCCGCCTCGGGGACGGGGTGGTGCGCCACGCGCTGACCTTCACCGTCAAGCCGGGCACCGAGGAGATCGTGGCGAAGATCCTCGCCGACTACGACTCCCCGCAGGCCCGGGTCGACGAGCACACCCGGCTGCGCCGCACCTCGCTCTTCATGCACGGCAACCGGGTGGTGCGCGCGGTCGAGGTCGAGGGCGACCTCCTCGCGGCCCTGCGCCACGTCTCCCGGCAGCCCGAGGTCCGGGCGGTCGAGGAGGCGATCAACCCGTACCTGGAGCAGGACCGCGACCTGGCCGACCCCGACTCCGCCCGGATGTTCTTCACCCGGGCGGCGCTGCCCACCGTCCACCACGTGACGACGGGCCGCCACGCCGCCGGGGAGCTCAAGCGCCACGCGCTGTTCTACCAGGCCAAGGAGGGCTGCGGGATGGCCCTGGCCCGCCTGCTCGCCGAGCACGACGAGGAGGAGGCCGACAACACCGGCAGCCCCATCGAGAGCAGCACGATCTTCCAGCGCGACGACATCGTGGTCCGGCTGCTGGAGATGGGCGGCCCGCTCGACGCGCAGCCCGCCAAGGCCCTCGGCATCCACGGCCCCGGCAAGGCCGCCCGGCTCGCCCGACTCCTGGACGGCGAGGTCAACGCCGTGCCCACGGGCGACGAGGACGCCGCGCGCTTCCTCGGCCGGTCCGAGATGCAGCTGATCACCGACCGCCGGGCCGCGCAGTCCTGAGACGCGCATCAGCACCCTGGGGGGTTCTCGCTCAACCCGTCGAAACAACGCGCAACGCGCCAGGAGGAAAGCAGACATGACCATGCACCGGCCACGCATCGTGGACCTCAGTGAGACCCAGCCCAACCGCCGACGAGGAGGTGACCTGCGCGCTCTGCTCACCCCGACGGCGGTGGGTGCCACCAGCGGCTTCATGGGACTGGCCATTGTTCAGCCGGGCGACCGCATCGGTGAGCACTACCACCCGTACTCGGAGGAGTTCGTGTACGTCGTGAACGGGCTCCTCGAAGTCGACCTGGACGGTGAACCGCACGCGATGCGGCCCGACCAGGGGCTGCTGATCCCTCCGAACGTGCGGCACCGCTTCCGTAACGTGGGCGACGTCGAGGCGCGCATGGTCTTCCACCTCGGTCCGCTGGCCCCGCGCCCGGAGCTCGGCCACGTCGACACCGAGCACACCGAATGCGCCGAGCGGGGCGCGCCGCCAGAACGAACCGAGGCCGCTTCATGACCCGGCGCGTGGCGGTAACCGGCGTCGGCGTCGTGGCCCCGGGCGGAATCGGCACTCCGGCCTTCTGGGACCTCCTGGCCAACGGCCGCACCGCGACACGCGGCATCACCCTCTTCGACCCGGCCGGCTTCCGGTCCCGGATCGCAGCCGAGTGCGACTTCGACCCGGCCGCGTACGGACTGGACGAGGAGGAGGTCGCCCGCTCGGACCGGTACGTCCAGTTCGCGATGGTGGCCGCCCGTGAGGCACTCGCCGACGCGGGCCTCGACCCGGAGCGGACCGACCCGTGGCGCATGGGCGTGTCGCTCGGCACGGCGGTCGGCGGCACCACCCGGCTGGAGCACGACTACGTCGCGGTCAGCGGCAGCGGCGCCCGCTGGGACGTCGACCACCGCCCGGCCGGGCGCCACCTGGAACGAGCCTTCTCGCCCAGTTCGCTGGCCGCCGCGGTCGCCGAACAGGTCGGGGCGCACGGTCCGGTGCAGACCGTCTCGACCGGCTGCACCTCCGGCCTCGACGCGATCGGTTACGCCTTCCACTCCATCGAGGACGGCCGGGTCGACGTCTGCATCGCCGGTGCGTCGGACTCACCGATCACCCCCATCACGGTGGCGTGCTTCGACGCGATCAAGGCGACATCGGCCAACAACGAGGACCCGGAACACGCCTCCCGGCCCTTCGACTCCCGCCGCGACGGCTTCGTGATGGGCGAGGGCGGGGCCGTACTGGTCCTGGAGGAGCTGGAGCACGCGCGCGCCCGTGGCGCGACCGTGTACTGCGAGATCGCGGGGTACGCGACCTTCGGGAACGCCTACCACATGACCGGGCTGACCCCGGAGGGCCTGGAGATGGCCGAGGCCATCAACCAGGCGCTCGGCCACGCCCGGATCGACGCCTCCGACATCGACTACGTCAACGCGCACGGCTCGGGCACCAAGCAGAACGACCGGCACGAGACCGCCGCGGTGAAGCGGGCCCTGGGCGCGCACGCCCACGACGTACCGATGAGCTCCATCAAGTCGATGGTCGGGCACTCGCTCGGGGCGATCGGCGCGATAGAGATCGCTGCCTGCGTACTCGCGCTGGTTCACCAGACGGTGCCGCCGACGGCGAACTACGAGTCCCCGGACCCCGAGTGCGACCTCGACTACGTGCCGCGCACCGCGCGTTCGCTGAAGCTCCGCAGTGTCCTCTCCGTCGGCAGCGGCTTCGGTGGATTCCAGTCCGCGGTGGCCCTGACCCGAACCGGTGGGAGGACCTCATGAGCACCCGGAAGGAACGGCGCACCGTCGTCACCGGCATCGGCGTCGTCGCGCCCAACGGCACGACCACCGAAGCCTTCTGGAAACGGACGCAGGAAGGCATGAGCGTCCTGGACCGGGTCACCCGCGAAGGGTGCGAGCAGCTTCCGCTGCACGTGGCCGGTGAGGTCAGGGGCTTCGACCCGGTCAGTCTGATCGAGGAGCGCTACCTCGTGCAGACCGACCGGTTCACGCACTTCGCGATGGCCGCTGCCGACATGGCCCTGGACGACGCACGGCTGGGCCGCGCCGACTACGAGAAGAAGCCGTTCAGCGTGGGCGTGGTGACCGCCGCCGGTTCCGGCGGCGGTGAGTTCGGCCAGCGCGAACTGCAGCGGCTGTGGGGCCAGGGTTCCAAGTACGTCGGCCCCTACCAGTCGATCGCCTGGTTCTACGCGGCCAGCACCGGCCAGATCTCCATCCGCGGCGGCTTCAAGGGGCCGTGCGCGGTGGTGGCCAGCGACGAGGCCGGCGGCCTCGACGCACTGGCGCACGCCGACCGGTCCATCCGGCGCGGCACCGACGCGGTGGTGGTGGGCGCGGCCGAGGCCCCGCTCGCCCCCTACTCCGTCGTCTGCCAGCTCGGCTACCGCGACCTGAGCGCATGCGAGGAACCCGATCGGGCATACCGCCCGTTCACCTCGGACGCCTGCGGATTCGTGCCCGCCGAGGGCGGCGCGATGTTCGTGGTCGAGGAGGAGGGCGCTGCCGTGGCGCGCGGGGCCCGCGTCCGGGCCGAACTCGCCGGGCACGCCGCCACCTTCACCACCGCGATGCGGTGGGAGGAGTCCCGTGCGGGGCTCGCCCACGCCATCGAGGGCGCCCTGCGTGAGGCCGGCTGCGCACCCGAGGAGATCGACGTGGTCTTCGCGGACGCGCTGGGCGTGCCCGCGGCCGACCGGGCCGAGGCGCTGGCGCTGGCCGACGCGCTCGGCGCGCACGGCCGGCGCGTCCCGGTGACCGCACCCAAGACCGGCATCGGACGGGCCTACTGCGGAGCCCCCGTCCTGGACGCGGCCGCCGCCGTGCTCGCCATGGAGAACGGTCTGATCCCACCCACGCCCAACGTCTTCGAGGTCTGCCACGACCTCGACGTCGTCACCGGGCGGGCCCGCCCCGCCGAACTGCGCACAGCGCTCGTGCTCAGCCGCGGCCTCATGGGTTCGAACGCGGCGATGGTGCTGCGCCGCCCCGCCTGAGCGCCCCCCATCGACACCCCTCGTGAGAAGGAGAAGTCCCTCATGACCGACCGACTGACGTACGAAGAACTGGCCGTCCTGATGAAGAAGGGGGCCGGCCTCACCGTCGACCCCCGGGAGATGCAGAACCGCTCCGGTTCCGCCTTCGACGAGTTCGGCCTCGACTCGCTCGGCCTCCTCGGCATCGTCGGCGTGCTGGAGAACCGGCACGGACAGCCGCTGCCGGCCGACGCCGACCGGTGCAAGACGCCCCGGGAGTTCCTCGACCTCGTCAACAACAGCCTCATGACAGGAGCCTGACGTGTCCGGACACACCGAGAACGAGATCGTCATCGCCGCCCCCCTGGACCTCGTCTGGGACATGACGAACGACCTGGAGAACTGGCCCGCGCTGTTCAGCGAGTACGCCGCGGTCGAGGTCATCGAGCGCGACGGCGAGCGGACCACCTTCCGCCTGACCATGCACCCCGACGACAACGACAAGGTGTGGAGCTGGGTCTCCGAGCGCACCACGGACCGGCCCGGGCGCAAGGTCCGGGCCCGCCGTGTCGAGCCGGGCCCGTTCCAGCACATGGACATCCACTGGGAGTACTCCGAGGTCCCCGGCGGCACCCGGATGCACTGGGCGCAGGACTTCGCGATGCGTCCGGACGCCCCGGTCGACGACGCCTGGATGACCGACAACATCAACCGCAACTCGCGCGTCCAGATGGAGCTCATCCGGGACAAGATCGAGCAGCGCGACCGCGAGCGTCGCACGGCCTCCGTCACGGCCAGCTGACGTACCGTCCGCCGACGGTCCGGACACCCGGCCTCCCGGCCGGGTCCCGGACCGGGTACCAGAAAGGCATCACCCGATGCACCACGCTCTGATCGTCGCCCGGATGGCGCCGGAGTCGGCGCCGGACATCGCCGAGCTGTTCGCCGCGTCCGACGGCAGTGAACTGCCGCATCTCGTCGGCGTCACCCGGCGCAAGCTGTTCCAGTTCGGCGACGTCTATCTGCATCTGATCGAGTCCGAGCGCCCGCCGGGTCCGGAGATCGCCAAGGTGACCGAGCACCCCGCGTTCAAGGACATCAGCGACCGGCTCACCGCCTTCGTCAGCCCCTACGACCCGCAGACCTGGCGGGGTCCGAAGGACGCGATGGCCCAGGAGTTCTACCGGTGGGAGCGCGACTCCACCGCCTGACCACGCGGACCGCCCCGGGTCCGGCCTCGCGGCCGGACCCGGGGCGGTCCGCGTGCTGCCCGCAAGAGGGGGTCAGTCCGGGACCACGCATTCGAACGCGTGGAGGTAGGGGTTGACCGGCCGGATCTCGCCGATGCGCAGCCCGGCGTCCGACAGCCGGTCGACCAGGCTCTGCCGGGTGTGCTTGGCGCCGCCGACGTTCAGGAGCAGCAGCAGGTCCATGGCCGTGGTGAACCGCATCGAGGGCGTGTCGTCGACGAGGTTCTCGATGACGACGACCCGTGCTCCGGGGCGGGCCGCCGCGACGACACTGCGCAGTGCGCGGCGCGTGCTGTCGTCGTCCCACTCCAGGATGTTTTTGATGATGTAGAGATCGGCCGACACCGGGATGCCCTCACGGCAGTCCCCGGCCACGATGCTCGCCCGGCCGGCGAGCGAGCCGCCGTCCCGCAGCCGGTCGTCGGCACGTGCCACCACACCCGGCAGGTCCATCAGGGTGCCGCTCACCGACGGGTGCTTCTCCAGCAGGCTCGCCAGCACGTGCCCCTGGCCGCCGCCGATGTCGGCGACCACGGACACCCCCGTGAGGTCGAGGAGGGCGGCGACGTCCAGCGCGGACTGCTTGCTGGACGTGGTCATGGCCCGGTTGAACACCTGGGCCGACTCGTGGGCGTCCTGGTGGAGGTAGTCGAAGAACTCCTTGCCGTGCACGTCCTCGAAGACGTTGCGGCCGGAGCGCACCGCGTCGTCGAGTCGCGGCCAGACGTCCCAGGTCCAGGGCTCGGTGCACCACAGCGAGATGTAGCGGAGGCTGTTCGGGTCGTCCTCGCGCAGCAACCGGGACATGTCGGTGTGGGCGAACGCGCCGTCCGGGGTCTCGGTGAAGACGCCGTAACAGGACAGGGCGCGCAGCAGCCGCTGCAGCGGTACGGGTTCGGTCTTCACCACCGCGGCGAGTTCGGCCGCGGTGGCGGGCGTCTCGCCCAGTGCGTCGGCGACACCGAGCCGGGCCGCGGCGCGTACGGCCGCGGCGCAGGCCGCACCGAACACGATCTCGCGCAGCCGCATCGCCGGCTGCGGCGTGGGAACAGGCTGAACGGGTGTGGTGGCAGGGGTGGGGTTGGTACTCACGGTGGTCATACCGTCTCGCTCCTCCTCGTACGGGGGTACACCGGTCAGCACATTCCGGCCGGTGCGGACGTCGTGCAGACATTGCCGGTGAAGCTGTTGCCGGTGCCGGTGTCCTCGTTGGCCAGGTCCGCCGGCTGGTTGCCCGTCACCACGTTGCCGCTGATGGTGTTGTCGGTGTTCTTCGCTCCGACGAAGCTCTTGAACAGCACGACGCCGCCCGAGAGCGGCGTGGCACCCACGTTGTCGCGGATCACGTTGGAGCGCACCTCGGTGGCCTCGGTGCCGGTGAGGACGATTCCGGAACCCTGGATCGCGGGCAGCCGCGGGGTGGCTGCGCAGAACTTGTTGTTGCCGGTGATCCGGTTGGACCTGATGGTCATGGCGCCGGCCTTTGGTGTGCCCTCGTCGCCCACCACGAACACGCCGCTGCAGTTGGCCGTGAAGGTGTTGTCGCTGACCGACAGGTTGCGCACGCGGCGGGCGGTGAGCCCGATCCGGTTGTCGGTCACGGTGTTGCCCCGGACCCGGGTGCCGCGGGTGTCCGTGGCCCCGCCCTCCTCGTCGACGCTGTTGGCGACGAAGATGCCCGCGTCGCCGTTGGCGCGGGCGGTGCTGTCCCGGATGTCGGAGCGGGTGGAGCGCTGCTGCGCGATGCCCCAGGTGCCGTTGGACTCGGCGGTCACCGCCCGCACTTCCAGCCGGTCGGTCCAGGAGGCCCAGACGCCGTTCGAGGCGAAGCCCGCGACGGTCAGGGACCGGACGGACACGTGGTTCACGGTGTGCTGGGCCGTGCCCAGGACGCACACCCCGTTGCCGGCCTTCGCACACGCGTTGTCCGGCTGCGCGCCGCTCGCGCCCGGCACGATGACCGTACGGTTACCGGAGCCGCGCAGGGTCAGGCCCGGCTTGTTGATCAGTACGCTCTCGCGGTAGGTGCCGGGCCGGACCACGATGGTGTCACCGGGCCGTGCGGCGTCCACCGCTGCCTGGATCGACTGGCCCGGATGCACCACGCGGTCGCCCGGGGCGGCGGCCGATGCGGACGGCACGCTCGCGCCCAGTCCGGCGGCCGAGACGGCTGCGATGCTCAGGAGGCATGTGATGTGTCGTTTCCTCATGAGCCGAAGCTATGGGCGATCACCCCTCGTCGCCACGCATGGTGAGCGGTTGTGCACGGGCCGTGCCCGAATGGCTTACGCCGTCGCTGCCACCCCGCGTGCGCCGTGCATGCGGGGCCGCGCACTCGGGTGATTCGACGCGGCCCCGGACCGGGCCCCGCTCAGCCGTCGGCCGGGCGGACGGGCGCGACGACGGAGCGGGCCCACCGGTAGTCCGCCTTGCCGCTGGGGGAGCGCCGGATCTGGGGGGTGATCACCAGGTGCCGCGGGATCTTGTAGCCGGCCAGTCGCGTCCGGCAGTGTGCCTGGACATCGTCGAGCGAGGGTGGATCGGCGCCCTCCCGCAGCTGCACCACGGCGGCCACCTGGCTGCCCCAGCGGGCGTCGGGCGCACCGGCGACCAGTGCGTCGTACACGTCCGGGTGGGCCTTGAGCGCCTGCTCGACCTCCTCCGGATACACCTTTTCGCCCCCGGTGTTGATGCACTGCGAGCCCCGGCCGAGCACGGTGACGATGCCCTCGGCGTCGACGGTCGCCATGTCGCCGAGCAGGACCCACCGCTCCTCGCCCTTGCGGAAGAACGTCTCCGCCGTCTTGCGCGGGTCGTTGTAGTAGCCCAGCGGCACGTGGCCGCGCTGGGCGATCCGGCCCGGCTCGCCCGGTGAGACGGGCTCGTATGTCGCCGGATCGACCACCGCCGTACGGGAGTTGACGCGGACCCGGAAGCCGTTCTCCGGCCCGGAGTCGGCTGTCGCGGTGCCGTTGAAGCCGGACTCGGAGGAGCCGAAGTTGTTCAGCAGCATCACCGTGGGCACCAGGGCCTGGAACTCCGCCCGCACCGTGTCGGACATGACCGCGCCCGAGCTGGAGACGGAGAACATCGACGAGCAGTCGGTGCCCTTCAGCGGTCCCTTCAGGGCGTCGATCAGCGGACGCAGCATCGCGTCGCCGACCAGCGACACGCTGGTGACCTTCTCCTTCTCGATCGTGCGCAGCACCTCGTGCGGGACGAACTTGCGGTGCACCACCACCCGCTGACCGAAGTTGAAGCCGATGAACGCCGTGAGCGTCGAGGTGCCGTGCATCAGCGGGGGAGTGGGGAAGAAGGTGATGCCCTCCCCGCCGGCCGCCACCCGCTCGGCCAGCTCCTGCGGGCTCTTCACCGGCTCGCCGGTGGGAGCGCCGCCGCCCAGGCCGGAGAAGAAGAGGTCCTCCTGGCGCCACATCACGCCCTTGGGCATGCCCGTGGTGCCACCCGTGTAGATGATGAACTGGTCGTCGGGCGACCGGGGCGGGAAGCCGCGCCCCGGATCACCGGCTGCCTCGGCGGCGGCGAAGGCGACGGCTTCCGGGGCCTGCGCGCCCGTCGCGTCCTGGCCCACCCGGACGAGATGGCGCAGCCTGGGCGCCTGCGGGGCTGCGGCCGCGACGCGCTCGTCGAACTCCGCGTCGAAGACGAGCGCCGCGAGGTCCGCGTCCCGGTAGAGGTAGACCAGTTCCTCCTCCACGTACCGGTAGTTGACGTTGACCGGGACGATGCGCGCCTTCAGGCAGGCCAGGACGGTCTGGAGGTACTCGATGCCGTTGTACAGGTGCAGGCCCAGATGCTCGCCCGCGCCGATGCCCGCCTCGATCAGGTGGTGGGCGATGCGGTTGGCGGCGGTGTCGAGCTCCGCGTAGGTGAGCCTGCGCTCGGCGCCCGTTCCGGGATGGTCGAGATAGACCAGCGCCTCGCGTTCCGGCACAGCGTCGACCACCGATTCGAACAGGTCGGCAAGGTTGTACTCCACCGTTCCTCCTGACCCCGGTTGCTGAGTGGCGCTCGGCGGTCATTAGAGCGCCGACCGGCACAAGTGGGAAGAGGGCCCGGCGAAGAAATCTGACTGCCTGTCAGAAAACTATTGAACTGCCTCCCCAACTACTGCAACCTGTTCTAGCCATGAGACGGGAGACAGACCATGGGCGGTACGGAACACCTCACCGTGCAGCGCGAAGGCGCCACACTGGTGCTCACCTTGAACAGGCCGGAGAGCAAGAACGCGCTCTCGCTGCCGATGCTGGTCGGCCTGTACGACGGCTGGCTGGCCGCGGACGAGGACGAGGAGGTCCGCTCCGTCGTCCTCACCGGCGCAGGCGGCTGCTTCTGCGCCGGCATGGACCTCAAGGCCCTCGCGGGCGACGGCATGGAGGGCGAGCAGTACCGGGACCGGATGACGGCCGACCCCGACCTCCACTGGAAGGCCATGCTGCGCCACCACCGGCCCCGCAAACCGGTCATCGCCGCCGTCGAGGGCCACTGCGTGGCGGGCGGCACCGAGATCCTGCAGGGCACCGACATCCGCATCGCCGGCGAGAGCACCACCTTCGGCCTCTTCGAGGTCAGGCGCGGCCTCTTCCCCATCGGCGGCTCGACCGTACGGCTGCCCCGCCAGATCGCCCGGACCCACGCACTCGAGATGCTGCTCACCGGCCGTCCGTACGACGCCGGGGAAGCGGCCCGGATCGGGCTGATCGGCCGAGTCGTACCCGACGGAACCGCGCTCGAAGCGGCCCTCGCGGTCGCCGAACAGATCAACGCCTGCGGTCCGCTCGCCGTCGAGGCCGTCAAGGCATCGGTCTACGAGAGCGCGGAGATGACCGAGACCGACGGCCTCGCCGCCGAACTGAAGCGCGGCTGGCCCGTCTTCGCCACCGCCGACGCCAAGGAGGGCGCCCGCGCCTTCGCCGAGAAGCGCCCGCCCGTCTACCGGCGGGCCTGAGGGCTGTCCCGCAATCCCTGGCGGGCGTGGCTGATCCGCCCCGACCGACGAGACACCCCCCGAACCGAGGAGGCAACCGTGCCCGACGTCCTCAGCGCACCGCTGGTGGTCGAATTCCCCTTCACCCGGTCCCTCGGCCCGGTGCAGAGCGCCTTCCTCACCGGACTGCGCGAACGTACCGTGCTCGGCGTACGGACCGCGGACGGCAAGGTCCTGGTGCCGCCCGTCGAGTACGACCCCGTCACGGCCGAGGAGATCCACGACCTGGTCGAGGTCGCCGCCACCGGCACGGTGACCACCTGGGCCTGGAACCCGCAGCCCCGCCGCGACCAGCCGCTGGACACCCCGTTCGCCTGGGTGCTCGTACGGCTCGACGGCGCCGACACCGCACTCCTGCACGTCCTGGACGCGCCAGGGCCCGAAGCCGTCCGCACCGGCATGCGGGTACGCGTCCGCTGGGCGGACACCCGCACCGGCGCCGTCACGGACATCGCCTGCTTCGAGCCGCACGACAGCGAACCCGGCACGTCCGCGCCGCACGACGGCGAGTTCGCCGACCCCGTCACCGGCATCGTCACCCCGGCCCGCCTCGACTACACCTACACACCGGGCCGCGCGCAGAGCGCCTACCTCGAAGGCCTCGCCGGCCGGCGCACCGTCGGCGAACGCTGCCCGTCCTGCCACAAGGTGTATGTCCCTCCCCGCGGCGCCTGCCCCACCTGCGGCGTCGCCACCACCGAACGGGTCGAGGTCGGACCGCGCGGCACGGTCACCACCTACTGCGTCGTCAACATCAAGGCGAAGAACCTCGACATCGAGGTCCCCTACGTCTACGCGCACATCGCCCTGGACGGCGCCGACCTCGCCCTGCACGCCCGGATCGGCGGCATCCCCTACGACCAGGTGCGGATGGGCCTTCGGGTCGAACCCGTATGGGCCGAGGGCAGCCGCCACCCCGACCACTACCGGCCGACCGGGGAGCCGGACGCCGACTACGACGCGTACAAGGAGCTGCTGTAGATGCGAGACGTAGCGATCGTCGCCTTCGCCCAGAGCGACCACCTGCGGCGCACCGACGAACTCTCCGAAGTCGAGATGCTGATGCCGGTGCTCCACCAGGTCCTCGACGCCACCGGCCTCAGGACCAGCGACATCGGCTTCACCTGCTCCGGCTCCAGCGACTACCTCGCCGGCCGCGCCTTCTCCTTCACCATGGCGCTCGACGGAGTGGGTGCGCACCCGCCGATCTCCGAGTCCCATGTGGAGATGGACGGGGCCTGGGCCCTGTACGAGGCCTGGGTGAAGATCCAGACGGGCGAGGCGGACACCGCTCTCGTCTACGGATACGGGAAGTCCTCGCCCGGCCAGGTACGTGACGTCCTCACCCGGCAGCTCGATCCGTACTACACCGCACCGCTGTGGCCCGACTCCGTCGCACTGGCCGCCCTCCAGGCCCAGGCCCTCATCGACGCGGGCGACACCGACGAGACGGCGCTGGCCGCCATCGCCGCCCGCAGCCGCGAAGCCGCCGCGGACAACCCGCACGCCCAGCTCAGCGGCACGGTCCCGGCCGGCGACTACCTCGTGCAGCCGCTGCGTACCGGTGACTGCCCGCCCATCGGTGACGGCGCCGCCGCCGTGATCCTCGCCGCCGGGGACACCGCGCGGGCGCTGTGCGCCAGGCCGGCCTGGATCCGCGGCATCGACCACCGCATCGAGGCGCACGGCCTCGGCGTGCGCGAGCTGACGGATTCACCGTCGACCCGGCTCGCCGCCGAACGGGCCGGGGCCTTCGAACGCCCCGTCGACACGGCCGAGCTGCACGCCCCGTTCACCTCTCAGGAAGTGGTGCTGCGCAAGGCGCTCGGGCTCGACGACAGCGTCCGGGTGAACCCGTCGGGCGGCGCGCTCGCCGCCAACCCGCTGATGGCCGCCGGGCTGATCCGGCTCGGCGAGGCCGCCGCGCGCATCCACCGCGGCGAGTCCGACCGGGCACTCGCGCACGCCACGTCCGGCCCCTGCCTCCAGCAGAACCTCGTCGCCGTCCTCGAAGGGGAGAGCACTCATGCCTAAGGAGCCCGTGGCCGTCGTCGGCATCGGCCAGACCAAGCATGTCGCCGCCCGCCGGGACGTCTCCCTCGCGGGCCTGGTCCGCGAAGCCGCCGTGGCCGCTCTCCAGGACGCCGGGCTGACCTGGGCGGACATCGACGCCGTCGTCATCGGCAAGGCACCCGACTTCTTCGAGGGGGTGATGATGCCCGAACTGTATCTCGCCGACGCGCTCGGCGCCGTCGGCAAGCCGATGCTGCGGGTCCACACCGCGGGATCGGTCGGCGGTTCGACGGCACTGGTCGCCGCCAACCTCGTCGCCGCCCGTGTGCACCGGACCGTCCTCACCCTCGCCTTCGAGAAACAGTCGGAGTCCAACGCGATGTGGGGCCTCTCGCTGCCCATCCCGTTCCAGCAGCCGCTGCTGGCCGGCGCGGGCGGATTCTTCGCCCCGCACGTGCGCGCGTACATGAGGCGGACCGGGGCGCCCGACACGGTCGGCTCCCTCGTCGCGTACAAGGACCGGCGCAACGCGCTGAAGAATCCCTACGCACACATCCACGACCCGGACATCACCCTGGAGAAGGTCCAGGCCGCACCCATGCTCTGGGACCCGATCCGCTACTCGGAGACCTGCCCGTCCTCGGACGGGGCCTGCGCGATGATCCTCACCGACCGCACCGGCGCGGAGCGTTCACCGCACCCGCCGGCCTGGGTGCACGGCGGCGCGATGCGCAGCGAACCCACGCTCTTCGCCGGCAAGGACTTCGTCTCGCCGCAGGCCGGCAAGGACTGCGCGGCCGATGTGTACCGGCAGGCCGGGATCAGCGACCCGCGCCGCGAGATCGACGCCGTCGAGATGTACGTGCCCTTCTCCTGGTACGAACCGATGTGGCTGGAGAACCTGGGCTTCGCCGACGAGGGCGAGGGCTGGAAGCTCACCGAGGCCGGAGTCACCGAACTCGACGGCGATCTGCCGGTGAACCCCTCGGGCGGGGTGCTCTCCACCAACCCCATCGGCGCCTCCGGAATGATCCGTTTCGCGGAAGCGGCCCTGCAGGTGAGAGGACAGGCGGGGGAGCACCAGGTGGCGGGCGCCCGGCGGGCGCTCGGCCACGCCTACGGCGGCGGGGCGCAGTTCTTCTCCATGTGGCTCGTCGGTACCGAACCGCCCACGAGCTGAGCCGCGGCAGCTCCCGGACAGGAGCCGGCAACCACTCCGCGGCCTGTTCGGGGCAGCCCCCGGGGCTCGGTCCCGGCTCCGACGACGAGTAGGAGGAGCCGAAACGGGGAGCCCCCGATGCGGCTCAGCACCGTCCGAGCCCCGGTCGCCCTCGCCGGGTCCGCCGCCCGGCCGGAGCGGCCTGCACCGTCGGCGCTTAATGGACCGCCGCGAAGTTATCGTTAGCGCTATGTCCGACAGCCGTATGCCCGACACCCGGCTCGCGCTCGACCTCGCCCTCACCGTCCGCCACGACGGCCGGGGCGGCGTCGCCGACGACCTCGACACACCGGCCGCCCTGACCCGCTGGGTCCGCGACCGGCCGGCGGTGCTGAGCCGGGTCCCGGCAGCCGAAGCCTGGACGGCCGACGCGACGGATCTCGCTGCCGTACGGTCCCTGCGCGCCGCCGCACGGGCCCTCTTCGCACACGCCGTGCGCCCCGCCGAGCCGAGCCCCGCGGACGCCGGGCGGCTGATCCCCGTCGAGGAGGCGCTCGACCGGCTGAACGCGGCGGCGGCAGCCGTTCCCGCCGTGCCGCGCCTGGACTGGCCACGGGGCGGCGAACCCGTCGCCCGCGACCAGCCGGCCGGTGGCGCGAGCGCGGACGTGCTGCCCGCCGCGCTCGCCCGCGCCGTCATCGGATTCCTGGCCGGACCCGACCGCCCGGCCCTGCGTGCCTGCCACGCACCCCGCTGCGTGCGCTACTTCGTCAAGGAACACGCGCGCCAGGAGTGGTGCAAGCCGTCCTGCGGCAACCGGGCGCGCGTCGCCCGCCATCACGAGCGACACCGCACCTCGTAGGTAGCGTGGCGGGTGTGACCGCCGAAAAGGACCTTCGCACCCTGCTGAGCGACCTGCGCCCGGAGCTGCATCCGGGCCGCTACGTCTACGTGACCGTGCCGGACGGCGTCGTGCCGGCCGGCACTGCCCCCGTCGTCACGGTCGGTGAGGCGGAGGGGCTCACGCTGGTGCTCGCCGAGGCGGAGGCCGCGGCGGCCGGACTGGCCTACTCCTACGTGGCGGGCTGGATCACACTCCGTGTGCATTCGGCGCTGGAAGCCGTCGGCCTGACCGCCGCGGTGTCCCTCGCCCTCACCGATGCGGGCATCAGCTGCAACGTGGTGGCCGGATTCCACCACGACCACCTCTTCGTCCCGCGCGACCGGGCCGCCGAGGCCGTGGCCGTACTGCAGGCACTGGCCGCGGAGTCGGGCCCGAGCTGACAGCGCGCCGGAGGGCGGCGGCGAACCGGCCGGAGGGCGTGCGCCGGAGAACCGCGGCCCGCCCCTGGGGCGGGACTCTGCCGCAGGTGTGTGCCTCCGGCGCGCCGCCCCGGGCCGCTGCGGGCCCGGCGCCGCGAGGTGAGCCCGGCCACGTAACATGTCAGCATGTCCTTCCTCCGCCGCCGTAGCGCCGCCACCCCCGCGGGCCCAGACTTCGACGTCCTGGCCATGGACCCGGGCGACTGGCCCGGCAACCTCGGCGCAGGTCTGCTGCCCGCCCCCGACGGCAGCTGTCAGGGCGTGTTTCTCCGCTACGACCTGTTCGGCGGCCGCGGCCCGGCGATGATCATCGGCAATCTGCCGGAGGGCTCGCCCGCACGCGAGACCGAAGAGGGGCAGGTCCCCTTCGAGGTGGCACAGCTGCTGCTCGCGCTGGAGAACGACGAGCCGGTCGAGGTCACCGGAACCGAGGACATGCCCGTCATGCAGGGTGACAACCTGCTGATCGTCCGCCGGGTCAAGCTCTCCGAGAGCCGCATCTCCTGCGTCCAGTTCGACCGCAGCGACGGCGTACTCGTCACCATCGCCAGCTGGGACCGGCCGATCACCGACGATCTGTACACCCTCCTGAAGCCGCTCCCCGCGGAGCTCTTCCAGCAGGGCTGAGCCGGCTTCGCGACCGGGCCGCCCCGCGCAGCCGCCGCGCTGCCCGGCAGGACCACTTCCGTCCAAGCGCCCCCTGCCTTTGTGCAAGAGGTGGCTTTGTCATGCGCCTTGTCGGAACAGTCGTCGGACCTCTAGCGTGATTCGGCATGACATCCGGGATCACGCGACGCACCACGGTGAAGACAGCGATCGGCGCAACGGGGGCTCTGGCATGGGGAGTTCCGGCGCTTTCCGGTACGGCAGCGGCTGCCGGTACCTCCGATGAATCGGCGAAGGTGAACGGGAACAAGGAGGTTCCGAACCCCGTCCTCCACTACCTCGCTCCCGCCGCCGACTGGGAGCGGGAATCGCTGCCCATCGGGGGCGGCGCGCTCGGCGCGAGCGTGCACGGCACGCTCGCCTCCGAACGCCTCACCTTCAACGAGAAGACCCTGTGGACCGGCGGCCCGGGATCGGCCGAGGGATACGACTTCGGCAACTGGACCGCCCCCAGACCCGACGCGCTGACCGGTGTCCAGCAGCGCCTCGACAGCCAGGGCGCTCTCGGCCCGGACGCCGTGGCGGCCGAACTCGGACAGGCCCGCCGCGGTTACGGCGCCTACCAGGTCTTCGGCGACCTGCTGCTCGACGTGCCAGGCGCCCCGGCCGCCCCCGACGCCTCCTACCGGCGCAGCCTGGACCTGCGCACCGCGCTCGCGACGGTCAGCTACACCCAGGAAGAGACGGTCCGCAGCAGGGAGTACTTCGTCTCCCATCCGGGCGGGGTGATCGGCGGACGGCTCTCGGCGGACCGGCCGGGACAGGTGAGCTTCACCCTGCGCTACACCTCGCCGCGCAGCGACTTCACCGCAGCCGCCGGCGGCGACCGGCTGACCGTACGCGGGGCGCTCAAGGACAACGGCCTCCGCTTCGAGGCCCAGATACGGGTCCGCACCACCGGCGGCAAGGTCACCGCCGGGACCGACGGCACCCTCACCGTCACCGGCGCCGACAGCGCCTGGTTCTTCCTCGCCGCGGGCACCGACTACGCGGACACGTACCCGGACTACCGGGGACAGGACCCGCACGACACGGTCACCGCCAGGGTCGACGCCGCAGCCGCAGCGTCGTACGAGAGCGTCCGCAACGCCCACGTCGCCGACCACCGCACCCTCTTCGACCGGGTCGTACTCGACATCGGCCAGCAACTGCCCGACCTGCCGACCGACCAGCTGCTCACCGGCTACACGGGCGGGGACAGCCCCGCGGACCGCGCCCTGGAGGCGCTCTTCTTCCAGTACGGCCGCTACCTCCTGATCGCCTCCTCGCGCGAGGGCTCACTGCCCGCCAACCTCCAGGGCGTCTGGAACAACTCCACCACCCCGCCCTGGTCCGCCGACTACCACAGCAACATCAACCTGCAGATGAACTACTGGCTCGCCGAAGTCACCAACCTCGCCGAGACCACCGCTCCTTACGACCGCTACATCGAGGCCATGCGCGAGCCGGGCCGCAGGACGGCGAAGGAGATGTTCGGGACCGCCGGCTGGGTCGTGCACAACGAGACCAACCCGTACGGCTTCACGGGTGTCCACGACTGGGCCACCGCCTTCTGGTTCCCCGAAGCCGCGGCCTGGCTGACCCAGCAGATGTACGAGCACTACCGGTTCGGCGGATCCACCGACTACCTGCGCTCCACCGCCTACCCGGCCATGAAGGAGGCCGCCGAATTCTGGCTCGCCAATCTGCGCGCCGACCCGCGCGACGGACTCCTCGTCGTCACCCCCAGCTACTCGCCCGAACACGGCGACTTCACCGCCGGCGCCGCGATGTCCCAGCAGATCGTCCACGACCTGCTCACCAGCACCCTGGAGGCCGCCCGCACCCTCGGCGACGCCCCCGACTTCCGCGACCGGCTGGAGACGGCCCTGGACGGACTCGACCGCGGGCTGCGGATCGGGTCCTGGGGGCAGCTCCAGGAATGGAAGACCGACCGTGACGACCCGGCCGACGACCACCGTCACGTCTCGCATCTCTTCGGCCTGCACCCCGGCCGGCAGATCGAGGCGGGGAGCCGGTGGGCCGAAGCGGCCAAGGTGTCCCTCGGCGCCCGCGGCGACGGCGGCACCGGCTGGTCCAAGGCGTGGAAGATCAATTTCTGGGCACGGCTGCGCGACGGCGATCACGCCCACAAGATGCTCGCCGAGCAGCTGAAGACCTCCACCCTGCCCAACCTCTGGGACACCCACCCCCCGTTCCAGATCGACGGGAACTTCGGCGCTGCCTCGGGTGTCGCGGAGATGCTGCTGCAGAGCCAGCACGACACCGTCGAGATCCTCCCCGCCCTTCCGGCGAGCTGGCCGGAAGGGTCGGTGCGCGGGCTGCGCGCCCGGGGAGGATTCACCGTCGACATCGCGTGGGCCTCGGGGCAGGCCCGCCGTGTGGTGATCACGGCGAGCCGCACCCGCGAAGTGACCGTCCGCAGCACGCTGTTCGCGAGCGGCGAGCGGACCTTCAGGGCGAGCGCCGGGCAGAGCTACACACTGACCCCCGAGAACTGAGCGAACAACGACGTCACCCGAGCCGCCGAGGTGCCGGGCCCCGTGGGACCACTCAGGTGCCACGGGGCCGCCGTGCCCCGCCGCAGATCCTCCTCGCGGTAGCGCCGGCAGTCCCGGTGCCAGATCAGGATGCCCGCGATCCAGTGCTTCAGCTCCAGGACATAGCCCGCGAGGATCTGCCTCGCCTCGTCATCCAGGCCGAAGTCGTCGTACAGCACCGGGAGTTCGTGCTCCGCGACATGCAGGAACTGGCGCAGCCGCGACTTCATCAGGTCGTACACGATCTCCACCGCGGTCGGATAGTCCACCCCGAAGAAGTTCTCCACCACCAGGACGCCGTTGTGCACCTCGCCCTCGTACTCGACCTCCTTCTGGTAGGAGAACAGGTCGTTGAGCAGGGCGGCGTAGTCCGCCGCCGCGTTCTCCAGGGAGCGCAGCGGGCCGCTGTCGTAGATCTCGGCCGGCACCTGCTTGCCGTGCCCGAGCCGGCACAGACTCATCGTCAGGTCCGAACCGAACGTCCTGCGCCGCATCTCGACATAGTCCACCGGGTCGGGAATCCGGTTCTGCGCCTGGTTCGCCAGCTCCCACACCCAGCTCGCCGTCATGTCCTCGATGGACTTACGGAACGCGCGCCGGCCGCTCTCGTCCATCGGCTCCGCCGTGCGCACCCACAGATCCGCCAGCGCCCGCTCCAGCGCGTTGACCGGCTCGGGCCCCGCGCCCCCGTCCAGCGGCATGAAGAGCGAGAGGCGCTCGTTGGCCATTTTGGCGCCCGCCAGGTCACGGGCCCGTCCGTGCACCACCGGGAACCAGTCGTCGCCGTACGTCCCCCAGGTCAGCCACCGGGAGGAAAGGTCGAGTTCGTCCGGCGTGGCATCCGGTTGCAGACCTGCCGAACACAGCGGGAAGTCGAAGGCCCGCAGCCGGTCCTCGTCCCAGATGTGCGAACCGGGCACCCCTGGCTGCGCCTCCAGCAGCCCCATCCGGGCCGACCATTCGACGATCCGGACCCGGGCCCCGTGCAGATGCGGACTGAGGGTGGTACCGAACGGCAGGTCGAAGTCGGGCAGCCGGGACGGGCCCACGTGCCGGTACGGCACATGGGTGTGGGAGCGAAGCCTCGCCGACTCGGACCGGGGGGTGAACCGGATCGACGCGGCTGCCATGCCGAAGCCCGGAGGAGCCTGCGTGGTGGCGCCCTCGTTCATGTAGCGGCTGGAGCGCATGTGCCACTCGTGGCCCCCGGACTGCCAGTCCTGCAACCCCTTGACGTAGGCCAGCACCGCCACGGTCTGCGCGGCGTCCAGCCCCTTCTCGGCGCAGAGCGGGGCCAGTTCGGTGAGCGCCGTGTTCTCGAACTGCTGGAGCCGCGACGTCAGCAGGTCGTTCACCGCCTCGGCGGCCTCCTGCGTCGAGCAGCCCAGGAAGTGCTCAAGGACCAGCACGCCGTTGCTGTTCTCGCCCTCGTCCTCGACCTCACGCTGGTACGAGAAGAGGTCGTTGCGCAGATGGACACCGTCGGAGAAGGCGTCGCGCAGCACACACAGTGCCCGTTCACCGGCCACCGCCTCGGGCACCTCGGCGCCGGCCGCGTACTCCACCAGACCGGCCGACCAGGGGGCGCCGCCCACCTTGCGGCGCATCTCGATGTACTCGACGGGGTTCGCGATGCGCCCCTCGTTGATGTTCGCGAGCTCCCACAGCGACTCGTTGAGCAGGTTCTTCGTCGACTCGGCGAACCGCACCCGCCAGGCGTCGGACATGCCGGGCACGGTCCGCGCCCACAGATCCGCCAGCCCCGCCTCCACCGGGTTCGTCGGCTCCGGTGTCGGCGCGCCGCGTTCCATCGGCATGAACGCGGGCAGCCGGTCCAGATACCGCTTGCCGCCCTCGCGGTCCGGGGTCCGTTTGAACAGCTCCAGGAAGTGGTCGTCGAAGAAGAAGACCCACACGTACCAGTCGGTGACCAGCGACAACGCGTCGGCCGAGCAGTCGGGATGGGTGTACGCACACAGCAGTGCGTAGTCGTGGGAGTCGAGGTCCTTCTCCTCCCAGATGCCCGACCCCTCCAGCATCCCTATGGCCCGCGCCCACTCCTTGGTGTGCTGTCGGGCCTCCTCGACATGAGGATTGAGCCGCGCCGGATACGGAACATAGAAGTCCGGCAGGGTGAAGGGCTGAGCCATGTGCGTACGGCCTTTCCGAGAGCCTCCGCGTGAGCGTCACGCGGTTCGGTCTTGTCCGCGCGAGCACTACCCTTCGGCCGTTCGGGGCACGCACAACCGCAATTAGTCACACGAGAAGTGCGCTCGTTCGAGGGATGATCCCGCAGGTCGGCCGGCCGCTCGTAAAACCCAGGTAACGCCGCACCGCCAGAGAGCCGCGGTCCATTGCCCGTCGCAGGTCAGAGACCCTGCCAGTGGTCTGGTCCACTGGCTCGATCCGCGCCGTCCACCAGACTCTTGACGTGCTATCACCTGAGGTCAGAGAGTGTGCGCGCACAACGGATCAGCGGGATCGCACCACGGACACCGGTCGACACGAACGGCTCCGATACGCACAGCTCCATGAAGGGTTGCCATGACGTCCAAGCAGAGGACCGGACTCGCGGTCGCGTTCACCACCGTCGGCGCGCTGAGTCTCGCGCTGCTCAGTCCCGCGGCACAGGCCGGTGCGGACGGGGTGCGGCCGGAGTGCCCGCGCGGTCTCGCATGCGACTGGGTCCCGGCGGCCTACCAGCAGACCGGCGACCCGGCCGACAAGGAGACGTACGGCAACTACGACACCGCGGACCGGCCGCACAGCAACAAGATCAAGTTCATCGTCCTCCATGACACCGAGGAGGACTTCGACACCACCCTGAATATCTTCCAGAACCCGCTGAAGCAGACCTCGGCCCACTACGTGGTGCGGTCCGGCGACGGCCACGTGACGCAGATGGTGAAGGACAAGGACGTCGCCTGGCAGGCCGGGAACTGGTACCTCAACAGCCAGTCCATCGGCATCGAGCAGGAGGGCGTGGCGGTCGAGGGGGCGAAGTGGTACACCCCCGAGCTGTACCGCTCGACGGCCGCGCTCGTGCGCTACCTCGCCGCCAAGTACGACATCCCGCTCGACCGCCAGCACATCATCGGCCACGACGGGGTGCCGCCCACCAGCGCCGCCGGTACCAAGAACATGCACTGGGACCCGGGCACCTACTGGGACTGGAACCGCTTCATGGCGCTGCTCGGAAAGCCCACCGTGCCGACGGCGGCCAGGAGCAGCGAACTCGTCACCGTCAGCCCGCGCTTCAAGGACAACAAGCAGGCCTTCCGCGACTGCGAGAAGAACGTCGACCTGCCCGTGCAGGGATCGAGCGCCGTCCCGCTCCACACGGAGCCGTCGGCGGACGCGCCCCTCTTCTCCGACCCGGGACTGCACACGGACGGTTCACCCGGCACCAACTGCGCCGCCGACTGGGGCAGCAAGATCAGCGCGACTCAGCAGGCCGTCGTCGCCGACCACGCGCCCGGCTGGACGGCGATCTGGTGGTACGGCCAGAAGGCGTGGTTCCAGACCTCGGCCCACGACCGCACCACCACGCCGACCGCGGGCTACGTCGTGAGGCCGAAGGCAGGCAAGGCGGAGGTGCCGGTGTACGGGGTGGCGTACCCGGACAAGTCCGAGTACCCCGCCGACTTCGCGGACCAGCGGGTGGGCACGCCACTGCAGTACACCATCAAGGCGGGGCAGTCCTACCCCGGCGGCGGTGAGGCCCCCACCGGCTTCTACTACGCGCCGACGATCGACTCCTCGCTCCCGCTGGACCACTCGTACTTCCAGGGCAAGGAGAAGTACGTGACCGTCCAGATCGGCCATCGCATCGCCTTCGTGAAGGCCGCCGACGTGGACATCGTGCGCGCACACTGAACCCGCGCCCGTCCGCAGGCAGCTCAAGCGCGCTGCGAGTCCGATGTGTCGGCACCGGACCCGCAGCGCGCGTCCCCCGTGGAAGGGTCAGCGAGTGCCGACCGCGGCTCGTACGGCCCGCCGGGCCATCGCGCAGTCGTCGTGCAGCCTGCGCAGCAGCAGACGCTGCTCCTCGCCCGACGACAGCGCGCCAGGACGGTCCTGACCGGACCGGGGGGGCACGGTCTCCCGCATGGCCCGCTGCACGGCCGTCTCGTACGTACGGATCTCCCGGGTCAGTACGAGCATCAGGTTGACCAGGAACGCGTCCCGGGCCGCCGGGCCGGCGACCTGGGCCAGCTGGCTGATCTGACGCCGGGCCACCGGGGCGTCACCCAGCACCGCCCACAGCGTCGCCAGGTCGTATCCCGGCAGGTACCAGCCGGCGTGCTCCCAGTCCACCAGCACCGGGCCGGTGGGGGAGAGCAGGATGTTGGAGAGCAGTGCGTCGCCGTGACAGAACTGCCCCATGCCCTGGCGGCCGCCCGCGTGGGCGAGCCCGTGCAGCAGCTTCTGCAGGTCGCCCAGGTCACGGTCGGTGAACAGCCCCAGCTCGTGGTAGCGGGCGATGCGCGCCGCGTAGTCCAGCGGGGCGTCGAACAGACCGGCCGGAGGCCGCCAGGCGTTGACCCGGCTGACCGCGCCGAGCACCGCCCGCAGGTCGGCCCGCGGCGGCGCCTCCGACGGATGCCGGGTCAGCGCCGCCACCCGGCCGGGCATCCGCTCGATGACCAGGGTGCAGTTCTCCGGGTCCGCCGCGATGAGCCGGGGGACCCGCACCGGCGGACGGTGCCGGACGAACGCCCGGTACGCCGCTATTTCGTGGCGGAACCGCTCCGACCACGCGGGGGAGTGGTCGAGTAAACACTTGGCGACCGCGGTCGCGCGTCCGGTGGAACCGACGAGCAGTACCGAACGGCCGCTGCGCCGCAGCACCTGGACCGGATTGAACTCCGGGCAGATCCGGTGCACCGAGGCGATGGCCATCCTCAGCTGCGCGCCCTGGGGACCGGACAGATCCAGTCTTCCGCTGAGCGAGGGGGTGCCCGGCCCTGCCACGCGCCGCGCCCGACCCATGCCGGGCGCCGGTACAGCGGCGCGGGGGTCGAGATACGGCCCGCCGCCCGCCCCGAGGGGACGGAGCGGCCGGGGAGGGGCGGACACGGAGGACGATGCTGTGTACATGGGCGAGACAGATCCCTTCGTGCGCCGACAAGTTGCGTGCGCCGCCCCGGCCGGCGGCCGTTCGGCACCCTGGGGAGTACCTAGGGCTGCCGGGCGGGGTGGCGCTTTCCTACCTGACACCGGGCCGCGGGTGGCAGACCACGTAGCGACCCCTGGCGAAGCCTGGCGAATAGTCGCAAGGCATCTGACAGGGGGTTACTGTCAACACAGCCGAGAACCTGGGGCTTGACGTGACCGGAGAACCCAACACCCGCCTTTCGGACCTGTTCGGCCTTGCCGGCTGGTCCAAGGGCGAACTCGCGAGAATGGTGAACAGGCAGGCGGCGGCCATGGGCCATCCGCAACTGGCCACCGACACCTCGCGGGTGAGGCGCTGGATCGACATGGGGGAGTCCCCGCGTGATCCCGTGCCCGAAGTGCTGGCAGCCCTGTTCACCGAGCGGCTCGGTCGTGTCGTGACCATCGAGGACCTCGGGTTCGGCCGACGCGGGCGTGTGGGGAAACGGCGAGAGGCCGGGACGGAACACAATCCCGACCAACTCCCGTGGGCGCCCGAGCGGACGGCAGCGGTCCTCACCGAATTCACGGGAATGGACCTCATGCTCAACCGACGCGGCTTGGTGAGCGCGGGCGCCGCGCTCACCGCCGGCTCCACCATCGCCGGCCCCATGCACGACTGGCTGCACACCGACCCCGTACTGGCGGCCGACGCACCACGCATCGACGATCCCGTGCACGCGGACCCCGCCGGTTTCGACCGGTACGAGGCCGCGCCCATCGGCTCGGAGGAGATCGAGGCGCTGGAGCGTTCCGTGGAGGTGTTCCGCGCCTGGGACGCCTCCCGCGGCGGCGGTCTCCAGCGCAAGGCCGTGGTGGGCCAGCTCAACGAGGTGGGCGGCATGCTCGCCTACCGCCACCCCGACCATCTGCAGCGACGCCTCTGGGGTGTGGCTGCCAACCTCGCCGTGCTCGCAGGGTGGATGTCCCACGACATCGGCCTCGAACCCACGGCCCAGAAGTACTTCGTCATCGCCACGCACGCCGCACGCGAGGGCGGCGACCGGCCACGCGCCGGCGAGGCCCTGTCGAGGGCGGCCCGCCAGATGGTCCACCTGGGCCGTCCGGACGACGCGCTCGACCTCATGAAGCTCGCCAAGTCCGGCTCGGGCGACATGGTCCTGCCACGCACCCAGGCGATGCTGCACACCATCGAGGCCTGGGCGCAGGCCTCCATGGGGCGGGGGCAGGCCATGCGGCGCACCCTCGGCAGGGCCGAGGAGCTCTTCATCTCGGACAAGGGCGACGTACCGCCGCCCAGTTGGATGCAACTCTTCGACGAGGCGGACCTGCACGGCATGCAGGCCCTGGCGTACCGCACACTGGCCGAGCACGACCCCTCGGCGGCCGTCACCGCCCAGCGTCACGCCAAGCAGGCGCTGGAACTGCGGGTCAACGGGCGCCAGCGGTCCAAGATCTTCGACTACATCTCGCTCGCCTCGGCATGCTTCATCGCCGACGACCCGGAGCAGGCCGACCGCTACGCCCGCCTCGCGCTGGTGTCGATGGGGGAGACCTCCTCGCACCGCACCTGGGACAGGCTGCGCGAGATGTACCGGCTGACGGGCCAGTTCGCGGGCTACGCGAAGATCGAGGACCTGCGCAAGGAGATCGAGCTCTCGCTGCCGCAGAGTTCCCTCGTCAAGCAGAGGTCCAGGAGTTCCGAGATCTGACCTGTGGGCGCCGAAAGGAAGAGGCGCCGTTCCCCCACACACGTTCGGTCAGCGAGCCGTGGACCGTCAGGCATCCCTGCGTAGCCGTGCCATGTGTTCTGAGTGCCCGTGCCTCGCTGTGCGGTGTGTGTCTGCGCTATGCCCCGATGCGGGCGATCAGCACACACGCGTCGTCCAGTCGTCGGGTGCCGCCGAACTCCTCGGCGACGGCGCGTACGCAGTCCTGTGCCGAACGGGCCTCGGCGAAGCGCGGCGCGAGTGCGAGCAGCGCTTCGGTGCCCGGGCGGAGGCCGTTGCGCCCGTCGCTGCCCGGGCCAGTCCGTCGGTGTGCAGCACGAGCACGTCTCCGGGCAGCAGGTGCGCCTCGTCCTGTTCGTAGGTGACCCCGGACGTGGCGCCGAGCAGGACGCCGTCCGGCTGGGGAAGCGGGCGCCCGGCTCCGTTGCGGAACAGCAGCGGTGCGGGGTGTCCGGCCTGCGCCCAGTCCAGGGTGCGGGTCGCAGGATCGAACCGGCAGCACACCGCGCTGCCCAGAGCGGGCTGGATCGAGGTCTCCAGTAACTGGTTGAGATGACCCATCAGGGCACCGGGCTCGATCCCGGCCATCGCCATTCCGCGCAGCGCGCCGAGGATCATCGCCATGGCCGAGGTGGCCTGGATGCCGTGACCGGTCAGATCGCCGACCGTGAGCAGTGTCCTGCCGTCCGGCAGTTCCATGGCGTCGTACCAGCCGCCGCCGATCAGGGCGCTCGACTCGGAGGGCAGATAGTGGGCCGCGATGTCCAGTGCTCCGGGACCCTGGTCCGGCAGGCGCAGCGAGCCCCGCCACGGCGGGAGCACGGCTTCCTGCAGTTCGACCGCGATCCGGTGTTCGGTGCGGTCGATGTCCTGTTGGCGCCGGAGCGAGTCATGACTCCGCCGCACCATCTGCTGGCTGCGCCGCAGCTCACTGACGTCGCGCAGGACCGCCCACATGGCAGCGGTGCAGCCGTCCGCGTCGAGGACCGGCTCGCCCATCATGTGCAGTGTCCGCGTCTGCCCGTCGGTGCGCTGGATCCGGAACTCGCCGTCTATCGGCTTGCCGTCGACCAGGCAGTCGGTCACCAGTGCGGTGAGCGAGGGCTGGTCCTCGGGGAACAGCACGGAGGGAAGGTCGTCCAGCGACAGCGGTCCGGCCTCCGGGGTACGGCCGAAGATCTGGAACAGTTCGTCGGACCAGCTGACCTCGTCGGTCAGCAGGTTCCATTCGGCGCTGCCCACCCGGCCGATCAGCGAACCCGCCGACTCCTCGCCGCGACTCTCCTGGCCCGTGCCCGGGAACAGCTCGGCCGCGAGCTGTTCCGCGGCCTCCGGCGGCAGGCCCTCCTTGAGCTGCCCCAGGTGCGCGCCGAGGTCATCGAGGTGATGGACCGCCAGGTCGCAGAGCGCGCGCTGCCAGCGCAACTGCGGATCGTCCTCGTCGACCAGGACGGCGTCTCGTCGTACCGCGTCCACATCTCCGCGCAGCCGACGCGTCCGGTTGATCAACGCGTCGACGGCGTCGCGCTCGGGCGGTTGGGGTGCGGGGCGGTCCGCGGACAGGTGGGGCGGCATGTCGTACTCCGATACAGGCGCGGTACAACCAGGTCTGAAGGGTGAACCGAATACGACTGTCGCACAGCCTGCTGAGGGCTGTAAGTGGTTTGGCAACACTCGATGCGTTCTTGCTCGTGGCATATGCCAGCGGCTGGCTGGCGCCCCATTATTTCGAACAGCCTTGCTGTTGGCGGGCGTTGATGCAAGTCATCCGGCATGCGGAGCTCCCGGATGTGCCCGTGAGCGCTGGTTCTGTGCGACGGGCGCGGCGAGCGCCGGGGCATATGCGGGGTGCCGTCGGCCGGGTGGACGCTGCGGTTCGGCTGCCGGTGGGCATCGGGCGCCGGGGCGGTGTTCCGGATGCTCCGCGACGGCCTGCTCCAGGACCTGGACCTGCGCCTGGGCCCCCGGATCCGGGGCGGGAATGAGATGGAGAGCCCCGGCGTTCCCCCAGCAGAACGAAAACGAATCCCGTTCCCATCAAGGGCGGGTTCGGTACACGAGTACGGAGGTGCCCATGGCCCGCAGTGAAGCCCGTCCCGTTGTGACGCTCCGCTCGACCGCCGGAACGGGGCAGAGCTATGTGACGCGCAAGAGCCGTCGCAACAACCCCGACCGACTGGTCCTGCGCAAGTTCGACCCCGCCGCCGGGCAGCATGTCCTCTTCCGCGAGGAGCGCTGACCGTCGCGGTCCATGAGACCGGGCGAACGGCCCCGCCGTTCGCCCTCCCCTCCCTCGGTGTCAAGGAAGGAACGCACATGAAGTCCCGTATTCACCCCGTCTCCCGTCCGGTGGTCTTCCGTGACCGTGCCGCAGGGGCGGCCTTCCTCACCCGCTCGACGGCCGAATCCGAGCAGCGAGTGACATGGGAGGACGGCCGGAGCTACCCCGTCATCGACGTGGAGACCTCGTCGGCCAGCCACCCGTTCTACACCGGGGCGCGGCAGGTGCTGGACACCGCCGGGCGGATCGAGCAGTTCAACCGCCGTTACGCCACCGGCTCGCCCGCCGCCGGAGAGTGACGCGCATCCCCGTTTGACCTGCGCTTCCGTGCCCTGGATCACACTCCGGGGCACGGATTCCCGGGAACACCATTTGATGGTTTATCGTTCACCTATGTGTGGATGACGCGATGAGCGCCCACCCCTGAGCCGCCCCGGCTGGATTCCCCCGATCCGGCCGGGGCTTCCCTTTGTCCTGGTGATGTCCGCCCACGCGGTTACGTACGGTGCCCGGGCCGGCGGCGCCGCGGAGCGGCCTCGACGAGCAGCGCCGCCACCGCGAGTGCGGCCGGCGGCACGGCCCCGGTGTCCGGCCACAGGCGCACGAAGAGCGCGGTCACCGCCGCGCCCGTCACCACGGCGACCAGCCGGCCCACGACCCAGCCGTCACCCCGACGCCACGCTCCCACCGCCAGCCGGCCGACGAGCGACGTCAGCGTCCCGGTGAAGTAGTTCGTCGGCGTGGCGCGGATCCGGCCCTGAATTCCCATCGCGAGCCCCATGAGGGCCAGCAGGCCGAGCCGGTCCGCGTCCGAGGTGATCAGGTCCAGTCCCCACAGCACCGCCCCCGCCGTGAGCAGCACCACCTCGATCAGCAGCATGACGGGCAGCCGCCGCCACAGGCGCTCGCCCGTCACCGCGCCCCAGGCCGCACCGCAGCCGTACGACAGGAGCGCCGTGACCACGCGCAGGGCCACTCCCTCCTCGCCGGCCCCGGCGACCGAGGCGCCCAGCAGGACCAGGTTTCCCGTCATGACCCCGGCGAATACCTGACCGACGCAGATGAAGACGAACGCGTCCGCCGCGCCGGAGGTCGCGGACAGAAGCAGCAGGGCCGCATGGCCCCGCCGGTCGGCCGCGGTGTCGTGGCCGGCCGGGTCGGTGGAGGCGGTGGAAGTCGGCATCCCGGCATTTTCGCCGCTGTCCGGCCCGGTGTGGTGGCGGGCCCCCGGCGCGGCGTGCCGTGTCCGCCGCCGTCACCCCGCAGCGCGGGGTGACGGACCGGCGGTCACTCCAGTCCGCGCGCCTCCTTGAACCGCGCCAGCCCATCCGCGAGTTCCACCAGCGGAGCCGGGTAGTCGAGCCGGTCCCGCTCCGCACCGCGCAGCTTCCACGGCTCGTGCACAGCCGGCCCGGTCAGTGCCGCCAGCTCCGGAACCCACCGGCGTACGTAGTCGCCTGACGGGTCGTAGCGTTTGGCCTGCAGTACGGGATTGAGTACCCGGTTGGGGCGGCTGTCCGTCCCGGTCCCTGCCATCCACTGCCAGTTGAGCTGGTTGTTGGCGAGGTCGCCGTCCACCAGCAGATCCAGGAAGTGCCGTGCGCCGATGCGCCAGTCCACGTAGAGCGTCTTGGTCAGAAAGCCCGCGGTCAGCAGCCGCCCGCGATTGTGCATCCAGCCCTCGTGGTGCAGCTGGCGCATCGCGGCGTCGACCACGGGGTAGCCGGTGCGGCCCTCCCGCCACGCCTCGATCTCGTCGGCCGCGTCCGCCTCGGACCGCCAGTGATCGTTCCGGGTGCGGTAGTCGAGCCGGGCCGCGGCGGGCCGGGCGGCGAGGACCTGGTGATGGAACTCGCGCCAGCACAGCTGCCGGACGAACGCCTCGGCTCCCGTCCCGCCCGCGGCGCGTGCCCGGTGGATGAGCTCCACGGGGGACAGGGTCCCGAAGTGCAGATGCGGCGAGAGCCGGGACGTGGCGTCGCCCGCCAGGTCGTCGTGGTGGTCCTCGTACTCCGCGAGCCCGTGGCGCCGCCAGGCGGTGAGCCGCTTGCGGGCCAGCTGCTCCCCGCCCCCGGCGAGCCCCGCCGAGACGCCGGACACCGCGGAACGGGCAGGAACGTCCTCGGAGCCAGGCCCGTCGGGCACCCGCACCGCACGCGGGGCGCCGAAGGCATCACGCACCCCCTCCGTCGACCAGCGCCTGAAGTACGGGGTGAACACGGCGAAGTGGTCCGACCCGGCGGGTGTCACGGCGCCCGGGGCGACCGCGGTGACCACGCCGTCGTGGACGTGCAACCGCGCCCCGCCGGACTCCAGTGCCGGACGCAACCGCTCCTCGCGACGACGGGCGTAGGCGCTGACCCCCGCGGCCAGGTGGACGTCGTCCGCACCGGTCTCGGAGACGATCCGGCACGCCTCGGCGACCACATCGCCCGAGCGGATCACCAGCCGGCCGCCCCGCTCACGCAGCCCGGCGTCGAGATCGCGCAGACAGTCGGCGAGGAAGGCGCGGCGGTTCGGGGCGTTGAACCCCGCCGTGTCGATCCCGGTGTCGTGGACGAACAGCGGCACGACCTCGTCCGCGGATCCGAGTGCGGCCCGCAGCGGCGGATGGTCGTGCAGCCGGAGGTCGGAGGTGAAGAGGACGACCGCTACGGTCATGGCGCAACTCCTGGTCGGGGCCCGTGGACGTGTACCCGTTCCCTCGACGGGCGCTCAGCGGATGCAGCGGTCATCGCGGCAGCGCGGCCGGTGCTTCCGCGGAGGACGGCACCGACGCCGCGGCGCGCGCGATGTTGCGGGCCATCCCGCCGAACACGATCGCGTGGAACGGCGAGACGCTCCACCAGTACGCGTGGCCGAGCAGGCCGCGCGGATGGAACAGGGCCCGCTGCCGGTAGTGCGCCCGGCCGTGCTCGTCCTGCTCCGTGTACATCTCCAGCCACGCCAGGCCGGGCAGCCGCATCTCCGCGCGCAGCCGCAGCAGACGACCCGGCTGGATCTCCTCGACCCGCCAGAAGTCCAGGGAGTCGCCCACCCGCAGCCGGTCGGTGTCCCGTCGCCCGCGCCGCAGGCCCACCCCTCCCACCAGCCGGTCGAGTGAACCGCGCACCACCCAGGCCAGCGGGAACGAGTACCAGCCGTGCTCGCCGCCGATCCCCTCGATGACCTTCCAGAGAGCCCCCGGCGACGCGTCGACATCGAGCTCCCGCACGTCCTCGTACAGGCTGCCGCCCGCCCAGTCGGGGTCGGTGGGCAGCGGATCACTCGGTACACCGGGTACCGAAGCGGAGGACCACCGGGTGGTGACCTTGGCCTCGCGCACCCGTTGGAGGGCCAGCCGCAGCGCCTTCTCGAACGTGAAGGGCTGGCCTGCCCCGTCCGGCACGTACTGCGCGATGTCGTGCTCCCGGCACACCACCTCGTACCGCAGCGACTCGGCGAGCGGCCGCGCGATCGACCGGGGGACGGGCGTGACCAGGCCGATCCAGTGGCTGGACAGCCGCGGCGTCAGCACCGGGACGGGCAGGATCAGCCGGGGCGGGAGGGCCGCGATCTCCGCGTACCGCTGCATCATGTCCCGGTACGTGATGATGTCGGGCCCCCCGATGTCGAAGGTACGGCTCACCTCGGCCGGCATCAGCGCGCTGCCCACCAGGTAGCGCAGCACGTCGCGCACCGCGATCGGCTGGATCCGGGTCGACACCCAGCTCGGCGTCACCATGACCGGCAGCCGCTCCGTGAGATAGCGCAGCATCTCGAAGGAGGCCGACCCGGAGCCGATGATCACCGCGGCCCGCAGCGCGGTGGTCGGGACACCGGAGTCCAGCAGGATCCTGCCCACCTCGGCGCGCGAGCGCAGATGGGGCGAGAGCTCCCGCTCGGGCACCTCGGGCGGCGTGAGCCCACCGAGGTAGACGATCCTGCCGACGCCCCGCTCCCGCGCCGCGTCCGCGAAGACCGTGGCCGACTTCCGGTCCGTCTCCTCGAAGTCTGCGCCGGTCGTCAGCGCGTGCACCAGGTAGTAGGCCACGTCGATGTCCGCCATTGCCGACGCGACCGACACCGCATCGGTGACATCGCCCCGGACGACTTCCACGTCCCCTGCCCAGGGGTAGTCCCGCAGCTTCTCGGGGCTGCGCGCCATGCAGCGCACCTGGTGCCCGGCCTTCAGGAGCTCGGGCACCAGCCGCCCCCGATGTATCCGGTGGCCCCGGTCACCAGGCAGTGCATGGGCTTGTCCGCGCTGTCGCTCGGCATGGGATCTCCGCATCGGCTGGGGTGCTGCTCAGTTCACCGTGCCCCGTAGTCACGCATCACGCTCCTCGAAGCGTCCGGACGCGGTGACGGAAGACGGGTTCATGGCCGGGGGACAGATCCACGCCCGGTCGGCACCGCACGGCGTACGAGTGGTCGTTCCGCCGCCCATCTTCTCGCGCGCCGACCTCTGGGTCACCGCGCATCGTTTGTGCGTCGTTCACTCCGTGCGTCGCCCGGTCCGCCGGACACCGAGCGTTGAAGGCGCCGTAGCGCGCGGCGCACATGGCTCTTGACCGTGCCGAGCGGGAGCCCCGTCAGTTCGGCGATGCGGGTCTGCGGGAGGTCGTCGTAGTACGCCATGTGCAGGATGCGGCGCTGCACCTGGGGCAGCTTTCCCAGCTCCGCGCCGACCAGCACCCGGTCCAGGGCCGACTCCGGAAGCCCGGTCGCGCCGGTCTCGGTGAGCCGCAGCCGGGCCGCCGTCGCCGCGGCCAGTTCGAGGCGCCGGGTCCGGGCGGTCAGCGCGTCGGCGATCTTGCGCCGGGCGATCCCGACCAGCCAGCCGGGCAGCGGACCGCGCTCCGGGCGGTAGCCGAGCCTGCCGCGCCAGGCGGCCAGGAACACCTGCTGGGTGACGTCCTCCGCCTCCCTGCTGTCGCCCAGTGACCGGGCCGCCAGGGAGTGCACGAGCGCGCCCCACCTCCGGTACGCGGCGGCGAAGCACTCCTCGCTGCCCCGCACCAGCCCGGCGGCCAGTTCGTCGTCGGCGAGGTCCTGCGCTACGGACGGGTCCGGCGCGGGCGGTGCGTTCTCCAGGGAGAGCGTGGTCATGGCAGTTCTTCCTCCCTCGGAGCCCGGCCCCTGGGGCTGCGCCTCCCGCGGCGGCCGGTGTGCTCTTCGAGGCCCCTCGGGCGGGCGCCTCTGAGCTGCAGCGTTCCAACAGCGGAGGCGGCGGAACAACATGCATCGATTCTGCGTCGTATGATCGACACATGCTGTCCTCCGCGGAACAGGCCCGGGCGGGAGCCGCCGATCACGGCCTGACCACCGGCGCGGTGGCGCGCCGTCTGGGCGTCGCGCCGACGACGCTGCGGTCGTGGGACCGGCGTTACGGAATCGGACCGGTTCACCGGCACGACGGCAGGCACCGGCGCTGGACGCCCGAGGACATCGCCGTCCTGGAACGCATGTGCGAGATGACGAGTTCCGGCGTCCCCCCGGCGGAAGCCGCGCGCACCGCGCTCAGCGGGAACCCCGGCCCGACGCGCCCTTCCGTGACGCCCGAGGCGCACCCGCCGCCGGCTGCCACGGAGCCGGTCGAACCGATCGCGGACGTCGCGCGCCAGGAACGCCGGGGGCTCGCGCGTGCGGCACTCCGGCTCGATGCGCGGGCCATCGACGAGCGGCTGACGGCCGCGATCGACAGTCACGGGCTGGTGGCCGCCTGGGACGAAGTGATCATGCCGACGCTGCACGCGGTGGGGCGCAAGTGGCAGACGTCGGGGGAGCGCTACGTCGAGGTCGAGCACCTGTTGTCCTGGCACGTCTCCACCGCCCTGCGAGGGGTGGCCGCACAGCCCGTCACCAAGGACGGCGTCGCCGGGGTCGTCCTGCTTGCCTGCACACCGGGGGAGACGCACACGCTCCCCCTGGAGGCCCTGGCCGCCGGCCTCGCCGAACACGGCCTGGGCGTAAGGATGTTCGGCGCGTCGGTACCGGGGGAGGCGCTGGGCGAGGCCGTGCGGCGGATCGGCCCCTCAGCCGTGGTGCTGTGGTCCCAGTCCCGCAACACCGCGGGGCGCCCACTGGCGCAGCACGTGGCGTCCATCGAATGGGGGTACGGGGCGCCCGTACCCGTCCGTCCGTGCTGATCGCGGGACCCGGCTGGGCGGGCCCTCCGGTGCCCGGCACCCACCGCCCCCAGGGGCTCGGCGAGGCGATCAGGATGCTCGCGGCGTGCTGCGAAGGATGAGACAAGCCATTGCGCGAAGGATCTGACACGTGAGGAGACGCGCGATTCCATGAAGGGTGGGACGCGCACTCGCCGGATCCGGCGGATGCCGTGCCGGAACCGTTCGAGCTGCGAGCATGCGCAGTGAAGGGCCCCGAACCGGACCGGCCGCGCGATTTCTGCCCCGGCCGTGGCCGTGCCCCGACGACGAGCCTGCGCGAAAGGTGAACTCCATGGCGACACCCGTGGGACCCCGTCCCGACGTCATCGTGATCGGCGCCGGACTGGCCGGTCTCGCCTGTGCGGCCGACCTGACCGCGGGCGGCCTCGCGGTCCACCTGCTGGAGGCGTCGGACGCGGTCGGCGGCCGGATGCGAACCGACCGGCGGGACGGCTTTCTCCTCGACCGCGGGTTCCAGGTGTTCAACACGTCCTATCCCCAGGTCAAGAAGCGCCTGACGCTCCGTGATCTGCGTCTGCACCCCTTCACGCCCGGCGTACTCGTGCAGACCGGGGCGGGCCGCACCGCCAGGGTCCGCTTCACCGATCCCACCCGCAGCCCGCGTTCCGCCGGCGATCTGCTCCCCGGACGGCTGGCCTCCGGCAGGGATCTGATGGCGCTCGGGGTGCTCTCGGCCCGGGACATGTTCGGCCCGGTGAGCGCCATCAGGCGGCGCCCCGACCGTACGACGCTGACCGAGCTGGCCGACGCGGGCATCTCCGACGAGCTCGTGCGCACGCTGTTCCTGCCGTTCCTGTCGGGTGTCTTCCTGGAGGACGAACTGGAGACCTCCTCCCGCTTCTTCCATCTGGTCTGGCGCAGCATGCTACGCGGCACCCTCTGTCTGCCCGCCGCCGGCATCGGGGCCGTACCGGCCGCCCTCGCCGCCGGGCTGCCACCGCGCACACTGTCCCTGGACACCCCCGTGCACAGCCTCACCGACGACGGTGTGCTCGGCGAGGACGGATCGGAGCGCCCCGCGCCGACGGTGGTGGTGGCGACCGGCCCCGAAAAGGCCGCGCAGCTGCTCCCCGGCCTGAGCGTCCCCCCGACCCGCACCGTCACGACGTACTACCACGTGAGCGGCGTACCCCCGCTGCGCGAACCGACGCTGCTCGTCGACAGCCGGCGCCGCTTCCTGAACACCGTGGTGCTCAGCGAGGTCGCACCGGCCTGCGCACCGGCGGGGTACTCGCTCGTGTCGACGTCCGTGCTCGGCCCCGACGCCCCGGGAAGGGAGGCGCAGACCCGTCGGGATCTGGCCGAGGTCCACGCCACCGACACCGCCTCCTGGGACCTGCTCGCCACCTGCACGGTGCCGGGGGCGCTGCCCGCCATGCCGCCTCCGTGGCCGTTGTCCCGCTCCTCACGCATCGGACCGGGACGCTATGTGTGCGGCGACCACCGTGCGACCGGCTCGGTCCAGGGAGCCCTCGCGTCCGGGGCGCGCGCGGCCCGTGAGGTGCTGGCCGACCGGGGCTGACCGGGCCGCGCCACCGCCCGTCGTCCACCCGCCAGAGGCCCGGCGGGCGCGGAAATCCGGCGGGATCCCTCCGGCAGGTGTGGTCCGACCGGTCGGGGGCACGTGTCGCCCATGAACGCAGAGGCGGAGAGCGGTGCGCGGAACCTGACCCGGCGCAGAAGTTGGGGCCGGGTTCTCCTGCAAGTGACCTTTCTGGTGCTGGCCTTCCTGGCCATGGTCGGTTTCTCCGTCGTCCTGGCGAAGGTGACGCTCACGCCGTCGCCCGCCTCGGAGGAACTGGTGAAGTCGAACCTGCAGCCGGGCCGCTCGCTCCGGCAGTACGCCGAGGACTACACCTTCCTCGCGGCGTGCAAGCAGGCGGGCGGAAATCTGCTGCTGGGCATGCCCTTCGGCGTCATTCTTCCCATTCTCGTGCCGCGACGCCTGCGGATGATCCGCATGGTCCTGCTGACCGTGCTGGTCATCGTGGTCGTCGAACTCGTTCAGGGAGCACTCGTCGCCGGACGGGCGTTCGACGTCGACGACGTCATCCTCAACACGACAGGTGCGCTGCTCGGCTACCTGCTGCTGGGCCGACGCCTGAGCCATCGCTACCACGTGCTCGCGGAACGGCCCGAGGCGGAGACCGTTCCCGAGCCCGCCCCGCGCACTTCGAAGCGGGAGGCGTCCGCCGCGGGACGGGACGGGGACAAGACGGTGCCGCGCCAGCGGCCGTGGCAGGGGAAGTGGGACCGGGTCGTGGCCCGGACGAAGCCCGGGACCGACGCGAATCGGAAGGCAGCTCCGGGCGACAAGTCCCGCACGCGTACGGACGCGAAGCCCAGGGCCGGGTGGAGCAGGAAGCCGCAGCTCACGAGGACGACCGCGACCAAGTCCACGGCGAAGGCCGGCACGAAGCCCAGGACGCTTCCCAAGGCCAAGCCCAAGGCCGCGGCCAACGCCAAGTCCGCCACATCCACCGGCAGGACCCCGCGCGGCGACGGGGACCGCACCGGGTCGGGCCGCGCACTGCTGGACCGCTTCCGCAACCGCTGACCGGGGCCGGGCCGGGGAGTGCCCCGGCCCGGACACGGCGTCGGAGCGCCGGGCGGGCGCTCCGCATGAGCTCCTTGGACCGCGCGGGGAAGCAACTGCCCCGCGCGGCGGCACCCGATCGGCCCGCGGCCGATTGCGGTCCGCCCGCTCCGGTCCCAGCGTGAGGGGACGCCGAGTGCGCACAGGGCGTACGGAGCACCCGCCGAAGGGGAGCGACATGGCCGACGCCCAATGGAGCCCGGGGCGAAGGGCAGGGGACGCGGACGAATTCCTGCCCGTTCTGGACGTCGTCGAGCCCGCGCGTCAGCGCAGGCTCACCGTCCTGTTCCGTCTGCTCCTGCTGATCCCGCATTTCATCGTGCTGCTGTTCCTCGAGATCGCGGCCTTCTTCACCGTCGTGTTCGGCTGGTTCGCCGCTCTCGTCCTGGGCCGGCTGCCCGAACCCGTCTTCCGCTTCCTCGCCGGAGTCCTCGGCTACCGCACGAGGGTCGCCGCCAGCGGCATGCTGCTCATCGACCGCTATCCGCCGTTCGCGCTGATCCCGCCGCCGGACTATCCGGTGCAGATCGACGTCCGGCCGACGCCGCTGAACCGGCTGGCCGTCTTCTTCCGGCTGATCCTGGTGATTCCCGCCGCCGTCGTGCAGAGCCTCGTCACATCCGGCTGGTACGCCCTGGCGATCGTGTGGTGGCTGATCACGCTGGTCCTGGGACGGATGCCGCGCCCTCTCTTCGAAGCCACCGCGGCCACGCTGCGCTACGAGATGCGCGTGTCGGCCTACCTGTCGATGCTCAGTCCTGCCTACCCCAAGGCACTGTTCGGCGAGGACGCACTGTCCGTACCGGAACTGCGGGCCAGGTCCGCCACCCGGCCCCTGGTCATGAGCAGTGCGGGCAAGGCGCTGGTGGTCCTCTTCCTGGTCCTCGGGCTCGCCGGTGCCGTCACCTCGTCCTTCACCGGCTCGTCGTCCGACGACACGGACGACCACATGCAGGCGCAAAGGACTCGCGTGGTCGGCCCGTCGCCAGGCATGATCACGCGATGACATGGACAGCACCTGAAGCAATACGCACCGGTGGCTCGCTCGTGGCCGACGAGCGGGAGATGCTCACCGGATATCTCGGATGGTTCCGCAGCACCCTTCTGCAGAAGTGCGCCGGCCTGACCGGCGAGCAGCTCGCCGAGCGGACCGTGGATCCGTCGAACCTCTCGCTGCTCGGACTCGTACGCCACATGGCCAAGGTCGAACGCACCTGGTTCAGGCAGCGGTTCGCCGGCCAGGCGCTGGAGCCGATGTACGACCCGCAGAAGGGCAAGGACGCGGACTTCGAGGACCTCGATCCGGCCCGCGCCGCCGAGGACTACAGCCGCCTGGTCGAGGAGTGCCGCCTGGCGGACGAGGTGGTCGCCGGCGCCTCCCTCGACGAGACCTTCACCCACGACGGCGAGGTCTTCTCCCTGCGGCTGGTGCACGTTCACATGATCGGCGAGTACGCCCGCCACATCGGCCACGCCGACCTGGTGCGCGAGCGACTCGACGGTGTCACCGGGGCCTGAGGCGGGGCCGGCGCAGGGCACCGGCACGGTCGGGCCGTCTGCGTCCGCGTACGGAATCCGGCGGAAGTGCGGCGGACGGCGGCGTGAATCCGTGCGGTCGGGTCACACGGAGAGTATGACGTCCACCGACGCACCGACAGACCTGACAGGCAAGCCCGGAGAGCCGGGAGGCGGCGGCCACGGCAGCGGCCGCCGCCCCCGCCGATGGGGGATGGTGGCCGCGATCTTCGCGGCCGCCCTGGCACTGCTGCTTCTCGGCACCCGGCTGAGCCTGCTGCCGGGGCTGGGCGACATCTTCGGCGAGGAGACGCAGGACCGCTCGGGTCCCGCCGTTCTCAAGTCGATCCGCGACATGAGCAAGTACGAGGCGGCGGCAGGTAATTTCCAGGTCGTCGTCGACCTGGAGAAGGACACGAAGTTCCTCCCCGACGCCATCCGAGGCTCCCGCACCCTCTATGTCGGCGCCGGCACCGTCGGTGCCTCCGTCGACCTGGGCGAGGTGGCCGGCAACGGAGTCGTCGTCAACAAGGACCGCACCAAGGCCGAACTCCGGCTGCCGCACGCCGCGCTGGGCAAGCCGGCACTCGACCCGGACCGGTCCTACGCGGTGTCCAAGCAGCGCGGTCTCTTCGACCGTATCGGGGACTTCTTCTCGGACAACCCCGGCAGCGAGCAGGCGGTGAACAAGCTGGCCGCCCAGCACATCGGCGAGGCGGCCAAGGAGAGCGGCCTGACGCAGCGCGCGGAGAAGAACACCACCGCCATGCTCCAGGGCCTGCTCGGATCGCTCGGATTCCAGGAGGTCACCGTCCACTACGGCGACGCCGACAAGTAGGCCCGGTCGATTCGCGGCGCAACTCCCTTTCTGATCGGCGCCCTTGACGGCTCCTCCTTGATGGGTATGGTCTAGGCCAAGTGCAGGGACGGTGCCGAACGCCCACGCCGTGTGGGTGTTCCGGTTCATGGAACCTGCCGTTCCCTTCGCGCCTCTTGGCCCCACACTCGAGAGGCTGGACTGCCGTTTGCGGGCTCCCCACAGCCCCTGTGCGTGCAGCGATGCCTCATGTGAAGGAGAAGCATGCACGCCAAAAGGAAGACTGCCGTAGCTGTCGGTGCCGTACTCGCACCGGTACTCGCCCTGACGCTTCCGGTGGGTTCAGCCAGCGCCCACGGCTACATCTCGTCGCCTCCGAGCAGGCAGGCGCAGTGTGCCGCCGGAACCGTCAGCTGCGGTGACATCACCTACGAGCCCCAGAGCGTGGAAGGCCCCCAGGGGCTGACCAGTTGCAGCGGCGGCAACAGCCGGTTCGCCGAGCTTGACGACGACTCCAAGGGCTGGCAGGTCACCCCGGTGAGCGCGAGCACCTCGTTCCAGTGGGTACTGACCGCTCGTCACAGCACCAGCACGTGGCAGTACTTCGCGAGCGGCCAGAAGATCGCCGAGTTCAACGACAACGGCGCCCAGCCCGGCGCGACCGTCACTCATCAGGTGAACTTCGGTGACCTCAAGGGCAAGCAGAAGGTCCTGGCGGTCTGGAACATCGCCGACACGACCAACGCCTTCTACGCGTGCATCGATGTGAACGTCAGCTGACGCGTCCGCCGTCGCCGGCGAGGAGCCCCTGCCCTGCACAGGGCAGGGGCTCCTCGCTGTGGCAAGGTGATCCGACCGCCGGGCGGTGTGTGAACCGGCGGGCAGGACGCCTCAAGTCGCCTGAAGACGCCTGAAGGGGAAGACATGGCTCACCAGTGGGTGAAGCTCGAACTCGACGCGGCCGCATTCGACGCGGGCCGGTTCGAGGAATATGTCACCAAATGCCGAGCCGAGGGTATCCGGCTGACGACACTCTTCGATCTGGGCGACACGGAAGTCAACCGGCGCGCACTGTATGAGCTGAACAAGGAGTGTTCCGCCGACATTCCGGAGCGGGGCGAGTTCTTCTCGTACGAGGAATTCACCGCCCGCCGGTTCGAGGTTCCTTCGTACGATCCCCGCGGCGTCGTGATCGCACTGGATGGTGACGACTGGATCGGCCTGGCGGCGACCTCCAACCACGGTGAATTCGTCTTCAACGAGATGACCGGGGTCAGGGCCGCCTACCGAGGCCGTGGCATTTCCATTGCCATGAAGACATTCGCGATGGCTTACGTGCGAAGGTGCGGCGCACAGAGGGTCCGCACCTTTCATCATCCGGCGAATGCGAGCGCCATCGGAATGAACCGGACCATGGGTTTCGTCGACAGCGAGTGACCTGCCTGGCCGACCAGCTGTCCCGGACCGACCCGGGCCGGGACCGGGCATTACAGCCGTAGATCGTGACCGTGACCTGCGGTGATACGTTCACGCCGGTGAGCGTTGCGGGCTCGGGCTTGGCGTCATCGTCGCCAGGTCGACCAGCCGAGGGCGCCGTCGACTCCAGGCTTAACGCGGTCGAGGATGTTGAACAGGCGGCGGGGTCCACGTCACCCGGCATGGTGGTAGACGATCTGCCAGTTGCCGGCGATGACCTTGAGGAGCATGGTCTGGTGCCGCCGACCACCCGCCGTCTCAGCCTCCGCGGAGCACAGTGCCTCCCAGCGCCCGGTACCGACGAGCCACTCGACCTCCGACAATGAAACCAATCCGGACTCGGACACCGTGGCGACATAGGCTCCCCTGCCACGGGCCGCGCGCCCCGCCACCCAGAGACTGACATCACGGTCGACTAACCCAGTGAGGAGTTCACCCGTTCCTTCACGGAGCGCATGTCGGTAGGCGTCGAGGAAGGTGCCGAGCTCGCGAGAGGTCTCCTCGGTCGCGTCGATGGTGATCCGGTCGCCCCGCGCGATGGACCGCAGTGCGATGTCGCACCCGCGCTCAAAGTCCTGATAGCAGGACGGATCGTCAGAGTGGTTCACGAAGCGTGCTGGCGCAGGGTAGAGGTAGCGGCGGCCCCCGTAGCTGTGTACAAAGATATCCACGCCAGCCGGCAGGGCCAGGTAGGCAGCCTCATCGAGTGGCTCGAGCTGGTAAGACAGGACGACCTCGCCAACTGCGAAGTCGCGCGCGGCATAGACGCCGGTACCAGCAAGGTCACCAGGTCCAAGAGTTACATCGTCCACAGCGCCATACCCTAGTAACACAGCCGGAGATCATGACACCGACCTGCAGTGCCGCGTCGATGGTAGTGAGCGTTGCGGGCTCGGGCTTGGTGTCGTCGTCGGCAGAGTGACCAGGCGAGGGTCTGTTCGAGGCTGGAACCGGCGCCGGGCCACACCCCTGGGCCCTCGGTCCTGCGCCTGGAGTCCGCGGGGGAGCGTGCGGTGTTCGTCGGCGACATCCTGCACAGCCCGGTACAGATGGTGGAACCCGACTGCAACAGCTGCTTCTGCGAGGACCCCTGCCGGGGCCACAACACTCGCAGGCGGATCCTGGAACAGGCCGCCGACAGGCGGGAGCTCGTCATCACGGCTCACTTCGGCGGTCATGGCGTGATGGAGGTGAACCGCCAGGGCTCGCGGTTCACGGTCTCGGGCTGGGCGGCGTTCCGCTGAAACGGGCGGTGACCGGCGCCGACCGAGGACCTCGGCGCGCGCCGGCGAAGAGACGGCGCACTGAGGAGACCGCGCACCGAGGAGACCGCGCCCTGAAGGAACCGCGCCACCGAACAAGCCGTGCCACCGAACGAACCGCGCCAGGTGACACCCGGATGGTCGGCTCCGTCACCCGCCTGCTGTCCGCGCCGCGCAGTTTCCGCCGGACGCGGCAACGCTGGTTCCCTCACCGCATCTCCAGATCGGGATCAGCATGCTCATATCGAGGTTCCCGGGCTCGCGGAGCCGTTCGCGTCGCGGCCATGCCCTCGCGGCGGCCCTCATCGCGGCGGTGTACGCGGGAGTGCCCCCGGCCGCAGCCGACGAGGGAACTTCCGGGGCACGGGGTGCGGACGGAGAGGTCAGGCCCACGGTGGTGCTGGTGCACGGCGCATTCGCCGACGCGTCCAGCTGGAACGGTGTCGCCGAGCGCCTGCAGAGCCGGGGATACGCGGTCGTCGCCCCGGCCAACCCGTTGCGCGGGCTTGCGGGCGACGCCGCGAGTACGGCCGAGGTGCTCAAGCGGATCGCCGGCCCCGTCGTCCTGGTCGGCCACGACTACGGCGGGGCGGTCATCAGCGCCGCGGCGGCCGGCAACGCACAGGTCAGGTCACTCGTCTACATATCCGCCTTCATGCCGGACAAGGGTGAGGCCCTTGGCCCGCTGGGCGCCCGGTTCCCGGGCAGCGCGCTGGGTGCGGCGCTCAGGCGGACGCCCGTCCGGAACGCGGACGGCAGCCACGGCACGGACCTCTACATCCAGGACAGCAGGTTCCACGACCTCGTCGCCGCCGACCGGCCCACGGCCTCGGCCGCGGTGATGGCCGTATCGCAACGGCCTGTCAACGCGGCGGTGTTCGAGGAGAAGGCCACGGTCGCCGCCTGGCGGACCCTGCCGTCCTGGGCCCTGGTCGCCACCCGCGACAAGGTGATCGCCCCCGATCTGGAACGCTTCCAGGCCAGGCGGGCGCACTCGCACACCGTCGAGGTCGACTCCTCGCACATGGCCATGGCGTCCCGCCCCGAAACGGTCACCGGTCTCATCCTCTCCGCCGCCGGTGACACCTCGGCCTCGCATGCGCCGCTCGCCTCGACTGGAACGAGAACACTGGTGCTTGCGGTGATCGGCAGCGCGGCGGGGCTGGCGGTGTTCGTGGGCGGCGGCCTGGTGACTGCGGTCCGCAGCCGCAACCGCAACGGCTTCGGACGCTGACTCCCCGGACGACACATGCGAGCGGGGCACGTCGGGCGGGACACGTACGAGCGCCCGACCCACCTGCGACGCGGCAGATTCACACGCGACACGTCGGGCGTGGCGGGATTTCTGGGCGGCCGATGTTGTTGAAGCCATGATGAGGGGCCGCGGCCGATGAGGTGCCACGGCCGGATCGTCGACGATGGGACAGAAGTCATGCCTCTCCAGGGTGAGTACGAGCCGAGCCCCGCTCAATGGGTTCGTGACCAGGTCGAGCAGTACGAGAGCTCAGGAGGTACGGAAGGGACGACGATGCGGGGCATGCCCGTCATCGTTCTGACGACCCTGGGTGCCAAGAGCGGGAAGATCCGCAAGACGCCCCTCATGCGCGTCGAGCACAACGGTTCGTACGCGGTGGTCGCCTCACAGGGCGGTGCCCCGAAGCACCCGGTCTGGTACCACAACCTCACCGCCGACCCGCGTGCCGAACTGCAGGACGGTCCGGTGCGCCAGGACATGAGCGTCCGAGAGGTGACCGGGGACGAGAAGGCGCTCTGGTGGGACCGCGCGGTCGAGGCGTTTCCCGACTACGCCGACTACCAGAAGAAGACCGACCGGCAGATCCCGGTCCTCGTTCTGGAACCGGCGGCGACCGACCACTGAGCAGCCCGTCCGCCCGCACGCAGGCGGATCTCTTTGCCGTACCGGCGCCGGTGACCGGTGCGCGGCAGGCAGGCAGGAGGCCCCGCCCGGTTCCATGAACCGGTGGGGCCTTTGCCCGTCAGATAGGGACCGTCGACACGGACCTCCGTAACGGACCTCCGTAACGGACCTCCGATACGGCTCTCCGGTACGGCCCCGGTCGGAGTGGCGACGCCACGGAGAGCCGGTTGCGGCCTCCGGTGGCGGGCGCGGCGGGATATTGTCCAGCACGGCCCCTTGAGGTGTGGGGCCGAGCGGGAAGGATTCAGGAGCACATGACAGACAACTCCTACATGGTCGCGTTCGTCCGAGCGCGTCTCGACGAGGAAGAAGAGGTCGCGCGAGTGGCCGGCGGCGAGGGATGGAGGTGTCCGGCCGAGGTACCCGGCGAAATCCACGACCGGAGCGGCGCGATCGCGTTCAGCCTGAGAACGCACGGCTACAACCATCACATCGCTTTGCAGGACCCGGCGCGCACGCTGCAGCGGATCGAGACGAACCGGGTGCTCCTGGACGAGTACACGGAGGTCGCCGCGTTGGACATCGACCGCCCCCAGCGGGACTTCGCCTCAGGTCGCGCCTTCGGCCTGGGGTTCGTGGTGCGGCAGATGGCCGCGGAACACGCGGGGCACCCCGACTACCAGGTGAAGTGGCTCCCGCGGTTCACGCAGTAGGGCCGCGCCCGTTTCACGAGGCGCACTCAGAGGGGGCCCATGCTCCCGTCACCCTTGGTGCTCACCTGGTCACTCCGCTCCTGGAGACGGCGCGCCTTGTCCTTGAGGCGCTGCCGCTCCTGCGGATCGGAGACCCGCTCGGCGGCCTCCTGCATTTCCTGCGCCTTGGCGCGAATACGCTCGGCGCGGCCTCCGGATTCGTCCGCAACGCTCATGATCACTCCTGGATCTCGGGGGAGAACCGTCGCCTCCAGCGAATCAGCGCAATCGCACACCTGCATCTCGAACGGTGACCCACCGCTACGGGGAGGTGATGTGCGAATGCGCCGGGGTGGCGCGCGACCGGAGCCACGCCGCGTGTCGCGATTGTTCAAGACGGTAATGCGCGACGACTTCTAAGCTCGGTGCATGGGAAAAGTAGATCTGCTGACAGGCGTGCTTTCCAAGACCGGTGATGTCATCGAGGGCGTGGGCGCCGAACAGCTCACCCTTCCGACGCCGTGCGAGGACTACGACGTCGAGACCCTGATCAACCACCTCGTCGGATGGCTTCAGGTGTTCGAGGCCGGCTGCCACAACCGCTCGTACGAGGGCGACGTGGCCGACTACCGGTGCGGTGCGGAACCCGCTCAGGAGTTCCGCAGGGCCGCGGCCGGCCTCGTGGCCGGATGGGAGCAGTACGGATTCGACCGCGAAGTGAGTATCACGGGCTCGAAGGCACCGGCTGAGCAGGTATTCAGCATGACGGTCATGGAGTACCTGACCCATGGCTGGGACCTGGCTACCGCCACCGGGCAGCCGATTCCCTTCACGGAACAGGAAGCCGCAGAGACACTGGCCCGCGCGGAGGTCACTCTGCCGCCGCAGTACCGGGGCAAAGATATGCCCTTCGGCCCCATCGTCCCTGTGACCCCGGGCGCGTCGGCGATCGACCGGATGGTGGCCTTCATGGGGCGCGAGCCGAAGCAGGCCTGAGAGGCCCCTGTGCGGGGCCACGGGGGAGGGGAACCTCCACGTGGCCGGCCGGGAGAGTGGGCAGGCTCCACCGGCGTAGCCTTCGCCGCGCAGGCCCGGCGGGCGCTGGTCACGGCACCCGCCGGAATGGCGTAACGTAGGGATCACAACGACGCGGGGTGGAGCAGCTCGGTAGCTCGCTGGGCTCATAACCCAGAGGTCGCAGGTTCAAATCCTGTCCCCGCTACTACCAGAGCAGGGCCCGGAACCATTAGGTTCCGGGCCCTGCTGGTTTTCTGCGCCGGTCGGCGCACACGCGCGCGGACGCCGGCCGAGCACCGTACAACCGCGCACCAGTGCCACGCGACGGGACGTGCCGACGTCCTCTCGGCTTCGGCCGAAGGGCCGCGGCCGCACCGCATGGGATGCCACAGCGGGCGTATCCGATCCGCGGCCGGAGGCGTCCTTGCCGAGGGAAGGGCCCGCGCCCGGTCCTCGGGCCCATGTGCCGATACGACGCGGGGGCCCGGCCGGCAGCAGGGTCACGAATGAGGAGTTCCGGGCTCGACCCGGCGTGGTGTGCCGGCCGCCGTGTCGATGACTTCCTCCAGGACCTCACGTGAGCGGAGCAGGTCGTCGACCATCTGGTCGATCCGGTCCCGCTCGGTGGTGAGTTCGGCGACCAGCTCCGGGGTGGCGCGCAACGAAGGGCCACCGTCCTCGTCCCGCATGCACGGCAGGATCCGCGCGATCTTCGAGCTGTGGAGGCCGGCTGCGTAGAGTTCCTGGATGCGGATGACGCGGTCGACGGCGCCCTCGGGAAAGTCGCGATGGCCGCCGGGTGTCCGACGGGACGCCAGCAGCCCTTGCTCCTCGTAGTAGCGCAGCGAACGCTCGCTGACACCCGTGAGCGAGGCCAGTTGACCGATGCGCATGTTCCACCCCATGACTTGAATCTCACATCAATGTCAGGTTCTACGTTATCGGCATGACGAACACGCAGCAGGCCCCCGCCGCATCCCGGCTCTTCGAATCCGCCCGCCTCGGCGGCCTGGAACTGTCCAGCCGCCTGGTGATGGCGCCGCTGTCCCGCAACCGCGCCGGGGCCGACGGAGTCCCCGGCGAGCTGATGGCGACTCACTACGCGCAGCGCGCCTCGGCCGGACTGATCATCGCCGAGGGCACGACGCCCAACGCGGTAGGGCAGACCTATCCACACATCCCCGGCATCCACAGCCCTGCGCAGATCGCCGGCTGGCGCCGGGTCACCGATGCGGTGCGCGCAGCTGCCGGCGGCGGGATGTTCCTTCAGCTGCAGCACGGCGGTCGGGTCGGCCATCCCGACACGAGTGGTCACATCCCACTCGCCCCGTCCGCCGTGCAGTTCCCGGAGACGCTGCACACCCCGCGCGGGTTCCAGGACGGCGTCGCACCCCGGGAGATGACTGTCCAGGACATCCGGTCCACCATCACGGACTTCGCCGACGCCGCCCGCAACGCCGTCGAGGCCGGCTTCGACGGTGTGGAGGTGCACTCCGCCAACGGTCACCTGCTCAGCCAGTTCCTGGCGAAGAACACCAACCGCCGGACCGATGACTGGGGCGGGCCGGTGGAGGGGCGGATCCGGTTCACCGTCGAAGTGGTCAGGGCGGTCGTCGAAGCCGTCGGCCGGGAGCGGGTCGGGGTACGGATCTCGCCCGGACAGGGCATCAACAGCGTCGAGGAGGGCGACACCGAGGACATCTACCAGGCGCTCCTGCCGGCGCTCGCACGCATCGACCCGGTCTATCTGCACCTGATCTACGCCGACCCGGAGCAACCGCTCTTCGCGCAGATCCGCAAGAACTGGCCGGGCACCCTGATCGCCAATCCCGTGCTCTCGCGCGAGGACCTCCAGGCCGACGGCGGCAAGCGGCTGGGCGAACGGCTGCTGGAGGAAGGCGCCGACCTGATCGCGCTCGGCCGCGGATTCCTCGCCAACCCGGACTTCGTGGCGAGGCTGCGCACGGGCGCGCCGCTCAACGCGGTCCGCCCGGAGTTCCTGATGCATGTGCACGGGGCGCAGGGATACAACGACTACCCGACGCTCGAAGGGTCATGAACCACTCTGGCCGGTCGAACCGACCTGCAGGGAAGGCAGGTCGGCCGGACCCGGCACCACGCATCGGGGCGGGGCGGGCCGCACGCGGGGGAGCCACCGGCAGCGTCCCGTTCCCCTCGGGTCATCACTGTTCCTCGCCCGTGGGAGCGAGGGCCCGCGGCTCCGGGCCGCGGAAGGTGTTGCGGTAGGCCCGCGGCGGGACACCCAGCGCGGTCTGGAAGTGCTGACGCAAGGAAGCACCCGTACCGAAACCGGCCTCGACGGCGATCCGGTCGACTGCGAGGTCCGTCTCCTCCAACAACTGCATCGCCCGCTGAAGGCGCTGCCGGGCGAGCCACTGACCGGGTGTGGTCCCGCATTCCTGACGGAACCGCCGGTTGAAGGACCGCACACTCATCGAAGCCGTATCCGCCAGCTCACGCAGCGACAGGGGGCGCTTGAGGTGCTCGAGCGCGTACGTCCGGGCGGCAGCGGTCGAGGAGTCGCCTGGCCCCGCGACGGGGAGCTGGACGTACTGGGCCTGACCACCTTCGCGGTGCGGAGGTACGACGGTGGAGCGGGCGACCGCGTTGGCCACCGACGCGCCGTGATCGGTACGGATCATGTGCAGGCAGAGGTCGACGCCGGATGCCACTCCGGCCGAGGTGAGGACCCTGTAGTCATCGGTGTAGAGCACGTCCGGATCCAGGTCGACCTCCGGATAGAGCTCACGGAACTGGTCGCAGGACTTCCAGTGCGTGGTCGCGCGTCGCCCGGCGAGCAGTCCCGCAGCCGCCAGCACGAAGGACCCGGTGCAGATGGACGCGATCCGCGCGCCCGGAGGAATGCGGTCCAACGCCTCCCGCAGCCGCGGATCCAGGCCACCGCGGGTCTGCGGGCCGTAGTCCTCGTGCGCAGCGGGCACGACGACGGTGTCCGCCCGGTCCAGTGCGTCGGGGCCATGGGCCACGTTGATGCTGAAGTCCGTGTCGGTGGACACCTCGCCCGGCACCGGTGTGCACGTCACCACGTCGTACAGCGGCGCACCCGAACCCGACCTCGCCTGGCCGAACAGCCGGTGCACGATCCCGAGCTCCATCGGCAACAGACCCGGCCGCACGAGAACCACCACCCGATGGCGCCTCTCCTCATCACCCGTCATGGCCAGATCCTTGCACAGTGGGGCCAGATGGCCAGTGGTTCTGGCGCACCTCCCGATGCAGGATTTTCCGCATGAACCGATGTGACGCGGCTCCCCGAACCACCGCGACCCCCGCCGGCCTGCGGGCATGGTCCGTCGCTGCCGTCGCCTGTCTCGCCATTGTCGTGGCCGGTGCGTTCTCCACCATGCCGGGACTGCTGATCGACCCCCTGCGCGACGAATTCGCCTGGTCGCGGGGGTCCATCGGCTTCGCGACCTCGGTCAACATGGTCCTCTACGGTCTGACCGCGCCCTTCGCGGCCGCCCTCATGGACCGCTTCGGAATCCGCCGGGTCGTGGTGGCCGCTCTCGCCACCATTGCCTGCGGCGCACTGCTCACCACATTCATGACCGCTGCCTGGCAACTCACCCTGTACTGGGGCCTGCTCGTCGGGCTCGGAACCGGCTCGATGGCCATGGCCTTCGCCGCCACCGTCACCGACCGGTGGTTCGCCCGGCGAAAGGGGCTGGTCACCGGCGTCCTCGCGGCCGGCAGTGTCTTCGGCCAGATGGTGTTCCTCCCCGTCCTCTCCCGGATCATCGAGCGCTACCAGTGGCGCCCCTCACTCGTCACCTTGGCCCTCGCCGCCGTGGCAACCGCGCCTCTGATCTGGTGCGTCCTGCGTGACCACCCCGCAGACATCGGCCGCAGGCCGTACGGATCCGACACCTTCGTCCCCAAGCCCCGGCCGGTCCAGGGCGCCGCGGCCCGAAGCGTCCGCGTCCTCGGCGACAGTGCGAGAACCGGGCCGTTCTGGCTGCTCGCCGCCACGTTCGCCATCTGCGGAGCCTCTACCAACGGCATCATGTGGACCCACTTCACGCCCGCCGCCCACGACCACGGCATGCCCGTCACCACGGCATCCGGCCTGCTCGCCGTCATCGGCATCTTCAACGTCGCGGGCACCATCGCCTCGGGGTGGCTCACCGACCGCTGGGACGCGCGCCGGCTCCTCGCGGGCTACTTCGCCCTGCGCGGCGTCCTCCTGTTGTTCCTCCCCATGATGATGGCCTCGACCGTCCGGCCCTCGATGGTCGTCTTCGTCGTCGTCTTCGGGCTGCTCGACCTGGCGACCATCCCTCCGGTGCTCGCCCTGTGCCGTGAGTTCTACGGCGACGAGAGCGCCATCGTCTTCGGCTGGGTCAGCGCCGCCCACCAGGTCGGCGCGGCACTCATCGCGTTCCTCGGCGGCGTCGCCAGGGACGCCCTCGGCACCTACGACACGGTGTGGGTCGCCCTCGGAGCCCTCTGCGGGACGGCGGCCCTGCTCGCCCTCGTCATCCGCCGGAGGATTCCGGCGCCCCGTACGGGTTCGGACCGGGCCGACCGAGGACCGAGCGCGGTTGGCCAGGGGCGGCCGGGCAGATAGCGCCGGCCGTCCCGGGGTACGCCTCGATCGCCGCCGCGCAGGCCATCGACGCGGAACGGGCGGCAGGGCCGTCGTGCATCACCCCCGTAACAAGATGATCCATTTCCTTGTGCGGGCCGTGTCCACGCCCGTGAAGTGGGCTGATGCACTTTCCGACAGCAGGCGGTCCCCTCTTCCGCCACCTGCGCATGTGGCACGCCGTACCGGCCTCCCTCGTAGTGGCGGCGGTGGTGGCTTTCCTTGTCCTCCTCCCGTCCGACGGCGCGCGCTCTGTGCCCAACAGCCCCTGCCGGCCGGTCGATTCGGCACGCCGGCCCACGCCCGTCACCCCCGACCTCGACGGGGACGGCTTCGCCGATCTGGTGCACGAGATCTCCGGGACGGACGACTTCGACGTGATCGTGGTACCCGGCTCCGAGCACGGTCCGGCCCACGACCGCACGACCGTCCTCACCCACGAGGACCTCGGTGTGCCGGACGACGTCCAGACGGGCGACGACCCGTGGCAGCCCACGGTCGCCGACCTGGATGAGGACGGCCACGCCGACCTCGTCGTCAGCGGCGCCGCCCAGGTCCTGTGGGGTGGCCCCAACGGCCCGCAGGCGGGCGGAGCGCACGGGCGCGTCCCACTGCCGGGCAGCGGATACAGCACCGCGCCGGTCGCCGGCGACTTCGACGGGGACGGCCACACCGACCTCGCGGTCGTCAGGAACTCGAACGAGGATCCGGAACTGGTCGTCCTCCAAGGACCGTTCAAGCGCTCCGGCGCCCCCGCCCGGACCGTGGAGATCCCCAGCCCGGTCCACGAGGGCGCGTCACCCGCGCTGGTCGCCGGGGACGCGAACGACGACCGCGCCACGGATCTCGCGCTCTACGACTCTCCGTGGGATCCGCCCCTGCTGTTCACCGGCGGTGCCCGTACCGCCGGCGGCCTGAGCAAGGAGCCCGAGCGGCTCCCGGAGGGCGAGAACGTCGTCTTCGGCGACTTCGACGGAGACGGGCGCCAGGATGTCGCCGTCGGGCGGAGCTTCGTCGACAGCTACGACGAGGTCGACACACCCCACCGGCGCGGCCAGGTCGGCGTCCGTTACGGGAAGGAGCCGGGGAAGTGGGTCACCATGGATGGCGGCGACTTCAAGGAGGGCTTCGGCGCCAGGCTCGCCGCAGGCGACTTCAACGGCGACGGCTGCGACGACCTGGCCGTACAACTCACCAAGAAGAAGGAGGCGGGGGACGCGCGGATCGAGGTACTGCGAGGCGGCTCCGAGCACGGGCTCGGCTCGAAACCCTGGCGCGCCACCAAGCGCTTCGCGCCGGACGGGGACAACTCCGTGGGCGGCATGCTCTTCGCCGTCCACGACTGGGACGGCGACGGCCGCGCAGAGCTGGCCCTCCTCGGAGAGGACACCTGGTGGATCACCGACGGCACGGACCGCGACGAGGCATCCTTCCCGGTCGCCCCCAGCAAGGACCAAGGCGCGTAGACACATGCTTGTCGCCCCGGGCTCCGGCGGCGCTCGTCGACTTGCCGGGCAGCCGCCGGAGCCCGGCAGATCAACGGGAAGTCGCCGCCCGCCATTCGGCGGCGAACTCACCCACCGAACCGAACCGTTGGTCGGGGTTCGGTCGCGTGGCCCGTGTCACGACTGCCAGCTGCGCCGCACTGCCCCGCCACGCTTCTTCGGAGTCGCCTGCGTCCAGGAGGAGCCGCGCGGCGCGACCGAGTGTGAACACCGTCGTCCGCGCATCGACAACGGCCCCGGAGGTGAACTCCTCGGGCGCCATGAACCGCCTCGACCCCGGTAGCCGGTCAGCCTCGACCACGAAGGGGCCGGGGCGGTACTCGTCGAGATCGATCAGGCACAGCGAGCCGAGGGCGAAGTCGTACAGCATCGCGCCGTCGTAGAAGTCGACTGCGACATGGCCGACTGCCTCGACCGCCAGATGTGCGCTCACGACCTGCGCGATACAGGTCACCACGTCAGCCACCGGCAGTGCGCGGAAGCGCGCCATCGCGCTGGCCGGGCCGGTGCGATCTCGCGGCCCGTGGGCGGTGGGGTGGTACAGCACCTCGCCCTCCCGCCAGGGCAGTACCACCGCCGTGCTGTCACCCACCCGGAAACGGTGGACCTGCGGGACGATCACCGGATGCCTGACGGCCCGGTGGAATGCCCAGCCACGCTCAAGGGACTGCCGGGCCGCAGCCGTCACTGCCTCTTTGACGAACCACCGCTCCCCACCGGCCAGCCGCACGCCGTAGGACACGCAGCCCGAGTCCTGATCCCGAAAGGCGGTGAACAGCTGACCGATCCCACCGAGGTACGGCTCCAGTTCGGCCAACTCGGCAATTCCGAGCAGAGGATGGTGGTCCATGCGCCCCATCGTGCCATCGCCGCCGTCCGGACCGGGGTGCCGATGCCGTGGCCGGCACGTCCAGTGGTGCGTCATGTGCCTGCGCGACAGTCCGGAGGAGCGACGAGGAGTGCGGCAGATTTCGGAGTGGATATGTTCCGGACCATGAGCGTGGAGACCGAGGTCGTTCGCGAGGCGACCGATGAACTGGTGAACTGGTGGAGGCGGCGAACCGACTGTACGAGCGGGCGGGCTTCCGGCAGCGGGAGTCGAACGTCTATCGGTTCACCTTTCGCCCCCGGCACTCGCCGGGCTCCGGGGAGGAGCATCACCTCAGTGGCTTGAAGGGGTGAGCGACACGCAGGCGGAGCGGCGCCGTCCATGACCGTCGGTGCTTCGACCCGCCCTACCCGGGAGAGCCGAACCGGGCCCGTCGCAGGTCGCGGAGCAACGCGATCTCGGCCATGTGGTGGATGAATTCGAGATTGTTCCCCGCCAGCACGGCGATGTACGGGTCGTCGGGATCGGAGCCGTACGGGTACTGGGAGAAGCCGACCGTGTCGAGCTGTTCCTCCGTGACGGCGGCGACACTGTCGCGGCAGCGGTCGATCAGCGTCCAGAACCGCTTGAGCGCCAAGGAGGCGGAGGGGGTGAAGTCCACGAGCAGCTTCGGCTCCTGGCGCCGTTGCCCAAAGGTCCACTCCCATCGGCCCGCGAAGTTCGAGTGCAGATGGCCCAGCCGCCACGCGATGGTGGTGACCGGCGTGCTGTCGGGCTCCGGCGCGCCGGTGTGAGCGAGGACCTGCTCGACCCGCTCGACGCTCACGCTCCAGTCCTCGGCGATCTTGGTGACCGTCATGCCGCCTGCGGCCTGCCGGGCGATCTCGGCGTACTCGTTCGCCGGGATGTCCGGGGCGCCCTTGTCGAGCACCCACTCACCGGGTCCGTACGCCTTGGGCGTCACCGCCTCGCCCCGGCGCCGGATGGACCAGCAGTCGGCGACCGGCTCCCACAGGTACTCCTCGTCGCTCAGCCCCGTCAGCCGCACCTCGGCCATCTCCCTGGCCTGGTCGAACTGGTCGAGCAGCAAGCTCAATCGGCCGGTCCGCGCACCCTCGGTGTCCATGTCCGGCTCCCTTGTCGTCGCGTTCCGTACTCCATTGCGCTCAGACGGAAGTTAACGGTCCCCTTCACGGCGCGCGACCCATTTCCTCGGACGCGGAGAGGCGCGGTGGCACTCGCGGCACCGCACTCCTTCAGGCCGTTCTCCCCGTCACTCACCAGTCCCTTCCGTGGCCGGCGGGTTGGCGGCTCCCGGTGAAGCGCGACGGCGGCACACCGAACGTACGCGTGAAGGCGGCGGTGAACGCGGCGGGGGAGGCGTAGCCCAGACGGCCACCGACCGCGCTGACCGACGCCGTGCGCAGCAGCGGAACGGCCGCGAGGAGCCGGGCGCGGCCGCGCCACACGGCGGGGCTCTCGCCTGTCTCGGAGCGGAAACGCCGGGTGAAGGCCCGTTCGCTCATGGCCGTCCGTGCGGCCCATGCGGCGTTGGTGACGCCTGCGTCCGGCGAGGCCAGGTACTCGCGGCAGAGCTTCGCGAGGTCGGCCGACGCGGGAATCCCGACGTGGAACGGGAGCGGGGCGCGCTCGGCGATCTCGTGCAACAGGAGCTCGGCGATGATTCCCTCCCGACCGGACAGGCGATAGTCGATGTCGAAATCGACGGCGGCCAGGAGCAGTTCGCGCAACAGCGGGGAGACGTCCACGACTGTGCAGGTGGCGGGCCACCAGGGGACGGCGGCCGGCTCGATGTACAGGCTGAGGGTGCTCACCCCCAGCATGCGTACCCGGTGGCTGGTGGCGGCCGGAATCAGTACGGCGCGCTCGGTGGGAACGGTCCAGGTGCCGTCGGCGGTGTCGACGATCATGACCCCGGTGGCGCCGTAGAGGAACTGCGCACGCCGGTGCTCGTGCCAGTCCAGCACGTGGCCGAGCGGGTAGTCGGTGCCGATCGGCAGGACCGCGCGGTCGACGAGGTCGACCTCGGCCAGGGGGACGTTCTTCACGCCTCCACGCTACTGGCTGAGACGCGAAGGAATGCTGCTGACCTTCGGATGCGGGCCGCGCGGCCGGGCTGGTGGAGTGGAGCCCATGGACGTTGTGGCGTTGGTCGGGATCGGTCTCCTCACCGGGATGACGACGGTGTTGTTCGGGTTCGGAGGCGGGTTCGTCGCGGTACCGGTCGTGGTGTGGGCGGACGCCGCACTCGGCGGGGACGCGATGCGCGTGGCGACGGCCACGTCAGCCCTGGTGATGGTGGTGAACGCGGGATTCGCGACGGCCGTCACACCGCGGCGGGTCCTCCTCGCGCTCCGCGGCAGGGGCGCGCTCCTCCTCCTGCTGGCCGCCGGCGCCGTGGCCGGGGCGCTCGCCACGCGGCTCGCCCCGGCCGGTCCGGCCCGCTGGGCGTTCATCTCGTACGTCGCTCTCACCATCGCCGACCTGCTCCTGCGCCCCGGCTTCCTGCGCTCGACCAGGGGGTCGGGGTGCGGTGCCGGGCCACGCGAGCCCGGCATGATTCAAACGAGGGGCGCTAGCCGGGCCGAGGCGCCCTCCGACGCCCCGGGCCCGCTGCCGGCCGTCCTCGGTGCCCCGATCGGTGCGGTCGCCGCGTTCCTCGGTGTGGGAGGCAGCGTCATGACCGTCCCCGCGATGCGGCGGGCCGGGCACACGATGCGCGTGGCGACCACACTGGCCAACCCTCTCACCCTCGCCATCGCCCTCCCGGCCACCGCGGTGTCCCTGGGCGGCGCCACGGTCCCCGCCGCCGCGCACGCGCATGTGCAGCTGGCCGGTCTCATAGACGTCCGCGCCGCAGCCGCGTTGCTCCTCGGAGCCCTGCCGGTGATCGCGGTGCTGCGGCGGCGACCGCCGCGGATCCCCGACCGCGTCCACGCCTGGGCGTACATCGGGCTGCTCGCCACGGTCACGGTGGCGATGCTGTGCTCGGCCTAGGGTCTTTCGTTCCGATGATGCCGGGCTCAGCGCCTCCGATGGGGGCGGCGCCCGGCCGACGTAGCATGCCGAAATGCACACGGAACGCTCCCGGGACGCGCGCGCCCTCCTGGTCAACGGCACCGTCGGCGTGGGAAAGACCACCGTGGCCGGGGCGGTGGGCGATCGGCTCGCCGATGCCGGGGTCTCTCATGCCGTGCTCGATCTTGACTGGCTGAGGCAGTTGTGGCCGGCCCCGGTCGGTGACCGGTTCCACTTCGCCATGCTGCTGCGGAATCTGCGGAGCATCGCCGCCAACTACCTCGATGCGGGAGCGACGCGTCTGGTGCTCGCCGGCGTGATCGAGACGGATGAGCAGCGGAAGCAACTCGCGGATGCCGTGGGTGTCGGTCTCACGGTGGGCCGGCTACGGGCCGATCCCGCCGTCATCCAAAGGCGCCTGACCAGCCGTCACGAAGGCGAACCCGAAGCGCTGCGGTGGCATGTGGACCGGTGTGCTGAACTGGACGCGATCCTCGTCCGGGCCGGAGTCGACGACTTCACCGTTGATACGAGCACGGACTGCGTCACAGACGTCGCCGCGTCGGTGATCAGGGGTGCGGGCTGGCAGTGACCGCCGGAGTCCAGGCGGATCTCCGGCGGGGCCTACGCCACTGGCCGGGGGCAAGTACGTGACTCGTCCGCCCTGTTGGCGTACTGCGACCGGTCGTTCGCTGCTCAGCGCGGGGGACCGGGGTTCAGTCGGCGTCGCGGTGAGCCGCCTGCTGGGTGTCGGCGGCGGACAGCACGGCGTGGAGCAGTCCGGGGAAGCGTGCGTCGAGGTCCTCGCGGCGCAGGGAGAGCAGGTTCTCGCGGCCGTAGGGGCGCTGCCGGATGATTCCGCTGTCGCGGAGGACCTGCCAGTGCCGGGTCAGGGTCGACTTTGACACTCCGTCCAGGACGGTCCCGCAGGCGTGTTCACCCCCCGCGGAAAGGACTCGGACGATCTTGAGCCTGAGCGGATTGCTGAGGGCCGCCAGGACGTTCTCCAGCTGGATCTGACGGCGATCAGGGTGCTGAGCGAGCATGCCGCGATTGTACGCGTGGTGCGCAACAGGGGCCTGAGCACTAGTAATTGTTCACAGGTACGCGTACATTTACATCGTTGTCATGTCCACCCTGGTGTGCAAGGGGGAGGGAGTCATGCCACTACTCACCGTGCGGCCGGAAGGAACCTCGGCCGCCTCGCACCCCCCGCCGGGGTGGGCCCTGGCCTTGCCGGCCCTGACACAACTGACCTTCTCGCTCGACCTCGACATCGCGTGGACAGCACTGCATGGCCACGTTCGGGATCCTGCCGTACTTCCCGCACGACCACTGCCTTTCGCAGCGCCGCGGACACGGCAGTCCGGATGTCTCCACCTCACCCCGACCGAAAGGGCAGAGGCGCAATGAGGCCGTTGAACTCTTCACCAGCCCATCCGATCTTCAAGGGCGTCTTCGAGGGATGGCTGTCGAAGGCGGCCGTGCTGTCGGCGCAGCCCGACGCCCCGGTCGTCCCCGATCAGCCCGGACAGCGTTCGAGAGCCCACCGGCCGGCGAGGAGACCGGGCAGCCGGCAGCCGTCGCTCGCAACCTCCTCCGAGGAGCTATGACCAGAGTCTCCGAGAGCATCCAGACAGCGCCCGCCGTCGAATCCGCCTGTTTCCAGCCTCCGGCGCAGCTCCGCTCCGCGGGATCGAACGCTGCCACGGTGGAGATCGTGGTCCCGGTGTACAACGAGGAACGGGCCTTACCCGGCTGCCTCCGCACCCTGCACGCCCACTTGACCGACGGATTTCCGTTTCCCTGGCGGATCACCGTCGCCGACAACGCCAGTACGGACAGCACGTGGGAGACGGCACATGCGCTGTCGGAGGAGCTTTCGGGCGTCGGCGTCGTCCATCTCGACCGCAAGGGGCGAGGGTTGGCGCTGCGGACCGTGTGGGGTGCCAGCGGCGCCGACATCGTTGTCTACATGGATGTGGATCTCTCCACCGGCCTGGCCGGGCTGCTGCCGCTGGTCGCGCCCCTCGCCAGCGGCCACTCCGACCTGGCGATCGGCTCGCGGCTGGCACCCGGTGCGCGTGCCGTGCGCGGTCCCAGACGTGAGTTGATCTCGCGCTGCTACAACGCGTTGATCCGGCTGACCCACGGCGCCCGGTTCACCGACGCCCAGTGCGGCTTCAAAGCCGCCCGGAGCGAGGCTCTGCGGCCGCTGCTGGAAGCGACCCGCGACGACGCGTGGTTCTTCGACACCGAGCTGCTCCTGCTCGCGGAGCACAACAGGCTCCGCATCCACGAGGTCCCGGTGGACTGGGTGGAGGACGTGGACACCAGAGTGGACGTGGTCGGTACCGCATGGGACGACCTGCGCGGGCTGTGGCGCCTGGCCCGGCTGAAGGTCTCCGGGGCCGCGACGCTCCAAGTGCCCCGTCGGCCGGAGCCGAGAGCGGAACATCCGGCTGCGGTGCTGGCACCGGAGTCCGGCCGCTCGGTGTTCGTCTTCGAGCTGTGCTGCTTCCTGGCGATCGGTGTTGCGTCCACGGCGGGCCAGGCGCTGCTCTACCTGCTCCTGCGCGGATGGTGGACGCCAGCGGTGGCCAACCTGGTCTCGCTGGTGATTCTCACACTGCTCAACACCGAGGCCAATCGTCGGCTGACCTTCGGTCACACTGCCGCCGGCGTCCGCCGGGCCCATCTGGGCGCGGGGGGCCTGTTCGTCCTCGGCTACCTGGTCACCTCCGCAGCGGTGCTGCTGTTCCGGCGCACCGATCCGGGCGCGTCGGCGGGCGCCGAGGCGCTGGTGCTGTGCGCGGCCTCCGCACTGGTGACCGTGGTGCGGTTCCTCGTCCTGCGCCAGGCCGTGTTCCGCCGCCGCACCCGTTGAGCCCTTAGGAACCTTCATGACGAACGTCAAGCGCCCAGGAAGAAGCATCGGATCCCGCTAAGGAAGCACTCATGACGACGACCGTCCCCGACACCGCGGCAGGCGAACGGGCCATTGCCGACCGGCCTCACCGCCCACGGACTGCCCGGCCCGCATGGCTCCGACGTCTCGTACGCGGCCACGCGGAGGACCCGGCCTGGGCCCGCCCCGCCCTGCTCGCCCTGCTGGCTGCCACCACCGCGCTCTACCTCGTCGGCCTGGGCGCATCCGGCTGGGGGAACCAGTTCTACGCGGCGGCAGTGCAGGCCGGGACGGAGAACTGGGAGGCGTTCCTCTTCGGATCCTCCGACTCCGCGAACTTCATCACCGTGGACAAGCCCCGGCCGCGCTCTGGGTGATGGGCGCCGCCGCACGGATCTTCGGGGTCGACGCGTGGTCCGTCCTGGCCCCCAGGCACTGGTGGGCGTGGCAACCGTGGCAGCTCTGTATGCCACGGTCAGGCGCCGGTTCTCGGCCGGCGCCGGGCTGATCGCCGGCGCCGTCCTGGCGCTGACCCCGGTCGCGGCACTGGCGTTCCGCTTCAACAACCCGGATGCCCTGCTCGCGCTCCTGCTCACCCTCGCCGGGTACGCCGTGCTGCGAGCCCAGGAGGACGCCCGGACTCGTTGGCTGATACTGGCCGGCGCCTGCATGGGCTTCGCCTTCCTCACCAAGTCGCTGCAGGCCTTCCTCATCCTTCCCGCCCTGGGCGTCACCTACCTGGCGTTCGCACCCACCGGTGTCTGGCGGCGGATCAGGCAGTTGCTCCTTGCCCTGCTCACGATGGTGATCTGTGGTGGGTGGTGGGTGGCCCTGGTGGAACTGACGCCCGCGCGACACCGGCCGTACATCGGCGGCTCGCAGCACAACAGCTTCGTGGAGCTGGCCTTTGCCTACAACGGCGTCGGACGGCTCAACGGCTCGGAGCCCGGCAGCGTCGGCCAACCCGGTCTGGACTCCTGGGGCGGCGCCGCGGGGCTTCCGCGGTTGTTCCGGCCGGAGTTCGGCGGGGGAGTAGCCTGGCTGCTCCCTGCGGCGCTGTTGCTGCTGGTCGCCGGGGTGTGGCTGACGATCCGGGCCCCGCGGGTGGACCCGGCCCGTGCGGCGTTCGCGCTGTGGGGACTGGGCCTGCTCACCACGTTCCTGACCTTCAGTGAGATGAAGGGAATCTTCCACCCCTACTACGACGTGGCACTCGCGCCCTACATCGCCGCCGTGGTCGGCATGGGCACCGCACTGCTGTGGAACCGGCTGCGGAGCCGGGAGCGGGCTGCCGGCATCGCGCCGGCAGTGACCCTGCTGGCCACCGCCGTGTGCTCGTACGTGCTGCTGAACAGGACACCCGACTGGCTTCCATGGCTCCGGTACGCCGTGGCCGTGACGGGTGCGGTGGCGGCCCTGAGCCTGCTGGTCGGCGCGCGCATCCCGGCTCGGGCCACGCTTGCCTTCGGTGCGCTGGGCCTCGTATCGGCGCTGGCGGGGCCGACCGCGTACACGCTGGCGACGGCAGGGCAGCCACACACGGGCTCGCTGCCCGGCGCGGGACCCGCCGTCACGAGCACGTTGGGCGGTGGCATGGCCGGCGCCGACAGCAGCCTGATCACTCTGCTGAACGGCAGCGACCCCGGCCCCCGGATCACCGCACTGCTGGAACAGGACGCCTCGGACTACACCTGGGTCGCCGCCGCCATCGGCTCACAGAACTCGGCGGGATACCAACTCGCCACCGGCGAACCGGTGATGACGATCGGCGGCTTCAACCGCACCGACCGGGTCCCGACGCCGGCACAGTTCGAGCAGTACGCCGGTTCCGGGAAGATCCACTACTACATCGGCGGCCACACCGGAGCCGGCGACCTCCCGAGCACACGGATCGACGCCTGGGTCGCCGAGCACTACCCGGCGCACACCGTGGACGGGGTCGTCATCTACGACCTGACCGGAGCGAAGAAGTGACAGCGCCGCCCACTCACTTCCACCCTCGTTCCCCGGGCCTCGTCGGACCGGGCGGTGCTGTTGCTCAGGAACTCCCGGCGTCGACGCCCTTGCCGATCGGCAGGCCCGATCCCCTCACCCGCGCCCTGATCCCGTCCCGCTCCACCGTGATGTCCTCCAGCCGCAACTCGCGCAGCGAATTCGGCAGTTCGAACGAGAGCGACAGCTGCTCCGAAAGTTCCGGGGGCTTGAGCGCGAGCAGCGCGTCCAGGGCCGCCGGATTGATGCCGGCCTTGCGCAACAGCTCCGGATGGTCCAGGACCACATCGACGAGGTTCACCTTCATCAGGCGATCGGCGAACTTCGGAGCATGCGTCAGCCGGTGCAGCTCGTCCTCGCTGCGCAGCGCGCGTTGCACCTGTCCGTGGGACACGCCGAGCCGGTCCACCACCGCCGGAACCGACAGCATCGCCTTGATGCGCGCCGTTTCGCTGCTGATCCGACGCGCGGCCTCGGGCTGCAGCCGCAAGCCCGAGTGGGCGGGATCCTTGCCCGGCCGGTAGGTGGCCACGCCGGGGATGTCGAGCCGCATGTCGTCGAGCGTGGTCGTCAGCGCCCGGCCGTTGTCGCGCCGCACATGCGCTTTGGCGTGCACTCGCAGGTGCTGTCCAGCGACGGCCAGTTCACCGTTGACCCGGACCGCGTCGGCGCTGCTGCCGGTGAAGCGGAGCTGGGACGCCCCCAGCTCGCGGTTGAGGTCGTCGAAGGACAGAAGAACGTCACCGTCCAGTTCGCCGATCACCGCACCCTTGATCGACGTGGGGGCGTCGCCGATGACGCGTACGTCCTCCGCGGTGGCGTGCACCTCCGCCAGCGAGACCCGGTCGGCGGAAACGTCCGGCACCGTGACGTCGACCCGGTCGACCCGTTTGTCGGCGAGCTGGGTGAGGAAGGGGAAGCCGTGGATGTCGACGTCGGGCTTGGTGGCGAGATGGAGGGACTGCTGGATCTTGCCCGCCGCCTTGTCCTGGGCGTAGTACTCCGCCAACCGGTCGGCCAGCACCAGGCAGCCGACGCAGACGAGGCCGGCGAAGGTCACCTTCACGAGCGCAGGCAGCGCCCCGAAGCGGCTTCTGCCACGGTGATCGGGTGGAGTCCAGTCGTCGTCCTCCGGATCGGAGGTCAGGCCCAGCTCCAGGGCGTCACGCGGATGGTGCTGGGAATAATCAGGCTCCGGGTCGGCCAGTTGGGCCAGTTCGTCATACGGATTTCGGGAATGGGGGGATATGCGTAGTGGGGGTCGCATCGCCTCATCCCACCATGCCGCCCACCCTCGAACGCAAATTTCTCCATGGCTACATCATGATTTGGTCCGTATGTCGGATGCCTGTCGCAATTCCTGGAGAACGTGCGGACGGCCGGTGCCTCGCTGGTCACGCGGCGAGCCGTACCGGCTGGTGTTCCGGCGGGTTGTCCCCCTGCTGCCCCGCAGTCCGAATCGAGGCTCCGGGCCGCAAGCGCGTAGGGAACGGATCGAACTCGGCCGGCCGGCGCGGTTGGGGCGTGGGGGCCCGCGCGCCGGCCCGGCGGGCGGCAGGTGCCTCGGCACCCCCGCTCGGCGTGGGTGGCGCAGGCCGGTCAGGCTCCCTCGGACGCCGCACCATCGCCTGCGGCGCCGAGTCGCGACACCGTCTCCCACGTGAATCCGTCCGGGTCGGTGAAGGGCGCGCTGTCGCTGCCGATCGTGAGCCCGTGCGTTCCGCTGCCGTCGGGAGCGACGCCTGCGTCCTTGGCGAGGGCGCGGCGCCCGTACAGCGCAAGCTTGACAGGGCTGGACGGCGTCGCGAACTCGACGTACTTGCGGCCGAAACTCCTGCCCACGGTGAGGCCGTGGTCGACGTAGAACTTCTTGGTCGCCAGCACGTCGTCCACTCCCAGCAGGAGGACGAACTGGTCGATCTGCCGAGTGGCCGGACCCTTGTCCTTCTTTGCGGAGGTCGCGATCTTCCAGAGCGCTCCGTCGGGGGCCCGTACGACGCCGCCGTAGCCCCAGAACGACTTGGTGGCCGGTTTCACGGCCGTGGCGCCGGCGTCGAGGGCGGCGTCGATGAGGGCGTTGACGTTGCCCGGCTGGGAGACCGTGAGCGACAGCGTGAACCCGCGGAAGCCGGTCGTCGGCGCCTGTGACGCTCGCACGCGCAGCTCGGAGCCCAGGCCGAAGGCGTCGGTGTAGAAGCGGTTGGCGGCGGTGGGGTCGGCCGCGTCAAGGGTGAGGAATTCGATGGAGGTCATGTCAACGAAGGTATGGCGACGCCGTCGTGCGTGCTTCTCGATTCCTGACCGGTCCGGTCGCCGCTCCGGACTCTCTGGAACATCGGTCCGCCGCCGGTCCCGGGACGACAGCACTCGCACAAGATGATGTTCAAACGAACATTGCTGTGTTAGAAATGGGTCATGGGTGTCGCTAATCGTCTGGACCTGACCCTGCGACTGGTGCAGGGCTCCGACCGGGTTTCCGTGTCGGAGCTCTCCCAGCGTCTGGGAGTCTCCGAAATGACCGTGCGCAGGGACCTCGACGCATTGGAGCGTCAGGGGCTGGTGCGCAGGGTGCACGGAGGCGCCGTCGCCACACGCTCCCGCGAGGAGGAGGCGGGATTCTCGGCCCGCGAGCCGTGGCAGGCCGCCACCAAGGACCGGCTCGGGGCAGCCGTGGCCGCGATGGTGGAACCGGGGTCGAGGGTGTTGCTGGACGCGGGTACCACCACCGTGCACGTGGCGGAGCACCTGGCGGGACGCGCCCCGCTGACGGTGGCGGTCCTCAGCCTCCAGGCTGCGGTGTGCCTCGCGGACCGGCCCGGCATCGATCTGCTGGTCGTCGGCGGCCGGTCCCGCTCCGGCGAGCGGTCCCTCGTCGGCCCGTTGGCCCTGCGCACACTGGAGGCCCTGGCCTTCGACAGCTTCGTGCTGTCCATCGGCGGGGTGCACGCGCAGCACGGGTGGTCGGAGTTCTCGCTCGACGACGCGGCCGTCAAGCAGGCCGCGCTGGCCGGTGCCGCCCGGACGATCGCGGTGGCGGACGCGACCAAGCTCGGGGTGCGCGCGTTCAGCCAGGTCGCCCCTTTGGGCGCGGTGGACGACTTCGTCACCGACGCCGCGGCCGAGGACGCCGCCACCCATCCCAACGGTCCCCTGACCCTGACCGCCCTGCGCGAAGCGGGCGTCCACACAGTCCTGGCCTGAACCGGGCCGACCACGAGGAGCACATGTCATGACCACCCTCCAGCAGCCCCTGATGATTCTGGTCGCCGGCCCCTACCGGTCGGGGACCGGCGACGACCCGGCCAGACTCGGCGCCCATGTGCGGGCGATGAACCGGACGGCCCTGGCGCTCTTCCGCGCAGGCCACCTGCCGGTCACCGGCGAGGCCCTGGCCCTTCCCCTGATAGAGACCGCGGGAGGCGCTGCCCCTGGCGACCCCGTCTTCCAGGAGATCTTCCACCCCGTCGCCGAACGGCTGCTGGCGCGTTGTGACGCGGTGCTGCGCATCGGCGGCCCCTCGGAGGGCGCGGACCGGATGGTCGCGGTCGCCCGGGCCCAGGGACTGGACGTCTACACCGGCATCGACGACATCCCGGCCGCCCGGTGACCGCCGGCCCGGACACCCCGGACCGGAGCGGACGTCCCGGCATCGATCTCCCGGACCGGCGCGGACGTACCGGCCTGGACCAGCACGGCAGGGACCTGACCGGCAATCCGCGCGTGCACATCAAGGACGTGGAGGTGCTCTCCTGCGACTGGTACGTCCTGCGCAGGACCACCTTCGACTACCAGCACAGCGACGGGCACCGGAGCCAGGAGCAGCGCGAGACCTACGACCGGGGTGACGGCGCCACGATCCTGCTCCACCACACCGAACGTCGTACCGTGCTGCTGACCCGTCAGTTCCGTCTCCCCGCCTACGTCAACGGGCATCGCGACGGGATGCTGATCGAGACCGCCGCCGGGCTGCTCGACGGCGACGCCCCGGAGGAAGCCATCCGGAGGGAGGCGGCCGAGGAGACCGGGCACACCATCGGCACTCCCGAGCCCGTCTTCGCCGTCTACATGAGCCCGGGGTCGGTCACCGAACGGCTGTACTTCTTCGCCGCTCCCTACGACTCCGCCACTCCCACGGCCGACGGGTACGGCGTCGCGGCCGAGGGGGAGGACATCACCACCGTGGAACTTCCCTTCGACGAGGCGCTCGCGATGATCCGCAGCGGGGAGATCGCCGACGCCAAGACCATCATGCTGCTCCAGTGGGCGGCACTGGACGGGCCTTTCCGGCCGGCCCGCTCCTCGCCCCGGTCCCGCTGAGCCGCCGCTGTGGGTGCCGGCTCGTCGAGGGGCCGGTGTGCGTCCTGGGTGGACGGCCCACGCGCGATACGTAGCGAGTGCCCGTCGGGTGCCACGCCACGCCGCGCTCGCGGCCGTACGGCCCACGGGCTACGCCTTTCCGGTCGGTGAGCCCCGGCGCACGTCGTAGGCCCCTGGACCGGACGGTTTCACCGGTCCGTCGTCGGGCGCAGCGCGTCGATGACGAGGTCGAGCAGCCGGCCGGTCTGCTCGGGTGTGCCGCTTCCCGCCGTGGCGAGGAACACCCCGAGGAGCATGGTGGTGACGTCGTCGGGGTCGACGTCCGCACGAAGTGACCCGGCCTCCGCTCCGCCGGCCAGGATCATCCCGATCGCGGCAGTGATGCGTTCCCGCGTGGCCGGCGTGGCGATCCTTCCCGAGGTCCAGCCGGTGCGGAGCGTGTTGGCCATCCCGCGCTTCTTCGCGACGAAGCCCGCATAGCCGTCCATCCACCTCCGCAGGGCGACATCGGGCGGGAACTCGTCGAGGAGGGTGGGCGCGCTCGTGGTGATGTCGTCGAGCTCGGCGCCGTACACGGCCTCGACGAGTGCCTCCCGGGTGGGGAAGTGACGGTAGAGGGTGCCGATGCCGACTCCGGCATCGCGAGCGATGCCCTCCAGCGGAACGGTGTCGTCGGCAGCCGCGAAGGCCGCTCGGGCGACAGTGATCAGCTTCTCGCGGTTGCGGCGCGCGTGGGCGCGGACCGGGCGGTCGGTGCCGGTGTTCCGGTCGGCGGGGACGCCTGCGGGCGTCGACTCGGACGGACTCAAAGCGGAGGGACCTCCGTTAGTGTTATGGTCGATTAGCGGAGGCTCCTCCGCTTTCTCTATCATCGCACGAGGACGGGATTGCCATGACATCCAGCAGTAGTACTCCGCGCCCCGAGGTAACGGCCTCCGGTGCCGCTCGTCCGGGGGCCCTGGCCTGCTCGCCGGCCGCACGGTATCCCGCGTCGGGTACGGGCCATGCAACTCGAGCGTCTGCGTCAGGACCGCGGCGCCGCTCTTGCGCTCCTGCGTCGCGCGGTCGAACTCGGTGTAGACCACATCGACACCGCCCAGTTCTACGGCGACGGCTTCGTGAACGGGCTCATCCGGGAGGCGATCCACCCCGAGGACGGCGTCCTGGTCGCCAGCAAGGTCGGCGCCGACGCCGACCCCGGCGGCCCCATCCCGCTCCGGCTCGCCCAGCGTCCCGAACAGCTCCGGGCGAGCGTCGAGGACAATCTCGTCAGCCTCGGCGTCGACCGCATTCCCCTGGTGAACCTGCGCCGCACGGACGCCGGCCCCGGGCTCCGGGCCGAGGGCGACCAGGTGGTCGGTATCGATGACCAGCTCGCGGTGATGGTCGCGATGCGCGACGAGGGCAAGATCGGTGCGATCGGGCTGAGCAGCGTCACCTTTGACGTGTTGCGGCATGCCATCCCGGCGGGCATCGCCTGCGTCCAGAACGCCTACAGCCTGGTGGCCCGTGGCGACGAGGACATGCTTGAGCTCTGCGTGGCGGAGGGGGTCGCCTGGGTTCCGTACTTCCCGCTCGGCGGTGCGTTCCCCGGCCTTACCAAGGTGACCGACGAGCCGGCCGTCACCGCCGGGGCGCGAGCTCTGGGGATCACTCCGTCGCAGCTGGGCCTCGCCTGGCTCCTGCGCCACGCTCCGAACGTGCACCTCATCCCGGGCACCGCCGACGCCGCTCACCTCGAGGCGAACGTTGCTGCGGGCACGCTTGCACTCGACGACGCCACGATCGCCGCGCTCGACGCCGTCCCCTCGCGCTCCGTCGACATTCCGCTCAGCTGACCCGCGCCCCGGCGCCCCGGCTGCCGGATCAAGGACTTGAACAGCAGCCCCGTACGAATCAGTCCCTGCGGAGCGGGGCGGACAGGAAGGCTCCGATGTCGCTGAACACCGCCGAACGGCTTCGAACGAGTGCGGAACTCAAGAACAACCTCGCACTCTCGGGGCTGACCCTCCATGAAGTGGCGGAAGACCTGCGATTCACCCCGGAGCGGCTGCAGTCCACGCTTGAGGCCGGCACCACGGCCGATCCGGTCGACGTGTGGCAGCTGCGCGACTATTTGGACCAAGCCTTGCGGGATGCCGGCGGACAGCCCGCCTCGTGCTCGGCGCTGACCGGGCGCGCCCGCCTCAAGGCGCGGATGTGGTTCTCGCTGCGAGATGCTCCACGCCACGTGTCACGGCCTCCTGACCTTTGAGTGGCCCTGCCGCTGTCCTTGCCTGGGGCCTCTCGTTCGGATCAGGTGGGGCTTGAGTGCCCTGCCGCCGCACCGCACCGCACCACGCGGCATGGCCGTCGGTGGCCGTCGCTCCGCTTCGCCCCCTCCTGCGCCGGGCGAGGCGCGGAACCGGGCCCTGCTCGCTGACCGACCTGACCCGACCTGACCGGCCTGACGACCTGAACCGATCGAAAGACCCTGGACGACCAGCCGCCCCGACGGGCGGCTGGTCGTCCCTCGTATGCGCGCGTTTTCGTTCCCGCCCGTAGGTGGTGGCGGGGCGGGGGCGTTAAGGGCATAGCGCGCGCACGCCTATAGGGCGCGCTTGCATATTGCCCGCGTGTGCAAGTAATGTTTCGGAGGTAAGCGACCGCCACGCACTTTTTCGCAGGGCCTGCCTGCGTCCGGCCGGTCGCGCCGCATGAAGCGTGTTCCGCCTCGCTCCACGCGGCACAACCCCCCATCAGCACCTGATTGAGGTCACCACCATGAGCATCCGCTCCCTGCTGCCCGGCCGCATCGGCTTCGGCACCGCCCCCTGGGCAACATGTTCCGCGCCATCCCCGAGGACGAAGCCGCCGCCACCGTGCAGGCCGCGTGGGACCAGGGCATCCGCTACTTCGACACCGCGCCGCTGTACGGTGCGGGGCTCGCCGAGATCCGGCTGGGTGACGTCCTCGCTCAGCAGCCCCGCGACGAGTTCGTCCTGTCGACGAAGGTGGGACGGGTCATACTCGACGAGGCCGAGGACCCCGCGAGCCGTGAACTCGGCGAGAAGGGGGCGCTGTTCGAGCACGGACGTCCCAACCGGATCGTGAACGACTACAGCGCCGACGCCACCCTGCGCTCCATCGAGGACAGCCTCAAGCGCCTGAGGACGGACCGGCTCGACATCGTCTGGGTCCACGACGTCGCACAGGACTTCTACGGCGATGAATGGGTCAACGTCTACGAGAGCGCCCGCACCGGCGCCTTCCGGGCGCTGACCCGGCTGAGGGAGGAGGGCGTGATCAAGGCCTGGGGCCTCGGCGTCAACAAGGTCGAGCCGCTGGAAATGACGCTCGACCTGGACGAGCCGCACCCCGACGCGTTCCTGCTTGCCGGGCGCTACACGCTGCTCGACCACGGACGAGCCCTGCAGCGCCTGCTGCCCGCCGCGGCCGCGCAGGACGTCGACATCGTCGTGGGCGGCCCGTACAGCTCAGGCATCCTCGCGGGCGGCAACCACTTCGAGTACGCCGAGGCGCCCGCCGACATCATCGAGAAGGTCGGCCTCATCAAGGCGCTGGCGCAGCAGAACGGCATCGGCATCAAGGCCGCCGCCCTCCAGTTCGTACTGGCCCACCCCGCCGTCGCCGCGGTCATCCCCGGTGCCACCCGCCCCAGCCGGATCGCCGAGGACCTGGGCGCCCTCGCGCAGGACGTCCCCGACACCTTCTGGGCCGCGCTGCGCGAGCAGGCAGTCATCTCGCGCGACGCGCCCGTCCCCACCATCTGATCCCGCCCGCACCCGCCCTGAGGACGCACCATGAGTTCCGTCACCGTCACCCGCACCATGCCGCACCCCGCCGGACAGATCTGGGAGCTCGTCGGCGGCTTCGGCTCCCTGCCCGACTGGTTGCCCTACATCCGACAGTCCGAGCTCAGCCACGGTGGCCGGCTGCGCACGCTGACGAACGCCGATGGTGGCGTGATCGTCGAACGGCTCGAAGCCTTCGACGAGGCGGACCGCAGCTACCGCTACTCCATCGCACAGGCGCCGTTCCCCGTCACCGGCTACCTCTCCACCCTGCGGGTCATCGACCTGGGGCGGGAGGGCGCCCGGGTGGAATGGTCGGGCACGTTCACTCCGGAGGGCGTGAGCGAGAGTGAGGCGAAGGACCTCTTCGAAGGCATCTACCGCGATGGCCTCGCAGCCCTTGCGGAGACGCTCGACGCCTGACGGGCAGCCTTCTGGGCGCCTGGCGGGTCGGGGTCAACGCCGACGGTCGAGCGCCGCGCGTTGTCACGGGCGCCGCCGGAGCCCGACCGTACGATCGGCCCATGCAACCGTCCGTGTACGCAAGGTGCTCACTAGTGGCGTGCGTGGCTACGGCCGCCTTCATCGCGGGCCCAGGCACTCGTGCGGCCGCCACCCCGTCACCGGCCGCGCCGGCAGCGGGGGCGAGCCTGGGCGGGTACGCCCGACTCCACTCGCTCGCCGCTCTCTCGGCCCGGCGGCTCGACACGGCCCGTCCGGTCGCCGCCGCGAAGTGGGGGACGGGCGATCCCGTCGAGGACCCGTCACGTGAGCGGCAGGTGCTCGACACTGCGGCGCTGCAGGCGCGCGAAGCGGGAGCTGACCCCGGCGCGACGGTGCGGATCTTCCGGGACCAGATCGAGGCGAACAAGCAGGTGCAGCGCGCGTTGCACCGACGCTGGGATGCGGACCCCTCCGTCGCGCCCAAGCTCCGGCCGGACCTCACAGAGGTGCGCGAGGCGATCAATCGCGTCAACGTCGACCTGGTCCGTGCGATCGCAGACTCCGCCGCGGCACGCGCGGCTCCTTCCTGCGCCGGCACCCTGTCCGCCGCCGAGTCGCACGTACGACGCATCGGGCACCTCGATCGCCCCCGCACGGCAGCGCTGACCCGCGCACTGCGTTCCGTCTGCACGGCGGGGGCCCCTCGGCCCGGTGGGCCGCATTCCTGGTCCAGCGGATTGTCGGCGTGGGCAGCGCCGTTGACGATGTTCATCGTTCAGCAGCAGCAGGTGGGCGTCGGCGCCCTCTAGGTAGCGGTAGGGGGCTGACGGTGGGCCGCCGCGGCGGCCGTGGTGGTGGCGAGGTGGACGCCGAGGATCGCGTGGGCGCCGAGCGGGAGTTGGTGGCGGTGCCGTCGAGGGCGACCGGAGCGGCGCCGGGCGCACCCCACGGACGGCCCAAACGATCGTATAAAGTCCGGTGATTGACATCGGGCGTCTGGTGTCCGGTCACGCCGGGTGGTCGGTCGGGGCGGGCGCGGGGGGCGATTCACATGGGTGGGACACGCGGACGAAAGAGTGCTCCGGCGGGCGGGCGCTCGCGTAGGCGCGCGGGCGGGAAACCGGGCGGGCTGACGCGTCGGGGCCGGATCGTTGCCTGGACCGCCGGTATCGGCGCCGTGTGCGTCCTCGGCGCCGGCGGTGCCGGTGCGTGGATCTACAACGACCTCGACAGCAACATCCATGGCGCCCACCTCGACGGCAAGCTCGGCGAGGACCGCCCGGAGAACATCAGTCCCGGGTCGCGGAACATCCTGGTCGTGGGCTCCGACAGCAGGTCCGGGGCCAACGCCCGGTACGGCGGCATGGAGGGGGCACCATGCACTCCGACACGCTGATGGTCCTGCACATCCCCGCGAACCGGAAGTGGGCCGCGGTCGTCTCCTTACCCCGCGACTCCTGGGTGCGAATACCGGCCTGCGACAAGGGCAACGGTACGACCTCCGAGGTCCATCACTTCAAGATCAACGAGGCGTTCTCGCTCGGCGGCACAAGCGGCGAGGTGGCCGACGCCGCCGCTTGTACCATCAAGACCATCGAAGCCAACACCGGTCTGCGCATCGACAACTTCATGTCGGTCGAATTCCAGGGGTTCAAGGGCATGGTCAACGCCCTGGGCGGCATAGAGGTCTGTCCTGAGCAGGCCATCCACGACAAGAAGGCCCACCTCGATCTGGAGGCCGGCTGCCAGACGATCAGGGACGAGAAGGCGCTCGGCTACGTGCGTGCCCGCTACAGCGTGGGCGACGGCTCCGACACCGGACGCATCGGCCGCCAGCAGGAGTTCATGTCGGCGCTGGCCGAGAAGGCCAAGTCGAAGATCACCGACGCCGGTGCCCTCTACAAGTTGCTGCAGTCCCTCACCAAGTCCCTGACCACGGACGACGACCTGGCCGGGGTGAAGCCGCTCACCGGCCTCGCGTCCGAGCTGAAGGGCGTCCCGGAGGACCGGCTGACGTTCCTCACCGTTCCCAGCTATCCGCGCGAAGCCGACGTCCCGACGGACAAGGCCAACGTGGTGTGGCAGTACCCGCAGGCCGCCACCGTGTTCACTGCCCTGGCCAAGGACAGGGAGATCGACAAGAAGAGCCTGGAGGCGGACGCGAAGGATCCGCTGTACGCGTCCTCCGTGCACGTGCGTGTCCTCAACGGATCGGACACCGGGGGAAGGCCGCCGCGGTCGCCGAGAGACTGCGCGAGGCCGGGTTCACCGTTACGGGCACCGGCAACGCGCCGCACACCGGCCGCACCACGGTCACCTACCCCCGGGCCTCGCCGACCGGGCCGCGGTCCTCGCGTCCCAGGTACCCGGCGCGCACGCTGTCGAGGACGCCGCCGCCCCGGCCGGCGAGGTCACCCTGGTGGCCGGCACCGAACTGGACGTCGACGACCTGCGATAGGGCACCACATCAAGAGACCGAGCGAGCCGTGCTTCCGCGTCTGCGACAGGACGCGGGAGTACGGACTCCGCGTCCGTACCGGATGCCGTCGTGCTGCGGCGGAACCAACGGTGCTGCCGGCCGCGGATTCGCCCGCTGACGTCGACGCCGACAATCGAGCGCACGATCTCGTGGCTGTCCGGCTACCGCAGACTCAGCCCCCGCTACGAACGCAACCCCCGCAACTCCCTGGCTTTTCTCGGCCTTGCCGCTGCCCTGTGCTGCGACAGGCGACTCCTCAGACCCACCACACTGGACACCGTCAAGTGACCAGGTCACTCAAACTTCGATGACACCCGCTCGAACTTCGATGGCACAGGACAGTCGCGAGCGCACCGCCTGTCAGTCGCGCCATGACCCTTCATTCGGTGCTCGCCGAAGTCACCACCTTCACCTGACCACTCGTCCGGCAGGTGGTGACGTTTCCTCAGCAGGCGTTGGAATGCTTTCCGGGAAGCGGGCACCTGGACATCGCCAGCGAGACCCGATCCGCCGGGCGGCTCGGGAAGATGTACCTATTCGACGAGGAGTTGGCCTTGCTGCTTCCCACACCGGGTGACTTGCGTGCCGCGTTGTCCCGCTACGCCGACGCGGTGATCGAGGACGAGCGCCGTTCCACCCCGGACACTCTCCGGCGGCGTGAGGACACGGCGTACACCCTGTGCATCATGACGGGTGTCACCGACGTAAAGCAGGCCCTGGCCGCTGCCGACGCACTGCTACGGCCGACCGCGCCCGAGGCACGGGCCGCGGCAGCAACAGACGCGCCGGACAATGCGAGCCGTCCCGGCGGCGCTCAGCGCACTTGTTCCGTCACTCTTGCCGTGTGAGGCGGCGGGCCTGCGTCGTCGGGTGCCTGTTTCCAGTTCCTGACGACGTGTTCTGTCGGGGTGGCAAACTGAACAGGTGATCGACGATCTTCCTGTTGGGCTGCGGGCCCGGCACCCTGCCGAAGAGGACCACCCTCGCGTGCTCGCTGTACTGGACACGTGGTGGGCGGCCTGAAGGGGAAGGCGGGGGCGACGGAGCGTGCGTTGCTTCTGCCCCGGCTCTATTTCCAGCACTTCACCTCCACCAGTTTTCTGGTCGAACGCGGAGGCGGCGACGTTGCCGCTTTCCTGGTCGGCTTCCCGTCGCAGACCGAGCCCGAAACCGCCTATGTCCACTTCGTCGGCGTCGACCCTGTGCTGCATGGGCAGGGCCTCGGGCGTGTCCTCTACCGCACGTTCTTCGAGCTCGCCCGGTCACACGGGCGTCGCTATGTGCACTGCATCACGAGCCCGGAGAACGCGGCGTCACAGGCATTCCACACGCGGCTCGGCTTCGCCGCCTCACCCGTGAAGCCGGACTACGACGGTCCCGGGTTCGACCGGGTGGCGTTCACCATCGACCTTTCCGCGCAGTGATGCGGGTCCGATACGGGCAGCCGACTGGTATGACGTTGGCCGTTTCGTTTGGATCTAGACTCTGCAGCGCGCTGCCGTCACCGGCTCTGAAGGCGCTGGATGTCCTGGATCACTGGAGGGAGGATGGCGGTGCACATCGTGCCCTGGATACACGTCGTTCCGGAGCAAGGCGCCTTGCCAGTCGATCTACTGCTTCCCACGACCGGCAGGACGTACGTAGCCCGGCTCGACGGCCGGGAGATGCACGACACGGACTCCGTCTTCCAGCAGTTCTACGACAGACTGCAGCTGCCGGATTACTTCGGGTGGAACTGGGATGCCCTCTCCGACTGTCTGCGCGACCTGAAGTGGCTGCCCGCGGACCACTACGTACTCATCGTCGAGGCCGCGGACGAGGCACTGCCGGGCGATGCCGCCGGACGGCGGCTGCTCTTCAGGACGCTTCTACGGGCAGGACAGAGATGGTCCTCCGCACAGGGGCCCGAGGGCACTGACCTCAGCAGGCTCGTAGTCGTCATGTCCTGCGACGCGGCATCCGTTTCGGGACTGCAGGTGCAACTGCGCTTGTGCTGGGAAGAGACGACTTCGTCATAGAAACGGCTTCATCTCGCGGACCAGAGGAAGATGTCTGCGACATGTAGTCCGGCCGGCAGATGGTGGCGGTCCTCTCGTAGCGGGTGGCGATGCCGCGCCACTGCTTCAGGCGGTTGATGCTCTGCTCGACGGTGTTGCGCTGATGCTGGTCGTGGGCGGCTGTCTGTGTCGTAGATCGTCCGGTGGGGTGGTCGGCCGATGAGTTCGCCGCCCTTGAACGGTCTACCCATCGACAAGACCGTTCTCGACAGGAGTGCCATGTCCACCATCCAGCCAGTGATCGTGACTGCCGACCAGGACGTTCTGCTCGGCTTCTATACAGAATTGTTCGGCGCTGAGGAGATCTTCCGGGTGCCGGCGGAAGGCCCGGCCTTCTACCTCGGCTTGCGCATCGGCGACACGGACCTCGGGCTGGTGGCCAAGGAGGATCCCGGCACCGGGGCCGGGGCGCGGATCCTGCTCAGCATCGGTGTCGACGACGTCGACGAGACGCTCGGCCGGGTGGAGGCGCTGGGCGGCTCGGTCCGCCGAGGCCCCAAAGACATGCCGTGGGGACAGCGCGTCGCCCACATCCAGGACCCCGACGGCAACCCGGTGAACCTCACTCAGCCGATTCCGGGCCGGTGACACTGTTCCCGCATGCGCTGATCGGGGGCTGCCTGCGGGAGAGGTCAACTGCCGCTAGCGGCCCCGATGTTCGTCACCACGAGTACTGCGCGAAACAGGTGGGTGGCCTGGGCCGGGTCAGGACGGAGTCTGATGTCCTTCGACGTGGGTCTCTTCGCTCTGCAGCTTCATCCTTCGTCCGGCCTTTCGCCCTGCAGAGTGGCCTTTCGTCGAGGGCCCGGGGTAGTGGGTCGTGGCCGGTTGATCACGCGTTCAATCGGAGGGCGTGACCGGGGACCGCAGGCCGAGCCACTGCTCGGCGTCCCAGGCATGGAACACCTCTATCCCGGTGAACCCCAGCTTCTCCGCGAGACGCATCGAGCCAGCGTTGGCGGTCTGGGTGGCGAGCACCACCGGCTCCCCGGGCAGGACAGCGTCGAACCAGTCGAGTGCTGCCGCGCACGCCTCGGCGGCGTACCCGAATCCCCATGCTCGCGGCAGAAACAGGTAGCCGAGATCGACCTTCCCCACGGCAGCCGGGCGATGGTGCTCCGTCGCCCGGCTGAGCAGGATCTCACCGATCATCGCCCCGTCGAGATCGACGACGAAACACCCGGGCCGCTGCCCAGGAACCTCGGGCACCTCGCGCTCGAGCTCGTCACGCGGGCGGGGTCCGCCGAGGTAGGTGTGCACCTCGGGCGACGCCAGCAATTCGATGAAAGCCGCACGGTCCCGAGCCTCGGGCTCACGGAGCACGAGCCTTTCGGTCCTGATCGGGGCAGGTGGCCAGGCGACGGCTCCGAGATCAGTCATGCCGGCCACCTAATCAGCCGGCTCGGCAGCGATCAAGCCTCGCAGATCGATCGAGCTACCGGGTTCGTCACCAGGGTTGGCGTTGGGTAACCAGCTCAGCGGGCCATGAAGCGGTCCATCTCCCTTGCCCGTGCGGCCAGGGCGGTGACGACGTCGGCTGATGCGGTGCAGGAATTGCCGGAGGTCTGCACATCGTGAGGGACGCCATCAGGTACCGGTCCGGTTTCAGGTTCGGACCTCATCGCGGTCTCTCCGGCTCAGACACCTCGAAGCGGAGTGGAAGGGCTCCCTGAGATCCGGCCCGATCCAAAAGAATGACCTAGCGGCGCGCCAGGAGCACGCCACCGAGTCTGCGCGCGGCTGACGTGAGCGTGGGGTGGGTCTCGAGAGTGAAGCCGGCCTCGTCGAGCCAGGCAGCCACTTGACTCGGAGGGCGACGACGGACATAGGACTCCGGCCAACTCTCGCCGTCCTCCCGCGGTTTGGTCGGTGTGGGGTCGCCGACGTGGAAACCCAGCAGCAGCAGGCCGCCGGGCCGCAGCACCCGACGGAAGCCCGCAAGAACCGTGCCGATTGCTTCATCGGGGACGTGAATGATCGAGTACCAGGCGACAAGGGCAGCCAACGCGCCGTCAGTCAGGTCGAGTTGAGTCATCGACCCCACCTCGAAGCGCAGACCGGGATGTTCACTCCGCGCCACCTCGATCATCCGCGGTGACAGATCGATGCCGAAGGCGTCCACCCCGAGGTCCCTCAGGTGGGCGGTGATCCTCCCAGGCCCGCAACCCACGTCCGCGACGGTTCCGCCGCCGTGTGCCCTTACCAACTCGGCGAACAGCGCCATGACGTCCCGCTCGGGCGGTAGTTCGGCCAGGAGGTTTCGTACCTCGTCCGCGTAGCTGATGGCGTCGGCGTCGTAGGACGCCCGGGTGTCCGCCAGCCACTTCTCGGCCTCTGGGCCCTCCCGTCCGGTGCTCACACCCGCAGGTTAGCCCACAAACCGGTCGCAGCGACCAGCATCCGGGGCCGCCGCCCCTCCCCGCGCACAGAGACAGATCGGAAAGGGCCCAGGAGCGCGACTTCGGCCATGTACGCGACTGGCTTCACCGCCGCCGGATCGTGCCTTGTGTTGCGTCCGGGGCATCGCACCCTCCGCCCGCCCGTGCCCGGATCAACTGCCCAGGACGACAGGTCCTGCGAGCACGCCCACGATGTGAGGCCATGCCTTCGCACCGAGGTCGGCGTCGGCTTCGGCAGTGCCGCCGTAGCGGAACCGGTGGGAAGGGGCGGCCGGTCCCTCCCCTGGCAACCGCGGGCGATGTCCGGCGTCGGACGCACTGATGACTTTGGCAGTGCGGCCCGCCGACGCCCTGCGTGACGCCAACTCCTGCGCGAACACCAACGATGGCCACATCTCGTCGTCACCACCCGCCACGAGCAGAATCTCAGCGGCGGACTGCTCGATCGGGATCACGGCCTGCCTCGCCGCCTCGTCAAAGGTCTGCCGACTGTGCTCGTAGTGCGTTCGGCAGGCGGTGGGCTCCCCTTGTGCTTCCGCGGGAGCCCAACTGTCGTCGTAGGGAACGAACGGGACAGACTCCTCCTGCCAGGTCCACGACGAGCGATAGGGGTAGATCTTCCCGTCCGAACCGGGGCCGACGTTCGCCCAGACCACGGACGTGGGCGACAACGCGACCACCGCGTCAACACGCGGATCGTGGACGGCGAGGAGCAAGGCGGCTTCGGCACCCTTGGACAGCCCGAGCACACCTATCCTCTCCGCCCCCTTGGCCCGCAGCAGGTCGATCGCGGTACCGAAGTCTTCCAGTGGAATCTCGCAGATTCCCGCAGGCTGCCCGTCGCCGCCGAACCACCGGATCGACAGGGCTGTCATTCCGGTACGCGCGAACAGGCGGCAGCGGTCAGCTTCGATGCGGCCGCTCGAACCAGCCAGTACCAGCACGCCCACCTTGCTGCCGCCGACGGGCTCCACCATCACACCCTCGCACTGGGCATTGATCGTGTGCTCGATGATCTCCACTGGACCCCCTTGTGGTGGACTCGTATCGGAGATCTTTCCAGGGGTGACCAGTCCGGCCCTACATGGGCATCCCGGGGCTGCTGGTGACCCCGGCGGACGGGACGAAGTCGGTCACCCTCGGCGGCCGGGCGTCGACACACTGCCCGTCAGGAACGGGACCGGCTCCCCGGTGAGAGTTGGCCCGGTCGGGAATGCCGGTCAGGGCGACTGTCCGGCTGGCTGACCCGCACATCCCGAGCCCTGCCCGTCGGATCATGGGCACAGATGCATGTCTCACGACTGCTGTCTTCGCGGTGACGCGACGGCTGCCGTGTCGGGCGGGGCGCGGGTGCCGCTCGCGGCCTATTTCTCCGGTGCCAGGGTGCGTAGGACGTCGAACTCGTTGCCCTCGGGGTCGGCCATGACCACCCAGTTCCGGTCCGGGCCCTGGCCTACATCCGTCGTGGTGGCGCCGAGACCGAGCAGTCTGGTCACCTCGTCCTCGGTGCTGCAGTCGATCGGGCTGACGTCGAGGTGCAGTCGGTTCTTGACGGTCTTGCCCTCGGGCACCTGGATGAACTGCAGGGTGGGCGGCATCTGGCGGGCCCGAACGTCCTCTACGGTCGGTACCCAGGAGGCGATCTCGACCTTGCTCTCGCTCCGGTCGATCACCTTGAAGTCCAGGGCTGCGCACCAGAACGCCGCGAGCCTCTCCGGGTCTTGGCAGTCAACGGTCAACTCGGTGAACCTACTTGTCACGGCGCTCCCAGGTAGTGCGGACGGCGCTCAGAATAGGCCGTCCTTCCGAAGGATTCGAGATCCTTCTGACCGATACGTACCTGACCTGGCATCAGGTAGGCGTAAAGCCCCTGATAGGAGCAGGTCTGCAAGCAGATTCCGGGCACCAGGGGCGTTTCGCGCGTTGGCCCGAACCACCTTTACCGGGTATGGCCGATGTCGGCCGAGTCGCCGGTTGTTGAGGCTCGGCCCGGTGGGTTCGCTGTCATTGAGCTTCTTCGAGTTGGCCACCGATCGGGTGATTGTGACTGGGCGCTTCACTTGGCGAGTGAGCGCTTGAGTGGGTGGCTGCAGCGTCCGGTGCCGGCAGCTGGGTGAGCCGCGGGCAAGGCCGATGAGCGACGATCAAGCTGTTGTCAGTGGCTGACTCTAGGGTCGGCCCTATGACAGCAGACCTGGTCCATGCCTCATGGACTCGCATCGACGCGTGGCTGCGCGAGCACGTGCCCCGTACTTTCGCCACGCTTCGGCCGCCCGCCAGGAACGAGGAGATCGCGGCAGCGCAAGAGGAACTGGGAGTCACCTTTCCTCCGGACCTGGTCGCTTCACTCCTCCGACACAACGGGGCGCTGGAGGGAGCTGAGGCTTTCCGGTTCAGCACGGGCGACCGGCTGCTCGGAGTGAGCGGGATCCTCGGGGATACCGAGTTCATGCGTGGCTTTGACCAAGGCATCGACGGGGAGGTCGAGGGCCACTGGCTTCGCAGCTACGTAAAGTTCGGTTCCTATGACGTGACGTCGGACGGTCTCCTGGTGGATTGCCGTACTGGGCGGGAATCCTTCGGTGCGATCGGGCGGTTCTTCGACGAGACCGGCACCAGTTTCGGACAGGCCGACTCGTTGGGTGGGTATCTGGCCGAATTGGCCGGCAAGCTTGAGCGCGGCAAGGACGGTGGTGTCGTCACGTTCAACGGCCGGCTGTTCTGGGAGGGGCCTCTGGCTCCCAGGCAGGAGTGCAGTGCCGACGATTCCCTTCCCGCGCCGGATGAGAAGCTGCCGGAGCTGGACCTGTCCCACAGTCCCACCGACCTCTTGCACGCGAGCTACTTGGACGGGCTTGAGGAACTCGGTGCACTGATCGCGATCCTGCCGTGTGAGCAGGTGGTTGAGGCCGCGCGGAAGCAGTTGCGCAGACTGGCGGTCGAATCGGGTCTGAACAAGTACCCGGAGGTCAAGTCAGCCCTGGACGTGTGGGAGTGCGGTGTGGCTCCACCGCGGCCGGACCAGACCGGGCCGCTCGCTTTGCGACTCCGCGCGGTGCTCGTGCAGGCCGACACCGGCCGAGACGTCACTCTCAGGTGGGCCGCGGAGAAGATAGCCCTCGGGATCTGGGGGTCCCCCTACAGGTCCGTGTACGAGAGCGCGGAAATCCGCAGTCATTTCACTGTCGACTGGCGTGCGGATCTGCATGCGGACCTGGGCAAGCCTCCGCTGCCGCCGATACCTGACGAGCGCTTCTGGGGGCTCTGCGCAACCCCGCCATCGACTCCAGTTGGTACGCAGCTGAGTACACCCAAGATCAGGACTGACCCCGGGGATTTCGGCTCCGTGTGAGCAACGCGGTCGTCGATCTGCTCGCCGGTCAGGCGCCGGGCCTGCTGAAGGCGCTGCGCGAGCACGAACCGGACTTCGGAAGCTCATTGAGTCCTTGGAACTTCCAACAGAAGGCCTCGTCTGTAGCGCCGTTGGCCTTCGCTGCCCGATGTCGCGGTGCCATAGGGTCGCCGCATGCGACGAAGGACAGGACTGGCCATAGCTGGGGCTGCGGCCCTGGCCTGGGGCGAGTGGTTGAACTGGCGTTGGTCTCGAGCCCTCGTGGGGCGCAGCGGGGGTGCATCCGTAGCTGTGGTCGTGTTGGGCTTCCGGAATCCCCAACCGACGGCGAACTTCATCAACCGCTGGCGAGTCCGTGCCGGAGTCCGCTCCGTTGCCGCTGACAACGCGCCAGACACTCGCGTCATCTTCAGTGGTGGTGAGACCAGCAGCTGCGCTGCGGAAGCCCAGTTGATGGCTGACTACGCGAGGTCGGTATGGGAGTTCGACGGCGTCGTTCTCCTCGAAGACCGAAGTGCGACGACATGGGAGAACATCACGAACGTGATCCCCTTGCTTGAGGACGTCGATCGCATCAAGATCGCCTCCCAGCCGGCTCACGCGCTCAAGGCCCGCGCGTACTTGCGGCGGCAGCGCCCTGATCTGGCTGAGAAGCTCGTGCGCGCGGATGACTACCGGCCGGGCGAGTGGATGGTCGCCAAACCTCTGCTGGCTTTGTACGGTCTCTGGACGCTCCGCGGGCTCAAGGCCGACGAGCGGAAGATTTCGCAGTGAACAGCTGCTGTCGAGTCGGCCTCACACAAGGTAGTTCTTGAGTCGGCGCCAGCAGATGGCGCGCATTCGAGGGTGCGGGCGGCTTGGCGGATGTCGTCGCGGATCTCCCAGCGGATCCGCAGGCGGCGGACGGCGGAACGGTGCAGGTGGCCAGACGTACTCTCCACGATCCAGCGTTGAGTGCCGAGCCCCGGAGCCGTGTTCGGTGCCGCGGCGGGCGATCAGCCGCTGCACACCGAGAGTCCGGGCCGGGCGGCGGTATTTAGGAGCGTTGCTGGTTCGGGTCCGTAGCCTTGCCGTATGGAGAACGGGATCGACCGCGTGGAGGACGGCTGGGACGTCCGCTCCATGCGCGGAGTGGGCGTCGGCGAGGTGATGGTCGGCAACACGATGAGGCTGCACATCGGTTCGAACAAGATCGAGGTGTGGGGTCCTGCCGAGCTGACCGCAGCAGGTGAGACGGCTCCCGTGCACGCCGGCACTCGGATCAATCTGGGTCGGGTACCGAAGCTGCTTGATCAGGTGGTCGCTGAGGTTCACGCCGGAGATTCAGGCGTTCTGCGGGTGCGCTTTGCCAGTGGGTGGCGGTTGGACGTTCCGGTGGCCCGTAGCGGCCCTGGCTGGATCGTCGGTCTAGGTGGCCGCTGCTTCCTCAGCTCCGCAGTGGGCGGCGGTGTGAGGATCTCCACTCCGGGAAAGGCCTGAGCGTCATGTCTGGTGCATTGCACCCCTGTATTGCACCCCCGTGTATTGCTCCCTTGAACCGCCCTCGCGGCGTTACGAGCTCCTATAGCCCGGCGGGGGAGTCGGGCCCGGGCGTTCCGGTAGGGGCCCGTGGTCATTTCGCAGCCGAGATCCTGGAGTCGTTCCGGCGTCGACGAAATGGGTGGTCGGAGGTGCTGTGCTGGAGGTCATGGTTTCCGGCGCGGCGACACTGCCGGCCACATAGTGCTGCTACCCCGAATTCACGCACTCAGAGTCACGACAGTTTCCCTGTGGAAACTGTGTGGTTTGGGCGGGCGATGAGCGGTGAGTCGGGGGATGACACTGTTTTCGAGAACGACAGGGTGTGAGTGGTTGTGGCTGCGGACGAGAAGGCTCAGGCCAAGGGCGAGCAGGCCGAGGGCAAGGTCAAGAAGGTCGTCGGGGGCGCGGTGGGTAACGAGTCCCTGAAGGCGGAAGGGCGTGCCGAGGAGTCCAAGGGTGACCTGCGGCAGGCCAAGGAGAAGGCCAAGGACGCCGTCAAGCCCAAGTAGCACCGCACCCCACTGATCCCGGCAGCCGCTTCCCCTGGCTGCCGGGATCGGGGCTGTTTGCCGACGCTGTCTGCGGCAGGGCGTCGGGCCTTGGCTGTGGAGCTGTCGGTCGCGTCGACGGGCAGTCCCGGTCGGACCTGCACCGTCTCTTCGAACAGAGGTCCGGCCGCAGGTAGGGTGAGGCGGCGCAGCGGTCCGGCCCGGTCGTGTGTAGCGAATTCTCTAGGTGCAGAGGTATGGCGAGCGCATGAAGAGACCTGGACGGCTGTGGAAGATACCGGGGCCCGGAAACCGGCTGGCCGCATCGCTCGCCCTGGCGCGCCCCGCGCGCGGCGACTCCGCGACGCACCTGCTGCGCAGGGCTGCCGGGCACGACGCCGTGTGGCTGGCTGCGGCGACCGTGCTCGGGGCGTCGGGTGGCAGGAATGCCCGACGGGCCGCGTTGCGCGGCATCGGCTCCGTGGCGATCGTCGCGGTGATCAATCACACGCTGGCCAAACCGGCCGCCCGCAGTGCTCGTCCCGTCCTTGACGCGTTCCCCGCGCTGTTTCCCCGTCCGAACACCGCCTCCTTGCCCGCCAGCCCCATGGCATCTGCCGCCGCCTTTGCGACGGGAGTCGTCCTGGAGTCGCCCCGGTACGGGCTCGCCGTGGTGCCGTTCGCCGCAGGCCTCGCCTACGTCCGCGGCCGCGGGGGCCTCGACCACCGGGGGCGTGCGACGGCCGGGGTGATCGTGGGTGTCGGTGCGGCACTCCTCACCTGCCGCTGGTGGCCGGTGAAACCTGAGGCCGCCGCGGCCGCCGCCCCACCACGCAGGCCGGCCCCCGCGCTGCCCGACGGCAAAGGCCTCTACCTGGTGGTCAATCCGTCTTCCGGTATCTCCTGGACCAAGGACACCGCCGAGGCACTGCGCATCCTCCTTCCCGAGGCGACGATCACCGTCTTCGAGCCGGGCGACGATCTCGTGGCACTCCTCGACGAGGCAGCGCTGCGTGCAGTTGCCGACGGCGGGGCGCTGGGAGTGTGCGGTGGCGACGGAACCGTCAACGCGGGCAGTGCGACGGCTGCCCGCCACCGTGTCCCCCTTGCCGTCTTCCCCGGCGGTACCTTCAACCACTTCGCCGTGGACCTCGGCAATCAGACTCTGGAGGACGTCGCCCGAGCGATCCGGGCGGGCGACGCCGTCACAGCGGACGTGGGCCGGGCATCGTCGTTCGAAAGCCCCGGGATCCGCCCCGCTCAGGAGGCCCCCGGCCGCCTGGCCGACGCCTCCCCGGACGGCGGCAGGCAGCAGGTATTCCTCAACACGTTCAGCATCGGCGTCTACTCCGAACTCGTGCACGCCAGGGAGCGGCTGGAGAAGCGGATCGGCAAATGGCCCGCGCTGGCCGTGGGCCTGGCCAAGGTCCTGGCCACCGGCAGCCCCCTCTCGGTGATGATCAACGGCCGTCCCCGCACCATCTGGCTGCTCTTCGCGGGTAACGGCATCTACCACCCGGCCGGCTTCGCCCCGACCTACCGCACACAGCTCGACGACGGCCTGCTCGACGTCCGGGCCGTGGAGGCCGGCACCCCGCTGGCACGCACCCGGCTGCTCCTCGCCGTCCTGACCGGAACCCTGCACAACTCCAGGGTGCTGACGACCGCTCAGGTGCGCAGGCTGGAGCTGGAGGTCCTGCGGGGCGAACCGCACTTCGCCTACGACGGCGAGGTGACCGACGCCACGTACCAGCGCCTGGTGCTCGACAAGATTCCCAAGGCCGTCACGCTGTACCGCCCCGCCGACCAGGACCAGTGGCTGCGCTGACACCGAGTGGCGCACCGGGACCGTACGTGAGGACCGCAGGTCCCGGACGTCAGGTCTGGGTGTTCTCGATTGCCGGGATCAGGAGCCGGAGCAACTTCGTACCGATATCGCCCGGCTCGTAGCTTGGGTAGTCGCCGTCGCGCGCCGGAACCACGTGCAGGTAGTAGTAGGACCGGCTACCCGTGGTGAAGGCGAACCTCATGGGCTGGCTCTTGTCGGCCGGGTAGACGGCGAAGGAGTCTCCTGTGCCGATGTTCTGGGGCACCAGGCGCACTCCGGGAGCTTCGATCCCCGCTCGGTAGTCCTCGCGGCTCACCTGTTCGACGCTCGCGTAGGAGGTCTGGCTGCCCCACGTGCACCCCCAGGGACGCTTGCCGTCAACGGGATCGGGCCGCGTTCCGGCGAAGGTCTCCGGTGAATCGAAGGCCTGCCGGACATCGTCGGCATTCAGTAACGCGCACGTGCTCACCTTCTTGGGAGCAGCCCCCGCTCCCTCTTCGCTGTCGGTCGGCGGCCGGCTTGCCGAGCAGCCCCCCATGGCGAGAGCCCCTGCGAGGACCAGCACGCGAACGAAGCCGTGTCTGAGCCGTCGTATCGGCATGACCGTATCCACCGCATCCTCCTAGGCTTTTCGTTTGGATCATCTGATGGTTGAACGGTGCTGCCGATACTGGAGCGGCGAGCACGGTAGCGATTCCCTGCGTCATCGCTGACAGACCGGACCAACGTCCCACTGATCCAAGCGAACTGCCAAGGGTACCGCGCCAGTTAGGGGTGGCCTCGTGGGTGGGAAGACGGCCCATGAGGCCAATGGTGGCCAGCTGGGTCGTGGCGTCCGGTCAAGATCGGCGAGCAACGGCCCGCTGTGCCCGTGCGCCGAAACGGCCGCCCACGCGCTCGTGGTTGCCGGCTTCGGGCGACGGTCCGAGGCATGCTGGTCGCTGTGGCCGCGGTACCGGACAGGGTGGTACCGGACGCCGTGATTCGGACACGGTGGTACCGGACGCCGAGATACCGGACACAGTGGGTGCACGGCCGAGGGGCGCCGCCCGCGTCCAGTGACAGGTGAGGGGGAGCAGGTGGCGTACGACCGGCGAGCGGAGCTGCCGCCCGGCGTGGAGGCCGGTGTACTGGCGGACCGCCTGAAAGAGCGCATCTACGCGACCATCACGATGATCGCCGTGGTGGTGGGCCTGTCCTTCGGCGAAGTGGATTCCCTCGGTGCCTTCGCCACGGTCCTGACAACAGCTCTGGGCCTGTGGCTTGCGGCGTTCGTCGCCGACCAGCAGGCGCACCGCACCGTGCACGGCCACGTCGCCACCGGCCACGAGCTGCGGCGCATGCTGTACGTCAGCAGCCCGCTGTTGTCCTGCGCCGTGGGCCCGGCCGTGCTGATCGGCCTGGCGGCCCTGGACGTCCTGTCCCTGGATGCCGCGTTGCTGGCCGCGGCGGGCGTGGCCGTCGTCTCCCTCTTTCTGTGGGGCTGCCTGGGCGGGCTGCGCATGGGAGGCGGTGTCCTGGCGGGGGTGGTCGCGGGCCTCGCGGACGCGGTGATCGGTGTGGCTGTGGCCCTGGTGAAGGCGGCTGCCGGGCACTGACACGGCGCCGTTGCCCAAGCCTTCCGTGTTCGTGATGGCCCGGCAGGTGACCGCGTACCACCGGATCGCGTGCCGCCATACGCCCCGCACGCTCCGCCGAACGGTTGATGTCGCGTCAATTGTCTTGGTAGGGGTATCACTCCGATGGGTTAATGCAGGTGTCTGCATCGATGGGCGCTGATCCATCGAGCCGCCGCGGGCGAGCCTCCCTCCCGGGACTGAACTCATCCCGTCCGGACGGGCCTCCGTACACCCCCATCTGCCGGCGGCCGGACGTGTTGGCCTGGGCCTGTCCGGAACACCCGTGGATCGGACACCCAGTCGCTGCTCGGAGAAGGCTTCCGAGTGAGGAGGAACCCCTCATGCCCATCAGTCCCAACCAAGGCTCCACCAGCGGCGGAACAACCGTCACCATCACCGGCGTGAACCTGGCCGGTGCCACCGCCGTCCACTTCGGGTCCCGGACGGCCACGATCACCGCGAACACCCCGACCTCGATCACCGTCATCGACCCCGCGGGCTGCGGTGTCGTCGACGTCAGCGTGACGACCGCAGGAGGGACGAGCAACTCGCTCTCCTTCTTCTACATCAGCCCGCCGATCGCGGTGTCACTCGGCTCGGACTCCGGCCCGACCGCGGGCGGCAACACGGTCACCGTCAACGGTTACGGTCTCTCCACAGCCACCGCCGTGTCCTTCGGCTCCAACAGCGCGACCCCGACGGTCGTCTCGGACAGCCAGCTGTCGGTGGTCGTTCCGGCCGGCAGCTCCAGCGGCTCCGTCGACGTCACCGTCACCACCACCGGGGGCACGACCGCTCCGCTCACCTACGCCTACGTCGACGCGCCGACACTGGTCTCGCTCACACCCAGCTCGGGGCCGTCGTCCGGCGGCACGTCGGTGACCGTCAGCGGCACCGGCCTGGCGTCCACCACGGCCGTCACCTTCGGTGGCGCCGCCGCCTCCTTCGCAGTGCTGAACAGCAGCACGCTGGTGGCCATCACACCGCCCGGCACCACAGGTCCCGTCAACGTCGTCGTGACCACCGAGGGCGGCAGCGCCACCGCCGTTGACGGCTTCACCTACCTGTCCGGTCCCGGCATCTGACGGTGTCTCGGACACTTGGCCGTGCACGGCTCCGGTGAGCTCCGGTCAACCGGCCCGTGCCCAGCGGAAGCGGTGCGGGCGCGCATACGTCCGCCCGCACCGCTTTCGTGATCCCCTCGCGGCCCTGCCAGGCCGACCACACCCTTGGAGTCACCGTGGCCCCTCCCGTCCTCACCTCGGTCGTACCCAACACGGGCCCGGCGGCGGGCACCAATCCCGTGACCCTGACCGGAAGCCAGTTCACCGGGGCCACCGCCGTCACGTTCGGATCTGCGGCCGCCCTGTCGTACACGGTCAACACCCCGTCCACGATCACGGCGACCGTCCCGCCCGGAACCGGCACGGTCAACGTCACGGTGCGCACACCCGCTGGGCTCAGCAACACGATCGCCTACAGCTACGCGCCCACGCCGGCCCTCAGCGCGATCTCGCCGAACCAGGGCCCGACGTCCGGCGGGACCAGCGTGGTGCTCACCGGTGCCGGCCTCACCGGGGCCACCGCCGTCAGCTTCGGCGGCACCCCCGCGACCTCCTACACCGTCAACTCCGCAACCCAGGTCACCGCGGTCGCCCCGCCGGGCACCGGCTCCGTCGCGTGCACCGTCACCGGTCCCGGCGGCACCAGCAACTCCGTCATCTACACCTACCTGGCGGCGCCGGCGCTCACCGCGCTCTCGCCCGCGCAGGGGCCCACGGGCGCGGGCGCCGCCGTGACCCTGACGGGCACCGGGCTGACCACGACATTCGCTGTCCACTTCGGCGCCGCGCCGGCGGCCTTCACCGTGGTGTCGGACACGACCGCGATCGCGATCGCCCCGGCGGGCCCGGCAGGTTCGGTGCCGGTGAACGTCACGACGTCGGGTGGCAGCAGCAACTCGCTCACCTACCAGCGCGTCGCGCCTCCGGCGATCTAGTGCCGGACCAGGCAACGTTGCCCTGTTGCCCTCACACGGCAATAGCTGCAGCCCTGGACCGGCTGTTGCCCTGACACGGCAAGCGCTGCACCCCGGACCGGCTATGGGCGCCCGCGACTACGGCACGTTCCACCCGAGCACGACCGGCAGCTCGTGTTCGTAGCCCAGCGTGTTGATCGTCCCCGGATGCGGGTGCCCGAACTGTCGTCCGGCCGACGCGTCGAGCCCGAGCCAGCGCGCGGCCAGGACGCGTGACAGGTGGCCGTGCGCAACGACGGCCACGTCGCCCTGGTCCAGCAGCGGCCGGACCCGGCCGAGGAAGGCGTCGACCCGTACCGTCACCTGCGCGAGGGCCTCGCCGGCGTCGACGCCGTCGCGCCACAGTTCCCAGCCGGGCTTGAGCTCCTGGATCTGCTCGGCGGTCAGCCCCTCGTAGCGGCCGTAGTCCCACTCGATCAGGTCGGCTTCGGGCTCCGCGCCGCTCAGCCCCGCCAGTTCGGCGGTCCGTACGGCGCGAGTCAGCGGGCTGCTGTAGACGGCGGCGAACTCCCGTTCGGCCAGCCGAGGCGCGAGCGCACGCGCCGCGTCCTCTCCCACCTCGGTCAGCGGCAGGTCGGTGCGGCCGGCGTGCCGGCCGGTCCGGCTCCATGCGGTCTCGCCGTGCCTGATCAACACCATTCGGCCCATGGCTGGGGACCGTATCTCACATCGAACACAGTGCGAACGTTGCCTGATACGCACAGGCCAGTGGCACGGCATCGGCACTACCGGCCTGCTCCAGTCCATTCGAGCGAGCCGATGACTCAGGTGGGTCCGCCGGGACCCGCGCCTCCCGCACATGCCGGCAAAAGCGGCCTAGGGTCACGCTCCGAACCGTCACGGCGGATCCCCGCCTGACGATCAGTCCGAGGAGGCCCTTCAGTGAAAGTGTGTCGTGCAAGCAAAGCCGGACTCCTGGTCGCCGTAGCGGCGGCAGCCACTGTGCTGTCCCTCGCTCCGTCGGCGGCCGCCGCCGATCCGTCCTCGACCACGGTCCAGGCCACTCCCTCCTCGGCGACGACCGGGCAACTGGTGACCCTCGATGCGACGGTGACCTGCAGCTCGGACCCGAGCGGCGGCCTCGGCGTGTCCTTCTTCGACGGCCCGGACCTCCTCGCGACCGCACCCGTCTCCGCCGACGGACACTCCTCACTGACCACCGGTTTCACGGCCACCGGAACCCACACGATCACCGCCGCCTACAACGGCGACGACGGTTGCGGCGCTTCGAGCGACACCACCACCGTCACCGTGTCCCAAGCCCCGGCCCCTCCGGCCGACAATCCGGGCTGCCTGCTGTGCGGGCTGATCGACTTTCACGTCGGGGACATCAAGAACCAGGTCATCGTCAACAGCCACAATGTGACGAACATCGACAGGTAAGGCCGGCCTGCCGGCCGCTGGACGCGCGCGAGGGGTGCCACGGGCCCGTGGCACCCCTCGCGCGCGTCCAGCGAGAGGTCCTGGGGTCCGCCTTCGAGCGAAACCTGCCCAGATCAGGAATGACGCGAGACTGCCCGCTGCGCGAGCGGCCGTCTTCAGGAGCGGTAGCTGTGCAGCTCGGACGGGCGCTCCGGTTCATCACACACCAGCAACAAGGTATGAGAGTTGACTCTCACGCATTATGAGAGAACACTCTCACGCTATGGAGCGTGGGAATCGCCTGGGCGATATCGAGATCACTGAACCGAAGGCCATGCGAGCGCTGGCGCACCCGGTGCGGCTGGCGATCCTCGAACGCCTGCAACGGCACGGGGCCGCGACGGCGACGCAGTTGTCACCCGATGTCGGAGCCACCCCGTCCGTGACCAGTTGGCACCTGCGCCACCTGGCGGGCTTCGGGCTGGTCCGCGACGCCGAAGCCGGAGGGGATCGCCGGGAGCGGCGGTGGGAGGCGGTGGCGCGGGGTTTCCGGTTCGCGATGCCGGAGGACGATGAGGGCCGGTCCGCCGCGCGGGTGCTGTCCAGGGAGATGTTCGACCGTGCCGCCGGCCTGCCGCATCGGTGGGTTGCCGAGACCGAACCTGACCTCGATCAGGTGTGGCGCGGGCTCGCGGGGCTGGCGAACACCCGCGTAGTGGTGTCGCCCGAAGAACTCGCGGCCATCGAGGACGCGATCGAAGGCGTCCTCGCGCCCTACGTGACGCGCGACCCGGCGCAGCGGCCGAGCGGCAGCCGTGACGTCAGGCTGCTGCGCTACGTCCTGCCGGAGGCCGCCGAGGAGCAGAAGAGCGACGGGATATGAGGAGTCATCAGGAACGCGCATCCGACGCGTCCTTGTGGCGGAATCGTCGGTTCGTTCGCTTCTGGGCGGGGATGTCGGTCTCGCAGTTCGGCGACCGGATATCCGAACTGGCCTTACCCCTGATCGCCGTGGCGTCGCTGCACGCCTCGGCCGGTCAAGTCGCATGCCTGACCGCGCTTGCCTGGGCCCCGAATCTCCTCGCCGTCGTGCTGGGAGCCTGGGTCGACCACCACACGCACAAGCGCCGCCTGATGGTCCTCGCCGATCTGATACGTGCGGGCGCCCTGCTCATCCTGCCGGCCGCATACCTGTTGGGCGGCGTGACGCTTCTCGGGTTGTACGCCGTGGCACTGGTGACCGGCGCCGCGGCCGTGCTGTTCAACACCGCCTATCCGCCCTTCTTCGCCCACCTCGTGCCACGCTCGTCCTACGTCGACGCGAACAGCAAGCTCAGCGCCGGCCGGTCTGCCTCCCAGGTCGTCGGCCCCGCCGTCGGCGGTGCCCTCGTCCAGGCTCTGACAGCGCCCGTCGCCGTGATCGCCGACGCGCTGTCCTTCCTCGCCTCCGCCGCCCTGATCGGGCCGATCCGGGTCGACGAACCAGCCGTCGCCGCCGATGAGGCGGCAGGGCCTTCGCTGCTGCGGCGGGCCGGAGAGGGGCTGGTCTTCGTGGTACGTCACCCCGTACTGCGGGCGAGCCTCGGCTGCGCGACGACCCTCAACTTCTTCACCTTCATGTCGAGCACCGGTTTGACCGTCCTGTTCGCCGACCGGGTGCTCGGCCTTTCCGCAGGGGCCATCGGGCTGGCATTCGGAATCGGGTCAACCGGCGCTGTCGTGGGCGCGGTACTGGCCCCGAAGATCTCGCGACGGATCGGCGTGGGACGCAGCATCGCGGCAGGCGCCGTACTGTTCCCGACCCCCTCGCGATAGCCGCCACCGCGAGCGGCCCCACATGGGCCTGCGCAGGAGCTCTGGGCGCGGCGGAGTTCCTCGCCGGAATCGGCGTGATGCTGTTCGACGTCAACCTCAACTCCCTGCAAGCCGCGGTGATACCGGATGGCATGCGCAGTCGAGTGGCCGGTGCCTACAGCACGGTGAACTACGGCATACGCCCGGTCGGTGCGCTCGTGGGTGGCGCGCTCGCCGACCTCATCGGGCTCAGGACCACCCTGATCACGACCGCCGTCGGAGGAGCGCTGTCGCTGCTCTGGCTGCTCCCTTCACCCATACCGCGCATCCGCTCCCTGGCTCCGGACAATCCACCGCCCGCCGCCGAAGGCGCCGGGCAGGGAGCCGACAGGTACCTCAACGACACATAGGTGGGTCTCTCGGCCGCGAGTACCCCCAGGGCCTCAAGGGCCGCCGGCCGGGAGCGGTGCATGGGCCGGCCCCGGCCGGATGAGTCGCGGGCAGCCCGGCCCGGGGGTGGAACCAGTACGCCATCCCTCTTCACCCTGTCCTTGAACCCGGGCAGGCTCCAAGGGCTGTCCGGGCGACCAACTCCCGAGCGCCTCGATGGTAATTTGACCGGAATAGCGGGAGGGAGGGGGAACAGGTGGACGCTGCCCTGCGGTGTGCAGCTGTCGTGGCGCTGGGCGCGCTCGGGCGAAGCCAGGACTACCGTGACCGGGCGGCCGCCGGTCACAGCCTGGCGGGGTTCGCCGAGATGCCGGAGGCCGGCGGGCCGTTGCGGGAACTCGTACTCGACCGCGGCGACACCCTCGTCACCCGGCGGACCGCGGAGGCCTTGCTCCGGCGCAATGACAGGGCCGGGCTGACGATCGTCGCGTCCGCGCTGGCAGGCGCCGACGCGAATCACAGCGACTGGATCCACACCGCGGTCGATGACGTGTTCAGCGTCTTCTCCGAGGACCGGGACGTGGCGCTACGGCTCTGCGAGGAGATGTCGCGGGACACCGACGGCCGCGTGGCTCTGGGCGCACGTCAGCTGCACGAGGCCCTGGCGGAGATCGACCCTGTTCTTCGCCCCGCATAGCGCGGCCTCGACCGGGCTTTCCTGGCATACGGGCGTCATGGCGTCCTCAGGAGACGCCGGAGACCTCAGGTGACCGCTACCTCGTCCCCGCCCGGTACGGATGGCGTCGTGCCGGCCGCACGCACAGAGGAAACAGCTACCGCGCCGCCAGGTCCCTCCGTCGTGGGTGCGGTGAGCGATTCGACGTTCCGCATGTCGGGCACGGGCGTCTCGGCGGGCGTCAGCGGGGCGCGGCCCAGGCCGCGTATCGCCGGGATCGAGAGCATCACGGCGATGCACACGAGGCCCATGCCCGACGAGAAGAGCAGTACGTGGTCGGCGCCGACGATTTCCGCCGCCGGGCCGGACAGGGCCCGGCCCAGTGGGATGACCATGATCGACCCGGCGACGTCGTACGCGGAGACACGGCTGAGGACGGCCAGCGGGATGTGGGTCTGCACGCTGGTCGCCCACATCACGCCCCAGAAGGCGAAACCGCAGCCCGCGATCATCCCGGTGACCGCCGCTACGGGGAAGGACCAACCCAGTGCGGGGGCAAGCGGGTTGAGGGAGAAGAAGAACATCGCGCAGGCCCCCGCCACCAGTGGCCGCCGGGGCCGGACCCGCATACCGAGGAGGCCGCCGACGATGGTGCCGGCGCCGTCGGCGGACGCGATCCAGCCGAAGCCGCCCGCCCCGTGCTGCTCGGTCAGGAGCGCTGCGCCCAGGGGCAGGGACGGGCCGAAGACGAACAGGCCGTACACCGCCCACACCGCGATGACCCCCACAGCCAGGATCGGGAACGGAACTCCTGCCATCCGGTGGCCAGGCGCTGCCAGATCGGGTCGTTTCCCTCGTCCCGGGCCGTGCTGAGCTTCCGCAGGGGCAGGAGGCCCAGTGCGCTGAGGGCGTACGCGGCCGCGATCGCGAGGTAGGAGCCCGCCACGTCCCAGTAGGCGACCAGCAGTCCGGCGAGGCCGGGGCCGATCAATGTGCTGATCGCCTCGGAGACACGCAGCAGCGCGTTGGCGCGCTGGATGTCCTCGGCGACCTGGGGGATCATGCTCGCCAGTCCCGGCTGGAACATGGCGGTCGCCGCCCCACTCAGGGCCATCAGTGCCATGATCTGCCAGAGGCGAACGTCGGTGGTCACCAGGAGTGCGGCCAGGGCGAGCATCGCCACCATGCGTACGGCGTCGGCCCCGACCATCATCACCTGCGGGCTGAACTTGTCGGCGAGCACGCCGCCGAACAGGACCAGCAGGGCGATCGGCGCCATCCACGCGGCGAGCGCGTAACCCACGCCTCCGGCGCCGTAGCCGGCGCCGAGCACGGCGGTGGTGAGGGAGACCATCAGCATGCCGTCGGCCAGCAACGAGGTGCTGCGTGCCGTGAAGAAGAGCCGGAAGCGGTGGGAGCTCCACGGGCTCGGGAGGGCGTCCGGCTTCGGCTGTTCGGTGGAGTCGTCTTGGGTCATGTCACATCGTCCGGTCGCGACCGGTCCCTTCCATGAGAATGTTCCGGCTGAGCCACGCCGAGGTGAGGTCGGTCCGGGCCGGCGGGTCCTGGACGATCACGTACCGCTGCGGGGCCAGCCGCCCGGGGTTGCCGGAGAGCGTCCGCATCAGCGCGGAGTGGGCCTGCGCGGGTGTCAGCGGTGCGTCGCCGGATGCGATGAACGCCGTGAGTGTCCGGGAGTCCGGGTCGTGGGCGCTCGTATCGGTGCTGTCCGCAGCTTGCGCGGCTACGTGCACGGGCAGGCCGCCGAGCGCCGCCGCCAGGCCGTCCGCCACAGCTGACGGTGAGACCCAGCAGCCGTCCACCCGGTGCCAGCCGGCGGGACGGGTGGCAGGCCGCACGCCCGTGATCCCGGTGAGTGCGTCGAGCGGTACGTCCGCCTCGGCGGACGCCTCCAGGAGCTGTACGAGACCGGTCAGGAAGCCCTCGGCCTCCGCGCTCGGGAAGAGCTGTGCGTCCGTCCACAGGCTGAGGTGGAGCAGGGGAGCGATGGTGTGGACGAAGCTGAGGAGGCGGGTCGGCAGGACCTGCTCCGGTCCCCAGTCCAGTTCGAGATCGGGTGCCTGGGTCCTTTGGGCGACGACGGGCGCGAAGGTCGCGGACAGCGAGCTGATGTCGTTGAACACGACATCGCGCGCGAAGTGGCTGCCGCGCTCGGACGTGACGGACCCGATCATCTCCCACAGTGCCAGGGAGTCGAACTGGCTGTGCCGGTAGGCGTTCAGACCCGCGCCCCACGCCTTGCGGAGCAGCGCGTCGAACGAGGGGACCTGGACGTCGAGGAAGAGCAGGGCGTCCTGCGAGAGGGTGGTGACCGACCGGGCGAGACGGGTGGCGAACCGGTTCGATGTCGGTACGGCGGCCACACACGAGGTCTGGCCCGCCCGGTGGGCGACGAGCACGCACCACGCCGACAGCAGCACGGTGGACGGCAGCGCGCCGGTGCGCTCCGCAGTCCGGGCCAGCGCCCGGCCGCCTCTGAGCGAGCGGAGTGTGAGTCGGCGCTGCACGCTCTCGGATCCCACCGCACGCGGTTCGGCGAACATCGCCTGGGGTCCCGTGCGCAGGACCCGTTCCCAGTACCGCAGGGACTCCTCGGACTTGCGCCTGCCGGTCGGGGTGGCCTCCTCGGCGGCGAGACCCAGCGGGGTGAACGCCGAGACGGGAGGCAGGGGATCGCCCGCCAGCAGTGCCAGCCACTCCTCGCGCAGCACGGCGAGGGCGCTGCCGTCGGTCGCCGCATGACTGGCCGCCAGGGCGACGAAGCGCAGGGCGCCGTCGAAGCCGAGGAGGGTGATCCGCAGCGGGAAGTCGCGGTCGAGGTGGAACCGTTCGGCACGGGCGTCCTGCGCCACCTGCTCGGCGTACTGCGCCGGTTCGCCGGTGAAGTCCGTGTGGTCGGTGACGGTGACGGTGAACGAGCCTTCGGCGGCTACCTCCTGTTCCCGGTGCGTGGTGCCGGGGGAGCGGGGGAACGTCGTACGGAGAGCATCGTGGCGCACCGCCAGGCAGCGCAGTGCGTCGATTGCCGCGTCGACAGTGGTGCCGGGGGGCGCGGGCCACACGTCGTGGATGTTGATCTGCACCGGCTCGTCCCGCAGGATGCAGCGGATCATGTTGGCCTGGCCCATGGTGAGCGGACCGTGGCCCCTCTCGCCGCCCGCGTAGGCGACGGTCAGGGTGCGGGTGCTCGACGACGGCCGTACGGAGGAGGCGACCGCCGTCACCGGCGTGCCGTCCGAGCGGCCCGGCGCGTCCTGGGGGCGGTGGCCGGTGGGTGGTTCATGTGATGCCTTTCGCTCGCGGGGGCGGGTCAGAGGGACGCGGCCGGTGAGGCCGCTGTCGGCCCGGTGCGGCGGGCGGTGCGGGTCAGCGGCTCCCACGCGTCGATCAGCAGCGCGAAGTCGTCCATGTCCGCGCGGGCGCGGTCGATGAGGCTGCCGCGACGGGTCGCGAACAGGTCGGCTGCGGCGGTGTAGCGGCCGCCCAGCGAGCGGTAGCAGCGGTCCAGCACGTCCAGGCGCTCGGAGTTCACCGCCGGGTCCAGCGCGGTGGCCTCCCGGACGTGGTCGGCGACGGCCGGGGCGCGGACGTGTCCGTCGGCGTCGAGGAGCGTGTCACCTGCTGCGCGCATCCGGGTGTACACGGCGTCCAGGTAGGGCGTGGACAGCAGGAACTTCGCCAGCCGCAACTGGTAGGCGAGGAAGCCGCTCTCCGAACGCCGTTCTCCCGTGTGGTAGTTGATGATGTGCCGGTTGTGCAGGACACCGGGAAGCCTGGCGTTCTGCGCCAGGTGGATGAGGAAGTAGTCGCTGCCGATGGTGTCGAGGGCGGGCGGCAGCGGCACCCGGCGGTACACCTCGCGGTCGAAGGCGATGTTGCACATGTCCACCTGCGTCGCGGCGACGAGCGTCAGGGTGGTGAGGTCGGCGGTGTACGGGGTGGTCCCGGCGCCCCGGAACGAGCTCTCGACGAGGCTGCGGCGCCAGATCTCCGGCTGGCCGGAGGGTATCGAGAGGCCGATGACCTCGTGGTAGACGGCTGGATCGAGCCGGCGGATCTCCTCGACGTCCACGGACATCTCGCCGACGAACGAGCCGCCGACCAGGGACACCGGCCGGTGCGCGTACGCCGGGTCCAGCCGGCGCTTCGACACCAGGCCCGCCGCTTCGGACGCGGGCAGGCCCAGCGACTCCAGTTCGTGGTGCAGCGGGAAGACCGGGGCGCCGTCCGCCGACTGGTAGCGGCTGTCGGAGTCCCGCCGGTGGGTGGAGGAGCAGCCCAGGGCCTCCGCGATCAGGAACGCGCGGTTGGTGCAGGCTCCGTAGGACACGCCCTGCGGCAGCAGCAGGGCGAGCACCTTCTCCGGCCGGGCGACTCCGGAGCGGCTGATGACCTCCCGCAGCAGGGAACGCTGGGCGTCCTCGTCCATGTGGTGGACGCTCACGCCGGGCTCGGGGGTCAGCGCCTCGACCGCCTTGCGGTGCACGGCGCGCGCCGGGGCGTCGGCGGAGTCCAGGATCAGCAGCCGGACTTCGGCCCCGAAGGCACGGGCGCCGTGCGCCGCCTCTTCGGCGACGGCGGCGATCGTCGCCTCGCAGGCGCGGTCGGTGGGAAGGGTCAGGCAGATGCGGCGCACGAGGACGCTTCGCTCCGTTCACCGTCGGCCGCGGAGGAGTCCGCCGTGGTGCTGGCGCCGTCCACCGCGGTGCGGTCGTCCTCGGCGTCCTGCCACGAGGCCAGCCCGAGAAGACGGCTGCCCAGCGGGGTGAGTTCGGCGGTGGGGTACCGCTTGGACTCGTGCAGCACGGGATCGCCGACGAGGGTGCGGTTCCAGCGCGGGGTGCGCAGGTGCCGCCAGGACTCGACCCGGGACTGCCGCAGCCGGGAGTGCTCCTCCAGGGCGGGCATCATCGACAGGTACTGGACGGCCCGCACCCCGTCCGAGGAGATGTTGCGCGCCACGCCGTGGGCGAGGAGGCCGTTCCAGATGAGCAGGTCGCCGGGGTGCAGCTCGGGCCGGACGACCGGCAGTTCGGTCCGGTCGATGGCAGGGCGCAGCGGGTCGCGGTCGGCGCTCTGGCCGATCCGCCACTCCTCGAACTGCCTGAACAGTTCTGGACAGCACTGGAATCCGCCCGTCTCCGGCCGGGTGTCGTTCAGCGCGATGATGCCCTGCACGCGCTGCGGCGGGACGCCGAGCGTGGTGTCGATGTCCCAGTGCAGCTCGATGTCGAAGCCGCGGTCCGTGGGTTCGATCAGGGCACGGTCGCGGTTGCGGACGTTGGGCGGATTGAGGTTCAGCCGGTCCAGCGTCACCCACAGCTCCTCGCAGTCCCACACGTCGACGAAGGCGTCGTACACGCGCTGGGCCTGGCGGTTGTCCCAGAGCAGTTGGTGGTGGTACGCCTCGACGAAGCCGTAGACGTGCAGTTGCTGGTCGAGTTCGGAGCGGAAGGGCCGGTCCTCGTACCAGCTTTCGGGGCGGTCGGGGTCGAGCCCCTGGAACTCCCAGGTGAAGTCCATCAGTTGACGCGCTGTCGCCGGTGGGACCGCCTCGCGGACGATGACGTACCCGTACGTCTGCCAGTGTGCGAAGTCCTCCTCGGACAGCACCCGGAGCGGGCGGCTCTTCTTCAGCTCCCGCAGGGTGCTCTGCGCGAGGTAGGCCTCGCCGTCCGCGCTGAAGTACGGGACGTCCGTCGCCGCCCGGTGCAGACGGGGGCGTCGCCGAGGGCGGGGAACGGGGGGCGTCATGGGGTCCCTTCCAGCGGAAGTCGGTGGGCGCCACGGGAGGTGCGGCAGGTGTGCGGCCCGGCCGCGGGTGCGGACGACGGGCAGCACGGGGTGGCCCTCGGCGGAGCGACGGCGGCAGGCTGCGTGGACGGACGACGGCTGCGGGGCGGAGGAGGACGTCCACGTCGCTGAGCAGAATTGGTCCAGACCTGCCCCGCTGTCAAGTCGCGGCCTCGGTATGGGGGCAGATGCCGCACCGGGCTGCCAGGTGTACCTCGAAGCGCCGTAGGGGCAAGCGCCGTTGACGAACTTCTTTGGTCTAGACAACTCCTCGGCTGCTGGCCTAAGGTCCCACTGCGTGGCTGCGGCCCCCATCTGTTCGATCACCCCAGAGGGAGCGGTTTCCCATGAGCACAACCGGCATCACGGCCCTGCCGGACAGCGGCCTCAAGAGCCCGGGGCCCGGTCTGATCCCGCTGGATCCGGTGCACACGGCCCTCCTGAACGGTCTGGACGCACTCCTCACACGGCTCGCCGGACGCCTCGGCGCCCCCGAGGTGGTGGGTCCACCCCTGCTGCCCGCCGACGGTCTGGCCAAGCTCGACTACTTCCGCAACTTCCCCCAACTCGGCGTCTCGGCAGGGGGATTCGCCCCGGAGGCGCTGGAAACCCTCGCCGCGGGCGGACCGCCCGACGGCCTGCCGCTGCGGCCCACGGGCTACCTGCTGCCGTCGGCCACCTGCTACGGACTGCTGCTCTCCCTGGAAGGAAGCGATGTCGGGGACGAGGGCCTGCGCCTTTCCGCCTCCGGCCGGTGCTTCCGCAACGAGACCCACTACGACGCTCTGCGCCGGCTCTGGGGTTTCCACATGCGAGAGGTCCTCTACCTCGGCACCAAGGACGGCGCCGTCGAACACCTGGAGCGCGGGGCGGAGTTCGTCCAGGAGACGGCGGGACTGCTGGGCCTGGAGCTCACCCGCGCCGCTGCCGACGACCCGTTCTACGACAAGGGCGGCTCGCGGGCCCGGCTGATGGCGCTCGACCCGGTCAAGCACGAGTTCAGCGCCCCCGACGGGACGGCCATCGCGTCTGTCAACCGGCACCGCAACTTCTTCGGCGAGCGGCTGGACATCCGCGCCGGCTCCCACGGATCGGCGTACAGCGCGTGCGTCGCCTTCGGCGTCGAACGCTGGGTCCACGCCATGATCCTCGCCCACGGCAGCCCCGTGCGGGCGCTCGAAGTGCTGCGCGCCGCCGGCATCTGAACCGTTGGAGCCCGGGCCGTCGAACGGGACCGGCAACCAGCAGAACCCCGAAGAGCAAGGAGCAACCGCGCCCCATGGAACGTGTCATCGCATGGCTGCACGAGAAGAACCCCGGACTCGACGAGGTGATCGCCCCGGGCGAGGACCTCATCGAAGCGCGCCTCATCGACTCGATGGACTTCCTGGAGTTCATCGACCTCCTGGAGGAGATCTCCGGCAGGAGTATCGATCTCCAGGAAGTCACCATCGACGACTTCCGTACGCTCGACCGGGTGGGCGAGCGCTTCCTGGCCCCTTCCGTGCCGGCCGCAGGGTGAGCACCCGACCGTGACCGACGCCGTGGCGCCCGCGCCACAGGCGGCCGTGGTGGCGGTCGCGGCGACCCGGGAGGTCCTGGACCACCCGGAGCTGGACGAGAGCCTGCTCCGGCCGTGGGAGCTGCGGCGGCTGACCGCAATCCGTGTGCCGAGCCGTCGCGACGACGTCGTGGCGGCCCGGCTGCTGGTGCGGCTGTGCGCCGCGCGCTTCACCGGACGGGCGCCGTGCGACACCGTGCTGGACCAGCACTGCCCGGACTGCGGCGGGTTCGGGCACGGCCGGCCCTCGCTGCGTACGCATCCCGGCGTCGGCCTCTCCTACAGCCACGCCGACGGGCGCGTCGCGGCCGCCGCCGGACCGGGGCCGATCGGCGTCGACGTCGAACCCGCGGACCGCCGCCCCGGCCCGGTGCCGGTGCTGGCGCGGCTCCTCCCGGAGGCGGAGGTCCGTGCCGCCGCCGGCCTGGCCGACCCGGGCCCCGCGCTGCTGCGGCTGTGGGTCCGTCACGAGGCACTCCTCAAGGCCGGCGACGGCACGCTCCCGGTACGGGACTGGACGGACCCGCCATGCCGGGCCGTGGTGGCGGTGGCGGCCGCAGGACCGCTGCGGACCCTCACGACCGGGCCCGCCCGCCCCGCCGGAGAGCGGATCGGCGGAGGCGGACCAGGTCCGACAGCGGTCAGCGACCCGTGGTGACTTCACGCCACGAAGACGGCTGCCCGCTCACACCGGCGGATGGCTCACCAGCACATCGTCGAAGGTCGCCGCGAGCAGCCGCCCCGCGTACGAGGCCAGAGCCCTGACCGCCGGGAAAGGGCCGCCCAGGGCGAAGGGGACGTCGGCGGTGACGGGCGGACGCGTCAGCAGCCCGTCCGGACCGACGGCGTACAGACGGGCGTTGAGGACGGTCAGCGCGGCCGCCTTGCCCGCCGGCCCCAGCACGGCCCACGGCGCCTCGGGGTGCAGCGCCGGTCGATGGTGCAGGGTGTCGTCGTGCGGGGTCACGGCGAAGAGCGTGTTGTCGCACATCGCCAGAGCACTCGTCCCGGCGGGTACCCTTCCCGCCGGGGTCCAGGGAGCCGGCCCGGGCACCGGTGCGCGCGTGAGCAGTTGGTCGTCCGCTCCGACGGCGAGCAGGGCCAGCGGCACGGGGTTGCACGCCTCGCGCGGGGCGGCCAGGCACCGGATCTCCGGCGCCGGTCCGGGCGCAGGCGGACAGGCGGCCCACGGCATGTTCTGGTCGGACGGCTCGCGGTGGAGCAGGGTCCTGCCGTCCTCGGCGACGGCGAAGAGGAGCCCCTCGCAGGCGGCGAGCGCCCGCAGCCGTGGCGCCGGCCCGACGGTGTGCCAGGAGGGCCGGGGAGACGTACCGCCGAGACGGTCGAGGACGTTGCGGGTGATCCGGTCCACGACCGGATCGGGCAGTGCCCGGCCCCAGTTGATGGTGGCCGCGTTGAAGACGGTGCCGGCGCCCATGCGGAAGACGCCCATGGTGGCCCAGCCGCCCTGCCCGTACGCACGCCAGTGCCGCAGGTCCGCGGTGGCGAGGACGGCGAAGGAGCGCGGGGTGCCGTCACGGCCGGTGGCCCGGGGCACCCCGGCCGACCAGTCGAGTTCGGCGGCGTCCGTCTCGTAGCCGAGGGCGCCCCGGGCGAACCCGTCCCCGTCGCGGAGTCCGGTGCCTTCGAAGACCCAGTGGCCGGCGAACCGGACCGTGTAGGAATCGCGGCCGATCACGGCCATGCCCTCGCCCCACGCGCCGGCGCCGTTGCGGAAGCTGACCCCGGTCATGGAGTTCTCGGGGCGGTCGACGGGCGAGCTGGACCACTCGACGGTGGTGCGGCGCGGATCCACGGCGGAGACGGGGTCGGTGGAGGCGTCGCGGTGGCAGACCATCGTCCGGCCCCCGTCCTCCAGGCGGATCTGCCACCAGGCGGTGTTACCCGCGAAGACGGCGAGGTTGCCGCCCTTGCGGACGAAGGTCTCGACACTGTCACGCATCTCCGCGGACCAGTACTCGTCGTGCCCGTTGATCACCAGCAGCCGGTAGGAGGACAGGAGTTCGTCGCCGTCGTGCAGGTCGAGGCCGGAGCAGAACTCGACCGGGTACCCGGCCTCCGGGAGCCAGCGCAGCAGCGGCTCCTCCCAGCGCTCGGGCGGCGGACCGCCCCCGGGATCGGAGAGGGACACGCGTGCGGCGCGGCCCGGCTCCTCCGCGTAGTAGATGCTGCGGCCCGGCTGCCCCGCACGGTGATAGGCGCGCCAGGTGGTGAAGGGGATGGAGACGAGCACGGAGGAGGTGGCCGCGGGCCGGGCCGCGCGGACGACGAACCACACCTCGTGTTCGGCGTCCCGCTCCGGAGCCGGTGTCTCGGGGCGGTCGTCATGGAAACTGGCCACGTACAGGGAACTGGGCCAGTGGGGCGGCACGTCGAGGGTCCAGCCCGTCCCGTGAACGGGTACGCGGGTCATCGGGCGCTCGGTCACCACGTCGGTGACGACGACGTGACCGGTCAGCGGGCCGCCGTCGCCGGCGCTCACGCCGAATCGCATGCTCCCGCCCTGGACGCAGGACGTCGTCTCCGCACGGGCCAGCGGCCGCGCGACGCGGCTCGCGCTCATCGGCCGGAACCTTCCGTCGCGAGGAGTCCGGGCAGCGCCGCCAGCCGGGGCGGGGCTCCGGCCGACGAGGACACGATGACCTCCTCGATGGCACGGAGGTGGGCGTGGATGGCGGCAGGCGGCAGGAACGCGGTGTCGGCGGTGAGGGTGACGGTGAGCGCGCTGTCGTCTCCGCTCACGTGCAGGCAGTACCGGCAGGCGACGCGCTCCTGCGTCGCCGGGAAGTCGAGCACGCTCCGGCGGCGGAGCGCGGTGAGCTCGTCCGCGCGCGGCGGCGTACGGGAGGCGGTGGGGCGTTCCGCCAGCCGCATGTCGTTGAAGCAGCAGTACGGGTGCACCTCGCTGCCGCGCTCGTGCGCCGCCCGCTCCAACAGGGCGTCCCAGCCGGCGGGATCGTAGGCGGCGGCGCGGTACCCGGCCAGCGCGGCCGGCCAGGCACCCGCCAGCAGGTCGGTGAAGTCGGCTTCCGGACCCGGGACATCGTCCATGCGCAGCACGAACAGCGCGTCCTGGGACAGTGTGCTGACCAGGTTGCGGTGGCCCTGCGCCGCGCGATTGCCCGCGATCGGCATGACCGCCGCCACGGAGTGCCCCTGGTCGGCGGCGACCAGCGCGGCCGATGCGGTGAGGAGCACGGTCGAGCCGCTGACCCGGTGGGCGGCGGCCAGCGCCTCGACGGCCGGGGGGAGGGCGACGGAGAGCAGCCGGCCCGTCCAGAAGCGGGGGCTGCGTGGCGGCCCGGCCGGAGCGGGGAACATCGTCGCCGGGGCCTGCCGCAGACCGTTCTCCCAGTGGGCGAGCGCGGCCTCGCCGGAGCGGCGGCCCGCCGGGGAGGCCTGCCGGCGTGCGAGATCCAGCGGCGTCTCGGCGCAGGCGGGACCGGCCGACCCCCGCCGCACCAGCAGTCGCAGATCGCGGACCAGGATCTCGGCGCCGTGCCCGTCGGTGGCCAGATGGCACAGCGCCAGCACGACGTGCGTGACCCGGCCCTCGTGGCGGACCACGCCGATCCGTACCGGCCACTCGCGTGCGTAGTCGAAACGGCGGGCGGCCAGGGACGACAACAGGCTCTCGGCAGCGACCCCGGTGCCGGCCGGGTCGGGCTCGTCGTGGACGCGTACCTCCACCAGCCCCTCGGCGTGCAGGAGTTGGCGGGGCTCTTTGTCGGCACCGGCCACGATCATGGTGCGCAGCGCCTCGTGGCGGACGAGCAGCGCGGCGAGCGCGCCCGCCAGCCGGGGCAGGTCGACAGGCGCGCCCCGGTCGGCGAGGGGCAGGACGCGGCCGATGTTGAAGTAGTGGTCGTTGGGAGCGGTGCGGCCGATCGCGTGCCAGATCGCGCGCTGGCCCCAGGTGAGCGGGGCGTCGCCGGACCGTCCGCCCGTGAACCGGACCGTCGTCGTCGCTTCCACCGGGGCCCGGTCGGCGTCCGGTGCCTCCCGGTCCGCGCCCACCGTGCCGGCGACCGCGTCCGTCGCCGCCGCCGTCACGGGGTGCCCTCCGCGGCCAGACTCCGCACGCGGGCGGTGAGCCCGGCGAGACCTTCGGTGTACAGCGCCCGGTCACCCAGGTCGATGAGGACGCCGTACTCGGACTCCAGGCCGTCGGCCAGCCGCAGCAGGGAGAGCGAGCTGACGCCGAGTGCGGCGAGCGGCTCGGCGGAGTCGACGATCTCGGCGGCGGCGACCTGGCCGTCCGTGGCCCGTTCGACGAGCTGGGCAAGGCGCTGACGGGTCGGGGCGGGCGTGCTCACCGGGCACCACCGGACTGCCGGGCGGCCTCGTCGGCCAGCCGGCGGCGCAGGCTGAGCGGCCGGATGTCCGGCCACACCTGGTCGACGTGCGCGACGCACTCCTCCTCGGTGCCGCTGAAGCCCTCCGCCCGCCAGCCTGCGGGCAGCGGTGTGCCGTCCTGCCAGAGGGCGTGCTGCTCCTCGTCGTTGACGGCCACGAGATAGCGGGTCGGATCGCTCATGGGGTTACTCCTTGCGCAGTGCGGCGACGGCGGCGGTGACGCCGTGCACGGTAGGGGTGTCGAAGAAGACGTCCAGGGGCACGTCCACGCCGAGGTGGTGGTGGATGCGGGCGGCGATGGCGGTGATGGTCAGTGAATGGCCGCCGAGGTCGAAGAGGTCCTCGTCGGGCCCGAGGTCGTCCAGCTCCAGGACCTCGCGCCAGATGGTGAGCACCGCGTCGGTGGTGGGGTCGAGCCCGGCGTCCGCACCGGCGGCAGCGGGCCTGCTCCGGTCCGGGGCCGGCTCCGGCAGCGCTGCCCGGTCCAGCTTGCCGTTCGGCGTGAGCGGGAAGGAGTTCAGCACGGTGTACGTGCCGGGCACGGCGAAGGCGGGGAGCGTGGTGGACAGGTGGGCGTGCAGCTCCTGCGCGGTGGGCGCCGGGCCGGCCGGGACGACATAGGCGCTCAGCCTGCGGTCGCCGTCCGTGCCGTGCACCGTCGCGGCGGCCTGGGCCACCGAGGGGTGGGACGCCAGCCGCGTCTCGATCTCGCCCAGTTCGATCCGGTGACCGCGCAGTTTGACCTGGGTGTCGGAGCGGCCGAGGTAGACGAGACCGCCGCCGGGCAGCCGCCGGACCAGGTCGCCGGTGCGGTACATGCGTGATCCCGGCGGGCCGTACGGGTCGGGGAGGAAACGCGCGGCCGTCAGTCCCGGCCGGTGCCGGTAGCCGTGGGCCAGGCCCGCGCCGCCGAGGCAGAGCTCACCCGCCAGTCCGTACGGGACGGGGCGCAGCCGTTCGTCGAGGACGTAGGCGCGGGTGTTGGCGAGCGGTTCGCCGATGAGGACGTGTCCGTCGTCGGTCACTGCGGGTTCCGCCAGGGTGGACCAGATGGTCGTCTCGGTCGGACCGTAGACGTTGACGAGCCGCTTGCTCACGGCGATCAGGTCCGTGGCCAGGGACGGGGGGAGCGCCTCGCCGCCCGTGAGCGCGGTGAGCCCCGCCGCCTCGCCGGTGAGACCGGCGTCGAGGAGCAGTCGCCACCCGCTGGGAGTCGCCTGGACGTGGGTGACGCCCGCGCCGCGGATGAGGCCGAGGAGCGCGGGACCGTCGCGGTGGCCGCCCTCCGGTACGAGGACGACGCGCCCTCCGCTGATCAGGGGCAGGAGCAGTTCCACCGCGGAGATGTCGAAGGACAGCGAGGTGAGCCCCAGCCAGCGGTCCTCGGGGCCGGAGTCCAGATGGTCGCGCAGCGCGCCCAGGACGTTGGCGAGCGCCGCGTGGGGTACCTCCACCCCCTTGGGGCGCCCGGTGGAACCGGAGGTGTAGAGGACATACGCGGGATGGGCGGGCGTCGGGCCCGTGGGCAGCGCCGGGGCGTCCGTGCCGTCGGGCGCGAGATCGGCCGGTACGAGGTCGCCGGGGCCGTCGGGGTGCGCGGTGACACGGAGTGCGAGACGGGAGTCGGACCGGATGAAGGCCAGCCGCTCCGCCGGGTAGTCGGGATCGAGGGGCAGATAGGCGGCCCCGCAGGCCAGGGTGGCGAGGACGGCGACCAGCTGGTCGCGCCCGCGGGGCAGCCCGATGCCGATGAGGGTGCCCGGGCCCGCACCGCGGCGGCGCAGCGCGGCGGCCGCGTGTGCGACGAGCGCGGAGAGTTCGCGGTAGGTGAGGGCAGCCTCGCCGCGGACGACGGCGACCGCGTCGGGGTGGGCCGCCACCGCTCGGGCGAAGAGCGCGGGCACGGTGCACCGGGCGAGGTCGGGCCGTGGGTCCGGCGCGGCGAGCTGCTGCGACCGCTCCAGGGGCGCGAGCAGGGGCAGGTCGCCGACCGGTGTGCCGGGATCGGCGAGTACGCCGTCCAGGAGGGTCGTCCAGTGTCCGGTGATGCGCTGTACCGACTCGGCGCCGATGGCGTCGGCCCGGTACTGCAGGCTCACGTCGATCTCGGATCCGGAGTCGACGACCTGGAGGTGGAGGAGGTTGCGCGCGGTGCCGCAGAAGCCGGTCCAGCGCACGTCGGCGCGCACTCCGGCGCCGAAGTCGGGCAGCTCCGCGGCCGGGCGGCGCCGGTAGCTGAGGGAGAGGGGGGTGAGCGCGGTGCGTGGGGTCAGGCCGCGCACGGAGCGGCCGAGCGGGACGGCCCGGTGCCGGTAGAGGGCGCGCAGTTCGGCGCGGACGGTCTGGGCCCAGGCCGCGAACGGCGCGTCGGGGTCCGCCGCGCTGAAGAGGGGGAGCTCGTTGACGGCCAGCCCCAGGCCGACCGCCTCGCCTCGCGGGCGCAGCGACAGCTCGACGGCCGTGACCGGGGCCGGGTCGCCGTAACGGCCGAGCAGCGCGTGCCAGGAAGCGGTGAGGAGTTCGAAGCGGGTGAGGCCGAGCCGGTGCGCCGTCGTGTCCAGGAGAGCGGTCCGCCCGGCGCCGAGGCCCCACGACATCTCGGCGCCCGGTGCCGGAGAGGTGCCGGGGGTGGGGGAGGGGGCGAGCCCCGGCAGCGTGGGCGTGGCCGGCTCGCGCCAACGAGCGGCCCAGTAGGCCTGCGCGTCCGTCAGGGCATCCGGGGATGGCTCGGCCGCCGGTCGCGGGGTGACAGGAGTGAGCGGACCTCCGCGGTAGGCGGTGGCCAGGTCACCGACCAGCCGGTCCTTGGACTCGCCGTCGAAGACGAGGTGATGGGCGGTCAGGAGCAGGACGTGCCGCTCCGGCGTCAGCCGGAAGAGGACGAAGCGGTGCAGCGGCCCCCGGGTGAGGTCGAAGGGAAGTGCCCGCTCCCGGCCGAGGAGTGTGCCCAGTTCACCGGCGGTGCAGTCGACGACGCGCGGACGGGACGGCTCGGTGCCCGGCCGGGGTGTGCCGTCGGGGGTGAACACCGTGGTGAGGGCGGGGTGATGGGCGGCGACGGCGGAGCAGGCCCGGACCACGCCGTCGGCGTCGACGGGTCCGTCGAGGTCCACGGTCACCGTCAGGTGGTAGGCGGCAGCGGTGTCCAGAGTGCGCTCGGTGAGCCAGACGCCGTGCTGGGCGGGGCTGAGGGTCGCGTTCACAGGGTGGCCTCGGGGTGGTCGTGGGCGAGGAGCCGGCGCAGGTCGCGTTTGAGGACCTTGCCGCCCTCGTTGCGGGGCAGTGCGTCGCGGAACAGCACGGTGGCGGGCAGTTCGTGGACGGCCAGGTGATCGAGCAGGAAGATCCGCAGGGCGGCGGCGGTCAGACCGGCGTCGGCTACGACCACGGCGGTGACGACGCTCCCGAGCACGGGATGCGGGACTCCGACGACGGCGGCGTCGCGTACCTGCGGATGGGAGTGCAGCGCGTTCTCGACCTGGAGGGTGGAGACCTTGTGGGCACCCGACTTGACGACGTCGCGCTCCCGGTCGAGCAGGTGCAGGAAGCCTTCCTCGTCGACACGGCCGAGGTCGCCCATGCGTACCCAGCTTCCTTGGAACACCTCGCTGTCCGCCTCGCCCAGATACGCGCGCGGAGCCGCAGGAGCGCGCAGCCACAGCTCGCCCGCCCGGCCTGCCGGGACGGGGAGGCCTTCGGCGGTGGTCACGCGCAGATCGGCCAGGGAAGCGGGCCGGCCCAGGGAGGCGGGACGGGCCGGATCGAAGAGCAGGGTGATCTGTGCGGGCGCGGCCTCGGTGGACGTGTAGTAGTTGACGATCTGGGCCTTCGGGAAGGCCCGGCCGAGGGCGAGCGCGACCGGCTGGGGCAGGGCGGCGGCGGTGGAACCCACCAGGCGCACGGAGTCGCGCGCGCCCGAGGTCGTGGCGTCGGCGAGGGCAGGTGACGCCAGCAGTTCGATCGCCATGGCGGGGACGAGGAAGACGCTCCCGATGCCGTGTTCGGACAGGAGACGGAGGAACCGGGCCGGGGTGAACTGCGGAGCGGTGACACAAGTGGCGTGCGCGTTGAGCGCGTTGACCAGCATGGTCTGTCCGGCGTTCGTGCCGACCGGGAAGGCGTGCAGGAAGGCGGCGGAGTGGCGCAGCGGCCGGCGGCGCTCGTCCAGCGTGCAGCCGTGAGCCAGGTTGGCGTGGCGGGCGCCGACGGCCTTGGGCGTTCCGGTGGTGCCGGAGGTGTAGAGGATCTGGGCGAGATCACCTGGTGCGGGGTCGGGCAGGTCCGGCCGCGCGGGATGGCCGTCGGCGTCGGATTCGGTCAGCACGCTCGTCCCGGACGGGACCGCGGCCGGGAGGTCCGGTCCGCCGTGCAGCAGGAAGCGGGCCCCTGAGTCGGCGAAGACGTACTCGGTGGCGGCGGGCGCGGACCGGTCGGACAGCGGGACCGCCACCCCGCCGGCACGCAGCACCGCGAGGAACGCCACGGCGAACTCCGTCCACCGGCTCGTGCCGTGGTGCAGCACGACGCGGTCCCCGGCCGCAGTCCGGCGGAGCGCAGCGCGCAGGCGTAGGCACCCGAACGGGCCTGCCAGGAAGCGAAGTCGAGCCGTTCCCGGCCCGTGACGAGGGCCGTGCGGTCACCGTGCGCGGCGGCACGGTGGGCGAGCAGGGCGGGCAGGGTGGCGGCCGCGTGTGTCATGTCCGGCTCGCCTTCGCGCGGCGGGCGGCGGCGATCCGGGCACGCTCGCGCAGGCCGACCAGATCGTCGGGCTCGGCTTCGGGGACATCCCGGTCGAAGCGGGCCAGTACGGGAAGGCGCAGGCCGAGCGCGACCATGCCGAGCATGGCGCATCCGAACAGGACGTACATCAGGGCGATGCCGCGCCCCGGTCCGGTGCCGATCAGGGGGCCGAAGACGGGGGCGAGTGCCCCACCGGGCTCCATCAGCGGTCCCAGCAGTGCGGAGCCCAGCGGCGCGATGACCCCGTGGCCCAGCGGGAGAGTGGACCAGGCGACCAGGGTGTTCAGGGCGAAGACACGGCCGTGGAAGCGCTGGGGCACCTTGACCTGGACGATCGTGGAGTAGACGCCGTTGACGAGCGAGAGCGCGAACGACATGCCGAACGCTCCGGCGGCGATCACCCAGAGACTGGCGTGCAGCCCGGTGACGGCCCGGCCAGGGCCAGGAGCGCCGCGATGCCGAGCATGCCGCGCAGCCGGTGCCGGCGCGGGCCGCCCCAGAACCCCATGACGACCCCTCCCAGGATCGCTCCGGCGCCGCCCGCGACGGCGACCCGCGCCGCGCCCTGGAGGTCGTCGAAGGCGAGGACCAGCGGGGTGATGAGCAGGAAGAGGGGCGAGAGGAAGAGGTTGAGGCCCGCGAACCACAGGAGCATGGCCCGAAAACCCCGGTTGCGCCATGAATGGGTGAAGCCGTGCCGGATCTCGGAGACGAGGGACTCGCGCCGCGTCCACGGCAGGGTCCGGGGGAACTTCACCGCGAGCAGGATGCCGATGGCCAGGGCGTAACTGACCACGTCGATGACGAGGATGCCGCCGAGACCGATCGCCGCCATGAGCGCCACGGCGACCAGCGGGACGACGAACTGCGCTGTACCGAAGGCGAGTTGCACGATGCCGTTGGCGTGGCCCAGGTACTGCTTGGGCACGAGCTGCGGGACCGCCGAGGCGTAGGCGAGCCGTTGGAACGTCAGGGCGAGGGAGAGCACACCGAGCAGGACGTACACCTCCCAGGAGTGCAGGTTCCCGGTGAGGAGCAGGGCGAGGAGCCCGGCCTGCGTGGTGCAGGCGGCGAGGTCGCCTGCGAGCAGCACCGTACGCCGGTTCCACCGGTCGACGAGGGCTCCCGCGAGCGGGCCGACGAGGATGCCGGGGACCATCGCCACGACCGCGTACAGCGCGTACCGGGTGAGGGAGCCGGTGTTGAGGAGGATCCAGAGGGGGAGGGCGAACTCGGTCAGTGCCGAACCGGTGATGGAGACGAGCTGTCCGCCCGCGACCAGCAGAAACCGGCGCATGCTGGGTTCGGGCCCGGACTCCGCGCCCTCGCGCGGCTGTTCCGTGGCGGGCGGCCCGTCCGCCGGTTTACCGGTGGTCACCGGGAGGGGGCCGGTGTCCCCGTGGAACCACCACGAATGCAGCGGATCGGCGGCGGGGAGCTCGTCGGTCAGGCCGTCGCGGACGGCGAGGTGCACCGTGGTCACCGCCTCGGCGACCTCGGAGGCCCGGTACTTGAGGAAGAAGTGACCGCCCTGGTCGATGACGGCGACGGCGGAGCGTTCGGCCAGCAGGAGCCACTCGCGGTAGCGCTCCTGGTAGAAGTCGGCGGCCGGGTCCTGGTCGCCGATCAGAGAGATCAGCGGAGCGCGCAGCCGCGGCGCGCCGGCCGCGACCTCCGCCATGGCGCGCGTGAAGTAGTCCTCGGCGGCCTGGGAGTCACGGCGCATGTTGCCGATGATGAAGGCCGCCTGCTCCTTGTCCAGGTCGGAGGTGTTCACGCCGAGCCCGGTCAGCCAGTTCGCGTACACCCGGTCACCCAGCAGGGGTTCGAGGGAGGCGACGCGGCTGAGCGCGCTGAGCACCCGGCTGCGCGGCCGGGCGAAGGGGAACTGGGCGCCGGCGTAGACGGCCTCCAGCGGATGGCCGGTCGCCTCCAGCAGCCGGGACACGGCGATCGCCAGCGCTGTCCCGACGCCGCAGTGGCCGTAGACGACGACGGGTCCCTCCGTCCGCTCCCGCACCTCGCCCGCGATGCGCTCGGCGAGTTCGTCGAACGGCACGGACTCCTCGATGACGCCGACGTCGTGGCCCGGCACGGCGACGGCCCACAGCTCGACGTCGGAGGGCAGCGCGTCGGCGACGGGCTGGTAGACGACGGGGCTGCCGCCGCCGTAGGGGACGCAGACGAACGTACGGGTCCGGTGGGCGGCGGACACGGGCGGGGTGAGCCGGTGCAGCAGGGGCCTGGGGGAGTCGTCGCGCTCGTCCCTGGCGGCGACGGCGGCCAGGTCGCGGATGGTGCGGTGGGTGAAGAGGTCCATGACGCTGACGGGCTGCGCGCCCGCCTCGATGAGCCGGCCGCGGGCCCTGGCGACGACCTGGGTGGCGAGCAGTGAGTGGCCGCCGATGTCGAAGAAGTCCTCGTCCGTGCCGACCTCCGTCAGCCCCAGCACCTCGCTCCAGATATCGGCGAGCAGCCGCTCGGCCGTGGTCGTGGGCCGGGTGGCACCGGCTGCGCGGCGCAGCTGGGGCGCGGGCAGGGCACGGCGGTCGAGCTTCCCGTTGGGGGTCAGCGGCAGCGACGGGACGACGGCCACCACGGCGGGGACCTGGTGGTCGGGCAGCACCCTCTTGAGCGCCGTACGGAGCCGTGCGGGTTCGGGCTCGTCCGAACCCGCCGTAGCCACCACGTACCCGACGAGGCGCTTGTCGCCCGGCCGGTCCTCGCGCAGGACGACGGCGGCGTCGGCGACACCGGGCTGGGCGCGCAGCGCGGCCTCGGTCTCGCCGGGCTCGATCCGCAGTCCGCGCAGCTTGATCTGCTGGTCGACGCGGCCGAGGTGCTGGAGCGTGCCGTCCGGGCGGCGGCGGGCCAGGTCGCCCGTGCGGTAAAGGCGGGAGCCGGGCGGGCCGTACGGGTCGGGCACGAAACGGGTCGCGGTCAGGCCCGGCCGGCGGTGGTAGCCGAGGGCGACGGCGGTGCCGCCGATGTGGAGTTCGCCGGGGGCGCCGGGCGGCACCGGGCGCAGGGCCGCGTCCAGCACGTACAGCCTCGTGTTGTCGATCGGCAGCCCGATCGGCACCGTCTCCAACGGGCCGGTGCACTCCCATGAGGAGACATCGACGGCGGCCTCCGTGGGCCCGTACAGATTGGCGAGGGAGCAGTGCGGCAGCCGGCCGGTCAGCTCGCGGGCGGCGTCGGGCGGGAGTGCCTCTCCGCTGCTGACCACGCGGCGCAGCGTCGTACACCGCTCGATGCCCTCCTCGGCGAGGAAGACCGTCAGCATGGCGGGCACGAAATGGGCGACGGTGACGCCGGCGGAGGCGATGAGGTCGCGCAGGTAGCCGCTGTCCTTCTGGCCGCCCGGCTTGGCGAGGACGAGGCGCGCACCGGTGGCCAGCGGCCAGAAGAACTCCCACACCGACACGTCGAAGCCGACCGGGGTCTTCTGCAGGACGGCGTCGTCCGCTCCCAGGCGGTAGGCGTCCTGCATCCACTGGATGCGGTTGGCGATCGCCCTGTGGGTGTTGGGAACGCCCTTCGGCCGGCCGGTGGAGCCGGAGGTGTAGATGAGGTACGCGGTGTCGTCGGGGCTGGGTCCCACCGGCCCGCGGCGCGATCTGGGCGGCTCCACGGGATCGTCCAGCAGCATGACCTGTGCGGTGCAGCCGTGCGGAGTGGGCAGTCCGCGCTGGGTGAGCAGCACGGGCGCATCGCTGTCGGCGAGCAGGAAGGCGAGCCGTTCGGCCGGATAGCCCGGCTCCAGGGGGGCGTAGCCCGCGCCGGTGCGCAGGATGCCGAGCAGTCCGGCGACGAGTTCGGGCGAGCGCTCGGAGCAGATGGCCACCAGGCTGCCCGGGCCGACCCCCTCGGCCGCCAGGCGTGCGGCGATCCGGTCGGCCTGCGCGTCGAGCTGCCGGTAGGTGAGGGCAGCCCGGCCTTCGACGGCTACGGCGACCGCGTCGGGGGTGCGGGCGATCTGCTCGGCCACCAGCGCCGTGAGGGTGGTGGGCGCACGGTCCAGCGCGGTGTCGTTGAACCGGACCGTCTCGAAGTCGTGTTCGTCCGGGTGCGTCCGGCGAGGCCGGAAAGCGGGGTCTCGGGGGCGGCCGCCACGGCTTTCAGGAGTCTGCCGAGGTGGTCGGCGAGGCGCGCGATGTCGGACGCGTCGAAGAGATCGGTGTTGAAGTTGAAAGAGCCGTGCAGCCCGTCGGGCCACTCCTGGAGGAAGAGTTCGAGATCGAAACGGGTCCCGCTGGCCCGCACCCCGAAGGGTTCGGCCGTCAGGGCGGCGTCCGATCCGGCGTCCCGCTGGGTGGCGTAGTTCTGTACGGCCAGGACGGCCTGGAAGACGGGCGGCCGCGCCACGTCGCGGGGCACCTTCAGCTCGCTGACCAGCTGCGCGAACGGCAGCTCCTGGTGGGCGTAGGCGTCGAGGCAGGTCTCACGGGTGCGGCGCAGCAACTCGGCGAACGAGGGATCGCCCTCCAGCCGGGCCGGAAGGGGGAGGACGTTCACGAACATCCCGACCAGCGGCTCGAGTTCCGGCTCGGGCCGCCCGGCCACCGGGGAGCCCACGGCGAAGTCGCGCTGACCGCTGTAGCGGGCCAGGAGGATCTGGAACGCGGCCAGGAGAACCATGTGGACGGTCGCGTCGTGCCGGCGCCCCAGTGCCGCGAGCCGGTCGAGGAGGGTGCGGTCGACGGAGAACGCGTGCCCGGCGCCTTCGAAGGTCTGACGGGGCGGGCGGGGGTGGGAGAAGGCGAGCTCAAGCGGCTCGATCCCGGCGAGTTCGCGGGTCCAGTGCGCGACCTCGGCAGCGAGCCGCTCCCCGCTGAGCTGCTCGCGCTGCCACAGGGCGAAGTCGCCGTACTGCACGGCCAGTTCGGGAAGCGGGTCGGGATCGCGTGCGACGCGCGCGGCGTAGCCGCGCAGCACCTCACCGAGCAGGACCTCGCTGGACCAGCCGTCGCTGACGCTGTGATGGACCACCAGGAGCAGCACGTGGTCGTCGTCCGCGAGCCGGATCAGGAGCGCTCGCAGCAGCGGCCCTTCCTCCAGGTCGAAGGGCACGGCCGACGCCTCGTCGACGAGGCGTTCGGCCTCGGACAGGCCGCCGGCCTCGGCCTCGGTGAGGTCGGCCGGCCCGGGCGGGTCGATGACCAGCACAGGGCGCCCGTCGTCGGTGGCCGGGTACCGCGAGCGCAGCGTCTCGTGCCGGGCCACACTCGCGTCCAGAGCGGCGCGGAGAGCGCCGGCGTCCAGCGGGCCGCTCAGCCGGCGGACCACCGGGATGTTGTACGCGGCGGTGCCCGGCGCGAACTGCTCCATGAACCAGAGGCGTTCCTGGGCGAACGACAGCGGGACAGGGGTGCCGGGGTCCCGGCGGGGCACGGTGGTGCGGGCGGCGGCGCGTGAGGCCAGCCGACGGCGCAGCAGTTCCTTCTTGGCGGCCGAGAGGCGGGCTGCGGCGGGTTCGGCCGGGTTGGCGGTGGCGGCGCTCATGAGGCGGGCCGGCTTCCTTCCAGTGCGTCCTGCGCGGCGAGGAGTTCCTCGGCCGCCGTGTCCGACAGGGCGTCGATCTCGGCGGTCAGGGCGGCTTCCACGGCCTCGGCGAAGGCGGCGACGGTGCGGTGGGTGAACAGGGTGCGCAGGGGGACGGCGAGGTCGACGGCGGCGCGGATACGGGCGACGACCCGGGTGGCGAGGAGCGAGTGGCCGCCCAGGTCGAAGAAGTCGTCGTCGGCGCCGACGGGTCCGGTGCCGAGCACCTCCCGCCAGACGTCGGCCACGAGCTCCTCCGCCTCGGTCCGGGGCGGTACGTGCACGGGACGGACGGGCGAGGCGGCCCCGGGGTCGGCAGGGCCGCCCGCTCCACCTTGCCGTTGGGAGTGAGGGGCAGCCGGTCGAGCACGACCCAGGTGCTGGGGACGAGATGCGGCGGCAGTACGCCGGACAGGTCCGCGCGCAGCCGCGCCGGGTCCGGGGCGGGCGTTGCCGGCGCCGGAACCACGTGGGCGATCAGCCGGTCCTCGCGGGCGGACACCACGGCCTCGGCCACACCGGGAAGGGCGGTGAGGGCGGCCTCGACCTCACCGGGCTCGATCCGGAATCCGCGCACCTTCACCTGGCCGTCCAGACGGCCGAGGAACTCCAGCTGTCCGTCGGCGCGACGGCGTACCCGGTCGCCCGTGCGGTAGCGGCGGGCTCCGGGCGGCCCGTCCGGGTCGGGTACGAAGGCACGGGCGGTCGCGCCGGGACGCCCCAGATATCCGTCGCCGACACCGGCCCCGCCTGTCACCAGCTCCCCGGGCGTGCCGGGCGGCACGGGCGTGCCGTGGCGGTCCAGCACGGCGACGGTCGTCGCGCCGATGGGGCGGCCGATGGGCGGCCTGCGCAGCTCGTCGGCCGCGCCGAGGTCCGCGGTGGTGGCGATGACGGTGGTCTCCGTGGGGCCGTAGGAGTTCACCAGTCGCACGGTGTCGCCGAAACGGCCCCGCCAGCGGGCGACCGCCTCGGCGCGCGCCTGGTCGGCGCCCAGGATCAGCAGGCGCAGCGAGTCCGGCCACGGAGTCTCGTCCAGATCGGCGACGAGGTGGTGCCAGTACGGGGTCGGCAGGTCCAGGACGGTGACACCGGCGGCGTACGGTTCGGCGAGCTGGTCGGGGAGGGCGGCGCCGGGCCGGGCCGTGACGAGGACCGCGCCCGACGCGAGTGCCGGGAAGATCTCCTCGGCGCTGGTGTCGAAGGAGAGCGAGGCGCCGTGCAGGACGCGGTCCGCCTCGCCCAGGCCGTAGCCCTGGCGCATCCAGGCGACACGTGCCGCCAGCGCCCGGTGCGGTATGAGGACGCCCTTGGGCGTGCCGGTCGAGCCCGAGGTGTAGATGACGTACGCGGGGTCGTCCGGGCCCGCCTCGTGGTCGGGTCCAGGGAAAGGCCCGGTCGGATCCCCGGAGCCGGGCCGCGGCGCGACGGACAGGACGGGGAGGTCGACGCTGACGCCTGCGACGGGCCCGCCGTCCGCCGTCAGCAGGAGCGCGGCTCCGCTGTCCCGCAGCATGAAGTCGAGGCGTGCGGAGGGGTATTGCGGGTCCAGAGGGAGGTATCCGGCACCGATTCGCCAGGCGGCGAGCATCGCCACGACCGGCTGCGGACCACGGGGCAGGCAGAGCGCGACGAGGTCCCCGCGGCGGACGCCACGGGCCAGCAGCCTGGAGGCCAGGGCGCGGGAGGCGTCGGCGAGTTCACCGCGCGTGAGGCTCTCGTCGGGTCCGACGACGGCCAAGGCACCGGGGGCCGGCGCCGCCGCCCGGTCGATCGCGGCGAGGACCGTCGGGGGGTGTGCCGCAAGGGCCGGCCCCGAGGTCTCCTCGCGCTGCAGCGCAAGCTCGTCCTCGTCGAGCAGCGGCAGCAGGTGCACGGGTGTGTCGGGGGCTTCCAGGGCGGCGCCCAGGAGCACCTCGAAGCGGGCGGCGATCCGGGCGGTCCGCGTCGCGTCGAGGAGATCGGTGCGGTAGCCGAAGACGGCGTGCAGATCGTCTCCTTCCGGGCGCACGTCCAGGGTCAGTTCGAACTTGGCGGCGGTGTGGCCGCCGTCGCCCTCGGCGCACACGAGATCCGCGAAGCGGTGCTCGCCGAGAGCACCGCCGCTCTGCGTGTGCACGGTGAGGAGGGTCTGGAAGACAGGCGTGCGGCCGGTGTCGCGGTCCTGTCGCAGCTCCTCGGTGAGCCGTTCGAACGGCACGCGGCCGTGCGTCAGGGCACGGAGCCAGTCGCCGCGGATCCGCCGCAGGACGGCGTCGAAGGTCGGGGTTCCGGCGAAGTCCGCGCGCAGGACCAGGGTGGAGGAGAAGTAGCCCACGGTCCGCTCGCTGTCGACCGTGGTCCGTGCCGCGGTGGGCACCCCCACACAGAAGTCGTCCTGGCCGGTGCAGCGGTGCAGCAGAGCCTGATAGGCGGCGGCGATCACCATGAACGGGGTGAGGCGCCGCGCGCGGGCGAAGGACTCCACCGCGGCGCCCAGGCCGCGCAGCACCTGGGTGTGGTAGGCGCCGCCGCTGCCGGCCACGTCGGGGCGGGGGTCTTCGAGGGGCAGCGCCAACGGCGAGGAACCGCTGAGCAGTTCACGCCAGTGGTCGAGGGCCGCCGAGGCCTCGGGGCTGTCCAGCCATGCGCGCTCCGCGACCGCGTGAGCGAGATAGGACGGTGGCTCCGGCAGATCCACCGCCCCGCCCTCGCGGTGGGCACGGTAGTGCGCGGCGAGCTCGGAGCGCAGGAGACCGAGCGACCAGCCGTCGGCGACGATGTGGTGCACCACGAGACAGAACGTGTACGCGCTCTCCCCGGTACGCAGCAGTGCGGCGCGCAGCAACGGACCTTCGGCCAGATCGAAGGGGCGATTGGTGAACTCGCTGATGCACGAGGCGATGCCGGCGTCGGAACTGCCCCGCAGATCGCGGGTGTCGAGCGGAAGGGGGACGGCGGATCGACGACGACGTAGGGGCGTCCGTCAACGGCGGGGAATCGGCTGCGCAACGCCTCGTGCCGACCGGCCACCGCATCCAGGGCGGCGCCCAGTGCCTCCGGCGAGAGCGGCCCCGTGAACCGGAGAACCAGCGGAATGTTGTAGGCGGCGTCGCCCGGTTCGAACTGGTCCAGGAACCACAGACGCTCCTGCCCCACGGAGAGCGCGGCCGCGGCGTGAATCCCGGCCGGCCCCGTATCGCACGCCGGCGCGGAGTGAGGCTGCTGGTCGGATACGGGCATGACGCTCCTGGGGACCGGGCCATGGACGGTCGGCCCGAACTGGCTGAAAACGCATGCGTGTTCCGCATGCGAAGGGTGAAGCGCGGAGGGGGGACAGCTGCCCTGATGGGCTGTCTTGATGCCGCAGATGCTAGAGAGGGACCGAACGGCGGGTCAATGGTCTGGACCAAATTGTTAGCACCGGGTGGCGGCGGGGGCGCACATCGGCCCAGGACGATGGCCATGGCCGGACGCGGCCGCGGTGGGTCGTTGCGCAGGGCTGGCGGCCCCGCGCGTCTCGCTTTGCCGGGGGCGGTGAACGGTGGGGTGGTGGAGCGGAGCCGTCGCCGCGGCGGGTGTGTGGGAGTCCCGCTCCGGACGCGCCATGGTGCCGTACGCGGGGCAATCGGCCGAAACCCGTTCCCGGCCGCCAGGAGGCTGCGTGGGCGGCGCGGGCGGCTGCCAGGCGCCGACTGGGCCGGCTCGTCGTCTCGTGCAGCCAGATGTGCGCGGCGTTGTGTGCCCCGCCGGCAGGTGGAAGAGGTAACCGTCGGCAAGGTCCGGGTCCGGTCACGCTTGGGCGCCGTCGTTTGTCCCGCGCGAAGGCGCGCCACCTCCCTGCCCAGGGGGTGGCTCAGCGGGCTGCTGCCGCCGCCGGAGGTCCGGTGGCGGCAGCGGCGTCAGGCTCCGGGCCCGCCCGGCCGGTTGTGGGCCCGGGGTGCTGGTGTCCCGACGGGTGCGAGGCGACCGTCAGACGCGGACGAGAGCGTCGTACCGCATCCAGCCCACGCCGTCGGCCGCCGCATCGGTGCTGACACGCGCGTAGGTGTAGTTGTACGTCGCGTCGTTCCACCCGGCGTACTCGCAGCCGGGGCCGGGCGCACCGACGATGTCACCTGCCTGCTTGGTCTTCACGATGACGCTGTAGGGGCTCGGGTTCTCGTACACGCCGGCTGTCGGCCATACGACCTTGTAGTCGCAGCTGGACTGCGGCGCCGCGACGGCGCTCTGCGCGGTCGCGAGCACACCTGCGGCGGAGAGTGCGGTGGCAAGAGCCGCTGCGGTGAGAGTTCTTGAGCGCATGGGTGTTTGTTCTCCCAAGTTGATGGCGAGTCAGGGCGGGCACAGAATGACAGGTCCCTCGGCGCGGCTGCCCACCGGCCTCCCTCTCTCCGTCGCGGCGAGGCGATCCCCGCAAGAGCAACCCGGCCCTGTTGCGGTCGGGTGGGGTGCGGCGGTGCGGCGGTGCGGCTGTACGGGTGCGGGGTGGAGGCAGGGAGCGTGTCCCACCTATGATTTTCATCCTGTTTTCATACTTTCCTCGGTATGAGTCTGAGAGATTTCCGCGCCACGAGCACCAGAGCCAGGCGTACCGCGACCGGACGGTGGGCCGCGACCGGTCTCGGCGTCCTCGGGATGGTGGCCGCAGGCCTGGGCCTGCCGGGCCAGGCGGCCTCCGCACAGCCCGTGGGCGTGCCTCTTGTCGACGAGACGTTCACAGGGGCCGACGCGCAGGCGCAGTTCGAGGCGTTCGGGCCCGCATGTCTGACCGGCGCGCCGCAGGCACCGGCCCCCGGCCCGGGAACGCACCCCCTCACCGGGTGTCCGGCCGGTGCGACCGGGCCCGTTCCCCCGAACAACGGGGCGCCGAACGGATACCTGCGGCTGACCGACGCATCGAACGACCAGTCCGCCGCGGTCCTCTACAACCACGCACTGCCGGCTAACCAGGGCCTGGTCACCACGTTCGACCAGTGGCAGTACGGAGGAGCGACCAACCCGCCCGCCGACGGCATCTCGTTCTTCCTCATCGACGGTGCGGCCTCACTCACCTCACCGGGAGCCTTCGGCGGCAGCCTCGGCTACGCACAGAAGCTCCCCAACGACGACCCCGGCCAGACGTTCGTGCCAGGCGTCAACCGGGGCTACCTCGGCGTCGGCCTGGACGTCCTCGGCAACTACTTCGGCGACTGGGAGCACCGCGGCAACGGCTGCGCCAACCGCTCCCCGGCCGGTACGTCCTTCCGGATTCCCGCACCGGGCGCGAACATGGTGACCCTACGTGGCCCGGGCGACGGCATCGAGGGCTACTGCTTCCTCGACGCCACCACCAGCAACCTCTCGACGACCGGCCCCTGGCCCTCCACCCTGCCCGGCCAGCTGCACGGGCCCACGAACTCGATCCCGGTCGGCTCCACCCCGGCGGAGGCCGAGGCGCTGCTCGAGCCCTCGCGCCGCACCGTGACGGTGGAGATCTCGCCCTCTCCCGATCCGGTGGTCACGGTCGCGATCGACTTCCACGACGGCAACGGCACCCAGGAGGTGCTCTCGACGCCGGCGCCGCAGCCCGTGCCGGACACCTACAAGTTCGGCTTCGCCGCGTCGACCGGTCTGTTCACCGACGTCCATCTGATCCGGAACGTCACGGTCCACCCGGCTGCTGCGCTGCCCCAGCTCAACCTCGTCAAGCAGGCCTCCCAGGAGCACCCGCTGCCCTCACCGCTGGCACCGGGAATGCAGGTTCCGTTCGAGTACGTGGCGACCAACAGTGGCAACGTCCCGCTGACCGGCGTGACGGTGACCGACGACCGCGTCACCGGGGTCACCTGCCCGAAGACCGCACTCGCCGTGGGCGAGACGATGACCTGCACCGGTACGTACACGGTCACCGACGCCGACGGCACGGCCGGTTCGGTCACCAACACCGCCACGGCTCAGGGCCAGGCCGGTGACGCGCCCGTCGTGTCGCCGCCGGACACGGTCACCCTGCCCGTCCAGTCCGGACCGGGAGTGCGGCTGGAGAAGTCGGCCGACGACACCCAGGTGTACCGGGCCGGTGACGAAGTGACGTACACCTACACCGTCACCAACACCGGGCCCCTGGAACTGACCGGGGTCGGTGTCACCGACGACCACGTCACCGGTGTGGCCTGCGGTACGACCACGCTCGCGCCGGCCGGTCAGACCGGCGACAGCACCACCTGCACCGGCACCTACACGGTCACGGACCAGGACGCCGACCAGGGCTCCGTCACCAACGTCGCCACCGCGCGGGGACAGGCAGGCAGCACGTCCGTCGTCTCGCCACCCGACGACGTCACCCTGGTGGTCGGCTCCGAACTGAGCCTGCACCTGGTGAAGTCGGCCGACGACACCCGGGTCTACCGGGCCGGTGACGAGGTGACGTACACCTACACCGCCACCAACACCGGCGAGACACAGCTGACGGACGTCGCGGTCACCGATGACCTCGTCCCCGACGTCACCTGCCAGGCCACCACGCTCGCACCGGGAGCAACCACCACCTGCACCGGCACCTATACCGTCACTGAGGCGGACGCCGCCCGGGGCTCCGTCATCAACGTGGCAGCCGCCCGCGGCGAGGCCCGCGGAACCGAGGTCGTCTCGCCCCCCGCAGACGTCACCCTCCAGGTCGAAGCCAAGCGCCCCTGCCACGGCAAGCACTGTCACAAGCCGGAGCCGTGCCACGGCAAGCACTGCCACAAGCCGACTCCCAGCCCCACACCGACTCCCAGCCCCACGCACACTCCCCGCCCCACCCCGACGCATACGCCAAGTCCGGTGCCCAGCACGCAGCCGAGCCACTCCGGCCACCACGGTGGTGGTCACCTGGCGGACACGGGTTCAGGGACGACACTCCTGGCGACCGGCGCAGGCATGGCCGCTGCGGGAGTTCTGCTGAAGGCGGTGTTCGTCGTACGCTCCCGGCGCACCCGTACCCGCGGATGAGAAAGCTCCTGACGACACGCACACAGTCGTAGGAACGCGCACGGCAAGGGACAACGCATGAGTGTGGGCGGGCCATCGAGAGGGCCCGCCCACACTCATGAGCACCAAGAAGGGCGCCTGGCAGGTGAGATATCTGCTCCGGCGCCCTTCGGTGCTGTCCGGAAGGACCGAGCGCCTTCGCCGAGCAGTCGTCCTTCCTGCGGCCGCTGTGATGTACGGGGCTGCCGTCGTCACGCCACGAGAGCGGCCAGCATGTCCTTCAGCAGAAGTGCCGCGAGGGCGGCGAAGGTGACCCCGGCCACCAGGTTCACCGCCACGGCCGTACGGCGACCGGCCACCAGCCTCTGTCCCAGCCGGCCGGCGCACAGGAGATCGTGCTGTCCCAGGCGAGCCCAGGGACCAGGAGGATCATCCCGAGGGTGAGGAACTGGAGCCAGAGCGGCCCGTGTTCCGGACTGGTGAAGCGCGGCAGGAACGCGGTGAAGAACAGCACCATCTTGGGATTGAGCAGACTGGTGAGGACGGCCCGTCGCAGGACCTGACGCCGGGCCGGCTTGCCGGTGGCCGCGGCCGGCGCCTTCCTGGCGGAGCGGATCGTGGTCACCGCAAGCCACCCGGGGTAGAGCCCGCCGACCAGCTCCACGACCATGAGTGCCACAGGTGCGGAGCGCAGCAGAACGGCGAGACCGAGGGCGGCGGTATCTCGCCGACCACGGTTTCGCGCGCATCGGCACCTGTGCGGGGGAGCGTTGCGTCGACGTCTACATCGACCAGTCACCCGGCGGCCGGCGCCGCTTCTGCTCGGTGACCTGCCAGAACCGTACGCGCGTGGCCGCGTTCCGCAGCCGCAGGGCGGCTGCCTCGAGCTGACTGCCCGGCGGTGTGGGTCGGGGGTGGGTGCCATGGCGGCGGGGGCGTGGCAGGGATGGGCATACTTTTACCCATTTCTGATGGCATGGCCCGGTCAACTCTGCCAGGCTTCCGGCAGCCGTCGTCCTGACCCCAGGCCGACGGAGCGGAAATCTCACCAGCGACAGCGCAACCGATGCGCGCCCCATGGCTGTTCACCGGCGCACCCATGCCGGCCGGGCGGCCACCGAGCAGGCCGGAATCCCGGCCGCCTCAAAGGAGTTTCGTGTGAGACCGACCTCCCACAAGACCTTCGCCGCGTTTGTCGTCGCCGCGTTGGCCGCAGTACTCCTCCCCGTCGTTCCGGCGGCGGCGCAGTCCGCCGCCCCCTCGGCGGCCGCAGCCTGCACGCCGGCCCAGGTGGTCGCCAACGGCGGCTTCGAGAACGGCACTTCGCCCTGGACCCAGTCGTCCTCCGGTGTGATCACCAGCCGCACCGGCCAGACCGCCCACAGCGGCACCAGCTTCGCCTGGCTGGACGGCGTCGGCAGCACTCACACCGACACCCTCTCGCAGAGCGTCACCGTCCCGGCCGGGTGCAGCAGCGCCACCCTGACGTTCTGGCTGCACATCGACAGCGCCGAGACGACCTCGTCCACCGCGTACGACAAGCTGACGGCGAAGATCGGCAGCACGACGCCGGCGACCTACTCGAACCTCAACAAGGCCAACGGCTACGCGCAGAAGTCGTTCGACGTGTCGGCGTTCGCGGGCCAGACCGTCGTTGTCGCCTTCACCGGCACCGAGGACTCCAGCCTCCAGACGAGCTTCGTCGTCGACGACCTCGCCCTCAACGCCTCGGGCGACACCACTCCGCCGGCCGACTCCACCCGCACGCCGGCCGCGCCCTCGTACACCGTCAGTCTGAGCAGCAACGCCGCCGGCACCGTCTGGACCGGCCACGAGAGCACGACCTTCACCAATGCCGCGGCCACCCCGCTCACCGAGGTGTACCTGCGCCTGTGGGACAACTACCACGGCACCTGCTCGGCGATGCCGATCACGGTCAGCAACGTCACCGGCGGCACCGCGGGCGCCCTCTCGGTGGGCTGCACGGCGCTCCGGATCGCCCTGCCGACTCCGCTGGCACTGGGCCAGTCGACCACCATCGGCTTCGATCTCGGCATCACCGTGCCCAGCGGCGCCGACAGGTTCGGCCACGACGGAGCCTTCAGTATGATCGGCAACGCGTTGCCGGTCCTCGCGGTCAAGGACGGGACGGGCTGGCACCTGGACCCGTACACCAACAACGGCGAGGCGTTCTACTCGCTGGCCGCCGACTTCAAGGTGACCCTCGATCACCCGGCCGCCCTGCTCGTCCCGGCCACCGGCGCCTCGGTCGACACCGCTGGTTCCAGCGGGCGCACCATCACCACAGCCACCGCCTCCAAGGTCCGTGACTTCGCCTGGGCGGCGGGCCCGTTCGCCAAGATCTCCGGCACGTCCGCCGCCGGGACCCCGATCAACATCTACTCGGTCTCGGGCATCAGCTCCGCCAACGCCCAGTCGATGCTCACCACCGCCAAGTCCGCGGTGGACGCCCACGCGGGCCGCTTCGGCGCCTACCCCTACGGCGAGCTGGACGCGGTGATCGACAACAGCTTCTGGTTCGGCGGCATGGAGTATCCCGGGTTCGTCCTGGACCTGGTCAGCACCACGGCGCTCACCCATGAGATCGGCCACCAGTGGTTCTACGGGATCGTCGGCGACGACGAGTACAACAGCCCCTGGCTGGACGAGGCGTTCACCGACTACGCCACCGACCTCGCGCAGGGGCTGTCGGGCACCAACTGCTGGAACAGCGTCTCCTGGGCCTCGACGGCGGAGAAGATCACCAACTCGATGGCGTACTGGGACACCCACTCGTCCCGCTACTCCACCGTCGTCTACGGATACGGCAAATGCGCCCTGCACGACCTGCGGCGTCTGCTCGGTGACGCCGTGATGACCAAACTGCTGAAGGACTACGCGACGTCGCACTGGTACGGCGTCTCGACCACCGCCGAGTTCAAGGCGGCAGCCCAGGCAGCCACGACCACGAACCTCACCTCCTTCTGGACCACGCACCGCATCGACGGCTGACGTGTCACCGGTCCGCCGCGGTGAAAGCCGCGCGGCGCCCGCCGCGGCGGACCGGTTGCCGGCCTGGCCCGATACGTGCGGGAATGCGGGGCCTCCGGTCGCTGTTACACCACGCAGATGACATGCGCGAGTCAATGCGTGTGGTGCGGCGGAAGGAGACTTCATGGCAGGCAACCAGCAGCGTCTCGTCGTGATGCAGTCGTCGACGCCACGTACCGCCGTCATCTTGTGACCCGCAACCGGGCGCACAGCCGTAAGGAAGGAATCCCCATGAGGGCCCGTATCCACCCGGAATCCAGGCCGGTCGTCTTCCGTGACCGTTCGGCGGACGTGGCGTTCCTGACCCGTTCCACCGCGCGGTCGGCAAGGACGATCGAGTGGGAGGACGTCACCTATCCCGTGATCGACGTCGAGGTCTCGCCGGCGAGCCACCCCTTCTACACCGGAGCCTCACGTGTCGTGGACACCGCCGGCCGGGTGGAGCGCTTCGAGCGCCGTTACGGCCGCGGGCGGCAGTAGCTCGAGGCTGAACCGCGATCCCGCGAGCAGGAGGAGGAGAGCAGAGTCATGAAGGTACGCAATTCCTTGCGGTCGATGAAGTCCAAGCCCGGCGCCCAGGTGGTCCGCAGGCGCGGAGTGCTCTTCGTCGTGAACAAGAAGAACCCACGCTTCAAGGCGCGTCAGGGCTGAGCGCACACCAGCAGGCAGCACCCGGACGGCCCGGTCTCCGCACGGCTGGGGGACCGGGAGAAGCTTCGAACTCGTCGTTCGGTACTTCGCTGTACGGCGCTGTCCGCCCAGGCGCTATGCGTGTTTCAGCGTTGAGACGGCGGTCACGATCGCAGCGATCGTGTCCTCCAGGTCGGCCCGCCACTCCTGTTCCGGAACGTCGAAGGACAGGGGCAGCGGCCCCCACCAGTACTCGTCCTGCCGACCGTGGGGCGGGAAGGTGAGTCCGGCGAAGTCGATGGCGAGCCGCTTGTTCACCAGGTCCATGATCTTGAGGTAGGCCCGGTGGGCGTCGTCGAGCTGGTTCGCAGCCAGGCCCTTTTTGGAGACCACGAACTGAAGCGGCGTGGGGCAGGAGGGGCCCCAGTCGGCCGGCGAGAACCCGATCCGAAGAGTGACCTGACCCACTCGGGCAGCCAGGCTGTAGAAGGAGTTGCCCACCATCCGCCAGCCCAAGGACCCGGCGCCGTGCACCTCTTCATGGTTCTTGAGGGCATCCGCCGCTTCCTGAGCGGAGCGGTATCCCCTCTCGAAGGCCGCTCCGAACCCGTCCAGCCCCGGGTTTGCCAGCTGCGTCCGCGTCCAGTCCATGAGCTCCTCCTCGAATCTGACCGCCAACCCTCGCACCTGCCCAAGATCGCTGCGTGCGCCGGTGTCCTCCGAGGGGAGTTGTCCGGCGAGCCAGTCGAGCAGCGTGGCCCATCCCACGACCGCGAGCGCCCGGTCGGGGACCAACTGCTGCCAGCGAATGCCCCGTTCGTCGGTGGTGGGCAGTCCCACCGGCGCGAAGCCGCCCTTCTGTGCTCGACGGGTCAGTTCGTGAAGCAGGGTGCGTACCCGTCGGGCCGGACAGACGAAAAGCAGTGTTCCGCCGTCCGCCAGCCGCTCCAGGTAACTGACCGGCTGGTGGCCGGTCAGACCCGCGTCGAACTTGCCCTCGATCAGGACGAGCGTCACGTCGCCCGCCGCCCCCTCGATGTCCGGTCGCCCGTCTGCGAGTGCGGACACCGATTCCGCCTGGAATCTGACGCTGTCCAGCAGCTCAGGCGCGTGGGCGCCGTGTGCGGCCAGTGCTGCAAGGCTGCGCCGGATTCGCTCGTGCGACTGCGCCAGGTAGCACAGCGCCTGGGTCGTCAGCGGCTCCTTGCCCACCTTGAACCGGTGGGCAAGGAGCGACAGCACCCCGCCCTCTCTCATCGCGCCCCCGAAAATCGTCGTTCCATCAGGGCGACACAGCGTAGGGCGTGGTACCGACAACAGGCTCCTCACGGTCTTGTACTGGGTCAGGGCTCAAAGACCCCGGCTTCTTCGCCGAGTACGACACCAGGAGGTTCTTTTTCTGCTGCTGGTACAGGCGGTACCGCCCTCTGACCAGCAAGGGTGTCGGTCCGATGGGTTCAATGTGGGGAGTCGGCCCGCGTATGGTCCGGATCTTGGTGGTAGTGGTGCGTGTTGTACCGCGATGGTTTGGTTGGTAGCCGGGGACAGGCGGCGAGCGAGATGACGCGTGATTCCTCGGCGCGCATGGCCGTCTTGGACGGGCCGCAGGGGTGTTGGGGGCCGCTGACCCGGCGAAGCCTCGGGATGACTGCTGGGCGGGTGGCTGCGATGCGGTAGTCCTGGACGCAGGCGATCGTCGCGATGGCCGTCTGGAGGTTTTCTTGCCGGGCGATGCTCAGGCGTCGGTGATCGGTTGTCAGCTGGGGGCGGGTGTCGGGATCTATGGAGCGCTTTGTGGCCTCCCGCGGTCGGGGCGCAGTCTGGAAGGCCGACGGCGGTGGCCCACTGCTGATCGTGGACTGGACCACTCTGGGCGACGGCGCGATCCGGTCCCACATGGCACAGGTAGGCATAACCGTCTCAGGGCGTCCAGCCAGTCCAGTGCGAACACCTATGTCCAGTTCGGGACCCCCGGTGGGACGTTGTCCGTCGGGTTGGTGACTCGCGCGTGACATGAGGGGGTCCCGCTGGTGTTCCGGCGGAGAAAGGTCCTTTACCTCGCTCTCTCGAGAGAGTTGCCGACAACGCCTACTACGACCGGGGGGGCTGCGTCGGACGGCTCCGGAGGGAGCTGAGCCGGCGCGGCCAGGGTGGCTTCGAGTACGTCGCCCTTGCTCAGCCGCACTTCGAAGTCTCGGCCGACTTTCCTGACGTCGGCGGTGGCCCATCTCGGTGCACGCCCGTCGAAGTTGTCGCGGATGCGTACGAGGCCGTCCTTGCCGGCCACCACCTTGAACCACACGGTGGAGTTGTTCTTGCGCTTGGCCGACACTCGATGGCCACCCTCTGCCCGCAGGTCCCTGAAGCTCGCGTCGTGCCAGCGCCACGGGACGGCGGGGAACAGGCGGATGACCTCCGTGTCGCGCACTCCAGGAGTCGGACTCCAGCTTTGCAGAAGAAGTTCCTGGACGGCCTGCATAGCGGCGAAGTTGCCTTCGAGGGTGAAGGGTTGGTAGGTGAAGTTCGAGAATCCTTCGCCGGACTGGTCGCCATTGAGATGGAAGCCATTGCGTGAGACGAACGCGCGGGTGAACACATCGAGATGGCGCACGGCCTGCTCGGCGTCCCCGGTGCGCGCGCGCAGGCAGCTCATCCAGCCCCAGGTGTAGCCGCACCATTCGCCGGTTCCCAGCTCGTCCCATGCGGCGAGCGAGGCGCGGATGCGTTCTTGGTCCTGTGCGTCGCCGTCGATGGTGATCAGATTGAAGGGATAGATGCCGATCAGGTGCGAGAGGTGGCGGTGGCTCTCGCGAAGCAGCGTGCAGGCGTCCAGGAGAAGTTCGCCGTCGGCGGCGGCATGGAAATCACCCAGCTCCGCGGCTGCCCGCACCCAACTGCTCGCGTCGGATGTCAGGTTCTGCGCTTCGGCCATTTCGCTCAGCGACAGGAACAGCGTCCTCAGGCACATGAGGTCGTAGTTGCTGTTGGGCCTGAGCCAGGCGAGCGGGCCGTTGTCGAAGATCTCCGGCGAGGAGGATCTGGGGAGGACGAGGACACCCTCGGCATCAGGCTTGAGCAACTCTCGCAGACATCGGCCTACTTCGCTGCACCACGGATAGGCGCGGTCCGTCAGGAAGCTGTCGTCGCCGGTATAGCGCCAGTGCAGATAGAACAGGTGGGCGTTCCATGCACTCATCGTCGGGGACATCGAGTACTGGCCCCATCCGCCCAGAGGTTGTCCGGAGAGCGACATCACGCCGGGGGTCGCCAGACCGTCGGTACCGTAGAAGTCCCTGGCGAACCGGCGGAACGTGGGCGCCAGCTTCCAGAGGAATTCGAGGTAGCTGAGCCCCGACTCGAAGTTCCCGGCCTCCTGGTAGGCCATGTACGTCAACTGCGTGTTGAGGTCGTTGTGGTAGTCGCCCTTCCACGGCGGGAGGCCGCCGTTGTCGGCGGTCCAGACGCCTTGCAGAGGCATCGGCGGTGCGCCCTGGCGTGAGCCCGCTCCATAGAGGTAGCGGGCGAATCGGTGGGCACGCCGGATGTGCGGCTCAGGGACCTCGATGGACGATCGGTCCCAGAACTCACGCCACCAGGCAACATGGTCGGCAAATATCTCGGCGTAGCCCCGCCTCAGGGCATCGCGGCAGCGCGACTTGGCCAACGCCAGGAGGTCTTCACCCGGCGCGCAGTCATGGGTGGTAGTGATGGCCACTGCCAGCCAGGTCTCTCCGGCTGCCCGCTGGGTGGCGACGCACGCGCAGTAGCGGAATCCGTCCGCCGCCTCCTGCACGTACCACTGCATGTCATCCGTCTGCCCGAGGTCGGCAGGCGGGTGGCCGAGAGCGGCCACCGCACCTCCGCTTTGCGGACCGGTTTCGCCGCATTCCTCGGTTGTGCCGGCCGGGCGAAGCCGCACTGCCTGCGGCGGATTACCGGGAATTCGAAGCATGGCCACGGGTTCGTTCGCGCTGAAGAAGGCACGCGCTGCCGTGCCGTCGCTGAGCGTTGCCGTGCCCTCGGCCGCAGCCAGGCTCAGTTCGAAGGACCGGATCGTTTCGCCCTGGTCGAGTGTCAACTCCAGGAAACCGGCGGGAAGTTTGGTCGGCGTGGCGCCCTCGTAGTACTGGCTCCACGGATCCCCGTCGTCCTCCAGGCTCCGCCACGGGTGCTTCTGCCACCATGCGCTCTCGCCCGTGGTGCGTTCGTCCCAGAGGTCACCGCGGTCCAGGGAGAGACGCAGGGAGTTGTGTCCACCCCACAACAGGCCGCCCATCAGACCGTTGCCGAGCGGAATCGCGTCGTGCCACAAGTTGATGGGGGCGGTGAGGTACAGGTCGTCCTCGGTTGCCGGAGTGCGCGGAACCTCATGCCCGGTCGGATCGGTCTGCGCTCGCTTCATGGAGAACTTCGCTTTCGCTCGTTGTTCGACGGAAAACGGGTCTTGCGGATCGGTGTCGGACTGGCAGGTCTCGGATCTTGCTCCCGTGGAGCCTGTGATCCGGGCCATGGCAAGGAGCTGGCTCGGGTGCGGACCGTGCGCCGAAGTGGCGCAAGTGATCGCCGGGCCGCCGCAGATCAAGCCAACCCGTGCCCAGGCCCGGGCGGCCGGGTGGCATCCGGTCGGGGGCTGTCCCGCCAGGCGGGCGCGAGCGCCACCGGTTCTCGGCACCCGGGCACGCCGACGGGGCCGTGGTGGACGGCCTTGAGCGGGCGAGCTGTCCCAGCCCCGAATGGCGGGGTGAAGGTGCGCGGCGGTGGCAGGGCCCCACTGCTGAGTCAGGGATTGGCGAGTCGAGCGCTCTGCACATCCTCCAGCGGAGGTGTCTTTCAGGAGGGCAGGTACGCGCGTCGTTGTCGCGAGTCAGGCATCGGTCGCGAGTCCGGCATCGGCGGCCGGCGTACCGGTGGCCGGGCCGGTGCTTTCCCGCACGATCAGCGTGGGCCTCAGCATCTGGAGCGAGTTGGTGGGCGCCGCTCGCTCGGTGATTGAGCGCAGCAGCAGTTCGGTCGCCTGCCGGGCCATCTCCTGCTTGGGGAAGACGACTTCGGTGAGCGCCTTGCGCGCACGCCAACTCCCCTGCATGTCGTCGTGCCCGATCACCGACAAGTCGCCTGGGACCGAGAGTCCGGCCTGCGTCGCGGCCTCCAGTACGCCGTGGCTGAGGTGGGTTGCGAAGATCGCGGTCAGCGCGGGATCAGCGGCGAGTGCCGCGCGCGCGGCGGCGGCGCTACCGGCGAGCGTCGGCTCCGACAGGACGAACACCGAAGTGTCCGGAACGGTCAGTCCGTCGCGGGCGAAGGCGCGCCGAAAACCCTCCACCCGGGATGCGTGGGCGGGCAGACTGGCCAGGACGGCCACCCGCTCGTGTCCGAGCTCGCGCAGATGACGTCCGGCCAGGTAGCCGGCCTGCTCGTAGTCGATGGTGACCACCGGAAAGTCGCCCGGCGCCTCGCTCTCCCAGGCGCACAGCGCCACCGGGAAACGGGCGTCCGCCAGCAGTGGCAGGTGGTCGATCAGGTCGCTGTCGCCGGCGATAAGCAGCGCGTCGACGGAGCGGCTGGACAGACCCGCCAGATGTCGCCGGGCGCGCTCGCCGTCGAGCCGGGTGGTACACAGCAGCAGGTGATAACCGTGCTGCTCCAGGACGTCCTCGACCTCCTCTACGATCTCCGAGTAGAAGGGCTTGACCACGGTCGGGACGAACAGGCCGACCGTCTTCGTGGTGCCGGTCGCCAGGGAACGGGCCACCAGGTTCGGGGTGTAACCGAGTTCCTCGATGGCCGAGCGCACCCGCGCCGCCGTCTCCGGCCGTACCGGTACGCGACCGGTGACCACGTTTGAGACGGTCTGCTTGGTGACTCCGGCGAGCTCCGCCACCTCCCGCATCGTCGCCATCGGCTTCCTCGTCTTTTACCGATCAAATAGATTGAGCTGGAGACTAGCTCCGCGCTCGGGCTCCGTCAAGGCGGCTCCATGTCGGCTGGATCGCCCAGTCGCATGGAAGCGGCGACAGGTTCGGGTACCTGAGACTCAGTCATGAGTGAACGAAATCGGGCGGCTCTGGCAACCATGTCGTCGCACGACACCTCCGAGCTGGAGGTGACCGGCCACGACCGGGCGCGCCCCGGTAGGCCGGAGAGCGGCCCGTCGCCGTCCGACGTGATCGTCGACCCGATATATGACCGTCAGTCAGAACTGAACTTCGAGGGATCCTCTTGTTTTAGCGGTCAAATGCGCCGTACTGTTCCGACCCGACGAGCGCCCCCGAGCCCGAGGGTCCGCCGTCCACTTCGGCGTGTTGACGCCCCCTTGGAAGGAAACACCCATGCGCACCAGGAGGAAGAGAGTCACCCGGGTCGTCGAGGTGGCGACGGCAGCGGCACTCGTGCTGGGAATGAGCGCCTGTGCCGGGAGCTCAGGCGACAGCGCTGGGGCGAAGAGTGCGGGCAGTTTCACCTACTGGTCGATGTGGCAGTCCAGCGAGCCGCAGGCCAAGGTGCTCAAGGCTGCGATTGCGCGGTTCACCGCGCAGACCGGGATCAAGGTGAACGTCGACTGGGTGGGCCGGGGCATTTCGACGAAGATCGGCCCCTCGATCGCGGCCAATCAGGCCCCGGATCTGTGGGACGGGGCCGACTCCACGATTTACGGCACGGAGGCCTCGGCGGGCCAGGCCCTGGATCTGTCCCCGGTGCTGAAGATGCAGGTCCCCGGTGAGAACACGACGGTCGGCAGTGTCATCCCGGCGAAGTACTTCGCCATGGAGCCGAAGGACCCGGCCGGCTCGGACACTTATCTGATCCCCTACGAGGTCGCCTCCACCGGCATGTTCTACAACGCGGCCAACCCGGTCATCAAGGCCGCCATGCCGACCGTGCCGACCACCTGGACAGGTCTGCTCAGCGTGTGCGCCAAGCTCAAGGCCAAGGGGATGGCGTGTATCGCCTCCGAGGGCGCGGACTCCTGGACCAATGAGCTCTACTTCGACTATCTGCTGAACGCCCAGGGAGTCAACTTCAACACCCTGGCCTCGGACAAGACCGGTGCGTCGTGGGACAACCCGGCTGTGCTCAAGGCGGCCCAGGAGGTCGACCAGCTGGTCACCGACGGCTACGTGATCCCGGGCTACACCGCGACCAAGTACCCGGCGCAGGAGACCAACTGGGTCAACGGCAAGGCCGCGTTCTACATGGACGGCGACTATGTGACCTCCGAGGTGGCCAAGCAGGTCCCGGCGAGCTGGAAGATGGCCTCGATGCTGCCGCCGGGCGCGCAGGTGCCCGACGCCACGCTGTTCGGCTTCTCGATCCCGAAGCGAGCCAAGAACGCCTCCGCGGCGGAGAGGTTCATCGCCTTCTTCATGCAGAAGCGGGAGATGTCGGGCATAGCGACGACCGCGCTCAATATCACTCCGCGTGCCGACATCCCGGCCCCGCCGCAGTTGGCGACCTCGCAGCAGCAGCTGACCTCCCCGGCCGTGCGGCAGCCCTTCGACAGCCTCGCCGGGAACTGGTCGCCGAAGGTCCTGGACCAGAACTACCTGAACATGTGGCATGGACAGCTGACCCCGGCGCAGTTCGTGGCGAAGTGCAAGGCTGCGCAGATCTCCTACTGGAAGTCGCAGGGCTGAGCCGTGGCGACCATGATCGACTCCCCTTCCCGGACTCCTGGCGTCCGGGGAGCGGGCCCCCGTACCGGCAGGTCCCGCCCGGGGGCCTACGAGCGCCAGCGTCGTCGGATGTTCTGGCCGTTCACCCTGCCCGCGCTGATCGTCTACGCCGTCCTGTTCCTCGCCCCGGTCGGCTTCGCGTTCTGGACCAGCTTGTACAAGTGGGACGGGATGAGCCCGATGCAGTGGCGCGGCCTGCGCAACTACCAGCAGTTGTTCGAGGACCCGGTCTTCCGCACGTCGCTGATGAACACCCTCAAGCTGATGTTCATCGGGGGCTCGATCACCTTCGTGATCAGCTTCGCACTGACCCTGGTGCTGCGCGAGATGCGGGCCAAGCTCTTCGCCCGCTCCGTGCTCTTCTTCCCCTCCCTGATCAACGGCATGGTCTTCGGCATCGCCGCCGGATTCCTGTTCTCCCCCTCCGGTCCGGTCAACCAGGCACTGCGTTTCTTCGGAGTGGCCACCCCGCCGCAGTGGCTCTCATCCGACAACCTCATACCGATGATCATCGGCACCCTGGTGTGGACCGCCACCGGCTACTACACCTCGATCATCATGGCCGCGGTCGACCAGATCCCGCCCTACCTGTACGAGGCCGCCGAACTCGACGGCGCCAACGCCTTCCAGCGCTTCCGCCACATCACGCTGCCCTGCGCCTGGGACGTCATCTCGGTATGCGCGGTGCTGTGGACGGTCAGCTCTGTGAAGATCTTCGAACTCATCCTGCTGTTCGGTGGCAGCAGCGGCGGCGGGTACCCGCCCGCCCAGAGCTGGAACACCGCCCTGTACGTGTACGCCGAGGCATTCCCCCAGGCAACCATTCCCAGGCTGGGGTCCGCCACCGCCGCCGCGATCGTCAGCCTGCTGATGGTCACCGTAGTCACCCTCGTCCTACGACGGCTGATGCGCCGCGACCCGATCGAGTACTGACCCCGATCGAGCACAAGCACCGAGAAAGGCACGACACGTGCAAAGCAGACAACGATCGCCGGGTCCGGCGATGCGGATTGGCACAGCCCTGGTCTGGGTCGTCGTGGCCGCCGACCTGCTCCTGGTCCTCTGGATCTTCCTGACCTCCCTGCGTCCCGGCCCGGACGTGCTGAATCACCCGTTCGGACTGCCCATCCACCCCCACTTCGGGCAGTACAGCATCGCCCTGGAGCAGGGGGGTTCGGGCAGGCCGCGATCAACAGCGCGGTCGTCGCACTCTGCTCCTCGGCCGTCGCAGTCGCCCTCGCCGCCCCGTGCGCCTACGCACTGGCCCGCCGCCGCTCGAAGACCTCCTCCGCACTGACCATGACCTTCGCCATGGGCCTCGGCGTTCCCGGCCAGGTGCTGGTGGTGCCGCTCTTCGTCGGTCTGGCCCACGTCAACCTGACCAACAGCGACTTCGGCCTGGCCATGGTCTACGTCGGTCTGGCTATGCCCTTTACGGTGTTCCTTCTGACCGGCTTCTTCGCCGGCATCCCCGCAATCCTCGAAGAAGCCGCCGTCATCGACGGCGCGGGCCCCCTGCGCTCCTTCGTCTCGGTGGTGCTCCCGGTCGCCCGGGGCGGACTGATCACGGCGTTCCTGCTCCAGTTCATCAGCTCCTGGAACGAGACGCTGTTCGCCCTTGTCCTGACCAACAGTCAGGACAAGATCACGCTCTCGGTGGCGCTCCAGGAGTTCGCCGCCACCCAGCAGTTCAACGGCCTGGACTACGGCACCATGTTCGCCGGCGTTTGCATCATCCTCGCCCCGATGCTCGCCCTGTTTTCCTGGCTGGGGACGCGCATCATCCAGGGCATGACCGTAGGGATCGGCAAATGAGCTCGACGCTGCGCAACGAGAACCTTCGGATCGAAGGCACCCCGGACCCGGTCGGCGGCACGCTGCCGATCCTGCGCGGACTGTCCCCGCAGGCCGTCCAGGGCGTCGGCTTCGACGAGGAGATGCGGCGCAACCTGGCCTCCGGCACCCCGTACACACTGCTTCCCTACACCACGCAAGGCGAGTACGACCGGGTGCGCTCCGAGCGCGACCTGCCCGCCGTCGTCCTGGAGAACGAGACCCTCACCGCGACCTTCCTGCCCTCGCTCGGCGGACGGCTGTGGTCACTGGTCCACCGGCCCACCGGCCGCGAACTGCTGCACCGCAACCCGATCCTCCAGCCGGCCAACCTCGCCCTGCGCGACGCCTGGCTGGCGGGAGGGGTGGAATGGAACCTGGGCACCACCGGGCACTGGCCGCTGACCTGCGAGCCACTGCACGCGGCGCGGGTGACCGCGCCGGACGGCACGCCGGTGCTGCGGATGTACGCCTTCGAGCGACTGCGCCGACTCACACTGCGCCTGGACGCTTGGCTGCCGTCCGGCTCCCCGATGCTGTACGTCACCGTCACCGTGGACAACCCGGCGGATCAGGAGACCCCGGTCTACTGGTGGTCGAACATCGCCGTGCCTCAGGACGCGGACGTGCGTGTGATCGCCCCGGCCGACCACGCCTTCCACTGCGACTACATCAGTGACCTCACGCGCGTCGGGTTCCCACAGATCGACGGGGCGGACCGGAGCTACCCGGGCCGGGTCGCGCACGCGGCGGATTACTTCCTGGACCTGCCGGAGGGCGAACGCCGCTGGATCGCCGCCCTGGACGGCAGCGGCACCGGACTCGTCCAGACCTCCACCGACCGGCTGCGCGGCAGGAAGCTGTTCTGCTGGGGCAACTCGACCGGCGGCCGGCACTGGCAGGAGTGGCTCTCAGGCCCTGGTCACGCCTATCTGGAGATCCAGGCCGGGCTGGCCCGGACCCAGCTCGAACACTTGCCGATGCCAGGCCGCGCCAGCTGGACCTGGACCGAGGGCTATGGCCTGCTGACGGTTGATCCGAAGGCGGTGCACGGAAGTTGGGAACAGGCCAGGGACGGCGCGGCCGATGCGCTGGACCGGTTGCTGCCCGCCTCGGCGCTGGCCCGGGCCCAGGCCCTGGCTGCCGAGTTCGGCGCCCCCGAGGAGGCACTCGCCACCGGCTCCGGCTGGGCTGCGCTGGAGATCGAGGCCGGTTCGCTGCCCGACTCACCGCTGCTGCCCTTCGGTACTCCCGACGCCGAGCAGCAGCCCTGGCGGGACCTGCTCGCCACCGGCACCCTGCCGGCTTCCGATCCTCCGGCCGTCCCGGTCACCGGTGGGCGCTGGCGCGACCTGCTGGAGGCCGGTGCCCGTGACTGGCACGCGTTCTATCACCTCGGCCTGGTCCGGCTGGCCGACGGGGAGAAGGAAGCCGCCCGCGACGCGTGGAAATGCTCGCTCGAACAGCTGGCCACGCCCTGGGCCCTGCGTGCTCTGGCCTTCCTCACCGACGCGCCGGGCGACGCCGCCGACCTGCTGATCCAGGCGCACCTGCTCCGCCCGACCTTCGGGAACTGACGATCGAGGTGCTGGACGCGCTGCTGCGCGCCCACCGACCCGCCGAGGCCCTGCGGACCATCAGCGCCCTTCCCGCGGCTGACCGCGAGCACGGGCGAATCAGACTGGCCGAGGCGAGAGCAGCACACGCGACCGGCGCCGACAACCGGGTGAGAGAGCTGCTGGCGGAGGGGATCCACGTGGACAACATGCGCGAGGGAGAGGTATCCCTCGACGCCCTGTGGCTCGCCGTCCACCCCGAGCAGCCGGTCCCGCGAGCCTACGATTTCCGGATGTCGGAAGGCTGACACGCACGTCCCCACGCAAGAGCGCCACACCAGGCGCGTCACCGACACGGTCACCGCAAGAGCGGAGCCGGTGGCGTGCGGGGCCGACCTCAGGATCAAAGCTGATTGCCCAGTAGCGACAAACCCCACCGGCCCTGCCGGTCGTCACGGACCGGCCGCTGCCCGCACCGGCGGAACAGCACGCCCGACAGAAGGGACCCCCGTGTCACACTTCCGAAAGGCCCTCGCGGCCATAACCGCGACCGTCCCACTTCTTCTGGTCGGCGCGGTCGCGCCGACCACAGCGTCAGCGGCCCCCTCAGGCGCCGGCTACACCGTGTCCATCGGCTCGACCGGCACCTACGCCTACCCCGACGACACCCCGGCCAGCGGCTACATCGACAAGGACGGCACGTTCTACCTCCAGTCCGCCCACTCGCTGTACGGCGCGACCGACCCCCGGCAGTGGACCTTCTACACCGGGACCGACTCCGACACCGCCACCCCGGACAACACACTCAACAGCGCGGTCAACCCCGCCAACGCCGAAGACACCAACAACGACACGACCTGGCGCTGCAACAACAGCCCCACCGGCCTGGAGGCCACCACGGCGGCGGGCTCCGGCTACTCCCAGGCCAACTACTGCGACCTGACCGGCATGTGGGTGGACCCGGACACCGGCGACTGGTACGGCCTGATCCACAACGAGTTCACTCCGAAGCCCTTCGCCGACGGCCTGCACTACGACTCCATCGACTACGCCGTCTCCACCGACCAGGGCAAGGTGTGGACCATCGAGGGCCACGCGATCACCTCGCCCTACAGCACCACCCGCGACGACACCACGGCCTTCCCGAACCAGACCTACGACTACGGTGACGGCGACCCGCGGCTGTATGCCGACACCGCCTCGGGCTACTTCTACCTCTACTACGGTTCGCGGATCGTGCCCAAGGGCGGCGTCGGCGGCAGCACCGACGGCCTGGCCCATGTCGCCCGCGCACCCATCTCCGGCAAGATGGCGACCGGCACCTGGGACAAGTGGTACGACGGCTCCTGGTCGCAGCCCGGCGTGGGCGGCAAGGAAAGCAACATGGAGCCGGTCACCGCGGCCGACCCGACCGGCTACACCCCGGTGGCGCACGACTACAACCCGAAGAACACCGGGACCGTTGACCAGCAGGTGGCGGCCGGCGAACTGCCTTCCAAATCGCCACTGTTCATCATGAACATCACCTATGACGCCTACCTCGGCCTGTACATCGGCGAGCCCGAGGTGGTGAACGCCAGCACACCGCAGTCGCAGCAGTTCTACGCCACCTCGAACCTGGCCACCCAGAAGTGGAGCCTGATCGGCACCTCGGGCAGCCAGACGTCCGACTCCTGGTACCGCTGGTTCATCGACAGCGCCAACAAGACCAGCTCCACCATCGTCGGCAAGTCCTTCCGCTCATACTGCTCCATCGCCTGCTCGACCTCCGACGGCGAGTACTCCAACGTCACCATCAGCTCCTCCCGGCCCGCCGGCTCCCCGGTCGACCCGGCGAAGACCTACCGCATCAGCAGCGGCACCGGACGGGTACTCGCCCAGGTCTCGGGCAGTTCGACCACCACCTCTCAGACCGCCGGACACCGGTCCGAGTTGCAGGACTGGTCGTTCGTCAGCAACGGTGACGGCTCGTACCAGATCATCAACGCCGCTACCCGCCAGGCTCTGGGCGTCGGCACCAGCTCAACCTCCACCCGGGCCTGGGGCACCAAGCCCACCACCACGACGATCGGCAAGAGCGGTCCTACCGTCGGCCAGGAGTGGTTCGTCATCGCCGACACCAATGCTCGCACCGGCGCGCGGACCGGCAGCTACCGGCTGGTCAACCGCTACAGCCAACTGGTGCTGGGCATGTCCTCGCAGCCCGGTCAGCATGCCGAGACCACCCCGACCCGCAGTTGGACCAACCACACCGGCGCCACTGCCGGCGGCACGGGTTCCGCCGCCGCGCAAACCCTGACGCTGACCGAGGCCGGCCCGGTCCCGGGCCCGGAGACGGTCAGCGTCTACACCCCCGGCGCGCAGACCGCCACGGTCGGAACCGCCGTATCGGTCCAGGTCAACGCGACCGACTCGAGGGGTCGGAAGCTCAGCTACTCAGCGACCGGTCTCCCGGCCGGACTGGTGATCAGCGCCACCGGGCTGATCACCGGCACACCGACCACCGCTGGATCCTTGAACGTCGCAATCACAGCCACCTCGGGCAGGGCGAGCGGCTCGACCACCTTCAGCTGGGCCGTCGCCCCCAACCTCAATGGCACCACCCACACTCTGACCGCGAGTGGCATGGCGCTCAACAACCCTGGCGGCAGCACGTCGCCCGGGGTCCAGCTCAACACCTGGACGCCTTCGAGCAGCTCGAACGAGAAGTGGACGTTCGCGCAGCAGCCCGACGGCTCCTACGAGATCGTCAACGTCCTGTCCGGACTCTGTGTCGACGTCGAGGGCGGCGGATCGAACGCGGGCGCCGCGATCGATCAGTGGACCTGCGTCGGCAGCAGCAACCAGTTGTGGAACGTGACCCAGTTGGCGAGCGGTGCCTACTCGATCACGAACGAGCGCAGCGGGCTGGTGCTCACGACCGCCTCGACGTCCGCTGGGGCGCTGGTGACGCAGCAAGCGAACGCCGGTTCCGCGCTTCAGCAGTGGACGATCAACTGAGCGCCTCCGCGTGAGCGCGCGGATCTGAGAACGGGACCTGTCCCGACGGTTCTGAGGGAGCCGGCCGGGACGGGTCCGACCAGATAACGCAGTGCGCTACGTCCTCTTCCACCCGAGAGTATGAGTACGTGGCCGTAACGGGAAAATGGGTGGGATTGTTGACCTCGGGGCCCCTCGCAACCGCGAGGAGCCCCGGACCGGCCTTCACGACGTCAGGTCATTGCCTCATGGGTAGGCGACCACATTGCTGGGAGTGGTGTTCGAGGCGGTGGCCGCCCCCGTGTCGTTGATGACGTGGGTGATGGTGCCCACACCGCCGAGTGAGACGGTCAGAGCGTCGTGGAACTTCACGCCCGGGGTATTGGGCACCTCGAAGGCGTGGTAGCTGTTCACCGCCGGATTGACGTTGAAGTAGCAGTAGCTGCCGAGCCCCCACGCCTCGTGCGTGGTGACGCCCGCGCCCACCTTGTAGGCGGCGTACCCGTTGACCCCTGCCGCGCTCATCCACGCGCCCTGGTTGGGCACGTCGTACGGCATCTCGTTCTGGAAGAAGATCGTCTTGCCGTTCTGACCGTTCCAGACGACCTCGTGCTTCTGGTAGTGCTCGACGAAGAGACCGGTCGCCAGGACGCTGCTGCCGTTGACGATCACGCCGGTGTCCGCCGTGTTCGTCGTCCAGCCGACGGTGCCCGCGTTGCCGTGGTCGGCTCGCCAGGCCCAGATATGGTCGATGATCGTGTTGTTGCTGTTGACGATCAGGCTGGTCGTCGCCTTGCCGGCGATCTGGCCGCCGATCCGGAAGAACAGGTCCTGGATGGTCGTCGGGTTGCCCCCGTGGGTGGCGGACGATCCGGCCGGGCCGACGGTCAGCAGCGCCGCCGAGTTGGTGGTGCCGGCGTCGATCAGCAGGCCCTTGAGACGGACTCCGTCCACGTCGGCGACCTGGATCGCGTTGACGCCGTTGTCCGGGACGAAGGTCGGGTAGCCGATGCCGAGGACGACGGTGTCGGCCCGGGTGATGTTCAGCGTCTGGTTCAGGTGGTAGACGCCCGGGGTGACGAACAGGTTGCAGCCCTGGGAGAGCGCGTTGTTGATGGTCGCGGCGGTGTCGCCGGCCTTGACCACGTAGAACTGGCTCATCGGCTGCGAAGTGCCGGGAGTGCTGCCGTTCACCCAGCTCGCGCCGGAGGCGTTGGTCCGCAGCGACGGAAGGAACACACGGTATTTTCCGGCGCCGTCGATGTACAGGTACGGCACGTCACGGGAGACGGGGGTGGTGGCCAGGGTGGTCTCGGGCGGGTTGGGGAAGGTGTTCGCGGGAGCACCTGTGGTGCCGGAGAAGACCATGTTCCACACGCCTCCGGCCCAGCTGCCCAGGTCGCTGTCCCGGGTGTACCACTGCTGCTGCGAGATGGACGCCGCCTGGCCGCTGACCTTGGTGTCGGCGACGTAGCCGCCACTGGCCCAGCCGTAGCTGGCCGGGTAGAGCTGCAGATCGCCGTGAACGTCGATCCGGCGGAACGGGGCGGCCTGGGCCACGGCCCAACGGTTCCCACCGACCGGGTTGATGGCCAGGTTCTCGGCCGAGCGCCAGAAGTTCTGCGTCGCGTTGCCCGCGTCGGAGGCGTTGAAGGCGTCCACGGTGACGTGTCCGTTGATCGTCACGTCGTCCGGGTTCTGCCCGAGACCGGCCACCGAGGTGTAGAAGCCGACGTTGTCGTCGACGGCGTACGTACCCGGCTTGAAGAGCTGTGCCACCCGGTTCTCGCTGAACTGCGCGGTGGCTGTGTCCTTCATCTGGGCGAACTGTGCGTCGAGTTGGGCCTGGATGGTGGCACTGGACATGGTCGGGTCGTAGATGTGAACGTTCGGGCCGAAGTTCGGTATGTCCGACTGGGTGGGGCAGCCGGCCGATGTGCCGATCGTGTAGGTCGCGCTGGTGACGGCGGAGTTGGTGAGGCCGGATTTGATGGCGATGGCCTTGACGGTGGTGGTGGCCGTGACGCTGATCGGTGCGCTGTAAAGGGTGGATGTGTCGGAGGGGGTGGAGCCGTCACGGGTGTAGCGGATGGTCGCGCCCGCGGTCGTGTCGGCGAGCGTCACGCTCTGGGCCGATGTGTAGGTGCCCGCCGCCGGAGTGAAGGCCGGTGTGGCGACAGTGCCGGTGTTGCTACTGCCCTGGGTGTACGAGTAGTGGGGTGTGTCGTACTGCGGCCCGTTCTTCTCGTAGGTGAACCAGTACTCCAGGACCGTGCCGTTGGTGAGCGAGCCGACGGTCTGTGTCCAAGTGCCTGCGTTGTTGGTCATGCGGACGTTCTGTTGGTTGGCGCTGTTGACGAGGTAGTGCACATCGACGTAGATCGCGGCTGTGGTCGGTGTGAACGATATCTGCGCCTGCGTCGCGCTCAGTTGCGTGACGCTCTGGGTGTAGTCGGGCGCGGCTGCCGAGGCGGGAGCGGCGGTCTGGTTGAGGCCGAGCAGTCCGACGAGCGCGAGTACGAGTGCAGTCAATAAGGCGATGATGCGTTGGTTCGGACGTGGCGGGGGTCTCATGCGGCCGGGAAGGATGGTCGTGCGCATGGGCGGCAGTCCTTTCGCCTGGTTTCGTGAAGTGAACACCGGGTCAGCGCGGAAGGGTGAAGACGGTCTCGAAACTGCGATTTCGATCGTCTTCCCAGCTCTACAGGCCTTTGAATCGGCCTATTGAAAACGCTCTCAATCTGCGGATCAGCGAGGCATTGGATCTGTTAAGGCAGTGTTGAGTGGCAACAACGAGCCGTCAAGACGATGCGCATGCTTCAACTCTTGAACGCCAAATGTGCTAACTGCGCCAAATGTGCCGACTGCGCCAAGTCGCGCCCCTGTTCGACCAGCGAGTGGTTGGTTCACGAATTGTTGAACCTGGCCTCTGGCGCACCGGATGAGGTCCACATCGCCGACTCCGGAGGAGCCACGCAGGACGCGAGGGAGGGCGGCGACAGAATCACGCGCCTCATTCGGATCGGCGCGGGCTCCCGGGGTGTGGGCACCGTTCTTGCCCCCGACGTCTCCGGCCTCGACTCATCACCTCCGGCTGCGGCAATGCGCCGTGATCTTCCGGGTGGCGGCGACATCTTTTTGCATAGGGGAGCCCGGCTGCGTTGAACATGACCGAGGCGGAACCGAGTTCCACCGCCGTGCGCGCGAGACCGACCGATTCCGCGTGGTCGAGATGGACGGCCGCCGGGACGCTCGCAGCCTGCGCGATGGCCGGTGAGGCGAGGGCGATCGGTGCGGGGGAGCCGTGGCAGTGGGTGGTGTTCTCGGCTGCGCCGGTGTCCCGGCCCGCGGCGGTTCCTGCGCGAATAGCTTTCTTTATTGACATGCCCGGAACAGCGGAGGTATATACCAAGCACCCTCGTGAGAGCGCTCTCTGGAGGAAATCGGCGCTGAGCGAGGCATGCCAGGCACGTCAACGTCCGCAGGTTCCCCACCCTGTTCAGGAGACATCATGCCGAGCAAGCTCCTCGCGCCGGTTCACCTACGGCCCATGCGGTACCGGCACAGACCCATCCCCGTTCTCGCGCTCCTGGTCGCCTTGCTGGCGGCCCTCGTTCTCGCGGTCGATCAGCCCTCCGCCCATGCTGCCGACGCACTGCTGTCGCAGGGCAAACCGGCCACCGCCTCCTCGGTCGAGGCGGCGGGAACTCCCGCCTCGGCGGCCGTGGACGGCTCCACGACCACCAGATGGTCCAGCGCGTTCAGTGATCCGCAGTGGCTTCAGGTCGACCTCGGCGCCACGGCTCAGATCAGCCGCGTGGTGCTGAACTGGGAGGCCGCGTACGGGACCGCGTTCCGGATCGAGACCTCCGCCGATGGCACCAGCTGGACCTCGGTCTACTCCACCGCTGCCGGCCCCGGCGGAGTCCAGACGCTCAACGTAACCGGCTCCGGCCGGTACGTCCGGCTGTACGGCACCGCCCGGGCCACCCCGTACGGCTTCTCGCTCTGGGAATTCCAGGTCTACGGCACCGGTGGCACCACCCCGCCGCCCACTGGCGACTTCTGGGGTGACACCAGCAAGATCCCGCCAGCCAAGAACGCCGTGGAGGTCGCGATCCTCAACCGGACCAACGGTGCCTACCCGGACAGCCAGGTGTACTGGAGCTTCAACGGTCAGACGCACTCCATCGCGGAGCAGCCCTACCTGGACATGCCCGCCAACTCGGCTGGCCGGATGTACTTCTACGTCGGTTCACCGACCAGCCAGTACTACGACTTCATCGAATTCACCGTCGGCGGAGGTGTGTTCAACGGCAACACCACCCGCGTGGACGCCTACGGTCTGCCTCTCGCGATGCGTCTGCACTCCACGGACGGTTACGACGTCCAGGTCGGGGAGACCCAGGCTTTCTTCAGCAAGTCCCGCACCCAGGTCTTCCAGGACTTCATCAACGCCGTCCCGCAGGAGTTCAAGATTCTGGCGCAGAGTCAGGCCCCTTACCGGATCATCGCTCCGGGCAGTGACGCGAGCTTCCGGCCGGGCGGCGTGAACGCGAACTACTTCACCTCGTACGCCCAGTCGGTCGGAGTCAACGAGACCACCCAGTACATCTTCGGCTGCGCCGGGAGCATGGCCGGCAACCCCAACATGTGCGCGGCGCTCAACCGGCACGTCGCCACGCTGCCGTCCTCGGGCCAGTCGGACCCGAGCCGCTTCTACCAGTCCGCCCCCGCCAATTACTACGCCAAGTTCTGGCACGACAACGGCATCAACAACCTCGCCTACGGCTTCCCGTACGACGACGTGGCGGGCCAGTCCTCCTTCATCTCACATGCCAGCCCGCAGTGGCTGTCCGTGGCTGTCGGCTTCTGACCTTTGGGATGCACGATGCTGGGATTGAGTCTCCCGTGCTTGGATGGCGCTGGGATAACCCCTGCAGAACCCGCGTTTCCGCAGGTGGGAGCTCTGCGCCACGGATTCAGGTTCAACGTGTAGCCGATGAAACATCACCACGTCGCTGATCTTGCAAACGTGCAGGTCAGAGAGAGCCCGACTCTTCGGAGTCGGGCCCTTGGTTTTTCCGTGCTGGGACAGCTGACCCCTTGTCACCTGTCGTCACCCCTGCTCATCCCTGCCGTGCTGGGATCGTGCTGGGATGGGAGGGGAACGCCCGTGTTGGGTTTCGGGCAGTGCGCTGCCCGGTGCGACGGGTGAGCAGAGAGAAGCTCCATCCACACGCTTTCTTCACGGCTTCATGGCCCAGTGCGGAAACAAGACTGCACCCGCCCGACGTTTTCGATCTCCTAGCCGAGGAGGGGAAGGTGTCGGGCCTGAAGCCGTTCCACCCATCGGAAAGCGGCGTGACGGAGGTCACGCCGCGTCTTGCTGACGTCGAGGCGGACGTGCAGGGCCTTATCGAGGCACACATGTCCCCGGTGATCGTCGAGTTTACCGACCGCAGGTAGTCCTGCCCGTGATGTCCGTCCCGGACTGTGACCAGCACGTCCCTGGCTTGTTTACCGACCGTGTCTGGGACGTCTGTCATGCTCTGGAGTCGGTACGGAGGACGAGTGGCCTGGCATGTGGTGGTCGGGGACCTGAGGGTCCAGCAGATCGAGCGGAAGGACGGGCGGCGGTCGTGGACGATCGTGTGGCCGAGGGGACGGTCCATGCGGAGGCGGACCGGTTCCTGCGTCTGCATGATGGTTCGGGAACGCAGAGGATGCACGCGTATCTGCTGGTGGACCATCTGAGGTGGCTGGAGCGGGAGTGCCTGACCTTCACCTCGGTCCAACTGCGGGACCTGGAAGGCTACATGCGCATAGTCGGTGCCGAGGTCCGCATGCCGCTCGGCGAGCCGTGGTGGGTCGGCAAGCGTCCCTACGGCCGCTCCGCGTTGTCGATCGCGGCGGCTTGTTTGAAGGGCTTCTACCTGTACCAGTCCTCCCTCGGTATCAACGGCGAACTCGGCAAGAAGCTCGATGAGTCGCGGTTGCCGTCGCGGGTGGACCGGCGCCGTTCGTTCCTCGGGCATGTGAAGTCGTCGCTGCCCACCAACCCGCTGGCGCCGAAGGGGCCGCACCCGCCGGCATCCGAAGATGCTTCCGGACGGCGCCCGGGAGAAGCTGCTGGAGACGGTGAACGCCGCCCGGGACCGGCTGGTGGTCACCTGGCTCGCCGACGGCGGGCTGCGCATCGGTGAGCTCTGCGGACTTCACATGGTCGACCTGCACCTGCGCGAGAACGCGGCCTGCGGCGAGTGCCGTACCCCTCACCTGCACGTCTGCCACCGGCCCGGTAATCCGGACCGGGCCGAGGCCAAGAGCAAGCACCCCTGGCGGGTCGAGCACGGCATCGTGACCGGCGGTCTGTTCAGAGCGGGTCAGCCCTGCGATGGTGCACACCTACTTCGAGTACGTCACCGCCGAATACCCGCGCTGGGCTGGGCACGGCTTGCTCCTCATCCAGCTGCACGGCGCCGATTCCGGACAGCCATGGGCGCCGGTCGGGGCCCGGCGGATGCTCAGCCGGGCCGGGAAGCGCGCCGGGCTCGGGGTCGTGAAACCCCATGCCTTCCGGCACTCGTTCACATCCGCGGTTCTCGACGCCGCCGATGGTGCACGCCGGGCAGTGGCGGGAGGCGGAGGCGTGTGGGATGAGCCGGGCTCAGTTTCTGCGGACCGCGGAGCCGCTGCCCGCCACGGAGATACCGGAGGCGATGATGTGCCGGATCTGCCCGCAACGGCCAGCGTTCAGCCTGCAGATGGTGCTGTGTTACCGGCACCGCAACCGGTGGCTGAGCCACCTGAAGCGGCACCCCGGCGGGGACGAGACGGAGTTCGAACGGTGGCTGGCCGACCAGCCGTCGGTGCCGGGCTACGGTGAGTGCCGTGCGGACGTCTGTGACGAACTGGCTTCCTCGCTGCTGGGGTTGTGCGGCGCGCACGAGCGCGGCTACATCCGGACCGGCCGGCCTGGCGGGGCGAAGCTGCCGAAGAACTTCTTCGCCACCTACGAGCGCGGTGATCGCTCTGTCCCGGTGACCTACCAGGGCGAAGTTGCCTTCCGCGCCTGGTGCCGCGCGCAACTACCGGTTCACCGCACCGGAACCGTTAACCTGCGCCGGCTGCGGCCCTTGCTGCGGGCGGAGTTGCAGTGGGGCATGTGTGTCCACGGCATGCAGCCCGTCGCCGTGTGGCACATGACGTGGGTGCACTCGCTCGCGGACGAGTGCCAGCCCCGCGACGTGTACTCCCTGGCTGGCCTGGATGTGTCCGGCGATTTTGGTCCGCGACTGGTCCGGAAGAGGTGGTCAGGACTGGGATGCCTGTGGGAAGTACTGGGTGATAGCTCCCAAACCGAACTCGGTGTCTGCCAGACTGGAAGTAGGGTGCCTGCTGGGTTAAAGCCCAGGTCAGGCGCCGTCCTTTGTGCCCCTGGAGGAAGCCGCGCTTCTTCGGCGAGTACGACACCAGAAGATTCTTCGTCTGCTGGTGTCGTACGGCCTCATCTTCATTTGACCTGCAGGGACGGAATGAATCGCCTGTTGGTGATTGCGCGCCGAAGTCACGCCGGAGGCCCGGGAGCGAGGTCGGCGGGTGTGGCTCCGGGCGGACCGAGAATCAGGTCGCCCATCTCTGCCGCAACCGCGTTGAAGAGCTCCAGGTCGAGTTCGGTCGCCTCGGTGGCAAGGTGGAGTGGAGTCGCGGTGCGGGCGACGACTTCGGCGAACCCTGCGGGCGAAGAGATATTGAGGGCGCGGGCGCCTTCCGGGCCGGCCGCTATCGCGTGAGGAACGTTGAGGGGAATCGTGTAGAAGTCTCCCGAGCGCAAGGCCACCTTCTCGGCACCCGCCCACACGGTCAGCAGTCCCGAGGAGACCCAGAGCCGCTCCTCGTACCGGGTGTGGGCGTGCAGCGGCGTGGCCGCACCGGCGACCATGAACGAGTCCACCACGTCATGACGGCCGTCGGTCTCCCCCGCCGAGGTGAGAATGGAGACCCGTAGTTCCTGACCGAGCGCGTACTGGCGGTCAGGATGGTCCGGGTTGACGGATAAGGAGAAGAGGTTGCTCATGGGTCGTCCTTCGGTAGGGCCGTCTGTCCCGGCTCCGTGGACACCCGGACAGGCGAGCCAAGGGGCGGGAAGCAGGGGCGGGAAGCCTGCCGCAATCGGCAGAGAGACACTCTATGGAAAGGTGACACGGCCGGCCGCCACCTGGGTGGGCCCGCTATCGCGCAAGGGACACTTACGGCCGGTGTGCCCGGTGAAATCGAGGAGAGAAGGCAGGCGGATGGGCGAGGACACCAACGGGGAGACGACGGAAGCCCCCGTGCGACTGCTGCTCGTCGCGGACACCCATGTGCCGCTGCGCGCAAGGCGGCTCCCCGACGAACTGTTGCGCGAGACGGACCGGGCGGATGTCGTGGTCCACGCCGGGGACTGGGTCGATGTGGCCACTCTGGACCTGCTGGAGGGGCGCGCGCGACGGCTGGTCGGGGTGTACGGCAACAACGACGGCCCGGAACTGCGGGCCCGGTTGCCGGAGGTGGCCCGCGTCCGGCTGGGGGGCCTGCGGTTCGGCGTCGTCCACGAGACGGGTGCCTCCCGGGGCGGGAGGCGCGCTGCGCCGCACTCCACCCGGACCTGGACGTCTTGATCTTCGGCCACAGCCACATCCCCTGGGACACCGAGGCGCCGGGCGGGCTGCGCCTGCTGAACCCGGGGTCGCCGACGGACCGCAGACGGCAGCCGTACTGCACGTACATGACGTGCACGGTCGCGGACGGGGTGCTCGGCGAGGTCGTTCTGCACCGCCTGCCCAGGCGCTGATCGCTTCCGCTGGGGCCTAGGGTCTTTCGATTGGGTCAGGCCACGTTCACCCCCCTCAGGCCCCCCGGCGTGCGCGTGTTCACCCCGTGTGCTCGTGCTGCTGAGAGCAGCGCGGTTGATCATGCCCAGCAGTTGTCCCGACGCCGAGGCGCCCAGGGCCGAGGGGACCGGTGCGATCACAATGGGGGTGGTGGAGGAGCCATGGCCCAGCGAATTGCGGAGGTCAGAGCTCGCCCGGTCGGGGTCACGCAGGCTTGGGCCATGCCGGACAACTGGGGGAGCTCCAGCGACCTACGGGCCCATCGGGGGAGGGCAGCGACGGAGTTCGCGGCGAGGACCGCATAAGGGGCACGGGCAGCCCAGGGGAGGGGCGGGTGCAGCAGAATGAAGCGTGCTGCCTCGCGTGCTGCCTTTGTCGCACGCAGTTCACCCCGGTAGGCGCCGAGGCGGGCGAGGAGTTCCTTCCGATTGCACGGGGGATCCGTGACACCGAGTGCCTCCGCCACTCGCGCCATGTCAGCGATGTAGCCGTCGTACCCGGCCCCGTCGAGCGGTTCGGCTCCGTACCGCTGGTGGGCGAGCAGGAAACTCTCGACCTCGGCCACGTGCACCCAACCGAGAAGGTGCGGATCAGCGGCGCTGTAGGACTCTCCCCACGAAGTCGTTCCGCGTACCCGGCTGTGTACGGAACGCACTCGGTCGACCGCCTGCTGGGCATCGTCCGCTGTCCCGTACGTGGTTGTGGCGAGGAAGGTACTCGTGCGCTGAAGCCGTCCCCAGGGGTCGCCGCGGTAACCGGAATGGGCTTCCACGGCAGCCATTGCCAGCGGGTGCAACGACTGGAGCAGGAGCGCTCGAAGGCCACCGATGAACATGGACGCATCGCCATGCACGATACGAACCGGCCGGTCGGGACCGAACCAGCGCGGGCCGGGTCTTCCGTGGATGCGGGCACGGTGCTCCAGCCCCGAGGGCCCGGCGACCTGGCTGAATATCGCGCTGCCCAGCCGCTCCCGCAGACCGAATGCGGCGCGTACGGACGAGTCCATAAGCCCAGTATGCGCTCACGGTCACCCGCGGGCTGCTCAGTCCGACGCGCTGCTCTCCGCCTCGATCAGGCCCTCGCGGTAGGCGATGCCCACCGCCTCGGTGCGGCTCGCGGCGCCCAGCTTGGCGAGGATGTTCGAGACGTGGACGCTCGCCGTCTTGCCGCTGATGAACAACTCCTCGCCGATCTGGCGGTTGGTGCGCCCCCGCCCGAGCAGCCGCAGCACCTCGCTCTCCCGGGCGGTCAGGGCGGCAACGCGCCCCCCGGTGGCCCGTGAGTCGGTGAGGCGGGCCCGCCGGACCAGGGCGTCGAGCGCCTCGCGCAGCGGTACGGCGCCGAGCCGCTCGGCCGTGTCCCGGGCCGCATGTGCCTGCTCGGCGGCCTCCTCGCGGCGGCCGGCGGTGAGCAGGGCCTCCGCGAGCCGCCGGCGGCACCGGGCCTCTTCGTACGGATCGCCGTAGCCGAACGCCGTCACGGCCCGCTCCCAGGCGGCGACGTCCGGGCCGGTGGCGGCGCGCATCCCCTCCGCCTCGGCGCGGGCCGCCCAGGCCAGGCCCTCGGGTCCCTGTTCGGTTCCGTCGTCGCCGTGGGCCGCCGTGCTCCGGGCAAGCTCCACCAGCTCGGCAGCGGTCCCTGCCCAGCGCCCGGCGCCCGTCGCGTCGCCGGACAGGCGGGAGCCGTCCGCCGCGTCCGCGACCGCCGACAGGGCGAGCGAGGCGAGCCGGACGACGGCGTCGGGCCGGTCGGAAACCGAGGCCTCCGAGAGTCTCTCGACCGAGGCGTGCATCTGCCGTACGCAGTCCTCGGCGTCGCCCCGCAGCGCCGCGGCGTCGGTCAGCACGATGCTCGCGACGAGGGACGCCATCCAGTCCGGGGTACCGTCGAGCAGCGCGCGGGCGCCGACGACGGCCGCGTCGTACTCTCCGCGCGCCAGGGCGACGTACAACGCGGGTGCCGTCGCGAACCCGGACGCCGCCGTGAGGATCTCGACGTCGGCGGCGGCGGCTCGTGCGCACTCGTCCCACCGGCCCAGCGTGTACAGCAGCAGCGACTGCATATAGCGCAGCTCGACGGCGTACGGCGAGGAGAGCAGACCGGCGCGGCGGGCACGGTCGAGTCCGATGTCGATCCAGGTCAGGCAGGGGTCCAGCTCACCGTATTCGTAGCAACCGATCGCGAGGTTGTACAGCGCCCGCATCTCCACCGAGAGGTTCCCGGCGCTGCGCGCCAGTTCACGGGCCGCGAGGAGCCGCTCCCGCCCCTTCGGGGTCCGACGGTCGTGCACCTCCAGGCCGATCAGCGAGATCATCAAGTCGGCCTGGGCGTCCTTCAGCCGGAGCCGCTCGGCGACGCCCAGCGCCTGCCGGGCGACGCGTTCGGCGTCCTCGTCACGGCCCACGTACCGGGCCGCCATGACGTGGGTCGCGGCGGCCCACACCCAGGTGCGCGAGGGCGGCTCGGCCGGGATCAGCGCGAGCGCCTCGCTGCTGTAGGTGAACGCCGCCTCGAGATGGTCGATCCGCATCAGGTTGCCGGCGAGGGTGTAGCGCACCCGCGCGGCGAGTTCGGAGCCCGCGTCCGAGCCGGCCCGCGCGAGCGCGGAGCGGGTGAGCTGGACAGCGCGGTGGGGCTCGCCGGCGTGCGCGGCGGCGGCCGAGGCGCGAAGGGTGAGGGTGACCGGGTCGCTGTGCTCCGGGTGGGCGGACGGGTCCACCACGGCCCACAGTTCGAGCGCGGTCTCCAGGTGGCGCAGTTCCTCGGCGGGCGCGTGCACGAGCTGGGCGTGGTCGGCCGCTTCCAGGGAGGCCACCAGCGCGTCGGGAAGGTCGTGGCTCTCGCGCGAGTGGTGGGCGCGCTCCGCGGCGCTCTTGGCCGCACGGTCCTCGCCGGCGAGGAGCGCGGCGAACCGCCCGTGCAGCCGGACCCGCTCACCGGGCAGCAGATCCGCGTAGACGGCCTCGCGGGTGAGGGCGTGCCGGAAGGAGTACGTCGCGTCTTCGCCGGGCAGCAGCAGCTGGTGCCCGACCGCCTCGCGCAACGCCGACTCCAGTTCTTCCTCCGGCAGTTGTACGGCGCCCCGCAGCAGGTTGTGCCCGACCCGGCGCCCTGCCACGGCAGCCGTGCGCAGCACCTGCTGGGCGGTCTCGGTCAGTTGCTCGATCCGGATGAGCAGGACGTCGGCGAGGCCGCTGGGCATGGCGGCCGGGACGGCGCCCTCACCGTCGGGCAGTGCGGCGAGCAGCTCCTCGGCGTAGAAGGCGTTTCCCTCGGCGCGGTCGACGATGCGGCGGACCGTGCTGTCGGAGACCGCGCCGGTGCGTTGTGAGGAGACGAGCCTGGCCATGTCCGCGTCGGCCAGCGGGCGCAGTTCCAGCCGGTCGACGGCGGGCAGCCTGACCAACTCGGCGAGCAGGGGGCGCAGCGGGTGGCGGCGGTGCAGGTCGTCCGCGCGGTAGGAGGCGAAGACCGCGAGCCGGTGGGGCGGACTGCCGGGCGTGGGCCGCTGGAGGGCGCCCCGGCTGAGCAGAAAGCGGAGCAGGTCGCGGGAGGAGTGGTCCGCCCAGTGCAGGTCTTCGATGACCAGGAGGAGCGGGGCCAGAGCCGTCAGGTCGGCGAGGAGACCTGCGATGCCCTCGAAGAGCTGGAGCCGGCTGCCGGCGTCGGGCGCGGGGCCGGCCCCCGTGGCCGCGCCGATCAGGCGGCCCACCGCGGGGTACGCGGCGAAGGCGGGGGCGAGCCGTTCGTCGGCGGCCGCCGCGCCGAGGATCTCCGTGAACGGCAGGTACGGCAGGCCGACGTCCCCGAGGTCCACGCAGTGGCCGGTCAGGACGGTCATGCCGGTGGTGGCCGCGTGCGCCGCGGCCACCGTCAGCGTGCGGGTCTTGCCGACGCCGGCGTCCCCGGCCACAAGGACGGCGCGCGGGTCGCCTGCCACTGCCCGCTCCAGCACGCCGGTGAGCCGGGCGAGTTCGTCAGCCCGGCCGACGAACGGTGTATCGAATGTCTGTGCCACTGGCCCATCCAAGCACGCCCGGCCGTTACCGCACGTCAGCCGCTGTTCTCCCGCGCCCGCCTCCGTCCGGTCGGCCCCGAGCTCTCGACCCGGGTCCGCGACCTGAGTCCAGCCCACCCGGCCGGGGTCACGCAGCGGCGGCGTCCTGGGCGGCCGTGGGCGGGCCCTGGGCGAGGACCCTGGCCTCGGCGAACTCCTGGCGAGAGGCCTGCTCTGCCAGTTCCAGATAGCCGTACGCGTCATCGCCGACCGGGATCCGCAGGGGCGTGGGGCCGTCGGCGGCGACGATGTCGAGGACACGCGCGGCGAAGTCCTCGGGCCGGCCGGTCTCGGGATTGTCCACGAGACCACGGGTACCTTCGAGCATCTCCCGGTTGGTCCCGTCGTAGGCGGCGATCCGGTGGCCTGCTTCGGCCATGGACGTGCCGTAGCGGGTGGCGAACATACCCGGTTCGAGCACGGTGACGCGGATGTTGTGCGGAGCGGCCTCGACGGCCAGAGCCTGGCTCATGCCTTCGAGGGCGTGTTTCCCGGCGGTGTAGGCGGCCAGGCCCGGGAAGGCGATCCGGCCCACCACGGAGGAGACGTTGACGATGTGTCCGTGCCCCTGTGCCCGCATGAGCGGCAGGACGAGGCGGGTGAGCCGCCAGGGGCCCACGACCAGGGTCTCCAGTTGGTCCCGCAGTTCGGCGTCGGAGACTTCCTCGACCGCGCCGAACAGTCCGACGGCGGCATTGTTGACCAGGATGTCGATGCCGCCGAGCCTGTCGGCCGCAGCGCGGACGGCCTCCTCGCAGGAGGCGCCGTCACGCAGTTCGAGCGGGACCGGCGTGATGCGGCCCGGCCACGCGGCGGCGAGCCCCGCCAGGTCGGCGGTCCTGCGGGCAGTCACCACCAGTTCGTCCCCGGCCTGCGCGGCAGCGGCGGCGAGTGCGTTTCCAAGGCCGGAAGAGCACCCTGTGACCAGCCAGCGTCGTCCCATCGTTCCCCCATGGTGACCGATTTCTACGGATGATCGTGGTCCTGACGGTCACTGTCGCGTCGTCGTCGGAGTGATCAGGTGGTGAGCCGTCGTGCGGTCGTCACGGGTCGTCCACGACGGTGGCGCAGCCGCGAAACCCTCCGGGCCTGCGACGGTGGCACAGCCGCGAGGTCTTCTGGACCTGCACGGCCACGGCTCTTCAGCAGGTGACGGCAGTTCATGGTCGTGCGGCTACGGGCTCGCAGTCACCCCTTGTGTGAGGGCGCGCAGAGGCGCACCGGCGCACTGCCGGGCGCGCGGGTTCCGGCGAACCGGGAGACCTCGACGTGACGGCGACCCGATCCCACGCTGGGCCGCCACGCGGCCCGAATTCCTCACCTGGCTGGGGAATGCGGACACGATGTTCCGGATGACCTGGGCGATCGACTATCCCTCCGTCGACAACTTCCTCTATCCGCTGTTCCACTCGGCGTCGATCGGTGACGACAACTTCACCCGCTACAACAGCCCGGCCGTGGACGGTCTCATAGACAAGGCCCGTGCCACCGCCGACGACGACGAGCGCCGCGCTCTCTACGGCGAGGCGGAGGCCGTCACCTGCAGGGATCTTCCGCTCCTTCCGCTCTGGTTCGGTGTCCAGTACCACCTCGTGAATCTCGAGAAGTTCCAGATCGACGGAGCCGTGGTCGACATGTTCGGGGAACCCGTGCTGCGCATGTTCCGGCCGCGATCCTGAGATTCGGATTCAGGATCATCCACTGCACCTGCCGAACGGAGAAATCGTGTCTGAATCAATCGGCTCGGACAACGCATCGGACGACCGTGCCAGCCGCCTCGAAACCTACGAGTTGTGGCCCCGGCCCCTGCCCCCGTTCGCGGCAGGATCGAGCGTGGGTGGATGACAGGAATGCGACTGGCCCAGCGATACGGACCCGCTCGCACAGGGCCTCTGAGCGCGGCGGCCTCGCGATGAGTTGCCGGGCACAGTTCGCGGACCATGCGGTCGCCGGTATGCGCTCCCCCGACGGAGCACCGGCTCAGCAAGTGAAGCGCGTGCCCGGCACCGGCGAGAGGCAGGCACGCGATCCGGCAGGATGGCGGCATGCCCCACACCCCGATACGGCCCGCACAGCCCTTCGACGAGAAGTGGATCGCCCAGGCCCTCAACGGTTTCATCGAAGGTTCCGGATACTGGGGGCCGGGCACGCTCGCCGTGTTCACTCAGGTCGGCGGCTACTTGACCGGGAACGGCGAGGAGGCGCCCGCGCAGTACCCGGGCTGGAACTGGTACCGGTTCATCGGCCGGTGCGGCGCCGTGGCCCTGCGGGCGAGCTCCTTCCACGTGCAGGACCATCTGCGCGCGGTCCAGCTGGCGATGCTGGATGTATGGGCAGATACCCCCTTCGCCGACCCGGAGGTTCGCGTCCGGATGCGTACGGGCGTCCTCGAACTCGCCGACAGGGAAACGCGTGCCACTCGGACCCACGATGGCGCGGTGGTCGCTCTGCACGGGCTCGGCGCCGGCCGTGACGGGCAGCGCTTCGTCGAGTTGCGCACCGGCTCCGCCCAGCCGCCGGCACCGGGTCGGATCACGGCCACCGAGCCGGTACTCGCGGCCGGTTGGGACACACCTGACCGACTGCGCCGCCTCGTGCACCTCGTACGGCAGAAGGGCCCCGCGCCCTGGGACCGCGCGGCGGCCGCGGTGCTTGCCGAGCGGACCGGGCTGAGTCGGGCCGGTGCCGCGCTGCTCCTCGCCGGAATACCCGATGTGAAGTACGGGTACCGGGGACTCGATGCCGAGGCGCGCAAGGTGATGGGACTCACGCAGTCCGAATCCGGGGCCGGTGAGCGGGAGTTGCTGACCCTGCGGGTGGCCGAGCGCCTCGACCTGCTGGCCGACGTACTGCCCGCGGACCCCGGGCAGCTGTGGCTGGAGGGCGGGCAGCTGGCGCTCGCCGAGCGGATCGCCGAGGCCTGGCGCAGGGAACAGGGCGTACGCCCCGCCGTGCCGGAGTCGACGCTCGCCGTCGCCGCCGAACACAGCGATATACGGATGGCCCCGGCAGCCGTGTGCGCCGTGTTGGCCGATCCCGCGCGCGAGCCATGGCTGACCCGCGACCCGGACACCCGGCTGCGGGTGAATCGCATCAGCGGCGGCGGCTGGGAGGGCGACGAGGGTTTCCGTTTCAGAGAGCTGCTCGCCGTGGTCTGCGACGCCGTCGACTGGGTGTATGCCGAGCTTCCCGAAGGAGATCCCGTACGCCGGGGCGTCCCTGAGACCGTACGGCTGCTGCGGGAACGCCTGGCCCACCCGGGGCTGCTGCTCTCCGCCCGCGGACGCAGCCTGCGCGGCCGCACCGTGGCGGAACTGCTGCCGGGCTTCCCCGGCGCCCTGCCATACTTGGACGCCGCCGAGCCGCTTGCCCATCCCACGCTCGACGACGGCCTGGTCGTCGTGTCCGAGGCAGGGTTCGACCGGCGCGGTGAGCGCGAGGCGCCCGGCGTGTACTTCCGGCCCGGCCGCTATGGGGGCGACGAGCGCTCGCGGCGCCTGGAGGCTGTGGTCGACGTGGAGGACTCGCATCTGGCGCTGGTCCGCCGGCTGCGCGGTCCCGAGTTCGAGCGGATCGTGCAGCGCATAGCCGAGAGGTCGCTGCCGCCGGGCGGCTACGAGACCGATCCGCGGCTGTCGGCACCAAAGGTGGTCGAGGAGGCGGCCGCCACCACCGGTCTGGAGCCGGACGCCGCCACTTTGTATCTGCAGCTGCTCGCTCTGCCCGTGCCCACCGACCGCCGTATCCGCCGCTTCAACCGGTGGACGCCCAAGCACCACAAGGCCGTTGTGGCCGAACTCGTCGAGGTCGGTCTGGCGGTCGCCGACCGCAGGGCCCGGGCTGGGCGGGGGGTGTTCCTGCCCGGCGACTGGGCGGGCGGGGACAAGTTCTACCCTCCGATGGAGGCCTGGAAGGCCGAGCTGCTCGGGGTCCGGGTCATCGGGCGCAAGGTCTGCTCACGGCCCGTCGCCGGCCCCCTGCCCGAACTCTTCGCCCGGGCCTGGCGGACGCGTCCCCACTGAGCGTGGTGGCACGTTCCGCAGGTTGCGCCAGAACGCCGAGCATTTGGGCTTCCGGCAACCGCCCTACCCTACGAGTTGATAGATGCTCTTTCCCATCAGCCATAGGCCGAGCGCCAGTGAGAGGGAAACGATCGTCTGGTCTTGGTGACCGTCGATCCACGCGCGCAGTTTGGCGAGGGAACTCTGAGCGGCGACCGGCCGGAACGTTGCATAGATCTCCAGCACCAGCAGGCTCGACGTCGCGAGCAGGCAGTACCCCATCAGCGCGAGGTACGACGCCAGGGACGACACGTGCGCCTGCACCACGGTCGCAGCGCCCGCGGCGACCGCGCCCCAGGGCTGGAGGAGGACTCCGAGCCCGGCAGCCGTCCACAAGGAGAGACGATCCAGCCGTGCCATCCACTTCGGGGACTGATGTGGTCGGCTCCCTCGACGCCGCTTGCGCTCCCCGTAGAACACCATGCCCAAGCCGAGGGCCAGCTTGACCGCGAGTGCGGCGGTGGAGGGCGCGCTGCTGTGGATGGGCGGTCTGCCCCCGGTGAGCAGGACGACGGCTGCGATCAGCGCGACCAGACAGGCCAGCCAGGCCAGAACGAAGGCCAGTCCCTTCCGTACTCCTTTCGGCGAGGACAGGAGCAGGATGAAAGCCGTGTTGTGCAGTGGCCCCAGCGTGATGCCCACGCCGATAAGAATGAGGTCGAGTACCACGCGTGCCCTCCGATCGGGAGCCCACCCGATGCGCGTACCGGAGCGCCGGGCGCGGGCATACCCGGGGGTCGCGCAGACGTAAGGGGTCCAGGGGCTCATGGAGCTCCCCCCCCTGGACCCCAACTGTGTCGCACAACGGGAGCCACCTTGATGACGCCCACCAGGCAAAGGCGGCTGCCGGTCTCAATGGGTGCGGCCATCGTCACCGTCCGGCCCAGACGGACCTCGCCCCGCCGCCGCGACGATGCGCTCCGGCGTCATGGCGGCCGGGAGGCCCCGGGAGTTGCCCGCTGCCAGCTGCGCGACTCGCTGGTACAACAGCGTGAAGTCAGCTTTGTTCTGACGCTCTTGACGTTGCTGCCGGTGCTGTGCGGACATGGACATCGCTCCTGGGTGAGGCTGTCAGTCGCGCTGTCGGTCGAGGGCCTCGTCCAACGTGCTCGCCGCCATGATCAGAGACAGGTGGGTGAACGCTTGGGGGAAGTTGCCGAGTTGCTCACCGCTGGGGCCGACCTCCTCGGCGAACAGGCCGACGTGGTTGGCGTAGGTCTGCATCTTCTCGAAGGTGTAGCGAGCAGGCCGCAGTCGACCGGCCCGGGCGAGTGCGTCGACGTACAGGAAGGTGCAGAGGCTGAAGGTGCCCTCGGAGCCGCGCAGGCCGTCGGGCGAGGCAGCTGGGTCGTACCGGTACACGAGGCTGTCGGACACCAGGGTGCGGTCCATCGCGTCCAAGGTGGACAGCCAGGACGGATCCCGCGGGGCGACGAATCCGACCCGGGGCATCAGCAGGAGCGAGGCGTCCAGGACCGCGTCTCCGCCGTAGTGCTGGACGTACGCCTTGGCCTCGTCGTTCCAGCCGCGTTCCATGACCTGCAGCAGGATGGCGTCGCGTGCCTTCGTCCAGCGCTCGGTGTCGGCCGGCCGCCTGAAGTCGGCGGCCAGCCGCAGGCCGCGGTCGAAGGCGGCCCAGCACATGACCCGGCTGTAGGTGAAGTCCTGGCGACCACCGCGGGTCTCCCAGATGCCCTCGTCGGGCCGGTCCCAGGTGTCGGCCAGCCAGTCCAGCGTCCTGGAGAGTACCTTCCAGCCCTGGTAGCCGGCCTGGCTCGCGACTTCGTGGCCCTCGGACAGGGCATAGAGGGCTTCGCCGTAGATGTCGAGCTGCAGCTGGTCCGACGCGGCGTTGCCGAGGCGGACAGGCGCGGAGCCGCGGTAGCCCTCCAGGTGGCTGAGGATCTCTTCAGTTACGAGGGGTTGTCCATCGACCCGGTACATGATCTGCAGGGGCTCGCCGTCCTTGCCCGCCGACTCACGGAGCCGGTCTCCCAGCCAGTGGGTGAAGTCGGTCGCCTCCTCGACGAAGCCGAGGTCGAGCAGGGCGCGCACGGAGAGGGAGCCGTCGCGGACCCACGTATAGCGGTAGTCCCAGTTGCGCTCGCCGCCGACCTGCTCCGGCAGACCCATGGTGGCCGCGGCCACGGGTGCGCCTGTTGGCCGGTAGGTGAGCAGTTTGAGAGTGATCGCGGACCGGTTGACCATGTCCGGCCACCGTCCGCGGTAGTTGGAGCCGTGCACCCACTTCTGCCAGAAGTCGGCGGCATCCCAGAGTTCTTGGGTGATCGCGTCGACGGTGAGAGGGGGAGGCAGCTCTCCGTCAGCGTCGCAGACGGTCAGGACCACGGCTGCGGTCTCGCCGACCTCCAGTGTCACGGAGCCCCGAAGATCATCGCCGTCTCGCTCCAGGGGGAACGTGGCCTGCACGTATGCACAGATACCCGGCGCCCGAAGAACAGCGGCCTCGGGACGCAGGTCGAGGTCGTGGGTGGCTCTGCCGTAGTCGAACCGTGGACGGCACTCCATGTCGAAGCGCACGGTGCCGCGCACCGTGCGCACCACGCGCACCAGAGAGTGGCGGTCGGTCGGGACGCGGCTGGTGTTCGGCGGCATCCAGTCGATCACCTCGCCGACGCCGTCGGGGGACATGAAGCGCGTGACGAGGAGGGCCGTGTCCGGGTAGTACAGCTGTTTGCAACTGGCCTCGGGGTCTGTCGAGGCGATCCGGAAATAGCCGCCGCGGTCGTGGTCGAGCAGCGCGGCGAAGATGCTGGGGGAGTCGAAGCGGGGTGCGGCGAACCAGTCGACGACGCCGCGCGACGTCACCAGGGCGGCTGTCTGGAGGTCGCCTATGAGACCGTGCTCTGCGATGGGCGGGTAGCGGTCCATGAGTATCCCCAGGTCAGAGTGCTCTTACGGTTCACTATCCGCCAGAAATACGGGATGTGCCTGTTGTGGCAGATCGACCGCCGCCCCTGACTCCCCTCGAGTCCTCGAACGCCGCGAGGCGTTGCCGCGGCGGCCTGTGCGCGTGCGGAATCCTGCGCAGGGACGGCAAAAGCGCCGGAGGCACTGAAAGCTGGCGGAGGTAAACCGGACGGCGACGGGATTGTCTGCGACGTGGCGACCGGAGCCGCCAACGACGTCCTGCTCGCCCTGCGCGCCTTGCATTGGGACGACCGCGGCACCGTTGTCATCGAGCCGGTGGACATGGCTTTCGTCGGCGGCAGCGTCAAGGCGGCACGCGAGCTCGGGGCTCGTACCCACGCGCCGGTCTGGGAGCAGGTGGAGGCACGGATCCGGGCCGAGGGGACCTACGCGCCGAGCTTCTATCTCTACCTGGTCATCGCAGGGCTCATCGGTGCGGTCGGGATCGTCACCAACTCGCAGATCCTGATCGTCGCAGCCATGGTGGTCGGTCCCGAGTACGGGGCGATCGTCAGTGTCGCGCTGGGCATCGATCGGCACAACGGACCACGCATCCGTCAGGGGTCGTCTCGCTCACCGAGGCGAAGACGAGCGCGCTGCTCGGTGTGTTCATCTCTGTCACGACCATTCCGGCGGCAGCCGACATCGCGGTCTCTGGCGCCTTCGGCAGTGGCAGCGAGGCTTGGGGCTCCTTCGTGCAGCTGATGGTCAACATTGTCGTGCTGATCGTCGTCGGGACAGCCACGTTCCGCTGCCAGCGGGAGGTCTGGCGTCGGGTCGCTCTGCGCCGCGAACGCACCCGCCGACCGTGACGGCCGCGGCTGCGCCGGCATCCTGCCGATAGTCGTGGCCGGCCCGGCTTTGCCGCGGCCTCGGAGGGGGGCGGAAGGCTTGCGCGGGGTGAGTGTGCCCTCCGTGGCATACGGCATCACAATGGACGGGTACGAGGTTTTTTCCACCGGATCGGAGAGACATCCGTGAAGGATCTCGAATTCGAGCACAAACGGTCGCTGTCCCGCCTCGAAGCCGCCGACCAGCTCGCGGCACTGGCAGAGGCACTGCGCCATGGCGGCCGCGTCGAACTCCAGCTCGGCCCCGGCAAATTGAGCGTGTGCATTCCCGACCAGCTGATAAGCGAAGTCGAGGTGGAGGTGGGAGACGATCAGATCGAGCTGGAGATCGAACTCAAATGGTCCACAACACAGTCTGACGGAGCGAAGGGGTAAGAGGCGGCGCCATACCGGCTCTACCCGGCGAGTGAGGGTACGGGTTCTGCCGTGCGCACTCCGTCGCCTTCGCCGCCCCCGTCCGCCGCCTGCTTCGAGGCCCACCGCCTCGAACACGACCCCGGCGTGTGCCCGGCACGCGTGATCGTGTCGTTTGCCCGCAGCCACCACGTCCCGATCCTGCCCGTCTGCACCAACCACGTCCGCCCCGCCTGAGCCGGGGAGAAGAATCCGGCCGGGTGGGATGTCGCTGCCTTCGGCGGTGGGAGGGGAGGTGCAGAAGGTCAGGCCATGCCCTTACCCACCGTGCTCGGCTACAGGTTGCTGCTGCTGGTGGCAGTGCCAAGCTGGGATAAGGGGCGGGCGGAAGGGACTGCTGCTGTGAGCGGTGGAGAGCGTGGACTTCCCTGGCTGCTGACGGCGGCGGAAACTGCGGCACCCATCGACGCTGTCGACGTGGTCGCGGAGGACCTGCGGCGGCGGTTCGAGGCGACGGGGGTCTCCTTCCTCATCGTGGACCTGACAGGGAGGGCGGTGGCGCGGCTGTCCACCGCCGGAGCGTTGGAGGGCGGGCGGGAGGCGGAGCGGATCCCGATGTTCGGCAGCGTCTACGAGCAGGTGATCCGTACGCAGCGGCTGTATCAGGAGGCGACGGGCCGAGGCCAGCGGGTGATCGTGCCGGTCACCAACCGGGGGGATGCCATCGGGCTGCTGGAGCTGCTCCTGCCCGCCGCGCCCGGTGAGGACGTTCTGAAGGCGGTCGGTGAGGCCGCCCATGTTCTGGCGTATGTCGTGATCGCCAATGGGCGCTTCACCGATTTCTACACCTGGGGCAAACGCTCCAGGCCGCCCACCCTGGCAGCGGAGATCCAGTACCAGTTGCTGCCCCCGTCCCTGTCGTGCGAGGCCGCACAGTTCACCTTGTGCGGCAATCTGGAGCCGTCCGAGAACCTGAGTGGTGACACCTTCGACTACACGCTGGACCGGGACACCCTGCACGTCTCGGTGACCGACCCGATGGGCCACGACCTCCGCGCCGCTCTGGCCGCCACGGTCCTGGTGGGCGCCCTGCGCGGGGCCCGTCGCGCGGGAGCGGGCCTGGCCGAGCAGGCGCGCCTCGCCGACGAGGCCCTGGCCGCCCACGGCCACGGTCACGCCACGGGGCAACTGCTGCGCATCGACCTACGCACCGGTTGGGCCCGTCTGGTGAACGCGGGTCACCCCTGGCCGCTGCGCGTGCGCGCGGGGGTTGCGGAGGAGATGCCCTTCGAAGTGGACGTGCCCTTCGGAATCGGGCTGTCCGGTGATGAGCCCTACCCCTACCGCGTTCAGGATGTCGATCTGCGGCCAGGTGACCGTCTGATGATGCTGACGGACGGCATGTTCGAACATCTCGGCGCGGAGGTCGATCTGCTCGCCCTGCTGGAGGACACCCGCGACCTGCACCCACGGGAGGCCGTTCTGATACTGACGTCCGCGGTCCGTGAGTCGGCCGGTGGCCGGCTCGAGGACGACGCCACCGTGATGTGCCTGGACTGGCACGGCCCTCAGGAGACCCAGCGGCATGTCAGCTCCGGAGCGGACGTCCAGCAGGCCTCCGTAGAACGTCCGAGGCGGACCGCTGGCCGCCTGCACGCATCGGCGAGCGGGGAAGGCGGACGAGCCGATTCCGGTCCTGCCTTGCGAGCGGCGCGGACTGTCGATCGTCTCAGACGCCGGCTCGCAGCTCCCTGACGCGGGCCCGTGAGTGACCGCGCCCCGGAGTCATCGAAGTGGCTTCGACGAGACACCCTCGTGGTGGCCGATCCCGCTGTTCGCCGTAGCCGGACTGGTGGTGGCCCTGAGCATCCGCCACCTGCCGGGGGAGGGGGACACAAGCCGGCCGAGGGACTGGTGGCCAAGGGAGCGCCGCGGCCGCGGAACTTCCCGGGATCGCACTCGCGGCGGTGGCCTCCCTGGGCGAGGCAGGGAGCCTCGCCGCCGTCAGCACGCTGCTCGGCTCCCCCCTGCCCGGAGCGTTCCTCCTGATGCAGGCCGCCGGTATCGGGGGCGCGATGATGGGGATCGTCCTGGTGCCCGGACTGCTCGCCGCGGGGGTGGCCGCGTTGATTTCACCGGTCTGGGGTCCTGGACAGGTCTGGGACCCATGGCGAATCGTCTGGCCTGCGGTCAGACCTCAGATGCTGCGGCAGAGTCTGTTCTCAGAGCGGGGCGCCCAGGTCCTCGCCGGTCTCACTGAGGTGCGCCGCCATAGCTGCGACGGCCTCCTGCGGATCCCCCGCCGCGATGGCGTCCAGGATTCCGCGATGGGCGGTGATGGTCGCCTGCTGGCTGTCGCCGCGACGGGAGCGCCCCTCGTAACTCGCCAGCCGGTGCGCAGCGAGGACGTCCGAGAGCGACTCCAGCACCAGTTCCAGAATTCCGTTGTCCGCCATCCTGGCGATCTCGTGATGGAACGCGAGGTCGAGCGCCACGAACCGTTCACGGTCGGCGGTGGCTTGCGCCATGTCGTCCAACAGGGCGGCCGCGGCGTCCGTAGTGGCCTCGCCCATGCTCACCCGCACCGCGGCACGCGAGGCCAATGCCCCCTCGATCGCACCGCGGGCGTCCAGCACGTCGTCGAAGACCAGCGACTGCTGGCGCAGCCGGAACCCCAGGATCTGGCCGAAGACTCGAGCCGTCGGAACATTGACCCGGGCCGGCCGTCCCTGGCTGGAGACCAGGATCTCCCGAGCGGCCAGCGCCCGGATCGCCTCGCGCACCGCAAGCCGGTTGACCCCGAACCGGGCGGCGAGCTCGCCCTCCGGGGGTACGTCGTCGCCCGGCTTGAGTCCCCTCTCCTCGATCAGGGTGATGATCTCGCTCGCGACCTGATCGAACAGCGTGGTGCGGCGCACTGCCACGTCGGGACTCCTTCAAGGTAACTGCTAGGCACTCCAGCCTATCGCCGGGTGCATGGCCCGTTTCGGCTCGGTGTCCTCGCGCGCGGTCCTGGCTGATGTGAACGTAGGGAGGCGGCCGGTCAGCCGACCCTCTCGGACGGCAGGCGCGCATCGGCGACGGATTCCAGCAGGTCGCACACGGTTTCGGCACCGCCCGAAGCGAGGGCGCCACCCATGCCGACCGCGATCGCTCCGGCCGCGACCCACTCCGGCGCCGAGGCGGCGTCCACACCACCGGTGGGTACGATCGGGGCCTGCGGGAGCGCCTGGAGCAGATCGCGCAGCACACCTGGGGTGAACGCACGGGCCGGGAACAGTTTCACCGCGTCCGCCCCCGCCTCGAGGGCCGTCACGATCTCGGTGGCGCTCGCCACACCGGGAAGGACGGCGAGCCCGTAGCGGTGCCCGCAGGCGAGTACTGCGGGATGCAGCGAGGGGCACACCAGGAAGCGCGCACCGGCAAGCGCCGCCAGCCGGGCGGACGCCTCGTCCAGTACGGTGCCCGCTCCGATCACCGCATCTGGCCTGGCCGCCACCACCTGGGTGATCGCTGTCAGCGCACCGGGAGTGGTGAGTGAGATCTCGACGACATCGAGTCCGTTGTCCACCACCTGCAGTGCGGCCTTCTCCGCCGCCTGGGCGTTGCTGGCCCGTACGATGCCCATGACACCGCGCCGCGCCAACCGCTCCATCACTTGCCAGCGGTACATGTCCGCATCTCCTGTCGTTCCTTGGTGCCGTGACACCGGTGCCCCTGGTGATCGGCGCTCACGCGTCGCGCTCAACGGTCCGCATCGCCGAGCCCTGAGAGCTCGGCAAGGCGTGGCAGGCCCGGCAGGTCGCCGGGCGAGGCCACCACCATGGCGGCCACCCGGGCCGCCAGGCCCAGCGATTGCGGGACATCCAGCCCGCGCAGTCGGCCGGACAGGAACCCGGCGTCGAAGGCGTCCCCTGCGCCGACCGGGTCCACCGCGGTCACGGGCCACACGGGGATCTCCCAGTGCGATGTGCCGTCGGTGGCCGTCGCACCGAGGGCCCCGCGCTTGACCACGACCAGTTCCGCCCCTGCTCCAGGAACCAGTCGACCGCTGCCTCTTTGGTGCGCCCGCTGACGAGTTCGGCCTCGTCCTCACCGGTCAGCACCAGGTCGGCGGAGCCGGCCAAGGGCCGCAGCAGTTCGCACCAGCGCTCCGGACCGGCCAGCTTGAGCCGGATGTTGGGGTCGAAACTGACGGTCACTCCGGCAGCACGGGCGGCGTCCACCGCCCGGTGGGTTGCTTCGCGGGCCGAGTCGGACAGCGCGGGGGTGATGCCGGTGATGTGCAACAGCCGGGCGCCGGCCAGCCACGGGGTGTCCACGTCCGTGGGGTCCAGCCCGCTGCCGGCCGAGCCGGCCCGGTAGTACGCCACCGAGATGCGCCGGCTGCTGAGGCAGTCGCGTACGAGAAGTCCCGTCGGGGCCTTCGGATCCAGGGTGGCGCGTGAGACGTCCACGCCCTCGCCGCGCAGCGTGCGCAGAACGACATCGCCGAAGGCGTCGTCGCCGGTCCGGCCGAACCAGGCGGCCTCGTGGCCCAGTCGCGCGAGCCCCACCGCTACGTTGGCCTCCGCGCCCGCCACGCTCCGGGTGAACCCGGTCGCCTCGGCCAACGGCACGCCGGGGGGACCGTGGAGGACAACCATCGCTTCGCCGAAGGTGATTACTTCGGGCACGGCAGGTGCTCCTCGAACTCGGTCATGAAACGGTCCACCATGGCGCGCTCCTCGGCATCCAGCGTCCAGCCCGGTGCCCGGCAGTAGTCGGAGGCGAACCAGCCCCTGCGTACCGAGATCGCCTTCTCGGCGGCAATGATCAGCTCGACGTGCTGCATCCAGTACGAGAGGTAGGGGAGCAGCACCCCGTGCAGGGCGAGCGCGGACGGCTGGTCACCGGACGTCCATCGGCGCCAGACCTCCTGGTAGATCTCGGTGAACGAGCAACCGGGCTGTACACCGACCGCTCCGCGGCGTAGTGCGTCGGGCAGTTGGAGACCCGCGTAGCCGACCAGGGATGGGAGCTTCAGGGCGCTGATCAGCCGACCCGGCGGGGCGGACTCCACCTTGACGTGGCCGAGATTGGGATGTGCGGCGGCGAGCGTGTCGATCGCGGCGGCGTCCAGGCTGGTGCCGGTCTGGGCGGGGGCGTATTGCAGGACGACCGGGAGCGGCGCGACGGCGTCCAGGACGGCGGCCAGGTGTGCGAGAACGGCGTCCCGGGACGGGCCGAGCAGATAGGGCGGCAGCAGGTTGATCGCGCCCGCACCGCGTTCGGCCGCGCGACGTGCGGCCGCGACGGCGACGAGAGTGGCGTGGTCCGCTACCGAGACGATCGTGGTGAAGCCGGGCACACCGATGGTCGCGCCGAGTAGCCGGTCGGTGAGCTGATCTCGTTCGGCGGTGGTGAGTTTGTGGAACTCAGATGCGTACCCGGGGAACATCACCGAGGTGACACCGGTGCCGAGCACCGCGTCCACCACCCGGTCGAAGCCGGGCAGATCGAGCGATCCGTCGTCGTGGTAGGGGACTTCCAGGACCGGGATGACTCCGCTGATCATGTCAGAACGCCTTCCTGGGCACGGCGTCACCGCTGGAACCGGTCAGGAAGTCCAGGTCCACGCCCTGGTCCGCCTGGAGGACATGGTCGATGTGCAGTTTGGTCCAGCCACGTTCGGCGGCGGGTGCCGGGTGGGTCCAGGCAGCCCGTCGAGCCTCCAGTTCCTGCGGATCGACCAGCAGGTCGAGACGGCGCGCGGGTACGTCGAAGAGGATCCGGTCGCCGGTGCGTACCAGCGCGAGCGGGCCTCCGACGGCGGCCTCGGGGGCCACGTGCAGCACGCAGGCACCGTAAGCGGTGCCGCTCATCCGGGCGTCGCTGATCCGAACGAGGTCGGAGACACCGGCTTCGAGGAGCTTGCGGGGGAGCGGCAGGTTGCCCGACTCCGGCATCCCGGGATAACCGCGCGGCCCCATGCCACGGACCACCAGCACGGTGTCGGCGGTGACGTCGAGTTCGGGGTCGTCGATGACGGCCGTGTACTCCTCCAGGGAGTCGAATACCAACGCGGGGCCTTCGTGGACCAGCAGGTTGGGCGAGGCCGCGGACTGCTTCACCACCGCTCCGCCGGGAGCCAGGGTGCCGCGCAGTACCGCGATGCCGCTGCCGGCCTTCTGCACGGGGTCGGTGAGCGGACGGATGACCGCGTCGTCGTGCACCTCGGCGCCGGCGCATTCCTCGACAAGAGGCTTGCCGGAGACGGTGATCGGGGACGAGTGCAGCATTCCGGTGATACGGGTGACGAGGGCGGGTACACCGCCCGCGTAGGCGAACTCCTCCATCAGGAATCGTCCGCTGGGCATCAGGTCGACCAGGAGTGGCACATCCCGGGCCAGCAGGTCGAATTCGTCGAGGCCGAGCGGAACGCCGACCCGGCCCGCGATCGCGAGCAGGTGCAGCACGGCGTTGGTGGAGCCGCCGATCGCGGCGTTGACCACGACGGCGTTCTCGAAGGCCTCGCGGGTCATGATCTGCGAAGGGCGCAGCCCTGCCCGGGCCATCTCGACGGCGCGTGCCCCGGTCTCCTCGGCTAGCACGGTGCGACGTGCGTCGACGGCCGGCAGCGCGGCGCCGCCGGGCAGCATCATGCCGAGCGCTTCCGCGAGGCAGGCCATGGTGGAGGCGGTGCCCATGGTCATGCAGTGCCCGGCCGAGCGGTTCAGGCAGGACTCGAACTCGGTGAACTCCTCCTCCTCGATGCGTCCGGCCCGCAGTTCCTCGGTCATCCGCCAGATGTCGGTGCCCGAGCCGACGGCCTTGCCGCGGAAACGTCCGTTGAGCATGGGACCGCCGGTCAGAACGATCGACGGCAAGTCGGCGCTGGCAGCGCCCATCAGGGCCGCCGGCGTGGTCTTGTCGCAACCGGTCAGCAGGACGCAGGCGTCGAGCGGGTTGGCCCGCAACGCCTCCTCGACGTCGATGGCCATCAGATTGCGGTACATCATCGAGGACGGCCGCAAGAAGGGCTCTCCCGGGGAGAACACGGGAAATTCCAGCGGTACGCCACCCGCCCGGAGGATGCCTCGCCGGACCGCGTCAGCCACCCCGGTCAAATGCCGGTTGCACGGTGTGAGATCGGAGGCGGACTGGCAGATGCCGACGACGGGGCGTCCGTCGAAGGCCCACGAGCCGAGTCCGGTGGCTCGCAGGTGGTGTCGGGCGATGAAGCCGTTCTTGATGTCGCCGCCGAACCACTCACGGCTGCGCAGGTTCTCTTCGGTGTCCACGATCAGCAACTTAGCAGCTAGGCAGATAGCTGACCAGCGCCTACGGTGCGTCCAGGTCGTTGCTGTGGACGTTGGCAGTCGGGCGGGCGGAGAAATCCATACGGTCGGACCGCTGGCAACATAACTGCTTAACTGCTAAGTAGTGTCCATGCAAAGATTCTCACGAGCGGGTCTCTTCCTGGCGGCCGTGTTGACGGTGTCGCCTGCCGTCGCCACGCAGGCCACTGCAGCCACCGACTCCGCGAGCACGACGAACGCGACCGGAGCCTCACCCGTCATCGAGTCCAGCAGCCTGCGGGTGCGGACCGGTGCCCAATTCCCTTACATCGTCGACTACACGGACCGGGCCACCGGCGCCGTCCTCGACGGTCGTGCCGAGGCAATGGACTCGGTGGTTCTCAACGGAACGTCCTACCGGGCCGAAGGCGTGGCGACGGTCGACGGCTCGACCGTCCGCTATCGGCTCACGTTCCCCGGCCTGGACGGCCTGCGCATCGACGCGCACATCGCGGTGGACGGTTCCCAGGTCACCTTCCGGATCGACAAGATCACCGACACCGAGGCGTTCCGGGTCTCGACGATCAGCATTCCCGGCCACAATCTCCTGTCCGTACGCGGAGACCAGCCCGGCGCGCATGTCACGGCGGCCCGCGTCGATCCCGACAAGAACGGCAAGGGCGACACCTTCACCCGTGTCACGGGCGACACCCCCGCCGACGTGACGCCACAAGGGTCGGCGTACGCGATCGTCAACACGGACCGGCTGGCCGCCGCGATCGAGACCAACTCCGTGCAGGACGAGGCCTCCAGCGAGAACACCCGGGTGCAGCGTCAGGCTGTCAAGACTGCCGGAACCAGCGAGGTCGGCGTCTCCAGCGGCCAGTGGACCTACCGGGCCAAGGGGTCACCCTTCACCGAGGAGCTGCCTTGGGCGAAGATCGTCGTGACCGGCGACCGCAACACCGATGACAAGGTCGACTGGCAGGACGGCGCCATCGCCTTCCGCTCGATCGAAGTCAAGGCCAAGGGCTCCGACGAGACTCCGGACCGGGTCGTCACGCACATCCCGTTCAACTTCGCCAGCTACGCGAGCAACCCCTTCCTGAAGACCCTCGACAACGTCAAGCGGATCTCGCTCGCCACGGACGGCCTGGGTCAGCTCGCCATCCTCAAGGGATACGCGCAGGAGGGACACGACTCCGCCCACCCCGACTACGGCGGCAACTACAACACTCGCGCAGGCGGTCTCGCCGACCTCAACGTCCTGGCGAAGGAGGGCAAGAAGTGGGGGGCGTCCTTCGGCGTCCACGTCAACTCCACCGAGGCGTACCCGGAGGCCAAGGCCTTCAGCGACAAGCTGGTCGACCCGAAAGCCGAGGGCTGGGACTGGCTCGGTCAGTCCTACTACATAGACCAACGACGCGACCTCACCAGTGGTGACATCGCCAAGCGCTTTCAGCAACTGCGCGACGAGACCGACCCCAACCTCAAGTTCCTTTATATGGACGTCTATTACAGCCACGGCTGGAAGTCGGACCGACTTCAGACCGAGCTGCGCAAGCAGGGCTGGCAGCTCGGCACCGAGTGGGGCGACAAGATGGAGCGCTCCTCCCTCTGGTCGCACTGGGCGAATGAGCCGAGCTACGGCGGCGATGCCAACCGCGGCATCAACTCCAAGGTCATCCGCTTCATCCGCAACGGCGAGAAGGACGTCTGGATCGACAACCCGCTGCTCGGCTCCGCGAACATCAAGGAGTGGGAGGGCTGGGGCAACCAGAACGACTGGACGGCGTTCTACGCCAACATCTGGAACCGCAATCTCCCCGCCAAGTTCCTTCAGAAGCAGCAGATCACCGAGTGGACCGACCATGAGGTGAAGCTCACCGGAGGTGTTCGCGTCACCGACGCCTCCGGCACCCGCCAGGTCTTCGTCGGCAGCGACAAGGTGCAGGACGGCAGTGCGTATCTGCTCCCCTGGACCGGCAGCAAGGCCTACCACTGGAACCCGGCCGGCGGCACCAGCACCTGGCCGGTGCCCAAGCAGTGGAAGAACGAGGACTCGGTCACCCTGTACAAGCTGACCGACCAGGGCCGGGTCAAGGTTGGTGCGCTCCCCGTCCAGGACGGCAAGGTCACCATCGAGGCGGAGAAGGGGCAGCCCTACGTCCTCTACCGCAACGACACCAAGAAGCCCCAGCAGGCTGCCTTCGGCCAGGGCTCCCATGTCACCGACCCCGGCTTCAACTCCGGTACGCTCAAGGGCTGGCAGACTGACGGCCCCGCCTCCGTCAAGCGCAATGCGCTCGGCCAGTACGAGGCGGTCGTCCCTGGCTCCGGTACGGGGACCGGCCTGACCACGACGCTGCGCGACCTGACCCGGGGCAAGCGCTACGCCGCCTCGGTCTGGGCCCAGGTCCAGCCCGGCAGGACCCGCAAGGTCACGCTCGCCGCGGGCGGTGCCGAGAACTGGATCGACCGCTCCACGGCCAAGGACGCCGTCGGCATCGACGAGAAGGGCGGCACCTACTTCCAGCGGATCACCGTTCGCTTCACCGCCAAGGCTGAGACGGCGCAGCTGAAGGTTGCGGCTGACGCGGGTGACGCGGAGGTCAAGCTCGATGACGTGCGTGTCGTGGAGACCACCAAGTCCGAGAAGGCCGGCACCGTCGCGCACTGGGACTTCGAGGACAACGAACAGGGCTGGGGCCCGTTCGTGCAGACCGAGCCCGGGAACATCCGTACCGTGCGCTCCGAGAAGCACGCCCCGTACACCAATGCCGGCTGGAACGGCCAGCTCACCGACCAGACCATCGACGGCGACCACTCGCTGAAATCCCACGAGGAGGGCGCACAGCTCGTCTACCGGACGATCCCGCAGACCGTACGGTTCGAGCCGGGGCACCGCTACAAGGTCTCCTTCGACTACCAGAACGCGTTCGCGGGCCAGTACGCCCTGTCCACGGGCTACGACCAGCTAAACGCGACCGGTGCCAAGACCACGGAGACGGAACAGATCCTCTTCGGTCAGCAGCGCACCACCGCACGCTACGACCACGAGTTCACCGCCGGCGACTGCGGTGACTACTACGTCGGCATCCGCAAGGTCGGCTCGGCCCTCGACCAGTCCGACTTCATCATCGACGACTTCACCGTGACCGACCTGGGCGAGACCGACGAAGCCGCATCCTGTGCGACGCTCGCCGTTCAGCCGAAGTCGGGCAAGCTCACGCCGGGCACGCCCAACAAGGTGGATGTGGCCTTCACCAACGGCGAGCGAATCGCCGCCACCGGGGTGAAGACCGAACTGGCCGTCCCCGAGGGCTGGACCGCGCAGCCCGAGACCTCGGACACGCTCGCCTCCGTCGCACCCGGCGCCACCGGCAAGGTGACGTGGAACGTCACCCCGAAGCCCGGCATCCCCGCCGGAAGCTTCACCCTGAACGCCAAGGCGTCCTACACCGCGGGTGAGAAGAAGTCGTCGGCCGGGGCCGCCGTCCAGGTCGGCACCGTGCCGCCCAACTACGTACCGCAGGACCGGATCAAGGTCGTGGACGTCGACAGCCAGGAGACCGAGGGCGAGAACACCCCGGCCACCAACGCACTTGACGGGGACCCCGCCACCTGGTGGGGGACCGCGTGGTCGGCGTCGTCCCCGAACTACCCGCACCACATCACGCTCGACCTGGGCGACTCGTACACCCTCAAGGAGTTCAAGTACCTGCCTCGCCAGGACCAGACCAACGACCGGATCAAGGAGTACGAGGTCTACCTCTCGGCCGACGGCCAGAACTGGGGCCAGCCTGTCGCGAAGGGCGCCTGGCCCGACAGCGCCGACGAACAGACCGTCACGCTCGGCGGACGCACCGCCCAATTCATCAAGCTCGTCGCCCTCAGCTCGGTCAACGGCCAGCCGTGGGCAGGCGCGGCCGAACTGAACGTGCTCACGCAGGAGTAGCCGGCGTCGCACTTACCTGACGGAACGGGGCAAGGGCCGGCGCCGGATGACTCCGACGCCGGCCCTTGCCCGGGCGTTGCACGTGCTCTTACACGTCGCTGCTCAACACCACGTACTCCCACTGACCGAGCGGGCGCGAGAGCAGCGGCCGGCCGTGCGACCAGTCTGCGTCGAGGCGCTCTCCGCGGGCCGTCACCTGGATGACGGAGTCCGGCTCAGGCATGCCCTTGGGCAGCCTGACCCGGAAGCCGTCCGCCTCGTCCGGGGACGCGTTCCACACCACCACGCGCCAGTGCGCACCGTCGGTCAGCACTTGAGTGACCAGCCATGGGCAGCCCGTCGCGCGGGCGTGCGTACCGCCCGAGAGCCAGTCAAGTACGGAACCGAGCTGTGCCTCGCGCTGCGGGTTCATCAGTGTCCGGCCCGGAGTGTGGGCGGGCCACGGTGTGACGGCCACCCGGCCGCCCAGTTCGTTGTCGTACAGAACCAGACCGACTCCCGTCTCCCGGCCGAGCTGGTCATGGACCACGCTCGCCACCCGGGCGTCCGGCGCCGGCTCGGCGGCCAGTAGTGCCGCCTGGGAGTAGCTCTCCACATCGATCGAGATGCTGCAGCCCGGCCGCAGTGCGAATCCGGGGTCGGTACATATCTCACGTATGTACCCTTCGGGGCCGGAACGGGCCCCGGTCAGGCCGATGAGCGGGCCGTACCCGCGCTCGAAGAGGATCCGTGCGGCCACCGAGTCCAACAGCAGGCCACCGCTCAGCCAGCTGCGCAGTTCCGCGTCGTCGTAGGCCCAGGCAGACTCCCCGGACAGGGCGTTGACCGTAGCGCCACCACGTCCGGTGACGGCGTGGCCGGCAGCGTTGAGCAGACCGACCCAGGCGCCGTGCGGCACCACGAGGGACTGCCAGCCCGTGCGTGACGTGTGCACCCGTCGGCCGGTCCTCGGCGACCAGGGAAGGCCGATACCGACGGTGCGCAGGGTCTTGGGAAATGTCTCGGAGAGCCAGTCGAAGGTGTCCCGCCACTCGGCCAGGAAGGTGGCGCGGCGTGGTTCGTCGTCCGGGTGGTTGCCGAGGAAGTCGTACAGGCTGATGGCCAAGCCGTCACAGCCCAGGATGTGGGCCATGGACATCTGGGCGGCCGTCTGGCGGAAGGACTTGTTCCACTGGCCGTAGGGCCAGCATTCGATCTCCGGAAGGCTGATGGCCGACGCGGACTGTACGGTGCGCTGCATATCGAGTTGCAGAGCGGCATGCGGCAGGTCGGCCCCGCTTACGTCGGAGTATCCCCAGAAATGCGGCCGGTGCAGCCCTGGCAGGTCGAGCCATGCCGACCAGTCGCGGCCCTCGGCGGCGTGCTGGTCGGTGCGCGAGGACATCAAGCCGAGCCGGTTGCCGAGGATCTCCCCCAGGAGGCGAGCAGCTCGCGCTGGGTCGTGTCCCAGAAGTCCAGCCACCGTTCGCGCCAGGGGTGCGGCTCGCCCGGAGCCGTGCATGCCGCGACCAACTGCTCCCGGTCGGTCTCGATACCGGTGCGGCGGGTGAACTCGGCGAGGTGCAGGGCGCAGAAGCAGCCTCCCCAGTCGAGCGGCTGATGGTTGTGCAGCCGTATATCGTCCTCGATCCACACCGCGTCGACGTCCTCCGCGGCGTAGCGGCACAGGGTCTCGGCGTAGTACTCGCGCCAGCCGGGATCCAGCGGGCACACCTGGACGGCCGCGGCCGTCCCGTGCTGGTCCGTCATCGGCTGCCAGGGCTGATCGGCCTTGGGTGAGCGCGCCCAGTCGCTGTGGCCCACGGTGTGACCGGGGTTGAGGCTGACCGCGATCCCCTCGGCGCGCAGTCGACTCCGCCACGGGCGGGTGGCGGTCAGCCAGTGGTCGATCCGGTCGAGGCTGTCATGTCCGTCGTTGAACTCCATGCCGAAGAGGAAGACGCAGATCTCTTCGGCGCGTGCGGTACGGGCCATGGCCAGCAGCCGGTCACCGACCGCCTGCGGGTCGTCGGCGGGATCCACCTGGAGGCGGAGCACATAACGTGAGGTCAACGGTTCGCACCTTTGGCTCTTGGGGTCTCTGCCTGCTGCTGCGCGAGGCGACGGCAGCAGCAGCGTGCCTATATAGCAGCTAAGCTGTCAAGCGTTCGCGGTTCGGTGCCTCATGGCGACTGGGCCGCACGGCTGCGGGCGCAGCCTCGACCATGGAGGAGCGGGTATGGGCCGGTTGACGGATCGAGTGGTCCTGGTGACGGGAGGGTCTCGCGGCATCGGCCGGGCCATTGTGGAGACCGCCGTACGCGAAGGTGCGGCCGTGGCGTTCTTCGACCTGGAGGAGAAGGCCGGGATCGCCCTCCGGGAGGAACTCACGGCGAACGGCGGGCGCGTGGTGTTCGCCCAGGTGGATGTCACCGACGGGCAGGCGCTGTCGACGGCGGTGGCCGATGTCCTCGCCGCGTACGGATGCGTCGATGTCCTGGTCAACAACGCGGGACGCAATGTGTACGCGGACCCTGTGTCGATGACCGAGGCGGAATGGGACCAGGTCTTCGACGTCGATCTGAAGGCGGCTTTCCTCTGTGCCAAACACACCCTGCCGTCCATGATCGAGCGCGGGGGCGGCTCGATCGTCAACATCGCCTCCCTGCATGCGAAGCTCACCTGCGACGGCATGTACCCGTATGCGGCGGCGAAGTCCGGACTCGTGGGTCTGACCCGGTCGATGGCCCTGAACGTGGCGAAGCACGGAGTACGTGTGAACGCGGTCAGTCCCGGCTACATCAGGACAGCGCTCGTCGACGAGTACTTCGCCCAGCACCCCGACCGCGACGTCGAGCGGAAAGCGCTCGAGGTGCACCCGCTGGGCCGCATCGGCACCGCCGAGGAGGTGGCCGAGGTGGTGTGCTTCCTGGCTTCCGACGCGGCATCCTTCGTCACCGGTGCGGACTGGGCCGTGGACGGCGGACTCGGAGTCCGCTTCGCCTGACAACTCCCTGACGGCAGCGAACGGTGCACGGCGGCGTACCGCCGTGCACCGTCGGCGTGCTGTCACCCCATGAAGATGCCGCTGACCCCCGCATTGGCGCCGGCCACCTTCTTGAGGGCGATGGTGACCCGGCCCTTCACCGACCACGAGACCCAGAAGCCCTGATCGAACCTGCCGGTGCGGAAGGTGTCGTAGACCCTGCCCGTCGCGTCCGAGACCGTGACGTCCTCGTCGCGCGGGTAGCCGCCCGCAACGCCGTCCCCGTCGACGAGATAGAGCGCGACGCGTCGGGCCGTGGCTCCGGTGTCGACCGTGAACGTGACGGTGTCGCCGAACCAGGACGGCAGGATGCGCCGCGTCGCCTCTGTCGGATGCTGCAGGGCGCGTGCCTCCGTGCTGTTGCCGTCCCAGGTCCAGGTGTCGCCCGCCTGTGAGGTGTCCAGCACCACGCCCTTCGGGCTCGTGCGCCCGAACCCCGGGATCTCCCAACCGTCGGCGCCGTACTGTCCCTTCCAGTCGCCGCGCGTGGTGTCGTCCCGCACGCGCGTTCCGACTTCCGGAGCGTCGAAGACGAGCAGCTCTCGCCTCGCGGACACCTGCCAGTCGTCCGTACGGGCGGTGGCACTGATGGTGTCCGTGCCCTGCCGGTCCCTGGGCGCGGTGAGCTCGAACTCCGCAGAGGCCGACTCGCCCGGCTTCAGGCGCGGGGTTCTCACCGCCGCGGGAGCAACCGTCCATTCGGCCGGCGCCGCGAGCGTCAGCCGTGTGCTGGACAGCGTCTTGGAGCCGATGGCTCGCAGGGTGGCCGTTGCTGTGGCCGTCCCGCCGGGCTTGACGTTCCCCGGCAACTCAAGGGTCATGCCGGCCTGAGCCACGATCCGGTACTGCTGGCCCGCCCGGGTCCGTAGCGTCAGCACGCCATTGTTCACGGCGTGGCCGGCGGGTCTCCCGTCGGACTGCTCGACACGGAACTTTCCGGCGAAGAGAGGATTGCTCAGCTTCGCCGTGACGCCGCTGCCGGACGCGATCCGGATTTCCGTCGTCGCGCCCTGGCGCCAGGTCGCACCCAGCGTGAAGTCACCCCGGGCGCGGAGCCCGTCGTAGGAACCCTTCGCTGCCCAGCGCGACGGGAGCGCGGGCAACACCTCCACGACGCTGTGACGGCTGTGGCTTTGCAGCAGCATCTCCGCGATGCCGGCCGTGGCGCCGAAGTTGCCGTCGACCTGGAACGGGGGGTGGGTGTCCCAGAGGTTGGGCAGCGTGCTGGACTTCAGTTGCTCGGAAAGCATCTTCGCGGCGTGGTCGCCGTCTCCCAGCCGCGCCCAGAAGTTTATCTTCCACGCCTTGGACCAGCCGGTGCCTCCGTCGCCGCGCGCGGTGAGTGAGACCCGGGCCGCGTCCGCGTACGCCGAACCGGCCTCGATCTGGCGACCGGGGTGCAGTGCGAAGAGATGCGAGACGTGCCGGTGGGTGTTGTCCGGATCGTCGAGGTCGGCCTTCCACTCCTGGAGCTGGCCCCATGAGCCGATCCGTAGTCCCGGGTCCATGCCGTCAAGCGTCTTCTTGACCGCTTGGCGGAACTCCCGGTCGATGCCCAGGACATCGGCCGCCTCAACGGTGTTGGTGAGCAGGTCGTACACGATCTGCTGGGAGATCGACGCGCCCGCCGTGAACTGCCCCTGCTCGGGGGAGTAGCTGGGCGACACCACCAGTTTGCCGTCGCGCGGATCGGTGTGCAGGTTGGCCAGCCAGAACTGGGACGCCTCCTTCATCGCGGGATAGGCCTTCGTCCGCAGGAAGTCCGTATCCCGGTTGAACAGATAGCGCTCGTAAAGCTGTTGGACCAGCCAGCCGTTGGCCTCCGGCATCCAGAAGGAAGTGGCCCAGTCATGGACGCCGGTGTAGCCGAAGGAATTGGTGTTCTGGTGGACGACCCATCCCTCGGTGCCGAACATCGACTCAGCTGTCCTGCGGCCGGGTTCCCGCAGTTTCTCGATGAAGCGCTGGTACGGCTCCGCGGTTTCCGCGAGATTCGTCTGCTCTGCCGGCCAGTAGTTCATCTGGACGTTGATGTTGGTGTGGTAATCCGCAGACCAGGGAGGGGTGTTGGAGTTGTTCCATACTCCCTGGAGATTCGCGGGCAGTGATCCCGGCCGTGAGGAGGCTATGAGGAGATAGCGGCCATAGGCGAAGAAGAGGGATTCCAGCGCGCGGTCGGCGGGGGAGTCGCCGCCGGTGTACGCGCTGAGCAGCTTGTCCGTGGGCAGGTCCGGCATCTGCTGGCCGATGTCCAGCCTCGTCCGGTCGAACAGACCTCGGTGGTCATCGACATGGGCCGCCCGCAACGTCTCGTACGGCTGGGCCGCGGCCCTGTCGACGGTGGCCGTCACCCGGGCGTGCGGGTCGGTTCCCCGGTAGCCCGGATCGGTGTCGGCGTAGTCCGTTCCGGCGGAGAAGACGAACGTGGCGCTGTCCGCGCCGGTCACCGTGATCAGGCCGTTGCCGTCGGTCCGGGTCCCGCCGTGGCTGACGACCTGGACCTGGCCCTCGTACTTCAGGCCATTGTCGGCGAGCGTACCCGTGATGAGCAGCCGCCCGTCCGTCGCCGTCACCGATGTCCCGGCCTGAGCGGTGGTGAAGCGCAGCGTGAAGGAGACCATGCCGGGCTGGTCCGCGGATATCCGCCCCGCGATGACTTGGCCAGGGTGACTGGCGAAGTACTCGCGTGTGAACCGGGTTTCGCCGTCGCTGTACGAGACCGAGGCCAGCGCCTCGGAAATGTCGAGGCCGCGCCGGTAGGATGTGGGCGAGGCGGGCGCGCCGGGCACTTCGAGCGTGAGTTCCCCGAAATTCTGGTAGTTGCCGAAGCCGGGGACCTTGCCCACGGTCCCGTACGTCGGATTGCCCAGCCGTCTGGACACCTCGTCGGGGTCCATCACCCCCTTCTCGTCGATGATCCTCTGCACGTCGGAGATCGCGTTTGGACGGGGCTCGGGCCAGTCTCCGTGGTCGTATCCCTCCTTGCTCCCGGGCCCGCCGGTCCACAGCGACTTCTCATTGAGCTGGAGCCGGTCGCGTGCCACCCCGCCGAAGACCTTGGCGCCCAGGGCGCCGTTGCCGATGGGCAGCGCTTCGCGTTCCCAGTCGGTCGCGGGGCTCTCGTACCAGAGGAGCTGCCCGGTCCGGGACTTCGCGGCCGCGGTGGACCCGAGAGGTGTGGCGGCCGCAGCCGTGGAGCCGCCGGCGATCACAGGGAAGGCAGCTACCGCGCCCGCTGCCGCAGCGAGCACAGACCTTCGGGTGTACTTGATTGACATGAACCGCCCCTAGCCTTCTCATCGTTGATCCACGACACACCCGACCAGAGGTCGGATGACTCACCAGCCGGACCCTAGGGGTTGACGGGGTACTGCGGCAATCAGGTGGGAAGCATCGTTTTCCCTCTGAGGAAACATCGGATTGATGAAACGGTGCGCCGTCCCGATCGCCTGACGGGCGGTCGAGCGTAGCCCGCCGTAGGCGAGTCGTAGTCGATGCCGAGTCCGCCCCCGAAATGCCCTTCGCCAGCCACTTGACTGCTTAGCTTCTAAGTCTAGTATCTGTCCTGACACCGGGTGGGTCGTCTCGGCACCCGAGGACTGACAGGCGGGCGACAGGGCTGGATCACCTGGCCGGCGGGAGTTCGTGGTGCTCTGCGCCGACACAGACCGACGCCCCTGATGAACCGCATATCGCCCGCGCCTTCGAGGCGCCAGGAAGGAACCACTGTGAGATCTGCTTGGGTGCGCGGAGCCGGAGCTCTGCTGGCCACCGCCGCGCTGGTCGTGACCAGCGCATGCTCCGCCGACTCGGGGTCGGACAAGACCGCGGCCGAGTCCGGCGGCAAGGCGAATCTGACCTTCTGGGGCTGGGCCCCCGGCTACGACAAGTCGGTGGCCGCGTTCAACGCTGCCCACCCGAACATCAAGGTCACCTTCCAGAAGACCGCATCGGGCTCGGCGGGCGGATACAGCAAGATGCTCAATGCCGTGAAGGCGGGCAACGCCCCGTGCCTGGCGCAGGTCGGGTACGAGTCCCTGCCCAGCTTCGCCGCCGCGGGCGCACTGGAGAACGTGGCGAAGTACGCCGACGCCGTCAAGGGCAAGTACGTCGGCTGGACCTGGAAGGCAGTCAGCGTCCAGGACCAGGTGTACGGGATACCGCTGGACACCGGCCCGGAGGCGATGTTCTACCGCGCCGACGTGCTCAAGAAGTTCAAGCAGCCGGTGCCCACCACCTGGAAGCAGTTCGCGGAGGTCGGCAAGGCCATCCACAAAGCCGACCCCGACGTCCATCTCGCCACCCCGCCCAGCGACGGGTACGACTTCGCGGGCCTCACCTGGCAGGCCGGCGGCCGGTGGTTCGGCACCGAGGGCGACTCATGGCAGGTGAGCATCGACAACCCGCAGAGCCGCAAGGTCGCCGCGTACTGGCAGGACCTGCACGACGCCAAGGTCCTCAAGAACACGCCCGCGCTGGACACTGCGTGGATCGCGGACGCAGACAAGGGCAACATCGTCTCGTACGTCGGTGCAGTCTGGGCGAACGCGCTGCTCTCCCAGAACCTGAAGGCCTCGGCGGGCAAATGGGCCGTCGCGCCCATGCCGCAGTGGGAAGAAGGCGGCAAGGCCGCCGGCAACAACGGCGGCTCGTCGACCGCCGTCCTCAAGGGCTGCAAGAACCCCAAGGAAGCAGTCGAGTTCGCCGACTGGTTCAGCAGCAACACCCAGAGCGCCGAGAACCTCATCAAGAACACCGGCATCTATCCGGCGGCCACTGACGCCCTGTCACTTCCGGCCGTCAACCAGTCCTCCGAGTTCTTCGGCGGCCAGAACATCTACGACGTGTTCAAGGAAGCCGCCGCCAACACCGACACCAACTGGCAGTGGGGCCCGACCATGACGCAGGTCGAGGCGGACTTCACCGACGGGATGAAGAAGGCCAACTCCGGCGGCGGGTCCTTCGCCGATGCGCTGACCGGCACACAGTCCAAGACTCTCTCCGCGATGAAGGCCCAGGGCCTGACGGCCTCGGGCAGCTGACAGCGTCGCGGGCCGCCGCCCACCCCTCGGCGGCCCGCGGCCCGTACGACGGGAATCCACCGTGACCACCACAACCACCGTGAGCCGGACGCCGGCCCGGGCGGCCGCGCAGCCCGCGGCCCCTCCGACCGGAGCTGCTCGCCGCCGCACCCGCAGCGCGGTGCTGTTCCTGACACCGTTCTGCGGACTGTTCCTCGGCACCTTCATCGCTCCCATCTGCTACGCGCTCTACCAGAGCCTGTTCACCCTGCACCGCGACGGGCTCGGGCTCACCGCACCCACCACCCGCTTCGCGGGCGCGGACAACTACACGCGGGTGCTGCACGACGGCCAGTTCCTCGAATCGATCCTGAGGGTCGTCGGGCTGGGCCTGGTGCAGGTGCCCGTGATGCTCGGACTGGCGCTGCTGCTGGCGCTGCTGCTGGACTCCGTCTCCGCACGGTGGCCGGGCGTCTTCCGGACGCTGTTCTTCCTGCCGTACACACTGCCTGGAGTGATCGCGGCCATCATGTGGTCGTTCCTCTACCAGCCCGATGTGAGCCCGATCGCGTCAGTTGCCTCGCATCTCGGCCTGCACCTCGACTTCCTTTCGTCAGGGACCGTCCTGCTGTCCATCGGCAACATGGTCACCTGGGGCTGGACCGGCTACAACATGCTGATCATCTACGCCGCGCTGAAGGCGATCCCCGCCGAGCTCTTCGAGGCGGCCGCGCTCGACGGCTGCTCGGGCTGGCGGGTGGCCTGGCACATCAAGATCCCCATGGTGCGCGGGGCGCTGATCCTGACCACCGTCTTCTCGATCATCGGCACCCTGCAGCTGTACAGCGAGCCGGCGATCCTCCACCAGATCGCCGACTCGGTCACCTCCGAGTACACGCCGATCCTGGCCGCCCAGAAGTCCGCCGACTCCGGCAACTACCAGTACGCCGCCGCCGAGTCGGTCGTGCTGGCGCTGCTGACGCTGGTGCTGTCCTTCGGGTTCCTCAAATTCACCCAGCGCAAGGGGGCCGGGGCATGAGCGCGCCGCAGTCCGTAGTCCGTCGTTCCGCGGGTCCGTTCACCGGCCGCGTGGCCGTCACATCGGTCATGGTGCTGTTCGCCGTGTACTCGGTGCTGCCCGTGTGGTGGCTACTGGTGACGGCGACCAAGAACAAGGGATATCTCTTCACCACCAACGGCTTCTGGTTCTCGCACTTCGACCTGTGGGCCAATGTGCGCGACGTCTTCACCATGGACGGCGGGATCTTCGCCCGGTGGATGCTCAACAGCGTGCTCTACAGCACGGTGGGCGCCGCCATCGGAACCCTGCTGTCGGCGGCCGCCGGCTACGCGCTCGCGAAGTACCGGTTCCGTGGCCGGGAAGCAGTGTTCAACACCGTGCTCGCGGCGGTTTTGGTCCCCGCGACGCTCTTCGCGCTGCCGCTGTATCTGATGTTCTCCGAGATCCATCTCGTGAACACCTACTGGGCGGTGCTGATCCCCAGCGTGGTCAGCCCGTTCGGCGTGTATCTGTCCCGGGTGTACGCCGCCGACTCCATGCCGGACGAGCTCATCGAGGCCGGGCGCGTCGACGGGGCCGGGGAGGTGCGGATCTTCTTCACCATCGCGCTGCGGGTGATGTCACCCGCTCTCGTCACCGTCTTCCTGTTCCAGTTCGTCGGAATCTGGAACAACTACCTGCTGCCCGTGCTGATGCTCGCCGACGACCGGCTGCAGCCGGTGACCGTCGGTCTTGCCGGCTGGCGGGAACAGCTCAACAACGGCACCCCCTACAACGTCACTGTCACAGGCGCATTCCTGTCCGTGCTGCCGCTCCTAGTGGCGTTCCTGTGTCTCCAGCGGTTCTGGCGCTCCGGCCTGACCGCGGGAAGCGTCAAGTGAACGAACTGTCCCCCTTACCGCACCGCGACCTCAGATTGCAGAGGCATGCCATGCCATCCGTGCGCGTATCGAGACTCCTTGTGCGACGGCCGTTGCCGTCACGGCGGGCGCCTGCCTCACGGCACCGCACGCCGTGGCCGACGCGGGCCCGGCGGTGACCATCAGCTCCGCCGATCTCGCCGTCGATGTGTCGACGGCTTTCCCCGGTGTCCTCGCCTACACCTGGGCCGACCGTGGCGCGGTGCTCCACGGCGACGTGGGCAGCATTCCGGTGCTTGCCGTGAACGGCACGACGTACATCCCGGGCGTCGAGACGAGCGCGGAGAGTGATCACACCGACGAGAGCAGGACGGTCGAGTCGGTGACCCTGCCCAACGACCCGGCGCCGCACATCTTCGGCCTCGCCGCCAAGTCAATGGTGGGCGGCGCCCCCCAGCATCACCCAACCGCTTCACCCGCGCCACGTCACCACCGACGGCCCCGAGGACGTGCTCCTCGAGGTGGACACTCACAAGGACTTCCACGCGGCTGCCGTGGTCACCACGGTTGGGGCCACCCTGGATGGCCGGTCCTTCACCGCTACCGCGGACGGCTACCGTCAACTGCGGGCCTGGGCTCGTTCCTTCGGAACACTGCGGCGGGCAGGGGTCGAATGCACCGGTTCCTACGCGGCCGCGCTGACCCGCTATCTGCGAGGCGCCGGTATAGAGGTGACTGAGGTCAACCAGCCGGACAAGGCCGCCCGGCGCCGACACGGCAAAACCGACGCGGTCGACGCCGAGGCCGCCGCCCGAGCAGTCCTGTCCGGACGCGCCACCGCGACAGCCAAGGCGGCAGACGGACCGGTGGAGGCACTACGGCTGTTCAGGATGGCCAAAGGGTCGGCCACCAAGTCCCGCACTCAAGCGATCAACCAACTCAAGTCCGTCCTGATCCCGACGGCCCCGGCACTCCGGGAATCGCTGGCCGGCCTGAGCAATGTGAAGCTGATCCGCAGCTGCGCGGAGCTGGACGTCGCAGCAGGCAACGACTCAGCAGCGGCAGCCCGCCACACCCTGCGCCTACTGGCCCGCCGCATCCAGAGCCTGACGGAGGAAATCAACGACCTCAACCAGCGGATGACCGACGCGGTCTTGATCGCTGCCCCAGGTCTCCTGGACCACCGTGGTGTCGGTCCGGACACCCGCCGCAGCCCTGCTCATAGCCGCCGGCGACAACCCGGACCGGCTGGGCAGCGAGGCATCCTTCGCCGCACTGTGCGGCACCAGTCCTGTTGAGGCTTCCTCGGGCAAGACCCAGCGCCGCAGGCTGAACCGCGGAGGCGATCGCCAGGCCAACTCCGCGCTCTACACGATCGTTCTCAGCCGATTGCGCTGGGATCCGCGCACACGCGACTAGAAGAACCCGAGCTTCTTCGCCGAGTACGACACGAGAAGATTCTTCGTCTGCTGGTAGTGCTCCAGCATCATCTTGTGGTTCTCCCGGCCGATCCCGGACTGCTTGTACCCGCCGAAAGCCGCGTGGGCCGGGTACGCGTGATAACAGTTCGTCCAGACCCGGCCGGCCTGGATGGCGCGGCCGGCGCGGTACGCCGTGTTGGCGTCGCGGGTCCAGACGCCCGCGCCGAGCCCGTACAGGGTGTCGTTCGCGGTGCGGATCGCGTCGTCGAAGTCCGAGAAGGACGTGACCGCGACGACGGGGCCGAAGATCTCTTCCTGGAAGACGCGCATCCGGTTGTCGCCCTCGAAGATCGTCGGCTGCACGTAGTAGCCGCCCGCCAGCTCCCCGTCGTACTCGATCTGCCGGCCGCCCGTGAGGATCTTCGCGCCCTCCTGCTGGCCGATGTCCAGGTACGAGAGGATCTTCTGGAGCTGGTCGTTGGAGGCCTGGGCGCCGATCATCGTGTCCGTGTCCAGCGGGTGGCCCGGGACGATCTGTTCGGTGCGGGCGATGCCCGCCTCCAGGAACTCGCTGTAGTGGCCGCGCTGGATGAGGGCGCGGGAGGGGCAGGTGCAGACCTCGCCCTGGTTGAGGGCGAACATCGTGAAGCCTTCGAGGGCCTTGTCGCGGAAGTCGTCGTCGGCCGACCAGACGTCGTCGAAGAAGATGTTCGGCGACTTGCCGCCCAGCTCCAGGGTCACCGGCTTGATGTTCTCGGAGGCGTACTGCATGATCAGCCGCCCCGTCGTGGTCTCACCGGTGAACGCGATCTTCGCGACGCGCGGGCTGGAGGCCAGCGGTTTGCCGGCCTCCGCGCCGAATCCGTTGACGATGTTGACGACACCCGGCGGGAGCAGGTCGGCCACCAGGCTCAGCCACACATGGATGGAGGCCGGGGTCTGTTCGGCCGGCTTGAGGACCACGGCGTTGCCCGCCGCGAGGGCCGGGGCCAGCTTCCACGTGGCCATCAGGATGGGGAAGTTCCACGGAATGATCTGGGCGACGACTCCGAGCGGCTCGTGGAAGTGGTACGCGACGGTGTCCTCGTCGACCTGGCTCAGCGAGCCCTCCTGGGCACGCAGCGCCCCGGCGAAGTAGCGGAAGTGGTCGACGGCCAGCGGGATGTCGGCCGCGAGGGTCTCCCGCACCGGCTTGCCGTTCTCCCAGCTCTCGGCAACCGCGAGCTCCTCCAGATGCGCCTCCATCCGGTCCGCGATCCGGTTCAGGACCGAGGCGCGGTCGCCCGCTGACGTGGCGCCCCAGGCGGGCGCCGCGGCGTGCGCGGCGTCCAGGGCGAGCTCGACGTCCTCGGCGGTTCCGCGGGCGACCTCGGTGAACGGGCGGCCGTTGACGGGGCTCGGGTTCTCGAAGTACTGGCCACGGGCCGGCGGTACGTACGCGCCACCGATCCAGTGGTCGTAGCGCGACTCGTACGAGACGATCGCGCCCTCGGTGCCCGGCGCAGCGTAACGGGTCATCTCTGTGGCCTCCCGGATCCGGTGCCGCCCGCCGTTGGACGGCCCTCGGCGTGAGGCTAGGCAGCGTGACGTTGCAACCCCGTTGCGAAGCGCCGGGCAGGTCCTACCGCTGTTCCGCGTCCAGGGTCCTGGCCCGGGCGAGCAGGGCGGGCCGCTGCGCCGCGGGTGCGGCCGCGGCCAGCGCCCGCCATGCCGGGAGATCGTCCTCGCCCCACGGGCTGGACGCCCAGTCCGCCAGCAGTCCCGGATCGCCGCGTGCGATCAGGGCGGCCCGCAGTGAGTCGTCGAGCCGGCGCCGCAGCCGTACGACCGAGGGGGCCTGCGAACCGGGCAGCAGGGGCCCCGCGTAGGCGCTCAGGGCCGCGGCCACCGCGCCGGAGGCCAGCCGGCGCGCGACCGTGTCGAAGTCGGCGTCGACGGGGGAGGCGAGGCGGTAGGGACGGGACAACAGCAGATCAGGGCCGAGCAGTCGGCGCAGCCGGGAGAGTTCGGCCCGCAGCGTCACGGGGGTGACCGACTCGTCCTCGTACAGTTCGACCAGGAGCTCGTCGCCGCCGATGCCCTCCGGGCGCCGGGCCAGTGCCACCAGGATCTCGCTGTGCCGCCGGCTGAGGCGCAGCCCCCGCCCGCCCACGATCAGCAGCGCCTCGTCCCTGCCGAGTGCGCTCAGACGCACGGAACCGGCAGCCGGCGACGGGGCGAGCAGGGCCAGCTGGGACTCCGCGGCGCGCGCCACGGCCTGGACGAACGCCAGGCTGTGCGGATGCGCGAGCCGGTCCCCTCCCGTGATGTCGACCGCGCCCAGCACGCGTCCGGTGTGCGGGTCGTGCAGCGGCGCGGCCGCGCACGTCCACTGCTGTACCGGGCGCAGGAAGTGCTCGGCCGCGAACACCTGGACCGGCCGGTCCACGGCGATGGCCGTCCCCGGTGCGTTGGTGCCGGCCACGGACTCAGCCCAGCGGGCACCCTCGACGAAGTTCATCCGCCCGGCACGCCGCCTGGTCACCGCGTGCCCCTCGACCCACAGCAGCCTGCCGTGCGCGTCGCACACCGCCAGGAGGTGTTCCCCGTCCGTCGCGTAGGCGCTCATCAGCTCACGGATCACCGGCATGGCACGGGCGAGCGGATGGGACTCCCGGTACGGTCCGACCTCTTCGGCGTCCAGATCGACCAGGGCCGCGCCGTCGGGGCAGACGCGGGCACGCACCGAGCGCCGCCAGGACTCGCCGACCACCGGCCGGACGGGCCGCTCCAGGCGGCCGGCCGCGGTGAACACCTCGTGTGCGTGCCGCAGTTCGCCGCGTCGCTCGCGGGGATCCGCGCCGGCTGCCAGGGCCAACCAGGGGTCCGTCAACTCACCCTCCCGTCCAGGGGCGTCGTACACCCCCATCGTCGTCGCAGCCGTCGTCTGCGACAACCTTGGTGCGGAGAGTAATCGGCCGGGCCGGAGCCGGCCGCGGGTCAGCCCGTGCCGAGGAGGTTGACGAGGCGGATGTAGCGGACCCAGTCCCAGTTCGGGCCCGGATCGGTGTGGTCGGTGCCCGGCACCTGGACGTGGCCGAGGATGTGCGCACGGTCCTTGGGTATGCCGTAGCGGTCGCAGACCGAGGCGGTCAGCAGCGCCGACTTCTCGTACATGGCGTCGGTGAAGTATGCGGGCTGGTCGACATAGCCCTCGTGCTCGATGCCGATGCTCCGGGTGTTGTAGTCCCAGTTGCCCGCGTGCCAGGCGATGTTCTTCTCCCTGACGCACTGGTCGATGTAACCGTCCACCGAGCGGACCACGTAGTGGGCGGAGACCTTCTTCGCCGGATTCTGGAAGATCGCGACCGCGTCCGAGAACGTCTCCTGGGTGACATGGATGATCACGTACTGCACGGGATACGCCGAAGGGCGGCTGGAGACCGTGTAGTTGGACGTGGAGGCCGGCACCCAGTGGGCCGACGGGTAGTCCGTGCTGCCTGCTGTCGCTGCGGCGGCCCGGGCGGAGGCGGGGAGCAGGGCGGTCGCAGCCGTCGCAGCGGCGCCCTGGAGGATCCTTCTCCGGTGCATGTGAACTCCAGCTGTATGCGGGGGAGGAGCGGGTGGCGGGGGAGGGCCCCGGCTGTCTCAGGGGGTCGGCTCCGGGGTCTGCCCCGGAGCGTCCTGCGGAGGCGTTCGTCCGTTCGCGCCGGCCGGGCCGGATGCCTGTGGGCCTGGAGATGGCGCGGCCCGTCCGCATGGCGCGGGGGTCCGGCGGTGGATTCCCCACGGCATCCTGCGACTCCCTCTTGTCCGTTGACGGGAATGCGTTGTCCGATGTGCGGCCGAGCGATCGGCGGCCCCTACCGTACGGGCGTCGCGCGGGTGGCGGAAGTCGGCTGAGGCTCGAAAGCCCTCTGGAGTATGGGCTGTTGGGATGCTCACGAATCCGGAGGAGCCGGCGCGGCGGCGGAATTCCGGGCTCCCGCCGGCCGGCTGTCGTGACCGCCGTCGGTCTCCGCCCTGGCCTGCGACGGCCGGTGGCATCGAGTGAACCGCGCGGCAGGACGCGACGGCGGGCAGGGGCGACGCGCTCGCCCCTGCCCGCCGTCGCGCTGCGGTCAGGCGTCCGTCCGGCCAGCATCCGCCAGGGCGGCTGCCGGATCGTCGTCGCAGGGGCCGGCAGGAGTCCAGCGCCCGCTCTCCTTGCGGTACGGATACCAGCGCCCGTCCCGCCCGTAGCGGAGCTGGACGGTGCCGTCCACCGAGGTCCAGCGGTTGTGCTCGGCCCGCAGCCCGGGTGCGTCGTCCTCCTCCCAGGCCTCGGCGAGCTGCGTCCTGGCGCGGGCCAGGGACGCGGCGTCCGGCGTCCACTCCTCGTCGAGCACGGCGAGCGCGGCCGCACCGCCGTACTGCCAGGCACGCACCGCGGCCTGCAACCCGGCCGGTCTGCGCGCCGACCCGGCCGCCAGCCGGTTGGCGATCCATGGTTCGGGACGCGCGTCCGCGGCCAGCCGCACCGCGTCCTGCTCGGGTGTCAGACCGGCCGGGACCGGCTGCAGCCCGTGGCCGGGGGACAGGGCTTCCGCGAGCATCCGGTGGGCCCGCGCCGCGCTGTCCGTCGCCAGCATCTCCAGCGCCGTCGGGTCCACGCCCGGCTCCGGGTCGGTCTCCGTGTCCAGCGAGGGCGACACCCCGGCCTCGGCGGGAAGCGAGGGGGGCGCGGGCAGCGGTGGGAGAGCGTCCCCCGCCGCATGGACCTCGGCCGCCGGAACCCCGCGCACGCCCCGGTCCCCGGGCACCACCGCGGAGACGTCGACCGCCGCGGACGGCTCGTGCCCGGCGGCCCGGACGGTGATCCGCACCTGGAGCTCGTCCAGCAGCCGACGTTCGCCGCGCCCCCGCATGAGCAGCAGGACGAACGGGTCCTGGTCCAGCAGCCGCGCCACCTGATAGCAGAGCGCCGCGGTGTGCGGGCAGTGGTCCCAGGCCTCGCAGGTGCACTCCGGGTCGAGGTCACCGATGGCCGGAAGCAGATCCACGCCCGCCGCGGCGGCGTCCTCGACCAGATCCGGCGGCATCTCACGGTCGAGCAGCGCCGCTATGTGGCCGGCCCGTTCGACCGCCATGTCCAGGAACCGGTCCCACTTCTCCTCGCTCAGCTCCTGGAGCAGCACATCGCTGCGGTACGCGTTCGCATCGTGGTCCTGGACCACCGAGGTGATCCGGCCGGGCCGCACGGAGACCGCACCGACCCGGCCCTCCCGGGCGAACCGGCGTCCCCTCTTGAGCTGTTGGCCGTCCAGCGCGGTGTCCTCCAGCGCCTTCAGCCATGCCCGGCCCCACCACGACTCCGCGAAGCCGCGGCCGCTCGCGGGCGGCAGCGGGGCGAAGGTGCGCTCCTGCTCGGGTGCCGAGGGCGCGGTGTCGTCCTGCTCGTCGCTGTCGTACCGGTCGGCGTACTCGTCGCGTCCGTATCCGTCGCTCATCGTGCGCCCCCTCGCAATTCCACCAGATCGGCCAGTTCCGCATCGCTGAGCTCGGTCAGGGCGCTCTCGCCGGAACCGAGCACCGCGTCCGCCAGGCCCTGCTTGCGGGCCAGCATGTCGGCGATCCGGTCCTCGATCGTGCCCTCGGCGATCAGCCGGTGGACCTGGACCGGCTGGGTCTGCCCGATGCGGTACGCCCGGTCGGTCGCCTGCGCCTCGACCGCGGGGTTCCACCAGCGGTCGAAGTGCACCACATGACCCGCCCTGGTGAGGTTGAGCCCGGTTCCGGCCGCCTTGAGCGACAGCAGGAAGACCGGCGCCTCGCCCGCCTGGAAGCGGTTCACCATCGTCTCCCGCGCGGCGACCGGCGTGCCGCCGTGCAGGAACTGGGTGCGGACCCCGCGCGCCGCCAGATGCCGTTCGAGCAGCCGGGCCATCTGCACGTACTGGGTGAACACGAGGACGGCCGCGCCCTCCGCGAGAATGGTGTCCAGCAGTTCGTCGAGCAGTTCCACCTTCCCCGAACGACCGGTGATCCGCGGTTCCTCCTCCTTGAGGTACTGCGCCGGGTGGTTGCAGATCTGTTTGAGCGCGGTCAGCAGTTTCACCACCAGACCGCGCCGGGCGATGCCGTCGGCGTCGGAGATCGCCGCCAGGGTCTCGCGTACCACTGCCTCGTACAGACCCGTCTGCTCGGCTGTCAGGGAGACCGCACGGTCCGTCTCGGTCTTCGGCGGCAGCTCCGGGGCGATGCCCGGATCGGACTTGCGCCGGCGCAGCAGGAACGGCCGTACCAGCGCGCCGAGCCGCTCGGCCGCAGCCGGGTCGCTGCCGCCCTCCGCGGCGCGCGCGTACCGGGTACGGAAGGTGCCGAGCCGGCCGAGCAGGCCGGGCGTCGTCCAGTCCAGGATCGCCCACAGTTCCGAGAGGTTGTTCTCCACGGGGGTGCCGGTCAGGGCCACCCGCGCCTGCGCGCCGATCGTGCGGAGCTGCTTGGCCGTTGCCGAGTACGGGTTCTTCACGTGCTGCGCCTCGTCCGCGACGACCATGCCCCACCGGGTGGCCGCGAGCTTCGGCGCGTCCAGCCGCATGGTTCCGTACGTGGTGAGCACGAACTCGCCGTCCGCCAGGTCCTCCAGACTGCGCGATCCGCCGTGGAACCGGCGCACCGCGGTGCCCGGCGCGAACTTCTCGATCTCCCGCTGCCAGTTGCCCATCAGGGAGGTCGGGCAGACCACCAGGGTGGGGCCCGCGGCCGATTCGAGGGTCTGCCGGTGCAGATGCAGCGCGATCAGGGTGATGGTCTTGCCGAGCCCCATGTCATCGGCGAGGCAGCCGCCGAGTCCGAGCGAGGTCATCGTGTGCAGCCAGTTCAGGCCGCGCAGCTGGTAGTCGCGCAACGTCGCGTCGAGCGCCGCCGGCTGACCGAGCGCCGGCTCCTCGCCCTGCGCCTGCCGGGACTCCGGATCGGCGACCTGCTGCCGCAGCGTCTCAAGCCACCCGGTAGCCCGCACCTCCACCCGGCGGCCGCCGACCTCGGTGGAACCGGTCAGCACCGCCCCGAGTGCGTCGATCGGCGTCACCTTGCGGTCCTGGGTCTCCCGGGCGCGACGCGCTTCGTCGGGGTCGATCAGCACCCACTGGTCACGCAGCCGCACCAGTGGCCTGCCCGCCTCGGCCAGCCGGTCGACCTCGGCGCGGCTGAGCTTCTGGTCACCGAGCGCGAACCACCAGTTGAACGTGAGCAGGGCGTCCGCGGACAGGAGCGGTGCGGTGTCCGACGCGGTACGTCCCGGGGAACCGCCGTCCTCGTCCTCGTCGCCGGCCGGGCCGATCACCGCGCGCGCCGTGAGCTTGCGGGCCAGCGCGCGCGGCCAGTGCACCTGGACGCCCGTCGCGGCCAGGGCCCGTGAGGCGGGGCCGAGCAGTTCGACGATCTCCTCGTCGGCCGGGTCCACGGCGTCGGGCACGGCCGCCGACAGCAGCGGGGTCAGAGGCGGCCAGGCGCGGGCTGCCCGGCGCAGCATCAGCAGCGCGTCCATCCGGGCCCTCGGCCCGAAGGCCGCGGCGGTCGGCCCGCTGCCGGCCCAGATCTCGGCGGCGTCGGTGACCAGGGCCGGATCGTTGACGCTGTGGATCTGCGGCACCACCCGGAACGCGGGCCCTGCGGACGGATCGTCGGCCCGGTCGAGGCCGGAGACCTCCACCCGCAGCGAGAGCCGGACGCCCGCGTCGTGCCCGGCGGCGACATCGGCGACCCAGGCGCGCTGATCCGGCAGATGCTGCGGCGCGTCCGCGGCGAAGGCCGGGCCGCCGGTGGCGAAGGCGGCGCCCGGCGTGCGCGGCAGGCCGTCGGCGACCGCGTCGAGGAACGCCCGCACCAGCCACTCCGGTTCGGGCAGCAGCAGGGGCTCCGCCGCAGCATCCAGCGGCACCGCATGGGCACTTGGCGGCATGGAGGCGGCAAGAATACGGATCCGGGTCTGATCGTCCGCGGTGAGCGGACCGGCCCGCCACGTGTCGTGGTCCGTCGCGCTCAGTCCCGGCAACAGCAGTCCACGGGCGGTGAACTGCAGGGCCAGCAGGGCTGCCGCACCCCAGAAGGCGGCCGAAGGCGAGGCGGGTGCCAGGACCCGTGCCCGAGTCAGTACGGGCAGGGCGTCGCGGACGGGGAGCAGTCGCGCCGTCACCCCGTACGGCTGGGCCCCGGTGCCGGTCACGGTCAGTTCCTCGACGGTCCCGGGGGCGTCGGGCGGGCTGTTACCTTCGGGGTGCCAGAAGGCGACGCGTCCGGCGCGGTAGGGATCCGCGGGCAGGAAAACCACGGAGCAGCCGGCGAGCACGGAGATCTCGGAGGGCGTTGCTGCGGGGAGACTGTGCACAGCGATGTCAGATTCCTCAAATTTGACTAGTGGGCCGGGGTCGCCGAGGGTACTCCATCACATCCGCCGACGGGGCCGACTTCCGAGTGATCCACCTCACTCGCCGATGCCCGGTATGTCGGCAGGTGTAGCCAGCCCCCCTCCGGAATGAGGGGGTTGGCACCAGCAGATATCGGGTGGTGGCTCCATGGCTGCTATACATCTGCGACCCGTACGTTTCATCAGGTCAGCGCACCCCTAAGACCGGAGACATCATGCCTCAGGCCGCAACCACCGTCGCGGAACGAACCCGCGACGGTGCCGCAAGTGCCGGAAGTACAGGAAGTGACTTCGCGCCACTGCTGCGGGCCGTCAAGGGGCAGGGACTCCTCGAGCGGCGCACCGGCTGGTACGCGGCAGGCATTGCCGCCAATCTGCTCGCTCTGGGCGCCGTGCTCACCGGCATGGTCCTCCTCGGCGACACATGGTGGACCCTCCTGCTCGCACTGCCCCTCGCCGTCATCTGGTCCCGTACCGCGTTCGTCGGCCACGACGCCGGGCATGCCCAGATAACCGGCGACCGGCGGGCGAGCCGGGCCATCGGCCTGGTGCACGCCAATCTGCTCCTCGGCATGAACGAGGCGTGGTGGAACGACAAGCACGTACGCCACCACGCCAACCCCAACCACGTGGACAAGGACCCGGACGTCGGCGTCGGGGCGCTCGTCTGGACCCAGAAACAAGCCGCGCAGCGCGAAGGATTCGCCCGCTGGCTCACCCGCAACCAGGCCCTGCTGTTCTTCCCGATGCTGCTCCTCGAAGGCATCGCCCTGAAGATCTCCGGCTTCCAGTACCTGCGGCAGCAGCCCGCCCGGGAGCGCACCCTGTCGGCCCTGCTGCTGGTCGCCCACCTCGGGCTCTACGCCGCGCTGCTGCTCACCGTCATGTCGCCGGGGAAGGCCGTCGTCTTCGCGCTCGTGCACCACGCGCTCTTCGGCCTTCACCTCGGCATGGCGTTCGCCCCGAACCACAAGGGCATGGAGATGCCCGACCCCGACGGTGACCGCTGGGGCCACCTGCAGCGTCAGGTCCTCACCTCGCGCAACGTGCGGGGCGCCGTCCTCACCGACTGGTTCCTCGGCGGACTCAACTACCAGATCGAGCACCACCTCTTCCCGAGCATGCCCCGCCCGCACCTGCGGCTGGCGCAGCCGCTGGTCAAGGCCCACTGCGAGGCGCTCGGCATGCCGTACGCGGAGACCGGACTCGTCGAGTCCTACCGCCAGGCGCTGGAGCACATGCACGAGGTCGGCGCGCCGCTCAGGTGACCCGTCGCGGCCGGGTCCGCGACAGGCTGGAACCGATGAGAGCACACAGGCGTTCTCACAGCAGGAGCGGCCACTGGCCGCGAAGGAGGCGTGGACGATGTCGAACAGCGCAAAGATCGCCATCGGGGGAGTTGTCGTCGCAGTCGTCCTGATGCCGTTCATCGGGTTCTGGCTGTCACTGCTGGTGCTCATCGGAGTTCCCGCGATCGCCTATCTGGCCCTGGATCCCAGCCAGCGGCGCAGGCTCCGAAGGATCACCCGGAAGGAAATCGGCCGCTGAGAGGGTGCCGCCCGCAGCGAGCGGGGCACTCACCGCCGTGAACAGGAACGGCACGTCTGCAGGGGAGTGACGGGCGGGTGCCGGCAGCCGGCACCCGCCTCACCCCGTGGTGCGGGGGCCCGGGACTCCCGGGCCCCCGCACCACGCGTGCGCGAGGGGCGTCACCCGAACGGCAGGAGAGGGGCGATGCGGTCCTCCCCGAGCCGGGCCCGACGCTCCGGATCGGTGACCCCGAGCCCCGGCTTCGGCGCCAGTGCCAGCACCCCGACCTTGCCCGTGTGCTGGTTGCGCTGGACCAGGCGAGCGGCCTCCGGGGCCTCGTCCAGGGCGTACGTCGTGGAGAGGGCGGGCCGGATGTGGCCCAGATCGAGCAGTCTCCCGACCGCCGCCTGCTCCTGCAGATTGGCTCCGTGGCTCCCGATCACCCGCTTGAGCCGCATCCACAGGTACCTGTTGTCGAACTCGTGCCGGTAGCCGGTGCTCGACCCGCAGGTGACCACCGTCCCGCCCCGCCGGAGCACGAACACCGATACGCCGAACGTCGCCCGTCCGACATGTTCGAAGACGATGTGCGGGTCCTCGCCCACCGCGGCCCGGATCAGCCGGCCGAGCTTCTTGCCGGCCACCGAGGGGTCCGCGGGCGGCTCACTGCCGGTCAGGCCGATCTCCGACCGGTCGATGACCGCATGACAGCCCAGCGCCAACGCCTGCCGTGCCTTCTCCTCGCTGCTGACGATCCCCACGGCGATGCCCCCGCCGTTACGGACGAACTGCGTCGCGTAGGCGCCCAGCCCACCCGCCGCGCCCCAGATCAGCACCACATCGCCCTGCGTCATCCGGGCTCCGCGCTCACTGACGAGCATCCGGTATGCGGTGCCCGCGCAGAGCGGGTTGCAGGCGGCCTCCTCCCACGTGAGGTGGGCCGGTTTGGGCAGGAGCTGACTCGTGTGCACGACGCCGTAGTGCGCCAGACCGCCGAAATTGGTCTCGAAGCCCCAGGCCAGCTGGGACTCCCCGAGCATTCCGTCGGCATGGGTGGCCGGCTCCTCGGGGTCCACGTACACGGGGCTGACCACCACCTCGTCGCCCACGTGCCAGCGCCGCACCCCCGCCCCGGCGCGGACGATCACGCCCGCCGCGTCCGAGCCGACCACGTGGAACGGCCGGTCGTGACGGGTGGCCCAGCCGCCCCGCCGGCCCAGCGCCTGCAGGAAGGCGAAGGTCGGCACCGGCTCGAACATGGCCGACCACACGGTGTTGTAGTTGATGCCACTGGCCATCACAGCCACCAGTACTTCGTCCGGGGCGAGTTCGGGCATCGGCACCCGCCCCACGGTTAAGGACCTGCGGACGTCGTGGTCCGCCGACCCGGCGAACATGCCGACGTCCTCGGCGCGCAGATGCGCGGCCGTGTACTCCGCCGGGACCGGCAGCCTTTCCAGCTCCTGTGCGGCGGCTCCGGCCAGCACTGCTTCGGCGAGCGCGTCCATGAGGTTCCTTCCGATCGCGGCAACGGCCGAACCGCGGCCCGGCCGGGCCGCAGCGGTCCAAAGGTGCGGGTGCGCCGTGTGTGCCCACAAGGGAGGCGGACCCAATTCACGGGGATTGCGTACCGGCACCCGGTGCCGTTGTCACATCCCGACAGCTCGGGCCGCCGGTTCGGGAGCTCTGTCAGCCAGGTGAGGACACCCCGCTCCCGAACCGCGCGTCCGGTGAGTGGAGCCCCGGCGGTACCCGTCAGTAGCGTCCGGGGCAGCCGCACTGATCCACGAAAGGTGAAGACCGCCATGGCGCAGTCGCACACGGCATCGGGTCCCCACGACATCCCGCTCGAAGGCATGAGTACCGCAGACCGGGCCGTTGTCGGGGTCTTCGTCGGCGTACCGTTCGTCGCCGTGATCGCCTCGGTGGTCGTCCTGTGGGGCTGGGGCGTCACCTGGCACGACCTGGTGATCGGCGCGGTGATGTACGCGGTGGCGGTGCACGGCATCACGATCGGCTACCACCGGCTCTTCACCCACAAGGCGTTCAAGGCCGCCCGCCCGCTGAAGATAGCCCTGGCCGTCGCCGGCACCCTGGCCGTCGAGGGCGACGTCATCACCTGGTGCGCCGACCACCGCCGCCACCACCGTTTCGCGGACCGGCCCGGTGACCCGCACTCACCGTGGCGGTTCGGCACCTCGGTCCGGGCGCTGCTCAAGGGCATGGTCTGGGCCCACATCGGCTGGACGTTCAACAACAGCAAGACGGACCGCCGCAAGTACGTTCCCGATCTGCTCGCCGACCGGGACCTGGTCAGGGTCGGTCACTGGCAGCCGCTGATCGTGCTCTTCTCCTTCGGCGCACCCGCCGTGGCGGGCGGGCTGTGGGGCGACGGGAGCTGGGACAGCACCGCCGCGTGGTCGGCCTTCTTCTGGGCGGGGCTCGTGCGCATCGGGCTGCTCCACCACGTCACCTGGTCGATCAACTCCATCTGTCACATCAGCGGTGCCCGGCCGTTCCGCTCCCACGACCGGTCGGGGAACGTCTGGTGGCTGGCCCCGGTCTCCGGCGGCGAGTCGTGGCACAACCTGCACCATGCCGATCCCACTTCGGCCCGGCATGGTGTACTGCGCGGCCAGGTCGACAGCAGCGCCCGGCTGATCCGCTGGTTCGAGCAGCTGTCCTGGGCCAGGGACGTCCGCTGGCCGGACGCGCGCAGGCTCGCCGCCCGAGCGGCGCACACCGAAGGCCCGCGGGCCCGCTGAGAGCGGGCCCGCGGGCCTCCGGGCCGCGCGGCTGCCGGGAGCGGTCAGCCGGTCAGGCCCAGCCCGGCGGCCAGGGTGGGCCAGGACGCCTTGAACTCACGCTGCCAGGAGGACCAGGCATGCGATCCGCCGGTGTAGAAGTGGACCTCGGCCGGAATCCCGAGGCCCGAGAGGCGGTTCGCGAAGCCGTGCGCCTGCACCCACAGCGTGCCCTCGAGGACGGCGCCCTCCAGATTGCCGAAGTCGATGCTCGGTATCCCGCTGCCCTGTGAGAGGTACAGACGGGTGCCGGAGAGCTGTTCGGCCTGCGCCGCGGGGTTGTGTGCGTTCCAGATGCTCCGGTTGAGGATGGGGCTGCCCCAGAGCAGCGACGGCAGTTGAAGCTCGCGGGCGACGATGGCGTTCAGCACCGTCGGCATGCCCAGCGCAGTCGTGTCCAGGATGCCGCTGTACGAGGCCGCGGCGCCGAATGCCCCCGGGTGCCGGGCCGCGAAGGCGAGCGCGCCGTAACCCCCGGTGGACACTCCGGCGACGGCGCGCGCCGTCCCCGCCCGGTAGTTGTTCCGGAGCAGCTCCATCACCTCGTCGACCTGGAACGTCTCGTAGTCGGGGGACGAGGAACTCCCGTAGTTCCACCAGGCGGTGGGGATTCCGGTGGGCCCGGACGACGGCATGACCGTGATGACGTCCTTGTCCGCGAGGAAGTCCTCGACATCGGTCTCCCGGGTCCAGGACGTGTAGTCGTCGTGCGCGCCCTGCAGGAGGTACAGCACCGGCCAGGTGCGGTCCGGCTGCGCGTCGAATCCGGCCGGCAGCAGGACCCGTACCGGCAGCGTCTTTCCGGCCGCCGGCGACTCGACGGTCAGATCGACGGTGCGGGCGTCGATCCTGGTCTCGGTGACGATGCGTGCACCGTCATCGGCGGTGGCGGCGGGCTGCACGGCGGCCGGCGAACCGTACGCCGTCGACGCGCCTACGGTGCCCGCTGTCGCGAGCAGCACGGTCGCGACGGCGAGCGCGGCGTACTTCGCGCGGGCGCGGCGCGCCGGGCGGACCTGCGGGGATCGGGGCATGGTGGGACCTCGTTTCGTCCGGATGATGCGTCGGGTGGGCAGGCAGGAAGGCAAGGGGTCCAGGGTCTTTCGTTCGGGTCAGGCCGCGAGGTGCGGTGCCAGGGCACGCGAGCCCGGCCTGACCCGACCTAGGTGCGGGGCAGGTCTCGGGCGAGCAGGTCCGCGAGGACATCGACGACCGGTGGGTCGAGCAGCGACAGGTGGTGGCCCGGCAGCGGCGCGACGGTCAGGTCCGTGCAGTACGCGTCCCATCCCAGTGCTTCGTCGTCCCGCTCGTAACGGGCGTCCCGCACCGTGTGCGGAGCGGGATCCGCCGCCCGGTAGAGCAGCGTCCGCCCGTCGTAGCGCCGGGGTGTGTGGCGCTCACCGCTGCGCAGGTCGAGATACGACGTCCGCTGGTGCTCCAGCACCGCCGGCGGCAGCTCCACCACCTGCTCCAGGAGCTTGATGACCAGGGCGACCTGGCCCGCGTCGTCGCACCGGGCCAGCTCCCCGTACGGAAGGCGCAGCGGCTGCCCGTACGTGCGCTCGACGAACTCGGCGAAGCCCTCGAACCGGCGCCGCACCTCCCGGTCCGGCGTCGCGGCGCCCGGCGGCACCGGCAGCGGGAGCACGGAGTCGAGCAGGACGAGGGCGGCGACCGTGCCGTGGGCGGAGAGCAGCCGTGCGGTCTCCTGGGCGAGCAGCCCGCCGTAGGACCACCCGCCGACCAGCCACGGGCCGTCCGGCCGCACCTCGCGGATGCGCCGGGCGAATTCGGCCGCCCGGCCCGGCACGTCATCGGGATCGGGCAGCCGGTCGAGGCCGAGCACCGGGCGGCTGCCGTCCAGGCGCGCGGCCAGCCGCCCGTACACGTCGCTGGAGCCGCCCGCGGCATGCGCGAGGAAGAGCGGGGCCAGCGGTCCGGCGCCCGGGAAGGTGCGCAGCCGGCCCGGCGTACCCGACACGGTCCCCGCCGCATCGGTGTCGGGAGCCCCGTCCCGCAGCCGCGGCCCGTCCGGCGCCTTCGCCAGCAGGGCGGCGACGCCCCGCAGCGTCCCCTGGCGCAACAGCACACCCGGCTCGACCACGACGTCGAACTCCCGCTCCACCACGGTGCGTACCCGCACCGCCGTCAGCGAGTCGAGGCCGAGTTCGGTCAGCGGGGTGTCGGGGTCGATGCGGTCCGGACCGTACCCCATCACCGCGGCGACGCAGTGCCGCAGCCGGTCGATGACACCCGTGCCCGGCCCCGGCCTCACCGGGTGCACCGGTGCGGCCCCCGGGCCGGCGGACTCACCAGCCCAGAAGCGGCGGTGGCGCCACCGCGGGACGGGCACATCGACGATCCGGCCGCCCGGGTTGAGTCCTTCGCGGGCGCCTGTCACCGCAACGCCGTGCACCAGGAGCGTGGCGAGGGACGAGCGGAAGGTGAGCGCGTCGTCGGTGTCCCGGCGGAGCGTCGGCACGACGAGGAAGTCCTCGTGCGCTGCTCCGGAGCCGTCCGAGCTCGCGGTGCCGGCGCCGCCCAGTGCGTGCGTCAGGGTGTCGCTGAGCGGATGCAGCTGCGTCGGGTGCGGCGAGACCTCGACGAACACCCGGTGACCGTCCTCGGCCGCCGCTCGCACCGCCTGTTCGAAGCGGACCGGCTGCCGGAGGTTGGCCACCCAGTAGCCGGCGTCGCAGTCGGCCGCCGACCGCGGGTCGTCCCGGACAGTGGAGTAGCGGGTGCAGCGCGGCGGGGAGTGGGGCACGGTGCCCAGCTCCCGGGCGAACTCGTCGAGCAGCGGCTCGACGGCGGAGGAGTGGCCGGCCGCGGTGACGCCCAGCGAACGCGCGAAGCCGCCCTCGGCGTTGACCTGGGCCACCAGCCCGGCCACATCGGCGGCCGACCCCGTGACGACGCTCTGCACGGGCGACGCGTGCACCGCGACCCGCCCCGAGGCAAACCGCCGGGCCAGGCCGGCGATCTCGCCGCCGGACCGGTCCACCACGGCCATCGCACCGCCTGACAGCCGGGACAGCAGGCGGGACCGTACGGCGATGACACGGGCGCCGGTCGCCTCGTCCAGGGCGCCGGACACGACGGCCGCGGCCACCTCGCCCATCGAGTGACCGATGACGGCGGCGGGCTCGGCGCCGTAGGAGCGCCACAGCTCGGCGAGGGCGATCTGCACGGCGTAGAGGACCGGCATCACGGTGTCCGGCGCGGACAGCTCGGCGTCCGGCAGCAGCAGATCGTGCAGCGACAGCCCGCAGTGCTCGCGCAACAGCCCCGCCATGCGATCGACGGTGGCCGCGAACACCGGCTCCGTGGACAGGAGTTCGCGGCCCATGGCGGGCCACTGAGACCCGTAGCCCGAGAAGACCCACACCGGCCCGCGACGACCGTCGCGGCGGTGCGCCGTGCCGGTGACCAGTGCCGGGTCGCTCCCGCCCGTCGCGTACCGCTCCAGAGTCGTGACGATGTCCCCCCTGCCGCGGGCGACCACCGCCGTCCGGTGCCGGCCACGGCCGGTGCGGCCGGCCAGGGTGCGGGCGAGATCGGCCGGGCGCACGGGCCTGCTCGCCGGAGTGCCGAGCCACTCGGCCAGCTCGCCCGCGTAGGCACGCACCCGGTCCTCGGACGGCCCGTCCATGAGCAGCAGCACCGGGCGGGCACTCTCGGGCGCCGCCGCGGCGGCTGCCGGGGCCGGGGTCGGCGGCGGCCGGTACTCCGCCAGTGCGACATGCGCGTTGGTGCCGCCGAAACCGAACGCGGACACACCGGCCGTGGCGGTCCCCGAATAGCGCGGCCAGGGCTCGGGCTGGGTCACGACCCGCAGTCCGAGCCCGTCCAGATCGGCATGCGGGCCCGGCTCGTCGAAGTGGAGCTGCGGCGGGATCTCGCCGTGGTGCAGGGCCAGCACGGTCTTGATCAGACCGGTGATCCCGGCCGCTGCCTCCAGATGCCCGAGGTTCGTCTTGACGGAGCCGATGAGCAGCGGACGGTCCGCCGCACGCCCCCGGCCCGCGCCGAGCGCCGCGCCGAGCGCGCCCGCCTCGATCGGATCACCGAGCGCGGTGCCGGTGCCGTGCGCCTCGACGTAGTCGACGGTGACGGGCTCGGTGTGGGTCTGCGCCAGCAGGGTGTGCTGGGCGTCGGCCCGGGGGGCCGTCAGCCCGTTGGAACGGCCGTCGGAGTTGACCCCGGTGGATTTGATCACGGCCAGCACCCGGTCACCGTCGCGCTCCGCGTCCGCCAGCCGCTTCAGCACGACGACCCCGCACCCCTCGCTGCGTACGATCCCGTCGGCCGCGGCGTCGAACGCCTTGCAGCGCCCGTCCGCCGCCAGCGCCCCGGCACGCTGGAAGCCGATCGTGACCGCGGGGGAGAGCAGCAGGTTCACGCCCGCGGCGAGTGCGGTGTCGCTCTCACCGGAGATCAGACTCCGCACCGCGTGGTGCACCGCGACGAGCGAGGAGGAGCACGCGGTGTCCAGGGACAGGCTCGGACCCCGCAGATCGAGTGCGTACGAGAGCCGGCCGGAGGCCACACTCATCGACGAGCCCGGAGCCGTCCAGGCGTCCACCGCCGTCGGATCCGCGGTGGTGAGATGGGCGTACTCGTTGCCGCTGATGCCCACGAACACGCCCGTACGGGTCCCGGCGAGCGACGTCGCCGGGAGCGCGGCATGGTCGAGTGCCTCGCGGGTCACCTCCAGGAGGATGCGCTGCTGCGGGTCCATCGCGGTGGCCTCGTGCGCGCCGATCCCGAAGAACTCCGCGTCGAACCCGGCGATCGCGTCGACACCGGCGTGCGTCCGGGCCCGATCCGTCGCCTGCGCGGGCGGGGCGGTCCGCATGCCCGTGGCCGTCTGTACGGCGGGCGCCGTCCGGACCTCCGCGGCCGCCTGCGTGCGCGGAGTGGAGAGGAAGCCGCCGTGCCTGTTCATGTCGTCCGGCAGCCCGTCCGCCGCGGACCGGAGAAAGGGCGTCCAGCGACCCTCGGGGACCGTCCCCACCGCGTCCCCGCCCTCGCGGAGCAGCTCCCAGAAGCCCGCGGGCGAGGTCACACCGCCGGGCAGCCGGCAGCCGGCCCCGACCACCGCAACCGCCGTGTCCCCGTCAGGCGCGTGAAGTCCGGCCGCCGGGCTCGGGACTTGAGCATCCTCAACGGGCACACCGTGGACCAGCCGGGCCAGCAGCGAGCCGAGCGTCGGCGACTCCCAGAGCAGGGTGACCGGGAGCCGGGCGCCCGTCAGCTCACCGAGCGCCGCCGTCATCGCCACGGCGTCGCGCGAGGTCAGGCCGAGTTCGGCGAGCGGCCGGTCGTCGGTGACGTCCACCGGCTCCAGGCCGTACCAGGTGCACAGGCGCCCGACGACGGCCGCCCGCAGATCCGCCTCCCTCATCGCTCACCGCCCGCGAGCCGGCCGGCCGACGGCCCGAAGCCGCCGTCGAGCAGCCGGGCCCGGGTGGCGGCCCGCGCCACCTTCCCGCTGGTCGTCCTCGGCACGGCGCCCGGTTCCACGAGCAACAGCCGCCCCAGCCGCAGTCCATGGCGGGCGGACACGGCCGCGCGCGCCGTGCGCAACGCCTCACTCGCCGACGACTCGCTCGGCTCGGTGCCCCTGCGGTACTCCGCGACCACCACGAGCTCCTCACCCCCGCCGTCCGGCCGGGGCACGCCGAAAGCGGCCAGCCGGTCTCTGCGCACCACCTCGACCGCGCCCTGCACCGACTCCTCGATGTCCTGCGGATAGTGATTGCGCCCGTCGACCACGATCAGGTCCTTGAGCCGCCCCGTCACGAGCAGCCGCCCCTCGTGCAGCGCCCCCAGGTCACCGGTGCGCAGCCAGCCACCGCGCCCGTCCGCCGCCCCCGGCGGCACGAGGCCGAACACCTCCGAGGAGAGCCCGGCCCGTTTCCAGTAGCCGAGCCCGACGTTGGGTCCGCGCAGCAGGATCTCGCCGACCCGGCCGGGGCCGAGCGGCGCCCCGGTGACCGGATCGGCCACGCACAGCTCCTGCCCGGCCGGTGCGCCGCAGGCGACGAGCGCGGCGGCCACCCGGCCGGGACCGGCGGCCTCGATCCGCCCGGTTGCCAGGGCGTCGGCGTCGCAGCTGACGGTGGCGGGTGCCTCGGCATACGTATCCGTGGTCACGAACACCGTCGCCTCCGCCAGCCCGTAGGCCGGGCAGTGCGCGCCGGGGGCGAGACCCGTGGGCGCGAAGGCCTGCTCGAAGCGCCGCACGGTCGCGGGGCGTACCGGTTCGCTGCCGTTGATGAGCACCTTCACCCGGTCCAGCCGCAGCGTGTCCCGTTGTGCTTCGTCCGTGCGCGCGACGCAGTAGTCGTACGCGAAGTTGGGGGCGGCGCTGATCGTGCCGGGGTACGAACCGAGCAGCCGCAGCCAGCGGACCGGGTCCTCCAGGAAGGCCACCGGGTCCATCAGGACGGAGGGGAAGCCTCCCACCACGGGCGCGGCGACGCTGAGCACGAGGCCCATGTCGTGGAAGAGCGGCAGCCAGCCGACCGTCGTGTTGTTCGCGGCATCGGCACCGAAGGCGGCGATGGCCTGCCGCGCGTTGGCCACCACATTGGCATGGGTGATCATGACCCCGGCCGGGTCGCGGGTGGAGCCCGACGTGTACTGCAGATACGCGATGTCGTCGGGCGCGGGCCGGATCCGGGGCGCGGCGTCCGCCGGCGCCGGATCGCCCGGCCGGTCCACGCACAGCAACGGCAGCGGGGGCAGCCTCTGATCCAGGGTGAACGCCGCCACGACCGGGGCGGTGGCCGTATCGGTGATCGCGCAGGCCGGCTCGCAGTCCGCCAGCACGGAAGCCAGCCGGCCCTCGTGGCCGGGGAGCCCGGGGCTGAACAGCGGGACGGCGATGACGCCGGCATAGAGGCAGCCGAGGAAGGCCGCGGCGTAGTCGATGCCCTGCGGGAGCAGGAGCGCGGCCCGCTCTCCCGGGGCGGCCAGCGCGGCAAGCCGGTCCGCCACGGTCCGGGCCCGGGAGTCCAGCGCCCGCCAGCCGAGCGTGCTGTGCAGCCCGCGGACGAGGGGTCCGGGAAGTCCACGTAGGTGAAGGCGCGTTGATGCGCACGCCGGGTGGCCCAGTGCCGGAGGTGATCGGTGAGCAAAGGGCCGGTGGGGGGCTCGACGGAGGTCATGGCGGCTCCAACTGATCAGGTCGGGTCGTCGAAGGACCGGGACGGTCACTCCGGTGGTGCACGGCCGTGGCGGGACCGCTCGGGGCACCGGGAGCGTGGCGGGCGGGGCCCCGGGACGATGCACCAGGGTCTTCCGCGAAATGACCCACGAGTAAGACGGGTTGCTGACAGACCGTCCGGTGCCGTCTGTCACTTGGGTGACAAGAACCCGTTTCCGACTCGGCCGGGGAGTGCCCGCCGGCACGCGTCTGCCGCCCCGGCCCCTTGTGGCGCCGCGACAAAAGCCGCGCGCCGGACAGTGGTTCCGCTGACTATCGAGGCCGTGTTACTTCTCCGTAACTTCACGGCTGCCGGAGGAGAGACCTCCCGACACCGAGGAGCACGCCTTGCGTAGTTCACGATCGAACCGGAAGAAGAGTCTCGTCCTGGTGGTGGCGGCCGCCCTGGCAGGTGCGGGGCTCGGCCTGCCGACGACGACCGCCGGCGCCGCGGAGCGGGCGGCGGCGGCCACCGCCTGCGACGCCCCGGACAGCCGGATCTACCAGGTGCCCGCCGCGGTGCCCGACCGGCCGGGCAGCGTCATCGCCTGCCGGCAGACCAGCTGCCGCAGGTTCCCGGCAACATTCCCCAGCAGGCGTGGAAGGTCCAGTACAGCACCACGGACAACGCGGGCAGACCGGCCGCCGTCTCCGGCACGGTGGTGGTGCCGAAGGAAGCGTGGAAGGGGGCCGGCAGCCGCCCGGTCGTCGCATTCAACCCCGGCACCCTGGGACTGGGTTCGCAGTGCGCCTTCTCCAAGCAGCTGGCCGGGGTATTCCAGGACGAGTACGAGGGGGAGAACATCGCGGCGCTGCTGAAGGCGGGGTACGCGGTCGCGGCGACCGACGGCCCGGGCTACCTGGACGGGCAGACCCACCCCTACGTCTCCGGGGCCGATGCGGGCCACGCGCTGCTCGACATCGTCCGGTCCGCCCCCGCACTGCCCGGAAGCGGCCTCGACGCGCGGACGAAGGTCGGCCTCTGGGGGTACTCCGAAGGCGGTGCGGCCAGCCTGTGGGCCGCGCAGCTCGCCGCCTCCTACGCCCCCGAGCTGAACGTCGTCGGCGACGCGTCCGGCGGGGTGCCGGGCGACCTGAAGGTGGTCGCCAAGGGCCTCAACGGAGGCGCGTTCGCGGGCTTCCTCGTCGACGCGGTGGTCGGACTCGCCGCCTCGCACCCCGCGATGCCCTTCGAGGAACTGCTGAACGACCAGGGCAGGGACACCGTCAAGAAGGCCAAGTCCCTCTGCCTGGTGGGCACCGTCACCGCCCTCGCCCTGCAGAAACTGGAGAACAACACCACCGGCGGGCTCGGCCTGGAGCAGATCTACGCACTCAAAGGCTCGGACGGCCGGACGTGGGGCCAGGTGATCGACGAGCAGAAGCTCGGGGCGGGCGTCGGCCGCAAGGGGGCGGGTGCCCGGTACGAGATCGGCTTCCCCGTCCTGCAGTACCGCGGCCTCGCCGAGGAGGTGATTCCGACCGCGACGCAGGACGCGACCCGCAAGTCCTACTGCGCTTCCGGCATCAGCACACGATGGAAGCTCTATCCCGGCGAGCACCTGACCACCGATCAACTGGCCGTGAGCGACACCGTCGGCTGGCTCGGCGACCGTTTCGCAGGCAGGCCCGAGCTCGGCAACTGCTTGCTGCCGTAGCCGTAGCCGTAGCCGTAGCCGTAGCCGTAGCCGTAGCTGGATGCGGGCCGGAACGGCTTGATGCGCCCCGCACCGGCTGGCCGAAACCGACCGCGGATCAACATGATCGGCGTGCCTGACCGAGCGAACTCTGTCGTCGCTTGTCACCTGAGTGACAAGCGACGACAGCACGTCTGTCCGCCCCCGAGGGGCCACCGGACCGTCCGGGCGGTATCTTCACCGAGCCCTTTGTCCCCACGCGCAGAGGATGCACCTCATGGTGAACGGCTCCCCACCCACCACAGGCATCGTCGCGGAAAGCGGCAGGGACGACGAGACACAGGCCGCGTTCCGGGCGTTCCCCGCCGGGCTGCACGACCATCTCAGGCCCTACTTCTCGGACATCACCGAAGAGGTCGTGCGGGCCATCAAGACGGAGATCCACGAGTACGACCGCCCCCGCGACGACACGTACACACACGTCGTGCACCGGGGCGTCGAACAGGCCCTCGGTGGCTTCCTGGCGCGGATGGCCGAGCAGGACACCGACTGGGAGGCAGTCAAGGCGACCTACCAGCGCATCGGCCGGGGCGAGGCCGACGAGGGACGCAGTCTCGACGCCTTCCAGGCCGCGCTCCGTCTCGGGGCCCGCGTCACCTGGCGCAAGGTCAACGCCCTCGTCGACGCGGAGCGACTGCCCAGGCATGTACTGGCAGCCTTCGGCGAGGCACTCTTCCTGCACCTCGACGAAATGGCCGCCGCGACCACCATCGGCTACACCGAGGCACGGCTGCACGCGGCCGGCGAACTGCAGGTGCGCCGCACCAGGCTCATCGATCTACTGACCGCCGATCCGGCGGCCTCCACCGACGCCATCACGGATCTCGCCCACATCGCCCAGTGGCCCGTCCCGCGGGAGCTGGCGGTCGTCGTCGTCGATCACGCCCGGGTACCGGAAGCCGCGCGCCCCATCGTCCCGCCGGAGTTCCTGGCCTGTTTCGATGCCCAGCCCGGCGTCATGGTCGTTCCCGATCCGGAGGGGCCCGGCCGCGGCCGGGCCATCGCGGGGGCCGTGAGCGGACTGCGTGCCGCGGTCGGCCCCACCGTCGCCCTGGACGAAGGTGCCCGCTCGCTGCGCTGGGCACTGGACGCCCTGGAACTCTCCCGGCGCGGCGTCCTGCCCGGCAGCGGGGTGGTGCGGTGCGCCGACCACCTGGCCACGCTGCTGCTCTTCCGGGACGAGGCACTGGTGGACGCGATAGCCCGGCGCCATCTGCGCCCGCTCGAAGCGATTCGCGCCCCGCAGCGCGAACGCCTCGCCGAGACACTCCTGTGCTGGCTGCAGTGCGGCCACAACGCCAGCGAGGTCGCGGGCCGGCTCGCCGTCCACCCGCAGACGGTCCGCTACCGGCTCCGCCAGCTGGACGAGGTGTTCGGCGACCGGCTCCACGACCCCGCCGCGCAGTTCGAGATGCAGCTGGCGCTGCGCGCCCTCAGCCTGCGCCCCGACGGGCCCTGAGGGCGGATCGCCCGGCCCCGGGCCGGAACGCGCGGGCTCAGGAGGGCCGTACGGCCAGTCCGTCCAGGGCCTTGAGCAGCCCGGGCAGTTCCGTGCCGCGTCCGACCGGCAGGATCTCGCCCGGCACCTCGTCCAGCAGCAGGAAGGCGATGTCGTCGGTCCTGGCCACCATGGACCAGCCGGGGCCGTCGGCACGGATCGTGCGGGCGTCCCCGGAGGCGAAGGAGGAACGGACCCGACCGGGCGGCGGAGGGGCGTCGACGTAGGCGCGGGCCTCGGCGAGGGCCCGCCGTACACCGGGATGCGTCCCGGAGGTGGCACCGTCCTCCGGGCTTCGCGCGCCGGAGGTGGCATCGTCCGCGCCCGGATCCGTCTCCGTGCCGGCGGCGTCGTCCGCGCCGGAAGCCGCGCCGGTGTCGGGGGCGCCACCCGTTGCGCCGGCCGCGTCCGTTCGGGCGCCGGCCTCCGTACCGGAACCGGTGTCAGCACCCGCCCCGGAACCCGCAGCCTCGTCGGAACCGGCATCCGCCGCGCTTCCGTCCGCACTGCCGCCACTGCCCGCCGGCACGAACGCGGTCTCGTCGTCGATCTGTTCCCGCCAGGCAGCCCACTGCATCGCTATGGCGTCCGCGCCGAGACGACGCTGGGCAGGCCCCCACTCATTGGTGTCGGGCGGAGTCAGCGGCGATATGTCCTCACCGTCCGCCTCCGGGTCCGGTGCCGGGTCGTGCGGGGCGGCCACGCCCGGAGCGGCGACCGCCACGGCGAGGGGCCAGCCGGGGAGCGCGCAGACCACCGAGCGGTCGTCGGGCGACAGGTCGTACTCCATGCCGCAGTCCCAGGACGCGATCGCCACGGCCACCAGCGACACGTCGTCGACCGCGACGGTCCACCTGGCCCCGTCGCCGTCCTGGCCCAGGACCAGGCCGTACCCGTCCGCGTACGGTTCGAGGCCGAGCGCCGCGCATGCCGCGGGGTAGTCGTCGCCGAGCACGCTCGGGAACTGGGCAGGGGTCAGCAGGACCGCAGTCAGCACATACAGTGCGTCGTCGTCGGCGACTGTGTTGTCCGTCCCGGCCACTGCACTCTCCTCATCCGTCACGGTTGTCGTCGGCGCACCTTAACCAGTGGGTAACCCGCTCGTCGAGGCCCTGACAAGGCAGGATGTCAGTTTCTGGCGTTCCCGGCGACGGCCGTCGTCAGCCGTCGGCCAGGCCGAGCAGCGAGCGGGCCACCGCGTCGGGAGTCTCGTCGCGCTCGCGGGCGAGTGCGATCACCGCCCGGCAGGCCAGCTCACCGACGCCGAAGGAGAGCGCCTCCGGCGACACCCAGCCGCTGGCCTCGTCCATCCGCTCCTGGTCGTCCTCCACCGACGCCGCGACGAACGTGGCCGCCGCGTCGAACAGGTTGTGCTGCCGGCGCTCCGGCCTGGTGGGAGCGTCGGCCCGGCCTCCCTTGCGGCCGGGGGTCACGGCTCTGCGTAATATGCCGAACATGTCGGTCATGGGGACCACCTCTCCTGGATGCGTGTGTGCGGGACGAACGTGGCAGGCACCGTGAGGGGTACGTGCCGCGGGTGCGTGCCGTCCCGGTCCTTCGTGCGTACTCACGGGTCATGCCCGCAGACACAGGGCCGGACACTCGACCTGCACAAGAGGGGGCGGCGAGATGAAGCGCTACGACCGGCTCAAGGGAGATCCAACGCCGCCACCCGGAGCGGGACATCCGCCGCATCAACCAGATGCACCGCAGCTACGACATCGCCGACGACAGCTATGGCCCGTCGGCTCTCCGACCACGAACTGCGTGCCTGCGCCGCCTGCCGGACGAAGCGCAGTTCCTTCGGTGCGTGTGCCGCCGGGGACCTCAGTGCGTCCGTTCGGCCACGGCGAGAAAGCGGGTCTCCTCGTCCGTGTAGCTGGCCAGTCGCCAGCCCGAACGGGCCAGCAGCGGACGGAGGTTGGGCTCCGCCCGCAGATCTCCGTCCGTGAGCGTCCGGCCGTGCCGTGCGGCCAGTGCCGCCCTGCCGATCGGATGGAAGAGCGCCAGCAGCCCGCCCGGCCGCACCACCCGGGCCAGCTCCGCCAGGCCCGGCCCGGGCTGTGGCAGGTGCGAGATCAGTCCGGCCGCGAACACCGCGTCGAGCGCCCGCGCCCGCAGCGGCAGCCGGGCGGCGTCGGCCTGCAGCAGCACCCCGCTGCGGCCGCGGCCGGCACGCGCGGCTGACTCCAGCATGGCCGCCGTGAGGTCGGCGCCCACGACCGTGCCCCGGGGGCCGACTGCCGCCCGCAGAGCGGGCAGCGCCCGTCCCGTACCGCATCCCGCGTCGAGCACCGTGTCGCCCGCGCGCAGTCCGAGGGCGGAGACCGCCAGGGCGAAGGCCGGGCCGTCGTCGGGAAAGCGGGTGTCCCACGCCGCGGCGCGGGCGGTGAAGAAATCCTGGACGTGTGTGTGGTCATCGGCCATACGGACATGATCGCGTAATGACCGCCCGAACGAAACGGCACGTATCGGTGTACATGTTCGACCACGACGCGATCGTTCGGGAACATCTCTCTGTCATATTCCAGCAGCTTTCGAACTGCGCCCAGGTTGTGCGCCCCCAACACGACTAGCGTCCCCGAGTCATGGGACACCTGGACCACGCCACCTTCGGCTGGCTGACACCGCTGCTGTCGTACGCGATGGCCTGCATCGGCGCCGCACTCGGACTGAGCTGCACCGTGCGCGCGCTCGACACGACCGGGCGCTCGCGCCGCAACTGGCTGATCACGGCCGCGTCGGCCATCGGGTCGGGCATCTGGACCATGCACTTCGTCGCGATGCTCGGCTTCGGCGTGTACGGGACGGACATCCGCTACGACGTACCGCTGACCCTCCTCAGCCTGCTCGGCGCGATGGTGGTGGTCGGCGGCGGCGTCTTCGCCGTCGGATACAGCGGCGACCGTACCCGGGCACTGCTGCTGGGAGGCTTCGCCACCGGGCTCGGCGTCGCCAGCATGCACTACCTCGGCATGACGGCGCTCCGGCTGCACGGCGCCGTCCACTACGACCCCGTGCGGGTCGTCCTGTCCGTCGTCATCGCGGTGATCGCGGCAACGGCGGCGCTGTGGGCGGCCCTCAACATCAAGTCCCCGCGTGCCGTCGCCCTCGCCTCGCTCGTCATGGGCGCCGCGGTCAGCAGCATGCACTACACCGGAATGATGGCCGTGACGGTGCGGGTGACGCCCTCGGGGAGCGAGCTCCCGGGGGCCACGGCCATGCAGTTCATCTTCCCGCTAGCCGTCGGTCTCGGCTCCTACCTCTTCCTGACCTCGGCATTCGTGGCCCTCTCGCCGACGGCCCGGGAACGCGCCGCCTACGTGTCCGCCGAGAGCGCCGGGGCACCCGCCGACGCGGAACCCGCGGCCACGGGCGGACCCGCCCGCCGAGGACCGGACCTCCGTGCCGGGCGCGCGGCCCGCAGCCCCGACGCCGCACCCGCAGGAACCCCCTGACACCCGGTCCGGCCCGCCCGACAGCACACCCCGCTCACACCCGGAACGAGGAGGCCATGCGCCCACCCCGCACGACCCCGGGCCCCGGTGCCCCCGCCCGGCCCGGCACCCCGCCGGCGCCGCCGGTCCGAGGGCGCCGCGCGCACGCCGGGCCACCGGCCGACGAGAGCGCGGAGCACGCAGGACCGCTGCCCGCCAACGGCACCGCCGCGCCGCGCGGGCCCTGGACACTGCGCCCCAGGACGGTCCGCGCGAAGATCATCTCGCTGCTCATGGTGCCGGTCGTCTCCCTGCTCGCCCTCTGGGGCTTCGCCACGGTCTCCACGGCCCAGGACGTGGCCCGACTGCGCCAGCTGCAGCGGGTCGACGAGGAGGTCAGGGCGCCGGTGGCGACCGCGGTCGCCGCGCTGCAGGGCGAACGCAGAGCGGCCATGCTCCAGGCGGTGGACCCCAGCAGCACGCACACCACCGCCCTGGCGAAGCGGATCCGGGCCACCGACACGGCACTCGCCGCCCTGCGGCTGGACGACGGCCACACCATCGCCGACACAGGCAACCTCCCCGGAGGTGTGGCCGGCAGGCTCGACCGATTCCTGGGCCTCGCCAAGGAGCTTCGCGCCGACGGCACGGGCAGCAGCAGCGACGAAGGCGCTGCGTACGACCGGTACACCGAGACCGTCACCGCCGCCTTCGCCGTCTCTGGCGCCCTCACCGGAATCCAGGACGACGCCCTGGGCTCCGACGCCCGGGTCCTGCTCGAACTCGCCCGCGCCGACGAGATGCTGGCCCGCGAGGACGCACTGCTGGCCTCGGCCGCACGCACGGGCACCCTGAAGGACCGACCGCTGCGGCTGTTCACCGGAGCGGCGGCCACCCGGCGCAGCCTCACCGAGACCGCGGGCGTCGACCTGCCAGCAGGTGAACGCACCGCCTGGAAGGCATTCGCCGCCCGCCCCGCCTACCATGCGATCCAGTCGGCCGAGGACGCGGTGCTCGCCGCCGCACCCGGTCGGGACGCGGCCCTGGCGGTGCCCGCCGCCGACTGGCAGCAGGCCGCGGCCGACGTGCGGGGCGAGCTGCACAGCATCGGCACCGGCGCCGGAGAGCGCGCCGCCGACCGCGCCGACCCGCTCACCCATGGGCTGTTCAGCCCTTCCGGGGCCGCCGTGATCTTCGGCTGCGTCGCTGTCGCCGCCTCCCTCGTGATCTCCGTCCGCATCGGCCGGGCGCTCGTCGTGGAGCTGGTCAGCCTCCGCAACAGCGCGCTGGAGATCGCCCGGCGCAAACTGCCCCTGGCGATGCGGCGGCTGCGCGCCGGCGAGGAGCTCGACATCCTGGCCGAGGCCCCGCCGGGGATCGCCTCGCAGGACGAGATCGGTCAGGTCGGCGAGGCCCTCGGCACCGTCCACCGGGCAGCGCTCGGCGCCGCCGTCGAACGTGCCGAACTCGCCGACGGGATCTCCGGTGTGTTCGTCAACCTCGCCCGTCGCAGCCAGGTGCTGGTCCACCGTCAGCTCAACCTCCTGGACAGCATGGAACGCCGCGCCGACGACCCCGACGAGCTGAGCGACCTCTTCCGGCTCGACCACCTCACCACCCGGATGCGCAGGCACGCCGAGAGCCTGATCATCCTGTCCGGCGCCGCCCCCGGACGGGCCTGGCGCATGCCCGTGTCCCTCACCAACGTCGTCCGGGCCGCGGTCTCCGAGATCGAGGACTACGCGAGGGTGGAGGTCCGCCGGCTGCCCGACGCCGCCGTGAAGGGCACGGCGGTCGCCGACCTCACCCACCTGCTCGCCGAACTCGTCGAGAACGCCGCACAGTTCTCGCCCCCGCACACCAAGGTGAGCATCACCGGAGAGCCCGTGGGCAACGGCTACGCGCTGGAGATCGAGGACCGAGGTCTCGGCATGGGCCCCGAACTCCTCGGCGAGGCCAACCGGCGCATCGAGCAGGCCGAGGCGCTCGACCTCTTCGACAGCGACCGGCTCGGCCTGTTCGTCGTCAGCCGGCTCGCCGTGCGCCACCGGATCAAGGTCCAGCTGCGCATCTCCCCGTACGGCGGCACGACAGCCGTGGTCCTGCTCCCGACCGCCCTGCTGCAGGGCGCGCTGCCGCCCCCCGGGGAGCAGCCCGCACCGCGGAAGGCCACGGCCGAACGCGCGGACGAGCACGAAGCGACCTCCGTCGGCTCCGGCCCGGGGCCCCGGGCGGCACGAGCCAGGACCACGGCCTTTCCCGCGCCCGTGGCCGTCCCCGCGCTGGAGACCCGTACGGAGTCGGCGGCCCAGGTGACAGCGCTGCGCAGGCCGTCCCGCCCGGCGGACGACAAGGAGACGACGGCCCGGACGGAGCACCGGCCGCCAGGCACGGACCAGGGCGACGACGACGCGCTGCCCCGCCGGGTACGGCAGGCCAGTCTCGTACCCCAGCTCCGTGCCGGACCGGGGCCCGAGGCGCCGCCTGCCGGCGACCGGGCCGAGGGCGCGGCCGCCGGGCGTACGCCCGAGCAGGCCCGCGACCGTATGACCGCCTACCGGGCCGGCTGGGTGCGCGGCGGCGGCTCAGCCCCGGGCACCACCGAACCCAGCCTGCCCACCGAAGGAGACCCCGCATGATCGCGAACGAGAGGACCGGGGCGCACAGCCGTTCCGGCGAGCTCGACTGGCTGCTGGACGAACTGGTGACCCGGGTCGGTGAGGTACGGCACGCGGTCGTGCTGTCCGGTGACGGACTTGCGGTGGGCGCGTCCAGCGCGCTGAGCCGCGAGGACGCCGAGCACCTGGCCGCGGTCGCCTCCGGATTCCACAGCCTCGCGAAGGGAGCCGGACGCCACTTCCGGGCGGGCGACGTACGCCAGACGATGGTCGAGATGGACGACGGATTCCTGTTCGTCGCCGCCGCGGGGGAGGGGTCCTGCCTCGCCGTGCTCAGCACGGCGTTCGCCGATATCGGCCTGGTCGCCTACGAGATGGCCCGCCTGGTCAAGCGGGTCGGCGAGCATCTGCGTACCCCGGCGCGATTCGCCGGGCACCCGTCGGCAGCCGGCTGAAGGGGGCTGGGACGGCTTGTCCAGCACCGACGGGAGCGCGGGAGACTTCCCGGGCGCCCCCGACCCGCACGCACTGCCCGGCAGCCAGTGGTACGACGCCGAAGCGGGCCCGCTCGTCCGTCCGTACGCCATGACCGGTGGCCGGACCGAACCGGGCCCGGGTGGTGCGCACTTCGACCTGATCGCGCTCGTCACCTTCGAGGACAGCGTGGCCGGGAGCGCCGAGGACGCGCTGCTCGGGCCGGAACACCGGACCCTGCTGACGCTCTGCCGGACCGAGACCCAGTCGGTCGCCGAGCTCTCCGCCGACGCCGACCTGCCGGTCGGCGTGGTCCGCGTACTCCTCGGCGATCTGCTCGAATCCGGGTACGTACGGGTCAGCCGCCCCGTGCCGCCCGCCCAGCTGCCCGACGAACGCATCCTCCGCGAGGTGATCACCGGCCTGCGCGCGCTCTGAGTTCTGCCCGCGGCGTGGGCGCCTCGCTCAGGTCTGCGGCCGAGTCCTGCGCAGCTGGGCCAGCTCGTCGTTCATGGCATCCAGGAAGCGGACCACGACCGCCAGTTCGGCCTCGTCGAACTGGCGCCTGGCCGTGTCCGTGCTGTCCGCCAACGGCATGAAGAAGTCGCGGGCCACCGCCTTCGCCGCGGCGGCGTAGTGCAGATGCACCACCCGGCGGTCGCTGTTGTCCCGGACCCGGCGGATGTGCCCTGCGCGCTCCAGCCGGTCCAGGCAAGCCGTCACCGCGCCCGAGGTGAGGTCCAGCTGTTCGCGCAGCCTCCCCGGCGTCATGGCCGATCCCGTACCGCCGCGCTCGGCGTCGAGGATCGCGATGAGCGCCTGTACATCCGTCGGGTGCAGCCCCTGGGACTGTGCGAACTCATGGGCGATGCGATTGAACTCGCTGTTCATACGGCGCAGCAGCACAGCGAACGACTGGAGCCCGGTGGGTCCGTCGTCCATGCCTCTGTCCGGGCTTCCGTCTGCGGTGCGCATACCTCTAGACTAATATCTCTCAATCGTTGAGATAATTAATGATCGAGAGACATTGACCGTGCGTCGACCTCTGGGGAAGCAATGAAGCCCGCAACGCGGCACCGCGTCGTCCGCTGGCTGGTGCCGGTGGCCCTGCTCGTCGTCTGGCTCGGCATCGGCGGGACACTGGGGCCCTACGCCGGGAAGCTCGGCGAGGTATCCACGAACGACCAGGCCGCCTTCCTGCCGCGCAGCGCGGAGGCGACGAAGGTGTCCGAGGCCCAGAAGGCCTTCCAGCAGTCCGGAACCGTGCCCGCGATCGTCGTCTGGACCTCCGGGCAGGGTCCGCTCCCGGCCGGTGCGCAGGCCGCGGCCGGCCGGGCGCTCGCGTCCCTCACCGGAGTGCCGGGAATCGTCGGTAAGCCGTCGCCCGCGCTGCCCGCCAAGGACGGCGAGGCGCTCTCCGGCGTCGTGCAACTGCGCTCCGACCTGGGTGACGCACTGCCCGGCACGCTCGACCGGGTGCGCGAAGCGGCCCGGTCGGTGGAGGGTACGACAGTCGGGATCGCCGGGCCCGCAGCCAGCCAGGCCGACCTGAAGGACGCCTTCGCGGGAATCGACGGACTGCTGCTGGGCGTCGCACTCGCCGCCGTGCTGGTGATTCTGCTCCTCGTCTACCGAAGTCTGCTGCTGCCGTTCCTGATCATCATCAGCTCCGTCCTCGCTCTCGGACTCGCCTGCGCGGTCGTCTACGCTCTCGCGGACCACGACATCGTGCGCGTGGACGGTCAGGTACAGGGCATTCTGTCCATTCTGGTGATCGGCGCCGCCACCGACTACGCGCTGCTGCTCACCGCACGCTTCCGCGAGGAACTCGCCGGGCACGGAGACCGTGCGGCCGCCGCAATCGCCGCGCTGCGCCGCTCGTTCGGCGCGATCACCGCCAGCGCGGCAACCGTCGCTCTCGGCCTGCTCGCCCTGCTGCTCAGCGATCTGACGAACAACCGGGCCCTCGGCCCGGTCGGGGCCATCGGGATAGTCTGCGCGGTGCTGAGCACCCTGACCTTCCTGCCGGCGGTGCTGGTCCTGTGCGGCCGGGCCGCCTACTGGCCGGCGAAGCCGCGCCGGGCGGACGAGGCGGCCGGAGGGCACGGCATCTGGTGCCGCGTCGCCGCCGGCGTCGACCGGGCCCCGCGCAAGGTCTGGGTCTCCACCCTGCTGGTGCTCGTCGCCTGCGCGGCTTTCGCTCCCACACTGAAGTCGCAGGGCGTGCCGCTGGACGAGATCTTCGTGAACGACGCCCCGTCCGTGTCCGCGCAGGCGGCCCTGGGGAAGCACTTCCCGGGCGGATCGGGCAACCCCGCCGTCGTCGTCGCGGACGCCGGACGCGCGGTCGAAGTGACCGCCGCGGCCGAGCGGACGCCCGGAGTGGCCTCCGCGGCACCCGTGACGGCGGCCGGTCGGCCGGGCGGCGGGCCGCCCGTCGTGGTGGACGGCCGGGTGCGAATCGACGCGACGCTGACGGACGCCGCCGACAGCGATGCGGCCAAGGCGACGATTCAGCGCCTGCGTGCCGCGGTCCACCCGATTCCGGGCGCCGGGGCCCTCGTCGGCGGCTACACGGCGCAGAGTTACGACACCCAGCGGACGGCGGAGCGGGACCGCGGCATCATCGTGCCGGTCGTCCTCGTGATCATTCTGCTGATCCTGATGGGGCTGCTGCGATCCGTGCTCATCCCGGTCCTGCTGGTGGCCACCGTGGGTCTCAACTTCCTGGCGACCCTGGGAGTTTCGGCACTGGTCTTCACGCATGTCCTCGGGTTCAGCGGTACGGACGCCTCCGTTCCGCTGTACGGATTCGTCTTTCTGGTGGCCCTCGGCGTCGACTACAACATCTTCCTGATGTCACGTGTCCGGGAGGAGGCGCTGGTGCACGGGGCCAGGCAGGGCGTGCTGCGCGGTCTGGTCAGTACCGGCGGCGTCATCACGTCGGCCGGGGTGGTGCTTGCCGCCACGTTTGCCGCCCTGCTCGTCATTCCGCTGGCGTTCCTCGCCCAGATCGCCTTCATCGTGGCGTTCGGAGTGCTCCTGGACACCCTGGTGGTGCGTTCCCTGCTGGCCCCCGCGCTGGTCGTGGACATCGGCCCGAGGGCGTGGTGGCCCGGTGCGGTCGGCCGCCGCGACGCGAAGTCGCGGGAGGCCACCGGCGTGCGGTGAAACGGCGGGTCCCGGTGCGGGCTCCGTGGGACGGAGCGCGCACCGGGGCCGGGCAGGCTCGGTTCACCGTGCCGGGAGAGGTCAGACGTTGACGCCGTAGTCGGACGCGATGCCTGCCAGGCCGGAGGCGTAACCCTGGCCGACCGCGCGGAACTTCCACTCCGCACCGTGCCGGTACAGCTCGCCGAACACCATGGCGGTCTCCGTCGACGCGTCCTCGCTCAGGTCGTAGCGCGCGAGCTCCACCCCGTTGGCCCGGTTCACCACGCGGATGAACGCGTTGCGCACCTGGCCGAAGCTCTGCCCCCGGCTCTGCGCGTCGTGGATGGAGACCGGGAAGACTATCTTCGCCACATCCGCCGGGACGCCCGCCAGGTCCACGTTGATGGACTCGTCGTCGCCCTCGCCCTCACCGGTCAGGTTGTCACCGGTGTGCTGGACGGACCCGTCCGGGCTGTTGAGGTTGTTGTAGAAGACGAAGTGCTGGTCGGAGAGAACCTTTCCGGAGTCCGCGCACAGGAGTGCGCTGGCGTCGAGGTCGTGATCGGCGCCCGTCGTCGTCCGTACGTCCCAGCCCAGGCCGACCGTCACCGCGGTCAGGCCGGGCGCCTCCTTCGACAGGGAGACGTTGCCGCCCTTGGCCAGGGTCACACCCATGAACTTCCTCCTATGATGCGGTGATCCGTCGATCAGACTTCTTCGGCCGCCATCGCGCGGGACGACGGCCCTTCCCCTGTAGTTCCCGATTGCGCAAGCGGCGAAGTGACGGAACGGTGCCCGAGCCGCGGCCGCGCGGCTCGGTGCGGCGTCTGCGCCTTCATCGCCTTTGCCTCACTCTTCAGGATCCGCGCGGATTTGCCCAGGGCGCGGACGGTGTCCGGCGGCTTCTTCGAGCCGAACAGCATCAGTACGACGACAGCCACGATCAGCAGGTGCCACGGTTCGAGGCCGTTGGGCAGCATGCGCTTCACGCCCCGTTTTGAGGCGTCTTCCGGTCAATGTTTCCGGCAGGCATTTGCGGACAGGGGATCGGACCGACGATGGAAACGTCCGGTGATCCACCCGGACACCCACACTTGCTACATTGCGCAACTGTACAACCATGCGCGGACGGTGCGATTCCGACGCCGTGGAAGCCGGACGAACGGGGTGGCCATGACAGGCAGTCGCAAGGGGGCAGCGTCCGGGGGCAGGGCGGACCGGCTGCGGCGGACAGCCGTGTTCGGGCTGTCCTTCCTCGTACTGCTGGTCGCGGGTGTCGGCTGGGGATACCTCAAACTGACCGGCAGCATCGACACGTTCAGCGCCGACGGAGTTTCCGGGGACCGGCCGCCCGACACGTCGAAGGGGCAGAACGTCCTCGTCATCGGGTCGGACACCCGCGCGGGCGCAAACCGGGGGCTCGGCGGTGGAACGGGCGAAGTCGGGCGCTCCGACACCGCGTTCCTGCTCCATGTCTACGCCGACCACGAGCACGCCGTCGCCGTATCCATCCCCCGCGACACCCTGGTCGACATCCCGGCCTGCAAGAAGCCCGGCGGCAGCTGGACTGTCCCGCAGCACCATGTCATCTTCAACGGGGCGTTCTCGGTGGGCGAGACGGCCGAGGGCAACCCCGCCTGCACCCAGAACACCGTCGAGCACCTCACCGGCCTGCGCGTCGACCACACGGTCGTGGTGGACTTCGCCGGTTTCTCCGCACTGACCTCGGCCGTCGGCGGAGTGCCGGTCTGCCTGCCGCAGGACATCTACCAGCGCGATCTGAACCCCAAGCGCGCCACCCGGGGCGACCTGGTCTTCGGCAAGGGCACGCAGTCGGTGTCCGGGCAGCGGGCGCTCGACTACGTACGGATCCGCCACGGCATCGGCGACAGCTCCGACATAGGGCGGATCAAGCGGCAGCAGGCGTTCGTCGGCTCCCTCGTGAAGAAGGTCAAGTCGCGCGGCCTGAACCCCACCACCCTGCTGCCGCTTGCCAACGCCGCGACCGACGCGATGACCGTCGACCCGGGACTCGGCTCGGCCGACCGGCTGCTTTCGTTCGCCATGTCGATGAAGAACATCGACCTGCACAACACGAAGTTCCTCACCGTTCCCTGGCGCTACGAGGGCGCCCGCGTCGCGATCGTGGAACCGGACGCCGACGCGCTGTGGGCGTCACTGAAGGCGGACCGCACACTCGACGGCCAGAACGCCGCCGGCAACAACAAGGGCGCCCGGCCCGGCGGCGCATCGGCCTCCCCGACCGCCCCCGTCTCCGGCTCGGGCATCGACGTCGCCGTCTACAACGGCACCACGGTGACCGGACTCGCGGCCAGGGCGGCCGAGCTCCTGCGCGGACACGGCTTCACGGTCACCGGCACGGCCACGGCAGACGCGCAGGACCGGTCCCGGACGCTCGTGACCTACGGTCCCGGCCTGCGGGACGAGGCCGGGACCACGGCCCGGCTCTTCGCCGGAGCGCGGATCACGGAGTCCGACCAAGCCGGGATCCAGGTGATCGTAGGCAGCGACTACGCAGACAACCCCTCGGCCGCTCCCGCGACACCGACGCCCGAAGCCGTACCCTCCGCCGTCGCCGACCACGCCCGTTCGGCGGACGACGATCCGTGCAGCGACCTCTCGTACGGCTGAACCGGCCGCGGGCGGCTCAGGAGGACCGGCTTGCCGTCCTCAGCTGCAGCGACGGGTGCCGGGGCGGTGCGAACCCGAACGACTCGTAGAGCCCGGCCCCCTCCCCGGTGGCGTTGAGACCGACCACCGTCGCGCGCGTCTCCTGCCGGAACCAGATGAGCAGCGCGTCCAGGCAGGCCCGGGCATGGCCGAGCCTGCGCCGCCGCGGATCGGTACTCACGTTGGAGACGTGTCCGTGCAGCCCGCTCGGGTTGGCCGGACTCGGCGCGTGTGCGTCGCATGCGCCGACCGCGCACGCCACCACGCCCAGTTCGGGATCGTCGACGAGGAACGCGGCGAACTCCTCGGACCGGGGCACCCGGTCGGCGAACCACTGCGCCGAGGCGGCCCGCCAGGGAGCGCGGTCGTCGCCGACGTCCATCCCCATGTCGGTGAGCATCAGCGCGCGCATCCGCACCAGTGCCGGCACATCGGCGAGGGTGGCTCGGCGTACCCGTACAGGCCGGCCGGGCGTGTTTCCGGCGCCGCTGCCCGTACTGGTTGTGCCCGCCTCGGTCATGAGAGCCTCCGGTTCCGTTCGCAGCGCTGCGCACCGCTGTTAGGCCGTATGCGTACAACGCGAGAACGCCGGCGGGCAACAGGTAACAGAGGGGCGACAGTGCGCTCATGCCCAGCGGAGGGCCGAGCGGGATGAGAGGCCGCAGGACGCGGATGCCTGCCGGGGCCGGCCGCGGCCACTCGCAGTGGGCCGCCCGTGCGGCCCTCGGTGCTCCGGCGGCCGGTGCGCGGGAGCAGTGTCACGCCACCGCGTCCAGGACCACCGGCCGGGGCAGCGTCGTCAGGCGCCGAGCCCGTGAAGCCGTGCAGGATGCGCGGGAGGGTGCCCGGCCCGTTCAGCGAGCTGGCCGACCATCAGCCGGACCACCGTCACCACATCGGGATCGTCGACCAGATACACCTGCCGACGGCCTTCGCGCCGGGAGCGGACCAGGCCGGCCAGCTTCAGCTTCGTCAGGTGCTGGCTCACCGACGGGAGGGCGCCGCCCACTCGTTCCGCGAGGCCGGTCACATCGCTCTCGCCCTGGGCCAGCGCCCAGACGATGTGCAGCCGAGCGGGCGCCGCCAGCAGACCGAAGACGGCGGCCGTCTCGGCGAGCACCTCGGCGGGCGGATCCGGGAAACCGCCGCCGCCACCTGTCGACACTCTTGTCACTCCCGTCCGAGTGGGCCGGCTCCTCGCACCCGAGATGACCAGTGTAGGCGCCGGACCTAGAGATTCCGGGGTCGAGCAGTCGCCCGTCGGGAACCGCCGCAGAGCTGACAATCGCACCAGAATGTGAGCTGTTCCGGGCATCGAGCGGCCTGAAACAGTCACATCCTCAAGAATGCGATCCCACCCCACGGGCCGGGTCCTTGTTTGCCATGCTGTCGCCGTACGCCTGCCGATGATTCACTGAATCCGAGACCCCGCAAGATGGCTCCGACCTGCGCATCCGACATCTTGGGACTCACTGGTGAGAGAAGTGATCGATGCCATCCGAGCACGCTGACAGAACCCATGAAGAGCCCGGCGGGGCGGAGCCCCGGACCGAAGCCATGGCCCTGAAGATCCTGGTCGCCGGCGGGTTCGGGGTCGGAAAGACGACGCTGGTGGGGGCGGTGAGCGAGATCCGGCCGCTGCGGACGGAGGAACTCCTCAGCGAGGCGGGGCAGTCGGTCGACGACACCGACGGCGTTGCCCAGAAGACCACGACGACCGTCGCCATGGACTTCGGACGGATCACCATCAGGTCCGGACTCTCGCTGTACCTGTTCGGCACGCCGGGGCAGGACCGGTTCTGGTTCCTCTGGGACGAGTTGTCCCAAGGAGCCCTCGGGGCGGTGGTCCTGGCCGACACCCGGCGGCTGGAGGACTGCTTCCCGGCCGTCGACTACTTCGAGCACCGGCGGATCCCCTTCGTCGTCGCCGTCAACTGCTTCGCGGGCGCACGCGCCTACGACGAACGGGAGGTGTCCCGCGCCCTCGATCTCGACCCCGGAACGCCCGTGGTGCTGTGCGACGCACGCGACCGTGATTCCGGCAAGGAGGTCCTGATCCGCATGGTCGAGTACGCGGGCCGGATGCACACGGCCCGGCTCCTCGACTCGGTGAGCTGAGCGGCCGTGTCCTGAACGGGCCCCCGCCGGATGCCGCCCCGGCCGTTCCGAGAGCAGGAGCTTGCCCCTGCGTGACCGGTGCGCGAGGCTTACGGGCAAGTGGGGCACGGGGAACGCGTGAACGGGGAGGAACAGAATGGCGTTGGACAGGGGACTCGACTGGCTCCTTGACGATCTCACCAGCCGGGTGGAGCACATACGGCACGCCCTGGTGCTGTCGAACGACGGCCTGGTGACGGGAGCGAGCACAGGTCTGGCGCGCGAGGACGCGGAGCACCTGGCTGCCGTCTCGTCCGGGCTGCACAGCCTCGCTCGCGGATCGGGACGGCATTTCCGCGCCGGGAAGGCCCGGCAGACCATGGTGGAGTTCGACGAGGCACTGCTCTTTGTGACGGCGGCCGGAGACGGCAGCTGTCTGTGCGTGCTGAGTGAGGCCGAGGCCGATGTGGGTCAGGTGGCGTACGAGATGACGCTGCTGGTCAACAAGGTCGGGGAGCACCTCGGAGTGTCGGCGCGCCAGGACGGAAGCGGCGGAGTCAACCGGATCTGACAGATCTCGACCAGCGCTGCCGCCCGGCCCCGGAGTTATCCACAGGCCGGGCGGCAGTCGTTCTTCCCGGGCTACGGTGATCACAGAGAGTATCCGAATCTCACGGGGGAGAATCGTCATGCCGGTGAAGGATGAGGTACGCGCGGCCCACATGGACGGCGCCCTGGACGCCCACACGTTGGCCGCGAGCCGTGCGGCTACGGAACTCGGCCTCAAGCGAGGAGAGTTCGAGTTGGCGGTGCACCTGGGCATTGTCCGGGTGGAAGCGCAGCCCAACGGCGGTCGGCCCAGGGTGCGGCGGGTGGAGATCGACCGGCTCCGGTCGGAGGACGGCTTTCCGGCCGCGCTCCGGGAGCGGGTGCGGACGGTGGGGACGGCAGAGGGTGCCCGGCTGATGGGGATCAGTCCGGTCCGCTTCACCCGGCTCGCCCGCGCGGGGTGTGTCACGCCGGTGGCGTTCTATCTCAACCGCTACCGAGCGGTGGTGTGGCTCTATCTCGCCCAGGAGCTGGGCAGGCTGGCCGCCCGCTCGCCCGAGCTGCTGGTGGGCAGGAGCCCGGCCTGGATGCGCAGCCGGCTGGACGCCGGCACGGACTGCCGTCCGCGCAATTGGCGCTCGCGCCGGATCGAACGGCTGCTGACCCTCAATGACGACCCCTGGGCGCGAGCGGCTGTGGCCGCGGAGGCACTGGACCCGGTCCAGCTGGCGGAGGTGGTCGACGACCCTTACGAGCGCGCCTACTTCGTCAGGGTCAGGCCCGAACCGGTCTTCGGCCATCGCGGGTCGCAGGCGACACGAGAGGCGATGGGGCGACTGATGCTCGCTGATGAACCCGACGAGATTCTCTGGCGGCGGGTCAACCTCATCATGGAGCTGGACAGCGCGCGTGAGCTTCGCCAGGCGCCACGCCCGGGGGAGGAGCAGCGACCGGCACCGGCATCCCTGGGCCGGCAGGCCGAACCCGACGAGCCGACCGAACCAGCAGCGCTCGCCATGCCGATGCCGCCCGAACCGGGAGCGCTGCCCGTGCCAGTGCTGCCCGAACCGGCGGTGCTGGCCGAGTCGTCCGAACCGGCCACGCAGGGAACGTCCACCGGTCTGCTGACCCGCCTCCGGCTGCGCAGGGGGCGCGGCAAGCGGCGGCCTCACGAGCGGCCCGCCCAGGGTGCCGCTCCCTCGACCGGAAGCCGCCCTCCGGCAGGAACCGCAGGCTCCCCGGGCCGTCCGGGGATGCGAGGCGGGAGGACTTCGAGGGCCGGACATAAGGGTTCGCGATCGGCTTCCGGAAGGGGCAGTCTTTGCGCCATGTTGATCAGGGAAGCAACCACCGAGGACTGGCCGGCAATCTGGCCGTTCTTCCACGAAATCGTCGCCGCGGGTGAGACCTTCACCTATCCCTCGACCTGGAGGAGGGTGACGCCGCTGGCTGGTGGCTCCTGCAGCCGCCGAACCGTACGGTCGTCGCGGTTGCCGACGACGGGACCGTCCTGGGCACGGCGAAGATGAACAACAACCACATGGGTAATGGCTCGCACATCGCGAGCGCCAGCTACATGGTCGATCCCCGGCACTCCGGGCGCGGCGTGGGGCGGGCCCTGTGCGAGTACACGATCGACTGGGCGCGTACGGCGGGGTTCCGCGCCATGCAGTTCAACGCTGTGGTGGAGACGAATGCCGCCGCGGTCGGGCTCTACCGCTCGCTCGGCTTCGAAGTCCTGGGGACACTGCCCGAGGGCTTCGACCACCCGACGAAGGGATTCGTGGGGGTGCACATCATGCACCGGCCGCTCTGACGGCTTCGACGGCTCCGGCAGCCCCGACGTCCGGCGCCTGCCCGCCAGTCGGCGGGTCGGCCGGTTGACGGGCGGCCGGCAGGCGGGTCCGCCGGTCGGCTGGGCAGGGCGGATCCCGGCCGATCCCGGCTCGATCGGTACGGTACGGCACCGTACGCTCACTTCACGCCACCACAGGGGCTCCCGCTGTCCGGCGGAGGGTGTCCGGCATGTCCCAACCAGCGATGATGTGCCGCGAGTTGTGACGTCGAATGATATGTGGGGCGGGTGCACACGCAGGGGACGAGGGCAGTACTGTGCGCTCCACCGCCATTCGGGCGATGAAACATTTGCGGAGGACGAATCCATGACCATACCCAGGAGATCGTGGCGTGCTGCGGGAACCCTCGCTGCAGCCGCGGTTGTCGGCCTGACCGGTGCGGTCCTCACCGCCGGCCCGGCCGCAGCTCACACCCCCACCTGGGCCGTGACCTGTACCGAAGTGAGCCTGCACCTGACCGCGTACAACGATGACGTCACCAACCAGGTGACCGTCACTGTCGACGGTAAGGACCTGCTGCCCACTGAGAGCTTCGGCAAGGGGCTCGACAAGACGATCGCCCTTCCCGACCACGACAAGGCTCTGACGGTCCGCCTTATCGTCAAGGCCGGTGACGGCGACCAGTACTCGAAGGACGACACCAAGACGGCGCCGGTGTGCGAGGGTCACACCTCGACACCCACGCCTACGCCGTCCGAGACGAAGCCGTCCGAGACGCCCACCACGGCGACGCCCACCCCGACCGACAAGCCCAGCGAGTCGGCTTCGTCGTCTGCGCCCGCCGCAGCCACGCCGAGCCCCAGCTCGCCGGACCTGGCCGAGACCGGTTCGTCGTCCGCCACCCCGATCATCGGTGGTGCGGCTGCCGCCGTGCTGCTGGCCGGTGGCGGCATCATGTGGTCCGTGCGCAAGCGTCGTACCGCTCAGCACTGATGTAGTCCGGCGGTCCTGGCGCGTACAGCGCCAGGGAGTCCGGGCCCGAGGGGTGTGCCGCTCCGCGTCCTGTCGTGGCGGCACACCCCTCAATGCTCCCCTTCCGCCTCGGCGGCACCCGTCGGCGGATTCTCGGGCTCGGCAGTTTCCCTGTGCACCGGAGCGGACGTGGGCGGCGCGGCCGGGCCGATCTCGCACCAGACCGCCTTCCCCTCGCCGCGTGGCTCGATGCCCCACCGCGTGGCTACGGCGTCCAGGAGCAGCAGGCCCCGTCCCGAGGTGGCTGTCTCACCGGGTGTGCGACGCCTGGGCCATACGCTGGAGCGGTCCTGCACCGACAGCCGGACCCGCCGCACGGGTTCCGGCAGCACCTCCAGCGTGAGCACCGCTCCGCCCTCCGTGTGCAGCAGCACGTTCACCAGCAGTTCCCCGGTCACCAGCTCGGCGTCGTCGGCGAGTTCGGCCATGTCCCAGTCGGTGAGGGCCTGCCGCACGATCGTCCGGGCGTCGGAGAGGCCCTCCGGGTCGGCTTGGTGGATGTACTGGTGCAGCCGCGGCGCCCGGGGTGAGCCGGGGTCCGGACTTCGCCGCAGCACCAGCAGGGCGACGTCGTCGCCGGACCCCCAGCGCTCCCACAGCCGGTCCGACAGATGATCGGCCAGCGCCTCGGCGCCCGCCGGACCCGCGCTCATCTCGTGCACGAGGGTGCGCACCCCCGCGTCGATGTCCGCACCCGGCTCCTCGACGAGCCCGTCGGTGTACAGGACAAGCGTTTCGCCGGGCACTAGGTCGAGGCGGGTCTCGGGGAACTCCTCGTTCCCGAAGTCGGTCGAGATACCCAGCGGCATGCCTCCGCGCACCTGGGGGCTGCCGACCCGGCCGTCCGTGTGCCGGATCAGCGGACCGAAGTGACCGGCCCGCACCACCCGCACGGTTCCGGTGGCGAGGTCGACCTGGGCGTAAGTGCAGGTGGCGAACCGGTCCGTGTCCAGTTCGGCGAGGAACCGGGACGCCCGGGCCAGCACCGTCGACGGCGGATGCCCCTCGCCCGCGTACGCACGCAGCGCGATCCTCAGCTGTCCCATGATCGCGGCCGCATGCGTGTCATGGCCCTGTACGTCGCCCACCACGATGCCGAACCGGCCCTTCGGGAGCGCGATCACGTCGTACCAGTCCCCGCCGACCTGACGGCCGCTCCACGCCGCGTGGTACCGGACGGCGATCTCGCCGCCCTCGATGTCGAGGATCCGCCGGGGCAGCATCGCCGACTGCAGCCCGGTGGCGAATTCGCGTTCCTCGTCGAAGAGCGTGGCCCGCTGGAGGGACTGGGCGACGATGGCGGCCAGTCCCAGACAGAGATTGCGCTCATCGGCGTTGAAGGTCGTGCGCTCGCGGTAGAAGAGCGCCAGCGCGCCCAGGGAACGAGCCTGCGCGACCAGCGGCAGGTAGGCCGCGGCCTGGAACTTCAGCCTGCCCACATGCGCTGCCAGCACCGGATAGCGCCGGGTGAGCGCGCTGATCGAGCTCACGAAGCGCGGCCGGCCACTGAGAATGGTGTCGGCGAGCGGGAAGTCCCGGTCGAGGCGGCCCTGCCCCAGCTCGTCGATGACTTCCAGTGAGTCGCCGCTCAGGGCGATGACGTTCAAGCTGGCGTTGTCCAGCAGCCCGAGGGCGAGCCCGTCGGCGCCCAGTCGTGCCAGCCCGCCGGGTCCTGTCAGCGCAGCCGTGACATCGTCCACGGTCACCGCCCGCGACAGAGCGCTCGTCGTGCGTTCAACTATGTCGGTCTGGCGCTGCCGGCGTTTTTCCAGTTCCAGCACGAAGGCCGAATGGGTGACTTCCGCCGTCGCGTCCCGCACCACCCCGATCACCCGGCGTGCCCGCCCGTCCGCGCTCCGCAGGATGCGCGCCTGGATGTGCGTCCACTGGTCGCCGCCCTCGGCGAGCGGGACTCTGAAATGGACGCTGTACGAGCTGCTCCCGCTCTTGATGGCCTCGTCGATCGCCACATCGAGGCGGATCCGCTCCGAGGGCTCCAGCCGCTCCACCAGGGACTCCGGCCGGGAGTCGAACATCGGGGGATCCAAGCCGAAGACCAGCAGCCCGGCCTCGTCGATGTCCAGCGTCCTGGCATCGAGATCCCACTCGAAACTGCCGGTGCGGTTCATGGCAAGCCGCTCCGCCGTCCCGGTCTCCGCGTGGTGTGCCTTCTCGACCAGCAGGCGGGGCGGAACGGGGACGCTCGGGGGCCGGTCGTGATCGGTCATTCGTGCTCCGAAGATCGTCCGGCGGGGCTGCCGTACGGCGTGAGTCAATTGTCTGGCCGGTTCGGTGCGGCTGCCACACAGGCGGCCTCGTCGCACGGTGTTCCGGTCGTGCCTGCCACGGCCCGGACACCCCTCATGCCCCGGCCCCGCGCCCGCCGCGCACAATGGCAGCGAAAGGCCGTCCGTGACCGGCGGACGGCATGGCACAGGGGCTGACCGGAGCGCACGCATGAACCACGAGGATCCCGTCCTGCTGCACACCGAGGGACGCGTCCGCCACATCACGCTGAACCGGCCGAGGGCCCTGAACGCGCTGAACCACACGATGGTGCTGCGCATGGGAGAAGCGCTCGAAGCGGCGGAACGGGACGACTCGGTCGTTGCCGTACTGCTCACGGGGGCGGGGGAGCGCGGTCTCTGCGCAGGCGGCGACATCCGCTCCATCCGCGACGACGCGCTGGCCGGCGGCCGCGCCTCACTGGACTTCTGGCGTGACGAGTACCGGCTCAACGCCCGTATCGCCCGGTTCCCCAAGCCGTACGTCGCGATCATGGACGGCATCGTGATGGGCGGCGGTGTCGGGGTGTCGGCCCACGGCTCGCTGCGGATCGTCACGGAACGGTCGCGCATCGCGATGCCCGAGACCGGTATCGGGTTCGTCCCCGACGTAGGCGGCACCTATCTGCTGGGCAGGGCCCCCGGCGAGCTCGGCGTTCACCTGGCGCTCACCGGCGACGCGGTCGGCGCGGCCGATGCGCTGCTGTGCGGGCTCGCCGACCACTACGTGCCGTCGCAGGAGCTTCCCGGCCTGGTCGCCGCCCTGGACGTCTGCACCACACCCGCGGCCGTGATCGAGACGGTGCGGCGCCACGCCGGCACAGCCCCCGGTGGCGAGCTGGCCGCGCACCGCGACTGGATCGATTCCTGCTACGCGGCCGAAAGCGTCGAGGAGATCATCGAGCGGCTCACCGACCGCGGGGTGCCCGCCGCCAAACAGGCCGCGGCGACGATCCTGGCGAAGTCACCGACCTCGCTCAAGGTGACGGCCGAGGCCGTCCGCAGGGCCCGCCGCCTCGGCGGCCTGGAGGCGGTGCTCGACCAGGAGTACCGGGTCTCCTCGGCCGCCTTCACGAGGCCCGACCTGGTCGAGGGCGTGCGTGCCCAGATCGTCGACAAGGACCGCAATCCGCGCTGGAACCCGGCCGAGCTCGCCGAGGTCACCGAGGCGGACGTGGCGCGCTTCTTCGCCCCGCCGGCCGACGGCGAACTCGGTCTCGGGCCCGGCACGGCGGCGACCCGCTGAGCCGGCGCGTCCGTCAGAGGACGTTGGGCCCGGTCACGGTACGGAAGGGGACACCCAGCAGGTCCGCCGCGGCCCGGAGGTCCTTGGCGCGATGTCCGGTGCACAGCGTCCAGTGGTGGCCGATGCCCGTGGCGGACCAGGCGTCGGTCCACTCACCGGGATCGAATCCGAAGTCGACCCGCGAAGTGGTGTTGCCGATCTCCAGCAGAGGACCGGGTACGACTTCACCCTCGGACGCGATCAGCACGAACGAGCCGTCCGCCTCCTGACCGATGCCGAACGTGGTGACCGGCCCGTGGGTGACGTCGAATTCCACGCTGACGCCCCAGCCACGTTTGCCGTGGTAGACGCCCAGACCCCGCAGCAGCGGATCCTTCGCGCTGATGGCCAGATGCGCCGGGCCGTCGTGCCCCATCTCCACCACCCGGTCGCGGAAGTTGAGCGCCTGCAGCTCGGTGAACGAACCACCCGCCCCCATGGTGTCGGCGATGAGCATGGCCAGGCTGGTGCGCAACTCGTACTCACCGGCCATCGGTATGCCGCGGGCGGTGAGCAGCGAGGCGCCCAGGATCATGCCGGCGCCCAGCCGCTCGTGGATCTCGCCCGCCAGCCCCCGGTGGTAATAGGCCAGGCTGTCGAGCCCGAAGTCCGCGACGAGCCGGTCGAGACCCACCGAGACACGGGCCGCCCAGGCGAGGTCGTCCTCGTCGACGGAACCGTCCATGGTGAAGACCTCACGTGCCAGCGCGACACGTCCGGCGGTTTCCTCGTCCGTGACGGCCGCGACCCTGACCCGCAGGTCGTCGAACTCCAGGACCTCGACGTGGCCGCCGAACTGGGTGGAGACCAGCGTCATGTCGGTGGAGACGTCGAGCATGCCGGGATAGAGGTGCCCCATCAGTCCGTGACGGCCGTGCCGCAGGGCGCCGCGCACTCCGGCGGCCGAGATCCAGCGGCGGATCCTGTTCCAGGCGTTCTCGTCGTGCAGATGGCCCGACACGGAACGGAACGGGATGCCGCTGCGCCGGAACACGTTGGCGACCTCGGGCAGCGGGCACTGCCCGCAGTAGGCCAGCCACTCGCCCGTGCCGGTGTTCGAGTGGTCCATGGCCTCGGTCGGCTGCAGGTCGATCACCAGCACCGGTGTATGGGTGCGCTGGGCGATCGGCAGCACCATGGAGGCGGTGAGATACGTCGTCAGGAAGGTTACGACCAGATCGCAGTCGGCCTTGCGCAACTGCTCCGCGGCCCTGGCCGCCTCCTGCGGATCGGAGATGAAACCCGCATCGACCACCTCGCAGCCCATCTCCTCGAACCGCGCGGTGACAAAGCGGGCCGACTCCCGCAGTTGCTCCAGAAGCCCGGGGAACTGCGGCCAGTACGCACCGAGTCCACCCGAGACCAGACCGACCCGGGTACGGCGCCGTACGGTCCGGACAAGCGGACCGCCGACTTCGGCGGCGCGGTCATCAGTCATCAGGAATTCCTCTCCTCGTAAACGATTTCCCGGACCGGACCGGCAGGGCTGCCGGACCGGCAGGGCTGGACTCCACTCCCCGTCCGGGCCGGGACCCGGCCCGATGGCCCGCGCGGTCCGGGTCCGGTCAGAGATCCGCCAGGACCTGACCCGAACCGAGCCGCGCCTCCGCGCGGTCCCACTCCCGACGGCCGCCCCGGGGCTCGTAGTGCCGCAGCTCCTGCGTACGGGCCACCAGGCGCCGCAGGCCGGCAAGGTCGCCCACCAGACCGTGGGCGCGTGCCTGCAGCAGGATGTTGCCGAGCGCCGTCGCCTCCGCGGGCCCCGCCGTCACGGGCAGGCCGCTCGCATCGGCCGTCCACTGGCACAGCAGCTCGTTGCGCGAGCCGCCGCCCACCAGATGGATCCGCGTCGGCTCGCGGCCCGCCAGCTCAGCAGCCCGCCGCAACGTCCTGCGGTGCGCCAGCGCGAGGCTCTCCAGCACACACCGCACGTACCCTCCTGGCGCCGGCGGGGGCGTCTGCCCCGTCCGCAGCAGGTACGCGTCGATCCGGGCCGGCATGTCGCCCGGTGCGAGGAAGGACTCGTCATCCGGGTCGATCACCGCGGCGAACGGCTCCGCGGCGGCCGCGTCCGCCAGCAGCCCGGACAGCCCGAGCGACCGGCCCTCGCGGTCCCACACCCGGCGGCACTCCTCCAGCAGCCACATGCCCATGATGTTGCGGAGGTAGCGGACGGTCCCGTCGACCCCGCGCTCATTGGTGAAGTTCGCCGCCCGGGACTCCTCGGACAGCACCGGGGCGTCCAGCTCCAGCCCGGCCAGCGACCAGGTGCCGCACGAGACGTACGCGAAGTCCGGCTCCGTTGCCGGCACCGCCGCGACGGCTGACGCGGTGTCGTGCGAAGCCACCGTCGTCACCGGGGTCCCGAGCGGCAGGCCGGTGGCCTCGGCGACGTGCGCCAGCAGCGTCCCCGCCGGATCGCCCGGCTCGCGCAGCGGCGGGAAGAGCGAACGCGCCAGCCCGAGCCGCCCGATGAGCGCATCCGACCAGTCGCCGCTGCGCGCGTCGAACAGGCCGGTCGTCGAGGCGTTCGTGATCTCCGCACCCACCGTCCCCGTGAGCCAGTGCACCAGCAGATCGGGCATCAGCAACAGCGTCCGGGCCGCTTCCCACTGGGCCGTGTCGCGGTGCGCGAGCAACTGGAAGACGGTGTTGAACGGCAGATGCTGCAATCCGCTGACGGCGTACAGCTCCCGCGCACCGCAGCCGTCCGGCATCCGCTGCGACACTCCGGTGTTGCGCTCGTCCCGGTAGTGGAACGGCACCCCCAGCAGCGCCCCGTCGGCATCCAGCAGACCGTAGTCCACCGCCCAGGTGTCGATGCCGATCGAGGTGACCGGACCACCGCGTCCGGCCGCACGCAGCCCGTCCAGCATCCCCTGATACAGGGCCAGCACGTCCCAGCGCAGCCCGTCCGGAAGCCGCACCGGTGTGTTGGCGAACCGGTGGGCCTCGGTCAGTACGAGCGTGCCGGGCCCGACGTGGCCGGTGATCACCCGGCCACTGGTCGCGCCGAGGTCCACGGCGGCGAAGACGGCGTCGCCGGCCGGATTGTCGATTGAGTTCACAGCCATGGGGATCGCGTCCGGGTCATCGCAGGAAGGCCGCTGCCACACCGGCGTCGACAGGAATGTGCAGACCGGTGGTGTGTGTGAGGTCGCCTCCGGTCAGCGCGAACACGGCGTTGGCGACGTGCTCGGGCAGCACCTCGCGCTTGAGCAGGGTCCGCTGGGCGTAGAACTCGCCGAGCTTCTCCTCCTCGATGCCGTACGTGGCCGCCCGCTGGGCGCCCCAGCCGGCCGCGAAGATCCCTGAACCGCGCACCACGCCGTCCGGGTTGACGCCGTTGACCCGGATACCGTGCTCGCCGAGCTCCGCCGCCAGCAGCCGCACCTGATGGGCCTGATCGGCCTTGGTCGCCGAGTAGGCGATGTTGTTCGGACCCGCGAACACGGCGTTCTTGGAGGCGATGTAGATGATGTCTCCGCCGAGGTGCTGCGCCTGCATGACGCGGGCGGCCTCCCGCGAGACGAGGAACGAACCGCGCGCCATGATGTCGTGCTGCAGGTCCCAGTCGCGCGCGGTGGTCTCCAGCAGCGGCTTGGAGATGGAGATACCCGCGTTGTTGACGACGAGGTCCACACCGCCGAAGGCGAGCACGGCCGCCCGGAACGCCTCGGCGATCTGCTCCTCGCTGGTGACGTCCACCGTCACAGCGACGGCCCGGTCCGCACCGCCGAGGTCCTGCGCGACAGCGGCCGCGTTCTCGGCGTCGAGGTCCGCGACGACGACACACGCGCCCTCGGCGGCCAGCCGGTGGGCGATGGCCTTCCCGATACCCGAGCCCGCACCTGTCACCAGCGCCACCCGGGTGGCCAGCGGCTTCGGCTTCGGCATCCGGCGCAGCTTGGCCTCCTCCAGCTCCCAGTACTCGATCCGGAACTTCTCGGACTCCTCGATCGGCGCGTATGAGGAGACCGCCTCGGCGCCGCGCATCACGTTGATGGCGTTGAGGTAGAACTCCCCGGCGACGCGGGCTGTCTGCTTGTCCTTCCCGAAGGAGAACATGCCCACCCCCGGCACCAGCACGATCGCCGGATCCGCGCCGCGCATGGCGGGGGAGCCGGGGACCGCGTGCCGGTCGTAGTACGCGCGGTACGACTCGCGGTACTCGCCGTGCAGCTCCTTCAGCCGGGCCTCGGCCTCGGCCACCGGCGTGTCCGAGGGAAGGTCGAGAACCAGCGGGCTGACCTTCGTACGGAGGAAGTGGTCCGGGCACGAGGTGCCCAGTGCGGCGAGACGCGGGTGCTCTGTGCGGGACAGGAAGTCCAGCACCGGCTCGGCGTCGGTGAAGTGACCGACCTGGGGGCGGTCGGTGGAGGCCAGACCGCGGATCAACGGGGCGAGGGCAGCGGCCCGTTCCCGGCGGGCCTCGGCGGGCAGGGCCGTCCGGTCCGGGAGCACGGGACCGAAGGGCTCGGCCTTGCCCTGCTCCTGGAGGAAGGTCTCGGCGGTACGGATCATCCACAGGGCGTTCCGCTCGCACTCTTCGGAGGTCTCGCCCCAGGCGGTGATCCCGTGCCCGCCCAGCACGACTCCGACCGCTTGCGGATTGGCCTCCTTGACGGCGGCGATGTCCAGACCGAGCTGGAACCCGGGCCGGCGCCAGCCTACCCATGCCACCTTGTCGCCGAAGCACTCGGCGGTCAGCTTCTCGCCGTCGGCCGCACACGCCAGGGCGATGCCCGAATCAGGGTGCAGATGATCGACGTGCGCGGCCTCGACCAGGGCGTGCATCGCGGTGTCGATGGACGGTGCGGCACCGCCCTTGCCGTGCAGGCAGTAGTCGAAGGCCGCCACCATCTCGTCCTCGCGCTCGACGCCGGGGTACACCTCCTTGAGGGCGCGGACCCGGTCCAGACGGAGTACCGCGAGGCCGCTCTCCTCCAATGTGCCGAGGTCACCTCCGGAACCCTTCACCCAGAGCAGTTCGGCCCCGCCACCGGTGACCGGGTCTGCGCCGACAGCCTTCACCGAGGTGTTGCCACCGGCGTAGTTGGTGTTGCGGGGGTCGGATCCGAGCCGGTGAGCGCGCTCCAGGAGCGCAGCGACTTCGGCGTGGGTCGCGGACGTCATGAGGGTTCCTTCGGGGTGAGAAGTACGTGGAACAGCAGGTGGAAGGCGTGCAGGAGGGTCAGGCGCCCCAGCCGGCCTGCGTGCCGCCCACCCGGGCGGCGGCGATGCGCTCCTGGTTTCCGGAGGCGAGGTAGGCGGCGAAGGGGTCACGGGCCAGCCCCTGCTCCTCACGCACCTCAGCGAGCAGCGGGCGCACATCGGTGTTGTAGGCATCCATCAGGACCGCGTTCGAGGCGAGCACGTCGCCCGACTGCTGCGCGGCGCCGAGCGCGTCCATGTCGACGAGCAGCGCCTTGGCGGTCGCCTCCTGGACATTGGCCACCGACCGGATCACCGCGGGGATCTTCGCCTCGATGTTGTGGCACTGGTCGAGCATGAAGTTGACGTTGGTCTCCGCCCGGAGACCGCCGTTCTTGACCACCTCGTGCATGATCCGGAACAGCTGGAAGGGATCGGCGGCCCCGACCATCAGATCGTCGTCGGCGTAGAAGCGGGAGTTGAAGTCGAACGCGCCGAGCCTGCCCTCGCGCAGCAGGAGGGCGACGATGAACTCGATGTTGGTGCCCGGCGCGTGGTGACCGGTGTCCACGACCACTTGGGCCTTCGGGCCGAGCTTCAGGCAGTGCGCGTACGCCGTGCCCCAGTCCGGCACATCGGTGGTGTAGAAGGCCGGCTCGAAGAGCTTGTACTCCAGCAGTATCCGCTGGTCGTCGCCCAGCCGCTCGTACACCTCGGCCAGCGCCTCGGACAGCCTGTCCTGGCGGGCAACGATGTCGTCCTGGCCGGGGTAGTTCGTGCCGTCGGAGAACCACAGCTTCAGGTCGGGCGAGCCGGTCTCGTCCATGACGTCGACGCACTCCAGCAGGTGGTCGGTCGCCTTGCGCCGCACCGCCGCTTCGGGGTGGGTGACCGATCCGAGCTTGTAGTCGTCGTCCTGGAACACGTTGGAGTTGATGGCGCCGATCCGCAGCCCGAGGCCCTCGGCGTGCCGGGTCAGTGCGGCGTAGTCCGCGACCTTGTCCCAGGGAATGTGCAGCGACACCTTCGGTGCGACCCCGGTGAACGCGTGGACCTGCGCCGCGTCCTCCATCTTCTCGAACGGGTCGCGCGGCACGCCCGGCTGTGCGAACACCTTGAAACGCGTCCCGGAATTGCCGTAACCCCACGAAGGAGTCTCGATCACCTGAGACTTCAGGGCTGCTTTGACGGCCGACACATCAGACATGAACACCTCGTAACAGAGTCATCCGGCGACCGCAGCCGTCAGGACGATGTGAATCGTTTCATCCGGAACGTACGCTAGGTTTGACGCCGACCACTAGTCAAGCAGTTGACCAGTCTTCTTCCTGGTTTGAATCAATTCACCACGGATCGGGGCGACCCGGCCGAAGACGGACCCGGCCTGCCCGAGGGACGTTCTCGGGCAGGCCGGGTCAGGTCGGGCGGACGGAGCGGATCCGCCGACGCCGTTCGTCAGGCGCGGGCCTCCGCGCGCGGTTCCTAAGAGCTGTCCCGTAATCCCTGGCGGGCGCCCGACGACAGCTACGGCACCTCGCCGCGTTGTCGGAACGCCCGAATACATCCAGTATGCGGACGTCCCTCCGCCTTGCGATGCACCGCATCTGACGCCGCGCACTGATCCACCAGGGATTACGGGACAGCCCTTAGAAGAGCGTGCGGTCCTCACTGCGTGCGTCCTCGACGAGGTGTCCGTCGTAGAGGCCGGCGCGCGCCTTGCGCCGCCACGGCCGGGCCAGGGCGCCGGCGGGATCCTGCGGGCCGACGTCGGCAACGGTCAGCGAGGGTGTCCCGTCCCGTTCGCACCGGGCGGCCCATTCACCGTCGGGGCCGATGATTCCGGCCGGCGTGACGTCGCTGTGCTGCGCGGGTACGGCGAAGCCGGCCCAGTACCGGTTGGTCGCCGCGTGTGCCCGCATCTCCGTGGCGAAGGCCGTACCGCCGCCGACCACGGGCCCTCCCGTGGTCGAGAACAACACGCAGTCCACGTCGAGCCGTTCGTACTCGCCGAAGAGCTCCGGGAAGTGCGCCTCCATCCCGAGCGTGCAGCCGAACCGCACGCCGTCGACCTCGAAGGTGACCGGCGTCGAACCCGGTGCGTACATGTAGGAGATCTTCGTGTGCGACAGCATGCGCTCGTCGTAGCGGGTGGCGACCTCGCCACGGTCGGAGATCACGTACAGGCTGTTGTGCGGACGGTTGGGCGCGGTGAGCCGGTGGACCGAACCGAGCACGGTCCACAGCCGCAGCTCCCGGGCCAGCCGCGCGGTCACGGCCAGTTCCTCCTGGAGCACGTCCCAGCGCAACCGGCTCCAGTCCGACGGACCGACCTCGTCAGGGCCGTCGACGGACAGCAGGCCCTTGTGCGGGAAGCAGGTCGCGCCCTCGGGGAACTGCACGACCCTCGCACCGGCCGCACGGGCCTTGTGCATCAGGCTTCGTACCTCGGCCCCGCTGTCCTTGAGCTCCTTGCTGCTGCGGGGGTTCTCGCGGACCGTGGTCTGGGCCACGGCCAATCGCACGTACTTGTCTTCCGGCATGACGTCTCCTCGGGGAGCCGAACGGAAATGCCGGAGGGCAGTCGAATAGGACTGGCCGGTCTTGGCTGCGCGGGCACGCACCCGGCGCTTGAGATTCCTGTGGGCTGTCATCTGGCCTTCCACGCCACGGGCGCGAGCCCCCCAGCGACCACACCCGAGACGATCGGACCACGACAGCGACCTGAGACAAGAAGTCCCTTTGCCTCCGTGGCAGACCGAGCTGGGGACGGTCGGGGGAGGTGAGGCGTAGGCCACGCCGTGGACATCCTGCCTTCGAGAGCCGAATCGCGTCAAGACCCTGCCGCCCGGCGCGCTCCGGTGGCCGGAACGCGTTGCGGCTCAGCGCCCGCTGTCCGACATGCTCGGCTGGAGAGACCGCACGAGGTCGAAGAACCGGGGCTCGTTTCCCGAGAGCCCGGCACGTCTCAGCGCACCGTCCGCCTCCTCGATCGGCGCGGCGAGCAGTGGCATGTAGAGCGGGGCGTCGTCCGGGTCGGAGAGGGCGGCGCGGGTGGCCTCCAGTAAACGGACGTACGCCTGAGCCGCGGCGAGTTCGTCATTGCGCATCGGAGCATCTCCAGGTCAGAGGTGTCGGACCCACAAGCCTCCCTCATGGGTCTGACAACACCCCTCGGCCACGGCCCGCCGGCCGCAGCTTTGACACTTCCCTCTACCGGCTGTCCGGCCGGAGCGCACCGGTCGGCGGTTCCACCTCCAGGAATCTGCGCCGGCGCGGCCCGCGGTAGAGCAGCGCCGTCCAGCCCAACTCCCGCAGTACGCAAGCGCACCGGGTCAGTTCCCCCTCCTCCTCGTGCGCCGCCCCGCTGCCGGGAGGCCCGAGCCACTCGACCCGTACGGTGCCCGGCTGCGTGCCCGCCTCCACCCGGTACCCCGTCGCTGTACGCCGCCCCGACGCGTCAACAGCCGATGCGGCCGGCCCGGATGCCTCCAGGGCCAGGGCCACCGCCCGTACCGGCCGGTGCAGTTCCCACGCCGCCGGCACGGTCTCCGGGGCGGCCTGCCCGGTGTTGGCCAGCCGCCGGATCTGCAGCATTCCGGCGAACGCGGTGCGCACCGCGGCGGCACGCCGCTCCGGCGGACCGGGGGGTGACGGGCCGTCCCCCGTGTCCGGTTCGAAGCCGGTTCCCTCCTCGGCGTTCATCCGCGTCCCCCTGTCACTCGTACCCGCTGGTTGTCAGTGTGCGCCGTCCCACCGACAACCGGGCCCACAGGAGGGACGAGGAGGTCAGACGCCGCCCCGAGCACCTTGCCCGGGTTCAGGATGCCGTGCGGATCGAGTGCGGCCTTCACCGCGTGATGCATGCCGAGCACCGCGGGCCCCAGCTCCTTGTTCATGCCGCGCATCTTCAGCAGCCCGACCCCGTGCTCGCCGGTGACCGTGCCGCCCAGCGCGATCGCGTCGTCCAGAATGTCCTCGAAGGCCAACTCGGCGCGGGCGCGTGCCGCCTCGTCACCCGGCGGAGTGATGATCAGGGGATGCAGATTGCCGTCGCCGGCATGCGCGATGTTGGCCACCAGGATGTCGTGCCGGGCCGCTGTCCGCTCGATCCGGGCCAGCATCTCCGGCACCGCGGTCCGTGGCACACAGACGTCCTCGGTCAGGACCGGGCCGAGCCGCTCCAGCGCCGGATAGGCCAGCCGCCTGGCCTGGAACAGGGCATCGGCCTCCTGCTGGTCCGTGGAGACCGCGGCCCAGGTCGCGCCGGCCCGCTCGAAGCAGTCCCGGATCAGTCCGGCCTCGGCGTCGCCTTCGGCCCCCGGGGTGTCGACCCGGCCGAGCAGCACCACGTCGGCGTCCGCGGACAGTCCCATCTTCTTCCAGGCGTCGACGGCGGCGAGACAGTGACGGTCGACCAGTTCGAGCGCGGAGGGGATGACGCCGGACGAGGTCACGGCACTCACCGCCTCGCCGGCCGCGACCACGGACGAGAAGTAGCCCGCCACCGTCCGCTCCTGAAGCCGCGCCGGACGCAGCCGCACCGTGATCTCGGTGATCACCCCGAGTGTGCCCTCGGAGCCGACCATCAGCCCGGCCAGGTCGTATCCCGCCACACCCTTCGCCGTGCGGCGGCCCAGCGAGACGACTTCGCCGAGCCCGTTGACCACTTCGAGGCCCAGCACGTAGTCGCGCGTCACGCCGTACTTGACGCAGCACATCCCGCCGGCGTTGGTCGCGACGTTCCCGCCGATGGTGGACCACGGGGAACTCGCCGGATCCGGCGGGTACCACAGCCCGTGTTCCGCACAGGCCGCCCGCAGGTCGTCGTTGACCACACCTGGCTGGACCACGGCCAGCCGCTCGGCGCGGTCGATGTCGACGATCCGGTTCATGTCCTCGAACGACATGACGATCGCCCCGTCGACGGCGTTCGCGCCACCGGACAGACCGGTTCCCGCACCCCGGGGCACCAGCGGAATACGGTGCGCGAGACAGTGGCGCACCACATCCCGTACCTCGTCGGTGTTCTGCGGGCGCACCACGGCCAGCGGCATTCCGTACGGAGCCCACTCGGCCTCGTCGTGCTGGTAGCGGGCCAGGCCCGCCGGATCGGTCAGCACGCGCCGGGCGGGGATGCTGTCGACTGGTGCGTTCGCCACGATGGTGGCCACCTCCCATAAAGATGTATTGACCACCATCATCGCGCGAGGCGCCGCCGGCCGTGGGGAGGCCCCCCTCCGTCGGAGCTCCGCGCTTCGGGCCGGCGTCCCCGAGTGGCCGGGCAGGGGGTGGAACTCGGTAGGCTCGACCGCTCAAGAACCCGCACCCCCGGAGGATCCACCCCCGTGCCCGAGAACGACCGAGCCCCCGGCGCCGACGGTGCGGACAGCACCGACCGCACCGCCCTGCGCGCCGACTGCGGGAACTGCTTCGGGCTGTGCTGTGTGGCCCTCACCCTCACCCGGTCCGCGGACTTCGCCGTCAACAAGGACGCCGGCACTCCCTGCCGCAACCTGCAGGACGACTTCCGCTGCGGTATCCACACCCGGCTGCGCACCGAGGGCTTTCCCGGTTGCACCGTGTACGACTGCTTCGGCGCCGGCCAGAAGGTCTCCGGGGAGACCTTCGGCGGACAGGACTGGCGCAGCGCCCCACAGAGCGCCAAGCAGATGTTCCAGGTCTTCCCGGTCGTGCGACAGCTCCACGAACTGCTCTGGTATCTCACGGAGGCGGCCGCTCTGGAGCCGGCCCGCCCCCTCCGGGGTGAGATCCGGCGAACCCTCGACGCGACCGAAGGCCTCACCCGCCTCGACGCGGACGCGCTCGCGGACCTGGACGTGTCGGCGCACCGGGACGGGGTCGCCGCCTTGCTGGCGCGCACCAGCGAACTCGTACGCGCCACGGCTCCCCGCAGGAAGAAGCGCAACCACCGCGGTGCCGACCTCATCGGCGCCCGCCTCAAGGGCACGGACCTGCGGGGCGCAGACCTGCGCGGCGCCTACCTCATCGCGGCGGACCTCACGGGCGCCGATCTGCGGCTCGCCGACCTCATCGGCGCGGACTTCCGCGACGCCGAACTGTCGGGCGCCGACCTGACCGGCGCGCTCTTCCTGACGCAGTCCCAGGTGAACGCCGCCCGCGGCAACGGCGCCACCCGGCTGCCTCCGACGCTCAGCCGCCCCACGCACTGGGAGCGGTAGGCCGGCGCGGGTCAGGCCCGCAGCGCGTCCCCGTCCAGCGGAGTCTCCAGAGCCGCCTTCAGCCGCTCCAGGGTGGTGCGGATGTTGCCGCGCTGGAACACCGCGAAGGTGTGACCCCGGGTGGCCGCCCGGTCGAACGCGTTGGCCACGAAATCCGGCCAGGCGCGGCGGTCGTCGGTCCAGGTCTCGGTGACCCTGGTGCCACCGTCCACGGCCTCGAACCGGTACTCCCACGTGGCGATCGCGCCCGGCAGCAGCGGGCGCCGGGCGCCGATCGCGTGGACCCGGAAGGCGAACCGCTCGCCCGGATCGGCGGCGGTGACCGTGCACCGCGTCGTCCATCGCATCTTCCCGCGCTTGTTGCGGCCCTCGAAGACCATGCCGACGTACGCGCCCCGCTTCTCCCCGAGCACCTTCGCGCCCCGGTTCTCCGGACTCCAGCGCCCCATCGCCGTCGGGTCGCTGAGCTGCGCGTACACGGCCGACGGTTCGGCCAGAACCACGATGCTGTCCGACACGGACATGGTGCGGGGCATGAAGCACTTCCGATCCGCGGCCGGCTCCGGAGTCAACCGGGCGTCGGGCCGACCGCACGGCCGACGGGCTCCCGGGCCCCACACCCTACTCACCGGTCACATAGGTCCCCGCGGTGGGCACCCGCGGACCGGACCTGGCGCCCGCACATCCGGCCCCGGCATCGAGAACGCTTCGCGTCCCTGGTTCGTTGCACAGGGTGGCGTATCCGGAACACCGTCGACAACCGGACCGAGGAGCCCCGCACATGCCAAGCCGTACAGACCCCGGCCGTACCGAACCCGGCAGCACCGGCACAAGCCGCACCCACCTGGTGGAACGGCTCATGGAGCAGTTCCCGCACGTGCCGCGGGAGGCCGTCATCAAGGAGGACCTGCTGCGCGGCGGCCTGGCCTTCGACGAGTCCGCGCTGAGCGACAACGAGGGTGGTGACGTCAAGCCGAAGTCGTACTTCATCTTCTCCTTCGACCACGGCACCCTGCCCGAGCTGGGGGCAGCCGCGCTGCGCCGGCCGCCGGAGGAGATCGTCCTCACCGGCGGTCCGTACGAGCTGCGGCGCACCGTCGTCTCCGTGCGGGTGAACCCGGCGTCTCCCTACCGGGTCGCGGCCGACCAGGACGGCGTGCTCGGCCTCTACCTCGACGGCAGGCGGATCTCCGACGTCGGACTCCCGCCGATGCCGGACTACTACCGCCACGCCCTGGAGAACGGCAAGTCCGTGATGGAGGTCGCACCCACCATCCAGTGGGGCTACCTCGTCTATCTGACGGTGTTCCGCGTCTGCCAGTACTTCGGCGCCAAGGAGGAGTGCCAGTACTGCGACATCAACCACAACTGGCGCCAGCACAAGGCCGCCGGGCGCCCGTACACGGGAGTGAAGCCGGTCGAGGAGGTCCTTGAGGCGCTGGCCATCATCGACCGGTACGACACCGCGAAGACCTCCACGGCCTACACCCTCACCGGCGGCGCCATCACCTCCCACATCGGAGGCAGGGACGAGGCCGACTTCTACGGCCAGTACGCGAAGGCCATCGAGGAGCGCTTCCCCGGCCGCTGGATCGGCAAGGTCGTCGCCCAGGCCCTGCCCAAGGCCGACGTGCAGCGGTTCCACGACTACGGCGTGCAGATCTACCACCCCAACTACGAGGTGTGGGACCCGCGGCTGTTCGAGCTGTACTGCCCGGGCAAGGAGCGTTACGTCGGCCGTGCCGAATGGCACCGCCGCATCCTGGACTCCGCCGAGGTCTTCGGTGCCCGCAACGTCATTCCCAACTTCGTCGCGGGGGTGGAGATGGCCGAGCCCTTCGGCTTCACCACGGTGAAGGAAGCCATCGAATCCACCACCGAGGGACTGCGGTTCTTCATGTCTCACGGCATCACCCCCCGCTTCACCACCTGGTGTCCCGAGCCCACGACCCCGCTGGGAAAGACGAACCCGGACGGAGCGCCGCTGGAGTACCACATCCGGCTGCTGGAGGCCTACCGCTCGACGATGGAGGAGTACGGGCTGAGCTCGCCCCCGGGGTACGGCCCGCCGGGACCAGGGCGCGCGGTGTTCTCCGTCAGCTCCTTCATGGACAGCCTTCCGGCCCGGCCCGGGGACGGCACGTAGGAGTCCGCCCCGCGATGTTCGTCGCGCCGAACGGCCCGGACCCCGGTCGCCCCGGGGCCCGATGAGCCCTCGCTGCGTCGGGTCGTGCGTCAGCCGGCCCGGTAGCGGGTGGCGAGCTCGGGGCTCTGGCCTCCGAAGGCCGCCAGATCGGCAGCGAAGATGTTGTCGAGGAGGGCGGCGTCCTCGACGCCGGGGGCGCACACCACCTCGCCGAGCTCCAGACCGCGCAGCGCGCCGGTGACCAGGTCGTCGGCGCTCATGCGGGGCACGACGCTCATGTCGAGGCCCTGGCGCTCGTGGAACTCCGTGGCCACGATGCCGGGGCAGACGACCTGGACCTTCACACCGGTGCCTTCGAGCTCGGCGCTGAGGGCCTGGGACATGGCGACGAGGTGGGCGAGGGTGCCTGCGTAGACGGCGCGGCGGGGCATCTGGGAGTGCGGGGCGGGACCGCTGAAGGCGATCATGCCGGCGACGTTCACGAGGGCGCCCCGGCCGCGTTCCTGCATGCCTGCCACGGCGGCACGGGTGATCAGGGTCGGGGCGAGGACCTTGACGTTGACCAGCTCCCGGGCCTTGTCCGCGGGCAGGTCGGCCAGCGGCATGTAGTGGGACACGCCCGCGTTGTTCACCAACAGCGTCAGCGGCTCCGTCGCGGCGATCCGCGCGACGGTGTCGATGCCTTCATCGCTTGACAGGTCGGCCACCACGGGGCGGACCCCGACCTCGGGTGGGCGGCGGCGAACTCCTCCAGGCGCTCCTGCCGGCGGCCGACGATCACCAGGTCGTAGCCGTCGGCGGCGAGGCGCTCGGCGAATGCCTTGCCGATGCCGGAGGTGGCACCGGTGACGAGTGCGAGATTGCTCATGAGCTCAGTTCCTTGTCGGTCGTACGGGGGCGGCTGGGGGTGCGGCTCGCGCGGAGCCCGAAGGGGGTGCGGGTGTCAGGAGGCGAGGTGCTCCAGGAGTTCGGGCAGCCGGTGGGCGCCGGTCAGCCCCCGCGCGGTGACGGCGCAGGAGTCGGTGCCCGCCCCGCGCAATGGCCTCGACCCCGGACGCAGCCCCGCCGGCAACTGCTCGGCCAGGCGCAGCACGTCGTCATCGGTGCCGACGCACACTGCGACGATGTCGCTCGCGAGGGGGAGATCCCCGATGTGGTCGTGGCGGACGTGCGGCACGCCGTTCAGCCCGTCCAGCGATATGGGCCGTCGGGCCCAGGCGTGCAGAGGGAAACCGGCTTCTGCGACGGCCCTCGCCATCGGCAGACCCTGGTAGCCCAGATGCCCAGACCGATCCAGCCCACTGCGGGGGTGAGGGATTCCTGCTGCTGCCATGCCTCCACAATGGACACAAAACGTAGGAACAGGTAGTAGACGCCCCTTCCTAGGACTATCAATACCAGGCACGCGTTCCTGCTCATAAGCCACACTGTCCGGCATGGCAACCACAGAACTCGGGGCCGCCCTGCGGCGTCGGCGCGACCAGGTCCCACCCGAGGCGGCGGGGCTTCCGGCAGGCGGCCATCGGCGCGCGCCGGGCCTGCGGCGCGAGGAGCTTGCGCAGCTCGCCGGAATCTCCGTCGACTACGTCACCCGCCTCGAACAGGGCCGGGCCGCCAACCCCTCCGCACAGGTCGTCGAAGCCCTCGCCCGCGCGCTGCGCCTCACCAGCAACGGACGCGCCGACCTCTTCCAGCTCGCCGGGCTGGTCCCCCCGGGCCCTGAGACGATCCCGGCGTACGTCACCCCTGGTGTCCAGCGGATGCTCGACCGGCTCACCGGCACACCCGTGGCGGTCTTCGACGCCGCGTGGACCCAACTGCTGGCGAACCCCCTGTACGCAGCGCTGATGGGGGAATGGCACGGCGACGACCTCAACGCCGTCTGGCGCAATTTCCTCGGGACCGCCCCGCGCGTACGCCACACCCCCGAATCGCGGGACGCACTGCGCGCCGCCCAGGTCGCCGACCTGCGCAGAACGGCCGGCCGCTATCCGGCAGATCAGCGACTGCAGCATCTCATCTCCCAACTACGCTCCAAGAGCGCCGAGTTCGAAGAACTCTGGGAAGCCGGTGGCGCCGGCCGCCATCAGTCCGCACGCAAGACCATCGACCACCCTCGTGTCGGCGCACTCACCCTGGACTGCGACGTACTCAGCGTCGCGGGCAGTGACCTGCGCATCATGATCTACACAGCCGAACCCGACAGTCAGGACGCCGAACGCCTCGCGCTCCTGGCCGTCATAGGAACGCAGGAACTCACCGGCTGCTGAACGTGAATTCGTGGCGTGGGGATGGCGAAGTGCGCCGCGTCCGGGGCTGCTTGGGCAGATCCGGCCGGATTATGTGAATCGACAGGACGGTCCAGCAACCGTGAGACTGGACAGATGACGAGACGAACTCCCGCTTCCGCTGATGTCCAGGCCGTTCTCTTCGACTCCGGTGGCGTGTTGATGCGTCCGATCGGAGGCCGGTGGAACCCGCGCGCGGACTTCGAGGAGACCGTCCTCGCTCACGATCCGTCGATCACGGAAGACCGGTTCGCCGAGGCGATCGCCGCTGGAGACCAGTTCTTCGCCGCCTTGTCCTCGACCCCCGACTACGACGACTACCACCGTGTGGTGTTACGCAACCTCGGGACGGAGGCCACCTCGCAGCTGCTGGCCGAGCTGCGTCGTGAAGTCCCCGTGGAGAGAGTGCTGGAACTGTACCCGGACGTGCTGAAGACCCTGGAGGAGCTGAGCCGGCGGCAGGTGCGGATGGCCGTGGTCTCCGACGCCTGGCCCGACCTGCCCGGCCTGCACGCGGCACTGGGCATCCACCACTACTTCGAGGCGTACGCAATCTCCGCCGAGCTGGGCTGCAACAAGCCGGATCCGCGCATGTACCACCACGCGAGCACGGCGCTTGGCCTGCCCCCGAGCAATGCCTGTTCATCGACGACGATCCCGACCTGGTTCAAGCGGCCATCGACCTCGGTTATGCGGGGCGTGCGATCCACCGGGACCCCCTGCTCCCGGACGCTGCTCCCGTCCCGTCCATCGCGACATTGACGGAACTGCTGGAGCTTTTCTGACCAGGTCTCCCTCACCATCGGGCCGTGGCCCCGAGGTACGACAAGCTTGCCGTCCGCTATCACGGAAGAGTGCTGGTCGCGGCCTTCAACGAGTGGCCGTGACCAGCTGCCCGGACCGTCAGCGTGTGAGTCTCAGGAAGACATCGCCGCGCGGTCGGTCTCGCTGAGGAGAACACAGAATTCATTGCCCTCAGGGTCCGCAAGGACGGCCCAGCCGGCACCGTCGGGTTCCCGGCGGTCGGCGACGAGGGTGGCTCCGAGGTTCAGCAGCCGCTCGACCTCCTCCTCGCGCGAGGTCTCGGGGCGCAGGCAAAGGTGGAGCCGGCTCTTGACCGTCTTCGGTTCCGGCACCTGGTTGAAGTGCAGCCGCGGGCCCTCCGGCAGCATCACCTCAGTCTCCAGCTCACCCGGTCCGTCCTCCGGATGCAGCGGACAGCCGAGCACCTCGCTCCAGAATCGAGCCAGCTGATAGGCGTCCACACAGTCGATCGCCACGTTCTGCACTACCGAAACCATGGACCGGATCCTGCCTGGAGCTCCGCCGGCTCCGCAAATTGCGGGACGGGGTCATCCCGCCAACGGCGCGATTGCGGCGGCGAGTTCCCGTACCACGCCGACGAAGCCCCGCACCAGCGCCGTGTCCCGGCCGTCCGCCCAGGCGAGTACCACCCGCAGCGGCTCCACATCGGTCAGCGGGACCCAGCAGAGGTCGGGGCGCGCGTAGTACCTGGCCATGCTCAGGGGAGCGAAGCAGATGGCGGATCCCCCGGCCACCTGCTCCAGCATCTCCTCGACGTTGTCGTTGGTCGGCCCCCACTTCGGACTCGAACCGTCCGGCCTGGGGTTGACCGCCCACCAGTCCACCCACTCCCGCCGTGCCCGCCGCGTCCACAACAGCGGCTCGTCGCCCACCTCCAGCACCGCGATGCCGGAGCGCGCCGCCAGTGCGTGGCCGGTGGGCAGGCCCACGACACGCGGCTCGGTGTGCACCAGCTCGCTGTGCAGCCCGGTCAGATCGTTGGGCAGCCATACGAAGGCGACATCGGCCTGGCCGTCCCGCAGTGCGTCGGCCTCCTGGCCCCAGTCGTAACGCTTGGGTGCCACCTGTACGTCGGGGTGGCGTCGGGCGAACTCCGCACGTGCCCGCGTGGTCAGCTCGCCGGCGCCGCTCGCCTCGAAACCCACCCGCAGCACGCCTGTCCGGCCGAGGGCGTGCCGCTCGGCCGCGGCTCTCACGCGTTCGGACTGACGGACCGTGAGCAGGGCTTCGGCGATCACGTCACGCCCCGCCGCGGTCGCCGACACACCACCGGAATGCCGGTCGAAGAGCCGCACCCCGAGCTCGCCCTCAAGGCTCTTGAGGGCGTACGACAGGGCGGGCTGGCTGACGTACAGCCGCCGGGCGGCCCGCCCGAGGTTCTCCTCTTCGGCTATCACGGTGAGGTAGTGCAGCTGGCGCAGCTCCATGCAGGCATCATAAGCCTCCTTTATCGATCAAGTGATCTTATGTCTTGGACCGCCGGGAGAGTCGGATGGCAAAACTGAGTCATCGCAACAAGCCACTGAGGAGCAGGAGTTACGCATGAACGCCGAAGACAGCGCAGCCACCAGGGGCGACGCGAAGGGCCGTGTCTGGCTGATCACCGGAGCCTCGTCCGGATTCGGCCGCGCCATCGCCTCGGCCGCCCTGGCCGCCGGGGACACCGTCGTCGCCACGGCCCGCAGACCGGAGGCGCTCGACGACCTGGTCGCCGCGTATCCCGACCGTGCCGTCGCCCTTCAGCTCGACGTCACCGACACGGCGCGCACGGCGGCCGTCGTCGCGGACGCCGTGCTCTGGTACGGGCGGATCGACGTGCTGGTCAACAACGCCGGGATGGGGCTGGTCGGCGCAGTGGAGGAGACCAGCGACCGCGAACTGCGCGACCTGATGGACCTGCACTTCTTCGGACCCGCCGCGCTGGTGCGTGCCGTTCTGCCGCACATGCGCCGCAACGGATCCGGTGCCGTCGTCCAGATGAGCAGCATGGGCGGCCGGTTCACCTTCCCCGGCGTGGGTGCCTACTCGGCGACGAAGTTCGCGCTGGAGGGCCTGTCCGAGGCGCTCGCCGGGGAGGTGGCCCCGCACGGGATCAAGGTGCTGATCGTCGAGCCCGGGTCGTTCCGGACAGGCTTCGCCGGGGCGGCGCCCTGCGGCAGTCCACGGCGATTCCGGCCTACGAGGAGACCGTGGGCCCGGTCCGAAGCACCCTCTCCGGTTCGGACGGCAAGCAGGAGGGCGACCCGGACAAGGCAGCCGCGGCCATCCTGACCGCGCTGGCCGCCGAGGACACCCCGCTTCGGCTGCCGCTCGGCAACGACGCGACGGACGCGGTCCTGGCCAGCCTCGACGCTTCCCGGAGCGAGGTGCTGACCTGGGAGAAGGTCAGCCGCAGCACGGGCTTCGAGGACTGACACGCCGGGCGGGGAGGCGCGCGGGTCCGGCGGGCGGCGCCTCCAGGGCGCGCCTGCTGGTCCGGCGGGCGGCGCGTTGCACGGCACGCCTCATGGAGCGGCGGGCACCATTTCCAGCAGTGTGCCCGCCACTGTGCTCATCCGGTGGTGGCGGAGGTCCAGGACAGGTGTCGGGTTCGAGAGGCCGTGGGAAGCCAGCAGATTCATCAGGGACCAGATGACGTCCGGGCTTCCGGACAGGGGGAGCTCCCGGCCGTCGGGAGCGATGACCCTGGCTGTGGTGGTGCCGGCGAGCAGGCTGGTGCGGGCCCAGTCGATGACGAACGACTCCCCGTCGGGGTGGGCTTGGAGCACCACGTCCTTGGTTCGGTGCAGGAGGGCCAGGTAGTCCAACGGCACCGTCAGCCGCCTCGCGGCTTCGAAGGGGGGTGTGCCGTCCGCGGGATGGATGCGCAGGACGGTGTCCAGGACCGGGCCGTGGTCCTGGAAGGTGTGCGTCGCGCGCATCTCCAGGAACCGGGCGCGCACCAGCACGCCACCGCGGCGCGACCACCGTCGGCCGACGGAGCCGAATGCGGCCGGCTCACCGGGGAGCTGGTCCACGATCCACCGGGCCTCCTCGCCGGGTTCGGTCACCGGCGCCGTGCCCTCGGGGAGACGCGGTCCTGCTCGGCCGCGGCGGCGTACCGCGAGGCCGTGTGTGCGTCCAGGCGCCGGAGGTCGATCGTGTCGCCGGCCATCTCGATGCCTCCTGCCGCCCGCGAGATCCGCATCTGTCGCAGCAGCCGCCCGGAGCGGCGGGTCACATCGGTCAGCCGGCCTTCGAGGTCGACCACCCGGCAGGTCCTCGTGCCCGCAAGCAGGGCGCTGCTCGGCCAGAGCGGGGTGACCACCGGGTGATCGCGCCGGCCGGCCTGTCCGGCAGGGCCGGCCGGGCGCGCCGGTCCGACGAGGACGGCCAGGCGGCCTGCTGTGACCGCCGACAGACACAGGGACGGCACCCGCCACTCGCCCGTGGTCTCGAACTCCGCGAAGCCGGCCGCCGCTTCGGTCTCCTCGGCAGCGTGCACCCGCAGCCTCAGCCGGACCAGCGGCGTGAACTCGTCGGGGGTGAAGTCGCCTCCGTAGGTCGTCCAGGCAGCCTCGCCCTCGGGGCTGTACCGCACGAGGGACGCCTCCAGGACGTCCGCCCGCACCAACTGCGCCTGAGCATGGCCTTTCGGACTGCGCGGAGCCCACGCCACGAAGGTCCTCTCCCCGTACGGGACGCCCTCGTCGTTCACACGGTCCCTGCGGGTGATCCGGGGAAACCGGGCCCGCGCCAGCCTCAAGGCCATGACAGGGATCAGGGCCGAGCCGGCCAGCCCGACGGTGAGGGGGATCCAGGCCCAATCCTCACCCTCGCTCCAGGCCAGGTACGCCAGCAGGAAGGCCACGGGGACCGGAAAACAGCAGATCGTGGCGAAGACGAGCTGTCCGAACACCACGCCGGCATAGCTACGCATGGCCCCGCCCCTGCTCGTTCCGTCACCCCGGGGCACGGATCGCGGCCCGGGGGCTACGCCCTCCGCCCCATGTTCCCGTGGCCTCGGGCCCCGGCACCACCCTCCTGGCCGAACAGATCGTCGGCGTGGTGGTGGGACGGCTGCGACGGCCCACCAGCCGGCTGTCACTCCCGGCCCTGGCCCTCACCGCGCCCGACGCCCCCCGGCCGGCCTGCCCGCTGGGGAGAGGGCCGGCCGGAGCACCGGGGGCGGCCGGCTGAGGCGCCCGCGGCCGCAGGACAGGCGGTCCGGCTCACGCGTGGGGGAGGCCCGCGCCTCCCTCACGCGTGAGCGCCGGCCGCTCTCAGGCCCGCCACTCGGCGGTCCGCTCGGCGGAAGCCGAGTCCAGGGCCTTCTCGATGGCCGCGACATCACCCCGGTTGCCGTACACCGGCGTGCCCGGCTGCTGGCGCCACGACGTGTCGAGTCCGCCCGCGTCCACGGTGTCGAAGCCCAGCTCGTCGATCAGGTCGCGGACCGTCTGCTTGGCGGCCGCGTCGTCACCGGCCACCGGCAGCGCCTGGCGGTCCGCGGTGCCCGCGGGCGTGCCGTTGGAGAGGATGTCCTGCGCGTACGTCCCGTTGAAGGCCTTGATGACGGGGTGGCCGATCTGGCCCTCCGTCCAGCGGCTCTCCGGCAGCCCGTCCTCGATGGCGGCGATACGGCCGTCACGCTGCTGCGGGTAGTAGTTGCCGGTGTCGATGACCACGGCCCCCTCCGCGGCGCCGTCCAGGAATCCGGCGGCCAGTGCCGGAACGGCCTTCAGCGGAACGGTGACGACCACGACCTGGGCGCCGCGCGCCGCATCCGCCGCGGTGACCGCGTGGGCGCCGGTCTCCTCCGCCAGTGCGGAGAGCGTTTCGGGACCGCGTGAGTTGGCGACGGACACGTCATGGCCGAGCGCGGTGAGGCGCCTGGTGAGATTGCCGCCGATGTTCCCTGCCCCGATGATGCCGATCTTCATGGATCCGACCTTCCGATCGTGCCTGTGGTGCGAGTAGTGGGTCTCGCCGGTTCACCAACTCACTCCCGGCAGTCGCTATTCCGGGTGGCGGCAAAACGATTCCCCTGCCACCCGGACGGATGAGACCCCCGGCTCGCGGGCATCTGACAGACGAGGAACCGGAATCACGCAGACCACTTGAAGGCGGTCCCATGCTGCACGGTGTCGATGTCAGCTCGTACCAGTCGTCCTTCGACACGGACGGACTGGACTTCGTCCTCATCAAGGCCACCGAGGGCCGCTCGTACGTCAACCCGCATCTGGCCGCGCAGACGAAGCGCGCACGGGACGCGGACTGTGTGGTCGGCTACTACCACTTCCTGTGGCCGGGGAACATCACGGCCCAGGCGGAGTACTTCCTGAGCAAGGCGCCGGAGAAGGCGGGGGAGCTGCTCGCCGTCGACTGGGAACAGAACGGCGAGGGAACCCGCGCGAGCAACGCCGAAAAGGACCGCTTCATCCGCGAGGTCAAACGGCTGCGCCCGCACCACCGGGTCCTGCTGTACTGCAACCGCTATTTCTGGCTGAACCACGACACCACCTCGTACGCCGGCGACGGTCTGTGGATCGCCGACTACGTCACCGCCGGCAAGCCCCGCATCAAGGCCTCGTGGCGCATCCATCAGTACACCGACAGCCCTCTCGACAAGGATGTCGCGGACTTCTCCTCGCGGGCCGCGATGCACACCTGGGCAGGGGGGTAGCGGCCGGTACGCCGCGAGGTGCGGTGACGGCGTGCTCCGAACGAGAGGCCTTGGTCCACTGCGACCGCGTGCCGGACGGGGAGCCGCGCAGGACGGCCACCGCCCCGTCGCCCGGACGTCGCGCTCCGGTCAGTAGGACTGCAATTCGATCAGATGACCCTCGGGGTCCCGCACATGGGCGGTGCGGAGCCCGGGACCCCACTCCGGGCGGTCGCACACTCCGGCGACCGGAACAGCGCCGTGAGCCAGGCAGTGCGCCAGCCCGGCATCCACGTCCGCGACCCGGCAGACGAACATCGACCGGTCCTGCGAGGGCGCGGCCCCGGCGGGGAGCTGTGCCGTCCCGGCAACCGCGGCCATGGCACCGCGGTCGAACAGCACCAGTACGCCCTGGCCTTCGACGTCCCAGTGGGCGTAGGGCCCGGACTCGCTCCCGCTCGCCCGTACTGCTCCGATCAGCGCGGGCAGCACGGCATCGTAGAAGCGGAAGCATTCGGTGAACCCGCTGACGAGCAGGCGGGTGTGGAGCGCGTCCATCACATCTCCATTAGTAGGTGTGCACCTATCATTGGTGACCCCCTACGATATACGTGATGAACGAGACCCCGCCCAGCCTCCTGGGCTTCACGACCTATCTGATGTCCAGGACCGGCAAGGTCGCGCGGAGCCGGCTGGCGGAGCGGCTGACCGAGCGCGGTCTGCGCCTGTGGCACATGGCCGTGCTGGCGGCGCTGGTCGACTTCGGCCCCCATGTGCAACGGGAGTTGGCGGCCCGGCTCGCGGTCGACCGCAGCGACATCGTGAAGATCGTGGACGACCTGGCCGTCGCCGGCCTCGTGGAGCGGGCGCGGGACACCACCGACCGGCGTCGCGTCACGGTGACCGTCAGCCCGGCGGGCCGTGCGCTGCTCGACCGGCTCCACGCCGAGGCGCTGGCAGTCCAGGAGGACCTCCTCGACCCCCTGACCGGCGCGGAACGCACCCAGTTGGCGGCCCTGTTGAGGCGCGTGTACGACCACATCCAGGACGACGCGGGGGTGCCGCGGTCAGGTCGCTGACCGATTCGGCGGACCCGGTGCGGCAGACTTCTGCGGTGACCACAGCCGCGGCTCAGCCGCCTCGTGACCGTGCGCTCGGGCGCGGTATCTCCACCCTCATCCCGCAGGCCGCGACTGCGACACCGGCCGAACAGGCCGCGGCCGTGCTGACGGCCATGCAGAGCGTGCCGGTGCGTGTCGGGGTGCTCCAGGCGGCCGTCGTGCTGCTGGAGGAGCGGGTGCGTGCCACGAGCGACGAGGCGGAACGCGCGGCGGCGGCGACCACCGTGGCGATGCTCCGCACCGCGATCAGCCAGGCCCGCTGAGGCGCCGCGCCGGAGCCGCGTCGACCGCCTCGCTCCGGCCACGACGCGTCGGGATCGTACGGCCGGAAATGGCCGCCCGCCAGATGCTGCGGCGACCGTGCCTGCGCGAACCATTGACACCCTCCCCGGCCTCTCACTACGGTCACGCCAGCATTTCGAACGAGTGACGAAATATCGAACGCCTCGCGGGCAGTCCTTCCGTGCCCCGTTAACCGAACTACGTCCGAAATACCGAACAATCGATGAGGGGCATCCCGGCCCGCCCAGCCGTTGCCCTCGCACCCGGAGGATCGACCATGCGCACCTCACGTACCGTCCAGCGCGCCGCACGGACCGCAACGGTCCTCACCGCCCTCACCCTCTCCGTCACCCTCGCCGCCTGCGGACAGAGCGGCGAAGGCGGCAGCAAGGAGAAGAAGGCGGGCGGCAAGGGTTCCACCATCGGCATCGCGATGCCGACCAAGTCGTCCGAACGCTGGATAGCCGACGGCAGGAACATGGCCGCCGAGTTCAAGAAGCTCGGCTACAAGACGAACCTCCAGTACGGCGAGGACGACGTCGACCAGCAGGTCTCCCAGATCGAGAACATGATCACCAAGGGCGTGGACGTGCTCGTCGTCGCGGCCATCGACGGCCGTGCCCTCAGCGACGTACTGCGTCAGGCGGGGGAGCAGGGCATCAGGGTCATCTCCTACGACCGCCTCATCCTCGGCAGCCCGGACGTCGACTACTACGCCTCCTTCGACAACGAGAAGGTCGGCGAACTCCAGGCCGGATACATCCTCGACAAGCTCGGACTGAAGAGCGGGGCCGAGAAGGGGCCGTTCAACATCGAGCTGTTCGCCGGATCACCGGACGACAACAACACGCGCTACTTCTTCCAAGGCGCCTGGAAAACACTCAAGCCGTACATCGACAAGAAGCAGCTCGTCGTCCGCAGCAAGCAGACGAAGCTCGACCAGATCACCACGTTGCGCTGGGACGGCGGTACCGCCCAGAAGCGCATGGACGACCTGCTGACCAGCGCCTATTCCTCCGCCGAGGTCGACGCGGTGCTCTCCCCGTACGACGGCATCTCCATCGGCGTCATCTCGTCCCTGAAATCGGACGGGTACGGCACCGGCTCCAAGCCGTATCCCGTCGTCACCGGCCAGGACGCCGAGGTCGCCTCCGTGAAGTCGATCATCGCGGGGCAGCAGACCCAGACCGTCTACAAGGACACCCGCGCCCTGGCCAAGCAGGCGGTCCAGATGGCGGACGCCGTACTCAAGGGCAAGAAGCCCGAGGTCAACGACACCAAGACTTACGACAACGAGAAGAAGGTCGTGCCGTCCTTCCTGCTCGACCCGGTGAGCGTCGACAAGAGCAACTACCGCGCCCAGCTGGTCGATTCCGGCTACATCAAGGAGAGCGACCTCCGATGACAGCGCCGGCGAAGGACCCGGTGACCGTGCCGGCGCCGATCCTGGAGATGCGGTCCATCGTCAAGACGTTCCCCGGCGTCAAAGCACTCTCCGACGTCTCCCTGACCGTCGCCCAGGGTGAGGTGCACGCCATCTGCGGGGAGAACGGCGCCGGGAAGTCGACTCTGATGAAGGTCCTCAGCGGAGTGCATCCGCACGGCAGTTACGAGGGCGAGATCCGGTTCCGGGGCGAGAACTGCGCCTTCAAGGACATCCGGGCCAGCGAGTCCCACGGCATCGTGATCATCCACCAGGAACTCGCCCTGGTGCCGTACCTCTCCATCGCGGAGAACATCTTCCTCGGCAACGAGCACGCCCCCCGCGGTTTCATCAGCTGGAACGAGACCCTGCGGCACGCCGCGGCCCTCCTCGACCGCGTCGGTCTGCGGGAGAACCCGCAGACCAGGATCGCGGACATCGGGGTCGGCAAGCAGCAGCTCGTCGAAATAGCCAAGGCGCTGTCCAAGAAGGTCGAGCTCCTGATCCTCGACGAACCGACCGCCGCCCTCAACGACGAGGACAGCGCCCAGCTCATCGCGCTCATCAGGGAACTGAAGAGTCAGGGCATCTCGTCGATCATCATCTCGCACAAGCTCGGCGAGATCGCCGCGGTCGCCGACTCGGTCACCGTCCTGCGCGACGGCCGAACCGTCGAAACCCTCGATGTGCACGCCGAATCGACCACCGAGTCCCGCATCATCCGCGGCATGGTCGGCCGCGACCTGGACAGCCGCTTCCCCGAACGCACCCCGTACCAGGGGGAGCCGGGAGCACATCCCGCACTGGAGATCCGCGACTGGACCGTCCACCATCCCATCGACCAGCACCGCAAGGTCGTGGACCGCGTCTCCGTCCGGGCCGCGCGCGGCGAGATCGTCGGAATCGCCGGACTGATGGGCGCCGGCCGTACCGAACTCGCCATGAGCGTCTTCGGCCGCAGCTACGGGCGCAACATCAGCGGCACCGTCCTCAAGGACGGCAAGGAGATCCGGACCCGCACCGTCTCCGAGGCGGTCCGCCACAAGATCGCCTACGTCACCGAGGACCGCAAGCGGTACGGCCTCAACCTCATCGACACCATCGGCCGCAACGTAACCCTCGGCGCCCTGGGCAAGGTGTCGCGGCGCGGGATCGTCGACGAGCACGAGGAGACCCGGGTCGCCGAGTCGTACCGCACCTCCATGAACATCAAGGCCCCCACCGTCTTCGAGCAGGTCGGCCGGCTCTCCGGCGGCAACCAGCAGAAGGTCGTCCTCAGTAAATGGATCTTCGCGGGTCCGGACGTCCTCATCCTCGACGAACCCACCCGGGGGATTGACGTCGGCGCGAAGTACGAGATCTACACCGTCATCGACCGGCTCGCCGCCCAGGGCAAGGCCGTCGTGCTCATCTCCTCCGAACTCCCCGAACTCCTCGGCATGTGCGACCGCATCTACACCATGTCGGCCGGCCGGCTCACCGGCGAAGTCCCGCGCGCACAGGCCACCCAGGAGGTCCTCATGCGCCATATGACCAGCGACAAGAGGTAGCAGGAAATGCCCCAGGCCACCACCGACACCCCGCAGCGCGCCGCCAAGGCGGCCCCCGCCGCGCCCTTGACCACCGGCGCACTCCTGCTGGACGCGGCCCGCCGCAACATGCGCCAGTACGGAATGCTCATCGCCCTCGGGCTGATCGTCGTCCTCTTCGGGATATGGACCGACGGCGTCCTGCTCAAGCCGAACAACGTCACCAACCTCGTCCTGCAGAACAGCTACATCCTGGTCCTCGCCATCGGAATGATGATCGTCATCATCGCCGGGCACATCGACCTGTCGGTGGGCTCGCTGGCCGCCTTCGTCTCCGCCGCCTGCGCCGTCATGATGGTCGAGCACGACGTCCCCTGGGTGCTCGCCCTCGTTCTCGGCCTGCTCCTGGGAGCGGTCGCGGGTGCCTGGCAGGGCTTCTGGATCGCGTACGTCGGCATCCCCTCGTTCATCGTGACACTGGCCGGAATGCTCCTGTTCCGCGGCGGTACGCAGATACTCCTGGGCAGCCGCTCGCTCGGCCCGATCCCCGACGGCTTCCAGAAGATCTCCACCGGATACCTACCTGAGGTCGGACCGCCGACCAACTACCACAACCTCACCCTGCTGCTGGGCCTCGCGCTGCTGGTCTTCGCCCTGCTCCAGGAGGTCCGCGACCGGCGCCGCCAGCAGAGGTACGAACTCGACGTGCTGCCCCGGAACCTCTTCCTCGCCAAGTGCCTGGCCATGGCCGCGGCAGTACTCGCGTTCACCATGACCCTGGCCAGCTACCGCGGTGTCCCCGTCGTGCTCCTGCTGCTCGCCGCACTGCTGATCGGCTTCGGCTACGTGATGCGCAACGCCGTTGTCGGCCGCCATGTGTACGCGCTCGGCGGCAACCGCGACGCCGCGAAGCTCTCCGGCGTCAAGGACCAGCGCGTCACGTTCTTCGTCTTCGTGAACATGGGCGTACTCGCCGCGCTCGCCGGCGCCGTCTACGCGGCCCGCCTCGGTGCCGGGGTACCTCAGGCCGGCACCAACTTCGAACTGGAGGCCATCGCCGCCGCGTTCATCGGCGGCGCCTCCATGAGCGGCGGCGTCGGCACGGTCTTCGGCGCCGTCATCGGCGGGCTCGTGCTCGGCGTACTCAACAACGGCATGTCGCTCGTGGGCATCGGCACCGACTTCCAGCAGGTCATCAAGGGCTTCGTGCTGCTCGCCGCCGTCGGCTTCGACGTCTACAACAAGCGCAAGGTCGGCTCGTAACTCCCCCGTCCCTCCAAGGAGTCACCCATGCCCAGCACCACCAGACGCACCGTCCTGACCGCCGCGGCCGCCGCCGGTGTCACCGCCGCCGCAGCCGGCACCGCCCACGCATCCGCCCACGGACACGGCGCATCCGGCAGCAGGCCCGTCAAGGAGCCCTTCGGCCGGCTGGCCGACGGCACCCGGGTGCACCGCTGGACCGTCTCCAACGGAGGGACCACCCTCAAGGTTCTCTCGTACGGCGGCGTCATCCACTCCCTGGAGACGGCCGACCGGCACGGCAGGCCGGCCAATGTCGCCCTGGGCTTCGACAACCTCGACGACTACGTCGCCAAGTCGCCCTACTTCGGCGGGCTCATCGGCCGCTACGGCAACCGCATCGCGAACGGACGGTTCACTCTCGACGGCACCACCCACCAACTGCCCGTCAACGACGGCCCCAACAGCCTGCACGGCGGCGACCGCGGCTTCGACAAACGGATCTGGGACGTCGAGCCGTTCACCCGAGGCGCCGCCACCGGCCTGATCCTCAGCCGCACCAGTCCCGACGGCGAGGCCGGCTACCCGGGAAACCTGGCCGTCCGTGTCACCTACACCCTGACCCCGCGCGGCGAATGGCGCATCGACTACGAAGCCACCACGGACCGGGCCACCGTCATCAACCTCACCAGCCACACCTACTTCAACCTGGCGGGGGAGGGGAGCGGCAGCATCGACGGCCATCTCCTGGAGCTGGCCGCGGCTCGGTACACCCCGGTCGGCCCCACACTCATCCCGACCGGTGAACTGGCCGCAGTGGCCCGCACGCCGTTCGACTTCCGCCGCGCCAGGACCATCGGCGCGCCGGCCCGGACCGCGCACGAGCAGGTCGGGTTCGCGAAGGGCATCGACCACAACTACGTCCTCGACAAAGGCCTCACGGCCCGGCCCGGGTACGCGCTCACCGTCACCCACCCGGAATCCGGGCGGGTGATGAAGATGTACACCACCGAACCCGGCATGCAGTTCTACACCGGCAACTTCCTCGACGGCACGCTCACCGGCACCACCGGCCGGCTCTACCGGCAGGGCGACGCCCTCTGCCTGGAGGCCCAGCACTTCCCCGACTCACCCAACCAGCCGGCCTTCCCCTCCACCGTGCTCCGGCCCGGTGAGACCTACCGGTCCACGACCCTGCACGCCTTCTCGACGCGCTGACCCACCCACTTGCGTGCGTGATCATTTCGCTCGCGCCACGGCTGTGCGCTCTGTCATCCTGATCAGCGTGCCCGGCCGGGGCGGCGAGTGAAGGGCGGCAGAGAAGCGTTGACGAGTGTCTTCGATACGACATGCGGGCAGGTGCGCGGACGCGGTGCGGCCCGGGGCGTCGTCGCCGTCCTCGGCATCCCCTATGCCGAGCCGCCGTTCGGTGTGAACCGGTTCCGGGCGCCGCGCCCCCGCGGCTCCTGGACGGGCGTTCGCGACTGCGTGGACTTCGGGCCCGTGCCGCCGCAGTCGGCCGAGCTGCCGGGCGCGCCGTGCTGGTCACCCGGCGACGAGGACGTCCTCAGCCTCAACGTCTGGACCCCGCAAGGCGGAAACGGCGCCACCGGCCGCGCGCTGCCGGTGCTCGTCTGGATCCACGGCGGTGCCTACACCTTCGGCTCCGGCGCCCAGCCGGACTTCGACGGCTCCGCCCTGGCCCGCGCCGGCCTGGTCGTGGTCACCCTCAACTACCGCCTCGGGTTCGAGGGCTTCGGCCACGTACCGGCCGACGGCGAGGACCCGTACCCGCCCAACCGCGGGCTGCTCGACCAGGTCGCCGCCCTGGAATGGGTACGTGAGAACATCGCCGCCTTCGGCGGCGACCCGGACAATGTCACTGTGGCCGGGCAGTCCTCCGGAGCGACATCGGTGGCCTGCCTGATGACCATGGACGGCGCACACGGGCTGTTCCGGCGCGCGATGGCGCACAGCGCGGTCGGGCCCTGCTACTCGCCCGAACTCGCGGCGCACCTCATGGCGAAGGTGGCCGCGGCGGCCGCGGTCCCCGCGACCCCCGCCGGACTGGCATCCGCGTCGCCGCAGACCCTCGTGCGAGCGTCCGACGCCGTGGTGGACGGATACCGGCAGGACCCCGATTCCGGACGCCACCACTGGGACCCGGTCCTCTACGGCCCGGTCGTCGACGGCGGCGTCCTGCGCGCCGACCCGCTCGTCGCGCTCGCCGCCGGCACGGATCTGCTCGTCTGCCACACCACTCAGGAGTACTGGCTGCTGGATGCTGTCGGCAGCAGTGCGAAGGTCACCGGCGAGGAACAACTCAGCCGTTTCGCCGAGGACTTCGGGCTCCCGGACATGGTGACGAAGGGATACCGCGGGCTGATGCCCGACGCCCCCGTGGGCGACGTCCACCTCGCCGTGTACGGGGACCTGATGTTCGGCGAGTACAGCAGCCGGCTCGCCGAAGCCCATGCGGGGGCCGGCGGACGCACGTACCTGTCGCGCTTCGCCAGGCAGCGGGGCGGACCGGACCCGGTGACCTACGCCTGGCACTGCGCGGACGTCCCCTTCGCCTTCGGAAACCTCGACGAGGAGAGCATCCACTTCCTGATCGGCGGCCCGCCGACGGCCGCGGACCGTCATCTCTCGGCCCGGATGACCGCCGCCTGGGCCGGATTCGCGGCCACCGGCGACCCGGGCTGGGAGCCGCTCGGTCCTGCCGGAGGCCCGGTCCGGACCTGGGAGACGTCGGACACCACCAGGGCCCCGGGCCCCGCTCTCTGGGCGGACAGCGCCGCGCTCCGCACCCTGTGGCGGGATTTCGGATACCGGCCCCTGCGGCCCTGACGCGACGCGCCCGCCGGACGGGCCGAGGGCGGAAGCCTCACAGGGGCGGCAGCCGCAGCGGTCCCCGGCCCTCCCGCACCTTGCCGACCGGCCGCGCCTTGCCCACCGGATCGCCCCGCACGTCTGTCGTCACCACCACCGCCCGGTCACCCAGGCACCGCTTGTCCCCGTCCGGCCGCTCGCAGTACAGGACGTACCCGGTGAGCCGGTCGACCGTGCCCGGTTCCAGCGTCCACACCCCCTGGTACTCGCTCACCTGCACGTCCGGGTGCGAGGTGCGGAGCTGCGCCCGCACGGCGCGCCGGACGGTCGCCCCGAACTTCTGCCCTGCTTCGAAGGGCCGCACGATCCGGGCGCTGCCCGTCGGGTCGATGCGCCCCTGCGGTGCGGAGTAGCTCGCGACGTAATAGGGATGCGACTGCAGGGCGGCCAGGAGGGGTGTCCGGCTCAGACGCATCGCCGTTGGCTGCGACCTGCTGCCAGCCGGCAGGCGTCGGGTGACCGCGGGGGAGGCCAGGTTCACCGAAGCTCCGCCCGCCTGCGCGGGGCGGCCGGTCCGCCCGTCCGCCTCCACCCAGCGCCGGACGCATGAGCCGATGTCCGCGAGTACGCGGGTCACGGTCACGTTGGTGGGTGACGCCACGATCCATGGGGCGCCGGACGAAGGCTCGACCCCGATCACCTCGTAGCCGCAGCTCTTGAACGTCCCGGTGAGGATGCGCAGGCGGGCCGCCTCCGACCGCCCCTTCGCGACCGCGTCGTCGAGAACCTTGTGGCAGGCATGCGTGTTGCACGTACCGGCTTCGGCGTCGACGCGGATCCGGACCACGGCGTCAGGGTCGTCGGCAACCGAGAAGGTGATCTCCGAGCCGCCCGCCTGCGGGAAGAGCTTGTGCGCCTCGATCACCTCAAGCACTCCGGGATAGTGCTCCTCGGCCAGCTTCTCGGCGAACCTGTGGTCCTCCTTCGTGCTCAGTGTCCCGCAGCCACTGAGCAGGAGCGCGACCGAGCACACCAGCGCACCGGCCAGCCCGGCTCCGCCTCTGCGCGTTCCCGAAGTTCTGTTCATGTGCGCTCTCCTGGGGCTTCTCGTCCGGATCATGCCGAGCTCGCGTGCCCTGGCGCCGCACCCGTCCATCTGGTCTGACGGTAGAGCGAGTTCGGGCGCACCGGATGAGTAGGCCTACTCATCCGGTGAACTGTCCGAGCACCCATGCATTGGCATGGACCTGCAAACAACTCTGGGCTACAGTCCGGAACGGCACACTCTGAGAGCGCTCTCAGGCGAGACGTCTCCCGGACGCCTGCTGTTCCTCCCCCACGCTGCCGGAACAACAGAAGGGCCAATGCCTTGAGACGCATCACAGCTCTGAGAACCGCTTTGTCCGCCGTACTCCTCGTGGGAGCCTGGGCGGGTGCGGGCTTCCCCGCCGCCTCCGCCGCCGACGCTCCCGCCACCGCTTCCGGCTCCGCTTCCCGAGCCCCGCAGGCATCCGCCGGACTGCTGGCCGCCATGCAGAAGGACTTCGGGCTGACGGAAAGTCAGGCCAGGGCCAGACTCTCCGCGGAGAAGACAGCGACCGCGATACAGGGAAAGGCGAAACGCGCCGCCGGAGCGGCATACGGAGGCGCCTGGTTCGACGCGTCGACGGGCGGCCTCACGGTCGCCGTCACCAGCGAGAAGCAGGCAGCCGCCGTACGGGCGACCGGCGCCGCCGTCCGCCTGGTGAGCCACACGGCGCGACGGCTCGACGCAGTCAAGGAACGCATCGACACGTTCGACGCACCCGCCGGGGTCAGCAGCTGGCACGTCGACCCCGAGGCCAACAAGGTCGTCGTGAACGTGGTCTCGTCGGCGCGGACTGACAACGATGTCCGCAAGTTCGTCGAGCGGGCCCGCGCGGCCGGCCCCGTCGTCGTCGAGCAGACCGGCCAGGCACCGCAGACCTTCGCCGCCGGGACCGTGGGCGGCGACCCGTACTACACGGGGAACGTGCGGTGCTCCATCGGCTTCTCCGTGAACGGCGGCTTCGTCACCGCCGGGCACTGCGGCCAGGCGGGCGCGTCCGTCAGCGGGTGGGACGGCTCCGCCATCGGCAGCTTCCAGGGGTCGTCCTTCCCCGGCGACGACTACGCCTGGGTCAGCGTGGGCAACGGATGGTGGACCGTTCCCGTGGTCCTCGGCTGGGGCACCGTCTCCGACCAGCTGGTACGCGGCTCCGCCGAAGCCCCCGTCGGCGCCTCGATCTGCCGCTCCGGCTCCACCTCCCACTGGCACTGCGGCAACGTGCTGGCCACCAATGAGACGGTGAACTACAGCCAGGGCGCGGTCTACCAGATGACCAAGACGAGCGTGTGCGCCGAGCCGGGCGACTCGGGCGGTTCGTTCATCAGTGGCGACCAGGCACAGGGAGTCACCTCGGGCGGCTGGGGCAACTGCAGCACGGGTGGCGAGACCTGGCACCAGCCGATCAACGAAATCCTGAACCGGTTCGGACTGACGCTCCACACGGCCTGACCATCCCCGACCGGCTACGAGGGCCTGTCGCGGCGGAGCACACCGCTTCCGCGCGACAGGCCCTTCGCATGCCACCCGCCGCTCCGGCCGGCCCCGCGCGGCCGGGCACGCCCCACTCGCGCCCCCACCAGGACCACCCCCCGCTCCCGGCCGCGACGACGACCGGGATCAGGCACGGTCCGTGGGACGTACACTCCAACCATGGGTCACACAGATGCGGTGAGGGAGTGCCTGGGACGGGCGCCTCACCTGCTGGGCCCCGCCGCCCCTCAGGCGCGCTGCCGCGCCCTGCACGGTCACGGCTGACCAGGACCCACCACACCCGGCCACGCCGCGACGTATCCGCGATCCCGGCCGCGCTCTCCCGCTCCGCCACCGGAGCTCTTCCACCGCTTTCGCTGCGCACTCCGCAGCACCCCACACCATGCGCAGCTCCCGCGGCGCGCCGTCGGCAACCCCACGGCGCCCGACGGGGGCCGAGCCGCATTCTCGAGAGGACCCTGCATGAAACTGAGGGAGTTGCTGGCCGGGCACGATCACGAGGTCCTCCTCGGTGATCCGGAGACCCCGATCACCGCCGGAGCGTGCTTCGACGCCCACCGCGTGACACCGGGTTCGCTCTACATCGCCGTACCCGGTCACCGTGAAGGCGGCCCCGAGGCCGTCATCCCGGCACTGGCACGCGGCGCCGTGGCCGTACTCGTGGACAGCGAGGTACCGGACCTCCTGGCGGAGATGCAGGCTTCGGCCGCCGGCGCGTGCGTGGTGCGGGTGGCGGACACCCGCACAGCAGCCGCGGTCGTCACCTCCCGCTACTACGGAGAGCCCGGCCGGAACATGGACATGGTGGCCGTCACCGGCACCAACGGGAAGACCTCCGTCTCCTACATGGTGGAATCCGTGCTGCGGATCGCCGAGGGCGCGAGAGTCGGAGTGATCGGCACCGCCGGCAGCAGGATCGGTGACGAACTCATTCCGATGCCCCGCTCCGTTCTGACCACGCCGGAGTCCCCGGATTTCCAGTACCTCCTGGCACACATGCGCGACCACGAGGTCGGCACGGTCGTCCTCGAAGCCACCTCGATGGGGCTGTTGCACCACAGGGTGGACCGCGCCTTCCTCGACGTGGGCATCTTCACCAACCTCACGCAGGACCACCTGGACGACCACGGCACCATGGAGAACTACCGCGACGCCAAGCTCCGCCTCTTCCAGGGGCTGTGCCGCAACGCCGTGGTCAACGCGGACGACCCGGTCGGCGCCGCCATCGCCCCCACGATGCCTGGCATGGTCACCACGTACGGCATCGACGCCGAAGCCGACTACCGTGCCACGGACCTGAGCATGAACGCCTTCGGTACCCGCTTCACCCTCCACCACGAGGGCAGCAAGTACCCCGCGGCGATCCCGGTACCCGGCCGGTTCTCCGTGTCCAACGCCCTGGCCTCCGTGGCGGCCTGCCACCTCCTGGGCCACGACCTCGCCGGGCTGGTGGCCGCACTCGACCGGATGCCTCCCGTCCCCGGCCGGCTCGAACGCTTCGAGACCCCGCGCGGCACCGCGGTGATCGTGGACTACGCCCACTCCCCGGACTCCCTGGACAAGGTGCTCAGCGCCGTCCGGGACTTCTCGAAGGGCCGGGTCATCACCGTCTTCGGCTGCGGGGGAGACCGGGACGTCACGAAGCGGGCCCAGATGGGCGAGATCGCCGGGACCCGCTCCGACCTGTGCGTCCTGACCTCGGACAACCCCAGGAACGAGGACCCCGAAGCGATCATGGACCAGATCGCGCCCGGTCTCCAGGGCACGGGAACCCCGTTCGAACGCCACGCGGACCGGCGCTCGGCGATCGCCTTCGCCCTGTCGGCCGCGGGACCCGACGACATCGTGCTGGTGGCGGGCAAGGGCAGCGAGCCGTACCAGATCGTCGGCGAACAGCTCATCCCGTTCAGCGACATGGCGACGGTGCGCGAACTCGCGGCACTGCAGGACTGACGGCCGGCGCTCTGCGCCCGCCGCAGAGCGCCGCCTCCAGCGGGGGAGCCCCCTCCGGCCTTCTCGGACCCTCTACCGCCCCCGCGCCCGGAAGAGGGCGGTCCACAGGAAGGGCTCGCCGAAGAGCGGTGACTCGGCCGGTTCGTCCCGCATGCGGCGCAGCTCGATCTCGGCGAGGTCGGAGAAGATCCAGCGCAACGACTCCGGCGTGTAGGCGAGTCCCCCGTGGAGGCGGGACTGCTCGTAGAAGTCGGCGTCGTTCAGCTCCGAGCCCATCGCGCCGGTCGCGAAGCAGGTGAGGGCGAGGTGGCCGCCCGGTGCGAGGGCCCGGTCGAGCAGCGAGCGATAGCTGACGCGTCGGTGCGGCGGCAGATGGTGGAAGCAGCCGGAGTCGTAGATCAGGTCGTACGGGCGGTCCGGCTCGCCGGTGGGGAGGTCGAAGGCATCGCCGCAACGGAACCGGACCTCGACACCCGCGTCCGTGGCCCGGTCCTCGGCCCAACTGATCGCTGTCGGCGACAGATCGACGGCGTCCACCTCGAACCCCATGGACGCCAAGTAGATCGCGTTGCGGCCGGGACCACAGCCCAGGTCGAGTGCACGGCCCGGCTTGATCAGCCCCCGGTCGACCAACGAGGCGAGGTTCTCGTCGGGCTTCGACACGAAGAACGGCACGGGCCTCGAACGGTCCGCGTAGAAGCCGTCCCACCAGGAGGCCCCGTCCGCCGTCCAGCGGTCGGCACCCGGTGCGAACAGGCCGTCGAGGAGCTTCATCACGTCGTCCACGGTTCGTATGTTCCGGTCCATCCGGACCCCCTTTCCCGATACGGGAACGATAGGTCCGAACCGGATGAAAGGCCAGGTCAGCGGGGTTTTGAGGAATGCCTGACGGGTGCGTGGGAGCGACCGCGCAAGGTCAGGCGTACAGCGCCGCACCCGCCGGGCGAACGAACCCCCACGGGCCCGCCGCACGGCGGCGCGGGCCCGTTTCCGCAGTCGCTACGCCCCTGATTCCGGGCGGTCTGCCGGGGCGGGTTCGACCCCCATGTCCGCGCTGCCATTCCGTGGTGACCCGTCAATCAGCTGTCGAGAAAACCGACTTCGAACCCGATGAGGCGATCCGGGTCGGCGACCACATCGATGTCGGTGACCAGACCGTCCACGATCGTGAAACCGAGAACGAGGCGCAGCCGCCCCAAAGGCGCCATCGCGAGCGCAACGGCTCCGTCCACCAGGGCGACCCCGGTGAAGAGCGCCCGGCCGGTGGCCGCCATCGCACCCCTCGCCACGGTGTGGGCACCACGGACCACGACGGGTTCGGGAGTGGGTACGACCGAGCGGTCGGCGTGCAGCACCACGTCCGGATGGAGAAGCGCGACCAGTGCATCGAAGTCCCCGCCCCGGGACGCAGCCAGGAAGGCTTCAACGACCCGTCGTCGCCGCGCCAGATCCGCATCGGGCAGGACGGTGCGCCCCTTGACCCGGCGGCGAGCACGGCTCGCGAGCTGCCGGGCGGCGGTCGGGGAACGGTCGAGCATGGGGCCGATCTCGTCGAACGGTACGGCGAACATGTCGTGCAGCACGAAGGCGAGACGCTCCGCCGGCGCCAGCGAGTCGAGCACCACCAGCAGAGCCAGCCCGACGGAGTCGGCGAGCAGGGCCTCCTGTTCGGGATCGTCCCCCTCACCGGTGCCGCGCGCCCGCACGTCATACGCGTCGAGCGGATCCTCACGCCGAGTGCGACGGGTGCGGAGGATGTTCAGACAGACCCGTCCCACCACCGTTGTCAGCCACCCGGTGAGGTTCTCCACGCCGCTGGTGTCGGCCTGGGCGGCCCGCAGCCAGGACTCCTGAAGGGCGTCCTCGGCCTCGCTCGCCGAACCCAGCATCCGGTACGCCACCGCCTTCAGATGACCCCGGTCCTCCTCGAAGCGTTCGGCCAGCGATGTGCGGTCGTCCATCGGTCACAGTCCTCCGTCGGCGGCGTCGTGATGCTGACCCCGAGAACCTACTGGTGCGGCCGCGGACGGGCTCGACCGGTACGCCTCCGAGCCGCGCCCGCGCACCTGCGTCGCCGACGACTTGCTCGGCCACTGGCGACGGGCTGCCGTGACCGACTGGCTACGACACCGGCTCAGACCCCCGCCGCTCGTGCGGCCTCGTACACCTCGGTCGCCACGTCGATCAGTTCGGTGGCGTCGCGCGTGGTGCCCTGGAGATCCAGCATGATCTCAGGAACCCCCGTGCCGGAGTGTGCCACCAGATCCTCGACGATCTGTGCGACATTGCCGTGGAACGGCTGCCGTTGCTGACCCTCGACGGGCTTGGCGGTGTACCGCGCGTTGGCCCGGGCACAGGCGTCGACCGGCCGGGTACGCCCGCGCTCGGCGGCGAGCTCCTGCACCCGCTGCCACTGCTCGGACAGCTGCGCCGCGCCCATGGCGACGGGCATCCAGCCGTCGGCCCGGTCGACCAGACGGCGCGTGGCCCGGGGGCTGCTCGCCGGCAGGAACACGGGGATGGGACGAGCGGGCTTGGGCCCCACTTCGGACGGCGCGATCGTCGTCAGATCCCCTGGTACGAGACGGGGTCCGGCCCCCAGACGGCCGCGCACACGTCCAGCAGCTCGTCCAGGACCGCGCCGCGCTTCTCGAAGGGAGCGACGGAAGCGGCTGCGTACTCGTCCAGGGACCAGCCGGTTCCCAGACCCGCGACCACCCGGCCACCGCTGGCGGCGTCGAGCGAGGCGAGCGAACGGGCCAGCTGGAAGGGAACGTGCAGGGGCGCGATCAGCACACTGGTGCCGAGCCGGGCGCGCTCGGTGGCCGCGGCGGCCAGTGTCAGCGTGATCAACGGGTCGGCGACGCTCCGGTACTGCTCGGGCCAGGCGCGTCCCGGGACTCCGTACAGCCCCTGGGTGGCGGGTTCGGGGAACAGGACCCGCTCGAACACCCACAGGCTCGCGTACCCGACTGCTTCCGCAGCTCGCGCCACGTCGGCCACGTCGCGGCCGATGTCGTACTGCTTCATCTGCGGAAGGCCAAGTCCGAGTGGGATCGGCATACGGATGTGCTCCCTCTGCGCGGTGTACGGGGCAATTACCTTACGACAGAGGCCTCGTGACGGGGCGTCCCTCACGCGCCGTGGCGACGGACCGGGCGGGGCGCGGACCATCATGCGGAGCACGCCACGGCCCGGTGCGGGGGCCGGCTCACCGGCCCCCGCCAGGCGCCGACCGCGTGAGCGCGCCGGCTGGTGCCCGCGGGTCCACTACACGGTGAAGCGGTGATTCCCGGAGCCGACCCGGTACACCGTGCAGCCGTCCTCCTCGCGCAGGAACGTCGCGTGGGTGTGGGTGACCGCGTCCGGCGTGTCCGCGGGGACCCACACCTCGGCGGTCGTGTTGGGAGGCACCGTGCACCGCAGGTCGATGCCGCCGGCCCGCTGCTGCCACTGGGTGGAGACGGGCCCGTAGACCGAGGCGAACGTGGCACGGCTGGACGTGACCTCGCCGCCCGGGCGAGGACGGATGACGATCTCACGGAAGCCGGGGCGGCCCGCCGAGATGCCGGCGATGTTGGTGTACATCCACTCGCCGACCGAGCCGTACGCGTAGTGGTTGAAGGAGTTCATGTCCGGGGTCTGGAAGCTGCCGTCCGGCCGGATGGAGTCCCAGCGTTCCCACATCGTGGTGGAGCCCTTGTCGATCTGGTATCCCCAGCTGGGGAAGGAGCGCTGCCCGAGCAGACGGTAGGCGGTGTCGGTGTGCCCGGTCGCGGTGAGGACGGGCAACAGCCTGGGCGTCCCGAGGAAACCCGTCGACAGGTGCCAGTCCTTGGCCTCGATCAGTGCGACGAGCCGGTCGGCGGCCGCCTTGCGCAGCGCATCCGGCAGCAGGTCCATCGACAGGGACAGGACGTACGCGGTCTGGGTGTCACCCTTCACCCTTCCCTCGGCGGTGACATAGGCGTCCTGGAAGGCCTTGCGTATGCGCGCGAAGAGGTCGAGGTGGGGTGCTGGATCCTCGCCGAGCGCCGTGGCTGTCCGGGCGGCGAGGTCGGCGCTGTGGGCGAAGTACGCGGTGGCGATGACGTCCTTCGGTGTCTCGTCGGAGACGTTCAGCCAGTCGCCGTACCCGTCGGCCGGCCGCAGCAGGCCGTCACTGTTCATCTCCAGGAACTTCAGCCATGCCTGGATGGACGGCCAGGCATCCTGCAGCACCTGCCGGTCCCCGTACGCCTGGTACAGCGACCAGGGGACCGTGACACCCGCGTCGCCCCAGCCGGCCGCGCCGTTGCCGATGTTGCCGACGACGGGAGCCACGTCCGTGAAGGCGCCCTCGGCGGTCTGGCTGTCCCGCAGGTCCACGAGCCACTTGGTGAGGAAGCGCGCCGACTCCATCGTGTACGCGGCCGTCGGCGCGAAGACGTTGATGTCACCCGTCCACCCGAGGCGCTCGTCGCGCGCGGGTGTGTCCGTAGGGATGGAGAGGAAGTTGCTCCGCTGCCCCCAAGTAATGTTGCTGTGCAGCTTGTTGAGCATGGGCGCGTCGGTCTCGAACTCGAAGGTGAACGGCGCGGACGTATGCATGACGCGACCTGTCACGGCATTGGCCGGGGGAGCGGAGGGGAGGCCGGTCACCTCGACGTAGCGGAAGCCGTGGAAGGTGAAGCGCGGCTCGTACGTCTCCGCGCCGCCGCCCTTGAGGATGTAGGTATCGGTTGCCGCAGCGGTGCGCAGATTCGCGGTGTAGAGGGTGCCGTCCGGATTGAGGACCTCGGCGTGCCTCAGCCGCACGGTCGTTCCGGCGTCACCCGCGACGCGCAACCGCACCGAGCCCACCATGTTCTGGCCCAGATCGAAGACGAAGACTCCCGGCGCGGGTTCGGTCACCTTCTTGACCGGAAGTTCCTTGGCCACGCGAACCGGGCCGTCCACCTGCGCGACGATCCGGCCGGGAGCGGCGTCGCCCGCCTCGCGGACCTCGGCCCAGGCCCGGTCGTCGAAGCCGGGTGAGGTCCAGCCGCCGGTCTCCTTGCGGGCGTCGTACGTCTCTCCGCTGAGCAGATCGGCGACGACGACCGGCCCGGCGGCGGCACGCCAGTCCCTGCCCGACACGATGCGCTCGGTCGTCCCGTCGGTGTAGTCGATCTCCAACTGGGTCAGCAGCGCGGGGCGTTCGCCGTACTGATGAGGCCCGAACATGCCGACGTTGCCCGCGTACCAGCCCGGTGCCACGTACGCCCCGATGGCATTCGTACCGGGGCGGACGAGCGAGGTGACGTCGTACGTCTGGTACTGGACGCGCTCGCGGTAGTCGGTCCAGCCGGGAGCGAGCTGATCGCGGCCCACGCGGCTGCCGTTGAGGTGGGCTTCGTACAGGCCGAGAGCCGTGGCGTAGAGGCGCGCCCGCGCCACCTTCTTGCGGGGCAGCTTGAACTCGTGCCGCAGCTGGTTGGCGGCGAAGGCCGCCGGAACGACCTTGCCCCATGGTGCGGCGCCCCAGGCGGCAGCCTCCTTCGCCGCGGGCCAGCCGCTGTCGTCGAAGTCCGGACCACGCCAGTTGCCGGCGGGCTCCTTGTCCGCCGACTTCCAGGACGAGTCGGTGACAACGGTCTGTTCGCCGGACGCTGTACGGACGGTGAGAGCGGCGATCAGGCCGGCCGCACCCTCGGAGGCGTTGACCGCCGACACTGCGAGCACGTTCTTTCCGGAACGCAGCTGTGCGAGCACGTCGACGACCGCCGGGTGGCGCCAGCCCTCGTTGTCCGTCGCCAGGTCCGTACGGGCGACCTCGGTGCCGTTCACGGAGATGGCGTACACGTTGTCCGCACTGATGGCGAGGGTCGCCGCAGTGAGCCCGTCCGCGACATCGACGGTGCGACGGAACCATCGGGTGCCCGCCGGGGCGCTGCCGGCCGGGTCGCCCTCGGGGAACCAGATCCAGGCGCTGCCCTGGAGTGACGGCGCGTCGGTGAGGGCCGGGGGAGCGGAGATCCAATCCGCGGCCCACTGGGCGGGGTCCATGAGGCCGGTTTCCCACCACGACGGGGCGCTCCACCCGGACTCGCCACCGGCGGTGTCCCACACCCGCACGGACCAGAAGTAGCGTGTTCGCGGATTGAGTTGCGGGCCCGCATAGGGAACGAGGACGGAGTCCCCCGACGTGACCTTCCCGCTGTCCCAGACATCCGGGCTCGACAGGCCTGACGCACTGGAGGCGACACGGATCTGGTAGGCGCTCTGCTGCACGTTCGGCTCGTTGGAAACCATCGGCCAGCTCAGCCGGGGATGCTGCGCGTCGAGGCCCAGCGGGTGCTGGACGTACTCCACGGTCGGCGCGGTGACACGCGGCGCGGCACGTTGCGTGGGTGACTGGGCGGGTTTCGGCGCCGGTGCGGCCGTGGCCGGTCCGACTCCGGCTGCCACGGCGCCCACCGTGGCAGCGGCGCTCGTCAGGATGTTCCTCCTGCTGATCACTGCGGCCCCTCACATACGTATGGTGAATCGATTCATAACGAATGGACGTAGCCGAACGTAAGGGGGAGCCGAATGAGGGTCAATGAGCGTGCAGGGGGTTTCTTGACGGGCCGTCGAGGAGACGGGCCCGCGAAGCGCTCACCAATGGCTCGAATTGGCGGGGTGGTTGAACGCTTTCAATCCGGCCCAGGTCGTGGGCGGACGATCGCTGTCGCTGCCCCGGAGGCGATGGGGAGCGGGTTCCGCGCGCCGGGGGTGATCCGGTCATGTGAGGGATGGCAGCGTCCTGGGCCGGTGTCGATGCGCTGCGTGTTCACCGAGCGAGCGAGGGAGGGCCGGGGAGCAACACGATCCCGTCGTGGAGGGCGTGTTCACCGACGAGTCCGCCCACGTCACTCGTTGGTCGACGTGTGAGGCCGCGCACCGGCTGGTCCGCTCCCCGCACCGTACTCCTGTGCGACAGAGGAGCGGACGGGCGTCAGCTCCCGCTCGATCGCCTGGGCCTCCGCGCTGCTCATCGTGGCGATCGGATCCCTGTCGAGAAGCTTCTGGACGAACAGAATCCGCAGGTAGGTGGGCGGACCGTGGCGGCTGGGCGCATCTCCGCGGAGCCGGGAGGGGACGCAGCCGCCGCGCTCGCTCGGAGTCAGGCACGGATGCGAGGTAAGCGCGCAGCTTCCCCCAGATGATGCCGCCACCCCCGGACAAGCGATGGAGCGCGGAGAGCGCGGTCTCCCGCAGGAGCAGGGCCTTCAGCAGCCCTTCCATCGCGGGCGCGGACGCGACCCGGGCGGCGGCCTTGTCCGACCGGTACGACAGGTCACCGGAATGATCGCCCAACCTGCTCAGCAGTCTGTGCAGCAGGTGCGCGCCCTGGGCAAGCGTGCCCAGGAGAGGGCGCGCGATCATTTCCCCCGCGTGGGCGATATTGCTGGGCTGCGACCTGCCGATGGGAACGAACGCGCCGCCGTGCACCTGACTCCTTCGCTCGGGAGTGGGGCTGAGGACGTCGTCCCAGCCGGCGAGGGAGTCCAGTGCCATCTGTATCCAGCGCGCGCTCCGACGTCTTCCCATGGCGGCCTTGCTGAGTTCGCAGGCGAGGAGCGCAAGCCGTTGATCTGTTGTCACCGTCTCCCAGAGCGGTAACCCCAGTACGAGTACGCGGCGTCGGCGCATTCCGGCGGTCACGGTCACGCTGCGGGAGCCGTAGCGCGAGTCGAAGGCGATCAGGTCGACCGGCTCGGTGCCGAGTTCGGCGCTGATCCGCCGCGTCACTTCGTGGAGCATGGGGGCGGAGGTGCGGTCAAGGGTGTGCTCGGGCAGCTTTCCCGGGCGCGGGCGCAGCACCGACGCGGTCAGGAGTTCGACGGCGCCGAGGATCCGCTCCGGCCAGGTTCCGACGAGCAGCAGCCATGCTCCTGTGCCGACCAGTGCCAGGGTCAGGAAATTGACTGCACTGGCGAGCGCGAGCGCACCGTACAGGGCGACATTCGGCGAGGCCGCGGCAGGACCGAACGCGGATATGCGATCGAACGCCCTCACGTGACGGGCGAGTTCCCGGGTTCTGCCAGGGGAGAGATCGATGCCGCCGACCGGATCGAGGTTCCAGTCGCACTCCTGGCACCAAGCGCTGAACCGGTCGTCCGAGGCCGCTATCGCTTCATGGCACTGAGGGCAGACCGCATCCGAGTCGTGATTCACAAGGCCGAATCATGCGACGGCGCGCCCTCCGTCAACAGGCCATAACTCCAGTCCTTACGTGACCTTGACCCAACGATCAGCCACCGTGCCCTTCCGGCCATCGGTGCCCCATGAGCGCCGCAGGTCACCGGAAGATCAGCGACTCCGTACCGACGGCGGCGAGCAGTTGGAGCGGAAACTCGGGATCGGCCTGGCCGATGGTCAGCGCGAGCCAACGGCTGGACTGTGGCAGCTGCCACACCTGCATACTGCCGGCGAGACCACTCATGAAGGCCAGCGGTTCCGTCGCGACGAAGTCGGGGATGTGGTGGTCGAGCCCGAGGTACGGCGACAGATCGACGGTCTGCGGATGACCCCAACGGCCGGCCAGAGCAGCCGCCAGTGCGTCGAGATCGTCCTCCAGTTCCTGCTCAGCTGCGGCGACGATCTCTTCGTCACGGTCCTCCCAGAAATCCTGGCTCTCCCGGAGCACAGCCAGGTGGTAACCGGGCCCGCCCCAACTGCTTCCCTGTCCAGCGCGTTGCTTCTCCTCAGGAAACGGCAGCGCGGTCAAGCTGTCGATGATCGACAGTTGACTATCTGTGGGAGGCGTCGAAGGTTGATGTCCAGGCATGGGTGGAGCCTAAGGGCTGTTGCGGCGCCCAGCTTCCCGAACGAACGTGGGCCCAGCCCGATGAACGGGGCCCGCCGGTACGGCTCATACGCGGCGACCACACCAGCCACATCAAGATCATCTGAAGCCGTGGCCAGAGGGCGCCTCAGATCCGGACGCTCAGCCGCAGGCCGAGTAGACGGCGTAGACGAGCAGAGGCGCCACGACGCGTTCCGAGCCGCCTCACCTCATCCACCTCGAGCTCCAGCCGGTCGGCGAGAGCGAGTACGGCAGCGTAGGGCCGCTCGCCCTCATCGAGTCTCGCTGCAACGGCTTCGAGAACAGCTCGAAGCACGACAGGACTCGCACTGGGATGTTCTGCGAGCAGACGAAGAAGCCTGTTGTCGTTCCAGTCGCTGTCGCGGGCCGCGCTCAGTTCCTGGAGGGCTTCAGGTGGCGTGTGGGGGTTGATGGCCAGGGCTTGCCAGACGAACGGGTACGGACATTTTGCGAGACGCTGCAGGACCAAGCTGTCTTTCTCGGCACGTGCCAGTGCGAGGTAATCGGCGGGCGTGGGCACGAGGATGGCCTCTCAGAATGGTCGAAGCCGCCATCCTGTCACTGGACCTTCGCCGCAACGGCGTCCGGGCCGGTCATGACCAACCTGCCTCGAACAGTACTCACAGGACTGCACGGGCAACCCTGCGCGCCACCTCAAGTACGCGGTGGCAGGGGACACTTCACCCTGCACGCGTCGTCCCATCCGTGGTACCACAGGGTGGGTTGTCGAGCCGAGTGCCGAACGGGGTGTTGTGGTGGCTGTGGGCTATCTGGTGACCGTGGTGTTGGCCTTGCTGATCGTGCTGTTCTGCCTGGTTCGCATACGTGGGCCGAAGCCGCTCTTCTACTTCAGCTACCGGCTCGGCCTGGTCTTCAACGAGATCCCGCACGTCGCTCTCTACGCGCTGGTGGCATCGACGGCGCTGGCCTTTTCGGAGGGCGACATCGCCACGACCGCCGACCGGGTGAACGTCGGTGTGGCAGCGGTCGGGGCTGCCGGGCTTGTAGTGGTCACCCTGCGCGGGGTGCGGGCGGCGTCCGTAGTGCGGGTCGCCCTGGACGAAGCGCTGGGCGCAGGTACGGGGACGCACCGCCGGCCGCCGCTGGCACGCATCCTGTTCAGGCCCGTCTTTCGCCGCCGCCGTGACGTCAAGCGGGTGGCCAACCTCAGCTACGGGGACGGAGGCCGCCGCAACCTCCTCGACGTCTACCACCACCGCTCGCGCCCCGAGGGCGGCTCCGTAATGATCCACTTCCACGGTGGCCACTACGACCAGGGCCGGAAGAACACTCAGTCGCTGCCCCTGCTCTACCGGCTCGCCAGCCAGGGCTGGGTCTGCATCAGCGCCAACTACCGGCTGCGCCCCGACTTCCCGCATCCCGCGCATCTGATCGACGCGAAGAAGGTCATCGCCTGGGCGCGCGAACACGCGGCGGAGTACGGCGCAGCGTCCGCGGCTCCCGTGTTCGTGGCGGGGAGCTCTGCAGGTGGGCACATGGCGGCTCAGGCAGCACTCACCCCCAATGAACCGGCCTACCAGCCCGGGTTCGAGGAGGCGGACACCTCTGTGACCGCCGCCGTCGTACTCAACGGCTTTCTCGCGGAGTACTTCGACGGCGACCCGGCGACCTCGCCGGTGAACCTCGTCCGGACGGATGCACCACCGTTCCTCATCGCGCACGGGGACCTGGACGAGCTGGTGGACACCGAGAACCCCAGGGCCCTTGTCACCGCTCTCCGCTCCGTCTCCACCTCGCCAGTCGTGTACGTCGAACTGCCAGGCGCGCACCATGCCTTCGACCTCTTCCACTCCTTCCGCTTCGAGGCGCTCATCGACGGCATCGAGGACTTCGCCGCGTGGGTGGCAGCCCGGAAGGGGCCGGCCTGAGGGCTTGCCACGCGATCTTGCTGGAACGCGCTGGTAGGCCGTGACGGGTGTGACTCGGCCGTTCGTGAGGTGTGGGTACTCGACCGTGGATCGTGGACGGTGAGCTGTGGGCGCTGTTCGAGCTGTTGCATCTTGCTCGTCCGCTACAGATACATAGCCCGGCAACTTCTGCCTCTTGAGCTGAGATTTGGTTCGGCAAGAGCGATCCGCCGATGGCACCGACCACGATCCGCCGGACCGTGCCGAGGGCCTGTCCCGGCGGATCGCGGGCCCTGCCACGAGCCGCCGGACTGATCTACGCAGATTCCATCAGCTCCCGGAGCCGGTTCAGGTCGCCGGCGACCGTGTCGGCGTCGCGCTCGAAATCGGCGTCGCTCATCCGGGGCTGTCGGCGAAGGGTGAATACGACCTCACTTCCCGTGCCGTCGCTGATCACACGGACCGGGTTGTAGGCGGTTTCCCCGGAGGGCAGCGTGACTTCGTGGTCGAGAACACCCAGCTCATTGCGCGGCACGAAGGTCACCACGACCCTTCCCATAGGAGAGGATTCCGCGACCCATTGGTCGTCGACTCTCTTGATGGAGCCGCCCAGACCTCTGGCCCACGCGGGCAAGTTCAGCGGGTCCGACGCATAGGCGTAGACGTCGTCGACCGTGCGGGCGATATGGACGCTGAGGTGGCGAGATTGGTTGTCGGCGCTGTTCATGGCTTCGAGGGTAGTGGGCCGGCGTCGCCGCTTTCTTGAACGGATCGGACGTACTTGATCTGTAAGGCGGGCCCTGGGCCCTTTCCTGCGACTCGTGGGAGTGGTCAAAGGATGAGGTGTGCTGCCCGCTGCCCGCTGCTCGCTCCCGAGGTGATGTGGAACGCTTGGGTGATGTCGCAGACCAGCAGTGGGGATGGGCAGTCCATTCGGCGTGAAGCCGAGCGGGTCGTCAACGAGGTCGCCCAACAGCTCCGCACGCTGGAAGACGGGACAACCTGGTTCTCCGCCCTCTCCCGAGCAGAACAGAGGACGGTACTGCAAGAAGTTGCTGGTTACGCCATGCAAGCGCACATCACGACGGCGGACGGGCGCGAGGGAGTGGCCCGGTCCGGAGGCGGGAATCAGCAGTGGCGGGGAGCCGACGCTGGTAGTAGTCGGGCATGACAAGTGATCTCTTGACGCCCGTCCTGTCGATGGTCGGTGTAGCTGTAGGAGGTGCGTTGACCTACCTGACCCAACGCACGGCACAGCGGGCAGCCGACCGGGCCGAGCAGCAGAGAAGGGCCGCAGCACTGACGGAGGAACGACGTGCCGAGCAGATCAGGACCGTGCTGGAGTTCATTCGGTTCGCGCTGGAGGCCGAGGGGGTTGCTCATGCGCGGCCGCCCCGATGGGAGGTGGATGATGACTGGTACCGCACGGCCAGGCCGGCGGTGGACGGCCTGCGCATAGCCGAGCACGGCGTCCAGTTGCTGTGCGCTCCTGGCCTGCACGTACCGGTGACGGCCTACGCTCGCGCCCTGAACCAGGTGGTCTGGCAGGAGCACAGCGAAGCGAGCGTTTCCGAGTACCTGGAACCGGTCAAGGCGGAGTTCCTCGCTGTCGCGCGTCTCAGTCTGACCTGAGCGCCGTGCGTCATGGCCACTCGCTGGTGGCGGCCGGTAAGACAGCAGTCTCATTGCGAATCCGGCACAGGGGCCGGAACTCGGCCGGAAACGTCCCGCCAGGGGACTCCGGCGTGGACCCGGAAACGTATGCCGTCGATCAACCGGCGCCGCGACCGCACCTGAGGCCGGCCGGGCTAGCGGCTCCTCGGGAGGAGGGATCCGGCACCGACCGCTGCTCGTGCCGCTCTCCGCGATGACGCCGTGCGGTTTCGCGGCAGCGGCCAGCTCTTCTTGAATCCCGCCTCGAAGGCGATACGCTCCGCGGCCACCACGCGTTGCGGAACCGTGCGTTCTGCCATGATCGCGTCCCCCTCCACCGTCACGAAGACGCTATCCGCAGGCGGGGGCGTCCGCGCGGGGCTCCGTAAGTCCGGATCCGGCGAACCGTTGAGAGCTACGTCCTGTGTCCTCCGCGGCCTTCTCTGCGGGTCGTTCGACAGCTGGGCCTGACGAGGGCCCCTTGTACCTAGGATCGGGCCATGAGCAGGAACGACCGCGCCAGCCGGGTGATCGCGGCACCACCGACGACTGTCTACGGCGCCCTCCTCGACCGGGAGTCGCTCGAGGCCTGGCTGCCGCCGGAGGGCATGCGCGGGCGGATCGAGCGATGGGATCCCCGGCCCGGTGGCGGATTCCGGATGATCCTCACCTACCTCGACCCCGCCGGCGGCCCCGGCAAGACCTCGGATGCGACTGATGTCGTCGACGTCGGGTTCGCCGACCTGGTGCCACCGGAGCGCGTGGTGCAACAGGCGGTGTTCGAGGCCGATGACCCGTCGTACGCCGGCACCATGACGATGACCTGGGACCTCGCTGCCGCCGGGGACGGGACCGAGGTGACCGTGACGGCCACGGACGTGCCTCCTGGCATCGATCAGGAGGCCCACGAGGCCGGGATCGCCTCCTCGCTGGCCAACCTGGCGTCGTACGTCGAAGCGGTCGAAGACGTCGAAGAGTCCGGTTGATGCAAGTGCTCCGCGCAGGCGCTCTGTTGACGGTCGAAGCCTGCTGCCGAGGAGCCGCAACCAGGCGGGTTGGCGTCACGTCTCAATGGCATGACCGCCACCGACGCCAACCTGGACGTCCCCCACTGGCCGCACTGTCGGTACGGAGCCACTTCGGACGACTCCGGGTGCTGGGGCCGCCTCGTCGAGCCCTACACCGCTTGCCTGGCACACCTCTGTGACGCCGACCGCTCCGGCTACCTGACCGGCCTGCAACCGGGCGCGCACCTCGACCACCGCGGCACGCCGATTTCGGAAGAGCTCCTGAGAGACCTGCTCGGAGCCGTCACCAGTCCGGAATCATCCGGCGCTCGTATCGGTCAGGCCCGTTTCGAACGAGCCAGGTTCAGCGGAAACGCCGACTTCGGAGGGGCCGACATAGCCGAGGGGTCCCTGCGGGTGGTGATCAACTCGGTGGTCTTCCGTTCCTCCGGCCAGGACCTGACGACCGCCGGTACCTACACCGAGATGGCTTCCCTCCTGGTCGAACCCGCCCTGCTCGGCCTCGCCGTACTCGCCGTCCGCGGCCGGGTGAAGCGTTAGGGCACGCGAGCCCGGCATGATCCAAACGAGAGGCCCCAGGTGTATTGCCCTGTGAGGTTGGGGACCGCGGCTGGCGGGTGGTTTGCGTGCGAGCGCGGTGTGTCCGCGGTGGTGATGGCAGGAGTGCAGCCAGAAAAGGGACGCGTCGCGCTGAGCGGGCAGGCAGGGAGCCGTATGGAGCAACGCCGCGCGCACCAACCGGACGGGAGGCCGAGGCTGGACCTCCAAACGTGCTCACTTCCCAGGAGTCTCGCCGTGCTGCTGTTCCGCTCCGCACAGATCCGCCTGCCCGCCGTCGCCCTGCTGGCCGCCGCCTCCTTGGCAGGACTGGTGTACGCCCCCGCGCGCGCGGCGGAAGCCCCCGCCGATCACGACCGCACACTGACCCGGCAACTGGAGGAGCTGACCAAAGCGCCCGGCGGACCGCCCGGAGCCATCGCGGTGCTCAAGCGCGGAACCCGCACCGATGTCTACCGGGCCGGGGTCGCCAGGATCGGCAAGCCCCGCCCGATCGCGGTCACCGACCACATGCGGATCGCCAGCACCGCCAAGGCGTTCAGCGGCGCGGTCTCCCTCCAGCTCGTGGACCGGGGGAAGCTGCGGACGGACGACACGATCGGCAAGGTGCTTCCCCGGCTGCCACGTGCCTGGCACCGGGTCACCCTGCGGCAGCTCCTGAACCACACGAGCGGGCTGCCGGACTACACGATGGACCCGGAGTTCCTGGACCTGGTGACCGCGGACCCGCGTCGTCACTTCAACTCCCGCCGGCTGCTGGACTTCGTCGCCGACGAGCCGCTGGGGTTCCGCCCGGGTTCCCGGTACAACTACTCCAACTCCGACAACATCGCCGTGGCGCTGATGGCGGAGGCGGTGACCGGCCGCCGCTACGAGGAACTGCTCGCCCAGCTCGTGTACCGCCCGCTGAACCTGCGCAGCACCAGCCTGCCGCAGGGCTACCGGATGCCCGAACCGTACATGCGCGGCTACGACGTGACCCCGCCGAACCCGCCGGAGGACATCAGTGAGGCCCTGAGCGCGTCGGGCGTGTGGGCATCGGGCGGGATCGTCTCGACGCCGAAGGACATGACGTCCTTCATCCGCGCCTACGCCGGCGGAAAGCTGATCTCCGACCGGACCCGCCGCCAGCAGCTGAACCTGGTGAACGGCGCCTCCGAACCGGCGGGCCCGGGCAAGAACAAGGCCGGTCTGGCCATCTTCAGGTACACCACCCGGTGCGGTGTGGTGTACGGCCACACGGGCAACTTCCCCGGCTACACGCAGTTGATCGCAGCCACCCCGGACGGCAAACGATCGCTGACCGTCTCCCTGACCACGCAGGTCAACAAGACGAACAAGCCGGAGCTGCTGGAGCGGCTGCGGACCGTTGAGGAGAACTTCGTCTGCGCCCTGCTGCGCAAGTAGCATCCTGAGAGCGCCCTGAGGACGTGGTGCCGGTTCCGGACGGACCACAGTTCGAGGACGGGGACGTAGCACTGCTCCTGCGTGTCGGCTCGTTCGCGGTCGCGTCGGCGATCAGCCGGCCGCATCCGGGCTCTGTACAGGTCACCCACCGCGGGCTTCAGGTGGCCGGACCGTCGCGGAGCTGTGAGGTCGCGACGACCTCTCCGTTCGATGAACGATCCGGCCCGAGAAGTCTGCAGGAGAGCCCGTGTGACGTAATCCGTCCTCGCGGGTCCACCCGTGCCCACGACTCGTCCGAGGCCCGAGGCCCGAGGCCCGAGGCCCGAGGCCCGAGGGTACGGGCGACGACAGGCCTGCGGCCCAACGGCCTGTAATGCGTCCGCCCCGTATTGCAGCAATGTTGCCGCAGGTGAGGGCAGCGGACACTTCTTGACAGGCTTTTCCGTGCCGCTCTAGCGTCCCTGCCATGAGCGAGCCGATGACGACCCCCGGTGAGGGCTTTCACCCCCACCTTCCTGACGCCCCGGCCAACCCGGCCGCGCCACTGCGCAACCGCGTGCACCACGTCCGTGCTGATGCCCTGGACGGTGACACGGCGCAGACCGGCGGGATGCGGAGGTTCGCCGCGGTGAGCGGGAAGACCGTCGGCTCCGAGAAGCTGTGGATGGGCCAGACCCATGTGGCCCCTGCGACCGCCTCCTCCGACCACCACCACGGTGAGTCCGAGACCGCCATTCATGTGGTCAGCGGACACCCGGAGTTCGTCTTCCTGGACGACTCGGGCGATGAGCCGGAGGAAGTACGGCTGCGCACCTCACCCGGTGACTACATCTTCGTCCCGCCCTTCGTGCCGCACCGGGAGGAGAACCCCGATCCCACCCAGGAGGCCGTGGTCGTCATCGCCCGCAGCACCCAGGAGGCGATCGTCGTCAACCTCCCCCGGCTGTACGCCCTTCCGGCCGACGGATCCTGACCGTTTCACCGGCGGGCGGGGCTGACTGCGACATGCGCCCTCACCCGCCCCGTCGCCGAACCGTCCGACGCTCCCGCCCAGCGGCGGAGCGGCCATGAAGCCGCCCTCCGCGCACGGGAACGACCCGTTCTCAGCCCGCGGTTCCGAACCTGATGAGTGGCGCGTCCCGCGTGCACTCCCGGAACCCGACGCTGTAGTACAGCCCGCGCGCCTGGGGATGCCCCGGTGCACCCAGGCAGGCGACCGTCGTCTGAACGGCCCCGGCCGCACGCGCCAGACGCATCCCGTGCAGAAGCATTGCCCTTCCCAGCCCCAGACGGCGGTAGTCCGGATGCGTCCCGACCGGCTCGAACTCGGCTGTCCTGTTCGCTTCGTCGAGCCACATGATCGTCGAGGATGCCATCGTCCCGTCCGGCGCCTCCACAAGGACGTGCAGGTCGCCTCGGTACGTCGCCGTCCGCCGGACGCCCTCGTAGCTCTCGGCCGTGTAGGCCGAGGGAGCCCAGGCGTCCAGATGGGCCTGGACCGCGGCCTCCGGCCCGGCCTCATCCGCGGTGCGGAAGCGGAACCCGTCCGGCAGTAGCGGCTGTTCCAGGTGAGTGAGGTCCCGCTCGTTGAGCTGGGTCCAGGACCCGTCGTCGCCCAGCGAGGCGGAGTCGGTCTCGTAGCCGTGCGCCGCCCATCGCTTCAGGGCGAACAGATCGGCGGCACTCGGCATCACCGTACGGTCGACGCCCGCCGCCGCACCGTCGTACCAGTCGATCACCTCGTCGACCAGTCCGGCGTGGTCAGGGTGGACCTGGTACACCAGAGAGGCGCTCGTGACGTCCTTCACCGATCCGTCGTTCCGCGTCTCCTGACGCGGAAGTACCGCCCAGCCCCACGCCACCAGCCGGCCGCCGGAGAACCACAGCCGACGTGGTCGGCTCACGCCGTCGCGGGCATGCCCCTTGCCCCAGTTCCAGGCCAGCTCGCCAAACGTGGCGTCGCCGTTCACCAGGTCCGCACGGATGGCCGTGAGACGCTGCGCCAGACCTTGCATGAGCTGTAGGTCCGCGGCGGTCACACGCTCGAGTTTCGGCATAGTGCCCCACGGTGCCAGGGCCCCGCGAAGCCGTCGAACCATTTCCGGGCGAAGGCCGTCGTCGTGGAGGCGGACAGGGAGGTGGAGGCGGAGGCGGAGGTGGAGTCGGTGGAGGGTGGGGGAGACCTGCGTCGCCGACCACGCCGGCCGGCACCGTTCGGTGTGGCGGCGGGAAGGGACCCGTCAGGCCCGCGGGTCCGGGCGGAGCCAGTGCGCTTCGGTGGTCCAGCCGACGAGACGCCGCCCCCCGCCCGTGTCCGGAGTGCCGCCGGCTGCGGCCTGGCGCAGCCCGGTCAGCGCAGGGGCGAGGCGCGCCGCGACATGACCGGGACAGCGAGCCGTCTCCTCGTCCAGCCGGGCTATCACCCGGGCCTGCGCCGCGGGATCGCAGAGCGACAGGTGGAACACCATCTGGCGCCACGCGTACGCCGCGTCCTTGATCGTGGACAGGGGCCGTGGGTTGTTGTGTATGCGGGCCGTGGCCAGGCACACCGTGGCGAAGCACTGCCGGGCCAGTTCGTCCCAGCCGGGCCGAGGGGTGATGGCGACCCGACTGACCAGGGTGGCCAGATTGTGGGTGGTGAGGATCTGGGACTGCTCGATGACCTTGCCGTTGGCGGCCACCGACCCGCTCCCGCCGCCGGACTCACCGGCCCGCTCGGCGCACAGCTTCGCGAATCCGGGTGAGGTGCGTGCCCGGTAGGCGCGGGTCAGCGACTCGCTGGCCTCGGTGATCGCAAGGTTGCGGATCGCTGCGTAGTCGATGCCGTAGTAGCGCTCGTAAAGTGTGCCGCCGAGCAACTCGGCGGCGACCCGTGCCGCCGCGAGGAACTTCGGTGTGAAGGTGCCCATGAAGATGTCCGCGGCCAGCTCCTCGACGAGGGGTGCCCCGGCCTCGGCCTGTCGAGCGAGGACGCTGAGCTCACGGACCAGCGGGTTGGGCAGGAGGGTGCCGGGGAACGCCTGCACGGCCAGTTCGCCGAGTTGACGCAGCGCGATGCGCGCAGGCTCCTGCTCCTGGTGGCCGACGCGGTGTTCAGCCACCGCACGTACCCAGGGAAGTTCCTCGACCCGCACCTGCTGAGCCAGGTTGAGCAGGAGCAGCGAGCGGCGGGCGCGGAACGCCCGGTAGTTCGCGGCCATCAGAGTGCGCAGGGCCTCATCCCGATACGCCTGCGCACTGGTGGCGGCTACCAACTGCGGTACCAGTTCGGCGAGAACCTCGGCCGAAGGCACCGCGCCACGTTCCACGAGCGTGGCGAGCGGAGCGCTCAGTGCGGCTTCCACGACGTGGCGCACGGCGGCCGGGACCGCCGCCCCCACAGGCAGCCCGGCCGCCGCGGCCTCGCGGGCCGAGACGCCCGCAGTCAGCGGGCCCACCTCGGCCACGCCGGTCTCCTGCGGAAGTCCGGACAGGCGGTGCAGCACCAGTTGGGCGAACGCGTGGTGTGAGGGCTGGGCCGCCTGTGCCGCTTGCCGGTCGCGCAGCGCGCTGTGCCGCAGCGATCCTGGACGGCCGCGCCGGCGGACCATGGATTCGACCGCGAGCCGCAGCAGCCCGAGCCGGCGCGCGTCCAGTGGCCGGCCGGCGAGGGTCTCCTCAAGGGCGCCGCGCAGGATGCCCAGGTTCCCCTTCGGGTCGCGGTGCTTGGTGCAACGGGTGTGGGTGGCTGCGAGGTCCCGGTACCGGCGCAGGAGCACCTCCCCTCGCTCCTGCCGGACGTCGTCGGGCACCTGGCCCAGTACGCCGCTGTCGGCCGCCTCCAGCCAGTGGGCCAGCAACTCGTCGCCGAACGGCTGCCAGACGGTGAGAGCCTCGCGCTGGGTCTCCACCGCGGAGTTGGGCTGCCGACGGGACAGGGAAGCGCCGGCGTCGCCGACCGTGCGCCGGTGGATCGCCCGGACGTCGGGCGCAGGAAGATCGGACGAGCGCGGCATGAAGCGCAGCCGGTCGGCCCAGGGCTCCAGGGTGGCCACGAGTTCCAGCGCACCGGCCGTGTCCCCGGCCCGAACCAGCCACGCCACAGTCAGCAGGGCGGCTTCCTCAGGCACGACGATCTCGTAACGGCCGCTGTCGAGCAGCGCGTACAGCCGCTCCAGGCCCGGTTCGGTGAGGCAGTACGCGAACAGCGCGCGACGCTCGGCGGCCACCCCCGCCAGGGACGCCGCCTCCCGCTCGTACCGCTGGAGCGGACCCTCGGCGCTTGCTGCGGAGGTGGCGAAACCGCCCCGTACGACTTCCGGTGTCACCCATGCGGGCAGCCCCGCCACGGGGGTTCGTGATCCGACGGCCAGGCGGCCGTCGGCTATTCCGTGGAGCACGGCACGCCAGCGGGCGGCGCGGCTCGCGGCACGGGCCCGGGTGTCGGCCTCGCCGTGGGTGAGTGAGGTCAGGAAGGCCTGGGTCAGCATGGCCTGCGGATAGCTCGCGGACTCGCCTGACCCGAAGGGAAGCTGCTGCTCAGCGTCGTCTTTCATAAGCCGACGTGGCAGGTTCCGCCCCTGCGCCCTCCGGGTCCCGAGCCCGGCGCTCTGGCTACTGAGCTACACGTCGATGGAAAGCGATCCTAGGTACCTGCCTGGAGCCCGTACAAGCGCATTTACGAGGGGCGGGGAGTGGAGTGCCGCTCGGGCGGAGGCCAGGGGGTGCGGGCCGGCAGCAGCGGCACGATGTCGTACTGGTAGCAGGGCGTCGTGAAGCACTGCTTGGGCGACGGGACGCAGGCAGAGCCGAGAGGCACGACCACGTCGGCGCACGGCCCGGCCGGCGAACCGGCCGAAGCTTCCGCGCCGTATGACGGGCCGGTCAGGGCGAGAGGCAGCGCGGCGAACGCGGCCGCCATTCCCAGGTGCAGCAGTTTATTGGTCACGAACAACAGCAGTAGCCGCCCCGAGCCTCCGAGGGGAGCTCGAAGCGGCCCAAGTCACCCGCTCGGGCAGAGGAATTCACCGCAGGGGTGATCCCTCCATGGCGGCTGTTGCCTTGTCGTCCGGTGGGCGGACACCGCAGTGGTGCCTCTGCGAGCCGGAGCCTCAGCTGTGGGACAAGGTGCGGCCCAGGAGCGGGAGCAGCCGGTCCCAGTGATGCTGAAGTGCGGAGGGGTTGAAGGCCTCGGTGTCGGACATGGTGAAGCCGTGGACGGTGCCGGGGTAGACCTCGGAGGTGTAGCCGACACCGGTGGCGTCCAGGGCCTGGTTGAGCTCGCTGATGGCCTCGGGCGTCATGTCGTTCTCGGCGTGGCCGAGGTGGACCTGTGCGGTGATTGCCGGGATGAGGCGGTGCGGGCTCTCGGGCGCGTCGGTGACCAGTGAGCCGGGGTGGAACGCGGCGACCGCCGCCACCTGATCGGGGTGGTCCGCTGCGGTGCGCATGGCAAGGACGCCGCCCATGCAGTAGCCCATCGCGGCTACCGGGCCGGTGCCGACCTCTGGCTGGGTGGTGAGGAAACGGAGGTAGGCGTCGGCGTCGCGCCGGGCGCGTTCGGCGGTGTGTGCCTCGTACAAGGGCAGCAACTGGGCGAAGACCGCGGGGCGGATCTCCGCGGTGATGTGTTCGGGAAGCTCGATCACCGGCGCCGGGCCGTGCCGGTAGTAGAGGTTGGGCACGAGTACGTAGTACCCGTGCCCGGCCAGTTCCCGGGCCATCTCCTTGAGCACGGGCCGCAGCCCGAAGATGTCCGTGTACAGCAGTACACCCGGGTGCCGTTCACCGCGGTCGGGGAAGGCGGCGAAGGCGTCGGCCTGGCCGTCCGCCGTGGGGATCTGCAGTGTCTTGGTCTTGGTGGGCAAGTTCTGCCTTCCTCGGGCTGGTGCCAGGACGCAGCCTCTATCAGGGGTTTCTGCCAGGGGGAGGTCGATCGAGTCCGGTCCGACGGAGACCCGGGACCATTCGACAACCGGGACGGACCGCAACGCCGACGATCGGACCCCGCGTGGGAGTCTGTCGGCCGGCTCGTCCGGACAGGCGACCAGGCGGTTCGTCGGGTTCGCCATGTTGAGGTGTCGAGGTGACACGTAAAGTACAACGTGTATGGCAATGAATGCAATGAGCATTGCACTCTTCCTTCATATGGGTACCTTGACCAGGGCAGCAGCGGCAGAGAAGGACATCACCCATGAGGCAGGGCATGGCGGAGAAGCGGGAGGCCATCGTGGTGGGCGCCCGCAAGGTGTTCGGGCGTGACGGCTATACGCGCACGAGTGTCGAATCGATCGCCAAGGAAGCCGTGGTCTCCACCCGCACGATCTATAACCACTTCCCCGGGGGCAAGGCCCAGCTCTTCCGGGCCGTGGTGGTCGAGGGCTCGGAGCCGGTTGTCGAGGCGCGTCTCGACGCGATCGACCGAAGGCTGCACAAGGTGACCGCGGCCGACCTGGAGCAGGACCTCGTCGATTTCGTACGGGCCTGGGTCGCCCCGCTGCGCCGGTTCGCCGACCACTTCGCGGTCGTCCGCCAGATGCGGGTGGAGATTGCCCATGTCCCGGAGGAATTCCTCACGGCCTGGCGGCAGAGCGGACCGCAGCGGGCGTCGGACGCGGTGGCCGAGCGGTTCGCCCGGCTGGCAGCTGACGGGCTGCTCGCGACCGACGATCCGGCGCTGGCAGCGCGGCACTTGCTGCTGCTCACGGTGACCGAGATCGACGAGGTGAGCTTCCACGGAGCGGTGTCGCTCTCGGAGGCAGCCGAGATCGCGATCATCGAATCGGGTGTACGGGCCTTCCTGCGGGGATACGCGCCGCGCTGATCGCCCTTTGCGCGGGGTGCGTGCCGGACGTCGGTGTCCCACTCCCCGGCGGCCGTGGCACCTGTCGACGTCCGCACGTCCCCGCATGTCTGCGCGTCCCCGCACGCCGCAGCGCGGCCACGCCCGCTCCCGTCCTGCCGAAAGGCGGCCGGGCATCCCCTGGAGTTCAATGAGGGGGAGAGCCGGCACGGGAGCGCGCCCTGCACAGGCCCGTCGGGCGATGACTGCTGCGCCGCCGTCGGCCCGACCCCAGGAGTGATCATCGAGTGAGTGGAAGCGACCGGACTCCGGGCGCCGTCCCCGAGGGACCGGAGGACGCCGCCGTGGTCGTGGTCGACCACTCGGGCACGGTGCTGGGGTGCACCGCCGATGCGGCGGCCCTGATCGGGACGGCCGCGGAGGAGCTGAAGGGCGCGGACGTCGGCGAGCTGTTCACGGACGCGCCGGACTGGCAGGAGCTTCGGGAGCGGGTACCGGAGACCTCCTTCGTATCCGTGCAGGCCGACCTGCAGCGCCGGTCGGCGCAGCCGTTGGCCGTGCGGCTCGATCTGCTGCCGGTGAGGGCCGCCGCCGAGCCGCGCTTCCTGCTGCGGCTGATGCCGGCGAACGTCGCGGACCGGCGGGACGAGGACGAGGCGCTGTTGCGGGCGATGTTCAACCAGAGCGGAGTGGGGATCGCCATCCACGACACGGACCTGCGGCTCACCCGGGTCAACCCGTTCCCCGCCGACCCAGGGGCGCCACCGGCGGCGGAACGGTCCGCGGCCGAGGACCGGGAGGCGAGCCCCCTGGGATCGCGGCTGGGCGCCCTGCTCGTCATCGAGGACGGCGCCCACATCGAGGCCCGGCTCCGCCAGGTGGTGGAGACCGGCGAACCGCTGATCGACGTCGTGTGCCGTGCCAGGCTCGCCCGGAGCCCTGAGCGCGAGCGGACCGTCTCCCTGGCCGCCCTGCCGCTGCGCGGTCGCGACGGAACAGTGCACGGCGTCGCCGTCACCTTCACCGACGTGACGGAGCAGGAGAGCTCGCGGCGCCGCTCCGTGCTGGTCGCAGCCGCGGCGTCCGGGCTCGGCCGCTCGCTCGATGTCCGGCGCAATGCGGAGACGCTGATGGATCTGGTGGACCTGACCGAGACGACGCTGGTGGGGGAGGAGCCCACCGATTTCGCCGTCGGTACGCCGCTGCTGCGGGTCGCCGTGGCCGACCGGGAGGGCGGCTGGCCATCCGAGTTGTATCCCCTGGACTCGATGATCCGGGTCCAGGACACCGAGAGCGAGCTGCTGCGTACGGGGTCGGCGCGCATCGCCCGTGACCTCACCGAGCTCCGGGGCCGGATCGGGGACGACGAGCGGCGCAGCCGGCTTCTGCTGCCTGCGGACGCCGCCTCGTTCATGGTGCTGCCCCTGCACGCCCGGGGCCGGGTGCTGGGCGTGGTCGCCCTGTGGCGGACGGCCGGCCGCGCCCCTTTCGACGAGCAGGACGTCGCACTGGCCGAGGACATCGGTTCCCGTGCGGGCCTGGCCATCGCCAACGCCCGGCGCTACACGCGCGAGCGCCGCACGGCGGAGGCGCTTCAGCGCAGCCTGCTGCCCCAGCCGGCGCTTGACGTGACCGGCGCCGAGACGGCCGGCATCTATGTTCCCGGACGAACGGTCGCCGGCACCGGCGGAAGCTGGTTCGACGTCATCACCCTGTCCTCCACCCGGGTGGCCTTCGTCGTCGGCACTGTCGTCGGCCACGGACTCGATGCCGCCGCGGCGATGGGCCGCCTGCAGACCGCCGTACGCACACTCGCCGACCTGGACCCCGCCCCGGACGAACTGCTGACCCATCTCGACGACCTGGTCATGCAGCTCGCGCACCGGCAGCAGCCCGGCGCGACGAACGGCACCGTACGGGGTGCCACCTGTATCTACGCGGTCCACGATCCGGTGACCGGCCGCTGTTCGATGGCGAGCGCGGGGCACCCGCCGCCGCTGCTGGCCCGTGCGGACGGGAGCGCCGCCGACATCGTGAAGCTCACGGCAGGTGCGGCCCTGGGGTCCGGGGGTGCGCCTTTCGAGCCGGTGGAACTTGAGCCGGCGCCGGGCGATCTGTTCGTTTTCGCGGCGGGATCGCTGGCCGACGGAAGCGCGCAGGGGCTGGTCGCCGGACACCTCGCGCGGGAGGCAGGTGCGAGGGCCCACGGGCCGGAGTCCGCGCAGGAGTTGGGGCAGCGCATCCTCGCCCCCTTCCTCGCGCAGCCGCCCGATGACGATGCGGCTCTGCTGGTCGCCCGGGTGCGGCCTTCGCCGGAGGACTCGGTGGCCGCCTGGGAGTATCCGGCCGACGTCGAGCGGGTGGCCGATGCCCGGGAGGAAGCGGCCGCGCAGTTGACCCGGTGGGGGCTGGACGAGCTGGTGTTCACCACGGAACTGATCGTCAGTGAACTCGTCACCAACGCCATGCGCTACGCGGGCGGCCCGGTGCTTCTCCGGCTCATCAGGGACCAGCGGCTGATCTGTGAGGTATCCGATCCCAGCCAGACACAGCCGCATCTGCGCAGGGCCCGCCTGACCGACGAGGGCGGCCGCGGGCTGTACCTCGTCGCCCAGCTCACCCACCGCTGGGGCAGCCGCTACACGGCCTCGGGCAAGACGATCTGGACCGAACAGCTCATCGATGGCCCGGAGTCGGAGTGACGGGACTCCTGTATGTCGACACGGCGCCCGTGCCGGCCGGTGTCGCCTGCACCGACAGGGCGCGCCGCATGCCGCCCTTCCCGCCGGGACGGCGAAACGCTCCTCCAAGTACTGCACGCCCCACCCCAGTTGCCAGGTCCGAGCTCTCGCCGCGACTCACGTGTTCGGCATGCATGTGGAGTTCCTGTGGGGTAGTGGGTCGTAGTCATCCGGACCGGGTGACGTCCGACCAGGGGGTATCTCGTTGAGTACGACAACACGTCTCACGCGTAAGAGACTTGGGGTTGCCTGCATCGCAGCCGTCACGCTGCTGACCTTCACCGGTTCGACACAGGCGGCGGCTCCGGCGCCGGTGCGGACCGCCTCCGCGGCCCAGCCCACGGACGCGACGCTCGGCTACCGCGCCGATGGCCGGGCGGACAGCCTCGTCATAGGCGCGACAGCGGCCCCGCCGTACAAGAAGCTGTGGTCAAGGGACTTCGGGACCGTGGTCTCGGCGCCGGTCGCGGTCGGTGACAAGGTGTACGCCGTCGTCAACGCGGACGACGGCACCGAGGGCGGACCGCGGATGATGCTCGTCGGGGTCCAGGCGTCCACCGGCAAGGACCTGTGGCCGGCCGTCTCCCTGGAGCAGAACGAGCCCCAGGCCGGGGTCTCGTACGGAGGCGGCCTGCTCTACACGCAGACGGCGCGCGGCACGATCGCCGCGTGGGATCCGGCCACCGGAAAGCGGAAGTGGTCGGTATCCATCGGCTCGGCGTCCATGCAGTACCCGCCCGTCTGGTACGGCGGCCTGCTCTACCTCCAGGACGGCAGGGGCACGGCGCTGGCGCTGCGCGCGGACACCGGCGCCCAGGTGTGGACGGCATCCCTCTCGGAGTACTCCTGGGCCCCGACCGTCGTCGACGCGACCGGGGTATGGGTCGGTTTCGACAGCATCGCCTGGCACCACCTCGACCTCAGGACCGGTGCCGAACTGCACCGCTTCGAGGTACCCAACGTCTCGGGCGCCTACGGCAACCCGGTCGTGCTGGGCGCCGGCGCGGCCTGGATGCGCAGCAGCGACAGCGACGACGAGACGGTCACGGCCTACGACCAGAAGACCGGCAAGGCCGTGCGAAAGCTGCCCGCGGACGCGACTCCGGCCTTCGGTCCGGGGCGCGTCTATGTCGCGTACCGCGGCAAGGTCAGGGCTCTCAGCACCAGTACGTACAAGGCCTCCTGGACCTACACCAGTTCCGTACAGGCGGCCACCGTACGCCTGGTGGCCAATGGCTATGTGTACGTGGACGACGCCGACGGACGCCTCGTCGTGCTCGACCAGACGACCGGCAAGGTCGCGTGGTCGTACCGGCTTTCCCCCACGCCGCCCCCCACGTCGAACATCGTCGCCGAGGACGACTCGCGCGGTTTCGTCGTCCCTGGCATCGCCACGTCCAAGGCCCGGCTGTTCGTGCCCGGCGCCGAAGGCACCCTGATCGCCTTCGGCAAGGGATAGGACGGTGCGCTTCGGCGGCCGGCGCAGCATTGTCGTGACCGCGCTCCGCCGGCCGCCGCGGCGATGCGAATCCGAAGCCGACCAGGCGGCCAGTCCACTTGCTCAGGGATGGAGTGGCGGCCTGGCGGCTTCGGTCATCCACGCGTAGCCGTCTAGCGCGGGCCGACCTCGGCCTCGGCCTCGATGTGGGCAAGTTGGGCGGCGAGGATCTCTTCGAACGCGGTGCGGCGGTCCGCCCCGAGGGGCGGACGTCCCGGGCGAAGTGGGCCAGGGCCGGGAAGCGTTCGGGGTCGGCGCCGAGTACCGCGACGCGGAAGAGCTCTATGCCCTGTTCATGCTCTGCGGGGGTGACGGTGCTGACCCCGGCCTCGGAGGCGATCAACGCGGCGATGAGGACCGCGATCCGGTGGTAGCGCGCCGGGATCTCCTCGTCGGGCAGTCCCGAGGCGCGCAGGGCCTGCAGCACCTCTTCCATGATCAGCCGCGAGCCGGTGCCGCTTGACGCGTAGCGTCCCCAGATCGAGGCGAGCTGGGGCTGCCGGCCGAAGGCCTCTCTCACGCACAGGGCCAGGCCCATGATGCGCTGCTTCCAGTCGCCCTCGGGCGGTAGTCGTCCATGGCGGCCAGCAGGATCCGGTCGGCGACCGCGCGCAGCAGTTCGGTCTTGCTGCGGAAATGCCGGTAGAGACTGGAGGAGTCGGTCCCGAGCGCCGCGGCGAGCTTGCGCACACTGAACGAATCGGCGTCGCCCGTGCGCAGCAGCTCTGCCGCCGCATCAAGGATCTCCTCGGTCGACCAGCGCCTTCTGCCTGTCATCTCACCCCTGTCTTCCGACTCATTCTAACTTATGCACTTGGTGTTGCACGCACCGCGTGCATAATGGAGGCATGGGCATGCCGAAGGGTCCCGGCAACAGACGGGCCGGCGTGCCGCTCCTGCCCCGTTACCCGGGTCGGCGACCGACGCCCCGGGGGATACGAAAGGACGCCTGTCGTGAGAAACCCACTGGATCCCACGAAGCTGCACGCCGCCATCGAGAACGTCCACCGCGCCGGTGTGCCGGGCCTGTTCGCCGAGGTGCGGGACGGCGACCAGGTCTGGCGCGGCGCCGCAGGCGTCGCCGATGTGGCCACCGACCGCCCCGTCACCGCCGATATGCGCCACCGCATCGGCAGCGTCACCAAGACCTTCACCGCCGCTGCGGTGATGCAGCAGGTGGAGAGTGGCCGGATCGACCTCGACGCGCCGATAGCCAAGTACCTTCCGGAGCTGGTGCCCGGGGAACGCGGTGACGCGATCACGGTCCGGATGCTGATCAACCACACCAGCGGCCTCGCGGAGTACCTCCCCTACGCGTATCCCTCCCTCAGGGCGTTCCCCGTCCTCGCGGACACCGGGCCGCAGAGCCTGGACGACCACCGCTTCACACGGTTCCACCCCACCGAACTGATCGAAATGGGCGTCACCGCCCCTGCCTTCGCTGCCCCGGGCGGTACTCCGGGGCTGTACTCCAACACCAACTACCTGCTCCTCGGCCAACTCCTGGAACAGGTGACCGGCACCACGCCCGAGCGGTGCATCACCCAGAACGTCATCGAGCGCGCCGGGCTCCGGGACACCGGATTCCCCGCCGACCCGTACGTCCACGGGCCGCACTCGCAGATCTACGAGGCGTGGTTCGGGATGATCGACCCGCCACGCGACTACAGCGTCTACGACATGTCGTGGGTGGGGCCGGCAGCCTCGCTGATCTCGACCGTCGCCGATCTCAACCGCTTCTTCGGCAGGCTGGTCGCCGGTGAGATCGTCAGCCCGTCGTCGCTGGCGCAGATGCAACGAACCGTGCAGGTCGTCTCCCAAGAGGGAAGGACGATCGACTACGGCCTCGGCCTGCACCCGATGGAAGCTCCCGGGCAGGACACCTTCTGGGGCCACGGCGGCACGGTCTGGGGCGGCGGAACACTTTCCATGATCCGTGCCGACGGCGGGCGGCAGATGTCCGTCGCGGTGAACCTGCAGAGGTGGAACAGGCTCGACCCCTCGGGCAGGCCGCAGCCCCATCCCATCGACGCCGCGCTTGCGGCTCTCTATCAGGTGGCGATGTACGGCTGACCGGGTCGCAGGGAGCCGCCTGCATCAGGTCAGGCAGCCGGCCCGTCCTCGGCACCCCTGCGTCGACGCGGCCAACCGGGCCGGCAGGGACGCGCGTTCGCGAGGGGTCTCGGGGCCAAGGACTCAGCAGGGCTCAGGGGACTCGCGGGATGTCGCACGGACACGGAATGCCCTGCGAAGGTGCTCTGCGAACTCGGCGGGATGCGTGGTCAGGCCGATATGGCCGCCGGGGAAGTGCAGGAGCTCCGTGCCGAGCCGCTCGGCGACAAGAGCCGCCGGACGGTAGGCCAGCTCACCACGTGAGTCCTGGCCGCAGGCGAGCACGAGCCGGTCCGACAGCACCTCCAGCCGATCGAGGTCCGGGGCGTAGGACATGAAGCTCGGAACAACACTGCCGACGAAGTACGGCAGGTTGGCCATCGTCCGCTCGATCCGTGCCACCGCCTGCGGCGGCAGCTTCAACTCGCCCTTGGGCTCGGTGGCGTCGCCGCCCTTCTGCAGCCCGGCGGCGAAGACAGCCATCGCCGGCCTGAGCCCTTGGGTGCGCAGTGTCTCCTGCACACACGCGAGGAATGCGCGATGGTCGGAGGCGTCGGGCAGGACCATTACCGCCGGAGGCTCGTGTGCCACGACGCGTCGCATGCGTTCGGGATGGGTGGTGAGCAGATGCAGTGCAGCGATCGCGCCCGAACTGGCGCCGAACACCCGGGCGGGCTCACCGGGCGACAGCAGTTCCAGCAGTCGGAACGCGTCGTCGGCGTGTTCGGCCACGCTCTGTTCTGCCTCGGGGTCGTCCAGCACGCTTCGGGACATCCCGCGCGGATCGTAGGCGGCGACCGTGTATTCGGCGGCAAGGACGTCGGCGACGTCGTCGAAGGAGGCCGCGCCGCCCGTTCCGCCGGGGATCAGCAGCAGGAGCGGGCCGTGGCCGCGTACTTCGTAGTGCAGAGTTGCGCCGCTCACGCGAAGGCTGCCGATGGTCGGGGCGGTCATGCGGAGTCTCCTTCTCGGGACGCAGGCCAGTGCTCCAGGAGGGTGTGCAAGGCGTCGAGCGCGCGGACCCAGGAACGTTGCGGCGAACGCTGGTGGGCGAACCCGCCCGCGGCCTCCAAGGCGACGAACCCGTGGAACGTGCTGCGCAGCAGCCGGACCGCGTCGGTCAGGTCCGGCTCGGCCAGTCCGTAGCCGCGCAACATGCCGTAGGTCAGCTCGACCGCGCGCCGCGGTCCGGGTGCCTTCGCGGCCAGCTCCGGGTCGATCCGGATCGGGGTCTGGGTCGCCATGTAGCGGCCCGGATGCTCATGGGCGTACTCCCGCCAGGCGTCGGCAAAGGCGACGAGCGCGTCCCTGCCCGACCGCCCGGCGGTCGCCTCCGCGATGCGGATGGTCTTCTCGTCCGCAGCCAGCAACGCGATCCGGCCACGCAGATCCTCGAGACCGCGCACGTGCGTGTAGAGGCTCGCATCCTTCACACCGAGCTGCCGTGCCACCTGCGACATGGTCACCTGATCGAGCCCCACTTCGTCCGCCAGCTCGGCCCCCACGGCCGTCACCCGCTCCGCTGTCAGCCCTGCCCTCGCCATGCGTCCTCCGTAAGTACCTAGGACCCCTAGGTTTATCCTAGGGGTCCTAGGTACGGCAAACGGGAGGTAGCTCTGCGAAATGGCGGCGGGTATCGCCGAACGGCTCTCCACCGGGCGCCATGCCGCTACGACGAGCGGTGGAATCGGGAACGCCGGGCTGGCTGGACGGCCAATCAATCCTCGTCCTCGTCCAGTTCCGCGTTCTCCAGGTCTCTGACGCACTCCTCGGCGACCGCCGCGGCGAAGTTCGGGCAGGTCCACGCTTCCCTGCTGTGTGGTTCCCCGGCCGGTGAGAACTCCTCCGGGGCGTAGAAATGCGGCAGGCCGGAGCCGAAGTCCGCGTACTGCAACGTCGGGTGCTCGTCCTCGTGCGCGCACTCCAGGGGCCGGGGTGCGGCGGCGACGGCACGCATCGTGGCCAGGACACCGCGGACCACCGACGGCGGCGGGTCCGGGTACGAGATCTTCATCGCCTGGCAGGCGGTGAGCAGCAACACCGGACGCCCCCGCTCATCGGCCTGCTCGTACCGGCGGGCGGCCCACAGGCCCAGATCGTAGGCGTACTGCTCGTTCCAGCTCTTGTAGTCGAGTCGCTCCACGATCCTCTCGATCTCGAGCCGGCCGTCCGCGCGCAGATATTCGGCGTCGGCGTGGGAGGTGTCCCGAGCCCCGAAGAGCTCCTCGCGCCGCTCGCGCAGCACCCTCAGGGACTCCTCCGCAATCTCTGTCATGAAGACCGGGCACAGAACGCTCTCCAACGGGGGTGTGCGTCCAGCCCGTTGGTCCCGTGCGTAGACGGCCCGCCCTCCGGAGCTGCTCAGTACGACCCCGAGCTCCGCAGCGTCCGGACCGCTGTCGGGCAGCGTCGCATGCCGCTCATGTCCGCAGGACGCGTCGGCGTAGTGCGGAAGGGTCCTCTCCAGTGCGTCGACCAGGTCGTCGAGAACCGACTTGGCCCGGACCATGCCTGACACGGCGTACCAGGTGACCGCCCTGACGATCAGAAGGTGTCCGGCGCGGTCCTCGGGATCGGCGGTGGACAGATTCCATGCCTGGGAGGAGATCTCCTCGTCGATGTCGGTCCACGGTTTCGGGTATCCGTGCAGCAGCGCCGCGAGGGTGTCTATGGTGTTCGTCGCCTCCACCGGCAGCCGCGGTGGAACATCCCTGACCGATCCCGGTTCGACGATGTCCATCGCGATCCGGGCGAATCCGGCAGCATTGTGCGGGCAGCGCCACTCGCTCCGGGCCCGGTCATCCTCACCGTCCGCCGCGTCGTCGGCGAGCAGGGACAACTGTTCGGTGAGGTAGGTGTCGTCCGCGCCGTCATGGCTCGCGTACGGATGGGATTCGTGATCGCACGGCCGCTCGCGCAGCGCCGTGTCGGCGGCCTTCAGAGCTGCCATGGCCTTCGGCGTGACACCCTCGCCCGGCAGCCAGGTGAGGTAGGGGCCATCACGACCAGCCCGAGCGTCCACACGGGAGCCGACGCCCCGCCTGGGTCCGCGGCGAGTCGGGTGGCGCAGTCGAGAACCGCCTGGTCGTACTCGTCGTTGTGGGAGTCCTGGTAGTCCTCCCGGATCTCGTCCCAGGAGTCGGCGAGTTCATCAAGGCGTGTGGTGTCGATGTCCGTCATGATCCTTACGACGCGAGCGGGGCCGCCGGGAGTTCCGCCGGGCCGGGGCTGTCCTGACCTCCTGCCGGTACCCGCTCCTGTGCCGCCGCCGAGCTGTACTCGGACCTGGTCGGCGAGCTCGCGCTACGGTCGGAGCCTGGCCGTCAGGGTGGCACCGCGGCTGAGCAGCCGGCGCACCATCCGGTCCTGTCCGAACCCGGCGGCCCAGTCGACGGCGGACTTGTGCTTCATCACCGCGTCGACATCCGCGCCGCGGTCCAGCAACAGATCCACGGTCTCCGGGTACCCGGCGTTCCCCGCCGTGGCTGCCAGCACCAGCGGCACGAAGCCCATCCTGCCCTGTGCGCCGGTTCGGGCGCCGGCATCGAGCAGAGCCCCCACGACCGCGGTGTGGCCTCGGATGGCCGCCAGGCACAGCGGTGTCGACTCCTTGTACTCACCCGCCCGTTGCTCCGGATCTGCTCCCGCGTCAACGAGCAGGCGAACAACACCGGCATGCCCCTGACCCGCTGCCACATCCAGCGCCGTACGTCCGCGGCTGTCCGGCGCGTCCACCGCGGCACCCCGCTCCAACTGCCGCGCCACCGAGGTCACGTCGCCGGCGGCCGCCGCTCGCACCAGTTGATCTGCCACGTCCATACCCCGATCATTCCCTCTCCTGCACCGCCGGGCGTCGGTCGTCCCACTTCGATGGCTCGATGGAGACGGGCATCCGTTCGGGCGGTTCACTGTGAGAGGGGGTGACCAGGGCGCGTCTTGATCGTTTCCGTGGTGGTGGCCGGCGTACCGGGTCCGGCACCGGGCCTGCACCCGTCGCGCGCGGTATCCGCGGTGCGAGGGAGGGCTCCTGGATCCGGATCGTGCGACACGCCCCGCGCCGGGGCGCGGGGAGGTTCAACGATGTGCGGGCTGGTCGGCTATGCCGGTTTCACAGGACATGTGCCCAAGGACACCGAAGGCACTTCGCTCAAGGAGATGACCGAGACCCTGGCGTGCCGAGGACCGGACGCCGCTGCCATGTGGGCCGAGGGGGCGGCGGGACTGGGACACACCCGGCTGGCCATCGTGGATCTGGCCGGCGGCCGGCAGCCCATGGTCCTGGCTCGCGGCGAGCGCACAGTGCTCGCGGTCGCCTTCGCCGGCGAGGTCTACAACCACGCCCGCCTGCGGTCAGAACTCATCTCCCGCGGGCACCGGTTCACCACCCGGAGCGACAGCGAGGTCGTGCTCCACGCGATCGATGCCTGGGGCGAGGGAGCGCCCGCACGGCTGGAGGGAATGTTCGCCTACGCCGCGTGGGAGCCGGGACCGCGGCGGCTGACGCTGGCGCGGGACCGGTTCGGGATCAAGCCCATGTGTTACGCGCGAATTGGCGACGCGGTGGTGTTCGGCTCCGAGCCCAAGGCGGTGTTGGCGCACCCGGCGGTGACCGAGCGGCTGGACCTGGACGGTTTGCGGGAGCTGCTGTTGTCCGCCCATCCGATGATCAAGACACCCGGACGCAGTGCGTTCGCCGGACTGGAGGAGGTCGCTCCCGGCACCGTCGTCACCATGACGCCCGAGGGCGCGTGCGCACGTCGTTACTGGTCGCTGGGCCCGGCCGAGCACAGCGATGATCTGCCCACCACGGTGGCACGGGTACGGCAGCTGTTGGAGGAGGCTGTCACCGGGCAACTGGCAGCCGACGTGCCGGTGAGCGTCCTGTTGTCCGGCGGTCTGGACTCAAGCGCGATCGCCGCAGTGGCCCGCCCCGCGGCAGGGACGCTGCACACCCTGTCGGTGGACCTCGGCAATCAGGCATCCGACCGCGACGCCATGGGGCGTGACCCGGACGGTCCCTACGCCGAGCTGATGGTGCGCCACCTGGCCAGCTCACACCGCCAGGTCCAACTGGACGTCGATCTGCTCGCCGACCCGGCCCGGCGCGCCCGGGTCGGCTACTTGCGCGACGGGCTCACGCTCGGGGACTTCGATACCTCGCTGCTCCAGCTCTACAGTGCGGTCCGCGAGGACTTCCCGGTCACCCTGGCCGGGGACGGGGCGGATGAACTCTTCGGCGGCTACCGCTGGTTCACTCCCCGGGTCGCGGCAGCAGAATCCTTTCCCTGGGACAGTGTGCTGGATCGCGCAGACCTGACCCAGCTGCTCGACCCGTCCCTGGCCGCCGCCCTGGACCTGCCGGCACACCGAGCCGACCTCCACCAGGCAGCCTGCACCGAGATCGAGCACCCACCCGGCATCACCCCGGCAGAGACCGCGCTGCGCCGCGACAGCTATCTCAACCTGACCCGGTTCCTTCCCTGCCTGCTGGATCGCGCCGACCGCCTCAGCATGGGCGTCGGCCTGGAGGTCAGGGTGCCCTTCCTGGACCATCACCTGGTCGAGTACGTCTTCAACACCCCCTGGGACATGAAGACCTTCGACGGCCGCGAGAAGAGCCTGTTGCGCGCGGCCGTCACCGACCTGCTCCCCGAACCGGTCCTGACCCGCCGCAAGAGCCCCTATCCCATGATTCGCGATCCCGCCTACCGCGCGGCCCTCACCGCACAGGTCAGCCGCGTTGTGACCGAGGCCGGACCCGCCACCGACCTCCTGAACGTTGCCGTCGTACGCAGCCTGCTGCTGGAACCCACCGGCACGGATCGCTTCCCCCGCGAGGGACTGGAACTCGTCCTGGACCTGGACCAATGGCTGCGCACTCACCGCCCCACCCTCCACCTCTGAGTGCCCGCGACACCGCCCCACTTCCCGTTTCCCGCTGATTCCCCGTCGCCGAGACCACACAGGACGCCGCCATGCAGCACGCCGTGATCACCTCAGCCGTTCGCAGCCCCATCGGACGCGCCCACAAGGGCGTACTGGCCACCATGCGCCCCGACGACCTGCTCGCCCGCACCGTGGCGGAAGCCCTGGCCCGCACCCCCGGCCTGATGCCCGGGCACGTGGACGACCTGGTCGTGGGTTGCGCCCTGCCCGGTGGTGAACAGGGTTTCAACATCGCCCGGATCGCCGCCGTCCTGCTCGGCTGGGACCACGTACCCGGAGTGACCGTCAACCGCTTCTGCACCTCCTCTCTGCAAGCGATCCGCATCGCCGCGCAAGCCGTACGCTGCGGAGACGCCGATGTCGTCATCGCGGCCGGAGTCGAGTCGCAGTCCCGTCTCACCCACGGCAGTTCCGATACCTGGCCCGACACCGAGAACCCCGCCTTCCGCACCGCCGGCCGGCGCACGGTCCGGCGCTCACAGGCCAACGCGGGCCCCTGGAGCGACCCACGGGAACAGGGTGGCCACCCCGACCCCTACATCCCGGTGGGACTGGCCGCCGAGAACACCGCCGATCTGTACGGCATCACTCGCAGCGACATGGATGCCTACGCAGCGCGGTCCCATCAACTCACCCAGACTGCCCTCGACCAAGGCTTCCACTTCGGTGACATCGTCCCGATCAAGACCCCGGACGGCACCACCGCCACCGCTGACGACTGCCCGCGCACCGGCGTTACCCAGCAAACCCTGTCCGCCCTACCGCCACGGTTCCGCCCCGACGGCAGGGTCACCGCGGGCAACAGTGCCCCGCTGTCCGACGGGGCGGCCGCAGTCATCGTCATGTCCGAGACCTATGCTCAAAGCCACGGCTACACTCCTCTCGCCCGAATCCTGGCCACCGCCGTCAGCGCGGGCACTCCCGAGACCGAGGGCCCCGTCCCCGTCGGCGCGACCCGCACCGTCCTGAGCAGAGCCGGCCTGTCCCTGACGGACGTCGGCACCATCGCCGGCAACGAACCATTCGCCGCCCAGATCCTGGCCTACTGCACCGAACTCGGTCTGGATCCCGAGCGCATGAACCCGCACGGCGGCTCGATCGCCATCGGCGAGCCCTACGGCGCGGCCGGAGCCCGACTGACCACCACCGCCCTTGCCACCCTGCGCCACGACGACCTCTGCACAGCCCTGGTCAGCGTCGTCGCCGCAGGTGGCCAGGGCATGGCCCTCCTCCTGGAACGCACCTCGTAGCCCACCACCCCGGGACATCGACACCGCGCCTGCGGTCATTTCGGCCGGGCTCTGTGGATCGGCTGCGATGCCACCGGTACGGCGCCGGATCTCGGGCTGCCGCTCCGGCCGGCGTGTGGTCGGTACCCCGGGGTGCGCGATCTGCAGCGCTCGTCCGGGCAAGTTCAGCACTGATCAGGGAACGGGCGCCGGTGAACCGACTGCCCGGACGCTCACGAATCCCCCTGCGACTGAGGCCCACGCTGCTGAGGCCGGCTCCCGGCCCGTTCTTGTACAGCCGCGGCCCCCGCGAGGCCGGCGCCGGGAGTATCCGCGCCGCCGAGCGCGAGCCCCCGGCGACCGGCCGGACGGCAACGGAGCCGCCCGGCGGATCGCCGCAATCCATGCGGCGTCGTCAGCGCAGGAAGCTGCCGAACAGCGCCTTGGAGACCGGCCCCCCGACATCGCCGGGACCGAAGGCCGTCGAGCGTGTCGCGGTCAGGCCCTTGCCGGTGCCGTTCAGGGTCCACACCGCTCCGGCCGAGGCGTTCTCCCCAGTCGAGGAGACGGCGAGGTCGAGGTGGCCGTCGCCGTTGACGTCGAGGAGCGCGCAGGCCGCCCCGAACTTGTCGCCCTTCTCGGCCACACCCGGGACGCCGGAGGTGTTCTGCTGCATCACCTGGCTGCCCTCGCCCGTGACACCTGACGCGGTGCCGTGAAGCAGTGCGAACGAACCGGCATCGGTCAGCCCACCGAAGTCCTCGCCCCTGATGCCGAGTGCGATCTCCGCCCGGCCGTCTCCGGTCACGTCGGCGACCGAGACGCACGAGCCGACGTGGTCGCCCTCCTCCTGGGCACCGTAGAACCCGGGCAGGGTCTGGTCGAAGGTGCTCACGCGGCCGGTGGAGGGGCCGGAGGCCGACCCGTAGAGGACGGTGACCTTGCCGGTGTCGTCGTCGCTGCCTATCACCACGTCGCCGTAGCCGTCGCCGTCCACGTCGCCGATGTCGGTGGCCCCGTCGCCGCCCACGGAGCCGATGTCGCCGAGTGTGGCGGACACCCTGAAGCCATGCGCGCCGCCGAGCAGCACGTGGTTGCCCCAGACCCCGTCGCCCTCATAGGCCCAGACGGCGATGTCGTCGTGCCGGTCGCCGTTCACGTCGCCGACGGACTCGGCAGTGGTGGGCCCGCTCAGGGAGTGCGGACCGTCCACGCACGAGTCGTCGGTCGCGCAGCCCGCGTCGTCGTCGTTGTAGCCCCACCATTCGGACCTGTCCAGGAAGTCGAGCACCGCGGCCGGCTTGCCCGCGCGCGAGACCGGACCCTTCCACAGGTTCGCCGCCTGCTGCACGGGGTCGTCGCCTTCGACCTTCGCGTCACCGAACAGCGCCAGGTCCGCCTTGCCGTCCCCGTCGAAGTCGCCCACTTGCGGGGTCTGCCCGTAGCCGGCGACCGCGGTGCCGCCGGTCAGCCCCGAGGAGGACCCCCAGACGACGACGCTGCCCGCAGACGCAGGAGTGGAGCCGATCACGAGGTCGCTGTATCCGTCGCCGTCGAGGTCGCCCTTGCTGAAGGTGCTCCCGAACCGCTGCTTCGCGGCGGCAGACCCGGGCACTCCGCTCGTCGAGCGGCTCACGACCTTCCGGTTCGCGGGATCGAGTCCCTTCGCCGAGCCGTACGTCACCGCCACGTAGCCCGCCTGCCCCTTGCCGGACACAGTCGCGCCGGGTGCCGCAGTGACGAGGTCCGCATAGCCGTCGCCGTTGAAGTCCTCCGCCGACGCCGCTCGGCCCGCGGCCGCGTGGGCCTCCCCGGGAGTGAGCGACACGATGGTCAGACCGGCCGACACCAGCAGCGCGGCGGCAAGCGGCGCGGCCGCGCGTGCTCCGTGTGCTGCGCCGGCTCGTCGAACACCGCGGGTGTCAGGGCGTCGCATCCATGGCATGAAGTCTTCCTTCGGTCGTCTTTGCACGTCCATGTCGTAGGACGGGGTGACGACGAAGATGGTTGTACCGAGAAGGAATTGGCTCCTTCATGCAGTGAAGCCGTGGCCCTCTGCCAGGTGCGCCGGTACGTAGCAGGGCGCGGGGGGAGCCGGACGTGCCCGTAGGCTCGCGGCCATGGATCACGTCGACGCGAACCCCGAACGACTGGCCGGTACGTGGGACATCGTGTGCTCGTCGTTCCCCATGTGGCGAGGGGGAAGGCGCACCGACGCCACGTTCACGTACACCCCACTGCCCGGCGGGAGTTCGGGTGCACCCCGGATGCGGGACGAGGTCGCGTACCTGGTGGGCGGCCGGACGCGCCGCATCTCAGGTACGGACACCCGGCTGACCTCCCGCCCCGGAACGGTCTACCGCTGGCGGGGCAAGGGGCTGCTCGCGGTACTGACGAGCGTGTGGGAGGTGCGGGAGACCGGTGAGGACGATGCATGGGTCGTCATCGTCTTCAGCCGGTCCCTGCTCACGCCCTCCGGCGTCGACGTCGTCGTCCGTGCCGACCGCATCGGAGATCAGGCCGTGATGGCACAGGCGCTGGCGGCTGCCGGCCGGTACGACGCCGAGGCCCTCCCGCTCCCGGACCGCGGATCAGCGTCTGCGTGACCGGCCGCGACCCCAGCCGTCACCTATCCCGGCCACGTGCAGTGCCAGGGCCGTCAGGCCGAGCAGCATCACGTTCACTGAGGAGAAGGTGTCGTTGGTCGTGATGTCGGCGGCGTTGAGCAGGAATGCGATGAAGAAGAGGACGGCTGCGACAATTCCCAGCATGGGTGGAACTCCTTCTTGAGTAGGTGCAGCCCGTGTGCCCGCGTTCCCCCTGCTCATACTTCGGCGTGGCCGACCAAAAGGAGAGCGGGCCGACCGCGCGCGAACCCGGCCGGTGTCGTCGAGGGCGCAGCGTCCTCGCTTCCTCGCTCACCGCCTGTCCGACACGCGGCAACGGGAGCGGATTCCTGCAATGGCCCTCCCACGTTCTGTCCGAACGACGTCCGCCGGCCCGCGGTCCGAGGCCTGCAGCCGTGGGGGCCCGGTCCGACGGACCGGGCCCCCACACGATCCGCTACGGAAACGGATCGGTCGACCGCGTCAGTGACTCAGGGTGAACGCCTGAGCCGGGGACCCGTTGCATGCCTGCTGGGACAGCCTGGCCCCGTTCGCAGTGGAGGAACCGTCCACGGCCAGGCACTTACCGCTGTTGCGGGCGGTGAAACGGTACTGGCCGGCCGAGCCGACAGGTTCCGCCTTCCACTGCTGGTTCGTGCCGCTCACGTAGGTCCACAGATGGACCTTGGCCCCGGCAGCGGTGGCACCGGGCCCGCCGTCGACATCCCAGACCTTGGCGTTGTGCAGGTTGACGACCTGGTAGTTGCCGTCACCGGTAGGCCTGAACTGCCAGCTCTGGTTGGCTCCTGTGCCGCAGGCCCACTGCTGGAGGGCGGTGCCGTCGGCGGTGCCCCAGTCGGCGGCGTCGAGGCATGCGCCGCTGTTGCTGTTCCTGACCTGGTACCAGGTGCTCGGGTCGATGGAACCCTCGACGGGCGGCTCGGTGGTTCCGCCGTCGGTGCCGCTCCACACCAACGTGGCGACCGCACCGGCGGGCAGGGTGTAGACGAGGGACTTGCCGTTGTCGGTCAGGGAGAACCGCTGGGAGCCCGTGGCGGTGTTGACGACGTAGGCGGCGCGGCTGCCGTCGGGGTTCTGGAAGGCCACGTTCTCGACCCCTCCGTTGCCCTGGCTGGTCGAGCCGATGCGGGTGGCGCCGGGCTTGATGAACTTCGTTACGTGGCCGAGGACGTAGTACTCGGCGTTGCGCGTGACGTTGCCGTTCGCGATGTCGACGATGCCGTTGCAGCGATCGGTGCAGCCGCCCTGGTGCGGGCCACCGTTCTGGTCGAGCGCGAGGTTCCAGTTCACGACGGTCTCGCCGCCGTTGCGCATGTTCTGCACGACGAGGTTCTCCGCGTGCCACCGGAGGGTGTCGGCGAAGGTGGTGGCCCGGTCGGCGCTCTCCGTGCCGGAGCACTCGGTGAAGAAGACACGCTTGCCGGCGTTGATGACCTGCTGCTCCGCGGCGGGGGTCCCGCCGTAGCAGTGGAAGGCCGCGCCGATCACCCGGTTGATGCCCGGAGTGCCGTTGAAGACCTCGATCGGGTAGTTGGGATGGTCCCAGTTGTGGTCGAAGGCCAGGAGGTTCGTGGGCAGGCCGGCCGAGGTGAGGGTGCGGTCGAGCACCTTGAAGAAGTCGGCCTGCTGCGACGACGTCATGGTCATCGACGGGTAACTCGCGGCGAACTCCGGCTCGTTCTGCGCAGTCAGGTCGGTCAGCGTGATGCCCTGCTGCCCGTACGCCTTGATCGCGTTGACCAGGTAGTCGGCGTACGCCTGGTAGTTCTCGGGTTTGAGACTGCCGCCGTTGAGGGCGTTGTTGGTCTTCATCCAGGCGGGCGGAGACCAGGGGGAGCCCATGAAGCGGATGGCGGAGTTGATCGCGGTGGCCTGCTTCAGCACCGGGATGATCTCGGCCTTGTCCCGGTCGATGGAGAAGGACCCGGGGGTGTCCTCGTAGGTGTACAGGTCGCTGTTGGCGTTGAAGTCGCTGCTGCCGAGCGGCTGGCGCAGGTAGTTGAGCCCGATGCCGTCGCCGCCGGTGGAGAACAGCGACTTCATCAGCTCGGTGCGCTTGTCCTGCGCGAGGCCCTGGATGAGGTGCGCGGAGGCGCCGGTCACCGAAGCGCCCGCCCCGGTGAACCGCTGGCCCTTGCTGCTGCCGTCGATGCGTATGTCTACGGACTGCGGTGAGCCGGTGAACGGGACGGTGCCCTCGGACGACAGCTTCTTGCTCCCGTCCGGGGTGGTGAGCCATACCTGGGCCGTGGGGTCGGCGGCCTGGGCGGCCGTGCCGGTGCCGACGAGGCCCAGAGCGGCGACGGCCAGCGCGAGTGCGGCGCCCGCTGCGCGCGCGGCTCGTGGGCGGAGGGGATGCGGATAGGACATGTGCGGCTCTCCTTCGGTCGTACCTGACGGGTGGTGCGGCCGGTCTCCGTTGTGGTCGGGGTCCCGGACACGACGTGACCGATGGCTCACCTGAAGGCCATGAGGGCGCTGTTCCTTGAATGACGGCGATATAAAAGCACACTCACTAAGTGGTTAGTAAGTACTTGGTCCCAGTTTCCTTGCACGCTGGGGCCCGCCACCTGATCAGCGGGTGTGAGCTCAGGAATGGGCTCGGTTGCGGTCGGTCTAAGCTGTGCCGGTGAGTAACCAGTCAGCGGGCCGGCCGGCGCGTCCCGCCAAGCCCCGTACGCCGCGCAGCCCTGAAGCGCAGCAGCGGCAGCGGGACATTCTGCACATCGCGATGGACACCTTCGGCGCCCGCGGCTACAACAACGCTTCCCTCGCCGAAATCGCGGACCGGGCCGGTCTGACGCAGGCGGGCGTCCTGCACTACTTCCGTTCCAAGGCGCTCCTGCTCACCAGCGTTCTCGAACTCCGCGATCAGACGGACATCGAACAGCTGGGACCCGACCGTCCCCGTGGCCTGGAGTTCCTGCGCCACCTGATCGACACCGCGCTGCGCAACGCCGAGCGCGAAGGCATCGTCCGGCTCTACGCCGTGCTGTCGGCCGAGTCCGTCACCGAGAACCATCCGGCACAGGACTATTTCCGCGAGCGCTACAGCGGACTGCGGTCCTTCGTGACCGATGCCCTGCGCGAGGCGTGCGACCTTCCTGCCGAGGCTGCGGACAAGGCCGAGAACGCGGCCAACGCCATCATTGCGGTGATGGACGGTTTGCAGGTGCAGTGGCTGCTGGCGCCGGATTCGGTGGACATGGCGGCATCGACCGAGTTCGTGGTCACTTCCCTGCTGACAGCGCTCGCGCCCGAGAAGTTCGGCCCGCCCGCCGGAACCTGATCGCCGTCACCCGCACCGCCCTTGGCCCATGGGCCGGGAAGACAGGCGCACGGCGGCGGGATGGAAAGCCACGTCACCCGCGGGACAAGGCTGATGAAGCACGCGGCGGAACCGGTACCACGCAGGCGTCGGACCAACAGATCACCGGCGGGCGGACGCCGACTCAGGCCGCGCGTCGACCGGTGTGCAGCGGGGAACCGCCTGCCAGTTCCTCCGGGTCAAGTGCCAGCGACAGCGCCGCGGTGGCGCCGACGTCGGCCAGGCTGTGCGCGTCCGGCAGCAGCTCCACCCCGTCCGCACCGGGGCGGTGGATCAGCACCGGCACGTACTCACGGGTGTGGTTCGCGTGGCCGATCGTGGGGTCGTTGCCGTGGTCACCGGTGACGATCAGCCGGTCGCCGGGGTCTGCGAGCAGCGCCACGAGCCCGGCGAGCCCGGCATCCACCTGCTCCAGCAACTGCCCGTACCGACCGGTGTCCTGCTGGTGCCCCGCCAGGTCCGTCTCCTGGACGTTCGCGACCACGAGCGCATCGCCCTCGGCGCGCACCGCGTCCAGGGTGTGTGCCAGGACGTCGGCGGTGGCCACGGCCGGGTGCCGGATCGCGGCCTCGCACACCAGGATGTCGGCGGCCTTGCCCACCAGGGTGACCGGGATGCCGGCCCGTGCCGCCAGCTCGGGAAGCTGGCGGGTGTGGTCCAGCGGTGCGCCCAGGTGCTGCACCTGAAGGCCGCCGTTGCGGTAGAAGCCCGTTGCCGGGGTGTCCAGTCCGACCGTCCCCCCGTCGCCGGAACGGACGAAGGCGGGGAGCGGACCATCCGCATGACCGCCCACGGCGATGACGCGGGCGACCGGAGCTACGGCGCGCACGGTACGGGCGATGGCGAGGATCCCGCCGGGCCCGTCGAAGGAGACGTCGTCGAGGCGGCCCGAGGCATTCCAGTTGATCCCGGGGTCGGCCTCCAGGTTGTCGTGGACCAGGACCGTGCCGTCGACGACGAGCAGCGCCTTTCCGTCCAGCGGTTCGACCCGGTGGCCGGCGGCGGTGAGCGCGTCGGCCACCTCGTCGAGGTGGTCGCCGAGCCGCGCCACCGTCACCCGGCTGAAGTCCGCGCCCATCATGGTCTGGTGGCCCGCGAAGGTGTCCGCGCCCGGATAGCCGAGCGCGGCCCTGCCCGCGGCCACGGGCAGATGGGTACGGCGTGCAAGATCCGGATGCGGGTGCACCAGCCCGAGCCCGAGTGCCCCGAGCACCGGCAGGCGCAACGGCCGCCCGAATGCGGCGCGGCTGTGGTCGAGGACGTGTCCACAGGTGTCGGCGGTGAGGTCGCCCGGCCGCAGGGCGCCCGCGTCGGGCATGGCGCCGACGCCGAATCCGTCGATGACGACGATGACGGTCTTGGCCATGGAGTGCTCCTTAGAGGGCTCGGCCCTGGGCGTCGTACAGCCCGTTCAGCCGCGGGGTGCCGGAGGCGAGTCCGGACACGACCGCGACGGTCGAGCGGGTGACGAAGATCTGGGTGCGGAAGGCAAGCAGCGCGGTGTCCCCGATGCGGACGTCCGCCGCGGTGGTGGGGGCGTCGAGCAGCCGGTAGTAGTCGATGTTCTCCGCGGGTGCGTGCTGCACACCCAGGCGGGTGCCGGTACGGGGCAGGAGGGCGCTGCGGATGTGGGAGCGGGCGTAGAAGCCGCCGCCGTATATCGCCGGGCGGCCGTCGTCGAGGGTGTGTGCCACCTCGCTGACGTAGACGTAGGCGGGCTGCTCCGGCTGGGCCGGATCGAGGGCGTGCAGGGGGGTGGTGCCGGTGAGGGCGTGGCCCGGCTCGCCATGGGTGGCCCCGAGTTCGGCGAGCAGCGGGAGGGAGGCCATCGACGTGGCGCTCGGGGCGCTGAGCTTGAGGTCGTGGTGCCCCCGCGAGGCCAGCAGCTCTCGGGCCTTCAGCGCCAGGGCGAAGTTGGGCGTGGCGGCCGGCATGCCCGACGCCGGGTCGCACAGGACGCAGGGGAAGGCGGTGACGCCCGCGATCCGGACCCCGTCCAGTCCCTCGACGCCCTCGGCGAAGGCGTCCAGCCGATCCAGTGGGACTCCACCCTCCTGCCCGGGGTAGACGTCGCCGTCGGCGCCCGCGAGGCGGATCAGTACGTCCTGGACGAAGCCCAGTTCGCGTGCCGCTTCGGAGACGGCGCGGGCGTTGGCCAGGTCGAAGACGGTGACGGTCTCCGGACGCCAGGCCAGCATCTCGGGCAGTACGCGCCGGGGGATCTGGACGAGATGGCCGAGGTTGCCGGGCTCAGCTCCGGCGGTGTGCAGGGTGCGGGCCTCCGCGGGGTCGATGGCGGCGGAGCGCGGGATGTGCCGGGCGATGGCCCGGATCAGTTCGGGGTTGCGGCCGAGCTGCTTGACGACGAACCAGAGGCTGATGCCGAGGCGTTCGGCCTCCGCCGCCAGCAGCGCCGCGTTGGCCTCGACGGCATCCAGGTCCATGACGTAGGTGTCGGGCGGGATCTCGCCGTTCCGGTGCAGTGCTGCCGCGGCATCGACGAGCCCGGGATTGCGGGTGAGCACGGTGTCGAGGAACACGGTCAGTCGTCCTTCGGGTCGTCCAGGGCGGCGAGCGAGCGGCGCAGGATGTCGATGACGAGGTCCGCGCCCGCCCGCATCGGGTTGATGCGCACGGTCCAGTCGGCCAGTTCGGGGGAGTCGTCGAGGGCGGAGCTGGACATCCGGTAGAACAGCGGGGCGATCTCGTAGCGGGAGTTGGAGCCGACGGGGTAGGGGGCGGCGCCGAAGCGGGCGGCGACGGAGGGCAGCTCCGTGGCGACGGGCCGCTGCAGCTGGACCAGCAGGCAGCGGTCCTGGGCGTTGGCGATGCGTACCTCGGCCACACCGTCCACCTCACCGGCCGCCAGCCGCTCCGCGACCTCGGCACCCACCCGCGACTGCAGGGACCACATCACCGGGACGTGGGTGAGGGCACGCAGGGCGTCGAGTGCCTGATGGCCCTGGACCTGCCCGCCGCCGGAGTAGTTGTCGCGGCGGATCTGCGTGACCAGGTCGCCGGCACCGACGACGAGGCCGACGCCCTCGGGTCCGTGCAGTTTGAAGAGGGAGAAGCAGGAGGCGTCGGCGCCCAGTTCCACCCCGGCGGCCGGAGTACGCATGACGGCGTAGTTGTCGTCGACGATCGTGCGGACCCCGGCCGTCCGGCAGGCGGCGAGTACCTCGGCCGGATCGTAGGAGTCCGCGAGCCGTTGCCGGGTGTGCTGGACGTACGCCCACCGGAACTGCCCGGTTGCCAGGGCCTCGCGCAGCGCCGAGGAGTCGTTGAAGTCGACCTCGACGGTCCGTACGCCGATGCCTCTGAGCGTGACCTCGGTGGTGCGGTAGACCGGAGCCCGGTGGATGAGCAGCGGGTCGCCCGCCCGGACGGCCGCGTTGAGGGCGGCCCGGATGGCGCCGGTGCCCGCGCCCTGCACGAAGGCGGCGTCCTCGGCCCGAAGAAGTCCGCGAGCACGGCCTCGACGCGGGCGGTGGTGCGGGGCCGGCCGAGACCGGGGACGACTCCCGCGTCGGACGAGAAGAGCTGCTGTCCCTCGAAGTGCGCGGCGGTGGCCTCCAGCAGCCGGAACTGCTTCGCGACGGCGTCGTCCAGACCGACGGTCGCCAGCGGGAAGGTGGGGGGAAGTACGGGGCTCATGTCAGTTCTCCTCCACGCTCGCGCCGGTCAGGAAGCAGAGCGGGTTGCGGCGGGTCAGCAGGTCGATCAGGTCGTCGTCGGCGCCCGCCGCCCGGAGCTGGGGCAGGAAGCTCCGGAAGAGGTGCCCGTAGCCCTGGCCGCCTTCACTCCCGAGGTATCCGTGGCGGGAGATGTCGCAGCTGAGCAGCACCCGGTCGGCGTGGCCGGCCTCCAGCAGGGCGAGCAGCAGCCGCAGCCGGTTCCGGTCGCTCTGGTACGACGACTTGCCCACGGTGTCGAAGGCGACGTACGCCCCGCGCGCCGCGAGCTCCCGGTGGATACCGGGGTCGTCGAGCAGGTCCTGGTGGCCGATGCTGACGCGGTGGGCGGGCAGCCCCTCACCGGTGAGCAGGTCCAGCTGGGCGAGGCCGCCCCGGCCGAGCTGCGCGTGTGTGGCAAGGGAGAGGCCGGTGGCCAGTGCGGCCCGGGCACCGGCCCGCAGCACCTTGGCCTCGGGAGCCGTCGGCAGGTCGCCGTGGCTGCCGATCTCACCGAGGACGCCGGGCCGGATGCCGGTCGAGCCGATGCCGTCCTCGATCTCGCGGACCAGGACCGCGGTGAGCTGCTCCACGTCACCGGTCTCGATCTCCGGGGTGTGGAAGGGCTCGTAGTACCAGCCGGTCGCGGCGACGACGGCGACCCGTGCGTCCCGGGCGATCCTCGCCAGCGCGCGGACGTCGCGTCCCATGCCCCGGCAGGTCAGCTCGACGACGAGGCAGAGCCCGAACTCCTCACGCAGCGCGGCCAGCTCGGCGGTGACGGCCGCGGCGTGGCGCCCGGGGTCGAGAACGGCCGCGCCGTCGCCCAGCCGGTCCAGGTCCAGGACGAGGTGCTCGTGGGCGAGGGCAGGGCCGCGTACCGAAGAGACCGCGAGTTCTCCGGTGACGGTGCGCAGGGCCTGCGGTGCGGGATGGTTCATCGTGGGGGTTCCTTCTTCGCGTACGGGCTCGGTGCGATCCGCGTCGGGTGTCAGCCCTTGACCGGGGTGAACAGGTCGAGCCAGTACAGGACGTTGAGCAGAATGCCGCCGACGATCACGGCTGCGGGGGCGGCGGCCATCTTCACGACAGGCCGGCCCATCGCCTCGTTCAGCAGGTAGAGCCCGCCGACGACGAGGATGCCGAGTCCGCCGCCCATGGCGTTGGCGGCCATCAGCGATCCGAAGAGGATCGCGAGCTGGAGGGTGTCGCCGATGGCGCTGCGCAGGTGCTCCGAGGAGTCCCGGACGCTGGGCAGCTTGCCGAGGAGCCGGCCGATCCAGGAGAGGGCCAGCACCTCGGCGGCGAACACGATCGCCCCGACGACGGCCGCCAGGAACGGGTTCGGCATCAGGTAGCCGATGGGGTACACCAGCGTGAACCCGGCGATACCGTACGCGCCGGAGGCCAGCGCGGTGGTCGCGATCAGCGGGATGAAGCCGAACACCCGGTAGAAGTCGACCTGGGCGGCCTCGGAGTACTGCCCCTTGGCGATAAGGAAGCTCGTGGCCTCACCGCCGCCGAATATGTGCATCTGCGCAAGCACGCACACCCCGGCCCCGAGCACCATGAACAGCGGCAGGTACTTGCGCAGACGGGCCGCGCTGGCGCTGAACAGGGACGCCATCGGGTCGTCCTCCAGCACGATCTCCTCGACGCCCGCCGCCCGGTCGGCCCGGCGCTGCCGGACGTCCTTGGAGACGGCCAGCCCGATGAGCATCAGCACACCTACGGCCATGGCCAGTGCTCCGGCGAACATGTTCGGCCACAGCTTCATGGTCATGACGACGAGGGCCAGTTCGAGGACGCCCGCGACACCGCCCCACTTGCGGCCGAACTGCTTGGTGATGGCGAGCACCGGGAACAGCGAGAAGAGGAACAGGATCGGCGTCGACATCTGCTGCATCGCGGTCAGGAAGTCGACCGGCAGGTCATGGGCGACGTTGTTCGCGCCGTTCAGACCGAAGACGACCACCGCGCCCCAGGCGGCGCCGAGGATCGGCGCGAGCCACTTCTTCGGCGCCAGCATCCCGAGGATGTCCGTGGGCAGGAAGACCAGCCACGGGTTCAGCACCCCGGTGGACAGGGCCATCGGGGCACCCAGCCCGAAGATGAATCCGGCGGAGAGGCCGAAGGAGACAGCAGTCGTCGCGCTGCGGGTGGTGCGCCCCTGGATGAAGTCCAGCATGAAGGGACGTACCCCGTCGTTGAAGACGGCCAGGGCCATGTGCGAGATGTAGGCCGTCAGCGCACAGAGGGCTATCACGGTCAGTTGCTGGGCCAGCGTGAAGTCAAGGCTGGTACCGGCGGCGAGTGTGGTGCTCACGAGTCACTCCTTCGTGCCCGGGATGATGAGAGGGGGCTGTGATCAGCCGCGGGCGGCGATGGCGCGCGCCATGAGGGGAGCGACGGCGTCGATCTGGTCCATCGAGAAGCCGAAGACCTTCTTGCCGTCGGCGAGCAGGGCGGCGATCTGCTCCTCGGTCGGAACGCTCCGTCCGAAGGTGTGGCAGGCGGCGCTGCCCATGAGGCCGACGAGCACGCCCAGCGAGGCGCCGGCGCCGGTGTGGCAGGTGCCCAGGTAGTAGTCGGCCTGGCCGACCCGGAGCTTCATCGCGGCGTCCATGTCGCTGGAGGCGACGACGTCGAGGGAGTCGATGCCGAGCTGGCGGATGGCCGCGGTGACCTCGGCCTTGCCGACTCCACCGGTGAGGATCTTCGTCATGGCTGTTCTTCTCTTCTCTCTGTGTGGTTCGGGTACGGGCACCGGAGACGCGGAGCCGCCCCTCGTGTCCGGTCAGGACGTGGGGGCTGCGGGGGACTGCTGGGCCAGTACGGCCAGGTGCATGCCGAGGAAGTTGACCTCGGACTCGGGGAGCGCGGCGCCCAGCTCCCGTTCGGCGCGGGCCGAGACGGCGCGGGCACGGGCGACGGCGTCGGGATGTCCGGCCAGCTCCGCGGCGACCTGGTCGTCGGTGAGGAACTGCTCGATCGGCTCGCCGTCCAGGATCCGGCCGAGTGCCATCATCAGATGGCTGGTCAGCATGCCTGCCGTCGCCTCGGTGACCGTGCGGCCCTCGGACTCGAGAGAGGTCAGCTCGGCGGTGACGAAGTCGGCCACCTCGGGCCTGACCTGACCGCCTTCGCGGAAGAGCTCAATCCGCAGTGCGAGCTGGTCGTCCATGGTGATCCTCCTATAATCAACAGTAACCAGGATTCTGTATTTTGATGACGGCCGACACCCGGAGAATGTGAGATCCCGGTCACCGGAGCCGCCCGCGGTCAGTACGACGGGACGCGCTCCCCTCGCAGCACTTCGCTCTGCAGCCGGGTCACCAGCGACAGATCCAGCGAGTCGCGGACCGCGGCAAGCGCCTTCGCCCCGTCGGTCCGGCCGATCACCGCGGCGGTGGAGTTACGGAGAGCCAGCTCGCGGGTGACTTCGTCGCCGAGGGGGAGCACGTCGACCCCGACCCCGATCCGGTCCTGTGCCTCGTCAAGATTCCATACGGTCGCGTCGACCTCGTTCCGGGCGAACAGGTCCCGCAGCTGCATGTACGAGGCCTCCCGCCACTCGACGTCCTCGCGGCCTGCGAACACCCGCTCCACGAGCATCCGGAGATCCTCCGAGGCGTGGTCCACCGCCACCCGCAGCCCCGGGGCCGCCAGGTCGACGCCGTGCCGCACCAGCATGCCGTGCGCGCCGACGTAGGTGGCGGGACCGAGGTCGGCCACCAGCTCCACGGGGTGCTCGGCGATCAGCTGGTCGGCTGCGAACCGTGACAGGACGACCAGGTCGACCTTGCCCTCCAGTAGTGCGGCGGTCCGGGCTCCGGCACCACGCATGAACGTGATCGCGAACGGCGCGCCCGCCTCCTCGAAGGCGCCACGCAGTCCGGTCGCCAGGCCCTCGTACCGCCGCGAGTAGGGGAGCGGCATCGCGGCGAGCAGCGTCCCGAGGCCGGACAGGCGCCACAGGATGGTGCGGTCCGAGTGGACGAGGAACGTGCCGAGGTGGCCGCGCGCGGTGGTGGAGATCGCCCCGGACTCCTCCAGCAGCTGGAGGGCCGCCTGTACGGTGCCGTTTCCGCAGCTCAGCTCCTCCGCGAAGTCCCGCACACGGGGCAGGCGGGTGTCCGGCTCGTGATGCAGGAGCAGGACGGCGAGCTGCCGCGCGGCGAGGCCGTTACGGGTGAGGAAGCGGTCGTCGAAATCGTTCACGAATCAAACAGTAACCAGGATTCTGGATACTGACAAGAACCTCATCTGGGCTTCCGCGACTCTCGCAGAATCTGTCGGAGGGGTCTTGCGGACATGTCCACGCTGCCCAGCACGCGCTGCCTGAGCGGGGCTGCTGATGTGCATCGATTGGCCGGACAGCGTGTCAGGGAAGGACGGTACTGTCGCCGTCATGTCCAACGACCCTCCTCCTTGCCGCTGCGTGATCTGCCATGACTACGGCGACCGGGACGAGGACGATCGCACGAGCCGGCGGACAGTCGAGCAGGTACGGACATACGGCTGGAGCGTCGTGATGGTGCCGGCGGACGACGAAGGGCCCGCCTTCGCGTACACGATCGGGCTCTGGCACACGCACAGCGTGCCTGAGCTTGCCATGTTCGGGCTTGACGTTCAGCTGATGCAGGAACTGCTCAATGCCGTCGGGCACAGGGCCGTGGCAGGAACCTCACTGGAGAGCGGCCAGGAGCACCACGACATCATCGAGAAGTCACCTCTGGTCCTCAAGAGCGCCGATCTCCGCTGGTACCGGCCGTTCTTCGGGCAGGCGATCTCCTTCTACCGGCGGCCCCCGTTCCCCGTCCTGCAGTTGGTGTGGCCCGATGCGGAGGGCCGCTTCCTGTGGCAGCCGGGGACTGACGCGCGCTACCGGCGGTCCCAGCCCCAGCTTTGGCTGCAGCCTGCCCAGCATCCGGAAGGAGTCTGGGCCGACCTTGCGGCAGGCTGACGGCGTCGGGAGTCAGCGGAAGGCCGGCGCAGGTGAGTGGAGCAAGTGCCGCTCGCGGAGGAGAGCGAAGGGGCCCCGGCCGCCCCTCTGTCGACGGAGCGGCCTGACCCGATCGTCGTGTCGGGGCCTGATGCGTGCTTGGTGAGGAACTAAGGGCTGTCCCGTAATCCCTGGTGGATCAGCGCGCGGCGTCAGATGCGGTGCATCGCAAGGCGGAGGGACGTCCGCATACTGGATGTATTCGGGCGTTCCGACAACGCGGCGAGAGTGGGGCCTCCCCTGCTCGAGCGCAGCCGAGAGCTTGGGGAAGTAGCTGTCGTCGTGCGCCCGCCAGGGATTGCGGGACAGCCCTTAGCCGGCAGCCCGTCCCGCGGAATCCTCGCAGCGGGTCAGCGGCCCACCGCTGTCTCGCGGTTGACGCGGGACAGCTTCTCGGGGTTGCGCACGGCGTAGAGCCCCGTGACGAGGCCGCCGTCGATGCGTACCGCCATGACGGTGTCGATCTCGCCGTCCATCCGGAGGAGGAGCGCCGGGTACCCGTTGACCTGCGCCGGCTGGAGCACCATCTCGGTGTCGATCCTGCCCAGCACGCCGACCACCCTGTCGGCGCCCACGATCGGAGCCGTAGCGGCCTGCACGACACCGCCGCCGTCGGTCAGCAGGACGATGTCCGGGGCGATCATGTCGAGCAGTCGCTGCAGATCACCCGTCGCGATCGCCCGCCGGAAGGCCTCAAGCGCCTGGCGGGTCTCGGTCTGGGAGACGACGGCACGGGGCCGGCGCGCTCCGACGTGAGCGCGCGCCCGGTGCGCGATCTGGCGGACGGCGGCCGGGGTCTTCTCGACGGCTTCCGCGATCTCGTCGTAGGAGAGAGCGAATACCTCGCGCAGAACGAACACCGCTCGTTCGGTCGGCGCGAGAGTCTCCAGGACCAGCAGCATCGCCATCGAGAGACTGTCGGCGAGCTCGACGTCCTCGGCCACGTCGGGCGCGGTCAGCAACGGCTCGGGAAGCCAGGGGCCGACGTAGGACTCCTTGCGCCGGCGGAGCGTGCGCAGGCGGGTCAGCGCCTGGCGTGTGGTGATGCGGACCAGGTAGGCGCGCTGCTCCCGTACCGTGCCGAGGTCGACGCCTGCCCAGCGCAGCCAGGTCTCCTGCAGGACGTCCTCGGCATCGGCTGCCGAGCCGAGCATCTCGTAGGCGACGGTGAACAGCAGGTTGCGGTGGGCGACGAACGCCTCGGTGGCGGAGTCCAGCCGCCTGTCCCCAGGAAGGGGATCGGACGTGTCGGCCGTTGGCTCGCTGTACTTGTTCACTCCCGGCTCCCGCCTGTTCGTTCTTGACCGTGTCACGCACAGGACGCCGCTGCGCACCTTCTTGTGACGTTCAGGTGCAGTGGCCTACGTCACATTGCCGTGCTGTCACAGGGTGCGTACGGCCGGCATCTGGTGTTCGTCAGGATGCCGCGCAGACGATCCGCACGGCACGCAGCACCATCAGTGAGGACACAGTCATGGAACCCCGCATCAACCTGTTCGCCAATGAGGTCGGAACCAGGATCGGCAAGCGGATTTATGCCGTCAGCCAGGTGATCCAGGAGTCGCCGCTGCCCAAGGACACCCAGGAGCTCGTGCAGCTGCGGGCGAGTCAGATCAACGGCTGCGGCTTCTGTGCCGACATCCACGCCAAGGACGCCTCGGCTGCCGGCGAATCCTGGACCCGGCTGAACCTGGTCGCCGCCTGGCGCCATTCCACCGTGTTCAGCGAGGCCGAGCGGGCCGCCCTGGCGCTGACCGAGGAGGGCACCCGCATCGCCGACGCCCACCACGGTGTGTCCGACGAGACCTGGGCGCTGGTGCGCAAGCACTTCGACGAGACCCAGACCATCGCGCTGGTCTCCCTGATCGCGATGATCAACGCGACCAATCGGCTCGGCGTGATCCTGAACAACCAAGGCGGTTCGTACGAGCCGGGTGCCCTTGCCGACGTCGCGAGCTGACCGCCGATCGTCCTGCGCCCCGGCCCAGGGCATTCGGCCCAGGGCCGGGGAGGGCGGGGAAACCGTCCTCGCCGAAAAGCGGAAGTCGACCGAGCGCCGTGCTCAGCGGCCCCGATTCAGCTTGGCTCACACCATTTCGGGTTCCGGTTGCCGCGCCGGGGTCGCTTTTGGTTCCCACAGCTCGGTGGTCCGTACGTAGCCGTGGACCACAGACGTCATTGCCAGAATGATGAGTGGTCCGAACACCCATGGGTGGTTGGCCATCTCCATCGGCAGATAGCGATAGGAGACCAGGAGTGCGGTGAAGACGACTGCGCCATAGGCGACCAGCTGGATTCCCGACCGGTCCCAACCGCGAGCGAGTGAGCGCAGAGCCACCTCGATCGTCAATGTGAACACCACCCCGGCAACGATGTCCGCGCCGTAGTGGTAGCCGAATCCCAGCGTCGCGGCGAGAGTCGCGAGCAGCCAGAAGGTGCCTGCGTATCGCAGGACCCGGGGGCCCTTGCGCGAATGGATGAAGATCGCTGTGGCCCATGCGGTGTGCAGGCTGGGCATGCAGTTGCGCGGGGTGATCGCGTCGAATGACATGTGGTGCGGGACGCTGACGGGAGCCGACGTGTTCGGCCACAGATTGGCCACCGCCCAGGGTCCGCCGTCGGCGCCGTAGGCGAAGACCGGTCCGACCACCGGGAAGATCATGTAGATGGCGGGCCCGAGCAGGCCGATGACCAGGAAGGTGCGCACCAGGTGATGGCCCGGGAAGCGGCGTTCGACTGCCACGTGACGCAGCTGGTACATCGCGACGACGACTGCGGCCACCGGAAGCAGGGTGTAGACGGAGTCAAGGATGTGGGCCCCGACAGGGCCTGTGGCCGTGACGATCCGGCCGACCAGCCACGACGGGTTGCCCAGTGCGTGATCGGCGGTCGCCACGTACTGGTCGAGAACGATCGGGCGCGTCTTCGACGTGATGAGCAGCCAGGTGTCACCGGTCTTGCGGCCGGCCACCAGTAGCAGGCCCAGCCCGACACCCTTCAGCAGCAGAACGCGTTCCCGGCCTGTGCGACGGGTGACAGCGATGACCGCACAACCCAGAATTACCCACAACGCGCCATTACCGAATGGGTGGCCTTCGGTCACCGGGGCGTCGGCGACCCATCGCACCAGGAGAATAACGGCGTCGATGGCAATCGCCGTACCGGCCGCGATGAGCCGTTGCCGCCAGGTGAGCACCACCATCGTCAGGGCCATGCTGGCGTACAGCAGGAAGCCCGACTGGGGTGCGAATACCACCTCTTGCGCCTGGGCGACGATCGGCCCCGGCAGGCCGTAGTGGCGCGCGGCCATCTCCAGCGCGATGAGGAATCCGAGGGTCACCACACCCGCCGCGGCCCACAGTATCGTCCGCGTCCGACGCCAAGTGGCGAAAGAAACTCTGTGGTCTATTCGCGAAAACACCCGCGATACGATAGGTATCAATTGTCTGGCCGATTTGTTAGGGATTATTCGAATAGGTCGCTCTTCATGCCGGATGTACGGGTATCCGGTGAAGGGTGGGTAATTAGTCTCCGGTCGTCAGTTCGATCATCTTATCGGAGCGGTGCAGGCGGGTTCGCTGGGCACGAGCGACGCGCGGGGCAGTGGGTCCCGGCCCGACGGTCCCGAGCTGCGCCACTGGGTCATTGCACCTGCGCCCGGCCGGAGTTCAGTGCGTTCTCCGACGCCGACAGCGGTTTGTGTGCTCACGTGCGCGAGAGCCGGCGCTGGGTCTCCTCGAGCAAGTTCCGCATTGCCGTGCGGAAGAGCTCGGCCTGGTGGTCACCGAGGAAGGAGGTGTGGCCGAACACCTCCAGGACGACGAGGCCGTGCAGATGTCCCCACGCGCTCATCAGCAGAGCGGTCGCGGGGGGCGGGAGGTTCCCCAGACCGTAATGCGGCAGCTGTTCCAGGTAGGCGCGGAGCGCGGGCGACAGCGCGGGGGCGTCGGCTGCGGCAAGTTGCGCCGTGGTGAACCCGTCGAACATCTCGCGTTCGAAGATCGAGCTCATTCGCCGTGTCGCCTGGGTGGTAGGACCGTCGGCGGGGGCTGCGTAGTCGCGCAACGGCGTCCCGTAGAGGAGCTGGAAGCGCTCGGGGTGGGCGATGGCCCATCGGCGGTAGCCCTCGGCCGCGACCACCAGGCGCGGCAGGGACGCATCGTGGGCCGGGGCGTCCACGGCATCCTGCACGGCATCGGCCAGGTCGTCGTACGCCTTGGTGACCAGCGCCGTGACGAGTGTGTCCCGGCTCGGGAAGTAGTGGTAGAGCGCCTGCACGGTCATTCCGAGGCTCCGGGCGACCGCTCGCAGGGACAGGGCCGCGGGTCCGTGTTCGGTGATGTGGCGCTCGGCGGCGTCCAGGATCTCCTGGGTGGCGGCGGCCCGTCGTCGCTGGCGCAGGGAGGGCTGGGTCAATGCGTGTTCCTCTGCGGTAAGCGGCCACCGCACGACGGTCGCCGCTGTGGCACAGCGCCGGAATCGGCAGGCTGCCAGGAAAATCTAACACTGCCAAATTACCCGCCGCTTCACTAACGTCGCTCGCGGCGACGAAGAGTGCGAATCCGCATCTCCTTCTGACGGGGCGAAGAGACTCCGCGGTGCGTGGCACCGGCCCCTGGTGATCAACTCCGGCCGTTTCGCGCCGTTTTCGCCGTATGGACACCAAAGGAGAAAATGCGTGTTTGAACGCATAGCCGAACTGACGATTCGTCGGCCCCGGCTGGTACTCGTCGTCGCCGTCGTGGCGGTGGCCCTCATGGGCGCCTTGGGCGCCGGTGCGTTCGGCAAGTTGCTAGGAGGCGGCTACGACGATCCGGCCTCCCAGTCCAGCCGTGCCGGGGAGGTCATCGACGAGAAGTTCGGCGGGGAGACGAACCTGATACTGCTGGTCCGCGCCGGGCGGGGCAGCATCGACGATCCGGCCGCGGAGAAGTCCGGCCGGGCCCTGGTGGCCGACCTCGAGCGAGAGCGCAACCTGGACAACGTGATCTCGTACTGGGACACGGACAGCCCCGCCCTCCGCTCGAAGGACGGCAGCCAAGCCATGGTGCTCGCCCATGTGAAGGGTGACGACACCGAGCGGGACAAGCACGCCAAGAGCGTCATGGACACCTACACCGGATCGTACGAGGGAGCACTCACGGTCCGCGCAGGCGGTGGTGCCGCCGTGACCAGCGAGATGGGCACGCAGTCGGGCGAGGATCTCGTCCTGGCCGAGGCCATCGCCATACCGCTGACCCTCGTGCTGCTCCTGATCGTCTTCGGCAGTCTGGTCGCGGCCCTGCTGCCCCTGGTGATCGGAATCATCGCCATCGCGGGTACGTTCGCGGAGCTCTACGTCCTCGGCAGTGTCACCGACGTCTCCGTCTTCGCGATCAACCTCACCACGGCGCTGGGCCTCGGCCTCGGCATCGACTACGCCCTGCTGATGATCAGCCGGTTCCGGGAACAGCTCGCGACCGGCGCGAGCGTGGACGACGCCGTCCGGCGGACGATGAGCACCGCGGGCCGTACGGTGGCGTTCTCCGCCGCGACGGTGGCGGCCGCACTCGCGGCACTGCTGGTGTTCCCGCAGTACTTCCTGCGCTCGTTCGGCTACGCCGGGGTCGGTGTCGTCGCCATCGCGGCCTTCAGCACCCTGTTCGTCATGCCGGCCCTGTTCGTCGTGCTGGGGCACCGGGTCAACAGCGGGCGGCTGCCGTGGGCGAACCCGGGACGCTCCGGCAGCCGGGCACCCGTGTGGGGACGCCTGGCGGGCACGGTCATGCGGCGCCCCGCGCTCACCGCGCTGCCCGTACTGGCGGTCCTGCTCGTTGCGGCGAGCCCACTCCTTGGCATCACCTTCGGCACACCGGACGAACGGGTGCTGCCGGAGGGCGCCGCGAGTCGCCAGGTCTCGTCGGTGCTGCAGGCGGACTTCAACGGCAACGACGACGCGGCACTCCACATCGTCATCGACGAATCCGTGCGTGAGGCCCCACTGGCGTCGTACGCGGTCCAACTGTCCGGCCTCAAGGGCGTGGTCCGCGTCGAGACCAGTACAGGAACCTACGCGGACGAAAGGTCCACGGCAGCCGGCCCGGGCAACCGCGCGCTCGGCCGCCCCGACGCGCAGCGGATCAACGTGGTGAGCACTCTGGCGCCGAAGTCGGACCAGGCGCAGCGCCTGGTCGCACAGGTGAGAGCCGTCACCCCACCCACCGGATCGCACCCCCTGGTGGGCGGAGCCGACGCCGAACTGGTCGACTCCAAGGACTCCGTCGGTGGCCGGCTCCCGGTCGCGGTGGTCCTGGTGGCACTGACCACCTTCCTCCTGCTCTTCCTGTTCACCGGCAGCATCGTGCAGCCGCTGCGGGCGCTGGTGCTCAACGTGATCAGTCTGGGAGCCACCCTCGGCGTGATGACCTGGATCTTCCAGGACGGCAACCTCTCCTCGCTGCTCGGTTTCACGGAGCAGCCGATGGATGTGTCCATGACTGTGCTGATGTTCTGCATCGCCTTCGGCCTCTCCATGGACTACGAGGTGTTCGTCACCAGCCGCATCAAGGAACTCCACGACCTGGGCGAGGACAACGAGTCGGCCGTGACCAACGGCCTCGGGCACACCGGGCGCATCGTCAGCGCGGCGGCCTGTCTCCTCGCGGTGAGCTTCTTCGCGTTCGGGACGGCCAAGCTCAGCTTCATGCAGATGTTCGGCCTGGGCAGCGGCCTCGCCATCCTCATCGACGCCGTCGCCGTACGCGGTGTCCTCGTGCCCGCCGCGATGCGGCTGCTCGGCCGGTCCGCCTGGTACGCGCCCGGTTTCCTGCGGCGGATCCACGGGCGGTTCGGCCTCAGCGAGGGTGGCCCGGCGACCGGGCCCGCGACCGATCCGGAGCCCGAAGCCGCGTCGCCGTACGTGAAGAACTCGACGCGAGTCTGACCCCGCGCGAACGTGACGCACCGAGTGCCCGCCCCCACCGGACAGTTGGGGGGCGGGCACTCGGTGCGTCACGGTAGTCGGCGGCCCACGCATCCGGTCCGCTGCCGCCGGTCGGCCACGCCCGGCAGCGGAGTCGATCTGAAGTCTGCTGCGCGAAGAGGCCGAGATCCGGCCGGAGGCCGGACCTCAATGGATCAGTTGTCGGTGTCCTGCTTGAAGTCCCGGGAACACTGGTCCTTCTCGCTCTGCGAACTGGCGTGCTTGATGCAGTCGTTGAAGTCCTTGAACTCGTCGGAGTTGAGGATGGATGCCCCTATCGCAATGATCACGACCGAGCCGATCAGCCCGAGCGCTCCGAGCACCGCACCGACGATCGAAATCGTCCGGTGCGGAGCCCTGCCTCCGCGTGCCCGGCGCGCACCGATGATTCCGAGGACGACTGCGAGCAGGCCGAGCAGGATCCCGCCAAAAACCGTCCAGAAAAGCAGAATGGCCACGATTCCGAGGACGAGCGCGGCGACTGCGAGTCCGTTGGACTGCCTCGCACCGCTGCCCGGTTGGGGCTGGTTGTAGTCGCTGGGCGTGCCCGAGTGTTGGGGAAGAGACACGGCATTCCTCTCATCCTGCTTCGGTGCAGACGAGTTGTCGGCACGTCACTTGTGCCCGTCCAACGGTCACGAATGCCTGTGCCGCCCGCGTATTCGAGGCCGCTGAAGCCTTTACGGGAGCGGAACGTGGAAACGCCTTGCGGGCCGCTTGCCCAAACATCGGACCCGGCGTCGCGGAAGGTGGTCGTCCGGAAACACGCGCCGGTGGACATGCGAAGGGCAGCGTCGAGAATCAACGACAGCGACAAGGGAGGGCGTCGGCATGACGATGCCGGCTGCTGGTGGCAGCCCTGTTGGATTCCGTCCCACCCGGCACGCACGACCTGGCTCCCTCACCCGCGGGTCCTCGGCCGCAGAGGACCGCCGTACGGTCCGGGAGAACAAGCTGGCGGGGGCGCGTCAGACACGCCCCCGCCAGGGAGGTGAGGGGTGGTTCCACGCACCCTCACCCGTTGATTCGGAGCGGAGCGGGAGCCGGATTGGTCCAGGACGGCGCCGGATCTGCCGCACTCTCTTCGAGTCTCACTCCCTTCGAGGGGAAGCGGCCGGATGCGTCGCGCTCCTTCGTGCATCCAGCGCTCCCGGGCCAAGGGCTGTCCACACGGCGTGACATCAGGACTGCCGATCGGTGCGGGCCATGCCGGCGCAAAGTTCTTCGAGGTTTTCGTTAGATCTTCGCAACGGGGGCATTGGGATCTCACGGCACCTGGGGTGCCGCCCGTCCACGACACAAGGAGATTCCCGTGTACATAGGCCTCGGTACCGTTGTACTGATCATCGTCGTCGTTGCTGTCGTCCTGATGCTTCGCCGTCGCTGACCCCACTGCCGCCCCCGCGGCGCCGGCCCGGTGAGGCGTCCCGGGCCGGGGTGGCCGGTCACGACCGGCGGTCACCCGAGCTCGAATGTCAGCGTGGCCAGTCCGGGGCCGGGTCCTCGTCAAGAAGGGGGCGGATGGCACCCAGCACCGCCCCGATGCACACATCGCGCAGTTCGGCGCGGGTGCAGGTCTCGTTCGTGAGCCAGTCCACGCAGAGCGCCTGGACGAACACCAACCAGCTTTTCAGCACGCCCGACACGGCCTCCCGGGTCCCGTCGTCGGCGAGAGCGAGCACGCCGAGCAGCCGTTCACGCAAGGCGTCGAGCTCATCTGCGATGATCGTCTGCACCAGACGGTCGCCGGTCAGTACCCGGTTCGCCGCCAGAACGGTGTTGCGATTCTCCGCGAAGTAGTGGATATGCGCGTCCAGCCCCTCGGTCAGCTGCTCGACCAGGGTGTCTCCGGGCGCGAGCCGGGTCTTGGCGAGCAGTTGCTCGGCCACCTGCCCGTAAAGGGCGGCGAACAGGTCGCGTTTGCCCGGGAAGTGCCGGTAGAGCAGCGCCCGGGAGACCCCTGCGCGCGCGGCGACGTCCTCCATCAGTACCTCGTCGTACGGGACGGCGGCGAAGAGCTGCGCTGCAACGGCGAGGAGCTGCGCGCGGCGTTCGGCGGGGCTGAGTCGCTGGCGAGGAGGCACCTCCGCATGTTACTTGACACACGTCTACTACTTGGCCCTACCCTAGTTGACGCACGTCTACTAGGGGTGGAGTGGTGGTCGGTCATGTCGAAACGCAAGGTTCTGCGCGGTCTCGTACTGGCGATGGGGTACGCCTGCGTGGCGATCGGGCTCTTCCACGTACTGGGCGGGAACTCCGCAATCCCCGGCGCGAGCTCCGCCGGGCCGACGGTCGACAGCCTGGGCCGGTTCTTCGGTGCGATCTTCGCCGGTTACGGTCTTGCCTGGCTCTGGGCGGCCCGGCAGTCGCCGATCCCCGCGACCGCGGTGCGGTGGCTGGCCGCGGTCTTTCTGCTCGGCGCGCTCGGCCGGGTGCTCTCGCTCGCCGTGCACGGGTGGCCGCACTGGTTCCAGGTGGTGTTGGGCATCGTCGAACTCGTACTGTCGCCGCTGTTCTTCTGGCTGGCGAGTGCCGAGGAGGAGGTGCCCGAGGCTGTACAGCCCCGCAATTCGTAAGGGGTGTGCAGGCCTCGGCGTCCTCGCGACCACGGCCCCATGTCCCGGCGCGGATCGGCGTTCTCCGCCGGGGGCTGACGCTATTCCTTGCGACGGCATCCGGTGAGGAGGGTGGCGACCATGTGCTTGGCGTCGGCCTGGTCGTAGTCGGTGCCCGTGATGCAGAGGTTTCCGATGGCGCGCATGAGCGTGTAGGCCGTGATGCCGGGGCTGAGTTCGTCGTCGGCGTCGCAGGCGTCGAGCAGCGTGGCGCAGGCCGGGACAAGGGTGTCGAGCATGAGACTGTGGAGGTTCTCCAGTCCTGCGTCACCGGACCCCAGTGCGGCCCCGAGGCCGTGCTTGGTCACCAGGAACTCCACGAACGCGTCCACCCAACGGGACAGCGCGGTGAACGGCGAGGCCGATTCCGCCAGGAGCTGGGGTGCGAGGGCGGCGCACGTGTCGATCTGGTGCCGGTAGACGGCGGTGACGAGGTCCGCCCGGGTCGGGAAGTTCCGGTAGATCGTGCCGACGCCGACGCCCGCGCGTTCGGCGATGTCGCGGATAGGGGCTTGGACGCCCTGATCCACGAAGATCGACGCCGCGGCCGCCAGCACGCCGCTGCGGGTGCGTTGCGCCTGTGCTTGGCGTACTCCGACCACTTCTGGCACGAGACCCTCCTCTTGCTCGCGGAACAACGTTCCGCTAAATTGGCGGAACGACGCTCCGCCAAAGTATGGCAGAGCGGCCCCGTGCAGAAAGTGCAGGTCCCCCATGTCTTCCCACCACCTCGGCCGGCGGATCGTCGCGGTCAAGCCCGTCACCGTTCCCGCGCCCGGTCGCGGCGTCGACCTGCAGGTGAAGGTCACTGCCCCGCTGTCGGGCCAGAACCTGCCCGTCATCGTCTTCTCCCACGGCAACGCATGGTCCCTGGACGGATACGAACCGCTCGTCGACCGGTGGGCCGCAGCCGGGTTCGTCGTCGTGCAGCCCACTCACCTGGACTCCCGCCGCAACGGTCTCGGGTGGGACGACCCGCGCTTCGCCACCATCTGGCGCGTCCGGATCGCCGACCTCCACGCGGTGCTCGACGGCCTCGACGAGATCCTCATCCAAGCCGGCGGCCTGGAGGCCCGCGTCGACCGTGAGCGCATCGCGGTCGTCGGCCACTCATGGGGCGCCCAGGCCGCCGGCACGCTCCTCGGCGCGCGCGTGCTCGACGCCGACGGCACGCCCGGAGAAGACTTCTCCCACGCCGCGGTCTCGGCCGGCGCACTGATCGCCGCGGCCGGAACCGGTGACACCCTCACCCCGTTCGCCGTCGAACATCTGCCGTTCATGAGGCCGGACTTCTCCACCATGACCACCCCGGCCCTGGTCATCGCGGGCGGCAAGGACCGGTCCCAGCTCTCCACCCGGGGGCCGGAGTGGTTCACCGACGCCTACCACCTCGGCCCTGCCCCGAAGAGCCTGCTCACCATCGCCGACGGTGAGCACACCCTAGGCGGCCTCGCCGGCGAGATGGTCGCCGAGACCACCGACGAGGCCCCTGACCGCGTCGCCCTCGTCGCCGACGCGATCTCCGCCTACCTCCTCGACGCCTTCAAGCTCGACGACGCCGGGTGGACCGGCCTCAACGACGCCGCCGAGGCCGGCGACGCTACGTGGAGCATCTCGAGCAAGTGAACCCGCCCGGACCGCACGGACGTCCCTGCGCCTTGCGATGTACCGCATCCGGCGCCACGCGTTGCTCCACCAGGGATCGCGGGACAGCCCTCAGCGCGGGGCGACGCCGCCGTCGTAGACGTTGTCCGGGGTGACCACCTTGGTGACCGCCCTGGCGAGCACGGTGGACGGCTCCTGGCCCCCGCGGCTGATGTCCGTATTGATCATGATGACCATGGTGGCCTTCTGCGAGGGCAGGTACACGGTCACGGTCTCGAACCCCGGCAGGGAACCGTTGTGTCCGATCCAGCCGCCGGTCTCGAAGATGCCCAGGCCGTAGCCGGTGCCGGGGAACCCCGTCGGCAGCGTCCTGAGCCGCTGTGCCTGAGTCCTGGGGCTGAGCAGTTGTCCGGTGGCGACGTTCTTGGCCCAGCGGCGCAGGTCGTGCAGATCCGAGATCATCGCACCGGCGGCCCATCCCCAGCTGGGATTCCAGTCCGTGGCGTCCTCGACCTTGCCGCTCAGAGTCTGGTCGGTGTAGCCGTGCGGGTGCGGCTCGGGGAACCGGGGACCCAGCGGGAACAGCGTGTGGCGCAGGCCGGACGGGCGGAGGACCCGACTGCGGATGAACTCGTCGAGCCTCATGCCGCTGACCTTCTCGACCACCAGCCCCAGCAGGATCAGGTTGGAGTTGCTGTACTCGAACTCTGCGCCCGGTGCAAAGGTGTTCTTGTGCTTCATGCCGTACGCGAGCAGTTGCCGCGGGGTGAAGTAGCGATGCGGATTGCTCAGCAGATCGTGAGTGAAGTCCGCGTCGGAGGTGTACGGGAACAGGCCGCTGCGCATCTCCGCGAGGTGACGGAGTGTGATCCGGTTGCCGTTGCGCACGCCGGGGACGTAGGCGGAGATCGGGTCGTCCAGCCTGATCCGATGGGCATCGACGAGTTCGAGCAGAGCGGTGACCGTGAAGGTCTTGGTCTCGCTGCCGATCCGGAAGTTGACGTCGGCGGCCATCGGCTCGCGGGTGGCGGTGTTGGCGACGCCGGTCGCGCGTACGTAGCTCCCCTTCCCGGGCATCCACAGTCCGACGACGACGCCGGGAATGCCGGCCTGCTTACGGACGTCCTCGATGGTCTTGTCCAAGCGGGCCTTCACCTCGGGGTCGAGGCTGCCGGACGGGCGGATGCCGCTGTCGTGCCGGTCGACGCCCGCGGCATGGACAGCCGGCGCGGGAGCCACAGCCATCGGGGCCAGCACGGACGCCACGAGCAGCGCTGCGGCGAACAGACGTCGGGTGGGGGCGCGTCGCATGTCGGGCACCTCTTCCAGGTCGGGGAGCGGACGGCAACATCACCATCCGGAATCCGGGCGGAGTGCCCCGTCCGAACGCCGCTGCGGCGAGTCCACTCGTTCGGAGCCGCAGGCGAGGCCTGATGCCGTCAATGCTGTCGGTTCCCGCCGCGAGGGGGAGAGCGGTGCGGCAGTCAGCTGAAGGTGCGCCGGTAGGTGTGCGGGCTGACACCGGTCGTGCGTTTGAAGCGGTCGCGGAAGGCGGTGGGTGAGCCGAAGCCGACCTGGGTGCCGATGCGTTCGACGGAGTGCCGCGTGGTCTCCAGGAGGTGCTGGGCCTGGCGGATGCGCGCGCGATGGAGCCACTGGAGCGGAGTGGTGCCGGTCTGTTCGCGGAAACGCCGGATCAGGGTCCGGGTGCTGGTTCCCGCCCGGGCGGCGATGTCGACGAGCGCGAGGTCGCGACCCAGGTTTTCCTGCAGCCAGTCGAGCAACGGATCCAGCGTGGCGCCCTGAGGGGTGGGTGCGTAGTCGTGGACGATGAACTGCGCCTGCCCGCCCTCGCGTTCCAGGGGCATGACGGACAGCCGGGCGGCGTCCGCGGCGACCGCCGAACCGTAGTCGCGGCGGATCATGTGCAGGCACAGATCCAGGCCGGCGGCGGCGCCCGCCGACGTGAGGATTTGGCCGTTGTCGACGTACAGGACATCGGGGTCGACCTCGATGTCCGGATAGGTGGCAGCCAGCAGGTCGGCCGCGATCCAGTGGGTGGTGGCACGCAGGCCGTCGAGGAGCCCGGTGGCGGCCAGGGGGAAAGTGCCCGAGCAGATGGAAGCGATACGCGTGCCGTACTCGGCGGCCGTCCGCAGCGCATCGCGGACTGCGGGGGCGAGTGGGGCCAGGGGCGCGTCGGTGCCGGGAACGATGATCGTGTCGGCATCCTTGAGCCCTCCAGCCCCCAGGGCGCGCGCAGGGTGAACGCACCCGCGTCGACCTCCGGCTTCTCCGCACACACGCGGAGCTGGTAGCCGGAGCGGCCGTCCGGGAGGCGGGTGCGGGTGAAGACCTCGATCGGAGTGGACAGGTCGAACGGGATCACCCGGTCCAGTGCCAGTACCGCGACGGTGTGCATGGCCCGAAGATACCTGCCCGCCGATCCGCGATCGGCATCCAGATCCCCCTGATGTTCCCTGTTCAGCCAGGTCAAAGGCTCTTTCTCCGGGCATGGCGCTAATCCGTTGGAAGGTGTCACTAATGCCACTGGGGCACGAGGCGGAAGCCGGTTAGCGTCACAGCGAACCCGGCGCAGACCGGACCCGCCACCGCGAAGGAACCGCGCATGCACGCCCAGATCGTCCTGTTCGACGGCGTCGACCCGCTCGACGTCATCGCCCCTTACGAGGTGCTGTACGCCGGCGGCACCGTCTCCGGCGGCGCATTGACCGTGGAACTGGTCTCTGCCGAAGGACCGCGCGAGGTGGTCAGTGGCACGGGGGGCCTGGTGCTGCGCGCCACGGGCGCCCTGGACCCCGGTCGCGCGGGACTGGTTCTCGTGCCCGGCGCGTCCGGCCGTGTGGGCGCGCCCGGCGAGGTCCCTGACCATGACGCGGGGGAGGGGGAGTGGCAGCAGGACGAGTTCATCCCCGTCCTGCTGGGCCGCACCCTGAACACCGAGCTGCCCAGGCTGCTGAAGGCCGCGATGGACAACCCGCAGGTGACGGTCGGCGGTGTGTGCGGCGGCTCGCTCGTGCTGGCCATGGCCGGTCTGCTGGAGGGCCGCCATGCCACCACCCACCACCTGGGCCTGGACATGCTCGATGCCACCGGCGTCCACGCGGTGAGCGCCCGCGTCGTCGATGACGGCGACCTCGTCACCGGCGCCGGTGTCACCTCCGGCCTCGACCTGAGCCTGTACCTGCTGGAGCGCGAGGTGGGGCCCCGGATCGCCCAAGCCGTCGAGGAGTTGTTCGCTCACGAACGCCGCGGCACGGTCTGGCGCCCGAAGGGCCCGGTGCCCGTGGGCGTCTGAGCGCACGTCGTCCCCCGCACACCCAGCCGGCACATCCGGCCCGTGCCGCGCCCCGCCGCCCGCCCGCACCACCGTGAGGAAACCGCGCCAGCATGTCCGTTGAAGGCACCTGGGACCTGTCCATCGCCACCCCCATCGGCACGATCAAGGCCGTCGTCGAACTCCTACGCCAGGACGGTGTCCTGATCGGCCTCGCCCACGGGGCGGGTGAAGAAGTCCCACTGAGAGATGTCGTCCTCGACGGCGACCGGCTCGCCTGGAAGCAGACCGTCACCAAGCCCCTGCGACTGAACCTGGCCTTCGAAGTGACTGCCGCCGCCGACACCATGACCGGTACTTCCAGGGCCGGACGGCTCCCCGCATCCAAGGTCAGCGGTCGACGCCGTGCCGACCGAGCGGGTACGGAGCACTGACCATGACGAAGATGTTTCTCTCCCTGCACGTCCTGGCCGCAGTTCTGGCGATCGGGCCGGTCACCGTCGCCGCGAGCATGTTTCCCGGAGCGCTGCGCCGCACCGACGGGGACCACGCCGACCGCGACGCGCTGGTGACCCTGCGGACACTGCACCGCATCTGCCGGGTGTACGCGGCCATCGGCATCGCGGTTCCCGTCTTCGGGTTCGCCACTGCCGCCGGTCTCGGAGTCCTCGGAAACGGCTGGCTGATCACTTCGATCCTGCTGACCGCCGCAGCCGCCGCCAATCTGGCGCTGCTCATCCTGCCCGCCCAGGACGACGCCCTGGCTGCGGCCGGGACGACCGGCTCCGCCGCCGGCTCCATCTATGCCGGCCGCCTCGCGATGCTCACCGGCGTCTTCAACCTGCTGTGGGCCACGGTCACCGTCCTGATGATCATCCGCCCCGGTTCGACCACAGGAGCCTGACCGTGCACCTTCGCCCTTTGCGTATCGCGGCTCAGGTGGAGCTCATCTCGTTGGTCGCCATGCTGACGAACCTGGCCACCGTGCACCTGAACGCCGTCTCCTCCTTGTTGGGACCCACGCACGGCTGCGCCTATCTGTTCGTCGTGGCCGCGACCTGGCGCCTCCAGCCGGCCAGGGCCGCCGTCAGGGCCGTTGCCACCGTCCCCGGTGTCGGCGGCCTCCTGGCACTCCGCCGACTCTCCACTCCCGGCAGCACCCAGCAGTCCGGCGATGCCACGTACCGCCCCGACACGGGCGGCGAGGGCGCCGATCACGCCCAGACCGCCGGAGCACGAGGTCAGCGGACCACCTCATAGCGGAGGTAGGTCACACCGGGCGCGGGCACGACCTCCAGCAGGCTCAACCGGATGTGCTCGGGAAGCTCGTGGAAGTAGGGGCGGCCGGAGCCGAGCAGTACGGGCACCTGGTGCAGGATCAGCTCGTCGACGAGTCCCGCCTGCAGGGCTTCGGTCACCAGGACGCCTCCCATGAGGGCGATGTCCTTGCCCCCGGCGGCTTCGCGGGCGGCCGCGACGGCGTCCGCCGGCCCGGTCGTGATCAGCCGCTGCCGCCCTGCGATCCGCGGCGCCGGCCGGTGGCTGAGGACGAACAGCGGCGCCGTCGGGTGCGGGGCCCCGTCGTCGCCGAAACGGTCGGAGTCCTCATACGTGTTACGGCCGACGATGCTCGCACCGACACGACCGGCGACGGCGTCGAAGAACCGGGCACTGGGCTCGGAGAGCGTGAAGCTGTCGAACACCTGACTGGGGACGTCACCGTCGAAGTACCAGTCGAAGAGGCCGCCGCCGTCGCCGAGCCCGCGGCCCGGACCAGGGTCGCGACCGGTGATGTAGCCGTCGACCGAGACGGACAGAGCGCTGAACACCTTGCTCATCACCGGACTCCCTCCGAGATTCGTCCAATCCGGCGCAGGCGCCAGTGGGCCAGGACCAAGGCCACCAGGACCCGTTTCTGACTATGAGTCGACGACCGCGGACGATTCCTCGACCAACACGGCGTACTCGCCCGCGCATTCGCCGTCAGGCGCGTAGGTGAGGAGGAAACCTCGCTCGCCGCCCCACGGGCTCGCTCCAGCCCCTGTCCGACTGCTGCGCGAGGATACGCCCTTGAGGGAGTTGACCAGCTTGGACAGGGCGACCTTGGGTGGGAAGTTCACGAGCAGGTGGACATGGCTGTTCTCGCCGTTGAACTCGACCAGCTCGCATTGGAAGTCGGCGCGCACCGCCACCTTCGCGAAGGTGGACCGGTTCTTCCCGTCCTCGCAGCTCTGCTCCGCCTGCGGGGTGAAGGACGGACCCAAGCCGTTGGCCGTCCGTGAGTGGATCTGCGGGAACTGCGGGACCGTCCACGACCGCGACATCAACGCCGCACTCAATATCAGGACCGAAGGACGCAAGGTCGCCGCCGGACAGGCGGAGACCGTAAACGGCCGTGGAGCGCAGGTAAGCCCGGTACTCGTACCGGCATCGCGCGACGAAGCAGCAACCCACCCGAAGCAGCCCACCGCCCCCGCGCGGTGGGAGCAGACGGGAATCCCCGGCCTTTAGGCCGGGGAGGAAGTCAATGATCCCCGATGAATTCCCAGATCCCTGGAGGCCTCCGCTACTCGTCGACCGCCGCCCCGAACCGTGCGTCGGTGACCGGTGCCCCGAGGCGCGCCCCGTCGTACGTCCAGGTGCCCTTGGCGACCAGCCCGGAGGAGGACGCGGGGACGACCCACACGAAACCGTCGTTGCTGTTCTCGCCCGGCGCCGTCGCCAGCAGGCCGAAGAGGCCGTTCTTGTCGGCGTCGATCAGTCGGACCTGACCGCCCCAGCGGTCCGAGGTTTCTGCCACGCCGGGGATGTCGGCGAGTTGCTGGTCGAAGCTCTTCGCCCCCACGTGGGTGAAGCCGGTCGGATCGCCGCGCAGCACCCACACCGCGCCCGCGTCGGACACGCTGCCGATGTCCTCGCCGGGTGCGCCGATGGCGAGGTCCGGGTGGCCGTCGCCGTCGGTGTCCCCGGCCGACAGCTCGGCGCCCCACTGGTCGCCCGCCTCCGCGACGCCCGGGATGCCGTCGGAGTCCTGGGTCCAGTGCTGCACCGGCTCCGGCTCCAGGCCGGACAGGTCGCCGCGGCCCAGGTAGAGGGTGATCCCGCCGCCCGGCGGCGAGCCCATGCCTGTGTCGCCGATGACGAGGTCGTCCTGCCCGGTGCCGTCCCAGTCACCGGAGACGATGGCCGGGCCGCCGGGGAACGTGCCGCCGTCGCCGAGGCCGTCGACGTCCGGCGCGCCGTGCAGCACGTGTACCGACCCGACGCCCGGCTGGTCGCCGTTGGTGACGCCTGAGATGGCCAGGTCGGCCCAGGAGTCCTCGTTGTAGTTGCCGTGGCTGAGACTGCGGAACTCGAAGCCGGTGTCCCGCGGCGAGAGGTCTCGCGCCCGCACCGTGCGGTCCGACAATTGCAGCTGCTGCGGCTCCTTCACTGTCCCGCCCGGCGGGGTGGTGAAGAACAGCAGGGCGTCGTCCTCCAGGACCGCGATCGAGTCACGCGGGTTGGCGTCCGGATCCGCCGGGTCCGGGGCGAAGTACCGGGCCGCTTCGATCGCCCGGCCGAAGTTCGCGCCGGCCCGCAGCTGGTCGGAGTTCTCCAGCCAGGTGCTGTCGGCACCGTGCAGTCCGGTCGCGGAGCCCCAGAAGACGGTGGCGCCGCCGGCGTCGGACAGTCCGGCCAGGTCCTCTCCGGGGATACCGACAATGACGTCGTCGTAGCCGTCGTCGTCCAGGTCTCCGGAGGCCACCGACTGCCCGAAGCCGTCACCGGACTCGGCACCGCCCGGGACGCCCGAGGTGTTCTGGTGAAGGACGCTCTTCTTGGTGGTGCTGAGACCGCTTGACGAGCTGTACTGCACGGTGACGTAGCCGGCGCCCGTGGCACCGCTCACCGTGGCGCCGGGAGCGCCGATCAGCACGTCGTCGAAACCGTTGCCGTCGAAGTCGCAGTTGCGCTGCTGCCAGCCGATGGACGGAAAGGGAACGGTGGCCTGTGCAGCGGGGGCCGCGAACGCGGCGCCGCCACAGAGGGAGAGTAGTGCCGCGGCCGCGAGGGCCGCGCTTCTGATGTGACGCACAGGAGAACCTCCTTGGTCTCCGGGGCTGCCTACGCCGTCCTGCTCAGCCGCGGTGGATCGTGCGTGGGAGTGGTTGACGGAGATGCGGGGCCGGCCGCACGGCCGTTTCCCAGCGAGAGGCCGAAGCAGAGACCGGGTGCAGATGCCCGGGAACGCCGGTCAGCGCCGCCACGCCCACTGCAGGCCGGGCCCGGAATCGTGTGCGGCCTCCCTGGTGGGTAGTGAGTGCGGTGAGGGCGACGTACGTACTGCACTCACCGAGAAGACATCCGGAGTTCGCCGAAGGTTGTACGCCTCGCCCGGTGGCCCTCGTGATCGGCCGGCCCGGCCCATGGCGGCGCGCCGGTGCATCCGCCGAAGTACGTCGGAGATGAGGGGCGTTGGGGAAGCCACCGCAGGATCATCAGCGGAGTCTTCAGGAGATCGACACCGTGCAACGATGGCCATCATGTCTGGTCAAGTCTGGGTGTCACTCATATCGTTGGGCGGCGTCGCGCTTGGTGGCGCACTGTCCTTCCTCGTCCAGTTCTCGACCCAGCGGTCGGCTGAGCGGACGGAGCAGCGGAGGCATCAGACCGAACTGTCGGAGGCTCGGCGTGCGGAGCGGCTTGCGCTGCTGGAGCGGTTCGTCGAGCTGGGGGCCGAGGCTGAGCGGGCAGCCTTCAGCCAGCCGCAGGAGTGGGACGACACGACCCCTTGGTTCCTCACCACCCGAGACTCGATGCACAGACTCTGGGTCGCGGAACGGCTGATCCGCGTCCAGTTCCCGCTGCCCGTGTACGACGCGGCACGCAAGTACTTCCTCGACCTCAACCGGGTCGTCTGGGAAGGCTTGCCCGACGGTGAGAGCGTGCGCGACTACCTGGAGGACAACAGAATGGCCTTTCTCGACGCGGCCCGAGTGGTTATGGGATAGCCCGCTGCGGGCCTCCACCGTTGGTTACGGGATGGTCGTAAGTCCTCTCGGCGGAGCGGTATATGGCGGGTGAAGCCAACGCTGAGATTCCCTAGGAAGCTATGCTCGTCCGGAGCCTCGCTCTTCCTGGTGTGGGCAGCGCATTCTCCCTTGGGAAAGGGAATCCCTCGGGAAAGGGAGAAGTGAAGACACGCCAGAAGGACCGCGACGCTGCCGGGCCCGACGAGCCCTGGAGCGAGATCAGACCAGGGCTATGGATGGGCGGACACTTCTGGACCGACCACACCGGTGAAGTCCGGTCGGCGGTCGCCGGCGGTGAGTTCGACCTGGTCATCAGCCTGTTCACCCGTGCGGGCCACGGTCCGCATCCGGCAGTCCAGCACCTGATCACCGAGTTGCCGGACGGCCCGCTCACCGCGGACGAGATTCAATCCGTCCACCTGTTGGCCCACACCACCGCACACGCCCTGCGGGACAGCCGCACCGTGCTCGTTCGCTGCCATTCCGGCTACAACCGCTCGGGGCTGGTCATCGCGCAGACCCTCATCGAGATGGGCTACGAACCTGCCGCTGCCATCAGCCTCATACGGCAAAAGCGGTCCCCTCGAGCACTCAACAATGGCACCTTCGAGCGTTACCTCACGACGGGGCTTCAGGTGGCCCTTCTGCTGAACGGACTCGACACCCTCGGCTGAGCCATCCGCGCGAGAGGTGTGGCGGGCAAGATGCTGAGATGTCACCGCATTAGAGGTCTTGGACCAGGTCTTATGGCTGCGGCTGGGTGTATTGCTATTCTGCCCGCCGTTCAATCAAGATTCGGTCGAGCTCCGGAGAGCCAGGGCTGATGTGTTCTCGCATCCTTCGAGATTCAGCAGGTCGAGTGGGTGCTCTGACCGTCACCGATAGCGGCCATCGCGCCGGCGCTGAGGAGCGCCCAGAAGGCATGGCGGACCCGCCCAGCAGCCGCCGGTCAGGGGAGCGCGGTCGCGGTACGGCCACCTGTGGCGCGAAGCTGCTTCCCGTAGCCGCCGTGTAGGTGACCATGCGCAGGTTCGCGCCGGGGACGATGAGGACGTCGCAGTCGAGCAGGATGTCGCCGATCTCCGGATGGCGGATCGTCTTGCGGTCCGTCGTGTGCTGGGTGGCGGCCGTCTGTGTGGCCCAGTGACGGGCGAAGGCATCGGACACATCTCGCAGTTCCTGCACGAGACGATCGAGCTGGGCGTCCGCGGGATAGCGGGACACGGCGTCCTTGAGGTCGGCGACGATCGACTCCGCGAAGGCGTCCTGTCCGCGCTCGGATCGCACGGGAAGCATCGAGGCGTGTGCGGCGCCGTTGCCGAAGAGTGCACGGGCGAGGTTGCGTTCCGCGGTCGGCAGGGCGGCGGGGTCGCCGTGCAGGGCGCTCCACATGGTGTTCCACCGCACCAGGGTCCAGTCGGCGGTGAACACCCCGATCGGTACGTCGCCCAGGCGGGCGGCGAGCCGTTGGATGCCCGGGGGCACATGGGTGCTGATCGTCCCGTCCTGGGGCGGAAGGAGCCCGGCGCTTCGGTACAGCTGGTCGCGCTCGGCGCGGGAGAGCTGAAGGGCACGGGCGAGGGCGCCGACGACCTGGGCCGAAGGGTTCTTCGCGCGTCCCTGCTCCAGGCGCAGGACGTAGTCGACGGAGAGCCCGGCCAGCTGCGCCAGCTCCTCGCGGCGCAGTCCCGGGGCGCGACGGCCGTCCGTCGTCGTGAAGCCGGCGTCGACCGGGGACAGCCGGTCGCGCCAGGCGCGCAGGAGCGCGGCGAAATCGGAGCGGGAGGAAGCCATGGGTACATTCTCGCCGCTCGGCGCCGCATCAGCCTGGGTACTGCCGGTCCTAGTGACGGGGACGGCACTGGTTGACGGTCGCGCCACCGGCGAACGTGGAGATGCGCCTGAGCCGGGCGCCATCGGTTGACCAGTTGAGGAGCCATCCATGAAGCACACCATCGTGATGACGGGCGCGAGCCGCGGCATCGGCCGCGTCGCCGCGGAACACATCCTGCGCCGCTCTCCGGACGCGCACCTCCTGGTCGTGGCCCGTGGCTCCTCCGGCGCGCAGCTCGCTGCGGAGCTCGACGCAGGCGGACACACGGTCTCGCACGTCCTGGCGGACCTTGGATCCCTGGCCGACGTCCGCTCGGCCGCCGGCGAGACCTGTGACCGCCTTGACCGCGGTGACCTGCCGCCGCTGCGCGCCTTCGTGGGCAATGCGGGCACCCAGTACACGAACGCGCTGACCGAGGGGCCCGACGGGTTCGAGGCGACCTTCGCCGTCAACGTGCTCGCCAACCACCTGTTCGTCCGACTGCTCCAGGACCGCTTCACCGCTCCTGCCCGGATCGTGATCACCGCCAGCGACACCCACTTCGGCGACTTCAAGCACAACATGGGCATGGTCCCCGGCCCGGCCTGGAAGTCCCCGGGCGTCCTTGTCCGCACAGGCGCCTTCCGCGAGCCGGACACCGCGGCCGGCGGGCGCACCGCGTACTCGACGAGCAAGCTGGCCGTGATCCACCTGGTTCACGAGTACGCGCGCCGACTGCCGGCCGGGATCGACGCCGTCGCCTACAACCCGGGGTTCGTCCCCGGCACCGGCCTCGCCCGCAACGCAGGACCCTTCTCCCGGTTCGCGATGCGCCGCATCATGCCGGTGATGACCCTCACCCCGTTCGCTACCAGCCGCAGTGCCGCGGGCCGCTGCCTCGCCGACGTCGTCCTCGGCGCGACCCACGCGCCGACCGGTTCCTACGTGGACCGTAGCCGTGCGGACCGCTCGTCGCGGGAGTCCTACGACCCGCAGCGCGAAGGCGAGCTCTGGGAGGCCGCCGAGCGGTTCACTGCGGCGTAGCGGCCCGGGTGGACACGTTCCCGGGGCGACGTGGCGGGCGGCTCAACCCGGTAGACGGTAGACGGGGCAGCGGCCGAACGGCCCGGCCGGAAACAGTGAAGCGCGCCCCTGATGATCAAGGTTGTCGAAGTCATGGATCACGGACAGGAGGCGCGTCCGCGTGTCATCCGCCCTGCTCCGGTGGATGCGCTTGCCGCTCCTCTGGATCAATCGCTGTTAGTTATAGAATTGTCTCGTGAGCAGTAGCGAGGATTCCGCCCTTGAGGCGTTGGTCGTACTGGGTGACCCGGTGCGGCGCGGACTGTATCGGCACGTGACCGGGACGCCGGGGGAGGTGGGACGGGACGCGGCGGCTGAGGCTGCCGGGGTCTCCCGTTCGCTGGCTGCGTTCCACCTGGACAAGCTGGTCGAGGCAGGGCTGCTCGAGGTGTCCTTCCGGCGGCTCTCGGGGCGCAGCGGTCCGGGGGCGGGGCGGCCCTCGAAGATGTACCGGCGGGCCGAGGGTGAGCACGCGGTGTCGGTGCCGCCCCGTTCGTACGACACGGCGAGCAGGCTGCTCGCAGAGGTGGTGGAGCGGGCCGGGCTGGACGGGGAACTCCAGGCAGCGGCGAGGGTGGCGGGGGAGGCTGAGGGTGGGGCTTCGGGTGACGAGGCCGATCCGGTCGAGGTGTTGCGGGCGCGCGGTTACGAGCCGTTCTGGGACGGCGGGACGCTGCGGCTCAACAACTGCCCGTTCCATGCGCTGGCGGACCAGTTCCCTGCCCTGGTGTGCGGGATGAACCTGGCCGGGATCGAGGGTCTGCTCGCCGGGCTGCCGGGCGGCGAGGAGTGGAGCGCGGCGATGGATCCGCTCCCGCAGGGGTGCTGTGTCGCTCTCGGAACTGCCGAGGAGATCTAAAAAAGTATTCGTTGACTTTAGAAGGTTCACCCGGGCATGCTTGGCTCCGTGAACGACTTCCAGCTGGCCCAGGTCAATATCGGACGAATCCTCGCCCCGCTCGACAGTCCCCAACTTGCCGACTTCGTCGCGCATTTGCCGGAGATCAATGCCGCTGCCGATGGAGCTCCCGGCTTCGTGTGGCGCATGGTCGACGACGGCGGAGCCGACTCGACGGGGCTGCGCCCCAAGAACGACGACGACCTGTTCCTGATCAACTGCTCGGTCTGGGAATCGGTCGAAGTGTTGCGGGAGTACACCTACCGCAGTGAGCACCTCAAGGTGCTGGCTCGCCGCCGGGAATGGTTCGAGCGGCTCGCCGACTTCCACCACGCGCTGTGGTGGGTACCCGCCGGGCATCGCCCGAGCGTTGACGAGGCGATGGACCGCATCGCCCTGATCCGTGAAAACGGTGAAGGACCCGAGGCGTTCACCTTCCGGAAACCGCACCCGCCGCCCGCCGGCTCGCGGGCGAACGACGCGATCGGCGACCTCACCTCCACGGCCGCGCCGGTACCGAATCCCTGAGGCCGGGACACAACCACGGCCCGCAGCGCCTACCCACGTCCGCCTTCGGTGGACCGGGAAGTGCCCCGGCGCTCCGGCAGGGCGGGCCGTCCTCGGCCGGGGCGGTGTGGTGTGGTGGGTGCGAGTCCTGGTCGCCGTCTGCGCGGCGGAGGCCCCCCAGGCGGCGACCGGGCAGACGGCCACTCACGCGTAAAACCGGCGGCGCCGCCTTCGCGCCTGGACCGCAACGCCGCGCCGCAGGTGCCTATCTGTCACTACGGCTACGACTGGCTGACCCGCAGGAACGACGCACGGCGGGTCAGTCGGGACTCAACCCGGTGTCTCAGGTGCATGTTTGTCAGGGGGCGGGGAGCAGGTGGAACGCCCCCCATCGCTCGTACGGTTCACCCAGGCCGACCGCAGCTCCTTCCGGGCCTCCGGCGCCTGGAGCGCAACGTGCGTCGCTCCGGGAAGGGGGCCTCTCCAGCACTGGTAGATTTTCATGGTGAGTACGACCGAGCCGAACGGCCTCCACGTCCAGCTCCGTCTGGACCTGCCGCCCCGGGTGGCGAACCTGGGCGTCGGAGTGCACGGGACCAACGGCCTGCGCGACGTCTTCCGGCTTCCGGACCTGTGGCAGCTGCACCTGTACCGGTACGCCGCCGAGCTGACCGTCGACGGTGTGGTGCATACGATCCGGCCCGGCCGGGTGAGCCTCGTGCGGCCCGGCGCGGCCGTCGAGTTCCGCTACGGCGGACGGTCCGAGCACCTCTACGTGCACTTCGCGCTCCCGGAGTCCGGCAACCCGTTGACCGTTCCGGTGATGCAGGACGCAGGCGCCGAGACGCCGGTCCTTTCCGACCTGCTGCAGCAGGCCGTCGCGGCAGCCCCGCGCAGCCCCGCCCGGGCGGCGGCCGAGGTGTGGGCCGCGTTGTGGCGGGTCGCCGGCCTGGCTACGCCCGCGGGCCGGACGGGGGAGCGCGTGCACGCCGCGGCCGCCGCGGCCGTCGCGCACATCGAGGCGCATCTGGCGGGACCGCTGACCGTGCCCGAGGTGGCGGCGGCCGCCGGGATCTCGCACAACCACCTCATCCGGCTGTTCCGGGCCGAAACCGGTGGCACGGTGGTGGCCTACATCCGCCGGCGCAGGATGGAGCGGGCCCGGCATCTGCTCCGGGAGTCGACGCTGTCGATCCCCGCCGTGGCGGCACTGGTCGGCATCGGCGATCTGCAGGCCTTCAACAAGGCATGCCGACGCGAACTGGGCGGGTCCCCCCGCGCGATCCGCGGCGGCAGCAGCTGACCTCAGTCGCGGCCCGTACCCCGGTAGAGGTCGAGCTCACCGTCGAGTTCCACAGCGAGAACGGTCGCGTACGCGTCGATGTCGGTGCCCACCGGCGCGTCGATCCAGGTGACTCCGGGCACCTCGCCGAGGCCGCCGATGACCTGGTGGGGCAGCTCGGTGCCCGAACCGACCACGCTGACTCGCTTGACCGGCGTCCGCAGGCCGCGCAGCCCGATGGTTTCGCGCGGGGCGTCGAAGCAGATCAGATACAGGGTGCGGCGGTCGGCGGACAGCGTGCTCGGACCGTAGTGGTGGCCGGCGGGCAGTCCGGCCACCGTTCCGTACACGGCGCCGCAGTGCTTGTCGATCCAGCCACCAAGACCCTCGAGGCGCTCGATCTGGGCGGCCGGGATGGTGCCGTCCTCCTTCGGCCCCACGTCGAGCAGCAGATTGCCGCCCATGCCGATGGTCTCCGCGAAGTAGCGCACCAGCTGGCCGACCGACTTCTGATTGTCGTCCTGGTGCTGGTAGCCCCACGAGTCGTTGACCGTCAGGCACAGCTCCCACGGCCCGTCGGGAGCCCGGAGCGGTACGCCCTGTTCGGGGGTGGCGTAGTCGCCGTAGCTCAGCATGCGTGCGTTGAGGACCGTGTCGGGGTTGCCGGCGAGGATCTCCTCGGCCAGCTCCCGCATCTTCCACTGGTCCTCGCTGCGCTCCCATTCGCCGTCGAACCACAGCAGGTCGGGACGGAAGCGCGCGACTAGCTCGCCGACCTGGGCGTTGCGGTACGAGAGGTAGCGCCCCCAGGCCTCGGGGTCCTCGACCCCGTCCTTCGGTGTCACATAGCGGTTGGTACGCACGTCGTCGTTCGGCGCGTCGGGGTGCACCACGCTCGCGTAGTCGGGGTGGTTCCAGTCCGAGTGCGAGTAGTACAGGCCCACCTTGAGGCCCTGCTCCCGCAGCGCGTCCGCGTAGCCGGCTATCAGGTCACGCCCGGCCGGGGTGTGCTTCACGACGTTCAGATCGCCCTGCCCGGTGTCCCACAGCGCCACCCCGTCATGGTGCCGGGCGGTGAGCACCGCGTACTTCGCACCGGCCTTCGCGAACACCGTGGCCCACGCCGCCGGGTCGTAGTTCGAGGCGGTGAAACCGTCGAGCTGCTTCATGTACTGCATGTGCGGGACCTTGCCCGTGTAGAAGGACCAGGACTCGGGAACGCCGTCGACGGCGTAGATCCCGTAGTGGATGAAGATGCCCAACTTGGCATCGGAGAACCAGGGCTGCATCGGCATGTGCTCACGCTAGGCAGGGAGCGGGGTCCGGCGAGTGGGGCGTAGTCACCACTGGTGGTTCGTTTTCACCCTGTGGCCGGCTCGGTGCGAGGCCTCGAAGGGTGAACCGATCGGCATGGCGTACGGCCACCCGCTCGGGCCCGACACGGTGTGGTGGGACGAACTGACCGAGCCCGTGTCCGATGAGATGCGGCGCGAGGACGGGCAGCGCACCTTCGGGCTCATGGAACTCGCGGTACGCGGACCGTGGCGGGGACATGGGGTGGCCCGGCGTCTGCATGAGGAGCTGCTCGATCTGCGTGGAAACGACTCCGTGGACGTGGGGTGCGAAGCTGGCGTCGCGGTCGGCGGAGCCTGATCGGGACGGCACTGTTTTGAGCCCGTTCCCGGGGGCAACCGGCTGTCATGGAGACAACCGAAGGCGCCGGAGAGCTGATCGAGACCCAGGGTGAAGAGCACCACGTGGTGCTCAGTGCCGACACGAACGGTGACGGGAAGCCGGACGTATGGATGACCGACACCACGGGTGACGGGAAGGCCGATCTCTACCAGTTCGACACCACAGGTGACGGGGAGGTCGACGTGACCATGGTGGAGCGCGCTGAGGAGCCGGGCGCCGACCGGCTCGTGGTCGAGGGCGACGGCGGACACCCCCAGCAGGCATGACCCACACGGCACCTCCGGCCCGCTGAGCCGACGGACACTGCCGACGCCGCTCCGGATCACCATCAGATCGAGGCCGGGCGGACAGAGCGACGGAAGCACCTGCAGACAGGGGCTTCCGTCGCTCAGCCATGCCGGCGACTCCCGCATCGGCACTACGGCGGCATGAGGGCTACCTCGGGGAGCAGCCGTGCGCGCGGCCTTGAGGGCGTCGAGCGCGGGGGGTTCAGTTCACCCGGACCGCATCCACGACGGTCCGGTCGACGGTGCTGCCTGCCGCGAGGCCGGCATGATGCCCACCTCATGGTCGACGATCATCAGCATCAGCGGCAGCCTGTGCATGGCACGGGCCTCCTCACCCGCGGCGATGTGGCCGCGATCCGCGCGAGGCCGCCCACCTGCTCGATGGCGAGGCGGTGTCACACCGTCCCGTACCGCATCCGATGCCGCGCGCTGATCCACCAGGGGTTACGGGACGCCCTCTAGCAGGCAACTTCCCCGCTGTCGGCCAGTGCCGCGCGCAGGCGGTCACCTGTCGCGGCAGCCTCCTCGTCCGTGAGTGACAGCACGCCGTTCTCGGTCATCAACGCGTGGAACTGCTGCTGCCGGTACGGGTGCCCGCGGGTAGGCCGGCGATATGCCAGTGAAGATGTGAATTCCCTTGCTGACTACCGAGGGACAGGAGGTAGGTACGCTCGGGTTTCATCACCGCTTCCACCGCCACTGCCACCTTCCGGACCACCGACATCAGCCGCAGGTAGGCGAGTTCGTCCAGATCGCGCACGGCGTGCTCGATGTGGGCCTTGGGTGCAACGAGGACCTTGCCCGGCACGGTCGGGTATCGGTCGAGGAAGGCGACGTGCTCCTCGTCCTCGTACACCGTGACATGGGCGGAGTCAGGTGCACCCGCCACGAACTCACACACAAAGCATGGACCGCTACGCACTCTGGCCTCGTACGCCGCGAGGTCATGGGACCGTCGCTCCGGTGACATCCTGTCTCCACTCTTCCGGCCGACCTCAACATGGGCCGGGGTTGCCGTTGTTGCCTGCAGGTGTGGAGTCAGCCTCAGGAGACGCCACACCTGGCGGTGCCTATTTGTGAGCACCGGGTAATGGTCCACAGCCTCCGTCTCCTCGTCGCACGCACGGCGCCGTGCCGGTGATGAAGTCGGCCACGCGACGTCGTCGATCGCGAGCCACGGTACGACGGCCACAGCGGCGGGCGTGAGCCCGGCGAACGCCCGGACCTCGCGGTGGAGGTGGGGCTGGTCGGCATAGCCGCTCTCGGCCGCGACGCCGGCCGCGGGGTGGCCCGCCGCGAGCAGGTGGGCGGCGTGATCGAACCGCACCAGCCGGGCGACGCGCTTGGGTGAGATGCCGCGTGATGCCTCGTACCCCGGCGATCAGGTCGTCCGGGACGGCCACCGGACGGGCGGTCGTTGCCCTGATCCCGCTGCGGATCGACGCGTCCGGACGCACCGACCAGAGATTCGGGCCGAACGGTGGGCCCAACAGGACCCGAAGGATGGCCGGCTGCGGAAGAAGCGCGTCGAGACCCGGTCCGGTGCTGACCAGCGCGAGCGACCTCACCAGGTCGGGGCACTCTTCCGCAAGTGCGGTGGCGGCATAGCCGCCACTGGAGTGCCCGACCGCCGTGACATACCGAAGCCCGAGGTCGTCGAGCAACGCCGCCACCCGGCGCGCCTGCGCTGACACGTCGTACGACGGCGCGGGCGGGGACTGGCCGCAGCCGGGAAGATCGACCCGGATGACATGGTGGTGGCCGGCGAGCGCCGGGATCATCGGTGCCCAGGAGGCGGCTGGAGCCCCCGATCCGTGGATGAGCAACAGCGGCGGCCCCTGCCTCGGGCCGTCCTGGACCACGTGCATCCCGTGCGAGAGCTCAACGTCGTAATGACTCATGCCGGGAATGGTGCAGGGGTGGCCGACCGGCAGTCTTGTACGAAAGTCGTCCCGGACTCGACGACCGACGGACCCACGCGTTGTTCGCCGGTGGAGCCTGGGGCGCCGGGTCGAACGCGCAGATAGCGCCGCTCCGCAGCCTGGCGGCTGGCGACGCCCAGGGGGTGATGTCGGCCCAGCTGCTGCCGGCAGTACGGGCCGCTTCGAGCCTGGGGTGTCTGGGCTGGCGTACAGGCGTGGCCGCGTCGGCTACCAGAGCTACGGAACCTTGTCCTCCCAGCGGCGGGTGACCTCAGGACTTGTCCTCGGCGCACCCTGTCCCGCGGTGGTGCGCGGGTCCGGTTCGGGTGTTCTCGGAGCCGCGCTGCGCGCTCCGCTCAGTCGGCTTCCGGCCGGAGTGCGAGGCCGTGGCGCCTCGCTCTGTCCGCTCGGGGGCGGCCGCCTTCATCTCGTCATCCTTCACGGGCCCTGTCGCACCGGCGGTCTTCGCCCAGCCCCGGCTCGACCTGCCCTTGTCCTGGACGTCTCCCGACCGGCGTCGGCCCACATGCGGTGGTACGGGCTTGCCCTCGGTGTCGAGGTCAGCCGGCTGAATCAGGCTCAGAGCGTGTGCCCGTCGAACCGCGGAGCCCCGAGCGGTGCAGGGTCGGTCCGGACGCAGGCGCGGGTGCGCGGTCCGCAGCAGGTAGCGGGTCGGGCAGTCAACCGGACGGTCCAGTGATCGCAATGGATGGCGTGTTGCCGTCCCGGTCAGGCGCTTACCGGCCGCGCGCCGTGATCTTCTCGGACCAATCGGCCTTTCGTCTCATTGCGACGTTGCGCAGCAGCGCCTCCGAAGGGCACGCAGGTACGGAGAGGAGGGTCGGGGATGCCCCGGACACCGCGATCGGAGGAGGTTGCGATGTTGCGCAAGCGGGCCGAGGAACAGTCGCTCCCTCGTGCCGAGTCAGCGTCAGGAGAGGTCACCACGATCGGGGCTGCGCTGTCCGCAGGGCCCCCGGAGCGACTCCGCAGTCCTGCAGGGCAGCCGGGGGACTGTGTCCGGTCGGTGGACGAGGATGTGCCCGGAGCCGTCCTGTACAAGGCACGGGCCGTGCTGCGCGAAAGGATGGACCAGGCGCAGTCGATCGACGCGGTCTTCTCCCGGGACGTTGCCGAGCGGGTCGCCGATTTCACCGTGGGCGGTGGCAAACGCGTGCGCCCCCAGTTTCTGTGGTGGGGCATGCGTGCATGCGGGGCGGCCACGCAAGCGGCGGACGTCGATGCGGCGCTGCGCCTCGGGGTGGCCCTGGAACTCATCCAGACCTGTGCGTTGGTCCACGACGACGTGATGGACGGCTCACCGCTGCGCCGAGGTAACCCCGCCGTGCACGTCGACTTCGCGAGGAATTCTGGCCCTGTCTCCGGCTCGGTGCTGAGTGAATCGTTCGGCAGGTCCGCTGCCGTGCTGGTCGGAGACCTCGCCCTTGTCTGGGCCGACGACACCGTCGCGGAGACGACGATGGCCCCGGCCACCCTGCAGCGGGTACGGAGTGTATGGCGAGCGATGAGAACCGAAATGGTGGCCGGGCAGTATCTCGACCTGCACGGTCAGATCACCGGATCACGCTCCGCAGCCCGTGCCCTGCGAACCGCGTATCTGAAAAGCGCTCTGTACTCGGTCGCACGTCCGTTGACGCTGGGAGCCGCGCTGGCGAGCGCTGCGCAGGACACTACCCGTGCGCTGTCCTCGGCCGGCCGCTGTGCAGGCCTCGCCTTCCAGCTCCGTGATGACCTCCTCGGAGTCTTCGGCGACCCGGCGGTGACCGGTAAGCCGTCGGGGGGTGACATCAGGGAGGGGAAGCCGACCTACCTGATGGCCGTGGCCCGGTCACGAGCGGGCGCAGGGGGACACGGGACCGTCAGGGCCCTTCTCGATGCGGCAGTGGGTCGCACCGACCTCTCCGACGAAGCCCTGGCGAAGGTGCGCCAAGTGCTCGTGGACACCGGAGCGCGCGCCGAGGTGGAGAACCGTGCTGACCGGCTGATGCAGGATGCCGCCCGCCATCTGGCCGAGGCTGCCGTCGAGCCGTATGCCGGGCGCCGACTGCTCGGGCTGCTGAGTGACGTCGCCGGAGCGTGCTCGATGCCCTCGGCGTCCGCGGAACCCTTCGAGAGTGCCGCAGCTGAAGGAGGCACCACCGCGTGATGACCGTGAAGGGATCCGTTGACCACGTGGTGGTGGTCGGCGCCGGCCTGGCCGGCCTGTCCGCCACCCTGCACCTGCTCGGCGCGGGGCGCCGCGTCACGGTGGTGGAACGAGATCCCCGGCCCGGCGGGAGGGCCGGGCTGCTGGAGCGGGGCGGCTACCGGATGGACACCGGGCCGACCGTCCTGACCATGCCCGATCTGGTCGAGGAGGCCTTCGCCGCCGTCGGCCACAGCCTGTCCGGCCGGTTGGAGCTGATGCCTCTGCACCCCGCCTACCGGGCGCGGTTCGCCGATGGGACGCAATTGGACGTCCATACCGAGGCGGCGGCGATGGAAGCGGCGGTCGAGCGGTTCGCGGGCGCAAGGGAAGCGGTCGGCTACCGCAGACTTCGGGCCTGGCTGACGCACCTCTACGCCGTACAGATGCGCCGGTTCATCGATACGAACTTCGATTCCCCGCTCCGGCTCCTGCACCCCGACCTGGCCCGGCTCGCCGCCCTCGGAGGCTTCGGACGACTCGACGCGCGCGTCGGACACTTCATCAAGGACGAGCGGCTGCGCCGCGTCTTCACCTTCCAGGCCCTGTATGCCGGTGTACCCCCGGCCCGCGCGCTCGCCGCCTACGCAGTCATCGCCTACATGGACACCATCGCGGGGGTCTACTTCCCGCGGGGAGGCATGCACGCCCTGCCGAAGGCGATGGCGGACTCGGCCACCGAGGCAGGCGCCGAATTCCGCTACGGACACACCGTCACCCGTTTGGAGCGTTCCGGAGAACACATCACCGCCGTCGTCACCGATCAGCAGCGCATCCCCTGCGACGCGGTCGTCCTGACCCCGGACCTGCCGGTCAGCTACCGACTCCTCGGCCGCAGCCCACGCCGACCGCTTGCGCTGCGCCACTCGCCGTCCGCGGTGATCCTGCACGCGGGCACCGACCGCACCTGGCCCGGCCTCGCCCACCACACCATCTCCTTCGGCGCGGCCTGGAAAGAGACCTTCCGCGAACTCACTCACGGATCACTGATGTCGGATCCGTCCCTGCTCATCACCCGTCCCACCGCCACAGACCCGGACCTCGCACCGACCGGCAAGCACCTCCACTACATTCTGGCGCCCTGTCCGAACACCGAGGTCGGGCCCGCCACCCGTGAGTGGCGGCAACTGGCACCGCGCTATCGCGACGCCCTGCTCACCACGCTCGAACAGCGCGGAATGGCCGGGCTCGGCTCCGCGATCGAGGAGGAGGGACTGGTCACTCCTGCCGACTGGACCGCTCAGGGGCACGCGGCCGGCACACCCTTCTCCGTCGCCCACACCTTTTCCCAGACCGGGCCCTTCCGCCCGCGCAACCTCGTGCACGGCACGGACAACGCCGTGCTCGCCGGCTGCGGCACCACCCCGGGCGTCGGCGTGCCGACCGTACTCATCTCGGGAAAACTGGCCGCACAGAGAATCACCGGCCCACGCGTCAGACGCCGCTTTCCGCGCACCGTATCGAAAGGCAGCCTTGTATGAGCGCCCGTGAACTCGACGCGGCAGGCATCCAAGAGCCCGCCCTGCGCGCCGCATACAGGACGTGCCGTCGGCTCAACGCGCGGCACGGCAAGACGTACTTCCTCGCGACCCGGCTGCTCCCGGTCGAACGGCGCCCGGCTGTCCATGCCCTGTACGGTTTCGCCCGGTGGGCAGATGACATCGTGGACGATCTCGCCAGCGGTGCCACTGCTGAAGAACGCACCCGCGCGCTGCGGGGTCTTCAGGAACGCCTCGACGAGGGGCTGCGCCGGGGAACCTCCGCGGAGCCGGTCATCCGCGCGCTTGCCCACACAGGCGCGGTCTACGGCATCGACCACCGGTTCTTCGCCTCCTTCATGGCTTCCATGCGCAGCGACCTGACGGTGACCGGATACGCCTCCTACGAGGAACTGGGCCGCTACATGTACGGATCGGCCGCCGTGATCGGCCTGCAGATGCTGCCCGTGCTGGGGACCGTCGGTCCCCTGGAGGAGGCGGCACCGTACGCGGCCGCCCTCGGCATCGCCTTCCAGCTCTCCAACTTCCTGCGGGACGTGGGGGAGGACCTCGACCGAGGCCGGCTCTACCTGCCGGCCGATCTGCTTGCCGCGCATGGAGTGGACCGGGACTACCTCGAGTGGAGCAGGGCGACCGGACGGCGCGATGTCCGCATCACCCGCGTGCTCTGCGCAGCAGCCGCCCACAACCGCGGTGTCTACCGCGACGCGCTGCCCGGCCTTGCCCTGCTCGCACCCGTCTCCCGGCCCTGCATCCGCACGGCATTTGTCCTCTACAGCGGCATCCTCGACGCGATCGAGGAAGACGGCTACGCCGTCCTGCACCGGCGGGCGGTGGTCCCTCGCGTGCGCCGGGCGGCCGTCGCCCTCGACGGACTGGTACGAGCCCTGGCCGCCAGAGCCCTGGCCCCCCGCGCCGGAACGGGAAGCGTCCGCAACCCCCCGGACGGCGCCGCCACGACCCCTGCGTCGGCGCCTGGCGCTCTGGCCCCACCGGTTCGCGAGGAGGTGGCATGACCGGCGACGGCCGAACCGGACGGGACCGGATCCCCCTGCGGCTGCGCCGCGCTCCTGTCCCGTGGGAGAGGCAACCGCCGACGTGGCGCGACGCCAAGCCCAGCCTCATCGCCGACGCCCTGAAACGCGCGCTGGGACGCCCGTCCGGCAATTGGTACGTCCTGGGGGCGTCCCGTGCCGTCACGTCGGAGCGGTCACTCGGACGTACCGTCGCAGGCAGCGAAGTGGTGGCCTGGCGCGATGCCTCGGGCCGATTGCGTGCAGGTCCGGGCGCGTGTCCGCACCTCGGTGCACCCTTGCGCGTCAGCCCCGTCCGGTGCGGCACCCTGGTCTGCCATTGGCACGGACTGGCCTTGAACGGTGAGCCGTTCGCCGGGTGGGAGCCTTACCCGGCCTTCGACGACGGGGTCCTTGCCTGGGTGCGTCTCGACCACGTCGGCGGCGAGACACCGCTGGAGCGGCCGGTCGTCCCGCCACGCCCCCGAGTGCGGGACGCCGTCGACTCCGTTTACGAGGGCGTCGGCGTATGCGAGCCGGAGGACGTGGTGGCGAATCGGCTTGACCCGTGGCACGGCGCGTGGTTCCACCCGTACTCGTTCGTCGACCTGACGGTGACCGGCACGCCCTACGGTGAGGGAGACGGGAAGCAGGACGGATTCGCCGTCGACGTGTCCTTCAGGCTCGCGGGCCGCCTGGTGGTTCCGGTACGTGCGCTCTTCACCGCGCCGGAACCACGTACCGTCGTCATGCACATCACGGAGGGCGAGGGCCAGGGGTCCGTGGTCGAGTCCCATGCGACGCCGCTGGGACAGGACCGCACGGGCAGGCCCCGGACCGCGGTGACGGAGGCGCTCCTGGCCGTCTCCGACCGCCGCGGTTTCGCCGTCGCCCGCGCGGCCGCCCCGCTGCTGCGCCCCCTCATGAGGGCCTCCGCGGGCCGGCTGTGGCGGGACGATCTCGCGTACGCGGAGCGGCGCTGGGAACTGCGCAGCAGCGGCCGTTTCCCGGGCTGAACCGGTTTCCGCCCGGCTCAGGGCCGACGGACCCGGATTCGCTGTCGTGCTCCTCAGCGTGTGCCCAGCGCGGCCAGCCCACGCAGCACCGCCGAGCGCCCGGCGGGCGGCACCGTCCACAGCGTCTGACCGCGCACCCCCCACCTCTCCAACAGCGCGTTGGCCGCGAGGAATCCGCTCGTCGTGGCCCTTTCCATCAGTGCCACCGGAAGCTCGGTGCGGACCAGGTCCCCCGCCACCGTCACGGTGGGATCGGGCGTGCGGACCGTGGGCCGGTTCCGGTAACCGCCGACCGGGAAAAGGGGGCAGTCCGCGCGCCACTCGTGACGTACGTCCACGATCCGGGCGCTTCGCGTCTCCGGATAGACCCGATGAAGCTTCTCGACTGCCGCCGCCTGCACTGCGGTGCGGTCCGCGTCCGGCGCGACTGCGTAGGCGTGCAGTTCGAGCACCGACCCCCGGTGACGGCGCGCCCAACGGGCTGCCTCGCCCTCCCAGCGGTCCAGCACACTGACGTTGTCCAGCGGGGGGTAGCCGCTGGTGCCGAGGAAACCGGGACGGTCGCGCGCCACAGGTCGGTCCAGCCAAAGGCGCGTCACGAGGAAAGGCGGCGTGGTCCTGAGGCCGTCCACCTTCGCGCGCCATGCTGTGTCGCCCAGTCCTGGCGAGGCTGCGACGACATTCCGGAGCCCTTCGGTGTCCAGGGCCAGGACCAGTGCGTCATGGCGCCTCGGCCGGCCGCCGGCGGTGACTTCGTGCCCACCGCCCGCTACGGGTGTCACGCTCTCCACCGAGAATCCCGTGCGCACCTGCGCGCCGTGGCCCTCCAGATAGCTCTGCAACGGGTCCCACAGTGCTTGCGGGAACGGCTCGTCCGGCACGTCGAAGAGGAGTCCCTCACTGGAGCCAAGGAAGTAGATGTGAAACATCAGCACCAGTTCCGCAGCCGACAGTTCTCGCGGATCGGCGAAGAAGCTTCGCGAGAACACCTCGAAGGCCAGATGGTGGGCGGCCTCCGGGAACCGGATGCGCAGAAGGAAGTCATGCGCACTCACCCCGTCCAGTTGCTCGTACAGGCCGGGCACACGCACGTCCAGGAGCGGCAGCGCGGCCCGCGGCCTCATCCGGAGCATGTCACGCCAGCCGAAGGTGGGACTGAGCGCCACGAAACCCATGACGCTGAAGGGAGGAGTGCGCGGCACCCGGGCGAAGCTGTCGTGCAGACCGGAGCTGTGCCGCAGCGGATAGTCGGGAAGCCCGGTCAGCATGCGCAGTCCTGGGTCGACCCGGCGCAACAAGCCGCGCAGATTGTAGTACTGACGGAAGAAGGCGTGAAAGCCACGGCTCATGGTGACCGTGGTGCCGTCGGCGAGCTCGGTGGGCCAGCCCGTAAGCCGCCCGCCGAGGCCCGGCTCACGCTCGTACAGCGTCACCTGCGCACCGCGTTCGGCCAGCACCGTGGCCGCGGAGAGTCCGGCGATGCCACCGCCGATCACGGCCACCGAGGGCGCGTCCCCGGTGAAGTGGTCACGGCCGCCGGGTCCGTGGAGCACTGCGGCCCTTCGGTCCCGGCCCCGACGGTAGCCGTCGGTGCCGGATCCCGCGTACCTCACGCCTGCCCCCGCACGGCGCCCGGTGCCTGAGCGACGAACGTGTGGGTGATACCCGTCTGCCAGCCGGGCAGCGGCAGGACCCGCACGTGCCCGAACCCACCGCGCCGCACCCGGTCGGCGAAATCGGCGGCCGTGTCGAACTCCAGCACGCTGCGGCGCAGGTGACGGTAGAGGACCGCGTCACCGGTGAGCCGCCCGGCCGGTTCCACCACCGCGCCGCAGACCGCCGACCACACCGCCCGGTGCACACGGCGGGAGCCGAGCGTGTATTCGTGGACGGCCAGCCGCCCGGCCGGGACCAGCAGCTCACGGACCACGCCGAGAACCTGATCCGGATCGCTGACATTGCGGAAGAGGTACGCAGCGAACGCGGCGTCGAAGCGGCCGTGGACCTGCGACGGATCCATGGCCTCCACCGGTGCGTGCACGAAGGTGACGCTCGACGGCCAGCGCTTGGCCGTGGCACGCTCCAGCATGCCCGCGGACGCGTCCACGGCGACGATCTCCGCATCCGGTGCCGCTGCCAGGAGCGCGGTGGTGGACGCCCCCGTTCCGCAGCCGAGATCCAGCAGACGCAGGCCCCGGCCGCCGTCCGCAAGTCCGAGTCTGCGCGCCGAGCGCCTCAGGTCGCGACGGTAGCCGGGATTGACCGCGGTGAGCCGGTCGTAGGCGAGGGAGCCGTGGTCGAACGCGGCGGACAGGTCGTCGTCGCGCAGCAGGGTCATGAATCGCTCGTTTCCTGATCAGGAGCCGTCGGGGGAGGGGAGGTGTGGAGGCGAGGAGGAAGTTCTCCCGCGGGCGCCTGCCGCCTCGGCCTGAAGGGGAGTTCGGCGACCGTGCGAAGCATCGGGAAAGTCGGTGTGCACAGTCCGACGAGGACGTCCTCGTACCTGCGTGAAGTGCCGTCCAGGAAACGCAGCAGGCGCTCCCCCGGGACCGTGCGGAAGAGGCCGGAGAAGAACTCCGCGCCGTCGACCCGGCCGCTGTCCAGCGCCCGCAGCATCACGGCGTCCATGACGCGCTGCCACGCACCGTAGGCCGGTGCCACCCGTAGCCGGCCGCCGCCGCGTACCTGCGCGGCGATGGCCCGGCTCTGGCGCTGGACGGCGGCGAATGTGTAGCCGGTGGACGGACGGGTCGCCCCTCCCGCCGTTCCGATGCGGAACACCGACCGGCCGGCCCGCACCGGGAAGCGACCGTCGGTCATCGGAATGACGCCCCGCTCCACGGCCGTCACCCGATGGGCCCCGATGCCCCACACCGCCCCGGTGTAATGACGCAGGGCCCGCTCGTAGCCCTCCGCCTTCAGGACGGTCCGGGAGAACTCCGTGTACTCGACCAGGGCCTTGCGCGGACCCAGCGGGAGCACGTAGCCGAACGACAGGCCGTGCGGTGGCTGCGGAGTGCGGAAGTCCATCAGATCCGCCGTAGCGGGGTCGAACACCGGCCGGTCGGTCTCGACGAACCAGCCCGTGAAGTGCTGCAGCAGTGTGGTGCGCGCCGCCGGCAGCCGGGAGGGCGGCCGCGAATCGAAGACGTACCTCCCGTGCAGCAGGGCCCGCTCGCCCCGGGCGTCGCGGGCGACGACCCGGCCGCCGCCCCCGGGTGCGTCCCCGACCCCGGTCACCGTCGCCTCCACCCGGCGAAAGCCCGGAGCCCTCGACAGCCGCCGCTGGACCAGCGACTCGAAGACGTCCGAGCGGAGCATCTTGTAGCAGAACGGATCGGGGCGCATCACGGTCTCCACACCGTCAGGGCCCGTGACCCGCAACCGCTCCCAGGACGCGGACAGCACGTCGTCGTACGCACCGCCGGCGGGCTCCCAGAAGCACCACGTGCGAGGCGGCGGGCTCGATGGCCCCGGCGGAGCTTCGACGAGGACGACCGACACGGGGATGCCATCCGTCGGTGCGCACAGCTCGTGGGCCAGGGTCAGCCCAGCAGCCCCTGCGCCCACGATGACGACGTCCGGCTGAGGCACGGGGCACCTTTCTGCCGTGCAGGTGTCGGTACAGCTGTCCGGCGGTCCCGGAGAGCCGCCGCTCGCCTGAGGGTGATACTTCCGCAGAGGACGACCCCGCGGATGCGTGCGACGCGCGGACGGCGCGGAATTGTGCGCAGCCACCCGCGCGCCCCGGCGGGGAGTTCCTGACAGGCCCGGCCGGACAGAGCGAGGTCAGGTGCCTGATCCGCATCGTTTTTCGGACCCCGGCCCGGTACCCGGAGATCACTCCTGACCGCGGCCGATGTGCGGAGGTAGCCGTCCGGCGCGTCCAGGGTCTACGCTGCGGAACGCGCCCCTGCCCCCGGCGGTCCCTGACCGTACGGCCGAAACAGGTGAACATCGTGGCGCACAACACGCCTGATCACGTTCCCCGGAGTGCTGCCCTGACAGGTGCACGGACCAGTTTGCCGGATGTCGGGCGGGTGCGTGCGAGTACGGCGCTGGCTGTCTACGACCATCATGGTGATGCGCTGTTCTCCCTGGCGCTGCTGCTCTGCCGGGATGTCGACCGAGCCGTCGAGGCGGTGGTCGCGACCGTGACGCAGGCCTGCGCGACAGCCTCCGACCCGATGCCGGACACGAAGCGTCAGAGCCTCGCAGCAGACCTGTGGCGCAGGTACGCCGCGGATCCTTGCGCACAGCCCTCGCAGCCGGATCCGGCGCTGCGCTCCGAGCCGTACTCCGACGGGCCGTCCGGCGATCAGGATCAGGCACTGCTGGGGCTGGTCCTCTTCGGCTGCCACACCTACGGGCAGGCGGCCGCACTCGTCGGGGTGTCAGCTCCCTCGACAGCCGTGCACCTGCGCTCCGTTCTTCGTCGAGCCGCCGGCGACGTGCCCGCCGACCGGAGAGTTTGAAGCAGGGCAACCGCGAAACTCAGCGCGAAGGAAACGACATGACGGATCCGATGAAGTCCATGGAAGGGTCCCTGCCGACGAAACCCGCTCAACTGCCTCCGCAAGTAATCCACTTCACCGACGAACTGCCCTGGGTCGAGGACGCTCAGAAGGTGGCGCCGAGAGACGCGCGTGCGCTGTCCAGGCTGTTCTTCGCCCAGTTGCAGGTGCTGGACGAGGGGTCGCCCGAGTACCAGTACGTCCGCAACACCCTGATCGAGATGAACGTCACCCTGGTGCGCTTCGTCGCGAGCCGCTTCCGCGGCAGGGGCGGCGGCGACCTAGAGGACATCATCCAGGTCGGAACGATAGGGCTGATAAAAGCGATCGACCGGTTCGACCTCTCGCGCCAGGTCGAATTCACCAGCTTCGCCGTCCCCAGCATTCTCGGGGAGATCAAGCGGTACTTCCGCAACACCTCGTGGGCCGTCCACGTGCCCCGACGGCTCCAAGAACTGCGGGTCAGTCTGGCGCAGGCCAGGGAGGAGCTCGCCGGCGCTCTCGAACGCCTGCCCACGGTGAAGGAGCTCGCCGCACAGCTTGAGCTGAGCGAGGAAGAGATCATCGAGGGGCTCACAGCCGCCAACGGCTACGCCGCCGGATCTCTCGACGCCCCCACCGACAACCCGGGTGCCCGACACGTCAGTGACCGCAGCCACTCCTACGCGGACATCCTCGGCCGCTGCGATCCCGCACTGTCGCTTGTCGAGGACTTCCTGGCCCTCGCGCCCCTGCTGGCCGGCCTGCACGCGCGCGAGCGCCGTATCGTCCAGCTCCGCTTCGGCCAGGAAATGACTCAGTCGCAGATCGGTGCCGAGCTCGGGATCTCGCAGATGCACGTCTCGCGCCTGCTCACACGCGTCCTCACACAGCTCCGCGACGGCATGCTCACCGACCAATAGGCGAGTTGCCCGCTGTGGCCTTGGGGGGCCGCGGCGGGCAGCGAAGCACACGGCAGCGCCGTGGCACCTCGAATGCCACGGCGCTGCCACGGGTCCCGGGCCGCAGGCTTCACGCCGAGTCGCTCAGCCCGGCCGGCCCCTGACCGCCATGCCCTGCCGGAAGGAAGCGTCATGCTGCTCGGCCTGACCGGTGCCGCAGCCGCTCTTCCCGGCAGCTGGACCACGAGGAAGCGGCACGACGAGGGTCGGCCTCCTGCTCAGCCGGTACGCTGGGAAACGAAAGGTGGCGGCCGGTGCTCAGCCCCGAGATGACCGAGATCCTGCGGGCCCTGCACAGGGATGCCGGAGCAGGTCTCCACGAGGGCTGTGTGTCGGTCCTCGGGATGGATCACCTCGTGGTGTCCCTGGCCGTCGAAGGCCAGATCACCGAACAGCTCTGGTCCTCCGACGAAACCGGCGCATCCTTCGAGGACCTCCAGTTCACTCTGGGTGAAGGCCCTGGGCCGGACGCCTTGCGTACCGGCCACGCGGCGCTGGAGCATGACGTGACCGGTGCGAGCGTGGAGAGGTGGCCCGCCCTCATCCCGGCGATGGCTCATCTGCCGGTCCAGGCCGTGTTCTGCCTCCCGCTGGCCCTCGGCGGCATCACGGTCGGCGTTCTCACTGCGCTCCGCGCCTCCCCGGGTCACATGAGCGGCCAGGAAATGGACGACGCCGTCGGCCTCGCCGCGGCGCTGACCCTGCAGTTCCTCGGCGGGGCGGGCACCCGGCTCGACGCATGGGTGGACGAGCAGCCGGATGGCGAACTGCACCGTGCCGTCGTCCATCAGGCCACCGGCATGCTCAGCGTCCAGCTCGAACTCCCGCTCGGTAAGGCGCTGCTCCGGCTGCGCGCCTACGCCTACAGCCACGACCGGTCCATCATCCATGCCGCTGAGGACGTCGTCTCCCGGCGTCTGAGACTGGACGACGACAGTCCCGAACCCGAATCACCCAAGGAGACGAGGGGATGACACCCATGTCCCGCGAGCAGCAAGTATCCAGTGTCTTCGTGCAGGTCGCGGATTCCCTGATCGATGACTTCGACCTCATCGAGTTCCTCGAGGAGCTGTGCGCCCACTGCGTCAGCCTGCTCGACGTCTCCGCAGCAGGCATCCTCCTCGCCAATGAGAAGGGGCTTCTGCAGACGGTCGCCGCGTCCGACGAGAACACCCACCTGCTGGAGCTCTTCGCCATCCAGCACGACCAAGGCCCCTGCCTGGACTGCTACCGCACGCGTGACGCACGTTCCAACATCGACCTGAACGATCCCGTGGCCAACGGTGACTGGCCCGCCTTCGCCGACCGGGCGCGCAAGAGCGGCTTCCAGACCAGCCACGTCTTCCCGCTCCGTCTCCGTGACCGCGCTGTCGGGGCGTTGAACCTCTTCCACACCAGCCGGCAGTCGCTGAGTCCTCAGGACGCCTCACTCGCCCAGGCCCTCGCGGACGTCGCCACCATCGCCCTGCTGCAGCAACGCGACATCGGGCAGGAGCAGTTGGAGAAAAGCCAACTACAACGCGCCCTGTCAAGCCGCATCATCATCGAACAGGCCAAAGGCATCCTCGCCGAACGCTGGACCGTCAACACCGACACGGCATACAACGCCCTGCGCACGTACGCCCGAGGTCGCCATCTGCGGATCTCCGACTGCGCGCGCCAGATCATCGACCAGACCCTCGACACGGGCCGGATTCCCCACCCCTAGCTTCCGGGCGACCGAAGAGCAGCGCGTATCCGGACGGGAGCCGGGCGAGGACGCGGTCCAGGAGGCCGGGGCCGGACAGGTGGCCGACGGCGGCGAGGGCGGCTCCGGTGTCCGCCTTCGCCGCCGGGCGACACTCGGCCCTGACGGTGAGCATGTTCCGCTCGACATCGACATCGACATCGATCGCGTCCCTGGCGACGCCCGGCAGGTAGAGGGCGATCACGTATGCCAATGCGCTTCGTGCGCCACCGTTGCAGCATGTCATCCAAACGATGACAAGCGAAGCGTCACCCAAGAGGTGACGTCCCCGGGAGGGTGCATGAACGGATCCCACCCCTACCCAGGCGCCGCCTCCTCCTTCTTCTTCGCCCCAGAGCGCGTCACCGGAGGATGTGCCTGCGGCGGCGGCCCAGGCGCAGGCCGAGGAGTATCAAGTCGGCGACCAGAACCACGACACCGATGACCAACAGGTAGAACAGGCCCTTCGCCACCGCACCGATGATGCCGAGCACGAGGGCCACAACGAGCAGCAGGAGGAAGAGAACCATGGGTGTCACCTCACGTTGCGGGACGTGGTGGGGGCATCAGCGGCGGGCAAGCCGACGTTCGCCGCCCGCACCCGTTCGGTAGGCGAGTTCGTAGTGCGCGAAGACCGTCTTCTCGTCCTCCGCGAGCAGTTCACCGTCCATGCCGATCGAGGGGGCTTCCTTGACCTGCTTCTTGTCGTAGTCGACCTTCAGGTAGCCGGGACCGACCGTCGCGTCGCGCAGCGGCACGAACACCAGCCGGTGCCGGGTCGGCAGGCCGACCGTCACCGTCGCGAACGCGGGCTGGTCCGTGGCCGTGTCGACGTAGACCGCTTCCAGAACGCCGATTTTGTGACCCTCGTGGTCGACCACGTCGTGGCCTCGCCATTCCCTGATGTCTTGCGCCTCGAACACGAAGCCCCCTCTGTCGCAGGTCAGCTGAAGACCGCTGTCGCCTTCCTCTCGTTCCTCCCTCCTTACCTGCCTACGCAGCGTCACACCCTGCAAGAGCTGACAACTTGCAGGCAGGACGGCGGCCGAACTTCACACGGCGCGCAATGCCTCAGCGGCAACTTGCGGAACCAGGCCACCGCCGCGTGGCGTGGCGCACATGCCGGGCGTAGCGTCGAGTGGGGGCGAAATGCGGCACGTGGGGCTAACGCGTGCACCGATCCGACTTGCCGGGAGGTCGCGGCATGGTACGGGGTATCCGCAACATCATTGGACTCATTCTGGCAGTCCTCGGCGCTGCCGCGGCGCTCTGGGCACCTTTCCGCAGTTGGTACAGCGGCCGGCTCGGACACGACTTCAGGGTCTGGGAACTCTTCACGGGAGCCGGTGTGACGAACTCGGGCGCGGGACTGTTCGCGTCCATGTTCCTGCCCCTCCTCGTGGGTGCGGTCCTCACTCTTCTCGGCGTGGTGTTCCGCTCTCGGCTGCTGGTCTTCCTCGCCGGAATCATCACCCTCGGGTTCGCCATTCTGTGGATGGTCCGGCAGGGGCAGGCACAGGGCGGCCTGACGGTCACAGGAGACAGCAACGGGCTCGGCAGCGGAGTGGGACTTGCCCTGCTCGGCGGTCTCCTCATGCTGATCGGGTCGGCCGTCATGGGCGGACGAGAGAGCCGGGCCGTGCGCAAGGAGCGTCACGGGCAACAACAGCAGGAGCGCGACGCGGTACCTGACGAGGACCGGGATCACCGCGGCGCCGAGACCGACCGTCCGTACGGCATGGCTGCCCGAGAGCAGGACCGCCCAGCGGACTCCGCCGGCCGAAACAGCGCCTCGGACATGCGGCGCGCCGCCGAGACCCGTACCGCTCAACAAACCGCACCAGGAGGCGGTATGCCACAACGGTTTGTACGGGAGCCGCAGCGGCAGGCACCTCGCGGCCGGCCGGTCCCGGCCAGGGAGACGGACGTCGGCAACCGCGGGGACGGGGACTCTGACCGTACGCAGTACGAGCAGAGTGACGAGGCCGGCTCCCACACGTCGGACGAAGACCGCGGGAGCCGCGGGCGCATGCACCGCGGTGACCAGCCCTGAGCGCAGTGCCGGGCCGAGACCACCTCCGCTCCGGGTCAGTACCGACCTGGGCGTCTGGACGGCGCTGTCCGAGGGCTGTCACCTCAGTGAACGCATAGCCACCGCGTGGTTGCGGGGTTTGGGCGCCAACCGGCGGGCACCGGCGGAGGTCCTGGTCACGCGGTGTCACCGAGCCTGCGGATCCGCCGCAGCGTCGCCCGCGCCCGGCACCCTTCCTCAGCGAACAGAGCGCTGAGGAAGGGCTCGCCTCGGCCACCGCGTCCGCCCTGTCGAGCTCGACAGGTCCTCGTCACGGGTGTCTGGGCCTTTACCCAGACACTCCGTCCCCTGCCGGCAAACACGCCACCCTCGTCACCTCGAAGAGGGCTTCGGCATCCCTTCGTCGCAGAGCACAGCCACGACGGCTGCGCCCACACGAACTTCCACCGTGGTCGCGTCCTGGCGCCCGCAGCCCGTCGCTGGCCGCGCCGCGCATCCGCCGCCCGATGACCGGGTGACCCCGTACCCTCGCCGTCGGCGTTGACCGCGCCCCGGAACCCGGACTCGGCTCACGGCCCGCGCCAGAGGTTGGCGAAGGCCGCGTTCTCGATGGACCGCCTCTGACGTACGGCCTCCAGCTCCATCACCGCGTCGTGGACAATGGCCACCACGGTCGTCACCGCCTCGTCATCGAGGCCGGGCTCGTCCTCGGATTGCTCGCCGTCGATGCCCACGACCGAGGCGAGAGCGACCAGGACGGGTTCCTGCTCCGACCAACGGTCGGCTGCCCGGCGGCGCGCGGGCGTATCGACCGGTTCCACGCGTTCCGAGCCGAAGGACAACCGGCCGCTTCGCGCTCGCGTCAGCTCACCGTCCTCCTCCAGCGCGGCCTGGTACGCGGCCGACAGGTCTCGGCCCCGGCGCCACAGCCAGTCCTCGATCCGCTCGTGGGGTGTCTCCCGGGCGAGGTTTTTCGCCGCCTCGTCCAACAGCCGGTCGTCCAGCGCCGGCGCTCCACCCGGCACGACGCGGTCGCCGTCCACTGCGACCGCCTCCGCACCGATGAGATCGATCAGCTCGGCTCCGGCAAGTGCGAGCGACAGGTCGCCCTGCCCCACGGAATGCTTCGGGTCCATGGCGATGATGAACAGGTCTTTCGCCGTGGTCATGTACGGCTCCCCTCGGAGACATCGACAATGGTGCGTCCCTGCCGACCTGGCCCGCGTCAGAGGCCGACCAGGCGTCGGGGCGACTGTCACGATCAGTATCGCTCCCGTTCGCGCGGCCGAAGCCTGTTCAAGAGGTGGGAGTTTCTGCCGACGGCGCGTCGGAGGCGGTGGCTCTCGCTGACGGAATCCCGGAAGCCCGGGGAGGCTTCACCCGCCTGGCCGCCTGGCCGCCTGGCCGCCTGGCCTCCTGGCCACCTGGCGACTGACGACGACCGCTGGGGGCGCCCCCACGGCGTGTCGCCGTGCTCGCACCTGGGCTTGCCGCCAAGCAAGGCGAACTCGACGAGCGGCTCGGGGAGCTGGATGCGGCAGGGCCGCGTTCCGGGAACTGAACCGGGCGCTCCATCGGGCAGGCGGTGTGCGACTCAATGGCCCAACCATGGTGGGTGAGCTGGGGAGGGACGTTACCTCGCCCCTCCCCAGCCGTTATGCCGTTCATGATCACTCGACGCTTGACCACCGCGCTGGGCGCCTTCGCTGCGACCGCCCTCTTCGCACTCGCCGTGCCCACCTCCACCGCCCATGCCGCCGAGTGCGGGGTCCGCTCCGACGGCAGGCTGTACTGCAGCAACGTGGTGGGGGCGAAGGGTTACGCGGACCGCTCCTACCGCTCGGCCACCCGTGGCACGCTCACCACCGGGTTCAACTGGTTTGCGTGCTGGGGCCACGGCGATCCTCACCAGGGTCAGAACGACATCTGGTACTGGACGCAGCTCGACAACGGCCAGTGGGGCAACGTACCCGCCGTCTCCGTGGGCACCGGGGTGGACCCGGCCCCAGGCCTTCGCGAGTGCTGAAGCCGTAGCGTGATTCCGGGCGCGGCAGTGGGCCCGAGCAGCCGACTGCCGCGCCCGGGACCGGCCAACTGCCGCGCCCGGTCGCGTAGCTCGACCGGCCAGTGCCTGAACGATCAGGGTTGGACGGTCGGGGTTGCATGTCTTTGCCGACAGGCAGCAGGAGCTTCTGAACGAACGGTGACTGGTTCCCGGCGGGTCGGCGCGGCTCCGCTCCGCCGTCGGAATATCGGTAGGCGGACGGCGGTTGGAGGCGCAGAACGCATCCGCCAACCGGGGCGTCGGCAGATGCCGACAAGCGCCCCGGACTGACCCTGGAGCACACCATGGCCCGTTCGTTCCTCTTTCTGCTGAGCAGCGCCCGAACGGATGGCAACACCGAACTCCTGGCCCGTGCGGCGGCGGAGCAACTGCCCGGCGACACCGACCAGCGATGGCTGGACCTGACGCAGCTTCGCCTGCCGGACTACCGTGACTCACGTCATGCGCCGGATGAATGGCCGGGGGACGAGAGCGACGAAGCACTGCTCCTGGAAGCCACAGCTGGTGCGACCGATGTCGTGATCGTCTCGCCGCTCTACTGGTACTCGGTGTCGTCCTATGCGAAGCGCTATCTCGACTACTGGTCGAAGTGGCTGTCCAGCCCCGACCCGGCTTCAAGGCGAAGATGGCCGGCCGCACCCTGTGGGGCGTGACCACCATGGCGCACCGTGAGGAGATCGTTGCCGAGCCGCTGGTCCTGACTCTGCATCACACAGCGGCTTACATGGGAATGCGATTCGGCGGTGTACTGCTCGGCAACGGGTCCCAGCCGGGCCAGGTACTGACCGACGAAAGAGCCACCGTCCGGGCCAAGACGTTCTTCGCCCAAGAGGCACCGCTCGCGCGCTTTCCCTACGACGAGGAGTGACCGGCCGGCGGAAATGCACAGTGTTCCGTCCAGGCCGGTACTCGACGGCAGCTGAGTGAAGCCGTGTCGGCTCCGATGGCTCGGCGCCGAGGGACGCGGGTGGTGGCCACGGTGAGAAGTGCTGGGCCAGGGGTCGGCGAGACAGGACCGGGCGAACCACGGTGGTCGTGGTCTCCTGGGCGATCACGCCGCCAACGCCGAGGCTCTGGTGCCATCGCAGACGGGGCCAGAGCCTCGGCGGTGTTTCGGCATTGATCTAGCGCGGAACCCCGGGCGTTCACGCCCGGGAGGAAGCGCTTCTTAGCGCTGCTCTGACCCGCGCGGGTGCATGGGTCTGCGCTGTTGGGCCTCAGCTGGGATGTTTCTGGTTCTCGATGTACTCCGTGATGGCGGCGAGCGGGGCGCCCCCGCAGGAGGCGGCGAAGTAGGACGGCGACCAGAAGTGCTCACCCCACAGGTACTTACGGATGTGGCCGGGGAACTCCTGCCGCAGGCGCCGGGCGGAGACACCCTTGAGGGAGCCGATGAGTCGGGAGATGGCGACCTTGGGCGGGTAGTGCACGAGCAGGTGGACGTGATCGCGTTCGCCGTTGAACTCCCGCAGCTCCGCGCCGAAGTCGGTGCACACGTCGCGCATGACCTCTTCGCAGCGCTCAAGGATCTCGTCGGTGAAGGGGCCGCGCCGGTTCTTGGGGGTGAAGAGCAAGTGCGTGGAGGGTGTGGATGACGCTTCGGCCCCTGCGGATATCGGGGTTTGGCTCCCAGCGCGGTGACATAGAGCAATGTTACGATCACTCCCGTGAAGATCGTGACGCAGGTCAAACTCCTGCCGGACACCGTGCAGGTATCCGTGCTTGAGCGCACCCTGCGCACGGTCAACGACGCCGCGAACTGGGTGTCGGAGGTGGCGTTCGAGCACGGCGTGCCGCGTGAGTACGAGCTGCGCAAACACACCTACGCCGAACTCAAAGCCCGTGGGCTGGGAGCACAGGCCGCGCAACACGTCATCAAGAAGGTGCGCGACTCGTACGCCACGCTCAAGGCCAACATCCGTGCCGGGAATCTCGGCACGGAAGGCTCCAAGCGGCGCCGTAAGGCTGAGTCCAAGCCGGTCACGTTCCGGCCCCAGGCCGCGCAGCCGTATGACGACCGGTGTTTGAGCTGGCAGTACGACCAGCAGACCGTGTCCATCTGGACCGTCGACGGCCGGGTCAAAACCGTCTCATTCGCGTGCTCCCCGGACGCGCTCAAGATGCTCCAGGCGCAGCGGCAGGGCGAATCCGACCTGATCGAGCGCGACGGCGTGTTCTACCTCGTCGCCACCTGTGACGTACCCGAGGCCGAACAGTACGAGCCGGACGGCTTCATCGGCGTGGACCTCGGGATCGAGAACATCGCCACCGCCTCCACCGGCTACCTCGCCACCGGGCGGGGGCTCAACCGGTACCGCAAGCGACAGCTTGCCCTGCGTGCCAAGCTCCAGAAGAAGCGCACCAAGAGTGCCAAGCGGCGGCTCAAGGCCCGTGCCCGCAAAGAGGCGCGGCACGCCGCTAACCAGAACCACATCATCTCCAAGACGATCGTGACCGAGGCTGAACGCACCGGACGCGGCCTGTCCCTCGAAGAACTCAAGGGCATTCGCAACCGGGTACGGCTCCGCAAGCCCCAACGGGTCGCACTCCACTCCTGGGCATTCGCTCAGCTCGGAGACTTCATCGTCTACAAGGCCAAGTGGGCCGGGGTGCCCCTGGTCTTCGTTGATCCCGCGTACACGTCGCAGACGTGCGCCGAGTGCGGTCACGTCGACAAGCGAAACCGTGTCGACCAGGGGCTTTTCATCTGCCGGGGGTGCGGGGTCGTTGCCCACGCCGACCGGAATGCTTCCCACAACATCGCCATCCGTGGCGAGAACGTGTGGAATGCGGGGCGTGAGTCACGCGTCCCTGCCACCCCATAACCGGGGTGTCTGGACGGAGGAGTCCACCCCAGCAGCCAGCTGGGCACTACCTCCAAGCCCGGTCCTTCAGGGCCGGGTCAAGTTGACTGCCGGCGCTGAACCACCGGCCGACACGCGCCGCCTGCTCTGGCACCGGCGGGACGGCACGGCGTACGCAGAACTCGCGGGCCCTCTCGGCGTCGGGACAAGCACGGTCAGCCGATGCACCGTCGAGGCAGGTGTCTGTTCGCGGCGGTGGCGCGGGCCGCCTGGTTCAGGCGGAGGCGGGAGTGCGGGACAGGGCGGTGCGCAGCGCGAAGGCGCCGAGCAGGCCGCCTGCCGTGAGCCGTTGGGCGGTCATGGCGCGGGGCCGGGCGGCCAGAAACCCCGACACCCGCGCCGCGCACAGCATGATCAGAGCGTTCACCGAGATCCCCACGACGATCTGCACGCCACCGAGCTGGAGCAGCTGTCCCCAGGCCGGGCCTGCCTGCGGGTCCAGGAACTGGGGCAGCAGGGCGGCGTACATAAGAGCGATCTTGGGGTTGAGCAGGTTGGTCAGCAGCCCCATCGAGAACAGGCGCGCGTCGGAGACCGGAGGCAGGTCCTGGGCCGGGTCGAAGGGCGAGCGGCCACCGGGCTTGAGCATGCCCCAGGCGAGGTAGGCCAGATAGGCGGCCCCGCCAAGCTTGACCACCGTGAATGCCACCGGTACGGCGGCGAACAACGCGGACAGGCCCGCAGCCGCGGCCAGGAGATAGCACACGAATCCCACGGCGGTCCCACTGAGGCTGACCAGCCCTGCCCTGCGGCCCTGCGTGATCGCGCGGGAGGCGAGGTGGATCATGTTCGGTCCCGGCGTCAGCGCCATGCCCAGTTCGACCAGTGCCACGCCTCCGACTGCGGTCAGAGTGATCACCGGTCAACCTCCAGGTCGTTCGCGTACCGGATACGGAATGGGTCACCCGGCTGCAATGGACGGGTGCGACGCACGAGCAGCGCCTGCTCCGCCCGCTGCAGTTTACGGCCCACAACCAACGTGAACCTCCGATTCAGGTCGCCAGCGTCAGTCCGACGAACCACGGCTGGGCGGCCCCGAGAAGAAGGCCGGGGAGTGGACCGTTGGCGTCGCGTGCCTGCCGTGCGGCTCGTCGCAGTACGGACGCGGCTCGTCGGCGGGCCACAGGAGCGGCCCGCCGACGGAGCTGTCGTGCACGGTCGCCGCCCCCGGTGCGGCAATATCAGGGTGAATGCGCAAGGAACTCGAAGGAGAAACCTGTGGGCACGGTGATCATGCACAACGTGGTGTCGTTGGACGGCTTCATCGCCGACGAGAACGACGCTGTCGGGCCGCTGCACGATTGGTACTTCAGCGGGGACACCCCGATCATCGAAGGCGCCGATCAGCAGTACGACCATTCCGGAGCCGGCACCGGATTCAAGGTCTCACGCGCATCCGCGGAGTACGTGCGGCCGATGTGGGAGGCGATCGGCGTGATCGTGATGGGTCGCAGGCTGTTCGATCTGGTGGATGGCTGGGAGGGCCGGCCGCCCGCGGGTGACCACGTGGTCGTGGTGTCGCACCGGCCCAAGCCCGAGGGCTGGCACCCCGAGGCTTCGTACCACTTCGTCGATGACGTGCGGGCCGCGGTCGACAAGGCCCAGGAGCTCGCCGGGGAGCGAACAGTCGCTGTGAACGCCGGCGAGGTGGGCGCTCAGATTCTCGCGGCGGGCCTCGTGGACGAGGTGGCGATGGACATGGTGCCGGTGGTGTTCGGTTCGGGAAAGCGCTTCTTCGGCGACATCGAGGGTCAGCATCTGCTGGAGGACGCCCACGTGGTCATCCAGGGCGACCGGGTGCTGCACCTGAAGTTCAGAGTTCGGCGCAGGAGCTGACCGGGGTACGTTGTCGCGCCCCGGCCGATGTCGGGGGAGTCCGCGTGAGTCCGCGTCACCTCCTGCCTGACAGTGCAGGCCCCTCGGTGACGGCCGACGTCTGATCCTGTGTGCGGGCGGGCACCGGGACGACGCGGACTGCGAGGGCGCCGACGGCGGCCGCGAGCAGGAAACCCCAGGCGTACCCGGCGGCCGTGATGAGGCCGCCCAGCAACGGCGGTGTGAGCGAGGCCGCCAGGTTCTGGCCGGTGTTCTGGATGCCCATGGCGCGGCCCGACCACGAGCGGCCCGCGAGCTCCGCGGTCGCGGTGATTCTCATCGGCAGCTCCTGCTGGCTCACGAGACAGTTGTAAGTGCAGGTCGGTGCGGTGGTGGAGTTCCGGAGCCAGACGTTTGAAGGACGGTGACGGGACTGACGACCGGGCCGGGTGGCCGCAGTTCTCAGGGGCCGCCGCCAGTAGTGCCGCAGTACACGCAAGTGCAGTCCGCAGTACCGGTGGTCCCTCGGTAAAGGCGTAAGGCTGCAGGCGCGCTTACCGGGATGTTCGGCAGTGGGGTTCCAAGCCGGAGCAGATGCACGACGGGCAACGGGGCTGGCTGCCGAAGAGGGGTGACGCTGTGGGAGGTCGCCAGCAGGAAGGGCTGAGGGCTGCATCAGCAGCTCTGAGTTCCCACCAGTAGTTGATTCAGAGAGAAGAACGGAGGAGTTGAGGCGCCATCAGGATCGACCGGGACGGAAGCCTTGAGCCCGGGTACCGCAGGACATCGATAGGCAGGTGGTCTCCGGTCACGCAATTTGCGATCCCCGTACCCCGCCCGCATCCTGGGCGGCCAAGCGGACACAGAAGGCCGACGCGGCAACGGGGTCGGCAGATGGTGTGGCAGTTCCTTCGGGGCCCTGGTGCCGTACGGCACCAGGGCCCCTCCAGGTGCTCCACCCCCGGCAACGAGGCGGGCGAGGCCCGTTTCGTCAAGGCGGTGCCGTCACCCCCCCTGGGCTCCGAGGGCGGACACCGCGCCCGCGGCCGCGCTCACCCCAGCGAGTCTCCGGCGGAGCCCAGTGCGGCGGCGCCATTGACGCACCGCAGAGCCGCGGACAGGTGCTCAGGCGTTCCGCCGCCCCAGCCGTGGACGGACACCTCCACGCTCTCTCCGGGGAGCAGTGTCACAAGCCCCCGGTCCGCGTACGCGTCAGGGCTCAGGCGGTCGGCCTGGAGCAGGAGGTCGCGCACCAGGGTGTGCGCCGTGAGGGTGACACGGGTGATGTCCGCCTGGGTGGTGACCTGGGTGGTGAACTTCGCGGCCGGATAGTCGAAGAGGCGGTCGGGCACGGCGAAGTGCAGCGCGCGTAGCCGGTCGGCGTCGGCGACGACGAACTCACGGCTGGGGTCGCCCCATGCCGTGATGTCGTCCGGCAGGGGGATCAGGGCCACTTCGCGCGGCCCGACCGTGACGGGTTCGTGGTGTTCGGCGCGTACGCCGCCGTCGGCGTCCATGCGGCGGACAGCGGCCTGGCACGTCCATGTGGTACCGCTCTGGTTCACCGCGGCCAGAACCAGCTGTCCCTCGCGTTGCTGGATGGTCAGCAGCCGGTCGGCGTAGAGACGCTTGAGTTCGTGGTAGAGCGGCTTCTCGCGCTCGTCGCCGTCGATGGCCGCCCAACTGGTCACCGGCCAGCAGTCGTTGAGCTGCCACAGGATGGTGCCCGCGCACACGGGCCAGTGCGAGCGCCAGTGCTCGACACCCGTGGCGATGGCGCGTGCCTGATTGACCTGCGTCAGGTAGTGCCAGGTGTCGAAGTCCTGGGGCGCATCGAAATGGGTGCGGAGCCCCCGGTCGAGCTTGCCGTTGCCGTCCTCGGCCTTCTGGTGGTGGAGCATGGCCGGCGAGTCCGGGGTCAGCGGCTCATCGGTGATGGACCGCCGCACCGTGGCGTACGCGGGCGGCGCCTGCCAGCCGAATTCGGCGACGAAGCGCGGAACGTCGTCCCGGTACGCCGTGTAGTCGATGCGGTTCCAGACCTCCCAGGAGTGGGTCGTGCCGTGGTCCGGGTCGTTGGGGTGCAGGTCGCGGGAGCCGGACCAGGGGCTGCCCGCCCAGTAGGGCCGTGTGGGGTCGGTGTGCGTCACGACGCGCGGCAGCATGTCCAGGTAGTAGCCCTCGCCCCAGGTCCTGCCGTCGAGCTCCGGCTCCCAGTCCCAGTCGCGGAACCCCCACAGGTTCTCGTTGTTGCCGTTCCAGAGGATCAGCGAAGGGTGCGCCATCAGCCGCACCACGTTCTCGCGCGCTTCGGCCTCTACCTCCGAGCGCAGCGGCTCCTCCTCGGGATAGGCCGCGCAGGCGAACAGGAAGTCCTGCCAGACCAGCAGCCCCAGCTCGTCACAGGCGTCGTAGAACGCCTCGTCCTCGTAGATGCCGCCGCCCCAGACCCGCACCAGATCCACGCCGGCCGCGGCAGCCTGTTCGAGCCGGCGGCGGTAGCGGGGGGCGTCCACCCGGGTGATCAGCGCGTCGTCCGGGATCCAGTTGACGCCCCGTACGAACAGTCGCTCGCCGTTGATGACCAGGGTGTATCCGGATCCTGCGGTGTCGGCCGTGGTGTCGAGTTCGACGGTACGAAAGCCGATGCGGCGCTCCCACGTGTCCAGCGGCTCGGGGGCGGCGGACGTGGCGGACTCGCTGGCGTGGGTGGTGTCGGTGAGCGTGACGGTGCAGGCGTACAGCAGCTGTTCGCCGTAGCCGCGCGGCCACCACAACTCGGCATCGGCGACGTCGAGTTCGACGTCGGCGGTGGTGGCTCCCGCGGGCAGGTCCACATGCGCCCGGACACCGGCGACCTCGACGGCGACCCGCAGGGCGCGCCGGGCTCCGGCCGTGGTGCGCTCCACCTCCGCATGGACCAGGACGCGTCCCGTCCCGTCGGCGCCCACGGTGACCTCGGGGCGTACCTCCGCGAGCCGTGCGGTCGACCAGCGCTCAAGGCGGGCCTCTCGCCAGATGCCCGCTGTCACGAGGGTCGGGCCCCAGTCCCAGCCGAACGAACTCGCCATCTTGCGTACGAAGTTGAAGGGCTCCGGATACGCGTTTGGGCGCGGGCCCAGCTCGGCCCGGACGGCCTCCGCCTCGTGGTAGGCCGAGGTGAACGTGACCTCCAGGGGCAGCTCGGGCCCCTCCGCCAGTGCGTCGGTGACGTCGAAGCGGTAGGAGCGGTGCATGTTACGGGTCCTGCCGAGCGAGGCGTCACCCAGCCGCACCTCCGCGACCGTGTCGAGCCCGTCGAAGACCAGATCGGTGCGCTCGTGACCGCCGGCCGAGGGCAGAAGCGTGCGGTAGGTCCAGTCCGCGCGGCCGACCCAGGCCACCTCCGTCTCGTTCCGGTCCACGAAGGGGTCCGGGATCAGCCCGGCGGCCAGCAGGTCCGTGTGAACGCATCCCGGAACGGTGGCGGGGACATCGCCGCGCAACAGAGCCTGTGGCGCCTGGGCGGGGAGGTGCCGGGTGGGGTTCAGGCTCATGGTCCAGCCCCGGGTGAGAGGGGTGGTGACCTTCATGCGTTCTCCTTGGACCCGGAAGGGGCTCGTCGGTACGGACAGGTGCTGCGGCCAACGCCTGCGGTGGGTCATTTGGTGGCGCCTGAGGCGAAGCCGTTGTAGATGAAGCGCTGCAGGGCGAGGAAGACGGCGAGGCTGGGGACGATGACCAGGGCCGCGCCTGCGGAGATGACCTCCCAATGAGCGCCGTAGGGGCCCTTGAAGCGGAAGAGGGAGGTGGAGATCGTGCCGAGGTCGTCGCTGGGCATGTAGAGGAAGGGGATGTAGAAGTCGTTGTAGATCGCCACGCCCTTGACGATCACCACGGTGGCGATGGCCGGCTTGAGCAGCGGCACGATGATGCGCCAGTAGATGGTCAGGGAGTTCGCGCCGTCCAGGCGTGCCGCCTCGTCGAGCGATACCGGGATGGACCGGATGAACTGAAGGAAGATGTAGATGGACACGATGTCGGTGCCCATGTACAGCAGGACGGGCGCCCATCGGGTGTCCATCACGCCCAGTTCGTTGACGATCTGGTACGTGGCCACCTGCGTGGTGACGCTGGGGATGAGCGAGGCGACAAGGAACAGCGCCAGGACCAGCCGCTTGAAGCGGAAGTGGAAGCGGTCGATGGCGTAGGCGGTCATCGACCCGATCAGGACTGTGCCGAGTACGGAGAAGACCAGGATGAATGTGGTGTTGCCCAGGGCGCGCAGCATGTGGCCGTCGGTGAAGGCGACCGTGTAGTTGTGGAAGTTCAGCCAGTTGTTCGGCAGTGCCAGGGCGCTGTTCTGTCCCATCTCCTGGCTGGTCCGCAACGAGGTGAGCAGGACGGCGAGGAGCGGAACGAGGACCACGGCGCTGGCCGCCACCAGCGAGAGGTACTTGAGGAGGACCGCCAGCCGGCTGCGCAGGGGAGTGGCCCGGGCGCGGGAGGTCCCGGCAGGTCCGGTGATCGTGGTCATGCCTGTTCCACCCTCTCGTCCGGGAACAGCCTGCGCTGCAGCCAGGTCACCAGGAACACGAAGGCGAGCAGCACGAGCGCGGCAGCCGAGGCGAGCCCGGTCTTGTTGAAGTTGAAGGCGAGCTTGATGGTCTGGATGACGAACGTCTCGCTGTTGTTCGCGCCGCCGGTCATGATGAACGGGATCTCGAACACCGACAGTGCGCCGGAGACGGCCAGGATCACGCTCAACGAGATGATCGGCCGGATGCTCGGCGCGATGATGTGGCGGAACTGCTGCCACTTGCTCGCGCCGTCCAGCGCCGCCGCCTCGTACAGCTGTGGCGGGATCGACTGGATGGCACCGATGAACAGCACCATGTTGAGCCCCATGAAGCGCCAGACGGAGACGCCGGCGAGCGAGGTGTTGACCAGGTCCGGGTCACCGAGCCACAGGTGGGGCCCGGCGCCGAACCAGTTCAGCACCGTGTCCAGGGTGCCGCCGGGCTGGAAGAAGTACAGGAAGACGAACCCGATCGCCACACCGTTGATGAGGTAGGGGAAGAACAGGATCCCCTTGAACAGGTTCCGCAGCCGCGTGCTGAAGCTGAGGACGGTGGCGAAGTAGAGGGCCGCGCAGATCTGAACCGCGGAGGCAGCCAGATAGAAGAGGCTGACCCAGAACACCTGGAACAGCTGCGGCCTGCTGAACAGGTTCGTGTAGTTGTCCAGCCCGACGAAGTTCCGGGTGGGACTGATGCCGTCCCAGTCCGTGAAGCTGTAGCTGAGCAGGTCCGCCATGGGCAGGCCGGTGAACGTCACCAGCAGGGCCAGGGGAGCCAGCAGATACAGCCACGGGGTGAACCATCGGTTGCCGCGGCGGCCTCTGCGGCGGCGGCGCGGTCCGGTGCTGTCCGTGGAAGCCGTGGGCCTGTCCGGCGGCAGCGCGGGGGCGCGACGGGTGCGGCTCGCGATCCGCGGAGTGCTCATGCGGTCCTTCTTCCTGTCGCCGCTCGGGCGTAGCGGCAGGGTCGGTTTTCGGGGCGGGCCCCGCCCGGGAGGGAGGCGACGTGTCCCGGGCGGAGCCCCTGGAAGAGGGGCGGCGGTACGAAGGTCAGCCGATCGTTCCCTGGGCGTCCGACCACTTCTGGTTGAGGTCCTTGAAGACTCCGGCCAGGTCGCCGCCGCCCGTGCCGCGGGCCACATCGACGATGTGCTGCGGGTAGTCCTGGGCGTTCAGCCCGACCTCGGACGCCTTGTCGATCTCGTCGACCTGCGCGGTCCTGTCGTAGTCGAGGTGGATGAACTTGACGCCCTGGTCCTGGAACGGCTTGAGGATGGCGGGCAGCGGCTCGGCCTTGACCGCGGAGATCGACAGCGCCGCCTGTGCATCACCGGACTTGTTGATGTACCAGTCCAGCCAGGCCCGTGCGGCGGCCTTGTTCGGGGAGTGCGCGCTGACGGCGTACTGGTAGTCGGGGCGTACCACGGAGCAGAAGTGGCCGTCCTTCTGCGCAGGGAAGGGCATGAACCCGATGTCCTCGGGTTCTTGCCGGCCTTCTTCGCTGCGTCCCGCATCTGCACCACGGCCCAGGAGCCCAGCCACATGGTGGCGACCTTGCCGGTCCCGATCAGGGTCTTGGAGTTCTCCCAATTGGTGGTGGTCGGGTCCGTCTCGGCGAGCTTGTCGTGCACGATGTCGTGCAGCAGCGTGTCGGTGGTGTGCAGGTCCGTACCCGGCGCCCACGGCTCCTTGGTCCCGGCCAGCTTGTCGTTGGCGGCCGGGTCGCAGCTGGGTGAACCCAGGGCGTTGCCCCAGTTCGTGAGCGGCCAGCCGTCGTGGTAATTCGTGTAGTACGGCGTCGCGTCGGTCTTCGCCTTGACGGCCTTGAGGCCGGAGAGGAACTCCTGCGGAGTGGTGGGCCAGTCGGTTATCCCGGCCTGCTTCCACACGGCCTTGTTGTACACGAACCCGTTGGCGGTTCCGATGTTGGCGACGCCGTACACCTTGTCGCTGACGGTCGCCCGCTCGGTGAAGTCGTAGGTCTTGGACAGTTCACCCGCGCTGCCGAGCGAGGCGAAGAACGTCGGGTACTGCTTGAGCGGGACGGAGTTGGGGATCGACAGGACATCCCCGTAGTTCTTGCTGTTCAGGCGGATCTTGACGTCACCCTCGTAGTCGGTGAGGCCCTGGAACTTGACCTTGACCTTCGGGTAGACCTTGTTGAACTTCTCGGCGTACCGCTTCAGCGTGCCGTCCTGCACCTGGTCGGTTCGGTTGGTCAGGACCGTGATGCTGCCCGAGACCTTGGTGGGGTCGCCGGGTGCTGTCGCCGCATCCGACGACGAGCCGCTGCCGGATCCGCCGCCGCACGCCGTCAGCGTGAGGGCGAGCACAACTCCCGTTCCCGTTATGGCTGTTCTGCGCATGCCGGTCCTACTCCCTTGCACTCGAGGGGAAACGCCGCACTGCATGCCACGCAGCGACGGACGTCTCGTCGTCGGGCGAAGCGGCTTGATGGCTGCTTAACGTAGAGGGAACACGGAGCCGTGTCCATAGAACGGTCTAGTTACGTAGAAGACCGTGTGCGTAAGCAGTCTGCGGATGAGGAACCGTTGGTCTTACTGAACGATTGATGGGGGCATTTCGGGCAGGATGGCCGGGGGGCGTCCCCTGTGGGGACGTACCGCCCGGGGCTCGGGCAGCTGCTCGAAGGGCGCTCCGGCACGGCTGCGCCGGGCATGCCGACGTGCGCCGGCCGACGGCTGCTGTACCCCGTCGGCCGGCGCACGGTTGTGTTCCAGCGCGTCAGCGGGCTGGCGGCGGCATGGGGTGCTTCTTGAAGAACTCCCACATCAGGGCATTGGCGCTGATCTCGTGGGTGACGGTCCCGTTGCCGTTGTCGTGCGGGGTGTCCGGCCAGGTGTGGCCGCCGTCGGACACCGTGTACAGCTCGACATCGGCGCCGTCGCGGCAGTTGGCGTAGACGGTCCTGCGGACGTGAGTGGTGGTCTGCTCGCTGGTCGGCCCCGCGGTGCAGCCGTTCAGGGCGGCCCAACGCTGCTGCGCCACCGGTACGGAGTAGCGCCAGGCGTTGTTGTCACCCCCGCCGTCGTACGGATTGGTCGCGTCCTGCTGACCGTGGAAGGCGATCACCGGGACGGCGCGGGACGGGGCGCATGAGGCGGGGTCGGGCCGATCGGCACCGGAAGGGTCCGGCCGGCCGGACCTGATCCCGGCCACCGGTGCGATGGCGGCGATCCTGTCGGGCAGCATGCAGCCCAGGGCCGAGGTCATGCGCCCGCCGCCGGAGTAGCCGGTCGCGTAGATCCTCGTGGGGTCGAGGCAGGCGCTGACCGTGAGGGTGTCGATGACCTGGCGGATGAAGCCGACATCGTCACGCGTGCCGCTCGGCGTGACGTAGGGGACGTGCCAGATGTAGCCACTGCCGCTGGGGACCACGCCCGTGGGAGCCACCACGACGAATCCGTTCGAGTCCGCCGCGGTCGCCATGGCGCTGTAGGTCAGCTGTCCCTGCCCGGTGGACTGGCTGCCGTGGAGGTTCACGACCATGGGCAGGCGGGTGCCTGCCGGGCGGTCAGGGATGTGCACCAGGACCTGATAGGTCTTTCCCGCATAGGAGACCGGCGTGTTGTACTGGCCGCTGTCCAGGCCTGCGGCGCATGAGTCCGGGGGAGTGGTGCCGCCGTCGGGGAGGTGCCAGGTCTGCCAGGGGTTGGTGTTGCGGTCCCAGATCTGCAGACGGGTCCCGTTCACGGTGCTACCACCAGGGACGTCGAGATACCGGCCGGACTGCGGGTTCTTCAGATGCCCGTCCGCCTCCGCACTCCACTGCTGGGCCCCGGAACCATTGCAGTCCCACAACTGCGACTTCGTCCCGTTCACCGTCCCCTGCCCGGTCACGTCCAAGCACTTCCCCAACGCCCGGACCGTGCCGTCCGCACCCACCGTCCACTTCTGCGCACTGCCACCGTTGCAGTCCCACAACTGCACCGCAGTACCGTTCACCGTCCCCGCACCCGCCACATCCACACACTTACCACCCACCCCCGAAACCGCACCGGTGGCCTGACTGGCGGCGGATGCGGTGGGGACGACGCCGAGGGCGACCACCACTGCCGCGAGGGCGGTGCCTGCGGCAGCAGTGGTCGCACGGCGTCGGCCGGCTGGTCGTGGGGGTCGAGACCTTCTCAGGAGTAACAGTCCGGCGAGCATGGGTCACCTTTCGGGGGGCGGGCAGGGGGAGCGGCCGCCACAGTAGACCCGGCAACCATGCCTGTCCATATACCGTTGCAGTAGTTCTGGTGGCAGCGGCACTTCCCTGAAGATGCCGGCCGACTGCTCCGCTTCGACGCCCCTCACACGTGCGTGATCTGTCTCATCTACCTCTGGATCAGGTTGATTTGGCGTCGGCGGGTGTGTCCGACTGGTGCTGCTGCCGGATGTGACCGCCCGCCGGGATGCGCTGACGGACGAGCGCTCGTACCGGTCATTCCGGATGAATCCGCGACAGTAACTCGCACGTTTTATGTCGTGGCCGTCCAATCCATTGACACCGCCCTGGTCCAGTCCTAGCTTCCAGGCGTCGATTCGTCCTGTTGGCCGCAGCGCGCGACATCGATGTCACCCCGGCGCAGCCGACCCTCCCGTCGCCCTGTGCGCCGTACCCCCACTGACATTCATGAGAGGGACCTCCCCTGTGAGTCCGAGACGGAAGACATTCACGCGCAGGAGCACGGCCGCACTGGTGGCCGGCTCGGTTGCCGCCCTTGCTTGGCTGGCCGCGCCTACTTCGCACGCAGTCACCTCGCCCTCCCCGGAAGCGGCCGCGGCAGCTTCCACACCCGACGCAGTCGTCGACTATCTCCACGGGATCAGCGGCAACCATGTCGTCAGCGGAGTCCACAACAAGGAGCCGTTGAACAACCCCTCGCAGTACACCGCGCAGGCTCACACCCTGACCGGTAAATGGCCGGGGGTGTGGGGCGGCGAGCTGGGCTTCCGGTCGGACGACATCGCCAACAGGCAGACGCTGATCAACCAGGCGAAGACCGAGTGGAACAACGGCTCACTGGTGAGCCTGACCTGGCACATGTGCAAACCGAACGTGACCAGCTGCGAGTTCGACGGCGGTGTCAACGGCAGCAGCCTCTCCGACTCGGAGTGGCAGCAGCTCATCACTGACGGCAGCGCGCTGAACAGCGCCTACAAGTCCAAGCTCGACACCGCCGTGCCGTACTTCCAACAGCTCAAGGACGCCGGCATCCCGGTGCTGTTCAGGCCGCTGCACGAGATGAACGAGGGGTGGGCGTGGTGGGGCGGCCGGTCCGGTGCCAACGGCAGCGCCCGGCTGTTCCAGATCACCCACGACTACCTGGAGTCCAAGGGCCTCGACAACATCGTCTGGGTGTGGAACGTCAAGGACACCGACGCCAACAACGGCTCCGCGGGGGTCGCGGGCTTCTATCCGGGCGACAACTACGCCGACGTCGCCAGCCTTGACCCCTGGGTGCACAGCTGGCCGGGCAGCAACTGGTACCAGGCCCTGCTGGACGTCGCCCACGGCAAACCCATCTCGCTGGCGGAGGTCGGGGCCGTGCCCACTCCCGCCCAGCTGGCCTCCCAGCCCCAGTGGACCTGGTTCATGATCTGGTCCGAGTACCTCACCTCGGCCAACTCCTCCTCGCGACTGCAGACCACGTTCAACGATGCGCGGGTGCTGAGTCAGGGGCAGTTGACGATCCCGGGTGGTGGTCCGACGGATCCGCCTGCGGGCTCCGGTTCGGGTGCGGTTTCGGGGGTGGGTGGTAAGTGTGTGGATGTGGCGGGTGCGGGGACGGTGAACGGTACTGCGGTGCAGTTGTGGGACTGCAACGGTGGCAGTGCGCAGAAGTGGACGGTGGGTGCGGACGGCACGGTCCGGGCGTTGGGGAAGTGCTTGGACGTGACCGGGCAGGGGACGGTGAACGGGACGAAGTCGCAGTTGTGGGACTGCAATGGTTCCGGGGCTCAGCAGTGGAGTGCGGAGGCGGACGGGCATCTGAAGAACCCGCAGTCCGGCCGGTATCTCGACGTCCCTGGTGGTAGCACCGTGAACGGGACCCGTCTGCAGATCTGGGACCGCAACACCAACCCCTGGCAGACCTGGCACCTCCCCACCTGAACAGGCCCCGCAGAATCCTCCCCCGCACAAGAGAGGCACAGCCATGTCCACACGCTCCCGAACACGCGCACTGCTCGCAAGCACGGCGGCCGCGTCGTTCGCCACGCTCGCCCTGGCCACCAGCGGTGCGGCCTCCGCAGCCCCTCCCGCCCCAGCCGGTGTCACCCGGGCGGACGAGATCGCCTACCTCAAGGGCCTGACCGGCAACCACGTGCTCTCCGGCCAGCAGGGCGGCGCCAACAGCGACCCGGCCTACTGGACCCAGAAGGTCCGCGACATCACGGGCAAGTACCCGGGGATCTGGAACGGCGACTTCGGGTTCAGTCAGAACGACATCGACAACCGGCAGAAGGTCATCGACCAGGCGAAGACCGAGTGGAACAACGGCAGCCTGCCCGGACTGATGATGCACGCCTGCAGGCCCGACGTCGCCACCTGCGCCTTCGAAGGCGGCGCGGACCCGGTGAAGGGCAGCAAGCTCTCGGACTCCGAATGGCAGCAGGTGATCACCGACGGCGCCGCGCTCAACACCGCCTACAAGCACAAGCTCGACCAGTTCGTCCCCTACTTCCAGCAGCTCAAGGACGCCGGCATCCCGGTGCTGTTCCGGCCGCTGCACGAACTCAACGAGGGGTGGGCCTGGTGGGGCGGCCGGTCCGGTGCCAACGGCAGCGCCCGGCTGTTCCAGATCACCCACGACTACCTGGAGTCCAAGGGCCTCGACAACATCATCTGGGTGTGGGCTCCCAAGGACGTGCAGGGCGGTGCGGGCCAGGCCGCCGGATACTACCCCGGTGACGCCTACGTCGACGTGGTCGGCCTGGATGTGTGGTGGGGCAAGTTCCCCTCCACCGACTGGTACAACGCCCTGTCCGACATCGCCGGCGCCAAGCCCATGGCCCTGGCCGAGGTCGGCAGCGTCCCCCAGCCCGCGCAGCTGACCGCCCAGCCCAAATGGGTGTACTGGAACGTGTGGCTGGACTACCTGACCAACGCCTCCTACAACACGAACGCCTCGGTCCAGGCTGGATACTACGATGCGCGGGTGCTGAGTCAGGGGCAGTTGACGATCCCGGATGGTGGTCCGACGGATCCGCCTGCGGGCTCCGGTTCGGGTGCGGTTTCGGGGGTGGGTGGTAAGTGTGTGGATGTGGCGGGTGCGGGGACGGTGAACGGTACTGCGGTGCAGTTGTGGGACTGCAACGGTGGCAGTGCGCAGAAGTGGACGGTGGGTGCGGACGGCACGGTCCGGGCGTTGGGGAAGTGCTTGGACGTGACCGGGCAGGGGACGGTGAACGGGACGAAGGTGCAGTTGTGGGACTGCAATGGTTCCGGGGCCCAGCAGTGGAGTGCGGAGGCGGACGGGCATCTGAAGAACCCGCAGTCCGGCCGGTATCTCGACGTCCCCGGTGGTAGCACCGTGAACGGGACCCGTCTGCAGATCTGGGACCGCAACACCAACCCCTGGCAGACCTGGCACCTCCCCACCTGAACCGGTCCTCCCCGCCTCAGGGCCGTCCGTGTACGCCGGACGGCCCTGAGGCCTGGCCGCGCCTGACGGGGCACCATGGCGCCCTGGGCGACGGACGGGCTGAGGCGCAAGTGGTCCGGTCACCCCACAGCGGCGTTCCGCCCGCCGGCGTGGTGACCGGGATCCGTGGGTGAGGATCGGCAGCAAATCAGCCGACGCCGACGGGTTCCAGATCGGCGGCCAGGAACGCCGCCCCACCAGCCCGGCATCGGCCCGCAGGGCCGCTTGCTCGATCCGCACTCCCGACGCGAAAGGCAGCACGGCATACGCGGCAAGGTGACGGCGCAGCGGCGGGAACAGGACATCGTGTGCCTCGCCCACACCGCCCCCGATGACGGCCACTTCGATCTCGACCAGCGTGGCCACAGCCGCGACGGCCGCCGCCAGGGCGCGGGCCGCGGCGTCGAAGGCGGTCAGGGCAGCCGCGTCGCCCGCGCGGGCGTCGGCCGCCAGCCCCGGACCGTCGGCCCGCCCGGAGGGCTGCCACCCCTGACCCAGCGCGCGCCGGATCAGGGACGGGCCGCTCGCCAACTGCTCGACGCAGCCGCGGGAGCCGCAGGCGCAGGGGTCTCCCATCAGGTCCACGGTCACGTGGCCCAGATGGCCGGCGTTCCCGGTGGGGCCGGTACGCACGGCTCCGTCCATCACCAGGCCGGCACCCACTCCCGTGGAGACCACCATGCACAACGCGTCCCTGCACCCTCGGGCGGCACCGATCCGGTGCTCCGCCGCCGTCATCGCGACCGCGTCACCGCAGAGGGCCACCGGCAGCCCGGTAGCCGCCGGCAGAGCGCGCACCTGGTCGACTATCGGGAAGCCGCGCCACCCGGGGATGTTGACCGGACTGACCATCCCGCGGCCGATGTCCACGGGGCCGGCGCTGGCGATTCCCAGCGCACTCACCTGGTGCCACTCCGGAAGCACGGCAAGCTCCTCCAGGACGTCCGCGACAGCGCGGAAGACCCGGTGCGCCGGGGCCTGCCCCGGGGTGAGGCGCTGCGCCCGGTGGAGCACCCTGCCCTTCCTGTCCAGGACCGCCCCGGCGATCTTGGTGCCGCCGATGTCCAGAGCGGCCAGCAGTCCCTCGCGCCCCTGTCCGACGGGGCGGGCGACACCTCAGGGGCACGTGTGACCATGGCTGTTCTCCGTTTGAGTCAGGGGCCGGAACCGATGGCGCGGCGGCGTGTTGCGGGGTTTGCACAGAGTGCGCCGCCTGGAGAGAACCACTTCGCGGGGGCGGCGACGGCGGAAAACCAGGCTGAGTGTACTGCATCGTTTTATGTCGCGGGAGGCTTCGTTGTGAAGTGCTGTGAAGTCGCATCCGTGAGGTGGAACGGCAGTCAACAGTAGGTATACATAGGCTATTTAGCATGCATATTCCTACCGCTGCACGAGGTGGCCAGGAGAGGCTGCAGCCGACGAGTCCCACATCGATGGATCGGGCTCGATGCGGAATTACTGGACCGTTTTATAGACGTGGAACCCTTCTCGCGCTACGTTGAACTCGCTTGCCATGCACGAGAGTTGGCTGATCCCGGCTCGCCTGCAGCTCGCGCCTGCTCGGTGGCGTCCGAAGCGGCAGGTGTGCGTCAACGCGTTCTTCCGCACTGGCGCTTGACGAGGGTGCTTGGCGCCCGGCCCATGAGCATCCGTACGCATGCGTCGGAGGCGACGCCACTGCCTCGGCGCTCATCGCACGCGGCGCGGCCGCCCTGGCAGCTCGGCGCCGCAGACCGCAGGCGCAGACCCCGTATCGCCCGTCTCAAGAGAGCATCATGATTTTCAGATCGTTCACCGGCCGGTCCGGCACCACCGTCCACGTCGACCCCGCGCTCACGTTCCAGAAGCTCACCGGTTTCGGCGCCTCCCTCACCGACTCCTCGGCGGCCGTGCTCTACCGACTGGACGAGAAGCAACGCGACGCGCTGCTGGGGGAGTTGTTCAGCCCGCAAGACGGCAACGGCTTGAGCATGCTGCGCCAGCCCATCGGTGCGTCGGACTTCGCCACCTCCCTCTACAGCTTCGACGACGTTCCGGCGGGCAGGACCGACTACGGCCTCAGGCACTTCAGCGTCGCCCACGACACCAAGCAGATCCTGCCGCTGTTGCGGCAGGCCAGGGCTCTCAATCCCCGGCTGAAGGTCATCGCCAGCCCGTGGAGCCCGCCGGCCTGGATGAAGACCGGCGGCTCGATGATCGACGGCAAGCTCATCGACGACCCGCGGATCTACGATGCCTACGCCCGGTACCTGGTGAAGTTCGTCCAGGCCTACGCGGCACACGGCGTGCCGGTCGACTACCTCACCGTGCAGAACGAGCCGCAGGCCCAGTTGCGTGCCGACTACCCGGGCACGGACCTGCCCGTCGCGCAGCAGGCCGCGGTCATCGAGCGGCTCGGCCCGTACGGGTGACGTCACCTACACCGACAACTACTACACCCTGGCGCACTTCTCCCGCTTCACCCGCCCCGGGGCCACCCGCATCGCGGCGAGCGTGGCCGCGGCCGAGGGTGACACCGCGCCCGTGCAGGCGTCGGCCTTCACGAATCCCGACGGCAGCACCGCCCTCGTCCTCCACAACCCCAGTACGACGGTCGCGCACACCACGACCATCAGCGCGCCCGGCGTCCACGTGACCACCAAGGTCGCGCCCGACTCGACCGTCACCTACACCTGGGCCCGTCCCTGACGGATGTAGGCAGGCGGGCAGGGTGTGAGGCCCCGTGCGCTTGCCGGGTGCCGATCGCTGCCGCTCATCTCGTCGGGCGGCCACGACCGCACCCGGCAGGTCCCTGCGGGCAGCGCCACCGCTACCGGCGCGTGGGGACGGCCCGGCGTGCGTTACCTCGGCATCCCCCGGCGTCACCTCTCGGCATCGCCTGGCCGGCGGCCGGAGGGGGTATCCGTCGGGCGCGGCATGCTCTCCGGGGAGCGGCGTGGCGTGTCCTGTCGAGATAGAACGTTCGAGTAAATCAGCGGTTCAGCGAACCCGCGGGCCGCTTCCCGGCTGACCCGTCGCTCTCGTGCCCGGCAACGGCTGACAGCTCGCTTCCCATGGCAGGCAGGGGAAAAGCGTCTACTATGAGGCGGCTCGGTGCCTCGTGGCGGAGCAGGCTAACCTCGCTGTCCACGCTACTGGCACGCTCAAGCATCGCAGGCCCTCCGGGTCGGGCATGCGAGGACAACACGCATGAAGGCGGACACTTTGGTGGGTCGGACGGCATCTCCCTCAGGAAGCGGGCGCAAGACCACGATCAGGGACGTCGCCCAGCGGGCCGGCGTTTCGCCGTCAGCGGTGACCCTCGCCATGCACGGCAAGCCAGGCGTCTCGTCGACCACCAAGGAGCGGATCCTGCAGGCCGCGCGGGACCTCGGCTGGAGCCCGAACCAGGCAGCACAGTCCCTGAAGGGGCAGGCCCTGCATTCAGTGGGCCTCGCGATCGCCCGGCCTGCCCGGATGCTGGGGCTCGAACCGTTCTACATGGAGTTCATCTCCGGCATAGAGAGTGTGCTGACGCAGCACTCCTGCTCGCTGCTCCTGCGCCTGGTGGAACCGGACGAGGAGATCGAGGTCCATCGCGACTGGTGGCAGGGCAATCGGGCCAGCGGCAGCATCCTCGTCGACCTGCGCGTGGACGACCCGCGCATCGCCGCGTTGTCGGCCATCTCGCTGCCCGCCGTCGCGGTCGGACACCCTTCGCTGGCCGGCCCCTTCACCGCTGTGTGGACCGATGACGCAGCCGCCGTGGTGGAGGCCGTGCGCTACCTCGCAGCTCTCGGGCACCGGACGATCGGGCGGGTCAGCGGCCCGGCCGAACTGGGCCACAGCATGATCCGAACCAAGGCGTTCACGGACACGGCGCAGGAGCTCGGGCTGCAGGCGCGCACCGTGGTGGCCGATTTCTCCGCCGACCAGGGGAGCAGAGCGTGCCGCACCTTGCTGCTGTCGGCCGAGCGCCCCACCGCGATCATCTTCGACAACGACCTGATGGCCGTCACCGCTCTGGGGGTTGCCGCGGAGTTCGGGCTGTCCGTACCCCATGATCTGTCCCTGCTGGCCTGGGACGACTCCCAGCTGTGCCAGCTCACCCGTCCGACGCTGTCCGCGATGCAGCACGACGTCTTCTCCTTCGGAGCGGACGTGACCGAGACGCTCTTCGACGTCATGCTGGGCCGGGAGGCCTCCTCGCATGCGGCGCAGGTCCCCAGACTCGTGCCGCGGGCGTCCACCGCGCCCCCACCCCGGTCGTGACGGACCGGCCGGCGGCAGCGAACTCGCAGGGCGGGCATCACCCTCTCCGAGTCCCCAGGGCCCAGCGTTGTGCCGGCCGCTCGACATCATGCCGGCGGCGGGGACTCACGCCGGCCATGGAACAGGCCAGACTCGTCTTCGCCGCGCCTGTCGCTTCCGCCAGCCGGCAGTTGTTGCCCTCCGGCGGCGGAGTACACCCCGACGTGCTGGCCGCCCAGCGTAGCGAGCGCACCCGCATCCGCAGCGCGAAAGACATCCGGCGGGGCGGACGCCGCAGCGCCGAGGCGGCCTGACGCCGCTCCTGCGCTAGTTGAGGGCCTCCGCCACCCTGGTCATCGGCCCTCCTGCGTTACCGGTGTTGATCGTTCCTGCCGGTTCGAACAGCAGGATCGCGGTCTCTTCGTCCGCCACTGGGCAGTGTTCGACACCGCGGGGAACCACGAACAACTCACCTGGTCCCAGCACCACATCGTGCTCCCTGAGCTGGATGGTGAGCCGTCCGCTGATGACCAGGAACAGTTCGTCGGTGTTCTCGTGGCTGTGCCAGACGAACTCCCCCTTCAGCTTCGCCAGCTTCACCTCGTAGTCGTTGAGTTCTGCCACCTTCTTCTGCGTCCACAGCTCGCTGAACTGCGCGAGTTTGTCAGCGATGTTGACGGCAACAGGAAACGTGGACATGCGGCGTTCCTTCCTCGGGGCCAGTAGCTCCGGAGGCTTCGGCCTCCCGCTGTCCGGCTGGTGCCACGAGCCTGCCGCCCTCGGGCCGTGCTGGTCTTGTACGTTCCTGGCATGACCGCAGAACGCCCCCGTACGACCATCAGCGCCTGGCGGCCGTCGGTTCCGGGAATCGCAGAGGTCTTCCACGCGCACTTCACCGACCACGCGTATCCGGCCCACACTCACGACACGTGGGACCTGATGATCCTCGATGACGGTGCGGTCGACTTCGCACTCGACCGCCGCCGCCATGGAGCGACCGGTGCGGCGAGCGTCCTCCTGCTGCCTCCGGGCGTCCCCCACGACGGCCGGACGGTCACAGCCTCAGGCTTCCGCAAGCGCGTTCTCTACCTCGACGACTCGGTGCTTCCGCAGAGACTGGCCGACGGCGCGGTGGACGGCCCGGTCCTCGATGACGAGGTGCTGCGCGATCGGATCCACCGGCTGCACGTTTCCCTCGGCCACAGGGGAGACGAGTTCGAAGCCGAGTCCCGCCTCTCCTTCATCCGCGAACGGCTCCACTTCCACCTCGACGGGCTCCAGCCCCGCACGCCGAGCCGCGAGGCGAACCGACTGGCGGCAGGGCTGCGAGAACTACTGGACTCCCGGATAGCCGTCGGCATATCGCTGCACGAGGCTGCCGCCGCTCTGCATGCTCACCCCACCCACCTGATCCGCTGCTTCAAACAGACCTACGGCCTGCCACCGCACACCTACCTCACAGGCAAACGCATCGACCAAGCGCGCAAGCTCCTGCTCGACGGCCTTCGACCGGCCCAGGTCGCTACTACCGTCGGATTTCACGACCAAGCCCACCTGAATCGCCACTTCACACGCCACGTGGGCACCACGCCCGGACGCTACGCGGACACTCACCAACTCTGAGGCAGCAGCGGATGCCCCGACCCATCCGCCCGGCCCAGAAGCCCCGGACACGATCTCCGCCTTGCGGTGCACCGCATCTGACGCCGCGCGCTGATCCACCAGGGATTACGGGACAGCCCTTAGCCTCGGGACCATGGGACTTGAATGGGAACAGCTCGTCGTCGACGCCGTCGACCCGGTTGCCCTGGGCCGATGGTGGCGCGAGGCGCTGGGCTGGATCGTTGTGAACGACTCGCCCGAGGAGTACGAGATCAGGCCGGAGCCCGCCCGGCTGCCCGGCCTGCTCTTCGGGCCCGCTCCAAAGGGAAAGACCGTCAAGAACCGCCTCCATCTGGACTTCCGTCCCGACGACCGGGATGCGGAGGTCGAGCGCTTGCTGTCCCTCGGCGCCCGCCACGCGGACGTCGGGCAGCGGGGGGACGAGCCGTGGGTGGTGCTTGCGGACCCTGAGGGGAATGAGTTCTGCGTGCTGGGGGAGCGGTCTCGGAACAGCGGTGAGGCAGCTTCATTCGGATGAGAGGTTCTGAACACGCACCGGCTGGCGTAAACCCTCGCTGCCGTCGACCGCGATGATTCGGCGGGGCCGTTCGTCGAGGCTGCCATCCGAGCGACGAGGTGTACTACGGCTCGTAGCGCCGCCGCGCGAGATGGACCGTGAGGTCGGCGACGATTTCGACCGTCTCAGGCAGAACCTTCATGATCTGCCTCAATGCCTGCTCCCGCTCCGTGGCGGGCAGCACCAGGTAGGCCGAGATGGTCGAGAGCTGGCCGACGTAGTCGCGAGCGCTCATCGCCAAGCGACGTTCGATCTGACGCTGTTGAACGCCGGTGAACCATTCAGACCGTTGGAGTTCCGTGCCCGGCCACTGCATGTCGTGCTCCGGCGGTGTCCCGTCCGGGGACGGAACGTCGTCGTTCTCCAAGAACGGTGCACGTGCTGTACGAACCGCCGTGGCCACGGCCGGGTCTGCCAGCTGCATCGGCCCTCCGAACGAGGCGAACACGCCGCCTGGCTCCAGCAGTGCGGCCATGCGCGTCCACCGGCCCTCCGGGCTCGTCCAGTGCAGCGCAGCCGCCGCATAGACCAGTCCGTACCTCTCGCCCGGTCGCAGGTCGTCGAACGCCGCCTGCACGGTCCTGACACTGGTCGGCACGTGCTTGCGCAGTTCGGCGAGCATGGCTCCGTCAGGCTCGGTCGCGGTGACCGCGACGCCCCTTTCAGCGAACAGGCGGGTTGCCTTGCCGGTCCCGGAGCCGATCTCCAGGGCAGTCCGGACCGGCTGACCCGCGTACGCCGTCACCATGTCGAAGAGCTCCGCGGGATACCCCGGCCGGAAATGTTCGTATGCTTCCGCCACCGCTCCGAAGCTCAGCGCTCGACCAGACATGACGAGCATCCTGACACGATCTGCGTCGTCCATGCATGGTCTTTACGCCTGACCTGGCCGGCCGAGCGAGGCTACTGGATGAGCCGGTGCTGCGGCCGTGGGCATGCGGTGTCGGCCGGCACCCACGCTACGTGGGTTCCGGCGGAGCAGTGCTTCCAGTTGTGAGGCAGCCGGTCACCACCAGGTTGCCGTCCGGGGTGTGGCGCGCGAGCCTGCCGGTGCGGAGGTAGCCGTCGGGCGTGAAGGAGAGCACGTTGTGGCGGGGCGCCCGGTAGTAGCCGCGCAAGGTGTACGGGCCGCGGGCGAGGAGCTCGCCGGGTTGTCCGTCGGGCACATCCTCGCCGGTGATGTCGACAATGCGGACCTCGTCGTCGGGTGAGAGAGGCCGTCCCTGCGTGGTGAGCACGGTCTCGTCCGGATCGGCCGGCCTGGTGAGAATGAGCGGCCCCTCACCCGTACCGAATACCTGCTGCAGGCGGCAGCCCAGGTGGGTGCCCATGCGTTCGGCGGTCGCCCGGTGCAGGCGCCCGCCGCCGATCTGCGTGAGACGCAGAGAGCTCAAGTCGGCCTGGACCGTGGAAAGTGCGTCCAGCCAGAGCTGAGCGACGGTGGGTACCACCGAGGTGATGGTGACGCGCTCCTGCGCGATGGCCTGAAGGCACTCGACGGCCCCGTGCCCTCGACCAGGACGACGGTCCCGCCGACGGAGAGGGTGCCGACGACGCCGGGGGCGCCGAAGGCGAGGTTGCTCCCGGCCGGCAGAGTGGCGAGGTACACGTCGTTCTCCTTCGAGTCCACCAACTCGGCAGCGGCCCGCGCCTGGTAGGCGTAGTCGTTGTGGGTGCGCGGAATCAGGTTCGGCGCCTCGTCGGGGCCGTCCGGGAGCAGGAGGAACGCGACCTGGTCCGCGCTCTGCGCAGCCGCCGGCCCGGGCGGGGCGTCGACGGAGCCCAGTGGGAAGTAGTGGCAGCCCGACGAGTCACTCATGAGCCCGCCGTACGGGGACGAGGTGCCCGGCGCCTCGTAGCTGAACACCCGCCGCAGGAAGGGCCATCGGGCCGCGATGTCCGCGGCCATCGCTGTGTGGTCGAAGCCCTGGGAGGTGGCGGGACCGACGTAGCCGACAGCCTGGGTGACACGCACGAGGTGGGTCACCTGGGAAACGCGGTGCGAGACCGGGCAGAGCACGGGGACCGCTCCCAGGCGCATCAGCGCGAACACGGTGATGACGAACTCGGGAACGTTCGGCAGTTGGACGACGACCCGTTGCCGGGGCCGGAGCCCGCGCAGCCTGAATCCGGCTGCCATGCGCTCCACACGTCGGTTCAGGCCCGCGTACGTGGTGCGGGTGCCGCCGTGCACGAGCGCGGTCCGCGTTCCGTACTGCAGGGCCCAGCCGCGCAACAGGTTGTCCAGCGTGTTGCCTTGCCAGTGCCCGGCCGCCCAGTAGCGGTCGACGAACTCCTCCGGCCAGGGAGTGCAGCCGTCGAGTATGGAAGCCATCGGATTCCTCCTGTCTGAGTTCCCGAACCGCAGGCCGTGCGAGTCGTGTCATCGCGACGGGGCGGACGGCGGTGAACTCGACGACTGCGGCTCGGCTTCCACCCCCGCCGAGGTTGAGTTCGGTAGCCTCGGCCACCAGGCCGCCCATGTGCTCCATCAGGTGCGCGCCACCACGCGAACCCCTCTCGCCATCGGGGCGCGAACCCGCCGTTCTGACCTTGGCAACCCAATCCGTCAACCCCGCCGGTACGCAACGCTCCTTTCGAACCAAAGGCGCTGGATTCCCTCAGCGAAATGACCAACGCGCGCCGCTGAGCAGCGAGAGAAGGGCGGGACAGGGTCAGACTCGGCCGTGCGCCGTGGCGTTCTTCGTGGCGCCACCGGTTCGTTGCGGCATTCTCGATGTGCGGACCCACGTTGCCCGGCTTGTGCGAGGAGCGAGTGCTCTCGGCCGCGCGAGATCCCGATCAACTGGGCAACCGGTCGAGCAGCCGCACATCCTGGCCGCCTTGTGGATCAGGCGATGTCGTCGGGGGCGAGGTCCGGGCGCAGCCGGTGCCAGGAAGGCTGGCGCAGCAGGCCGGCGCGGGTTCTGGTCGTGTACCGGACTTCGCCGACCAGGCGTGGCAGCACCCAGCGTGCGCCGGCCACCGGCGGTGCCGTGCCGAACGGACACTCGGCACTCGCGGCGATCTGGAGCAGTTCCGCGAGCGTGGCGCGTTCGCGCTGGGTCCACCCGGTGCCGACGCTGCCCGCGTACCGCAGCGCGCCCTCGTGGCGTTCGCCGACCAGCAGCGCGCCGGGCAGACCGGTGAGCCGGCCGTGGCCGGGCACCCATCCACCGACGATCACGTCAGCGACGAGAATATTTCGGATCTTGATCCACGCGGGGGAGCGGACACCTGGTTCGTACACCGAGGTGAGCCTCTTCAGGATGATGCCTTCCACGCCGGCGGTCCGGGTCGTCTCCAGCGCCTGGGCGGCGTGGCCGACGACGGCCGCGGGCGTCGACCAGGACCTCCCGGAAGCCCCGCCGAGGCCCAGACCCTCCAGAATGGTCCGGCGCTCGGCGTACGGCAGCTTGATCAGGCTGCTCCCGTCGAGGTGGACGACGTCGAAGAGCACCAGATGCGCGGGCACGATCTCGGACATCCGAGCAGCCTTCGCCGGAGACCCGACGAGCCCCATCCGGGACTGCAGCCGCTCGAAGTCACTGCGTCCCTGGCCGTCGAGAGCGACGATCTCACCGTCCAGGACCGCGGGGCGGCCGAGTGCGTCGCCGAGGGCTGAGAGTTCCGGATAGGCGGCGGTGATGTCCGCACCGGAACGGGAGCGCAGGACCACCTTCCCGTCGCCCGGCAGGTAGACGATCGCCCGCTGGCCGTCCTGCTTGGCCTCTGCGCCCCACTGGTCTTCGGTGGCGGGAGGAGGCAGCCGGCCGGGCGTGGCGAGCATGGGGGCGATTCTGGGCAGGCTCACCATGGCTGTGCCCGCCCGGTCAGGACGCGCTGCGCTTCCGGGCCGATGATTTCTTGGCCGTGGTCTTCTTCTTCGCCGCGGTCTTCTTGGCTGTGCTCTTCTTCCGGGGCGAATCTCGTGCACGGTCGCGTCCTCCCCCTGCTCGCCGCGGCCTTCCTTCGCCGCTGCGACGGAGGCGTTCAGTGCCGCCATCAGGTCCATGACCTTCCCGGAGTCCTTGTCTCCGCCTTCGGCCGGCGCGGGTGCTGTCTTGCCCTCGGACTTTGCCTCGATGAGCTCTTCCAGGGCGTCGCGGTAGTGGTCCCGCAGGCCGGAGATGTCGTCCGCGGCCATGGTGTCGGTGAGCTGGACCGCCCGCTCGATCTCGTCGTCGTCCAGATCGATCGCCTTGGGCGCGAGAGACTCCGGGCTGCGGATCTCGTCGGGCCAGTGCATGACGTGCAGCAGGATGGCACCCTCGCGTACGCGCAGTAGGCCGAGGCGCTCACGGCCGTGCCAGGCGAATTTGGCGACCGCGACCTTGTCGGAGCGTTCCAGCGCCCTGCGGAGCAAGGTGTAGGGCTTCGCGGCGACCTGTCCGTCGATTCCCAGGTAGTAGCTCTCGCCGATCCGGACGGGGTCGATGCTCCCGGCCTCGACGAACGCGACGATCTCGATCGCCTTCGCGGTCGGGAGCGGCATCCCGTCGAGCTCGTCATCCGTGACCGTGACGACGTCGTCCTTGGACACCTCGTAGCCCTTGCCGATCTCCTCCTGCGGCACGACCTCGTCGTCGATGGAGCAGACCTTGCGCGTACGGACTCTGCCCATGTCCGGCAGATGTACCTGCCGGAACCGGATCGAGTGGTCCTCCGTCGCGCTAATGATCTTGATGGGGATGCTGACCAGGCCAAAACTGATGGCCCCGGTCCACAAGGGTCGCGGCATACCTGCCTCCAGATCCCCTGGCGGGTGCGGGCCTATGTCGGTTCTCGAAATCGCGCTGTGTTCTCCGTACCAGCTGCATTATTTCAGCACTGTCCGAGGCGTCGCCATCTCAACGCCACCGAGGGCCTCATGCCTGGTGCCAGGCTGGATACGCATTCGGCCTGGATACGCATTCGCCAGTTTCCACACCCCAGCAGGGCCGCGTTCCCGGGGCCTGTCGCCAACGCATTGTCCGTCGATGTCCTGAGCCCAGCGACTCCGTGGCGAACGTATGGCCCGGGGCCGGGGGTGAGCGCAGACTGAGCTGATGAGGAGTGCTCCACCCGGGTGGATCGGCGCGCCACGCTCTTCTCCCCGCTCGCCCTGTCGCCATCACGCCGACCATGCTGATCACCCTCCCCTGCACCTTTTCGTGGGCCAGTCCTTGGGGCGGCATGCGGGGAGGAATTCGGAGTGGCCGGGCTCCAGGAGTCCTGCGGCGATGACTTTCGCCGTGATTTCCAGTCTCAATCCACACACGGGATCGACCGCACTTGAGGAGAGCGTCATGTCTGCCACCTACACATTCGATGTCTTTTCCAGCCTCGACGGCTTCGGCGCCGCCGGTGGCGACTGGACCGGCTACTGGGGCAAGCAAGGCCCCGAGCTCCTCGCCCACCGACTCGCCCTGTACGCCGAGGCGCAGCGGATGGTCTTCGGGGCCAATACGTATCGGCTCTTCGCGCAGATGCTGGCGTCGAGCACCGAGGATTCCGACGTTCGGGACCCGTGGGTGACAAGGATGAGGAGCCTGCCGACAACGGTGGTGTCGACCACCCTGGAGGAACCTCTCGACTGGCCGGATGCCGAAGTCGTGAGTGGCGACGCCGTCGACGTCATCGCCCGGCTCAAGGAGGAGTCCGAGGTACCGCTGCGCTCGCACGGCAGCCTGTCGATGAACCGGGCGCTGATGGCCGCCGGTCTGGTCGACCGCGTCCAGGTGACGCTCTACCCCGTGATCACCGGTGAGACCGGACTGGACCCGATCTTCCGGGGTGCGGCGGACTTCGACCTCGAACTGATCGAGAGCCGGACGCTCGACGGCCACATCCAGGAGCTCAGTTACCGGCCCACCCTGCACGCCTGAGCCGCTCCGAGCGCTGCAGTGGTGAGTCGGGTTCGAGCACGGCGTTCCGAGCGCGGCGCGCCGCTCGGGACGCGGCGGATGACCGGGGCCTGCGCAGCGGGCGCTGTTTGACCTTGACACGGTGGCAGGGTCTTCACTCCTTCCCGAGGAGGTGGTCTCGTTGACGATCACGCAACAGGACCCGGATGCGATTCGAGTACTCCAGGGCTTGGAGGACGTTCGTTCGACCGTACGGCTGCGGGCTGCTCTGGCGGTCGGCACAACGCCTGATCCGCACTTCGTGGACAAGCTCATCGAGCGATGCGCGATCGAGCCCGAGTTCTTCGTCCGCGACATGCTGACCTGGGCGCTCACCCGTCATCCGGTGTCCGTGACGCTTCCCGCGCTGCTCCGCGAAGTCCGCTCGCAGCGTGCGCAGGCACGGAGTCAGGCGTTGCACACGTTGTCCAAGATCGGTGACCGGCAGGCGTGGCCGGCCATCACGCAGCCCCTTCTTTCCGACGCCGACGACGAGGTGGCGCGCAGCGCATGGCGGGCCGCGGTCGTGCTGGTGCCGGAAGGTGAGGAGTCCGCGTTGTCCATGGCACTGGCGACGCAGCTGGGGCGCGGTGGGCGGGAGACGCAGCTGAGCCTCAGCCGGGCGCTCACGGGGCTGGGCGAAGTGATCGTGCCGGCTCTTCATGCTGCGACCACCGGCCCTGACCCCGCGTGCGTGCACACGCTCTCGCCACGGAACGACTGCTGCGAGATCCGGACGCCGGATTCGAGGCCGCGATCGAGGAGGCGAAGCGCGTCGTGGCCCTCGGCCACTCCGGGCACGAGGGACCATAGGGCGTGTTGATCGGTGAGGTGGCGCGACGGTCCGGGGTCAGTGCACGCATGCTCCGGCACTACGAGTCGCTGGGTCTGGTGCGTCCTTCGGGTCGTACCGGATCCGGCTATCGGGAGTACTCCGCGAAGGACATCCGGCGGATCTTCCACATCGAGAGCCTGCGGTCGCTGGGTCTGTCGCTGCGTGAGATCGGGCGGGCACTCGACGATCCCGACTTCACCCCTCGGTGCTCGTCGGCGATCTCGTGCGTCAGACGCGCGAACGCATCGAGGCGGAGACCGAGCTGCTCACGCGGCTGCACCGGATCGATGCGGCAGGCCCCGCCGCCTGGGAGGACGTCCTCCAGGTCGTTTCGCTCCTGCAGGCGTTGGGATCGAAGAACGCCGACGCGCGCCAGCGTGCGGCCCTTTCCTCGGTCGACGAGGTTCCGGTGCCGGTGGAGGCCTTGGTCGAGGCGGCTCTGAGTGAGACGGAGCCGAACGTCGCCGGGGCGCTCAGATGGGCGCTGGCGCGATCGGGCGGTGGCGGCCCCGCCCTGCTTGCGGAGGGCCTCGACTCGCCGGTGGCCGCGGTACGTGAACGCGCCGTTCAGTCCCTCGCCGGCATTCCCGGTGGTGAGGTGACCGCGTACCTGCGGGACGCACTGGCGAACCCCGACGTCGTGGTCCGCAGCCACGCGGCTCTGGTGCTCGGGACACGTGGTGTCGCCGATGCGCTCCCGACGCTGATCGACATGATCGTGGAGGGAAGGAACGACACCGATGCCGCCGATGCGCTGAGCGTGCTGGCGAGCGACACCGTGACAGCGGACCGGATTGCGACCGGGCTGGTCGACCGCCTCGCCCACGACACTGCTGAAGCGGCTGGACGTGGACGGCTGACCCAGGCGCTGGCGGGCATTCCGGGGGCGAGGGCGTCACAGGCCCTCGTGGAACTGTCGCAAGACGGGGACCGCGCCGTTGCCCTGACTGCGGCGTACCTCCTTCAGCTGCGCGACGTACGGTGAGGGCTGAGCCGATGAGCCCACTGACCCGCAGGGTTCGACCCGGCCGGTGGCTGGCTTGCTGTTGAGCGTCCGGGATCCCTCGAGGTCGAGGACGTAGCGCCCGACGCGGTGCCGCGGCGGTAGCGGAACCTGTGTGCGTTGACGGCCCGGCCGCCACGGGAACGGTCCGGGCTCGGCGGCTCCGCGTCATAGCGGCACCCGTGTCCCATGTCCTGCCCCTTGCCCGGCGGGCCGACTGGCCTCTACCTTACTCCGAAGTAAGTTTACTCTGGGGTAAGGAGCTTGTCGTGGTGGCTTACCGGACTGTCATGGTCGGCACGGACGGCTCTGAGTCGTCCTTGGCAGCGGTCGAGGGGGCGGCCCGGCTCGCCTCCGTCTGCGGGGCCGAACTCGTGATCGCCTGTGCGTATGTGCCGATGCATGGACCCGAACTCGCTCTGGCACAGGACCAATTAGGAGCCGAGGCCTATCAGGTGGTGGGCTCGGCGCCCGCCGAGGACACCCTGCGTACCGCCAGGGACCGAGCCCGCGCGCAGGGGGCGGTGGATGTGCGGTCGGTCGCCGTGCAGGACGAACCGGTCGCCGCACTCGTGCGGACCGCCCGGGAGTGCTCGGCCGATCTCCTGGTCGTCGGGAATCGGGGGCTGCGCTCGATCGCCGGACGCATCCTCGGCTCCGTACCTGCGGACATCGCGCGAAAGGCGGGCCTCGACGTGCTCATCGTGCACACCACATGAGTGCGAGAGGGCCGGCGGAGGAACCGGTGCCCCCGGCCGGCATCGACGAACTGAGACGGGCCATCGAGGAGGTGCTGCTCGGTGGCGGCCGCATCTGGACCAGAGGGGACATCGCCGAGCGGTCCGGGGTGAGGTCCGAGCGCACCGTGCAGATCTGGCGCGCGCTCGGGTTCCCGGTGGTCGACGACGAAGCAAGGGTGTTCACCGACGCCGATGTCGACGCGCTGCGGGCGGGGGAGCGGCTCATCGAAGCCGGTCTCATCACCGAGGAGAGCGAGACGATGATGGTGCGCGCCCTGGGACACCATCTGTCCCGGCTGGCCGAATGGCAGGCGCACACCCTCTGGTCCTGGTTGAACCGTCACCCGGGCATCCCTGTGGACGAAGGGGAGCTGACGGACCGGGCCGCGGCGCTGCTGCCGGAGATGGAGCTGCTGCAGCGGCATGTGTGGCGTCGGCATCTTGCGGCGTACCTCGGACGGGCGCTCGCCGAGGCGGAGGAGAACGTGCCCGTCGGCACTGGGCCAGGGCCAGGGCCGGGGGACGGCGAGCGGGGAGACCCGGCGGTAGACGGGTCGGCGTTGCCTGCCGAGGGCGCTGACGTCCGTGACCGCGCGGTCGGCTTCACCGACATGGTCGGCTACACGCGGATGACCCGCGGACTGGACAGCGGCGAACTCGTGCGGGTACTCGACCGGTTCGAGAGCCTGACCGGAGATGTGGTCGCCGAGGGGCGCGGGCGGGTGGTGAAGACCATCGGTGACGAGGTGCTCTTCGTGTGCGAGTCGGCTCCCGCCGCCGCCGACATCGCCCTGGAACTGACCGCCCGCGCCGAAAGGGAACAGGAGCTGCCGCAGGTGCGGACCGGGCTTGCCCATGGCGCGGTCCTCAGCCGCTTCGGTGACGTCTACGGGGCAGCGGTGAACATCGCGGCCCGTCTCACCGCGGTTGCCCGCCCGACACCGTGCTGGTCAACACGGCCTTCGCCGGCGAGCTGGCGGGCATGACCGCATACGAACTCAAGGTGCTCCGCCCGGTATCGGTGCGTGGGTACAGCAGGCTGCGCCCGGTGCTGCTGCGGCCGATTCGGCCGGTGAGGTGGTCTCGTAGCGGTGGGCGTAGCGGGTGACGCGGGGGATCTGACGGATTCCGGTGATTCCGGCGGGAGTTGACCGTGCGCAGCTGCCGCAGCTGCCGCACCTGCCGCCGGGCGGGTGCGGCACGGTACGGCACTCGACCTGACCTGCAGCACCAGACCCGCAACCCATCACTTCAACAGAAAGGGAGGGCCGGCCACCGGATACGAAAGGGCTCTAGGGTCGTTCGTTTGGGTCAGGCCGGATCAGGGTGCGGCGCCAGGGCACGCGAGCCCGGCATGTTCCAAACGAGAGGCCCTAGCTCCGTCGGACGTCCTTGACGAACACAAGGGCGTCGGCGGCGGCCAGGTGGGCCGGGTCGAACGGCGAGTAGCCGAACCAGGGGGAGGTACGGGGCGCGGGCCGGGTGTCGCCGAGAGCGGTGGCCAGTCGCCCGGCGTCGATGACGCCGCACTCCTGCGTGAGCGCGTACAGAAGTCCTTCGAGGGTGTCCGGCGGCGGCGTGCCCACACCGTGGTGTCCGATCGTGCCAAGGGCTGTGGCCACGAAGGCGTACTCCTTCCCGAGCTGCGCGCTCACCAGGGCACCGGCACTCCACCACTCCAGCGGCGGCATCCCGTCCATCCGCATCGTGCTCTTCTCCCGCTGGAGATGGGAGTTGTGGGCGTGGACGAGCGCCGGGCCCCGAACGGCGAGTGCCAGGAGGTTGTGCGCCATCATCTGGTCCCGCACGCCCACCAGCCGGGCCATGCGAGCCGGTGAGGCATCGGCCATCCAGTGGTGGTAGCGCAGCAGTCCGGTCGCGGTGCGCCCGTACAGGCAGGCCCGGTCCCATTCGCCCCGCGAGGTCGTCGTGATCAGGTACGGCGTCTGCGCGTCGAGCAGTGCAACGAGATCGTCGGCGAGCAGCCGCAGCCTTCCGGCCTCGGCCGACTGCCCGACGGACTGGGCCGGGTCCATCATCGCGGCAGGGTCGGTCCACTGTTCGTCGGCGCCGAGCAGCCGGTCGAGGGTTTCTCCCGTGCACGGGAGCAGGTCCGTGTCCACCCGGAGCGAGAGGTAGGCGTGGAGTGCGGTGAGGGCCTGCCGGGGGCTCGCGGCGGCATGGATCTCCAGCGGCCCGTCGAAGCCGGTGAAGCGGAGTCGCTCGGACGCGGGCCTGCCGTCGTTCTCGGCGCGGACGTTGTAGGCGCGCATCCGGCACACGAGCTCGCGGTTGGCGCCGGAGGCGCCCCAGCCGTGGCTGAACCCGCGTTCCATGACGTCGTCGAGAGCGCCCACGCCCGAGGTGACGTAGTCGTCCACGAGCAGGCCCATCATGCAGTCGCTCTCGATCGCGATCGTGCGGTAACCCTCCTGCTCGACGAGCTGCTGGAAGAGCTCGTTGCGCAGATCGAGCAGAGTGTCCTCGCCGTGGGTGGGCTCGCCCAAGGCGAGCAGCCGAGGCCGGGCCGGCAGCAGGCTCATCACAGCTGCAGCCTCCACCGGTTGGGCGGTGTCCTTGATGTCAATGACCATGCGTTCAACGCTATCGTTGAAGCGCCGGTTGAAACTTTCACGCGATATCGTCAGGCCAATGCGGCAAAACCTTAAAAGCGGTATGCGACTCAGGCCAGTTGATCTGGCTCGTCGGCACGGTCTGTCCACGCAGGCGGTCAGGAATTACGAGGAGGCAGGCATCCTCCCGGCCGCCGGTCGCACACCCCACGGCTACCGCACCTATACCGAGCTGCACGCGGCAGCCCTGCGCGCGTTCCTCGCCCTGGTGCCCGGTCACGGCCACCGGACAGCGACGTCGATCATGCGAGCCGTGAACGACGAAGAGGCCGAGGAAGCGTTCCGGCTCGTCGACGAGAGCCACGCCCAGCTCCTCGACGACCGGCGTACCCTCCAGGCCGTGGAGAGCGCCCTCCGTGCCCTGGAGACCGGCGCGGTGACCGACCCGCTTGCGGGGGCCGAGCCGGCTGCGGTTTCCGGGCCCGGGGAGATGTTCATCGGAACGCTGGCGGGGAAGCTCGGAATCCGGCCCGCGACGCTGCGCACATGGGAGCGCGCCGGGCTGGTGCGCCCACGCCGCGACCCGCGGACCGGGTACCGCGTGTACGACCAGGCCGACGTACGCGACACCCGGCTGACTCACCAGCTCAGGCGGGGCGGCTACCTGCTCGGACAGATCGCCCCGCTGATCGCTCAAGTGCGGGCGGCCGGCGGGCTGGAGCCACTGGAGGCCGCACTGTGCGACTGGCGCGGCCGACTGTCCACGCGCGGGCGGGCGATGCTGAACGGGGCCGCCGAGCTGGAGGCCTATCTGCGCGAGCGCGGATGAGGCGCGGTCGTTGGCCGGGCCGACACGTCACGAGGACTCCGGCTTACGTACGGTGTCGGCAGCGAACAGCGCTTGCACCGTCGAAGTCCGCACTGACCAACGAGCAGCAAGCGCGACGCCTGGGTCGAGATCGGAGCGAATGATGAAAGCAGCCCGTTTCAGCCGGTTCGGCGGTCCGGAGGTCCTTGAGATCGTGGATCTCCCGGACCCGCACCCCGGGCCCGGCGAGATCAGGATTGCGGTGCGTGCGGCCGGCCTCAACCCCAGTGACTGGAAGAAGCGCGCGGGTCTGATGGACGAGGAGCTCCCGCAGACCATGGGCCACGAGGCGGCGGGCGTCGTCGACGAACTCGGCGAGGGTGTCGCAGACGTGGCCGTCGGCGACCGCGTGTTCGGCTTCTCCGTCGAGGGGGCGGCTCAGGCCGAGCTGGCGGTCCTCTCCTACTATGCGCCGATCCCGCCGTCGCTGGACTTCCCCGGCGCTGCCGCGCTGCCGGCCGCCATCGAGACGGCGACGCGCGCACTGGACCAGCTCGGCGTCGGGAGCGGCCGCACGCTGCTCGTCAACGGAGCCTCCGGCAGCGTCGGCAGCGCCGCGGTCCAGCTCGCCGTGGTGCGCCGCGCGCGCGTGATCGGCACCGCAGGCCCGGCAAACCACGAGTACCTTCGCTCGCTGGGGGCCGTGCCCGTCGCGTACGGCGAAGGTCTCGTCGAGCGCGTCCGCGCACTTGCACCCGACGGCGTCGACCTGGCGCTCGACGTCGCCGGGAGCGGGGTGCTGCCCGAACTCATCGACCTCGCGAACGGCGCGGAGCACGTCGTGACGCTCGCCGACTTCGCCGGCGCTAAGGAGCACGGCGTGGTGTTCAGCCGCGGGGACGCCGGCCGCGCGGTCCACGTGCTCGGCGAGATCGGCGCGCTGATCGAGGCCGGCCGCTTCTCGCTCCCGGTCGCGCGGACCTTTCCGCTCGCCGACGTCGCGGAGGCGCATCGCATCGCCGAGGAGGGCGGCGTACGCGGGAAGCTCGTGCTGCTGGTCGGCGAATGAGCCCGCGGAGACCGAGTGCGATCCTGTTGGCCGGTCATCAGGCGATCTCACCTGGCATGAGAACGCGGGATTGCGGGCAGGGCCCCGCGCCCTGCCCTGCCCAGGCGGTGGCGCTCTGAGGGCGGCAGCCGAGACGAGGAGCAACCGGGCACTGAGTACGGGGAACTGGGGGCGGACGTTTCTCCGTGACCAGGCCTCCGGCCCTGGAGGCTCTACTCCTCCCGACCTGCCACGGGTGGCGCGTGTGCGGATTTCCGCGCACACCACCGATGAGTTCCGCTTCGCCACGTCGTCTACATGTGAGGAACGTCCCGGGTCCGTGAGAGGGCCGAGAAGATGAGAGGGAGTGTGCCACCGTGGTCCAGGACAGCGTGAGCGCCACCATGACTGTCGCCGTGCCTGCCGCGAGAGTGTTCGCTGTACTGGCTGACCCGACGATCCATGCAGTGATCGATGGCACCGGCTGGGTTCAGGAAGCTGTCGACCGGGCACCGCTGACCGCGGTGGGGCAGATCTTCCGGATGGACATGTATCACCCCAACCATCCGGACGGTGACTACCAGGTGGCCAACCAGGTCCAGGTGCTCGACCCGCCGCATGCCATCAGCTGGCTGACAGGGCAGGAGAAGGATGACGGTCACCTGGAGTTCGGCGGCTGGTTCTGGCGTTACGACCTCGCGCCGCTGAGCCCCTCCGAAACCGCGGTCACACTCACCTACGACTGGTCGGCGGTGCCGCGGTCGATCCGGGACTATCTCGACTTCCCGCCGTTCGGCCCTGATCACCTCACCAACTCGCTTCACCACTTGGCCGGGCTTGCTGCCGGGAAGTCGCGGGCCTGACACACGGCGGTCAGGCCGTATTTTGGTGCTGCCCAGGAGAGCATCGAGAATGCCCCATGAAGGATGACCTGGTCACGTTCCTCAAGGCGCGCCTGGACGAGGAAGCCGAGCTGGCGCGGCGCTGTGACGGTGACGGATGCGGCGGGTGGTCCGCGCGCGGGCAGACGGTCGACTTCTGTCAGTCAGATCTCTCAGGATTCCACCCCACGGTCGCCCTGCATGTCGCTCTGCACGACCCGGCTCGCGTACTGCGTGAGGTCGCGGCGAAGCGACGCGTTTTGGCCCGTCACGCCCTCAGCCCGGCAGCGGGCGACCCTGAACTGCCGTGGGACGATCGCGATGACTGCCAGTTCGATGGCGACCCCTGGCCATGCGACGATCTGCTCGACCTCGCCTCGCCCTACGTCGATCACCCTGACTTCCCCAGCGAGGCTGGAACGGCACGAGCCTGAAGCGGCACGCCCTTGGGGCGGCACGACTGCGGCCGCCTGCGCCCGCTCCCTGACTTGGTGCCATTGCTGCTACTGCCGCGACCTCTCGTCCTCCGCCGTTCGGGGGTGCATCTCCCAGAAACAGCCACAGCCCTCGGGGCAGCCTCCAGCGGATCATCCCCGAGGCAGGGTGGGCGTCTCCGGGGCCGCGGGTGCTGGGCTGAGTCGCTGCTGTGACGCCGCCGTGCTCGTGCGGCGGGATTCGTCGGCTGATCGGCTCGGGTGGCGGCGCTGCCAGTAGGGGTTGTCGTGCGAGAGCTTGCTGGAGACGCGGCCGTACATGCCGAAGGTCAGAATGACGAGGCCCATGACGAAGCTGAAGATGACATTGGTCATCCCGAAGTCCAGGATGTTCGCCGACCGGTCAAGAACGAAGATGTGGGCGAAGCCGCTGAGCAGGAAGAGAGCGCCAACGGTCATGTTCAGCGAGGATGCGAAGTTCCCACCGACGAGCGCCCCACCGATCAAGGCAAGGCCTACGACGAGAGAAATGACGCTGAGGGTGGTATTCGTGGCCATTCCGGCGATGCGATCGCCGTTGGTACTGAAGGGCGTCAGCGCGTCCGCGAAACCGAGGCTGGCGAACAGGATCAGCACCAAGCCGCAGAAGGCGGCGCCGCAACGGTAGACGAGGGCCAAGCGGTGATCGACGGGAAGTTCTTCGCTCAGTTTCACAAGCCGTCTCCTTCGAGCCTAGATGTGCCCTCGCCGCGATCGATCGAAGGAAGCAGAGGGCGGACGATTCCCAGGATCACGGACCCATTTCCTACTCCTGCTGCTGCGACGGACGGCTGCAGGCGTCACTCGTGCTGGCGGGCTGAGGAGAAGGAGAGGTCCCTCCTCTCGTAGTTGGCGAGAGCCAGTCCCAGGCCGAAGAACGTGGGCGCCCACTCTCCGACGAAGATGCCCCAGCGATCGGCCCGCTCCATGTTCTCCTGCTTGTTGGAGGCCACCCACGAGATCATGGACAGCCCGATAGAGCCGAATGCGGCCAGATATGCGTGCTCGCTCTTGACTCCAGCCTCGTGCAACTTTTCGACGATCATGTCGTGATCTCCCTGCCTGTTGTTTGAAGAAGACACTCCCCTCGCATTGCGGAATGAATCTTCTCCGTGAGATGTCTGCTCTGGGGGAGTCTGTTCTACGAGGATCTCACGCTCTATTCGGGCCTCAAGTCGCATCGTTTCTGCATCGATGCAGCCATTCAGTCGCACGGTCACAAGGGTGGCAGAGCCCGGAGCGGAATGGGGCGACCCAGCGATCATGCGGGCGCGGTCGGCCTTTACGCATGTATGCACGGCGCCATGTCACTTATCGGAACACTGACCTGCTTGTGTGGTGGTTCGGCTTGTTCACGAGTAGCGGCAGCAGGATGGTGCGTCACCGAACAGCACACGGACAGCGGCGTGTTCGATGGTCATGAGGAATGCAGCTGCCATGGGCTGGCCGGGGCCCGCAGTCGAAATCACCGGTCGCAGCTGGGCTCGGTCACAGCGAGGTGATGGCCAGCCAGATGACCACTGACGCGGTGGCGATGAGCCCGACGTTGAGCGTGATCTGACGGTCTTCACCCGTCAGGTGGATGGCGATCGCACCGATCTGCAGGAGCACGAAACCGATGGCCGCGGCCAGGGCCAACCCGGGGGCGATGCCGGTCAGGGGTGGCAGGATCAGCCCGGCCGCGCCGAGTATCTCGACCGTCCCCAGCGCCCTCACGGCGGGCAGAGGTATGCGATCGACCCAGGCCATCATCGGGCGGAGTTGATCTCGGCTACGGAAGACCTTCAATGCACCTGCGTAAAGGTACAAGAGGGCGAGCAGTCCGGCGACGATCCAATACGCGATGTTCATGATTTCCGTTCACGGTCACCGGTTGCGGGTGACCCGTCGATTCCCAGGGCTGCTTCTGGAGAAGGCCGAACCATGGTCTGAGTGATGTGGAAGTGGAAAGGTGGAAGCGCCCCGTCCGTGCTGGTCAGGGGAGGACGGCCGGGCGGTGTCACCCCGCCGGCTTCAGGTGAGGTCGGTGGCCCGCTCGGTTGCGTAGCGGATCATCGCGTCGGCGCCGGCCTGTGGCGTGAGCGGCCGGCCGCCGGCGATCACGAGGGGTCGGCCTGTGGAGCGCCGCTTTTCGCTTCTTCGGTCATGCTCCGATTGCACCGTCAGGGCCCGTGACTGTCCAAGACCCATTCCGCAGCGCCGATGCCGTTTGGGTATCGTTGCAGCGTGGAGCTACGTACCTTGCGCTACTTCGTGGCGGTCGCCGAGGAACTCCACTTCGGCCGGGCCGCCACTCGACTGCACATGAGCCAGCCGCCGCTGAGCCGGGCGATCAAGCAGCTCGAGACCGAGGTCGGTGCCCTGCTGTTCGCCCGCTCACCTGTGGCCGTCACTCTCACCGCTGTGGGCGCAGTGCTGCTCGATGAGGCACGTGCCCTGCTCGATCACGCCGACCGGGTCCGCGTACGCGTGAGCGCGGCGGCCGGCGTCGCGACCATCACCGTCGGCATTCTGGGCGACAGCACTGACCCGGGAGCGACCAGGCTGGCAGCCGCTTACCGTCGAAGCCACCCCGGCATCGAGATCCGCATCCGCGACACCGACCTGACCGACCCGACCTGCGGGCTGCGCGCCGGACTGGTCGACATCGCCCTGACTCGGGCGCCTTTCGACGAGACCACCCTGACGGTTCGTGAGCTGCGCACCGATCCGGTGGGCGTGGTCCTGCGCGCCGACGATCCGCTGGCCCGCCGCGGCCAGCTGCAGCTGGGCGACCTGGAAGACCGCCGCTGGTTTCAGTTCCCGCAGGGAACCGACCCGATCTGGCAGTCGTACTGGAACGGCGGCGTGCCGCGCGAGGGCCCAGTAGTGCGCGTCGTTCAGGAATGTCTGCAGGCCGTGCTGTGGAACGGCACGGTCGGCCTGGCCCCGCTCGGGCACGACCTTCCCGCCGAGCTGGCCGTGGTGCCGCTGATCGACATGCCGCCGAGCCGAGTGGTGGCGGTATGGAACGAGGGTGACGCCAACCCGTTGATCCGGTCGTTCGTCGAGATCGCGACAGCCGCGTACCGTCACTGAGCGGCAGGACCGACTCCGAGAGATCGCGGCAAGTCGGGATCGAGGGTTACGACTGCCACCGCATGGGCCTACGGCTAAGGCTCCGTGGACGCGGCCGCCGCTTTCACAGTTCGGTGCCGTTCCCGTTGCCGAGGGGCCAAGCCGTGATGTCGCGGTAGCGGATCGGTTCGCGGCCGCGGCCGGCGTTGCTGCCGACCAGGTGCAGACGTTCGGCAGGCCACGGGCGACCGGCGAACTCGGCGAAGCCCGAGGCGATTTCCGTGGCCGAGGTTCTATCGCCCCGCCGGGCACGGGCCAATGTCAGGTGTGGGCGCAGGGGCCGGTCCTCGAGGGCGACGCCGCAGCTCTTGACTGCGCTACGCACGTCGGAGGCGAGCGCGTGCAATTCGTCGAGGTCTCCGTCGATTCCGCTCCAGAGCACCCGCTCGTCGAAGGTTCCGCTGCCGCGCAGTGCCAGGTGGGGTGGTGGGTGGGCTGCTGCAAGGGATGCGAGCGGCGGGCGCAGGAGCGGAACGGTCTCGGCCGGCAGCTCGCCGAGGAATGCCAGAGTGATGTGCCAGTCCTGAATGCGGTTCCACCGCATGTGGTCGTGCGTGCCATAGGCAGGGCGCAGCACCCGGGCGAGCTCTTCTTTCGCTCGGTCGGGTGGGGCGAGGGCGATGAACACGCGAACGGTCGCGGGCTGAGTCTGTTCGTTCACACCTACTTCGTACCTCATGGTTGGGGTGGCAACTCCTCGCCGCCGTCCTCCGAGCCTGGCCTGCCCGAGTCGCAGGCGGGGAGGGGTGCCGACTGGGGGGGGGGGGGGGGGGCTGACGTGCCGTTCCCAGGCGCCGGATTCTGTGGATGGCATCTGATCAGGAAGTACCAACCAGTTACGGGCGACTGAGTGCTCCGGTGAAGTCAGTGAGCACCGGCCGGGACCGCCCGGCCGAATGCCACCCTTTGTCGGTGGTCTGCGGCATGATGATCGCTGTGGACACCGAGAGATTGATAGGCATCTGGCAGCGGCTCCTCGCCGACCCTCACAAGTCGTGGGTGCTGTTCGGGAATGGCACTTGCGTGGTGCTGACCGCTCCGGATGGAGACCTGACTGAACAGGCCACCGAAATCCTGGCGGAGTTCGGTCCGGCGCATGCCGGCACTCCGGCAGGCGACTTTGGGGTGATTGACCTCAAAGACGCCGAGGGGTGGGTCGTTACCGGTCATCACATCGACGTCCTCACCTTTGTCGCACCTGATGAGCCTGACGATCAGTCGGAGATGGCTGTCGGGGTGCTCGGACGTTCCAAACGTGATCGGGACGGCACCGAGCTTCATGTCGTCCACGTCGAGGACAGGCGAGGCTCATCGGAGCCGGTGCAGGGACCCGCATAGGCATCAGGCTTTACCCGCGTGTGCTCGCTGAAGGCGTGCCGGCTTCGGGTTCCCCATGCCCCGGCGACTTTGAGCCCCGCCTGCTGGAATTCATCGGCACTGAGCTCGCGAAATCCGGAAGGCTCCGGCGCCGAGCCAACGGAGCTCGAAAGACGATCATGGTCGGGTCTTCGTCGGGTCTTCTTGAGGCGTCCCCAGCAGATCAGGCTTCAGGCCGGGGCGCGGGCAAAGAGGCGACGCCGGCGAGTGGGTGAATCTCGGGAAGCCGCAAGCTCAAGCGCGGGCTGCGAAGGGTCGAGGAAGCATTGAACGGCGGGGAGGGCACCCTGCGGCTGATCGTCTTCGCGGGCTCGGCAGCCTGCGCCGCACTCACCCTCCATGGTGGCCTGGCTCGCGCCGCTGGATAGCGCTGAGCCAATCTTCAGAATTTCGGACTTCGGCGAGTATGCGGATGTCGAGAACGTGCCGCCGGCTCCGTCCCAGGGGCATGAGCGGCCACGACCGGCCGCACGAGCAAGAAGGAGAAAGCGGCATGGCGATTCAACGGATGGACAACGTCGGCATCGTCGTCGAGGACATGGATGCCGCCATCGAGTTCTTCGTGGAACTCGGCATGGAGCTGGAGGGCAGGGCGGAGGTCAAGGGCCTCTTCGCCGACCAGTGCACCGGACTCGACGGCGTCCACTGTGACATCGCGATGGTCCGGACCCCGGACGGTCACAGCCGGCTCGAGCTGTCGAAGTACCGCACCCCCGCGGCGATCAGCGTCGGCCCGCGCAACCAGCCGCACAACATTCTGGGCACGCACCGCGTCATGTTCGCAGTCGACGACATCGAGGACACCGTTGCCCGCCTGCGCCCGCACGGCGCCGAAGTCATCGGCGAGATCGCCCGGTTCGAGGACAGCTACCTGCTCTGTTATGTCCGCGGCCCGGAGGGCATCATCGTCGGACTGGCCGAGCAGCTGGGCTGAGAAGGAAACCGAACCATGCGGCGCCACCCGTTGGCGTGGCGTCGCCATGATCACGGCAGACCGTCGAGGCGGTGGCGAATCGGTATGGCCACACAGCGGCCATACCCGGCGATCGTTCGGTACTGATTTCCTGTTTCCGTAGGTCGCGAACCGCGCGCGGGAGGGCCCGCAGCGGGTCGGCCGACGGACGTCCGTCGGCCTTCGACCACGAGGACTAGAAGGCCCGGCACGCCGTCGAATGCGCCTTCAACCGCTTGAAGAGGAACCGCGCGGTCGCGACCCGGTACGAGAAGCTCGTCGTCCGCTACCAGGTCAGCTTAGCCATTGCTGCCAACGGCGAATGCCTCTGACCACGATCCCCTGCCGACAAGACCCCGGGGGCTGAGTGACACCGCCGTCTACCCCGCTTCGGCGACTCGCTCGCAGCATTTCCTCCACAATGCGCTTTGCGTCAGGGCGAAGAGACGCAAGCAGATTCTCAGGACATCCGCCGTCCCGGGCCAGGATCCGGCCCAAGGACTCCGCAGCCGAGTCAACTACAAGCTCGTCCTCGACCGGCGAACTGGCCACATCTACGAGTGCCTTCACCACGTGCTCACCCGAGTACGCCTCAAGATCCATCGCGGCATCGTCGCGCTCGTCGATCCGAGCAGCCCTGTCCAGCAAAACCGAAATCAACCCCGCCGGCTGTGGCACAACCACGCTTCCCTCCCCATGGAATTCTGCCACCAGCATCCGCATGTCAGGCTGGGGACGCGGCTGGCGGGCCCTTCGGGCGTCAGACCGCCATAAGAACCGATGTCTAAACCGCCTCGGCAGCCGTGCCGACGCCCAGAGCCACCAGCACGCCGGCCGCGGTTCGCTCCAGGGCGGTGTTCACTCGTGGGCGACGCAGCCAAGTCAGCATCCCGGCCGCGAACACCGCCACCAGCGTCAGCCAGAGGGCGGCGATCACGGCGTCGATAAGGCCGAGGGCCAGAGTCGCGGAGAGCGTCGAGTCACCGTTGGGCAGGAACTGCGGGACCACAGCCACAAAGAAGATGCCTACCTTGGGGTTCAGCAGGCAGCTCAGCAGTCCCTGGCGAAAGGCCTGCCGACTGTTGGGGACAGGGGCGGCGGCAGGGACGGGTACGGTTCCGGCCGGTCCTCCGGGAACCTCGGGCCCGCCCCCAGCGCCCCGGCGGTGGACCCACAGGCTCTGGATTCCGAGGAAGATCAGATACGCAGCGCCCGCCAGGCGGATCGCAGTGAACGCCACGTCCCATCGCTGCAGGACCGCTGCCAAGCCGACGGCGGCGGTCAGCGCCCAGGCGAGCGAGCCTGTCGCCGCACCAAACGCGGTCGCCATGCCCGTGAAGCGGCCGCCACGCATGCAGTTCCGCAGCACCAGGAGCGTGTCCGGCCCCGGGGTCATTGTCACCAGCAAGGCGAAGACCGAAAAGCTGACGAGGGCAGCAGTCGTCACGGCAGGCTCCTGTTCTAGCGGTAACGAGCGGGACGAGGCTCCAGAGCCGGACCCAACAGTTCAGAGCTGCCCAAGATACGCCGGACATGTCGTGCACAATTGTCTGCACCAACTTCACTCGTTGATCAGCCTGCAGACCGATGCAACGAACGAGGAGGAGTTCTGTGGAACTGCGGCATGAGCTGATGAGGGCCGGGCCGAACTGCCCCGGGCAGGTGCTGTGCTACCCGCCCGGGGGGTTCACCCGCCGTACATCGTGGTCAACGCGAGCGACGACGAGATCGAGGCGGCGACTGCGTACCTGCGGGATTTGGCGCTGAATGACTGCAGCCCCTAACAGTGGGATGCGGCCGTGTGCCGCAGGCCGTGCAGCTTCTTGGACTGGGCGAGCGTCGAGACGCTGCGGCACTCCGGCGTCGGGTCCGGGCCGGGAACGCCGCCGCCTCCAGGAGATCCACGCCAGCCTCGTCGACCGCCTCCAGGAGGCGAAGGGCCAGGGCTGGCTCGGCGAGGTCGCCGCCATCGAGACCACCATGGCCGCTGCGGCCCAGAAACTCGAGGCCATGCGCGACCGGGCAGCCCAGCCGTCCACCGTCCACCTTGGCATGCCTGACCTCCGCCGAAATGCCGGACGCCGCAGCGCCGAGTCCCTGGAGTGAGTATCGGCTCGTTTCTCGCCAGCCGGAGACATGTCGGCGGCTCATGGAGGGTGATCCGGCAGGATGCCCGGGGGCAGATGCGTTTCCGCCGGAGACTGAGCGGTGGCGACCTCACCGCATAGGGTCGAGAGCGAGATCGAACCCGAGCCGATCGAGACTCTGCACGCCTTCCTCAACTCTGTTCACTCAGGCACGGCCAGGACGGCAACGGTCGCCGGCTTCGAGGGCCATGACGTCGTCGTGGACCTGGAAGGAGAAACGGGAACGCATCATGCGGCAGGCCGGATCGTTCGACACGAGGTTTCATGGCGCCGCGCTGAGGACCCTGCCGAGATTGTCGCCAGGGGCCCAAGAATCGAGGTCGAGGTGATAGGAGTCGACTGGCGGAGGGAACTTGTCCTGTTGTCGGCGAAGGCGTGAGAGGACCAGGCACTTCGTGCCTTCCTCGTCGGCATCCGAAATGGTGAGATCTTGACCGGGACGGTGGCGGACGTCCGCAACTTCGGCGTCTTCGTGAAGCTCGACGGTGAGCCCGCCGACAACATCACCGGCTGCAACGGCACCGGGTTCATCCGAGTCCCAACGCCGAGCCAAGCGCCCATTCGTCGACCTAGGCATCCCACGCGCCGCCGTCCGCGTGAGTCCCAATGACGCCTCCCGGACCGATGCCTAGCGGCAACGAGCTGTCACCGAAGGATGACGCTCACACCCCGTTCCTCGAAGATCTCCAGGAGCAGGTCGAACAGCGCAAGCTCGCGCTCGCCGGCGGGCACGAGCTCTGCCAACCGCGTCCGAGCCTCGGCCGAGAAGTCCCAGTGCAGGGTGAACGGAGTGGTGGCGCCCCAGCCGCCTCTCAGACAGTCGTCCAGAGCATCGAGGTTCCAGCCGAAGTATCCGCCGGGTCCGTTGATGGCCTCACCGATCGCGCAATAGAAGGTGTCCCTGTCAACGATGTGTCGGCCGTCCAAGGTGAACACCTGGCCTGCAGGCGCATCGGGCTCTCCCTGGCACTGGTGCTCCCGGGACAACAGGGCAACCGACAGCCACGCGTGTCGGTCCTCGGGTGCAAGTTCGTGCCACATTCCGGTGTGGTTAAGGTGACCAGTGCGGACCAGCTCCCACGGTCGTACCGCTCCGGGCAGTGCGTTCTCGCACCAGAGCGTGACCGTGAGGTCGACGAGGCCGGCGCAGCTGGCGGAGGGCTTGACGTCGATGACGGTGAGCTCGTTGACAAAGTAGGAACCCATAGTGGCACCGTCACGGTCAAGGACCTCGAACCAGGCGTTCCCTGCCACGGCACGACGACTGCCGACGTGATCAACGCACCTCCGTAGGCCACCCTGCGGGCGGCAACCCGCAAGGCGCACTCGGCGCGCTCCCGCCTCATCCGGCAGCGGCGTGAACAACCCCTCGGCCTCGTGAGCGAAGCCCCAGAAGTCGCTGTCGTCCCCGTCCGAGCTCAGCGCGTACTTCTGCCCCTCGCCAAGCCGCCCTGATGTCCCCATCGCACCCCCAGAGAGAGCGCTGATCTTACCGACGCCGGGGACCTTCCCGGCGGTCGCCGGGTCCATCATCACCCCTGCCCCCATCTCATCCATCTCGGAGGCCCAAGGGCTGGTGGTCTCCGCCCGGGTCAGCCGTATCACTGAAGCCTTGAGCAGCAGAAAGCCGACACCGCACGCTCCGAAGATTATTTGAAGTTCCTCGTTGGCGGGCGTGAGAGTGGGGTGCCAGCGAGAGCAGCCCCCGGTAGATGGGCCGGCGCGCGAGTTTGTCCGGGGGCTGTGAGGGCGCCCGGCCTTGTGGGCTGTCCGGCCGTCCGGCATGATCGCCAGCATGAGCATGATGAGCAGCCGAAAGGGCTATGCCGCGTAGACGACCCGGGGCACTTCGTGCCGAAAGTCCGGTCCCGCCCGTCTGGAGTCCCCTGACTGCTCGAATTCCTGGGCTGTCCGAGCGCACGTGCGCAGAGATCCAGCGCACCGAGCGCGAGCACGATGACTCCTGGGCAGGGCTGTGGGACGGTCTGTGGGACGGGGCGGTGGAAGCCGCGCTCAGGCAATACCGGGACTTCCTGCGGCAGCCCGGCCGATACCTGGACCTGTGCTTCCCAGCTTCCCCCATCCGGAGTCCGCCCTTGTCGACGTGGGGAATTCGCGGGACATCCTGCAAGAAGCGCTGTGTTCGCTGCCGCAGCCGTCCCGCGCCGAACTCCGGCGCGTGGTGGCGGGTCTGGACGCAGAGCTGCGCCGCCGGACCCTGCCCGACCCTCACGCCTACCGGCGTCTGCCATGGCACGGCGAATGGTGGCACCGGCGCCTCTACGACGGTGTGTTCCAGTGGTGAGCCGCTGCAGCCCTCACCCCTTCTCGCCTCAGCTCTGATGGGGCAGAGCCGAGTCGACCCGGTCAGACCTCTGGGAGGACCGGGCTGGCCGGTCCCACCCGGGACCGCAGTCGTTCGAAGGTGGAGCGGCCCTGGATGCCGAGGGCGAGGCCCCACCTCCCCAGGTCGGTCCCCCTGGCGTGGTCCCCGGCAACGCGGTGATCGCAGAGACCGTTTCCCGACGGGCTCGGGGCACACCGTCAACCGCAGTCGCTCCGGAGAGCGGACCCAGCAGACTTCAGGCTGCGTGGCGTTGGAGCGCCGCGGGCATGCTGGTCGTGATTTCGTCGCCCAGTCGCTCGAATTCACGTCGCAGGAAGGGATCGGCCAGTCGTGCGAGCCCGTGGAACCGGATGGTCGCCCGGTATGTGATGACGGTGGATTCCCGTCGGCGCGGAAGCTCAGGTCGTCGCGCGAGGTGGCGGTCTTGTTCTCGCCCACGAACACCAGGTGGTCGTCGGTCATGGTGACCAGCCGGTAAGTCAGTTCCGTACGGCGGCCGCGGAACTCGGAAACGTTGTGCCACTGTGCGCCCTCGGTGACAGGCCCACCGTCCGTGCGGGTGCACTCCTGCGTTCCGGGGTCCCAATCGACCGCATGGGAGAAGTCCGCCAGATAGCGCACCACCTCGGCCAGTGGGCGCTGGACCGTGACCTGTCGTTCCACATGAACCACGACTGCTTCTTCCCTTGAACTCTCGCGTAGGCGAACGGTGGGGCTGATCATCATGTACCCGCGGGCGCACATTTGCCTGGCGAACCGCGTGTGCCTGCTGATGTTCGATGCAGGTGGACGGGGTGTGGCGCGTGCGGGTGGATGCAGCCACGATCCGAAGGGTCCAGTGGCCGCGAAGCCGCTTGCGGTCCCGGCCCGATTCCCTAGGGCTTCAGTCAGTGGCTACCAGGGGTTATCCAGGAAGAGGGGCTGTCCAGGACGGCTCCGCCTCCGATGCAGTGATCCCGCCAGCCACGCCGGGATCGTCCCACCCGGGCCGGAGCGTCCCGCCTGCAAGCCCGCTCCGCCTCAGCGGAACTCGTGGATCACCTGGATCTCGCCGACAAGGTGGGCGTTGAAGTCGTCCAGCTCCTCGGCCGGAACCCAGAGCTCGAGGATCGTCTGCCCGCCGACCTGCTGGATGGGATACCGGCTCAAGAACTCCGACTCGACCTCGAAACGAGTGACGAAGCCGGCGCCATCGTGCTTCACGTTCCAGTCCCGCGCGATCCTGACCGCGTAGTCCTCGTTGAGGACCGGGTAGAAGATCGGCTGCTCTGACAGCCGGGGCGGCCAGGCACGCCAGTTCAGCTCCCGAACCAGATCCAGCTCCTTGGGACCGGTGGGGCGCCACAGGGTCGTCGTTGCTTGCCGGCTGGTCATCTGCATCGCTCTCTGAACGTAGGCCGCCGATACGGCAGGTCGGGAAACGGACGATACCGGCACCGCGAACTCGGCAGCTACGCGGTTTCCGCACCCTGGCCGGCTCCATGTCCAGCGGCTACGGGACAGCCTTTGGCTTGTCCAGTCCGATTCGGCCGGCAGAAAGCCGCAGCAGCTCCAGGGAGTTCACGTCCTATGCGTCCTCTGTGAGCAGCTCTGCCAGGCTGTCTGCGAAGGCGGTGAGCCAGTTCAGCCGCGTTCCTCGGCGTGCAATCGGGGTTCCGTGGCGGCGGCCCCAGAACGCGGCCTGGACAGCGTGGAACTGGGCCCAGCGCCGAGCCCGTTCGCGATCTACTTCCGCGGCCTCGGCGAAGACGTCCAGGTTTCGATGCACAGCCTTGCGTACGTCGACCGCTTCGATGAGTGTCAGCGCACGCGACTTGAGCAACGTTCCGCTGTCGTAAGCGGGGTCTCCCGCGTAGCCCTTGGGATCGACGGCGAGCCAGGACTCGCGGTCGGCGCGCAGAATGTTACTGGGGTGCAGGTCCCCATGGATCAAGATGTCCGGCTGGACGCGACCCAGTTCGCGCACGGTCGCCACGGCGGCGTCCACCACGCGAGGCGACAAGGCGTGAGTCAGTTCCCCGGCATCCTTGCGGAGCTGCTCCTCCCAGGCGTCGGCCTGCTCCCGCAGCCTGGGCAGGTGAGGCGGCGCGGGGATGGCCAGTCGGCGATTGATCCGTCCGGCCACCGTCGCCACCTCATCTTCGTCTTCGACCTCCGCCAGGGTGGACGCCTGTACCCGCTCAAGCAGCATCGCGAAACGCTCGTCGTCGCGCTCGTGCAGCAGGACGGCTCCGCGCCCGCCCCACGCGACGAACGCGTCCGGCTCATGAATGTTGCCGGGATGGGGAAACGACACCTTCACCACAGCGGTCGTCGCGTCGCGCCGTCGCACCGGGACGACGACCCCGACACCGCCGTGCACGACCTCGCCGTCCAGCCGGCATGCCCAGCGCCCCAGGAGGTTCTCCACGAGTTCGGGCAGTTCGGCGAGCCATGCCGTTCCGGGCGCTCCTTCACGCTCGACAGTGCTGCGCGCGAACACCTCAGGCACCTCGATCATTCGGGGCAGCCTACGCTCCGGCCCTCACCCGGGCCCCTCACGCGGACCGCCGCCCCGACCGTCCTCGAGCAGACCTCCCAGAACGCGAGCAGACCTCCCAGAACGCGCCCGCTCCTCATTGCCGAGCCGGCACCTCGCCTGCCGAGTACGTACAACCGACCCGCGAGAGAAGTAGGGAAGCGAGCACCACGGCTCAGTGCTCCTACGCATCGCATTCTCCGAAACGCGCGCCGAGACGCGCACCGTGGCAGCACCTGCCCACAACCAAAAGTTGTGCCCATAAGGTGTTGCCCATGGACTTCGACGCCGTCCGGACCTTCGCCGCCGCCGCCGACGCGGGGCAGTTCCAGGAGGCCGCCGCGGAGCTGGGGGTCACCCAGCAGGCCGTCTCCAAGCGCATTGCCGCACTGGAGCGCACCCTCGGAGTGCAGCTGTTCACCCGCACCCCGCGCGGCGCCGAGCTCACCATCGACGGGCAGGCCTTCCTGCCCCATGCGCGCGAGCTGCTGCGCGTCGCCGAGCGCGCGGTCGCGTCCGTACGTCCCGGCCGCCGCCCGCTCCGCGTCGACATGATCGCCTCGCGCGGGGCGGCTGCGGGCCTGCTGCGAGGCTTCCACCGCGCGCACCCCGAGATCGACCTCGACATCGTGATGCTGTTCGAGATCGAGACGGCCGTCGCCGCCATCCGGTCCGGTGCGATCGACGCGTCCTTCCGCGCTGTCGCCGTCCCCGGCCGGCCCCTTCCCGATGACGTCGAAGCCGTCCGGGTGCTCGACGAACCGCTCCAGCTTCTCACCGGGCCCGCCCACGCGCTGGCGGGCGCCCGGTCGGTGACCGTCGCTCAGCTTGCCGGGCACCGGATCTGGATGCCCGGCATCGTCCCCGGTACCGAGTGGGCGGCGTTCTACGACGACCTCGTGGCCGAATTCGGCCTCACCATCGAGGCGACGGGCCCCAACTTCGGCTCCGACGCGCTGCTCGACACCATCGCCGACACCCCTGCCCTGTCCACGTTCATGGGCGAGCACACCCGCCTCGTCTGGCCTGCCGACCACGGTCTGCGCCGCATCCCCGTGACCGACCCGACGCCCGTATACCCGCACTCGCTCCTCTGGCGTCGTGACAACCCCATCCGGCGCTGGCAGCCCTCCGCGCCTATCTCGCAGGCACCGCGGCCGACCAGGTGGCCGACGGGACCTGGACGCCTGGCTGGGTGATCTCGCGCTGAGCACTGCCGGGCGCCGCGCCAGCGGTTCCTTCGGCCGTGCCTGAGCCTGCGCGCCCACTTGGCGGGGGCCGCCATCGGGAATTCGGCGACGTCGGGCAGTCAAGAGAGCGGCCTGCGCCTTGCGGGGCGCTCGTCTCAGAGGTCGAAAGGCCTGCCGGCCGACCGCTGCACTGCTGCGCCGCTGTCCAACAGCGCTGACCGCTGTCCCGCTGCGCCGCTGTCCAACAGCGCTGTCCCGCTGTCCCGCTGTCCCGCTGTCCAACAGCGGGGTGCGGGTGGCGAGCCGGTGTGGAACCTCCGGTGCGGCCGACAGGTGTGCGCCCGAGCACCACCGCCTGGCAGCCGAGGGGAGGCCGCTCGGCCGCGTAGGCGATCGCTTCGTATACGGCGCAGCCGGCGTGGTCGGCATCAAGCCGGGCGACGGGCACCTGATCCGCCTGGCCGGGCGGGGCGCGCACCCGGCGCACGGGAGCGCGTTGTGATCTGTGTGTGTCGGTGAGTCTGCGGGCGCGCGCTGGCGGCTATCCGAATTTGATCGGTCCGTAATCAGTGATACTCGCACAATAGGGACACGGAGTGGCCGAATATTTCCGTTGAGGGCTGGTTGGCATATGTCTCGGGCGAGTCTCTGTCCGTGTTGGCTGATTGAGTACTCGTAAGTAATGGGCTGAATTTGCGTCTTTGGCCGTCGGGGGTCATCTATTGTGATTGTCGTGAGCGGGCGAAGTCGGGGAACCCCGGCTCGCTCACCGGCGTAAGGCCGGTATCTCGAGGCGTAACGGATCTCCGCCATGTGTGGCCGAGATCGCATCGCGAGGGGGCGGACGGCTCGGCGGTGGCTGCATGGAATTGAACGACGCAGCAGGCTGGAAATAACTGGTGAACATGCCGTGGAAAGTGCGAGAACGAGTGGGGGGACGGTCGTGACCAATCCTTTCGATGACGAGTCGGGACGGTTCGTGACGCTGGTGAATGGCGAGGGTCAGTACTCGCTGTGGCCGGCGCACATCGATATCCCGGGTGGCTGGCGCACTGGTGGACCGGAGGGGTCGCGTCAGGAGTGTCTGGATGCGATCGAGGTCGCGTGGAGCGACATGCGGCCCACCAGCCTGGTACGGGCGATGGAGGCCGACGCCGGATAGGGCGGCCTCCGCGCCGTCGAGCGCGTCGGGTGCCGCTACTGGGGCGGGCAGGTTCCGACCCTCCTGCCTGATCAACTCTGCTCCCATCCGAGCAGAATCGATCAAGCAGGAGGGGTAATCGGTCGTGCCTCGTCTGTAAGTGCTCGCATCGCGCCGCGTATGGCTTTCATGAATCATCGGTGGACGGTCTCGTGGCTCGTCCTTGATTACGTGAAGACAGTGGAGTGCCTTGCCGGGTGCCTGAGCCGGTAAGGCCGCTGTCAGTGCCTGATTTCATGGGTCCGGCGATGATCCTCTTCGCTTTCCCTGGCCCGTCGTAGGTGAGGGACGCCACACCGGCATGGCCGGTTTCGTCCTGCCTTCTTCGTCCCCCCAAAAACGTCTCCCCAAAGGTGTGGCTCGGCATGCGCGAAAACGGCTCCGTTCCCTCACGTACGGCTCCCGACGAGTCCTTCGGGATTACTGCGGCTCAGCAAGGTGTCTGGTACGGGCAACTGGTGGATCCGGACAGTCCGAAATACAACATCGGGGAATGCTTCGAGATCCGTGGCGACCTCGACGAGGTGTTATTGGCCGCAGCACTGGACCGGGCCTACGCGCTGTGCGACAGCCTCAACGCCGAGTTCGTCGCCGACGGAGACACCGTCCGCCAGCACGTCGTCCGGCGCCCTCCGGCCGGGAACAGCCGGCTCCATGTGGTCGATCTGACCGACGCCGACGACCCCGTCGAGGAGGCTGAGCGTTACCTGGCCGCCGACATGGCGGCCGTCGACAGGCTCGACGCCCCGCACCACCACTTCGCGTTGCTGCGTCTCGGCCGCCGACTGCACTACTGGTACGTGCGCTTCCACCACATAGCCGTCGACGGCCTCGGCGGCGCCGTCTTTGCCCGCACCGTGGCCGACCTATACGGGCGTGCCGTACGAGGCGAGGACCTTGCCGAAGCCGAGCTGCCCGCCGCGCCCCTGCGCGACCTCGTCGCCGACGAGGCGGCCTACCGCGACTCGGACCGCTACGAGGCCGACCGCGCCTACTGGACCGGCAGGTTCGCGGACCTGGCTGCCGAGCGCACCGCGCACACGGCCGGTGCCGACCGCACCGCGCACACGGCCGCCGCCGGGAGCGAGCCGGAGGCGCACGGTGGCAGGGCCCTCATCCGTCGGCGCACCGATGCTCCCGCACCAGGGGCCCTCGACGGGCCGGACGTCCGGCTGCACAACGGGGAGACGCTTCCGGTCGCCGTCCTCGACAGCCTGCGCCGACTGGCCGCCGCCAACCGCACCACCTGGAGCGCCGTCCTCGTCAGCGCGGTCGCCGCTTACGTCGCCCGGGTCACCGGAACGCAGGACGTCACCGTGGGCCTCGCCTCCAACGGCCGGCACGGCGGACTGCGGCACATCGTCGGCATGACCGCCAACATCCTGCCGCTGCGCGTGACCGTCACCCCCGACATGACAGTCGGCACCCTCGTCCGCGCCGTCGCCGCCGAGATGCGTGGCGCCCTGCGCCACCGCCGCTTCTCCCGTGAACAACTCGCCCGTGAACTGAACATGACCGACGACGCGGCCCGGCTCACCGGCGTCGTCGTCAACATCATGGGCTACGACTACGACCTCGACTTCGCCGGCAGCCCCGGCGCCTCCCGCGTGCTGTCTATCGGCCCCGTCGACGACCTTTCGCTCTTCGTCTCGGAACGGGCCGAGGGCAAAGGGCCGTTGATCGGGTTCGACGCCAACCCGGAGCTGTACCGCCCGAGGACGTGCGGCTGCACCAGGATGCCGTCGTCTCCTTCCTGTCGGCGCTGGTCGACGCGGACGCCGACATTCCCCTGCGCGACCTGCCGTTCCTGGACGAGACCACCGCCAAGGCCCTGCACGCGCAGGGGCGCGGCACCGCCCTGCCGGCCGAGGCCCTCGACCTGAGCCTGCCGGAGGCCTTCCGGGCGCAGGCGCGCCGGACCCCGGACGCCCCGGCGGCGGTGGACGGCGCCGTCACGCTCTCGTACCGGGAGTTGGCGCGGACCGCGGACGACCTCGCAGGCGCATTGGCCGGCTGGGGCGTCGGGCGGAGGACGGTGTCGGCGTCCTGGTGGGCCGCTCGGCGGCCGTGCTGTCCGCCACGCTCGGCGCCGTGGGCGCGGGAGCGGCGTATGTGCCGATGGACGCTGCCTGGCCGGCCGAACGGCTCGGCCGCGTCGTGGCGGCCGCGCGCGTGCGTGCCCTGGTGGCCGACGAGGCCGCCGCCGCTCAGCCCTGGGTGCGGGAGATCGCCGCCGGCCTGCCGCTGATCGTCATCGACGCCCTCGGCGGTGTCCTGCGCGGCGCCCCGGCACGGCCGGGTCCCCTGCCCGGGTGACGTGCGGCGACCGGCTCGCGTACGTGATGTTCACTTCCGGCTCCACCGGCCTGCCCAAGGGCGTCGGTGTGACCCATGCCGACGTCCTCGCGCTGGCCGCCGACAGCACCTGGACGGACGGCGTGTCGGATGCGGTGCTGATGCACTCCGCCTACGTCTTCGACGCCTCCACCTTCGAGATCTGGGTGCCGCTGCTGAACGGCGGGCGCGTGGTCGTCGCACCCGGCGGCGTGCTGGAGGCACGCGTCCTGCACGAGACGGTGGCCCGGCACGGTCTGACCGCGCTGTTCCTCACGACGGCGCTGTTGAACGTGATGGCCGAGGCGGATCCCACGGCGTTCGCCGGGCTGCGCATGGTCGCCGCGGGCGGTGAGGCCGCGACCCCGGACCTGATGCAGCGGGTCGCCGCCGCGGCTCCCGCCACGCTCGTCCTGCACGTGTACGGCCCCACGGAGACCACGACCTTCGCCGCCCGCCATCCCGTAGCTGCCGGCACCGCGGGCGTCCCGCCCATCGGCCGGGCCCTCGACGGTATGGGCCTGTACGTGCTGGACGACTCCCTCGGCATGGTGCCGCCTGGCGTCGTGGGGGAGCTGTACGTGAGCGGCCACGGCGTCGCCCGCGGCTACCAGCGCAGTGCGGCGCTGACCGCCACCCGATTCGTCGCCGACCCGTACGACGCAGGCGGCGGTCGAATGTACCGCACCGGCGACCTCGTGCGCTGGACCGCGCGAGGCGACATCGAGTACGTCGGGCGCGCGGACGGCCAGATCAAACTCCGCGGGTTCCGCATCGAACCCGCCGAGACCGAGAACGTCCTGCTCACCGACCCGGATGTGCACGGTGCCTGCGTGGTGGTCCGCGAGGACGTACCCGGCGACCGACGACTGGTCGCCTACGTCGTGCCCGCCCCCGGCGCCCGCCCGGACGGCCCCGCCCTGGCCCGCAGGGTCGGGCGCGCCCTGCCCGCGTACATGGTGCCCTCCGCCTTCGTGACACTCGACGCGCTGCCCCTGAACCCAACGGCAAGCTCGATCGCCGTGCCCTGCCCGCCCCCGCGCTGCCGCCACCACCGGCCGCGCGCCGCGGACCGCGTACGAGGAGGTTCTGGCCGGCCTGTTCGCGGACGTCCTGGGGATGACCGGGATCGGGATCGACGACAACTTCTTCTCCCTGGGCGGCCACTCGCTCCTCGCCACCCGTCTCACCGGCCGGGTGCGGACGGCCCTGGGCGTCGAACTCGGCCTGGGCACGCTGTTCGACCACCCCACGGTCGCCTCCCTGGCCGCGGCCCTGGACACCACCGCGGCGGCCCGGCCCGCCCTCTGCCCGCAGCCGCGGCCGGAAGCGGTCCCGCTGTCCTTCGCGCAGCAGCGCCTCTGGTTCCTCAACCGGGTGGAGGGCCCCGGCGACACCTACAACGTCCCGCTCGTCCTCGAACTCGACGGCCCCCTCGACACGGACGCCCTGCGCGGTGCCCTGGCGGACGTGGTCGCCCGCCACGAGAGCCTGCGCACCGTCTTCGCCGAACACGACGGGATCGCCCGCCAGGTGGTCCTCGGTGCCGACTCCGCCGCCTCGCTCGTCCCTCTCGTCGTCGAACAGCCACCGGCCGAGCGGAGCGCCGACGGCTGGACCGAGGAAAGGCTGCGCCGCCTGACCACCGAGCCCTTCGACCTCGCGCACGACACCGCCGTCCGCGCGCATCTGCTCAGCCTGGGCCCGGCGCGCCACGTCCTGGTCCTCGTGCTCCACCATGTCGTCGCCGACGGCTGGTCTCTCGCCCCGCTCAGCCGTGATCTCGCCACCGCCTACCGTGCCAGGGGCGAGGGCACGGGCTCGCCCGACTGGGCCCCGCTGCGCGTGCAGTACGCCGACTACGCCCTCTGGCAGCGCCGGTTGCTCGGCGACGACGCCGACCCGGACAGCCTGGCCGCGCGCCAGCTGGCTTTCTGGAAGGAGGCGCTGCACGGCGCCCCCGACCTGCTGGACCTGCCCCTCGACCGGCCCCGCCCCGCCGTGTCCAGCCACCGGGGCGACGCCGTCCCCTTCGCGTTGCCCGCCCCGCGCACGCCGCGCTCACCCGGCTCGCCCGTGCCGCCGGCTGCACCCCCTTCATGGTGCTCCAGGCCGCGCTCGCCGTGACACTCCAGGCACACGGCGCGGGCTCCGACATCCCGCTGGGCGCCGCCGTGGCCGGACGCACCGACGAGGCCCTCGACGACCTGGTCGGGTTCTTCGTCAACACCGTCGTGCTGCGCGCGGACCTGTCGGGCGATCCGACGTTCCGCGAACTGCTCGACAGGGTCAAAGCGTTCGACATCGCGGCTCTCAGCCACGGCGACATCCCGTTCGAGCGGATAGTGGAAGCTCTCAACCCTGAGCGTTCCGGCGACCACCACCCCCTCTTCCAGACCATGCTGGTTCTGCAGAACCAGGAGCGGGCGGGGCTCGATCTGCCGGGTGTCGCTGTCCGCGACCTGTCCCGGCACCGCGGGGGCAGCAAGTTCGACCTGACGTTCTCCCTCACCGAGCTCACCGAGCTCACCGAGCTCACCGAAGACACCGATGTCACCGGACCTGTCGCAGACACCAGATCCGCCGAGGTCACCAGACCCGCCGGACCCGCAGTACCGGCCGACCCGCCGGAGAGCGCTGCCGCAGACACCGCGCCCGGCGCCGGAGGCATCGGCGGGTACCTGGAATACGCGACCGACCTCTTCGACGCCGCCACCGCCCACGCCCTGTGCGCGCGTTTCGCCCGTGTCCTCACCCTCGCCGTGACCGAGCCGGGCCGAGCCATCAGTGACCTGGACCCGCTCGCCCGGGGGAGCGGGACCGGCTCCTGATCCAGGGACGCGGCGAGGAGCGGCCCCTGCCCTCCCGTACCGTCCCCGAAGCGGTACGGGAGTGGGCCGCGCGCACACCGCACGCCGTAGCCGTGCGCGACGCGCACACGAGCCTCACCTACGCCGAACTCGACGCCCGCGCCGACACGCTCGTCCACCTCCTGCGCGAGCGCGGCGCGGGCCGTGAGGGCAGGGTGGCCATCGCCGCGCCGCCGTCCGTGGACACCGTCGTTGCCATGCTGGCCGTACTGCGGGCCGGTGCCGCCTATCTGCCCGTCGACCCGCAGTACCCGCCCGCCCGCATCCGGCACATGCTCGACGACGCCCGACCCGTCCTGCTGCTCACCACCACGGACGTCCACCCGTCACTGCCCGTCAGCGACGTACCGTGGCTCGCCCTCGACGACCGGGAGGCCCGGTCCACGGGCCACAGCAGGACCCTCCCGGCCGCACCCCGCGCGGCGGACCCCGCGTACGTCATCTACACCTCCGGCTCGACCGGCCGCCCCAAGGGTGTGGTCGTGCCGCACAGCGCCCTGGCCAATCACATGGCCTGGATGGCGCGGCACCTGGCGATCACCCCGCAGGACCGGGTCCTCGCCCGCACCTCCTCCAGCTTCGACGCCTCCGTGTGGGAACTGTGGCTCCCGCTGATGAACGGCGCCGAGGTCTGTGTGCTGCCGCACGGCGCCAACACGGAACCCCGCACCCTGGTCTCCTGGATGAGCCGGTTCGGCGTCACCGTCGCCCAGTTCGTGCCCTCCCACCTGACCCTCGTCCTCACCGAGGCGGCGCACGCCGCGCCGCTGCCCGGCCTGCGCGCCGTGCTGTGCGGCGGCGAGCCGCTGCCGCGCGCCCTCGCCGACGACGTCGCCGAGCTGTGGCGGGCCGAGGCGCACAACCTCTACGGGCCGACCGAGGCGGCCATCGACGCGACCGCCCACCGCGTGGCCGGCCAGGAGAGCAGCGGACAGCCGGACGGCACGCCGTACGAGACCGTGCCGATCGGCCGCCCCGTCGACACCATGCGCGCCTATGTCCTGGACGGCCGGCTGCGTCCCGTGCCACCCGGTGTCACCGGTGAGCTGTACCTGTCCGGTCCCAACCTCGCCCGCGGATACCTGGACCGCCCGGGCCTGACCGCCGCACGGTTCGTCGCCGACCCGTTCGACGGCACGGGCGCCCGGATGTACCGGACGGGCGACCTCGTGCGGTGGAACCGGCAGGGCCTGCTCGACTACGTGGCACGCGCCGACGACCAGGTCAAACTCCGCGGCTTCCGGATCGAGCTGGGCGAGGTCGAGGCCGCACTCCTGGTACGCCCCGGAGTCACCGGCGCCTGCGCCGTGATCCGTGAGGACAAGGCCGGCGGGCGCCTCCTCGTCGCCTACGCCGTCACCGCGGACCCGTCCCTGCGCCCCGTCACCCTGCGCGACGCCCTCGCCGAGAGCCTGCCGCACTACATGGTGCCCGGCGCCGTGGTCGTCCTGGACGACCTTCCGCTCCTGCCCAACGGCAAGGTGGACAGGCGCGCCCTGCCGGAGCCCGCGCCCGGCTCCGACGCCACCGACGGAGTGGGTCAGCACACCCTCCAGGAGGGCCTGCTCGCCGGCATCTTCGCCGACGTCCTGCAGCGGCCCCTGGTGAACCCGCACGACAGCTTCTTCGACCTCGGCGGGCACTCCCTCCTCGCCATGCGGGTCGTGAGCCGCGTCCGCGCCGTGCTCGGCGCCGAGATCGCCGTCCGCACCCTCTTCGAGCACCCGACCGTCGCCGGCCTGGCCCGCGTCCTGGACCTGCAGGGCCGCGCCCACCCCCCGGTGGTGCCCGCCGGGCAGCGGCCCGATCCGCTGCCGCTGTCCTTCGCCCAGCAGCGCCTGTGGTTCCTCAACCGGCTCGAAGGCCCCAGCTCCGCCTACAACATCCCGCTCGTCCTCGAACTCGACGGCGCCCTGGACACCGATGCCCTGCGCGCCGCCCTGCGTGACGTCGTGGAGCGGCACGAGGCGCTGCGCACCCTGTTCCCCGCACGCGACGGCGTGCCTCATCAGCTGGTTCTTCCGGCCGGGGCGGTCACCCCTCGCCTGCCTGTCGTGAGCACAGCGCCCGCGGACCTGGAGGCAGCCGTCCTGGCCGCCGTGCGGGAGCCGTTCGACGTGATCACGGACCCGCCGCTGCGCGCCCTGCTGCTGCGCTCCGCGCCCGGCCACCACGTCCTGGTGCTCGTCCTGCACCACATCGCGGGCGACGGCTGGTCCCTCGCCCCGCTCACGCGCCACCTAGGCGACGCCTACCGCACCAGGCTCGCGGGCCGGGAGCCCGAGCCGGCGGCCGGCACCCCGCTCCAGTACGCCGACTACACCCTCTGGCAGCAGGCCGCCCTGGGCGACGGCGTCGCACCGCAGAGTGTTCTGCGCCGGCAGCTCGACCACTGGCACACCGCCCTCGCGGGGCTGCCCGGGCTGATCGATCTGCCACTGGACCGGCCGCGCCCGGTCTCCACCGACCCGAGGGGAGCCGTCCACACCTTCGACGTACCGTCCCTCTGTACGCCCAACTCCTGCGCCTGGCACGTGAGTCGGGCAGCAGCCTGTTCATGGTGCTCCAGGCGGCGGTGGCCACCTTGCTGCACCGTCACGGCGGGGGCGACGACATCCCGCTCGGCTCGCCCGTCGCCGGCCGCACGGACGAGGCGCTGGAGGACCTGGTCGGGTTCTTCGTCAACACGCTCGTCCTGCGCACGGACCTGTCCGGCAACCCGACCTTCCGGGAACTCCTGCTGCGCGTAAGGGAGTTCGACCTGGGCGCATACGCGCACCAGGACGTTCCCTTCGAGCGTCTCGTCGAGAGCGTCAACCCGGTCCGGGCACGCAACCACCATCCGCTGTTCCAGACCATGCTGGTCCTCCAGAACCAGGAGACCGCCCGCCCCGACCTGCCCGGCCTCACCGTCGAGGACCGGCTCGTCCACAACGGCCTGAGCAAGTTCGACCTCACCTTCGCCTTCAACGAGGAGGGGGGCGAGGCAGGCCTCACCGCCGGGATCGAGTACGCCACCGCCCTCTTCGACCGGTCCACCGTCGAAGCACTCGCGGACCGCCTGGTCCGGCTCCTGGAGCAGGTGGCCGCCGAGCCCGCCTGCCCGTCGCGAGCTACGACCTCATGACGCGGGACGAGCACGCCCGCGTCACCCACTGGGGAACCGGCCGCGGTCTGCCCGCCTCCGGCGACGCCACCCTGCCGGCCCTCTTCGCGGCCCAAGCGCACCGCACACCGGACGCGGTGGCCGTGACCGACGGCGGCACCACCCTCACGTACGCCGAACTCGACCGGATCTCCACCGACCTCTCCCGCGCACTGGCGGGCCTCGGCGTCGGCCCGGAAACCGGGATCGGCGTGCTGCTCACCCGGTCGCCGGCCGTCGTGTCGGTGTCGCTCGGCGCGGTACGCGCGGCAGGCGCCTACGTCCCGCTGGACGCGCGGTGGCCCGGGGAGCGGCTCGAACAGGTCGCCGGGGTGGCGGACGTGCGCGTCCTCGTCGTCGACGAGGACGCCTGCACCTCCCAGTGGGTGACCGAAACGGCCCGGCGGGTACCGGTCGTGGTCGTGGACCGGCTCGGCCGGATCCTGCGGGGCGCGCCCGAGCAGCAGGGCAGCCCAGCCGCCGTGCCGGGCGCCGGGGCCCTCGCCTACGTGATGTTTACCTCCGGCTCCACCGGCCTGCCCAAGGGCGTGGGTGTCACACACGCCGACGTGGTGGCCCTGACGGCCGACTCCGCCTGGCAGGGCGGCGCCGCCGACGCGGTGCTGATGCACTCGGCGTACGTCTTCGACGCCTCCACGTTCGAGATCTGGGCCCCGCTCCTGCACGGCGGCAGAGTCGTCGTCGCACCGGACGGCGTGCTGGAGGCCGGCGTCCTCGACGATGCCGTCCACGAGCACGGTGTGAGTGCGGTCTTCCTGACGACGGCACTGTTCAACGTGATCGCCGAGACCGATCCGGGCGCCTTCGCCGGCCTCCGGCTCGTCTGCGCGGGCGGTGAACTGGCCTCCCCGGACGCGATGCAGCGAGTGGCCGGCACCGCGCCGGGCGTGCGCGTCCTGCATGTGTACGGACCCACCGAGACGACCACCTTCGCCACCCGCTACGACGTGGCGGCCGACCTGCCGTCGGGCCCGCCGCCCATCGGACGGGCCCTGGACGGCATGCGCCTGTATGTCCTCGACGGCTCCCTGGGCCCCGTCCCGCCGGGGGTGGTGGGCGAGCTCTACCTCGCCGGACGCGGCGTGGCACGCGGGTACACGGGGCTGCCCGGCCTGACCGCCGCACGCTTCGTGGCCGACCCGTTCGACGCGGCGGGCGGGCGCATGTACCGCACCGGCGACCTCGTCCGGTGGACCGGTGACGGGCAGATCGCCTACGTCGCCCGCGCCGACAACCAGGTGAAGCTGCGCGGCTACCGCATCGAACTCGGTGAGATCGAAGGCGTGCTGGCCTGCTGCGAAGGTGTCGCCGACTCCTTCGCCGTCGTCCGCGAGGACACCCCCGGCGACCGGCGGCTCGTCGCGTACGTGGTGCCCGCGAACGGCGCACGCCCGAGTCCGCCGACCTCGCACGGGCCGTCGGCCGGTCCCTGCCCGCCTACATGGTGCCCGCCGCGTTCGTACTGATCGAGGCGCTTCCGCTGACCCTCAACGGCAAGGTGGACCCGCGCGCCCTGCCGGAGCCCGCGCACCAGCTCCCGGTCCGTGGACGCGCCGCCCGCACCGCGCGTGAGGAGATCCTCTGCGCACTCTTCGCCGACGTGCTCGGCCTCGACGAGGCCGGCGCGGACGACGACTTCTTCGCCCTGGGCGGCCATTCCCTGCTCGCCACCCGGCTCGCCGCGCGCATCCGTACCGCGCTCGCCGTGGAGGTCCAGGTCAAGGCAGTCTTCGAGCACCCCACGCCCGCCGCGCTCGCCGCCACACTGGACGGCGCGGACGAGGCCAGGGCGCCGCTGGAGCGGGCCCGGCGCCGGCCCGATCCGCTGCCGCTGTCCTTCGCCAGCAGCGCCTGTGGTTCCTCAACCGGCTCGAAGGGCCAAGCGCCACGTACAACGTGCCGATGGTGCTCCGCCTGGACGGCCCGCTCGACGCGGACGCCCTGCAGTGCGCCCTCGCGGACGTCGTCGAACGCCACGAGAGCCTGCGCACCGTCTTCCCCGAGGCCGACGGCGTGGCGCGCCAGCTGGTCCTGGACGCCGGCGCCGCCGACCTCGACCTGACGCCTCGCGACACCGACCCCGCCCGCCTCGACGAGGCCCTGACCGCCGAGGTGGCGCACACCTTCGACGTGAGCGCCGAACTGCCCGTGCGGGCCAGGCTGCTGCGGCTCGGCACCGAGACCCATGTCCTCGTCCTGCTCGTCCACCACATCGCGGGCGACGGCTGGTCCCTCGCCCCGCTCGCCCGCGACCTCGGCGAGGCCTACCGGGCGCGTACCGAGGGCGAGGAACCCGCCTGGACGCAGCTGGGCGTCCAGTACGCCGACTACACCCTGTGGCAGCGCGCCCTGCTCGGCGCCGAGGACGACCCCACCAGCCAGGCCGCCCGTCAGCTGGACTTCTGGCGCACCGCACTCGCCGGCGCCCCCGACCTGCTCGCTCTGCCGTGCGACAGGCCGCGCCCCGCCGTCACGGCCTACCGGGGCGACGCGTTCGCGTTCCCGGTCGACGCGGACACCCACCGGGCACTCGCGGATCTCGCCCGGGCCCGCGGATGCAGCCTGTTCATGGTGCTCCAGGCGGCCCTGTCGGTGCTCCTGTCCCGGCACGGCGCCGGTGAGGACATCCCGCTCGGCACGGCCGTCGCCGGACGCACCGATGAGGCCCTCGACGATCTGGTGGGCTTCTTCGTCAACACCCTCGTCCTGCGCACCGACCTGAGCGGAGACCCCACCTTCGCCGAAGTCATCGACCGGGTGCGGGAGTTCGACCTGGCCGCCTACGCCCACCAGGACGTGCCGTTCGAGCGGCTGGTGGACGCCCTCAGCCCGGTCCGGGCGCAGAACCACCACCCGCTGTTCCAGACCATGCTCGTCCTCCAGAACCAGGCGGACACCACCGTAGGCCTGCGCGGTCTCACGGTGACGGAACAGCCGGTGCGCACCGGCATCAGCAAATTTGACCTGACCTTCACCTTCAACGAGACCCGGGACGGCGCGGGCCGGCCTGCCGGCCTCGACGGAGTGCTGGAGTTCTCCACCGAACTGTTCGCCCACACCACCGCGCACGCCCTGGCCACCCGCCTCACCCGCCTGCTCGGCTCGCTCGCCGCCGACCCCGGCCGTCGCGTCCACTCGGTCGGCCTCCTGGACGCGGCGGAGCAGGAGAGCCTGGAGCGGGCCGCACACGGCCCGGTCCGGCCCGTGGCGGCGCGCACGGCGCCCGAGGCGTTCCGCGCGCAGTCGGCCAGAACCCCCGAGGCGATCGCTGTCCGGGACGGCTCGCACCGGCTCACCTTCGGTGAACTGGACCGTCTCTCGGACGACTTGGCCCACCACCTGCACGAGCGGGGCATCGGACGCGGCGACCTCGTCGCCCTCGCCCTGGAAGGCACCGCCGACCAGGTCGTCGCGATGCTGGCGGTGGTCAAGGCAGGGGCCGCCTACCTGCCGGTCGACCTCGAATACCCCGAGGCCCGGATCACCTACATGCTCGACGACGCCCGCCCGGCGCTGCTCCTCACCCACGGCACCGCCCGCGCCGCGCGGTACGTCCCGTCCGTGCCCTGCCTCGCACTCGACGACCGGGCCGCCTGGTCCACCGGGCGCACGGCACCGCCCACCGCCGCGCCGGACCCGCGCGACGCCGCTTACGTCATCTACACCTCGGGCTCGACCGGCCGTCCCAAGGGCGTCGTCGTCACCCACGCGTCCCTGGTCAACCACATGGAGTGGATGGCGGGCCACCTCGGCCTCACCGACGAGGACCGGGTCCTGGCACGCACGTCGCCGAGCTTCGACGCCTCGGTGTGGGAGACCTGGCTGCCGCTGCTGCACGGCGGCTCCACCTGCCCCGTGCCGCCCGCCGCCAACCACGACCCCGCCGGGCTGCTGGCCCGCATGCGCGAAGCGGGCGCGACGATCGTGCAGTTCGTGCCCTCGCACCTCTCGCTGATCCTCACCGAGACCGGCCCCGACGAGGCGCCCGCGACCCTGCGCGCCGTCCTGTGCGGCGGCGAACCCTGCCCCGGGCGCTGGCCTCGCGCGCCGGCCGGGACTGGCGGGTCGAGGTGCACAACCTGTACGGACCCACCGAGACGACGATCGACGCCACCGCCCACCACCACCGCCGCGCGGAGGCGGACGCCGGCGCGGGGGACGGCGGAGTGCCGCTCGGCCGCCCCGTCGACAACACCCGCGCCTACGTCCTGGACGCCGGGCTCCGGCCGGTGCCGCCGGGAGTCACCGGCGAGCTCCACATCGCGGGCGACGGCCTTGCCCGCGGCTACCTCGGGCGCCCCGTCCTGACCGCATCGCGGTTCGTCGCCGATCCGTACGGGCCCGCCGGCAGCCGCATGTACCGCACCGGCGACCTCGTCCGGCGGGATGCCGACGGCCTGCTCACCTACGTCTCCCGCGCCGACGACCAGGTGAAGCTGCACGGCTTCCGCATCGAACTCGGCGAGATCGAGGCCGCTCTCAGCGCGCTCGACGGCATCGCCGCCGCCTGCGCGGTCGTCCGGGAGGACCGGCCGGGGGAGCGGAGACTGGTCGCCTACACCGTCCCCGACAGGCGCAGCGGCGCCGCGACCCCGACCGACAGCGAACTGCGCACCCGGCTGACATCGGCCCTGCCGCCGTACATGGTGCCCGCCGTCTTCGTCGCCCTCGACGCCCTGCCGCTCCTGCCCAACGGCAAGACCGACCGCAGCGCCCTGCCCGTGCCGGCACGCCCTGCCGCCACCCGGCCGGGCGGTCAGCCGCGCACCGCGCAGGAACGCGTCCTGTGCGACGTGTTCGCCTCCGTCCTGCACAGCCCGGCCGTCCGCACCGACGACGACTTCTTCGCGCTCGGCGGCGACAGCATCCTCTCCATCCAGCTCGTCAGCCGCGTCCGCGAGGCCGGCCTCGGAGTCACCCCCCGCGACGTCTTCGTCCACCGCACCCCCGAGGCCATCGCGGCCGTCGCCACCGCACTCGGCCAGGACGCCGCCGCACCGGCCGAACAGGGCACCGGCGAGATGCCGCCGACGCCCATCGCCGCCTGGCTCCTGGAGCGGCCCGGCACCACGGACGGCTACAACCAGTCCGGGGTGCTGCGCACGCCCGCGGGCGCCGGGGAGGACGCTCTCGTCGCAGCCCTCCAACTCCTCATCGACCACCACGACATGCTCCGTCTGCGAGTCACCCGCCCGGCCGGGGGTGAGCCCGTCCTCGAAGCCCTGCCACCCGGCGCCGTGCAGGCCCGCCGCCGCTTCACCCGCGTCGACATCGCCGGCCTCGACGCGGAAGCCGCCCGCGCAGCCGTCACCGAGGCGGGCGAGCAGGTGCGCAGCCGTCTGCGGCCCGCGCACGGGGAAGTGGTCGAGGCCGTCTGGTGCGATGCCGGACCGCACGCCCGCGGGCGGCTGCTGCTCGTCGTGCACCACCTGGCCGTCGACGCGGTCTCCTGGCGCATCCTCGCCGCCGACCTGGCCCGGGCATGGCAGACGGTCACCGAAGCCGCGGCCGGCGGCGAGCGCCCCGCCGCGACCCCGGCGTTGCCCGCCGCCACGACTCCCTACCGAGCCTGGGCGCACCTGCTCGCGTCCCAGGCGCGCGGCGCCGCGCGGGAGGCCGAACTCCCCAGGTGGCAGAGCGTGCTGAGCACCCCGGACCCGCAACTGGGATACCGGCCGCTCGACCCCCACCTCGACACGGCCGACGGGACGCGCACCCTGGTCACGCACCTGCCCGCCACCTGGGCGAAGTCCCTGCTCACCACTGTCCCCGGCGCGTTCCACGCCGGAGTGGACGACGTCCTGCTCACCGGCCTCGCCCTGGCCGTCTGCTCCTGGCGGACGGACCGGGCCGCCCGCCTCGGCGAGCCCCGGCCGGAAGGCAGCGCCGTCCTCCTCGACCTGGAGGGCCACGGCCGCGAACAGATCGCCGAACACCTCGACCTGTCCCGTACGGTCGGCTGGTTCACCAGCCTCTACCCCGTCCGGCTCGACCCCGGACCCCTCGACGGCCGCGACCCCGGACGCTTCGACGCCGCACTCGTCGAACGCGCCGTCAAACGCGTCAAGGAACAGCTGCGGACCGTGCCCGACCACGGCGTCGGCTACGGAATGCTGCGCCACCTCAACCCGGTGACCCGGCCCCGGCTGGCCACCGCGGCAGAACCCCAGATCGGCTTCAACTACCTCGGCCGGTACGCCGCTTCGCAGGGGCCGTCCGACAGCGGCGGCGCCGACTGGGACGTCCTGCTGGACGGCGGCGGGCCGCGCAGTCAGGACCCGGACATGCCCGTGCACCACGTCATCGACATCAACGCGCACACCGAGGACCTGCCGGACGGTCCGCGCCTGGTGACCCGCTGGACCTGGCCCAGTGACCTCCTCAAGGAGGAGGACGTGGGAGCCCTGTCCGACGCGTTCATCCGCGCGCTGCGCGCCCTCGCGGAACACGCCGAACGACCCGACGCGGGCGGCTACACGCCGTCCGACCTTCCCCTGGTCTCGCTCAACCAGGCACAGATCGACCGACTGCAGAACAAGTGGGGTGGCCGCAAGTGACCGGGTTCCAACTAGAGGACGTACTGCCGCTGACGCCGCTTCAGGCCGGCATGCACTTCCACGCCCTGTACGACTCCCACGCCGTGGACGTCTACACCGCGCAGTTCGTCTTCGACCTCGAAGGCCCGTCGGCGTCCCCGCGCTGCGCGCCGCCATCGGCAGCCTGCTGCGCCGGCACGCCAACCTGCGGGTCGGTTTCCTCCACGAGGATCTGGACGAGCCCGTGCAGGCGGTCGCCGCCGAGGTTCCCGTGCCGCTGGAGGAACTGGACCTGACAGGTACGGACGGCACGGGCACGACGGAGCAACGCCTCACCGAGTTCCTCGCCGCCGACCGCACCCGACGCTTCGACCTGACCACCCCGCCGCTGATGCGGTTCACCCTGGTGCGCACCGCGCCGCAGCGCCACCGCCTGGTCATGACGAGCCACCACATCCTGTTCGACGGCTGGTCGGTGCCCCTCCTGGTGCGGGAACTGTTCGAGCTCTACGCGACCGGGGGTGACGACAGCGCCCTGCCGCGCGTCACCCCTTACCGCGCCTACCTCCAGTGGCTGGCGCAGCAGGACCGCGGCGCCGCTCTGGACGCCTGGTCCACCGCCCTGGCCGGAGTCGAGGCCCCACCCTGCTCGCCGGGCCCGGCGGCAGCGGGGCGCCGGCCTCCGGCGAACTGCCCGAAACGCTCGTCCTCGACCTGGACGCGGCCACGACGCACCGGCTGCGTGAGACGGCCCGCACCCACCGGCTCACCCTCAACACCCTTGTCCAGGGCGCCTGGGGGCTTGTGCTCGGACACCTCACCGGACGCCCCGACGTCGTGTTCGGCGCCACCGTGTCCGGACGCCCGCCGGAGATCCCCGGCATCGAGTCGATGGTCGGCCTGTTCATCAACACCCTGCCGGTACGGCTGCGCCCGACCCCCGGCGAGACCCTGGCGCAGCTCCTGACCAGGCTCCAGGAGGAACAGGGCCGTCTCCTCGGCAGCCAGCACGTGGGCCTCACCGAGATACGCGGCGTCACGGGCCTCGATGAACTCTTCGACACCCTGACCGTCTTCGAGAACTACCCGATGGACGACGAGGCGCTGCGCACCGCGCAGCAGGGGCTGCCCGGCCTCGCCGTCACCGGGTTCAGCGGCACGGACGCGGCCCACTACCCCCTCACCCTGACCATCGCGCCGGGTGACGCACTGAAGATCACCTTCGGATACCGGGCCGCCGTCCTGCACCGTGACGAGGTGGCAGGGACGGTCGCCCGCATGCGCCGCCTGCTGACGGTGATGACACAGGGCCTCGACCGCCGCGCCGACGCCGTTCCCGTCCTCCTGGAAGGCGAGCGTGAGACGCTGCTCGCCCTGGGGGCCGGCGCCGAACCACTCCGCGACACAGGAGGGGTGAGCATCGCGGACGCCGTGGCCGAGCGTGCCGCCCGGCATCCGGACGCGGTGGCCGTGTCCGGCGCGGGCGAGCAACTGACCTACCGCCAGCTCAGTGACCTCTCGGACGGTCTCGCCCGCGCCCTGACCGGGGTCGGAACCGGTGACGAGGACGGCGTCGGCATCCTGGTCGCCCGTTCGACCGCCACGGTCACCTCCTCCCTGGCCGTCCTGCGCGCAGGTGCCGCCTACGTGCCGCTCGACCCGCGCTGGCCCGTCGAACGTCTCAACCGCGTCGCCGAGGTCGCCGCGCTGCGGGTCCTGATCGTCGACGAGGCGGCCCGCACCCACGACTGGGTGCGCCAACTCGGCCCGGACGTGACCGTGCTGACCGTCGACGCCGCAGGCCGCGTCCGGCACGGAGGCCCGACAGCCCGGGGGCCCTTCCGGCGCTCACGGGCGGCAACCGGCTCGCGTACGTGATGTTCACCTCCGGCTCCACCGGACTGCCCAAGGGCGTCGGCGTCACCCATGCCGACGTGACAGCTCTCGCATCCGACCGGAACTGGGGCGACGGCGCGGCCGACGCCGTCCTGCTGCACTCGGCGTACGTCTTCGACGCCTCCACCTTCGAGATCTGGGCCCCGCTCCTCAACGGCGGCCGCGTCGTCGTGACGCCCGAGGGCACGCTCCAGCCCGCCGTGCTCCGTGACCTCGTCGCCCGGCACGGCGTGACGGCGGCGTTCCTCACGACGGCCCTGTTCAACGTGCTGGCCGAGACAGACACGGACGCCCTCGGCCTGCTGCGTCTGGTCGCCACCGGCGGCGAGGCCGCCGCGCCCGGCGTCCTGCAGCGCCTCGCCGCCGCCCACCCGGACACCGTCGTCCTGCACGTCTACGGGCCGACCGAGACCACCACCTTCGCCACCGTCCACCGCGTCCGCCCCGACGACTCTCCCGGCGGCGCAGCCCCGATCGGCCGACCGCTCGACGGCGGGCACGCCTACGTCCTGGACGCGGCGATGCGGCCCGTGCCGCTCGGCGCCGAGGGGGAGTTGTACGTCGCGGGCGCCGGGGTCGCGCGTGGCTACCTCGGGCGGCCCGGCCTCACCGCCACCCGGTTCGTCGCCGACCCGTTCGCCGGCACCGGGGCGCGGATGTACCGCACCGGCGACCTGGTGCGCTGGGGCCACGACGGCACCCTGCGCTACGTCGCCCGGGCGGACCAGCAGATCAAACTGCGCGGCCACCGCATCGAACCCGCCGAGATCGAGACCGTGCTCCGCGCCGACCCGTCCGTGGCCGCCGCCTGCGTACTGGTCCGCGAGGACCTGCCGGGCGACCGGACCCTCACCGCCTACGTCGTCCCCGCCCCCGGACACACCCCGGACCCCGGTCCGCTCGCCGCGTACGTCGGACTCCACCTGCCCGCCTACATGGTGCCCGCCGTCATCCAGCCGCTCGACGCGCTGCCCCTGACCCCCAACGGCAAGCTCGACAGGGCCGCCCTGCCCGCACCCGCCACCCCGGGAACGGCGGGCCGGAGGCCGCGCAGTGCGCTTGAGGAGATCCTCGCCGGGCTGTTCGCCGACGTGCTCGGCGTGCCACGCGTCGGCATCGACGACAGCTTCTTCGCCCTGGGCGGCCACTCGCTGCTGGCCACCCGGCTCGTGGGCCGGGTGCGCACCGCCCTGGACACCGAGACCGAGATCCGCACCCTCTTCGAGAACCCGACCGTCGCCACGCTCGCCGCGGCCCTGGAGAACGAGGACCGGCCCGGCCGCCCCGCTCTCGTCCCGCAGGAACGCCCTGGCGCCCTCCCGCTGTCGTACGCCCAGCAGCGCCTGTGGTTCCTCCACCGGCTCGAAGGCCCCTCCGCCACCTACAACATCCCCTTCGCCGTACGCATCGAGGGACCGCTCGACACCGAGGCCCTGCGCCTGGCCCTCGGCGACGTCGTCGGCCGGCACGCAGCCCTGCGCACCGTCTACCCCGAGCGCGACCACGGGCCGAACCAGCACATCACCGCCGTGGACGACGTCCGCCTCCCGTTCGCGCTGGAAGCCGTCGACGAGGACAAGGCCGCCGACCGGATCAGAGCGGCCACGGCCGAACCCATCGACATCGAGCACCGCCTTCCGCTGCGGGCGACCTTGATGCGCCTGGCGGACGACGCCCACGTCCTGGTGCTCGTGATCCATCACATCGCCGCCGACGGTTCGTCCCTGGCGCCGCTCGCGAATGACCTTGGCGCCGCTTACCGGGCCCGTGTGCGCGGGGTGGAGCCCGCGCTGACCGCACCGCCCGTGGACTACGCCGACCACACCCTGTGGCAGCGCCGCCTGCTCGGTGACGAGCACGACCCCGAGAGTGTCGTGTCCCGACAACTCGCTTACTGGAAGGGTGCGTTGAGCGGCCTTCCGGAACTCGTCGAGCTGCCGTGGGACCGATCGCGTCCCGCAGTGCCCCGGCACACCGGAGCCACCTACGGCTTCACCGTCGACGCCACCACCTCGCGGCGGGTCGCCGACCTCGCCCGCAGCAGCGGGTGCAGCGTCTTCATGGTGCTCCAGGCCGCCCTGTCGACCGTGCTGTCCCGGCACGGCGCCGGCGACGACATCCCGCTGGGCACCGCCGTCGCCGGACGCACCGACGAGGCGGCCTCGGAACTCGTCGGCCTCTTCGTGAACACCCTCGTGCTGCGCACGGACCTGACGGGCGACCCCACCTTCCGTGAACTGCTCGCCCGGGTGAGGGAGTTCGACCTTTCCGCATACGCGCACCAGGACGTCCCCTTCGAGCGCCTGGTGGAGCTGCTCAACCCCGCGCGCTCGCAGAGCCACCATCCGCTCTTCCAGACCATGCTCATCCTGCAGAACCACGCCCCCGCCGCAGGCATCGACCTGCCAGGCCTCACGGTCAGCGGTGTGCCGGTCGACGCCGGAGTCAGCAAGTTCGACCTGTCGTTCACCTTCACCGAGACGTACGACGACAACGGCGCCCCAGCGGCATGCGGGCCGCCGTCGACTACGCCACGGAACTCTTCGACGCGGCGACCGTCCGCGCCCTCGCCGACCGGCTGGTCCTGCTTCTCGGCTCCGTCACCGCGGACCCGGACCGCCCACTGCACACGTACGACGTGCTCACACCCGCCGAACGCACCCGCCTCGCGACCTGGGGGACCGGGCCCGTCGAGGCGCTGCCCGAGTCGACGGTTCCGGCACTCTTCGCGCAGTGGGTACGACGCACCCCCAAGGCCCCGGCGGTCCGCGACGCGGACACCACCCTCACCTACGGCGAACTCGACGCCCTCGCCGACGGCCTCGCCCAGCACCTTGCCGCACACGGCATCGGCCCCGAGGACCGGGTGGCCGTCGCCCTGCCCCGCACGCACCACCTCGTCGTGGCCCTGCTCGCCGTCCTCAAGACCGGGGCGGCATATGTGCCCCTCGACCCGGACTACCCGGCCCAGCGCCTTTCCTACATGCTCGAAGACGCCAGGCCGCGCCTGCTCCTCACCACCGCGGCCATTCACCGCCGCCTCCCCGAGGCCGGCCTACCGCACCTGTACGCCGACGAGCTCGGGAACAGCGAACGGACGGCCGCGCACACCGCAACCCGCACCGGCAACGCGCCGTCACCGGACCCGGCACACCCGGCCTACGTCATCTACACGTCGGGTTCCACCGGCCGCCCGAAGGGTGTCGTGGTGACCCACCGCGGTGTCGGTGCCATGGCCAGGACCCAGAGCGAACGGCTGCGCGTCACCCCGGGCAGCCGCGTGCTGCACATGGCGTCCGTCAGCTTCGACGCCGCGTTCTGGGAACTGTGCATGGGACTGCTCGCCGGTGCCTGCCTGGAGATCGACGAACGCGACGCCCTGCTGCCCGGTCCCACCCTCGCCGCCCTGGTCCGCGAGCGGGGTATCACCCACCTCACCCTGCCACCCGCCGCACTCGCGGTGATGCCCCCCGGCTCGCTGCCCGCCGGCACCACGATGGTCCTCGCCGGCGAGGCCTGCCCGCCGGCCCTGGTGCACACCTGGGCGCGCGACCGGTTCCTCGTCAACGCGTACGGCCCGACCGAGACCACGGTGTGCGCCACCATGAGTGCCTTCCAGCACCCGGACGGGCCGCTCGCCCCCGACCGGACGGTGTCCATCGGCGTCCCCGTGAACGGCACCCGGGTCCATGTCCTGGACGACCGGCTGGCACCCGTGCCGCCCGGCGTCGTGGGCGAGCTGTACGTGTCCGGGGACGGAGTCGCCCGCGGGTACCACGGCCGGGCCGCACTGACCGCGTCCCGCTTCCTGGCCGACCCGTTCGACCACGCCGGCGGCCGCATGTACCGCACCGGCGATCTGGTGCGCTGGACGAGGGACGGGGAACTCGTCTACGTCTCCCGAGTCGACGACCAGGTCAAACTCCGCGGGTTCCGCATCGAACTCGGGGAGATCGAGGCCGCGCTCACCGCGCTGCCCGGCGTGGCCGCGGCCTGCGCCGCCGTCCGCGAGGACCGGCCCGGCGACCGGCGCCTAGTCGCGTACACCGTTCCCGCGGAAGGCGCGCCGGCCCTGGACGAGCCGGAGGTACGCACCCGCCTTGCCGCGACCCTGCCCGACCACATGGTCCCCGCCGCCCACGTCAGCCTCGGAGCCCTGCCCCTCACCCCCAACGGCAAGACCGACCGGCGCGCGCTGCCCGCGCCCCACCGCGCCGCACCGGCAGGGGGCCGTGCGCCCCGGACCGCGCGCGAGCGCGCCCTGTGCGAGGTGTTCGCGGAGACGCTCGGTGTGCCCGAGGTGGGCGTCACGGACGACTTCTTCCACCTGGGCGGCCACTCGCTGCTCGCCGTGACCCTGGCCCGACGCATCGAGGAACGCTGCGGCCGACGCCCCTCACTGCGGGCCCTGTTCGCGGCGCCCACCGTCGAGGGCGTCGACCGGCTGCTGGGGCGTGCGGCGGGGGAGGAGCGCCCGGCGGACGATGCCACCCCGGACCTGGCTGCTGAGGTCCGGCTGGCACCGGACATCACAGGGACGGGCCGGGACGCCGCGGCAGTCGTGCCGGTGCCCGTACGCAGAGCCCTGCGCCCTTCCCCCAGGCCCCTGCTGACCGGCGCCTCCGGCTTCCTCGGCGCCTTCCTGCTGCGCGACCTCATCGAGAGGACCGACGGCCCTGTCGACTGCCTCGTACGGGCCGAGGACGACCACCGAGCGGCGCACCGGCTGCGGACCAACCTGGAGCGCTACGGCCTGTGGCGCCCCCGGTACGAGGACCTGATCCGCCCCGTCCCGGGCGACCTCGCCGCCCCGGGCCTCGGTCTGTCACCGGGGGACCGCACGGCCCTCGTCCGCCGCCTCGGCCCGGTCCTGCACAACGGCGCGCGGGTCAACTTCGCCGCCGCGTTCGGAGACCTGCGCGGCCCCAACGTTGCCGGCACCGAGGAGCTGCTGCGTCTGCTCGCCGACTCGGCCTCACCCGGGATGCACTACGTCTCGACGACAGGCGTGTACGCACCGGCACCCGGCCCCGACCCCGTCACCATCACCGAGTCGACCCCGACGGGCCCGGCAGCCGCCCTGCCCGACGGGTACGCACAGAGCAAGTGGGTCGCCGAGGGGCTCGTCGCACTCGCCCGTGAACGAGGCCTGCCGGTGACCGTCCACCGGCCCGGACGTATCAGCGGCGACACCACCACCGGCGCCTGCCAGGACCGCGACCTCTTGTGGCAGCTCGTCAAGGGCTGCCTCCAGGCGGGCGCGCTACCGGACCTGCCGTACGGGTCGACGGACTGGGTGCCGGTCGACTACGTCAGCGCCGCGGTCGTGGCGCTCTCCGTGTCCGCCCCGACCGGTGCGCAGACGTACCACCTCACCAACCCGGACGCTCCGGGCCTGGACCGGGTCTTCGAGGCGGCCTCCCGACTCGGCCACGTGCTGCCGACCGTTCCCGCGGCGCAGTGGCAGGCCCGCGTCGCGGCGCAGCCCGACAACGCCGCGCAGCTGTTCCTCGGTGGCGAGGGGCAGACCGGGCCCGAGGTGACGGACCTGCGCCGCTTCGACTCCCGGCGGACAGCGGCCGCGGCAGCAGCCGTGGGCGTTCACCAGCCGCTGCTGACCGACGAGATCCTGAACCGCTATCTGACGTACTTCCACGGAACAGGCTTCCTGCCCACCCCGGGGGTGCCGGCCACGTAGGAGTCGGCAGAGCGCCGAGAACGCGGCCCCGGCTCCGCGTCATCCCTCCGCAGTCCGATCCCGCGCCACGGACGGACTCCCGGAGGCTCCCGAGTGAGTCGTACGAGCACGCGGGCACTGACGCCCGCCGGTGTCCGCCCCGCCGTGCCCGTGTGGTTCACCCGGGCACGGCGGTCTTTCCTTTCCAGGCAGGGCTGCGTCGAGCAGGAGTTTCGCGGCACCCGTCGCCCGTGGGTGCGGAGCGCGTATGCCACGGCTCCCGCCGCTCGGGGCACCCCGGGGGGCAAGCACGGCCGACCGGTGGTTGAAGGGCGGAGGAGCCGCGGTCCCTCTCCCGACATGCCTGGCCGGGCGCCGTGTTGCAGAATGCGAAGGCGGTGTCCCTGGAGTCGGCAGTCACGCGCAACGGAGACGAGGAGCCGGGATGCGCTCGGAACGCGATGACCGGCATGCCCGGGAACCGGCTGACGGGCCGGGGTCCGGACGGGAGACGGACGACACGGACCGTGAGATCGACGCGGAGGTGCAGCACGCCCTGGACCGCCTCACACTGCTCATCAACGTGACGGAGGCCCTGGCCAGCACCCTCGACGTGGACACGGGGCTCCGTCGGCTCTGTCGTACGCTCGTTCCCGGCCTGGCGGACTGGTGCGCGGTCGACCTGCTGGACGAACACGGAGAGCTGCACCGCATCGTCGTCGAACACCGTGAGGCCGAGGGGACGTCACCCGGTCTGTACGAGGGGCTCCTGCCGCCGGCCAAGGGCTCCGCCGCAGCCGGGGCGCGTGCCCTTCTGGGCGTCGGCCCCGTACTGCTCACCGACTTCGCCGCGCCCCCTGATCCCCATGACCCCCTGCACGCCCGTGAGCAGGAACTCTTCGAGCGGCTGAGCGCCGATACGGCCGTGGTGGCCCCGCTCAGGGCACGGCGACAGGTGTTCGGCGTGCTCACCCTGGCACGTACACGTCGTGAGGCCGCCCTGACCGAGGACAGCCTTCCGCTCGTCGAGGACCTCGCCCACCGGGTGGCCCTGGCCATCGACAACGCGCGCCTGCACGCCGAGGCACAGCGCACGGCGGAGCGGCTGCAACGCTCCCTGCTGCCCGAACTTCCCGACGACGGGCCGCTCGAACTGGCCGCCCGGTACCAGCCCGCGGTGGCCAACGCCCGCGTGGGCGGCGACTGGTACGACGCCTTCGTGCTGCCGGACGGCGCGATGACACTGATCATCGGCGACATCGCAGGGCACGACCTGCGGGCCGCGGTCATGATGAGCCAGACGCGCAACATGCTCCGGGGCATCGCCTGCGACCGTAAGGAACCGCCCGGCAAGATCCTTGCGCGACTGGACGCGGCGCATCAGATTCTGTATCCCCATCAGACGCTGACCTGTATCTACGCCTTGGTCGAGCGACTCGGCGCCGACGAGCCGTGGCAGCTGCACTACGCGGTGGCCGGGCATCCGGCCCCGCTGCTGGTGACGCAGGAAGGGGAGACCCGTTTTCTCACCGGGGGCCGGAGCATGCTGCTCGGAATGGACCCCGACGGGCACCGGCCCGCCGACATCGAGAGTCTTCCGCCCGATTCCACCGTGCTCCTGTACACGGACGGTCTCGTCGAACGCCGGGACGAAGGGCTGGACCGTGGTCTGGCCCGGCTCCGGCAGCACGCGGCGGCCCTGGCGCGCGAGCCGTTGGCCACGTTCTGCGACGAACTCCTGAGCGGACTCGTGGACGACGGCACCGACGATGTCGCCATGATCGCCGTAAGGGTCGCCCCGCCCCACACCGGACCCGCGGTGGCCACCCCGTGACCTCCCCCCGCTGAACCGTCCGCGCGTTCCGGATACCCCCCGTGACGTCGCTCGTTGCGGCATGCGCGCGAGGGCGCGTGGCGTAAGCGAGTGCGATGAGGGCACATGGGTGGCAATGAGAGGAGGCGTCATGAAGTCACTGGACTCCGCGCCCTTGGACAGCGACGGCGGCAGACCGCAGGCAGCCGGCCCGATCGTGCCCCGGCCGGACCGCGTGAACCGGGAGAGTGAGCCCCGGGCGGACGGCGAGAGCGACAGGAGCCCGACGGGGTCGTCCGAGGAGGACCCCAGGGAGCGGGTCAACCGCCGGTGGAACGAGATCCTTCAGGAGACGCGGGTCGCGCAGACCGGCATTCAGATCCTCTTCGGCTTCCTGCTCAGCGTCGCCTTCACCCAGAGATTTGAACGCCTGGGCGACTTCGACCACCGCGTCTACGTGGTCACCGTGGTTCTCGGAGCTTCCGCCATCGGGGCGCTCATAGCGCCCGTCGCGCTGCACCGATTCCTCGCCGGGTCCCAGATGAAGGACGAAGTGGTCGCCGTGGCGGGCCGGTTCATGGTGTGCGGCATGGTGCTGCTCGCCCTGACCATCGGGTGCACGCTCCTGCTCCTGCTGCACACCGTACTCACCGACACGCTGGCGGAGGTACTCGTCGGTGCGGTCATGGCGTGGTTCGCCGCGGCCTGGTTCCTCCTCCCGTTCGTCCTCAAGGCCCGCTCGGCCCGCCGCGACGGCGACTGACCCTAGGCGCGGGCGGCGCGGGCGCGGTCACCGCACCGGGCGGGGAGCCCTGCTCAGAGCGTCGTTCACGGCGGACAGAGCCGCAGGCAGTGCGGGCAGCCCGGCGACACGGAGCCGGGCCCCTTGACCGCCTGGACCTGGGTGGCCGGGACAGCCCTTAGCCAGGTCCCGCCGTCTCGTCGTCGAGGGGGATGCCCAGTCGGCCGGCCACGGTGGTCAGAGCTGATCCGAGGGGCAGTGCGATCCGGGTGACGGCGTGCCGGTCGCCCCGGGTCGGGTCCCGGTTGACGATCAGCACCGGCTTTCCGGCCTGGGCCGCCTGGCGAACGAACCGGAGCCCGGACATCACCGTCAGCGAGGAACCCAGGACCAGCAGGAAGTCCGCCGCACGGACCAGCTCGCGGCAGTGCTCGACCCGCTGCGGGGGCACGGCTTCGCCGAAGAACACCACGTCCGGTTTGAGGACCCCGCCGCAGACGGTGCAGGACACCACGCGGAAGTCCCCGACCTGTGCGTCGGTGAGGTCGGCGTCTCCGTCCGGGTTGATCGCGGCGGCAACAGGTCCGAAGCCCGCATTCGCCTCCTCCAGCCGCCGGGCGAGTTCTCGGCGCGGGCTGAAGGAACCGCAGGACAGGCACACCACCCGGTCCAGGCTCCCGTGGAGGTCCACGACATCCTCGCTGCCGGCGGCCTGATGCAGGCCGTCGACGTTCTGGGTGATCACGCCGGAGAGCAGGCCGTGTCGCCCGAACGCTGCCACGGCCCGGTGCCCGGCGTTGGGACGGGCCCGGCCGAAGGTGCGCCATCCGAGGTGACTGCGCGCCCAGTACCGCCGCCGGGCCTGGGCACCGCCGGTGAAGTCCTGGTAGGTCATCGGCGTGTGCCGGCTCAGGCTGCCGCCCTCGCCCCGGTAGTCGGGGATGCCCGACTCCGTGGAGATGCCCGCCCCGCTGAGCACCAGCACACTGCCGCTGCTCAGCGCGTCGACGACCGGCGCCGGATCCGTGGTGCCCGGCGGCAGGTCCTCCGTCGGGGCCCAGCTCAGAGTGGGACGCATACGCATGCCCCCAGGGTACGGAACCGGCTGCCGCTGCCACATCACACCGTCGACGGCGCCGCTTCATGTCGGCACAGGGGGCGGACCGGGTACCTCACACATGCGACTCGGCGCGCACGCCGTCGCACGTCAGGCGGGCTCGACCCTGGCGCGGCGACCCGCTCGCAGAACGCTCCGGGCCGTCGTGGGCGGAGGGTGGAGTGGGCCTTGATTCCTGTGCGCAGACTTGTGTGAAGATACCCGGATGATGTCGCACGAGAGCTCGGTGGTGGCCGAGACAATCGCCGGTGCCCTGCTGGTGCGTGTCCGCGGGGTGCAGGACGGGGACAGTGCGGACCTGCCCCTCCTGCGGGAGATCCTGAAGAGGGCTGCCCAGTCCGACGAAGCGGGGCGCACGGTGCTCGACCTGTCCGCTACCGGATTCGTCGACTCCACCTTCCTGCATGTCCTTCTCAATGTCCGGCCTGTCTACGAAAAAGCAGGAAAAACCCTCGTGCTGGCCGGTCCGCTACCCACACAGGTACGGCGGCTGTTCGAGGTCACGGGCACCATGGGCGCATTCACACACGCCGAGACCGTGGATGCGGCCGTGCAGGGTGAATAGCATGCCGAGTGCCCCAACTACGGTTTCCGAAATGGCTGGTGTGTGGTGTGCGGCAAGCGTGCGAGGGCAGGCGAACTACGCAATGACTGACAACAGCGTGGCTCCTGACAGTGGTGTGACCCCCGGCGCGGCCCCGGCGAACACTCCACCTGGCGCGCGCCTGGCCCTGCCGGCCACGGCGGCCGAGGCCCGAAGCCGGGTGGAGGCGCTGGTCATCACGCGGTTCCGCGAGCTGAAGGCCGTAGAGGTCGACGAGGTGAGGCTGGCCGACGTGCTGCTCGTGACATCGGAACTGGTCACCAACGCGATTCGGCACGGCGGCGGCCTGACCGGTTTCGCCGCCGCCCTCACGGACGACGGGCTTCTCCTGGATGTCGCTGATGCCAGCACGCAACTGCCGGTGGTGACAGATCCCGCGGACCGGGGACGGGGCCTGGTAGGCGGGTTCGGCTGGCCCTTGATCTGCCGCCTGGCCCGACATGTCGCTGTGACTCCGCGCCCGGACGGCAAGCAGATCACGGCACTCCTCCCGCTGGTCTGACAGTCCCCACGGGAGGGCCGTCCCGCCGACACCGCTGCCGCCGGCCCAGCTGGAGAAACAGCACAACCCACGGGCGGGGCCCGGCCGAACGGCTGCCCGCCCCACCTGCCCCTGGTGTCGACTCCGTCCCAAGGGGCTCGCTTCCTCGGGCCTTCGCCGCGTCAGAAAGCAGAAACTTCAACGTTCTTGTCCATGAGTGGGTGTGGGGGCCGAAGACCCGGGTACGCGCCGTTTCGCGCGTACGGAACCGTAGGGACTGTCGGACGAAGGGAACGATCACCATGTCCATATCCGCGTCAGTGCAGGCACCGGGTACGACGGCCGGCGCGGAGGCGCTCCCGGAGATCGACGATCCGCAACTGATCGCGCCGAAGGACGCCCGCGCGATCAGCAAGGTGTTCTTCGACCGGTTGCAGACCCTGGAAGAGGGCACCGCGGAGTACCAGTACGCACGCAACACGTTGATCGAGATGAACCTGTCGCTGGTGCACTTCGCCGCCAAGCGCTACCGCAACCGCGGCGACGGCCAGATGGAAGACATCATCCAGGTCGGCACCATCGGACTGATCAAGGCCATCGACCGGTTCGAGCTCACCCGCGAAGTCGAGTTCACCTCCTTCGCGATTCCCTACATCGTCGGCGAGATCAAGCGGTTCTTCCGCGACACCACCTGGTCCGTCCACGTCCCGCGCCGGCTGCAGGAACTGCGGGTCACTCTCGCCAAGGCGAAGGAAGTACTCGCCACCGAGCTGGACCGCGATGCCACGGTCGCCGAACTGGCCGCGCACCTCGACATCAGCGAGGAAGAAGTCGTCGAGGGGCTCATAGCCTCCAACGGCTACACCGCCGGCTCCCTCGACCTGCCCGTCGGCGGCTCCGAGAACGACAACCCCGGCACGGGTGGGCGCACGCACGCCGACGTCACGGGCGACTTCGACCCCGCTATGGAACTGGTCGAGAACCTCCACGCCCTGGCCCCCCTGATGGACGCGCTGGACGAGCGTGAGCGCTCCATCATCCAGATGCGTTTCGGCCAGGAGATGACCCAGTCCCAGATCGGTGAACATCTGGGTGTGTCGCAGATGCACGTCTCACGCCTGATCAGCCGCATCATCGCCAAGCTCCGCGACGGCATGCTCACTCAGGACTGACCGGGACCGGCCTCCACGGGCACACCTCGTGGGCCGGTCTCCGGAGAGTGTTGGCGGGGACCGCTGACAGGGCTGTGCCGGCAACCTGTTCGTATGGTCGAGGTCACCGCCGATCTCGCATTTCCTCGTATCCGTCAGGTCGGCGGTGCTGGCGGTGATCGGAATACCCAGTACGCGAACGAGGACATGAGGGCGTGAGATTCGCTTGGATTTGTTCAAGAAATCCGCCCGGTGCGGTCAGCGTCTAAGCTGGTCGTGGATTGTCAAGCGAAAATGGAGGACACCATGCTCGTCCTCGGCATCATTCTGCTCGTCGTAGGCTTCGTGGCGGGAATTTCGATCCTGTGGACCATCGGGATCGTTCTGCTCGTCATCGGGGCCGCCCTCTGGATTCTGGGAGCAGCCGGTCACGCCGTCGGTGGCCGCCGACACTACTGGTAGTCGTCGTGCCGTCCGGAATGCAGGGAGACCGAACCTCCGTAATACACGGAGACCGAATTCGGGCATGAGGAGGCGCATGCTCACGCCCAGGCGGCGACCGGATATCGGGCGCGGCCGCATGGACCGCAGGCGGACAGCCTGCGGGAAACCGCACGTGTGAAAGCGCTGACGGTGGCACGCGGAAACCACCGAAAGGCAGGGCTGCGGCAAATCCGAACTCCCGCGCGCATGCGTATGGCCCGGCATCGATGCCGGGCCATACGCATGCGCGCGACGGAGTGGCGCGCTCAGTCACACGTCCCGGTTGGTGGTTGCGGCCCGGCCACCCGCTCCCAGGAGGCCCGTCGCGGAGAACTCCGAGCGCATCAGTTCCTGCCGGGAGAACCGGGTGACCAGTCCCGGCAGGAGTGCGCGTACCGCCTGCACGCCCTGCAGCCACCTGGGGACGTAGACCGTCGGCGCACGACGTTCGACAGCGCCCACCAGCGCTCCGGCCACGTGCGCGACCGGGTAGACCTTCCGGGCCGGAGGGGGCATCTTCGCCCGCAGACGGCGCAGCACCTCATGCTGGTCGGCGTCGTGGATCATGTCGGTGTCGGTCCAGTTCAGGTAGGCCGTTCCCACGCCGACACCCCGGGGGGAGACCTCGGCGCGTAGGGATTGGGCGAAGGACTCGACCCCGGCCTTCGAGGCGCAGTAGGCGCTCATCAACGGTGCCGCGCCGATCGACGCCAGGGAGGCGATCTGCAGGTAGTAGCCGTGTGTTTCGAGCAGGTCGGGCAGGAAGGCCCGCGCGGTGACGGCGCTTCCCACGAGGTTGACCTCGATCACGCGACGCCAGGTGTCGGGGTCGGATTCGACGAACGGTCCGCCTTCGGCGACCCCCGCGTTTGCCACCACGATGGACGCGCGGCCGAGTCGGCCACGGATCGCCTCAGCGGCCTCCGCCATCGCGGCATCGTCCGTCACATCCACGTGCCAGTGGTGCGACGGGGTGGGAAGACCGGCGGCTACCGCTGCCAGCGCCTCCTCCTCCAGCCCGAGCAGTGCCACATGGGCTCCCCGTTCGGCCAGCCTGCGGGCGACTGCCTCTCCCACTCCTCGGGCGGCGCCGGTCACCACAGCGGTACGGCCTCGCAGAACGTGCTGGTCAGCACTCAACGGAACTCCTCGACGTGGATTGTCCGGCATCAGGCGGTCGGGCCGCTGCCGTCGCGTCCGCGACGGGCCAGCAGCCGCTGGGCGGCGGTCAGCGCGGCAGCGGTGCCCCGGGTGGAACGGATCGCGGCCCGGGCGGCATTGGCACCCGGTGCACCGTGCACCCCGCCGCCCGGATGCGCGGATGCCGAAGCCAGGTACAGGCTCTTCACCGGGGTTTCGGGCCGGCCCGTGCCCGGCACCGGCCGGAACACCAACTGCTGGTGCAGCGAGGCCGTGCCGCCGTTGATCGCACCGTTGTAGAGATTGTCGTCCGCCGCCTCGAACGAGGGGGCGCCAGGATCCGCCGGGCTCGCACAAGACTGCGGAAACCGGGGCATAGCGCTCCACCTGCTGTTCCACGCGATCTGCCATCCGTTCGCGCTCGGCGGTGCCCCACCCACCGGACAGACCGTCCGGACCGGCGTCCGCCTTCACCTTGTGGGGCACATGCGTGTAGGCCCAAGCCGACTCGGTGCCCCGCGGAGAACGTGTCGCGTCCGCGGTGCTCATCTGCCCCAGCAGGAGGAACGGGCGGTCCGGCACGAGACCGCGGGCGATCTGGGACGCGCAGCGCGTCAGCTCGTCGACACCCTCTGCCAGGTGAACGGTGCCGGCCGCGGAAGCCGCCGGGCTGGTCCACGGGATCGGCCCGCTCAGCGCCCAGTCGACCTTGAACGTGGCGTAGTCCCACTGGAACCGCCGCATGTCGTCGAGGAGCCGGGACGGCAGATGTTCCGGGGGACGAGCGCCCCGTAGAGGCTGGGGCGGACACATCGGCCAGCACCGCACGTCGGGCGGGTACCGCATCCCCGGACGCGGTACGCACACCCATGGCACGCCCCTGCCGTACGACGACCTCGGTCACGCGCTGCCCGCACCGCACGCGGCCCCCGCGCGCCTGCAGCCGCCGCACCAGTGCCGAGGTGAGAGCACCGGCGCCCCCGACCGGAACGGGAAAGCCGTGAAACTGCCCCAGCATCGACATCAGCCAGCCGAAACCGCCACTGCCGGCGGCCTCAGGAGCCAGATCCGCGTGAAGGGCGTTGCCCGCCAGCAAAAGGCGCCCGCCCTCGCCGGTGAACTCCTCCTCACCGAGCCTGCGCACCGGCAGCACAAGGCTGCGGGCCAGTCTCAGCCCGCCTGCCGCCCGGAGCCGTGCTGTCAGTCTGCCCGTGGCGAGGACGGGCGGGAAGGGCGAGAAGAGAGCATTGACGATGTCGTCGCCCAGACGGTCCCAGATGCGGCACAGGGCCAGCCAGCTCCGACCGTCGCCGGGTGCGAACACATCAAGCCCTGCGGCGGTCACGGACCGGTTTCGGTCCAGTACGGCACAACTGCCGTCGAGCAGCGGGTGCGCGAGGACATGGGGCGCGTGACTCCAGCGGAGCCCCTCCCGGCCCAGATCCAGCCCTGACAGCACCGGAGAGGCGGCAGCCAGGGGGTAGAACGAGCTGAACACGTCATTGACGTACTCGGGATGGACCTCCCGGTCACTGCGGACCGCGCCCCCCGGTTCGTCCTGCGCCTCCAGGACCTCCACCGTCCATCCGGCGTCGGCGAGCACATTAGCGGCGACCAGGCCATTGGGACCGCTTCCGATGACTACCGCGTCGATCATGGCTTCGCCCTCCGCCCGAGAAGGAACCCGGGACTATTCGGCCGGCCTGACGGCACGCGTTCCGGCGTCCGGATGTCCGGCCGTCACGCGTTCGACCAGCCGGGCGAGTCGCGCCAGCATGGTGCGGTGACGGATCTGGAGTACCGAATCGAGGAGGGTGTTGTGGAGTGTGGCGCCCAGGCCCCGCAAGGGATGCTCGTCGACGATCACCAGGGTCGCGTCACCCCAGGCGCGGATGTCGAAGGCGATGCGGGCCGAGCCCCATGGGCCGCCTTCGGCCTCCAGCTCCAGCGTCCGCGGTTTGTCGATACGCCGGACGACCGTGTGCCCGGTGAACTCCTTGGGCCCCATGCGAAGGGTGTAGGTGATCGACGAGCCGACCTCGGGCCAGTCGCCTTGCTCCCGGCGGGACCGAGAGGTCCCCACCACCCACTCGCCGTACAGGGTCTCGTCCTCCAGCACGGCCCACACAGCGGTCGGCGGACGGTCGATGAGGTGATGCCGGACGGCCATAGTTCTCCTCGGATCGTCGACCGCGCCGGCGCTGCTGCGCCGGATCTCGTGACCGAGGCTCCGGCTGGCGCCGATGCCCTTCTGTCGTCTCCTCCACGAGCCTCGTGCCGCCGGTTGCGAGATCCACTCCGGCCGGCCACGCGGGGGCACTGCAACGGACTCGCCGTCCGCACCTGCAATTCTGCCCCCTGTCCTGCGGTTCTGCCTGGCGCGTCAGTCCCCGCCACACATTGCGCTCCTTCATGCGCAGGGCGGCGCCGGGGAGAACCGGACGCAGGACCCAGTCATCTCCCTTCTGGCCGCAGAGTATGAAGTGGTCCACACTCGATGGAGAGAGCGGACAGCGCCGAGCGGCGCCTCCTGGCAAATGGAGATGCGAGCCGCAAGGCCGTCCGGTACTTGGCCTCGGCTCTCCGTCTCGCAAGGAGCGCCCTGCGGCCTCCGCACTCACTCGCTCAACACGTGAGATGCGGCCACCGAGTCACTGAGTTGCTGAGTCACCGACGCGGAGCGTAAGGGAGTGGAGAACCGTGCGCGCATTGACCTATCAGGGGAAGCGGGACGTGCGGGTGGAGACCGTTCCGGACCCGCGGATCGAGGATCCGGCGGACGTCATCGTCAAGATCACCTCCACCGGTATCTGCGGGTCGGACCTGCACCTGTACGAGGTGCTGGGGCCGTACCTGGACCCCGGCGACATCCTCGGGCACGAACCGATGGGTGTCGTGGAGGAGGTCGGGCCGGAGGTGACCGCTCTTCGCCCCGGGGACCGGGTGGTGGTGCCCTTCAACGTGTCGTGCGGCCACTGCTTCATGTGCGCCCGGGGACTCCACTCCCAGTGCGAGAAGACCCAGGTGCGCGAGTACGGCACGGGGGCGTCCCTGTTCGGGTACACCAAGCTCTACGGACAGGTGCCCGGCGGCCAGGCGGAGTACCTGCGGGTTCCCTTCGGGAACGATCTGCCGGTCAAGGTTCCGTACGGGCCGCCGGACGACCGGTTCGTGTATCTGTCGGACGTACTGCCCACGGCCTGGCAGGCCGTTGAGTACGCGGACGTCCCGCCCGGCGGCAGCGTCACCGTTCTGGGTCTCGGCCCCATCGGCGCCATGGCCGCACGGATCGCGCTCCACCGTGGCGCCGGACTCGTCGTGGGCGTGGACCTTGTCCCCGAACGCCTCGCCCGAGCGAGCGCGTACGGCGCCACCTGTCTCGACCTGCGCCGCTGCGGCAAGGAGTTGGCCGACGCCGTTCGCGACCTCACCGACGGGCGCGGTACGGACGCGGTCATCGACGCAGTCGGTATGGAGGCCCATGGGGCGCCGGTCGCCAAGGCGGCCCACGCGGCCGTCGGTCTGCTGCCGGACGCTGTCGCAAGGCGTCTGATGGAGACAGCGGGAATCGACCGCCTCACGGCTCTCCACACAGCGATCGACCTGGTGCGCAGGGGCGGCACGATCTCCGTCTCAGGCGTGTACGGCGGATCGGCCGACCCGATGCCGCTGCTCACCATGTTCGACAAGCAGATCCAACTCCGTATGGGGCAGGCCAACGTGAGGCGCTGGATCGACGAGCTGCTGCCGCTGCTGCACGAGGACGACCCGCTCGGTGTGGACACCTTCGCCACCCACCATCTTCCGCTAGAAGAAGGGCCCCGGGCGTACGAGACGTTCCAGAAGAAGGCGGACGGCATGATCAAGACCCTGCTCGTCCCCTGAGAAACCCCGTAAACAGACTGCGCTGTTGGCTTTCCGGGTGTCCTGGTTGCTGGTTGTCCGCGGTTTTGTCTGGTTTGTTGTTCGGCGTGTGCGGGTGTGGTGGGGCTTGTTGTCCGGTGTGATGCCGAAGAGCGTTGCAAAGAACCGTCCAACCGGTATATTTTTTGGAGAACGGGTCTCTGTGTGGGGCGGGGTTCCCGCATGGTCGAGGGGGAGGCTGGGACTGATGGGTGGGTTGCATGCGCAGGTGTTGGTTGTGGGGGCGGGCCGGTAGGGATGCTGCTTGCGGCGGAGTTGGCCGCGGGTGGTGTGGACACGGTGGTGGTGGAGCCGGGATTGGCGGCTTCGCGGAGGCCGAAGGCGACGACGTTGCACGCGCGGGCGGTGCAGTGTCTGGCGAGGCGTGGCTACGTCTTTCCGCCGGCATCGGGGGCAAGCCCGGTGCGCGGGTCGATGCCCGCAGGGCCCGGACCCGGAACGGTGCCGGGGTGGGGTGCCGGGTCGTCCGAGGGCATGGCTTCGGTATCCGGGTCCGGGGCTGTCGAGGGGCGGGCGATGCCGTTTCACTTCGCGGGGATCGGCGGGTTGTCGATCAGCGCGCCTGACGGGGAGCCGGTCCCGATTCTGAAGATGCCTCAGATCGAGCTCGAGAGACTCTTCGAGGGGCGTGCGCGCTCGGCCGGTGTGCGGGTGTTGCGTGGGTGTCGGATGACCGGGCTGGCCCAGGACGGGACCGGTGTGCGGGTGAGTGTGGCCGGCCCGCGGGGTGGCCGTGAGGTGTGGTGCGTCGGGTATGTGGTGGGGGCGGACGGGGCGCGCAGCACGGTCCGTGAGGTTTCGGGGATCGGTTCGGACGTCGGTGCGCCGAAAGTGTCCGCGACGATGGGCGCGGTGCGTGTTGCGGAGGGTGCGGAGGTGGAAGTGGGGTGGCACCGGACTCCGCGGGGGTGGCTGGTGGCGAAGCGTGGATCGCAGGGCCGTACCGTGCTGCAGACGCTTGTGTGGGGGGATTCGTCTGCCGACCGCCGTCTGCCGCTGACAGTGGACGAGTTCAGCCAGGAGGTGTCCAGGGTTGCGGGACGGGACATTGCGTTGAGCGACGGCCGGTGGCTGAGCCGGTTCAGCGATTTCACCCGGCTCGCCCGCACGTACCGGGCGGGACGCGTGTTCCTGGCCGGGGACGCCGCGCACGTTCATTTCCCGGTCGGTGGGCAGGGGTTGAGTACGGGCGTGCTGGACGCGCTGAACCTGGGCTGGAAGCTCGCCCTGGTGGTGCGGGGCGCGGCAGATGACGAGCTGCTCGACACCTATGGTGCCGAGCGACGGCCGGCTGCTGAGCGGGTCATCCACAACACGCGTGCGCAGGTCGCGTTGATGCGTCCGGGGGCCGAGGTGGATTCGTTGCGGGCGTTGGTCGCGGAGCTCGTGGAGTCGGACGGCGGCAACGACTTCCTGGCCGGGATGATCAGCGCCCAGGACACTGTGCTCCCGGCAGGCGTCCGTGGGCGTTCCTCGTGGGAGGGAAGGTTCCTGGACAGCGTCGACCTGGTCACGGGCGAGGGTCCGTCGGATGTGATCGGCGTGCTGGGGAGTGGCGTTGAGCCGGTTCTGCTGCTTCTCGGCGACGGGACGGAGCACTATGCCCAGACGGCGCAGGCGTGGGCACGGTCGTTGCGGGTGGTGCGTTGCCGGCCGGTGCGCGCCGTGGGGTGTGCGGCGCTGCTGGTACGTCCTGACGGGTATGTGTGCTGGGCGTCGGACGGGGGCGCGCCCCTGGCCGAGGCGTTGCCGGCGCTGTTCGGCGCCGGCGGCGCGAGGGGTGACGCGAAGGTGGACGCGGGCACCGACGGGGGCGTGGACGCCGGCGCAGGCGCGGAGGCAGGTTCCGACCCGGGCGAGGACACTGACGGGAGCGCCGGCGTGCATGCCGACCCGGACGCGGGCGGGGGTTCGGTGGTGGGGGGTGCGGCTTCGGCGTCCGGGTTGTTGCCGTTGGAGACGGTGGTCTGAGGGCGGTGCGCCAGGAATTGCGGGACGGCCCTCAGGCCGTGCGGGCGGGAGTTCGGGTGCGGGGCGCGGGGGTGGGTACTTGCGGTGCCTGTGGTGCGGTGAGCTCGTTGAAGACGCGGGCACCCCGGCTGAGGGTGAGGTCAACGGAGGCGAGCACGGAGGCGAGTACGACGTTGGGGAGCAGGTGACGCAGCAGGGAGCCGACGCGTTCGGCGAGGTCCTCGTAGCTGGTGAGGGCCTGCGACATCGCCTGGACGCCGGCGAAGCTTCCCACCAGGACGTCGGAGGTCTCCTGCGGCTGGATGTGGGGGAGGAGTTCTCCCTGGGCCTGAGCCTTTTCGAGGAGGGTCCTCAGCACTTCGCCCCAATTGCGGAACGGGCCGCTGCGGTCGAGGTCGTGAGCCTGCTGGTCTAGGGAGAGCCGCACTCCGGCGCGGACCATCGGGTCGGTCTGCAGGCGGTGGGCGTGCAGCAGGATGGCGTCGACGATCTCCTGTGTCTTGCAGGGGCGGTCGGGAACGGTGAGGTGCTGGTCCTGTTCACTGAGTACGCCCTGGGCCAGCTCTTCCTTGGACTGGAAGTGGAAGTACAGAGCCCCCTTGGTGACATGGGCCTCGCTGAGGATTTCGGTGATGGTGGCTGCCTGATATCCGCAATTCTCGAACACTTTGGCCGCTGCCGACAGGATCGTCTGGCGTGTACGGATGGCTCGGTCCTGCTTCGCCACTCTCGCCTCCTCCACCTACATGGTTGATGTGTCAATGGAAAATCGTGCATGAAAAAAACCGGCTAGTTTGTATCTTACAGCGATCGTTGCCCCGAGCGAATGGGGGTACGTCATGATCGATCCAGACGGCTACGGGCTGTCCCGCCGGGGATTGCGGGACAGCCCGCAGGCGGGCGTTCCGGCCCGAGGGGGCGGCCGGCGCTGTGGACTGCGGCGTTGTGGTCCGCGGGGCTGCGGCGTGTGGGGTTGTGATGGGTCTTGCGAAGTTGCCCGGCGGGTTCGGGCGGTGGGGAGTGCGGCGTGATTCTGGTGACCGGTGCGACTGGGACGGTGGGGCAGGAGGTGGTCCGCTGTTTCCCGGTGGGCGTGCCGTTGCGTCTGATGACGCGGAATCCGGCGGGGGTTGGCGCGGTGCGGCCAGGGGCGGAGGTAGTGGCGGGGGACTACGGCGATCCTGAGTCGCTGGCTGTGGCGCTCGAGGGGGTACGCAAGGTCTTTCTCGTCACGGGCCGGGTGGGTGGCGATGAGGATGAGGCTTTCCTCCGGGCCGCGCGGGCGGCGGGGGTGCGTCATGTGGTGAAGCTGTCGGCGGCTTCGGTCGCCGACGCGCGGGCCGATGACCTGGTTACCCGTTGGCAGCGCGTCAGTGAGGGGTTGCTGCGGGCGTCAGGGATGGAGTGGACGCTGCTGCGGCCCCGTTCGTTCATGTCGAACTGTCTGTCGTGGGCGGGGCCGGTGCGCGCGGAGGGTGTGGTGCGGGCCTTGTACGGGTCGTCGTTGAACGCGTGCATCGATCCGCGTGACATCGCGGAGGTGGCAGTACGGGTGCTGACGGGAGAGGGACACCGGGGCATGGCGTACACGTTGACGGGGCCCGAGGCGATCAGCGCGGTGCAGCAGACCCGGGTGCTGGGCCAGGTGCTCGGAGTGCCGCTGCGGTTCGAGGAGCTGACGCCGGCACAGGCGCGTGCAGCACTGCTGCGGCGCTATCCGGCGGAGTTGGTGCAGGCGTTGCTGAGCAGTGCGGGGCGGCAGCGCGAGGGGGCAAAGGCGGGTGTGGGCAGCGGTGTTCTTGACGTGACGGGCCGGCCTGCCCGGTCGTTCGGCGAATGGGCCGCGGATCATGCCGAAGCCTTCGCCCCTGTGGTGGTGTCCTGAGGGGCGAAGGCGCGGGCGGGGCGGTTCAGCGCTGGGGTGGCAGTGCTGTCACCTTGGAGGTGAACACCGCGTTCCCGTCCTGGTGGCCGGTGACCAGGACGGACTGTTCGCCGGCCGTGGCGGCGGGCAGGGGTTGTGCCTCGATGATGCAGGCGGCGTCGAGCTCGACGTACCGGTGGAACTCGCTGGCGATGGCGGTGGGCAGCATCGCGGAGTTGTCGAGGGCGGCTGCCGCTGCCTGCCGGGCCGCTTCCAGGAGCACCATGCCCGGAACGTGGTCGACGGGGTGGTCGAACAGGACGTGGTGGCGGGTGTCGGCCCTCAGCTGCCAGCAGTTGGCCCGGCCGGTGGGGGAGAGCACCACGTCGGTCGGTGACATACGTCCGACGCTCTGGGGCGAGGCGGGAGCGGTGAGCGGGAGCAGAGAGGGGCTCTGGGGGTGCAGCGGTTCCCCCTGAGTCTTCGGTAGACCGCCGGTGTGGTGCAGGTGTAGGCGCCGCTTCCGTGCACGGCCGGCTGCCCGTCACGGTGGATCACTGCCTCGTAGCGCAGTGCGGCCAGGGCGCTGCCGCGCCGTTTCACCTCGGTGCAGGTGACGTGGATGTCGAGGGCGGCCGGCGCTTCGCCGATGAGGACGCGGTCGGGTTCGACCGCGAACTGGAGCTCCCACATCAGGAACTGATGGCCGAACGGGACATCGAACTCCGCGTGCGCGAGGAGCGATCCCACCTGACGGATCGTTTCGGCTGCCAGCAGCGGATCGTGGTGTGCGCCGATGGGACTGAAGAAGCTGTGTCCGCGGGGCCACTGCGCCGCCACCCTGAAGTGGGTGTCGTCCTCACGCTTCCAGTCGGTGAGCATCACCTCGGCCACGGCCGCCCGGTGCACGAACTCCTTGGGCACCGTGGTCGTCAGCGACGGAAAGCGGAACAGCGGGGGCGCGGCCGGCGGAGCTGTCCGGGCGTCCTGCATGGATATGGCGTTCGTGAGCGGGTGAGCAGGCTGGGTCGTTGCCGCAGTCATCTTTCCCCCAAAACGACAGTGACGAAATCTCGTTGAACCCCTCGCGGGACACCCAAAGATACATACCACCCGGTTTAATTTCTACCGTTCCCTCACACTAGCTGGAACCGGCACCGCGAGTACCGATTTCCCCGCGATACGGCTTTCGTTCCCCCTGTTCGGCGCCCGGGCGCCACTCGCGTAGACGCCGCTCGAACCTGCGGCTGGAGGGTGTGGCGAGCGGAGCGGGCCGTCGTGGGTGGATCGCGCTGTGAGGCGGCCGAGGGGGTGCGGGTCAAGCGCGGCCGGTGGGCGGGGGGTGAACTCAGGGCTTTGCTCTCGCCCTCGCGGGGAACCGGGCCGGCTCGCGACGGCGGGCGGGAGGTGCAGGACCGCCCAGTCGTGCAGCAGGGCGGAGAGCGGGTGTTGAGGGGCGCTATGCAGCTCGCGACAGCGCGACGGGCGGGGGAGGCGTCGCAGGTGGGGCAGACCGCAGGGCAGAAAACCGCGATGGTGGTTTGTTAGTCTGGACTGCTGCGGGGAGGTGGCATCGAGAAGGGCTGGAAGCCGGGTGGCTGTGGCGGTCCCGGGTGGGGCTGCCTCGCGGGGCTCGGGGGCGGCGTGTCGGGGGTCCCGGCCTGCGAGTTGGGGGCGCTGGGAAAAGCCTGGTCGCGCAGCAGAGGCCAGGGCGGCGCGTCCGCTGTGCGCCGACGGGTGCAATCCTGCGGGGAGCGGCGGAGTGCCGTGTTCCGTTCGCCGCACCGGGCGGTGAGTGTGCCGGCCCGGCATCGCAGGGCCGGCCGCTCCGCCCCGGCGGTCCGGGAACGACGAGGTGCGATGGGAGCGCTCCGTCGGGGGCCTTGCCGCTGAGTCGCGTATTCAGGAGACATGTGATGGTCAAGCAGGACCGTGCGGCGCGCACGCGCCGGTCGTTGATCCATGCAGCCGCCGAGGTGTTCGCGCGGGAGGGCTTCGCACCCGCTTCGCTCGCCACGATCAGCCGCCGGGCCGGGGTGAGCAACGGCGCGCTGCACTTCCACTTTGAGAACAAGAGGGCGCTGGCCCAGGCCGTCGAGGACGAAGCGGCGCAGACCGTACGCCGGATCACCGAGGAGGGGGCGGTCGGGCCGGGTGGCGCCCTGCAGGCGCTCGTGGACACCACGCATGCGCTGATGCGCGCCCTGGCCGACGACATCGTGGTCCGGGCCGGCTTCGGCCTGGGCGGTGACGCCGCCCGGGGGCAGGAGTTCTGGCTCCGGCGGGAGTGGCAGCGATGGATCGAGGACATGCTGCGGTGCGCTGAGGCGGAGGGCCGACTGGCCGAAGGGGTGTCCCCGCATGACGCCTCGCCCGCCATCGTGGCGGTGACCGTGGGCCTGGAGGTGCTCGGCGGTGACGACCGCGGATGGCTGTCCGGGGAGACGGTCGCCGGATTCTGGGATCTGGTGCTGCCGGGGCTGGCGAGTCGACGGGAGCCGGTGCCGGTCAGTTCGCCCCGGCCGGGTGGCACCCCCGCGCGGTGGTCCCGTCCGCTCGGATAACAGTCTGATCATGCTGTTTTGAAGGCACCGCAAGGCGCGGGATGTTGCCGAATTCCGGCCGATCCCCTCCCGCCGGCCTTGGCGCCTAAGGTCCCGTCGTGTGGGGGATTGGTGAATAGCCCAGTTCAGGCGCCGAGGGCGATGTCGGACGTGAGTCAAACAAAACAGTACGCACGGTTTGGTATTGACAAACCGTGCGTCCTGTTTTCTACTCAAGGTGCTTCGGAGTGGCTCACGACTCATTCACGGACAGGGGGAGGCGGCGTGGGTATCGACGTACCGGGCGGGCCGGCCATCCGTGAGAACGGGCTCGCGGCGACGCCGACAGCGGCCGAGCCGCCACCAGTTCCGGCCTTGCCGGCTCAGCGCGCCGATCAGGTCACGCCCGTGCACACCCGGAGGTTGAGCGCGCCGTACAGCCGCTGGTGTTCGTACGAAAACACGCAAGACCGGTTCATGCCGCCGCTGCACCGTTCCGGGCGCCGCAGCAAGGAGTCGGGCGTCTGTCAGGGGCTGCGCCCCCTTCGCGTGGGCGAGTTGGATGTCGAGCGGTCTGCCGGACCTCGGCGGCCGCGGCGGTCAGTTCTCATGTCCGAACCCGCAGTGCCGGATGGATGGCGCCCCGTCGGCGGTGTCCGTGTCGGCCGGGTTGGTTGAAGGAGAAGGGGGCTCAAGATGCAGGCCAGGTCGCAGCGGACTCGCCAGAGGCTGGTCCACGCGGGCGCGGAGATGTTCAACCTGTACGGCTACGCCCATGCCACGCTGGAGCAGATCGCGGGGGTCGCGGGCATGACGAAGGGGGCACTGTACTTTCATTTCGCCTCCAAGGACGGCCTTGCCGAGGCGGTGCAGGAGCAGGGCCGCGCCATGTTGCGGGAGTTCGTCGGGGAACACCAGGAGGCCGGTGTACCGCCGGTGCAGGTGCTCATCGACATGACGCACTGGCTGGCCCGGATGCTCCAGGACGACCTGGTGATCAGGGCGAGCTTCCGGATCACCAACGAGTGCACCGGCCGGGAGTCCCCGGGCGCCGACTTCCATGAGGTGTGGATCAGCGAGGTGCTGCGGCTCCTGGGGCAGGCCCGCGAGGCGGGTGCGCTGCAGGATCGCGGGGCGGAAAACGGGCCCGAGACACTGCTGTCCGCGATGGTGTGCGGTATCGGAGTACTTGCGGGAACCGCTGTGCGCTTCCCGCGACTCAGCGACCAGGTGCCGGCGTTGTGGGCGCCCCTGCTGACGGCGCTGGTACCGCCGGGCGACATCGCGCGCTACCGCACCCATCCACCGGCCGTTGCCGAAAACGCCCGACCGCCGGCCGCCACCGCCGAGACCGTCAGGCCGCCGGCCACCACCGCCGAGACCGTCCGGCTGTCAGCCACCATCGCCAAGAGCGTGAGGGTGCCGGCCGCCGTCACCGGGGGCGTCAGGGCTGCGGCCGTAGCTGCCGGGAGCCCCGGCCGGGCAACGCGTGTCCTGACACCGGAGCACTGACCGCACCAGAGCGCGCCCGCGCTGCGCTGCCTTGGGGCAGCGCCCCTCCAAGTGCCCGCGCGTCCTGCCTCAGGTACGCGGGCCGTCGGCTGGTCAGCGGTGGCCTCGGTGCGCCGCTGAAATGGTCCGAAAAGGTCTGAGGGACGCCGCGTTGGCGTGCGCCAGGCCAACGCTTGGGCCCGGAGTCAGCGTCTCAGCATGGCGGGGTGGATGACCGAGCACGCCCCGCCATACGTGGCCGCTCCCTGTGGTGTGCAGGCGTGGCAACGACCTCCGCCGCCTGTGGGCATGCAAGTGCCCACAGGCGGCGGGGCTTTGGTGCGCCGGACGAGGCCGCCCAGGTGAGCCCGTGCTGGTCTGTGCGCGTACGCCTGTGCGCCCGCCGCCGTCGGCATGCGAGGGAACGGGCACTCGCGGGTTGGGTCATCGACAGGGTGGCGACGCGTGATCAGCGTTCGAGCATCTGTGCCTGGGCCTCGGTGTGGGTGTCGCCGGCGGCCGGCGGCAGGCTGCTGAGCCTGTCCAGCTGCTCACCGGTCAGCGTCACGGCATCGGCGGCGGAGTTCTCCTCGACGCGGCTGACCCGCTTGGTGCCGGGGATCGGTGCGATGTCGTCGCCCTGGGCGAGCAGCCAGGCGAGGGCGACCTGCGCGGGCGTGGCGCCGACCTCTGAGGCCAGGGCCTGCACATCGTCGGCGATTGCGAGGTTGCGCTGGAAGTTCTCGCCGGTGAAGCGCGGGTTGTCACGCCGGAAATCGGATGCGTCGAACTGGTCGGTGGATCGGAGAGTGCCCGTCAGGAAGCCGCGGCCCAACGGGGAGAACGGCACCAGGCCGATGTTCAGCTCCCGCAGCACGGGCAGGACGCGCTCCTCGATCCCCCGGGTCCACAGGGAGTACTCCGACTGCACCGCGGTGACCGGCTGTACGGCGTGGGCGCGGCGGATCGAGTCCGGACCGGCCTCCGAGAGGCCGAAGGCGCGCACCTTGCCCTCGGCGATCAGCTCGGCGACCGCCCCGGCCGTCTCCTCGATCGGCACGGCCGGATCCACCCTGTGCTGGTAGTACAGGTCGATGTGATCGGTGCCCAGTCGGGTGAGGGAACCCTCGACGGCGGTGCGGATGTTGGCCGGGCCGGAGTCCAGATTCCAGGCGCCGTCGCCGGCGTGGGAGACCATGCCGAACTTCGTGGCCAGGACCACCTTCTCCCGGCGCCCCTTCAGAGCCTTCCCGACCAGTTCCTCGTTTGTGTAGGGGCCGTAGATCTCGGCGGTGTCGATGAGTGTGACGCCCAGGTCCAGCGCCCGGTGCACGGTCCTGACCGACTCCGCGTCGTCCGTGCCGGAGCCGGTGTAGCCGTGGGACATACCCATCGCGCCGAGGCCGATCCGGGAAACCTCGAGGTCACGCAGGTTGATGTAGCGCATTTCGTCCTCTCCGCAGCGTGGCTTACCCGGCACCTCACTCTCGCCCGGTCCGGCAGGTCGGGCCTGCTGCGGCGCGGTCGGGCGACCGGGGTGCCGGCGTCTGTCTCCTGCACCTTCGCCCGGATCGCGCCGATGCGGCAGTGCGGGCTCTTCAGGAGCCATCGGGGCTTCCTCGCCCCGCGCCCCAGGTGCTCGTCGGGCCAGACTGGAGTCAAGCATCCGAGAGCGCGCAAAGCGAGGGCGCCGAGCTGGGCCGCTGTCTGCGCGCCCCCCCGCACGCGGACCGCCCCGGCACCCCTGACCACGACGCCCTGCTGCTGCTCGGCATGAGCGCGCCTCAACCGACGCAACGCCCCGCGTCGGCGCCGAGAGCCACCGGGCAGCAGTCCGGCGGCGAATGACCACCGGATGCTTATTCGGCGGGCTCAGCGGTGGCCCGGTGCCGGCCGGCCGCCCAGGAGGCGAGGATGCGCAGGCCGTCGTGGGTGGGCGTGCCCACCTCGGCCGTCCATACGACGAGCTGCTGATCCGGGTCGGTGCTGGCGGTCAGAGTGTCCCAGTCCAGGGAGAGCTCGCCGGCGACCGGGTGGTTGAGGACCTTCGTCCCCACGCTGAGCGTGGCGACGTGATGCGCGGCCCACCACTGACGGAAGTCCTCGTCCTGGACGGACAGTTCGCCGACCAGAGCGGTCAGACGGGGATCGTTCGGATACTTCGCCGCCTGCATGCGCAATTGTGCGACCGCGGTGCGGGCGACGCCTTTCCAGTCGGCGTACAGGTTACGCATCGCCGGGTCGGTGAAAAGAATGCGTACGTAATTGCGGTGCTTCTCCGGAACAGCGGCGAAGTCGGTGACGAGGGCCGCTGCGAGGGGATTCCACGCGATGACGTCCATCCGGCGGCCCATCACGACGGCGGGCGTGGAAGTGAGGTCGTCCAGGACCCTGCGCAGCTGCGGCTGTACCCTCTGCCGGGCCCTGCGGCGCGGCTTCGCGGTCTCCTTGCCGGCCAGGCTGAACAGGTAGCGCCGCTGGTCGTCATCCAGCTGCAGGGCCTGTGCCACCGCCTCCAGTACCGGTGCCGAGGCGGGTAGTCGGCCCTGCTCCAGGCGGGTGTAGTAGTCCGTGGAGATCGCCGCGAGCTGGGCGATCTCTTCCCGGCGCAGCCCGGCGACTCGGCGTGGGCCCGCGCTGTCGGGCAGGCCCACGGCGCGGGGACTCAGCTCGGCGCGGCGGGCCTTGAGGAACTCGCCCAGCTCGTTCAGGTGCGGTGTTGGACTCATGCCCCCAGTGTGGCAGCGGAAGTGCCGGCCGTGAGGGGGAAGGATTCTTCCCAGGATGTTTCTTCCCAGGAAAAAACTCTCCTCTGCACGGACACATGCATGAGTGCGAACCTGGAATTACGCCGGAAAGGGCGACGGGGAAACGGAAGGAAAGAGCATCGTGCCGGAAAAGCAATCCGCAGCGCAGCAGGCCATCGGCGACGTCGCGCCCAAGCTGGCCGACCTCACCGACCAGGTGCTGTTCGGCGACGTCTGGGAACGCGAAGGGCTCTCTCCGCGGGATCGCAGCCTGGTCACCGTAGCCGCGCTGATCGCCCTCTACCGCTCCGACCAGCTCGGCTTCCACCTCAAGCTGGCTCTGGAGAACGGGCTGGCCGAGGAAGAGCTGAGCGAGGCCATCACCCATCTGGCCTTCTACGCGGGCTGGCCCAACGCCATGGGAGCCGCCGCCCAGCTGAAGGCCGTCCTGGCGTCCGCCGACGCCCCCCAGGATCACTGACACCCCATTCTCTTCACGCAGGAGCTCCACTTCTCATGAGCAAGGTCATCCTCATCACCGGTGCGGGGCGCGGCCTGGGCACCGATATCGCCCGCCAGGCCCTGGCCGCCGGCCACCAGGTCGTAGCCACCGGCCGCCGCCCCGAAAGCGTGCTCGAGGCCCTCGGCGGTGAGCAGAGAGATCTGCTGGTCGCTGCCCTGGACATCACGAGTGCCGACGCCGCCCAGGTGGCCGTCGATGCCGCCGTGACCCGGTTCGGCCGCATCGACGTGCTGATCAACAACGCCGCCACCTTCCAGGCCGGCTACTTCGAGGAGATCTCCGACGCGCAGATGCGGGCCCAGATCGAGACGAACCTGTTCGGCCCGATGAACATCACCCGTGCCGTCCTGCCCGTCATGCGTGCCCGGCGCCGCGGGCACGTCGTCACGATCTCCTCGATCGCCGGGCTGGTCGGCCAGGAGTTCTGCGTCGCCTACGCCGCTTCCAAGTTCGGCGTCGAAGGCTGGATGGAGTCCTTGCGCCACGACGTCGAGCCCTACGGCATCCGCACCACCATCGTCGAGCCCGGCTTCTTCCGCACCGAGCTGCTGGTGGACGCTTCCACCAGCTGGGCGGAGCTCTCGATCGACGACTACGCCGAGCGCACCAGGACCACCAAGGCGATGTGGCAGTCGATGAACGGTCAGCAGGCCGGCGACCCGGCCAAGCTCGCCGACGCCCTGTTGAAGGTCACCGACCTGGACGAGCCGCCGCTGCGCTTCGTCGCGGGCGACGACGCCATCCCCACGGCCCAGGCCAAGGGCCAGGAGATCACGGCGCAGGCCACCGCCTCCCGCACCCTGGGCAGCGCCCTCGCCCACACCGACGCCGTCTGAACCGGCCACCTCGAACGCACCAAGGAGCACGTCATGGAATTCGTCAAGCCGCACCCCACCGGCAAGGGACCCGCAGACTGGTTCAACGGAGACGTCTGGTCCGACGTCATCCACGCCGGCCAGGAACCTTCACGCATCCGCGCCAACATGGTGCGCTTCGCCCCCGGTGCCCGTACCGCCTGGCACCACCACGCCGTCGGCCAGACCCTGCATGTCGTCGCCGGGACCGCCCTGATCGGCACCCGGGACGGCACCGTCTACGCCGCTCAGCCCGGTGAAACCGTCACCTGCCCGCCCGGCGAGGAGCACTGGCACGGTGCCACCGAGGACCGCTTCATGCAGCACCTCGCACTGTGGGACGGCACCGCCCCGGACGACGACCGTCCGGAGACCACCTGGCTGGAGCACGTCACCGACGCCCAGTACCAGGCGCCCCGCGCCCACAGCAGCCGCTGACTCACACCGCGCCCACGCGAAGGAGCCACCCGGCAAGGACCGCGACGACGACCGCCCTCTTCGGCGGCACCGGACCCCACTGGGGCCCTCCGCCAGGTCCTCCTCCCCGAGCCGGACCCCGGCCAGATCGTGGTGCGCGCGCACGCGGTGGCGCTGAACAACGCCGACGCTGCGATCCTTGCCGCTGCCGACCCCACCGCCGGCGGCAGCGGCGAGGAATACCAGGCCGGCTACGAATTCGCCGGTGACGTCACGGCGGTCGGCGACGGCGTCGACACCACCACCGTGGGCCGTCGCGTGATGGGCACGAGTCCGGCGAGCTTCGCCCACTACGTACTGGCCGACCACCGGCACACCCTGCCCGCCCCACCCGAGTTGGCGCGTGCGCCACGATGCAGGTCATGCTCAGCGCATCGAGCGGGAGAGCTGAGGAAGCGGCCTCACCGGTCTCATCCCTTGACCACAGCAGCAGATGACTGTGCCCCCTGCTGAATCGGCCATCCCGGCAGGGGCACAGCATGTCCCGGCTCTCCATCCGTCGCCGGCAGCCCTGACAGGAGCTGCCGCACGGTCCCTCTTGCGTCCGTCGCGCGCACAGCCGCCAGTTGGCCTTCGCCGCGTATGGGTGAAGCACCACGAAGACTTCATCTCCACACCGGAATGAAGTGGGTGGCTCCGGGTAGTGGCTGCTTCGCGCATGCGCGCACCTCACGTGTCGTCAGAGGGAAAGGGAAAGATCGCGATGTCGACCTCCGCATTCATGCAGGCGCCGACTACCGAGGCCGCCCGGCGCCGATGCTCCCGGAAATCGCCGACCCGCAGAAGATCGCACCGAAGGACGCCCGAGCGATCAGCAAGCTGTTCTTCGACCGGTTGCAGAGTCTCGAAGAGGGCACCGCGGACTACCAGTACGCGCGCAACACCCTGATCGAGATGAACCTGAGCCTGGTGCACTTCGTGGCTGCCCGGTACCGCAACCGCGGCAGCGGTGAGATGGAAGACATCGTGCAGGTGGGCACCATCGGTCTGATCAAGGCCATCGACCGCTTCGAGCTCTCCCGCGAAGTCGAGTTCACCTCCTTCGCGATCCCCTACATCAGCGGCGAGATCAAGCGGTTCTTCCGCGACACCACGTGGTCCGTCCATGTTCCCAGGCGCCTTCAGGAGCTCCGGGTCACCCTGGCCAAGGCGAAGGAGGACTTCGCCACGGCCCTGGGCCGGGAGGCCACGGTCGCCGAACTGGCCGAACATCTGGCGATCAGCGAAGAGGAGGTGACCGAGGGTCTCATCGCCTCCAACGGCTACACCGCGGACTCCCTCGACGTGCCCGTCGACACAGCCGAGAGCGGCGCAGGCGGAGCACCGCGATCCCACGCCGACCTCACCGGCGGCTGCGATCCCGGAATGGAACTGGTCGAGAACCTCCACTCCCTCGCCCCCCTCATGGCAACCCTGGACGAGCGGGAGCTCGCCATCGTGCAGATGCGCTTCGGGCAGGAGATGACACAGGCCCAGATCGGCGAACACCTCGGTCTGTCCCAGATGCACGTCTCACGCCTGCTCAGCCGCATCCTCACCCGCCTCCGCGAAGGCATCCTGACCGAGGACTGACCCGCACCCGCCCGCGCCGAACCCCCCCCCCGGTTTCCCGGCGCGGCAAGCGGACGGCGTGGGCGGGTCGGTGGCCCTCGCGAGATAGGTTCAGTGAGTTGGGTGCGGCAGGGCGGACGAGCGTCTCCCTGCCCGCACACGGTCGAGGTCGATGGAGGAACGCGGTGTCTGTGTCTGGTGCGGAGCAGGTGGTGCCGGTTGCGGGCATGCCGTGCTGGGTCAACCTCATGGTCGGTGACCTGGCCAACGCACGGGCCTTCTACTCGGCGGTGCTCGGCTGGGAGTTCCGCAGGAGTTCCCTGGGCAATCAGTTCGTCGTCGCGTCGGCCGGTGGCCTGCCGGTGGCGGGCATCGGCGAACGCCGGCCCGGACTTGCTCCGGCCTCGGTCTGGACGCCGTACTTCGCGGTGCGCGATGCCGATGTGACAGCGGCCCGGATCCAGGAGCGAGGTGCCACCCTCGCGGTGGGCCCCATCCCTCTGGGGCGTGGGCGCGCCGGGCTGGCCGCCGACCCTGACGGGGCGGCTTTCGGCTTCTGGGAAGGCCCGGCCCTGGCCTGGGAGCCGGGCGAAGGAGGAGGCGCCCCGGCCCGGCTCGATCTGCAGACCCGTGACGCGTTCGACGCGGCGAAGTTCTACGGGGAGGTCTTCGGCTGGGCCACCGAAGAGGGCACCGACGTCGCATACCGGGATCACCACGTCGTCGTCGAGCGGGACACACATCCAGTCCTCTCCCTGCGCGGTGGCGGAGCACAGAATTCCGAGCAGGCACAGCTGCGCCCGCGGTGGCTGGTGAACTTCCCCGTAGCCGATGTCGATCGCGCCGTCGCCGCCGCGATCGGTGCCGGAGGCACCAGGCCTCAGCCGTCAGCCACCGCGTGGGCACCGAAGGGTTCTCCCGAACCCTGCAGGACCCGGACGGCGGTCTGTTCACCCTCAGCCACCGAAGCAGCTGAGACGCGCCAGTGCCGGCCCCTCAGCGGGCGATTGAGGTCTCTGGGCCGGTGCGCGGGCCGCTGACGGGCGCAGCGAGGGCAGTCGCGTGCCGACTGCCTCTCGCTGATGATGGGGTGTTGGTGATCTGACCGGTCCGGTAGGGAGGCCCCCGGTCCAGCCGTCAGGTCAGAAAGTCGTTGACGGCTTCCAGCCAGGCACCAGGCTGATCGATGTGAGCCATGTGCCCTGCCTCTTCGAGGATCACGGCGCGTGCGGAGGGAATCAGGCCCGCTGTCTCGTCGGCCAGGGATGCGGGAAAGATCATGTCCTGCCGACCGTGAAGCAGGAGCAGGGGCAGGCCGAGGGATGCCAGCCGCTGAGCCGCGTCGGCAGGCCGGGGGTCGGGGAGCATCCCGGCCTTCCAGGGGCGCAGCCACTCACCGGAGAATTGGATGCCGGCCAGGCGGTCCAGATAGTCCGGCAGCACTTGCGCCCGCCAGACGTTTGTCGACGCCGAGGCGACGGCGGCGGCGCGGGTGAGTTCTGCCCCGGACAAGGCCGGGTCGGACCACACGACGTTCTCCGCAGCAAGTCGCTCGGTGCGTTCGTGCCAGCCCTCGAAGGCGTTCCCCGGTACTGGAAGGACGCTGCTCGACGCGATGACCAGACGACGTACCCGCTCGGGAAATTCCAGTGCGAACCGTTGGGCGATGAGCCCACCGTAGGAGAACCCGAGAACGTCGGCCTGCGCGGAGTCCAGAGCGTCCAGGACGACCGCGAGATCGCCGGTAGCCGCAGCGGGCGTGTACTGCTCGCTTGCCAGACCACGAGTCGAACGGCCGCAACCGCGTAGATCGGGGAGCACGATCCTGCGGCGGCCGGCCAAGCGATCGAGCGGCTCCCGCAAGTAGGTGTGATCCCAGTCAGGACCCCCATGGATCACGAGCAGTGTGCGCTCGCTGGGGCCCGCACTCTGCGTGACAAAGAGTTCCACGACGGGCTCGGTGGACACGGGGACGGTGCTCATGCTGAACATGGCTTCAGTTTCCCAAGCTCCTCCTCGGCGTCCAACGTTCGTACTCCCGGCTTGGTGCCAAGGCTCGTAGAGCGACTGGGACTTGGGTCGATCAGACGGGCTGCCTACCCGGCGGTCCTTTCCGGAATCGTCCCGTTACGGCATGGGGCCTGCCCCTCTGCTGCACTGTGAGGCAGGGTGCGGAACGTCCGGAAAAGCGGAGTTCGGTCCTCCGTGACTGGGCGGGTGGGGAGGGGGCATTCGCAGCACCATGCAGCGAAATCTTTTCGATCCCGAGAACATCATCCAGCCGGCGCAGGCCCCGGGCCTGACGCAGGAGAACCCGATGGCGGTGCGGTACGCGGTCAAGGGCGACGCGTACGCCCGCCAGGGCACCATGGTCGCCTGGCGCGGCTCCCTGGAGTTCGAGCGGCACGGTCAGGGTGTGGGCAACTTCCTCAAGCGCGCCGTCACGGGGGAAGGCCTGGCCCTCATGAATGTCACCGGCGAGGGTGAGGCGTGGTTCGCCTCGGACGCGGCGCACTGCTTCCTGGTCGACGTGGACGAGAACAACGGCCTCACGGTCAACGGCAAGAACGTCCTGTGCTTCGATGCCTCGCTGAGCTACGACATCACCACGGTGAAGGGCGCCGGAATGGCCGGTGGCGGCCTCTTCAACTGCACGTTCACCGGCACCGGCCGGCTTGCGCTGACCAGTGCGGGCATCCCGCTCGTGCTGCCGGTCTCCCCGGACGCACCGCTCTTCGTGGACACCGATGCGGTGGTCGCGTGGAGCCCGCAGCTGAGCACGTCGCTGCATCGCTCGCAGGGCATCGGCTCCATGCTGAAGGGTGGCTCCGGCGAAGCGGTGCAGCTGAAGCTGGAGGGGCAGGGTCTCGCCGTGGTCAACCCCGGGGAGCCCAAGCCCACGCAACAGACGGCCTGAACCGGGTACGGCAAGTGGCGGGAGATGCCCCAGGTGGCATCTCCCGCGCCCCGGCCCACAGGTCCCGTCGGTTGCTCCGCGCACCGCTCGAAGACGACGCCAGCCGTCGTACGGGTGGCTTCGTAAGTGACGGGCTTTGATTCCATCGGTAGGTCAGTTCTGACTCCACCTGGTGTCTGGGGCCCCGATTCTGTGGGTGAGATTTGACTCCACGTGGCGGCCCCGCTGAGTGTGTGCCCTGTTCACGTATCAGCTACGACGAACGGACATGGACCGCCGGACAATGCTCGGGGTCGGACCGGCGCAAGGGCCAGTGGCGCAGCGATGAGGACGCTTCATGCTGTCCGGCCCCTTCCGCGGGCGGGAGCGTCACGCGTAGTGGCGCAGTTCGGGCCACATCTCGCCCCAGGGACGGCGGGGGCCTGTACAGACGTAAACGCGGCCGCCCCATTCGACGTTGTGCACGCCGTCGGGATTGGAGAGGGCGGCGGCTACGTGGACGTGCCGGAAGTACCCGCGCAGATGGGCGGCGTACTCGGGGGCGTGGTCGGGGCCGGGGGCGACGGCCACCACCGTCGTGGCGTGCGGGTTGCCCGGGCCCCACCACCAGTCGGTGTTGTGGGCGCTCACGGCGGTGGGCAGCCCGGTACCGCGGCCGAGTTCGTTGATGGCGCCGGCCTCGCCGTAGTCCGCCGCGAAGATCACCGCATTCGCCCGCTGCTCGGGTGGGAGACCGTTCCATGCTTGCCGCACCGTGCTGACCAGTTCGGGCCAGCCCAGGGATTCCCCCGAATTGGAGCTGATGCCGTACGTCCAGGCCACGTCGGAGGGCGGCAGCACCGGCAGTACGATCACGGCGAGCAGGGTGGCCGAGGCGGCCGTTCCGATCATCAGGCCGCGCAGCCGGGCCGGGCGGGAGTGCAGCCACCCGTCGAGCGCCACTGCCCCGGCCGCCAGCAGGCACACGTACAGTCCGCCCAGGTAGTACACCTGCGCTCCGGTCGTCACGGCGAACAGCACGAACAGCACGGCGTACGCGGTCACCAGGCACCGCCACAGCGGCCGGCCGGACCGCCACAGGAACCGCAGGCCCGCCACCCACAACGTCGTCATTGCCAGACAGGACATGCCGAGCTGCCCCACGATCCAGGAGAGGATGTTCCCCGGGCCTCCGTTCTCCCCGTTCAACTCCCGCGTCATCTCGAACATCGCCCACCCGTGCCGTGCCTGCCACCACAGATCGGGCAGCACGAGCAGCACGGCTATCACCGCGCCCGCGAGCAGTCGGCGATCGGCCACGGTCCGGCGGGCCGGGCCGAGCAGCACGGCGGCCAGCAGCACGATCCCAAAAATAGCCGCGAGGTGGTTGAACTCCGCGCCGATGCCGACCAGCGCGCCCGCAGCAAGCCACCACCGCGTATCGCCGGTTCGGCCGATCCGTACGACCACGAGCGCGATCGCCGCCCACGCCAGCACTTCGTACGACGTGGTGTTGGCGACGTGCGCGCCGCCCAACAGCACGGGCATGGTGGCGGTCGCGACTGCCGCGAGCAAGTGCGCCCGCCGCGCGCCGCCGAACTCCCGCGCGGTCAAACCGCCCACGACCACCGTGCCCGCGGCGGCCAGCGCCGGCCACAGCCGCAGGCCCGCCTCCGAGACACCGAACAGCGACAGCGAGACCCGGGCCAGCAGCGGCGCCAGCGCCGGCTGGTCCACATAGCTCGCCTGGAGGTGCCGGGCGCAGTCGAGGAAGTAAAGCTCGTCGATGTGGAAGCCGTAGCGCGAGGACAGCACCATCAGCACGGCCAGGACCACCCCCGCGACGGCGAACACCCGCCGGTCCAGCGGGGCGATCCGCCCGTCGGCCTCCCCAGCCCCGTCCGCACGCCGCCCCACGGCCGCCGTGCCTGTCGCGTCCGTCATGCCCGCCCCCTGGCTCATCGGCCTGTCGGCCGAGTCGTCCGCGCGGCCGGAGCGGCCCGGCGTGCACAGTTCCCGGGCCGCTCGTACCTTACGCACCCGGTCCGCGAGCGGTGAAGCGTCCCCGACCAGGCTGCGACGCGCCGGCCGGTGTTGCATGACTTCGAACAGCGGATCCGCTGCCAGGACCCGCAGGATCCGAAGTGGCCGCTGGGGTCCGTGTTCCTCGAACTGACTCTCCGCGCCCTGGCCCCTGCCCAACGAACCGCACTCCCAGCGGCAGGACGTGCGGCTTCCCCGATGACTTCATCGGCTTTCCGGCCGGAAGGACGCCGACGCGCCCGCTCCGCTGGACGGTGCCGTCTTCGTCAGCCTGCGGCGACCCGGGGACGGCCTCCTGCTCGGCGCGGGCGCGGGTGGCTGCAAGGAGGGTAGGAGCCGGTGCCCGGACGCAGCGGCTTCATACGCTTCCGACCACCACACTTGCCGACGCACCCTCGTGCGCCAGGCCGAGCGATGCACTGCCCGGCAGAACCCGCGTGCCGACCTGCCCGCCCGCGGCGGCGGGGAAGTGAGCCAGGTCGAAACGAACGGTTCCCCAGTTCGTGCGGGTGCCCGGTGCCGACCTCGACGCGCCGGCGCCCGCCGAAGGCGACCGGCGGTCGCCGTTGCACCGAGGCGGCAGGGTGATGCAGGGCGGTGACCCGGCAGGTGGGGGCTCGCGCGGCTCCTGCCCGGAGCCGCAGCGCGCCGAACTCGCCCTCGTCGTAACGGAGTCGGGGGCACTCGGCTGGACACGGCCACTTTGTCCCCCCACAGATAAAAGTTCTAGCCTGATGCGTCAAAGGGGTTTCTGGTTCATGAAAAAGCCATTACCTTCCTGATCTGTACCGGACTGCAAGGACACGTTCGCCCACCCTCCTTCCCAGGGCGCCCGTGTCCCCCGGCGCGACGGCGCGCGCCTGTGCGAGACCCCCAGCCCCGTTGACCCACGGAGGATGCGCGTGCACAGGAGACTCACCCGGCCCCTCGCGGCGCTTGCCAGCACCCTGCTCGCTGCCGCGGGCGCCCTCACCGCCCAGCAGAGCACGGCCGAAGCGGCCCCCGCAGCACCCGAGTTCCAGCAGGTCACCCTCGCCAAGGGGGTGGCCGAGACCGGCGAGCCGATGACGCTCACCGTCCTGCCCGACCGGTCCGTCCTGCACACCTCACGGGACGGCACACTGCGCCTCACCGACGCGGCCGGCACCACCAAGGTGGCCGGCAAACTGGACGTCTACTCGCACGACGAGGAAGGCCTCCAGGGCGTCGGCGTCGACCCCGCCTTCACCACCAACCGCTTCGTCTACCTCTACTACGCCCCGAAGCTCTCCACTCCCTCCGGAGACGCCCCCGCGGACGGCTCGGCCGCCGACTTCGCCCCCTTCAACGGCGTCAACCGGCTTTCCCGATTCGTCCTGAAGACGGACGGCACCCTGGACACGGCCAGCGAGAAGAAGGTCCTGGACGTCCCCGCGAGCCGGGGGCTGTGCTGCCACGTCGGCGGCGACATCGACTTCGACGCCCAGGGCAACCTGTACCTCTCCACGGGCGACGACAGCAATCCCTTCGCCTCCGACGGCTACAACCCGATCGACGAGCGGCCCACCCGCAACCCCGCGTACGACGCCCAGCGTTCGGCCGGGAACACCAACGACCTGCGCGGCAAGGTGCTCCGGATCAAGGTCAACGCCGACGGAAGCTACTCCGTGCCGACGGGCAACCTGTTCGCCCCCGGCACCGCGAAGACCCGGCCCGAGATCTACGCCATGGGCTTCCGCAACCCCTTCCGGATGACCGTCGACAAGCCCACCGGCACGGTCTACCTGGGTGACTACGGCCCCGACGCGGGCACCGCGAGTGCTACCCGCGGGCCCGCCGGGCAGGTTGAGTTCAACCGGATCACCAAGGCCGGCAACTACGGCTGGCCCTACTGCACCGGCAAGAACAACGCCTACGTCGACTACAACTTCGCCACCTCGACGTCCGGCGCCGCCTTCTCCTGTTCGGCGCCCAAGAACACCTCGCCGAACAACACCGGCCTGATCGACCTCCCCGCGGCCCAGCCCGCCTGGATCCCGTACGACGGCGGTTCGGTCCCGGAGTTCGGCAGCGGCTCGGAGTCTCCCATGGGCGGTCCGGTCTACCACTACGACGCGGCCTCGACCTCCGAGGTCAAGTTCCCCGAGAGCTTCGACGGAGACTTCTTCGCGGGCGAGTTCGGCCGCAAGTGGATCAAGCGCATCGAGCAGGCCGGCGACGGCACGGTGCAGTCCATCAACGCCTTCCCCTGGCAGGGCACCCAGATCATGGACATGGCCTTCGGCCCGGACGGTGCGCTGTACGTGCTCGACTACGGCACCGGCTACTTCAACGGGGACGAGAACAGCGCGGTCTACCGCATCGAGAACGTCAGCGGCGGACGGTCCCCGCTCGCCCAGGCCTCGGCCGACCGCACCTCGGGCAAATCCCCGTTGGCCGTGCAGTTCTCCTCGGCGGGAACCACCGACCCCGACGGTGATCCGCTGACCTACGCCTGGAAGTTCGGTGACGGCGGTACCTCCACCGCGGCGAGCCCGGCGCACACCTACACCGCCAACGGTCAGTACACCGCCGAGCTGACCGTCTCCGACGGCACAGGCCGGCAGGCGACCGCCTCCGTACTCGTGACCGTGGGCAACACCGCGCCCACCGTGAAGCTGGAACTGCCCCTCGACGGCCGGATCATCGACCCGGGCGCGGCGGTGCCGTTCAAGGTGACCGTCACCGACCCGGAGGACGGCACCATCGACTGCTCGAAGGTCAAGGTCACCTTCATCATCGGCCACGACAGCCACGGCCACCCGCAGACCTCGGCGACCGGCTGTTCCGGCACCGTGCAGACCATCGCCGACGGCGAGCACGACCCGAACGCCAACATCTTCGGCGTCTGGGACGCCGAATACACCGACAAGGGGGCAGCCGGGCAGCCCGCCCTGACCACCCACGACGAGCACATCAGCCAGCCCAGCCACCGCCAGGCCGAGCACTACGGAGGCTCCGCCGGGGTGACGGTCGTCAGCCACACCGCGGCCCACGGAGGCAAGACGGTGGGCAACATCGAGAACGGTGACTGGATCTCCTTCAAGCCCTACGCCCTCGACAACGCCACCAAGCTGACCGCCCGCGTCTCCTCCGCCGGCGCCGGCGGCACGATCGAGGTACGGGCGGGCTCGCCCACCGGCACTCTGCTCGGGTCCGTGGCCGTCCCCGTCACCGGTGACTGGGAGACGTTCCAGGACGTCTCCGCGAACCTGACCAGCCGCCCGGCCGGCACCACCACGCTCCACCTCGTCTTCAAGGGCGGCAGCGGAGCCCTCTTCGACGTGGACGAGTTCCAGATCGCCACCTCCGGTGCGACGGGTCCGCGTGAGGGTGCGATCACCGGTATCGGTGGCAAGTGTGTGGACGTGGCCGGTGCCGCGTCGGCGGACGGGACGCAGATCCAGTTGTACACGTGCAATCAGACGGCTGCCCAGAAGTGGACGGTCGGTACGGACAGCACGTTGCGGGCTCTCGGCAAGTGCATGGACATCAGTGGTGGAGGTTCGGCCGACGGGACGAAGGTGCAGCTCTGGGGTTGCAACGGTTCCGGGGCGCAGCTGTGGGCCCCGCAGTCCGACGGGACGCTGAAGAACCCGCAGTCCGGCAAGTGCCTCGACGCCGAGGGTGTCTCCTCCGCGGACCGCACCAAGCTCCATCTGTGGGCCTGCGGCACCGGTGCCAACCAGAAGTGGATCCTGCCATGAGCCGAAGAACGGTCCGCCCCCTCGGGCGCCTCGCACGCTGGGCCGCCTGCGGTCTGCTCGGCGTCGCCGCCCTGCCCGCGACGGTCGCGACGGCCGCCCCCGAGCGCGCCGCACCCCTCCTGACATCCGCACCGGCGAAGGCGGCGGCCGCCGACCCCGCGTACGACGTACTGGTCTTCTCCAAGACCGCCGGTTTCCGCCACTCCTCCATCGACGAAGGCATCACCGCCCTGCGCGAGCTGGGCGCGGCGAACAACTTCACTGTCACGGCGACCGAGGACGCCGCCGCCTTCAGTCCGTCGAACCTCGCCGGGTACGAGGCCGTCGTCTTCCTCTCCACCACCGGTGACGTCCTCAACGCCGCCCAGCAGACCGCCTTCGAGGGATACATGGCAGCCGGCGGCGGCTACGTGGGTGTCCACGCGGCGGCCGACACCGAGTACGACTGGAGCTGGTACGCGGGCCTGGCCGGCGCCCTGTTCCAGTCCCACCCGGCCATCCAGCCCGCCACGGTCAAGGTGGAGGACCGCGCTCACGACGCCACCGCCCACCTCGGCACCACCTGGCAGCGCACCGACGAGTGGTACAACTACCGCACCAACCCGCGCACTTCCGCCCACGTCCTGGCCTCGCTCGACGAGTCCAGCTACAGCGGCGGCAGCATGAGCGGCGACCACCCCATCGCCTGGTGCAAGGACTACGCCGGCGGGCGGGCCTTCTACACCGGCGGCGGCCACACCGAGGAGTCCTACACCGACCCCGCCTTCCGCCGGCATCTGCTCGGCGGTATCCGGTGGGCGGCCGAGCTGACCGAGGCCGACTGCCGTCCGGAGACCGGCTACACCACCCTCTACGGGACCTCGGGCACCACCGGCTGGAAGCAGGCCGGCCCGGGCTCGTTCGCCGAATCCGACGCCACCCTGACCTCCCGCGGCGGCCTCGGCCTCCTCTGGTACCAGGCCAAGGAGTACACGTCGTACTCCCTGAAACTCGACTGGCGGCAGGCCGGCGACGACAACTCGGGTGTCTTCGTGGGCTTCCCCGCCTCCGACGACCCCTGGTCGGCCGTCGACAACGGGTACGAGATCCAGATCGACGCCACCGACACCCCCGACCGCACCACCGGCTCCGTCTACGGCTTCAAGTCCGCCGACCTCACCGCCCGTGACGCGGCGCTGAACCCGCCGGGGGAGTGGAACACCTACGAGATCCGGGTCGAGGGCGAGCGCCTGCAGGTCTTCCTCAACGGCCGCCGGATCAACGACTTCACCAACACCGACCCCGTCCGCAGCCTCCAGCAGGGCCGCATCGGCCTGCAGAACCACGGCGACGGCGACGACGTGTCCTTCCGGAACGTCCGGATCAAGGAACTCGGCGGCACGACCGGTCCTCGGGAGGGTGCCATCACCGGTATCGGCGGCAAGTGCGTCGACGTGGCCGGTGCCGCGTCGGCGGACGGGACGCAGATCCAGTTGTACACGTGCAATCAGACGGCTGCCCAGAAGTGGGCGGTCGGTACGGACAGCACTCTGCGCTCGCTGGGCAAGTGCATGGACGTCAATGGTGGTGGTACGGCGAACGGCACCAAGGTCCAGCTCTGGGGCTGCAACGGTTCCGGAGCCCAGACATGGGCTCCGCAGGCCGACGGCACGCTGAAGAACCCGCAGTCCGGCAAGTGCCTCGACGCCGAGGGTGTCTCCTCCGCCGACCGCACCAAGCTCCACCTGTGGACCTGCGGTACCGGAGCCAACCAGAAATGGGTCCTCCCCGGCTGAGTGACCGCTCGACACCGTCATCGGCGCGGAGGGCGCCGATGACGTGGCCGGCCGCTCCAACGGGCCGGTGACGGCGGCAGGGCGCGACGCCGAAGCGCCCTGCCGCCGTTCCTCGTAACCGCCCCCGCGCCGGACGCTCCGCACCCTCTCGCCCGCGCGTACGGGCGGCACCCGGCCGGTACGAGTGCTCGGGGGACAGGGGGCCGCGGGCACCCGGCACGGTTCGGATCGCACCTGACGTACGAGACGCGGGACCCAGGGCGAAGCTCCGCTGTGTGTCGACGGCCGCAACGGCGTTCGATCGAGGACCGGGCATGCATGTCTGGCAGGGCAACGCCTGGCAGGGCAACTGAACCGTTGAAGCATCCGAGGAGTACTTCGTCTACGACATCGTGGTGGACGACATCGGTGACGCGGCTGCCGGCCGGCAGTTCCGCGGGGCTGGCATCAGGTGGTCCGAGCCGCGAAGCTCTCCACTCACCCGCGCCGCAACACTCTCCCGTTACGACTGCCGGCAGGCCCCGTCAAACGGCACCGACATCAGCCTCGCGCCTCATGGGCAACGGCATGCGGCCTACCGCCGTGCCTTGTGCAAGTGAGTCTGCCGTCGTTCCTACTGGGCGGACTTGGCAGGCTCATCGGGGGAAGTGGCGGTGGCAGGGGTGTAGTACACGGAGCGGCCTTGCTTGGCGCGCTCCAGGAGACCGCGGGCGACCCCCTGTTCCAGGGCGTTGCGCACCACCGGCGCCTGCACGCTGCGCTCCGGGTGGTCGTGGGTCAGTGCTGCGGAGACCTCGGCGGCAGACTTGGGCTCGCTCTGCGCGGACAGGTAACTGGTGGCCAGCTCGACCCAGGTTGCCTCGCCCACCGCCTTGGCCGGAGCGGCCTTCTCGGTGGGAGCCTTGCCGGCAGCCTTCGAAGTCTTGGCCTTGGGTGCCGCCTTGCCCTGACCTGCCGTGCTCTTCCCGCGACGCGCCGCGGGAACCGAAGCCTTCTTCCCGGCCTTGGCCTTTTCCGTGGCAGGCTCGCCGGCACCGACGAGGACATCCTGCATCTTCACCAGGACCTGCTCGCTCACCTCGAGCTGGAGCAGCTCATCCTGCAGCCGGGTCAGTTCGGTACGTACCCGCTCCTGCTCGCTCTTGTTGGCCGTAAGGTCTTCTGTGACCTTCCGCGCATAACTTGCGGTGACTCCCGCGGTTGCAGCAACTTCAGACATGAGGCCCTGTCTTTCGGAGTGTGAGTGGGGGCGATTTTCCCTCATGCTACGTATACCGTGGCGCGGCGGATTGCCAGGAGTCACTTCACCACCTCATGCACACACTCCGCCGGGCCCGAACGGACAAGGCCCGCCTCCTGGGTGGCTCGCAGGCCAACGGGAGTGTTGCGTCACATCTTTCGGTTCGCCGAGGCCATCCGCCTGGCGCGGCGGGCACATATATTCGTGTGCAGCACGTGACGGCTCGCGCGATGGATGCGGGGCTCATGAGTTCTTGGTGAGTCATCCGGGGGCCGGGAGGACACGCGCCCATGCCTGCCGAGTGGGTCGTGCCCGTGCCTGCGAGGAAGTTCGAGCAGGGTGCCAAGGGGGCCGCGGCACCGGCGGTCAGCGATGCCGTCCACGCGTACGACGGTTTGGCGGGGGCGATGGATTCATGTGCCACAGCCTGCAATTGGACGGACTGCCGGTCCTTCACTGCGAGCAGTGAAGGGCCGGACCGCAGCGCTCGGGGCGCAGCTCCACCGTTCAGGTGCGCGCCGCACCACCGGATGCGTTGTGCGGAGTGTCGGCACACCGTGTTGCAGACTTCCGCCTTGTGCGGCGGTGCGGTGAACCGCAGGAGAGGGCAGAGGTCTGCGCTGACGACACTTTCGGGTACGTGGACCACCTAAGACGGTGTCCTGCATGGCGCTGCTGTGTGCGTGGGTGCCTCGTTCGGATACCTCAGCGGCCGGCGGGGACGCCGTCCTTGCCTTCTGATGCCGAGGTCCCTGTCGCCGCGACCGGAGCGGTTGTCGTGATCGGCCGGCTTCTCACGGCATGGCGGAGCACGGCCAGCCCGGCGAGGATCGCGACCAGGGCGCACACACCGGTCCAGCCGAGGGTGGAGTAGGCGCGGACGCCGAGCCACGAGCCGGCGCTGCCGCCCAGGAACGCGCAGGTCATGTAGGCGGTGTTGAGGCGTGCGCGGGCCTCGGGGCGCAGAGCGAAGATGCGGGCCTGGTTGGCCACCTGGCTCGACTGCATGGCCACATCGAGCAGCAGCATACCCGCGCCCAGACCGACGAGGCCGGCGGCGCCGCCCAGGCTTCCGGTCAGCAGGAGTGCCCCGGCCGCGACGGCGCCGGTCATGCAGACGAGGTTCACGGCGTCGGGGCCGTTGCGGTCCGTGCGCCTGCCGGCGATCGGGGTGGCGAACATGCTGGCCGCTCCCACAAGGGCGATGAGGCCGACCGCGGGGGTGCCCAGGCCGTAGTGCGGGCCGGTCACGAACAGCGCGAGCGCTGTCCAGGCGGCACTGAACGCGGCGAACACGAGCACCTGGTACTGGCATGAGCGGCGCAGCAACGGTTCGGCGCGCAGCAAATGTACGGAGGCCGCCAGGAGGGCCGGGTACGGCTGGTCGGTGCTCGGAGTGGTGCGGGGCAGGGCGGCCGCCATCGCGAGAGCGAGGACCAGTGCCAGGGCGGCGGCCACCAGATAGGGCGCGCGCCAGCCGAGCCACTCGCCCAGTGTGCCGGAGAACGTGCGGGCCAGGAGGATGCCGCCGATCAGGCCGGAGAGCAGAGTGCCGGTCACCGCGCCCCGGCGCTCGGGCGCGGTCAGTCCGACAGCCATGGGGATGAGGATCTGCGGCACCACGGTGGTCAGGCCGACGAGTGCGCTTGCGAGGGCCAGGACGGTGAGCGAGGTAGCTGTCCCGGCCAGTACGAGTCCTGCACAGGTGAGGAGCAGCAGGGTGGTGACGAGGCTGCGGTGCCGCAACCGGTCACCGAGCGGGACCAGCAGGAAGATGCCTGCGGCGTAACCGAGTTGGGCGCAGGTGACGACGAGGGCGGCGGATGCGGAGGTCACACCCAGGTCGTGCGCGATCAGCGGGCTGATCGCCTGGGGGAAGTAGATGTTGGCCACCGCGATGCCGCAGGCGAGAGAGAGGAGCAGGATCAGCGGCTGGCTCAGGGCCGGAGGGGCGGAAGATTCGGGACTGGCGGACATGATGCACACCTCGGCCGTGAAGGGGACGGAGAAGGAGACGAGTGGCGGACCACTCCGGCAGAACCGGTTTAACAGGTTCCGTCAACGTACCAGTTAAACCGGTTCCCCAGTAGAGTGACTTTCATGGCTCTGATTCCCGAACCGGCGACTCCTCGCTTCCGCAGCGGTGCTGGTCGGCTATGCCTCGACTTCATGCGCACCCTGCGGCTGCGAGGCATGGACGGCGCCAACGAAGAACTGGTCACCGCCCATGACTTGGCCGACTGGGTCGCGCAGTTGGGGCCGTTTCCCGCTGATGTCGTCATCCCGGCTCCGACGCAGGCAGTGCTCGGCGAGGCGCGGGCACTACGGGAAGCGGTTCACGGGCTGCTGACGGCGGCTCGTGGCGAAGGCGGCCCTGCCACCTGCCCCCAGGCCGACCGGGAACTGTTGAACGCGGCCGCCGCAGGCGCTCCTCCGGCCCCGCTGCTCGACGACGACGGCGGGGTGGTCTGGACGGCCGAGGATCTGGTCGGCACAGTCCTGGCGGACATCGCACGCGATGCCATCACGCTGGCCACGTCCCCCGCCATGGCACGGGTACGTGCCTGCTCCGGGCCTCACTGCGCCGCCTGGTTCCTTGACACGTCCCGTCCCGGCAACCGGCGTTGGTGCTCCATGGAGACGTGCGGGAACAAGTCCAAGAAGAGCACCTGGCGCACCAGGCATGTGACGACGGCCGGCGCCTGACCACAGTCACCGGATGACCTCAGCAGCCCCCGGCGGACGTGGCGATGGTCGGCTGCCGCAAGGACTTGCTCCCAGCGGCGGGATCGTTGACCGGGGTGAGCCGCCGGGCTGAAGAACGGCCCGGCCGAGGTCGAGGACGGGTGTCGTGGCACGTGCGTCAGGTGGGTCGCCGGCCGAGGTACGCCGGCAAGGAACCTGGGCGTTCTCGGATTACTCGCGAACCTGGGCGTTCACTGCGGGATGCGCGTCGCCGCTGTCCGAGTCCAGGCCCGCGAGCAGGCGCAGTCCGTCCTCGGCGGGACTGCCGGAGGCCGCGGACAGCACCAGGAGCTCCATGCCTGATTCTTCCGGTAGCGCGAAGTTCTCCTGGTGCAGGTCCAGGAGTCCGACCAGCGGGTGCCTGTACGCCTTGCGCCCATGCGAGCGGGCGCGCACGTCCGCACGGGCCCAGAGGCGGCGGAATCGCTCGCTGCCCATCGCCAGCTCGCCGATGAGCGAGGCCAGGCGCGGGTCGTCGGGGTACTTCCCGGCGGCCAGGCGCAGATGCCCGACCACGTCGAGGGTGCATGTCTCCCAGTCCGCGTAGAGCCCGCGCTCATCCTCCTCGAGGAAGATGTGCCGGGCGGTGTTCAGACCCGGTATCGGCCGGCTGAAGAGGAGCCTGGCGAGCCTGTTCCCCGCGAGCACGTCCAAGCGGTGGTCCATGATCAGCGCGGGCGCGTCGGCGACCAGGTCGAGGACGCGCAGCAGCTCCGGCCGTACCCGCCCGCCCGGCGCCTTCGCACGGCGGCGGCGCTGCCGGGAGAGCCGGTCAAGGTGCCCGCGTTCGGTCTCGTCGAGGCCGAGGACGCGGGCGAGTGCGTCGAGGACCTGCTCGGAAGGCTGAGTCGCGCGGCCCTGCTCCAGGCGTACGTAGTAGTCGACGCTGACTCCGGACAGGTGTGCGACCTCTTCGCGGCGCAGTCCTTCGACCCGGCGGCGGCTGTCGGTGGGGATGCCGACGGCTGCCGGGTCGACTCGGGAGCGCCGGGTCCGTAGGAAGCCCGCAAGATCGTCCATGCCCCCAGTATGACCACGACACCGCCAGTGAAGGTGGCCCTGCCGATACCAGGAAGTCCCGTCCGACGGAAGAGGCGCCCCTGAACACCGGGCGCTGCGTCGCCCAGGATCGAAGGCATCCGATCCGAAGGAGTTCCCATGAAGACGCTGATCGTCCACGCCCACCCGGAGCCGAAGTCGCTCAACAGCTCACTGAAGGACCTCGCGGTGTCCACCCTGGAGGGCGCCGGGCACGAGGTGCGGGTGAGTGATCTGTACGCGATGAACTGGAAGGCGATGGTGGACGCCGCGGACTACGGCTCCCACGCCTCAAGTCCGTTGAAGGTCGCCCTGGACTCGGGCCGCGCCTTCGACGCGGGGACGCTCACCCCGGACGTCCTCGCCGAGCAGGAGAAGTTGCTGTGGGCCGACACGATCATCTTCCAGTTCCCGCTGTGGTGGTACTCCATGCCCGCGATCCTCAAGGGCTGGGTGGACCGGGTGTTCACCTATCGCTTCGCGTACGGCGTCGGCGAACACAGCGACACCAAGTACGGCGAGCGCTTCGGTGAAGGAACCCTCGCAGGCAGGAGGGCCATGCTGTCGGTGACAGCCGGCGGCCCGGAGTCGCATTACACCGCTCGCGGCATCAACGGCCCCATCGACGATCTGCTGTTCCCGATCCACCACGGCATCCTCTACTACCCCGGCATCGAGGTGCTGCCGCCGTTCGTGCTGTACGGCACCGACCGGATGTCCGGCGAGGAGTACCCGCTCGTCGCCAAGGCCTGGGAGCAGCGCCTGCTCACTCTGGAATCGACCGAGCCGATCGCGTTCCGGCGGCAGAACTACGGTGACTACGAGATCCCCTCGCTGCACCTGAAGGAGGGCCTGGAGCCCGCGGGCCGCACGGGCTTCGGGCTGCACGTGCGCGGCTGACAGCCGGCGGCGGACCGGACGGGCTGGGACGCGAACCCGAGGAGCAGCCGGAGGGGCCGTGGCGGTGGTGAGGGTGAACACCACCGCCGGGGACGGCCACCCCGGGTATTCCTCTCTGTCCCATCTGTGACGGAGCGTTCACGGCCGCCCACCCCGACATCACCAATCGCGCTCGGAGGAGCCCTCGTACGGCGACTTCAGTGAAACTCTGCTGACCGTCGGCAGGCCCGCCACCGTCAGAGTCTCGAGCGCAACTTGTCCAGTTCGCTGCCGATCGCCTCCCGCAGCACATCATGCTGCGGACCGAGCCTGACCTGCTCGTCACTCCATCGCTCACGCGGATAGAGCCACACCGGACCACCCACCACATCGGCCGGTTCCCAATCGAACCGCGGCCACACATGCGCATGCAGGAACGGATCCGTGTTCCCCAGGATCTCAAGATTCACCCGTCGGAAAGCCGGATCCAGCCGCGAGCAGGCTCGTTCAACCGCTTCACCGAGCTGGTCCATGTCGGACAGGAACGACAGCCGCTTCGCTTTCGGCAGGTCGGACAGCCGCTGCACATCTGGTTCATCCACGAGAAGAACCGAGTACCCCGGCAGGAACTGAACGTCCCCGATCACCGCGAACCCCGACGTCAACCGCCGTAAGACGGTGGGGTTCTCACCCCGCAACGCAGTCCCGATCCGGTCCGTCTGCCAATCACCAGTCACGGCAAGAACCTGCCTGTCAGTGATCAAGTACCGCTCCTCGCTCCCTACCCTACTCACGAAGTGCAAGGACCAAGTAGCTGGGAGAGGAGCAGCCCAGCCGTTTCAAAGATCCCCACGGGAACTCGCGGGACGCCGCACAGGTCCCGGCTCAGTCTGCACGGCGGTGTTGTCGGGCGGAGGGACAGGTCTGCAGTGCGTCGCGGCAGGAGGGGAGTACCGCCTCGATCACTTCCAGGGTGCGGTCGGCGATGTCACTGCGATTGTGCAGGACCCAGGAGATGTGCTGGGTGCCGAAAAATGCCGAGACGATCACGCGTGCGAGGGCCCTCGGCGGGGCGGCGTGCTGCAACTCGCCCTGTTCGTCAGCCATCTCGAGCCACGCACACACCATGCGCGTGTAGTTCTGGAAAGGTACGGGCAGATCGATTCCGATCAGCGCACGTTCGATCTGGAGCCTCGCACCGGCCTGCATCACGGTGTCGTCCCGCAGTGCGAGGGCTGTGCGGGTCAGGAGCTCGGCCACGGACGCCAGCGGGGAGAGTCCGAGGTCCTCCACAGTCTGCGCTATGGCAGGCAGGCGTTCGTAGAACTCGGAAGTGACAGCGTGCGCGAGAGCTTCCTTGTTCGTGTAGTGGAAGTACACCGCCCCCTTGGTCATGCCGGCGAGCTGGGCCACGTCCAGGATCGTCACGGAGGGGTACCCCTTGTCCGCGAACAGCTGGGAGGCGGCGCGGAGGATGCCCTCCCGCGTCCGGATGGCACGTTCCTGCTTGAGCTCCTTGCCGGCGGCGGAAGCCGCCCTGTTGCTCAAGCCCTCTGCTGCGCCGTTCATTGATGGTCTCCAGACTCAGTCGTGATTTTCGCCGCACACAAAGGAGTTGTCCATGAAATAAACCTTCGCGAAGGTAGATTCATGCACAAGGGGCGGCCCGTACGAGGTTGTCCCAGATGCTTGACGGGGGGAGATGGTGACATGCAGAACTTCCGGGGGAGCGCCGGAGCGGCGGGGCGCGATGCCGCGGCTCGGCAGGAGCACGGCTTGACGTTTCAGCGAACCATTCCGCGGCACATGGTGCACCGTGCGGCGGTGGCGGAGGTCTTCGTGACCGACGCGGTGTCGCTGGGCGAAGACCGCTTCCTGGTAGGAGCGCAGTGGCCCCGCGACCACGCGCTGTACCACCCGGACGCGGAGGGGCGCAGCGATCCGCTGCTGGTGGCCGAGACGATCCGTCAGGCCCTTGTGTACCTTGCGCACTGGTACTACAGGGTGCCGCTGACCCATCACTTCGTCGGCCGCGACATCGACTTCGAGGTCACGGACATCGATGCCCTGCGCATCGGCCCGCAGCCACTCCCGGTGGTTCTGGACGCGCGTTGGGTCTGGGTGGACAACAGGCCGCCGCAGCGATACGGGATGCGGCTGGAAGTCGGGCTGAGCGTCGGAGGCAGGGAGTGCGGCCGGGGCAGCCTGCAGGTGATCGCCGTCGACGACCGCAGGTACGAGTTGCTGCGCCGCCGCGCGGGCGGTTCCCCCGCGGCTGGTACCCCGGCCTCCGCCGGAGAGGTGGCCAGGCAGATGCGCGGCAGTCTGGACCCTTCCCTGGTGGGTCGGTTGCGCAGTAAGGACAGTTTCATCGTCCCTGGTGCGTCGCCCGGGCAGTGGCAGCTGAGAGTGGATCCCGATCACGCGATCCTGTTCGACCACCCGACGGACCACGTGCCGTTGATGGTGATACTCGAAGGGATCCGTCAGCTCGGCCATCTGCTGGTCAGCGGACACAGGGGTGAGTCCGGCGGGTTGCGGGTTCTGCCGGTCCTGACGTCCGTAGCCACCGACTGCCAAGCGTTCGCCGAACTTGACGAGCCCATTCATCTGGTCGTCCACAATGAAGGGCGCACGACGGAGACGGCGAACGCCCCGCGAGTGCCTGCGCAGTCTCGACGGACGTGCCGGTCCCTGCCGGAGGGCCCGGACAGTCGCCGCCTGCGCATCGAAGCCGTCCAGGGCGGCAGGCCGGTCGCTGTCACGGACAGTGGCTGGATCGCGCGCGATCTTGAACCAGCAGGGCAGGACGAGGCGTTGGCCGACCACGGTTGATGAACCGCAGCGCTGCCGCTCGGGCGGGAAGTGCCGGTATCGCAGTACAAGGGCCTTCCTCGTCCACAGATGTCGTTGAAGGAGTGACGGTATGAGCCATATACATACCTGGGAGAAGGTATTTAAGCAACGTTCTCGTACGTGCTGTTGACCGCCCGCACCTCCAGCACTCCGTCCCCGGCCGTTGAGCGGCCGAGGACGGCCGCGGCGGCCCCGCCACCGGCGGCGCGGCTCCTCCACGGCCGAGGCCTGCCCGGGCGGATACCCGTGCCACTGCCAGGAGCACCGAACCGGCCCACCGGCCCGGACCAGCGAGCCCACCCACCCGCAACGACCAGCGCCCCGCCCCCTTTTGCTGCCCCGGCGCACCCGCCACCCACCGAAGGAGTGACCGCATGGCAACGCCTGCCGTCTCAGCCGGCTTCCTTGATGCGCGCACACCGGCACCACCCACACCACCGGCCCCACCGTCATCCGGCTTCCGGCAGGAAGTGCTGCTTCACGCGGCCGCCGTCGCAGGCCGCGCCGCGGGCCGGGCCCACAGGGAACGCCGGCTGTCCGCCACGGCCGTGGCCGCGCTGGACGAGGCCGGCTTCGCACGCCATTTCGTCCCCCATCGATGGGGCGGCCGGGAAGGCTCGTTCAGCGATGTCTTCACCGCGGCAGCCACCGTTGCGCAGGGCTGCACGTCGGCGGCGTGGTGCGCGGTCCTGTGGGCGGCGCACGGAAGGTTCGCCTCGTTCCTGCCTCATGCGGCGCAGACGGAGATCTGGGGCACATCGCCCGATGCGCGCATAGCCGCTGCCCTCGCGCCGACGGGCAGTGCGCGGGCAGCCGGCGACGGATGGGTGCTTGAGGGGGAGTGGTCGCCGGTCAGCGGTGTGAATCACGCCGACTGGGTGCTGCTGGCCGCGCGGATGGACGAAGCCCTCGCCGCCTCACGGACCGGCATGTTCGCGGTTCCCCGCGGGGTCGTGGAAGTCCGGGACACCTGGAACAGCGCGGGCATGCGCGGTACGGGCAGCCACACCGTGGTGGTCCGCGACACGTTCGTACCCGAGCACCGCGTCGTGGACCTGCACCGCGTGCTGGCGGGAGAGGGGCCGGCCGGCGGCGCCCGGTGCCGTACCGCACCGGCCCACCTGGCAGGCGGGCTCATGTTCGCCGCCCCGGCACTGGGAGCGGCCCGCGCCGCGCTGAAGGACTGGACGGCGTGGGCCGTCCAGGACGGCGAGGGCGGGGCGAGGCCGTTGAACAGCCTGGGTATCCCGGAGCTTCTCGCCCAGGCGTCCGCGGACATCGACGCCGTCGAACTGCTCTTCAACCAGGCGGCAGAACGTGCCGACACCGCGGACGTCGACAGCGCCCTCGTGGCCCTCAACCGGCGTGATGCCGCCGTTGGTGCCGCTCGGCTGGCCGGCGCGGTCGACTCCCTCCTCCAGCCGGGCGCAGCGCGATCGGGCGACGTGGACGGCGCCCTGCAACAGCGCCGACGCGACGTTCTGACGATCGCTTCGCACGGGGCCCTGCGCCTGGGGCCGGCCGCCACGGCGTACGCGCTGGCCCTCACCCCGCAGGACGCGGCGGATCCGGAGGCCGGGGCGGAGCGCGAAAGGACCGCCCGGTGAGGGCCGCGCCGAACAGGCTGGTGTTCAGCGACGTCGACGAAACGCTGATCACGGGCAAGAGCATGATGGACTTTCTGGACTTCTACTTCATCCGGCGGCACGGGACCACGGGCAGCCTGCACGCCGCACGCACGCGCCAGCACCTGGCCGCAATGCTGTCGTCCGGCGCCCCGAGGGCGGAGCGCAACCGCACCTATTACCAGGCGTGGAAGGGCGAGCGGGCCGCGGAAGTGGCGCAGTGGGGAACTCGCTGGCTGGGGGACAGGCGGCATGAGAAGGGCTTCTACATCGAACGTATCCGGGCCGAGCTCATGCGGCACCGCGCCGACGGTGCCGTACTCGCACTGGTGTCGGGATCGTTTCCCGCAGTACTGGACCCGATTGCCGCAGACATCGGCGCGAAGCACCTGCTGTGCACCCGCCCCGAGGTGCGTGCGGGCATCCTCAGCGGGCGGATCATCGGAAGCCCTGTGATCGCCGAAGGTAAACGGGTGGCCGTGCGAGGCCTGTTGAGACGCCATCCGCACATCGACCCGGCCGACTGCCACGGGTACGGCGATCACATCTCCGACCTGCCGATGCTGACGGAAGTGGGGCACGCCACGGTTGTCGGAGGAGATGCGCGGCTCCTCGCAGCCCTGCCCGGGGCGCGCATCATTCACGTGCGGTGACCGGCGGCCCTTCGCATCCGGTTCGCGCAGGTCCCTGAGCGGGCGTGGCGCCGAAGTCCTCTCCGCCGGGGTCCGGGGGCGCGGACCCCGGCACCAGGTGCCAGATGGCCGACATCTCGGCGGGGCACGTATCGGGTTCGCATTGCGCGGTCGTGTAGTAGACGCCGCAGATCAGGGTGAGCAAGAGGCTGCTCAGCGCTTCCGGGGTCCGGGTGGGACACACCTCGCCACGCTCCTGCGCCTGGCGGACCAGACCGGGGAGCGCCCGGGTCAGCTCCTCGACCACCGGGGGGAGCCGCTGCTCAGCGCGCGCGTTCTCCGCCGTCAGGTGGAAGCCGGCCCTGAAACGGAGGTCTGTCCGCAGCCGGGTCACGAGGGCGACGACGAGGTCGGACAGGACCCCTTCCGCTGCCGGACCGGCCGTCTCCGCCCCGTGGAGCAGCTCACGCCAGGTCTGCTCGAAGGGCGCCGTCAGGGCGGTTGCCAGCGCCTCCTTGGACGGGAAGTGAGCGTAGAGAGCCCCCTTGGTCATGCTGGCCTGCGTGGCGACCCGCTGGAGGTTGGCGCCAGTGTACCCGTGACGCACGAACTCCTTTGCTGCTGCGTCCAGCAACAACGTGTGCGTTCGGCGTGCTCTGTCTTGCTTGACCACGACGTCCCTTCGAGGTCTCTGCCGATCTAAACCGTCGTTGGGGAATCTTTTCCCGTGGCCCGCCCGGTCACAAGCGAGCGGGAGGACAGTTGGCCTGTTTAACACCACCGTTGTTACGGCCAGTCCTCCTGCCGGAAACCGGGGGCCGACGTCTCAAAGTCGTACGGGGAAACTCATGGCCGTCCCCCACCCGCGCTACCGTCCACCGACGACGAGGGCACGCCACGCGCCCTGGGTACGAGCCGCAGGTTCATGCTGCCGGGCCGGAGATCACTCACTCGGGCCGGGCAGCACTCGCTCGTGCCCACACACGTACCGAGCCGGCCCCGCACCCGCCACGGGCGTGGCCACGGGACCCCGGCGCTGCCCCGGGGGCGCGCCGAGCCGCACGAGAGGAACGCCAGCCATGGCCCAGCTGCCGCCGCCGCATGCCCATCCGGCTGGGCTCACCACAGCGCCGCGCGCCTCGGGCCCACCGGAGTCGTCACCTCCCGCGCCCGTGCCGCCCGCCCGGCCGCCCGCACCCATCACGCCCGCCCACGCCCCAGGCTGAGCCCGCCCACGCTGAGCCCGCACGCGCCCCGACGACCGGACCCCGCGCACCCGGCGCCGGAAGGACCCGCCGGCCCCGCTGGTGCCCCGTGGCGGCGTCCACGCCACTGCATCAGCTCCCGCGCCAAGTGCACCCACGACCCGAGGAGGGGTCTTCGATGCCTGAACGGCAGCAAGCGCTCTCGGTCTTCCACCCCGCTCCACCGCACGCACTCGACGCGATGACCGCCTTCGGCACGTTCGCCCGCCGGCGGGGCGTGCGACGGCTGTGGATCGGACAGTCCCTGCACATCGAGTCGCAGCTCGCCCTGGCGGGCCTCGCCGCCCGGCTACCCGGGCTTGCGCTGGGCACCGCCGTAGCCCTCGCACCACTGCGCCACCCCTACCAGGCGGCGGTCGAGGCGCGCAGTCTCGGCGTCCTCTCCGGCGGGTCGTACGTGGCGGGCTACGGGCCCGGCGCGCTGGATCTCCAGCAGAGGCTGCTGGTGGCACCCTACGAACGGCCGCTGCGCGCCATGGGGAGTACGTCTCCGTGATGCGGCGTCTCCTCGACGGCGAAGCCGTCGACCACCAGGGGGAGTACCACACCACTCGCTACGCGCTTCCGCCGATGCCAGGCGCCGGCGCGGTGGAAGTGAGCCTGGGCGTGCTGCGTCCCGGCATGGCCCGGACAGCCGGCCAGGTGGCTGATGTCGCGATCACCTGGCTCGCACCGTACTGGTACATAGCCAAGGCCCTGGTGCCCGCGATGGAACGCGGCGCATCCGACCGGGGCAGGCCGACCCCGAGGATCGCGAGCGTCGTACACGCGGCTGTGAGCAGGCCCGGACGGCGAACGGACGAGGCTGCGTACGCCGCAGTGGGCCCGCACCTGCGCTCCCCTCACTACTGCGACATGCTGCGGCAGGCCGGCGTCGTCGTCGACCCGGCGGATCCGCGCAGGGGAGCGGCGGCACTCGTGGACAGCGGCGTCTTCGTCACGGGCACGCCCGGCGAAATCGCCGACGGGCTGCGGCAGTACCGCGAGCACGGCGTCGACGAGGTGATCGTCAACGTGTCAGGCGTGCTGCTGGCCGAGGGAGCACGGGCCGCGCTGAGCGATCTGGACGCCATCATCGGCGCATACGGAGGCGCTTGCTGAACACCGCCTGCAGGCGTCCTGAGTGCCCCGCCCGCTCCGCCGCCCCACGCCTGCGCCAGGAGGCGGCGCGCAGATTCGCTCCTCCGTGCAACCTTCGCGCCAGGGGGTGAAACCCCCTGGCCAGAAAGGGAATTGGACAAGTAGCTCGCGGTCTGCAGAAAACTGACCTTTGAGAAGGTATTTTATCGACGGGTTGATCGGAGATCGCACCAGTGGGTGTGAGCGGCACAAGGGGGAGTGACCCAGATGCTGACAGACCACACGCAACGGACGCCGACGCGGAGTCCGGACGCCATGCCGGCGTTCGTGGACGACGTCTTCGCCTCGTTGCAGCGCGTGGACCAACGCCGTTGGGCGCAGGCCTATCTCAACGGGCTGCTGAACGTGCCGGGCAGGAAGACCCTGCAGAGCCTCGCCAGGGCCGGAGCGCACAGCGCGGCCTCCGCGCACGGTCTGCAGCAGTTCATCAACTCGAGTCCGTGGGACTGGTCGGCCGTCCGGCAGGCCCTGGTGAACACGGTGGCGGCGCACGCCCGGCCGCGCGCCTGGAGCGTGGCGGAGGTGACCATCCCCAAGCGGGGCGAGCATTCGGTGGGAGTCCACAGACGGTTCGACCGGGATGCCGGCCGGATCATCAACTGCCAGCAGGCGATGGGGTTGTTCATGGTCACCGACCTCTGCACCACTCCGGTGGACTGGCACATCCTGCTCGACGGGACATGGCGCGGTGACGTGGACCGCCGGCGTCGCGTCCGCATCCCCGACTCCGCCACCGCCGCACCCGCACGGACCCACCTGCTGCGCTTCGCCGCCGGTGTCTCGGCCCATCCGCGGCTGCGGGGGATTCCCTGGGTGATCGATCTGCGCCAGGCGGCGGATGCGGCCCTCGTCACCGCCGACCTGACCCGCCGCCACCAGGACTTCGTCTGTGAAGTGAATTCGAACCAGCCCGTCATGGCGGCTCATACCGGACTGCGCATGATCACCGCGGCCGACTTCGTGGCACGCAGACAGGCGCGGCAGGCGCATTTGCTGGCCGCGCCGGATTCCACCGGCTCCATGGCGCCCCTCCTGCTGCACTCGGGCCTGGTGCGGCTTCCGGGCACGGGCGGCCCCGATGATGCTGACGGATTTCCCCGCCACCGGCTGTTCGTTCGCCCCGGCTCCGGGACGAACAAGGCGGCGAGGTACTGGATCACCAACATGGCCGACCGCCGTGTCGAGGAGGTCATGGCCCTCGGCCGGAGCATGCGAACCATCGAGGCAACCGTTGCCGAACTGGAGTCCGATTTCGGCATCCTTGATTTCGAGGGACGCTCCTTCCCTGGCTGGCACCATCACATGACCATGGCCTCCGCCGCCTACGCGTTCAGCCGCCTGTACCCGCAGCGGGCACGGCGAGACCGGGACCGTTGCCCTCCGCCGCACGAAGGATCCCCGCCCATGAGGCTCATCTCCTGATCCGATGGCCCGTCAGGACAGAACCCGCGGAGAGGGAAGCCAAGGACGAGAGGGGACAGGACGTGGCGGACCGCCCTGAGCGCGGTGGTTTCGCGAGTGCGGTGCAGGGCGGCCAGGAACCGACGCACTTACGCGCACCGGATGCCGCCGTCCGCATGGTGAGCATCTCCGACCTGGTGACCGCCGACTCGCCGCGCAGCGAGAGCGAGAGCATCGAACACGCACGGGTCCTGGCGGAGTCGGGGACCGAACTGCCGCCAGTCATCGTCCACGCATCGACCATGCGTCTCATCGACGGCGCGCACCGGGTGAGAGCCGCCCTGATCCGGGGCGAGAGCGAGGTCGCCGCCCGGTTCTTCGACGGCTCCGAGCGCGACGCCTTCGCCCTCGCCGTCGCGGCCAACGTCCAGCACGGCCTGCCTCTCACGCGCAAGGAGCGTACGGACGCCGCCGCGCGCGTATTCGCCTCCCACCCGCACTGGTCCGACCGGGCCGTCGCCTCCGTGACGGGGCTCTCCGCCCACACGATCGGCCGGATCCGCAGGCGTGCAACCGTCCAGGGCGAGCAGTTGCACGACCGCGTCGGCCTCGACGGCCGGCTGCGGCCTCTCAACAGCGCCGAAAACAGACTGCTTGCCGCCGAATACCTCACCACGCATCCTCAGGCTTCCCTGAGAGAGGTCGCCGCGGCATCCGGACTGTCACCGGGCACGGTCCGGGACGTCCGAAGACGCCTCCAGTGCAACGAGGACCCGGTGCCTCCCGCGCAACGCCGAGCCATCACCGCCAGGGCTGCCGCCCCGAAAACCGCACCCACCAGCCCGGCGGCACCCGCGCCCACCGGCCCGGCAGCCCCCGCACCCAGCAGTCCGGCAGCCTCTGCGCCGGCCACTGCCGGCGCCCCTGCCGAGCCGCCCCGCGCCGAGGAACAGCCCGACGCCCGAACAACTCCCCGCACCCAGGTCCAGGCCGCCACCCCGCTGTCCGCACTGCGGCGAGACCCGTCACTCCGGCACAGCGAGACCGGACGGCTGCTCCTGCGTCTGCTCGACAACCGGCTGCTGTCCGAGGCGCACGGAGACGAACTCATCGAAGGTCTCCCGCCGCACAGCCTCGGCAACGTCGCCGCCGCAGCCCGTGAGTGTGCCCGGCTCTGGGCGGAGTTCAGCAACCGACTCGACCGCCGGAAGTGAAGGACGTACCGCCTCATGAACACCGCGAACATCCTGGGCCCCGCTGCACGCCAGGAGCTCCTCCCGGCAGACCTGTCGCAGACGCCACAGGTGAACGCCCTGCTGTCCGCCCTCGGTCTGGGACATCTCGACCCCCTGGACCTTGTCTCCTTCCCGGGCCGCAACAAGAACTGGGCCGGGACCACCAGCCGCGACCGGAGGGTCTTCGTCAAGCAACTGGAAGGCAGCGAAGGACCCGCACGGCTGGAGCGGGCCGTGCGGTACGAGCGCACACAGGCGGCGCACGACGGGATGCGGGTGCTGAGCCCGCCCTGCCTCGGCTGGGACGAGTCCGCTCGCCTCATGGTCTTCGAACTCCTCACTGAGGCGGAGTCCGGCAGTGACCGTGCGGGCCGCCCCGACGGCTTCGGTCCCGACTGGTGCCGACGGGCCGGACAGCTCATCGCCGCCACCCACCAGCTCCCGCCACCGGCTTGCGCACGTGCGGAGTCGGCGGCAGCCTTTATGCCCCTCGACCATGTACAGGCCCTCCCGCTCGACACCTTCGCCAATGCCAGCCGGGCCGAACTCGAGGCCTGGGCACTCCTCCAACGCGACGACGAAGTCATCGAGGCCCTGGAGCGGCTGAACGCCTCCTCCCTCCGTGCCGACCGGCGGCCGGTGCATGCGGATCTGCGCCTCGACCAGTTCCTCGTCTCCCGCGGAGAGCTGTACCTGTCGGACTGGGAGGAGTTCCGCCTGGCCGACCCGGCCAGGGACATCGGCAGCTTCACCGGCGAGTGGCTCCACCGCGCCGTTCTTGCCGCGGCGCCGGACGACGCCGGCACCGGACTGACCCACCCCCAGGCCGTGGCCCGGATAACGGCTGAGATCCAGCGGATCCGCCCGCGGATCAGCGCCTTCTGGAACGGCTACCTCGAAGCTCACGGCCGCCGGGCGAACGCGGACCGGGCCGGTCGCGATGACACCGGGCCACCGCCCCACGGGGACGGCCTCGAAATCCGGGCGACCGCCTTCGCGGGCTGGCATCTGTACGACCGGCTCCTGGCCGGTGCCTCGCACAGCCCACGACTTGGAGCCATGAGCCGTGCGGCAGCGGGGATCGGCCGCCGTATCGTGCTCTCCGCCGAACGTTTCACCGCAGCTGTCGGGCTGGGTGAGGCCCGGTGAACACCACCGACGAGGCATCCGCGGGCCTCGCCCCGAGGGTCGGGGACATCATCGAAGGCATCGAGCTCGCCGGCGATGCGACCCGCGCACGTCTGCCCGGCCGGGAACTCACCGCCGGATCACCGCGCGACATGCACGCCCAGCTCGCATCGGCGATCTACGAGTGCTTCCACGCGGGGTTTCCCGCCCCGCCGAAACCGGCCCTCACCCTGCGGGACGCCGCTCTCGAGTCCGCGTTCACCGCGGCCGTTCCCCACCGGCACACCCCGCTGACCGTCCCGGTGGTCCGCGCCGGGGACTCGCCGGAGATCGTGGTGGAGATCAGCGGCGTACGTGTGCGGATCCCCAGATCGCTGGCAGGTTCCGCCGCCGGCCCGGTATGTGCGGGACAGTCCGTCTCGCTGACCTGGCCGGCCGTCAATCCTGCTGTGTCGCCCGGCTACTTCTTCGTCACCGGCTCCCGGGGCGCCCCGCAGGCAGGGCCACTTGTACGTCTCTATCTCCACGTAGGGGCTCCCTCACAGGCGCCGGGCCTCCTCGCCGACATGCTGGACCGCCTGGAGTCGACGGGCATCCCCTACCGGGCCAAAGCGGGCTCCGTGCCCCGCCACTACCCCCGGCAGGACGCCATGGTGGTCTATCTCGGTCACGGCGCCGGCACGGCCGTCGACGAGATCGCCACGGCCCTGCGGGGTCACCCCGCCCTCCTTCCGGGCACGTCGGCCTTCGCCAGGCGGCTGGCCCCGGGCCTCGCCACCGCTTCCGAGCCCGTCGACCCTCGGCCGGGCATGCGCGGGATGAGTTTCGGCGAACACCGGGCCAACGTTCTCGCCGGCGCGCTCGTCGAACACGCCTTGGCGCCCCACGAGGTCCCGGATCGGCACGCATGGGTCGCCCAGAGGTACACCGAGGCGCGCATCGATCCCCGGTCGCCGGCCGACAACCTCGCCTGATCCACGGCCCTTACACCTTTCCGGCGGGGCATGCCTTTTGCGTGCCGCCGGTCACGGAATCTCAAGATCAAAGGTGTGCAAGTCCGAACTCGGGAGCTGGCCCGCCGGCCCGGTCCTTGTTATAAAAGTTCCAGGTTCCAGCAGGGACCGCACCACTCCCAATTGTCGTTCAGAGAAAGGCTTTTCCATGGATAAGGACCTCAGCGAGCTGGCTTCCGGTTTCGACGCCTACACCGACGTGGACGAGCTCGCGGCGGCCATGGAGGCATCCTCGGTCGCGAAGAGCCCGGGCTTCTCGATCACCCCGACATTCAGCCTTACCGGCAACCACTGACAACTGCCCGGCCCGCCCGCCGGGCCGAGGGAAGAGCCTGGGGACCTTCGGGTCCCCAGGCTCTTTCGCTGTCTCCACCCCGATGCGGACCGTGCAATTCCCTTCCTACCTGGCCATGTTGTGCTTGCAGGGATTCGCCGCCTCCGTCAGGATGGATATCAAGCGGACGGCAGCCGGAAAGGGCGCCTCCGCCCCGGCGGGCGAGAACCCTTCGCCCGACCCGGGACAACTTCGGGGCCCGCACGGAGTCCTTCTGTCCCGGAGGCGAATCCGAGAGGCGCATCGTTGCGCCCAGGAAATCGCCCACTTCCGCGCGTCAATGTCGACGCGCTCCCACGCTCTGACAGCCCCACGCGCCGCCATGCCTGACGGTGCATCTGTTTCCGTGCGCACGAATTGTCCAGTCATTGGTTCGATCTGTGTGAATGTGGAGTGAGTGACGTGAATGCAATCAGCGCCGAGGGCGGGTTCCCCACCCATTCGCCGACGCCCGGGACCGAGGACTGGCTGGCCAGGGTCGAGAAGATCGCGCCGGTCATCGAGGAGGCCCGGGAACAGGCCGATCACGACCGAGTGACCTCCCGTGCGGTCTTCGAGGCACTGCGCGACGCGGGTATCCCCCGGATGTGGGTCGCCGAGGAGTTCGGGGGAGAGCGGGCCAGTATCGAGACGGGATCCGCCGTCATCCAGGCCCTGGCCTGCCTCGATGCCTCGGTGGCCTGGCAGATGGGGGTGCAGGGTGCCATCGGCCGCCTCTCGGACTATCTCCCTGAGGCCACATCCGCGCAGCTGTTCCGGGACCACGACGGGCTGGTGGTGGGCGGGGTCAATCCCGCCGGCCACGCCGAGGAAGTACCGGGCGGCTACCGGCTCAACGGCGAATGGGCGTTCGCCAGCGGATCCGCCCACGCGGACTGGCTGGTCTGCGCCGCCTTCGTCACCGAGAACGGCGAAGTCCGGCGGACGCCCCGGGGCCCGGAAACGCGCATGCTCTTCGTGCCGCGGGCGGATGCCGAAATCCGCGACACCTGGTACACCGTCGGACTGCGCGGAACAGGCAGCAACCACTTCACGGTGAACGACGTGCACGTCCCGGAGGAATTCACGGTCAACGGGGCGGACATGCTGCGTCCGCCGGCCGCACGGAGCTCGCGCGCCTACCCCATCGGCTACTACGACTTCGGTCCCTTCACCTCCGCGTCGACGGCTCTCGGAATCGCGCAGGACGCGATCGATTCCTTCAAGGATCTCGCCGCGAAGAAGACACCGACCGGTGCGACCGGCACGCTCGCCAAGAGTCATGTCGTCCAGGAGAAGCTGGCCCGCGCGGAAATCGAGCTCTACACCGCACGTCTGCTCCTCAAGGACACCGCCCGCCAGGTGACGGCACTCGGCGAGACGGGCGGCGATTCACTGACTTCCCTCGTTCGTGTCACCGCCGCCACGGTCGCGGAAAAGGCCGCGGCCACGGTCGATTCCATGTACAGCCTCGCCGGCGCCAGTTCTGTCTACGCGACAAGCCGGCTCGAGCGGTGTTTCCGTGATGTTCACTCGGCGGTCAAACACATCACGCTGTCACCGACCCACTTCGAAATGGTCGGCCAGTACCTGCTCGGCGGAGGGCTCCAGATGCGGCGGTGACAAATACCACGCCGTATCGGTATCGACTCCGCGCCCCGGAGCACGAAGAACGCACAGCCACCCACTTCGCAGAACACAGAGACGAGGCAGCAATGGAAACGATGAAGGCCGTACAGCTCCTGGCCCCGCGCAAGACGGTCCTGTCGGACCTTCCCGTTCCCGAGACACCCGCCGACGGCCTGCTCATGAAGACCCGTTGCGTGTCGATCTGCTCCACCGACATCTCCTTCTACGAAGGACACCTCTTCCCCTCCGAGTACCCGGTCGTCCTGGGCCACGAGTACCTGGGGGAGGTTGTCGACATCGGCCGCGAGTTCGACACCTCGGGCGTCGACCTGAAGATCGGTGACCGCGTCGTCTACTGGGGCCAGACCGACTTCGGCGGCTTCGCCGAGTACCGCACCGTCCGTCCGATCTTCTCCGGCCAGGTCAAGGAGGACATCTTCGAGGCGGACCGCAACTTCTACGACGACAAGCGCGCGGCCGCGGTGAAGATACCCGACGAACTCAGCGACCTGGAGGCGTCCTTCATCGAACCGGTCACCGGCGCCCTGCGCTCGGTACTCTCCAACCCGCCGAAGGTCGGCGACAAGGTGCTGATCCTGGGGACCGGCCCCATCGGCGTCATCGCCGGCAGCGTCATCAAGCGCCTGCTCGCCCCGAACATGGTGGTGTCCGTCGACACCAACCCGGCGCGCAACGAGTTCGCCGAGCAGCAGTTCTCCAACAAGGCCTACCTGCCCGACGAGCTGATCGAGAGCGTCGACGAGAGCACCTTCGACTACGTCTTCGACGCCCTGCCGACGGTGAAGGTCGCCGACGAGAGCAAGGACCCGCGCCGGGTGGCCATGCGCAAGCTGAAGGCCGGCGGCCGCTACGTCCTGTACGGCGCCTCGCAGGAGATGCAGAAGTTCGACACCTGGCTGATGCTCGCCAAGGGCATCAACATCATCTCTGCACCCTTCGACGTGAATCACTTCCCGATGCACAAGAGCGCCAACGTCATCGCCTCCGCGATGCAGATGCTGCTCACGGGAATCGTCGACGGCAAGGCACTGCTCTCGACCGTCCACAAGTTCGACGACTACGACGGTCTGGTGGACATCTTCGAGAACTACCGGTTCACCACCGACCTCAAGACCATTGTCGACTTCCGCCGCCCGGACGCGGGCGGGAACTAGGGCCTCCCGTCCGGACCATGCGGGCTCGGCGGGTCTGGCGCCGCACCATCGCGGCGTTGTTGTCGGTCGCCGACGCTCCGGGCGGGCTCCTTCCTCCGCCGTGCGAATCACAGCACCGGACCCCGCTCCCTGACCCGGCCTGCTCCAGCCGAAGGACCCTGCCCCGCCCCCGCGGCGCGAACTTCGCTCCCACGGTGCGGACTTCGAGGACACGGCCCGGATCATGACGCGCTCCAGGCGCTGTCCGTCCCACCGCTCACCGGGGGCGGGCAGCCCCCCGGGCCGGCTTCAGGCCGGCCCTCCCCGGGCGGACGGCGTTGCGTCGTGCGCCACGACTGAAGCACTCTCCTGAAAGAGGCCCTTCGGATGGAAGAGAAGGACGAACACGCCGCACCGGCGAACGGGGCAGGACTCGTCGTGGTGGCCAACCGGCTGCCAGTGAGCCTGGAGAGCGCCCCCGACGGGACCCGGCGCTGGCGCCACAGCCCCGGCGGCCTCGTCAGCGCACTGGAACCCTTCCTCCGTACGCAACAGGGAGCATGGGTCGGCTGGCCCGGTGCGGCCGGGCAGGACATGCCCCCTCCGCAGGACGAGGGCCTGCGCCTGCACCCCGTCGACTTGTCCGCCGACGAGGTCGGCGGCTTCTACGAAGGCTTCTCCAACGGCACACTCTGGCCGCTGTACCACGACGTAGTCATGCCTCCCGAATACCATCGCACCTGGTGGGAGGCCTACGTACGGGTCAACCGGAAGTTCGCCCGGGCCGCCGCCGACGTGAGCGCCCCCGGCGCCACGGTCTGGGTCCAGGACTACCAGCTCCAGCTCGTGCCGGCGATGCTGCGCGAACTCCGCCCTGACCTGCGGATCGGCTTCTTCCTGCACATCCCGTTCCCGCCGGTCGAACTGTTCATGCAGCTGCCGTGGCGTGCCGAGATCATCCAAGGGCTGCTGGGTGCCGATCTCATCGGTTTCCACAGGCCGGGCGGCGCGCAGAACTTCCAGTGGCTCGCCGGCCGTCTCGCCGGCCGGGAGAGCGCTCGCACGGTGAGCGGGACGGGGGGCGCCCCCGGAGAGATACGCGTCGGCGACCGGACCGTGAAGGTGGGTGCGTTCCCCATCTCCATCGACGCAGGGGAACTGGACCAGCTCGCGAGGCGGCCTGCCATCCGGCGGATGGCTGAGCAGATCCGTGCGGACCTGGGGCATCCCAAGAAGATCATTCTCGGGGTCGACCGGCTCGACTACACCAAGGGCATCGACGTCCGGCTCCGCGCCCTGCACGAGATGCTGGCGGAGGGGCGGATCGAACCGCGCGAGGTCGCCATGGTGCAGATCGCCACGCCCAGCCGCGAGCGGGTCGAGCACTACGTACGGATGCGCGAGGACATCGAGCGCACCGTCGGCCGGATCAACGGCGAGTTCGGCCGCGTCGGCTCCCCGGTCGTGCACTACCTGCACACCTCCGTCGGCCGTGAGGAACTCGCCGCCTTCTACAGCGCGGCCGACGTCATGCTCGTCACGCCCCTGCGCGACGGCATGAACCTGGTCTGCAAGGAGTACGTCGCCTGCCGCCACGACCTGGGCGGGGCACTCGTCCTCAGTGAATTCGCCGGCGCGGCGGCCGAACTCACCAGCGCGTTCCTGGTCAACCCCCACCACCTGGAGGAGGTCAAGACCACCCTGCACCAGGCCCTGAACGTCCCGGCCGACGAGGCCCGGCGACGAATGACCGTCCTGCGTGAACAAGTGCTCACGCACGACGTCGACCACTGGGCTCGTTCCTTCCTCACCGCGCTGAACGCCGGACCGGCCTTCAGCCACCTTCCCAGCCGGCCGCCGTCCCCGGGAGACTCCACCCCGGACCCGGCCGCGCCGACGCTGCGTACCGATTGGGTCCTGACATGAAGCAGACGCCCTCTCCCGCCCGTGCGGTGACCAAGGCGGTCATCCCCGCGGCGGGGCTGGGAACCCGGTTCCTGCCTGCCACGAAGGCCACTCCGAAGGAGATGCTGCCCGTCGTCGACAAGCCTGCGATTCAGTACGTGGTCGAGGAGGCGGCGGCGGCCGGTCTCTCCGACATCCTGATGATCACGGGCCGCAACAAGCGACCGCTCGAGGACCACTTCGACCGCAACTTCGAGCTGGAGCAGGCCCTTCTGGCAAAAGGCGACCATGAACGGCTCGCCAGGGTCCAGGAGTCCAGCAGCCTGGCCAGCCTGCACTACGTCCGTCAGGGTGATCCACGCGGGCTCGGCCACGCCGTCCTGTGTGCCGCCCCGCACGTGGGGGACCAGCCCTTCGCTGTGCTGCTCGGCGACGACCTGATCGATCCGCGCGATCCGCTGTTGTCGCGGATGGTCGAGGTCCAGGGACGTGAAGGCGGCAGTGTCGTGGCCCTGATGGAGGTCGAGCCGTCCCAGATCCACCTGTACGGCTGCGCGGCGGTGCGCGGCACGGCGGATTCCGATGTGGTGAAGGTGACGGGCCTGGTCGAGAAGCCGGACCCGGGCGATGCGCCGAGCAACTACGCGGTCATCGGCCGCTACGTACTGGACCCGGCCGTCTTCGGGGTACTGCGGCAGACCGGGCCGGGCCGGGGCGGAGAGATCCAGCTCACCGATGCGCTGCAGAAGCTCGCCACGGACGAGGAGACCGGCGGCACGGTGCACGGAGTGGTCTTCAAGGGCCGCCGCTACGACACGGGCGACCGGGGTGACTACCTGCGTGCCATCGTGCAACTGGCCTGCGAGCGCGAAGACCTCGGGCCCCAGTTCCTCGCCTGGCTCAGCCGCCATGTCGCCGAGACAGCACCGACGGGGATGGCGTAGCAGCACCACACGGTCGGCGAAGAGGACGCACCTTCGAGCCGCCGCCTGCCGTACAGACGAACCCGACCCTTGAGAACGGAAGGACAGCCATGTCCGTCGACGCCACAGCCTTCGCCCAGGCCATGTCCCGGGTGCCGGGGCCCGTCACCATCGCCACCGCGGTCGACTCCGCCGGCAGGCGCTGGGGTTTCACCGGCAGCTCTTTCAGCTCACTCTCCCTGGACCCGCCCCTGGTGCTGATATGTCTCGACAAGAAGGCCAGTACGCATCAGGCGTTCACCACCGCGGACCGCTTCTTGATCAACATCCTCGCGCTGGAGCAGCCCGACGTCGCCATGCGGTTCGCACGGTCCGGCGTCGACAGGTTCGACGCGGGTGACATGGTGCCCTGTGAGTTCGGGCTGCCAGGACTCAAGGACGCGGCGGCGCGCGTTGCGTGCCGGATGCACGTCGTCCTGGACGGTGGGGACCACAGCATCCTCGTCGGCCGGGTGGAGGAGACGCACGTGTCCGGGGACCGGATCCCGCTGGTGTACAGCGACCGCGCCTTCGCCCGACCCGTCGCGGACGTCCAGATGGCGGGCGCCCGCTGACCGGACCGCCTGCCCATCCCCGCCGCCGGCCCGCGCCAAGGCCTTCCCCCTTCCGGAGAGCACGCCGCCGACTCATGAAGAACATCCGTATCGCGGTCCTCGGCACGAGCCATGTCCACCTGCCCGACCATCTCGCGGTCATCGAACAGGATCCGGAGGCGGAGCTCGTCGCTCTTCACCATGAGCCCGGCTCCCGCAGTGACGTGCTCCTCGAAGGGCTGCCCTTCGTGTCCACCGTCGAACAGGCGCTGCAACGCGCCGACATGGCGGTCATCGCCTCGACCACCGCGGAGCACGCGCGCCTCCTGGCGCAGACGGCCGCAGCCGGTGTGCCCGCGCTCGTGGAGAAGCCGCTCGGCACCACAGCGGCGGCCACCACGGCGCTCACGCCGCTGCTGGGCGCCGGACCCACCACCACCGCCATGTTCCTGCGCTGCGCGCCGGCACTGCGCCGGGTGCGTGAGGTTCTGACCCGGGGTGAACTGGGCCCGGTGGCGCACGTGCACGCCGCATTCACCCACCCGGGCTTCCTGGACGGTGTGTTCAGCGGCGCCGCCGAGTGGATGCTGAGCGAGGAACGTGGCGGTACAGGAGGCTTCGGGGATCTGGGCATCCATCTCGTGGACCTGCTGCGCTGGCTCGCACCCGGGAGGAAGCTCTCGGTACGGGGGGCCGCGCTCACCCGCCGTCCGGACTGTGCGGTCGACACGGGCGGACTGGCACTCCTGACCTGGGGCGAGGCCCCCGTATCACTCCATGCGGGATGGACCTCCCGCCCCGGCGGGTTCCTGCTGCGCATCGAGGGCGAGGCCGCAACGGTGGAAGTGGGCGCGGGCGGAACAGAGCTGACGATGTCGGCGGACGGTCCCGGCCGCCGCGAGAGACATCCCCCCATCCGCGCGGGCGCGGCACTCGAAGCCTTCCTCGGTGACCTGAGGGGGCACACCCTGTGGGAGGCTCCCACGGCGGCGGACATCGAGGAGACCGGGAGAGTCCTCGACGCCGTACACGCGGCTGCCGCCCGGCCGGCGTAGCGGATCCGGCAGCAGCCCACGCGGCATCTTCACCCGCCTTCGAATCGGCGTAGCGGACACGACGAGCGCCGAGGACGGAGCCCCTGCCGTCACCCGGCCGCTGCGCCGGGCGGAGCTCCTGCGTGCCGCACCGCCAGCACCGACCGGGCCAGGGCGGGCCGGCGCCCGGCTCCGTCCAGCCCTGCTTCCAAGGCCGCGGATGCCAAGGGGCGCAGCCACTCCATCAAAACGCGCCCAGTCGGCGTGAGTACCGGGCAGATGCGTCGACGGTCCGTCGACGCAAGCGTGAGCATCACGAGTTTCCGACCCTCCAGGCGGCTCACGAGCCTGGTGGCGGCGCTGGGACCGAGTCCCACAGCGGCAGCGAGATGCTGCATGTCCGGAACGCTCTCACCGTGTCGGTGTTCGAGCGTGAGGAGCAGGGTGTACTCACGGCTGCTCAGGCCGCTCCGCTGCAGTGCCCCGGCCAGCTCCGACTCAAGGCGCGTGTGCAGGGTGGCGATGGTTCGCCATTGCCTCTCCTCCGACGATGCGGACAGGACCTGAGCGTCTTCCGCGGGCACGGTTACGCAGGCCTGGCGGCCTTGTCGGACTCCTCGTCGAGCCGGGCCCCACGAGGATGGCGTCGAGCAGACCCGGGTAGCGGGAGTCGAGGTCCTCGCGTCGCAGCGACAGCAAGTTCTCCCTGCCTGCGGGCCGCTGGCTGATGACACCGCTGTCGCGCAGGACGCGCCAGTGGTGGGTCATGGTCGATTTCGACACGCCGTCCAGGATGCTCCCGCAGTTGTGCTCTTCCCCGTCGTTCAGTACGCGGACAACGGTCAGCCGCATGGGGTGCCCCAGTGCGGAGAGGACGGCCTCGATCCGGATCTGATCGCGCTCGGGGTGTCGGGAGATCATTGTTCAACTGTACCGCGACAGTCGTCGAATGTGACCCTCTGGCCAAAGCGTCGCCCTGGACCCGGTGTGCACGGAGCGCGACTTGCCAAAGTCGTGCTGGAGATGCGGTCGGCGTTGCAGACGCTACGATTGTACGTAAGCATACGGACAGTCGTACTCGCCGGGCTGCTGCCCATGACCGAAGAGGGGCTGACCTCTCATGTCCGCTTCACCCACGCTGCCGACAGGCGCAAACGCCTCAAGGCCGCAACGCCTGGGCTGGAGTCTGGCGCTCCTGGCCTTGGCGCAGCTGATCTTCTCCCTGGACCTGAACATCGTCTTCGTCGCGCTGCCCGACATCGGCTCGGACCTCGGATTCCCGGGACAGACCCAGCAGCTCGTCGTCAGCGCCTACGTCGTCTTCGCGGGCGGTTTCCTGCTGCTGGGCGGCCGCGCCGCCGACCTCCTCGGCCGCCGCCGGATGTTCGTCCTGGCCCTGACCATCTACGCCGTCTCCTCCCTGGCCGGCGGCCTGGCACAGAGCCCGGAAGTCATCATCGCCGCGCGCGCCGTGCAGGGCATCGGCGGAGCGCTGTTGCTGCCCTCGACGCTCTCGCTGATCAACACGCTGTTCGAGGAGGGCCCCAAGCGCAACAAGGCCCTCGCGGTCTGGGGCGGCGCCGGAGCCAGCGGCCTGACCGTGGGCGCACTCCTCGGCGGCATCCTCACCGAAAGCCTCGGCTGGCCGGCCGTCTTCTATGTGAACGTCCCGCTGGCCGGCGCCGTGGCCCTGGCCGCGCTCGCCGTCATCCCGCGCGACGTGCCGCGCACCGAGAAGCGCAAGTTCGACCTGCCGGGCGCGCTGACCGCCACCGGTGGCTCCACCCTCCTGGTCTTCGCCCTGGTCGAGGGCCCCGAAATGGGGTGGACCTCCGCCACCGTGATCGCGGCCTTCGCCGTCGCCGCGGCCCTCCTCGCCACCTTCGCCGCCGTCGAAGCGCGCACCAAGGACCCGCTCATGCCCTTCCGCCTCTTCCGGAACCGCAACCTGAGCGTCGGCATCACGGTGACCTTCCTCTACATGGCCACCTTCGGCACACTGCCCTACTTCCTGACGGTCCTGATGCAGACCGTGCACGGCTACAGCGCCCTGCAGACCGGCCTGGCGTTCCTCGTCCCGTCCGTGGCCATCGCCACCGGCACCCAGCTCGGCGAGCGACTGACCACCCGCCTGGGCACCCGCACCACCCTGACCGCCGGTTTCGCCATCGGCGCCGTCGGCACCGCTGTGCTCGCACTTGGCTTCGACACCGACGCCACCTACCTGACGGCACTGCCGGGCCTGGTCCTCTCCGGCATCGGCCAGGGCATCGTCTGGACCGCCATGTGGATCGCCGCCTCCACCGGAGTGGCCCCCAACGAGCAGGGCATCGCCAACGGCATGGCCTCCACGACCCTCAACATCGGCAACGCCATCGGCCTCGCCGTCCTGACCGTCATCGCCGACATCGGAACCGGTGGCAAAGCGGGCGAGGCCCTGACCAAGGCCACCGCGGACGGGGAGTTCCTCGTCGTCCTGCTGACCGCGGCAGGCATGGTCGTGGGCCTCCTCATCACACTCGGCCTGCCACGCAAGGCGCCCGCACCCACCCCGACCACCGCAGAGGACACCGTCCTCTCGGTGCGGTGAGCAGCTGACAAGGAGCCGTGCCGGTCGTTCCCCCGCACGGCACGGCTCCACTGCCGCTCGCCACTGCTGCTCCCCGGGCATTCATGCCTCGGGGAGCAGCCTTTTGTGCGGCCCTTCACCACGCGCCGGCCGGCCGGTCCAGTAGGCGTGTGGGCCGTCGATGCCGCATGTGGGCAGGTTCGTGCGCGCACACGGCGCCGAAGACGGCGTGATCTGGTGTTCGTCATGCTGCAACCCGGCGCCTTGCAGAGGCCGTTGACATGGTATGGCGCCCTGCCTACGGTGTCACCGGTGGCGTTACATCGTTGTAATGCCATCGGTGTCTCCTCCTCACGGAACCCGCACTTCCTGCCCCAAGGAGCCGACCATGCGCGCCACCCCCGTCCCCGCCCCCATCCCAAGCCGCACAAGAGCCCTACGCCGCGTCGCGACACTGTCGGCCGCCCTGCTCGCCGTCCTCTACGCCTTGTTGCCTGCATCGGCCACCGCTTCGACGAGCGCGACCGGGTCGGCGAGTGCGACTGGGCTGGCGAGCACCGTCGGGTCGACGAGCACCACCGCGTCGACGAGCGCGACCGGGTCGGCGAGTGCCGCCGCTCCGGCAGCACGAGCCGCGGCGGCAGGCGGATTCCGCAATCCCCTGAACTCAGGGCCCGACCCCTTCATGACGCACTGGAACGGCTTCTACTACCTGACCACCACGCAAGGTGACAGCATCCGGATGTGGCGTGCGTCCTCACTCGGCGCTCTGGCCGCCGCCGACCCCGTGACCGTGTGGACGGACACCGACGCCTCGCGCAACCGCAACATCTGGGCCCCGAGTTCTACCGTTTCGGTGACCGCTGGTACCTCTACTACACCGCTGACGACGGCGTGGACGACCATCACCGCCTTCACGTCCTCGAGTCGGACGGCGACGACCCAGCCGGCCCGTACCACTACAAGGCGAAGCTCGCCCCTCCCAACCACGCCAATGACTTCGCGATCGACGCCGGCATCCTGCAGCACAACGGACGCCTCTACCTGGCGTACAGCGGCATCAACCAGTACCAGCACAACGGACTCAACATCGCCCCGATGTCGAACCCGTACACCGTCTCGGGCAACGCGGTGGCCATCGACGCGGCCGGTGGCTGCCCAGAGGTGAGGGAGGGGCCGGAGTTCCTCTATCGCAACGGCCGTACGTGGATGACCTACTCCACCTGCGACACCGGCAAGCCCGACTACCAGATCTGGATGAAGTCCCTGCCCGCGACCGCCGACCCGCTGGTGCCCGGCAACTGGACCCAGCACCCCGGGCCGGTCTTCTCGCGTGCCGACGACCGCGGTGTGTTCGGTCCGGGCCACCACGCCTTCTTCCGCTCACCCGACGGCGCCGAGGACTGGATCGTCTACCACGCCAAGACGACCTCGGTGAACACGTACTCCGACCGCACCACCCGGGCGCAGCGGTTCACCTGGAAGGCCGACGGCAGCCCCGACTTCGGCCGCCCCCTCGCGCTCGGCGCCACCCAGGACCTGCCCTCAGGCGATCCCGGATCGGGCAACTACTGGATCAACGACGACGGCCGGTCCAGCGGAGACGGAACCATCACGTACACGGGCACCTGGAACTCGGGAACCGGGTGCGCCACCCAGTGCTTCTGGGGCGACGACCACTGGAGCGACCAGGCGGGCAACACCGCCGTCCTCACCTTCACCGGGACGCGCATCGCCCTGTTGTCCGTGAGAGACACCGGCAACGGCATCGCTGCCCTCAGCATCGACGGCGGCCCCGAACAACGCGTCGACTTCCACGGCGCCATCCGCACCGGCGAGACACGCCAGTACCTCAGCCCCCGGTTGTCGAACGGTCGGCACACGCTGCGCGTCCGGGTCACCGGCGAGCACAACGCCCAGTCGACCGGCTCGTACGTCAGTGTGGACCGCGCGGAGATCTACACAAACTGAGGCGGCGGGGCCCCTGGTTCGGGGAATCGCCGCTGCGTTCGGGTTGGCTGGCCGGCAGGCCGCGGGCAGCCAACCAGGCAGCTGACGATGCAGGGCGTCCACCCCTGCGCCTCTGCCGCGTTTGCGCGGCGGTGTGCCGAGATGATCTCGCCCGCCTCCAGCGATCCGTAGTCTTTGGAGGAGCCTGGAAGTCCAGCAGGGTCCACTGCCCCGACTGCCCGGCCGCTGCGTCGGGCACCTCGACACGCCGCACCCTCGTGACCTGCAACGGCACACCGTTCACCTCGCCCCCGGTTCGAAGACTCTCTCCGACAAGCACACCCATCAGCACGCCGGCCTCCTCGCATCGATGTCACGACGTTAGCGAGGAGGCCCTGCTGTCTGGAAGCCATCGACCGTACAGGCCCCAGCAGGCATCAACTCTCGCTCGACCGACACACTCTTACGTGACAGCCCTCAGCCAGGAACGGAAGTGGCTGTTGAAAGGCTCTGCACCCGTGCGTAGCGCTGACTGAAGCCATTCGGCAGATGCGGCCGCCTGCGCGATGACATCGGGCGGGTAGGAGTAGCGGACTTGGTGCTCGGCGAATTCGTCCTGGTCGTCGACGAAGATGTCGCCCCCTGCACGTACACGGCAGACATCGAGGTCCAGGTCGACCATGGTGACCTCGCCGGGGTTCGGCCATCGAGACGGAGTGGTGACGTCGCAGTACGTGTCCAACCGCTGCGGATCGTCCAGGAACAACGCAGTCCACCAGGCATCGCGGGGGATGAGCTTGACCCGGGCCTCTTTCGATTCGTACACGGGCCCCGCGTCGCCCTTGCTGTGGACTGTGCCGGCCGGCATGCCGAGCCAGACACCGTGGTCGTCCTCGCCGAGGCGAAACATGGTGCAGTGCCAGTGCAGGCTTCCGTCGTACTTGCGGGCAGAGAACAGCACCTCAGAGGGATCCATCTCTGGACGCTACCGCGCAGGGCGTTCGGCGAACTCGTCCTCGTTCTGGGAGTCGTCGCGAAGAGACCGCATGACGTGGAGATCGAGGTCCACCGTGCGCAGGACGGTCTTGTCAGCGTTCTTCTCCGCCTCTTGCTCACGTCGCTGTACATCTCCGGGCCCGAATCCATACAGAACGTGGCCGTACACCACTCACCGCGCGGGACCAATCTCATGTACGCGATCCGGCCCTGACAGTGGCCGACCACACGGCGTGATCGTCGTTGCCAAGCCGGTCAGCTTTCCCTTGCGCGCTCAAGTTGCCGTCGCACTTCTGGCCTCCGGTTATCGATCAGCGGGGAGGCGCTCTCGGCGATCACGAAGATGCAAAGGCGACCCCGCCAACCAGGATCGATCCCGGAATCGGGGGCATCAACTAAGTTGTTCTTTCACTTGCCGTGTCTGCTCCGCCCTTCAGATGGAGCATGCTGTACTGATGGGCCGTCCGGCTTGGTTCATGAAGGCGGCGTGCGACAGAGCGCTACGGAGCGAGCATGTGGGACGGCCCTTTTTACCGAGTCAGGCGTGACGGATACGAGATCTGCTTCGTGCCCGGCGCGGGAGAAGACCTTGATGAGGTCTGCAATGTGGACATGTGGGTCATCCGTGATGACGGCGATCGCTGGTCCGGCACCGTGTTCACTCTCGACGAGGTGCACCGAATCATGGACCGTCAACAGCAGGCAGGCCAACCAGAAGGCGACTACTGGTGGTGCTGGGACGGCCTCATCGTCCGTGACGCGGGTGTGGCGTCGATGGTCAAGGTCATCGATGGGCTTGTCACCGCAGGCGAACACGAGACTGTCTTTCGACACGTGGGTCCCGAAGAGGACTTTTGATCTTGTTGCCTCTGGCCGTACCGATTGATGCCCCGAACATGGTCGCTCGTACTGGGATTCCGAAAACGTGAAACGTGGCTCCACCTGATCCTGCATTCCGACGAAGAGGCACTTGTCCAGCGCGAAGGCAACGGGGGACGAGCTTGCTGAATCACGACGTCCGGCGGTAAGTGATCTCGGGGCCGTCGCACTCTGGGAGGACCTCTTCGACTCCCTGACCTCACGGGGAGACGCACGATGCGGTCAGGCCAGGGGTTCAGCGACGACTCGGGTCCCGGTAGCCGTCACGATCCGTTGTGGAAGCTCCGTTGCTCGTCGTTTATCAGGTCCCAGAAGGCTCGTAGCCGACGTGGCCGGCGCACTTCTCAACGAGCCGGGGCTGCTGCTGATGGACGAGCTGCGGAGTGGCTGTGCGACTTGCCGCGGCAGGGACCTCGGGTGGAGGCGAAACCGGTACCGAACGTGAAGCAAGGGCGTCCGATCTTGGGCACTTCAGGCCGGACACCCTTCAGAGCGCTCAGCCAGTGCCGAACCAGGGCCGATACGGCGCCTTCATGTCGTCCCCCGGTCCTACTGTTCCGGCCTGATGGCGAGCAGGGAGACACCTGCCCTCAGAGAGAAGTGCCTGCTTGCCCGCAGGCTCTTACCGGATCGGGGTTCCTGGAAGCTCCTAGAAGTAGTGCTTACGCCCACCGACCTTGCGCTCGCTGGTGCCGAGGAGCCACAGGGCAGCGCCGATCGCCACAAGCGCACCACCGGTGGTCGTGAGCACCCAGGCGCCGACGAGCAAGCCGACAATGATCGGACGCCTCGATCGGCATGGGGCTGGGAGACGATGAACTGGGCGCCTGGCCTGGGAGCGCTTAAGCCAGGCGCCCTTCGGTCCTGTAGAACGGCATCGAGCCCGTATGCGTACCCGGCCCCGGTCTGTTACTTGACCAGCGGGGAGCTCTCCGTTTCGGAGTTCTGCGCCACCCTGCGGCGGACGCCGAACCAGCCGGCGACCAGCATGACGGCGATCACCGGCACGAGCAGCAGGGTCTTGCGCCCGATGTCCGGGTCGTTGCCCATCATGCACAGCACGCCCGTCAGGAAGACGATCGTGACGATCTCCGTGACCGGGCTCCAAGGCAGGCGGAAGTGTGGACGGGCGACCAGACCGGCGCGGGCGCGGCGGACGAAGACGAGGTGACAGAGCATGATGATCACCCACGTGCTGATGACGCCCAGAGAGGCGACGTTCAGTACGATTTCAAATGCTTTGCCCGGAACCAGGTAGTTCAGGCCGACGCCGAGCACGCAGACGGCGCAGGTCAGCAGGATGCCGCCGTAGGGGACCTGGCTGCGGCTCATCACGCGGGTGAACCGGGGTGCGGAACCCGCCATCGCCATGGACCGGAGGATGCGCCCGGTGGAGTACAGGCCGGAGTTCAGCGACGACATCGCCGCGGTGAGTACGACCAGGTTCATGACGTCGTCGGCCGCCGGGACCCCGACCTTGGACAGGACGGTGACGAACGGGCTCTCGTCCCCCGAGTAGAGCGAGCCGGGGAGCAGCAGGGCCAGCAGGAGGACCGAACCGACGTAGAACAGCGCGACCCGCCACATGATCGAGTTCACCGCTCGCGGCACGACCTTCTCCGGCTCGGCGGTCTCACCGGCGGCGACGCCGACCAGCTCCAGAGCCGCGTACGCGAAGATCACGCCCTGCATGACGAGGACCACGGGCATCACGCCGTGCGGGAGGATCCCGCCATGGTCGGTGATCATGCTCACGCCTGGTGTGTGGCCGCCCACATCGTGCCGAGTGGCCAGGAGGAAGATGCCGATGAGCATGAAGCCGACGAGTGTGGCGACCTTGATGATGGAGAACCAGAACTCCATCTCGCCGAAGACCTTCACCGAGATGAGGTTCACGGCCAGCACCACCGCGAGGGCGGCAAGGGCGAGCACCCATTGCGGGATGCTCGTGAACAGGCTCCAGTAATGGGTGTACAGCGCGATCGCGGTGATGTCGGCGATACCGGTCGTCGACCAGTTCAGGAAGTACATCCACCCAGCGACGTAGGCTCCCTTCTCCCCGAGAAACTCGCGCGCGTACGAAACGAAGGAGCCTGAAGAGGGCCGGTGGAGCACGAGCTCGCCGAGTGCCCGGACGACGAAGAAGGCGAAGACGCCGCAGACGAGGTAGGCGATCGCGAGCGCCGGACCGGCGTCGCGCAGGCGTCCTCCGGCGCCCAGGAAGAGGCCGGTGCCGATCGCACCGCCGATGGCGATCATGTTCACGTGTCGGGCTTTGAGGCCCTTGCTGTAATCGGCGTCGCCCGCGTCTGCGGGCGTCCCTGTCGCCTCTTGGTGTGCTGCATCCTGCGCCGTGTCGACGGCAATTTCACTCACGGGTGGTTCCACTTTCTGGTGCGCCCGGGCAGAAGCGCACCCGGGTTGTCCGTGCCTTGACAGGGCCCGCACCACCCCAGCGGCACAGACCGAGGCAGCGCCTTCCCGGTCAGTACGGCTGTATGCGATGGCCTGCGTCACACGGTGCGACTCCACACATGATCCGTCGCAGGCATTCACAAGGTGGCCATGTGCGCTGCGGCGCCGGATCAGCGTCGCCCCTGTCGCCCCTGTGCAGCGGCGTGTGCCCGCCAGCATCGAGAGAGTGCGTCGTCAGATGCCCTTCGGGCCGAGGATGCCGCAGCCTCCAGGAGTACAACACTGTCCTGGTCGCTGTGGCCCAGTCCGGCGGTCTCCGCGTACCCTGCTCGCGGACCAGCTGAAGAAGCGGAGTCGGAGGTCGGCACCGACGGGAAGTGTGCGCGCCGGCGCTCCAGGAATCCGAACCGCGGCAACAAACTGAAGCAGGTTCCCTTCCTTGGTAACGAGAGGTGCCCTGGTGCCTGACGACGACTCTGGATTCCCGTAGCTACCCGTGGCCGCGCCGTCGGAGGTCACGCAAGGTTCGGAAGAACGCCCTCACGTCGCCTACCAGCAGGTCGGGCTGCTCCATGGCCGCGAAGTGGCCGCCCCGGTCGTAACTCGTCCATTGCACGATGTTGTTCGTCCGCTCCGCGATGTGCCGGAGAGGGATGAAGTTGTCCTCCGGGAAGTCCGCCAGCGCGGTGGGCGTCGTCGAGGGCTCGGGATACGGCGCCGAGTAGTCGGCATGCGCGCGCTCGTAGTAGATGCGGCCGGACGATCCGGCCGTTCCGGTCAGCCAGTACAGCATCACGTTGGTGAGCATCTGGTCGCGGTCGACGGCATCTTCCGGAAGGTCTTGCGAGTCGGTCCACTCTTTGAACTTCTCGACGATCCAAGCCAGTTGGCCCACAGGTGAGTCGGTGAGGCCGTAGGCCAGGGTCTGTGGCCGGGTGGACTGGATGTCGGCGTAGCCCTGGCGGTCACGGCTCCAATTCCGCATGCGTTCCCAGGAGGCGAGGGTGCGCCGACGCTCGGCAGGGTCCAATGCGTTCAGTTCGTCCGCACTGGGCTCCTGTGTCGCGCCTGAGCTCGGCAGCAGGTTCAGGTGTACACCGATGACCTGGTTGGGCCGGATGCGGCCGAGTTCGCGGGAGATGCCCGCCCCCCAGTCGCCACCCTGCACTCCGTACCGCTCGTAACCGAGGCGCTCCATCAGCACGGCCAACGCGGCGGCGACCCGCTTGAACTCCCAGCCTCTGTCCGTTGTGGGCCCTGACAGTCCGAACCCCGGAATGCTCGGCAGCACCAGGTGGAATGCGTCGGCAGGGTCACCGCCGTGGGCTCGCGGGTCGGTGAGCGGGCCGGCGATCTCGGTGAACTCCACGATCGAACCCGGCCAGCCGTGCGTCATGATCAACGGCGTCGCATCCGGCTCCGGCGAACGGATATGGGCGAAGTGAACATTCGCCCCGTCGATCGTGGTGGTGAACTGCGGCCACTGGTTCAACCGGGCTTCCGCCGCACGCCAGTCGTACTCGTGCCGCCAGTACCTCACGAGCTCCTTGAGGTAGTCCCGCGGAATGCCGTAGGTCCAACCCGCTCCGGGTAGTTCGTCCGGCCAGCGAGTGCGGTCGAGGCGCTCATGGAGATCCTCCAGCTCGGCCTGGTGGATGTCGATACGGAATGGGTTGATGCTCTCGTCAGGCAACGTCGTCACGCCCACAACCCTGAAGTGTCCCCGGCAACTCGGCAAGCCAATTCTCCCTGGCGAACTGGCTGTTCCGGGGAGTGTGAAGTGGCCGCGGACAGAGGGCTCGGCGCTTCGGGGCCGGGTCGCCGGTGGCAGGGGCCGTTACTCGGGTGCTTCTTGGGGTTTGTCATGTTGGTTCCCCGTTCGGCACGCAGGCTTGAGGGCTGGAGGTGCGTCCGCCGCCGAGCAGGGCCAGGAGCGTTCTGCGTGGCAGGGCGCGCGTTGCCGCGGTGAAGAGCGCGTTCTTCTTTCCGCAGATGACGGTGGGCCGCCGGCGGCGGCGAAGGGCGGCCAAGGCCACCGTCACGACCTGTTCGGGGGTTTGCACCAGGCCGGCGGGGGCGCCTTCGCCGGTGTGCGGCTGGGACCTCGTGGCGGTCATGCCGGGGCAGAGCCCCATCACGTACACACCCCGCTTCTTCTGCTCGAACCACAGCGACTCCGAGAGTGAGGTCACGAACGCCTTGGTCGCGCTGTAAACGCTCAGGTTCGGCATGGGGGCGAAGGCCAGGGTCGAGGACACGTTCACCAGCGAATCACCCGCCCGCGCCCCGGAGAGGAAGGCGTGGGTCAGGGTGGTCAGTGCGTCGCAGTTCAGTCGCATCACGGAGGTTGCGGCCTCCAGCGGGACGTCGGCGAAGGGGCCGGGGGCAGCTGTGCCTGCGTTGTTGACCAGCAGGTCGAAGCGGTTCACCGCCAGCTCGTGCACGACGCGCCGCAGACCCGCCTCCGCGGCCAGGTCCGCAGTGAGTGCGTGGTGGCCGGGGCCAAGTTCGTCCAGGAGTGCGTTCAGACGTACCTCGTTGCGGGCCACTACGGTGACTGTGTAGCCGGCTGCGGCGAGCCGGCGGGCGAAGGCCCGCCCGATGCCCTCGCTTCCGCCGGTCACCAAAGCCCTGGGCAGCGCGGGGCCGTTCATTGCTCGGCCTGCGGCTTGGTGTCGGGGGAGAAGATGAACGAGATTCGCTCCATCACGGACTGGCGCTGGGTGTTGTGGAAGGCGGCGATACGCCACTGCCCGTCGGTCTCACGTACGAGGGTGTACGTCTGGACCTTGGACAAGTCGTCCGGCTTGTCCCCGGTGTAGGTGTCGCCTCGGCTGGTGACCACAGCGGTTTCTGGGGAGAGGAAGCGGATGCCGAGGTAGGAGTCGGCCAGCTTGCTGCCCTCGAGGAAACCGTCGAACAGGGCCTGGTGGGCAACCGTGATGTCCTTCCTGCCCTCGTAGTGGGTGCCGACGAAGGTGGTGTAGGTGGCGTTCTCCGTGAAGTGACGACCGTAGGCGTCGGCGTCGTTCCGGTCCCAGGCGGCGGTCAGGGAAGCCAGCGCCCCGCAGATCGAGGCGTGGTCCTTCTCCGCTGCCGTCTGCGTCTGCGTGGCGGCGGCGGCCGGTGGGATGTCGGTGCAGGGGGCCCCGGTGCGATGGACATCGGAAGTGGCGTCGAGCCATAGGTACCCGCCACCGCCTATCAGAGCGAGGGTCAGTGCCGAGATGCCCAGCACGCGCTTGAGGCGGCGCCGGCGGGGCCGGGGGAGGGGCGGCTGCGCGGAGGGCAAGTCGGCTGTGGTCGTAGGCGCGGGTCTTTGGTCGGTCGTCATGGGGTCGCTCAGGCTTTCCGCGGTCGGCGCCGCTTCTTCAGGTGGGGTGGGTCGAGGTGCTGTGTCATCGCTGGGCGGCGGGTACCAGGCCGGGGGCCGTCTTGAAGGAGATCGCCTCCAGCAGCGGCTTGCGTTTGGTGTTGTGGAAGGCGGCGACACGCCATTGCCCGTCCGCCTCGCGTACCACGGTGTAGGTCTGGATCTTGGAGAGGCGCTTCGGCCGGCGGCCCTTGTAGGTGTCGCCTCGGCTGGTGACCACGGCCGTGTCCGGCCCGTAGAAGCGGACCTCCAGAACCTCGTCGGCGAGCCGGCTCCCCTTGAGGTACTTCGCGAACAGCGTGCGGTGGCTCTCCACGATGTCGGCGCGGCCCCGGTAGTAGGTGCCGACGAAGGTGATGTACGTGGCATCCGCGGTGAACCGCGCGCCGTACGCCTCCGCGTCATGACGCCCCCAGGCGTCGATCAGCGAGGCGATCACCGCCCTGACCGCGGTCGCATCCGGCTGTGTGGTCATCACGCCTCCAGGTGACTACAATGAAGCAGTATCTGCTTGAAAGCATTATCTGCATGCGTGCAGATAAAACGTTAAGGGGTATCGCGACCAATGGCAAGCCCGGAGCCCGCCGAACCGCACGTGATCTTCCGGCAGTACATCGACGCGGTGGGGCTGCACGCACTGGCCGGCGCGGAAGCCGCAGGGCTGCAGACCACCGAGTGGTACGCGCTGAGCGTGATCACCCTCGCGGGCCGCATCACCTCAGGTGACCTGTCAGCCCGCACCGGCCTGACCACCGGCGCCACCACGCGCCTGATCGACCGGCTCGAACGCGCCGGATATGTCCGCCGCACCACCGACCCGGCCGACCGGCGACGCGTCATGGTCGAAGCAACAGCCGGTGCCTTCCCGGACATCGAGGAGGTGCTCGCCCCCGCTCGCCGGCGCATCGCCGAGGTCCTTGACCACTACACCCCCGAGCAGCGCGCACTCCTCTTCGACTACTTCTCCCGATCGGCCCCCGCCTACCGGGCGGCCACCGAGGAGATCCGCGCCGCTGCGGACCGGCACCGCCGCCCCGGCAGGAAGACCGGCACACCGCCCCCGCCACCCGGTAGCCCTGACGCCGGGCTCCGAGACCGCCGGCAGGCCCTTCGCCGCAGACCGGCAGGCCGGTGGCGTCGCCCGGGATCCCGACCGGCAAGCAGAGCGCCTCGCGGGGTGTGGCCACGATCGGGATGGGCCCGACCTCCCATCCCGGGAATGTATGCGGGCCGGGACGGTCATCTCGTAGACGGATGGCCCCCGGCCGTCTACGCTGCCGGACTTCCGTCGGAGGCACCCCATGGGCCGCAGTGCTCATCGCTGGGGGAGCCGGGTTCGTCGGCTCGTACCTCGTCGAGCGCATCCTGCAAGGCGACGGCATCGCCCAGGCGGCCGACCTCGACGCACTCAACTGCGCAGGACCACGCCAGGACTATGCGGGGCCTCAAATGCGATACCTGCAAGCAGCGCACCGCCGTTGAGCGGTGCACCGATGACTTGAAGCGGTGGCGAGGTATCACCAGTCGCTGCGAGAGGATCGCAACCGTCTGTCCGGCCGGACTCCACATGGCAGGCGGCGTCCTCTGGTCAGCCCATTGGCGTACGGCTACTCAGCTTGTGCCACTGGCCGTTCGGCGATGACGAGCAGGTGTCCGGCCATGCCGTGAACGGATGGATCGCCTGCAGTCGCGTAGGCGACATCGAGTAGTCGCTGATAGGCGTCAGGGTCTCGTTCGGCCAGAGCGGCGACTTCGGGTTGGGCCCAGGCCAGGATCCCTTGGGATGCGAGCACACGCCGCACACGAAAGCCGTGCTCGTCGAAGAGCGGTGTCACTTCGTCGGGACGGATGAGGTACCCGCCGGTGAAGCGTCCACGCCGGGGGTCGTCGTAGCGACCTTCGTTCAGGATGCGGTCGACCGTACCTGTCGTGAAGGCCGCAGTCCCCTGCTCCAGGACGGTGGAGACCAGTCGCATGTACGGCGGCATCACGCTCGCGATCAGCAGACCACCGGGTCTCAAGACTCGATGAGCTTCTCGTAAAGCCCGGCGACGGTCGGCGCTGGTGGGCAGATGGTAGAAGGGCCCCAGGCAGAGTAGGGCGTCGAACGCATCATCCGCGAAAGCGCTCAGGTCACGCGCGTCGGCCTCTGTAACTGCCTCCACATTCGCAGCATGCTGCTGGCGAGCCCGCGCAATGCGATCACGGGCGAGACCCAGCAGGGCCGGCGACAGATCGGTGAGTGTCACCCGGTAACCGCGCTCCGCGAGCCATAGGGTCCATGTGCCGGGGCCCCCGCCGTTGTCGAGAATCCTCGCGGGGCAGGAGGCAAGTGCTCCTCAAGCGCCCGCGCATGCAACTCCTGCTCGATGGCGCCGTCTGCCGGCCGGCTCAGCCTCTCGGCCTCACGCTTCGCTGACTGCTCGTAGTAGTCGCGCACGGCGGCTACCGAGTCGGGTTCCGACGCTCCTGTCATGGCTCTCATGATCGGTACCTGACGGTGCGGCTGTCACGGCTTTCGACCAGCTTTCATGCCGTGTACATCATGCTCTCGCAGATCCAGACGAAGCTGCCTGGGTGTTGCGGGTCGGGGCGTTGTTGACGGTTGACCGCGAGGCGGGAGATACCGATGACCTTGAAGGCCGGTCCTGCTGTTCAGCCTCGCCGGGGCAGGATGGTGTCGAGCAGGCCGGGGCGGCCGTGTCGAGCTCCTCTTCTTGGTCGAGCTCGTCTTCTTGGAGGACGTTGAGGGCGGCGGTGCTCTCGCGGTGAGTGGCAATCACTCCAGCATCCCGGAGTGTCTTGAAGTGGTGGGACAGGGTGCGTTCGAACATTAGATGCGGAACGGCGCGTCGACCCCCGCAACCTCACCCCTGCCCGAAACACGCCCCACCACGACCGGCCCCTGACACACTGGGACCGGCCTCGCCGCCCCCGTCAGCGAGGCTAACCACGGGAGGCACGATGCAGTGCGGAAACTGCGGCGCAGCAGCAAGCCAGGGCTCCGACGGCTCCTGGATCTGCGCCAACCAATGCGGCTGGTTCTCCACCACCCCCGCCTTCACCATCCCGGAGATCACCACCACGCGGTGCCGAGGTTGCGAAGCCGAAGTCCACGGACTCGACGGACGCTATGCGTGCGGACTCTGTTCCTGGTCGAACCACTGGGACGAAGGACACCGTCCCCTCCCCACCGCCGACACTGACCCGGACGTCAGGGCCGCCAGAACCATGCACTGAAGCGTAGAGAAGATCTTTTCCGGCCCCGGTGCAACTCCCGGAGTCGTCCATGCTGAGCCAGCGAGCAGCGAATAAGGGCGAGTCCGTCACCGTTGGGCCTTGGCCCGTGTTTTTCATGGTCCATGCCGCACGAACTCGAACCGGCAACCCAGGATCCGGTCGGCAGCTCGCCGGCGATCCGTGCCTGGCTTCAATTCGCCTCGCCAACACCCAGGCAGGCCCGCAACACCTGCCAGGTCCGCCCGCACCCGGACGGCCTGGCCGCCACGTATCCGGCAGCCGGAGGAGTGACCGTCACAGGCGCCGGGAGCGTGGGCGTGGCAGGAGCCCGAGCTCGGAGCTCCGACGGACCTCGACGAACTCCAGCGGAGGCTGACCAGGCTGGAGCAGCAACAGGTCGAGCTCACCTCCGAGCCGGGGGAGTCCCGGTCGGACCTCGCTGCCGCGTGAGCGGCGAACGGGATCCGACCGTGGCCCTCAACCAGCGAGTCCGGGGCGCTCTTTCGGCAGTGCCTCTTGCGTGCGACCTGCCCGATGGCTGAGGCCACGAATGCCGACAGCCATCGCCCACAACAGGAGAGGGAAAGCGGCGACGCGTTCCATGCCTCCCATCCCCAGTGCGAGGTAGTGGTGGGAAAGGAAGAGCCCGAAAGCCGTAATCGCTGTGACTCCCAGCAGGCTGGAGCCCCACCGCAAGGGCGCCGGAACGTGTTCGGCCAGACCGGACCCCGCCAGGACGAGACCGATGTTGCCCGCTGCCATGATGAGGAGGGCGCCCAAGACATGCTGGTCCTCGTTGACGTCCGCAGGAGCCAGCCCCGCCAACACGAATCCCACGCCGGCACCGGCGAGCAGCAGACGGGCCACGGCAGCGGCCCGTCCCCTGCGCCACAGGACACCTCCGGTCAGGGCGGCGCCAACAATGAGCAGTACTCCCAGGGCAACGAACGACACGTTCATCAGGTCGTGGCTGGGAGAACAGATGTACCGCGGTTCAGGATCGGACTGGAGAGCGCACTGAGCGTTACCCAAGTCGCTGATGTTGTTCCGCGCCCAGCTATATGGTCTCGCCCAAGCCGACTCGGCGAGCGCCTGGACGACGAAGAACTGCACCACGCCCACGATCCATGCCAAGTACCCGAGCCTGACTCTCACTTGTCCCACCCTCCGTCACGCGAATCCCGTGCGGACAGCCGATCATGCGGCGCCGGACTCAGGCACTCCGACGAGCCCCTGAACAGGGTGGGGCAGACCCTAGCTAGTGCTGTGACCGCATAGGTCCACCGGGTTGGAAGGTGTGTCCGTGCACTAATAAGACTGATCAGCAGTCGAGAGCGGTTCGGTACGATAAGTCGCTTCGGCTGCGCATCAGATGGCGCATGGCCTGCGTCATTTCGAGGGGGGACTCGCTGTGTCACCTGCTGTCGTCCATCAAGGACGTGTACGACGGGCGTTGTGAAAGACACTCTTCTTCCGAGATCACGACGACCGCGAGACCGGGCACGCGCGCGCATTGCGACCTTGGTGCTCGCGCTCAGCCTGTCCGCTCTGACCGCGCCTCTGGCCGCAGCACAAACGGCTGGGGGCAGTGAGGTCCTGGCGTGGGGCCGTAACACCTTTGGGCAGTTGGGCAACGGGACTACCGCTCCCAGTACCACGCCGGGCAGTACGGTGCCCATCCCGGCCTCGCTGCCGCAAGGCACCCGCGTCACGGCGGTGTCCGGGGGCTACGGCCATTCCGTGGCCCTGACCTCAACGGGCAAGGTCCTGGCGTGGGGACAGAACACCGAGGGGCAGTTGGGCGACGGGACGTTCGCCAACAGCACTGTGCCGGTCGAGGTGCACCTGCCCGCAGGCGTCACGGTCACGGCGATCGACAGCGGCGACGACTTCGTCCTGGCTCTGACCTCCACGGGAAACGTCCTGACCTGGGGTTACAACGAGTGGGGTCAATTGGGCAACGGCACCACCGGCATCGACAGCGATGTGCCGGTCGAGGTCGACCTGCCCCAGGGCACCACGGCCACGGCGATCAGTGCCGGAGCCGGTCACGCCCTCGCGGTGACGTCCACCGGCGATGTCCTGGCCTGGGGGGACAACGACTTGGGCCAGCTCGGCGACAACACCAGCACCGCCCACAACGTCCCGATCGAGACGCAAATCCCCGCCGCCAGCGGCACCGTCACCCGGATCGCCGCAGGCGACGATCACAGCCTGGCGCTCACCTCCACCGGAGAGGTCCTGGCCTGGGGATACAACGCCGAGGGGCAGTTGGGCGACGGCACTACCACCACCCGCAGGCTGCCGGTCGAGACACACATCCCCTCCGACGTCACAGTCACCTCGCTCGCTGCCGGGAGCGGCTTCCAGAGTTTCGCGCTGACCTCCACGGGCGGCGTTCTGGCCTGGGGAGACAACACCTACGGTCAGTTGGGCGACGGCACCAACACACGCAGGACCCAACCGGTCGAGGTTCTGCTCCCCGAAGGCACAGTCGTGACCGCGCTCGACAGTGGCGATGACCACGCCGTGGCTCTGACCTCTACGGGCGGGCTTCTGGCCTGGGGTATAACCGCTACGGCCAGCTCGGCGACGACACCACCACCAACAGCAATGTCCCGGTCGAGGTCCACTTGGCCCAGGGCACCACTGCTGTCGCCGTGGGCACCGGGAGCTACCACAGCCTGGCCGTGGCCGAGGGGCCGTCGAGCACCACGACCCTGACCGCCGCACCGACCACGACCCGCCCCGGTGAGCCGGTCACCCTTACCGCAAAGGTGACCTGCACCGCCGGCACGCCTGGTGGCGAGGTGACCTTCACCAACGGCAACGGTGCAGAGATCGGCACCGCCCCGGTCAACGACGGCACAGCCACCCTCACCGTCAGCGACCTCTCCGAGGGCACGCACACCATCACCGCCCACTACGGCGGCGAAGACCGCTGCCCCGCTCCATCTCCGAGCCGGTGACCGTCACTGTCGAAGCCAACGATGACGGCGGCGACGGCAACGGGAACGGAAACGGCGACAACGGCGACGGCAACGGGAATGGGAACGGCGACAACGGCGACGGCAACGGAAACGGGAACGGCGACAGCGGGAACGGCAACGGAAACGTCGAGGGCAACGGGGGCGATGTCAACAACAACGGAGGAACCAACGACAACACCGTCACCGGGTCCGGACAGAACTGCTCCGTGACGAACTCGGGCACGTCGCTGCTGACACTGGCTTCGCCGACCATCGTCAACTGCGTCAACGCGCCCAAAAACACTTCCGGCTGAGCCAGCTCTACCTTGCCGCGCTGTCCTGCATGGGGCAACGCGGCAAGGCATATGGTTCAGGCGGATCGTCACGGCAGGATGACGACTCCGTGCACCTGTAGCCACACGGCAGAAGCCCCACCGGGTCGAACTGTGCTTCGCCCCGACCTACGCCTCCTGGGCCAATCCCATCGAAGCCCACTTTGGACCGCTGCGGCAGTTCACCATCGCCAACTCGAACCACCCCAACCACCCGGTGCAGACCCGGGCCCTGCATGCCTACCTGCGCTGGCGCAACGCCAACACCCGCCACCGTGATGTCCTGGCCGCCGAACGCCGCGAGCGCGCCCGCATCCGCAGTGAGAAGGGCATCCGCTGGGGCGGCAGACCAGCCCTCGCCGCCTGATCAGACAGCCGGATCTGAACTCTTCTCCGCGAGGCTGATTCCTACCCGCCGTCTCAGAGCGCGCCGCAACTCCCGAACCTGGTCTTCCGTGCGCGCAGCACCTCGCACCGCCTGCTGCAACGTGCGCTCCGACTCTTCGAGGGACCTCTGAAGTCTGGCAGCTTCCTCTCGGACGACAGCGCTCCAATCCCTGACGGGACCGCTGGACCTGACGAAGTCGGCCAGCGCACTCCGCTCCCCGTAAACCGATACCTGAAGAACCACGAGAGCATCCGGCACCTGCATGGCGACATCCTGACACGCGACAGAACGACAGCCCTGCCCATCGCTCAATCAGGCAACCCGGCGAACCTATGCGTTCACAGCACTAGTGCGGTCGGCGAGGTGTTTGCGGAGCGAGTCCCATCACGTACAGCGCCGCAGGTGTTGCGCACGATCTGGTCGCGTACTCCGGCGCGGATCGACGCAGAGCTGTCCCCACTCGCCGGGCGTCACACGGTTGCCCCAGAGAACACGGCAGGCAGCCATGGCTTCCTGCTCTGCGTTCTTGGCGAGAGCTCAGCGCCCTCCGCGTCGGTCGACCAGCCAGGTGGCAGCGTTCACGGGCTGCGCCCATTTCCGCGAAGGTACGGCGGGCACGGCGGCCGGCTTTCGTGGCCCGGGAATCGCTGTCGGCCACGGGGTGGCGGACGGGCCGGGAGCTGTTCGTCCTCAATCGCCGGACCGGCTGGTGGAAGGAGTCGGTCTCGTCCCGCTCCGGGCCGCGCTGGTTGTCGCCGTCGTCCTCCGCGTTGCTGTCGAGGCCGTCAGCCGGGGGAGGGGATGGTGCGAGTCATGTGCTGGGCATCAAGTCTTCCGAGCCAGGCTCTGGACAGTCCCGGGGCCGTGAATCCCTGGGCTTCTCGCATTCACGTCCCAGCCGCACTCACCTGCCGTATCCCTCAGTGGTCCCGGACAGCGGCCCTCGAACGCCCCGGGGGGTTGCCCTGCGCGTACCAGCCCCACGGACGCGCACCTACCCGTTTCAAGCCGCGTGACTGAAAGTGATATTCCGATGACGTTTTGTCAGTGGCGACTGCTTTGATGGAGTGGTTGCGCAAGGGGGCGCGGCCGGTGGGGGAGGGGACGTTCGTCATGCCATGGGTGAGAACGTACGTGCGCAGGGACGGAACGAAGGTGCGGGGCTATTCCCGGTGGGCAGCGGGCGGGCGCCGGGAGATGGCGATCCTGGTCACGGTGGGGCTGGCGGTCGTCGTATTGGGTAACCCCTCGAGTTCGGCTGACGGAACGGGCACCTCGCCGCGTCCGGCCGCCAGCGCGGCGTACCCGGTGAAGTTCCCTGAGTTGCGTAAGGGGCAGCCCCGGCAGGGGCCCAAGCCCTCGGTCTCGTACCCGATCAGATTCCCGGAGGCACGGAAGACACCATCCCGGCCACGGCCCGGGCCGACGGTGACGTACCCGATCCCGTGGGACCGGAGCGCACGATGAAAGCGCGCCGCCCTGCCCGGCGACGCCGCCCGGCTCGCTCACGCAAGCGCAAGCAGGCGTACACCGGTGGCGAGATGCTCGTGGGCATCGCCGTCCTCGTGTGGTTGCTCTCCCGGCTGGCGGACTGGCTTGCCGCGCATCCCTGGGTCCTCCCCCTCACCCTGCTGACGGCGGTGGCCGGCGCGATCCTCTGGTTCCTTCCCCGCGTGCGGCAGGGGCTCCAGCGGCAGACCCACGCCCCAGCGCTGCGGTATCCGCTGGACCGCCTGGACGGTCTGCACCACCGCGAGTTCGAGCACGCGATACGCGACCTCATGCGGCGTGACGGCTGCCGGAATGCCGTCCAGGTCGGCGGCACCGGCGACAACGGAGCCGATGTCAAAGCCACCGACCCCTTCGGCCGTCGCTGGGTCATCCAGTGCAAACACCGCCGCGCCGGCCTCGCGGGAGCCGCCGTCGGAACACCCGACCTGCATGTTCTCAACGGCACCGGACGCCCCGTCCACAAGGGCGACGTCATCGTGCTGGTCACCAACGGCCGCTTCACGAAACCCGCCGCCGACTTCGCTCGATCCCAGCACCTGCACCTCGTCGACCGCCACACCCTGGCCGCATGGGCCGGCGGCTCACGACCCCTGTGGGAGCTCCTGCGAGCGGTGCCACCTCCCCGTAGACCGTCGCCGCTGTCGTGAACACCGGCACGAGACAGCGCCCCTGCCGGATAGCGCCCATCCACCACTTCTCCGGAGGGACTCGTGATCGCCAAGTCGCGCCCGCCACCACTCCAGCAACGCGACTGTCGCCGCACTCATGACGCTTGGCAAGGGCGACGGCTACCGGAGATGAATCGCAGTGCACCGGGCTTTGGCCCGGTGGTGAAGCGATTCTGAGAAGTGCTCTGACCCGCAGGTCAAAGCGGACGATTCTGCTGCTCGATGTACGGACGGTCGACAGCGGAGCGCCGCCTATCGACCCGGCGAAGTGCGAGCCGGACCACAGGCGCTGCGCCTGCCAGTAGTGCTGGACCAGTTCCGGGTATTCCTGGCGGAGCCTGCGCGAGGACACGCCCTTGAGGGAGTTGACCAGCTTGGACAGGGGGGCCTTGGGTGGGAAGTTCACGAGCAGGTGGACATGGTTGTTCTCGCCGTTGAACTCGACCAGCTCGCATTCGAAGTCGGCGCACACCGCCCGCATGATCTCCTCCATCCGTTTCAGGTGGGCGTCGTTGAAGACTCGATGCCGGTACTTCGTCACGAAAACCAAGTGCGCGTGAAGGGCGAAAGCACAGTGCCTACCAGTGCGGATATTCTGCATATCAGTCATAAACCAAGTGCAGTACGATCACGATATGCAGCTCCGGTACAACTTCCGCATCAGCCCGACGCCGGGTCAGCGCATCGCGCCGGCCCAGGCGTTCGGCTGTGTGCGGGTGGTGTACAACGACGCCCTGCGGATCCGCGAGGACGCCCGCAGGGCGGGGCTGCCGTTCGTGTCCTCGGCCCTGCTGTCGAAGATGCTCACCGCGTCGAAGAAGACCGAGGCCCGCGCCTGGCTCGGCGAGGTGTCATCGGTGATCCTCCAGCAGTCGCTCCGCGACCTGGACACCGCGTACAGGAACTTCTTCGACGGCCTCAAGGGCAAGCGGCCCCGCATGGGAGCACCGCGCTTCAAGTCCAAGCGCGACAACCGGCAGACGATCCGCCTCACCGCCAACGCCCGGTGGAGGATCACGCCAGGCGGAAAGCTGTCCCTTCCCAAGATCGGCGACGTCCCGGTGAAGTGGTCGCGCACGCTGCCCTCGGCGCCCTCCACGGTGACCGTGACTAAGGACGCGGCAGGCCGGTACTTCGCCTCGTTCGTCGTGGAGAGCGACCCGGCCGCGGACCTGGACCGGTTCGAGGACACCGGCCAGGCCGTGGGCCTGGACCTCGGCCTCACCCACTTCGCCGTGCTCTGCGACGGACGGAAGGTCAGCGCGCCGAAGTTCTTCCGCCGCGCCGAGCGCAAGCTGAGGAAGGCGCAGCGGAGCCTGAGCCGGAAGGCGAAGGGCTCGGCAAACCGCAAGAAGGCCGTGATCAAGGTCGCGCGGGCTCATGCCCGTACCGCCGACGCGCGCAGGGACTTCCACCACAAGCTGTCCACGACGCTGATCCGCGAGAACCAAGCGGTGTACGTCGAGGACCTCGCGGTGAAAGGCCTCGCACGCACCCGCCTGGCCAAGTCGGTGCATGACGCCGGATGGGCGGCGTTCGTGAGCGTGCTGGAGTACAAGGCCGCCCGGTACGGACGGACCTTCGCGAAGGTGGACCGGTTCTTCCCGTCCTCGCAGCTCTGCTCCGCCTGCGGGGTGAAGGACGGACCCAAGCCGTTGGCCGTCCGTGAGTGGATCTGCGGGAACTGCGGGACCGTCCACGACCGCGACATCAACGCCGCACTCAATATCAGGACCGAAGGACGCAAGGTCGCCGCCGGACAGGCGGAGACCGTAAACGGCCGTGGAGCGCAGGTAAGCCCGGTACCCGTACCGGCATCGCGCGACGAAGCAGCAACCCACCCGAAGCAGCCCACCGCCCCGCGTGGTGGGAGCAGACGGGAATCCCCGGCCTTTAGGCCGGGGAGGAAGTCAATGGCCCGACAGCAACGAGCCCACCGTCCGTTTGATCAACGGGCTCCCCGCTGGCCCCCTGAGACTGCCCATAGCTGGGCGTCCAAGAGGGCGGCAACCGGTTACGCCAGTGCACGGCTCCGGAGTACTCGATTCGTTTACCGCGCCGGGGCCCGACCACCGCGCGATGCGCCGGGGACGCGCGTGATCGAGCACGATCTCATGCGGCCGGCGTGACCGAAGTCCACACGCCGAACCACTGCTCGGCGCCGTAGTCCTCGTACCGCTCCACCTCGGTGAACCCCAGCTTCTCCGCGAGGCGCATCGAGCGCTCGTTTGCCGTCTGGGTGCGCAGCACGACCGCCTCGCCGGGAAGTGCCTCAGCGAACCAGCCGAGCGCCGCTGCGCACGCCTCAGCGGCGTACCCGTATCCCCAGACCTGCGGCAGGATCAGGTAGCCGAGCTCGGTCTTCCCGATGTCCGGACGGACGTGTCCCGGACGCTCTTCGTGCGGATCGAGCATGATTGTGCCGATCATCGCCCCGTCGAGATCGATCACGAAAAAGCCGGGGCGTCGCCCGGGCCACTCGGGCACCGCGCGTTCGAGTTCGGCGCGTGTCGGGGAACCGCCGAGGTAAGTACCCACCTCGGGAGCCGCGTTGAGCTCAATGACCGCCGCACGGTCCTGGGCTTCCGACTCGCGGAGTACGAGCCGCTCGGTCTTGATCGGGGCAGGTGGCCAGGCGAGGGCTCTGGGGTCAGGCATGCCACCCAACCTATCCAGCAGATTCAGCAGCGATCAAGGCGCGTGCTTGAGCACTTCGACCAGCGTCCCCTGCCGCCCCCCCCGCTCCCCCCGCCGTCGTGGCGGGCTGCCGCGCGTGATGCCACCCCGCCGTCCCGAGAGTAGGCGAGGCCGCTTACCGGCGGCGGCGGGTCAGCGAGCTCTCGACACCGCCGGCGTGACTGGCCGCGGGGAAGGAGCCGCCCGATGGCCAGCGAGCGGTACGTCAGCTGGGTTCAGCGGCGCCGGCGTCGAGGGTTTTGCGCATCAGTTCGTCGATGGCTCCGTGCCGTTCGGCCATGGAGTCGAACAGGTCTGCGAGCAGCCACAGCACGAAGCTGTGCACCAGGGCTTCCTCCGGAGGGATCTGTCCGAACTGGTCGCGCCACGCCACAGTGTCCATACCCATCGCCGCGGCCATGAGGACACCCGTGACCATCGGCACCTGAGCCGGATCGGCCATCTCGAAGGCAGGGAGCCTACGGATCACAGCGGGGATCAGATCACTGAGCGGGTCAATACGATCCTTCCCACCACTCTGCTCAACCATCAGGAATCCGGTCAGCACGCCCACCAGGAAGACCGTGCCCCGGGACACCTCCTCACGCCCGCAGGCATCCATCGCAGCCTGGACCCGCTGCTGAGCCTGCCGGCGTTCCTCGGGGTGGTCCGCTTCTCCAGGACCCGATACGAGTCCCACGCTGCCCGGATCGCCTCATCCGCGACTACACCATCATTCGTCATGAGCCGACCCTACTGAGCCGGGCCGAGGGTGCCTGCCCGGTTCTGGCCTGGACAGCGGTCGGGGGTGCGAGGGTGTCGTTATGTTGATCGTGATGGCGGGGTTGCCCGGTGCGGGGAAGAGTTCGGTTGCCGAGGCGTTGGCGCGAAGGCTGGCTGCCCCGGTCGTCTCTGTCGACCCGATCGAGGCGGCGATGTGGCGTGCGGGGGTGGCGCGTAACCAGCCCACCGGCCTGGCCGCGTATGTCGTGGCCGAAGCCGTGGCCGGCGGTGTTCTCGCCCTTGGCCAGACGGTGATCGCCGACGCTGCCAACGCCGTGGAAGCGGCGAGGGAGCAGTGGCGGTCGCTGGCGGTCGTCATGGCGTCCCGGTGGCGTTCATCGAGGTGGTGTGTTCGGATCCGGTAGTGCACCGTCAGCGGCTGGAAGGCCGCTCCCGCGGGATCGAGGGCTTCCTGGAACCGACGTGGGACTCGGTGGAACGGCTGCGGGAGGAGTTCGCCCCGTGGACCGATCACCGCTTGGTGCTGGACGCGATGATCGACGTGTCGTCCAACGTGGCGGCGGCTCTGAATTTCCTGGCGGGGGCTTCCTGAGCTCGGCGGACTCACGACGGGAGCGTGGGTCCATCATGTGGCAGTGGCCTGCTCCTCGCGCTCGATCAAGACGCGAGCATCCGTCGGGCGCCTTCGCGGACGATCTCGTCGATCAGGGAACCGGACTCGGCGGTGCCGCCGGCATTCACTACGCTGAACACGGGCGTGGCTTACCGGCCCGCGCGCCAACTCGGTGACCATCACAGGATCATTCGGGAGGGTACGCCCTTCGCGTCCCGCCCGGAGCTGATCCACAGGTTTTGGGCATTGCTCGATGAGATCTGCGTCCACCCGCATACGAGAGGCTGATCAGGCTGCCGCGGTCGTGCTCGACTACTACTTGTCCCTGTGCGCGCCCTGATCGAAGTATCCGGCCGCAGCGGCGACGACGCGAAGCGCTGCTCCCCACCGCGTCGGCTGAAACAGCCCCCGACGTACCGCTCTGCCGCACCCGGCACCGGGCGGCGGAGCGATGGTGTGCACCGCGACATCCTGAGTGGACGCCGCCCACCCCGGTGCGGCGGTGAGCGCTTTTCAACCTGCGGTAGAGCGCGCGGGTCGTTGCCTGTTGTGCACGACTGCTACTTGGGCAGTATTGAGCTGGCTGCCAACGCCTCGATGCCGATGAGGCAGCCCTGCCAGTCGAAGTCCAGGTTGATCATGCCGTCGACAGATCGCTCTGAGAGAGCAGTCGATCGTGCGTGGTCGCGGTCGGTACTCTGCGCCCATGGATCAGGGACAGCAGTCGATCTACGCCAGGGAGCTCTTCACGTCCTTGCGTGACCACGTGGGCCACGATCCCTACGCTGCTGTGGTGGTTCCCTGGCTCAGTCGGGCCGAAGTCGGCTATCGAGGCAGACTGGCGGACGCCGCCGAACGGTTGTGCGGCGAGACCTTCGACGGGCCCGCCACCGTGCGCGCAGACCTGAGCTGGGAACTGTACGCGCTGAGCCGGGTCAGCGACGTGTTGCTGCTGCCCTTTCAGCCGCCCGCCGCAACGGCGGACGAGGCGCCTTGGGCTCGGAGGCTTCACCCGCTCGATCAATGGCCGGGCTTGGATATGACGCAGTACCTGCAGATTTTCACCCACCTGGGGCTGGCGCCCTTCGACGAGACGGGCACGTTCGACCCCTTTCTCCACGAGGTCGTGGAGGTCGAACAGGCTGAAGACCCCGACGAACCCGCCCGCGTCACCGGACTCGTCTGGCCCGGGCTGTGGCTGGGAAGGTTGCTCTTCAGTCGTGCAGGTGTGCGGATTCGAGCCGGGATCCACCATGCCGAACGCGGCGTGGCCGACCGGTCCCCGCTCTACTGGACCTTCGTGCGCCGTCACCGGCCCACGGTCGACTTGTCGCACGGGTGGGGCCACAACTCGCAGTGGCGCACGGAATTTCGCCTGGACTACCGCACAGAGACTGGCGAACTCCTCAACGCCGACGGGTGCGAGGACATCGACGCGAACGAGGACGTCGATTCCCCCAGCGCGCTGCTGACTCCTGAAGAGCGGCGTCACCTCGTTCGAAACCGATGTCTGTTGCGGACGCCGGTGAACGCGGCTGCGTTGGCGGCTACTTCCTCTTGGGAGATGGAACTCTTCCCGTTCGACTGGCGGCTGCCGGCCTCGGAGGCGAGACATTCCGCCTGATCGCCGGGTCCTGGCCTGCGTTGTGCTCCTCGCCGACGGCGTAGTGGAAGGCGGCATGGGTGACGTAGCCGTGGCGGGAGCTGGATGCTCACCGCGAGTTGCTGCCCCAGTCACCGATCCAGATCAGGGAAAGTACAGGCCGGACTTCTCCAGTACATGACTCGTGAACATGCCGCCCCAGACGACCCCGCCCCGGTACATCGTGGTCCGGACAGTGTCGTCCGGGGCGGTTTCGACAGTAAGGGGACGGCTGATCAGCTTCGTGTCGAGGATCCGGGCGTCCTGCGCGGCCCATTTGGCCGCCTCAGGTCGGACGCGCGCACTTGCCAGGGCCGGAAGTACCAGCGCCGCGTTGCGGGCACCGGGTATGCCGCCGCGCAGGCTCTTGGCGAAGCGCATCGCCCACGCTGTGAAGTCCGCCAGAGCTGCCGCGTCGATCTCGGGGACGGCGGTCGCGAAGACGAACAACTCTGCCTTCGTTCCGAACCAGCGGACCTTGCGGTCGGCGCGGCACCCGGCTATTACACTGCGGTCGTTCCAGCGCGGCGAGGTCACCGTGCAGCCATCGGCCGTCAGCCGGTCGTGGAGCGCTGTGAGGTAGGTACCCGCCGCGTCGGCGGTCGGAACGCTCGCATCCGGGTTCATGCATGAATTCTTCAACACCCTTGCTGAATAAGGGAAGAGGAGTGCAGGGTGCCGTGCTCCCCGGGCCGTGCCGAAGGGCGACGAGGGGTGATCGCCGGTACAGCCCGGAGATGGTGGCGGTAAGGCGTGGTGTGAGCGGTCCGGCGGGAGATGGGGTGTGGTCAGGGGACCTTTACCCAGTCGAGGGTGCGTTCCACGGCCCGCTTCCAGCCTGCGTAGCCTTGCGTGCGCTGTTCGTCGGTCCACTGCGGCGACCATCGTTTCGACTCATGCCAGTGGGTGCGCAGTTCGTCGGTGTTCTGCCAGAATCCGGTGGCGAGTCCTGCGGCGTATGCGGCGCCGAGAGCGGTGGTCTCCGCGACGACGGGGCGGCTGACCTGGACGCCGAGGACGTCGGACTGGATCTGCATGCAGAGATCGTTGGCGGTGACCCCGCCGTCGACCTTGAGCACATCGAGGTGGACGCCCGAGTCCTGTTCCATGGCTTCGACGACGTCACGGCTCTGATAGCAGATGGCTTCCAGTGTGGCCCGTGCCAGGTGGGCGTTGCTGTTGTACCTGGCCAGGCCGACGATCGCGCCGCGGGCGTCGGAGCGCCAGTACGGAGCGAAGAGGCCGGAGAATGCGGGAACGAAGTACATGCCTCCGTTGTCCTCGACGCTGCGGGCCAGTTCCTCGCTCTCGCCCGCCGACTTGATGATCTTCATCTGGTCGCGCAGCCACTGCACTGCGGATCCGGTGACCGCGATGGAGCCTTCGAGCGCGTAGACCGCGGGGCTGTCGCCGAACTGGTAGGCCACCGTGGTGAGGAGGCCGTGCTGCGAGCGGACCAGCTCGGTGCCGGTGTTCAGCAGCAGGAAGTTGCCGGTCCCGTAGGTGTTCTTGGCCTCGCCGGGGGCGAAGCAGACCTGGCCGACGGTGGCCGCCTGCTGGTCGCCCAGAACACCGCCGATGGGGATGGCGGCACGCAGCGGCCGGGAGGTGCGGGTGGAGCCGTAGGCCTCGGGGTGCGAGGAGGGGTTGATCTTCGGGAGCATCGACCGGGGGATGTTGAAGAACCCCAGGAGTTCCTCGTCCCAGTCGAGGGTTTCCAGGTTCATCAGCATGGTGCGGCTCGCGTTGGTCACGTCGGTGGCGTGGATGCCGCCGTCGGGGCCGCCGGTGAGGTTCCACAGGACCAGGCATCGGTGTTGCCGAAGATGGCGTGACCGGCCTCCGCCGCTTCCCTGACGCCGTCGACGTTCTCCAGGATCCACTGGATCTTGCCACCGGAGAAGTAGGTGGCCGGCGGCAGCCCGGCCTTGCGGCGGATGATCTCGCCCTGTCCCGAGCGTTCGAGGTTCGCCGCGATGGCGTCGGTACGGGTGTCCTGCCACACGATGGCGTTGTAGTAGGGCCGCCCGTTGCGCGGGTCCCAGACCACCGTCGTCTCGCGCTGGTTGGTGATCCCGATGGCCGCCAGGTCGCTCGGCGACAGACCGCCGTACCGCAGGGCGTTCTGCATCACCGAGTTGGTGCGCTCCCAGATCTCCACGGGGTCGTGTTCCACCCAACCGGAGCGAGGCAGGATCTGCTCGTGCTCCAGCTGGTGCTTGGCGACCTCGTTGCCGCCGTGATCGAAGATCATGAATCGGGTGCTGGTGGTCCCCTGGTCCACCGCGCCGATGAAGTCCGCCATGATGTGCTGCCTCTCCGGCCGGTGTCGTCAGTCCGTGGGTGCCGGGGTGCGTCCCGGCGGTTCGGGAACGGCGGACGGCAGGAACCGACCGACGAAGCCCTTGTAGAGGCCCGCGCCGAGCAGGCCGCCGACGAGCGGGCCCACGATGGGTACCCAGAAGTAGAGATTTCCGTACTGGTCCCGCCATGCAGTGTTGTAGCCGGTGATGAAGCTCGCCAGCCGGGGGCCGAAGTCACGGGCCGGGTTGATCGCGTAACCCGCGTTGGTTCCCCAGGCCATACCGATCGCGACCACGACCAGGCCGATGATGAACGGACCCATGTTCGAGCCGGGCGGGGTGTTCAGCAGGTCCGTGATGGCCATGATCAGCAACAGCAGGATGGCGGTGCCGATGACCTGGTCCCGGAACGCGCCCCACTCATGGACCGGCAGTGCCGGATTGCCGTTGGCCGGCAGCGTGGAGAACACGGTCTGCGTCTTGAAGGTGTGGCCGGGGTCGGCCTTCGCCAGCGCCTCGCTGTAGTTCCATCGGACCAGGAGTGCGGCCACGAACGCGCCGGCCGTCTGCGCCGCCGCGTACGGAGCCACCTTGCTCCACGGGAACCCCTTGAACGCGGCCAGCGAGAGAGTCACCGCAGGATTGAGATGGGCCCCGCTCAGCCGCGCGGCCACGTAGACGCCGAGCGTGACACCCAGCCCCCACGCCCATGCGATGCTGTCGTGGTCCCCAAGGCCGCCGGCCGGATCCGTCAGCGCACCGCCCGCCACCACTTGGGCCACGACACCGCACCCGAAAAGGATGAGGATCATCGTGCCCGCGAATTCGGCGGACAATTCGCTGACCAATCCGGACATTCTGCGTGGCTCAGCCATGGAAGCTCCCTCCGCCGACGGAGCCGGCTGTCAACTTTCCGAGCAGGTGTCAGCAGGCTAAGACACTTCACAAAAATGGGCATATCGGGATGACTTGAATGCCGAGGCTGAGCGCGCAGGACCCATCACGGCGACAGACGGCCGAGGGGCGGTGCGTCGGAAGGTCGACGGACTGCTCGGGCGGGGTGGATCCGCCCGGCTGCGGACGGCGAGAGCGCTGACCCGATCGGGTGAGATCGGGGGCACCTCGCAGAGGTTCGGTCGCCTTCTGAGTCGGACCCCTGAGCCGTGCCTCCGTGCTGGGGCGGCGCTGTGACGCTGCTGGGGAATCTGCACCCCCGTCCCCTTCCCTCTGCGGGTTCCTGCCCCGCTGAGCACGTTCTGGCGCCGGTGAGACTCTCCCGGACCGGCTCGAAGGACGTTGCTGCGCGCGAGTGAGTGGGGGCGCTGCCCAGCGAGACGTGCGCGTACGTTGCGCCGGTGTAGGGGGGCATGCGCTGAGCCAGTACGAAACGGGGCTGTCGATGGCGCGTGGGGTTCAGCTGCGGAGGAGCTCCTGCGGGTGGCTGGGGTGTGGCGGTCGTGTCCGGGCCCTGCCCGGGCCGGGCCGGGCTGGGGTCGGGCAATTCGTGGTGCCGCCGCCCGCCCATGCCCGTCCCCTCCCGTCCGGACTTGGGTGGGCGGCGGAAGCCGGGGGTGAGGGTGCCCTGGCTGCGCGGTTTCCTACACTCGCGGGATGAATAGCTACGCGTGCACGCATTGCGGCACTGTCGGCCTGGTGGATGGTTTCGTCGAGGATGCCGGGGAGTACTCGCGCGGGTACGCGCGCTGGATCGAGGGTGCGTTGGAGCGGGGGGTTTTCGGGGCGCCAAGCGGATGGGCCGGCCTCGGCGACAGATAGAGGCGTTCCGTTGCCCCAAGTGCGGGCACCTGGAGCTGTTCGCCACCGGCGAGGTGTAGGTGGGGCCTTGTTGTCCGAGGCCGTCTGCGCGAGCGTCCGCACAGACGGCCTCTTCGGGTTCCTGATCGTCTCAGCGTGCGTTGGGGTGTCGGTCACTCGTCGTCGGGTCGCTGAAGTACGTGCCTGAAGTCACCGGCGTAGAGGAGGCCGGCCAGCAGTACCTGGATCATGGTGGCGATGCCGGGATCCCGGAGGGTCAGCCCGTCAGAGCACCATAAGCAGGGCCGTCCAGGATCCTCATGTTCCGCATACGACCCGTCACATAACCTCGTGCGGGGAGACCTCACATGAGGGCGTCTGTCTCCACTCAGAGGAGGCGAAGGTGACCGGAACCGGCGCGCGGTGGCTCGCTGGCGCGCTGATCATTGCCTGCGTGCTGCTCGCCGGCTCCAGCGCACCGAACGGTGCCCACATTGCCAAGCCGCTGCCGGCCGACGCCCCCAAGGAGGTCGTGCCTAACCGGGTCATGACGTGGAACATCTGCAATCCCTGCAAGGGGAGCGGCCAGAACATCGGCCGAGCGGCGGAGATCGCCACGTACGCCCCGCAGGTCATCGGCCTGCAAGAAGCGTGCGTGGGCGATGTCGAGAAGATCCGGGATCATCTGCAGTACTCGTACGGGCTGATCTACCACGTCGAGTACGGATCGGTCCTGCAGAGTTGGAGCCGCTGCGGGGGAGCGCCCTGGGATCCGGGCGGCTTCGGCCAGGCAATTCTCTCGGCCGCTCCGATGACAAATCTTGTGAACGTGGAGTACCCGAAGGCGGTTCCGAGGACCGCGGGTACATGGCCGTCACCACCGTCGTGGACGGCCGGCCCGTGCGGGTCTTCAACACGCACCTGGCCGAGCGGAGGCAGGAGTCAGTCCGCGTGAAGCAGGCCGGCGTACTGGCGAAGGCGGTCGCCGGGCATGAAGGCACGATAGTTCTCGGTGACTTCAACGCGGTGCCGAACGCCGCCGAACTCACCGGGATGTGGGGCCTGGCCGCAGACGCGGACCCCGAGTGCGGTCCCTCGGCGGCGGGTACGTGCGAGCCGACCACCGATTGGCGCAGCAAGTTCGACTACATCTTTCTGCGTGGCTTCGACCCGCTCGACCAAGAGGTGCATCTCACTCCGTACTCGGACCACGATCTGGTGCAGGCCGATCTGAGGCGGGCGTAACGAGGTCCGGCGCTGTCAGCGCGTTCTGTTGGCGCCCTTGGCGCCCAGGGGAAGGAAGCGAGCGCCTACCTGGTTGGTGTCACGGTCGACGGCGAGCTACCGGCCCGGTCACCCTTTCCCTGCCGCTGATCGCAACTCCTACCAGGACGCCCTAAGCGCCTGGAAGGAACAGGCAGAACGGATGGCCGTGTGGGTCGCGGAGGACCCTCACGTCCTTCTGGGGCTGGTGCTCCTCCAACGTTGCTCCGAGGGCGCAAGCCCGCTCCGTCTCCGCTTCCAGGTCATCGACCTGTACGTCCAGGTGCGCTTGCATCTGCTGCGTGCCCGAGCGCTGCGGCCACGTCGGAGGAACGTGATCGGCTTCCAGCTGGAAACTGAGGCTGGGGCGTTCCTGGCCGAGAGCTTTCAGCCGGACCCACTCCGGACTGCGCTCCACTTCTTCCCAGGCGAGGAGTGCCCGATAGGAGTCGGCCAGCGCGGGAGGATCGGGCGTACCGAGGACAAAGGCACCGAGTGACGTCGTCATTGCTTCCGCCTTGCCCGGATGCTCCATCTCAGGCATCCGTAGCCAACTATCCGCCCGTGGCGCAGCGGATACCGGCAAGGGTGCCCGGCCGCCTGCCAGGGCGAACCCCGGGGCGGGACCCTGGCTATAGCCGGGTCAGCGCCCGGCCTCCAACCTCAAGTCCGGCGGGGGAGTGCGTGGCCGTCCAAGTCTACGGCGAGGGTGCGCGGCCTGGCGCCGGCGCGCGCTCGGCGTGGTGAGGGCTCAGGTCCCTGGAGCCGTGCCGGAATCCGGTGGCCGAGCTGCACCTGGAGGACTTCCTGCCCGCGGACCCGGCCACCGGCGAACTGCTCCGCCGCCGCGAGGACGCCCGGGGGACAGGCGGTCGTCACGTCGGCATGATCAGCCCGGCGGACCCGTGGAGCCGGTTCGGGCCGAAGCTCCGCCACCGTGCAGTCGGCAGTGGAAGCCCAACTCGCGGCCGCTCCGAGGAACACCCATGAACTGGAGGAGGAACGCGAAATCCTCGCACGCCGGTCCGGCATTGCTGGCCGAGAGAACGTGCTCGTGAGCCGTTGCCCGTCCGTTGACGATCACCAGGGCCGTTTTGGCTCACGCAGTTGTGCTACTTGATGAGGGCGGGCAGTTCACGCATGTCGTGGAAGACGACGACGTCGGGACCCTCAAGTCGTTGCGCCGGGGTCAGCCCGCCTGCGTAGCCGAAGGCCCGCATGCCGGCGGCTCGGGCGGCAAGGACGCCGGGCCGGCTGTCCTCGACCACCACACAGGCGGCGGGATCGGCGCCCATCTGTCGCGCGGCGTGCAGGAACAGGTCAGGTGCCGGCTTCCCGCGGGAGACCTCGGAGGCGCTGTAGATGTGGCCCGCGAAGCGTTCGTAGAGTCCCGTGCGACCCAGGGTGTGCCGCATCTTGTCGTGCGAGCCGCTGGAAGCCACACACATCGGCAGAGTGAGCGCGTCGAGCGCTTCCGGCAGACCCGGGACGGGGGTGAGCCCGGCGTCCACGGCCTCCTTGTGCAACTGCTCGAACTGTTCCGACCAGATCGCGGCTGTCTCCTCGCCAAGCCGTGCGGCGACCTGCTCGCGGATGTCGGCGTGCGAGCGCCCTATGAACCGGTCGACGACCTCGTCCTCGGTGAGCGGCCAGCCCAGCTTCTCTCCAAGGGCGACCTGTACGCGTGCGGCGATGCGTTCACTGTCGACCAGCACGCCGTCGCAGTCGAATATGACGAGTTCAATCGGCTTGATCATCCCGCAGCATATGACTTGACGCGTCACCGGCAGCATGGAGATGACCGGTTCGCCGACTGCCACTTCCGGGGCACGCCGAAGGCGCCATGCCACGCAGTGGCGGGGCATGGCGCCTTCGGCGTCGTGGCCAGGATGCTGAACGAACAGGTCAGTAGATGTCGTCGTAGATGTTCCAGCCGTAGCCGATCTCCACGCGCTTGTTGATCTTCCCGGTTCCCGTGGACGTGTAGCGGTACAGGTCGCCCTTGACGGGACGTCCCACCGCCTACCGTGCACGAGGTCGTTCGGCTCAGCTCTTCCTCGGCACTTCGATGTCGTAGGCCAGCGCATAAACGATGTCCCGGGCTTGGCGTAGGTCGTAGCCAGTCGCGTCCACGATCACCTTGAGCGCGCGGAAGGTGTCGCCGCCCAGCATGAACATGCGTGCGTCGGCCTGCGCCTCGGCCGGCACCGGCAGGGCGCGGGCTCGCCGTGGATCCACGCTCCGCGGGATCTTTGGCAGCCCGCCTCCTTTTTCCTGCCCCGAACACCTTCAGCCCCTAACCCCTCTACCGCACGACCAGTTCGTGGACCGCATCCTATCCGGACGGTGAGCGGGTTCCGCTCGACCGTCTGACCCGGCCCCCGCCCCAGGTCCCGGCTCCGTCCTCGTCCGCTCATTGCGCGTCAGAGCCGGGCCGGCGTGGCGGCACGTGCCGGCAGCTGGAGCCCCAGGTTCTCGCGCAAGGTGGTGCCGGTGTAGTCCTCCGCGACGATCTTCCGCCGGCGCAGCTCGTGGAGCAGGCCGTTGACGGCGAAGTCGTGCTGCTGCGGGTCCGCGAGGCCGTTGAGCGAGATCACGTCGAGGACACCTGCCCGGAAGCGTTCCTCGACGGCGTCGGCCAGCTGCTCGGGTGTTCCCGCGACGGCCCAATGGCCCGTGTCCTGGGCCGCGATGACGAGCTCGCGCAGCGTGTAGCCCTGTCGCGCGTAGCGGGCGAAGATGTCCACCCGGCCGCGGCGGCGGTTCACCGAAGTGACGTCGGGCAGCATGCTTTCCGGCAGTTTCGAGTCGAGCGGTAGCTCCGACAGGTCGACGCCGCCGCCGAGCATGTCGGCCACCTGCGTCCGGCCGCGTTCGAAGTCGATCGCCTCGCGCCTCTCGTGTACGAGCCGCTGGGCCTCCTGCTCGGTGGCGCCGTACGTGGCGTGGAACGAGCTGAAGATCAGGGGCAGACCGCCGGCCCGCCCCAGCTGCGCGGCCCGGTCGCGGATCTTCCGGGTGAAGTCCACCGCGACGTCGAGCGTGGGGAGTGAGGTGAAGACGATCTCGGCGTAGCGGGCGCCGAGTTCCGTGCCCGCCTCGGACTGCCCTGCCTGGATCTGCACGGGGCGCCGTTGCGGCAGCGGCGGGATGTTCAGCGGACCGGCGACAGTGAAGTAGGGGCCCGAGTGGTGGATCGGACGCACGCGCTCGCGGTGCAGTACGGCCCGGCCGTCCGGCCCGACCGTCAGCGCACCGGGTCCCCAGCTGTCCCACAGTGCGTTGACCACCTCCAGCGTCTCCGCTGCCCGGGCGTAGCGCTCCTGCGGGCTGGGCAGCTCGCCGGGGCCGAAGTTCTCCTCCCCGAGGGAGGAGGTCACCAGGTTCCAGGCCGCCCGGCCGTTGCTGACGTGGTCGAGGGTGCCGAAGAGCCGGGCAAGGTTGAACGGGTGGTGGAACGTCGTCGAGACTGTGGCGATCAACCCGATTTGCGACGTCACCTGGCTCAGCGCCGACACGAAGACCAGCGGCTCCTGCGATCCGATGGCGCCCTGGGCGTGGAAGCTGAGCAGATCGGCGGTGAACAGGGCGTCGATCCGGGCCTTCTCGGCGAGCTTCGCCACCCGTACCGCGGTGTCCAGTGTGGATCGCGTCGGGTCGACCGCCAGGTCGTACGTCTCCGACGTGCCGCCTGCCGCGGTCACCGTCTTGAGCGTTCTGGGCCGTACTGCGCTCACAACTTTTCTTCCCTTCTCGCCAGGTTGGGGTGGTAGGTGCGGCAGGCGGGCCCCGCGCCCAGGTCGTGCGCGGCGGGGCCCGCCCGGTGGAGTGGGCAGTGCTGGTGCGAGGCGTCGTCCGTTCGGGTGGCGGCGCGCCTCGCGGATCGCTGCCGGACCGTTACGGAACGAGCCGGAGCAGCTTGTTCGGTGAGCCCGCACCGATGCCGCTGAGGACGCCGTTGGTCGCGCCGTTCACCACTGCGGCGGCCACGGTCGCGGGAGAGGCGCCGGGGTGGGCCGTCAGGTAGAGGGCCGCCACGCCGGAGACGTGCGGAGCGGCGAAGGAGGTGCCGTCGCCCGTGTAAGTGGCGGTGTCGGAGGTGTTCCAGCCCGCCGTGATGCCGGAGCCGGGGGCGAAGACGTCAACCCTGGGACCGTAGTTGGAGTAGCTGGCCCGCGCGTCGGTTCGGGTGGTGGCACCGACCGTGATCGCGTTCGCCACCCTGGCGGGCGAGGAGTTGGACGCCAGGGCGCCCGAATTGCCCGCGGCGATCGAGTAGGTCACGCCGGAGGCGATCGACTTGTCCACCGCGCTGTCGAGCGTGGCGCTGACCCGCCGCCGAGGGAGACGTTGGCGACGGAGTTGGCGACGTGGTGGGCGGTGATCCAGTCCACGCCCGCGATCACGCCGGCCGTGGTGCCGGAGCCGTCGTTCCCGAGGACGCGGACGGCCACGATCTTGGCCTTCTTGGCGACGCCGTACGTGGTCCCGGCGACGGTGGTGGCGACATGGGTGCCGTGGCCGTAGCCGTCCTGCGCGGTGGCATCGTTGTCGACGAAGTCGTAGCCGTACGAGGCGCGACCGGCGATCTGCTGGTGGGTGATGCGCACACCCGTGTCCAGGACGTAGACGGTCGAGCCGCCGCCACCGCTGTCGGGGTAGGTGTAGGTCCCGCTCAGCGGAAGAGCTGCCTGGTCGATCCGGTCCAGGCCCAGGGCGCGTTGGCCTGGGTACCGAGCGCGCGGACGACCTGGTCCTGCTCGACGGACGCGACCGCGGGGTCGGCCGCCAGCCGCCTGGCCTCGGCGCCGGTGAGGGCGGTGGCGTAGCCGTTCAGGGCCGAGGTGTAGGTCCGCTTCACCGTTCCGCCGTAACGGGATATGAGGCTTCTGCCCTGGGAGGCCGTCGCCTTGAAGCCGGCGCCGCTGCGCAGTGTGACGAGGTAGCTGCCGGGTACGGCGTCGGCGGCATTGGCGTTCAGCACGGTGCCTTCGGCCGGTGCGGCCGCTGCGGGAAGTGCCGAGACGGAGCCGGCGACCGCCGCCGCCGCGGCCGTGGTGGCGATCGCCGTGGCGATCCGCCGCTTCATGGTGCGTAATGCTGACATGGGGAGGGTCCTCCTCGAGCGGCACGCGCCATGAGGTTCGGACGCATGCTCAGCCGGACGCGGCACACCGGATCGGTGCCGCAGAGCGACGATGCGCCGACGCCGAGTAGCGCGGCAAGGATTTCCCGCCGCATGTCATGGACAAGACACAGAGGGCCATCATGCGCAGCACTGCGGCAACATGGGATCCGCGCGCGACACAATCACCACCGCGTCGGCGGCCGCCGAGCGGCCCGGTCGTGGAGTTGGTGAAGTACGTGCCCGTGCGTTCCTCCCACCGGACCTGTGATGGTCGAGGGCTGATACCGCAAGGCCGCTGCCCATACGCGGCCGAGGGGGCAGCGGCCTTGCGGTATCAGCTGCAGTTGATGACCGGTGAGGTGACTGGCGGCGCACGTGCAGGCGGCGGTGTCGGTGGTGGGGTTGGTGTCGATCGGGGTGCTGCCACTTCCCTCCGCGGTGACGGTGTACGGCAGTGCGGTGCAGGGCAGTGTCAGGGTGAGCCGGCCGATGGCTACGGAGGTACGCGTGGTTCTGGCGCCGGAGCCAAGGCGCCCGACGGTGCGGGCGAGGTGGCCGCTCGTGGCGATGCAGGAGTTGCTGTGAGGTGTCATCGAGCCGGGAGGGCGGCGGTGACGCTGGTGGACGTCAGGCCCGAGGAGTCGTTGTTGGGAATGGTGACGCTGCAGTCGATGCGGCCGTGAGCACGGTAGGGCCTGCGTAAGCGCGTGGGAGGGGCCGTGGGGCGGTGGGGCCGGGGATCCTCGGGGCCTGCCGGACGGAGTCGTTGCAGTTCACTGTCCAGAGGCCCGCCCAGAGGCTCGCCATTCCGGAGCAAGGACCGCCCACAGCTGCTTGTCGTAGCGTGTGCCTTCGTACGGCCATGCCTCGCGCCGGACACCTTCCAGTGTCATGCCGAGCCGTTTGGCCACTGCGGAGCTGCGGTCGTTGTCGGCCCGGCAATGCCACTCGGCCCGATGCAGCCCCCGGGACGTGAACGCCCAGTCCAGCAGTGCGCCACACACCTGCGTGATCAGGCCGTGGCCCTCGGCGGACGGTTCCAGCCAGCACCCGATCTCGCACGAGCCCAGAGCGGCATTGAAATCCGTGAACATCACGCCGCCGGCCAGCTCTCCGTCCCGCCAGATGCCGTACAGGCGAGCGCCGTCGTCGGCCTGACGTCGGGCATACCGTTTGAGTGTGGCCTGCGCCCCGTCCACATCATGGGTGACGAACCCGGACCCGACCCATGGCCGGATGTGCTCGCGCGCCCGATCCAGATGAGCCGCGAACTCCTTGGCGTGCCAGACCTCCAGTGGAGCGAGGCGGCCAACTTCGGTCGCCTCCTGCGGTCCAGGGTGGGCGCCGTGGGGCAGCGAGAGTGAGAACATGGGACCCCCATTTACATAACAAGTGTTATGGCAATGTAGCGTGGCGGGATGCCACGTACCAAGGGGGATCACGAAGCCCGTCGCCGCGATGTCTCCGAAGCGGTCTGGCAGGTCATGGCCGCGCGCGGCTTCGCCGGCCTCACTCTGCGCGCCGTAGCTGCCGAGCTCGGCGCGTCCACCGGCCTGCTCACGCACTACTTCCCCACCAAGCGTGCCCTCGTCGCGTACGCCCTCGACCTTCTCGAACAGCGGACCCTCGCCCGCCCGCGGCGCCCCGAGGGCAAGGGGCTGACTGCTCTGAGGCACACGCTGATGGACATCCTGCCGCTGACCGCTGAGGCCGCCGACAGCAACCGGATCTGGGTCTCGTCCTGGGATGCCGCGCTCTGCGACGGCGAACTGAGCGCCGACTACGCCCGCAAGTACGCCCGAAGCCGTGACAGGCTGCGCGACCGGGTGGCCGCGGCTCAGGAACTCGGCGAGCTCCTTCCCGGCGATCCCGCGTACATCGCGGCCGGTGCCCAGTCCTTCGCTCTCGGCCTGGTGGTCCAGGCGCTGTTCGATCCAGCGGCGTTCGCGCCGCAGCGGCAGGTCGAGCTGCTGGACGGCTACCTGGCCACCCTGACCGCCCCGAGCTCGCCCGGCAACGACCACTCGGCCCGATCCTGACGGCGGGGCGGGGTCGGCCCTGTTCCTGTACCGCGGGGCATGGTGTCCTGCGGTGGCCGGCGCCGCTCACGTCATGGTGAGGCGGGAACAGCAGGCGTGGTGACAGTGACAGCGACGCGCGTTCGGCGGTTCTGAGCGGCGGCGGCGGCGGCGGGCCGGGCGGGTGCGGCGAGCGGGGGTGCGAGCCTCGGTTGCCTCCACCCGGTCCTGATCGCGTCGGCCTACCCCGATCGGCACCGAAGCGTTGCCGGTGACCCTGAACAACGCCGGCGACACCTCCGCCAGCTCCCGGGACGAGTTCCGCGGGGTCCTCGGACATCCGCGGAACCATCGGGACCTCCGCCGTGATCGAACGTGTACGTGCTTCCATCGTTGTCTCCTCCACATCGCGGGCGGCCGGCGCGCTTGTTGCTGTGCCGGTCAACGTCCGTCACTGCATGGCCGGATCGCGGCGCGAGGATGTGACAGGTGAGCGCCGGCTCCTTCCCGGGAATTCGAACCGGGCATGCCGTGGTGACCGAATCGTTGCCGCGCCGCGTACAACCGTGTGCAGGTCTCTGCTGTCCCACAGTCAGCCGAGAGGGTAGGCCTCCGGCCGGTGCGCCTACGCGTATCGGCCCAGGCTGCAGGGGAAGGGGCGAGCTTGAGAATGGGCAAGACGATGTGGAGAGCGGTGTTCGCCGGTGGAGCGGCGCTCGTGTTCACAGGGGTGGCGGCGGTGCCGGCGGGGGCGGCGGAGGGAGGGGTCTCCTTCTCCCGGGTCTCGGTGAACGGCGGGAAGCCCCTCGTGATCGGAATCCAGGAGGAGGTCGAGGTGCATGCGACCTTCCGGATGACGACCACACTCAAGTACGAGTACGGGCCGACGGTGTTCCCTTACCGGGGGAAGCTTGATAACACCGATACCATCCAGAGCGCCATCATCAGCAGTGACTGCGAGGTTGTGGACAGGGCGAAAGGGATCTGCGACTTCGAGGAGTGGCTGTACATCGACCCGCGGCACATTGACTTCGGGAACGAGGACGCAGGTACTTGGCGGACCGCTGCTGAGATCGCGATCCTCGCAGGTGGCGCCCACGACATCGACGACATGAACATCCCGTTGCAGGTCCAGCGGGCCACGCGCGTCACGGTCAACGCCTCGCCGGAGCCCGTCGTGAAGGGGAAGACGATCACCTTGACGGGCCGGGTCACCCGGGCGAACTGGGACACGCACACGTACCAGGGGTACGCGGGCCGGACGGTCAGCCTGCAGTTCAAGGCGGACGGCGCGTCCTCGTACGCGACGGTCAAGAAGGTGACGTCGAGTGCGACGGGGGCGCTCAGGACCACCGTAAAGGCCGCCAAGTCGGGGACATGGCGGTGGACGTACTACGGGAATTCCACCTCCGGGGCGAAGGCGTCGACCGGGGACCGCGTCGTCGTATGGTCCGGGATCCGCGTGATGCACGCGGCGTAGAACCCTGAGCGCGCTACTTGACCAGCCTGGCCGGGTAGCGCGCTCAGGCACAAGTGCGGACGGCGGCGGTGACCGCAGCCGTCGTGGCCGCCGACGGCGCGTCGTTCACCGACCACGAACGCGGGCCGATCCCGCTCAGAACCTTCCACGGTGGCTACGGCCTCGACCCACCCACGGGCACTGGCTGGGGTGTCGGTAGCGTCCGTGCCGTGATCGCCCTCGATGCGCTTGTCCGACTCTGCCCGCCGCCCGCTGATCCGCCGCCCGTGGTGGACTGGGCGCAAGTCGAGCGAGCGCTCGGGCTGGCTCTGCCTGACGACTACAAGCGGCTCGTTGAGACATACGGCGACGGCACCTTCGACGAGACGATCTGGCTGCTCGTTCCCGACTCCGCCTACGACGACTGCGACCTGCTGGCGCAGACTGCGGAGCGGGACGAGACCCTGGCCGGCCTGTGGGAGTTCGAGGACAAGCCCGTCGGCCTGCAGGAACCGGGGGCGAGGGTCCTGCCGTGGGCATTCGAGGAGGGCACGGGGGCGTTCCTGTACTGGCTCGCGCGGCCCGGTCAGCACCCCGACGAGTGGACCGTCCTCTACAACGAAGGCCGCGGTCCGCTGTGGGAGCACCACGACACGGGGTGCTTGGCCTTCCTGCTGGCGGTGCTCACAGGAACGGCGGAAACGGAGTACTTCGGCCACCTCTACGAAGTGCTGAAGCCGACGGAGCACCGCTTCGCGACGGCCGGCCAGACCCTCGGAACAACGGGGCAGTGACGCCGTCCAGCGTGGCCCGGACGCATCCTGCGTATCGCCGACGGCAACCCGGCCGAGTGCGCCTGGGTACCCGTCAGTTCAGAAAGTTTCTGCCGGCCGTCGGCCGTTCGCACAGCTCATCCGGGCGGGAAGTGGTCTAGACCACTAATGAAACGGGAAACTATTTACTACGCGTGTACTCCTGTGGCTCACTGTGTCGTGTTCGCGACAACTGGACGCGCGTAGACCGTCGCGGACCCGCATCCCCCCACAAGCAGGAGGCCGCCTTGTCGACCCGGAGCATTTCCCTCCAGTCCGTCCAGAAGAGACTCACCGTGGCCGGTGTCGTCGGTACGACCGCTGCACTGCTGGTCGGTCTGATGTCCGGCACCGCGTCGTCGACGCCCGTGCCGGACAATCCCGTGTCCTACGGCAAGGGGTACATGGGCGTCGGATACATCCAGGACAGCAAGGACTTCAAGCCGGACACCCGCCAACTGCACCTCGGCGCCCAGGCGGGGGCCGGCCTCAAAGCGAACCCGAGGGTGTCGACGTCTCCAGCTGGCAGGGCGGCATCAACTGGAGTTCCGTCCGCGGCGCGGGCATCGAGTTCGCCTGGATGAAGGCGACCGAGGGCCTGACGTACAAGGACCCGACCTTCAGCGACAACTACCTGAACGCCTACAACGCCGGTGTGATCCGGGGCGCGTACCACTTCGCGCGGCCGGACGTCTCCGGTGGCGCAGCGCAGGCGGACTTCTTCGCGAGCAACGGTGGCGCCTGGTCCCGCGACAACCTCACGCTCCCCGGCGTGCTGGACATCGAGGGCACCTGCTACGGGTACTCCCAGGCGGACATGCGGCAGTGGGTCCTCGACTTCTACAACACGTACAAGGCCCGCACGGGCCGTGACGTGGTGATCTACACCAGCCCGAGCTGGTGGAACTCCTGCACCGGGGGCTGGGACGGCATGTCCGCCCTCAGCCCGTTGTGGGTGGCGCACTGGACCTCCGCCGGCAGCCCCAGCATTCCCTCGGGCTTCCCGTTCTGGACGGTCTGGCAGTACAGCTCCACCGGCTCGGTGAGCGGCGTCTCGGGCAACGTCGACCGCGACCGCTTCAGTGGTGACCGCTCCCGCCTGCTGGCTCTGGCCAACAACACCCCGTGACGTCGGGTACCGGACCACGGTGACCCATCCGCGTGGCATCCGCGCGAGTGCGGGGGCCGGAGCGGCCGCCTCGGCCGCTGCGGCCCCCATGCTCCGGCCCCCATTCCCTGCCGAGGTCCGGCCCGGCCCCACGACCGTTCGCGAAGGAGTAAGTCATGAGTGCGACACCTCCCCTCAGCAGGCGCGGCGCCCTGATCGCCGGAACGGCGGCCCTGGCCGGAGGCCTGGGACTGGCGGGCAGTTCGGACGCGGCCGCGCGGATTCCCGAGGGCGCACGCCTCCACGCCGCCGCCCTGACCTCTGAGCAGCGCGCCGGGCAGTGCGTCATCCACTCCTACCCCGGACACACACCACCCGCCTCCCTGATGAGCGCCATCAAGGAAGGCCGCACGGCCGGTGTGATCTTCTTCGGGGAGAACATCGAGAACCTGAGCCAGATCGAGAGCGTCATCCAGTCGATGAACGCGGCGCACGCCTCTTCGCCCGTGAAGAAACCACTGCTCCTGATGACCGACCAGGAAGGCGGCCTGATCCGCCGCCTGCCCGGTGAGCCCGTCATGTCCGCCAAGGACGTAGGCGCCTCGGCCGACCCGCACCAGTGGGCCGACTTCACCGGCAGCGGCGCGGGCATGAACCTCGCGGGAATCGGCATGAACGTCAACCTCGCGCCGGTCCTCGACGTCTATCGCAAGGACGGCGACTTCACAGACCAGTACGAGCGGTCCTACAGCAAGTCCGCCGCAGCCGTGGCCAGTTGCGGCTCGGCCTTCATCGCCGCTCAGCAAAGCGTCGGTGTCGCCGCCACCGCCAAGCACTTCCCCGGTCTCGGTCCCGCAACCGCGAGCCAGAACACGGATCTCCGTTCCGTCACCCTCACCACATCCGCGGCGACCCTCCGCAGCGTGGACGAGGCACCGTACCGGGATGCCATCGCCGCCGGCAGCAAGCTCGTCATGCTGTCCTGGGCCGTCTACACCGCCCTGGACTCCAACCGCCCCGCCGGCCTGTCCGCGGCCGTCGTCGGTGAGCTGCGCAACCGGCTCGGCTACACCGGCGTCACGATCACCGACGCCCTGGAGGCCGGTGCCCTCCAGTCCTTCGGCAGTACGTCGCAGCGTGCCGTTCTTGCCGCCTCCGCCGGCATGGACCTCTTGCTCTGCTCATCGCGCAGCGTCTCCCAGGGCGACGAGGCGGTGACCGCGCTGAGCGAAGCCCTGGCATCCGGCCGGCTCGACGGCACCGCCTTCGACGCCGCTGCCGCACGGGTCAACACCCTCCGCGGCGGGCTGTGACGGGCCGGGAGACGCAGGACACAAGCCCTTGTCTATCGGTGCCGGCCGCTCCGCCCACTTCCGTGGCGCGGTCATCTGGCTCCGCATGCCCACACGGAGTCCTCAACTCGGCGGACGCCCTACGCCGGGTGGGGGCCGCGTCCGGAATCGGGCTCGGGGACTGAGCCATCGGTCACCTCCCGGGCGGGGCCGGCTTCGGTCCCGTCCGGCGCGGCAGGCGGGTTCATTCGCGGGTCGTCGCCAGCCACGCGTCTGAGTAGTGGGGCGGTGGCTGCGGTGGTAACGAGGGTCATGATCACCATGAGGGTGAACAGGGGCTCGCTGATGAGGCCGGCTTCCAGGCCGATGCCCAGCACGACGAGTTCGGTCAGGCCGCGGCAGTTCATGAGCGTGCCGACGGCAGCCGACCAGCGCCAGTCGGAGCCGGTGAGGCGGGCGGCGCCGGCCGCGCCGCCCCACTTGCCGATGACGGCGACTGCCAGGATTGCCGCTCCCCATCCCCACTGCTCGGTAGGCAGCCTGGTGAAGTCGGTGTGCAGGCCGGTGTCGACGAAGAACAGCGGCAGCAGGAGAGGCAGGGCGACGGCGCGGATGCGGGCGGCGCTGCGCTCGACGGCCGCAAGGCCGCGGGGGGTGGCGGCACCGAAGAGGAAGGCGCCGAAGGCGGGGTGCAAGCCGATCTGGTCGGTGGCGTAGGCGCTGAGGCACAGTCCGGCGAAGAGGAGGACCAGGACGAGTTCGTCGGATGCTCGACCGGCGTTCACAAGCAGGGTGCGCAGCACGGGGCGCAGGAGGGTGAGGGAGCCGGCGAAGGCGGCGGTGAGGGCGAGGGCGGTCAGGGCCGACAGCGCGGTACCGGAGGTGGAGAGGGCGACGACGGCGGTGAGCAGGCACCAGGCAAGGGCGTCGTCGGTGGCGGCGCAGGCCAGGGCGAAGGATCCCAGGGGCGTGGTCTCCAGTCCGCGGTCGGCGAGAATCCGTGCGAGGACCGGGAAGGCGGTGATGCTCAGGGCGACGGCGACGAACAGTGTGAAGGGCAGTCGGCCGACCTCGGCGGGGGCGAAGTGCGGGTAGAGGGCGGAGGCCAGTGCGGCGCCGAGGGCCATGGGGAGCAGGATCCCGCTGAGGCTGACGGCGGCGATCGCCCCCCGGGTGGTGCGCAAGCTGCGGAGGTCGAGTTCCAGTCCGATCAGGAAGAGGAATGCCAGGAGGCCGAGGTTGCCCAGGGCGGAGGTGATGGGCAGGACGGAGGGCGGCAGGAGGTGGTGCTGGAGGCTGGGGGCGAGCCAGCCGAGCAGGGATGGGCCCAGCAGGATCCCGGCGAGGATCTCGCCGATGACTGGAGGCTGGCCGAGTAGCCTGACGGCCCGCCCAGCGGCCTGGCAGGCGAGGATCACGACCGGCACGGCGAGGAGTACGGGCAGCAGCGGGTCGGACACGGCAGCTCCAGGAGTCCGGCATTGACCGCTCGGTGGGACGGCGCCACAGGCGGACAGGGGAGTGGTTCAAGCGCGGGTCGGGGGCAGAGCGGTGTTGCGAAGCGGGGGCCGGGAATATGAGCGGCCGAAGTCGTCGACGGTCAGAACCTGGTTGATGCGGGGGCGAGTTGCGCGGCAATGGGTCCTCGCCGGGGGCGGGACGACGCCGCAGTGGCTGGCTGCCGTCCTGGGCGGCGACGGTGCCGTGGTCGTTCAGGCAGAGCACGGTGTCGGCAGCGAAGGGGATCGGGCGGACCTCGTGAGTGAAGTCGTGCTGATTCGAGGCCCGTTGCGGCATCCTTACGCTCGTGGGGGAGGTCCTTCGCCGTGGCCGACCGGGACGGTGCCGGTCTGCAGGATGTCGTCACCGCCTTCGATGGTGCACGGACGTGTCGATCCATGACCCGGTGCAGACGATCGCCCGGTCGTGCGTGGGGGTGCGTACGCCGGTTCCGAAGCGCATTCCGACCCCGGGCCGGCCGGTCCGTTCGGCGATCTCGGTGACCAGAAGGTCGAGAACCGCGCTCTGCTTTTTTGTGGGGTAGGTGTCGCGAAAGTCGTTGTTCACGGCCCGGAGCCGGTGGACGAAATGATTGTGCAGGTAGGTCTGATAGGGGTGGGTCCGGCGATGTAAATGGCGATGGTGTCGACAGTGGATTCTCTGCTGTGGTGGTCGAACTTCGCTTGTCCAGGATGAAGACGCGCTCCCCGATGATCGCGAAGCGGTCCACCGCCACCATGGCGTGCTTTTCGGCTGGCTCGAGCCATGGATGTCCGGCAGATTCGACAAGAATCCGATTCGGACGACGGTGCGGCGGGCCCGGTGCATGGTGCCGTCTTGGGCGACGGCGATGAATCATTGACTGTTCTTCGAGATACGAGCGGCGTGGTGTTCTTGATTGATTCAGAGTCCGAACTTCGACGTCAATTCGGTCATATGTCGGGCAGTGGGTTTTTGTCGGCCTATTGTTGAACGAGTGAAGAAATAGCCCGTGATCTTCGGACAGGCGAGGGTTCCAGCTCATCTTCATATTGAACTCGGGATCGTCACTGCCGGTACGGGGTTTGTTGGTTGGGATGAGGTGACGGCGCCAGGGACGCATTGCGTAGAAGCCTTCCGGCGCCGCGCCCTCTTCCGGGGCCGGAAGGCATGACCCTTTCACTCGAGGAGGTGTGCCATTGCCGATCAGGTGGGACCTGCGCCTGAGACCAGGTAATCCATCGTCGTGGCCGTGGTGCCGGCTGGAAATGTCCGGCGAATCGGGGAAGGGGGCGCAGCGGGATCAGGAGGCGGCGTCGTATTCAACGGGCAGCGAGACCAGATTGCGTAGCGTCGCGGAACTCATGTACTTTTCGCCGCCGATGAGGCGCAGTCGGGGGCCGTGCTCCACGAGGAACGTGATGAGTTCCATGATCCACGCCTGTGCCAGGCGGGCGCCGAGGCAGATGTGCGGCCCCCAGGCGAGGGCCAGGTGCGGGTTGGGCGAGCGGTCCAGCACGATCCGGTCGGGGTCCTTGAACTGCCGGGGGTCACGGTTCGCCGCCGCGAGCATGGTGACCAGGGTGTCTCCGGCCTCGATCCGCACGCCTTGGATCTCGGTGGGCGTCGTGGCGACGCGCGCCGTGGCCTGAGCAGGGCTCACATATCGCAGCAGTTCCTCGGTCGCCAGCACGAGGGCGGAGTCGTTGGGCAGGGGTAGTTCCCGGAGGTCCCCCAGGCCCGCACCGAGCAACTCCATGGTCACGGCGCCCGTTGACGCGTAAAGCGTGCTGAAGCCCGCATTGTAGGTTGCGGCCATCGTATTGATCACGTAAGGCCGGGGCATCTGCGCCACGTCCGCGTTGCCGTACAAAGCGCCGAACATGCCTGACGTGCCGAGTCCGCGCTCGTACCAGCTGGTCACCTCGGCAGCCAAGGACTTACCGGCGGCTCGGCCCGGCGCGAGCCGTTTCGGGTCGAGTCCGCTATCCATGGCCTGGGTCAGGCCCTCGTAGATCGGGGCGTACGAATTTTGCGTGTACTCGTCAACTCCGAAGACCCGGTTGATCACCTGCATGGCAGCCGGCCCCGCGACGTCCCCCATCATGTCGAAGGGACCGGAGCCGGCCAATGCGGACAGCCGCTCCTCCATGAGATGGCGGGCGTCCACGCAGTGCTTCCGGAGGCGTTGGGCATTGAGCGCTTTGGCGGTGATGCCGCGGAGCAGCGCCTGTTCCGGCGGGTCCTGTGTCTGGATGTTGAGTTTCTCGTCAGGTATCTCGACACCGACGCGACGCCGGTCGCGCGCGAAAGTCGTGTAGTCGCGCAGCACCGTCTGGCAGTCGTCGTACCGGGTGAGCACCCAGGACGACATGCCGGCATGCCAGTACACCGGGAAATTCTCGCGCAACTCCTGGTAGACGGAGTGGGGATCGCGGATCGAGGCCGGGTCGAGCGGATTCCAGTCCAGTGTTGTCGTCACGATGGCAGAACCATTTTCGAAAGAGTGGGAAAATGCGCTTACCGGGCGACGGGCCGGAGAATGCTACGCACATCCGGCCCGCCTTCGGTTGAACCGGCCAACTAGGAGATGTGGTCGTAGCTCATGGTTATCCCCCCTTCATTTGAGCGGAAATCCAGGCGCCCATGGTCCGGCCAACTGTGGCCGGTCTGCAGGGCAGTTGGATTGTGGTGCGGCCTCCCCGCCACTGTCAACAGGGGGAGCGAAGTGCCCGATTCGTTGCGGGAATCAGCAGTTCGGCCCTGGTTGTCTGACTGCCCGGATTGCGTCCGGTGTGCTGGTGCGATCCTCATCTTCTTCTCTAGTTCTATGGATAGTCCTTGACAGATGAGCTGTACATGCCGTGTGCTGGCTGCGGAGACTTCCTGGCATCCCTGGACACCGCGCATCAGTGTTTCGCGGGTGTTACCGGTGAGGCGGCGTCCATATTTCGGCGGCCGGGCGTAAGCCGCCCCCACCATATATTTCCTGTGTTTGAAAACGGAGAATGATGGAAATGGACGACCAGCATTCTGGCTTCGCGCTGACTCCCGAACAGGTGGCACAATTCCACCGCGACGGATATATCGGCCCCTTCGACCTTTATGAGGAAGAGGAGATGCAACAGCGGCTCCGGGCGCTGCGGCCCAAGCTCCTCAGCACCAAGCGGGCGATCTACAGCCAGGACAAGGCGGTGTCCGGTGTCACGAACCTGGCCAACTACGACCGCCATCTCGACATCGAGTTCCTGGCGAGCCACATCACGCGGCCGGAGATCGTCGACCGCGTCGCCTCGATCCTCGGCCCCGACGTCCTGTGCTGGCGCAGTGAGTTCTTCCCCAAGTACCCGGGCGACGAGGGCACCGACTGGCACCAGGCCGACAACTTCGCGAACGTGGCCCAGTCGAAGAAGCCTCAGATCGAATGGCCCAACGACGCGGAGTTCGGCGGCACGATCACGGTGTGGACCGCCTTCACGCCGGCCACGGAGGAGATGGGCTGCCTTCAGTTCATCCCCGGCACCCACGACGTGATGAACTACGACGAGTCCAAGACCATGGACTACGACCCGGAGTCCATCAACGAGAAGGAGAAGTCGGGCGTGCGCCGGGGCTTCTTCGGCTACGACTACCGGCAGCTGCAGCATGATCCCGACTGGGTGCCGGACGAGTCGTCCGCGGTGTCTCAGGTCATGCGACAGGGGCAGTTCATCATCTTCTGGTCGACGCTCATGCACGCCTCCCTTCCGCACGCCGGACTGACCGACCAGATGCGGCTGGGGTATGCCGGCCGGTATCTGCCGACGTCGGTACGGGTCTACCCGTACTCCGACGGGCTGGAGGAGTTCGGCGGCAGCGCCACGTTGGAACGGTTCGGCAACGTCCTGGTCTCCGGTTCCGACGAGTTCGGGCACAACCGCTTCGTCCAGGAGACCGTTGAGGGGTACCGCTTCTCCGTGCGCAACCCGAAGGGCGCCTCATGAGCGAGACACAGCAGCCGTCCCGGTCCGGTACGCCCGAGGCCGAGCGCATGGAGAAGTGGGTCATCGACGCCTGCCAGGCAGTGGGGCTCCCGATCACGAGCGCTTCCGACGACTTCTTCCAGGCCGACGGGACGTCGTTGACGGTCATCCGGCTCATCGCACGGGCGGAGGCGGAGTTCGGAGATGACTGCCTCCCACCCGAGGACATCTATGAGCGCAGTACGGTCCGGGGGATCGCCGCGTCGATCATCCGGAACAGCGCGTCCGCGACGAAGGCCGGCTCGAAGGGCTCCTGAAGTCTCCTGAGGGCCAAGACGCAGGGCCTCTCTTCCCGTCCGGCTCCGGAGTCGTTCACCAGGGCTGGTCGCACACGCCGGGCACGCGAGCCCGGCGTGTGCCGCACGAGAAGCCCGAGCTGAGCCGCCAGGCCATCGACATCCGAATCCGTGAGGACAGTGAACAGACTGCACGTCAGTGAGCGCGCGGCGGGAGCACATCGGTCGCTGAACCGGACTGCTGTCGCCTACCCGGAGGACAGCAGTATCCCTGCCGTGTTCCAGGAGCGCGCCGCCCGGCATCCGGAGCGCATCGCGGTAATCCACCGGGAGCGCTCGGTGGCCTTCGGGGCCCTGGACCAGATGTCCACCGCGATCGCGGCGAGGCTGAGGGATGCCGGGGTCGCGCCTGGACAGGTGGTCGGGGTGTGCGTGGCACGCAGCCCCGAGTTGATCGCGGGTCTGCTGGCTGTACTCACGTGCGGTGCGGCCTATCTGCCATTCAGCGCGCAGTGGCCGGACGGCCGTCTGCGGGACCTGTTCGGGCGGGCCGACTGCTCGGTGGTCCTGACCGACCGTACCGCGTCCACCGCGGCTCGGCTGCCCGGCTTCCGGGTGGTCGCCGTAGGGGAGGAGGGAGGTGCGTCTGGTGTCGCTCGCGCCACCGGCAGCGACGGTGCCTCAGTCCCTGACGGCGTACCGGCCGTCGGTGACGCCCGCGCCGCGCCGGTGCGCCGGACGCCCGTGCCCCCCGAGGCGATCGCCTACATCAACTTCACCTCCGGCTCGAACGGGCAGCCCAAGGGCGTCCTGGTCGAACACCGCGCCGTCCTTCGGCTGGTGTCCGGCGCCGTCTACGCCGAACTGGACGAGTCGTGCCGTCTGCTGCACATGGCGCCGGTCACCTTCGACGCGGCCACATTCGAGATCTGGGGGCGCTGCTGCACGGCGGTACCTGTGTGTTGTTTCCCTCGGACCTTCCAAGACTCTCCGAGCTCAAGCGCGTCCTGGTCGACCACGCGGTGAACACGGTCTTCCTCACCACCGCTCTGTTCAACTCGATCATGGACGACGCACCTCACACCCTCGACACCGTGGACCGGATCCTCACCGGTGGCGAGGCACACTCCCTCACCCACATGGGCACCGCCCTGTCCCGCTTCGGCCCCGGCCGGGTGACCCATGTCTACGGGCCGACCGAGAGCACCACGTTCGCGACCTACCACCCGGTGCTCACCCTGCCCCCGGCCGGGCGCCCGCTGCCGATCGGCGTGCCGATCCAGAACACCCGGGCCTACGTCGTCGACGGCGACCGGCTGTGCGCGGCCGGGGAGAGCGGCGAACTCCTGCTCGCCGGACCTGGCCTGTCGCCAGGTTACCTGGGCATGGCAGAGCGGACCGCGGAGAGCTTCGTCCTGCGGGACGTCGCCGGCACCATCGAGCGCCTCTACCGCACCGGCGATCTCGTCCACATCGACGGCGAAGGGAGGCTGGTCTTCGGGGGGCGGCGCGACGACCAGGTGAAGGTCAACGGCTTCCGTATCGAACCGGGAGAAGTGGCACACCACCTGGACCGGCATCCGGAGGTCCGGCAGAGCTTCGTCATGGCGCACCGGAGTGCAGGCGGAGCGACATCGCTGCTGGCCTTTGTCGTTCCCGCGACGGACCGGTGTACGGCAGCGGTGCTCCAGGACTACCTCAGGGGGGCGTTGCCCTCCTACCTGATCCCGGCCGGCATCCACCTGTGCGAGGCGCTTCCTTTGTCACCGACGGGCAAGGTGGACCGACAGGCGCTGGTGGCCCGGACATCCCGAAGCAAGGAGCGGCCATGACGCTGAGCAAGTGCGCCCACCAGTTCCAGGAGTTCGTCCGTCAACAAGGCCTGGCCCTCAGGGCGCAGGAACTGCCCGACTCCACGCGCCCCGCGTACGAAGCGGCGCGCGCCCTTGGCCGCGCCAGGGAACAGATCGTCAAGTCGCCCGTCCCGCTCCGCGATGAACTTCTCGTCGACCCGGTCGGGCCCGCTCGCCAGCACGACTACGGCCCGGCAGGACGCCCCTTCGCAGAACTGACCGGCATCCTGCCCGAGCACACGGCGCTGAGCATCAAGTGATTCCTGACAACTCCCCGTCGGCCTGCGCCGTCTCCCCCCTCGACCTCGCCTCCCACCCGTTTCGCGCCCAGGTACGCACGGCGCTGGAGGAAGCGGTGCTGCCGCATGCGGAGACATGGGAGCAGCAAGGTCACATCCCGGCCGAGGGATGGCGGGCGCTGGCCGATGCAGGTCTCTTCGGGCTCGCCGCCGGTGGCCCCGGCTTCGCCAAGAGCGCGATACTGCTGGAGGAACTGGGCCGGACCGGCTTCGCAGGAGTGCGTGCCGCCGTGTCCGTGCACGCCTACATGGCCTCCTCGTACATCGACCGGTTCGGCACAGTGATGCAGCAGGAGAAGTACCTGCCGGCCGTCCGCACCGGCAGCCGCGTCGGCGCCCTCGCGCTGAGCGAGCAGGACGCGGGGACCGCCCTGGACGGCATCACCACCCGGGCTGAGCCCGACGGCACCGGCGGATACCGCGTGAAGGGCCGCAAGCTCCATGTCGCCAACGGGTCCCAAGCGGGCTTCTACATCTGTCTCGTCCGGCTGCGTGACATCGCCGGACGGCCCCGCACTCTGGCCGGCTGCGGCCTGCTCATCATCGACGCCGACACCCCCGGAGTGAGCGCGCATCCCGAACCGATGCTGGGGTGGCGCGCGGCGGACGTCTGCACGATCACCTTGGACGACGTCCACGTACCGGGCGACCGGCTGATCGGCAAGGCCAGCCGCACCCTGTCCTACCTCATGGCGGCGCTGGATTTCGAGCGGCTGGTGGCCGGGCTGCTGGCGGTCGGAGGCGCGGACCACTGCATGGGCGTCACCGGCGCCTTCGTCCGCACCCACCGGATCGGGGAGGCCCCTCTCGCCACCCACCAGGCCGTCCGGCACGCTCTCGCGGACCTGACGGCCGAACTCGACCTGGTCCGGGCATACGCCCACCGGGCCGTGATCCTGCACACCCAGGACCGGCTCGACACCCGCACCGCGTCCGTCCTCAAGCTCCGTGCCACCGAACTGGCGGTCGTGGCGGCCCGTGCCTGCATGCAGTACCACGGCGCACTGGGATACCTCGACGACTCGGTGCCGGCCCGGATCTACCGTGACGCGGTGGCCGGGACCGTCACAGCCGGCGCAAGCGAGCTGATGCGGGATCTCATCTTCGAAGCGGCGGACTGAACCTGACATCGTCAGAAACCGGGCGACACCCGGCTTGCACCGAACTTCCGACAGCCAAGAAGCGGATAGGGAAATCATGCACATCGTCCTGCTGGGAGCGCGGCCCGAGGTAGTGATCGAGCTCCACGACCTCGGCCACACCCTTACCTCCCTCTACACCGAGATCAACAAGGCCAACACCGAGAAGTACGCCGACCGCCTCGCGTACAGCGGGTTCATTCCGTCGTACGACGTCCCCGAACTGGCGTGGTCGGTGCTGCTCCACCTCGGGGTGGCCGACGAGGTCGATCTGGTCATCCCCAACCACGAGTTGGCGGTGGTGACGGCGGGCTTCCTCAACCGGCTCATCGGCGCCGAGTCGGACCGGCTGGACTTGCCGATCGCCATGGCCGGGCGGGACAAGGCTTATCAGAAGTCCCTGTGGACCGCGCACGGCGTGCCCACCGCCAGGTACGTCACCCTCACCAACACGCCCCGCTCGCTGAAGGAACTGCAGGAGGATGTGGGTGATCTGCGCGCCCCCTTCGTCGTCAAGCCGCCGGCCCTGGGCGGCAGTCGGCTCGTCACCGCGTGCGCCACGCTCGAGGACGTTTTCGAGACTCTGCGTGACAACGGCGAACTGCGCCACGCGGTGATCGAGGAGCGGCAGAGCGGCGACGAATGGCACCTGGACGGATCGGTGGTCGACGGGCGCGTCGAACACCTCATGGTGTCCCGCTATCTGGCACCGCTGATCGAGACGAAGCACGGATCGACGCTCCGCTCGGTCGCCTATCCGCCCAAGCACCACGCGGAACTCTATGGTCAGGCGCTGGAGTTCGCCCAGTCGGCGGTGGACGGCCTCGGCGGCCGTTGGGGCGTCTTCCATCTGGAGGTCTTCGGCGAGCCGGGGAGCTTCACCGCCGGGGAACTGGCCTGGCGGCCGGCAGGGGTACTGGCCCCGGAGTCCGCGGAGCGGACGATCGGTGTCAACCTGTGGGTCGCCCACGCCCGGCTGCTGGCCGGTGAGGAGCTGACGGTGCGGGCGCCGGAAGGTGACTCGGTCTTCGGCTTCGTCTGCCTGCCGGTCAAGCCCGGCGCGGTGAACGGAGTGACTCGTGAGGATCTGGAGAAGCTGCCCGGTGTCCGCCACATCCAGATGGTCGTCCAGCCGGGCCGGACCATGCGCGAGATGCATGCGAGCACCGTGTGTGTGGCGATGGCGCTCATCGAAGGCAAGGACATCGCCGACTGCGAACGGCTCATCAACGAGGCCGTCCAGTTGACCAGGGACCTGCACGACGCCAAGAGCGTGTGACGTCCCACGGACAGCGGCCGGGCGACCGGTGGAGAGGACCCAGGAGCCGATCATGAAGCGTGCGTGCCCTGATCCGTCACCCGAGGACGCGGCGCAGCCGTCCCCGGAGGAGGAGCGGTCGCACCTCGACCACTGGCGCGCCACGCTGGCAGGGGCCAATCCGTACCCCATCGCCCGGCCGTCACAGCCCACCGACGCTGCGGACACAGCCGCGCGGGACCGCCTGGCGGACCTCGGCGCGACGGGGCGGGGCCTGCACCGGCTGGCCCGGGAGACCGGGATACCGGTGCGGGCGCTCCTGATGGCTGCGCACGTCCGGGTGCTCGGCTCGCTCACCTCGCACCCGGAGGTGGTGACCGCGGTCGGCCGCGCCGCGTGCGGCGTCAAAGCCGGCGGCCTGGCGCCGATGCGGATCCGGTCGGCGGACCTGAGCTGGCTCGACCTGGCGCGCGCGGTGCTCGAGCTGGAGCGGGAGGCCGTCGGCCACACCGTCCCCTACCGGCACATCATGGACGTCGCGCCGGGCCTGCTGGTCGACAGCCGACTGTGCGTGACCGAGATCGGGCCGGAGGCGATCGCGGAGGGACGTGCGGGGACCGGGGCGACGAGTTCTCGCCCGACGCAGTCGACACCGCCCTGCCCGCGGACGACTTCCCGCCCGACGAGGACGGCTTCGCGCTGTCCGTGGACGTCACCGTCGACTCCCGCACCGACGCGGTCCTGGTGGACCTGGCCTGCGACCGACGGCAGGTGCATCCCGCGGTCGTGGCCCGGTTGGCGCACTACTACACGGGCGCGCTGACCTCCCTCGTGGCTGATCCGGCGGCGGTCGCCTCACGGGCCGATGTGCGTCCGTCGGACGAGATGGCCGAGATACGGACCTGGAGCACCGGACCTACACCGAGCGCGGACGATGTCGTGCCCCTCCACGCGCAGTTCCGGGAGTGGGTGGACATGCAGCCCGACAGTGTCGCCGTCTGTGACCTCGAAGGATCGCTGACCTACCGCGAACTCGACCGGAGAGCCGGCCGGCTGGCACACCGGCTGCACGCGATCGGGGTGCGGCAGGGCGACCGCGTCGGGGTGTGCGTCCCGCGTGGCATCGACCTCGTGGTCGGCCTCCTCGCGGTGCTGGCGACCGGCGCGGCCTATGTTCCGCTGGACCCCGAATTCCCGAATCAGCGCCTGGAGTTCATCGCGACGGACGCAGATCTGCGGTGCCTCGTGGTCGGTCCGGGTGTGGTGCCGCCCGCTACCGAAGTCCCCCTGGTGCCCGTCGCGGAGCGGGGCGGGCCGCCGTCGGGTGCGCGGGACGCCGCTTCGCCCCCGGCCGGGACCGATGGTGATGACGTGGCCTACGTCATCTACACGTCCGGCTCGACAGGTCGCCCGAAGGGCACCGTCATCGAGCACCGAAACCTGGCGAACTTCTTCCTCGGTATGGACCTCGCGGTCGGGATCTCCCCGCAGGACCGCGTCCTGGCGCTCACCAGCGTCTCGTTCGACATCTCCGTCCTGGAGATCATGTGGCCGCTGGTGCGCGGGCCACCACCATCATCGGCCCGGAACGCATGGTGGAGCAGATCTCCGGGACGGAGCGCTCTCTGGAGTCCCTGATCCGCAGGTTCCGCCCCACCCTGTTCCAGGCGACCCCGTCGTTCTTCACGGCCATGACCTCCCACCCGACGACCCTGCGGGCCCTGAGCTGCCTGCGCGCACTTCTGGTGGGGGGCGAGGCCCTGCCGCGTGGACTTGCCCGCCAGTTGATGGAAGCCATACCAGGAGTGCGTGTCCTGAACATGTACGGCCCGACAGAGACGACGATATGGTCCCTGACCCACGAGTTGGGCCAAGCGGACGTCCGAGACGCCTCACCGCCGATCGGGCGCCCGATCGCACATACGCGGCTCCGCCTGGTCGACGGGCTCGGCAATGACGCCTGCATCGGTGTCCCCGGCGAGCTGTGGATCGCTGGTGAGGGCGTGGCCCGCGGATACTTCCGCCGCCCGGAGCTGGACCAGGAGCGTTTCGGCGCGGTGGACGGGGAGCGCGTCGTCGCCGGAGCGGACCACGACCGCCTCACCGCTGTCGGGCACCGACCCGACGAGCGCACCTACCGGACCGGCGACCAGGCACGGTGGCGGGCGGACGGTGCGCTGGAGTTCCTCGGCCGTAACGATCGCCAGCTCAAGCTGCGGGGCCACCGGATCGAGCTCGACGAGATCGAGAGCGTGCTGTCCGAACACCCCGAGGTGGAGGCCGCGGCAGTGGTGGCCACGGAGCACGCCACCCGGGGGTGGAACTCGTGGCCTACGTACGCCCCCGGCCGAAAACACCCACGGAACCCCAGCTCGGCCAGTGGCGCGAGGTGTGGGACGTGCAGTACCGAAGGGACGGCGGCCCCTCCGGCGACGAGTCCTTCCCTGGCTGGATCGACAGCTACACCGGCGCACACCACCCCGAGCAGCACATGCGCGCCTGGCTCGATGCCACCGTCGCGCGCGTCCGGCGCCTCTCGCCCCGCCGCGTCGTCGATGTCGGAGCCGGCAGCGGCCTGCTGATGCGGGATCTACGCGCGGGAGTGGAGCACTACCTGGCGGTCGACATCAGTCCAGCGGCACTCGTGGCGGCCGAGGTGACCGCCGCAGCTCTGGGGAAACCGGGCGCTGACGTCGACTTCCTGGAGGGCGACGCGCTCATCCTGCGTGAGCTCCCGGCCGCCTCGGCGGACCTGGTTCTGCTCAACTCCGTCGCTCAGTACTTCCCGGACAGTCGCTACCTGACGCAGGTTCTCGACGAGGCTGTCCGTGTGGTCGGCCCACGGGGGGCGGTGTTCGTCGGGGACGTACGGGACGTACGGCTGCTCCCGATGTTCCACGCCGACGTGCAGGTGCAGCGCTCACCCCGCCTCACGACCGCCGCCGACCTCTCGGCCACCGTCGGCCGCCTCGTTCGCTCGGAGGAAGAACTCTGCCTGGCACCTGCGTACTTCACGCTGTTCGCGACACGGCACGACGGGTTCACCGCCCGCGTCGAGTGCAGGGCGGAGTCACCCTGGACGGAGATGTCGCGGTTCCGGTGGGACGTCACGCTCCTGGGCCCGGCACATCCGGCGGTGCGGCCCTGCCACTCGCAGCCGAAGGCCGTTGACTGGCAGGAGTCCCGGAGGCCGGCCCCGGAAGCTCTCGACGCTCTCCTGGACACCGCCCGTGCGGGCTGCGGTGTCCGGGTGACCGACGCGCCCAACTCCCGTCTGGTACGTCCCGAGGCCGCGCTTCGGCTCCTGACGCAGGCGCGGCCGACCGACACCGTCTGGGAGATTGCGCGGTCGCTGTGGACGGTCGGGACGGACCACGCCGTTGACCCCGCCGACCTTCACGCGCTCGGCCGGGCGAAGGGCCTCGACGTGCGGGTGGAACCCGCACGCTCGGGTCGGCTGAACTGCCTCGACGTCACCCTTGGATGATCTTCTGATGGGAAAGGTATGAACGAACCGTCCTCACTCGCACAGTCCCCGCTCGCGAACGACCCCTCGCGCACGAGGCGCGAGGCAGCCCTGCGCGCCGACATCCAGCGGTTCGCAAGAGGACACCTCGCGTCCCCCATGGTGCCGTCGCGCATCGTGGTCGTCGACGAACTCCCACGCCTTCCCAACGGGAAGACGGACCGTTCCCAGCTGCGTGCCCCGGAGACGCCCGAGAACCCACCGGACATCCCGGCCGGCCGGCCGGCCCCGGCCGACTCGACCGAGGCCGCCGCGTGTGCGCTGTGGGCCGACATCCTGGGCCTGGAGTGTGTCGATCCGGCGGCCGACTTCTTCGAGCTGGGCGGCACCTCGCTCACAGCCGTCCGGATGGTGGCCCAGTGGGCCGCCCGGGGTGGCGCACCCTTGGACCTCGCACACTTCCTGGAACATCCGACACCGCAGCACATGGCGCGCCTGACCGACGGGTACCGGGTGCCGGGCTTCTCCTGGCTGACGGACCCGCAACAGCTGACGACGCTCGCTGTCCTCCCCGCCGACATCCGCCCCTCCGACGCCCCGCCGCAGGCGGGACGAGCCGACCCTCACGGCAGCGTGCTCGTCACCAGAGCGGACGCCTATCTGGACCTCCTCCTCCTCCGTGAGCTCCTGGACCGGTCGGACGCCGTCGTCAATGTCCTCTTCCAGTCGGGTGAAGTGGCGGACACGACCCAGCGGCTTCACGACCGGATGAGGTCTTCCGAGCTGTGGCGTCCGCAGGACACGGGGCGTCTGCGCGCTGTCCCGGGCGACTTGTCACAGCCCTACCTCGGCGTGCCGCCCGCCTCCTACCGTGCTCTCGCGCGCGAGGTCGACCTGATCGTGCACACGGGCGAATGCTCGGACACGCGGGCCTCGTTCGAACAGCTGACACCGGTCAACGTCCTCGGGACGCAGGAAGTGCTCCGCTTCGCCGCCGCGGAGAAGCTCAAGCCCGTCCACTTCCTCTCGCAGCTGAGCGTGGCGCACCCGGCACACGAGACCGCGCCATCCCAGGACCAGCTCCTGCCGGCGAACGCCGTCAGTGGGGCGCTGCGCCAGAGCAAATGGATCGGCGAGCACTACATGCACCAGGCCGCCGCCCGGGGAATTCCCACGCGGGTCCACCGCCTCGGCCAGGTCGCCGCGCCCCGCGGACAGCACGTGGAGCTCGGCGACGCCTTCCTGTCCGCCCTCATCAGGACCTGCGTATCCCTGCGCGCCGCCCCGGACCTCGACCTCTCGTTCCCCGTCACCTCGATGTCGACCCTGTCCGGCATCCTGGCCCGACAGCTGTCCCGTCAGGAATTCCTCTCCCGGGCCCCCGGACGGGACGCGGAGGCCGGCGACCGCCCGTCGACGACGTACACCGCGGACACGAGCGACGTGGGCGAGATCGTCGACGGCCGGCCGGTGTCCTGGGGGGAGATCGTTTCCAACGTCCGCTTCACCGGTCGTGCCCTCGACGTCGTCCCGTACGACCACTGGCGGCAGTTGCTCCTGGCGACCGTCGAACGGTCCGAGATCCACCCCCTCACCCCGTTCCTGGCCCTCGTCACCGCCGACGGCCTGTGCCCCTCGCTGGGCTACCGTTCCTGGCCCGCTCTTCCCGGACAGGAGGAAGAACGGGCGGCGCCGGCGCCGTCCTTGGACCACGTCGCCGGCCGGGACCTGCTGCGGACCTATCCGTCGCGCGCGGACAACCTCCTTGTGACGACGGCCGCGGGTCTCGTCGTCCGCGAGCACACGGTCACCGTCCCGTTGGATCACGCCCGGCCGGACGGCCCGACGATCGAGGTGTACGCGCAGGAGGTGGTGTCCGCGCACCGGGAGGGTGACGACCTGCCGTGGATCCTCTTCCTCCAGGGCGGACCCGGTGCCCCCTGCCCGACACCGACCTCTGCCATCGGCTGGCTGGCCACCGCCCTTGAAGGGCACCGCGTCCTGCTTCTCGACCAGCGTGGCGGCGGGCGTAGCGCCCCCATCACGGCAAAGTCGACGGAAGGACGAAGCCCCGAGGAACTGGCTTCCTACTTGCGGCACTTCCGGGCGGACAGCATCGTCGCGGACGCCGAGGCGTTTCGCAAGCAGCTGGCCGGCAGCCGCAGATGGTCGATCCTGGGACAGAGCTACGGCGGTTTCATCGCCCTGACCTACCTGTCCACCGCCCCCGAAGGCCTGGACGCAGTGTTCGTCTCGGGAGGGCTTCCCGGTCTGTCCGCGTCCGTCGACGAGGTCTACGACCAGGCCTATACGGAGCTGCTGACGAAGAACGCCGCCTACTACACGGAGTATCCCGAGGACGAGGCGAAGATCCGCCGACTGGCCGCATACCTGGACGACCACGACGTCAAGCTGCCCGACGGCGATCGTCTGACCAGCCGTCGCCTCCGCCTCCTCGGCCGCAATCTCGGTATGAGCAACGGCTCCGAGCGGGTGCACCGGCTCTTCGAGCAGGCCTGGGACGGGGACAGGATCTCCGACGTCTTCCGCCGTGCGGTGGTGACCGAGACCGGGCTGGCGGACATGCAGCTCTACGCGCTTCAGGAGTTTGTCTACGCCCGGGCGGGGAGCAAGACGGGATGGGCCGCGCACCGCGCTCTGGCCCGCTTCCCGGCCTTCGCGGCCGACGGCGACGGACCGCTTCTTCTGTTCGGGGAGATGATGTTCCCTTGGATGTTCGAGGAGATCTCCCCCTCAAGCCGTTCAAGGACGTCGCGCATCTGCTCGCCGGCATGACGGACTACCCGGATCCTTACGACCTGGACGTGCTGGCCGCCAACGAGATACCCGTCGTCGCCCTGGTGTACGCGGGCGACCTCTACACGCCCGTGGAACTGCAACTGGCCACGGCGGCGGTCGTCGGGAACACCCGGCTCCTGATGACTGAGGAATTTCACCACAACGGCCTGATGCGCAACAGCGGGCTGTTCGACCGACTACTGGAGATGGCGAGGGCCGACACGGCGAACTGACGAGACTGCCGCGAGCTCCGGCAGCATCACCCCGCGGCCCACCTGCCGGCCCGCATCGTCCATACCTCCGCACCCGGGCTCCTCGATGCCACGGGTTCCACGACTTCACAATCCTGCAGATGAAAGTCAGAGCTTTGATATCAGGTAAAGGCCAGCCGACCGAAGCACCGGCACCACTGAGCGAACCCGGATTCCGATGGTTCTTCACCGGGCGGTCAATCTCGCTCCTGGGCAGCTCGATGGCACCCGTCGCGCTCGCCTTCGCCGTACTGGGCTCGTCACACAGCGCGGGTGACCTGGGGTCATCCTGGCGGCCCGCAGCATCCCGATGATCGTGTTTCTGCTCGTCGGCGGCGTTGTCGCGGACCGATTCTCCCGCAGAACAGTGCTCATGGCATCGAATCTGGGTGCGGCACTGACCCAGGGCGCTGTCGCGTGTCTGCTGATCTCGGGATCGTTCCACCTGGCGACGATCGCCGCCCTGGAACTTCTGAACGGTGCCATTACGGCCTTCACCTCACCGGCGTTGCGGGGAATCGTGCCCCAGCTGGTCGGCAGCGACCAACGGCAGCGGGCCAACTCGCTGCTGGGCTCGTCGAAAAACGCGATCTCCATCCTGGGACCGTCACTGGCCGGCGGCATCGTGATGAGCCTGGGCGGAGGCTGGGCCATCGCCATGGACGCCGCCACCTATCTGGCCGCGGCCTTCTTCATGGCCCGGCTGACGCTGCCGGACCGGGTGAAGAGCAGCCCAACGAGTTTCCTGAGCGAACTGCGCGAGGGCTGGACCGGGTTCCGCTCTCTCACCTGGGTCTGCGTGATCGTGGGGGCGTTCGCCATCACCAACTGCATCTACGTGGGCGTCTGGAACGTCCTCGGGCCCGCCTTGGCCAACGTCTCGCTGGGGGCCGCCGCCTGGGGCGCCGTGCTCAGCGCCCGGGCGATCGGCGTACTGGTCGCGAGTGCCGCGATGTACCGACTCACGGCGTTGCGTTCCCTCACGACAGGGCTGGTGCTCTTTGCACTCGGTGCGTTCCCGATGATCGTGCTGGGTCTGAACGGCAGCGTCTACCTGCTCGCACCGGTCGCGTTCGCAGCCGGTCTGGGCCAGGGGGTGATGGGCATCACCTGGGAGACCTCACTGCAGGATCATGTCCCCAACACCCTGCTGTCCAGGGTGGCCGCCTACGACGATCTGGTCTCCTACATCGCGGTCCCCGTCGGCCAGATCAGCGTCGCGCCGCTCGCCTCCGCGTTCGGCGACACACAGGTGATGGTCATCGGCGGCATCCTGTTCGGCCTGGTGTCGGTCGCCCCCGTGCTCTCCCGCTCGGTACGCCGGCCCGGCCCGCCAGCTCCCGAACCGGCCAGAGCTGCCGCGTCTTCCTGAGCGGCGGCGCGGAAGCAACGGTCCGGTGGCGACGGCGCGCGACCACCGGGCAGCCGCCAGTCTCCGCATACCGAGGATCAGCGCTGGTCGCCCGCGTCTCCTCAGCGACCCGCGAGCAAGACCACGATCACTGCTGTGAAACGGCGTGCGCAGGCGGATACTGTCGGGGCTCATGCGAATCCTTGTACTTGGCGGCACATCGTTCGTGGGCCGGGCCGTCGTGAACGATGCTCTCCGGACCGGCGCGGAGGTGACCCTCTTCGGTCGGGGCCGGACGGGACCCGAACTGTTTCCGAATGTGCCCAGGCGAATCGGCGACCGGGACACCGGTGACTACACAGCCTTGCGCGACGATCGTTGGGACGCGGTGGTCGATGTCAGCGGATACGTGCCGCGCCATGTCAGGCAGGCGATGGGGGCGCTCGGCGACCGAGTCGGAAGATACCTGTTCATCTCGAGCCAAGCGGTGTACGTACGGGCAGGTGTGGGGCCGGGCTCGGACGAGGACACACCGCGTCGGCCACCGGTCCGTGATACCGAGGAATTGACCGAAGAGACCTACGGGCCGCTCAAAGCGGCCTGCGAGGATGACGTGTCGGCCCGATACGGTTCACAGGCAACGATTGTGCGGCCAGGCAAGGTGGTAGGGCCGCACGATGCGCAGAATGGGCTTACGTACTGGGCGCGCCGGGCCGCGCGTGGCGGCCGGGTGGCCCTGCCGGGCAGGGCCGAGCAGCCGGTCCAAGTGATCGACTCGCGTGACCTGGCCCGCCTTGCGGTGCAGCTGCTTGTGGACGACAGACCTGGTGCGTTCCATGCCGTCGGTCCGGCCGAGCCGACCACGATGGCCGAATTGATCAACACCTGCGCGAGAGTCGCGGGCAGCCAGGTCGAAGTCGTTCCGGTGCCCGCCGAAGCGGTGCCCCCTTTCTTCCCTCTGATCCGACCCGAGTCGATGTGGTCGACGCAGCAGCGCAGTCCGGCTCGCGCCCGAGCCGCCGGCATGCCCGCGACTCCGTTGGCGGTGACGGTCGCTGACGTGCTGGCGTGGGACCGCGAGCGCGGCGAAACACCGCTGGGGCACGGGTTGTCCCCAGAAGAAGAGGCGAAACTGCTCGCCGGAACGTGATCACCGGAGCGGGCCATGTTGCCCAGCCACAAAACGATCTGAGGACCCGTTCATCAGCGACGCCCTGGCGCGCGCATCCAACTGACCATGCGGCAGGGCAGGGCGTGGCCCGCTTCGACTGCGCGATATCCCGGCACGACTTCGGCAAGAGCGGAACCTGGCCTGACCGAGGCGGACGAGGTCACCGCGACCGCCGACGGCATCCGGGTCGTTCGCAGCATCAACGCCTCCCGCATCACCCAGGTACTCACCCTCACCGAGGGAAGCCGCCGTCTCGACATCGACACGGTCATCGACTGGCGGGAGTGCGAGAAGATCCTGAAGGTGGCCTTCCCGCTCGACGTCCGGGCGGCGGAGTCCAGCGCCGAGATCCCCTTCGGCCATGTCCGCCGGCCCACGCACACCAACACCAGCTGGGACAGCGCACGGTTCGAGATCTGCGCCCACCGCTATCTGCACCTGGGGGAGCCCGGCTGGGGCGCGGCCCTGGTCAACGACTCCAGCTACGGCCACGACGTCACGCGGGACGTGCGCCCCGACGGTGGAACCACCACCACGGCACGGATCTCCCTGTTGCGTGCTCCGCTCTTCCCCGACCCGGACTCGGTCCGGGGCGAGCACCGCCTGCGGTACGCGCTGGTACTCGGCGCGGACGTCCAGGACGCCGTTCGCGAGGGCTACCACTTCAATCTGCCCGAGCGTGCCGTGCCCGGCAGCGCCGTCGTCGACCCGCTCGTGCGGGTCGACGGAGAGGGCGTCGTCATCGAGGCGGTCAAGCTCGCCGACGACCGTTCGGGTGATGTGGTCGTCCGCCTCTACGAGTCGGCCGGAGGCCGGGCGCGAACCACTCTCTCGGCGGGCTTCTCCCTCGCCGCGGCGCGGATCACGGACACTCTGGAGCGCCCGCTCAACGACGAACCCACGCTGTCCTGTGCCAGCACCGACCTGGCTCTGTCACTGCGGCCCTTCCAGATCCTGACGGTCCGTCTGACCCCCATGGCCTGACCGTTGGAGAAGCGGCTGGACTGAACAGTGGGTAGCGCGCGTCGTGCCGCCGGGGCGGCTCGCCGGTACGACGCGCCTACTTGCCGGGCCTTTCCACAACCGATCCATCCGGCCGCTCCTGGCACGCCTGCGACCTCGATCTCACAGGCGTCACTATCGACCGCACCCTGAACCGCCGCGCGGAGTTCTCCGGCGACCAGGCAGGTGTGCGATGACTTCTGCCCACTCAAGCAGTCTGTAGAGGAGACACGCGACTGTGGTTCGAGGAAAGGTGGCGCTCATGGAAATCGGCCGCGTATTGATGGTTGCGCCCGTGGGGAACGTGGAGACTGCGGTGGCGTGGTACGAAAAGCTGCTGGGACGCCCGGCGGACACCCGGCCGATGCCGTCGCTGGCAGACTGGCACCTCACTACAGGGGGCTGGCTCTCGGTCTTCGAGGACGCCGAGCGTTCTGGTTCGGCGCTCCTCAATCTGGAGGTTCCCGATCTGGACGAGGCGCTTGCGCAACTCGAGGAACGCGGTCTGGCTGCGGGGCCGGTGCAGGCCGGCGGTACGCGTACCCGGTTCGCTTCCCTCGAAGACCCGGACGGCAACCGGGTCACGCTGCTGGAGAACCCCGCGGCCTGACCTCAACTCAACTCACCGCTGGGACGGACGCCCGAACCGCCGACCGTGATCCTTCGGCCCCCATTCAGTCACTTCGGCAGATCAGCGGAGAGAAAGGGAGCAAGGAGCGCGAACAACGCGTCGGGGCGTTCGAGGGGAATGATGTGGCCGCAGTCCTGGAGATGGTGTCCGACCAGTTCATCGGCGATGGGACGGAGCTGGCGTTCGAGCCCGGTGCCGACGGGTGAGAGCCGACAGTCATGGTGGGCATGGTCAGCCGAGCCGTCGCGACGGCGTCCTGGATCTGCTGCGCGCTGGTGGGCAGGGCGCGGTAATAGGAGAACGCGCAGCGCAGGGCCTCACTCCCGGCGTACGCGTGGATGAAGGCCGCTCGGATATCGTCGGGTACTCCTCGCCCGAGCGTCCCCGAGTTGAGGAACCAGTCGATGTACGGGGCCTCGTTGCCGGCGAGGACGGTCTCAGCGAGGCCGGGGACGGCGTGGAAGCCGAACCACCACGGAGCACCGCCCGCGACGACGTGCTCTGCTCCGGGCAGGCGGCCTAGCAGTGCCTCCATCACGACCAGGCGCCGAACGAGACGGGGCCGGCGCAGCGCGAGCAGGACGGCGGGGCGGTGCCCGCGTCGATGCCGACCACCGCTGCCGAGGGCTCGCCGAGTGCGTCGAGCAGCCCTTCGGCGTCGGCGGCGAGGGTGCCGGCGTCGTAGCCGTCGACGGCACGTTCGCTCGCGCCGAAGCCTCGCAGGTCCGGGGCGATAACCCGGTACTGCCCGGCCAGCCGGCCCATGATGCCGCTCCAGAGTTGCCAGGTGTGCGGGAAGCCGTGCAACAGGAGAACCGCAGGCCCGTCCCCGGAGATCGCGACGTTGAGGTGGACGCCGTTCGTCGCGATGCGGCGCAGGTGGTGTGTGGTGGTGACGGACATGACGGCTCCTCCGGCTGGTTACCATTGGTGACTACAGAACGATAGGTAACTGCCTGGCCGGTTCCTAGACGGCACTTTCAGGGAAGGTGGTGAGCCACAGGTGACCACCCGAGAAGCCCAGGCCGCCGGCCGTGGGGTCCGCGGCGATCTGTTCGATCCAGATTGTCCGACGCGGAAGTTGCTGGACCGCATCGGTACGAAGTGGACGTCCATGGCCGTCAAGACGCTCGCCGATGCCGCACCGGACGAGGTGCGCTTCGCGGAGCTGAGACGCCGGATGCCCGGCGTCTCGCAGAAGATGCTGTCCGTGACGCTGCGAAACCTGACGCGCGACGGGCTGGTGAGGCGCCGGGTCGAACCGGCCGTGCCGCCGCGGGTCTACTACCGGCTCACCGGACTCGGGCTGTCCCTGGAAGCCGCGCTCGCGGGGCTGCGGACCTGGGCGGAGGAGCACATGGCAGAGATCGACCGCGCCAACGAAACCGCCGACCAGGAAGATGAGGGGTAGACAGGCCGGTTCCGCGCTCGGCAAGGGTCGCTGGGCACTCGATGTAGCCGGCGCCGCCGCCCTGATGCCGAGTCGGCTTGTCAGATCGACGTCGGAGGTGGACGCGATGAAGCGGTACTGCGGACTGCTGGGCGAAGGAGAAGGAAGGGATATCGCCGGGGGAGTGGCCGATCCTGCCACCCGGCCTGTGGCCAGGATCGCCGGCGGCCTGGACGTGCCAGTGTCCGGATGGACCACATGTCGCTGACCCTGTCCGTCGAGGCTTGGTTCCCTTCTGGTGATGCGCGGGCCGGGCGCAGTCGGATCACGTTGCCCTCGATGATCGGCAGTGACCCTCCGTGATCGCCCCCCGCCGCCCGGTGGGTGAGCCGGGGATGCGGCCGGTCCCACGCTTGCGCCATCGCCGTGTTCGGGCACGGCCATCGGGTAGCCGTGCGGCTCCGACGTGCGGATTCTCGACGAGGGCCGCAACCTGGGAGGGAAGTGAGCGCGCCGGCACAGCCATGTGGCCGGGTGGGGCCGTCGGGGGAGACCGGAGGCGATCCGTCCAATGGCATCAGACGTCGCGCTGCTGGTCGTGGACGTGTCGGGAACAGTGCTTGAGTGGACTCAGGGCGCCGAAGAGGCATTCGGCCGGACCGCTTCACAAGCGCTGGGGCGACCGGCCTGGGAGCTGCTCCCCGCCACGGCGCGGCCGGACGCCGAGAATCTGTGGGCGCGGATCGGCGGTGCGGAGGCCGAAGGGCTGATGTTGCGACCGGTGGTCCGCGGGGACGGCTCCAGCGCCTGGGGTGTGTACCGGGCGGCGTCCGGTGAGGGCGACGACCCGCTCGGCAAGGCTCTGCTGAGGGCCCTGTTCACTCTGTCCCCGATCGGAATGCAGGTCGTGGACCCCGACTTGCGGATCCTCCGGGTGAACACGGCAGCCGGCGGCATCCGTGGGATACCTGCCGAGCGTCTGGTCGGGCGTCGGCTGGACGAGGCATTCCGGGTCACGAGCCCCGAGGCGACGACGGCCATGGTGCGAGAGGTGCTCGCCACAGGTGAGCCCGCGATCGACAGGATCGTGGGGGCGAACCCGCCCAGCGACCAGGACCGGGAGCATTTGTACGAGGTCTCGGTGTTTCCGCTCCATGATTCCGACCGGCAGGTGCTCGGTGTCGCGAGCTCGGTGGTCGACGTCACCGAACGTGAGCGAGCCCTGTCGCGTACCCGGATCCTCAACGCCGTACGAGAACACGTCGGCCGCACGCTGGAAATGGACACAACCTGTACGGATCTGGTTCGCGTGCTGGTGCCCGCCTTCGCGGACGAAGCAGAGGTGCACCTTCTCGACCCGGTCATCCGCGGGGACGAGCCCCCGTCCGCGCCGGTGGCGCCCGACGTGCCGCTACGGCGTATGGGGTTTGCCTCCACGGAGCGCCTTCCTTCATCCGAGGACCCGGACCTGGGGCCGCTCCGCTTTCCGACAGCCTGGTCGCAGTCGCTCACCGACCTGCAGCCACACCTCATCGTCCACTCCCCGCCCCAGGCGCCGGGCGCGCCCCAAGCGCATTCCGCCATCATCACCCCCCTGACCCTGAGGGGCGGAGTGCTCGGGACGCTGAGTCTCCACCGATCCACCGAGCGCCCGGTATTCGAGCAGAGGGACCTCGACCTCGCTCTGGACCTGGCCGCACGCACTGCCCTGCACATCGACAACGCCCGGCGCTACACACGTGAACACACCATCGCCCTCACGCTGCAGCGCCACCTCCTCCCGCAGAGCACTCCCGTTCGCGCTGCCCTGGAAACGGCCCACTTCCTCCGGCCGGGAGCGGTGGGCGGCGGTTGGTTCGACGTCATTCCGCTCTCCGGTGCGCGTGTGGCCTTCACGGTCGGCCGTGTCGCCGGGCAAGGGATCCAGGCGACCACAGCCATGGGGCAGATACGAACCGCCATCCATACCTTGTCCTCGCTGGACCTCGAATGCGACGAGTTGCTGGCCCGGCTCAACGACACGGTCGCGCGCCTCGCCACCGAGCGTTCCGCCCTCGACCCCGGCCACACCCCGCCCGAAGCGGAGCTGACCGCGGGATGTGTGTACGGCATCTACGACCCGCTGTCCCACAGCTGCACGGTCGCTCTCGCCGGTCACCCGCCCCCGCTGCTCGCGCACCCCGGCGGGGCCACGGCCATCCCTGATTTTCCCCAGGCTCCGTCTCTCGGCACGGGCACGGACGGCGCGGTGTTCGCATCCACCTGTTTCGACCTGACTGAGGGAAGCATCATCGGGCTCCACACCGATACGTTCCTGCCTCCGGAGGACCCCCGCACCGGTGCACGCCGGGAGGAACTCCGGGAGGTCCTCGCGGACACCGGCCGCTCACTGGACGCGATGTGCGAGGAAGCAGTCCGGAAAGCCGCTCCCGAGGGGCACGCCACCGACGCCATCCTGCTCCTCATCCGTGCCCACGCGCTGGAGGCCGACCGGGTTGCCAGGCGGGACCTGCCGGCGGACCCCGCTGCCGTGGCCACCGCACGTGCCTGGGCCCGTCGGCAGCTGGCCGACTGGAGGCTCGACGAACTCACCTTCGGTACGGAACTCATCGTGAGCGAACTCGCCACCAACGCCATCCGCTACGGCAAGCTCCCCTTCGAGTTGCGTCTCATCAACGGCCCGGCTCTGACCTGCGAAGTCCGCGATTCGAGCCTCGTCGCGCCGCACCTGCGCCACGCTCAGGCCACGGAAGAGGGCGGCCGCGGGCTGTTCATCTGTGCCGAGCTCGCCCACCGGTGGGGCGCCCGCTTCACAAGCGAGGGCAAGACGATCTGGACGGAGCAGGAGATGCCCCCGTCCAATCAGTCCGCTCAGGTGTAGCGGAACGCCTTCCCCGGCGGGCATCCTGCGTAGTGCTCATCGACCAGCCTCGGTCACCAGGCCGTCCGCGTCCCTGAGCTCGCGCTTGAGGACCTTGCCGGTGGCATTGGTGGGCAGGGCTGCGCGGAAGTCCACAATGCGGGGGTACTTGTAGCCGGCCATCTGCTCCTTGCACCAGGCGATCAGCTCCTCCTCGGTGAGCGTCGCCCCTGGGGCGCGGACCACGCACGCCTTGATCTCCTCGCCGTGGCGGTCGTGGGGCACACCGATGACGGCCGCCATGCTCACGGACGGGTGGGTGAGCAGAACTTCCTCGATCTCCCGCGGGTACACGTTGAAGCCACCACGGAGAATCATGTCCTTGGCCCGGTCCACGATGTAGAACCATCCGTCGGAGTCGCGGCGGGCAAGGTCACCGGTACGGAACCAGCCGTTGCGCATCACCTCGGCGGTCGCCTCGCGGCGGTTGTGGTACCCCTTCATGACGTTGTGGCCGCGGACGACGACCTCACCGACAGCGTCGGCGCCCTGTACCGGTGCCCAGTCCTTGTCGACCAGGTCAACCTCCACCCCCAGACGGGGCGGCCGATGGAGCCTGGGCGAGCCTTCTCGCCGCGCGGGGCGAAGGTGGCCACCGGGCTGGTCTCCGAGAGGCCGTACCCCTCCATGATGGTGACCCCGAAGCGTTCGCTGAACCGGCGGTGGATCTCGACCGGCAGCGCGGATCCCCCCGACCCGGCCATCCGCAGGTTCTGCGCGATCCGCGACGAGTCCAGGTCGGGCGCCTCGGCCTCGAGGAGGGCCCAGTACATCGTGGGAACACCCGCGAAGAAGGTGACCGCATGACGCTGCATCAGGGCCAGGGCGGACAGGGGGTCGAAGCGCGGCAGCAGAACCAGCGTCGCCCCGAGGCGAGACCGGCGTTCATCTGCGTGACCTGGCCGAAGGAGTGGAAGAGCGGCAACGCGATCAGGTGCACGTCGTGCTCGACCTCACCGAACAACTTGTGGCAGGTCAGCACGTTGAGCATCACGTTGGAGTGGCTGAGCTCAGCGCCCTTGGGTCTGCCGGTGGTGCCGGAGGTGTACAGGATGACCGCCGTGTCACCGGGCTCCGTATGCACCGTCTCGAAGTCCGCGCTCCGGCCGGCCAGCGCCGCGGTCAGGGTCTCGGCGCCCGCGAGAGGTGAGTCCTCGCTGGGGGTGGCGGTCATCAGGAAGAAGTTCTCGCAGCCGGGAGTCCCACTGAATCCGGACCAGCCCTCCTGGCCCATCGGAAGCTCCGTGCTGCCCTCGAAGCAGAGTAGGCCTTGGCCTCGGAGTCGGCCAGATGGTAGGCGATCTCACGGCCCTTGAGCAGCACGTTGAGCGGGACGGCCACCGCGCCGGCCTTGAGGATGCCGTAGTAGATGATCGGGAACCACGGGAGGTTCGGGCAGGACAGTGCGACCTTGTCGCCCGGTCCGACCCCGCGCGAGTGCAGCAGGCCGGCCACGCGGCAAGCGGCCGCGTCCAACTCCGCATAGGTCAGCCGCTGTACACCCAGCACGACCGCCGTGCGCTCGGGCACGGCGCGAGCGCTGGTTTCCAGGAGGGTGGCAAGGTTGAGCATGAGGACTCCGTAGGGGTGCTTCGGCGGGTATGCCGACGGACGCGAGGCCGGCTTCAGCCGCGCAACGCGGCAGCGAAGAGTGCGGGCAGTTTCGCCAGGCTCGGCGCCGCCGTGAAGCGGGTGAGGCGCTTCACAGTGGTCAGCGCCGTGCGGTGGGTGACGAAGTACGGGGGGCGCGGGGACAGCGACGGGTCTCCTGTGACCAGCCCACGCGGGGCCGGTGTGAACGGGGCGCGCAGTACGGTCTTCTCGATCTCTTCGAGCATGAACGCGTTGTGCACGAAGCCGATGCCGCTGCCGATGTCCGCAGGAGTGTGGCCGGGGAAGGCACCCCAGGGAGTGAAGCCGAGCAGGAAGCCGACGGCCGACCAGCAGTTGATGCCCAGTGTGCCGTAGCGCAGTTCGGCGATGGCGGCGGCCATGGCCTCCTGGTTCGTCTTCTCGGTCCGCGGGTGGACGATCAGGGTTGCGCCGAGGGTGCCGGGCAGAGTGTCGTTGGCGAAGCCGACGGCGTGGCGGAGGAATTCGGCCGGCCCCGCGCCCGGCAGACGTACGACACCCAGGGCGCTGCCGAAGACCTCGTCGATCACCAGCAGGTCGTCATGGTCGGTGATGTCGGGAACGAGCAGTCGACAGCCGTCGCCGTGTACCTCCGCCGACGGATGGGCCGCTCGTACCGAGGCGAGGCGGTCGGCGGCGCCGGGGTAGTAGTCGGTGCGCGGCGGCAGTTCGCGCAGCACGCGCCGTATCTCGTCGAGCAGTCGCTCGGTGCCGTCCCAGTCACGAGGCAGGAGCAGGATCTGGCTGGCGATGCAGTTGTGGCCGGAGTTGTTCATCTTGCTGGTGACGATGTGTTCGGCCTGGAATCGGAAGTCGGCATCGCTCCACGGCCCCGGCACCACGATGCAGGGGCTGACGCCGCCCAGTTCGCTGCTGAAGGACTTGCTGATCAACGGGAGGTTGTCACGGCGGCGCTGCTCGGCATCGTCGTCGGTACCCCAGACGATGGCGTCGTGGGTGCGCTCGCTGCCCGTGACATGGATGGCGTCGACGCCTTCGTGGCGGCAGAGATAGCCGCCCTCGGCCGGGCCACCGTCGACGAAGGCCAGCCAGCCCCGTTCGACGAACTCGGCGAAGACGTACTCGAAAATGGGGCGCAGGTAGGCGTTGACCGGGTTCATCTTGGCGATGACGACCTGGCCCTCCGCGTAGAGCTTGTGCAGGATGTCCAGCGCGGTGATGGCGGCGACGTTGCCGGCGCCGAGCACCAGGGCCAGGGCGGGGTCGCCCTGCCTGCCCCGGTATTCGCCCGCGGCGCAGGCCCGCGTCTGCTCCGCGGTGACGCCGGGGCGCATCCACACCTGTGCCGTGAACCCGTTGAGCAGCAGGGAGTCCCAGCCCGTGGCGGGGAAGACGTTCACGCGGGTGCGCCCGTTCTCCTCGTGAACCGCCCGTCCGGCCAGCGGGTCCCTGCCCGCGGCGATCCGTCGAAGGACGTGGAGGTAGGCCGCGGTGTTCTGGGCGAGGGCCCAGGGCCACCGGTCCAGTCCTCGGCCGCCCAGGGGAGTCCGGTCCGTATCCCTTCGCCGTGGCGCCCGCACCGGCCATCTCGACCGCACGCGCGATGATGCGGGGCTGCAGCCTCTCCAGGAGGGCGATGCGTTCGGTGAGCGGGGTGCTGGACCAGGACTCGGCGTTGCCGCGTACGTGGGCCACGGTGCGGTCGAGGGCGGAGGTGTCGAGGGCGCTTGTGTTCAACGTCGTTCCTTGCGGAAGGGGAGGAGTGGGTGGCGCGCGGCCTGCTCCGTACGCTGTGCGAAGAGCAGGCCCCCGCGTGTGGTCACGCTGACAGCCGGCGGGCGTCGCGGTCCGGGTCGATCAGCGTGAGGGCGGCGGCTCCACTCAGCAGGAGCACGGCACCGGTGATCAGGACCGCGTACCGGTAGCCCTCGGCACCGTGGGTGTCCACGAGGCGCCCGATCAGCGTCGGGGCGATCAGGCCGGCGGTGGTCACCACGGCGTTCATGATGCCCAGGGCACCGCCGCGACGGTCGGCCGGAGCGAGTTCCGTGACGGTGGTGACGGCGACGCTGCTCATCGCTCCGGCGAGCCCGAATCCCGCGACCAGGAGTATGACGGTCACGGCACCGGCCGGAGCCACCGGCAGGGTGAGGCATGCCGCGGCGCCGATGAGCAGCAGTACGCCGCCGACTCCGCCGCGCGCCCAACGGCTCGCCGTCCCGCGGCGCAGCAGCCATCCGGTCAGACCGGCCTGCCCGAGCACCACGACGCCGCCCAGACCCCAGACCAGCATCACCACCTGCGTGGACCCGGCCGAGGTGTAGCCCAGCGAGTCCTGGAGGTAGGAGGGGAGCCAGACCAGGGCGAACGCGATGACCCAGTAGGTTCCGAAGTAGGCGGCCGTGGCACCGATCCAGGTGCGGGTCGCGAGGATCCGTCGGTAGGGCATCCTGGACCGGGCCGGACCCGGCGCGGCTTCCACCGCAGCCTTCTCGTCCCTCCCGTGGCCGGTGCCCGACGCGGTCGCGTACGGCCCCTCTCCGCCGAAGGTGATCCACAGCAGCGCCCACACGACACCGGTGAGAGCCACCATGGCGACGGCCGAGCGCCAGCCGTGGTGCTGGATCACCCAGGTGAGTACGGGAGCGGCCACCAGGACCCCCAGGGTGATTCCGAGGACGATGAACGCCCCGGGCAGGTTGCGCCGGTGGTTCGGAAACCAGGACAGGGTGGCCTGCTGGGCGACGGGGAAGGCGGGCCCCTCGGCAGCACCGAGGAGAACCCTTGAGGTGATCAGCACCGCCAGCCCGCCGCCCACCGCCATCGGTGCCTGAGCGGCGGACCAGAGCACGGCCATCGCCACAATCAGCCACTTGGGCCGTATGCGGTCCGCGAGCAGCCCCACCACGGCGCCGGAGATCGAGAACAGCAGGAAGAAGGCGCTGCTGGCGAGTCCGAAGGCCGATGCGGACAGGCCGAGGTCCTGTCGGATCTCCTCCGCGGCAAGGCCGAGTACGGACTTGTCGGCGAAGTTGATCATCATGAAGACGACGAGCAGCGCGGTGACGATCCACGCTCGGCGTCTCGTGCTGCTCTGCGCCCTCGGGGGGACGGCGGGCACAGCGGGTGCGACATCGGTGTCGGTCACAAGGGCTCCGCGGAGACTGGATGGGGGAGGGGAAGGGGCCGGGCGCTCGTTCAGGAGAGCGGGACGCCCGCGATGGCGATGCGCTCCATGACACGGCGCTGCGGGAAGTAGTCGCTGATCGCGTAGTGCTGGGTGGCGATGTTGTCCCAGATCGCGACGGAGCCCGGCTGCCAGCGGAAGCGCACCTGGTACTCGGGAATACGGGCCTGGAGGACGAGCTCCTCGAGCAGATCACGGCTCTCCACGTCCGACAGGCCGACGATCCGGGTGGTGAAGGGCTCGTTGACGTAGAGCAGCTTGCGGCCGGTGCGCGGGTGGCGGACGACCACCGGGTGCTCGACGGCCGGCAGGTTCTCCCGGTGCGCCGCGACCTGGCTTTCGGTCATCAGGGCGCCCCAGCTCGGCACCCAGTCGTGCACGGCGGTGAGGCCCTCGATGCGGGCCTTCATGGACTCGGTGAGGTTGTCGTAGGCGGCAGCCATGTCCGCCCACATGGTGTCGCCGCCGGCGGAGGGGACCTCGACGGCACGCAGGACGGAGCCGAGCGCCGGCGCGGCCATGAACGAGTGGTCGCTGTGCCAGATGTTCTCGGTACCGGTGGCCATGGCGTCCTTGGCCAGACGGGAGACGCCGACGGTGTCGCCCTTGGGGAAGAAGGGGTTGGCCTCCGGCTCGCCCCACAGGGCGGAGAACGCGAGCTGGGACTGCGGGTCGAAGGCGTGCTGGTCGCGGAAGAAGAGCACCTTCCACTCCAGCAGGGCCTGCCGGATCTCCTGCGCGAGGTCCTCGCCGACGGGGTGGGAAAGATCGACGCCCCGATCTCGGCGCCGATGTGCGGGGTGAGGGGGCTGACGTCCAGAAGCCGGTAGGCGGGCTGCTCCGCGCCCGGTGCGATGCGGTCGAGCATGCGCTTCCCGTAGTGCATCAGCGGCTTGTCGAGCGCGGGAGCGGGGGTGGTGACGACGCTGTCCATGAGTCCTCCACGAGGGCGGCCTGAATATCGTTACGGGGAGTATCGTTATTAGGGCGCGAGGAAGCAAGGGTCCGTGCAACATGAAAATGTGCAGCCGGAAAGCCGAAGCCGGGAGCTGTCAGCCGCCGGTGCCGGCCGCCCGGGCGACCAGATCGACCAGTGAGTCCACGAAGCGGGCGTCGGGCAGCTCCAGCTCGCCGATCAGCCGGAAGATCAGTGGTGCTGCCACCAGAGTCGCCGCGGCCCGGACGTCGGTGTCAGGGCCCACGTCACCGCGGGCGATACCCCGTTCGAGGATGCGCCGCGTCTCGCTCGTGATCCGCTCGGTGTACTCGGCGTACTGGCCCCGCCCGCGCCCGCATCGGCCGACGCCCCGATCAGGCCCGCGATCAGCCGGTCCGAACCAGGCAGTCGGTAGGCCTCCAGGCGAGCGGTGAGTACGAACCGGAGCTCGGCACGGAAGTCGCCCAGATCGGGCACCGACAGGGCGCCGATGCGGGTTTCCGCGGCGGCGATGATCAAATCCTGCTTGGTGGGCCACCGCCGGTAGATGGCGGGCTTGCTCACCCCGGCCCGTGCCGCTACGGCGTCCATCGTGACCGCCCCGATCCCCTGCTCGGTGACGAGGCCGACGACCGCTTCGAGGACGGCTCCGGCGACCCGCTCCTCGCGCGGTCGACCCGGTCCTCGCACGGCCCCGTCCCGCTGCATACCCACCATGCGCAGAGACTACGGCCTCCACCGCCACCACCCCGCGTCACACCCTCACCTGTGGGGTGGCGACCGGCGGAGCCGCGAGCCTCTGGCACGGACGCGGGACGTATCGCTCGGGCCCTTCGCTGCCCTGCGCGTGGGGCCCGGAGGTGGTGCGCCTGGCGGGCCATCAATTCCCGGCACGGCACGGTGCGGTGCGCATGGAGAGGGGGCGTTCTCGCACATATTTGCGTGCCTGGCCGCCGGACGTGGCCCATTTGCGTGGATCCTTACTCCGGGTGACCCACCTGTGGTTGTCGGGCGGCTACCGGGGAAGCAGCGAGATGACACGACGGAACGGCCACCGGTTTCGGTTGCCCGGTGTGAGGAGATGGGTCTGTGAGCAGTGTGTGGACGTACAGGCAGGACAGCGGTTACACGCACGGGCAGTCACTGGCGGGCTTCACGGTGGAGGCCTCTGACGGGGGCATCGGGCACGTGGACCGTCAGCAGGACCAGCCCGGCATGCAGCACCTGGTGGTCGACACAGGCGTGTGGAAGTTCGGCAGGAGCGTGCTGATCCCCGCCGGAGCTGTCACCGCTGTCGACACCGAAGCGCAGACGGTGAAGGTCGCACCGCCCCGGGAGGAGATCAAGTCCGCTCCCCGCTTCACCACCGACAGCGAGACAGCCGACCATGACTACCTCTCTGCGGTCGGCGACTACTACCTCTCCCGCCTCTGAGCGAAGGGGCGCCCTTCGCAGGCGAGGCAGGGATCGTTCCCGGGCACGCATCCCATTTGGTGCCCGGGAACGCCGGGGCGGGGGCGTTTCGCTCCGGCTCTGGGATGGTGTGGCGCGGTTTCGCTGTCCGTGAGTGGTTCCAGGTGCTGCACACCGCAGGACATCACTGTCAGTCCTCACAGAAAACCTGTCGTGGCGAAGGTAGACATCTGGGTCTTGCTGGGGTTAGTGTCTTGTCCGTAGCCAAGAGATCGAGCAGGCTCGGCAGAGATGAACTGCTGGGAAGCAGTACACGTATGTGCAGGTCGGTACGGTGGTGGAGTTCCGAAGCCAGGATTGTTGCTGGATGGTGACGGGGCTGACGACCGGACCGGGTGGCCCGCAGTGATCAGGGGCCGCCGTGAGCAGTGCCGCAGTTCACGCAGTGGCAGGACCAGCAGCGAAGTAACAGCAGTCCCTCGGTAAAGGCGTCAGGCTGCGGCGCGCGTGCCGGGAAGTTCGGCAGTGGGGTTCCAAGCCAGAGCGGATGCAGGACGGGCGACGGGGCTGGCTGCCGGAAGGTGGCGCTTGATCAAGCCACGAGCAGTTCGCTTCACCAGCAGTACGCAGTTCCCGCAGGTAAGCAGTTGATCCCCAGAGGGAAGAACGGAGGAGTTGAGCGCCATCAGGATCGCCCGGGCGGAATGACTGAGCTCGGGTACCGCAGGACATCGATAGTGAGGTGGTCTCCGGTCAAGCAACCGCGATCCCCGCACCCCCGACAGAGTTCAGGTCGGGTCTGCGGAACAGAGGGCCGGCGCAGTACCAGGGCCGGCTGATGGTGTAGCAGTTCCTTCGGGGCCCTGGTGCCATTGGCACCAGGGCCCCTCCGACGCGTGTTTCACAGGAAGGTACAGATGACAGCAGACGACTCGTTCGGCCGTCTCGATGACGACCACTACCCCGCCTACACCATGGGCCGGGCAGCCGAGATGCTTCACACCACCCAGGGTTTCCTCCGCGCCATCGGCGAAGCCCGCCTCATCACCCCGCTCCGCTCCCCAGGCGGCCACCGCCGCTACTCCCGCTGTCAACTGCGCATCGCTGCCCGCGCCCGGGAACTCGTCGATGCCGGCACCCCCATCGAGGCCGCCTGCCGCATCGTCATCCTCGAAGACCGGCTCCAAGACGCTCAGCGCATCAACGCCGAACATGGCCGCACCGCTTGATAAGCGGCGCCCCGATCGAGCGAGATCGGCCACGGAGGGTGCACCCTGCCCGCCGCCTTCAGCCTGTGTGACACCCGACCGCCGGACCAGGCGCTCCTTCAGCTCGCTGTAGAGCGGGAAGCGGCGGTAGCGGTTGCGGCGTCGGCGTGGATGGTGAAGACCCGGTCCAGGCCGACAATGGACAGGACTCGGGCGGTATTGGCAGGAACCGCGGCCAGGGCGATGTCGGCGCCGTGCTCGGCCGCGAGGTTGCGGGCGGCGAGCAGCGCGTTGATGCCGCTGGAGTCGCAGAATTGCAGGCCGGCCAGATCCAGCACCAGCAGTTGCCCGGACGCCAGGATGAGGCGGTCCACGGCCTCGCGGAGGTCGGGGGCCGTTCCGTATTCAAGGTCACCGGTGATCTCCAGTACGGGCCCGGTGGCGGCGTCCCGAGAGATGATCGTCAGCGGGCTCATATCAGGCTTTCACTCGCGGGGCAGGGAGCAGCGCGGGCACGCCGAGGGCGAGTAGCGCGGTGTCGTCGTCGAGTCCGTCGCCGAAGCCGGCGAGGAGCCCTGTCAGTGCAGTGATCAGGGCCTGGGGGCCGGCCGGGGGTTGGGCAGCGGCAAAGGCGCGCAGGGCATCGTCGCCGTAAAGCTCGCGCCGGGGCCCGGTGCGGGCTTCGGTCAGGCCGTCGGTGTAGAGCAGGAGCGTGTCCCCGGGCATCAGCTGGGTGCGGGCGGTCGCGAACTGTGCCTCGGGCAGAACCCCGATCAGCATTCCACCCGGGGTGGGCAGGTACTGGGCGGTGCCGTCGGCTCGCTGAACGAGCGCGGAAGGGTGGCCGCCGGAAGCCAAGTGAACAGCGGCGCCGTCCTTGCCGGGCTCAAGGAGACCGTATATGGCGGTGCAGTAGCGGGTGTCGCCGCTGGTGTAGCGCTCGTGGAGCACCGTGTTCAGGGTGGTCAGCACATTGACGGGGTCCTGATCGTGCAGGGCTGCCGCACGCAGGGTGTAGCGGGTCAGCGAGGTGACTGCGGCGGCCTCGGGACCCTTGCCGCACACGTCGCCGAGGAAGAATGCCCACCGGTCCGCTCCCAGGGGGAACAGATCGTAGAAGTCGCCGCCGAGCAGGTCCGGGGAAGCGGTGTGGTAGTACGAGCCGGCTGCCAGCCCCGGAATCGCGGGCAACTCGGCGGGCAGCAGGCTCTGCTGGAGCACGGCGAGGGCTTCTTGGAGTCGCTCACGGTCCGCCTCTGCCTGCCTGTGCGCGGCTTCGGCCGCCTGGCGGCCGCGCAGCAGTTCGGTCTCGTAGGCGCGACGATCGCGGGCGTCGAAGATGCTGGTGCGGATCAGTAGCGGCTCGCCGACGTCGCTGGTCTTCACCTTCGAGGTGACAAGGACGGGCATTCGCTGCTTGCCGGCGGTCTTGATGTCCAGGGCGATGCCGCTGATCTCGCCCTTCATCTGCAACATCGGGGCGAAGTGAGTCTCGTGGTAGAGCTTCCCGCCGACGGTGAGCAGGTCGGTGAACCGCATCCGGCCCACGACCTGGGCCCGCGACAGGCCCAGCCAGTCCAGCAGCGTGGCGTTGATCTTCGCGATGGTGCCGTCCATCAGCGTCGACAGGTAACCGCACGGAGCCTGGTCGTAAAGCTCCTCCGCACTGTCCTCCAGCAGCGAGGTGAACACGGCGTCGGTGGCATCCACGTCCTGCTCCTCACTGGACTCGGGGACGGGTCGGTGCGGCACATCATCGCGAGGCGCCGATGAAGTCAATGATCGCCCCTGCAGTGGCCTGGGGGGCACTGAGCTGCGGGCAGTGCCCCGTCGCGTCCAGAGTGACGAGCCGGCTGCCGGGGATCGCGGCGTGAACGTAGGCGCCGACCTCGCGGGGAGCGATCACGTCCTGCCTGCACTCCAGCACCAGAGTCGGCAACGCGACCGTCTTGAGGTCCTCACGGCTGTCGGACAAGAACGTCGTACGGGCGAAGACCCGGGCCATCTCAGGGTCGGTCGCGCAGAACGAGGCCGTCAGCTCTTGACCAAGTTCCGGCCGCTCCGCGTTGCCCATGATCACCGGAGCCATCGCCGCCGACCAGCCCAAATAGTTCGACTCGAGCGACTCCAGCAGCTCATCGATGTCCTCCGCGCCGAACCCACCTCGGTACCCGTCCTCATCGATATACCGAGGCGATGGCGCCACCATCACCAGACGGGAGAACCGCTCCGGTGCCTCCGCCGCCGCCAGGACGCCGACCATGGCGCTGACCGAATGCCCCACGAACGTCACATCCCGCAGGTCCAGCTCCTGGCAGACATCCAGCACATCACGCGCGTAGCCCGCCAGCGAGCTGTAGCGCTGCTCACTCCACGCCGAAGGCTCAGAGCGGCCCGATCCCACGTAATCGAACAGCACCACCTGGTAGCCCTCGGCCAGCGCGGGCACCACAAGGCGCCACATGTTCTGGTCACAGCCGAACCCATGCGCCAGTAGGAGCACCGGCCCATCGGCACAGCCCGAGACAGTGACGTTGTTCCTGCGACGGATATCCATCCGGGCATTCTCCCATCACTCACACCACCTGATGGGCAGGGGGACTACCGCCTGGGCGTAGTCCTGGTACCGCGGGCTGACCGGTCGGCGTGGCCACGCGAGGAGACGCGGTCGAGGACCACCGCTCGGTCCGAATATCGCTCCTGCCAGCTGAGGGGGCGCCGCAGGCGCGGCTGAAATCGCCTGACCGTGGCCACTCGCTACGGGCACCCACCGCAGCGCCGAACCCGCATACGCCTCGCTGCCCCCACCTGCCAGGTGGCTCCGGTCCCGCCGTCGCAGCGTGAGAACGATCACTCGATGGTTTACCCAGCCGATCGGCGGCGAGAGGAACGTGGCTGGACTCACCGTAGGCCTGTGTGTGGCGACGCCTCATGCCACGAAGCGGCGAAGGTACCGAAGGTTCCCCAGCACCGATGCAATGAGGAGGTTGAGTGCACATATTGGAACGCTCCCGTGAGCGTTCGACCGGGGCGCGAAGTCAGCCTTTAGCGTCGCCCGTTCGGAAGCAGCACCGAGACCAGTGGCTGCACTTCCAGCCTCAGGCGGCATGTAAAACTCTCGTGCCCTAGTCACAATTTCCTGTGCGACCAGAGTCACACAGAACTACCCATAGATTGCGAATCCGTTCTTGTCTGCGCAACCGGTACATTCAGTGACCTCGTCATTGGATACGGCACCTTCAGCCCCTCGCGCGATTACTGCTTGTGCGGGGATGAACAACGCCCCCCAGCAGGGAGGGGTTCGAAGATGACGCCTGCCCTCACCCCGCTGACGGGCCGGGAAATTGCCCTGGTGCGTACGAGTCTGACGGTGGTCGCCCCGGAAGCCACAGAGATGACCGTCTACTTCTATGCCATCCTCTTCGCCCGGTATCCCGAAGTCCGTGGGCTGTTTCCCGAGAACATGGATGTGCAACGCGACCGGCTTCTGCGCGGCCTGCTGCGCATCATCGATCTCGTCGACGACATAGACAACCTCGTGCAATTCTGTTCTCGGCTGGGCCGGGACCACCGCAAGTTCGGTGCCCTCGATGCCCACTACCCGGCTGTGGGAGAATGCCTGGTCGCCTCACTGGCCCGCTATGCGGGGACCGCATGGAATCCCGAAGTCGCCGCTGCCTGGACGCATGCTTACACCGTTGCTGCGCAAGTGATGACCGAAGCCGCCGCCGATGACACCCGCCTGCGCCCGGCATCCTGGGAAGCGCAGATCATCCGCCACGAAGACCGCGGCCATGGCATCGCCGAGATCACCGTGGAGCCCGAACTGCCCTACGCCTACGTGGCCGGACAGTACGTGAGTATGGAAACCCCTTGGCATCCACGCACGTGGCGGCACTACTCACCCGCGCACCCTCCTCGAGCCGACAACACACTCACGTTCCATGTCCGCGCGGTCCACCGTGGTCAGGTCAGTAGCGCGCTGGTTCACCAGGCCGCTCCGGGCACAGGGTGCGGCTCGGACCACCGCTGGGCGACATGACCCTCGCCGCGGCCGGCGACCGGGACTTGCTTTTCGTAGCCGGCGGAACCGGTCTGGCACCGATCCGCGCGCTGCTGGAGGAAGCCGGCGCGCGCCGGATGGACCGCTATGTGGACCTGTTCGTCGGAGCCCGCACCGCCCAGGAGCTGTACGGGCTCGACGACATGCTGCGCTTGTCGCAACGTCACCACTGGCTGACTGTCCGGGCAGCCGTTTCGCACGAGAACATTCCCGGCCAGCAGGGCACACTTCCCCAGGTTCTGCACGAGTTCGGTCCCTGGGACCGGCACGAAGCCTTCCTGTGCGGTCCCCCCGACATGGTCACCACAGCCGTACGCACCCTCCTGCACCAGGGCACACCCCGGGCCCATATCCACCACGACCCGCTCGACACACCCGTCCTCACCGAGCCCCTCACGCCACCCCGACCCGGTCAGGAGATCAACCAGCTGTGACCGACAACGACGCCACCCCCTCCCAGGGAGAGCGCCTGCTGCAGACTCATCTGGGCACCAGCGAACGCGCCGAAGCCTTCTACGACCGGCAGGTCCACCCGCACCTCACCGCGGCCATGCGTGACTTCATCAACCGCCAGACCATGGTGTTTCTCTCCACCGCCGACTCCCGCGGCCACTGCGACGCCACCTTCCGCGCCGGCCCTCCCGGATTCGTCACTGTGCTGGACGACCAGACCTTGGCCTACCCCGAGTACCGCGGAAACGGCGTTCTGGCCAGTGCCGGCAACATCACCGAGAACCCGCACATCGGTTTGCTCTTCATGGATTTCACCCGAGATCACATCGGGCTGCACGTCAACGGCTCCGCCCAACTGCTCGGCGACCAGCAGCTGCGCTCCGTCCACCCCTGGATACCCGTCGATCCCGCCCCGGGGCGGAACCCCGTGTTGTGGACGGTCATCAACCTGCACGAGGCGTACGTGCACTGCTCCAAGAACATTCCCCACCTCGAGCCCGCCCCCGCCCCCTGCGGCTGGCGCGGTCTCGCCCCAAAGACGCCGAGTACTTCACCAACCGGGCCCCGGCACAGACGGACGTCAGTCAAGGCGTGCCGTACGGAGAGGTATCGAGGACCACCATGCCCGCAGACTCATAGCTGAGCCTCAGCAGTTCGAACAGCAACCGCCACGGGGTGCCCACCCTGGGCCTGTTCGCCCGGCAACGACGAGGGTGAGGGCGGCTGGTGGCAGCCGGCCGGGTATCGGCACGCGCAGTCGGGTCAGGTCCGGCCATCACCGCTGTCGGGGCAGTCGATATCGGTGATGGCAATTTCACGCCCCCACGCCATCCCCTCCGCCGGCGCAGGTTGACTTCAGCGGCTAGTGCAGATTCACTAGAACGACGCTGATGCCCATGCACTATGAAGGAGTGCTGCGTCAGTGGACAGCGGGGGTTCCTCCACGGGGAGGGCCTCAAGACTGCGGTGCGCGGGCACGCGCCGCACGTGAGGACGAAGAGGGCGGGACATCGTGACCGTTTACCCGTTCACGTCGTATGTCGTGGTTCGTTCGGGTGTCGGGCGTGTGGCTCTCGCCGGCGAACTCGACCTGGACACCGCCCCCGCGTCCGGGAGGCGGTGACGGCGTGTCTGGCGAAGCAGCCCACGAGCCTTCACCTCGATCTGGCCGACGTCACCTTCTGCGACTGCGCCGGCCTGAGCGCCCTGCTGATGGCACGGTCGACAGTTCTGCGGGCGGGCGTCGGTCTGGTCGTGGAAGGGGTCGGAACGCAGTTGGCACGACTGCTTTTCCTGATCGGAGTCGACGGCATCCTCACCGGGAGGGACACAACTGCGGACGCGGAGCCGGCTCGTGTCCTTCCGGGCAGAGTCACTGGGCATGGTGACGCAGAGGCAGCGACCGCGACGGCGCAGCAACTCCGGGACCTTCTGGCATGATCGTGAGCTCCGCCACCTGCAAGGACGCACCGATGCCTTCACCCTCCCCGCACAGCCGACCGGTCAGGCTCCTGCTGGTCGAGGATCACGACATGGTGGCCGAGGCGATCCGCCTCGCACTGGAGCGCTCATCCGATCTGCAGGTCGTGGGACGCGCGGCGACGGTCGCGTCGGCACTGGCCGACGTCAAGCGATGTGAGCCGGACGTCGTACTGATGGACCGGCGTCTGCCGGACGGTGACGGGGTCGCCGCCATCCCCGACCTGCTGGCACTCGTGCCGGAGGCGCGGATACTCATCCTGGCGGGCGAGGGCAACGGCGCGGTCGCCGCGCGCGTCGCGGAGACCGGCGGAGCCGGCCTGATCCTTAAGGCCCGCGGTCTGAGCGAACTGGAAGACGCCGTGCACAGAGTGGCGGCGGGCGAGATGGTGTTCAGCCAGGACCTGTTGGGCGACGTGCTGGGACGGCTGACCGGCAGATCGCCGGGCCCCGGCGCGAACCTGACGCCGCGGGAGCGGGAGGCTCTCCAGCTGCTGGGTGAAGGCCACACCACCGCAGAGATCAGCGAACAGCTGGGGGTCGCTCTCAACACGGGACGCAACCACGTCCAGCGGGTGCTGGAAAAACTGGGCGCGCGTTCGCAGCTGGAAGCCGTGGCGATCGCGCGACGTGAAGGGCTCCTCAAGTGACGACGCAGCCACGACCGCGGAAGCAGGCGGCCCCGCTGTCCGAAACGGCCTTCACGCTGCTGGTCCAGGGGGTGCTGGACTACGGCATCTTCATGCTCGACCCGCAGGGCTACATCATCAGCTGGAACGCAGGGGCGGAGCGGATCAAGGGTTACAGGGCCACGGACATCCTCGGACAGCACTTTTCGGTCTTCTACCCGCCCGAGGACCAGTCTTCGGGCAAGCCGCAGTGGGAACTGGAGACTGCTGTGGCCGAAGGCAGACTGGAGGACGAGGGCTGGCGGGTCCGCCAGGACGGCTCCCGGTTCTGGGCGAACGTGGTCATCACCGCGCTGTGGGACGAGAAGGGGGTGCTGCAGGGGTTCGGGAAGGTCACCCGCGACATGTCCGAACGACGGGCGGCACAGCAGGCCCTCAGCGAACGACGACGGTTGTTCGATCATCTGGTGCAGGCGCAGGAGACGGAACGACGCCGCATCGCGTGGGACGTCCATGACGACTCCATTCAGGCCATGGTGGCGGTTGCGATGCGGCTGGAACTGATGGCGGAGCGGGTGCCGGAGGCGCACTCCGCGGAACTGTGGCGCCTGGACACGACAGTGCGCGAGGCGATCGCGAGGCTCCGGAGTCTGACCTTCCGGCTGCATCCGCCCGGGATCGACAGGCATGGCCTGGTCGATGGGCTTTCGAGTCACCTGGACGACGTCGTCCGTTCCTCCTGGGGGATGGCCTGCTCGTTCGATTACGAGATCGGCCGTGAGCCCACGGCCGAGACGGCCATCACCATCTTCCGTATCGTCCAGGAAGCCTTGCTGAACGTGAACAAGCATGCGCGTGCGAGCAGAGTCGACGTGCGCGTCACGTCGACTGACGGAGGTCTGCTGACGCATGTCACTGACGACGGAACCGGCGAACCCCGCTCCGAGGACGGCACCCGCGATCATTTCGGCGTCATCGAAATGCGGGAGAGAGCCGAGACGGCAGGAGGATGGTGGTCCATGCACAGCCGCCCCGGGACGGGGACGACGGTCGAATTCTGGGTGCCGAACCCACTTCCTGTACCGGCGTCGGTGCCGACGGGCCAGAAGCCTTGAACATGACCACACCGGGCAGCTCTTCCGGCCCGCCGTTCAGCGTGATCCTGTGCGATGACAACGTGCTGCTTCTGGAGACCCTGAGCGAAGTCGTCCAGTCGCAACCCGATCTGGAAATTGTGGGCACCGCGCGCAACGGCGAGCAGGCGCTTCGGCTCGCAGGGCATCATCAACCGGACCTCGTGCTTCTGGACGTCCGCTTCCCTGGCGGCGGCCCCGCCGTCGCCAGGGACATCGCTCGGTGTTCACCGGCCAGCCGGATCGTGGCGTTCTCCGCGTACGACGACAAGGGATCCGTCGAACAGATGACGAGCGCCGGCGTTCTCGCGTACGTACTCAAGGGCGCGAGCAATCGGGAACTCCTGACAGCACTGCGCCGGGTGGCCAAGCCCCGGTGAAGGCAGCCGCGTCAGAGGCGTCCTGCCCCAGGCAGCTGCCCCCGGCTCACTTCCCGTACCGGACGGGACAGCTGGCCGCCGCCCGTCTTTTACGGAGATCACGCCAGGGTGACCCGCATGCCGCCCGCGGCCAGGACGTCGACGACCTCGGCGAACAGGTCGTACGACTGTTCCTCCAGCATCGGGCGCGGACATCAGCCGGCGGCGGAACGGTGCTCGCGGTTCCACTTCCAATTCCAGAGCGCGGAGAGACGGTGGTCGTGCTCGAAGCCGGGGCGGGAGAGCGGACGGACCCGCTCGATCGCCTCCCCGGTGCGTGGGTCGTCCCGCCGAAGGAGACCATAGGCGGCGTTGAGCCGCGTCCCGAAGTCCTCCTCGTCGAGCAGGGCCACGAGGGCGTCGGCGACCGCCGCCGAACGGTCCACACCGTCCGCGACGGCCTCCGCGGTACGAGCCCGCACACCGGCCACCGGGTCCCGGAGCAGCCCCACGATGACGTCCGTGAACTCGGAGCTGCCGTCGTGAGCCGCGATCAGCGCCCGGCCGGCCATGGCACGCACCCCCCAGTCCTGGTCCCCGGCGAGCACCAGCAGGGCGGCCCGGGCCGCGTCAAGGAGCGGGCGAGGCGTGGCCCAGCCGAGCAGGAGGTCGGGGACCCGGCCACGGACGCGCGGGTCCGGGTGAGCGGCGTGCCGCAGTCCCACGGCCTCCGTTTCCCGGTGCTCTGACTCGCTCAGAACGAAGAGCACCTCGGCAAGGACGCCGGGGTCCACCTCCCCATCGGTCGCCCAGTCGACGAGCAGCTCCGCCGACTCCTTGTCGTAGGAATTCCGCCGGCTCGACGACGTCAGGAGGTAGAAGTGGAGGACGTCGAGGACAAAGCGACGGTGTTCCGGAGCCGGGTGGTAGCGGTGCGCCGTGAGAGCCGACCACGTCTCCTTGCTGCGGCGTTCGCTGAGGACCCACCGGGCGGACGACCAGTCGACATGGTCCGGGTCGCGCTGCGCCACGGCCCTGGCCACCAACTCGTCCACCGACGTCAGGACGCGGAAGGCCCATTCCAGGTCTGTGAGGATCGCGCCGTGCCCGGCGCGGACCGTGAGGGCGCCGAGCCTCAGCTGCGTCACATGACCACGCCCGTCGTCCATCGCCCGAACCTGGCACACGTGGCCGGCGTCGCCCGTCCTGCCCCGGAGCTCTTCCTCCGCACCCCGCTCGTACCAGCGCCGGGCCAGGGCGAGCAGCTGCAACCTTTCGGCCTCCGGGAGGCGCAGCCGGGGCTCGCGGCCCAGCACGGCGGTCACCACCGTTGGAGAGCCGCCGTCAATTGCCCGTACCAGCGGCGTCGTTCCGTCCGGCAGCTTCTGGTCCGGGTCCGCGCCGCCCTCGACAAGGGCCTCCGCGACGCCGGCGTCATAGGCGGCGGCCGCCAGGCACAGCACCGGAAGTCCGTCGTCCATGACCGTGTTCGGGGCCGCTCCCGCTTCCAGCAATGCGGTCACAACCTTCACGTCCCCCCGCCGGACCGCTGCTACGAGCTCCGTACCGTCCATGTCCCGCTGTGCCCCCGTCGCGTATGGCCTGCCGGCCCGACCGCAGGGCTCACCGTCCCGCAGTGAACGCCCCCTCACCCACCGGACCCTGCCGACCGGCGAGCAGATGAGCCCGGCCAAGGCGAGGGTATCCGGCGGGGCTACGCCGAGGCGTCGTCCACAGAGCCGCCGGCGAAGGAGAGCCCGAGTGCACGGGAATTGCCGCACTGATCACGCCTATGGGCTGCCCGGACAGCCCTTAGATCCCCAACAGGCCCGACGGGAACGGTGCTGGAGGACGGCCACTCTCGCGTAGCGGGAAACTTCAGCCCGCGCGGGTGGCGGACGTACCTCGCTCATCGCACCGCCAGGGGCGGGCGGGCCTGCGGGACGCGCCATGCCGGCAGGAGCACTTTCCTCAGCTGGGCGCAGTTCCCCCGCTGCTGCCAAGCGAGTGGTGAAGACTGGACCCATGTCGATCGATGGGGTCGTGCGAGACGTCAATTTCCTCAACGGGGTGGGCACGCTTGCCGGCTCGTTGGGAGTGCCTGCCGGGGGCGCCGAAGGGTCTCCGGGTGTGGTCATGATCGGTGGGTCAGGACCGTCCGACCGGAACAACGACACGTATTTTCCGCCGCTCCGCAGACACTTCCTCAATGCCGGGTTCGCCGTGCTGTCCTTCGACAAGCGTGGCGTTGGTGAATCATCCGGGGATTGGCGCGAGGCGACCATCGAAGATCTGGCGGCTGATGCGACCGTCGCGCTGGACTTCATCCGTTCTCAGCCCGGGGTGCGGGCCGACGCAGTGGGACTGTTCGGTCACAGCGAAGGCGGCTGGGTCGCCCTTTCCGCCGGCACTGCACGGGACGACATCCCTTGGGTGGTCACCAACAGCTGTCCAGGGACGACTCCGGCAATTCAGGAACGGCATGCACTGGCCAACTCCCTGCGGGCAGGAGCGGCCACGCAGCACGACATCGACAACACCCTGCTTCTCTACGACCGTCTCACAGAAGCAGGTCGCCGCGACATCGACTTCATCGAGGCGACACGAATCGTCGACTCCGCCGGCGGGCCGCCCGGATTCGCCTACTACTGGGCGGATATGGACGAACGACTGTGGGAGTTCCTCAAACGCAAGCAGGACCACGACCCGATGCGAGACGTAACGCGCCTGCGCTGTCCACATCTGGCGCTCTTCGGAGGCGCGGACGAACTGGTGCCCGTCGCCGACAGCGTCCGCTTGTTCAGCACCGCGGCTTGCCACCCTGACCGCCACCGTCGCGCAACGCTGACCGTTGAGGTATTCCCCGGAGCTGACCATCGTGTCCAGACCAATGGAAGCGCTCACTTCGCACCCGGATATCTCAGCAGCCTGATCCGATGGATCGAGGACCGGAACCCCTGCCGCTGACGGGGCGGCGGGAGCGGACGGGAAGGGAGTCGGCCCGGGCACGTTTCAGCGCCCAGCCCGGCCCAGCCCCGGGTCCTCAGCCGGTGCGGCCGAAGTCGTCGATCAGCCGCACTCTGTCGTGCAACCCGCGCCGCGCACTGACCGCGCGTTGCAGTGACAAGGGCGGCACCCGGATGTCCCGGTCCCGCCACCGGACCGTCTCCAGGCCGGCGGCGGCGACCAAGCCGAAGTCGGTCGGCTCGGGGAGGTCGGCGGCGGGGCCGACGCCGCCCACCCACTCCACCCGCGCCCCGAGCATCGCCCGCCCCACCAGTCACAGAACCAGTCGGCCGGGGCCACCGGTTCGACGAGCCCGTCGAGCAGCAGGTCACCCACCCGGTGCGCGTGCGGCCCGGAGACCACCAGGTCCAGATCGCCCGGCGTGACGGCGATGCCCCGTACGGCCAGAGCGGCACTGCCGGTCAGCCACCAGTCCACCCCGGCGGGGGCCAACCGCCGGCAGACATCGGCCAGGGCCTCCCGCCACGGCACCGGATCTGCCCCCACGGCCTGCCGCAGCTGCGGCACGATCAAGCGCTGGAAGTTCTCCCAGGCCCGGTCCAGGTGCGTGGTGCCGGCGGGGAAGCTCTTGAACCAGTACCCGTCGCGTTCGGTGAACCCCGCCGGACCCAGCGCGGGGAGCAACGCGTCGGCGACCTCGACGATCCGGAACTCACTGACCGCCCCGCCGTCGTACCGTTGGCAACGCACCACCGGCCCGCTCATGCCGTCCACCCTCTGCCTCCCTCGCGCCCGCCGAACCGACGTCATCCCGAACCTGTGGGAAGGCGTCGCCCCGCTACTTCTGGTTCGTCCGCCTCGGGGCGGGACCGGTATCCCGGGCGGCTGCCCGCCGATGGCCGTGCTGCTCTAGCGGGGCATCGTCTACGTGCTGCGCAAGAGTGTGAGCTGGCGGGACGTTCCCGCGGAGCTGGTGGGCTGCAGTCACGATACGAGCCGACCTCCACCTCCGACTACTCCAACTCGCCTGCAACATAATCTGCTTGAGACGACTCCGGGCCTCGTTCTGAAACGATCGGTAAGCCAGAACCCGAGAACGGGAGTCAGCGCAGCAGACCTTCCACCCGGGAGTCCGTCACGTCCCCGTCCGGTTGAAGCGGGCTACTGAGAAACGGCCGGTGGTGCGAATAGTTCCTGGACGGTCTCGGTGGCCAGGCCGCGCAGCCAGGTGTGCGCGCGGTCGTCGTCGTAGCGCTGGTGCCACAGCAGATACAGGGGTACGCCGGGCAGCGGGAGTGGCGGCAGCAGGGTGACCAGGCCAAGTTGCTCCCGGGCCGTTCGGGTGACCGCGTCAGGGAGGGTGACGACCAGGTCGGAGTCGCGGGCGAGTTGCAGCGCGAAGGCGGCGGTCGGCCCCGCGGCGACGACACGTCGTTCGAGGCCCTGTGCGGTCAGGGCGTCATCGATCGGGTCGCGCAGGTTTCCGCGCCGCGAAACGGTGAGGTGTTCCGTGGCGGCGTAACGCTCAAGGCTCAGAGGTCCTTCGGTGAGCGGGTGGCCCGGACGGACGGCTACGACCAGCCGGTCTTTGCCGACGAGATGGTGGCGGATGTCCGGGATGGCCGGAGCGCTGGAGCTCGATTCGAGGTCGACTTCTCCCCGGCGCAATTCGGCGTCGTCCGTACCGGGTTCGGCGGACAGCCGTAGCCGGACGCCGGGGGCCTGGCGGTGGACCGCCGTGGCCAAGGCGGTGCCGCACGCGGTGGTCAGGGCGTCGTGCCAGCGCACGGTGAACACCCGGTCCAGAGCCGCCAGGTCGAGCTCCTGCTGCGCGGACAGTAGGTGGTGGGCCTGCTGCACGAGGACGTGGACCTGGGCGCGCATGGCCAGAGCGCGGGTGGTGGGGACCATGCTGCGCCCGGTGCGGACCAGGATCTGGTCCCCGGTGGCCTTGCGGATGCGGCCCAGGGAGCGGCTCATCGCCGGCGAGGTGACGTGGAGGCGGGCTGCCGCGCCGGCGACGCTGCCTTCTTCCAGCAGGGCGTCCAGGGCGGTGAGCAGATTCAAATCCAGTTGCATGAGAGTAACTCTATAAGTGACAAGCATGCACTTGCTGTTAATAGTCCGGCGACCTACCTTCGAAGTGCGGGGCAGGACAACCGCCCCCGCTGAAAACCCACTTCGACTGAGCCCAGGGAGACCACCATGAGCACCGCCACGCCTTTCGACGCCGGCAGGACGCTCCTGTCCGACGTGACGGCCGCGGTGACGGCCGCCGGCGCCACGCTGCGCGACCGCCACACCCCGTACGCCCGGGGCGTGAGCCTCGACGAAATCGTGGGCGAGATCCACGCCAACGACGACGCGGTGCTGGACGAACTGCGGGAACCGCTGCTGGCGGCTCGGCCGGGGTCGCAGTGGGCCGAGGACGAGCTGGCCGGCGGCGCGCTCCCGCCCGGCGAGTGGTGGGTCGTCGACCCCGCCGAGGGCAACATCAACCACGTCCACGGCATGGACGACTGGTCCGTCACCGCCACCCTGGTCCGCGACAACCAGCCGGTCCTCACCGTCGTCCATCTCCCGCTGACCGGCGACACCTACACGGCGGTCGCCGGCGGCGGTGCCCACCTCAACGACCGACCCCTGAAGGTCTCCGCCAAGAGCGAGCTCGGCGCCGCGCTCATCGGCACCGGCCAGGCCAAGCCCGGCGAGGACGAGCGCACCTTCCGGCGGATCGGCGACTCCGTCACCGCGATGCTCGTCAACGGACTGGTCGTGCGCGTGTCCGTTCCCGCCACGATGCAACTCATCCACGTCGCCGCCGGGCGCATGGACGCCTTCTGGCAGTTCTCCGACGTCCGCTCCGGCCTCGTCGCCGGCGCCCTGCTGGTCTCCGAGGCCGGAGGCACCGTCACCGACCTCGCGGGCGAACCCTGGAACACCGGCAGCCGCGATTTCCTGGCCTCCGCCCCCGGCATCCACGCCGCCGCCCTCAAGGTCCTCGCACCGATCGCCTGAACGAAGTCTTCCCCTCCTCTCCACCGATACCGCTAGGAGCATCACCACATGACCCACATCGGCATCCTCGGCACGGGCCGCGTCGGAACCACCCTCGCCGGCAAGCTCGCCGCAGCCGGACACCACGTCACCCTCGGCGGCCGCGGCCCCGAAGCCGCCGCCACCCGTGCCCCCGTGCCCTCGCCGCAGATCGCCTTCGCCGACCAGCGCACCACCGCCCGCACCGCAGACATCGTGATCAACGCGACGCCCGGCGACAGCTCTCTGGAGCGCCTCGCCGACCTGCGCGAGGAACTTGTCGGCAAAATCCTCATCGACGTTTCCAACGCCACCACCGATGACGGCGACGGCCTGCCCGGCGACCTGTGCTACCCCGGAAGCAGCCTCGCCGAGAAGCTTCAGACCGCGCTCCCCGACACCCACGTGGTCAAGACCCTCAACACCATGCTTTTCATGGTCATGACCGCTCCCGAAACCCTGTCCACCCCACCGACCGCCTACCTCTCGGGCGATGACGAACACGCGAAGAGGACCGTCACCGCCCTGCTCGGCGACCTGGGCTGGCAGCCCGAACAGGTCGAGGACCTCGGCGGTATCACCACGGCCCGCGCCACCGAGGCCATGATCCTGGTCGTGCCCCACATCCTGCGCCGACACGGCTTCAAGCCCTTCGCGGTCTCCCTCACTCGCTGACCCAGGAAGAGCGGGCTCAGATCAAAACCAGTTACCGGGGGTGAGACGGTAGGGGGACTGGTCGCACCTGGGCATCCTCAAGGGAGCCAAGGGGGCGTTTCCAGCCTGTTTTATGGCTTGTTGGGCGCTTTGCCGAATTTGCTTCTTCTCTCGCTCCTAGCCTGTGATCTGCTGCGGCCGAGTGGCCGCGGAGCGTCGCAGCGCTGGGAGGTATCGGTGTCGGGCACGAGGGCCGGGCCGACGGAGCTGAACCGGTTGGAGCGGCTGCGGAGTCTGGTGCCGGGGCCGTGCGCGCTGGGTACCAGGTGCGCTTCGCGCCTTCTGGCTCCGGTCTGATGCCGAGTCGTCGGTTGCCAGCCACCCCGGAAGACGCATCCACACACCCACCTGGACAGCAAGCGCTGGGGCGAACAGTGCTTCCATCACCTCGTAAGCAAGAGGACCACCATGATCGCTTTGGTCGACCCCCTTTCCAGTGGCGTCTTCCTCTCCTCCGCTCTCAGGGAACGTGGCCAGGACTGCGTACACCTGTACGAGAAACGCTTTTCACGGACGGCCAGAAGCGACGCGAGCGCGCCTGTCCTGATCGCGGGTGAAAACACGGCGGACACGGTAGCCGCACTGCGCCACCGGGGCATCCGGCACGTTGTTCCTGGCAGCGAGTTCGGCGTCGCGTTGGCCCATGACCTTGCAGCAGCCCTGGGTCTGGCGCGCAACGAGGACGAGACGGCCGCCGCGCGGCGGGACAAGGCGCTGATGGGCGAAGCCCTGCGGAGGGCCGGCGTGCCCTGCGCGGGGCAGGCCGCAGTGGGAACGGTGGAGGACCTGACCGGGGCCCTTCGGCGTCTTGGGCTTCCCGTGGTCGTGAAGCCCAGCCACAGCTCCGGCAGCGACGGCTGCAGGGTGTGCTGGACGGAAACAGAGGCGGTGACTCACTTCCTCGACATTCACGAACAGATGAACCTCGTGGGCCTTCCCAACGACAAGATTCTCGTACAGGAGTACTTGCACGGCGAGCAGTACGTGGTGACAACGGTGAGTCTGGACGGCCGGCACGTGGTGTGTGAGGTGACACGAAATGTCATCGCCGAGCTCGACGGCCTTCCGGTGCGCCGGTACAACGTCAGCTGCCCAAGCCTTGGGGCAGCCGAGCGGAAATTGGTGTCCTACACCCTCGACTGCCTGGACGCTCTGGGGATTCGTCATGGCGCAGCCAATGCCGACGTGCGCCTCACCTCTGACGGCCCGCGCCTGATCGAGGTCAATGCGCGCATCCTGGGGCCGGTGCTCCACCCCGATCCGTACTTCGCCGCGTTCGGCAGCAGTCAGCAGCACTTACTGGCAGAGAGCCTCGACGACCCCGCCTCGTTCCGGACCCGCTTCACCGACCCATACGCTCCGCCGCAGGTGATGGGCAAGGCGTTCGTGCGTTGCTGGGAGTCCGGAGTCCTGACTGCGGTCCCGGGCCTGTCATCCGTGCGCCGACTCCCGGGTTTCCACAGCGTGCAGGGACTGCCGTGCGTCGGGGAACCGATCCGGAAGAGCACCCTGACCAAAGGCAGGACAGGGATCGTCTACTTCGTCCATCCCCAGGAACCCGTGGTCCGGCAGTCTCTTGAGGCGCTGAGCAGACTGGAGGACGAAGGGGCCCTCTTTCACGTCACGCCTGCGCCGACGACGGAAAGTGGCTGTACATGAACGACGTATTCTCCACGCTGGCCGCGTGTGATCGCGAGACCACGCAGCAGATTGCGTCAGTGCTGAACTCCCGCAGGCAGGACCCGGATCAGTACCGGATGACGCAGCGATTCCTCAAGGCCGTCGACGTCACCTCCGGACCAGTGCTGGAGATCGGCTGTGGTTCTGGTGAACTTCTCGCCGACCTCTGCGACCGGACGCCTACCGCCCCAGTTGTCGGCATCGACCACAGCGTCGACCTGCTGAGGATGGCCGGCCTCTCGAACGGAACAGCGGGGAACCTCAGGCTTCTGGCAGCCGACGCGCACCGGCTGCCGTTCGCCGCCGAGTCGTTCTCGACGGTCCTCATGTACACATTGCTCAGCCACACTCCGGACATCCGCTCGGTGCTCCAAGAGGCATACAGGGTGTGCCGCCAGGGAGGGCAGATCGCTGTACTGGACGGTGACTACGCATCGACGGACTTCTCACTGGGACCGCACGATCCGCTGAACGCTTGCGTGGCCGCCTGGCGTGCACAGTACGTCGTGAACACGCACGACCTTCGATCCCTCCCGCGATTGCTGGAAGCGGCAGGCTTCCAGCTCATGCAGGCAGGTTCCCATAGCTACACCGCTGCGCACTCGGCCTACGCGTACACCATCATCGACCGAGGCGTGGACACGATGCTCGACAGCGGGACGATCGGCAAAGACCTCGCCCGCTCGCTGAAGGACGAAGCGCGCCGCAGGGCACACGAGGAAGGGTTCCTCGGCAGCATCACTTATCGCTTCGCGCTGGCTTGCAGGCGCCCATCCGCCAGTACAGCGCCCCCGAAAGCCTAGGAGCTGCGCATGCGAATCTGCATTGTGGGCGGGGCACGGCCGCGGCATGTCTCGTCATGGCGCTAGCCCGTGCGCTCGGCTCCCGAACCGTTGACCTCGTGATCGTGGAGCCCTCGGACCAGCTGTGGCGCGGCAGGGCGTATCGAATGGACCGGGACGAGATCGTGGTGAACGCCCCACCCTCCATGATGACGCTGGACCCGAACGATCCGGAGCACGCACAGCGGTGGCTCGCCCGTCGCCACGACGGGGGCTGTGCTCCCGACTCGTGGACGCAGGAAGTCTTCCCTCCGCGGCATGTCTACGGCCGCTACCTCGAGGAAACTCTCTCTCGGACCCTGGACGGCCTGACGGAAGCCGGCTGGCGTGTCAACTGGGTGCGTCGACGCGTCGCGAGTGTCGCGCCCGACGGTGACAAGGCACTGGTCGGACTGGAGGACGGGACCACCGTCCCGTGCGACTACGCAGTGCTGTGCGTCGGAGAACCGTCCGGCTACGACCCCTACGAACTCGCCGGCCACCCTTCCTACATCAGCTGTCCCTATCCCGTGGCATCCACTCTCGACACCGTTCATCCGTCGGCCTCCGTGGCCGTCATCGGCTGCGGGCTCACCGCTGTCGACGTCGTCCTGGGACTGCGCGCCCAAAGACATCAGGGGCAGATCACACTGCTTTCACGGGACGGCATCCTGGCTGCCGTGCGCCGCCCACGACAGGTCGGCCGCCCGACACTGATGACCCCCGAAACCGTCCGGGACCGGCTTGAGCGCTCGTCCTCACCTCTTCGGCTGTCGACGGTGGCCGCTCTGGCCCGGGCAGAAGCACTTCGCGCGGGGGCCACGCCAAAGCAACTCGCCGCCGAGAAGTCCATGGCGGACTGGGGGTTGAGCCGCGTACGCCGACAACTCGCCGACCGGGAACACGTACGGGACGTCGACTGGCTCCAGGTCACCACCTGGGCTCTGATCACCACCGTGCACTATTGGTGGCCGACTCTGCCCCGCACCGATCGGCAGCAGTTCTTCCGCCGCTACCACCGACTGTGGGCCAGCTTCACTTCCCCCATGCCCGCCGCAACGGCCGGCACACTCGTTGGAATGGCCGACAGCGGTCAGTTGCAAGTCCTACGCGGCCTTGAGAAGGTCACGCCCGCGAAGCGGGGGTTCCGGGTCGCGGCACAGCACCACACGGTGGAAGCCGACGTGGTGATCGCCGCTGCAACCGCGGCACCGACGGCACACCCAGCCACGCCACATGAGCTGATGGACTCGCTGATCCGTAACGGGTGTGGACAACGGCACCCGGACGGTGGCTTGCGCGTGCAGCCGGAAACCGGACGGCTGGTCAACCGGATCGGCAGGCCCCAGCGGTCGCTTCTTGCCCTGGGCCACCTCACCAGCGGCACCCACTACTACATGTCCGGCATCCCGATGCTCGTATGGCGCAGCGAAGCAGTCGCCGCGGCGATCGCCGCCGATTCCTCAACCAGCCCAAGCCTGTAAGGGCACCGGCCCTGCCCCGCACACTCCACGTCGGTGCGGTCTACGGGGGAGCCTATCCGTCGCTTGTCCTCTTGAACTTGGAATCAGGCGGCGACGAGCTCCTGCTCGCGTTCCGGCGTTTTGACCTTGGGCTTCTTGTTCGGCAGTGAGAGCCGGAAGACCTTGTGCCACGCGGAGAACACCTGCTTGGGCAGCGGGCCGGTGACGTACTCCAGCTCGTACTTGTCGAACAGCGCGCGCACCTTCACCGCAACCTCGGCGTACCGGTTGCTCGGCAGGTCCGGGAACAGGTGGTGCTCGATCTGGTGCGACAGGTTGCCGGTCATGAAGTGCATGGCCTTGCTGCCGCTGATGTTCGCCGAGCCCATCATCTGGCGCAGGTACCACTGGCCGCGCGTCTCACCCTTGATCGACCGGCGCTCGAAGACCTGTACGCCCTCGGGGAAGTGCCCGCACATGATCACCGAGTGGGACCAGATGTTGCGGACCAGGTTCGCGGTGAACGTGGCGGCGAGCGTGGGGAGGAACGACGGGCCCGACAGCAGCGGGTGGACCACGTAGTCCTTGAGCACCTGCTTGCGGATCTTGCGGCCCACGGCCCTGGCCCGCGCGCGGAACTCCGGGTTCTTGCGTCGGCGCTTGTGCAGGTTCATGCCGAGCTCCAGGTCGTACGCTGCGATGCCGTACTCGAAGAAGCAGGCGTTGAGGAAGTTCCACAGCGGCTGGCCGAGGTGGAACGGGTGCCACTTCTGGTCCTCGTCGACGCGCATGATGCCGTAGCCGAGGTCGTTGTCCTTGCCGATCACGTTGGTGTACGTGTGGTGCAGCTCGTTGTGCGAGTGCTTCCACTGCTCGGACGGCGAGACGTGATCCCACTCCCAGGTGGTGGAGTGGATCTTCGGGTCCCGCATCCAGTCCCACTGGCCGTGCAGGACGTTGTGGCCGATCTCCATGTTGTCCATGATCTTTGCCACGGACAGCCCGGCGGTGCCGAGCAGCCACGCGGGCGGGAAGATCGAGAACAGCAGCACACCCCTGCTGACCAGCTCGAGCTTGCGCTGGGCCGAGATGACCTTTCGGATGTAGGCGGCGTCTTGCTCGCCGCGGCCGGCGATGACCTCGTCACGGATCGCGTCCAGCTCGCGGCCCAGCTCCTCGATCTGCTCCGCGGTCAGGTGGGCGGTGGGGTCGATGGCGGTCAAGGTGCTCCTACCGTTCGATGTCGCAGGGGCCCGCCGCGGCGGACACGCAGGTCTGGATGAGGACGCCCGGCTCGGCCTCGGTGATCTCGCCGGTGCGCAGGTCGCGGACGGCGCCCGCCTTGAGCGGCGTGACGCAGCCGAAGCAGATGCCCATGCGGCACCCGGAGGGCATGAGCACGTCGGCCTCCTCGCCGACGTCCAGCAACGGCGTGGCGCCGTCCGCGTCGACGGTCTTGCCGGTGGTGCTGAACGTGACCTCGCCGCCGTTACCGTCGCCGGCTAGGGCGATGCTGGGGCGGAAGCGTTCGGTGTGCAGGCGCTCCTGTACGCCGTGCTCGGTCCAGTGCTTTTCGGCGGCGTCGAGCAGGCCCGCGGGCCCGCAAGCCCAGGTCTCGCGCTCGGCCCAGTCGGGCACGAGTGCGTCGAGACGGGCGATGTCGAGCATGCCGTCCGTGTCGGTGTGCAGCTCGGTGAGACGCAGCTTCTTGTCCGCGACCAGGTGGTGCAGATCGTCGCGGAAGATCACGTCTTGCGGCTGTGGCGCGGAGTGGACCATGACGACGTCGTCGAACGCGGTGTCGCGCAGCATGCCCATCACGGGCGTGATGCCGCTGCCGGCCGTCAGGTAGAGCACCTTGGCGGGCTTGGCCTCCGGCAGCACGAAGTCCCCGGTCGCCTGGTCGAGCTGGATCAGCGTGCCCGGTTCTGCCCTGCGGACCAGGTGGTTGCTGACCTTGCCGTCCGGGATCGCCTTCACGGTGATCGTGACGCGGCCGTCCCGGCGGTTTGTCGGCGAGGTGATGGAGTAGGCACGCCACAGGCGCACCCCGTCGACGTCGACCCCGATCCGCACATATTGACCGGCTGTGTGGCCGCGCCAGCCCCGTCCGGGCCTGATCACGAGGGTCGCGGCGTCACTCGTCTCGGGGTGCACGGCCTCGATACGCCCACGCAGGTCAGCGCCCGCACGCAGCGGGCTGACCAGGTCGAGGTAGTCCGACGGCAGCAGCGGCGTCGTGACCATCTCCAGCAGTTTCCACGCCCTGCTGCGGAGGGCTGCACTCGTCATGACTCCAGCTTGATGTGCCTCAGGGCGTAAAGTCCTGTCCGTAGGACGTGAATCTGGTCGGCTGAATTGTTCGCAGGGAACAAAAAAATGGGGCATGTAATCCGGAGGGCCACCGTGCTGGCCCTGGATGAGACGACGGTCACCGCACTTCGGGCCGCGCTGAAGAGCACCGCCGACGAGGTCGTCCAGGCGATCATCGACGAGGTCCCTCCCTACGCCAATGCCCTTTCGGGCCGCATGGGCGCCACCATCCGCCGAGCCGTCCGCACCGCTCTGGGGCACTACCTGGACCTCGCGAGCGGGAACGCCACAGGCGGCGACGCCGGTGACGCGGCCTACGAGCTGGGCCGCGGCGAGGTGCGCGACGGCCGTTCGATGGACGCCCTGCTCAGCGCCTACCGCGTCGGCGCCCGCGTGGCCTGGCGGTGGCTGGCAGCGGGTGCGGTACCCGCAGGTCTGCCCGCCGTCGAGGTCGCCAAGTTCGCCGAACTGACCTTCGCCTACATCGACGAGCTCTCGGCCGCGAGCGCCGCGGGCCACGCCGACGAACTGGCCGCCCGGGGCAGGGCCCACGAGCGCCACCTGGAACTCCTGGCCCGTGACCTCCTCGCCGGCGCGAGCCCGGACGTGCTGCTTGCCTCTGTCCAGCGGGCCGGGTGGCAGCCTCCGGTTTCGCTGACCGCGGTCCTGCTGCCCGCCGCCCAGGCCCGGCCTGCCTACCGGGCGCTCGACCCGAGCACCCTCGTCCTCGACGATCTCCCGGACGCGACCGGTGTGCTGCTCGTCCCTGATGCCGACCGATCACATCTCTTGCGGCAGCTGACCGACCGCACCGCCGTGGTCGGCCCGGCCCGGCCGTGGACCCGTGCGTCCGCCTCGTACGCACGAGCCGTACGGGCGCGCTCCCTCTCCTCTGATTTTCGGGACACCGAGGACCACCTGCCCGAGCTGGTGTTGAGTGCCGACGTGGAGGCCTTCGCAGACCTGCGTGCCCGAGCTCTCGCACCGTTGCGGACCCTGCCCGTCGCGACCGCACGGCGGCTGGAGGAGACGTTGCGGGCGTGGCTGCTGCACCAGGGCAGGCGGGACGAGGTGGCGGCGGCGTTGTTCGTCCATCCCCAGACAGTCCGGTACCGGATGTCGCAACTGCGGGAGCTGTTTCCGGATCTCGCATCGCCACACCGGGTGCTTGAACTGACGCTGGCGGTCGGTCTTGGGGTCAGGTGACGTGTACGTCGACCGCCCACGAGCGCGTCCGCGAGCGGTCCAGGAACGGTGCCCCGGGAGGGATGATGGGGATGGAAAGACGGAACATGAGGTCAGGAGTTTCCATGGCGAAGCGGGTTCACCGACCCCGAGAGGACGCGGAGTTCAACTTCATCCTCGGGATGAGCGGAGTTCCGGTCCTCGCATACTTCACCGGGACGTGGCCCAAGGCAGTCGAGCCCTGCCGGGTGATGGACCTCGTCGTGGGTGGCATAGCCGACGAATACACGGGCCGCCTGACGGCCGTCCGCACCGACATCACGCGTTGTCCGGCCGCAACCGAGCGGTACGGCATCACCGGAGCCCCGTCCTACGTCCTGCTGAAGGAGGGAGAGGCGGTGGCGCACGGCACGGGGCCTATGACCATCGCCGAGGTACGGAATTTCCTGGACGGCCACCTCTGAGCGGCCGCTGCGGCCGTGGCCGCGACGCCCGTCACGTCTCGTCTGTGGTTGTTGCTTCGAAGACTGCGGCCGCTGCGCCGCCGGCCTCCAGGTTAAGCTCACCGACATCTGACTAAATCGCGCTCGACTTCTGATCCTGGGCAACACGGACGGGTCAGAACCCGCCTCAGTGAGTCGAAGCCCGGTAGCTCTCATCAAGGCAACTCTGTTGGCACAGAGATCGAAGGCGCCGGACCGCTCATGGCTTGCTACGTGAGTGCAGGGCGAGTGCGCCCACCACCGCGAGCGCACTCGATCCGACCAGCGTGAGCGTGCCTCGGGCGCTGATCACGCGGTAGGGGCCGACGGCCAGTACGGAGCGCCGTGCCTGGATGGACAGCGCACTTGCGGTGCTCTGAATGGACCCCAGTGATACCAGGGACATGGCGGAACCAATCGAGCCGATGGACATCGAGGAGCCGATGGACCCGATGGATAGTGCGCTGCCGACCGAGCCGATGGACAGAACGGATCCCACGGATCCGATGGACAGGAATGAGTCCTTCGACCACAAGGAAAGCGAGGAACCCCCGACCGGGCGGGACGAAGTATTTACCATGTGCGCCATTATCTCGCGAGAGCAGCAAATTCGGCATAGCGGCGACGAGGGTCTCGCCGGTTTCTCGCTGGTGACAGCAGCGTGCTGATTCCAGGACAGCAAGCCTCCCGCACGAGGCGGAACGGCACGCCAACGTCGTCCTTTGGTGGCACCCATTGTGCTCCGGCACAGGATTGAAGTACCCAGAAGCATCCTCAGCTCGCTCCTGCATGCTTCCGCAGACTCGAGACCCCTGTCTCAGTCTGACCGAAGGAACGAGCCGGCACCTGGACAGTAAAGTGCCGACCCGTATCCCACGTCCCTTGCAGCGGGTTCTTGTCGCAGTGGTTGCTCAGCGGTCGGAGTAGCTGAAGTCGCCCATGGTCCAGGCGCTGACGTCGGCGATCGCGACGCGGTACATCCCGCCCGTCTCGGGGATCCCGACGGTGCCTTGCAGGATCCGGGCGACGTGGAAGTGCAGGTGGGTGGGTCCGTCCTTCTTCGCGGGGGAGTCGAAGACGGCGGAGAACCCGCCCAGGCGGGCGGAGTCTCTCAGCACGTCCGACACCCTCTGTCTCCACACTGCTTCGGGAGCCAGTCGGCCGGTGATGACAGCACCACCGGTGACCACGGTCAAGGACATCTGGTTGCTCTGCTCGGACTCCACCACGGCGGCGACGTCAACGAGGAGCTCGTCAGGCTTGGACATGGGGCACATCATATTGCTGACCACCCGGTTCTTGACAGGTGATGAGAGTGGGCACGAAAGCCCGCTCGCGGACAGGGTCGGCCGACCCTGCAGCAGCCGCCGATGACGACAGCGATTTTCAAGAGGCGCCGTTGCCCTGACGGGTACCACCCGCGAGGCTGGCCCACCAACATCACGCCGAGACCGACCACCAGTGCCAGGCTGCCGGTCAGGGTGGCCCATGCCCGGGTGCCGGGGTTGCTGATGACCAGGAAGATGGCCTGCCAGCACAGCGCGAAGGCACCCACCAACTGTCCCCAGCCATAGAGGTGCATTCCAGAAGGACACTCGCATCCACGATTACGGAACGTCACAACCGCGTGATTGCCGGAACGCCGTGCTCGCTTCTCTGTATTGGCGCCACCGTGCCTATCTGCGCGTCCACGCGCTGCTGGAAATCATTGCACTCACACGGCAGCAAGCGCTGAAGTTCAGACGCCGCTCCAGGCGTCGAAGAATGCTTTGCGTCCCGTTGGGTCGTCGAACCTGCGGTCCGCGTGCAGGACGCGCCAGGCGGTGAGTTCGAGGTCGCGGAGCCATAGCTCCCCGATGACCTGAGTTTTGAGGTCGGGGAAGTGGTCGGACTCGGCGAGAGCCTGACCGATTACCTCCGCGGCTGCGACGCGCTGGGGCGGGGTCATCTCGTCGACGGCGGACAGGATCTGTCGGGCCAGCACGACTCCCTCTCCCGCCAGAGAACGCAGCACCGCATTCTTGATGTTAGCGGGCAGCAGGTATGCGGTGCCCGAAGACCGCCACAGCTCCGACCAGAAGCGTTCTCCCGCTTTGGTGGGGGAAGGCAGCGCGGCCAGCAGCCCCAGGAGATGACCGGTGGCCGCGTACCCGTCGGAGTGGGCAGCGGCGACGACGGCGATGCCGGCGACGCCCTGTACATCGAGATCGCCGGCTCCCCGCTGCGGAGGCAGACCCAGTTGGTGTTCCAACTGGCCGACGAGGGGATCGGAAAGGTGGGGGTGGAACTGAGGAAGCATCGGCAATCCTTGCGCCCAGGGGAGCGGAGATGCCCGCTCGGAAGCTCTGAGCGTTCCCATGGGCAGCTGATCTATGCCGCTTCGCGCCCAGTGGGCGGCAGCCACGACCGGCCCGAGGCCACACGGCGTCGCAGGGCTCCAATTCCGCCGACGTTTCCCTGACTGTTTCGAGTCCGACCTTGCTGAAATCTGTCCAGGTGAGATCTTTTAGCATGACTGCATGATCACCGGTGATGCCCAGGAGTCCGGGGAGGGACGAGAAGCCGTGCCGCACGATGCCTCTGAACCCGAATACACGTACGCCGCCGCACCGCGCGGAGAACAGCGTGCGGAGAGGCTGCCTGATGGATCACAGGGGGACGAGGCAGGGAAGGACGCGCGCTCTGTCACCGCCCTGGTGGAGCAGGCGGCCGGCCTGGTCGAACCGATCAAGCCGAGGCTGCGTGGCTGGCTCCATGCAGGAATGGTCCCTGCCTCACTGATCGCAGGCATCGTGCTCATCTGCCTGGCCGGCACCTCGCAGGCTGCCGTGGCTTGCACCGTGTACTCGGTCACCGCCTGGCTGCTGTTCGCAACGAGCGCCGTCTACCACCGTGGCACCTGGGGGCGGCGCGGAGAGGCGGTCCTGCGACGGCTCGACCACGCCAACATCTTCCTGATCATCGCAGGCACCTGCACGCCCCTTGCGGTGGCCCTTCTCCCCACGGACCAGCGGCCCGTGCTGCTGTGGATCGTATGGGCTGGGGCACTGGCCGGCATCGCCTTCCGGGTCCTTTGGGTGGGAGCTCCGCGCTGGCTGTACACCCCGTGTTACCTCGCCCTGGGTGGGCGCCGGTGCGCTATCTGCCCGACTTCCTGCACAACGGCGGAGTCGCCCTCCTCACCCTGGTGGTGGCGGGCGGTCTCCTCTACAGCGCGGGCGCGGTTGTCTACGGCCTGCAGCGCCCCGACCCCTCACCGCGGTGGTTCGGCTTCCACGAGGTGTTCCACGCACTGACCGTGGCAGCCTTCACGGCGCACTACATCGCCATCTCCCTGGCCGTCTACTGACCAGCGACAACGTTCCGCCGCCGCTGGTCACGCCCCACACGGACCCCGCAGACACGGGGGAGTGAGAGCCCTCGGAATCATCGTGCGCAAGCGGTCCCCTCTACAGGCGAAGAGGCGGAGGCGTCGTGGAGGTCGGCGCCGGTGTCTGCGTCCCGATGGGAGTGGCCGATCCCGTGCCAGTCCAGGCACATGACGGTCGCGTCGTCCTGCAAGGAACCGTGGTTGCCATCGGCTACCGCGGCGATGAGGGTGCGGGCGGCCTTGCGGGGATGCAGCGCGCGGGTGCGGACGATCAGGTCCGGCCGATCAAGGCTGTGGGCGTTGCGTTCCAGCACGCCGTCGGTCAGCATCACCAGCCGGTCGCCCGGCCACAGGTCCAGTGGCTGGACGCGGTAACCCTGCGGTGTGTGAAAACCGGACCCGAAGCCGAACGGCATATCGATCTCCGGAGCGATCTCCTGCACCTCTCCGTCCCGCATCCTCAGCGGCCAGGGGCGCCCGGCATTGAGAAACTCGATTGTGCCGTCGAGCAGGTTGATGCGCAGGAGCTGACCGGTCACGTAGCCCTGGCGACCGTGCTCGCGCACGGCCTGATCAGCCTGACGGCCCTGTTCGGCGAGGCCGGCAACAGCGCGCCGTGCCCGGCGCAGCGCACCCACCAGGAGAGTTGCGAGCAGCGCGGCATCGACATCGTGGCCCATGGCATCGGTGACGGAGAGCTGGACCGTGTCCCGGTCGACCACGTAATCGAAGGTGTCACCTCCGACGTGGTCGGCCGGCTCCAGCGCCCCGGCCAACGCGAACTGGGCCGCCTCATACGCCAGCGATGCCGGGAGCAGCCTGTGCTGGATCTCCGCGGCCGGGCTCAGCGGGGCGGTGCCGGCGGCCCCACTGGTACACGTCGGTGAAGGACCGGTTCGCGATGATGATGTACGCCAGGGCGTGCGCAGTCTCGCTGACTTCTTGCATCACCTCCGCGTCCGGCGCCGCGGGCAAGAACAGTTCCAGGAGTCCGATGGCGTCCTCACGGTTGGTGCGACTCCACGGGAGCTGCGGCCTCCGCCGCCGCCAGTGCCCCCGCCAGGGGCATTGCCCTGCCCCGACCACCCCCGCTGCCGGGCAGTCGACTGGTCGGCCTGCCTTGTTCGGCAGGCCCCCATACGGCCGCGCTGACGCCTCGCTCTTTTCCGCCCGCTCACGCTCAGGGCCCCCTGCGAGCGGGGGAGGGCGGCATTACGACCCGGTGCCGGTCCTCTGTCACTTCATCATGAAACACCCGAAAGTACACCGAGGTTCACGCCGACTCATGGTCGTAGACGCTGTCCGTGCGGCATGTCCCGGACGACGCTGCCCTCGGAGCCCTACTTGACGGAGTTGGGCAAGGTGCCCGGCCCAGGTCGCCTACTGTGCCGAGATGCGGGACCGGCCCGCCCAGGACCTTGAACACCGGATGACAGCACGCACGCTCCGTTCCACCGCCCGGCGCGTCCAGTCCCTGCAGGCCGAGGCCAAAGACCTTGAGAAAGAGATCCTCACCCTGATCCGGAAGGTCGCCCCAGAACTCCTTGGTCTGCTCTGGTCAGTCGGCGTTCCTGCGAGTGGCCGTGTCGGGTCAGGCGTCCTGCCGCATCCGGCACTGGGTGCAGGTAAGCCTCATGACGAGCGGTAGCCACCGGTCCGCCTGCGAAGAAGCCCATCGGCGGGAAGCCGTTCGACTCGTAGTAGCGGACGGCGCGGGCGTTGTCGCCGCGGTCCGCCACGAGCGGCCCCCGACAGATCCTCCCTCTGATGAAACTGCCCAAAGCCTCACGCGCCAGCCAGATCCCGCTGGCAGCTGACCGTTGTCACTGAAGGCAGTCGCTCGGCCGATGAGCTCAGTCCGCTCGATTCCGCACGCGAGGCAGCGGAGCGTCGGGCCGATGAGTCTGCCGGTTGCCTGCAGTCTTCCTTATGACGTTTCCGTCCCTCTGCAGATCAGGAAATGCAGGTCCCGGTGTCATGGAGGAGAGAAGGAGACCAGGATGAACCCGATTCGGCTGTACATGTCGATGTCGCTCGACGGCTATATCGCCGGCCCGGACGATCGGCCAGGGCAGGAGCTCGGACGTGGCGGTGGTCGGCTCTTCAATTGGCTCGACGACCGGAAGTCCGACGGTCCGAGTGGCCAGGTCTTCCGTGAAGCGATGGCAACCGGCGCGGTGATCTCCGGGCGTCGGACTTTCGAACTCGCCGGGCGCCGGCAGGGCGACCACCACTCCGGTGTGCCGGTCTTTGTCCTCACCCACCAGGTGGATGACGGGGACACGCCACCCGGCCACACGCGCTTCGTTACCGATGTCGAAGACTGCGCCCGGCAGGCTCGCGCAGCCGCAGATGAGCGGCCGGTCATGGTCCATGGGGCCGGGGCGGCCCAAGCGCTTCTCCGGTCCGGACAGGTGGACGAGATGGAGATCCACCTGATTCCCGTCCTCCTCGGGGACGGCCGACGGCTGTTCGACCACCTGGGTAGCGAGCACATCGAACTCGACCTCGTCCGACGGCTCGAGGATCGAGACGTCACACACCTCCGATACCGGGTGCGCCGCCCGGAGGAGGTCGCGTGAAGACGCTGTTCGTCTCCTACCGCATCAGCGACCTGGACCGCTCGCTCGGCTTCTACGCCGCCTTGGGCTACGCCGAACTGGGCAGGGTCGAGGTCGGCGAAGGGGCTCGCCTCGTGATCCTCAAATTCCCCGGCGAACCGGCGGCCTCGCTCGAACTTGTCCACCGCCCCGGCGACGGACCGGTCGAGGTGGGCGACGGTTTCGATCACCTCGCGATCCAGGTGGAAACGCTCGCCACGACCCTGGAGAGGCTGACCGAGGCCGGTCTGGCGCCCGGACCTCTCCAGTGCCCGGGCGGCCCTCACGGCCCGAAGACGTCATGGCTCACGGACCCGGACGGCTACCGGATCGAGTTGGTGGAGTGGCCGTCCGGACATCCCGACGGCATCACCGCAGGAGACTTCGCCTGAGGCGGACACGATCTGTGGACCCGAAGCTCCCACATACGCGACCGGACACCCCACCGCATCCACAGGGCTGGCGATAGCTTCCGACCGGCCGCTGATGATGACGCGAGTCTCGCGAGGCCCCCTTCGCCCAAGTGATCACAGAGCGTGCGAGCCCACTCAACGGGAGACGGCCGCGGGTGGGATCTGGGATCTGCCTCAAGGCCCATGCCGAGGAGGATCTGAGTGCCACAACTGCTCTTCTCAGTAGCGGAGTTGCAGCGCGAGCTGAGTGGGAATCGTGAAGAGTCCGCGCATGCCTCCTGGAATCCGGTCACGGGAGCGGAACACTCGAAGGATTGCTCGGCGCTTCCGAACAAGTCGGGAGTCGTCCCACGCGACGGGAGACTGATCAATGATGCTCACCCAAGCGCGGCGCAGAGTGCGGACGGCCGCACTCGCGCTTTCGGCCATCGTGGCTCTCGCCCTCGGCGCGCATGCCGCGACCGGCGCGGTTGCCGCCCCTGCCCCGGCGAAGCAGGGGCCGACCTCAGTGGCGTACGTCGAGGTGAACAACAACAGCATGCTGAATGTCGATAAGTACACCCTTGCCAACGGTGGTGGCAACGTCTTCGACGTTGCCGTGATCTTTGCGGCGAACATCAACTACGACTCGGGCACGAAGGCGGCGTACCTGTCCTTCAATGAGAACGTCCAGCGCGTCCTTGACGACGCCGCCACGCAGATACGACCTCTGCAGCAGAAGGGCATCAAGGTCGTCCTCTCCGTCCTGGGAAACCACCAGGGCGCGGGTTTCGCCAACTTCCCGTCCCAGCAGGAGGCTTCGGTGTTCGCGAAGCAACTGTCGGACACAGTGGCCAAGTACGGTCTCGACGGCATCGACTTCGATGACGAGTACGCCGAATACGGCAACAACGGCACTGGTCAGCCCAACGACAGCTCGTTCGTGCACCTGGTGACGGCGCTGCGCCTGAACATGCCGGACAAGATCATCAGCCTCTACAACATCGGCCCGGCCGCGTCGCGCCTCTCCTACGGAGGTGTCGACATCTCGACGACGTTCGACTATGCATGGAACCCGTACTACGGCTCCTGGCAGGTCCCCGGCATCGCACTGCCCAAGTCAAAGCTGTCGCCGGCGGCCGTCGAAATCGGCCGGACCTCGCAGAGCACCGTCGCCGACTTCGCCCGACGCACCGTCAGTGAGGGCTACGGGGTATATCTGACGTACAACCTCGACGGTGCCGACCGCAGCGCCGACGTCTCGGCCTTCACCCGAGAGTTGTACGGCAGCGATGCCGTCTTCACCCCGTAGGGCGGGCTCGCGCCGCCGTGGGCGGCGGTCCCTTCGCGAGTCCGAAGGATGAACCGATGGCGCGGCGTATGTACGCCGCTAGCGCGCCGGTGATCGACGGCATCCAGAAGGACGTGCACTGAGCGTCCTCCAACCTCAGTGCCTGAGCCTCTGACCCAAGGCTCCCCCCGATGGCTGTGTGTACATCTGGGTGGAGGTCAGGCGGCCAATCCATCCCTTCGCCCGAGGCAGGCTGAATCTCACCTCACCTGAGACTTTGCGGAGTGCGCCCCTGAAGTCCTCTACGGCGGCTGCCGGCTGCTCCACCAGGTCGGGGGAGAGGTGGTTGGTGAGCCATTCGGGCAGCAGGATGCCCGCGGGAGCGTCTGGCCGGCGCTCGCGAGCGGCCCGGCATACTGACTCCGCTTTGATCATCAGCGATCGGTACGCCTATCCGCAGGCCCCTACCGGTTCAGAACGGGTCACCACGCGACCCTCAGGAGGAGAACCACCACCATGGCCGCCACGTTCAAGACCGTCATAGAAGTCAACCCCGAACACCTCGATCAGGCCCGGGCCATCGACCGGCTGTTCCAGCAAGCGATCGCCCCGGCTACCGTCAACTTCGACTTCGGCCACATCAGGGCCGCTGCCGCAGCGATCCCCGACAGTTCGATTGTCAAGATGGTGCGTGGCTGGGGCCTTCAGGAGACCGCTCCGGTTGCCGTTATGGCGCTCTCGCTCAAGGAGGCGGTACGCCAGGCGCTCCCTGAGGAGTTCGCCGGGGCCGCGTTCTGGGGCACCGTCGAGCAGGAACTGGTCGAGGCATTCACCGGACTCGCCGCCCAGGAGGGGACTCCGGGGCTTTCGTACTACGACCAGTCCCCGGACCGGACCAGCTACTATCGCGACTTGTTCTTCGCCCTTCAGGGAGCGGAGACCGGCGCTCACATGTACGCGATCGCCTTCTGTATCGATGTGACCGTGGGCCTCGACCCCGCCGGCGCGGGAGCCCTGGAACTCACGGACATTGCTCCGTACCAGATCCGGCTCAACGCGATCGTCGTTCGTCAGCAACTGAGCGTCGCAGCCTGAACCCTGGCCCACTCGCGCCGACCGTCCCGCCGTCCCGGGCCGGTTCTGCACACAGGCAGGTACACGCGCACAACTGACCCGCCCCGCTCCGCGTCGAAGAGCAGGTGGACGGGCCGTGTGCATCTCGGTCGTGAACTCGTCTGCCAGGGGCCTCACCACGTCCGGCGCGCGATGCCGCAGTCACCCCGCCGAGCCCACCAGGCTGGAGCGGGCAACGAGGGTTTGCAGGGTGCGGGGGACCGACGAAGTCGCCCCAGCCGTCCCAGTAGCCCCTCCGTCGGCCGCGCCGAGCGTCGAGCTGACGATCAACGAGGTCCTGCACGCCCGCAACGAGAACAACACCGTCGACCTCTACCTCGTCAGTGACATCAGTGTCGACACCCGCACCGCCCCGTACACCCCCAGCGAAGGGACCCTGTCGCGTACGTCGACTGGGAACCGGCCGAAGAGGACCTCCGGCCCCGCATGTACGAGTACCGGCTCCCGGAGACGACCGGCTGAACCCGATGCACAGAGACCGGTCCGACCACGCTGCCCGGTGCAGCACACGGATCCTGCCCCCTCGTTCCTGGCGGGCACAGTCATGCACGCACCACCCCGCCGCGTCGCACCGGACTGACCGGGTCACCGATTCATCACACCGAACTGGTCACCGCTCGCCACAGGTCCGGTCCGGGCCCGACCAGGCGCCCGGCCTTCCGTCAGCCGTGGCTCGTGCGCCGCTGACTTTCCCGACCTTGCGCCGCTTCTGAGGACAAGAGCGTGAGACGAAATGGCGTGTCCCCGGAACGAGACAGCCGAGGGCAGTTCAGGTCACGGTGGCGGAACGGGACATGTGAGCGGGTGTCTCCGAAGCTATACAGGACTGCCGACCAGTGTGCTTCACGGAGGTCACATGCCCCAGGACATTGAATTCCACCTCCCTTTCCCGAGCGCCCTCAGCCCTGATCTGGAGGGGGCTCGGCAGCGGAATCTGGCGTGGACTTCCGGCATCGGCCTGGTCGCGGAGGGGCGCTCGCTGCAGTGGTTCGCGTCGTGGGACATGCCGCGGCTCGCGGCCCTGGGCTTCCCCTACGCCCAGGGTCCGGCACTGGATCTGTGCGTGGACGCGATGGCGTTCTTCTTCGTCTTCGACGACCAGTTCGACGGTTCTCTGGGCCTCGCCCCTGCCCGGGCTGCGGCCGTGTGCCAGAGGATGATCGACATCGTTCATGGCGCAGGCCCCGCCCAAGCTGTGGACGCGTGCTCGGCGGCGTTCGGCGACATCTGGGCGCGGTGCACCCGTGGTGCGGATCCCGGCTGGGTCGCACGGTGCGCGCACGAGTGGGAGTACTACTTCGCCACCCAGGCCCACGAGGCAATCGGCCGGCTTCGCGGGACCCCGGGTGACATGGAGACCTACCTACAGGTCCGGCGCGGCATCGCGGGCACCGACCTCCCGCTCTCCCTCGGCGAGAGAGCCGCCGGCATCACCGTCCCCCCGGCCGCCTTCCACAGTCCGCAGCTGCGAATCATGCGCCAGGCCGCCATCGACGTCACCTTCATGTGCAACGACGTCTACTCCCTGGAGAAGGAGGAGGCACGGGGCGACATGGACAACCTCGTCCTCGTCATCGAACACGACCGCCACGTCACCCGCGACCAAGCCATCGAGCAGGCCAGGCGGGAAGTCGGCCGACGTGTCGAGCGGTTCCAGGAACTGGCCCGCCAGGTACCCGGCCTGTGTACGGAGCTCGGGCTGAGCGGCCCGGAGCGGGCCGCGGTGGAGGTGTACGTCGAGGTCATGGGCGCCTGGATGAGCGGCTACCACGCCTGGCAGACCCAGACCGACCGCTACACAGCCGCACCCCGCGTCCTGCCTCACACCGGCCCCGGGTACTTCGATCAGGTACTCCGGGCGTAGCCACCCCTTGCACCGGCTGCCCGGTCTGCGCAGTTGAAGGATCGCCTGCTGAGGTGCCTGTTCGGCATCACCGAGCAGGCCGCCTTGCGCTGTGCCGGCACTGCCTGCCCGGATCGCCGCGCGAAAACTGCCCAGGTAGCGGGACCACTCCGAGTCCGACACCGCAGCCAAATTCCGTGGCCGTAGGGCAATGGGTCCGGCATCATTCCCATGTGATTGTGATGCAGGCCGTCCTGGAGACTTCCGCTGCCGACGGCTTCTCTCTCTGGCCGGTTGACGAGTACAAGTCGCACGGCTACCTCGGCCTGGACCGGAAGCTGACTCCGGCCCAGGTCGGCACGGCCGTCATGCGGATCGCCGACTACAACTGCGCCGGGCCGGAGGAGGAGCGCGCGCCTTGCCCGGCCGACCCGCTCGGCACATTCCTGCAGGGGCTGCTCACCCTGCCTGATCTGCTGGCCGCCGGCGGGTTCCGGGTGACGGACAACGCCACCAGCACCGTCTTCGTCGAGCCGGGCTGCTGCAACGGCCTGGAGACCTGGCGGGACTGGCTGAAGGTGCTCGAGCCCGGCGGCTGCTGCTACTTCGGTCACGATCCGTCCTCGGTGGCCGAACGCGTCGGCGACGTCGTCAGGCTGACGTACGACGTCCACGGGACGGGGAGCAGCCCGGTGGTCGAGCTGCCGGCAGAACAGGTACGCACGCTGGTCGCCGGAGCCCAGCAGGACTTGCAGGACTTCCTCAGCGTTGCCGGAATCTGGGCTGAAGAACACCTGCCGGCACATGCCGCCGAAGTCACTGCCGCCCTGGCACGGGCGCTGGACCTGGCGTCCGCACGATGACCAGCTTCCTGACCCACCGGGCGCACGTGCACAACGTCCGCCTGCCCCTGCGCCGCCGGCACAGTGCGCTGCGGACCTGCATCACCCTCTTCGCTCCGTACGGCTTCCGTGCGACGTACCACCACCTCACGCTCAGTGCCGCGATCCCCCGGCGGCTGGAGGCGGACCCGGAGGCACTGGTGAGGGCGGTGGAGGAACTGCATGAGGCGCGGGTGCTGTGGCTCGCGCGCGCGCAGGAGTACGCCGCGCAGCGCCGGGCAGAGAAGGGGGCCGGGCGGCGGGCCGTGCCGAACCCGCGACCGTGGTGGCTACGGAGCAGGGGGAGGGCCCGGACCGCGCCTGGCGCCAAGACCCGTTCCGACACCCGTCACTACGACTGCCCGAGTACGTCCGGCGGCAGAACGCGATTCTGGACGGTGCTGTGCCTCCCGGCTGCCCGGCCTGCGGGGATGAAGGACCGCGGGAACTGAGCTCGACAGGGCACGGCTGGCTCGAACTGTGCCGTGGGTGCGCGTGGGTGCTGGCACCATGTCCGTGCGGGGAGCGGCACCGGTTCGTCACCGAGACCCCGTTCAACTGGAACGGGATCTTTCGGCGGGCGCACATGAGCGATGACGGCATGCCGAACCCGCATTGGCCTGTTTGGCCAGCCAGTTGAACGTGGCTGGGGGTGTCCGAGTGCGGCAGCTCAGCGGGGCGGTGCGCGCTCTTCAGATCGTTGACCGCATCCCGCCCTTGCGCAACGTTGCGGGACAGCCCCTGGGCAGGGATGAAGGCAAGCTCCGCCCGGGCCGCCGGCGGCTGTGCAAGGCGGAGAGGACCCGCCTGGGTATCTGCCGGTTCTGTAGCGAAGGTTCTGGCGGGTCAGGAGTGGTGGATTTCGGTGTCGCCGTTGACGGTGCGCAGGGTCAGGCGGCGGTGGGAGGTGCCGGGGGTGGTGGGGATGTTCGTGGCGGAACGGCCATTGACCGTGCTCACGTCTTGCAGGTACGCCGGGGCTTGGGCGGGGAGGGTCACCCGGACGGAGCCGTTGCGGGTGCTGCCGTCAACGGCGTCGGGCGGGGTCGTGCAGAGTAGTTCCACATCGCCGTTGACTGTCTCGGCGCCCACGGTGCGGGCTCTCAGGCCGGTGGCGCGGACCGATCCGTTGCGGGTCACGAGGTGGTCCCTGGTGCCCTTCGTGCCTGAATCCTGCACCGTGACATCGCCGTTGACGGTGCTCAGGCTCAGCGCGCCCCGGACGTCGCTCACGTCGATCCCAGCGTTGCGGGCCCGCACGGTGAGCGTTACCCCGGAGGGAACGCGAACGAGCGGCATCCCCCCGCAGTTGTCCCGTGCCCGCTCGTCCCCCTGGTCACAGGGCAGGTCGAGCGTGCGGTTGGTGCCTTCGGCGTCCCAGTGCGCGAGGGTTCCCGCATCCACCCGTACGGTGTCGGTATCACTTCCGGTGACCCGTACCCCGCCTTCGGTAGTGATCACGAGATGGCTGCCGGAGGGCAGCGAGGCCTGCCGGAACTCCTGCGCTCGGCCGTCCTGGGCCCACCCCGCCCCGCGCCGGTCCCGGTCCCGGTCCGCGAGGGGGCCACTCCGGCCGTCCCCATGACCGCAGGCCGTGAGCGCGAAAAGCGGCAGGACCAGGGCGCAGCCGACCAGGGCCGCGGCGGCCGTGCGCACACGACGGTCGTTGCTGGAACACGTTGATGTCGTCCGCATGCGGATACATGTGCCCCGGACGGGCGGCTTCATCAACGCCGCTGTCCCAGCGCCACGGGTCGTCCCCTCTTCCGGCCGGTGATTCATGCAAGGGTCGTTGTTCGGGGGTATGCGCAGCGCTTCGCTTCGCTCAGACCGGGGCAGGTCGTTGGGGCAGGAGGGCGAAGGTGGCATGGTGCCTGGATATGTGGCGGCTTCCGGCCTGGGCAGGGGTGTGTCGAGGGGGCCGGGGCGCCGGGGTGCGGCTCGTGTGGTGGACGGCCACCCGGTTTCGTCGAGGAACGGGGCAGGAATCGCAGCACCATGGAACGGGCGGTCAACTGGCTCGAGCAGCACCGGGCTGTGGCCCCTGGGGATGACACGAGCGGCTGCGTCTTTGTCGGGGCCGCCACCGCAGCGGCCCTCACCATCCGGTTCCGCCCATGATCGGCCGGAGAAGTCCTCACCGGCGCCGCGGTGCTCTCGAAGTGTGGCATGGGACGCCCAGGTCCGTCGTGCGTGGCCGCGCTGCAGGCCGCGTAGTGCGGTGTTCAGTTCGAGTGCCGCAGGGCGGGCAGGTCGGCGCACAGCGCGGCCGGGAAGGCGGGTTCGGTGCGATGCACGTCGGCGCAGCCGGCCTTGGTGCCGCGTGCGAGGGGCACCCAGCCCGACTTCTCGGCCCGGAAGAACCACCGATCGCCGAGGCTCGCCCCACAGCCCGGCGCCTGACCTTCGGCGCAGGCCGGGCCCATGCGCGAGGACACGTCGAACACCAGCCATTTCCCGTCGCAGTGCTCCTCGCCGCGGGAGGTGTGGTTGGGGACGTCGAGCGCCGCCACCGCCTGGTCGTAGGAGGCGGGGTGCAGCCGGTGGGCGCCGGGTGGCAGCCGCGGTCACCGCACACGCGCAGGCCGGACAGGCCGGCATCGTCCGCGGTGAACGTCGTGTCGTTGTCCACGACCAGTTCGCGGTCGCCGAGCGCGGAGGGCAGCCGCACCTTCGCCGTGCCGGTCGCGGTCTCCGAGCAGTCGGCGTGCGGGTCGCCGGTCAGGGCGGAGAAGGTGACCTGCACCCACACGGTGCGCTCCGACGTGTCAGTCACGACCGCCTTCAGCCCGCGCGCGCAAGTCTTCCCCTTGCCGGGCACCTCTGCGTCGACGCTGAGCTCGCGCCCGCCGTCGGTGAGCCGGGCGGTAGTCACGCGGAACGGCGCGAACGTCTGCCAGTGCGGCCCTTGCGCCGTTGGCGCCCCGGCCCCGGCCCGCTGGGTCCCGCAGGCGCTGAGCAGCAGCACGGCGACGACACTCAGCAGGACACCGGCCAGTGAGCTCCTGGACTGCATCTGTTCCGGACCCCCCATGAAAACGGTCGACCGGGCGACTATAGAACGCCGCGTACATGCCAGGTGCCGCCGCAGCAACCACGTCCCTCCACGGTGTACGAGAGGTGGAACAGGCGGCCGGTCAGCGTCTTCACCCGGGCCGGCGTCCACCGTCGATCGGACCACCCGTCAGCCAACGGGCCGCCCTTCAACTCCCGCTCCCGTCTGGCTGTCTGTATGCCCGACAGTCGAGGTCCCCCAGACGTTCCCCCAGACGTTCCCCCAGACGTTCCCTCCGACGCGCTGCCCCGGCCAGAGCCTCCTCACGCCGCCGGCGCCGCCGGCGCGCTCCACCGACCGCATGGAGACCCGTAACGCAGCTACGGGCTCCCGGTTCTTCTCGCCGACCTGGAAACCGTTCGCGTGCCGGGAGCCGCACCCGCCCGCCCTCCGGGCGCCGGTCAAGCCACCACTCTGCGGACAACCTCACCTCACCAGGACTGCCGAGGCCATCCGCCTGACGTCCGGCGAACCGCCCGGCATCATCTGAACAAGTTCGCCTGCGTGACCTGGTACGGCTGCGCCCCTGCGTCGCTACCATGGCCCGATGGCCGGGACGAGCAAGCCCATCGACACGCCGGCGCCCCGCGTGCTGGCCCGCGCCGGCCGGGAGAGTCTTGGCGAATTCGAGCAGCGGGTGCGCCGGCGCCCCGGTCTCGGCGGAGCGGCAGCGTGTCTGGTGATTCTCGTCGTCGTCATGAACTTCTTCGTCAACGGGCCGGAAAACGTCTGGGGCCGCGGCGTTGTGGTGGTCGGCCTCCTCATAGTCATCACATGGGGTTATGTCTGGTTTCACCGCATGCGTGGTGGGCTCTACCTGTTCTCGGAGGGTTTCGCCGACGCCGCCGGCAGGCGCGTGGTCGTCGTTGCGTGGTCGGACATCCGCTCGATCAAGGGCCACGGGACACAGTTCGCCGCTGGCTCACTTCCGGTAGGCAGCGCGTTCGCCTACGAGGTGGCGTTCACGGCACAGGTGACCGGCCGCGAAGCCGTGTGGGGGTTCAACACCACCTACAGCGGCGTAACGGAGCTCGCCGCACTGATTTCCCGGCGTTCCGGCGTCGCGGTGACCGGCCCCACCGGCCCGTACCAGCGGTGAAGTAGCGTCGAGGAAGCCACACTTGGCGACGACAGACCCGCCAGCATGGAGCCCCCGGACGATCCGGCTGATCTGTCTCGCCGGCGGCGACCTGTCCGGTGACAGCAAGCCTGCCTCACCCCTCGCCGATGACGAGTACGGAACGTGCATGAACTCCCAGGCCTGTGGCCCCGTTGTGTCCGGCACAGTTGCCTGCCGGCTGGGCGGCTGGGACTGTGGTCGCATGGTCGATACTCACTCGCGCGGGTACCTGCTTGCCGCACGCTGGATGCTGTGGTGCGGAATCGTGCTCTTCGTACTCGGTTTGGCCGGCGTTGCTGGTCCGCATAGCGACGGGGCGATGTCGTTCAGTTGTGAACCGACGTGCCGACGCGTGGAGAGCGGGCTGTGGAACATCGTGGGGACGGCCGGCGCGCTGAGTGCCGTGACGGGATTGGTGCTGCTGGTCGCGGCGTTCTTGATGGTCATGCTTCGTCGGCCCCGTTCCGAAGGGGAGCGCGCGAAAAGGTGAAGGGGCGCCGCCCGCTGCACGCAGGATCACCCGAGCCACGCGCCAGCGCCCGAGTTGTCCGGCACTGATGGAGCGCTCCTTTACTGCTTCGTTCGCGACTCTGCCGGCTGAGCATTCAGAGGCTCTGCTGCTCAAGGGGGTCGCCGCGGCGAATCGTTCCTGCGGTGAATGTTGACGCCCGTGCGGGTGAGAGACCGCTCCTGGGCATCCGCCGGGAGTGGTAAGGCAGGTAGAACGCGGGGGTGATCAAGAACTGTCTGCGCGGCTTCGCCGCGCTCTCCCTCACTCTCGTTCCACTCCTCGCTTCCGCTCCGGCACGGGCCGCCGGCCTTGCGGGCTGCTGAGGTGACCACGCTCGCCGATGCCGTCGCCCTGGTCACGACGGATGACGTGGACCGCACCGGCTACACCCGCTCGTCCTTCACGCACTGGAACTCCGGGGAACTGGCCGACGGCTGCGATCCCCGCAACGAGGTCCTGCTCGCGGAAGCGATCACGGCGCCGGGCGGTGGCGGCAAGGTACAGGCCGACCGGTGGCAGCTGGTGGTCGTACTACGACGGCCAGGAGGTCACCGACCCCGGCGCCCTGGACATCGACCAGATGGTGCCGCTTGCCGAGGCCTGGGACTCCGGTGCTTCTGCCTGGACGGCCGCGCGACGCGAAGACACTGCGAACGACCAGGGCGCGGCGACGTCGCCGGTCGCGGTGACTGTGCGTACGAACCGTCAGAAGTCCGACCAGGACCCCGCCCAGTGGCTGCCGCCGGCGCCGGAGGCGCGGTGACGGTGCGTGGGGGAGTGGGTGGTCTCCAAGCTGCGCTTGCACCTGACCGCGGTCGCGTCCGAGCTCGAGGCGCTGAAGGGGTTAGCCGAGGGCCCCTGCGAGGACAGCATCGTCGCCGACACCCCCGCCCCGTACTGCCCCCGTTCCGGGGGTGCCGGAGCCCAAAAGCGCCGGCCACCCCGGCGCGGACGTTTCCCGTTTGCTCCGTATGACCTGAGAGGTGTGTGTGATGAGCCGAGGCCTGATCGTCGTGGATGTGCAGAATGACTTCTGTGAGGGAGGCAGCGTCCCCGTCTCCGGAGGCGCACGGATCGCGACCGCAGTCGCAGAGCTGGTGGAGCAGACCGCGGGCGAGGACTACCAGTACGTCGTCGCGACCCGGGACCACCACATCGACCCGGGGAGCCACTTCTCGGACGACCCCGACTTCAAGAACAGCTTTCCCGTCCACTGCGTGGCTGGGAACGAGGGCGGCGAGTTCCACCCCAACTTCGCCCCGACGGCGAGGGGCGGCAAGGTGGACGCCGTCTTCTTCAAGGGTGCCCACAGCGCTTCCAAGAGCGGCTTCGAGGGAGCCGACGAACAAGGCATCTCCCTGGCCAACTGGCTGCGCGCCCGTGGGGTGGAAGAGGTCGACGTGGTGGGCATCGCCACCGACCACTGCGTGCGCGCGACCGCCCTGGACGCCGTCAAGGCCGGCTTCCGTGCCCGTGTACTCCTGGACTACTCGATCGGCGTCGCCCCGGACACCACAGCGTCGACCCTGGAGGACTTCCGCCAGGCAGGAGTCACAGTCTCCGGCCAGACACCCGTACCGCAATAGATGGCTCTGGGGTGTCTGAGGCAGGCGCCCGCGTACGCCAGCGGTACCGCTTGGTGACGGACCGGTCGACATCGGTGTCCTCGGCGAGGGGTTGAAGGTGCGGGAGGCCGGGGCGACCTTGACGGGCTGGGAGGCCGGCGCGCAGCGCCGGTAAATGGAAGTCACCGACTCCAAGAGGGGCGCGGCCACCGGTCCGAGAACACGGCGTGGAAGGTCGACGAGAGCTACCCGCACCGCTCTCAGCCTTGTGTAAAGGTCAAGGGTTCACGACCGGTTGCCCCGCGTCACCGGCGCGCTGGCCTCGCGGAGATCTCGAACGGGGCCGACCGCCTGGCGCCGGGCCTGGACCACCGCGTGGACGTGCTGCCCCATGCAGCCTTGAGCTGGGGCCCGCCACGGACGGCACCACGTGGCGACAGCTCCGCCTCGCGGGACCGGCCATGCCGTCGCGCATCCCCCGCAGTATCGTCGGCCGGTCCAACCCGGCCGGCCGGTACTCGACCCGCCCGTCGCGCAAGCCATCGGCCAACTGGGCCTCTTCGAGGCCGATCGGGACACTGGCGTGCTTTGGTCGGCGCCCTGTTGCCACCACCAACACCGTCGGTGCACGTCCTGCTGGCGGACTTCGCCCGTCACACATCCGAGCACCGCTGGACCGCGAACTCCGCCGAGGCCATGTCCCGCCTCCTGCGCATAGCCGCCACCAGGCTGGGCGCCGACGCCATCTACCCCACCGCGCCGGCGGCTCGGTCCCTCGCTGTCAGCGGAGAAACCGGAGGCGGAGTCGACGACGGACATCACGGCAGTGACCGGCTACTCGCCCGGACCGGTCATGACGGGGACCCTCGATATTGGCTCTGCCCGGATTTCCGCAGGATCCCAGGCAGACTTCTAGGTCGGCAACGTACTGCTGCCAGCCTTGGGGCCGCCGCCGAACCTGGCCAGTGCGACGTCGCGGCCGCCGGGGCAGCCCAGGTTCTTCTCCAGTTCGATGACGCTCACCTCGCCCGGCAGACCGGGGAAGTCGGGGAGCGCGGAGCCGTTGCCGACGATGGCGCTGCGCGTCGGCGCGACATCCTGTTCTGCGACCGACGCCAGCAGCGCCTCGACCAACTGGCCGGGTTCCTGCTGGAACGCTCGGTCAGCAAGCAGAGACAGGGTTCCGCAGGAGGGGCCGGGATGTTGTGCGTGTACGACATCCACACCTCTTGTGGCATGTCCGGATCCATACGAGGACATGCTCCCGCGTATGAAATGGAGCCGGACGCGTGCACTGGTGCTTGCGCTGCTGGCCGCCGCTTTCGTCGGCTATGCCCTGCTGTTGTGGCAGGGCCCGTGGTGGTTGGACGGCGATCGACTACGCCGACGCGATCTCCAGCCGGCGGACGGGGTGGTGATCACGGGGTTCCGGACGACGCTGGTGGCCCTCGGCGCTGGTGCGGTCGCCGGGCAGGTCTTTTCTACACCGACCGCACGCTGCGGCACACTCGTGACCGGGACCGCGAGCAGGCCGAGATCGCACGGGACGGCCAGGTGACCGCGCGCTATGTGGAGGCCATCAAACTGCTTGCTTCTGACCGTACGGTCGAGCGCCTGGGCAGCATCTACGCTCTGGAGCGGATCATGCGGGACTCCGCCAAGGACCACCTCACGGTGGTCGAGGTCCTCGCGGCGTTCGTCCGAGACCAGGTTTCGATAGCCCCTGATACGGAGTTGGCATCCGCAGCGCAGCTGGAGGAGTCCGTCCAGGCCGCCTTGACGGTGATGGGGAGAAGGCCGCTGTTGGAGGAGCCGTTCCGTATAGACCTACGGCGTACGGACCTGCGCGGAGCGGACCTTCAGAACGCCCGGCTGGGGCGTGTACGCCTCGCTGGTGCGCGTCTGGAGGGTGCCAACCTGATTGGAGCGCATCTGGAGCAGGCGTGGCTGCGGGAGGTCCGCCTCAATGGCGCGTGGCTCGACAGCGCCCACCTTGAAGGCGCGTACCTGAGAGGGGCCGACCTACGCGGCGCGAGTCTCAAGGAGGCTCACCTCGCGCGAACGCGTCTGTTCGGAGCGGACCTGTCGACGGCAGTCGACCTGACTTCGGATCAGGTGGGCGAGGCGCTGCTCGACGTGGAGACGAGGCTGCCTCCCGCACTGGATGGCACGGTTCGAGCAGACCCGTGATCGCCCGGAGAAGTCCTGACCGGCGCCGGCGCCTGTCCTCCTACGGGGCCCGCTCCTGGCGGGCCGCGGAGTGGTGCCGCTCGTGCGGAGCTGGTTAGTCCTGGGTGGCGGCGGGCTGGTCCATTTTTTGACGGAGGCTCAACGGGCGCATGTCCGTCCACACCTCGTTGATGTGCGCGAGACATTCTGCCTTCAGGCCGGTTTTGCCCTCAGCGCGCCACCCCAGGGGAGTTCCTTCTCTGCTGGCCAGAGGCTGTACTGCTCCTCCTCGTTCACAACTACCTGGTACTTGCGGTTGTCTTCCTCTTCGTTCCAACTCACCTTGAGTTCCCCTCAGCTGCTGGTCGGTTGCCAATCTCTGAACGAGGGAAGCGCTACCACGTCACGTTCCGGCACGCCCCGGACCCGGGCCCGATGCAACGGGGCGGTCGATCTTCAACAGCAAACGGTCATGGTTCAGCGGCTCTGGACATCGAGAGAGCGGCCTGGCTGGCAGGCTGTTTTGCCTGCTCTGCGCAATTCTGGGGTGATGTGAGTTGCGTCGGAGTTGGCGTTTCTCGTCGAGGTCTGCCGTGGCCGAGGTGGCCATGGCCACGCCCAACGCACGCACATGCCGAGTTCAGGGTGTCTGCGGGAGCGCGCACGCGATTTCGGTCGTGCCGATGAGTTTTGTGCGGATCAGTAGTCGATACGGCTGGATGCACCGACAGCGGTGGGCCTGTGCTGGGGACGTTCCAGCGCGGGAGGAAGCAGATGGAGGCTGTGATGAGCGTCGACGAATCCGACCAGGGGCACGCGATCCGGACGGGCGGGCAGGGAACGCGGGTGGGCGTTCCCAGGGTGTTGGTGGCGGGGGCGAGCATCGCGGGGCCCGCGCTGGCTCACTGGCTGCGCCGGCGGGGGGCTGAGGTGACGGTGGTGGAGCGGGCTCCCGAGCTGCGACCCGGCGGGCAGGCGGTGGACGCGCGCGGGGTCGCCAAGGAGGTTATCGGGCGCATGGGTCTGGACGCGGCGGTGCGCGCGGCGTGCACCGACACCGCCGGCGCGCACACCGTGGACGCGGACGGGCAGGTGCTGGAGACCTTCCGTGCCGACGACGACGGTGGCGACGGGTTCATCGCGGACATCGAGATTCTGCGCGGGGACCTGTCCAAGGTGCTCTACGACGACACCCGCGACGGCGTCGAGTACCTCTTCGGCGACCGGATCGCCGGGCTCGCTCAGGACGCGGACGGGGTCGACGTGGTCTTCGCGGGCGGCGACCGGCGGCGCTTCGACTTGGTGGTCGGGGCAGACGGGCTCCACTCGGAGCTGCGAGGGATGGTCTTCGGGCCGCACGAGCGGTTCCTCCGCCACCTCGGGCAGGTGCTGGCCTTCTACAGTGTGCCCAACGAGTTCGGGCTGGACCGCTGGCTGCTGGAGTACCAGGATCAGGAGTCCGGGCGCTCCGCCCTCCTGCGGCCCATCCAGGACGCCACCCGGGCGATGACCATGTTCTACTTCGCCTCGGCCGGCTTCGAGGTCGACCACCGTGACGTCGCGGCCCAGAAGGCCCTGCTGCGGGAGCGGATGTCGGGCCTGGGCTGGTGGACCCCGGACATCCTCGCGCACCTGGACGACGCCCCGGACTTCTACCTCGACCAGGTCGCCCAGGTGGTGATGGACCGCTGGTCGAGTGGACGAGTGGGGCTCCTCGGAGACGCGGCGTTCAGCTCGTCGCCGATGTCCGGGCAGGGCACCGGGCTGGCCCTGGTCGGCGCCTACCTGCTGGCCGGAGAGCTGGCCGCTGCCGGATGGGACCCCGACGCCGGGTTCGCCCGCTACGAGGCGCGGATGCGCTCGTTCGTCGAGGCCAACCAGGAAATCGGCCGGTTGAACGCCCGCAGTCGCGACGTCCCCGGGCCAGACGCCGAGCCGCGCCCCGACTTCGCCGGTGAATGGTTCACGGACCTGGTCGGGCGCGCGATCAACGGCGTCGAGCTGCCCGACTACGCGGGGGTGCCGGACTCCGCCAAGCCGTAGGTGACCCACGACGCGTCGAGAGAAGCCGCGCTTTGGTAGGGCACCCGGACGACCTCCGCTCATGCTGCATGGTGCGCGCGGGGGCGTCCGTGCGCCGCCACTGTCGCGGCCGGCTGGTGGAGGCGCACGTGCCCCTGCAGCGCAAGGTGGGCGGGCATGACGACCTCGACAGCAGACCGCGCGCGATGGAGGTTCTCTCCCACCCAGAAAGCTCAAAATCTATGCTTGTCAAACTAGACTTTGCTTGTTGGCGCAGCTATGGTTCCTGTCGTGGTCAAGGCTGGCATGCCCGGGCGGAGCCGAATGACCAGGCAGAAGGGCGCGACTGTCTTCGGGCTGCGGGCGTTCGCCTGGAAGCGCGGCACCGGGTGCAAGCCAGCTCAGACGCAGGAGGGGTGACGGGGCAGGTAGCCGAAAAGTTCTCCCGCAGGCCACGGAGCGGTTCGCCCATCTCAGCAGCAGGTGCCAGCACTAGGTAACGGTAAGTGAGGGAAAGATCGCGATGTCGACACGCGAATGTGTGCAGCAGACGGCTGCTGATGCCGGCCCGGCGGCGCTCCCGAAGATCGCCGTCCCGCAGGAGATCGCACCGAAGGACGCCCGAGCGATCAGCAGGCTGTTCTTCGACCGGCTGCCGACCCTCGAAGAGGGCACCGCGGAATACCAGTACGCGCGCAACACCCTCATCGAGATGAACCTGTCGTTGGTGTACTTCGTGGCCGCCCGCTACCGCAACCGCGGCAGCGGTGAGATGGAAGACATCGTGCAGGTGGGCACCATCGGTCTCATCAAAGCCATCGACCGCTTCGAGCTGTCCCGCGAAGTCGAGTTCACCTCCTTCGCGATCCCTTACATCAGCGGCGAGATCAAGCGGTTCTTCCGCGACACCACGTGGTCGGTCCACGTTCCAAGGCGCCTTCAGGAACTCCGGGTCGTCCTCGCGAGGGTCAAGGAGGAGCTCGCCACGGGCCTGGGCCGGGAGGCCACAGTCGCCGAACTGGCCGGGCACCTGAAGATCAGTGAAGAGGACGTCGTCGAGGGTCTCATCGCCTCCAACGGCTACACTGCGGCCTCCCTCGACGTGCCCGTCGACACAGGCGAGAGCAGCCCTGGCGCGGCGCCCCGGACCCCCGCCGACCTCATTGGTGGCTGCGACCCCCGGATGGAACTGGTCGAGAACCTCCACTCCCTCGCCCCCTTGCTCGAGACCCTGGACGAGCGGGAGCGTGCCATTGTCCAGATGCGTTTCGGGCAGGAGATGACCCAGGCTCAGATCGGCGAACAGCTCGGGCTTTCCCAGATGCACGTCTCACGCCTGCTCATCCGGATCCTCGGCCGCCTCCGAGAGGGCATCCTCACGGAGGACTGATCGACGCCCAGTCCGCCTGGCCCTGAGGACGCGGGCCGTCACCACCGAAGCCCGGTAAGGGGCGGGCAACGCTGGAGCAGGCCGCGAAGAAGGTCGCACTGCACCCCGAGCCGGCGGGCGCAGCGCTCGCCCGCGTCCGGGAGCGGCCATGCGGGGCGGGAGCCAATGGACAACCGGGCCCGTGTCAGACCGGCCCGGGGCACGACTCGTACCTGTCCGGCGTCGGCGTCGGCTTCTGCGGTGAGAGCGACGCGGGTCCCGTCGATGCCGCCTCACTCGCTGATCCAGGACGCCTTCGGTCGGCCGTCGCCACGTCAGACCACCAACCACGCACCATGGTCCGATCCCCATCATCGCCGTCGAAATACGCCATGCGCAGGGGATCCTCCCCTCGCAGATACCGAAGCCGGGCCGTCGGGCACCCAGGTCATGGAGGGTGCCCGACGGCCGGGCGGGTTCAGCTACCGCCTACGGCGCCTCAGGCAGACGGCAGAGGACAGGCGTGGGTGTCGGGGAAGGCTCCCAACAGATCCGGGCGCGCTGGAATCAGATGTTGAGCGGGTCTCGACCCACACCACGTGGCATCTCTGACTGACCGACTTGGCCCAGATGGGCTGGGAACCCCATGAGATCGCCGAGACCGCCGAGGACGACGTCCGCACTGCGTCGTCGGAAGAGGGCCGGACCTCGGGCGACTGTCAAGACCGCACCAAGCTATGCCGTCCTTGTCCTGTGTGTCGCGACGGTGTGGAAGGGTGCCAACGTTGTCAGTGACAGGGGGAGAGGCTGTGGGTAAACAGGATGTGCGCAAGATGCTGCGGGAAATGGCGACCGGGGAGCCAGTTCAGGTCACCAGTGGCATGTCGTCCATTGACAATCTCGCCGAACTCGGCGTTGTAGCCGAGCAGTTCGGGTACCAGTACGTCGACGTACGGCGGGGCGGCGGGTATGTGATGTCCCTCGTGGCCGACCCCGCCCCGCGGGCCCGTGCGCGGGCCGCGCAGAACTGGGCGCAATATCCCAACGCCGTTGACGGGGGCGCGTTGCCGCCCTTCGTACCCGCCGCGTTCCAGCTCCTCAAGGCCCGCATCACGTTCGACCTCACCAGCGAGTACTCCGACAAGCAACGGTTGATCATCGCGAGTCTCGGCATCACCGTGATGGCCGTGAGTGTCGTCGCCTTGTTCGGCGCGGACACCACCTCCTTCGTCGTCGCTGGCGTCGTCTGGGTCCTACTGATGTGTCTCATACCCATCTTGAACGTCGCCGGTCGACGCTACAAAGCCAAGTACGCCGGCCGGCTGGCGGCTGCGGGGTTCACGCCGGTGACCGACGAGAGGGGCCGGCTGCGGTACCTGCCGCCGGGCGGCCAGCTTCCCGGGCGTGGCAATCCTTTCGCCTGAGGAATTGCGACGAGTTTCCCGCCGCGCCCCGCCGGGTCCCATCCGGGCGCCCGATCCCTCAACGCAGGGCCCTGCGCTCCTCGCTATCCTCCACCGAAGCCAACACCGCTCAACACCTGCCGCCCAACTTCAGTCCCACGCGCCCTCAGGTCGGCGAAGGTCAGCCGACCGCGCAAGCAGGCAGCCATTCCACCGGTGAGACATCGGCGTGCCTCACTGAGCCTTTTCCAACCTGTGCTGGCGGCTGTGCAGGGCAACAATCGCAGGGCTGCTCCCGGGCTCAACTGCCCTCGGAGTCCAGCCGCTCGGCGACTTGGAGCACGTACTCGGGGAGCTTCGACGTGGCGGCCAGGACCTCGATACCGATGAGGCGGCCCTGCTCGTCGAAGTCGAGGTTGACCATGCCGTCGACATCGATCGGATCGCAGGGATAGGTATGTGCTGATCTCACACTGACCTGTGGGTCGGTGAAGTATATGTACGCCGCGTTCACGGTCTTGTCGTAGGTGACTTTGACATCAGGCACGATGCTGGGGTCCTTTCTGCGTTGTTGGTTCCGGGCTCGTCAGTGCGCTGCGAGCTGCAGGGCGAGGACGGCCTTGACGATGGTGTTGACGCGGGTCGTACCGCAACGGAGTTTGCGCAGGAGGCGCCACGACTTGAGAGTGGCCATGGCCTGCTCGCCGATAGCGCGGATCTTGGCGTGGGAGGCGTTGACGGCTCGTTGGCCTGTGGAGAGTTTGCCCCAGCGGCCGCGGTAGGGGATGCGGACGGTGCCGCCTGCTCCTTGGTACGCCTTGTCCGCCCAGCAGCGGATGCCCGCTTGGGTCAGTGCGGCGGGGATGCCGTGGGTGGGGGTGGCCTTGATGTCCAAGGGCCCTCGACGGAGACGAGAGTGTCGTCGTAGACGTGGAAGGGCTCCTGCGGCCAGAGAGCCCGCTTTCGTGTCGCCATCGGGATGATGCCCAACGAGACGGCCGGCAGCGCCCCGGCCGTCAGAAGATGACCGAGCTGGGCCGCCGCGTCAGCAGCGGTCCCCAGCTGGTAGTACAGCACCGACTCCTCTATGAGAAGCAGACACCTGTGGCCTGGCTCATGGATCACCTCGGAGCGTTTGACCCTGGCCACGGCCGCTTCCGCACCATCGTCGGGAATGTCGAGGAGGCGGGCGTTCACGCTGAGCAGCGCACCGGCGTAGCCGACGGTCTGGACGAGGCCGGGCACGCTTGTGGGCGAGTACACCCGGAACACCCGGGTCGACCGGTATAGCCGCACATAGCTGTCCTACAGCTGCCGCAGGCCGGTGCGGACCCGGCGTCGCTGCAGCCTTCATGGGGACTCCCGAGAGCTCCGACCGGGATGCTGGGGGGGTACATGGACGACCAGGGAGAGCGCTCCCCGAAGCTAGTCAGCGCGCATGGCCACGTCAACGGTCTAGACGTGTAGTCGGATCAATCGGTAGTCATTCTCCGCTCACAGCTCTCCGTTCCGGAAATTCAACGGCCTTTGCTCCGACGTCTGTTGGTCACTGTTCGCGATTTCGGTCGTTTGCGTTGACAAGCGTTGTTCCCCTGCCCTTTGCTTTCGGGGATTCACCCCCACCGGTCCGGTGACAGTCATGCTGTCCGTACCTGGAGCCGCAACGATGAAACGATGGCGCATTTCCCTCGCGACCTGTCTGCTCTTCTTGGGACTCGCCGCGCCGAACACTGTCGCGCAGGCCGCCACGCCGGCCGCGGTGAGCGATCCCGCCTCCCTGGTCAATCCACTGCTGGGCACCTCCAACGGGGGCAACACCTTCCCGGAGCAGACGCCCCGTTCGGCATGGTCTCCTGGAGCCCCGATACGAACTCCCGCCCACCCGGCGGGAACTACGCATACTCTGACAACGTTGTCACCGGGTTCAGTCTGAATCACATCTCCGGACCCGGCTGCGGCGCGATGGGCGACATCCCGGTCCTGCCGACCACCGGTGGCATCGATGGAAACGCGACCGTCGGCTTCTCGCACAGCAACGAGACGGCGAGCGCGGGCGCGTACTCGGTCAACCTCAACAACGGGGTCAACACCGAGCTGACCACGACCGCCCGTTCCGGCATGGCGCGCTTCACGTTCCCGGCAACCACGCAGGCCAATCTGCTGTTCAAGCTGAACGCCGACAAGGCCACCAACCTGCACTTCAACAAGGTGAGCAGCACCGAGGTCAGCGGCTCCGTGGACGCCGGCCTCTTCTGCGCGTCGGCCCCGTCCTACACCGCGTACTTCGACATGGTCTTCGACCAGCCGTTCACCACCAGCGGCACCTTCAACGGCGGCAATTCGCTCACCTTCGACACGACCGGCAACCGCACGGTGCAGGCCAAGGTCGGCCTGTCGTACGTCTCGATCGCGGGAGCCACGGCCAACCGCCAGTCGGAGAACCCGAACTGGGACTTCACCGGCACCCGGACCGCCGCACACAACGCGTGGAACAACGTACTCGGCAAGATCGCTGTCACCGGTGGCACGTCCGACCAGCGACAAGTCTTCTACACCTCGCTCTACCACTCGCTGCTGCACCCGAATCTGCTCAGCGACAGCGACGGGAGGTACTGGGGATTCGACAAGAAGGTCCACACGCTGGCCGCAGGCCAGAAGGCGCAGTACGGCACCTACTCCGGGTGGGACATCTACCGCACTCAGGCGCAGCTGGAGGCGCTGGTCGCCCCCCAGCAGGCGAGCGACAGCGCCCAGTCGCTGGTGAACGACTACGAGCAGGCCGGTTTCTTCCCGAAGTGGTCGCTGAACTCAGCCGAGACGCAGGTGATGAACGGCGACCCCGGTCCGGCGATCATCGCGGACTACTACGCCTTCGGGGCGCGGAACTTCGACACCGCTGCGGCCAAGGCGGACATGGTCAAGGAAGGCACCACCACCAACCCGATCCGCATGGGTCTGGACCTGCAGACCAAGTACGGCTACCTGCCGTCCGACGGCTCCTACCCACGGGACTTCTACGGCTCGGTGGCCACGCTCCTGGAGTACAGCGCACAGGACTTCGCGACCTCCGCATTCGCGGGCGCGCTGGGGGACATCACCACTCAGTCGCAGTTCGCCAACCGCGCGCAGGACTGGAGGAACAACTTCAACGCCTCCAGCGGCTTCATGCAGCCCAAGCAGCTCAACGGCTCCTGGAAACCGGGATTCGACCCGGCCAGCAGTGATCAGTTCGTGGAGGGGACGTCCTGGCAGTACACCGGGGCGGTGCCGCACAACATCCGCGGGCTGGCCGATGCCATGGGCGGCGACAGCAAGTACATCAGTTACCTGGACAGCGTGCTGTCCGACTTCCACGGCTCCGGCGGCTCGCACGCCGACCTGGGAAACGAGCCATCCATTGAGCTGCCGTGGGAGTACGACTACGTGGGCCAGCCCTGGAAGACCCAGAAGATTGTCCGCCAGGTCCAGGACCAGCTGTGGCCGAACGACCCGGCGAAGTGGGGCGTCGGAAACGACGACCTGGGCACCATGAGTGCCTGGTACGTCTGGTCCGCGATGGGCTTCTACCCCGAGACCCCCGGTACCTCCGACCTCGCGCTGGGCAGCCCGCTGTTCACCCACGTGGACGTGACGCTGGGCAACGGCCGGCACATGGTCGTCAACGCTCCGCAGGCCGCCGACAACGCCCCTACGCCCAGAGCGCCACCCTCAACGGCGCCAACTGGAACAACGCCTACCTGCCCGCCGACTTCGCCACGGGCGGCGGGACACTCGGCCTCACCCTGGGCACCAGTGCCAACACCGGGTGGGCCGCCGCGGCGTCCTCCGCGCCGCCGTCGTACAACGGCAACGGTGGCACCAAGCCGCCGGGTCCGCCGGTGGGTCGCTCCGGTCCGGTGACGTCGGCGACCGGCGGCAAGTGCCTCGACGACGACACCGCGTCAACGACGAACGGCAACAAAATCCAGATCTGGACCTGCAACAACTCCGCCGCCCAGCAGGTCACGGTGGCCGCAGACGGGTCCTTGCAGCTCCTGGGCAAGTGCGTGGAGGTCACCGGCAACGGTGGAACCGCCAATGGCACCCTGATCGAGCTCTGGGACTGCAACGGCGGCAACAACCAAAAGTGGACCTACGCGGCCTCCACCGGCGCACTGGTCAACCCCCAGTCCGGCCGCTGCCTCGACGTACCCAACGCGAGCACCGCCGACGGCACCCAACTGGAGATCTGGGACTGCCACGCCGGGAACAACCAGAAGTGGAGCCTGCCCCAGTAGTAAAGCCGAGGCGCTTCCCCCACCCTCCCCACGCACGATGGCACGCCCGTGCGCACCCCGCGCACGGGCGTGGCCCGCCCTGAAGACCGCAGGCTCCAACGGAACGCTCCGGGCGCTGGGCAAGTGCCTGGACGCCACAGCTCTCGGCACCGCCAACGGCACCACGGCGGGGCTCTGGGACTGCAGAGGCGAAACCAACGAGGTCTGGCAGGCCTACAACGGCGGCTACCGGAATCCGGGATCCGGACGGTGCCTCGACGATCTGTCGTCGTCGATGACTTTCGGGCGGCCACCATGGTTGCCCTTGGCCGCCGCGGTGACCTGGCCTTCGAGGGTCTTCTCCCGGATGTAGTGGCGCTCGATCTGCCCGGCGACGGCGTGCACGGCGAAGAACATGGCGCCCATGCCGTTGGGGTCGTAGATTCCGGTGAGCGGGCCGGTGAGAAGTTCGAGCTGGATGCCGCCGGCCTGGAGCTCGGCTGAGAGTGTCATCAGCTCGGCCGCGTTGCGCGCGAGGCACCGTGAGGATGACCGGGATCTCGGGGGCGGCCTCCTTGAACAGGTGCCAGCGCGAGCGCCTTCTCCAGCTCGGGCCGGATCTTTGCCCGGGTGCTGATCATTTGTGAGAGCCGCCTCGTCCGGCGCCGGCAATTCACGCCTCAATGTCGACCAAGGTGGGCTTCTGCGGTCGAAAGGGCGCTTCTACGATGAGGTCCTCAGTGTTCTGTACCGGCGGAAGGTGTGGCGGCAGGTGTTTTCGGTTCAAGTCAGGCCGGCGTCGGGAGCTGCGGTGCTCCAGCTTCGAGGTGAGCTCGACGTCGAGAGCATGGTGCAGCTGCGGGCCATGAGCAGTTCCATCCCTAGGTGCAGAACAAGCCCCGGCAGTGGACCTCGCTCAAGGCCCTCGACACGCAGGAGGAGGGCGATCGCACCGAGATCTACCCCTTGCAGGCAGGCCCGCGGATCGACCGGGCCATGGTCTTCGACTCACTTCTGAACGGGCTGAAGAAGCCGGACAAGCTGACTGAGCTTGTTCCTTTTCTTCCGGCCACGTCCCTCTCCTGAGCGATCAAAGTTCGTTGGACGCCGTTCGAGGCCGGAAGAAGAGAACAATCTCAGAACCACCCCCACACCCAACTCACACCAGGGCTGAGTACCTGCTACGCGACCGGCGAGGTATTGAAATCGAATGACGCGAAGGGAACAGGGGCGCTACCGTCCGCGCATGGATCTTGAACCTGGTCAGGCCGTGCCCGCCGTTCCCGTTCCCCTCGATGTCGAAGTTCAGGTCGCCTATGACGCCTACCTGGCGGAGGAACCGGACTTGATGCCGATGAGCCTTGAGAAGCTGTCGGTGATCCGCGCGGGGGTCGACGTCGCAGTGGCGGCGCTCGGGGACCTCAGCCATGGTGGACGCTTCGTCGTCTCCCAGCCCTCGGTGCCTGGACTGGACGGCGCCCCCGAGATCCCGCTGCTGGTGTGCACGCCCTCCGGCGCGGCGCCCGCATCGCGGCCTGCGCTCTACTTCATCCACGGCGGCGGCTTCTACTGCAGCGATCACCGCATCGGGCTCGACCAGATACTCGACACGGCCGAGCAGCTCGGGGCCACGCTGATCTCGGTCGGATACCGGCTCGCGCCCGAGCACCCCTACCCCGCCCAGATCAACGACGCCTACGCCGGCCTGCTGTGGGTCGCCGACCACGCGGACGAGCTCGGCATCGACCCGGAGCGCATCATCGTCACGGGCCCCAGCGCCGGCGGCGGCCTCAGCGCCGCGCTCGCCCTGTACGTACGCGACAAGGGCGGTCCCCGCCTGCTCGGCCAACTGCTGACTGCCCCCCTGCTCGACGACCGCAACGACAGCGCCTCGGCCCTGCAGATGGACGACGTCGAACTCTTCGACCGCAGCCACAACCGGTTCGCCTGGAGCTCGCTGTTCGGCGACGCCCAGGGCGGAGCTCACGTGCCGCAGTACGCCGCGCCCGCCCGCGCCACCGACCTGACCGGCCTGCCGCCCACGTTCCTCGAGGTCGGCTCCGCCGAGTGCCTGCGCGACGAGATCCTCGCCTACGCCGACCGGATCTGGCAGGCCGGCGGCAAAGCCGAGCTGCACGTGTGGCCCGGCGGAATCCACTCCTTCGACCGGAAAGCCCCCCAGGCGCGGATCAGCAAGGCCGCCGTCGCGGCACGCCGCAACTGGCTCGAGCGCCTTCTCGCCACCAACTGACGGCCGAAATCAAGATCCGGACTTGCCCGGTGAACGCGTCAGGCTAGGGCTTCCGCTACCTGCCGGTGCCCCGCGCGGCGCCCGAACCAGGACGGCGCCCGCTGATCCTCTACGTCGTGGAACAGATCCTCGCCCTGCTCCACCGGTCCAAGCACCTGGCCGCGCGCTGGGAACGGCGCCGAACTCCACGACGCCTTCATCGTCATGTGGCTCGGCCCGCGCCGCCGACGGAGCCTTCGCCGCGGCCGACAACTCCGTCAGCACCAACTCCGCAGAGCGACGCGACTGGTTGTGTGGTGCCACTTGCCAAGTCGCTGTTTTGCCAACTGTGCGGCGTCGTCACAAAAACTACGCCCGCCGATGAGGCTCATGGACGCGGCGCAAAGCTGGAGCAGGCAGCGTAGAAGGTCGTCCTGCACCCCGAGCCGGCAGGCGAATAGTTATTCCACCCTCCGGTGCGAGCAGTCCGGGCGAGGGCGGGAGCCATGTTGGATCGGGCCACGCCCGCAGTGCCGGTGTGCGGCGCCCCGCGCGGAAACCGCGGTGAGTCCCACCGGCAATGTCGGCCTTACCTCGGCGCGGCCCGCCAACTCCCGACCAGGACCGATGGCCCCCGCTACGGATCACCCTTGCTCGATCCGAGGGAGAGTCCCGCAATGAACTGCACCCCGTTATCCGTGTCGGCCGTCCGAACAACCGGAACCACCGGTTTCGACGTTGAGCGGGATAGCCATCCCGGTGAGAGAGGCTCCATTTCAGGCCGCATGTGCGGGAGTTGCGACGATGCGCGTCCTTTCTCTAGGCGCGGATGGCGGCGTTCAGTAGTGTGCGGATCTGTTTCTTCATGATGGATTCCAGTGTCAGAGAGGTGAATCCCTGATGCATCAACGCAGACTGTTCCGCACACTCGCCGTGCTGGCGGTGTCAGTGGCGCTCAGCGCTCCCGTCTCGGCGGGAGCGGCCGAGGACCCGCCGCCACCCCCTCGGACGTATACGAACTGCTGGAGGATCCAGAGGTGACCGGGGTCGGCCAGGAGCCGCCGCACGCCGATCTGACGCCGTACGCCGACGAGCGGGCCGCCCGCGAAGGCGGCACGGCCAGCCCCTGGAAGAAGTCGCTCGACGGCACATGGAAGATCCATATGTCGGACCGCCCCGAGGAAGTTCCCAAGAACTTCTTCTCCGAGGGCTACGACACGGCCGGCAGCGGCTGGCAGAGCGTGGGCGTCCCGCACACCTGGCAGACGGACGGTCTGGACCACCCGGTGTTCCGCAACATCCCCACCGAGATGTACCCGGACAACCCGCCGAACGTCCCGCACGACACCAACCCCACCGGCGCCTACGTCCGCACTTTCGACCTGCCGCAGAGCTGGGAGAAGCGGGAGACGTTCCTGCGCTTCGAGGGAGTCACCAGCGGGAACCTGGTCTGGGTCAACGGGCACTACGCGGGCTACGACCAGGGGGGCTACTCGCCGGCCGAGTACGACATCAGCAAGTACCTGCATCCGGGCAAGAACACCGTCGCGCTCCAGGTGCACCGCTGGGGATCCGGGTCCCATCTGGAGGACTACGACCAGTGGCGCTTCTCCGGCATCTTCCGGTCCGTGGGCCTCTACTCGACCCCGGTCACGCACGTACGTGACATCACCGTCAAGACCGATCTCGACGCGCAGTATCGCGACGCCACCCTCACCGCCGATATCGATGTCACAGCCGCCGAGGCCGGTGAGAGGGGGAAGGTCACCGGCAAGCTGTACGACCGTCGCGGACGCGCGGTGACAACGATGTCATCCCCAGTGACCGCTCGAGCGGACACCACCTCGGTCAGGCTGAACGCCGACGTCACGAACCCTGACAAGTGGAATGACGAGACACCGAACCTGTACACCCTGGTCGTCGAACTGTCCGACAGCACCGGCAAGGTCACCCACACGAGCAGCCAGCCCGTCGGCTTCCGCGAAGTCGAAGTCAAGGACAAGAAGATCCTGGTCAACGGCAAGCGCATCCTGGTCAAGGGGGTCAACCGCGCCGAGACCGACCCGAAGACCGGCCGCCACGCCACTCATGAGCGCACCGCGTCCGACGTCGCCCTGATGAAGCAGCTCAACATCAACGCCATCCGCACCTCCCACTACCCTTCGGACCCGTACCTGTACGAGCGCGCCGACAGCCAGGGCATGTGGATCGCGGACGAGGTGGACATCGAGACCCACCACCACGACGGCTGCCCCGACAACTGCCTCGCCGAGAAACCGGAGTGGCAGAAGGCCTTCATGGACCGGGCCGTCGCCATGTACGAGCGGGACAAGAACCACCCCAGCGTCCTGATGTGGGACACCGGCAACGAGGCCGGGCTCGGCAAGGCCCACTACGCGATGGCCGACTTCCTCAAGGCGCAGGATCCGGGCCGTCCCCTCTACCACCAGTCCAACGTCCCTGACGGTGACGCCCCGTTCGCCGACGTCTGGGGGCCGCGCTATCCCTCGCCCCAGAGCCTTGAGGACAAGGCGAAGACCACCGAGAAGCCCATCGTCATGGGCGAATACGCGCACGCGCAGGGCAACTCACTCGGCAACTTCGGTGAGTTCTGGGACGTAGTACGCAAATACCCTGAGGTCCAGGGCGGGTTCATCTGGGACTGGGCCGAGCAGAACCTGACCCAGCCACTGGTCACCACCCCGACTCCTCGGGAAACGGCATCCTCTCCTACCTCACCGGGAAACCGGACCACGTCGACGGGCACCAGGGCAAGGCACTCTCCCTGTCCGGACTCGACGACTTCGTCGAGGTCTACCGCGACCCGAAGCTCGACCAGGTCTCCGACAAGCTGACCGTGGACTCCTGGGTCGAGCCGGCCTCCTGGACGGGTGACTTCACCATCGCCTCCAAGGGCGACCACAGCTACGCCCTGCGGATGAAGGACGAGAACACCCTGGAGTTCACCGTCCAGGGCGACGACGCCGAGCAGCACAGCGCGTCGGTCACCGTCCCGGACGACTGGTACGGCTCCTGGCACCGCGCCTCGGGCACCTTCGACGGCAGCAGCGTGAAGCTCCTCATCGACGGCAGGCAGGTCGCCGCCACGGCCTTCAAGGGCACCGTCGCCTACTCCGCTCAGCCGGTGAACATCGGGCGCAACTCCGAGACCGGCACCGAGGGTATGTCCACCCGCATGGCCCACGGGGTCATCGACCAGGTGCGGGTCTACCATCAGGCGTTGACCGCGAAGCAGCTCGAACCCGACCCCGCATCCGACGCGGTCCTCGCGCTGGACTTCGAGAAGCTCAGGACCGAGGGCACCTATCAGTCGTACGGGTCGGGCATGGGCGGTGTCGACGGTCTCGTCAGCACCGAGCGCACCCTGCAGCCCGAGACGCGCGCACTGGCCGCCGTCCACGCGCCCATCCGGATCTCGGGCCCTAAGGCCGGGTCGGGGAAGGTCACCGTACTCAACGAGCGTTCCTTCACCGGCACGGGCGATCTGAGGCTGACCTGGAAGATCACCGAGGGGGCGAAGGCGCTCGCCCAGGGGTCCCGTCCGCTCGCCATCGATCCCGGCCGCTCGGCCGAGGTCCAGCTTCCCGAGCCGCCCGCCAACCCGAAGGACGCCGACCGTCAGTTGACCGTACGCGCCGTACAGGCCGCGAGCACCGCGTGGGCCCCGCCGGGCACACCGTCGCGGTGGAACAGTTCGATATCGGCGGCAAGCAACTCGCCGGTGTGGTGAAGGCGCAGGCACCCGGCTCGCTGAGGACCACCGACTCCGGCGGCCGGGTCACCGTCGAGGGCAAGGGCTTCTCATACGGCTTCGACCGCGCCGGCGGCGAGCTGACGTCCATCAGGGCACAGGGCCACGAACTGCTCAGCAAGGGGCCCGAACTGGACGTCTGGCGCGCCCCGGTCGCCAACGAGATCAACTCGGAGGACGGATCCTGGCGTGACGCGGGCCTGGACCGGCTGAAGACCAAGCCGGCCACCGTGCATGTCACCGAGGAGGACGGCTCGGTCGTCGTCGCCGTCACCAGCACCGTGGCGGCGCCCGGGGTGAAGAACTCCTCCTTCGCCCAGAGCATCCGCTACACCGTCTCCGGAAGCGGCGAACTGCGCATCGACCACCGCGCCCAGGCACAGGGCAGGGCCCGCACCGTGCCGTATCTGCCGCGCATCGGCCTCTCGCTGCAACTCCAGGATCGCTACGACCAGTTCACTTGGTACGGACGAGGGCCGGAGGAGAACTACAACGACCGCGAGGACGGCGCTCCCGTCGGCGTCTACGCGACCGACGTGGACAAGCAGTTCTCCGGCTACCTGCGCCCGCAGGACTACGGCAACCACGAGGAGGTCCGCTGGGCCTCCCTCTCGGACGGCAGGAACGGTCTGTTGGTCTCCGGGGACTCCGCGGCGTTCTCCGCCGGGGTCACCCCGTACACGGACCTGGACCGCGCGGCCTACCCCTTCGCGCTGAAGCAGAACCCGAACGGCAACACCCTGCACCTCGACCACGCGGTCAGCGGGGTGAGCGAGACGTTCCACACCGTGCTGCCCGAGTATCAGGTGCGGCCGACCGAGGAGTACGCGTACTCCCTGCGGTTGCGTCCCCTCGCAGGTGCCGAGGCGCTGACGGGCAAGCCCGCCGGACCGGTGGTGTGCGCCCCGACCGCCAAGCTGACCGCCCACGACACCTCCCTCCCGCCGGGGGCGTCGACGAAGGCGGAACTGACCGTCGGCAACCCGTGCGATCGTCCCCTGAGGGACGCCTCGGTGTCCGTGTCCCCGGCCGACGGCTGGACCGCGGACGCGGGTTCCGCCCGTGTCGGTGAGGTGGCCGCCGGGGGGAAGAAGACCATCGAGGTGAAGATCACCCGCGGCAAGGAGGGTCCGATCGGCAAGCGTCTGACCACGGCCGTGGTCACCGCGACGTCCACCGGTGGGGCACGCGTGAGCGCCGAGGCGTCGATCGGCCTCGAAGCTACGCCGCCCGCGCCCGTCGGAAAGGTGTACGTCTCCGATCTCGACCTGCTCACCGCGGACAACGGCTGGGGTCCGGTCGAACTCGACCGGAGCAACGGCGAGGCGGCAGCGGGTGATGGCACGACCCTCACCATCGGCGAGAACACCTACAAGAAGGGTCTCGGGGTCCACGCCCCCTCGACCGTCGAGGTCTATCTCGGCGGTTCCTGCACCGAGTTCGCGGCCGAGGTCGGTCTGGACGAGGAGGCGGACCCGGAGGGAAGCGTCGTGTTCGAGGTGCTCGCCGACGGAAAGAAGGTCTACACCGGCAAGAAGCTCACCAACGCCGACACGGCCGTGCCCGTCACCGCCGACGTGACCGGCGCGCAGCGGCTGACGCTGCGGGTCACCGACTCGGGCGACGGCGACGCGAAGGACCACTCCGACTGGGGCGACGCCACCGTGCACTGCGCCACGTGACGCCCTGACGGCCCGGCCCCCGCCGGGGCAGGTCCCTGACGGCCCCGGCCGGAACGCCTCAACGGCGTCCCGGCCGGGGCCGCATGTCTGCCCGCCACGCCGCGTGGGCGGGGCGGTGCCGCGAGCGGGTGAGCGGAGATCGGCTGGCGCCTCGCGCGCCCGTGGGCTGCTGAGGGCTACGCATAGCGGTGATGGCGCGCGTGTCCAGTGCAGGCCGACGCGGCGACGTTCATGTGCCGTCCTCCGGCGTAGCTGCCGCAAGTGGCCCGCCGCCGTCGGCGTGGTCCGCGGTCGGGGTCGTGGTGCTTGCCGACGCGCTCGTCCCACTGCCGGCCCGGTGGGGCATCGGGCTGAGCGGTCCGGACTCAACTATGTAGAAGATGACATCAGGCTCGCCGTGGTGGCCGGTCACCGGGTTCTCCAATGCCGTCGGTGGGTGGGCCGAATGGGAGGGCAGGGGAGACGGTGTCGGCCTCGGCCACGTCGGCGAGGGCCTCCGCGGCGGCCTCGGCGGCCTGGGCCGGGTCGTCGGCGACTTCCGCGGCTCTGACGTCCGAGGACCACTTGGCCTCACCACCCTGGCCTTGGCGCGCTGGTCCTGCCGCAGAGCCGCTCGCCAGCGACACCTTCCCTCCGCACCTGACCACGAAGAGCCTGCGCCCCCTACTGCCGCACGCTGAAGTCCGGACTGGACCTCGTCAAAGGGGCAGGCCTACCGCAGGGCGGCCCTCACGCTGTCAGCCAGCGAAGTCGTGGGACGGCCGATCAGGCGGGCCAGGTCACCGGGGGTAGCTGCCAGTTCGCCGCGGCCGATGCCAGAGTCCGCGTCGACCAGAACCCGCGCGAAGGCCTCGGGAAGTCCCGCCTGTAGCAGGATCTGGGTGTGGGCCTGCGGCGAGACGTCGCGGTAGACCACTGTCTGCCCTGACTGCGAGGCGACCTCAGCGGCCAACTCCGTAAAGCTCCAGGCGCGGTCGCCGCTCAGCTCATAGACAGTGTTCCGATGGCTCTCCTCGCTCAGCACCACGGCCGCAGCCTCCGCGAAGTCCCTCCGCTCGGCCGACGCCACCCGCCCGTCGCCAGCGCTGCCGACCACAGCTCCGTACTGCAGGTATGTCGGGAGTTGAGCCGTGTAGACCTCGGTGTACCAGCCGTGGCGCAGGAAGACGAAAGGCACGCCCGAGGCCCTGATGGCCGCCTCGGTGGCCTGGTGGTCCTTCGCGAGGGTGAAGGTCGCCGTGTCCGCTTCCAGGACACTGGTGTAGGCCAGCAGGCCCACGCCCGCTTCCTTCGCCGCATCGATCACGGTCTGGTGCTGAGCGACCCGCTCTCCCAGCTCAGGGCCGGAGACAAGGAGAACCTTGTCCACTCCGTCAAGCGCGCCCTTGAGGGTGCCGGGCTTGGAGTAGTCGACGCTGCGCACCTGAGCACCCGGGCGGCGAGGTCAGCGGCTCGGTCGGGATTGCGGGCCCCGGCGACTACCTGGTCTGCGGGAATCTTCGCCAGCAGACTCTGTACAACGAGGCGGCCGAGCTGCCCGGAGGCTGCGGTGACAAGGACGGTCATGGCGACATTTCCAATCGAACGGTGGATGTACCGCAGGCGTGGGCCCTGCCGCCGCTCTGCACTTCAGGCTACGCAGCTGTCAGATCCACCGCAGCCGCGCGCGGTACGAGTCGTGGACCGGAACGCCTCCCTGTGCGAACGGCTGGCCACGGCTCGGGACTGTGCTCAGAAGCTGGTCGGGCCGACTCTGCTGCTGACGGAGGAGAACCGACAGCTCAAGGAGCGACACGCTGGGGCGCGATTCGAGGCGCCAGCTCTGTGTTCCGACGCCTGGATCATCACTAAGTAGTGACATCTCCAGAGCACCTCGGTCGTCCAGTGCTTAGGCGTCCGTTCCCTGGTGTGGCACGCGGATGATCGTCTTGCCGGAGGTGCGGTGCTCGGGGGCGAATGCCTGGGGCGCTTCGGCCAAAGAGCGTACTGCCCCGATGACCGGCTTGATACGCCCCTGGCGGAGTTGCTGGGCGAGGTCGCTGAGTCGTGCACGGTCGGGTTCCACGATGAAGAAGACGGCCCGGCCGTCCCTGGGTTGCAGTGTGGGTGGTTGGGCGATGGTGACTAGGGTGCCACCCGCGCGGACGAGTCCGGTGGACCGGTCGAGGATCTCGCCGCCGATTACGTCGAACACCACGTCTACATCGCCGATCTCTTCGAGCCGTCCTCCCTGGAGGTCGACGAAAGCATCCGCGCCGAGTTTCAGGGCGGTTTCCCGGTCTCTGGCCCGGCCGGTGCCGATCACGCGGGCGCCGGCCTGCCGGGCAAGCTGTACCGCGATCGAGCCGACACCTCCCGCGGCGCCGTGGATCACCACCGTCTGGCCTGTGGTGAGGTGGGCGTGGTCGAACAGGGCCTGCCAGGCGGTGAGCCCCGAGATCGGGAGGGCGGCGGCCACCGTGTGGTCGATGTCCGCCGGGAGCGGAGCGAGGTTACGGGCCTCGACCGCGGTGAATTCGGCCAGCGATCCGTTGCGGGTCCAGTCGGTCAGGCCGAACACCCGCTGGCCCACGGTCAGCCCCGTGGTCCCGTAGCCCAGCTCGGCGACGACGCCCGACAGTTCGTGCCCTGGCACGCTCGGGGTACGGCTGCGCCCGGCGCGGTCGGTCCAGGTGCCCGGCCAGTCCAGCTCGCCAGGGGTGAACCCGGCGGCGTGCACGCGCACGATGACGTCGTTCTCGGCCATATGGGGGTATGGCACCTCGTTCAAGGTGAGGCCGCTGATGCCCGCGTCGGGGTCCTGGACGGTGATGGCCTGCATAGAGGTTCCTCGTTCTAGGCGATGTTGTGCGGGTAAGCCCTTAGGAAATTGTGGACGGGGCGGTTCGGCCCACTGCCGGGCGCGGACGTGTCGCCCTCCATTCGAACGTCTTGTACGCCGCAGTGCCACACGCGGACCGCGTCGGTGGACGAGCGGCCAGGGTCGCTGCTCTGGTTCTCACTTGATGTCGCCGGCCACGAACAGGACCACCAGGCTCCAGGAGCGTCGTCTGCCGCAAACAACGTCAGTGCCTCTGCCATGGGCACTGTCAGTAGGTCATTCGTGAAGTGGCAGAACGAGGGTGCCTCTGTCGCCCGGTGTCCCGGTGCCGCCCCTGCGACGTTGCATACGGGTAGAGCTCCGGCAGATCGGGGGTCCGCAACCTTCGGGCCGCTGGTCTCGTCAGTGGTACAGGCTGATCAGACCCGCCACCCCCAGCGCCTCCTTACGGATCTCCGCCTCCGCCGCATCATGCAGAAGGATTCCGGCAGCCCGACCGGGGGCGGGTGCCTGAGCCGAGGGGGAACTTCGGAATGATTGACGCAACAGTTGTTGTTAATTCAACCAGATACCCCAGAGGCGAAGGAGCGGACCGTGATCGACGGCGCTGAAGTTCTTGCCGGTCAGGGCCATGCACTCGCCGAAGACGAGGAGCGGCTGTGGTCGGGATACCTGCGCGCCACAGCGTTGCTGTCTGATCGGCTCGACCGGCACACGTCCAAGACCGCAGGTATGCCGCACGTGCACTACAGGCTGCTCGTCCAGCTCTCCAAGGTTGCGGGGCACCGGATGCGCATGACCGACTTGGCGGCCGAAGTCAAAATCAGCCGGTCTCGCCTCGCACATGCCGTCCTCCGTCTGGAGGGTAAGGGTTGGCTCGTGCGTGAGGAGTGCCCCGGAGACGGCCGGCAGCTGTTCGCGGCACTCACCGACGGTGGTCGCGCTCTGGTCGCGGACACCGGACCCGGCTACGCATCGCTTTTGCGCACCTACGTCTTTGACGGCCTGACGGCGGAACAGCAACGGTGTCTCGGAGTTCTGACCGACGTCATCGCCGAGCGTTTGCAGACTCAGGATGGTGCCGAGGACCTGCCCTGGCGCCGCTGAGCAGCCCGGAACCCATGGCAATGCGAGTACTCCCTTTAAGGGGGAGCAAGCCTGGTCAGTGCTGACCAGGGTCTGCAAGGCGTTGCATGAAGGCCGCGACCGGGTCGGCTTCCTCATCGCGCAAGGTGGATCCGAAGTGTTTCTGGATTCCGGCCAGGTGGGTGCGCGCGGCTTGGCGGAAGCGGGTCCGGCCCGCGGCGGTAATTTCGGCGTAGACGACGCGCCGGTCGGTGGCGGACGCCTCACGCATCACGAGGCCGGCTGATGTCATGCGGTCAAGAAGCCGGGTGATGCCGCTGGTCGTGTAAAGCAAGGCGTCGGCCAGGTCCCGCATGCGCAGTCGTCCGCCCGAGGCCTGGGCCAGGTGATGGAGAACGTCGTACTCGGCCATGGACATGGTGTGAGCCAGACGTAGTTCCTCCTCCAGTACTTCCATCAGCCGTGAGTGAGCGTGCAAAAACGCGGTCCAGGCCGCGAGCCGGACCGGGTCAGGCGATGCGCCGCCAGGAGATGTACCGGAAGTCGGGTGGGTGCGGGACGCTGGGCTCACCCGCCCACGACACCTGGGGCCCGCAGACCCCGTCGGCCGAGAGGGGGCAGGGCGGTGCCGCGAATCCGGCGAGGACGCGGCACCGGCCCTTCATGCCTCGGGTCAACCGAGTGTGACGTGGAAGAGCTTCGCGTCGGTGTTGTTGGGGATGCTGTCCTTGTCGCCGTCGTTGCTGGTGGTCAGCCACAGGCCGCCGTCGGGGGCCGGTTCGACGGTGCGCAGCCGGCCGTAGGTGCCGTTGAAGTAGGTCTGGACGTTGGTCAGGTCGCTGCCGGAGATGACTTCGCGGTACATGCGGGTGCCACGTTCGCAGGCGACGTAGAGCGCGTCGCGGACGATGGCGATGCCGGAACAGGAACCGTCGGCGGTTGGATAGGTGTGTTTGGGGGCGATGTAGCCGGCGGTGCCGCAGGTTCCGCTGGTGCCTTCGCAGGCGGGCCAGCCATAGTTGCCACCCTTGGTGACGAGGTTGGTCTCGTCCATGATCCCGTTACCGAACTCCTGCTCCCACAGGCGTCCTTGGGAGTCGAAGGCGAGCCCTTGGGGGTTGCGGTGCCCGTAGCTCCACACGTAGTTGCCGAAGGGGTTGTCCGAGGGCAAAGTGCCGTCGGGGTTGAGGCGCAGGATCTTGCCGTTGAGGCTGTTCTTGTTCTGCGCGTTGTCGCCGTTCTGGGCGTCGCCGGTACTGGCGTAGAGCTTGCCGTCGGGGCCGAAGCGCAGGCGCCCCCCGTCGTGGAACTTGTTGCGCAGGATACCGCTGAGCAGGATCTGTTCGCTGCTGGTGGTCAGCTTGTCGTTGTCGAGCTTGATCCGCACGATCCGGTTGTCGGTGGGTGAGGTGTGCATGATGTACAGCCAGTGGTCGCTGGCGTAACTGGATGAGATGGCGAGGCCGGTGAGGCCGCCTTCGCCGTCGGTGTTCTCCACGTTGGGCACGGTGCCCACGGTGGTCTTGGCGCCCGTGGCGGGGTTGAGGTGGATGATGTCGTGGGCGTCACGGCGGGTGTACAGGATCGTGCCGTCGGGGAGGGTGACCAGGCCCCATGGGATGTCGGTGTCGGTGGCGATCTGGGTGACCGCGCACACCGGGTTGCCGCACGCGGAACCGGTGGTGAGCGAGACGGTGTTGCTGTGCGCGGACACGTTCGCCTGTGCGTCGCGGGCCACCACGTAGTATTGGTAGGCCGAGTCTGCGGGCAGGCCGCTGTCGGTGAACGTAGTGGCCGGGGGCACTGTTCCGCTGCCGGCGACCGTTCCTGCCTTGGTGGTGCCACGGTAGATGTCGTAGAACTTGACCGCGACGTTGTCGGTGGAGGCCGACCACTTCAGCGTGGCCGTGGTGCCGGCGACAGTCCCGGTCAGTGACCCCGGGGCCGTCGGCGCTTGGGTGTCGGCCTGGCACTGTGGTGGCGTGATGGGCACCGTCGTGCTGGCCTGCGAGACGTTGCCCGCGCTGTCGCGCGCGTTGACGTACAGCCCCCAGGTGATCCCGGGTACGGTAGTCAGGCTCGTCGACAGCGTGTTGCCGCTGACCGACTTGATCAGCTGGCCGTCGTGGTACACGTCGTAGAAGGACACCCCGATGTTGTCGCCGGCCGCGTTCCAGGCGAACGTCACTGAGTCGCACTGCAGGTTGCTCACCCGCGGGTTGCCGGGCACCGTGGGAGGCTGCGCATCGCCCGCGGTCGTCTTCCACTGTTGGTTGCCCTGCCCGTTGCAGGTCCACAGGCCGACCAGGGTGCTGTTGGCGGTGTCGCCGCCGGTCACGTCGAGGCATAGCCCCGACTGGACTCCGGTGATGGTGCCGGTGCTGTCGATCTTCCACTTCTGGTTGGCGCCGCCGTTGCATGGATAGGTCTGCAGGGCAGCCGGAGCCGCGGTCACCTGGCCGACCACGTCCAGGCACAGCGGATTGTCGTAGACCCGCAGTTCACCGGCCGCGGTGAAGGTCCATGCCTGGTTGGCGTTCCCGTTGCAGTCGTAGATGTTGATTCCGGCCCCGGACGCCGTGCTCTGACCGATCACATCCAGGCATCGCCCCGACGCAGTGCTGGTCACGGCGGAGCCGCCCGCTGCCGCTGCGGTGGCAGCGGTGGTCGTCAGCATGGCCACCAGGGCTGCGAGAGCTGCGAGCACGGCCACGACAGCTCTCGATAACGCTCTTTGCCGTCGTCTGGGTTGTGTGTTGCGGAACACGGGCTACTCCTTGCAGGTGGAGTGGGGCCGCAGACAAAGCAGGCTGACTGCGGCGTAAATCTTGCTGGTGGGGACCGCCGGTGGCGGCTCCAGATCCACAGCCGGCTGCCGTTGACGCAATCGGCTGTACGGGGCAGCGCCCGATGCCCTCGGGGCTTCGGTCACGCGCCGGGTGTGGTCCACTGCTGGTTGGCGCCGCCGTTGCAGTCCCAGATCACCGCCTGCGTGCCGTCGGCGGTGGCGGACGCGGGGTCGTCGAGGCAGCGGCCTGAGGCCGGGTTGCGGTACCCGCCGTTGTAGGGCTGCCACTGCTGGTTGGCGCCGCCGTTGCAGTCCCAGATCTCGGCCTTGGCGCCGTTGGCGGTGGCAGCGCCAGTGACGTCCAGGCACTTGCCCAGTGCGCGCAGGGTGCCGTCGGAGGACGCGGACCAGGACTGCGCGTCGGTGCCATTGCAGGACCAGAGCTGTGCGGCGGTGCCGTTGGCGCTGCTGCCGGAATTGACGTCCAGGCATTTGCCCGCGATGCCGGACCGTACCGGGCCGCCGACGGCGACGGGGGGTTTGATCCAGCCGGCGGCGTCCGCGGCCTGGATCCCGGCGTTGAAGGCGTCGGCCATCTTGCTGAAGCCGTTGTCGTTCGGGTGGAGTGCGTCGGAGAGGTCGGCGGCCGTCAGGGCGCTCATGTCGACAAGCCGCACGTGCTTGCCTGCGGCCGTCTTCGACTGGACGATCTGAATCAACTTCTCATTGAACGCGGGCCGGTTGGCCTCTTCGGTCGTACTGGTCGAGACGATCACGGTGCCGACCAGCACAGTCGCGTCGGGCGCTCCTCGCAGAATCTGGTCGATCAGGGCGCTCATCCGGTCAGGCGCGGTCGGTACCTGGTAGTCACCATTCAGGTCGTTGGTGCCGATCTCCAGCGTGATCACGTTGGGCCGGTACTGAGCCAGTACGGAGTCGGCGACGGAGGCGATCTGGTCGATGCGCCAGCCGGAGTGCCCCTCGTTGTCCGGGTCGGACATGGGACCGTTGCGGCCGGACCCGACGAAGTCCAGCGCGTGCCCCTGGGCAGTCAGGCTGTTCCACAGGAAACCCCGGTAACTGTTGCCGGAAGGGCTTCCGACGCCCCATGTGATCGAGTTCCCGAGCGGCATCAGGCGCAGGGAGGTCGGCGCGGCGGCGGCGTCGGCATGCGAGGCGGTCACGGCCGTGGATGGCGTGGCAGCTGTGGCCGTCACCGGCAGGGCTGCTGCCGTGCCCAGCGCGGCCATCACTGAGGCGACCAGGGCGGCTCTGAGTCTTTGCATGAGCGGTTCCTCCTGTTGGGGACAGTGGTACGGGTGGATGGTCGGCGGTCGACCGACGACATCGTTGTCAACACGCGAAGGCAAGGCGGAGCGCAAGTAGGGAAGCCGCCGGACGCCGGAGCCATGTCCGGCTGGCGCCCCAGCTGGCCCCGTCGCCACATCACTGTTACGGCCGGACTGCCGGGGTGACCGCCTGCATGATCACCGTGCCGATGGCCTCGACCGCCCGGGTGTCGTCACGCGGTGTTTGGGCGTCCCAGCGGTTCCAGGTCAGGTTGAGGTCCGTACGCCGCGCGTTCCATGCCGCGTCGGCGTTGCGCTTCATGAAGTCGTAGTACTGACCCCATAGGTTGTTCTCGCGGACGAACTCGCCCATGCCTCGGGCGAACTCGGATTGCCAGGTTCCTTCCCGCTGTCCGTTCGTCATGATTCCGTTGACGGTGCGTTCCCGTATGACCCAGTCGACGGTCCGCTGCGCGTCGTTGAAGATGGACTGCAACCGGGTGCTGCGGTAGAGAGCTTGAGCCGCACCGACGAAGGCGCCTGCCGTGTACACCGTCTGTCCGCTCGCGCGACTTCCGTCGGCCTGTATGGTCTCGTACACGCCGCCGGTCGAGGGGTCGAGGAGCGTCCCCCATACCCAGTCGAATATCGCTCGTGCCTTGTCCAGATATCCACGGTCACCGTTCGACTCGTAGATCAGGCAGCCGAGAATGACCGCTGGACTGTTACTGAGTGCGCTCTTGTCGCTTTTGTAGATACTCCACCAGATGCCGCCGCCGAGGGCACCGTCCCAGCCCCGGTCGTAAACCCGGTTGAAGGCGTACTGAGCCTGGTCCAGGTAGGTCCGGTTGCCGGTGATCTTGTAGCCGCGTGCGAAGGCCAGCCCGGCCCAGAGCAAGTCGTCGTTGTATTCGTTCCAGCTCCAGTCGTACAGTCCGCCCCCACCCTGGTTCTGCTGCAGGAATGTGTCGAGGAGGCGGCCGGTCAGATCGCGCGTTTCCGTGCGCGGGGTGCTGTCATGCACGTCCTGGACCGCTTGGATGTCCAGTGCCTGGCGCCAGAAGTAGTCTTTCTCCGCCTTGTTGAGGGACTCTTTGTAGTACCGCTGATCGCCGTTGGAGATGAGGAACGCGCTGTTCAGCGCGGCAAAGGCGGCGTCGGTGTTGTCCGTCCCTAATGCCACGGTGTCGGGTGCCGCGTCCCCGGGCTCCGGCGCGTCGCGGCGGAACTCTGCGTCGCCTGCCCGACCGCGGCCATTCCGGCCGCCGCGGTGGCCGCTGCGAGGATCGATCTGCGTCTGATCATGTGCGTTCTCCTGTGGGGTATATGGCTGGATTGACTACGCATAGGTCATCGTCGGGGGCCTTGGAGCGGCTCAGCGTGCAGAACGGGCTCACGAATGATCCGTATCCCCCTCCTCCCCGCTACGCCAGGGTCCCCTTCTGGCCGGGTCCGGTGTGGCAGGTCCGCAGGAAAGCTCCGGCGCCGTGGTCTCAGGTGCCGCCATCGGCTTCCAGGCATTAGCCGGAGTTCGGGTCGGGGATGGCGCCGGCCGGCTCATGCAGGTTGCTGCGGGTGCTGGTTTGGGGGAGGTGCTGGAGATGGTGGCCCGGTGCAGCTCGCCCGGCCCCTGGTATAGATGTATGTGGGCCGGTCGTTGCCGGCGCGGTCGGTGCGGAGGCCGTCGTCGATAGGGTGTAGGTGGCGCCGAGCTTCGCCTGGGTCGCGGCGTTGGCGAAGGACAGCGTCGGACGGGGGCACCGCTCGCGGCGTTCGCCGTCCCGGTCGACGACCCAGTGCCGGCGAGGGCGGCCGCGGCCAGGACCAACGCGGCCACCCCGGCCGGCAGCCGGAATCCATGATGCCTCGGCCGCGGACGGAGCCTGCGGACAAGTCTCGACATCGTGTACCTCTCGGGGTGATGGAGCACGAACCCGGAGCGGCAGGGCGCCGGGAGCCGGACAGTGTGCCGGGCGTCACCGGCACGGGCGGGCGCGGTGCTCTGCGCCCGCCCGAGCCTCCTCACCGCTGGATCAGGAAGGGAGGTTCCATTTCTGGTTCGATCCGTTGTTGCAGTCCCAGATGTCGAGCTGGGTGCCGTTGGCGGTGTTGAGTGCGGGGATGTCGAGGCAGCGGCCCGACTGTGGGTTGACGAGGGCCCCGTTGCTCACGTTCCACTGCTGGTTCGCGGCGCCGTTGCAGGTCCACAGGTTCACCAGGGAGCCGTTGGTGGTGCCGTTGCCCACGACGTCGAGGCACAGCCCGCCTGTTTCGACGGAGCCGTTGCCCACGGTCCACTGCTGTGCCGGGACCCGTTGCAGTCCCAGATGTCCACGACGGCGCCCGCGGTGGTCGACCCGGTGAAGTCGTCCAGGCACTTGTCGCCGTTGAGGACCGAGCTGATCTGTCCGGTGCCGCCGGTGGGGGGATTTCCCGTGCCGGGGGTGATGGAGAGGTTGTCGAACTGGTCGGTGCGGTAGCCCTGGATGCCCAGGCCCGTCTGGCCGGTCTGGAAGGATCCGTCGCTGACGGATCCGAACTGGTTTCCGTCGAGCTTGGCGGTGAATTGCGAGCCTTGGAAGGTGAGCGACAGGTTGTGCCACTTGCCTGTTCCCAGCGCGGTGGTGGTACCGGTGGCCAGGGTGTGGTTCGAGCCGTCCGTCTGCATCTTCTCGATCCACCACTGGCCGGTGTCTCGGATGCGGAGGTAGTACGCGTTCATGTGTGACTGCGGACGCTGCTGGGTGTTGGCGCGGCCCAGGAGCTCGGTCGTGCCGGCACTGCGCAGGAACACGTCCGAGCTGACGGTGTAATTGGACCAGCTCGGATCGCCGATCAAGGTGTACGAGTCGGAGTCGTCCTGCCACTCGATCGGTTTGACCGGGGCCATCTGCTGCACGCACTTGCCCGCACGGCCGGCCGCGCAGGGCTGGACCTCGAACGAGCCCTGCATGTCGGACATGTACGTGGCCTGGACGTTGTTGCCGTAGCTGTCGAAGTTGTCGCTGTACGGCAGAGCGAGGGGGTGCGCTGCTGGAGCGGTCGCGGTGCCCTTGCCCTGGCCCCCGAGGGTGCTGACCGTGTAGACGTAGCCGGGCTGCATCGTCAGTGAGTAGGAGCCGTTGACCGGAGTGATGTCCTGGGTGTGGATGAAAGACGTCGCGTTGCTGGGGTTGTTGACGTTGGTGGCCCACACGTGCACGGAACCGGTCGACAGGCCGCCCCGGACGGTGAAGTTCGCCGTCTGCGACCCGGTGGACGTGGTCGTCTCCAGGATCGTGGAGTAGTCGGAGCCGGTGTTCGACTTGACGGTCACGTATGTGCCGTTGTTCTCGTTGCCGCCCAGGTAGCCCGAGGCGGAGTCGATGAACTTCCACCCGGGCTTGGTGAACTGGGTGACCTGGGCGGTGGCCCAGGTGCTCGCGCCGATCTGGTAGTTGCCCGACCAGGGCGAGTTCGCGGTGGCGAGGCCGACCGTGTTGTAGGGCAGATTCGGGTAGATCGCGGCCATCAGCGGCCAGTTGAAGTAGCTGGTCATCCTCGCGTCGGTATAGCCGCGGGTGATCGCGCGGATCAGCGCCGGCGCACCCGTGTTCATGTCCTGTGAGCCGTTCTCGCTGTCCCACAGTGGCTTGCCGTTGTCCTTCGCCGCGGCGCTGCTGGAGCAGGTCTTGGCGTCGCCCCCGTCACCCCCGTTGCAGGAGTAGTGCGCACCGATGATCGACACGGCGTCGTTGAACGCCTGGTTTTTCGCCATGTCGTCAGCGACACTCCAGCCACTGTCGTCCGCGACGAGCTGGACACCGGAATACCCGGCGCCGTTCAGCGCCGAGCGCAGCTGGATGAACCAGTTGACGTCGTGGCCGCGCTCGTTCCAGCCGCCCAGGTACTTGATGTTCAGGTTGTGCTGCTTGGCGCAGTCCAGCCAGGAGATCAGGTAGTTGATGGTGTCGGTGGACCAGAAGCCGCCGTTGATCCAGCCGGGTGCGGCCCACGCCAGCCCGTACAGGCCGATGTCGGGGTTACGGGCCTTGGCCTGCTCGGCCAACCAGAACTCGTAACCGGCGTTGCAGTTGATGGTGCCGCGAGTGTGCTCGATCGACGGCTCGGATCCGTCGGTGGAGTTCGCGTCACCGCCGATCTCCAACTTGAGCAGTTGGAGGTTGGCGCCGTAACCCGGCTTGAACATGTAGTCCAGGATCTGCGACTGCTGGGCGGCCGGATAGTCCGTCAGCAGACGGGAGTTGCCGCCACCGCCACTGATGGCGCCGATACCGTCGAAGGTCCGGCCGCTCTGGGTGCCATCCACACTGATGGACGTGGTGGCGGCCTGCGCGGGAGCGGCACTCACCGCCAGGACGGCAGCGAGGAGCGCAAGCACCCACAGCGGGGCGAGTAATCGAAGCTGTCTCATGGCCGACTTCCTTCAACTGAGGATGGGGGGTTCACGGCGCGTGCCACCTGAGAGGGAGCAGCCCGATGGAACGTCGGGAGAACGGGGCACATTGTGCGGTCATGTTTGATTCACGGTCAAGAGGCCCAGCAAAAAATCAAGTCTGCACAAGTACGACCGTCGCTACGGCTTCGTGAGACCCGCCAACCGATCTCTGTTCGCGATGTACCAAGAGTCCGATCGACCTCCCGGCCATGTCGCGAAGCAGTGGGCCGGGCTTCTCCTCGGACTCATGCCATCAACGGGGGATGCCCGTCTGGTCATCAAGCCGGCGCGGCATCCCAGCAGCTCTCCGGGCGCGGCACTGATCCAATCGCATCCCGCAGAGCCCCTCACCCGGGCGCCGCGGCGACCCGGAAGACGTCCAGACGTCCAGCCGAACGCCCGTCAGAAGCGCTTCTGAGTCACTGGCTAGAGGCAAGCACGGCATCGATCCGATGATTGGTCCGGACTATTGACGCGACTGCGCCCTCTCGCTAACTTCAGCGGCGGCCCTCGGTCACGTCTTCTCCACCGGCAGTGCGCCCCGCGTCACCCTGAGGCTCCCGAGCTCCCGCTCCTCACCGCATCGACATCCTGTGGCTCCGTCGCCGAACTCGTATACCGACTGCCGATGTTGAACCCCTACCAGGCTGCCCAGAGGCCACTCGCCCAGCAACCGGGCGGAAGATGGACGACGCAGCTCTCGCCGGTTCCCGTCGTGAATGCTCCGGTAACCGGTCTACGTAGACGGGTTTGCATGCTGGGCCCAACGGCGGGGTGCAGTCGACGCCGTGATCCTTTGCCTGCGAAAGGTGGGGCCGCGTGTCCTTCGAGGGCCGCTGGCCGCCCAGGGATTGCCTGGCTTCCGCGTAACCGGTGGCCACATTGGCGCTTCGGTGTCCGAGTCGGTAGGTGCAAGCTACGTCTTGCACTCAGAGCGCATGGCCGTGGCAGGGACCCGTGATGTCACTTCAGCGCTAGGTAACCGCTCCTCCCGCGGGCCGCGAGCGAAAAGATGTAGGAGGGCTGGTGAGGCGGCGCCCCCGACGCAGGGCCGACTGGTTTGGGATATTTAGGTGTTTACGGCCAGGCGATCCACAGCAGTCGGGTGTGTGGCTGGCGGGGGAGTCGAGGAATTTTGCGTCCAAAGCGTTGACAGGTCCGAACGTCCGCCGTAATTCTGAGAGCGCTCTCAGAAAAGGTCTAGGCCTTTGATCTTCCCTTCCCGGACGGGGCATGTGCTTCGACCAAGGACGGTCGGCCTGGCCCCGGATCAGCCCGCATCCGCACGTCCCGCCCTCAGGAGATCATCTCCCCACCAGGAGGAGACACGTGCTCATCGCACGGAAAACACTGACTTCGTTCTTCGTCGCGGCGCTCGCCGCAACAGGACTGACCACGCTCGGCGCGGCACCCGCCGCTGAGGCCGCCGTGCCCGACACGATCCCGCTGACCTACACGAACCACTCAGGCCGCAGTGAGCAGATCTACATCTACGACCTGGGGACTCAGCTCTCCACGGGCGGCAGGGCTGGGCCGACGCCAACGGCACCTTCCACCCCTGGCCCGCGGGTGGTAATCCCCCACCCCAGCCCCGGACGCGTCGATCGCCGGCCCGGCGAACGGCCAGTCCGTCACCATCCGGATCCCGAAGTTCTCCGGCCGGCTCTACTTCTCCTTCGGCCAGAAGCTGGACTTCCGCCTGACCACCGGCGGACTGGTGCAGCCCGCAGTGCAGAACCCATCCGACCCGAACCACAACATTCTCTTCGACTGGTCTGAGTACACCCTCAACGACGCCGGGTTATGGATCAACAGCACGCAGGTCGACATGTTCGCTGTCCCCTACACCGTGGGCGTCTCGGGTCCGGGCGGCACCAAGACCACCGGCGCGCTGAAACCCGGTGGCTATAACGCCTTCTTCAACTCCCTGCGCGCGCAGCCCGGAGGCTGGGGCAACCTCATCCAGACCCGCTCGGACGGCACGGTGCTGCGGGCCGTGAACCCGGGCACGGGATCGAGTCCGGCGCGCTGCCGGCCAGTCAGATGGACGACTACGTCAACCGGGTGTGGTCGAAGTACAGTTCCTCGACTCTGACGGTTACGCCCTTCACCGACCAGCCCAACACCAAGTTCTACGGGCGCGTCTCGGGCAACACCATGAACTTCACGAACAGTTCCGGAGCGGTCGTCACCTCGTTCCAGAAGCCGGACTCGGACAGTATCTTCGGCTGCTACAAGCTGCTGGACGCTCCCAACGACCTGGTCCGCGGCCCGATCTCCCGCACCCTGTGCGCCGGGTACAACCGCTCCACGCTGCTCACCAATCCCAACCAGCCCGACACCAGCGCCGCCGGCTTCTACCAGGACGGGGTGACCAACTACTACGCCAAGAACCTGCACGCGCAGATGGCTGACGGCAAAGCCTACGCCTTCGCCTTCGACGATGTCGGTAACCACGAGTCGCTGGTGCACGACGACAACCCTCAGCAGGCATCCATCACGCTTGACTCGTTCAGCGGCGGTGGAGGAACCGGCCCCTCCGGGCCCATCAACACCGCAGCCTGGTACAGGATGGTCAACTCCAACTCGGCGAAGTGTGTGGACGCCTCCGGCGCCGGCATCGCCAACGGAACCCCCTGCTCCAGTGGACCTGTGGCGGTCAGGCCAACCAGCAGTGGCAGTTCGCCCCACCGACAGCGGCTACTACACGATCGCCAACCGCAACTCCGCCGCCAATCACCAAGTCCTCGACGTCCGGCCAGCTCTGGCGCCGACGGTACCGCTCTGGACACTTGGACCCAGGACGGTGGCGCCAACCAGCAATGGCAGCCGGTCGCCCAGTCCGACGGGAGCTACCACTTCGTCTCCCGGGCCAGTGGCAAGTGCCTGGACGTCACCGGCGCCTCCACCGCGGACGGAGCCCTCCTGGAGCAGTGGACCTGCAACGGCGGCTCCAACCAGTCCTTCCGACTCGACGCCGGGTAGGCCCACTCAACGCCTGGCTCCCAAAGGTGGACTTCTTCCGGTGAGGAGCGCCCCGCTCACCGGAAGGACCGGCCTCAACCCGGCCGACGGATCACGGAGTCTCGCGTGTCGCGCGGGTGCAGCTGTGCCCCCGCATCCCCGGGATAGCCACTGCTTGCCCCGAAGCCTCGGATGCGGACACTTCACGTTTCGCGTCAACGTTTCCGGAAGGCATGTCAGGTTCTCCTCGGTTGCCCCGCGCGTGCCGTGATCCCCCATGGCAAGGGAGGTGCCAGTGCAGTTCGTCCATGCCAAGGATCCGGCCTCCGCGTCTTCGGCAGGCGGGGCGCTAGCCCCGCTGCCACAACACCCACCGACGTAGTCGGCTGTCAACGCGAGGGAAACGTCACGCACCTGACGGCAGCGCGGCCAGGAGCCCGCTCAAGAAGCCTGACGGAAGGATCCGCCTGTTCATGGTGGCCATCACAGTTCATGGCGAAAGCCAGGGACATCGGTGGATCTGCTGAGCCCCTCCGCTCCCCGCGATGCGGTATGCCGCACACCGGTCCTTCGCCGGACATGTGCATACGCGGGTCAATATTCGACAGGTGGAACTCATGAGACAGCTCCTCAGAGGGGCGTCAGCTCTGGTCGTCGTGGCCGGAATCGCCTTCGCGACCCCGACCATGGCAGACGCCACCGCTTCCCCGCAGGCCACGACGAGCAGCTTGTGCCAAGCCATTGCACCCGGGCAGCCCAGTGTGTCTCACGCTGATCCGCACGGATGTCCACGCCGTGCACGATAACGCGCTTGCCCCGCAGGCGACACCGTCCGGCTACGGCCCCTCGGACCTGCGAAGCGCGTACAACATCGCATCAGCCGCGGCGTCGAACGGGGCCGGAGCGACAGTGGCTGTCACGGAACTGGCGGACAACCCGAACCTCGAATCCGACCTGGCGACCTATCGGGCGCAGTACGGCCTGCCCGTCTGCACCACTGCCAACGGCTGCTTCCGCAAGGTCAACGGCAGCGGTCAGCAAGACAACTACGCTGCCCCAGACCCCGGCTGGGGCACAGAGGCTTCGCTGGACATCGACAGGATCTCGGCAGTCTGCCCGCTGTGCCACATATTGGTCGTCGAGTCCGGCAACCTCGACACGGCGCAGAACAACCAGCAATGGACGCCCTCACCGCTCTAAATACTCCGGGCGGCACAGGCGCACTCCCGTAACGCCTGCCCCGCCCGGCCCATCCCTTGCTGCACAAACAAACAGATCGGCTACCCCCATGAAACGACTGAGGTCCCTCGCTGTGGGCTGCGCGACGCTGGCGCTCGGTGCCGCGGGCCTGCTCGTCGCCCCCACTGCGCACGCCGCGGCCCTGCCCTCTCCCGATACCGTCTACCAGGCGTGGAACGACAACTTCCTGGTGCAGGCTGACGGTGACACCTACTACACCAGCCAGCTGAAGAGCAAGGGCACCACGCGGGCCGGCATGTGGATCGCCGCGCTGGACATCCAGATTGCGCAGGACGTGTACGAGCGCACACACGCAGCCCCGGATCGGCAGCGGTCATCGATCTCGTCAACACCTTCATCAAGTACGAGGGCACCACCTGGGAGTCCTGGGACGGCTGGAACGACGACATCGCCTGGGACATCACCACTGTCCTGCGCGGATACCAGCAGACCGGCAACACCACATGGCTCAACGTAGCCACCGACCAGTTCAACAAGACCTATGCCAAGGGGTGGAGCGGCGACGGCGGCGGCGGAATCTGGGAGAACGACACCTATTACAGCAAATGCTCCCTGAGTAACAACCCGATGATCAGCATCGCCGCGAACCTCTACCAGATCACCGGTGACGGGGCCTACCTGACAAAGGCCCAGGCTATCTACGACTGGGCGCGCAGCCACCTGGTCAACACCACCAGCGGTGTCGTCAACGAGTGCATCGCCTTCCCCAACGGCAAGAACGGGGGCACGGTCCTGCAGGCATCGGACAACGCCTACAACGCCGGATCGTGGATCGAGGCGGCCGACAACCTCTACCGGATCACCGGAAACACCTCCTACCGCGACGACGCACAGCGCACCGCCGACCACTTCCTCAACACGGTGCCGGTCGTGGCGAACAACCAGACAGCCGGCAGCTCTTACCAGTACTGGCTGTTCAAAGGCATCAGCGACTACTGCACCGATGCTGGGAACTGCGGCCGGTACGAGACCTGGATGCGGAACAACGCCGCCCAGGCATGGAGCGTGCGCAACAGCTCCAACCTCACCTGGAACGATTGGACCAAACCCACCAACGATCCCAATCCCGACGCCTTCGAGATGAACGGCATGGTCGGCCTGTTCCAGGTCCTCCCCGACACCGCCGCCTCCCCTTTCTCCGGGGATTACCAGATCAAGAGCGCCACCAGCGGCCTATCGCTCGCCGTCCAGGGTGCCTCCACCGCCAACTCCGCGCCCGTCGTGCAGGCCGGCGACACCACTGACGGCAGCGCATCCTGGTCGTTCGTGCGGCAGAGCAACGGCTACTACGAGATCAAGAACACCCACAGCGGCAGCTTCTCAA
>NZ_JAJOZC010000012.1 GCF_023701695.1 Streptomyces sp. RKAG290
AGGTGACGCTGCGGCTGCGGCGCGGCGAGGACTACTCGATCATGAACACCTCCGGGCCGGCATTCAGCTACCACCCGGACAAGCTGTCCATGGAGCGCACCGAGAACTCCGCGTTCGGTCCGGTGGACCGGATCGGCCAGCTCACCATGCGCAACCTCGACATCGCCGACTCCCGCGCCAAGCTGGAGCAGTACGCCGATCTCGGCATCGTCGGCAACACGCACGCGACGCTCATCGGTGCGCCCAGGCAGCCTCGACGGGGCTGATCGGCGCGATGCCGCAGGGCGGCGCCGAGGTCATCGCCTCCCGCGACAAGGCCGAGGGCGACGACGACCAGATGCTCGACCGCGCCGCCATGGAGTTCGGCACCGACTGACCGGGCCGTTCACCGGGTCCGCCCGCCGCGCCAGGACCGTACGGGGGTCCGGCCGGCGGGCCGGGTGCTTCGACGGGCCCCGCGCCCGCTCCGGACCGGGGGCACGCGTCGCCCCCGGCCGGTACGGGCGTCAGCCACCGGCGACGCGCGCCTCCTGCGGATGCTCGCCGGGTAGCCTGGCCGGTCCGGGGCAGGAGAGACCGAAACCCTGTCCCACCCGGTGAACGAAAGGAAACACTGCTCGTGACCAGCCCTGTGTCCCTCTCCCCCACCCAGGCCGCAGCCCGTCTCGCGGAGTTCACCGTCATCGACGTGCGCGCCCCTGGCGAGTACGCCTCGGGACATGTGCCCGGCGCTCTGAACATCCCGCTCGACCGCCTCTCCGAGGCGGTGCCCGCCCTGAAGTCCGCCTCGGCCGCGGCTCGCTGCTCGTGGTCTGCGCCTCCGGCGTCCGCTCCACGCGCGCCTGCGACATCCTCTCGGCGGCCGACATCGACGCCGCCACGCTGTCCGGCGGCACCTCCGCGTGGGAGGGCGAGGGCCGTGACCTGGCCCGCCCGAGCGGCGCCCGGGCCACGTGGCCGATGGAGCGTCAGGTGAGACTGGCTGCCGGTTCACTGGTGGTCGCGGGCCTGCTCGCGGGGGTCCGGTACCCGGCCGCACGCTGGCTGTCCGCCGGTATCGGTTCCGGTCTCGTCTTCTCCGCGGTCACCAACACCTGCGGCATGGCGGCGGCCCTGTCGAAGCTCCCCTACAACCGGGACCCGCGCTCGGCGGCCAACCTGGACGCCACGCTGGACGCCCTGCAGCGCTGACCGCGTCCGGCCGGCCCGGGCGCTGCCGCCCGTTCTTCCGGGTGGACCCGGCCGGCCGCGCCGGACAGCGGGAAGGAGCCGGTCGCACGCGTGCGACCGGCTCCTTCCCGTAACGGCTCTCAGATCTCGTCGCGGACCAGCGCGAGCAGCCGGTCCAGCACCCGCGGACCGCCCGCACGCAGCCCGTCGTGCTCGTACTCGTCGGTCACCCAGGTGCGCAGCCCACGGATCGAGGCGGCGGTCTCCAGCGCGTGGGCGGTGTCCACGTACATGTCGTCGTGGTAGACGGCGGCGGCCACCGGCACGTCGTTGGCGGCGAGGCGTCCGGTGTCGTACAGCGGCTCCCAGTCGCTGCGGTGGCGAGCAGCTCGGCCGTCTCGCGCAGCGGGCGCAGGGCCGGGTCCACGTCGAAGTGCCAGGATGGATGCTCTCACCGGTGAAGAGGACCGGGCCGTCCCCCTCCAGGGCGCTCACCGCGTCGAACTGCGGGAACTCGGCGCGCACCCGCTCGGCGGCCCACCCGGTGGGACGCCCGCCCTGACCGTAGATCGCCTCGTGCAGGAGCGCGTACAGCGGATGCCCGGCGAACGAGCCGGCCGTGCGCATGGCCTCCTGGAAGGTGTCGGAGAGCTCGGCGCCGTGCGGGGTGCGGACGAAGGCGTTCTCCAGCAGATAGTGGAGCTGGTGGCTGCCGGTGCCTGCGCCGAGCATGATGCCGAGCGCCTGGAACCCTCGGGCGTCAGCCGGTGTCCGGCACTCTCCGGCCGGTGCTCCGCGAGGTGAGCGGTGATCTCGCGGGCGCGCTCGACGTCCTGCGGGTAGCGGGCGTAGTGCGCGGCGACCTTCCGCTCGATCCGCGGGTACGCGGCCCGGTAGACGTCGTCCGCGTGGGCGTCGAGAGAGGGCAGGCCGCCGGTGATCAGGACGGCCGCCAGGCCCTCCGGCGCGGCCGCCAGGTAGCGGACGGCGCAGAAGCCGCCGAAGGACTGGCCGAGGACCGTCCAGGGCCCGCCCCGGTCAGCTGCGGACGGATCAGCTCACAGTCGCGCACGATGCTGTCGGACCGGAAGTGCACGAGGTAGTCGGCCTGCTCGCGCGGGCCGCCGCGCAGCGGCAGGGTCTGCCGGTTGGCCGGGGTGGACAAGCCGGTGCCGCGCTGGTCCAGGAGCAGTACCCGGAACTCCCGCACCGCCCGCCCCAGCCAGGCCTCCGCGCCGGTGAACCGCCGGGCGCCGAAGCCGGGCCCGCCCTCCAGGTACACGAGCCACGGCAGTTCCTCACCGGCCCTGGCAGCGGCCACCACCTCACGGCCGAAGATCTCGATCTGCTCACCGCCGGGATCGGAGTGATCGAGCGGCACGGTGAAGTGACGGTCGGTGAGGACGAGGCCAGGCTGGCGGTAGCTGTTCAAGGGGTGCTCCTGAATCCGATGTCTCACCGACAGTTCAGCACACCCCTTGACCCGGACAGTCCCGGCCCGTGTGCGGGACGCCCGGCCGCCTCCTAACGTGCAGTCATGATCCGGTTCGAGCAGGTCGGCAAGGTCTACCCGGACGGCACCAAGGCCGTCGACGAACTGTCCTTCGAGGTCGCCGAGGGAGAACTCGTCACACTGGTCGGCCCGTCCGGCTGCGGCAAGACCACCACGATGATGATGGTCAACCGGCTGATCGAGCCGACCTCGGGACGAATCCTGGTCGACGGCAAGGACATCTCGAAGGTCGACCCGGTGAAGCTGCGCCGCGGGATCGGTTACGTCATCCAGCAGGTCGGGCTCTTCCCGCACCGGACGGTCCTGGACAACACCGCCACGGTCCCGGCACTGATCGGCTGGAAGCGGTCGAAGGCGCGGGAGCGGGCGGCCGAGCTGCTGGATCTGGTCGGCCTCGATCCGGCGACGTACGGCTCCCGCTACCCCGCCCAGCTCTCCGGCGGCCAGCGCCAGCGGGTCGGTGTGGCACGGGCCCTGGCCGCCGACCCGCCGGTGCTGCTGATGGACGAGCCGTTCGGCGCGGTGGACCCGGTGGTGCGCGAGCGCCTCCAGAACGAGTTCCTGAGCCTGCAGGCCACGGTCAGGAAGACGGTGCTGATGGTCACCCATGACATCGAGGAAGCGGTGCGGATGGGCGACCGGATCGCGGTGTACGGGGAGGGGCGCATCGAGCAGTTCGACAGTCCCGGGGCCGTGCTCGGGTCCCCGGCGACCCCGTACGTGGCCCGGTTCGTCGGTGCCGACCGGGGGCTCAAGCGCCTGTCGGTCACCACGATCGAACCGGAGGACCTGGAGGAGCCGCCGGTGGCGCGGCTGGACGAGCCGGCCGGGTGGCGGCGGCCAGGCTCGGTGCTGCGGGGTCGCGATGGGCCGTGGTGCTGAACGGAACGGGCGAGCTGCACGGCTGGGTGTCGGCGGATGCGCTGCGGATCGCCGGGGAGCACGGGACGGTGGGCGAACTCGCCCGCCGGATGGACGCGTGGGTGCCGGTGGGCGCCCCGCTGAAGCAGGCGTTCAGCGAGATGCTCCAGCACGACGCCGGTGGGTGGCGGTGGTGGACGGGGCGCGTTTCCTCGGGGTGCTGACGCCGGCGAAGCTGCATGAGGCCCTGCGTCGTTCGGTGGACGCGGACGCGCAGGGCGTGGGACGTGACGAGGTGCAGTTCGACTCGGTGGCGGACGCCTGACCGGCTCGCGCGGTTGCGTCGAGGGATCGGGTTCAGCCGTCTGCGGCGTACCGCCAGAAGTCCCGCATCAGCACGGGCGGGGTGGGGCCGGCCAGCTCCACCTGGCTGAGCATGATCGCGACCGTTCCGGTGGCCGGGACGAGGTGTGCCGCGGTGCCGGTGCCGCCGACCCAGCCGTAGCGGCCCGGCACGTTCCAGGGGTCGAGCCTCTCCACGTCCACCGAGCCGCCGAAGCCCCAGCCCTGTCCCTCGGTGAACAGCCCGCTGGCGGCGCGCTGGGCGGATGTCAGATGGTCGGTCGTCATCTGCCGCACCGACTCGGGCGTCAGCAGGGCCCGGCTGCCGACAGCACCCTCGGCCAGCAGCATCCGGGCGAAGGCCGACCAGTCGTCGACGGTCGAGACCAGGCCGCCGGCGCCGGACGGGAAGTCCGGCACGCTGCTCCACTGGCCGTCCGCCGCGTCGACCTGTTCGAGCTTCCCCTCCGCATCGGCCCGGTAGTAGCCGGTGAAGCGGTCGAGCCGGTCGGCCGGAACCGCGAATCCGGTGTCGCTCATGCCGAGCGGCTCGAACAGCCGCTCCGCCATGAACTCCGGCAACGACCGGCCGGACACCCTGGCGATCAGCACGCCCAGGATGTCGGAGCAGGTGTTGTACAGCCACGCCTCCCCCGGCTGGTGCAGCAGGGGGATACGCGACAGCGCGGCCATCCACGCGTCCGGCGCAACGACGGCCTGCGGCTGCGGTGGGCCCTGCTTCAGTTCGCTGAACAGCGGCGCGACGGCGGGGAGCGAGAAGTCGGACGGGAACCCGTACCCGGCGCGGAAGGTGAGCAGGTCGAAGAGGGTGATCGGCCGGAGGGCCGGGACAAGGTCGTCGACCGGGCTTTCCGGGGTGCGCACGACCGACGGTGACGCCAGTTCGGGCAGCCATCGCGCGACGGGGTCCTCCAGCGCGATCCGGCCGTCCTCGATCAGCATCATGGCCGCCGCGGCGGTGAGCGGTTTGGTGATCGAGGCGATCCGGAAGATCGAGTCGCGGGCCATCGGCACACTGCCGCCGTCCTGGGCGGAGCCCACTGCCTGCACGTCCACCCGGGCGCCCCGGGCCACCAGGCCCACCGCTCCCGGCACCGATCCGTCACGGACGTGCGTCTCGAGTACTTCGCGCAGACTGCTCATCACTCCGCCTTCTCAGGTGTGGGGTCAACAGGATGACTCCGGCGGAGGCCCGAACTCATCGGACCGCGCCGGTGCCCCGCGCCGCATCCTGCGTCCGGGCGAGGCCGCCCGGCCCCTTCGACGGCCGATCCGAATCACTCCTCGGATCCGGTGCGCCGCCGCGCCCGAGAGCCGCTGCCCGCCGTCGCACGCGGTCCCGCTCTCTTGACCGCGCCCCGCGCAAAGCCTAGGTTTCCGCACGGAGAAAGCGCTTGCTACGCGGTGGGCGCCCCGCTCATCGTGGAGGTGTTTGTCACGCCCAGCAAGGCCCTTACCAGCACGCCGATCCGGGTTGCGATCGTCGGTACGGGCGCCATCGCCCGCGGCAGCCACCTGCCCGCGCTGCGCGCGCTGGCGGCCGAACAGCCCCTGGAGATCGTCGCGGCGGTCGATGTCGACGCCGCTTCCGCCGAGGCGTTCTGCGCCGACGCGGGCGCCGGTCGCCCGTACACCGATCTCGGCCTGATGCTCGCCGAGCAGCGGCCCGATCTGGTCACGCTCGGGACCCCGCCACGGTTCCATCGCGAGCAGACCGTCGCCGCGCTGCGGGCCGGTGCCTGGGTGTGGTGCGAGAAGCCGCCCTGCCCCTCGCTGGCGGACTTCGACGCGATCCAGGCGGCCGAAGACCCGCACAGCGGCGGCCCGTACGCCTCGATCGTGTTCCAGCACCGGTTCGGTTCCGGCTCGCACCATGTCCGTACCCTGCTGGCCGAACAGGCGATGGGCCGGCCGCTGGTGGCCCACTGCCAGACCACCTGGTACCGCGACCGGGCGTACTACTCCGTGCCCTGGCGGGGGCGTTGGAGCACGGAGGGCGGCGGCCCCGCGATGGGTCACGGGATCCACCAGATGGACCTGCTGCTCGATCTGCTGGGTCCGTGGTCGGAGATCCGCGCGATGGCCGGGCGGCTGGTGCACGACGTCGAGACGGAGGACGTCTCCACCGCGCTGGTCCGCTTCGAGAACGGCACGATGGCCACGATCGTCAACAGTGTGCTCAGCCCGGACGAGGTGAGCCGGATCCGCATCGACTGCGAGCGCGCCACGGTCGAGCTCACGCACCTGTACGGCCACCGCAACGCGGACTGGCGGATCACCCCCGCACCCGGCGTCTCCCCCGAACAGGCCGCGGTCTGGCGGGACTTCGGCCCCGATGTGCCCAGCTCCCACGAGGCGCAGCTGCGCGGCCTGCTCGCCGACCTTCGGGCCGGGCGCCGGCCGCGCAGCAGTGGCGCCGACGGCCGGACCAGTCTGGAGCTGGTCGCCGCGCTGTACAAGGCGGCCTTCACCGGGAACACCGTCCGGGCCGGCGAGATCGGCCCCGGCGATCCGTACTACAGCGCCCTGCACGGCAACGCCCCCGGCTGGGCGCCCGCGGCGGCGGAGGCGACCGCGTGAGCGGGCAGCTGGAACTGGTGCACCGGCACGGCGACCACATCGCCGTATCGGTGGCGGGCAGCGGAGTGGAACTCCTGCGGTACGTGTACCGGCCCGAGGCGCCCTGGGAGGCCCCGAAGCCGTACATCCACCCGCTGCGCACCCTGTCGGACCGGGTGGTGACCGACTACCGGCCCACGACCACCGCTGGCACAAGGGCCTGCAGCTGACCGCCTCGCATCTGTCGGGGCAGAACCTGTGGGGCGGCAACACCTATGTGCGGGGCGAGGGGTACCGGCCGTTGCCCGAGCGGGTGGGTTCCATGGCGCACCGCGGCTTCGACGAGGTCGCGGTGCGCGGCGGCGGGGTCACGGTCGCGGAGCGGCTGAGCTGGCACCCGTACAGCGGTGAGCCGTGGGCGGACGAACTGCGCAGGGTCCAGGTGCACGACGTCGATCCGGCGTCCGGCAGCTGGGTACTGACCTGGTCCTCCGCCGTTACCAACCGCCGGGACGAGCCCCTGCGGTTCGGCAGTCCGACCACGCAGGGCCGGCCCGACGCAGGTTACACGGGGCTGTTCTGGCGTGGCCCGCGCGCCTTCCGCGACGGCCGCATCCTCACCCCGCAGGGCGAGGGGCCAGGCGTGATGGGGCAGCAGGCGCCGTGGCTGGCGTACAGCGGGGAGCACGACGGAGCGGACGGGCATGCGACGCTCGTCTTCGTGCACGCCCCGGAGAACGACCACACGGGAGCGGGCGGCGCGCACCCCGCGCACTGGTTCGTCCGCAACGACCCGTTCGCCGCGGTGGCCCCGTCCTTCGCCTTCCACGACGAGCTCGTCCTGGAGCCGGGTGCCACCCTCGCCCGGCGCTACCGGGTGGTGGTCGCGGACGGTGAGTGGGACCGGGAGCGGATCGCGGCCCGGGTGGCGGAGCTGACCTGGTGACCCCGGGCCGCCGGGTCAGTTGCCGGGAATGAGCTTCTTGGACCGCAGGTAGGCGCGGGCGACGTCCTCGGGGAGCCGGCGCCAGCTGTCCACCTGCTCGTTCATCCGGGCCAGGTCAGCGGTGGTCAGCACGGTGTTCAGCCTGCCCAGCGCCGTACGCACGCCCTGGCTGCCGGCCCGGGACCGGTTGACGACGGGGACGAGGTAGTCGGCGTTCTGCAGGTGCTTGTCGTCCGCGAGGAGAACCAGTCCGAAGTCGTCCAGGGTGGCGTCGGTGGTGGTGGTCAGCACCATCTGGTCCTGACCGCTCTGCACGGCCTGCTTGGCCTGGGTGGTGCCGACGCCCTTGGGGTCGACGGCCGTGATGTCGATGCCGTACGTCTTCTTCAGCCCGGGTGCGCAGTAGGGGCGCTGCACACATTCGTCGCCCGCCGCCAGCCTGACCGGCAGTCCCGATTTCCCCAGGTCGCTCAGCGACTTCAGGTGGTGCTTCCTCGCGTAGGCGGCGGTGACGGCGAAGGCGTTCTGGTCGACGGCGCGACCGGCGTCCAGCACGGTGAGGCCACGCGGCGCGGCCAGTGTGCGCAGGGCCTTCATGGTGGTGGCGAGGTCCGGCGAGCCGACGGGCGCGGCGTCGGCGCCGTTCTTCTTGGCGTTCAGCCAGTCGGCGAAGGTGGCTGCGTACTCCGGTACGACGTCGATCTGGCCGCTCTCCAGCGCCGGTTCGTAGATCTCCCGGTTGGTGACGGAGATGATCTTCGTGGAGTATCCGGCCCGGTCGAGCAGCAGGGCGTACATCTGGGCGAGCAGGTCGCTCTCGGTGAATCCGGCGGAGCCGATCGTCAGCGACTTGCTGTCGCCGGGCGGGGCGGTGACCTCGCCCTGGTTCTCCAGTGTGGGACCGGGCGTGCAGGCGGTCACCGGCAGCGCGAGCAGCAGGGCCAGGGGAACCGCGTGACGGGCCCTCATCCGGTTTTCCCGTCGCGGACCCAGTCGGGCGCGAGTCGCTGCGCCACCTCGAACAGCCCCTCGACGACCAGCGCGAACGCGGCCACCAGTACCGCTCCGGCGACCACCTGGGCGGTGGAGGCGAGGTTGAAGCCGGCGGTGATGATCCGGCCCAGCCGCCGCCGCCCGCCAGTGCGGCGATGGTGGCGGTGGCGACGAGCTGCACGGCGGCGATCCGCACGCCCGTGAGGATGAGCGGCAGGGCGAGCGGCATCTCGACCTGGACGAGCATCTGCCGACCCGTCATGCCCATGCCCCGGGCTGCCCGCACGACGTCCTGATCGACCTCCCGCATGCCCACGTAGGCGTTGGTGAGCAGGGGCGGTACGGCGAACAGGACGAGGGCGACGATCGTCGGCCCTTCGCCGTACTGTCCGATCGGGGTGAGCAGCAGCAGCACCAGGACGGCGAAGGTGGGGACGGCCCGGCCGACGTTGGAGATGTTGACGGCCAGGGCGCCGCCCTTGCCGAGGTGTCCTAGTACCAGTGCCACGGGCAGCGCGACGAGGCAGCTGATCAGCAGACAGATGACGGTGAGGTAGAGGTGCTGGCCGAGCCGGGTCCAGATGCCGTCGTCGCCGTACCAGTGCGCGGACGTGGTGAGCCAGGACCACGCGGCGGAGAGTGTGTTCACGACCGCCTCCGCGTCCAGGGGGTCAGCAGGCGTTGCACGAGGAGGAGCAGCAGGTCGGCGGCGACGGCGATGACGACGCAGAGCACGGACGCGGTGAGCACCTGGGCCTTGAAGTAGGTGTTCATCCCGGAGTAGATGAGGTTGCCGAGTCCGCCGTACCCGACGATCGCGCCGATGGTGACCAGGGAGACCGCGGAGACGGTGGCGATGCGCAGGCCGGCCATGGCGGCGGGCAGGGCGAGTGGCAGTTCCACGGCGACGAGCAGCCTCACAGGGCCGTATCCCATGCCCCGGGCCGCCTGCCGGGTCTCCTGCGGCACGGCGCGCAGGCCGGCCAGGATGTTCCGTACGAGGAGAGTGAGGGAGTACAGGACGAGGCCCGCGACGACGAGCGCGGCGGACAGTCCGTACACCGGCAGCAGCAGCGAGAACATGGCGAGCGAGGGAACGGTGTAGAGGATGGTCGTCACCCCGAGCACCGGGCCGGCGGCCCAGCGCCAGCGGCGGGCGGCCAGGGCCAGCGGGAGTGCGAGTGCCAGGCCGATGAGCACCGCGATCACGGTCAGCTGGAGATGCTGCAGGACGGCGTCCCACAGAATGTGCCGCCGGCTGCTCAGGTAGGCGCCGCAGATCCATTCGTTGCGCGCGAGGCAGTCGTCGGGGGGCGCGGTCACCTCTCCATTGCAGCCCGGAACCGCTCGGGAGCGCGCGTCCTGATCGACTGTCCGGGGCAGGGCGGTCCATGCCGCGGAGATTTCGCGGGTTCCGTCCATCGGGTGGGTGCGCCAGACTGGCGCACATCGACGATCAAGGAGTTCCGATGCCGATGCCCGCACCGTGCACGGGCCAACCCGGGGCGCCCCGTGACCACCGGGCCGGCCGTGGAGGAGCTCCTGCGGACTCTGGCACCTCAGGTCCTCGGTGTGCTCGTGCGGCGCACGGGGACTTCGCCGCGAGCGAGGACGCCGTTCAGGAAGCGCTGATCGCCGCTGCCCTGCACTGGCCTGCCGAGGGGGTGCCCGAGCAGCCGCGCGGCTGGCTGCTGACGACGGCGAGCCGCCGGTACACCGACCTGGTGCGCAGTGAGCGGGCCCGGCACCGCCGTGAGGAGAAGGTCGCCCGTGAACCCGCGGCCGGGGACGCACCCGGGGCCGACGACTCGCTCATGCTGCTGTTCATGTGCTGCCATCCGGCACTCACCCCGTCCTCGGCCGTCGCGCTGACGCTGCGTGCGGTCGGCGGTCTGAGCACCGCCGAGATCGCGGGCGCCCACCTCGTCCCGGAGGCGACGATGGCGCAGCGCATCAGCCGGGCCAAACAGCGGGTCAGGGCGTCGGACCGCGGGTTCGGCCTGCCCGGGCCCGGCACGGAGGGCTGGGCTCCGCGGCTGCGCTCCGTGCTGCACGTGCTGTACCTGATGTTCAACGAGGGCCATACCGCCACCCGGGGCGCCGCGCTGCACCGGGCCGACCTGTCCGAGGAGGCTGTGCGGCTGGCCGGGGGTGCACCGGGCCCTTCCCGACGATGCCGAGGCGACCGCGCTCCTGGCGCTGATGCTGCTGACCGAGGCGCGTCGCCCGGCCCGGACCGACGCGGCCGGTGAGCTGGTGCCCCTGACGGAACAGGACCGCACGCTCTGGGACCGCCGTCTGATCGAGGAGGGCACCGGGCTGCTGGCGAGCACGTTCGGCAACGGCCCCCGGAGTGACGGCCCCGGGGAGTACCGGCTGCAGGCGGCCGTCGCGGCGCTCCATGGCGGCGCGGTGCGCGCCGAGGACACCGACTGGCCCCAGATCGCCGCCCTGTACGGGCTGCTCGAACAGCTGACGGGCAGTCCTGTGGTCACTCTCAACCGCGCGGTCGCGGTGGCGATGGCCGACGGCCCGGCCGCGGGCATCGCACTGCTCGACGCCCTCGATGCCGAGGGCGGGCTGCCCGCCGGACACCACCGCGGGCACGCCGTGCGGGCCCATCTGCTGGAGCTGGAGGGCGACATCCCGGCCGCGCTCGTCCACTACCGCGCCGCGGCGGCCCGCACCACCAGCCTCCCCGAGCAGCGCTACCTCACGGCTCGGGCCGCCCGGCTGCATCAGGGCGAACGGGGCTGACCGCCGCCCGGCTCGGGCCGCCCTGCACGGGCCGCTCAGGGCCGGCCGGCCACCCCGTTGAGGATCCGGACCAGCTCCTGCGGCCGGGAGTACATGGGCCAGTGCCCGGTGTCCATCGTGACCAGCTCCCATTGGTCGGACTTCAGCAACGCGGCCACGTCGTCGGCCGGTTCGGGTCCGTCCAGCAGGCATTTGACGTAGGTCGCCGGAAGGTCGCCGAGCGAGCCGCTCAGCACGGCGGGGTCGCTCAGCGAGGCGCCCGGGTGCGGCGTCGCCACGTCCACGATCCGTGCGATCTGCTCGTCCGAGAGTCCCTGGCCCTCGAAGTCGCCCGCGGTCAGCGGGGCCCAGGAGCCGCCGTTGGCAGCGATCTCGGCCTCCAGCGCCGCCGGGCCCTGCCACCACGTGGAGACGAACGACTCGCCGTCGGCCGGGACGCAGGCATCCACGAAGACGACACGGGCCAGTCGGCCGCCGATGCGCTCGGCGGCCTGACCGGCCGGAATACCCGCATAGCTGTGTCCGACCAGGACCACGTCGCGCAGATCGAGGCGCTCCACATCGTCGACGATGTCTGCCACATGCGTCTGCCGGCCGACCGGCAGCCCTTGCTTCTCGCCGACGCCGGTCAGCGTCACCGGGTGGGTGCCGTGGCCGGCCGCGCGCAGGCCCGCCACCACCTCGTCCCATGCGGATGCTCCCAGCCATGCTCCCGCCACCAACACGAATTCAGTCATGCGGGGAACCTAATCGAGGGGTCTGACAACGCCGTTGCACCCTCCCCATGCGCCGAGTGCGCGGGGAGGCATCTGGACACAGGAACACCGTCATGATTAGTCTTTTTCACGTCTATTCAAAAAGTTGACTATGGAGCGCCACATGCACCCCTTCCGCAAAGCCGTCGAGGCGCACGACCACGCGGCGATCGAGGCGACGCTGGCCGAGGACGTCGTCTTCACCAGTCCGGTGGCGTTCAAGCCCTACCCCGGCAAGCCCCTCACGGCTGCCATCCTGCGTGCGGTCTCGGAGGTGTTCACGGACTTCCGCTACGTACGGGAGATGGGGAGCGCCGACGGGCGCGACCACGCTCTCGTCTTCGTCGCGAAGGTGGGCGACCGGGAGATCAGTGGCTGCGACTTCCTGCACATGAACGAGGCGGGCGAGATCGACGACCTCACGGTGATGGTCCGGCCCCTTTCGGCGGCGCAGGCACTGGCCGCGGCCATGGGCGCACGTTTCGAGCAGATCAGCCGCGAGGCCTCCGCGGGCTGACCCGCGGCCGGGCGGCGCCTCGACGCGGGCGGCAGGGCCGGGTGCGACCGCCTACCCGCCCTGCCACGGCACGCCGGGGCGGAGCACCCGGCGGACTCACACCACGGTGTCGCCCGCAGGGTTGGGGCGTATCGTCCGATTATGGACAAAGCATGGTCCGCCCCGGGCTCCGGGACGGAGCTCCTGGATCCCGCTGTGGCCCGCGCCCTGCAGGAGACCGGTGCCTCCGCGGCCATGCTGTACCTGCTGCCCCCTGGCGAGTCCACCCTGCGGCTGAGCGTGCTGGCCGGGCTGCCGGCGCAGATCACCGCGCCGTGGTCGCGAGTCCCCCTGTCCGCGCCGATACCGGTGGCGGACGCGGTCAAGGACCGGCACCTGGTGTGGCTGGGCAGTCAGGAGGAGCTGGCCCGGCGCTATCCGCGCCCCGCGCTCGTACTGCCGTACCGCTTCGCGCTGGCCGCCGTGCCGCTGCTGACCGGCGCCACCGTCTGGGGCGGGCTGGTGCTCCTGTGGCCGGGCTCGCACCCGCCGCAGCTGACCCCGCAGGAACGCGGAGCGGTGCACGACGGCTGCCACGAGATCTCCCTGGTGCTGCACGAGGCCCATGAACGCGGCCGGCCGGTGGCCGCCGGAAGCCATCCGCGGGTGCTGCCGCCGCTCACGCTCACGCCGCCCGGACCCGCCGAGGCCTCCGCGGCGGCGGACTTCATCGCGCGCCTGCCGGGCGGCTGCTGCACGCTCGACCTGGACGGCCGGATCACCTATCTCACCGGCACCGGCGCCGAGCTGGTCGGCGCACAGGCCGCCGACCTGATGGGCACGCTGCCGTGGGAGTCACTCCCCTGGCTCGACGACCCGCTCTTCGAGGACCAGTACCGCGGCGCGGTGATCAGCCGTCAGCCCATGTCCTTCACCGCCCTGCGCCCGCCGGACAGGTGGCTGTCCTTCCACCTCTATCCGAGCACCACCGGCATCAGCGTGTACATCGCGCCCGGGGCCGACCGCTCCGTGCCGGCCACCCCCGAAAGCCCTCCTCCCGCGCCGCCGGCCACTCCGAGCCGCGCCACCGCGCTCTACCACCTGATGCACCTGGCCGCGACGCTCACCGAGGCCGTCGGGATCCAGGATGTCGTGGAGCTGATCTCCGACCAGCTCCTGCCCGCGTTCCGGATCCAGGCGCTCGTCGTGATGACCGCGACGGAAGGCCGGCTGCGGATCGACGGATACCGGGGCTACGACCCGAGCTGATGGAACGGTTCGACGGCGAGCCACTGGCCTCGCGCGCGCCCGCCGCGCACGTCCTGACCACCGGGGTGCCCAGTTTCTACCGCACCTTCGCGGAACTGCGGCGCGCCTATCCGCCCGCGGCGCTCCAGACAGGCATGGCGGCATGGGCTTTCCTGCCACTGATCGCCTCCGGGCGACCGGTCGGGACGCTGGTGCTCGCCTACGACCGGCCGCGCCCGTTCGAACCGGAGGAGCGCGCGCTCCTGACCTCGATCGCGGGGCTGATCGCCCAGGCCCTGGACCGGGCGCGCCTCTACGACGCCAAGGGCGAGCTCGCCCACAGCCTCCAGGCCCATCTGCTCCCCCACACCCTGCCCGGATCGACGGCCTGGACGTGGCCGCCCGCTACCTGCCCGCCACCCAAGGGGTGGGCGTCGGCGGCGACTTCTACGACCTGATCCGCCTCGACGCCACCACCGCGGCCGCGGCCATCGGTGACGTCCAGGGCCACGACGTGAAGGCCGCGGCCCTGATGGGGCAGGTCCGCACCGCGGTGCACGCGACCGCCGGCGCGCCGCCGGCCGAAGTGCTGGCGCGTACCAACCGGCTGCTCACCGACCTCGATCCCGGACTCTTCACCAGCTGCCTGTACGTCCATCTCGACCTGGCCGGGCAGCGCGCCCTGCTGGCCACGGCCGGCCACCCACCGCCGCTGCTGCACCACCCCGGCGGGCACACCGAGGTGCTCCGCCTGCCGCCGGGGCTGCTCCTCGGGATCGACCGGGAGGCCCGCTACCCGACGACCGAGATCCCCCTGCCACCGGGATCCGTGCTCGCCCTGTACACCGACGGCCTCGTCGAAGCGCCTGACACCGATCTCGACGAGGCGACCGCCGCCCTCGCCGAGCAGTTCACGCCGGCCGCGGGCCGGCCCATGGGCGCGCTCGCCGACACTCTCGTGCGCTATGCCGAACGGACCACCCCGGGCAGCGACGACATCGCCCTGCTGCTCATCAAGGCCCTTGAACGCGAGGGCTTTTGACCCAGCGACAGGCTTGGCCGTGCGGAAGAATCCCCCGACAACGGCGTTGGTAGGATCGGCGCTCCATGAACACAGGCACAGGCACGGACACAGACATCCCGATGGTCGGCGTCCCGGCGGGGCAGGTCACCCTGTCGGACCGGCGGACGCAGCGCAGTTGGGCGGTCGAGCTGGCGCCGTACCGGATCGCGGCGTCCGTGATCACGCAGGCCCAGTACGCGCAGGTCACCGGCGAGCGCCCGAGCACCGCGCAGGGCGACCGGCTGCCCGTCGAAGGCGTTTCCTGGCTGGACGCCGCCCGGTTCTGCAACGCCCTGTCCCGGCACGAGTCACTGGCACCCGCCTACCGCCTCCACTCCGGCACGGACGGCGTCGAGGGCGTCGAGTGGGACACGGCCGCCGACGGCTACCGGCTTCCTACCGAGGCCGAGTGGGAGTACGCGTGCCGCGCCGGGACGACGGGCGCCCGCTACGGGCAGCTCGACGAGATCGCCTGGCACCGTGGCAACTCTCAGGAACGCCCGCACGAGGTCGGCGGGAAGCAGCCCAACGCCTGGGGGCTGCACGACACGCTGGGCAACGTGTGGGAGTGGTGCTGGGACGTCTACGACGCCGAGGTCTACGGGAGCTACCGCGTACTGCGCGGTGGCGGCTGGTTCGACGAGCACTGGAGCTGCCGGGCCTCGGTGCGGCGTCGCAGCCATCCGACGTTCCGGATCGATGACACGGGCTTCCGGGTGGCACGCTCCGTCCTCGGCTGAGAAGACGGCCCGCCGGCCTGCGAAGGGGTGGCGCCCGGGGGCGGGCCCGAAGAACTTGCGGACCGGCGGTGCATGCGGTTGATTCGAAGAAAGTGCAGGTGACCACCTGCCCTCTCCCGGTCTGGGGTGATCCCCCGTGCTGTTCTCCGACCGCGCCGACGCGGGACAACGGCTCGCCGAGGCGCTTCGGCCCCTGGCGGGAAGCCGGCCCGTGGTGCTGGGCCTGCCCCGCGGCGGAGTCCCGGTGGCCTTCGCGGTCGCCCAGGAGCTCGGCGCCCCGCTCGATGTGATCGTGGTGCGCAAGCTCGGCGTCCCGCACCACCCGGAGCTGGGCTTCGGGGCCATCGGCGAGGGCGGCGTGCGGGTGATCAGCGAGGACATCGTGAGCCGCAGCAGGACGACGCCGCAGGAGCTCGCCTCGGTCCAGCGCGCCGAGGAGGCCGAGCTGCTGCGGCGGGCCCGGGCCTTCCGGGGAACCAGGCCGCGCATCCCCCTCGGCGGGCGCTGCGTGATCATCGTGGACGACGGCATCGCGACCGGTGCGACCGCCCTGGCCGCGTGCGAGGTGACACGCGCGCAGGGGGCGGCGCGTGTGGTGCTGGCCGTGCCGGTGGCGCCGCCGGACACCGCCGAGCGGCTGCGCGGCGGGGTGGACGAACTGGTGTGCCTGTCCACGCCGGTCCGGTTCTCCGCGGTGGGTGAGTGGTACCGGGACTTCGGCCAGACTCCGGACGAGGAGGTCGTCTCGCTGCTGGCACGGGCTGCGGACCGCGCCTCTCCCGCGGCCGTGGAGGTAGGTGTCGAGGCGGGCGGCGTGGTCCTGCCGGGTGAGTTCACCGCGGCCGGGGAGGCCGGGGCACTCGTGATGTTCGCCCACGGCTCCGGCAGCAGCCGGCACAGCCCGCGCAACAGGTCGGTGGCGGCGGCCCTGCACCGGGCGGCCTCGGCACGCTGCTCTTCGACCTGCTCACCCCGGCCGAGGAGGCGGACCGCGCCAACGTCTTCGACATCGGGACCCTGGCGGAGCGGCTGGTGGACGCCACCGGCTGGCTGCAGCGTCGCGAGCCCCTGCCCGTCGGAGTCTTCGGGGCGAGCACCGGAGCCGCGGCCGCACTGCGGGCAGCGGCGGCCGTCGGTGCGGAGCGGGGCACGGGAATCGGCGCAGTCGTCTCCCGCGGCGGCCGGCCCGACCTCGCGGGCCCCTGCCTCGGTGACGTCCGTTCGCCGACGCTGCTCGTCGTGGGCGGCCGCGACCCCCGGGTGCTGGAGCTCAACCAGCAGGCCCTGGCGGAACTGCGCTGCGAGAAGAGGCTCGACGTGGTCGCCGAGGCGACGCACCTCTTCGAGGAACCGGGCACCCTGGACGAGGTCGCCGAGCTGGCACGGGAGTGGTTCACCGAGCACCTGGCGGAGCGGTCCGACTGACCCGGCGCCGCCCACAGCTTCGTCTTCCGCGCGGATTGCCCGATGACGAAGCAACCCTGGACGCGCATCAGCCGTCTTGATCCACAGCAAGGCGGTACGCCGCACCCGACACGCCTGTCCGGCCCCCATGAGCGCACGGGTCAGAGCACCGAGCGACTATGCACCGAATGTATACATAGTGCGTATAGTCATCGTGGCCGACCGCGTACGCGCGCGAAAGGCTCCCATGCACAGCAAAGCGCTGGCGCCCGAGTACCAAGGCGCCCTCACCAAGATGTCCGTGAACGCCTCGCTCACGGACGTACTGGCCGAGGGGCAACGCCACTTGAGAGAGGCCGAACTCTCCGGCTCCCAGCAGGAAGTGGCGCGAACCGGCCTCGCGGTGGCCGAGGCGCACCGCAGGCTGGGCCACGTGCAGGACGCCGACCGGGCCTGGAAGGCCAGTTACCGGGCCGCGCGGTCGGCCGGTGACACCGGCGCCATGGCCTGGGCGCTGTGGAGCGGCGGGACGCTCGCCCGCCAGCGGGGCGCACTGCGGCTCGCCTTCCGCCTGCTGGGCCTGGCGGCCCGGCTGGGCAAGGAGGGCGGGGACGTGGTCGCCCGCGGCTACTCACTCGCCGGCCTCGCGGAGACCGGGCGCATACAGGGCGACTACCGCACCGTCGCGGCACTCCACGAGCAGCTGCTCGTGGAGGCCCGCGCCCGCGGTGAGGCGCGCCACACCGTCTGGGCCCTGGAGGCATCGCCCAGATCCACCGCAACACCGGCTCGTTCGACACCGCCTTCGCGATGTTCGAGGAAGCGGCGCAGCTGGCCGGTGACGCGGACGACCGCCGCGGCCGGGCCTGGGCGCTGCGCGGCATGGCCGACATCATCTCCGTGCGGGACGACGCACCGGAGCGCGCGCTCGAGCTGCTGTCCGAGGCCGAACTCACGTGCCGCGAGATGAAGTTGTCCAGCGCCCTCGCCTACAACCACAAGATGCGCGCCAATGTGCTCTACCGCGCCGGGCGGTACCAGGAGGCCCGCCAGGTCTACGAGGAGGCGCTGGGGGAATTCCGGGCGATGACGGAGCCCCGCGGCGAGGCGCTGGCCCGGCTCGGCCTGGTGAAGTCGCTGGCCCGCCTCGGCCGCGACCGGGTGGAAACCGCTGCGGATCTGGACGGCCTGCGCGTCACACTCGACCGGATCGGACTTCTCAACGCCCGCGACATGGTCGACAAGGCCTACGCGGAACTCGGGGTGTCGCCCGCCGGTGACCCAGTGGCAGGGGAAGGCGGCAGCCGATGACTCCCCCGGTGACCCAGCAGGCCTCGGCGCCGCAGATACTCGCCCGCTGCCGTGAGCTCGTCCGTCCGGCGCTCGGCCGGGCCGTGCGGCGGTTGCATCCGTGGCACGCCGAGATCGCCGCGTTCTCGCTCGGCTGGGACGGGCCGGACGGCCGGGCCGCCCCCGGTGCGCAGGGCAAGGGTGTCCGCCAGGCGCTGGCCGTGCTCGGGGCCGAAGCCGTCGGCGGGAAGGCGCAGAGCGCGGTCCGCGGCGCGGTCGCCGTCGAACTGATCCACACCTTCTCCCTGCTCCACGACGACATCATGGACGGCGACGAGACCCGCAGGCAGCGCGCCACCGCCTGGAAGGCCTACGGGACCGGACCCGCGGTCCTCGCCGGGGACGCGCTCTTCGCGCTGGCCGTGCAGACCCTGGCCGACGCCCCCGGCGCCCACTGCGCGCCGGCGGTCCGGCTGCTGGCCGGGACGCTCAACGATCTGGTGCGCGGCCAGGCCGACGACCTGCTCTTCGAGTCGCGGCCCTGGACCGGGCCGGATGCCGTGCAGCCGCACGAGTACCGGCTGATGGCCGAGCACAAGACGGGCGCGCTGCTCGGCTGCGCCGCCGGGCTCGGAGCCGTGCTCGGCGGGGCCGGACGGACCGAGACGGACGCCCTCACCGCGGCGGGGCGCCATCTCGGGATCGCGTTCCAGGCCGTGGACGACGTACTCGGCATCTGGGGTGACCCCGAGGTCACGGGCAAACCGGTGCACAGCGATCTGCGCCGGCGGAAGAAGACCTACCCCGTGCTGACCGCGCTCGCCGCCGGCGGCCCGGCGGCCCTGCAACTGGGCGCGCTGCTGCGGACCGGCGGGCGGCTCGACGACGGCGCCGCACGGCGGGCGGCGGGCCTGATCGAGCAGGCCGGCGGGCGCTCGGCCGCCGTGGCCGAGGCCCACCGGCACCTGGAGAGCGCCCGCGCCTGTCTGGAGAGCGTGGCACTGGCGCCGGACGCCATCGCGGAGTTCCTCGCGCTCCTGCCGTACTTCGTCGAACGCACCGTGTGACGCGTCCGCGGCCGGCCGGTCGGAGAGGCGTCCCGCCGCCGGCCGCCGCAGTTCTCCCGGCCCCTCACTCAGGGGTGCATGGAGGCACCTTGAGGATCTTGTCCACGGCGTTGCGGGGGCCGTGCACGGCGAGCCCGACCAGGTCCATCCCGTCCCGCCGGACCGCGCGGACGGCGGCCCGGTTGTCCGGTCGTTGCCCGTCGTGAAGAGGTCGGAGGTGAAGACCGCGAGGGCCACGCCCCGGCCGACCGCCCGGGTGTGGGCCGTCGTCAGCATCTCCTTCGAGCCTTCGAGGACCAGCACCGGCTGACGGAACATCGGCAGGTACGGGGTGTCGTCGGCATCGGCGTACGGTTCGCCGACCAGCTCGGGCACCACCGTGCCGAGGCCACTGACCAGGAAGGCCGTGACGTTCAGTCGCTGCCAGGTCTGGAGTCGTCCCGGAGCAGAACGGCGATCTTGGTGTCGAAGCGGACGGGGGCGTGATCATCTGTCATGGCCCCGAGCCTGCCGGGCCGCCCCCGGCCTGTCTTGTACGAACTTTGCATGGCTGTCCGCGGTGCGCCCCCGCACGTCACCCGGGCGCGCCGGTGCCCGGGTCACCCGGCGTACGATCGGTTCATGGCTGTTCGACCGGACATCACCGCGTGGTGCCCGCCCGTGGAGGGGATCGAAGAGGTCTTCCACGCCCACTTCATCGATCACTCCTACCCCATGCACACGCACGACGCCTGGACCCTGCTCATCGTGGACGAGGGCATGGTCCGCTACGACCTGGACCGTCACGAGCACGGAGCGCTCACCCGGGCGGTGACGCTCCTGCCTCCGCACGTCCCGCACAACGGCGGCGCCGCGACCGCCGAGGGCTTCCGCAAGCGCGTCCTGTACCTCAACATCGCGCAGGTCGATGAAGAACTGGTCGGCATGGCCGTCGACCGCCCCGTCGTCCACGATCCGGCACTGCGGCGCCGCATCGACCGGCTCCACGCGACGCTCGCCGATCCGGGCGAGGAGCTGGAGGCGGCGAGCCGCCTCGCCCTGGTCTCGGAGCGCCTCGAACAGCACCTGCGCAACCATCTCGAACCCGTCCGGCACCCGCACGACCGCAGGGTCGCCCACCGGCTGCGCGACCTCCTCGACGAACGGTTCGTGGCGGGGATCACGCTCCAGGAAGCGGCGCTGCTCCTGCATGCCCATCACACACACCTGGTGCGCAGCTTCAGCCGGGAGTTCGGGATGGCACCGCACCAGTACGTGACGGCCGCCGGGTGGACCTCGCGCGCCGGCTGCTCCTCCAGGGGCTGCCGGCGCCCGAGGTGGCGGCGTCCGCCGGTTTCTACGACCAGTCCCATCTGGCGCGCCATTTCAAGCGGGTCGTGGGCACCAGCCCGGGGCACTACGCGCGCACCCGCCGGACGCTGGGCGTACCGGCCGGCTGACGGCGCTACCGGCGTTCCAGCGAGCCTCTGATGAAGGCCGCCTGACCGGCGTGCTGGAGGTCGTCCGACAGGACGCTGATCAGCCGTACCCCCAGGGTCACCGGCGGCGACCAGGCCTCGTCCACGACCCGGTCCAGCGCCTTGCCGTCGAGGGCCTGGACGAAGCCGATGGTCTGCAGATGCACGGCGTCGAAGTACCCGAGCAGCAGCTCCGGCGAGCCCACCTGCACGGCCTCGACCTGCTTGCTGCTGTGCCCGTAGCCGGTGGCTCCCTTGGCGAAGGGCAGATCGAAGCGGGCGGCCCAGTCCTGGGCGAACCAGATCTGTTCGGTCCCGGCCGCGTCCGCGATGTGGTCGTCCTGGATGCGGGTCAGATGCCACACCAGCCAGGCGATCGAGTTCGCACCCTCGTCCAGGCGGACGTGCAGGTCGTCGGGGTCGAGTCCCTCGACGGCGGCGTACACCGTCTCCCGGATGCGAGTGAACCCATCCGCCAAAATGTCTGCGACGTTCATGTACTCACCATGGTCGTTCCCCTGCCCCGGCCACGACATCGACACACCTCGCGTCGTGCGGGGCCGGCGGGGTACTCCCCCGCCGGCCCCGCCGGACGGTCAGCTGTAGATGCCGAACTCCCAGAGCGAGTAGCCCCAAGCCGTGCCCCGCTGCGTGAGGTTGAGCTTCACGTAGCGGGCGGTCTGGGCGATGTCGAGATCGTCGGCATCGCCGATACCGCTGGTGGTGGTGTACACCGAACGCCAGTTGCTGCCGTCGTCCGAGACCAGTACCTCGTACGACTTGGCGTACGCCGGGTCCCACACCAGCTGGAGGTGGCGGAAGGACTTGCGTTCACCGAGGTCGACCTGGATCGACTGGGGGTCGCTCCAGTCGCTGGCCCACCGGGTGTCGGCCTTGCCGTCGAACGCCATCGCCGCGGTGCAGGGGCAGCCGGTGCTGCCGGCCTGCGCGGAGGAGGCGGTGGCCGGCCGGCCGAGGGCCACGTTCGTGCCGGAGACCGGCGGCACCACGACCTTCACCGACTTGGTCTCGATGCCGGCGTTGCCGTGTCCGTCCTCGGCCTGGATGTAGACCTTCCACACCCCGAGCCGCTCGGGCGCCCGCACCGCGAAGGTGCCGTTGCCGGTGGACCGCCAGGTGGCCTCGACCAGTGCCTTGTCACCGGTGGCGTAGTTGCCGCTCAGGTAGATCTTGTAGGTCAGCGCGTCGTTGTCCGGGTCGCGGATGTCGGCGCCGACGGTGAACTCACGGCCGGCCGGGGCGCCGCCCGCGTTCTGGACCTTCATGTTGCTGATGACGGGCGGGGTGTTGTCCCCGGCGGTGGATCCGGCGTACGCCTTCTTCAGCGCGTAGTACGAGAGCCGCTTCTTGCCGTCGGGCACCACGTTGAACCAGATGCCACCGAAGTCGTGCTCGGTCCCGTAGTGGAAGAACGTGGCACCCAGGGCCACCCCCTGGTGAGCGGTGATGCAGTTCCAGGCCTTGGTGTAGCCCTCGGCCTTCTGCACGTCGGTGGGCTCGTCCGGCACGCCGTTGGCGTCGTCGGGACCTCCCACTCGCCGGCCGGGCCGCCTTCGGTGATGATGTAGGGCTTGTTGTAACCACCGGCGTCCCAGGCACCCCGGACCCCGCAGATGTCGCCGTAGGAGTTGACCGAGTACAGGTCGAGGTCGGGGGCGTTGCGCTTGTAGTACGGCCAGGCGCCGGTCCACGCGTCGGTCGAGGTCACCGGGTGGTTCGGGTCGATGGTGTGGATCTTCTTCGCCACGTCGTTGACGAAGGTGG
>NZ_JAJOZC010000003.1 GCF_023701695.1 Streptomyces sp. RKAG290
GGCTTGGCCGGTACGGCCATCTCGTCAGGGTTCGTGAGTACGTCGAGGAGAACCGGCCCCGGTGTGTCGAGGGCTCGTCGTACCGATTCCTCCAACTCGCCGGGGTCCGTCACGCGAATGCCGGTGATGCCCATGGCCGTGGCCACCGCGGCGAAGTCCGGGTTGTCCAGCTCGGTGCCGAACTCGGGCAGGCCGGCCTGTTCCTGCTCCAGCTTGACCATGCCGAGGCGCCGGTTGTCGAAGACGATCAGCTTGACGGGGAGCTTGCCGGTCTTGAGGGTCATGAGGTCGCCGAGCAGCATGCTGAGGCCACCGTCGCCACAGAACGCGACCACCTGGCGTTGCCGGTCCAGGCACTGTGCGCCAAGTGCGTGCGGCATCGCGTTGGCCATGGATCCGAGGTTGTACGAGCCGAGCAGCCGCCGCTCACCGCGCATCTCCAAGAACCGTGAGAGCCATACCGTGGCCATTCCGGTGTCGGAGGTGAAGACGGCGTCATCGGCGGCGAGCCGGTCGACAGTGGCGGCAAGCGCCTCGGGCCTGATCCCGTGCTCGGGGTTGTCGAACGCCGCGCGGAGCCGCCCGGCCGTCTGCTCGTCGTGCTTCGGGTCCGCCAGCCGCGCCTGCCCGTCACGCCACGTCTCGAACTCCTTGCGTGCCTTGTCCAGGTGCTTGCGGTCGCGCCCTTCCCCGGCCCCAGGCACTCGAGAAGATCACGGACCGTGGCGCCCACGTCGCCGACGAGGCCCGCCTCCACCGGGACCCGACGTCCGATGTGGGTGGGCTCGGTGTCCACCTGAATGACGGTGCGGCCCTGCGGATACCACTCACGGTAGGGAAAGTCCGTGCCCAGCAGGAGGAGTGTGTCGGCGTCCTGCATCGCGGAAGCCGCGGCCGGATTGCCGATCAGCCCCGTCTGGCCGACCTGGAAGGGGTTGCCGTCACCCTCGAACCCCTCCTTGGCCTTCAGGGTGAGCACCATCGGAGCAGCCAGACGGTCGGCGAGCGCCAGTACGTCCGCACGGGCTGCGCGGGCACCCTGGCCGACGAGGAGGGTCACCCGACCGGCACGTTCCAGGAGGCCGGCCGCGCTGCGGACGGCGGATTCCTCCGGCCGTGTCACCGTGCTGCTCAGGGAGAAGCGGGCCTCACGGTCCGTGCTCAGCTTCCGGTCACCGATGTCACCCGGCACGGTGAGCACGGCAACGCCCTTGCGGCCCAGCGCGTTGCGAACGGCCGCCTCGAGCATCTGGGCAGCTGATCGGGGGAGGAAACCGTGGCACGGAACACCGCGACGTCGCTGAAGAGGGCGTCGTTGTCGACCTCCTGGAAGGAGTCACTGCCGATGTCCGCCACCGGCACCTGTCCCGCGATCGCCAGGACGGGAGTGCGGCTCTTGGCCGCGTCGTAGAGACCGTTGAGCAGGTGGATCGAACCCGGTCCGACGGTTCCCATACAGACGCCGAGGTTGCCGGAGAGCTGGGACTGGGCACTCGCGGCGAACGCTGCGGCCTCCTCGTGACGGCATCCCACCCACTCGACGTCCTCGGTGAGCCGAATGGCTTCCGTCAGCGGGTTGAGGGCGTCTCCGACGACGCCGAACACCTGATGTACGCCGAGTTCGGACAGGGCGTCCACGATGACGCGGGCAACGGTACGGGCACAAGGTCCTCCTGGTCAGACAGCAAAGTGGTCGGGGTCTGCGGCTTTCCAGTCGGCAGCCCAGGACGAGGGGGGCGCGACAAGCAGCTGCCCCGGCTCGAGCCATTCGTACATTTCGTCGAAGGAACGCAGGGTGTAGGGATCGATGCGGCGTTGGAGCATGTGCGGACGTAGTTGTTCCGGATCCGTGACGCCCATGGAGGCCATGATCTGGAGCGCGCTGGCCACCGTCGCCTGCTGGAATCTCTGGACCCGCACCGATTTGTCCGCGACGTCCAGCGCGCGAGCACGCCGGGGATCCTGTGTGGTGACACCGGTGGGACAGGTGTTGGTGTGACAGCGCTGCGCCTGTATGCACCCCACGGCGAACATCATCGCGCGGGCCGAGTTCACATAATCGGCGCCCTGGAGAAGCCTCTTGACCAGGTCCGCGCCCGTGGCGATCTTGCCACTGGCCCCGATCCTGATCCGGTCCCGCAGGCCGGCGCCGACCAGTGCGTTGTGCACGGTGAGCAGACCATCGGTGAGGGGCGTGCCGACGTGGTCGGCGAACTCCAGCGGCGCGGCGCCTGTGCCGCCCTCGGCCCCGTCCACGATGATGAAGTCGGGTGCTGTGCCCTCCTCCACCATGGCCTTGCACACGGCGAGAAACTGCCGGCGCGAACCGATGCAGAGCTTGAAGCCTGTGGGTTTGCCACCCGAGAGTTCCCGCATCCGCGCCACGAAGCGAACCAGTTCACGCGGTGTGGAAAAGACCCGGTGGTACGGGGGCGAGACGACCGTCCGCCCCTGCGGCACCCCTCGCACCTGCGCGATCTCCGCATTGACTTTCGCTCCCGGCAACACACCGCCGATGCCGGGCTTGGCGCCCTGCGACAACTTGAGCGATACACATTTCACGTGGTCGTGCGCTGCCCGTTCGGCGAACTTCTCAGCGTCGAATGCGCCGTCCTCGGTCCGGCATCCGAAGTAGCCGGTGCCGATCTCCCAGACAAGGTCTCCTCCGGGGCGCAGGTGATACTCCGAAATGCCGCCCTCGCCCGTGTCATGAGCAAAATTTCCGCTCGCCGCACCGCCGTTGAGTGCCAGGACCGCATTTGCCGAGAGTGAGCCGAAGCTCATCGCGGAGACATTGAGCAGGGCCATGTCGTACGGCTGGGTGCAGTCGGGGCCGCCTGTCCGGACCCGCGGCGGCGTCTCAGGAACCGCGCAGGGAGCCATCGACGGCACGAGGAACTCGTGACCGGGCTGGTAGACGTCCCGCTCCGTACCGAACGGCTCCTCGGCGTCCGTGCCCTTCGCCCGCTCGTACACAATGCTGCGCACGTCCCGGTCGAAGGGCCGTCCGTCGAAATTCCGCTCCACGAAATACTGCTGGAGTTCGGGTCGGAGCCCCTCCAGGAGGAAACGGGCGTGCCCGATCACGGGATAGTTGCGCAGCACCGAGTGTCTGCGCTGTACGAGATCCCACACGCCGAGCAGGCCCAGCAGAGCGAGCAGCACACAGGCGACCCACCACCACGGTGAAATCCACGCCGCCGCGCTCCCTGCTCCCAGAGCCGCGAGCAGGGTCAGACCAACAAAACCAATTCGTATCACCACAGACGGATTGCCCGGCTCCGGCAACCACACCAGCGGTTTTCCCAAAAGAACCCAAAGGATCGTTGGTCGGTTTCCTTCGGTCCGACGACGTCGAGGGGGCGATGGCGCTGCCTGTGGGGGCTGGGCAGAGGGCTGATGGCGGTGCCCGTGGGGGCCGAAGCCGAGGGGGCGATGGCGCTGCCCCTGGGGCGGGCCGCGTCAGCAGGCTCGGTTCATTCGCCTGCGGTGTCCTCGGTCTCCCAGCGCAGCAGGTCACCCGGCTGGCACTCCAGCACCTCGCAGAGCGCGGCAAGCGTCGCGAAGCGCACGGCCTTGGCGCGGCCGTTCTTGAGCACCGCCAGGTTGGCGGGCGTGATCCCGACCCGGTCCGCGAGCTCACCCACGGACATCTTCCGCCTGGCCAGCATCACGTCGATGTCGACGGCGATCGGCATCAGATCACCTCGTCCAGCTCGCCCTGCATCTGCGCCGCTTCGGTGTCGCGCGCAACGGCTTGGGCGAGGAGCATCCGCAGCACGAGCACGATGAGCGCGACTCCCAGGATGGCCAGGCCGACCCCGCCCATGATGAGAGTGACGCCCGGGTCTTCCCGCTGGCCGGGCGCATTGAGGGCGGTGACCGCGAACCACACGAGGCCGGCCGCGACAATGGACCCGATCACGAAGTCCACGTACCGGAAGGCGGCGTGCGAGAACACGGTTCCGCGTCGCACCATCGTCACCAGTCGCCATACGCAGACCAGGGCGACCTGAGCGGACACCATGCCCAGGATCGTGACCAGGCGCAGCGGGGTCAGCGGGAGCGACCCGTCCTCCGGGTCGGTGGCCAGCGCCCACACCATCGATGCCTGTACGAACAGCGTGCCGGCGAGCACCACCACGAGCACGGCGCGCAGAGCACCCACTGTCAGCTTTCCCATGACCCATCCTTCCATCGACTTGCGATGGGAATCTATCGAATCTCGATAGATGAAGCAAGAGTCGAGAGGGGAGGGAGGCCGACGGGGGTGTGAACGCCGGGGTCCTACCTGGTGGAGGTCGTCCTCGCCGACGCGGGCGAGAGGGCCGAGTCCGATGCGAAGTTCCTTCGCCGACAGCTGGAGGACAAGCTACGAGGCGCCGCCGGGTGCTCACGTGAAGGGTGTCACCAGCTAGTTCACCTCACGGTTCAGGCGGCCAGGACGAGGCCGGCGGGGATCAGGTCCTGCTCGCGCAGCAGGGTGAAGTCGACGTCGAGTTCCGGGTCGTACGCCTCGGGCTGGATGACGAGTTCATCGGTGCTGTACTTGCCGATCCGTCCGAAATACCCGCGGTGTTCTGCCAGCGGCAGAACACCGGCCGGACCGGGGTCGACGATCACTACAGTCCAGTCCCATGACGACGATTGCGACGCGTACGGTCGCGTACCCGGCCGACGGTTTGACGATGATCGGGCACCTCGCCCTCCCGGCCGGTGTCGACCGCAGGCCTGCGGTGCTGCTCGGACCAGAGGGCATGGGGCTCAGCGACGTCGAGCGCCGCAGGGCCGATGCTCTCGCCGAGCTGGGATACGTAGCGCTGGCCTTCGACCTTCACGGTGGGCGCTATTTGGGTGACCCCGAGGAGATGCTGGCCCGTTGCATGCCGCTGCTCGCCGACCCCGACCGGATGCGGGGCATCGGCCATGCGGCGCTCGACGTGTTGCGCACGGAAGCGCGGACCGACCCCGACCGGATCGCCGCCGTCGGCTACGGCACCGGGGGCGCCATCGCGCTGGAACTCGGGCGCGATGGCGTCGACCTGCGCGCGATCGGGACAGTCAACGCGACTACCACGGGCCGACCGGGCGAGGCGGCGCGCATTGGCTGCCCGGTGTGGGCCGGGGTCGGGTCGGAAGACCCGATCATGCCGCCCGCGCAACGGAACGCGTTCACCGCTGAGATGCAGGCCGCGGGCGTCGACTGGCGCCTCACGGTCTACGGCGGCGCCCTGCACGCCTTCCACCACCCGCCGGTCAGCCACCCGTGGTAGCCGGCGTCGGCTACCACCCACGGCACGCCCAGCGAGCCTGGCGCGACGTCGTCGACCTGCTCGCCGAGTGCCTGCCTGTGACGGAGGATCTGGGGGGATGACCCAGGCAGCCAACCATCTCTCCACACCCCAGGACATCGAGGCATGGACGGCTGAACCCTGCACCGCCCTGGCACAGCGCCCTGACGCACGACGGAAGACGGCGCCTCCACCCCGATTCGCCACTGGCCCGCTCCCGCCACGCCTCCGTCCGCTCCCTGGAGCGATACACACGGCCCGGCGTCGACTCGGGCGCCCGGC
>NZ_JAJOZC010000002.1 GCF_023701695.1 Streptomyces sp. RKAG290
CCGGGCATCCGTGCGCTTTTCCGGACGAGACCGTCTCCCCGCGCCGAAGGGGGCTCGCGCCGAGGCGCTGGTTCAGGACGTTTACGCTGTCCGAATGTTGGTTTACGCTCCGGCTGCCCTCCTTCTCGCCGTCTTCTGTGTACGTGTGGTGCGCGAGCGCAGGAGGTTCGGCAACGCCGTGATTCTTGGGCTTGCCGTGCTCTGCGGGCTGGCAGCCTGGCTGATCCAACTGGTCAGGTCCGACTCACCGTCGGGTCAGATCATCGTCTGGTCACTCGCGGCCCTGGGCGCGCTCGCTGTCCTGGTGCTGATGTACTTCCTGTTCCTCAACGGCCTGCAGATGGCGAGCAAGGAAGGCAGGAGTCCGGCCAACCTGCTCTCGCTGGTGGCCGCGTTGTCCATCCTCGGAGTCATCGCACTGCTGATCACCGCGGTGGTCATGCGGACTCCTGTGCTGATCGGGGCGGCGGTGGCAGTCGGCGGCGTGGCCGGCTACGTCTCGTTCCTCTTCCTCAGCTTCGTCTGCTACGCGTTCCTCTACGGTCGCCTCCGGGTGCGGCGCAGGGCCGACTACGTGGTCGTGCTCGGCTCGGGCCTTGTGGGCGGTTCCACCGTGCCACCGCTCCTGCCAGTCGCCTCCGGCGGGCGCAAGCGGTCCACCAGCGTCTTGCCAGGCGCGGAACTGCGCCGGTGCTCATCACTTCGGGGGCCAGGGCCGGACGAGGACGTGCCCGAGTCGCACGCCATGGCCGACTTCCTGACGGCCCGGGGGTTTCCCGCCGAACTGATCGAGCGGGAGGACCGCTCGACGACGACGGAGGAGAATCTGCGGCTCAGCAAGGCGATCATGGAGAAGGCGAACCCGGACTACCGCTGCGTCATCGTCACCAACAACTTCCACGCCTTCCGCGCCGCCCTCACCGCTCGGCGGACCCGCATAAGAGGCCACGTGGTGGGGTCGCCCACGGCCGCGTACTTCTGGCCCAACGCGACGATCCGGGAGTTCACCGCGATCCTCGTCGCCTACCGCAGGACCAACGCGGCCATGTGTCTGCTGCTCGTCCTCGGCGGGGTGCTCGCCTGGTGGATCCGGAGCCACGCGGCGGGTGATCTTCACGCGAAGCCGGGCCGCGTCCACGTGAGGCGCCGGGCCGGCGCCCACCGGGGCGGGCGTGCGGACACCTCCGGCCCACATCCAGGAAGGGCTTCACGGGCCGTGCCGCGACGGGAGCCGACGGCGGGTCGCCTCAGCGGAGAAGCTTCTCGATCTCCGCCATCTGCCCTGCGTCGAGTGGTCCACGGGCCATGGCAGCAGCGTTCTCCTCCGCCTGGGCAACGGTCCGGAACCCCGGGATCGGTACGGTCCTCGGACTCCGCGCCCACAGCCACCCGAGCGCGCCCTGGGTGAGTGTGCGCCCGTCCGCCGTGAGGATGTCCCGTACGGCTTCGACCCGCGCCAGCCACTGGGGCGCCGGCGCCCCGCCCTCACCGAACCAGCGGAGCCAGGCCGGCGGCGTGGTCCGGATGTCACCGCCTGCCGCCCTGCTGTCCGGCCCGTACTTCCACGTGAGCAGTCCCATGGCGAGCGGCCCACGATTGATGCTCGCGAGACCCTCCCGCTCGCACAGCCCGATCAGCTCCGGCGCGTCCACCAGCACATTCAGCCCATGCTGCACGGCGGCGCAGTGCGCTCCCCGGGCGAAGACCTCCGCGCGCTCCGCATCGTCCGTGCTCCAACCGTAGGCCCGGATCAGCCCTTCCTGTACGAAGCCTTCGCACGCCTCCCGCAGCAGCGCCGCCCGTTCCGGCTCCACATCGCCGAGGTGCAGCTGCCAGAGGTCCACATAGTCCGTGCCGAGCCGTCGCAGGGAAGCCGTCAGCGCCTCACGCGCATACCCCACGCTGTCGTCGCTCCTGATCAGGGCCTGCCGCTCCTCATCGAAGACGTTCCCCATTTCGTGCCGACCACGACCTGTTCACGCTGTCCTCGCAGGGCCCGTCCCAGTACCCGCTCACTGTGCCCGGCCCCGTACACATCCGCGGTGTCGAAGAACGTCACGCCGAGCTCGACGGCCCGCCGCACCGCGGCGACGGACTCCTCGTCGTCGACCTTCCCCCAGCCCAGGGGCGCGCCGGCCGCGTCCGCCCACTCGCCGCCGATGGCTCAGCATCCGAAACCCAACGGGCTGATCTCGATGCCGCTACGACCCAACTGCCTTGCTCCGATTGTCTGCATGCCCGCACGCTAGGCCTTGAAGTGCAGGCGAAGGCAAGCCCGTAGGGCGGGAGTTGCATGCGCGTATCAGGACCTCGAAAACAGCGCCGGCCTCCTCGCCGTAGTCCGCCGGGCGGTTCGCAACCGGGCGGAGGGAAACATCGCCGGGCGGAACATCGCCGGCGGTTTCCAACCGGCCGGGCCGAGGTGAACGCGGACGGCCGGTACCTCGCCCCCGAGGTACCGGCCGCTCCCATACCGCTGACAACCCTCAGGCCGTCTGTTTCTTCCATGACGTCAGGTGGGCGAAGACGACCACGTTGGCCGAGTAGCCGCTCTTCTTGTTGAACTTCCCACCGCACGTCATGAGCCTGAGTTCCGGACGGCCGGTGGTGCCGTACACCTTGTCGTCCGGGAAGTCGTCCTTCGTGTAGGTCTTGACCTCATCGACTGCGAAGACCGCGGTACGCCGGTCGGCCCTGGCGACCTTCACCGTGTCACCCCGTGCAGTGCGTTGAGGTTGAGGAAGATCGCCGGCCCTGTTTCGGTGTCCCGGTGGCCGACGATCAGGGCGGTGCCCGCGTCGCCGGGTGATGGGCCGTTCTGGTACCAGCCCACCACCCTTGGCTTGCTCAGCGGCGGGGCGCCGAGGTGCCCCTTCTTGTCGAGCCCGAGAGCAATGACCGGGGCCTGGATGAAGATGCCGGGCACGGTGATCTGCAACGGTCGGGTTCGTGCCAGGACCGCGTGCGAGACCCGTTTGGTCGGCAGGTCGCCGCCGCCCGCGGCGTCACCGCCGTGGGCGGCGGTGACCGACGGGTCGTCGGACGAGTCCGAGCTCGACCAGACGATGCCGGTCACCAGCGAGGAGAACACGCACAGTGTCATCGTGAGACGGCACGCGCGAGTCGGGCCCCGTCGCCGCCGACTGCGGGGGTTATGCCTCGTTGCGGGCACGACGACGTGCGTTTCGGCGGACCACGATCAGCCCAGCAGCTCCGGCCGCTCCGGC
>NZ_JAJOZC010000004.1 GCF_023701695.1 Streptomyces sp. RKAG290
CCAAGTGCGGCAAGGACGACCTCGTCTCCCGCATCGGCTTCAGTGGCGCCCAGATGGGCACCGAGGTCGGCAAGCGCGCCGCCGAGGAGTACAAGAAGGCCGGCTGGAAGGCTTCCGACACCCGTGTCGTCTCGGCGTGGAAGCAGGACGTCACCGTCTGCGGTGACCGCGTCAAGGCCGCCAAGAAGGCCTTCGACGCCTCGGTTCCGGGCGTGAAGACCATCAACGTGCCCACCGACAACACGCCCACCGGCGCCCAGGACAAGATCGCCGCGACGATCACGGCGAACTCCAAGGTCAAGAACTGGGTCGTCTGGGGCTGCAACGACGAGAACACCATGGGCGGAGTCACCGCCCTGCAGAACGCCGGGGTCGGTCCCGACCACGTCATCGGCGTCGGCCTGGGTGCCTACCTCGCCTGCAAGGAATGGCAGACCGACAAGAAGACCGGCATGAAGGCCGCCCTCTTCATCAACGGCAAGGACGTCGGCGCCCTCGCCGTCCAGACGATGTACGACAAGCTCAAGAACGGCAAGGACTTCCCGAAGGAGGCCTTCGCCCCCACCACGATGATCGACCACTCCAACTGGAAGTCCTCCGGACTCACCTGTAGCTGACCCGGCCCGGTCCGCCCGGCCCGTGGCCGCACCCGGGGTGCAGCCACGGGCCGTAACGGCACCGCCCCCTGCCTTCGCGGCACAACTGACCACACTGCGCGCCATGCCTTCGAGGTGAATCGACACATGACAACAACACCCCACTCGACAGCCGGCCCAGACCCTTCCGACGGACCACCCGACGCCGAAACCCAGTCGGGTCCATCGGCATATCGGGCGTCACCAAACGGTTCGGTGCCGTGCAGGCGCTCAGCGGGATCACGCTCGACTTCCCGGCAGGTCAGGTCACCGCACTGATGGGCGAGAACGGTGCGGGCAAGTCGACCCTGCTCAAGATCCTCACCGGCGACCACCAGCCGAGCGAAGGGCACGTCGTCCTCGGCGACGAGAGCGTCACCCTCGACTCCCCCGCCCGGGCACGCGCGGCCGGAATCCGGATCATCCCGCAGGAACCGGAGATCATCCCGCACATCTCCGTCGCCGAGAACGTCTACGCGGGCGCTCTGCCCCGCAAGGCCGGCAGGCGCTTCGACCGAGCCGAACTGCGCCGCCGGATCCACGCCGATCTGACCCGGCTCGGCTTCGCCGATGTCCTGGACCCCGACCTCCTCGGCTCACAACTCACCCCGGCCCAACGCCAGCTGGTCGAGATCATGCGCGCCCTCACCGGCAGCACGACGGCCCGGCTGATCGCGTTCGACGAACCCACCTCCTCGCTGGCCGAGCACGAGGTGGACGCCCTGTTCGCCCTGATCCGGCGACTGCGGGACCAGGGCATCGCGATCGTCTACGTCTCGCACCGCATGCAGGAGATCTTCCAGCTCGCCGACCGGATCGCCGTGCTGCGCGACGGCAGCCTGGTCGGTGTCCAGCAGGCAGACACGACGAACGAGGCAGAGCTGGTACGCCTCATGGTGGGCCGCGACCTCTCCACCATGTTCGTCCGGCAGCGGGTGGCCACCGACCGGCTGGTGCTCGACGTCAAGAACCTCACCACCGACGACGTGCAGGACATCTCGCTGCAGGTCCACGCCGGTGAGGTGGTCGGACTGGCCGGACTCATCGGAGCGGGACGCTCCGAGCTCGCCCTGGCGCTGGCCGGCGATCAACCCGTCCACAGCGGCAGTGCCACCCTCGAGGGCACAGCGCTGCCGAGCGGCCGCCCCGGCGCGGTGATCCGGGCCGGACTCGGACTCGCACCGGAGGAACGCAAGGCCCAGGCCCTCTTCCTGCAGCAGTCCGTACGGGCCAACATCTCGCTGGTCGTCCTCAACCGGCTGCGGCGCTCGCGCTTCGTGCGGCGGTCCGCGGAGCGGGAGCTCGCCCAGCACTACACCGACCGGCTCCGGGTGCGCACACCGTCCATCGACCACGAGGTGCGCAAGCTGTCCGGCGGCAACCAGCAGAAGGTCGTTCTGGCCCGGTGGCTGGCCCGCAAGCCGAAGGTCCTGATCCTGGACGAGCCGACCCGCGGCATCGACGTCGGCGCGAAGGCCGAGATCTACCAGATCATCGCCGACCTCGCCGCCGAGGGCGTCGCCCTGCTGGTCATCTCCTCCGAACTCACCGAACTCCTCGGTCTCGCGGACCGGGTCGTCGTCATGCAGCAGGGCCGCATCACCGGCGAGCTCAACCACGACGAGGCCACCGAAGAGTCCATCCTCGCCCTCGCGATGGCCGACGACATCATCAGCACCCGTACCCCGGAGCCTCTTCATGACCACCACCAGCGCCCCCTCCCCAGCAGTCAAGGAACCGTCACAAGGCCCGGCCTCCTCCCGGCCGAAGCTGCTCTCCCGCATCAGCGGGCAAAACATCAGCCTCGTCGGCGCGCTGATCCTCGTGCTCGTTCTGTTCGGGATCCTCAACGACAACTACCTGAGCCTGTCCAACATGCAGGTCATCGCCGAGGCAGCCACCATCACCGGCCTGCTCGCGATCGTGCAGACCGTCGTGATCATCTGTGGCGGGCTCGACATCTCCGTCGGTTCGCAGACCGGTGTGGCGTCCGTGGTCAGCGCCATGGTCTTCACCAGCACCAACACCAACGCCTTCCTCGGCATGGCCGCCGCCATCGGCGTCGGCCTGCTCATCGGCATCCTCAACGGCCTGATCATCGTCTACGGCCGGGTCAACCCGACCATCGCCACCCTGGCCGGACTCGCCGCCTACAAGGGGCTCGCCCAGCTCCTGTCGGACGGCCGGGCCCAGGGCTACGTCCTGAACAACGACTTCTTCATCTTCCTCGGCCGCGGGAAGATCGCCGGACTTCCCGTCATGGTCTGGATCCTCATCGTCGTCGCCGTACTCGTCCATCTCCTGCTGAGGTACACGGACATCGGCCGCAACGTCTACGCGATCGGCGGCAACGACACCGCGGCCCGCCTCGCCGGCATCAACATCAACAAGTACCTGATCTGCGTCTACGCCCTCATCGGCATCGTCGCCGCCATCGCCGGCATCCTGCTGACCGCGCGCACCGGATCCGGTCAGCCCACCTCCGGCAGTGAAGGCCTCGAACTGAAGGCCATCACCGCCGCCGCGCTCGGCGGCGCGGCCCTCAAGGGCGGCAAGGGCGGCATCGGCGGCACCCTCCTCGCCGTGGCCCTCCTGGGAGCCCTCGAGAACGGCCTCACCGTCCAGGGCATCAACTCCTTCTGGCAGAACGTCGCCCAGGGCGCCCTGCTGGTGGTCGCCGTCGTCATCCAGCAGCGCCGCAGTGGCGAGCGAGCAGTGGGACTCCCGCACTGACCTGTTCGTGCGTGCAGTTCACTCCCGGCCGCTGTAGCCACCGCGTGCGCGACAGCGGCCGGGAGCCGTCCGTTCGGCGGACGCGCGCCGACGATCACGGAAACAACGCAACGGACCGTCAAGTCATCGCTACACACCGTGCGATGTGAGCAAAAGAAGTACCACTTGTGAAGAGATTCGTCCCATGCGGATTGATCTGGTCACAGCATGGTCACTAAGGTCGACCTCGAACCTTCGCACGATTGTTCACCCATCCGGGGTGGCAGTGAAGGCCCGCCGAGTCCGTGACGTGTACGGAGCCGGGATTCACGTCCCCCCACAGCCCGGTAGGCGGCTCGAAGAAGGAGCTCGCCTTCGTGGCGTCCCACCGTCGTCCCAAGAACCCGAGCCGCACCCGCGTGACCGTGCTCACCGCAACCGCCGCCGCGGCCGTGGCCCTCACTTCCCAGGCCGCTCACGCCGACCCCAAGCCGACCAAGAGCGAGGTCAAGGCGAAGGTCGACAAGCTGTACCACGAGGCGGAGGAGGCCACCGAGCAGCACAGCCTGGCCAAGGAGAAGCAGGAGAAGCTCCAGAAGCAGATCGGCGCGATCCAGGACAAGGTGGCCCGCGGTCAGCAGGAGCTCAACACGCTCCGCTCCGGCCTCGGTTCGCTCGCCGCGGCGCAGTACCGCTCCGGAGGCATCGATCCCTCCGTGCAGCTCCTCCTCGCCTCGGACCCGGACAGCTTCCTCGACCAGGCTTCGGCCCTGGACCAGTTGACAGCCAAGCAGGCTGAATCACTGGAGAAGATCCAGGAGAAGCAGCGGTCCCTCGCGCAGGAGCGCAAGGAGGCCCAGGACAAGCTGAAGGACCTCGCGGACGTCCGCAAGACGCTCGGCGAGAAGAAGAAGAAACAGCAGGCCAAGCTCGCCGAGGCGCGGCAGGTGCTCAACACCCTCACCGCCGCCGAGCGCGAGAAGATGCGCCAGGACGACGTGCGCGCCAGCCGTGCCGCCGGCGACCGGGTCGAACTCGGCAACGAGGTCCCCGCATCCGCTCTCGGAGCCGCCGCCCTGCAGGCCGCCGATTCCCGGGTGGGCAAGCCGTACGTCCGCGCCGCCACCGGGCCCAACGCCTTCGACTGCTCGGGCCTGACCCAGTGGGCCTACGCCCAGGCCGGTGCCCAGATAACCCGCACCACGTACACCCAGATCAACCAGGGCACCCGGATCGCGCGCAGCCAGCTCAAGCCGGGGGATCTGGTCTTCTTCAACAACACCACGCACGTGGGCCTCTACGCGGGCAACAACACCGTGCTGCACGCCCCGTACCCGGGCGCCTACGTCCGCTACGAGTCGATGAACACCATCGGCGGCTTCCAGGCCGCGGTGCGCATCTGACCCACCCGATGCACGGGCGGCGCCGGCGACATCTCGTGTCGCCGGCGCCGGCGCCTCGGCACATCAGCCCGGCCAGGTGCCTGTCAGCCGTCGTGTGGCCACAGCGCCGAGCGCTGGACCGTGGCCTTGACCACACCGAAGATCACGCCCTGGATGGCGGCCGCGATCAGGATCTGCTGCCAGGACCGGTCCTCGTCCGTGGCATCGGGGGCGTCACCATCGCCTTCGATGATCTTCCACGCCTGCTTGAACGCGGCCCCGGCTATCCACCCGCTGGCGGCGCCCAAAGCCAGCCCGACCGGCGTGTAGGCGATTTTGGACGCCTTCATCAGCGGTTCCCGCGGCTGCGCCGCACCAGCAGGAAGGCGGCGATGAGCACACCGCCCGCAATGATCGGCGTGCGGTTTGCCCGCGCGATCGTCGCGACCTGGCCGGCCTTCTCGAGCAACGGATCGGGAGCCTTGTCCGCCGCGTAACGCCCGGCCCTGGCTGTGCTCTCACGCACCTGGGCGGCGGCCTGCGCCGTCTTCTCCAGGACGGGATCGGGTGTCCTGTCCTTCACCAGCTGCGCGGCCTGCTCCGCCTTCTCGCGGATCTGGTCCGTGGCCAGCGCGGCCTTTTCGGCGGCCTGCTCCTTCACAGCGGCAGTCTTCTCCTTCGCCTGCGCCTTGACGTCGGCCTTTGCCGCCAACGCCTCGACGGTGTGCCCGAGTTCGTCGCGGGTACGCTCCACCTTCTCGCGCAGCTCGTCGGGGGTGGGTGTGCGTCGGGATTCCTCGCTCATCGGTGTGCCCTTTCCTTGATCTCGGCCACGTCGGCCTTGACGCTGTCGATGGTCTGCTCGGGGGCGGGGGCGCCGGCCTTGGCGATCTGGCTCTTCCCTGCCAGGGCGCTCACTGCGGCCACTGCCGCCAGCACCGCCGTGACGACGAGGGCCGCCGCCCACACGGGCAGCGCCAACGCGAGAACGGCGATGCAGGTCGCCACGAGAGCCTGGGCTGCCAGGATGCCGAAGAGACCGGCGGCGCCGAACAGGCCACCGCCCTTTCCGAAGCGTTTGCCCTTCTGGGCCATTTCCACCCGGGCCAGCTGCATCTCTTCGCGGACCAGCTCCGAGATCTGCTGCGAGGCCCGCGAAACCAGTACGTTCACCGAGTCGTCGCCCTCGTGGGTCTGCCGCTGCGCGCCGCTCATGACGAGGTCACCCGGCCTTCCTCGGTCTCCAGGGCTCGGATCAGCACGAGCTGCTGCCCCTTGGCGGGCTGGTGCCGCACCGCGAAGGGAGCTGCCATGACGGAACCTCCTCGTTGAGAAATGCGTGTCTCTGTCATCGCGCGACTACCCAGCAACTGCCCTGGTACCGCCTCACGCGCAAACGATTGACAGCGGAAGGCACTGCCGCGGGCGTAGGGCCGTCAGGATCGGGCCGACGGTGACGTTCCGGTGACGGGGCGCCCGAGACGACATCCGAGGGGTGGTAAGTGCCCTGTGAATCGTTCGACGACCCCCAGCAGCGGGTCCCGCCCGCTGCCGCTTCGCCATGGTGGGAGCGCGACTTCCGGCGGCAGCTCGCCTGAACGTCCGTGATTCGATCATGGGTTCGCGGGTACGTGCGGCAGACACCGCACGTCTTTACGGCACTTGCACGACATGTCCTGTCCGGCCGGGGGCCGCTCGAAGCCGCCGGTCAGTGCATCGGGGACGGAGACCGACCGCGCCCCGCACGGAAACAAACGGAAGTACCTGTCGGGGCCGCGACGTGACGGGCGTTCGGCAGTTCGCCACAACCAAATGGAGAGGCCAGACGTGGTTGTCACCACCACCGGCGCGGTGTATGCGTGCCTCGGCATCGGCGTCTTCCTCGCCGCGGTCCTGCCGAGACTGCTGTTCCGCCTGCCGGTCTCCGTCCCCATGGTGTTCCTGGCAGCGGGTACGGCCACGTACCTGCTCCCCCTGCCCCTTCCCGCGGTCGACCCCGTCACGGACCGGATCTGGGTGGAGCATCTCACCGAGCTCTGCGTCATCACGTCACTGATGGGCGCGGGTCTGGCCATCAACCGTCCGTTCGGATGGCGGCAGTGGTCCACGACCTGGCGGCTGCTCGGACTGGCCATGCCCCTGACGATCGGCGCCACGGCGCTCGCGGCCTGGTGGCTGCTCGACTGGCCCTTGTCCGTCGCCCTTCTGCTGGCTGCCGTGCTGGCGCCGACCGACCCGGTACTCGCCTCCGAGGTGAGGGTCGGCGAACCGACGGATGCCGAGTACGACGAGGACGAGGTGCGCTTCGCCCTGACGAGCGAGGCCGGCCTCAACGACGGGCTCGCCTTTCCCTTCGTCCTCGCCGCCGTCGCGCTGGCGGCGGCCGGCGGCGGCTGGTCGACGGACTGGATCTCGCACTGGGTCCTGAGCGACGTCCTGGTCAGGATCGGCGTGGGCCTGGCCGTCGGGGCGGGCGCCGGAGCGCTGATCGGGCGGATGGTCTTCCGCTCCGACGCGCGGTCCCTCCGGCTCTCCGAGAACGGCGGAGGCTTCGTGGCACTGGGAGCGACGTTCGCCTCCTACGGCGTCACGGAGTGCCTGCACGGCTACGGCTTCCTCGCCGTGTTCGTCACCGCCTGTGCCATGCGCAGGTCCGAACACGGCCACGGCTACCACAAGGTCCTGCACGAGTTCACCGACCAGATCGAACGACTGCTGATGGCCGTCCTGCTCTTCGGAGTGGGTGCCTACGTGGCGACGGGCGCCCTGAGCCACCTCACCTGGCGGGGCGCCGTCGTGGGCCTGCTCCTGCATCTGCTGATACGGCCGGCAGCGGGGTGGTTCTCACAGCTCCGCGGACTGGGCGGGCGAAAGGAACGTCTGGTCACCGCGTTCTTCGGTATCCGCGGGATCGGCTCGCTCTTCTACCTTGCCTACGCCTGCGGGGAAGGTGACTTCCGGGCGTACGAGAGCGAGATGTGGTCGGTGGTGATCTTCACCATCCTGGTGTCGGTCCTCCTTCACGGCGCCTCGGCACCTCCGGTCATCGCCCACCTCGACAGGCTGGGCGACAACACGTCGCGCAGCCCGGCCGCCTGACGCAGTGTCGGCTCCGCTCATGAGTTCTTCCGCGGTCGCCCACGAGCGGCTCGGACCGACGAGTCCGTTCTGCAGGCGGACTTGAAGACGCCCGGCACGGCCGGTCACGCCGCAGCGGCCCGGCCGCTGCGGCGTGACGTACGTCCACCGCCCGGTGGGAGCGGCTTCGGGGTCAGAGCACGGTGAGGACGCGCGGGCCGTCCCGGGTGACGGCGATGGTGTGTTCGATGTGGGCGGCGCGGCTGCCGTCGATCGTGCGCAGCGTCCATCCGTCGGGGTCGGTCCGGTACTCGTTACGCCCTCCGGCCATGAGCATGGGTTCGATGGCAAGGGTGAGGCCGTGGCGGAGGGGGAAGCCGCGACCGGGCCGTCCGTGGTTGGGGACGTGGGGGTCCTCGTGCATCCGGCGGCCGATGCCGTGGCCGCCGAAGTCGGCCGGCATGCCGCAGTCGACGGTACGGGCGACGGTGCTGACGGCGTGCGCGATGTCTCCGATGCGGTGGCCGACGGTCGCGGCGGCGATTCCGGCGTCCAGCGCCCGCTGGGTGGCGGCGATGAGTTCCAGGTCGCCGGGGCGGGGGGTGCCGACGGTGAAGCTGATCGCGGCGTCACCGGTCCAGCCGTCGAGTTCGGCTCCGCAGTCGACGCTGACCAGGTCGCCGTCGCGCAGGCGGTAGTCGCCGGGGATGCCGTGCACGAGGGCGTCGTTGACGGAGGCGCAGATCACCGCCGGGAAGGGCGTGGGGGCGAAGGAGGGCTGGTAGCCCAGGAACGGAGAGCGCGCCCCGGCCTCGTCCAGGACGGTGCGGGCGGCTTCGTCGAGCTCGCGCAGGCTCACCCCCACGGCCGCCGCTCCGCGTGCGGCCGCGAGTGCCTGGGCCACGACGCGTCCGGCTTCACGCATCATCTCCAGTGCCGTGTCGGTCTTGATCTCCACCATGTGCCTTGACTCCCTGCGATGTGCCGTCAACCAATACTTATACCGGTATTAGTATCACGGACATGGTGGAGTCCTGATGCGAGTCCTTCTGAGCCCGCAAGAGCCTCGACGAGGGCGAGCGCCTCGGCGGCCCGGGGCGCCCACATGCCGCCCGGACGTCGACGACCGCATCATTCGGCGCATCGGCACCGACCACGGAACGACCGGCCGGGAGGCCGGCGGCCTACCGGCTCCGCACCGCCGTGCACGACATCGGGTTCGCCCCGTTCCGGCACCGCACGGCGTCGACCGGGCTGCCGGCATCCCTCGTACAGGCCGAATGCGTACGGTCAGAGCTTTTCCGTCAACAGCTCGTGGACCGTCGCGATGAAGGGGTCGGTCCTGTGCACCCGCCGCGTGCACATGGCCGCCAGGGCGGTGCCGGTATCCGGGCGGAAGCCGAGGAACATCTGCTGCCCGAGCGTGGCTCCCGCATGGAAACAGACCGGCCCGCGCTCCGACGGATGGCGGAACCAGGTCAGCGTGTGCGTGTGGGCGTGCCCCAGCCCGCGCCGGAGCAACGGGCGCCGCACGTCTGCGAGCGCGGCGGCCAACGGGCGCGTGGGCGCGGTGGCTTCCGGGAGATGCGCCTCAAGGAACGTGAGCAGGTCCGTCGGTGTCGCCCGGACCGCGCCGGCGGCGGTGAACCCGCCGGTGTCCAGCGCGGGCAGCGGCCTGCCGTCGCGCCGGTGCCCCACGGCGTCGCCCGCCGACGTACCCGGGCGCAGCCGCGTACCGTCCAGCCCGAGCGGGCCCAGCACTTCCTGCTGGAGCAGCTCCTCCCAGGGCGTGCCGGTCGCGGCGGCCAGGGTGTGCCCGAGTACGGAGACCGCGAAGTTCGAGTAGTGCCAGCGGGTGCCCGGCCGGTGGCGCGGGCGGGCACGGAGGAAGGCCCGGACGATCCGGTCGGCCGGGTAGCGGCTGTACGGCTCGGTGGTCCACCGGGGCAGCGCCTGCGGGTAGAAGTCGGCCGGCAGCGCGCGGAGGCCGAGGTGTGGGTGATCAGATGGCGAAGGGTGATGGCGCCCACGGCGGGATGCACCGGATGGCCAGGTGCCAGCAGTTCGGCTGCCGAGTCCTCGTACCGCAGACGGCCCGCCGCGACGAGTGCGGCCAGCAGCAGTCCGGTGAAGGGCTTGGACGCGGAACCGAGCTCGTAGCGAAGGCGGTCCCCGCGCACGCCCTCGCGCGCATTGCCGGCCACGTCTGCGGGCACGGCTGCGGGCGCGGCACCGGACGCGCCTTCGGACTCGTCGTCGGACATGGCTGCGCGCGCGCCACCGGACATGCCGTCCAACACATCGCCGGAAGTGGCTGCGGGCACGTCGCTCCCGCCGAGCTGGAAGGTGCGGTGGCCCCGGTGGCTGAGCGCGATCACGAGGTCGGGTGCGTCGATGGTCCGGGCAGCCTCGGCCAGCAGCCGGGCCCTCGCCGCGTCGTCCTGGGACGGACGGACGGACGGGGCCCGGCGGACGTCTTGCGGGGCCGTCACGCCGGGGCCGGGGCGGCGAGATCCGACAGGGCGCGGGACAGAGCCAGCGCCGAGGCGAACGCCGCCACCAGCGTGGGGTGGTAGACGAGGTCGAAGACGGACTCCTCGTCGCCCTCCGGCATGGCGCCCATCACCGGCATCGCCCCGTCCGGCTGCTGGGCCCCGGCGAACCCTGCCCAGGCGGCCGGGTCCAGGGTCGGCTCCGGCAGGCAGGCGTCGACGACGAGCAGCTCGCCCAGCAGGTCCCAGCGGCCCAGGTCGAGCCAGTCGTCCAGCCACACCGGCAGCCAGAGGGCCAGGTAGTCCGCCACGTCGGCGGGCAGCCCGGCCGGATTCGCGCCCCAGTCGGTCAGGTGGAAGACCGTGTGGGTGATGTCGTAGCCGATGTTGCCCTCGACCGTCCAGGGCTCGGGCCGCCGGGACAGCCAGGTGCGCCGGTACGCCTCGTCGACGGGCACGCTCGGCTCCACCCCGAAGCGGCGCTCCATGGCGCTGAGTCCGAGCCGGCGCACCGGGACGACCTCCAGCGCGCCCCAGCTGCTCAGGCCGTGGTTCAACCGGACGGCCGCTTCCAGGGACGGCTCCCGGAACCCCAGTTCCCGGAAGGGTACGTAGACCTCCATGGGAACCGGGCAGAGCGGTTCGCGCCGCTGACCGTCGACCAACCGGCTTCCCGAGCCCAGCAGTTCGTGCCAGGCGTGGTCGAGGAGCTTGCGCGCCAGGGCGGCCTGCCGGGATCCGGCGACCCCTTCGCGGAAGATGACCTTGCTGATGAGCGCCAGTTCACCGAGTGGCTTGAACCGGTCCAGGACACCCACCTCGGGAGGCGGGTCGTCGTCCAGCCGGAAGCCTGCCCGATGCTCGTACAGCCACCCCAGGGCCCGCGCGCCCACGTCATGGATCTGCTGGATGCCGCTCATGCGGCAACTCCCTTCGTGCGACTGGTGCGGGGCAGGAGGCCGGCGCGGCTCATACCGCGGCCCCGGTGTCCGCTGTTGCGGCATCCGCCCGGTGCGCGGTCAGCCGCTTGAGGGACAGCGCGGCGGCGAACGCGGTCACCAGGGTGGAGTGGTAGCAGGCGAGGAAGGGGTACGGGTCAGGCTCCGGACCCGCACCGCCCGGCGGGGCGACCTCCGGCGGGGCCTCCGGCTGAGACGCCTGCGCCGGAGAGATCAGCGGGCCTGTCTCCGGTACCGCGCCACTCGGGGCCTGCGCGGCGGCGAGCGCCGGCCACGCGGCGTCCAGCAGGTCCGTGGGAGGCGGACCCGGCAGGGCCGCCGCGACCGCGAGCAGCTCGCCGGTCAGGTCCCACTGCCGGCTCTCCAGACAGCCGTCGACCCAGGGCGGCAGCCAGGCCCGCAGATAGGCGTCGATGTCGGCGGGCATCCGCTCGGGGACGCAGCACCAGTCCGTGATGTGGAAGACGGTGTGGGTCAGCGCGTAGCCGGAGGGCCCCTCGAACATCCACGGTTCGGACAGCCCGCCCAGCCAGGTGCGCGCGAGGACCGCACCGGCATCGGCGTGCGGGGCGGTGCCGACCCGCCGCTCCGAGTTGATGAGTCCCAGCTCCCGGTTGGCGTGCTGCTCGGTGTGGGCCCAGCCCCTGGTCACGGAAAGCGTCCCGGCCAGGCGTTCGAAGCCCTCGTTGCGCAGCCCGTACCCGGCGAAGGCCGCGTAGATCTCGTACGGGTACGCGGCGAAGGGTTCACCGCGCAGCAGCTCCAGCAACAGGTCGCCGGCGTGCACCTGGTCCCACGCGAACGTGATGAGGTCCCCGGCCGTCCCGTGTTCCGGGGTGCCCGGGGTGGTGCTGCGGCAGATCGTGGTGCAGAGCTGGGCCAGTTCACCGAGGGGCTTCAGCGTGCGGTTGACCTCGGTGTGCGGCTCCAGTACGTCCGGGGGAGCACGAAGCCCGACCGGTGCGCGTGGGCCCAGCCGAGCGCCTGCCGCAGCACGCGGGGCAGGACGGACATTGCCGCCCCCGCCGTGCCGCCGGGGGCGGTGGCCGCCGGTGCCGTCACCGCGCCCGCCCCTCGGCCATCAGTCGGGCCGCCCGTACGTGCAGCGCGACGCGGGGGTCCGGGCCGCCCATGAGCTCGACGAAGTCGAGTCCGCGTTCCAGGCCCAGGCTGTCGGGCCGGCCGTCCAGTGCGGCCAGCCAGCGGCCGGCGCCCGCCGCTTGGAGCCAGTTGCGCCGCCGCACCGCACGCACGAACCCCCGGGACAGGTCCACGACCCGGTGGGCGGCGGCCCGGTGCACGGCCGACGAGGCGGCCGGGACGGCGAGCGGGGCCAGCACGGAGAGCTGATGGGTGAAGGCCTGCCAGGGAGCTCCTTCGAGCCACGCCGCGTCCGGCTCGCCGGCACCGGGTCCGAGTCCGCCGACCGGCGGCTGTCCGGGGGTGGTGGCCGGCGCCGTCCGGTGCAGGGCGGACATCATGCCCCAGTGACTCCAGGCCGTGGCGTCCGAGGCGTCGGGCCGGGGCGGGAATTCGAGCACGGCACGGTGGAGCACGGCGATGTCTCCGGGGTGCGGATTGCGCCCGTACAGAACACTGGGCAGAAGCAGATCGGCTCCGATGACGCGTACCGCGGCAATTCCTGTCCGGTTGTCCTCGTCGATTCCGGCGGCGCCGCAGACCGTGGCGAGGTGGTCCCCGCTCCGAAGAGCGAGGACCACCTCTGTTGCCAGGTCATGCACGGCACCCGCGAGGGGGGACGAGGCATGTGACTGGTCCATTTGCTACCGACTAGCCCTTCTTCGGGCGCGGGGTCGGCGGCGAGAGCAGCAGTGCGGAGCCGCCTCCGAGGAGGGCGAGATACGCGCACTCGCGGGAGTCACGGTAGAAGCCTTCGGCCTCGCCCGGGTTGAGCGCCGCGTCGAGGTCGAGCTCGATGTCGGTGGCAGTTGTTTCGGTGGTGTACATGGGTGTTGCCCGTCCTGTGGGAAGTGGGGTTGCCGTACGTACCGAGTGAAATACATGAAATGTATAGCCGCAAATCGGAGAGGCCGGCCAGCGGGGAAATTTCTTCATTCAATTGAATGGCGCATTCATGCGTCCCCAGCAAGGCGTTGGCCTGGACAGCGCCCATTTCACTCACTCGAACGGTCGGTGGCGCGCCGGGCGCATCCAGCGCCATAGAGGGCGTGAAAGCGAGCGGTCGATAAAAACGTGGGCGGGGTGCGATGGGCGGGGTGCGATGGGCGGGGTGCGATGGGCGGGGTGCTCCTGCCGCACTCCCGCGCGGGCAGACTGGGGCAGTGAACCCTGCGCGCCCCGAACTCGCGGCGGCCGCACCGCCCCGCCGCCCGGTCCCGACTCGCGAGGTCAGTGGCCGGGAGCAGCCAGGCCGCGAAGCCTCTCCCGACAGACGGAACCGGGACGTGGCCCTTCGGGCGGCACAGGCGCAAAGGCCGGAGGAACGGATACCAGCTCGGTGAACTTTCCCGACTGCCGGAAAAAGCGTCGACGCCCAGCAGACCATGGATATTCACCGGGACTTGCGGCTGGAAATACGGTCGACGTGGACGACCCGCTGCGGAAGTTCACACCGTCTGGGGAGACTCCGTGATCACCCCGTCGAGCGGCGGCAATCTACTCGTCACCCACCACCGTCCACCGCAGATCCACCCTCAGGGATTCCGTCACTGGCGGCATCGGCGAGACCTAGGCCGGAGCCGCACGACCACTGCTCCCCCGCCCGGTGAAGCTCGCCCTCCACGCTGCGTGAGGATGGGGGCAGCTATATTCGGCATATTTCTGTTCCGACGATCGGAGACAGGAGCCTTTTTTCTGGATAAACGAAAGATATCGAGACCGGGGAAATTGGCACACCATAATTCGAACACGCGAAATCGCACTGTTCACCGAGACGTAAGCCTTGATAAAGGCGACCCAGCGCGGCAAATTATCGGTTAGCGGTCTGGTCTCGACCGTTCATGACGGGCCGAGCGGCTTACTGACGGGCCCTTTGTGGTGTGCTTGAGAACGTGCCCGGCGAGTTCAGCGACCCAGGCACCGTCACGGAGCTGACCGTCCGACTCGATTGCTGGCGTCACGCCGATGCCCGGATCGTCAGCACCGCCTGGTGGACGGCATCGGTGATCATCATCCCGACGGAACACGACAGCCACTCCCTGGCATGGAGAACCGGTTGACGAACTCGCGGTGCCACCGCCGGAGTCGGGCTGTCCCGCGAATGCCCCCTCCTCGGGCTGGCGCTCCTGTTGAGCGTGTCGCTCTGAAGTCGCCGGCCGACGGGCTGGTGTGACGGTTCCGGGGTGCTCACGCCGGCCGTGGGCGGCAGCTGTGGAGTGGCTCATCTGCCAGCGGTTGACTTCGACGTTGGTCAGGACGAGCAGAGCACGCAGGAGGGGGCGATCGATGCTGAACTCCCCGCCGTGATCGTCTTCAGTGGAGGTGTCCCTCGGGCTGCAGTCGCTGGGCCCCGCGGCCGGTCCGCAGGTCTTCTCCAGGAGTGTGAACGACTTGGGCGCACCGCCCGGCTGCGGTTTACCGGCCTTGTGGCCGACGACTTGGTAGCCGGCGTCCAGGTAGTAGGAGTTCAGCCGCGCGTTGCCGGCCAAACAGTCCAGACGCACGAACGCCCGCCCTGCCGCGGCAATGCGGCGCTCCGCGGCCCGCAGCAAGAACCGCCCCGTCCCCGGCTGGGCGTTGTTGCGGTCCACCATCAGCCGATGCACGTAGCCGGCCACCGGTGGCTGTGGTCCCCAGGCGTCCTCGTCCTCCCACCACACCTCCCACGCACCCGCCACGCGGTCACCAGCCTCGGCGAGCCAGACCTCACCACCGGTCATGGCCCTGCGGAAGTGGGCCTCGTCGAGCTGACCGGGCTGCCACTGGCCGGTGACGCCATGGGTGAGCATCCAGTGGGCGGCCTCGTCACGCAGTCGGACGAGAGCGGCAAGGTCGGTCTCCTCGGCGAGGCGGAAGCGCAGATCGTTCACGTCGAGATCCTCGCACGGGCTCGCACGCGCACTCGATGGCAGTGGCCAGGTTGATGCGGAGGTCGTTGTCTGCACTGCCGACGGCGCCTGCCTTCCAAGCCGGGCGGACACTCAGGCCTGGTGGGAGACCTATAGACGAGTAGTTCCGATGTACCGGATGGCCGAAGGGGGCGTGGGACCTGCACGCTACGTTGATCACATGACCTACGCAGAGAGCAAGATCGTGCGCATCAGGCCGCAGCAGTTCCACGGGACCGTCGGCGTGGAGGATTGGCGTGTCGTGGGCGAGGGAGCGTGTGCGTACTTTCGTACCGCGTCGTTCGCGGTCGGCGCCCAGTTCGTGCAGGCGATCAGTGAGATACCCGGTGTTGGGGAGGAGCATCCGGACGTCGACGTGCGGCAGGAGGGCGTGACCGTACGGCTGATCACGGTCACGGGTAACTACTACGGGCTAACCGAACGGCACGTGGAGCTGGCCCGGCAGATCTCGGCGGTGGCTCGTACGTTGGGCATACCGGCCGATCCGTCGGCCGTGCAGACCGTCCAGGTCACTATCGATGCCCTCGCAGGTCCCGGCGTGGTGGCGTTCTGGCGTGCCCTGCTCGGCTACCGGGACCGTGTGCGGGCAGCGGCGAGGACCTGATAGACCCGCGCCGCCGTGGGGCACCGTTCTACTTTCAGCAGATGGACGCACCGCGCCCCCAGCGCAACCGGGTACACGTCGATGTGTGGGTGCCCTACGACCAGGCCGAGGCCCGGATAGCCGCCGCGCTCGCGGCTGGTGGCCGCCTGGTGAACGATGCCGACGCGCCGTCGAACTGGGTGTTGGCCGACCCCGAGGGCAACGAGGCGTGCGTCGGCGTAGCCGGCCCGCCCGAGCCGACCACCGACTGCCCGTGAACGCTTCCTGCGTCGCGACGGTGGCGAAGTTCCTCCCGTCCAGCAGCTTGCGTGTCTCCTCGTTGAACAGCTCTGACACAGCCTCGCCCCTCTGCTCAGCATTCTTGGAATCGCTACTTACACAGAACCGATGCGAAGGCTGGATCCTCCCGCTGACGCATGAGGGGGCTGGACTTCCCGACGTTGCATGGTGATCTTTTTGGTGGGGCCGCAGCGGGAACGGGTACGTCACCGCTGTGCGGAGACTCAAGATCCTGTGGTGGCCGCAAGTCACCACGTAGACCGTCCCCGCTGGCAGGCAGCATTCGTGGGCGCGCGGCCAGGGCTTCGCCTGAAACCTCACCGCAGGCGTGATGCCTGCGTGGGTGCAGGAGACAGCGAGGACGTAGCCGGTCCGGCAGTCTTCCAGGGAGGCCGCACGTGCGGGTTGTCACCGTAGACCTCGTCGCCCGCGACCCGGCGCACGGGGGTTCCCCGCGTTCAGGCCTCGCTCGACCGCGCAGGCCGCGAGTTGGGGCTTGTCGGCAAACGTCAGATCATCGGGGATGCCCGCGCTACGGCAGCGGTCCGGGTACAAGAATGAGGAGAAGGTGACGTCAGGACCAAGACGAAATTCATCAGCCGCGCAATCGTGAGAGGCGCCGGATGAAGAGTTTCTCCAAGTTTCGGCCGCCGGCAGCGAAGGCCGTTGCCCTCGGTTCGGCGGGGTTTCTGACGCGCTGTCATAGGTGGTCTGTGTGGTGCTATTTCGAATCCAGCCGCCCCAGTGGGTGGGAATCCTCGGCCAGGGCGGTTCGGGCTGCCGCCCAGTCGGCGTCGGCGATGCCGGTGACGTGGCGCAGGTAGGCGAGCGTGACCTGCTGGACCAGGGCGACGCGCTCGGGGCTCTCGTCCGTGGTTTCCGCCGCCTCGTAACCGGAGATGCCACCGAGGAAGTGCTCACCGCCGAACAGGGTGAGCAGGTGCTTGTCGCCGGAGCTGAGGGTGTACGGGTCGGTCGTCCAGGCAGCTCCCCGGGTGGAGAGCGGGAGTTCGTCCCTGTCCCCGGCGACCACCAGTGCCGGCGCGGTGATGCGGGAGAAGTCCTGGCCCCGCAGCCAGGGCAGGTTCTGCCGGGCGAAGGGGGTCAGGCCGTCTCCGCCTCTGCCCGCTGTGGCCAGCAGGATGGCCGCCCGGACCCGGGGGTCGGACATGTCCTGCGCGACGCCGGTCTGCGGGTCGACGACGCGCAGACCCACCAGAATGCCTGCCGTCTGCCCGCCGAAGGAATGCCCGGCCGCGACTGTCCGACGGCGGTCCACTCGCCCGGCCAGGCCGGGAACGGCCGCCTCCAGCACGTCGAGCCCGTCGAGGATGCGCTTCATGTCCTCGACCCGGTGGCGCCACACCTGAGGCTTGCGGGGGTCCTCCCCTGCAAGGTGCAGCCTCTTGGAGTCGAGATGGGTGGCCTGCATCACCACGAAGCCGTGGGCGGCCCAGTGATCGACCAGTGGCGCGTAGCCGTCCAGGTTCGAGCCGAACCCGTGCGCGAAGAGAACGATCGGCAGGTCGTGCCCGGTGGCCGGAGCGGATACGCGTACGTGCAGGTCCGCACCGCGTTCGGGTGCGGGCAGTACGACCGGCTTGACCGAGACGACCGGAACAGGGGCCATGGCGTGGGCGACACCGGTCTGCACAGGTACGGGATTGATCATGAGGCTGCGCTCCATTCACGCCGTACGGGTTCTTGGGCCACGCGATCGGCGCCGGGGCGGGCGGGGCAGGCCCGTCCAGTTCGCCGCGCGAAACGCTTGCCGTACAGCCGGGGACATCTTCGGCCTCTCGTCGAGGCTCACGCGAGCTACGCTAAAACCTGACGTTGACGTCAGGGGCAAGTCATGCGGCGTGCGTCATGAAGGAGAGAAGATGCGCATCGGAGAACTGGCCGCCCGGACCGGCGTCAGCGTCAGGGCCCTGCGCTACTACGAGGAGCAGCACCTGCTGACGTCCCGACGCAGCCCCAGCGGCCAGCGCCACTACTCGGCGAGCGCGGTCGGCCGGGTCGAGCTGATCCAGCAGCTGTACGCCGCCGGGCTCTCGAGCAGGACGATCGTGGACCTTGTGCCGTGCGTCGTCGAGGGCACCGCCACGCCAGAGCTCCTGGAACGACTGGCCGCCGAGCGTGCGCACATCGACCGGCGCATCACCGACCTGACCCAGGCGCGGGACCGGCTCGACTCCGTTGTCCGCGCCGCCACCGACAACCTGGCCACGGGCCGGGTCTGCCGGCCGTAGGCCACCGCGTAGCGCGGCCTGCCCGACAGGCGCACACCGCCTTTCCCCGAGCATGGTGGGGAGGTGCGAAGAACGGTGCGCGCCATGGGCGCGGCAGACGTGGAGACGGTCTGGCAGCGGTATGTGCGGACGGCAGCCTGGTCCACATGGGCTCCGCAGATCCGGGCCGTGGAGGCGGAGGCCGAACTGCGGGCGGGGATGCGCGGCCGGGTGGTGCCCGTGGTGGGGCCGAGCGTCGCCTTCGTGATCGAGGCCGTCGACCATCAGGCCCGCACCTGGCGATGGCGGGTTCAGGTGGGTCCGGTACGGATGCGGCTGTGGCACTCCGTCCGAGCCCGCACGCCTTCCGGCGCGGAGGCCGAGCTGCACATCGACGGCCCCGCCCTGGCCGTCATCGCGTACGCCCCACTGGCCCACCGCGCGTTACGTCATCTGGTCCACGACTGAGCCGACGGCTACGACGAGCGGTCGGCTGCGTGGACGGAACGCGCGGCGCAGTCGTTCCGCCGCCGGGTGACGATGTCCCCTCGGCGGGCCTACGACTGCTGCCGGGGCGGCTGGTGGCGCCGTTGGCGGCCCTGGCGCCGCGGCGGTCGAGAACCTGGGGGGTGTGTCCGCCCCGGTAGTCGAATGGGCCGGCTGGAGTGGGCGAGGGTCATCGCCCTCGCCCAGCTCCCGCGTCTCAGGTGTACACCGCAATCGTCACCTCCTAAGAGGGCAGCTTCGCCTGCGAGCTCGCAGCTCCACAGGCGCGCGCCTCAGCGGTGCTCCTAGAAGTAGTGCTTGCGCCCACCGACCTTGCGCCCGCTCGCACCGAGGATCCACAGAACGGCGCCGACCACAACGAGCACGCCACCGATCGTCGTCAGCAGCGAAACGCCGACGAGCAGGCCGATTATGAGCAGAATAGCGCCAAGCAGAATCATTTCGGTTCCGATCTTTAGTCTCTTGAGCCCGTGCACACTTGCGTTTCACGGTGCTCTCTTCTCGCTCGACCGGTACATCCTGGCCGTTCAGGCCGCTGGATCCCTGTCTCGCTTCATCCTTGTGCCCAACAACTTCGCTTTCACGCAGACGGTGATGTCGAATCGCTTCCGCGTATGGACGACGACCTCGACCCAACGGTCTCTGTGGCTCCGCCGCGGATCGAGAGGGCGGACGAGGCGGCACGCAGGACACCCCCGCAGCACGTGGCCCGCGGGCGGAAACACGTCCGCGAGGCATGGGAATGATTTTGGGGTGAATGTGGACTGCATGACAGCAACCCTGATCTCAGAGTCGGCCGACGGGCCGGACGGCCGCGTACTGCGCCGTACCGCGGCCGAACGTTTCGCCCGCTGGGTGGACAGCGGTGCCGCGAATCTTCCGCTGCCGGGCTCGGGCGCGACACTGCGCCGGCTGAGAACGCTGCACGACTCGGGCGTGAGGATCTGTCCCTGGCACGTCTCGCCGAGGGCCACTCGGACGCGCGCGCGATCCTGCACGAGCTCGGTGCGCCCGTGCCTGCCCCGGGCGAGCGATGGGGGTCTGGGCGGCGCAACCCCCGGCTCCGTGCTCGACGCCCGCCGGGACAGCCGGGCCGGCTGGCGCCTCGACGGTGTGAAGGCGTTCTGTTCGGGGGCACACAGCTGCACTCACGCACTGGTGACCGCCGACACCGAGGACGGGCGCCGGCTGTTCGCCGTGGCCACCGACGATGCCGGCTGTTCCCCGGTGGAAGGTTCCTGGCAGGCGGTGGGCATGGCCGGCAGCGACACCCCCGAGGTGCGCTTCACCGACGTGCCGGCCCGGCCACTCGGGGCAGTGGATGCCTACCTGCGGCGGCCCGGCTTCTCGCACGGCGGGGTCGGGGTCGCCGCGTGCTGGCTGGGCGGCGCCCGCGGCGTTGCCGACGTACTGCTGCGAGCGGCGCGGCGGCGCGAGCCCGATCAGCTGCTGGCGGCGCACCTCGGGACGGTCGATGTCCTCCTGTACGGCGCGCAGTGTGTGCTCGGCAAGGCGGCCGAGGAGATCGACGCCACCCACTGGAGGACGGGAGCGGGCCATCGCACTGGCCTCGCGCGCCAGGGCTGTGGTGGCAGACGTCTGTGCGCGCGTCCTGGACGAGGTCGGGCGGGCGCTGGGCGCCGGGCCGCTCTGTCACGATGCCGAACATGCGCAGCGCGTGGCGGATCTGACCGTCTACATCCGTCAGCACCATGCCGAACGCGACCTGGCAGCCCTGGGGCACCCTCCTGGCCACGGCGGAC
>NZ_JAJOZC010000005.1 GCF_023701695.1 Streptomyces sp. RKAG290
CGGCGCGAAGATGATGTTGTCCGAGTCGGAGAAGCGGGCGTGCAGCAGGACCTTGTTGATGCCGCGGACGACGAACGCCCCGATCACCTCGCGGGTGAACGCCGGGGTGACCTGCCAGCCCGCGGCACCCATCGCCTCCAGGTAGACGCGCTCGCGCCCGACCTGGTGGGCGGCGCTGGCCGGCCAGCGCGGCAGGATGCGGTGGTATCCCTTCTGGTAGTGGTCGGCGATGAGGTCGGTGCCGGGCACCTGGGCCCACTGGTGCGCGGTGTTGAGGTTGCCGGTGCTCCTGATCTGCTCCGCCGGGCCGTACTCGTCCACAGCGGGTTGGAGATCAGGTCCAGCCCGTGGTCCCCATCCAGGTGCTGATGCCTTGTAGTAGGCCGACGAGAACCGGTTGGAGACCGCGCGCCAGTAGACACGCGCAGGGCGCGTCCTTGTTCGCCGAGATCGTCGTGGACCGCGGACAGCACAATGCCCAGTCCTGCCCTGCCGCCCAGCCGCCGCACCTCACCGGCCAGGCTCGGCGACCACGGCACTGGCCCCATTCGGCGTCGGCGGACGCCACGAAGGGCTCGTCGTCGGCGAACCCGAGCAGCACACGGCCGACGGCCCACGGGAACCTGCGGACGTACTCGCCCGGGACGATGTCCATGAACAGGCCCACGGCCTCGTCGTCCAGCAGGTCCAGGTAGTTGCGGCGGCTGCCGCCGGTCTCCGCAAGCGGCCGGGAGGTGAAGACGTCCACCTGCCACTGCCCGCCGGAGCCGTCCACGTCCCGCCGCTGCTCGCGGCGTCGGTGAGGTCGATCATCTGCGGACGACGGCGCCTTCGGCGTCGACCGGACGGGCCGAGGCGGCGAAGGCGACCCCGAGGCCGTCCGGTGTCGCGAAGGCGTCAAGGGCGGAGTCGGTGTCGAAGGTGTCGGCGAACAACTCCCCGCCGCCGGCCCCGGTGACGCTCAGGCTGTCCACGAGGAGTGCTGCGTCGCAGTGGCGCGCAGCCCGATCGTGCCGGTGGCGAAGGCGGTGTCGGAGACCGGCGCGGACTCGGCGCCGTCAAGCGAGATGACGATGTCCTCGCCCCGTACGCCGACTTGGAGGCGGTGGTCGACGCCGGCATCGAAGCCGGGGACGGCGGTGCCCGACCGCACCAGGGCGAAGTTCCGTCCGTCTGACGCCAGAGGTCGACGCCGCCGTCGTTCCGCAGGTCGGCGAGGTAGCCGTTCTTCGCGTCGGAGCAGCGCACCAGCAGGCCGGCGGTGCCGGAGTCGATCCGAACGGTGGCGCTGACGGTGTAGTCCGTCCAGCCGGCACCCTCCTTGAGGACGCGCACGCCGTCGAACGCGGCAGCGTCCACCACCAGCCGGCCGTCCGCCACGCTCAGCGCCTGGCCCGTCAGCGGGACGGCCACCCCTGCGGCTACCCGGGTACTGCTGCGCTGCACGCCCTTGGTCCGCAGGTCGGGGCGTGGGGAGTAGGTGCGGTCGCCGACCTTCCCGCCGTTCACCACGAACCCGCCGGCCCGGCCACTGGGGAAGAAGTCGTCGTTGAACAGCCAGATGTGCATGTGGTGCCGGTCGGCCTCGCGCAGGGTGTGCTCGACGATGTCGAACCACGCCTCGGTGAAGAAGGCCGGTCGCAGGGCGGTGATGTCGAACGGGAAGACCAGTACCTCGCTCACACCCTTGGCACGCATGTCCGCGAGGGTCGTGTCCACCAGGTCGGTGGTGACCGTGCCGTTCCAGAACCACAGGATCAGCGGCATGCTGTCGGCGGGCGGGCGCGCGAACCGATCGACGGAGAAGCCACCTTGGCCGTCCGGCTCGGCGGCGTGAGCGGGCTGCCAGAAACTCGTGGTCGCGCCGGCCGCCGCGGCAGCGGCGGCGATCTGCAGGATCCGGCGGCGTGAGACCGGTGCGTCGCGGATCTGACCCGTGGCACGGAGGTCCTGAGCGGCGGCGGGCCGGGCAGCGCCGTCGGTCATCGGGTGAACGTCGTCGTTCATCGAACTCCCTCGCAGAGTGGCTGCGACGCCGGCCGGCCTGCGGTACGCGGCTGTCACCGGCGCGCGCCCCGGCCGTCCCGCCCAGGGGATGGATTGATGGAGATGAATTGATTCAATCAAGCCGTGGCGGACGCTATGGCAGGCGGTCACCGGCGGTCAATGCTCGTGCCGGGATCCGTCGCAATCCTTGACGG
>NZ_JAJOZC010000006.1 GCF_023701695.1 Streptomyces sp. RKAG290
AGCTGATCAGGTTCCGGACAGCCGCCCCTGGCGCTACTCGGTGTCCCGCACGGCCACGATGCCGTTGAACACACCCACGTACGCCGTGCCGTCCGGACCGATGGTGACCGGCGCCCAGTTGTTGTCGTAGGAGGACCCGTGCCGGTGAGCTTCGTCCAACGGCGCTTGCCGGTGCGGAAGTCGACGGCGGTGAGGTACCAGGCGTCGATGCCGAGGCTGTTGGGCTGCTTCTCGTAGAGTAGAGCAGTCCGTTGGCGGTGGACAGTTTCGGCACGGTGGAGGGTGAGCGGACGGCGCTGTCCCACACCGTGTCGCAGCCGCTGCCGTCGGGCCGTACGTCGATGCGGGCGACCCCTCCGACAACGCTGCGGCCGAGCAGCAGCGAAGTGAGGTTCTCGTAGCCGTAGTTGTTCTCGACGACGAGGCTGTTGCCCAGCTGATCATGGAGTTGTCGGTGGTGGAGGCTCCGGAGCCGAAGACCGGGACCTTGCAGACGAGGCGTTCGCCGTCGGGCACGCCGGGAGCGCGCCGGTAGACGAGGACGTTCATCCGGTCGTCGGCGTTGTCGGTGATGGCGACGTAGTCGTGGCCCTCGCCGAACAGGTCCGGAGTGGTGCCCGAACCCTGGTTCACCGAGCCGGGCTTGGTGCCGGTCCCCCGGTCGTACGTCTGACGCCACTGGACCGCGGGGGTCCCGTCGGCCCGCGGTCTTGAAGCTGTAGAGGGCGTGGTCGGTGACGATCGAGACGCCGTCCTCGGCGACGGAGAAGGAGTTCTGGATCTCCTCCCCCGCCAGTTGCACGGACCGGACGGCGGAGGTCTGCGGGTCGACCGTGCCGACCCTGCCGAGCCGGGTCACCCACCAGATGCGCCCTGCCAGTCGGGCATGACGGAGGTGACGGGGTCGCAGGTGCCGCTGGGGTACAGGTTGGTCCAGCTGACGCAGTCGTGCGGCACCTGTCCGGTGAGGTCCCAGTCGTCGACGACGCTGAAGTGCCAACTGCCGTCGGCGGCCTGCTCGTGCGCGATGCGCTGGATGTGCTGGCGGGAGTCGGCGAGAACGACCCGGTCCTGGTTGTCGAGGTAGAAGTAGGCGCCGCCCGAGGTGTCCTTGAAGATCTTGGAGAAGTCGAGCCGGGTGATGGCCTCGACGGTCGAGGCCCGCTGCGGCAACGCGTACTCGGCCAGGGTGTCGAGCGTGCGCGGGTCCAGGAGTTTGAGCAGGAACCCGGTGAACGTGCCGCACACCGTGATCAGCCGGCCCGCCGTGTCGAAGGTGGCAGTGGCGCACTCGCCGCCGAGTGGCGCGATCTGTTCACTGCTGACCTCGGGGTCGCGGCCGAGCGGCCCCGGGTACGGGTAGGTGCCGCTGCCCGCCGCGTCGGCGTGCATGCCGCTGCGGCCGTTCGGGCGAGGAAGGGATGCTGCGGCGGGGCCTGCCCGGGAACGGGTGCGGCTGCGGCGGGCGCACCGGCGTAGTCGCTCACCAGGCGGTGTCCGGGTGCCCGGGGGATCTCACCCGCCGAGGCCGGCGAGCCCGACACCATGAGTGCGGTGGCGCAGAGAGCGAGTGCCAGGGCACGGGCAGGCCCACTTCTGGACAGCGTGAACAGCGGGGACATCGGGCTCCTCGGTCGGGGCGTGGGTCGCGCCGCCGCCCGACGCTAGGCGAGGTCCTGAGGTGTCCATGGAAATCCACCGTGTTTCATGGACGCTTCACGGCCGTGCAATGTTGCCCGGCGGGAACCGGTTCCTCTGCGCCGCTGGTCGGTCCGCCGGTCGAGCAGCTCACGCCGGATCTCGGCGCCGTGGCCCTCGCCCGGTCCGTGGTCGCCCCTGCGGTCCGCCTGGGAGGGCACGAAGCGGTGCAGGGGTGCCCGCAGTGCGGACACGGGGTGTCGGTGGCGATCAGCGGCCGTCCTCGCACTGCGGGTCGCCGCAGTGCGAGGCCGCAGCAGATGCCCGGCAATCTCCCCGGGCAGCCAGCGCCGCGCCCGTCCTCGTCCTTCTCCTGGAGCGCGTGGGCCATCGGGTGTGCCACCGCCGCTCGACCCGGTCCAGCAGCTGATCGGCGCTGCGACGGCGCAGTTCCTGGTGGATCAGCTCGATGAGCTCGGCCGGGTAGCGGCCGCCGAACTCCCGCATGAGGGGCTGTGGAAGGGCGTACAGGAGATAGCCGACCGGGTCCGCCCCGGCCCGCTGCCATCTGCGGCACTGGCAGTCGCCGTCGGCGGAGAGCGGCGCACGGCAGCGGCCGCACAGGCCGCGGCAGTCGCCGCACAGTCCGTGGTCGAGCCCGTCAGGTGGCGGGCGGGTGCCCGGCCGCACTCCCGGCAGCAGGAGGCGCAGAGCCCGCAGAGCCGTTCGTGGCCGACGGCCGTCGTCCAGGGCCTCTGCTGGCACCGGCAGCATCGGCTGCTGTTGCAGTGCTCGTGGTGCACGGCGCCCGATCCACGTCCCGGTGGCGGCAATGACATGGCTGCGTTCTCCGGATCCCGGCTCGGTGCGGCGCCCGCAGCCGTTGCGGCACCGGACGAAGCGCGCTCCCTGCTGACCCGCGCCCTACCGGACCGTTTCATACCTGAATGCCCACGGTCCCGTGTGCCCGCATGATGCGCCCGGATGACCGTAATGATCAAGTTCTCGTGCCTGCCCGGACCGTCTCTGCCCGTTTGGCACCGCTGCTTGACCTTGCCACTGGCGGCAGGGTTGAACGATGACGGCATGAACAGCAGCCCAGCAGCTCCACCCGGCCGGATCGTCGTGGTCACCGGAGCCGGAACCGGCATCGCCGCGCCACCGCTCACGCCTTCGCGGCCGAGGGAGCCACCGTACTCCGCCGTCGGGCGCCGCTGCGGACCGCTCGACGAGACCGCCGCCGGGCGTGAGCGGATCGTGCCGCTGGTGGCCGACGTCACCGGCCCCGGGGAGCCCGAGCGGATCATCCGGACCGCACAGGAGACGTACGGGCGGCTCGATGTACTGGTCAACAACGCCGCCGTGGTCCGCAGCGGCGCACTCGGCACCCTGACCACAGACATGATCGAGCCGCAGATCGCCACCAACCTGGTCGCGCCCGTACTGCTCTCCCAGACCGCGCTGCCTTCTGGAGGCCGCCGCCGGCGTCATCGTCAACGTCAGTACGTCGATCGGTCAGCGGGCGTGGCCCGGCAGCTCCGTCTACGCGGCGACCAAGACCGCTCTGGGGCTGCTCACCCGCAGCTGGGCGGTCGAGCTCGCGCCGCGCGGCGTCGGTCGTGGCGGTCGCGCCCGGCGCGTCTCCACGCCGACGGCACCCACCAGGGTGACCCCGCAGCAGCTGGCAGCCCTCCGTTGCTGGCAACTCGCGCACACCCCGCTGGGCCGGCTCGGCAGGCCCGAGGAAGTGGCCGGTCGATCGTCCATCTCGCCTCGCCGGACGCCTCGTTCATCACCGG
>NZ_JAJOZC010000007.1 GCF_023701695.1 Streptomyces sp. RKAG290
CAGCCAGCTGAAGCTCTCGGTCCAGCTGCTGCTGATGAGGGGGATGAACGAGGCCGCGGCCGCGGTGCCGAGGTCGTCCAGCCGGCCGTCGTAGAACGCGTACCTGGTGGGCTGGGCCTCCATCGGTGCGCGGGCCGTCCGGTCACCCGAGACGACGGGCGTGACGGCCCCGGGCCGGACCCGGCCGTGCCGGAAGGCGGTGAGCATCTGCCGGTGACGCCGTAGCTGGGGTCGAGCTCCCGGTAGGCGGCCGCCCCGTCCGTCTTGATGTCGATCAGCAGCTGTACGGGGGTCCGGTCGCCGGGGAACACGGTTCCGTGGTTGGCCCGGACCCGGTCCAGGAGTGGGCCGAGATAGAGCGCGGACAGGGTGCGGGCCGGGTCGAGACCGGTCGCCTCGTGGGCGACGAGCAGTTCCCCGTCACGAGGAAGACGTCCGCTCGACGCTGGTGAACCCGTGCGCGAGCGCGTCGTGCAGCGGGCGGGTGTGCAGGTAGTCGTTGTGCGCGTGCGCGCGGGACAGCGGCCGGGGGCCTCGGACGGTCCGGGCCGCGGCGGGGGTTTCGGCCGCGGCGGCAGTCCGCAGGGGCAGCAGGGTGCCTGCGGCCGCGGTGGCGGCTGCGGTGGTGACGACGCGGCGGCGGGTAGGGAACGCCATGGATTCTCCCGGTTGCAAGGGCGTGCCGGACGGACGGACGCGACCGAGTATGGAACCGGCGCACCCAACAGGACTGCCTATGGCAGAGTTGTCTCGATCGCCGCGCTCCCGTCGACCGCCGTTCGGCCCGTCTTTCGCGATCCTCCGCCCGCGCCGGTTCCCGCAGGAGCGCGTGGTCCGGCGCCGCTCACGCATGGCGGAGCGGGGGTACGCGACTCGTACCCCGCTCCGGGTCACCGCTGCGCCGGCCGGCGCCGCGTCACGGCGCCGGCAGCTCCATCAGCTCCGCGACGGTCTCGCGGTGGCGGCCTGCCGAGCCGTAGGCGGTCGAGTCGGCCTTTGCACGCTTCAGATACAGGTGCGCGGGGTGCTCCCAGGTCATGCCGATGCCGCCGTGGAGCTGGACGCACTCCTCCGCCGCGTGGACGGCGACCTTGGAGCAGTACGCCTGCGCACCGCGACGGCCAACGGCGTGTCGGGGCTGCCGGTGGCCAGCGCGTCCGCGGCGTTTCGCGCCGCGGCCCTGGCCGAGACGACCTCCAGCCACAGTTGCGCCATGCGGTGCTTGAGCGACTGGAACGAGCCGACGGGCCGGTTGAACTGATGGCGCTCTCGGGTGTGGCGGACCGTTTCGGTCAGGCACCACTCGGCGAGTCCGAGCTGCTCGGAGGCGAGCAGCCCGGCTCCGGCCAGCAGCCCCTGCGCATCGCTGCTTGTCCGCCCCGGGGTCCGCGAGGCGGGTACCGGTGGCGCCGCTGAGGGTGACCGTGGCCAGCGGCCGGGTCAGGTCGAGCGGCACGAGGGGCTCGACGGTGACACGGCGGCGTCCGTGGCGACGGCGTACAGACCGTCGGTGGTGGGCACCAGCAGGACATCCGCGGCGGCCGCGTCGGCGATGGGCCCGAGGGTGCCGTCCAGGGCGCCGGTCAGGGTGGCAGGGTCCGCGACGGCGGCGGAGAAGGGCACGGCCAGCACCGCGACCTGGCGGCCAGCGGCCAGTTCGGCGAGGAGCCCGGCCACCGGTCCGTCCTGCGTGCCGAGCGCCAGGAGCGTCTCGGTGGCGACGACGGAGCTCGTCAGATAGGGCGCGGGGGCGACGCTGCGGCCGAGTTCCTCGATGACCACCGCGGCTTCCCGGTGGGTGGCGCCCTGCCCGCCGAGCTTCTCGGGGATCAGGAGTCCGGCGGCGCCGATGTCGGCGGCGAGCGCCTTCCAGAGCTGCGGGTCGTACGGCGTGTCGGACTCGGTGCGGGCGATCACCGTCGGCGCGTCGCACCGGTCGTCGAGAGTGAGCGGACCGCGGCTCGCAGGTCTTCCTCGGCCTCCGAGTACAGCAGATCGGGCGCCTGGCTCTCTTCGGTCTGTGCGGTCATCGGGACAGGTCCTTCCAGGCGACGTCCTTGTCGTTGCGCGGTTCGGCGGGCAGACCGAGCACGCGTTCGGCGACGATGTTGAGCAGTACCTCGCTCGTACCGCCCTCGATGGAGTTGCCCTTGGAGCGGAGGTAGCGGTAGCCGGCGTCGCGGCCGGTGAAGTCGACGAGCTCCGGACGGGCGCATGGTCCAGTCGCTGTACAACAGCCCCTCGTCACCGAGGAGTTCGACTTCGAGGCCGCTGATCTCCTGGTTGAGCCGGGCGAAGGCGAGCTTCATGCCGGAGCCTTCGGGGCCCGGCTGCCCGGCGACGAGCTGCTGGCGCAGGCGCGCGCCGGTGACCGGGCGACCTCGGCCTCCACCCAGAGGGTGAGCAGGCGCTGGTGCAGATCGTGGGTGCGCAGTTCGGGGCGTTCGCGCCAGGTACGGGCGACCGGGCCGATCATGCGCCCTCGCGCGGGATGCGGGCGCCGCCGATGGAGACCCGCTCGTTCATGAGCGTCGTCTGCGCGACCTTCCAGCCCTCGCCGACCGGGCCGAGCCTGCGGCTGTCGGGGATGCGCACCCCGGTGAGGAAGACCTCGTTGAACTCGGCTCGCCGGTGATCTGGCGCAGCGGGCGCACCTCGACACCGGGGTCGGTCATGTCGCAGATGAAGTAGCTGATGCCACGATGCTTGGGCACGTCCGGGTCGGTGCGGGCGATGAGGATCGCCCAGCGGGCCACATGGGCGCTGGACGTCCAGACCTTCTGCCCGTCGACCACCCAGTCCTCGCCGTCGCGGACGGCGCGGGTGCCGAGGGCCGCAGGTCGGAGCCGGCTCCCGGCTCGCTGAAGAGCTGGCACCACACCTCCTCGCCGACCCACAGCGGGCGCAGGAAGCGCTGCTTCTGCTCGTCGGTGCCGTAGCCGAGGACCGTCGGGGCGGCCATGCCGAGGCCGATGCCGATGCGGCGGGGGTCGTTGTCCGGCGCGTCCGCCGCGGCGAGTTCCGCGTCGACGACGGGCTGCAGGGAGCGCGGGGCGTCGAGCCCGCCCAGTCCCACCGGGTAGTGCACCCAGGCGAGTCCGGCGTCGAAGCGCGCCTTGAGGAAGTCGGTGCGGTCGGTGGTGGCCGGGGGGTGGGCGGCGAGCAGTTCCGGGTGAGGCGGCGCAGTGCGGCCGCGTCACCCGGGGGGTGGCGGCGAGCAGTTCCGGGTGAGGCGGCGCAGTGCGGCCGCGTCGGGGGTGGTCATCGGGCGGCTCCTGACGGGATGACGACGATGCGGCCGGTGCTGGTGCCGTCGGCGACGCGCTGCACGGCGGCCGCTGCCCGTCCATCGCCACCCGCTCGCTGATCAGCGGCTTGATGACGCCGTCGGTGGCCAGCCGGGTCAGCTCCTGGTGACAGTCGCGGACGGCTTGCGGGTCCTTCGTGTTGTACAGACCCCAGTGCAGCCCGAGGACCGAGTAGTTCTTCACCAGGGCGTGGTTGAGCCCGGGTGGGGACGACGCCGCTGGCGAAGCCGACGACGATCACCCGGCCCTCGAAGGCGATGCACTTCACGGACTTGGCGTACGCGTCGC
>NZ_JAJOZC010000008.1 GCF_023701695.1 Streptomyces sp. RKAG290
GCACTTCTACGCAGGCATCCTCATCGGCCCCTTCCTGCTCGTCGCGGCAGTGACCGGCCTGCTGTACACGGCGACGCCGCAGATCGAGGCGGTGGTGTACCGCCAGGAGCTGACAGTCACCCTCATGGTGAGCCCGAGGCGCTGTCCGCCCAAGTCGCCGCCGCACGCGCTGCCGTTCCCGAGGGCACCCTGGTGTCGGTGACCCCCGTCCGGGGCGCACGGACAGCACCCGCGTCGTCTTCGACAAGCCGGGCCTGCCCGAAGATTTCACCCAGACCGCATTCGTGGACCCTACAGCGCCGAAGTGCTCGGGCAGGAGCGGACTTTCGCCGGCTGGTGGCTGCCGGTGCGATCCTGGGTGGACGCCCTGCACCGCCATCTCCACCTCGGTGAGTTCGGCCGCAAACTACAGCGAGATCGCCGCCAGTTGGCTGTGGGTGGAGGTGCTCGGCGGCTTCGCCCTCTGGCTGACGGCGCCGCGCTCACGGTCAGCGGCTGCGGCGCGTGCTCGTACCTTGGGGCGGGGCGAAGGGGCGCCGGCGCACGATGTCCTGGCACGCTACGGCCGGCATCTGGCCTCGGTCGGCCTGCTGGGCCTGTCCGTCACCGGCATGACCTGGTCCGTGCACGCCGGAGAGAGCATCGGCAGGGTGCAGTCGGCGCTGGCCGGTCCACCCCGGCCCTGTCCACGGCCCTGCCCGGGCACACCGCCGGGCCGGATTCCGGCAGCGGATCCGTGCCGGCGGAGGACGTCGGTGACGTGGGTATCGACGCGGTGGTGGCCTCGGCACGGGCGGCCGGACTGAGCGGCGCGCTCAACGTGACACCACCGGCCGAGGCCGGAAACACGTACATGGTGAAGGAGACACGCGCACCTGGCCCGAGCGTCATGACGCGGTAGCCGTCGACCCCGCCACCGGCAAGATCACGGACCGGGTGAACTGGGCCGATCACCCCTTCCTGGCCAAATGACCAGCTGGGGCATCGATGCCCACATGGTCTCCTGTTCGGCCTGGCCAACCAGATCTGCTCGCGCTCCTCGCCCTCGCCCTCATCGGCATGATCTTCTGGGGCTACCGCATGTGGTGGCTGCGCAGGCCGACCCGCAGCGCAGGACTCACGCCGGGCCGTGCACCCGTACGGGGGCGTGGCGGAGGTTGCCGGGCAGCTTCCTCGCGCCCGCGGTGCTCGTGATCGCCGTGATCGGTTACTACGTACCGCTGTTCGGTCTGCCACTCCTGTGCTTCCTCGTCGTCGACCGGATCGTCGGCGCGGCACGCCGACGCCACACCGAGCGGGCGGAGGTGGCCGCGTGATCACCGCAACCGGTCTGCGATGGATCCTCACCGCGCTCTTCGCCCTCCCCGCCCTCTACGCGCTCCTGCTGGCGGCAACGCCGGGCCGAACGATCGCGAACCGCGTGGGTCACGTCCTCACGCCGCCATGGGCGGGCTGATGGTCGCGATGGCCTGGCCCTGGGGCATGGGCCTCCCCGCCGACCCGCAGATCGTCGTTCACGGCAGGGGCCCTGTGGTTCGCGATCGCCGCACTGGCGCGCTCCTCGGAAACGGACTCACGTACGGCCGGACTCGTGGCCGCCCTGCCGCACATCGTCATGATGGCGGCCATGGCCTGGATGGTGGCAGTGATGGACGGGTCCGCAATGGCGTCCGGCGCTCATGGCAGCGCCGCTGACATGCCGGGAATGGACATGTCCGGCCGGGCGCTGCCGGCGCCATGACCCTGTCCAGGGCGGGCGATCAGTGGACGGCCGGCCTGCTGGCCGTCGCCCTGGTCGGGCTGGGACTGCTCTGGCTGTCCCAGGCGTTCGACAGGGGGCGCATCACCACTCCGACGGTGCGCCGCCCGGCCCCACTCGCGGCCGCACTCACCGGCAGCGAGGCGGCCGGACCCGCATGCCACGCAGCCATGGCCATAGGCATGGCGGTGATGTTCGTCCTGCTCCTATGACGCCGATCTGATGCCGGGGAGCCCGGCGGAGGGCCTTGAGGGCCGCGGTGATGCCAGATGGGTGCGGCGGCCGCAGATGCCGGCATCGGCGATGGCTTCCACGGGGGAGTCGTTACAGGGTGTCGCCTTCGCCAGTCCGGCGTGTGGATTGCTTCGCCGCCGTACATCGGGAGCTTCACCGACTTCCCGTAGCGGGCGAGCTGGCTCCATGGACGGTTGATTCCGGCGCCGTAGCGGCGCACTCGGGCGACGGTGTCGAGGTCGAGTACGTCGACGAGGATCTCCTCGCCGGGTCCCGCCTGCTGGCGCACGATGCCTTCCGGGTCGACGACGGTGCTCTGTCCGACCCCGGCGGGGTCGCCGGCGTTGACGTTGACGACGTACACCTGGTTGGTCCAGGCGTTGGCGCGGGCGCAGACCATTTCCATCTCCCCGGTCGCGTGTGGGTGTGAGGGTGGGCTGGATGACGATCTCCGCGCCCAGCCAGGCAAGTTGGCGCACGGTTTCGGGGAAGGAGCCGTCGTAGCAGATGGCCAGGCCCACCCGGCCGACCCTGGGGATGTCGAAGACGGTGAACTCGTGGCCGGGGTTGTCTTCTCGTACGGTTGCCAGGGGAAGACCTTGCGGTAGCGGGCGGCTATCTCGCCGTCCGGTGAGACGGCCAGGGCGGTGTTGTAGATGCGCCCGTCCTCGGCTCGTTCGTAGAGGCTTCCGGGATCAGCCACAGGCCGGTCTCCACGGCCAGGGCGCAGATCCGGTCGGTGAGCGGGCCCGGGATCGTGACCGCGGCCTGTTCCATCCAGTCGCCGGCGGCCGGCTGCAGCAGGGAACCTTCCGCAGCGAGCAACAGCTCTGGGGAGACGACGAGTTGTACATGAGGGAACAGATCGTGGGTGGTTCGGACCTGGTCGCGAAGCGCTGCCAGCTCGCTTCGAGGTCGTGGGGCACGGGGACGGTCTGCAGGGCGGCGAGGGCGAGTGTGCGCATGGGTGATTCAGTCCTCGGTGATGGTCAGTTCGGCCACCGTGGTGCGGCGTCGCGGAAGAAGCGGTGGAAGCGGGTACGGACGACGGCCAGGGCCAGGACTCCGGTGACGATGAGCCGGCGCCGAGGAGGAAGACCCCGCCGATGCCGTGGAAGGACGTGCTGCCGTAGGCCGGGTCGTACATGTCGTGGGCGCTGCGAGCGAAGGCGGCCAGCATCATCAGGCCGCCGAGCA
>NZ_JAJOZC010000009.1 GCF_023701695.1 Streptomyces sp. RKAG290
ACCGGCCAGGACACCGGTCGACGCGTTCAGCGTGATGCCGGCGGGCAGGGTGCCCGTCTTCACCGACCAGGTATAGGGGCCGGCTCCACCGGTGACCGTCAGCGTGTAGCTGTACGCGGTGCCGACCTGTGCGGGTGGCGGGGCGGGGAAGTTGAGTGTTGGGCGGGGGAGATCACCAGGGTGATCGAGGCGGTGGCGATTCCGTTGTTCCGGTCGATCACGTTGACCGAGAAGGAGTAGCTGCCCGCGGCGGTGGGGGTGCCGGCCAGCACGCCGGCGGCAGTGAGGGTGATACCGGGTGGCAGGCTTCCCGCGTTCACCGACCAGGTGTAGGGGGTGGTGCCGCCGGTGGCGTCAGGGTGTAGGTGTAGGCGGCGCCGACGTCGGCGCCCGGAGGGCGGAGAAGGTGGTCGACACTCCTGCGGACACGCTCAGGCTGGTGGCCTGTGTGGCGCTCTGGCCGTTGGCGTCGGTCACCTTGACCGTGAAATTGAAGGTGCCTGTCGCTGTCGGGGTGCCGCTCAGGCTCCCACTGGGGCTGAGACTGATGCCCGGGGCAGGCTGCCGCTGGGCACCGACCAGGTGAACGGGCCGGTCCCGCCGGATTCGGTCAGTGTGTAGAGGTAGACGGTGCGGGTCCAGCCGGGCGGCGGGGCCGCGAACGTCAGTGTCGGCCCGGCGATGACGATCAGGGTCACCGCCTTGGTGTCGCTCAGGCCGCCGCTGTCGGTGACCCGGACGGTGAAGGAGTAGCTGCCGGCGCTGGTCGGTGTTCCGGACAGCAGCCGGTAGTGGCGTTGAGTGTCATACCGGGGGGCAGGGTCCCGGCGCTCACTGACCAGGTGATCGGGCTGGTTCCGCCGGTCATCGTCAGTTGGTCGCTGTAGGGCGTGTTGATCTCGCCCCGGGCGGGTCGGAGAAGTTGAGTGCGGGCCCCGGGTTGTAGGTGTAGCTACCGCTGTCGGAGATGCCCAGACTGACGACGACGACCTTCACTGCTCCCGCCGGGTGGCTAGGCATGGCTGAGATGCCGAGGCTGGTGCTGTTGGTGACGGTGAAGCAGCCCGGCGCGGGGGAGGAGCACAACGCGAGGGCGGCGGGTTTGCCGGCGGCGAACTCGGCGGCCGTGCCGATCTCGATGGCCGTCGCTCCGCTGAGATTGACGCCGCTGACCGTGACGCCGTTGTCGCCGCCGGAGGGGCCGTTGGTTGGGGTGACCGCGGTGACGACCGGCGGGGCGGGCACCGTGCCGGCGGGTGCGGTCGACGAGGTCGCGGGCTGGCGTCGCCGGAGGATGCGACTACGGTGCTGGAGGTCTGGATGAGGGCCGGGGTGACGCTGCTGGAGGTGACGACTCCGTTGACCGTGATCGTGCCGCTGGTGAATGGTCTTGTGCTGTTCGTGCACGACACCTGCTGTCCGCTCGGCGGCTCGCACACCCACCCCGGGCCCGAGGCGACGACCGGGACGACTCCGGCGGGGAGGGTCTCGGTCACCGTCACCGGAAGGTTCTCCGCCGCGCCCGAGGAACTGGCGGTGACCGTGTAGGTGACCGGGTTGCCCGGCGTCAGTGTCGCGCCGCATAGCTCCTCTGGGAGACGGCGAGCATCGGGACCGGGTTGAGGGTGCTGACCACCGCGTTGTCGATCTCGTGGTAGTCGGTCACCGAGCCGGTGGAGCCCACCCAGCCGAAGGCCAGCTGTTTCGGGATCCCGGAAGCGCTGACCCAGCTCGCCGGGTACATCCCAGCCGGCACCACAGGCAGCGGGCCCACCAGGCTTCTGGCCGTCCCGCCCACGGGTGTGAAGGTGACGTTGTAGCTGCCGGCGGGCACACCAGCCCGGATGCCGTGGTCACCGGTGACGAGGACGGATTGAAAACCACCTCGACGGGTACCGCGACGCCGTCCGGGTGGCGGCCCGCAGGATCAGCTTCTGAGCGGTCGCCGTCGGCGCGCTGCTCTGCAGCGCGCAGTACCCGACGGTGCCGTTCCCCGGACCGCGCACCACGACCTCGCCGGGCATGACCTGCGCAATGTTTGCCGGGTCGGTGCAGCCCGTTCCCTCGTACTTGTTGCTGAAGTTGCCGAACACGTCGAGGCCGATGCCCAGGTAACCGTGGCTCAGGCCGGTGCTGGTGAAGTTCTTCGCCGAGTAGCCGAGCGCACCGCCGGACTGCCCCATGACCGTCGGCGTCTGCGGATCGGCGGGGTCGACCGCGGCCAGCACGAACGCCATCCCGTCCGCGTTGTTCCCCCGTACTGGTAGGAGTTGAAGGTCACGTCCAGGCCCTGCGAGGTGGGGACGCTCGCCGCGGCGAACACGCCACCTTCCTGGGTCATCGCATTCGAGGTGAGCCGGAGCGTGCCCGAACCTTGCGCATCCGTCGCGCTCGGGCAGCTGGCCAGCGGGTTGGCGGTGGCGTTGCCAGCGGCCGTCAGGCAGGCGGCGTTGACCCCGGTCGGTGCTGCGGGCAGCGACACCGATCCCGCGGTGCCGTCCACCGTGTTGTCGTGGAACGGCTGGTTGAACAGCAACGTCCCCGCTGCGGAGGCGCTCGGGCGGATTCGACCATCGCGACGGCCGTCACGCTGATCACCAGGATCACTGCCGCGGCGCGCGACACCAACCGTCGGGCATACCAGGCCACCGTCATTCCCCGCCTCTTGCTCTAGCTTTGCCGACGCCCCCCGCCGCAGGTGCAGGTGCACTTCCTCCGATGAGGCATCAGCGCGATGCGCTTGTCCGGAGCAGGGACTGATGCCACGGCAGCGACCTTCCCTTCCGGCGCAACCGCCGAGCCCCAGCATCCCGGAATATAACTATATGTATCTAAAATGTCACGCACCGTGCACATTCCTTGTGGTTTCAGGGGCCACCTGCACCGGCTAGGCAACCTGGCCTCTTCACTGACCAACCTGGGCGCCCTCTCGGCCTTGGGCTGAGAGGGCGAGGTGTTCGCCGGCCGTGCCGGTGCTGGACCTGCTCAACTGAACCGGAGTCACTGCCGGTCGGCACTGTGGCCTGGCTCGGTGGGTGGCCGTTCTCGGCCAGGCAGAGGAACGCTGGGGGCCATCCAGCAAGAGTGGATGGCCAGCGGCCCTTTGCGTCAGCGTGCACGTCGGCTCGGGCCCGGGGGAATGGCCAGGCCCTTGATTGTTCGGGGCTGCGTGGTGACGGGCGCGGGCCCGGTGGGTGTAGTGCTGCGGCTGCGGGCGGCCTTGGCGCGGGGTGTTGGGGGCGGGGTGGCGGCCGAGGAGTTTGAGACGCCAGATCATGACCTGGGCGGGGGCCCTGGCGGTGTCGAGTTCTTGGAGTTCGGCGGCCTCCTCCGGGAGTGAAGTGGGCTTGTGGCCGGAGTCCTCGGCGTCGGAGAGCGCGGTGCTCAGGCAGCGACGGGCCGTACGTTTGGGGTCATCGCGGCGGCAAGCTGAGCGATCATCGTTTCGAAGTCGTCGCGGGCTCCGCCGGGGCTTCCTCCGCGGACTGCGTGCATGCCGATTGCTGCCTGTGCGAGCGGCTGTTACGGCCGGGTGAGGTCATGTGCGTGACGCCGCTGGGGGTTGTCACGGACTCGGCCTGGAAGCGCTGCTCGAGTCCTTCGAGTCCGTCCCACAGGCGCTCGCCACGGCCCAGGACGATCGGGACGACGGCGATGTGCAGATGATCGATGAGGTCTTCGGCGAGGAACTCGCGGATCGTGGTCGGCCCGCCACCGATCCGCACGTCCAGGTCGCCTGCGGCCTCGCGTGCCTGACGGAGTGCTTCCTGCGGCGTGGCGTCGATGAAGTGGAATGTGGTGCCGCCCTCCATCTGCACCGAGGGCCGGGGGTGGTGGGTCAGTACGAACACCGGGGTGTGGAAGGAGGGTTGGGCCCCCACCAGCCGTTCCAGTCGTCGTTCTCCCATGGCCCGCGCTGGGGGCCGAATTTGTTGCGGCCCATAATCTCCGCACCGATGCCGACGTCCCAGGTGCCGGCGATGGCGTCATCGACCCCGTGACTCCCGTCCGGCTTGCCCAGCATCTGCTGGAAGGTCCTGGTCGGGAAGAACCACTCGTGGAGTCTCGTGCCGGCGTGGCCGAACGGGGCGTCGAGACTCTGCTCGTCACCGGTGGCGAATCCGTCGATGGAGATGGAGAAGTTGTGGACCCTGACGCGGGACATGGCACGGACTCCTGCCGTCGAAGCGATGTGATTGCGAAATGCAATCACTAGCCATGAGTGAGCCTAGACTCGGTGATGGCAGTATGCAATCAGTGGAGGTGGGCATGCGAGACGAACCGCGGTCCGGATGCGCGATCAACGCGGCGGTGGAGGCACTCGGTGACCAGTGGAGCCTCATCGTCCTGCGCGACGTGATCTTCGGCGGGCGCCGGCACTTCCGCGGGCTGCTCAGTCATTCCGAGGAGGGCATCGCCTCGAACATCCTCAGCAGCCGCCTCAAGGCCCTCGTCGCCGGCGGTCTCCTCACGCAGGAGCAGGCCCAACGAGGGCGTCGAGCGACCTACAGCCTCACGGAAGCGGGCATCCAGACCGTGCCTGTCATGGTCGCGCTCGGCTCCTGGGGCATGCGGCACCGCCTGACACACCCGAACTCAGGGTCCGCGCTCGCCTCTTGGAGGAGGGCGGCCCGCATCTCTGGGAGGACCTCATGGACGAA
>NZ_JAJOZC010000010.1 GCF_023701695.1 Streptomyces sp. RKAG290
GGCCGCGTGCATCGCGTCGGCCAGGTGTTGTGGTGGGTTCTCGCCCAGGGCGGCGGTGACGCCTTCGGCGTCGAGGAGGTCGAACGCGAAGGGCAGGTCCGCGCAGTGGCACGCCATGCCGGCGAAGCCCGGCGCCGTGGTGGGCGTGTGAACTCGTAGAGCCAGGTGGGCCTTTCGCGCCGTGCTCGGGCGTCGGCGACGGCCAGTGTGGGCGCGCGGAAGGTCGTGTCGGTGACCGCCTGGCCCAACAGGCGAGCCGGCTCGTGCGCGTACGGGGCGTGCGTGTCCAGAAAGATCTGGGTGCGCTTTTCGTCGAGCCCGAAGGCGGCGAGCGTGCTGCGCACGTCGGCGGCCGTGAGGCCGGGCTGCGGCATGCCGTTGAACTCGTGTGCCGTGAAGCCGGCCATCAGCGGGATGCCCGCACCCGCGTCCCCGGCGGTGAGCGCTTCGCGCACCGGCCGCGGGATGAGCTCGCCGTCGGCGAAGGGGCGAGGGCGAGCATGGGCAGCCGCCGGCCCCGGGTGCCGGGGCGGTGAGCCGGTCCTGGTGGGCGAGGAGTTCGGCGTCGGTCAGGTGCTGGAGCGCGCCCGCGGTGGCGAGGACGCCGGTGCGCTCGGTGAACAGCGCGCTGACGGCCTCGGCCGTACCCCGGCCCTGCGGCTCCATCACGGCCCCGGATACGGAGATCGCTGCCCGGAACAGGCCCTGGGCGGCAGGCGTGGCGAGCAGCGTCTGGACCGCCCGCCGCCCGCCGACTGGCCGGCGACGGTCACCTTTGCGGGGTCGCCGCCGAAGCACGCGATGCTGTCGCGCACCCACTCCAGGGCCGCGATCCAGTCACGGACGCCCCGGTTGTCGGGCGCGTCGGGCAGCTGGAGGAAACCCTCGATGCCGAGCCGGTAGCCGAGGGAGACCAGAACGATGCCGTCCCGGTTGAAGGACCGGCCGTCGTACCACGGGCTCGCGGCCGATCCGGCGACGAAGCCGCCGCCGTGAATCCAACGAGGACCGGCAGGCCGGCGGTGGACGAGGGGTCGGGGGTGAAGACGTTGAGGTTCAGGGTGGCCGCGCCGGGGACGGTCGGCTCGGGGATCGTGGTGACCTCGGCGAACGTCCGGCGCTGTGCGGTCGGGCCGTAGGACGTGGCATCGAGGACGTCGGTCCACGGTTCGGGCGGCACGGGTGCGGCGAAGCGGAGGCTGCCGACAGGCGGTTGCGCGTAGGGGAGGCCGAGGAAACGTACGCCGGTGGCGTGGCGTTCACCGCGCACGGGGCCGTGGGGTGTGGCAACGGTGAGGGTGACGTGGTGGGGTGGTGCGGCATGAGGATCTCCCTGAGGTGTCGGATCAGGAGCGCGGGGCGTCGTGGGTGACGTAGTGCTTCAGCCGGTTGAGCTCCCTCGTGTCGCCGGTCCTGACGCCGTACGTGCGGTCGGCGGTGACCGGGGAGACGGTGATGTGGCCCTGTTGCAGCAAGGCGGTGGAGTCGGCGTTCCTGAGGGTCTCGGTGCACGGGTCGCCGGGGTGTTGCGCACACGCCGAAGGTGATGTCGTAGCTGTCCGTGCCGGCCTGCGGCCTGGGCCGGTAGGCGTGCCAGACGACCTGGCCGTGGCCGATGCTCGTCCACGCCGGGGCTTCGCCGCCGGCCGGTGCTGACGTCCGGGTAGTCGACCTTCACCGCGAAGCGGTCGGTGAACAGGTCGCGGCCGCGCATCCCGGCGAGGAGGGCGGCGGCGAAGCGGGCGTGCGCACGGTAGTTGACGAGCGGGAAGTACGACTGGGAGGCGTCGCCCGAGGAGGAGAGGGCGACTGCGGGGACCTTGGTCGATCGCGGCGACGGCGGCACCGACCGTGCCCGAGTCGTTGACCTGGGCGCTGACGTTGGGTCCGGAGTTGATGCCGGTCACCACCAGGTCGGGGCCTTCCGGCCAGCCCGCCTTCGCGGCGAGACCGGCGCGCAGGGCGAACTTCACGGTGTCCGCCGGGGTGGCGCTCGCGCTGTCGGCGGCGCAGGGGCCGTCGGAGAGGCAGATCCGTAGACGGGGGAACCGGACCGGGTGCCGGCACAGTCGTTCTCGTAGCCGCGGGCATGCGGGTGCGCCGGGCGAGTGTCAGTGTGCCGCCGTTGGTGACGGCGGTCCCTTGCCGGACTGCACCTGCCAGGGCGCCATGACGACGACGTCGGCCCCGGCGCCGCACAGCGCCTTGCGGATCTCGTACAGGCCGAGGCCGTCGGAGTGGGAGGTCCTGGCCGCCTGCATGGAGTCGTCGTTGGACAGCAGAACGCGCAGGCCGGCCAGCGCCGGGAAGGGCCGGCGTGTTCCTTCGGGGCCGGGGGCGAGGGGTGCTGCCGGCCGCGGCGGCCACGCCGAGGGTCGACAGAAGGGCACCGGTCACAGCGGCGACGACGGTGAGTTTGCGCGAGGTGGAGGCCATGAGTGGATTCCTTCACGGTGGACGGCGACGCAGGTGGGCGGGGACCGGGAGCGGGCGCCGCGTCAGGTGGCGCCCCGCTCCGGTGGCTGGGTGGGGCGGCCGGGCGGTCGGACGTCCAGGCCGGCCCCGTACGGGAAGAGCGGGTCGGCGGTGTCGTGCGGCACGTCAGGGCGGGACTCCTGGACCGCGGTCATCGAGCGGGGCATCTCGAACGGCAGCCGTCCCTCCGCACGGGCGCGGCCGAAGGCGACGTCCAGCAGCGCCGAGTCGCCGGCGCCGTAGTCGGCGATGAGCGCGGCGGCGCGTCCGGCGATCTCGGGCACCACGGCGGGCCTTTCGAGGTTGAGGCACACGAGGGTCGGCACGGTGTCCAGCAGCCGCAGGACCGGCTTGAGCTCCTCGTCGGTGAAGTCCAGCCGCCCCGAGTGGAACAGTGACTCGAAGCGGTTGTCCCGCTGTTCGTACGGCGTCCGTAGCCGGAGCACGGCGAGGTCCGCGTCGGCAGGGTCCCGACCACGTCTCCGTAGCGCGCCGCGACTTCGGCGTCGACGCCCTCGACGTACAGCTTCGGACGCACCTCGGTGACCGGGAGCGTCCGGTCGCGATTCACCAGGACGGTCAGCGAACGGCGCTGGGCGGCCTCACCGGCGGCACGGAACTCGCCGGCGCCGACGATCTCCTGCGCCAGGCCGGGGTCCACGTACGGGTTGTCGAAGAGTCCGAGCGCGAACTTCTCGCGCAGCAGGCGACGTACGGAGGTGTCGACACGGTCCTCGCCGATGCGGCCGGAGCGCACGAGCTCGACCACGACCCCGGGGCATTCCTCGCCGCCGAACTGGTCG
>NZ_JAJOZC010000011.1 GCF_023701695.1 Streptomyces sp. RKAG290
GGCCGGTGCGGAAGTAGGTGTCGGCGAAGTTGAGTCCGACGGCGACGTGCCGGATCCGTACCTCGCCCGGGCCGGGATCACCGGCTGCAACCTCTTCCCACTTCATGACGTCGGGGCCACCGGTTTCATGGAAGCGAATGGCGTATGCCATGACGTGCTCCGTTGCTCGTGTGCAGGCTTGATGGGGTGGTGTGGGGCGGCGGCAGGGGCCTCCGGCCGCCGCCCGTGGGAGCCGGGTCAGTTCGTGACGTCGCGGAGCATGGAGCCGCGCTGTCCGGGGCGCGGTGGGCACCATGCCGAGCCGGGCGAGGTCTCGTCGGCGTCCGCGTACCATTCGCCGATGCGGTAGATCCGCTTGGCGTCCTGCCCGGTGGCGACCTCGCGGCCCAGCGCATCGGCGATCCGGACCATCTGCTCGACCTGCTCGACGGACGACATCCGCTCGCCCTTGCGCTGCCACAGGTTGTCCTCGTTACCCACCCGCACGTGCGCACCCAGAGCGATGCCGACCGCGTTCATCGGTGCCACCGCGCGCATGGAGGCCTCGATGGTGAGTACGGCGCCGTCCGGGACGCGGCGGATGAACTCGACCAGGTCGGCAGGGTGCCGCCCGGCGAACCCGCCACCGATGGCCACGTAGTTCAGCACCAGGGGTCCGCTGTAGACGCCCTTGCGGATCAGCCGTTCCACGGTCTCCAGCTGTGCCAGGTTGGCGAGCTGGAAGTGCGGCTGGACGTCCTTGGCCCGGAGCCGCTCGAGATGTTCGAGGTAGAAGTCCGGCCCGGCCTCGACCACCATGTCCGGTAGGCCTGGTAGTACCCCGGCTGGCGATCGAGGTGCCCTCGATGTCCTCGTCGTCGAAGAGCTCGACGATGTTCATCTGATTGGTGTTGATCGCGATCGTCACCTGGTCCGGCCGGGGGTGATCTCGGCCAGCATGTGGCGGGTGTCGTAGCTGAGCCACTTGGCGTCGCCCCCCTCGTCCTCGGGGGCGAAGGATATGGATCCGCCGATCTGCAGGACCATGTCCGGCACGGCCTCGCGCAGCCGAGCCATCAGCTCGTTGAACATGGAGATTCGCTTGGAGCCGTGGCCGTCCAGCTCGCGTACATGGATGTGCAGCACCGTGGCGCCGGCGTTGTAGCAATCGACGGCCGCCTGCACGTGCTCGTCCATGGTGAGGGGAAGGTCGTCGCGTCACCGGGCAGCCACTCCGGCCCGTAGGGCGCGGCCTGGATGACCAGCTTCTCCTGGTTCTCCGGATACAGGGAGTCGTCGAAGAAATGCACGGTCCATCTCCTTTGTGGACGGGACTTCTGTCGGTGGGGCTTCACTCGCTGCCCGCAGCGCTGCCTGTGGTTCCGGAAGGGCAGGCGAGGAACGGACGCGAAGGTGCGGAAGGGATTCCCGGTTCGCGCGGTCGTTCGGATGCGATCGGCGGCGGTACTGGAGGGGTCACGCGGCATCGGGCAGGGCTTCCTGCTCGTCCTCGTGGGCCGACCATGTCCCTTGCGGTGGACCCCACGTTAAGCGCGGGTTACGGGCACGCGCTTGACCGAAGGTGACAGAAGACTTATCGCTTGGGGACACAGACCCGGGTTCGCGCCCGGTCGCTTCTGGTCATTCCTCGCCCGAGCGCCGCTGCGCGGTCCCGCGGACCCGCCAGTCCCTCGGGGTGCAGCCGAACCGCTCGCGGAACCAGCGCGAGAAGGCGCTCGGTGCGGAGAAACCCAGCAGACCGGCGATCTCCGTGAACGATCGGCGGGGGTTCGCGACGAGTTGTTCCGCGAGCTGGATGCGTGTCGTGTTGAGAACCGAGGAGAAGGTCTCGCCCGAAGCCGCCAGGTGGCGGTGCACGGTCCTCCGGTCATGCCGAGGCTGTCCGCGACCTGCTCGATCGAACAGCGCCCGGTGGGCAGCAGGACTTCGATCAGCTCACTCACGCGGTCCAGCACGGTGGTGTCCCTGGACATCGCGATGGACTCGAAGTACTGCCGGGCGTACGTCCGCAGCAGCGGGTCCGACATGGGGTTGGGAGCCTTGAGTTCGCTGGCGTAGAAGACGATTCCGTTGAACTCCCGGCCGAACTCCACCACGGGCCGAAGAGACGCCGGTGGGTGCCGGAATCCGCCGGCGCGTCGTGCGCGAAGCACACGGACAGCGGCTGCCACCGGTCCCCCAGAAAGCTGCGGAGCACCCCGTGGAAGGCACCCACGGCCAGCTCGGTCGCCTGGCGGGTGGACATGGCCTCACCCACTTCGAGACTCACCCTGAGGGTGGCCAGGCCACGCGCCTCGGAGAGCCGGCTGTGAAGCATCTCGTTGTACATGTACTCGTGCCGGACGAGGAGTTCGAGGGCACTGCGGACATCTGGCTCGTCGCGCAGGACCAGACTGATCGGGCCGAGATTGGAAAAGCGGCGCCGCTCGGCGAGGAGCAGGCCGAAGTCCGCTCGGTGTGAGGCCTCAGCAGAGAGTTCCAGCAACTGGACGACCGCCGCGCCGGGAATCCATCGTCCTGAACCGCGAGGCCGACGGGGTCCAGGCCCACGCGCTTCATCAAGGCCCGCGGATCGATACCGAGGGACTGGCTGACCTCGACATAGCTGTTCAGCGCTGCGTTGCGGACAAGTGGCTTCATGACGCACTCCAGGGGGCTGAGTCCCCAAGTGATAAGCGAGATGTCACGTCAAGTCAAGTATCGGCTCTCGTCGTGACCTAGCGTTGCACCACCGCGGCGGCGCTCTCCGCCTGGATGCGGCGACCCGGACGGTCGGAATTCCTTCGCGAAGGAACAGAGAGCAAGGGAGGCCACCATGACGAGCGAGACCGACATACCGCGGCGGCTCCATACCGGGCCGGCCGTGTGGAAGGGACCGGAGCAGGCCGACTCGGGGAATGGGTCCTACGGCTCTCCTCTGCGCAGATCGACGAACTCGACGCGGCCCTGCGCGCGGTGCAGGAGCGCAGCATTCCGCTGCTCAAGATCACTTCCGGTGACTTTCCGCTGCCCACGCTGGCTGGAGAGCTGGAGCACATCGCCGACGTACTGGAGAACGGACGGGGCTTCGTACTGGTCAAGGGCATTCCGGTCGAGCGGTACAACCAGGCCGCGGCCGGCACCGTCTTCTGGGGAGTGGGCCGCCATCTGGGTACGCCGGTCTCACAGAACGCGTCGGGTCACATGCTCGGCCACGCCCGGGACACCGGCCGAAGCCTCACCGACCCGGCGACGCGCGGATATCAGACCGCGAGAGTCTGCCGTTTCACAGCGACGGCTGCGACGCCCTCGGACTGCTGTGCCTGCGAGCGGCCCGCTCCGGCGCGCAGAACGCCCTCGTCAGCTCGGCAGCGGTCCACAACGCCGTCATGGAGCGGCGGCCGGATCTGGTCGAGCGGCTGTACCGCACCATTTCTTCGATCTCCGGGAGGAGCAGGCCCCCGGTGACCTCCCGTACGCGGCGCTCCCGCTCGCGTCCTGGAGCCGGAGCGGGCTCAGCATGCGCTACAACCGCTGCTATCTCGAATCCGCGCAGCGCTTCCCGGACGTTCCCGTCTTGACCCGAAAGATCTGGAGTTGTTCGACCTCGTCGACGCACTGGCGGAGTCCGCGGAGTTCCGGCTCGATGTCGACTTCGAGGCCGGCGACCTGCTGTGCGTGAACGACCACACCGTTCTTCATTCCCGTACCGGGTACGAGGACTTCGCCGAGCCCGATCTGAGGCGCCACGTCCTACGGCTGTGGCTGGCCGCGGGCAGGGACGCGGCGGGGTTTCCCCTCGCGACGTCATCGCGACACAGAATTCCGCACGTCTCCGCGGCTTCCGTCCCTGCCGGTGACCGTCACACCTGCACCCCACCAATCCAGTCCGAACAGGGCCCCATGGACAACCTCGCTTCACTCCTGACGAAGTCCGCCCGGTCGGGCGGCGACCGCGTCGCAGTCCGCCAGGGTGACATCGCGCTCACCTACGCACAGCTCGACGACGCGAGCGCCCGGTTCGCCACACTGCTGCGAGGCAGAGGAGTAGAACCGGGCGATCGTGTCGCGCTGATCATGCCCAACATCAGTTGTTTCCCGGTGGCGTACTACGGCATCCTCCGCTGCGGTGGCGTGGTCGTGCCGATGAACCCGCTGTCGAAGTCCCGTGAAGTCGCCTTCGCCCTCAGGGATTCCGGATCCCGGATCGTGGTGACATCGCCTCACGCCTCGCAGGAGGTGGCGACAGCCGCGACAGAGGCCGAAGTCGACTACCTGGTCACCGACACGGCGACGTTCGACACCGTGGTTCAGGGTTGCGAACCCATGCAACGGGTCGCCGGTCGGCGGCGGACGACACCGCCGTGATCCTCTACACATCAGCACAACGGGAACCCCAAAGGTGCCGAACTGACCCACCGCAACCTGATGACCAACGCGGCCACCACGGCCGGGACGCTGCTCCACGTCGGCCCCGCCGACGTGCTGTTCGGGGGCCTGCCGCTGTTCCACGCCTTCGGACAGACCTGCGCCCTCAACGCCGCCGTCGCTGCGGGCGCCACCCTGACCTTGATGCCACGCTTCGATCCGGCCGAGGCGCTGGAGATCATGCGGAGGGACGGGCCACGATCTTCCTGGGCGTCCCCACGATGTACTCGGCGCTGCTCAGCAACAGGGTTCCCGACGGGCACGCGCTCTCACACCTGCGACTGGCAGTTTCCGGTGGCGCCTCTCTACCGGTCGAGGTACTGCACAGCTTCGAACGGGAATTCGCCGTCACGGTACTGGAGGGCTACGGCCTCTCGGAGACGTCGCCGGTCGCTTCGTTCAATCCTGCGGACCGGCCCCGCAAGGCCGGCTCGATCGGTGTCCCGATCCACGGCGTCGAACTCACACTCATGGCCGACGACGGCACCCCGGTGGGCCCTGGCGAGGTGGGTGAGATCGCGATCCGCGGCGAGAACGTGATGAAGCGGTACTGGAACCGTCCGCACGACACTGCGGAAGCTGTCCGGGACGGTTGGTTCCACACCGGTGATCTCGCGCGGGTCGACGACGACGGCTACTACTTCATCGTCGACCGGAAGAAGGACCTCATCATCCGCGGCGGATACAACGTCTATCCGCGCGAGATCGAAGAAGTCCTCTACGAACACCCGGCCATTGCGGAAGCCGCGGTCGTCGGCGTGCCGCACGAGATCCACGGCGAGGAGATAGCCGCCGTCGTCACTGTGCGGGACGGCTCCCAGATCACAGCCGAGGAGATCCGCGACCACGTCAAGGCGCGGGTGGCTGCCTACAAGTACCCGCGGATCGTCACCTTCACCGACGCGCTCCCGAAAGGAGCTACGGGAAAGATCCTCAAGCGAGAGATCGTCGTGGAATAGAGGGTGCTAGGTGTATTGATCACGAGCGTTGTTGACACTCGGCAGGTCTTGAACATGACGAAGACCTCCGATGTGGTGGAGCTGTCTAGGACTGCACCACACGGAGGTCTTCGTGTCCCACCGTAATGCCCGGCTGACCGTTCACGGCAGGCGGATCCTGGTCGAACGAGTCCTCGCGGGCCGCCCGGTCGCCCACATCGCCGCGGAGGTGGGCATATCGCGGCCTACCGCCCATAAATGGGTCCGCAGGTGGCGGGTCGAGGGCGACGCCGGCCTTCACGACCGCTCCAGCCGGCCGCACTCGACGCCGCACCGCACGGCCTCCGACACGGAAGCCGCCGTCTGTGATCTGCGGCAGGCCCGCAAACTCGGCCCGGCCCGCATCGGCCCGATTCTGGGGCTGCCCGCCTCCACAGTCCACCGGATCCTTACTCGCCACGGCCTGAACCGGCTGGCCTGGCTGGACCGGCCGACCGGAGAGCCGATCCGCCGCTACGAGCGCGACCGCCCCGGCGAGCTGGTCCACGTCGACATCAAGAAACTCGGCAACATCCCCGACGGCGGCGGCTGGCGCACCGTCGGCCGCACAGCCGGCGACCACAACCGCCAGGCCACCACCGACCAGCGCAAGAGCTGCAAACCAGTGATCGGCTACAGCTACATCCACTCCGCCGTCGACGACAACTCCCGCCTCGCCTACAGCGAAGTCCTCACCAACGAAAGGCAGGAAACCGCAGCCGGATTCTGGCAACGGGCCCAAGCGTTCTTCACCGCCCACGGCATCACCGTCGAACGCGTCCTGACCGACAACGGCTCCTGCTACAAATCCAGGCTCTTCACCCAGACCCTGGCCGCGGCCGGCATCACCCACAAGAAGATCAGGCCCTACCGACCGCAGACCAACGGCAAAGTCGAGCGCTTCAACCGCACCCTGCTGGACGAGTGGGCCTACCTACGGCCGTACACCACCAACACCGAACGAACTCAAGCCCTGGCAGACTTCCTCCACACCTACAACCACCACCGCTGCCACACCGCACTCGGAGGCCAGCCCCCGATCAGCCGAGTGAACAACGCTCCGGGTCAATACAGCTAGGGCGTGTTTTGAAAGTAGCGTCGTCCGCCCGAAGGGCGGGCCCGGCGGCGCCTGGTGCGTGCGATCGCAAGGCGCGGAAGTGGCCTCGTAGCGGAGCTACTAGGGCATTTCCGCAACGCCGCGAGCGTGCGTGCCAGGCGCCGCCGGGCAGGCGGGACTTTCAAAACACGCCCTAGAGCCCCAGGCCCTCGCTGTACGGCGGGGTGGTCCCCCGCTGCGGGAGACCGCCCCGCCTGACCGTGGTTACCGCACGTCGTAGCCGCGGGTGGTGGCGGATTGCCGGTCAAGCTCCTTACTGGGCGCACTTGAGGCGGGTGGCGGGGGCATCCTCAGCGGCCCCTGAACCGTGGCCCCCGCGGGAAAATCCGGCCGACGCATTTCATTCCGATGGGTTGTCAGGGACACGCAACACTCCTACAGTCCCCTACGAACCATCGAGTGGGAGCGCTCCCACTCAGTGCTCCCGATTCCCCTGATCGCCTAACCGCTCATTCCTCCCGGAGAGGCCCCGCAAGCGCGCGGGGCCGCATGGCCCGCGTACCGCGCGCGGCCTGCTCAGTGAAGACAACCCACACAGGCACAGGAGACACCATGACTCGACGCAAGAAGCAACTTGCCTCCCTGGCAACGGTGCTCGCGACGCTCCTCAGCGGGTTGGCCCTGACGCTGCTCGGCCAGGGCGATGCGCAGGCGCACGGCGTGACGATGACGCCGGGGTCGCGCACCTACCTCTGCATGCTGGACGCCAAGACCAGCACCGGCGCTCTGGACCCGACCAACCCGGCCTGCAAGGCCGCGCTCAGCGAGAGCGGTGCGAACGCGCTGTACAACTGGTTCGCGGTCCTCGACTCCAACGCGGGCGGGCGAGGCGCGGGTTACGTCCCGGACGGAAAGCTGTGCAGCGCCGGTGACCGGTCGCCGTACAACTTCACCGGATACAACGCCGCCCGCGCCGACTGGCCCCGGACACACCTGACCTCCGGGAACACGATCCAGGTCAAGCACAGCAACTGGGCGGCGCACCCGGGCTCGTTCCGGGTGTACCTGTCCAAGCCCGGATACGCGCCCTCCACCGAACTGGGCTGGGACGACCTGGAGCTCGTCGAGACCGTCACCAACCCGCCGCAGACCGGCTCGCCGGGCACGGACGGCGGCCACTACTACTGGGATCTGGCCCTGCCCTCGGGCCGCTCGGGTGACGCGGTGATGTTCGTCCAGTGGGTCCGCTCGGACAGCCAGGAGAACTTCTTCTCCTGCTCCGACGTCGTCTTCGACGTGGTAATGGTGAAGTGACCGGCATCCGCGGGTCAGGCAGCACTCCGACGCCGGACCCGACCCCGACACCGGACCCCACACCCACCGAGCCGCACTCCGGCTGCATGGCCGTCTACAGCGTGACCAACTCATGGAGCGGCGGCTTCCAGGTTCTGTCGAGGTCATGAACCATGGCACGACGGCGCGTGAGGGCTGGGCCGTGAAGTGGACGCCGGGCGCGGGCGCCAAGGTCAGCAGTGTGTGGAACGGCGCCCTGACCACAGGGTCCGACGGCACGCTCACGGTCAGGAGTGTCGACTACAACCGGACC
>NZ_JAJOZC010000015.1 GCF_023701695.1 Streptomyces sp. RKAG290
CCACAGGGCCACTCCGCCCACCAGCCACAGGGCCAGGGTGTTGTGCAGCGCGACGCGCAGAATCAGCAGCAGCGCCGAACACATCGTGCAGAACAGCAGCACGAGCCCGAGCAGGGTGAGGCGTGACGCCCAGACCACCGTCTGGGGCTTGAGATGGTGGCCGGTGAGAAGACGGTGGTAGGAGACGGGGCCGATCAGCGCGGCCGCGGTGACGGACCCCAGCAGTACGGTGACCACGTAAATGTTCCGGTCCGTGTCCGAGAGAGCCGCGAATCGCGGCTGGAAGACCACCGCGAGCAGAAAGCCGAAGAGGATCTGCACGCCGGTCTGCGCCACCCGGAGTTCCTGGAGCAGGTCGTTCCATCGCCGGTCCGCCCTCTCTTCGGGCGTTTCGTTCCGACCGGCCGCATGTCCGGCGCGCTCACCCTTCTCCCCACGGCTCCCGATCATGGTGAGACTCCCTCCGTAAGGCCGCGGCCGCCGAAGCTCGGGACGCGGGGCGCTGCCGGCCCGCAGCGGCGAGTCGGCCCCGGGGCCGGCGGGCACCGCGCTGCTTCAGCGGCTGACGGCCCTGCGGAGCTGTTCCTTGTTCATCGTGGAGCGGCCCTCGATGTTCTTCTTCTTGGCCTCTTCGTACAGCTGGCCCCTGGTGCGGCCCTGCGCACCCTTGTGCGAGCGCTCCCCGCCCCGCTGCGAGGCAGATTTCGGGTCGCGTGTCGACGTCTTGCTCGCCGTCTTCGCCTCGCCGGAGCGCGCGCGTTCCTTGTTGACGGTGCGGGCGGCGATCTCCTTCGCACGCCCTTCCGACGTGCCGCGCTTCTCGGCGCTCTCCTTCACGTGTTCGTACTGTCGCTCGCGCTTGGGACTGGATCCTGCCGGCATGGCGGTTCTCTCCTCGTTCTCGTCGGGCTCGGCCCAGGGAGACACGGTCCGGACGGCACGGTGATGCGGCGCCGTCGCGCGAATCTCGTTACCCCTGGCCCACGTCCGAAACATGGCACCGTCGCCACGAGTACGCCCATCGGGTCGCGCGCTCGGTGACCCGGTGACGCACGACCCTGTCACTCGCCGGCCGCCGCAGGGCCGATCGGGGGAGTTGCCTGCACATGCGTGCGATGACTCAGGAGGCCGAGTCCGGACGAGGAGCGGCCGGTGCTGGAAAACGGAGGTGGGGCGGGCCACACTGGCGCGATGGGTGAACCGCGGACGGTCGACGAGTACGTCGTGGAGTCGACCATGTTCCGTGTGCGCGAGCACGGGAACGAGGCCCTCCTGCGGAGTGTGAGGAGTCGGACCCCGCCCGGGCGGTGGCCAACGTCCGTTCCGTCCGCGGCCAAGGGCTGAGATCGCTGCGAAGGGACGCGTCATGGCGGATATCGATGGCTTCACGGACCTGTTGGACTACCCGATGTACGTGGTGACGACCGTGGCCGACGGGGAGCGGTCGGGTTGTCTCGTCGGCTTCGCCTCGCAGTGCTCGCTGGACCCGCTCCGGTTCGCGGTGTGGCTGTCCAAGGCCAACCACACGTACCCGCTGGCCGAGCGGGCGTCATTTCTTGCCGTGCACCTGCTGGGGCGCCACCAGGGAGATCTGGCGGCCCTGTTCGGCGGTGAGACCGGTGACCAGATCGACAAGTTCGCCGAGGTCCGCTGGAGTCCCGGGCCCGGTGATGTGCCCGTGCTGGCGGATGCCCTTGCGTGGTTCGTCGGCCGCATCGAGCAGCGGATGGAGTGGGGGGATCACGTCGGCTTTCTCCTCAGCCCCGTCGAATCGGATGCCGTGGCGCCGGCCTCGACCGGGCTGCCCCTGCGCCTGTCCGACGTCCGGGACGTGACACCGGGACACCCGCCTGACGGCGCGTCCGGAGGTCAGACCCCCGCCGCGTGTCGGCGGTTTGATTCGGCTGAGCAGGTTTGGAGTGTCTATGGCGGGTACGCGCCGTGCACCCCACGAAAGGACTACGCCGTGCCCGCACAGCGGAAGAACATTTTCGTCATCGGCCTGGACGAGGCAAATCTGCCGACCTTGGAATCCGTCCCGGAATCCGACACGTACCGGTTCCATCCGCTGCTGAGCATCGGTGAACTGCAGGAGGGAGAGGTCTCGGTGGCCGACCTGATGGGTCGGGCCCGCGAGATCCTCGACGCACACGAAGGCAGCATCGACGCGATCGTCGGCTATTGGGACTTCCCCGTGAGCACGCTCGTGCCGATGCTCGGCAGAGAGTACGGAACGCGCACCACGAGCCTCGAATCGGTCGTCAAGTGTGAGCACAAGTACTGGAGCCGGCTGGAACAGCAGAAGGTGATCGACGAATACCCGGCATTCGGACGGGTGGACCTGCACAGCGAGGATCCTCAGCCGCCGGACGGCGTGAACTTCCCCATGTGGCTCAAGCCCGCTCTCGCCTATTCGTCGGAACTGGCATACGGCGTATCGGACATGGCGGAGTTCCGCACGGCCGTGGACAAGATACGGGAGGGGATCGACCGGGTCGGAAGGCCGTTCAACTCGGTACTCGAACTCCTGGAACTCCCGCCGGAGATGGCCGGGGTGGGAGGCACGGTCTGTCTGGCCGAGGAAGCGATGACCGGCATCCAGGTGGCCGTCGAGGGCTACGTGTGCGACGGGGAGGTCACCGTCTACGGAGTGCTCGACTCGATCAACTACCCCGGGTCCCCGTGCTTCCTGCGCCACCAGTACCCGAGCACCCTTCCGCCGCCGGTGATCCAGAAGCTGCACGAGGTGAGCGAGCGGACCATGCGGCAGATAGGCATGGAATCAGCCACGTTCAGCATCGAGTACTTCTACGACCCGAAGACCGGTGACGTCAGCCTGCTGGAGATCAATCCACGGCACTCGCAGTCGCATGCGGAGTTGTTCGACTACGTCGACGGCGCCCCCAACCATCACCGGATGATCAGTCTCGCCCTCGGCAACGACCCCGCGCTGGCCAGCCGGCAGGGCCCGTACCGGATGGCCGCCAAGTGGTACTACAGGTGGTTCGGGGAGGGGACGGTGCACCAGGTGCCGACGCCCGACGAGCTCGCGGCCATCGAGCGCGAGATACCCGGGGTGCGCATCGACGTCGTGCCTGCCGAGGGCAGAAGCTCTCCACCGTGTCCCAGCAGGACAGCTACAGCTACGAGATCGCCCACATCTTCACCGGGGCGGACGACGAGGAGGGACTGCGAGCCAAGTTCGACAAGTGCATCGCGGCCCTGGGCCTCACTTTTGACGAAACCGCTCCGGGCGGCCGTGACCAGCACACGGCCTGACGAGAACCCGGAGCAGGAAGGAGCACGACATCGGTATGCGGCACGTCGACAAGCTTCCCCATGAGGTCAGCAAAGAGGACCACGTCATCATCACGATGTCGGACGGGGTCCGGCTGTCAGCGAGGATCTGGCGCCCGACCACCTCGGACCGGGAGCCGGTCCCGGCGATCCTCGAAGCCATTCCGTACCGGAAGAACGACCTGACCTCCACCCGCGACGCGATCCACCACCCCTACATCGCCGGGCACGGCTACGCCTGCGTACGCGTTGACCTGCGAGGCACGGGTGAATCGGAAGGCGTCCTGCAGGACGAATATCTGGAACGCGAACAGCGCGACGCCGAAGAGGTGCTCGCCTGGCTGGCCGAGCAGCCCTGGTGCGACGGAACCACAGGAATGATGGGCCTCTCCTGGGGCGCGTTCGCCGCCCTTCAGGTCGCCGCCCGGCAACCGCCGAGCCTGGGCGCCATCGTCATCGCGTCCTTCACCGACGACAGGTACGCGGACGACATGCACTACGTCGGTGGCGCCATGCTGTCCGACAACCTGGCCGAGGCCGGCACCATGTTCGCCTACGCCACCTGCCCCCCGACCCGGCGGTCGTCGGTGACCGCTGGCGGGACATGTGGCACGAACGGCTGGACTCGGCGAGCCCCTGGGTCCTCGAATGGCTGCGCCACCAGCACCGCGACGAGTACTGGCGTCATGCGTCGCTCAGTGAGAACTACCAGGCCCTGCGCTGCCCGGTGCTCGCCTCCAGCGGCTGGGCGGACGGGTACTCCAATGCCGTCACCCGGCTGCTGAGCCGTGTCGACGTGCCCCGCAAGGCCTGATCGGCCCCTGGTCGCACAAGCTGCCGCACCTCGGCGAACCGGGCCCGGCCATCGGCTACCTCCAGGAGGTGGTCCGCTGGTGGGACCACTGGCTCAAGGGGCGGACAACGGCGTGATGGAGGGCCCCATGATCCGCGCCTGGATGCAGGAGAGCGTGCCGCCGTCCACCTCCTACGAGGAGCGCCCGGGCCGCTGGGTGGGGGAGCCGAGCTGGCCCTCGCCGCACATCCAGGAGGTGGTGCACCCGCTGCGCGACCGCGCCATCGTGCGCGTCGGCCAGGAGGCCCCGCGGGAGGGGACCGAACCCGAGGGCCTGGTGCACACGGTGCAGTCGCCGCTCTCGGTCGGCCAGTTCGCGGGAAAGTGGGCTTCGTACAACGCCCCGCCGGACCTGCCGTACGACCAACGTGAGGAGGACGGCGGTTCGCTCGTCTTCGAGACGCAGCCGCTGACCGAACGCGTGGAGATCCTCGGCGCACCCTCGGTGGAACTCCTGGTCTCCTCGTCGAAGGAGGCGGCACAGATCACCGTCAGGCTGTCCGACGTGGCGGCCGACGGCCGGGCGACCAGGGTGACCTACGGTGTGCTCAACCTCGCGCACCGAGCAGGTGACGAAGGCCCCGAACCACTGGAGCCGGGCAAGAAGTACCGGGTCCGCATCCCCCTCAACGGAGTCGCGCAGGTCTTCCCGGCCGGTCACCGCATCCGGCTCTCGCTCTCCACCTCGTACTGGCCGCTGGTCTGGCCGGCCCCGGCACCGGCCCTCGTGAGCGTCCACGAGAGTGGAAGTTCCCTCACGCTGCCGGTCCGGCCCACCGAGGAACCGGACGACGTGTCCGCCTGGCCCTTCGGTGAACCCGAAGGCTGCACACCGCCGGATGTGAGCCAGCTGACCGAGCCCGAGCAGGCGTGGACCGTGTCGAGGAACCTGGTCGACTACCGGTCCTCGCTCGACATCGTGAAGGACCGCGGACTTCAGCGGTACGAGGAGAACGGGATCGAGGTCGGGCTGCGGGCGTGCGAGAAGTACACCTCCGTCGCGGACGACTTCGGCTCGGTGAGCGGAGAGTCCGCCTGGACCCTCCGATTCAGGCGACCGGACTGGGACATCCGCGTGGAGACCCGCACGGTCCTGACGTCCGACGACGAGGCATTCCACATCGATGCCACGCTGGACGGTTACGAGGACGACCGCAGGGTCTTTTCCCGGACCTGGAACGAGAGCATTCCGAGGGTGAATGTCTGAGCCCCACCCGGTTCCGGCTACGGGGGAGCGGCGCCAGGTTCGACAACGGTTCCGCCACCCCGTACCGGTAATCCGCAAAATCGCTGGATACGGAGTGTGAGCGCACGCTCGTGTCCGTGACAGCGGCCTCCGCGGAACGTTTTACCGCAGAGCCCAGGGTACCCGGTCATCAACGGGGATTACCGGAAGGAAAGTAAGATGCTCAAGGCAATCGCAGACGTTTTCCGTTCAATCGGTGGCGCCATCGCCACTGTTGTCAGCCTGCCGTTTCGTGCAGTCGGCCGCCTGTTCGGCGGGGCTTCCGAAACGGCGCACCGCCACGGCTGACGCGGTCGGCCCGCGGTGGTCGAGGCGGCCGGCGGTGTGCACGGCGGCGCTTCCTCCGTACCTCGGAATGCGCGATCGGATCGGATCCCCTCCCTTTTCGGGAGTGACACCAATCCGCTTCCGATTCCGTTCCGAATTACTGGTATGCGCGAGGATGCGCCGGCCTCCCGGACTCCTTCGGGGAGGAGCCCGGCCGGTCTCCATCGAAAGCCGTTCAGGGGTTCCACGAGGATCCGCCTCGCCCCGAGGAGGAATCGATCATGACCACCGCACACCGCACGATTCGTACCGCCGCCGCCGCGGCGGCGGCCGCTGTCGCGATACCCGTATCGCTCGGGCTCCTGGCGCCGGCTGCCCACGCAGACGGCAGCGGAACCTTCGGACCAGCGTGCTCCTCGGTTCCGAAAGAGGGGTCCGGCAGTCTGGCGGGCATGGCGAAGGACCCGGTCGCCACGGCCGCGTCGAACAACCCGGCGCTGTCGACACTCGTGACGGCCGTGAAGAAGGCCGGCCTCGTCGACACCCTCAACAACGCGAAGGACATCACCGTCTTCGCTCCGACCAACGACGCGTTCAACAAGATCCCGAAGGCCGACCTGGCCAAGGTCCTGGCCAACAAGGACCAGCTCACCAAGATCCTCACGTACCACGTGGTCGGTGAGAAGGTCGCGCCCGGCGAGCTGTCGAACGGTTCCTTCAAGACCCTTGAGGGAAGCAAGCTCACCACCAAGGGGTCCGGCGAGTCGTACAAGGTCAACGGCACGGCGAAGATCGTCTGTGGCAACGTGAAGACCGCGAATGCCACGGTCTACCTCATAGACAGCGTGCTCATGCCTCCCAAGTGAGCGAGGCGGAACCCACCCACAGGTCCGGGCCGGGGCTGCCCGGCGAGGCAGCCCCGGCCCGGACCTTGGCGTCCTTGTCCGCCCAGGCCGTCCGCTGCGGCCGGCCGACCGATGCACCGACCGGATGGGCAGATCATGACCGGATACCGAGTGGCTTTCGACGCGGGGCGGCCGGAGGGCCGTGCTTGCGGTCACCTGGACGAGGACGCGGCGGCGGAAAGCGTCGCCCCAGCGGCCAGGGGATGCACGGAGTGTGTGAGGGCAGGCGCTCCCTGGGTACATCTGCGTGCCTGCCTCACCTGCGGTCACGTCGGCTGCTGCGACAGCTCACGGGGCAAGCACGCCGCGGCGCACGCCGCTCAAACCGGTCACCCGCTGGCCCGCTCGCTGGAGAAGGGCGAGGACTGGGCGTGGTGCTATCAGGACGAACTCTTCCTCACACCGCTGCCCCTCGGCGCCTGACCGGCGATGCGCTCCGTCCAGGCGCCGGGTGACGAGATCTTCGGGGCGCTGGCCAGCCGGTGCGTCGGGACGTTCTGCGAAGGCACCGGCACCCGGCTCCTCCCCACCCACGAGGGCTTCGATGGACGCGACGTGACCCGTCCCGCGTGCTGTGCGCACCGAAGGACCGTCGCGGGGCGGCGGGAGGGCCCGTTCCGTCGCGGCGGGCCCTCCCGGTCAGCAGGAGGTCAGACCGGTCGGCTGCGATGAGCAGGTACTGGAAGGACCCGTCCCGGTAGGAGTTGATGAACGCGTCCTCGATCCCCGTGACCAGCGAAGACGTGGCCCGCAGCTCCCAGTAGGCAGGGTGTCGGGGGTGAGGTCGATGACGGCCTGGGGCACGAGGCGGTTGTCGGCCATGGCGCGCAGGTACTCCCGGCGCGAGTGGATGTTGCACTCGAAGTGCGCGTTGATCTGCGAGACCCACTTCGAGGGCTGGCCGTACCGCGGGTTCCAGCAGCCGGTGATGGTCACGTAACGGCCGCCGACCTCGAGGACCCGGGAGTGCTCGGCGAAGAGGTCGTGCAGATCGACGTACATGCTCGACTCGTTGTTCCACGACGCAGCGGCCGACCCGGTCTCGAACGGCGTGGACAGCATGTTGCACACGCGGGCGCGGACGTGGTCCTGCAGGTTGAGTTCGCGGGCCCGGCCGTTGGCGAAGTCGGCCTGCTTGGCCGACAGCGTCACACCCTCGACCTTGCATCCGAAGCGCTGGTGCGCCATCACCATCGAGCCGCCGCGGCCGCATCCGGCATCCACCAGCGTGTCGCCGCGCCCGATGTCACCGAGGTGCCCCAGCAGGAACTCGGCCTGCGCCGACTCCAGCCGGTGGAGTTCGGAGATCAGCCTCTTCTCGCTCGCGCTGTCCTCGGTGTCGCCGAGCGCGGCGTGGTCGACATCGCCGATGCCGTAGTGGTGGTGGTAGAGCCCGTCGACATCGCCGAGGCGCAGGTTCACGGGCCTGGCCTCCCCGTCCCAGTAGCGGGCGATGTCCCCCTGGTAGGGCGTCGCCGGGCCGGGGATGCGCAGGGCAGGGGCGGTGGCGGTGAGTTCGGTGTGGGTCACAGATGAGTCCATTCTCTTACCAGAAGTCGGGCAGGCTGTAGCGATAGGTGTTGGACTGGTGCCAGTAGTGGTTGCCGTCGACCCAGGCGGCCACGCCCCTCAGGAAGCGCAGCGCACTGGGGACGGGAGAGGCGGCGGCCAGGGCCGCGGCCTCGGTCTCGAAGGCGTGCATGAGCTCGTTGTGGACCTCGACCGCCTTCAGATAGGCGTCCTGGTCGGAGAGTCCCTCACGTTCGGCGATCACGACGGGCAGGTTCAGGTGCCGGCCGGGAGCGTCGAGTTCCTTGGTGTACGAGTACAGGTCGTTCACGATGGTCGTGGCGTTCCCCGCGAGCGCGATGACCTTCTGCATGGCGGCCTGGGCGTGCAGGTCCGCCGGCAGTTCGTAGCCGCCCACGGTGTCGGTGATGGTGGGGCAGGGGCGGAAGTTGTTGAACTGGCGCATCGCCAGGTACTCCCACACCTCCGGGACGCGGTCCAGCTGGGCCCAGGCCGCCTCGGCGAGGTAGCCCATGTGCAGCCGGGCCATGTCGTGCCGGAGCCGGTCCGCCTGGGAGGGGCCGGCCGCCCGGACGAAGTACTCCATGGCGGAGCGGTAGGCGCGCCTGGGCGCGTCCGCATGGAGCGACTTCGCCCACTGCGGCTCGTACTCCTGCGTCGTGTGCAGGGGATCGAGAGCGGTGTGCGCCAGAAGGAGGCGTTCGCCGAGGCCGACGGGGGAGCCCCCGTGGTCCTCGCAGTAGCAGTCGTCCACCGCGTTCTCGGCGACCATCAGGCGGGTGGCGAGCATCAGGTGGTCGACGGAGGGCGCGTCCGGATGGCAGCCCACCATGTAGCGGCCCACGGAGAAGCCGTCGAACTCCTCCTCCCAGTCCTCCGGGTACAGGGCGACCTCGTCCAGCGCCCAGGCCTTGATCCGCCGGCTGACCTCCTCGACCCGCACCGGGTCGGGCTCGGCCACCGGGTGGTGGTAGAGGCCCGGGACAGGTCTGCCTTGCGCCGCGGCTGCCGGCTGTTCCGGCGGTGCGGGCGGGGCCGCTTCCCGCAGGATCAGGCGCAGGCTTGCCGTGCCCAGGCCGCTGGGGCCCCGCAGGATCCGCTCCAGCCCGGCGCCCGGTGGTGCCGGCACCTCGGCGGCCGGGGCGGGCAGGGAGGCACGCTGGGTGGGGCTGCGGTGGCGGCCCCGCTCTCGCGGGCGCGGGCGGCGGCATCAGCGAGTATGTGCGCCCCGAAGTGGGAAGCGGCCTCTGGCAGGCGTGGCTGCGGAGGTGTCAGCTCAGGCGCGGGCATCCATGGCTCCTTGGTGGGTGGGCGGGTGTCCCGAGGCCCTTCGGGCATGGGCGGCCGACCCGGGGTGTCCGAGGCGTCGCACCATGCACTGCGGGCCGGGTCCGCTACTTGGGCCAGCGTGCGATCTGCACGTTCTCCAGCACGCCGACCGCGTCCGGCACGAGGATGGCGGCGGAGTAGTACGTACTGACGAGATAGGACGTGATCGCCTTCTCGTCGAGGCCCATGAAGCGGACCGACAGACCCGGTTCGTACTCGTCCGGCAGCCCGGTCTGGTGCAGACCGATGACGCCCTGGTTCTCCTCGCCGGTACGCATGACGAGGATCGAGCTGGTCTTCTCGGGCGTGATGGGGATCTTGTTGCAGGGGAGGATCGGGACCCCGCGCCAGGCCGGGACCTGCTGCCCGCCGAGGTCGACATGGTCCGGATAGAGCCCACGTGAGTTGAACTCACGTCCGAGCGCGGCAATCGTCCGCGGGTGCGCGAGGAAGAACTTGGAACCACGGCGCCGGCACAGCAGTTCGTCCATGTCGTCGGGGTCGGCGGGCCGCAGTGCGGCTGGATGCGCTGCTTGAAGTCGGCGTTGTGGAGCAGGCCGAACTCCCGGTTGTTGATCAGCTCGTGCTCCTGGCGCTCGCGCAGCGCCTCGATGGTGAGCCTGAGCTGCTCCTTGGTCTGGTCCATCGGCCCGTTGTAGAGGTCCGCGACCCTCGTGTGGATCCGCAGAATGGTCTGGGCGACCGAGAGTTCGTACTCGCGCGGATTCAGTTCGTAGTCGGCGAATGCGCCGGCAGCTCGTGCTCGCCGATGTGGCCGGCCGACATCGCGATCTCCGCCTCACCGCGATGGTTCTGCCGCTGCTGGGAGAGCGAGGTGAACTCTTCGAGGTGTTCCCGCAGACTCGGCGCTGTGGACAGCACGGACGCGAAGTCGGCGCGTGACAGGGTGAGCAGCGTGCCCGACGTCTCGGCGGTGGCGGTCTGCTCCCAGCTGGCGTTCTCGTCCAGCAGCGCGTTCTCCCCGAAACGGTCGCCGTCGGCGAGCACGTCCAGAGTGACCTCGTCGCCGTAGTTGCCTACGGCGGCCTGGCTGATGCGGCCGTGGGCGATCAGGTGGAGCTGGTCCGCGGGCGCGCCGCGCTCGACCAGCGTCTCGCCGGCCCGGAAGTCGCGCTGGACGCACCGATCGGCGAGGGCGGTCAGCACCTCCAGGTCGTCGAAGCCACGCAGCAGGGACAGTTCGCCGAGTTCGCGGGGGATCACCCTGACGGCGGAGCCGTCCTGGATGAACTCCACGCTGCCGTCGCCGACGGTGTAGGTCAGGCGGCGGTTCACCCGGTAGGCGCCGCCCTTGGTCTCCACCCAGGGGAGCATCCTCAGCAGCCAGCGAGAGGTGATCTCCTGCATCTGCGGGGCGGACTTGGTGGTGGTGGCGAGGTTGCGGGCAGCCGCCGTGCCCAGGCTGGACTGCCGGGGCAGCTCCACCTGCGCTTCCAGGATCGGGTCAACAGTCATAGGGCAAGCACTCCTTGGTCAGGGAGGTGACGCGCGTATGCGGACACGGTCGGGCAACAGGGGAAAGGCGGGTATATGACGGGGAATCCGTCCAGATCCAGAGGAAGGCTATGGGCCGCGTCGGCACTGGGCCATGGGGAGGCGGCGACATTAACTCGATACGATGATCGCGTCCGCACGATGTTTGTCCGGGTACCGGCGGGATTCAGCCGCGATTGGCGGCCGGTTCAGCGATCGGCCGGTTCGTCTCCACGGTGCGGCGCCTGCGGATCGAGGGCGGCGGAGAGGCCGAACGTCCGGTCCGTGGCGCACGATCGGGCCGGGCTGTGGCAGTCGCACACCACCAGCACCGGTACAACGCAGGACGGGCCCGCAGGCCCGGTGGCCGCCTCGGGACACGCGGCACGGCCCGCTGCGGCCCACCACGTGCAGTGGGGGCGGCAACGGGCCGTGATGGTGGCGGGGTTCAGTGCCTGGGCAGCTGCTGCTTCACCTCCTGACCGTTCAGGTCACTAGGTGTATTGACCCGGAGCGTTGTTCACTCGGCTGATCGGGGGCTGGCCTCCGAGTGCGGTGTGGCAGCGGTGGTGGTTGTAGGTGTGGAGGAAGTCTGCCAGGGCTTGGGTTCGTTCGGTGTTGGTGGTGTACGGCCGTAGGTAGGCCCACTCGTCCAGCAGGTGCGGTTGAAGCGCTCGACTTTGCCGTTGGTCTGCGGTCGGTAGGGCCTGATCTTCTTGTGGGTGATGCCAGCCGCGGCCAGGGTCTGGGTGAAGAGCCTGGATTTGTAGCAGGAGCCGTTGTCGGTCAGGACGCGTTCGACGGTGATGCCGTGGCGGTGAAGAACGCTTGGGCCCGTTGCCAGAATCCGGCT
>NZ_JAJOZC010000013.1 GCF_023701695.1 Streptomyces sp. RKAG290
AAACGTGTCAAGGGGTGATCAGCGATCGACAGTAACCGTCTCCGCATCGACGGCTCCCGGCTGAGGTGCGACGACGTGGTCCGCGTGGCCCGGCGCAGGGCCTCCCTGGAGCTGGACAGCAAGGCGCTGGAGCAGGCGGGGCACGCCTACGAGGTAGCGCGCGACAGCGAGACCAAGAGGGCCGTCTACGGTCGCACGACCGGAGTCGGAGCGAACAGGCACGAAGTCGTCGACCCGCACGGCGCCGACCAGCACGGTCTGCGCCTGCTGCGCAGCCATGCGGGCACCACGGGCGACCTCTCGGACGAGGATCTCGTACGCGCGACGCTGGTCATCCGCCTCAATCAGCTCGCCGCGGCAGGCAGCGGCGTCCACCCGCGCCTGTTGACTGCGCTCGCCACGGCGCTTCGGTCGGCGCGGTACCGGTGACGCACACCCGAGGTTCCATCGGCACCGGTGACCTGGGCCAGCTCGCGGAGATCGCGCTGACCTTCGCGGGCGAGCGGCCGTGGGGCACGGGCGGGATCACACCGGTGCCGATCAGTCCCGGTGACGCGCTCGCCTTCATCTCCAGCAACGCGGCGACCCTGGCGCGGTCGGTGCTCGCCTGGAGCGACCTGCGGACGCTGCTGCGCGCGAGCCACAGCGTCGCGGCGCTGTCGTACTGCGCGCTGGGCGGTTCGCCCGAGGCGTTCGCAGCGCGGGTCCACGCGCAGCGCCCGCATCCCGGTTCCGTGCACTGCGCCTCGGAGATGCGCAGGCTGCTGTGGGCGGACACGGAACCGGCGCCCGGCCGGCGCCTGCAGGATCCGTTCGGCCTGCGCGCCTTCCCGCAGGTCCAGGGTCCGGCGCTGGAGCGGCCGACGCGCTGGAGACGGCGCTGACCATCGACATCAACGCGGCGGCGGAGAACCCCTTCATCGACGTGGAGACGGGTGACGTCTACCACCACGGCCACTTCGCCACCTCACACCTGGCCCTCGGCCTGGACCACCTGAGGGCCGCGGTGCACCACGTCGCGGAACTCTCCACGGCGCGCCTGAGCGACCTGGTCGAACCCGACCTGAGCGGCCTCCCGCCGTTCCTCGCGGACGGGCCGGCGGGCAGCTCCGGCATCATGATCCTGGAGTACCTGGCCCACGACGCCCTGAGCCAGATGAGGCATGCGGCGGCTCCCGTGACCCTCGGTACGGCAGTCATCTCCCGAGGCCTGGAGGACCACGCCAGCTTCTCCACCCAGGCGGCCCACGCCACGACAGCCGCGATCGCGTCGTACCGCACGGTCCTGGCCTGTGAGCTGGTCGGAGCCGTACGCCCCTGACCATGAGCGGGGCGGAGCTGCCCGAGGCTCCCGTGCGGGACGCGCTGCGGCTGGCGCAGCGGACCCTGCCGATGATCAAGGAGGATCACCCACTGACGCAGGAGATCACCGTCGCGGAGGATCTGCTGCCGGCGCTGGCAGGGCTCTGAGGAAGACCGGGGACGGACGTACGCAGGTGCTCCTCACCGGAAGCGCGACCCCTTGGTCCGCCGCCTCCATGAGCGTCAGCATGACGTCCAGGACGTGAGCGGCGAGTTCCGCGGAGGCCCGGTGCGGGCGCCCGGCCGACAGGGCGTCGGCCAGGTCGGCAAGGCCCGTTCCGCGCCCGGCGTCCGGGTATCCCGCGCTGACGGGCAGCGTCTCCCACTCCCCGTCACGGTGGATCTCCACGGGCCCGTCGAAGCCGTTCGGGTCGGGCACCGAGAGGGAGGCCGCGGTGCCGTGCACTCGATGCGGGGCAGCCGGGCGGCGCGGATGTCGAAGCTCATGACGAGCGTGGAAAGGGCACCGCCGGCGTGTTCCAGGACGCCGGTGACGTGGGTGTCCACCTCGACCGGGAAGCGGTGCCGGCGGGGGCCGCTGCCGATCTCCCGCTCCGCCCGCGGTCGCGAGGAGGCGCCGGTCACCCGGACGACCGGGCCCAGCAGATGGACCAGCGCGGACAGGTAGTAGGGGCCCATGTCGAGGAGGGGCCCGCCTCCCGGCCGGTAGTAGAACTCGGGGTCCGGGTGCCAGGCCTCGTGACCCGCGGTCGTCATGAAGGCGGTGGCCGCGACGGGGGTGCCGATGAGTCCCTTGTCGACGGCTCTGCGCGCGGTCTGGGTTCCGGTGCCGAGCACGGTGTCGGGCGCACAGCCCACGCGGAGCCCACCCTTGCGCGCCGCTTCCAGAATGGACTCGGCCTCCTTGCGGCCGGCGGCGAGCGGCTTCTCTCCGTAGACGTGCTTTCCTGCCCGGAGCGCGGCCAGGGCGACCTCCACATGGACGGCGGGCACGGTGAGATTGAGCACCGCGTCCACGTCGTCCCGGGCCACCAGACCGGCCACGGTCTCGGCGACGGCCACCTCTCCCCCGGCCTCGGCCGCTGCCGTCTCCGCGCGGTTCCGGTCGAGGTCGGTGACGGCCGTGAGCCGCACGCCGGGCAGTCGCTCCAGCGTCGAAAGATAGGCGCCGCTGATCCTGCCGCGCCGACCAT
>NZ_JAJOZC010000014.1 GCF_023701695.1 Streptomyces sp. RKAG290
AATGCAGTTGCGGCTCCCAATGCCATCACCAAGGCTCGACGAATACTTCCCCTCATGGATCCTCCTCCAGCGCGAACATGCCCATGTTGGCGTGAGCGGGTAAAATCTTCCCGGAATATCGCCACGCTAACGAGCACGAAATCGGCCAAACCGCCGAACAGATCCGGCGCGGCGTACGTGAGTCATCGCCGATGCCCCGTCGGCGTCTCCGCGTCCGCCGCGCGCTATCTGCACCGTGCGCACCAGCCGTCTCGGCGGTCGCCGCCATCACCACTGGCAGCAGTTCACGCTGACTATCGGCACACGAGAGCGGGGCAACACAGCGCGGGATCGACTCAACCAGCTGTGACCTTCTCACAGGTCAGCGCCATGCCCGATCGCCCGGAAGCTGCCACCGCTCTCGGTTCCACAGCCGCGAGGGTGTACACCGTCGACAGCAGCCTGCTCGCCATCGCGGGTAGCTCGAACGCGGCGGAGGCGGCACCCAGATCGGGTGCCGCCCTCCGCCGTATGCGGGGTGGGTCGGGGATCAGGGCAGCGCAGGAAGCCGAAGAGGCAGCCACTCCTTTGTGCCTCCTCGGGGACAGGATCCTCAGCGGCTTCCGGTTCATGCTTCATAACGCTGCAGTCCCTGTCCGGGAAGGGGGCTCCCAGCCTTCGTCGGGCAGGACCTCGCGGCCGCAGGTTGGGCAGGGCCACACGCCGCCTTCCGCCGGCGCTCGCCCTCCTCCCACTCCCGGCGCTCGCCTGCCTCCCGGGCGTCGCGCTCCGCGCGGTGGTGGTCTTCACGTGTACGGAGGGCCTGGGGGTCGTCAGGATTGTCCAGGGCATCCTCGAGGGTTTCCCAGGCGGAGTGTCAGTAGCCCCGCGAGACAGGCCCGTGGGGGCCGGGACGTTGGAGGCGGGCCAGGGTCGTGGCGATGACGGGGACGGGGACGGGGCCGTCGTAGTCGCGGTAGCCGCCCTCGTGGTTCTCGAAGGTCGGGTCACTGTGCCACTGGCCCCTGCAGCTCGCCCGCAGGCGTCCGCTGAGCGGACGCCGCGACCGGATGCCGTCTTGACGGTGCGCCGTCAAGACGTCACGATCGGGCACGCACCGCGCCCCTTCCGCCCTCCGCGGGGAGGGGCGCACCGGTACGTCCACGCCCTGATCCCTTCGCGCGTACGGAACTCGGAGCCCCCACATGACTCTCTTCCCCAGACGCACGACCGTGGCAGCAGCGGTCTCCTTCGCCCTTACCGCCCTGCTCGCCCCCGCCGTCCCTGCAGCCGCGTATGCATCCGCCGTCCCGTCCTCGGCCGCCGTTCTCGCGGCGCCGGACATCCCGGTGGCCAACGTCAAGGCGCACCTCGCGCAGCTCCAGTCCATCGCCACCGCCAACGGCGGCAACCGCGCCCACGGCAGGGCCGGCTACAAGGCCTCCGTCGACTACGTGAAGGCCAAGCTGGATGCGGCCGGGTTCACCACCGCGCTCCAGACGTTCACCTCCAGCGGCTCCACCGGGTACAACCTGATCGCCGACTGGCCGGGCGGCGATGCGAGCCAGGTCGTGATGACCGGCGCGCACCTCGACTCCGTCACGGCCGGCCCCGGGATCAACGACAACGGCTCCGGCTCGGCCGCGATCCTGGAGACCGCCCTCGCCGTCTCCCGGGCCGGCTACCAGCCGTCGAAGCATCTGCGCTTCGCCTGGTGGGGAGCGGAGGAGCTGGGGATGGTCGGTTCGACGTACTACGTCAACCACCTCGCCACTGCCGACCGGGCCAAGATCGCCGGATACCTGAACTTCGACATGATCGGCTCGCCCAACCCCGGATACTTCGTCTACGACGACGACCCCACGATCGAGAAGACGTTCAAGGACTACTACGCCGGCCTCTCGATACCCACCGAGATCGAGACGGAGGGCGACGGCCGCTCCGACCACGCGCCGTTCAAGAGCGCCGGCATACCCGTCGGCGGACTCTTCTCCGGCGCCGACTACACCAAGACCGCCGCCCAGGCTCAGAAGTGGGGCGGCACCTCGGGCCAGGCCTTCGACCGGTGCTACCACGCGTCCTGCGACACCTCGGCCAACATCAACGACACGGCGCTCGACCGGAACAGCGACGCGATCGCGTACGCGGTCTGGGGCCTGTCCGCCGCGACCACCCCGCCGCCCGCCGGCACGGTCTTCGAGAACACTGCCAACGTGGCCGTACCGGACAACGGGGCTGCCGTGACGTCGGCCGTCGCAGTCACCGGCCGTACGGGCAACGCACCCGCGACGCTCAAGGCCAGCGTGGACATCAAGCACACCTTCCGCGGCGACCTGGTCATCGACCTCCTCGCGCCGGACGGGTCCGCGTACCGGCTGAAGAACTCCAGCTCCAGCGACTCCGCGGACAATGTCATCGCCACCTACACGGTGAACGCGTCGAGCGAGACCGCCAACGGGACGTGGAAGCTTCGGGTCCAGGACGTGGCCGCGCAGGACACCGGATACGTCGACAGCTGGAATCTGACCTTCTGACGCGAGCGCGCGGCACGTGGTACGCACCACGTGCCGCGCTTCGGCCTTCTGCTGTCAACTCCCCTACGTGCGGGCGCAGTCGAAGCGGGCGGCTGTTCCCGCCGTGTTGAGCGACCATGGACCGATCTTCCACGCGTTCGCGGCGGGCAGCTTCCAGACGCCGGTGCTCACCCAGCGGACACCGGGTGGAGGGGCCGGTGGTGTGAACGCGGCGCTCGTACGGGCAACGGCCGTGCCCATAGGTCCGGCGCCAGAGGCTTCCGCGGGGGCCTGGAGCAACCTGGGCCCTTGCGGGCCTCCCGAAAGGGCAACAATTACTCAGGCACCACGTGCGCGCCTGCGCTCGCCGCGGCTCTCACGCCAGTTTCGTCCGGCCCGCCGGGCACGATCCGTGTACCAGTCGCGGAACTTCCACGCGGCCACAACAACGGGTGCCATGATCAGACCGAGGAGCAGAGAGCTGCTCCAGCCCTCGTCTTTGCCGAAGTGCAGATACAGGACGCCTCCCACGAACGCGAGAAGGAACAGCAGCAGGAACTTCACCGGCCTCGAAGGACTCATACAGATCCTGCTACCCGCAATCCGGCCCCGCACCAGCTGCCACCGACAACGCGCGGCACCCTGGCACCGGACGAGAGTGGGTCCGCTCGCTCCCTGTGGGGGGACCTGGTCCGACGGATCAGACCATAGAGGTAGGCCAAGTAACCCTGTGGAGCGACGTGTTAGGGGCATCCGGAGACCTAGCGTCGGCTGTATGACCACCAGACGTCGCAGAGCCGCCGCAGCCGCCCTGCTCGCCCTCGCGCTGTCCGTCCCGCTCCTGGGCGCCGCACCCGCTGCGTCTGCCCCGGGCGCGCACACTCCCTCCCAAGTTCCTTACAGCAGGTTGGCCTTGCCGCTTCCCACCGGTCCATACACGGTGGGCGTCGCGCCCTGCACTTGGTCGACAGACACCGCACCGACCCGTGGGTGCCGACGGCGGGGAACCGGGAGCTGATGGTGTCGGTGTTCTATCCCGCGCGCGGGATGAGGGGTTCCCCGGCGGCATACATGACCGCTGACGAGGCAGAGCTCCTGCTGGAGGCCAGAGGGCTCGGCGGCGTGGTGTCCGCCGCAACGGTTGCAGGGGCGCGTACTCATGCTAGGGAAGGTGTAGGCCCTGCGCCGGGGCGTTTCCCCTTGGTCTTGCTCTCTCCGGGATTCTCGATGCCGCGCACCACACTCACAGCGGTCGCCGAGGATCTCGCGAGTCGCGGCTATGTCGTTGCCTCCGTGGACCACGCGTACGAATCCGTTGGTACGGCGTTTCCTGGGCGTCGGCTGCTGACCTGCGTGGCCTGCGAGCGGGTCGACACGTCCGAGGAGCAGGCAGCGGTGGTGCGCGGCCGAGCCAAGGACATGTCCCTAAGGGCTGTCCCGCAATCCCTGGCGGGCGCACGACGACAGCTACGGCACCTCGCCGCGTTGTCGGAACGCCCGAATACATCCAGTATGCGGACGTCCCTCCGCCTTGCGATGCACCGCATCTGACGCCGCGCGCTGATCCACCAGGGATTACGGGACAGCCCTTAGTGATTGACGAGCTGACGAAGGACCGACAGGCGAGGGCGTTGTCCCGTGCGATCGACCCGAGTCGGATCGGAATCGCGGGGCATTCGATTGGGGGCGCGAGTGCCGCGGCAACCATGGCCGCCGATCACCGTGTGCGGGCCGGGGCCGACCTGGACGGTGACTTTTTCCTGCACCCTGCTGCTGAGGGGCTCGGCCGACGCCGTTCATGATGCTCGGCGCCGAGTCCACGCACAGCCCTGGCAGTGAGAACACCGACTGGTCTGAGGCATGGAAGCACCTGAGTGGCTGGAAGAGCTGGCTGACGGTGACCGGCGCTGAACATTTCTCCTTCACGGATCTGCCCTGCCTCGCTGGCCAGCTGGGTCTGTCAGACCCCGCCGCGCCGCTCTCCGCAGAACGCGGTTGGTACATAACCCGAGACTATGTGGCAGCCTTCTTCGATCTTCACCTGCGGGGCATACCACAGCCCATCCTCGATGGGCCCGTGGCCGCGTATCCCGAGGTGGTACCCCGGCAGCGGTCAGGGTGAACGAGAAGGACCCGTCATCAAGCAAGGCGACCTGCGTGATGGGCTCCGGGGCTTGTGGGACAACGCCGACTCACGCGGCGCCGTGACGTTCTATCTCAAGGGCGACGAGGCCAGGGTCAGAGTGAACAACGCCGACGCTTCCGCCTCGGAGGAGAGGACCTACGACACCGGCATCAAGCTCCAGCCCACCGGCGACGACGAAGCGGCCGACGCCTAGCCACCGGCCTCCGCTTCCCCGCGCTCGCCCCAGACACATGGGATCAGATCTGAACCAGATCACCGGAAACGGGGATGGCGGGGCGGGGCGGCTCCGAAGCCAGACATCTCAACGAACACAGTCCACCTGCTCAGAAGCCCAAGGCTGCCTGGGTTCAATGCGAGCGGTCAGTTCGATCTGCGCCCCGTGGAAAACAGGAACGCCCGAGCGGTCAGCTCGGGGCGTTCCTAGGATGCCGCTCAGATGACTTGGATGTTCTCCGCCTGCGGACCCTTCTGGCCCTGGGTGACCTCGAACTCGACCTTCTGGCCTTCCTGGAGCTCACGGAAGCCCTGGGCGTTGATGTTGGAGTAGTGGGCGAAGACGTCGGCGCCGCCGCCGTCCTGCTCGATGAAGCCGAAGCCCTTCTCCGCGTTGAACCACTTCACAGTTCCGGTGGCCATGTACTTCTCCCATTCGGGGACGAGGGCCCTCGCGGATGAAGGCCCTTGGGTGTGGGTTGCTTGCCCTGGTCCTCCGACGCCTGATGGAGCGGTACTTCGGACGCACGACTGCCAATCACGAGCCAAGACCTACCCAGCCACCTCAGGAAGGCAAACCGATAATCGGGCTGAGTGACCGTGGTGGACCGCCGTCGCACACACCAGAAGGTATCCAGATGGTGTCGCGCGGTGCTGTCGGGCGCACGTACACGGTCTGCGTCTGCTCGGAGGCACCGTCGATGGAGATGGCCATCGCTCCGTTCAATCGTTGCCGGTGCTTCGGGCTCCTCGGTGGAAGGTGCCCGGTCCTCCATGAACCGGGCCCAATGGGTTCCGCCCGCAGAGAGGGCGGGCGGGCTTTTTCAGGAAGGGAGTTCCAGCGCTGGTTGGCGCCACCGTCACAGGCCCAGATGTCGAGCTGTGTTCCGTTGGCGATGTTGAAGCCCGGATCGTCCAGGCACTTGCCGGACACGGGTTCACCAGGGAGCCGTTCGACGACTGCCACTGCTGGTTGGCTCCGCCGTTGCATGTCCACAGCCCTACTAGTGTGCCATTGGCTGTGCTGCCGCCGGTTACGTCAAGGCAGAGCCCGTTCGCCCGCAGCGTGCCACTGGTGAGCGTCCACTGCTGGCCGAGGACCCATTGCAGTCCCACAGGTCTGCCTTCGCACCAGCCGTCGTGGACCCCCCGAAGTCGTCCAGGCACTTGGCACCGTTTACTGCGGAGGTGATCTGGCCGGTGGGTGTCGTCGTGCCACCGCCGGTGTTCTGATAGACGGCGAACCAGTCGACGCTCATGGCCGAGCCCGAGGTGATGTTGCCCGCCTGCGCCGCCGAGGAGCAGCCGCAGACCTTGTCGGGGTAGGAACCGGCATCGCGAGGTCGAAGATGGCGAAGAAGCCGTGATCGATGGCTTCCTGCCAGGTGGCTACCGAGACCTGGTTCTCGTTGACCGTGAAAGTCACGTTGCCGTCGAGGTAGAAGCGCAGCTGCTCGGCCGCAGTGTTGGAGCGGTCGATGATCGCCGAGTAGGTGTGGTAGCCCGTCTGGCAACCGCCGCAAGGCTGCAGGTCACTGGTGATGCCGTCGGGGTCATGGCATTCGCCGGCCCATGCACCGCAGTGGAAGGTGGTGGAGTGCTTGCTGAGCGCGTTGACGTCTTCCATGATGTCAATCTCGCCGATATGGGCCAGTTCGTGGCGCCGGCCGGACGTGCGTCGGCGCCCATGGCCCAGAGGCGGGCCAGTAGCCTAGGCCGCTGGAGGGTTGGGCTGCTGGATGGAGGCGCTGATCTGGAGCTGTCCGCCTGCCGGAGCTGCGAAATCGGTGCGCTGGGTCTCTACGCGGCCCGACGTCCAGTGTCCGGAACCGTCCCGGATCGCCTTGATGCCATGTGTCCGTTGCCATCCTGGTACACATTCTGAGTGGAGTCGGTAGCCGACTCAATCTCACCGGTGCCCCAGTTGGCGGCACCGCCCTGATATCCGGTGCCGATGTCGTACAGCCAGTTCGCGCGATTTAGCCCTGAGTTGGCAGCTCCGTTGAAGTCGTCGCTGAACATGGTGGTCCATCCGGCGGGGCGGTGGAACGGCCGCGAGGCCAAGCCGCCGCTGATCACGAGGCCGATGGTGCCGGCAAGGAGCGTCAGCACGGCGCTGAGCATGGAGATCGGAGAACGGTGGCGGCTGAACCTGCGTCTTGACCTGTCACCTGGCAGAGTAAATTTCCTCATGAGGAGCTTCGCCTTTCTGCGCTGATGTTTCGGTGAGTGTGGGGTTCTTCGTAGGTGACAGGCCGCGTGGTGCCGGCC
>NZ_JAJOZC010000017.1 GCF_023701695.1 Streptomyces sp. RKAG290
CGGGCGCGCCGACCTGGTGGATCAGCCGCCGGGCGTACGGGGCGACCGACTCGAAGTAGCGGCGCTGGGCCTCCGCGTAGATGGTCCCGAATGCCAGCGAGGACTTTCCGGAACCGGAGACGCCGGTGAAGACGGTGAGGGTGTCGCGCGGGATGTCGACGTCGACGTCCTGAAGATTGTGCTCGCGGGCGCCGCGGACCCTGACGTACGGATCGTGGGGGGTGGGCATGGGGGCGGGGCTCCGTAGGGTTCGGGGCGGGGCGGCCGGGACAAACGGTTCGATTCTAGGCGCCGGTGAGCGGCGGGAGCCGCCTCGGGCGCCGACGCGCAACGGTCCGCGCCGCGCCGGGTCGTCGAAGCCCGTGCGGCCTTGGTTTGCTGGTCCCATGAGAGACGACGCCCGGCCGCTGGCCGTATTCGATCTGGACGGCACGCTCGCGGACACGGCCCACCGCCAGCACTTCCTGGAGGGGCCCCGGCGCGACTGGGCCGGCTTCTTCGCCGCCGCCCTCGACGACCCGCCACTGGACGAGGGCGTACGGCTGGCGCTGAGCACCGCCGAGGAGTGCGAGGTCACCTACCTCACCGGCCGGCCCGAACGCTGCCGCAAGGACACCCTGGCCTGGCTGGCCCGGCACGAACTGCCCGAGGGGCGCCTGCGCATGCGGCGCAACGACGACCGTCGGCCGGCCCGCCACACCAAGCTGGAGATCCTGAAGCGGCTGGGCCGTGAGCGTGAGGTGCGGATGCTGGTCGACGACGACGATCTCGTCTGCGACGCGGCCGAACTGGCCGGTTTCGCCGTGGTGCGCGCCCGCTGGGCGCAGGCCTCGCCCGTGCTGAGGGACGCGCAGGAGCGGCAGGGACGTACCTGAGCCGGCCGGACGCGTCAGTCCTTGTCGTCGAGGCGGAAGCCGACCTTCAGGCCGACCTGGTAATGCTCGATCTGGCCATCCTTGATCTGGCCACGCACCTGGGTGATCTCGAACCAGTCGAGATTGTGCAACGTTTCAGAAGCCCTTGCGACGCCGTTGCGGATTGCCGCGTCGATGCCGTCATGGGAGGTTCCTACGATCTCCGTGACGCGATACGTGTGGTTGGACATGTTTTGTCTCCTCTCGCCTCTACCAAGGTGCCCCACCTCGGCGCGGTTCGCGAGAGATCGCGGAGCGGTGGCCTGTCCGGAACCCGCCTTGACCAAAGGATTGGTCCATACCAAAATCCAGCCACGCCCGTGCGAGCGCCGCCCGCAGTCCCCCACACCGGGTCCCGATCTTGTCGCGCCGTTTCGCAGAAGGTGACCCCGTGAAGAACCGCATGCTCGTCGGAGCTGTTGCCCTGATATCCACCGTCGCTCTGGGTGGGTGCGGCATGATGCCCGGCTCGGGTGGATCGGGCAGCAAAAAAGTCACGGTCTGGCTGATGAAGGACAGCGTCACCGCCGACTTCCTGGACCGCTTCAAGAAGTCGTACGAAGAGATACACCCGTCGGTCGAACTGGAGTTCAAAATCCAGAGCTGGAGCGGAATCGGGCCGAAGGTCATCGAGGCGCTGGCGGCAAGGACACCCCGGACGTCATCGAGGTCGGCAACACCCAGGTGGCCCAGTACGCGCAGAGCGGCGGTCTCCGCGACCTCACCCTGGAGTCGATGCGTGATCTCGGCAGCGATGACTGGCTGCCCGGTCTCGCCGAACCGGGCAGCATCGGCGGCGTCCAGTACGGAATCCCGTGGTACGCGGCCAACCGTGTGGTGATCTACAACAAGGATCTCTTCGAACAGGCGGGCATCAAATCCCCGCCCAGGACGCGCACGCAGTGGATCGCGGACAGCGAGCGGCTGAACCGCGACGGCAATCAGGGCATGTATCTGCCGGGTCAGAACTGGTACGTGCTCGCCGGATTCATCTGGGACGAGAACGGCGAACTCGCCAGTGACAAGGGCGGGGACTGGAAAGGCACCCTCGACACCCCGGCCGCGCTCAGGGGCATGGCGTTCTACCAGGATCTCCAGGCGCTGGGCGACGGGCCCAAGGACGCGGACGAGGAGAAGCCCCGCAGAGCGAGGTGTTCGCCAAGGGCGATGTCGCGCAGATCATCTCCACCCCCAGCTCCGCGACGCTGATCGAGAAGGCGAATCCCGAACTCAAGGGAAAGCTGGGCTACTTCCCGATCCCGGGCAGGACCGCGAAGGCGCCCGGCTCCGTGTTCACCGGCGGCTCCGATCTGATCATCCCGGAGAAGGCGGACCAGCGGAGCGCCGGTTACGACGTGATCAAGGAGCTGGCCGGCGCGAAGTGGCAGGAGAAGCTGGCGAAGACCATGAGTTACGTGCCCAACAAACCCTCCCTCGCCCATGTCATCGAGGGCGAGGAGAGCACCGCCGCGATGGCCGAGGGCGCCGCCGAGGGGCATGCCACCCCCAACTCCCCGGAGTGGGCCGCGGTGGAGGCCGACAACCCGATCAAGCTCTACATGACGTCGGTCCTGCAGGGCGGCGACCCGGCAACGGAGGCGAAGACCGCCTCGGACAAGATCACCGGAGTGCTCGCGGGCAGCTGAACGGGCAGGCGGGGCAGGCGGGGCAGGGGCCGCCGGTGAGCCGCGGGAGCCGTGCGCATCCCGGGATTCAGCCGTCGCACATCCCGCCTCCCCACGCATGTCACGTCGAATCCAGCCGGTCACGGAAGAAGTAAGGGGCCGGGCCGCCGCACTGCTGCGGCAGCCCGGCAGCCGCCCTTGCCGACCCGTCCCCGGAGTCCGTCATGCATGCGCTGCCCACCTCCTCTGCCGCCCTCACCCGCACCGCCCCGCCCGCCCCGGTGCAGCAGGCGGCCAGGCCCGCCGCCCCGCCGCGTTACCGGGTCTCCCTCGCCGTGGACCAGGCGGAGGTGCGTGCCGCCCAGCGCCTGCGCCACCAGGTCTTCGCCGCCGAGTTCGGCGCCCGGCTGGACGGGCCCGAACCGGGGCTGGACAGCGACGCGTTCGACGCGTACTGCGATCACCTCCTCGTCCGGGAGATGGCCACCGGCGACGTCGTCGCCACCTACCGGCTCCTGCCGCCCGAACGCGCCCGGATCGCCGGACGGCTCTACGCCGAGGGCGAGTTCGACCTCACCCGGCTCGCTCCGATCCGCGACGACCTGGTCGAGGTCGGGCGCTCCTGCGTCCACCCGGCGCACCGCGACGGCGCCGTCATCGCCCTGATCTGGGCCGGACTGGCCCGCTACATGGAGCGCAGCGGACACAACTGGCTGGCCGGCTGCTGCTCGATTCCGCTCGCCGACGGAGGAGCGGCGGCCGCCCGTGCCTGGGAGGCCGTACGGACCAAGCACCTGGCTCCCGAGGACTACTGGGTCTCCCCGCACCGCCTCTGGCAGCCCCCTGCCGACCTCCCCGGCGGACGGGCGGGCACTCCACGCTCCCGCCCCTGCTGCGCGGCTATCTGCGCCTCGGCGCCCGCATCTGCGGGGCGCCCGCCCACGACCCCGAATTCAACGTCGCTGATCTGTACGTCCTGCTGTCGCTGCGTGGCACCGACCCGCGCTACCTGCGCCACTTCCGCTCGCTCGCCCCGCAGCAATGAGCGGCTGGCTGCCCGCCTCGCCCTGCACCCCGGCCACCTGCACCGCTCACGCCGGCCAGGCCCGCCACCCGGCGTCGGCAGCGGCCCTGCTGCTCGCCGGATGCGCCCTGGCCCTCACCGGCGCGCTGTGCACCCCCTCGCGCTGCTGCTCGGCCGGGCCACGCGGGAGCGGCTCATCAGGTGCTGGGCGCACGGGGTGGTGCGGGCCTTCGGAGTGCGGGTGCGGGTCCTCGGCCCGTCCGTGCCGGACGGCGGCCCTGCGGCCGTCCCCGGCAGCGCGGGAGCCGTACTGGGCACTGCGGGGGCCGTGCCCGGTGGTGCGGGGGCCGTACTCGGCACCGCGGCGGCCGTGCCCGGCAGTGCGGGAGCCGTACTCGGCACCTCGGGGCCGTGCCCGGCGCGTTGGGGGTGCTCGTCGTGGCGAACCACGTCTCGTGGCTGGACATCCCCCTGGTCGCCGCCGTCCGCCCGGCCGGATGCTGGCCAAGAGCGACATCCGGCGCTGGCCGCTCCTCGGCCCGCTGGCAGCGCTCGGCGGCACCCTCTTCGTCGAGCGCGAGCGGCTGCGTGCGCTGCCCGCCACCGTCGGCGCCGTCGCCTCGGCGTTGCGGGGCGGCTCGCGCGTCGTGGTCTTCCCGGAGGGCAGCACCTGGTGCGGTCGTGGGGCCGGCGGCCGGTTCCGGCCTGCCGCGTTCCAGGCCGCGATCGATGCCGGTGCCGCGGTCCAGCCGGTGCGCATCCGCTACCTCGCCGGACCGCCGGGCACCGCGCCCCGGCGGGCGCCGCCTCGTTCGTCGGCGACGATCCGCTGCTCGCCTCGCTGTGGCGGGTGGTGACGGCGGCCGGGCTGACCGCCGAGATCCGCATGTTGCCGCAGATCCCGGCGGGCAGCCGGGCCGGCCGCCGCGCGCTCGCCCGGCTGGCTCAGTCCACCGTGGCCAGCGACAGCGCGAACCTGCCCGCGGAATCGGTCCACCACTGAGTCAACCGGAGCCCGGCACGGTCGAGTTCACCGCTCACACCGTCCTTGCGGAACTTCGCGGACACCTCCGTCCGCAGCTCCTCACCGGCCTCGAACGGCACCACCAGGTCCAGTTCCGGCACCTTCACCGTGAGCGCCCGGCGGGCCCGCAGCCGCATCTCGATCCACTCCTCCTGCGGATTCCACCGGGCCACGTGCTCGAAGTCGGCAGGCTCGAAGTCCGCACCCAGCTCCCGGTCGACGACCGACAGCACGTTCCGGTTGAACGCGGCCGTCACCCCGGCGGCGTCGTCGTACGCCGCGACCAGCACCTCCTCGTCCTTCACCAGGTCCGTGCCGAGCAGCAGCGTGTCACCGGGGGAGAGCAGCGACCGTACCGACGCCAGGAACGCGGCCCGCTCGTGCGGCAGCAGGTTGCCGATGGTGCCGCCGAGGAAGGCGACCAGCCGTGGCCCCGGAGTCGCGGGCAGCGACAGCGCGCCGGTGAAGTCGGCGATCAGCGCGTGCACGGCCAGGCCGGGCCGCTCCTCCAGCAGCGCCTCGGCCGCCCCGCGCAGCGCGCTCTCGCTCACGTCGACCGGTACGTAGGTGTGCAGGTCCGGCAGCGCGTCCAGCAGGTGCCGGGTCTTCTCCGAGGACCCGGAGCCCAGCTCGACGAGGGTCCGGGCGCCGGACGCGGCGGCGATCTCGTGGGCCCGGTCGATCAGGATCTCCCGCTCGGCACGGGTGGGGTAGTACTCGGGCAGCCGGGTGATCTCCTCGAACAGCTCGCTGCCGCGGGCGTCGTAGAACCACTTGGGCGGCAGCGTCTTGGGGTGCTGGGTCAGACCGTTCAGCACATCGGCGCGCAGCGCCGCGTCCGTCGCGTCCAGCGGCAGGGTTCGGGTCAGCAGAAAGGGACTCACTGGGTGGGCTCCTTGAGCGGGGTCAGCAGAACATCGGCGACGGTCGCGGTCAGCAGGGTGCGGTCGGGGACCTCGACCCAGCGCGGGTCGTCGTCGTAGGGCTCGGAGGCCACGACCGTGTGCCGGCCGGGCTCGGACAGCTGCCAAAGGGTGTCGCCCCAGGCCGTCGCCACGATGGTGCGGCCGTCGGTGAGCAGCAGGTTCAGCCGGGACCCGGGCGCGGCGGCGGCGACGTCCTGCACGGTGTCCGCGACCGCCTGCGGGAGCGCGTCGCCCGTCGCCAGCCGGTGCTGCACGAGGGCCCAGACCAGCGCGGAGTCACAGCGGGCGGTGAGCCTCAGCAGCTCGGCCGCGGGGAGCGCCGCCGCGAGCGGTGCCATCGATCCCGGCCAGCCCTTCACCGCGCCGTTGTGGCTGAACAGCACACCGTCCGCGGCGAACGGCGCGGCCGCCGCCTCGCCGTCCGGATCGGCCTCCGTGGCATCACGGACCGCGCCGAGCAGTGCGTGGCTGCGCACCACCCTGGCCAGGTCGGCGAAGTTGCGGTCTCCCCAGACGGGGCCCTGGCGCCGGTAGCGGCCCGGGACCGGGTCGCCGTCCCCGTACCAGCCGACGCCGAAGCCGTCCGCGTTGACCGTCCCGTGCCGCTGCCGGCGCGGCTCCCAGGACTGGCGCACCAGTGAGTGCGCCGGCCGCGTGAGCACCTCACCCAGGAACACCGGTGGCCCCAGGTAAGCGATATGACGGCACATCAGGCATCCCTCGCGGTGCGGAACCCGGAGAAGATCTGTCGCCTGACCGGCAGGTCCCAGTTGCGGAACGTGCCCCGGCAGGCCACCGCGTCCACCGCGAACGACCCGCCCCGCAGCACCTTGTGGTCCGGGCCGAAGAACACTTCCGAGTACTCGCGGTAGGGGAACGGCGCAAAGCCCGGGTAGGGCAGGAAGTCGCTGGACGTCCACTCCCACACGTCGCCGATCAGCTGCCCCGCGCCGAAGGGCGAGCGCCCGGCGGCGTACGCCCCCGCAGGTGCCGGCCGCAGATGGCGCTGGCCCAGATTCGCCCGCTCCGGCGTCGGGTCCTCGTCGCCCCACGGGTAGCGGCGGGAGCGCCCGGAACCCGGGTCGTGGCGGGCCGCCTTCTCCCACTCCGGTTCGGTGGGCAGCCGTCGTCCCGCCCACCGGGCGTACGCGTCCGCCTCGTACCAGCTGACATGGAGCACCGGCTCGTCCGCCGGAACGGGCTCGGTGACCCCGAAGCGGCGGCGCAGCCACTGACCGGCGTCCCGGTGCCAGAAGAGCGGCGCCGTCAGCTCGTGCTCACGGACCATCGCCCATCCCTCGGGGGTCCACCAGCGCTGCTCGGTGTAGCCGCCGTCCTCGATGAACGCCCGGTAGGCACCGCAGGTGACCGGTGCGGTGTCGATGAAGAAGCCCGCCACCTCGCGGTGGTGCGCGGGGCGTTCGTTGTCCAGTGCCCACGGCTCGGTCGAGGTGCCCATGGTGAACGGGCCTGCCGGTACCAGTACTTCGGCAGGGAGCACGGCCGCGTCGGCGGCCCGGGGCGGCTCGGGCGCGCTGAGCGCCGCCGGCCCCGTCCGCAGCTGATGGGTGATCAGCATGGTCTCGTCGTGCTGCTGTTCGTGCTGGGCGATCATTCCGAAGGCGAATCCGGCCCGCAGTAGCGGACGCCCGCCGAGTGGCGTCGAGCCGAGCACGTCAAGCGCCCGGCCGCGCACCTCGGCGGCGTACGAGCGGGCATCGGCCGGTGCCAGCAGCGGCAGCGAGGGCCGGGCGGCCCGAGGGTGCTCGAAGGCGTCGTACAGCCCGTCGATCTCCGGGCGCATCGCTTCCCGCCCGGCGACACCGCGCAGCAGCCACAGCTCTTCCTGGTTGCCGATGTGGGCGAGGTCCCAGACCAGGGGCGACATCAAGGGGGAGTGCTGGGCGGTGAGGTCGTGGTCGTCCACGCTGTCGGTGAGGAGCGTGGTGCGCTCACGCGCGGTGAGGAGGGCTGCGACCGCGCGCTCACGGAGTGCCTCGTCGTCCTGGGGGTCCGGATCCGGCGCCCCGGCCGGCCAGGGCGCGGGGGAGTCGGTCATGAGAGGGTCCCCTTCAGGTGGTCCCGGCCGTCCGCCGGCCGGGTGTGAGCAGTTCCCGCAGATCGTCGGCGGGACATCGGCCCCGTGCGACATAGCGGTCGTGGAACGCCGCCACCGCGTCCTGCACCGCCTGCGTCGCGCCCATCCGGGGCAGCGCCTCCAGAGCCAGCTCGAAGCAGCCGGCCGCGGCGGCCCGCAGCTCGGGATCGGTGAGGCCGTCGCGGGCGGCCCCGACCCAGAGGGGATTGCGCGGTGCGGCAAGCGGCCCCGCGGTCTCGGCCAGTGGCTTGACGGTGCGGTACACGGTCTCGGCGGCCTCCGGGTCGTCGAACAGGGCGGTGGTGACCGCGAGCGGCACGAGCCACCCGTCGTCACCGGACTGCGCGTCGATCATGCGCAGCTCCAGATGTCCGCGCGGACGAACCGGCGGGAACAGTGTGGTGATGTGGTACTCGAGATCGGCCGGCACCGGGCGCCGCGGCGACCCGCTGCGGATCCAGTCCCGGAAGGTGAGCCCCTCCGGAGCGGCCCACGGCCCCGAGTTACCCCGGATGCACAGCACCGGTGTGTCCAGGACGAACGCTGCCCAGGCGTCACGGGGCGGCAGCTGGCCGGAGGGGGCCAGCGTGCGCAGCGGATCGAGGTCGGCCCACAGGGACTGACGCGTGGAGCGCCACGGCGTGGGCCTGCCCAGCCGGAACGGCGAGTTGGCGAACACCGCCACCAGCACCGCGCCCAGCAGATGGGCCAGCTGCCAGCGCCGTCCGTAGCCGAGCGGGCCGGGCTCCTCCTCTCCGGCGTCCAGGCAGACCTGTACGGACGCGGTCGTGCACATCATGGCGCGGCCGGCCGGCCCCGAGCGGTCGAGGGCGGTCTCCATGGCGTCGTACCGGGGCTCACGCAGCAGCCTGCGCGGCTCATGCCACGGGTCGACACCGAGCCCGACTGGAGCCAGATCCAGCCGGCCGAGAGTGTCACGGACGGCGACGAGGTCGGCGGCCGTGTCGTTGATGCACGCCATGAGGGAATCGGCAGGGCGCGAACTGAGCTCCAGCTGGCCGCCGGGTTCGAAGGTGATGGCGGCGTTCAGCGGCAGCGCCCGGACGGCCGTCGCGGCCGCTTCGAGCCGGTGCTGCGGGACCGGACTGCGTGGCTGCTGTCTGTCGTGCAGGAGCCACTCGAGCTCGACCCCCACGATGCGGGGCGGTCCCGTCTTGAAGCAGATACATCGCAGCAGATCCTCGGCTTCGCCTTCGCCGAGGGGCGTGTCGTGGGCGGGCGGACCGTGGCCGCCGGGTGTGTCGGGTGACATGCCGGGCCTCCTTCTTCCGGTGCGTCCGTCCTACCCAAACCCCTGCCGGGGGATCGCACAAGAGTGCCCCTGTGCGTCGGAAATTCGGTTGCGCTCATGCCGCGGGGCCGTCGATCATGCCCCGTATGCACCATAAGGGGGAGGACCGGTGAGCGCCCGGCTGCGCGGTATCGCGCGAGAGACGGAGTCCATCGTCGAGGCGGGCGGTTACCGCACGCCGCAGGGGCGGGAAGTGAGCATCGAGAGGGCGTTGGCGGCCGCCCTGTCGGGCACCAGGCTGTACGGCCCCGACCCGGTGGCCGTCGCGGCCCTGGACCGTGACCGCACACCGGTCATCGAGGTCACCGGCGAGAGCAGCCTGCAGGCGGCCGCCAGGATGACCGGCGAACGGCCGGGCAAGGTGGCCGTCCTGAGCTACGCCTCGGCCCGCAATCCGGGCGGTGGCTACCTCAACGGGGCCCAGGCGCAGGAGGAGGCGCTGTGCCGCGGCTCCGCGCTGTACGCCACGTTGCGCAGGGCCCCGGAGTACTACGCCCACCACCGCGCCGAACGCAGCGCCTTCTACACCGACCGGGTCATCCACTCACCGGGCGTGCCGGTCTTCCGCGACGACCGCGGCCGGCTGCTCGACACCCCCTACACGGCGGGATTCCTCACCTCGCCCGCCCCCAACGCCGGAGTGATCCGCCGCACCGACCCCGAGTCGGCGCACCGCATTCCCGCCGCGCTCGCCTCGCGGGCCGAGCGGGTGCTGGAGGTCGCGGCCGTGCGCGGATACCGCAGGCTGGTGCTGGGTGCCTGGGGGTGCGGGGTGTTCCAGAACGATCCGGCCGAGGTGGCGGGCGTCTTCCGCGCCCTGCTCACCGGCGGCGGCAGGTTCGCCGGCCACTTCGAGCAGGTCGTCCTCGGCATTCTCGACCGCAACGACCGCTCGCCCACCCGGCTGGCCTTCGACCGTGCGTTCGCCGTTCCGGTGCAACCGTAACGCTGCCGTTGAGCCATAGGCTTCGACGTCAGCCGGCACGGCCGGTCTGGGCCGTTCGGGTCCGTCGCCCGGCACGGTCGCACGGCGGCGCCCATGGACGTGCCGGGCCTCGGCCCCGTCACTTCCAGTCGTAGAGCTCCCGCAGCCGCTCGGCGACCAGGTCGAACCTGTCCCGGTCCAGGGCGCACGCCTCGCGCCGCATCCCGTCCTCGTGCACCCGCAGCACCCGGTCCAGACCGACCCAGGAAGGGCGGCCCGAGCTGTCCCAGGGACCGGCACCCAGTGCCACCCACTCGCGGTCCTGGTCGTGCTGCTTGCTGGAGAGCTGGACGGCCAGCAGGGTGCCCGCCGCCTCACGCGCCACCACAAGCACCGGGCGGTCCTTGCCGCGCCCGTCGTTCTCCTCGAACGGCACCCAGGTCCAGACGATTTCGCCGGGATCGGGGTCGCCGTCCCGGTCCGGGGCGTACGTGGCGCGGACCGGGCCCACGTCGAGCGGGTCGGCCTGGGAAGTGGCGGTGGGACCGGTACGGCCGGGGAAGTCGGCCGAGCCGTCCCTGCTGTCGGTGCGGTGCTGGATGGTCATCGCCACACCGTAGGACCTCAACGGCCTCTCGCGTGGAGCGGGTCCGCCGAACGGGCCGCCGGAGCGCACCGTGACCCACCGTCACCCGTGCGGACCGCACAGGGGCGTCGGGCCGGGTGTGGACGTCGACGTGAGGTTCACACCGCGGGTACGGGGCCGGGGAGCGGCGGCACCGAACAGGTCTGTAAGACTGCCCGACGCCATGATTCAGTTACCCGAGCAGTCCACCGAAGGCCCCGTCCCGACCAGCGCCGACGTGGCGCGGCTCGCCGGGGTGTCCCGGGCCACCGTGTCGTACGTACTGAACAACAACCCGGAGGTGCGGATCAGCGACCCCACCCGCCGCCGGGTACGGGAAGCGGCCACCGAACTCGGTTACGTACCCCACGCGGCCGCCCGGAGCCTGCGCGCCGGACACTCCCGCATGGTGCTGCTGCCCACCGGGAACTTCCCGTCCGGGCCGCTGCACCACCGCTTCCTGCACGAGCTGGAATCCGGTCTGCGCCGCCTCGACTACACCGTGGTCCAGTACGGCTCGCTCGGACTCGACGCCGACGACGCCGCCCGCGCCTGGGCCGAGCTCCGGCCCGTCGCCGTCATCGCGCCGGGCTCCGTCCCCCTCGCCCCGCAGGGCATAGCCGTACTCCGCCGCTCCGGCGCCAAAGCGGTGATCACACTCGGACCGCAGCCGGTGGCGGGCGCCCACGCGCTGATCATGGACCAGCGTGAGGTGGGCGGCTGCGCCGTCCGGCATCTGCTGGAGCGCGGCCGGCGTCGGATCGGCGTGGTCATGCCCGAGGAACCCGCCCTGGCCCTGTTCGCCGATCCGCGACTGGCCGGGGCCCGGCAGGCCGCCGAGGCCGGCGGGGCCCGGATCGAGGCGCTGCCGCTGCGCTACGAGGAGGCGTCGGCCACCGCACTCGCCGCCCGCTGGCCCGGCCTCGGCCTGGACGCCGTCTTCGCCTACGACGACAGCTACGCCATGCTCCTGATGAGGGCGCTGCAGGACGCGGGCATCGCGGTACCCGACGAGACCGCCGTGGTCGGCGCGGACGATCTGATGCTGGGGAGGCTGCTGCGGCCCCGGCTCAGCAGCGTCCGGATGGAACTGGCCACGACGCAGCCGCTGGCCGATCTGGTCGACCGCCTGGTGCGCCGTCCCGGCAGGGAACCCGAGCGGCACGACCTGCTGCGGGCCCGCGCCGTCCACCGGGAATCGAGCTGAGCCGGCCCGCCAGCGCGGCAAGGTGCGCCGTGGACGTCCCTTGCCTAGCGTCGTGACCATGAGCCATCCGCAGAGTTACGAGATCCTGCTGGTCCCCGAGTTCGCCGACACCAAGGGCCCCGACACCGAGAACTCCGGCGCCCAGCGCCCCGGCAAGGCCATCCGCTCAGCGGTCGTGGCCGCGACCGGTGCGACGGGCGAGTCGGGCTACCCCCGCTACGCCGGCGACGGCATGGTGGCGGACATCGACCCGGCGACCCACACCGTCGAGGCCCTGCTGGTGGACGGCTCGGAGCTCGACTACGGACTCTCGGTCCGGATCTCGGAGAAGAACACCGACGGCTGACCCCACCCGGCCGGAACAGGTCAGGGCCCGGCCGTCACCGGCCGGGCCCTGATCCGTCCCTCAGGCGTCCGCGCCGCCTACTGCTGCTCCTGCTGCTGCTGGTCCGCGACGGACTTGCGGACCTCTTCCATGTCCAGCTTCCGGGCCTGGCCGATGACGTCCTCCAGCGCTTCCTCGGGCAGCGCGCCCGGCTGCGAGAAGACCGCCACGTTGTCCCGGACGATCATGAGCGTCGGGATGGACTTGATCTCGAAGGCCGCGGCCAGCTCCTGCTGCGCCTCCGTGTCGACCTTGGCGAAGACCAGGTCGGCGTGGCGCTCGGACGCCGAGTCGTAGACCGGCGCGAACTGCCGACACGGGCCGCACCAGGAAGCCCAGAAGTCGATCAGGACGAACTCGTTGTCGCTGACGACCTGATCGAAGTTTTCCTTGGTGAGCTCTACGGTGCTCATGCTCTGCTACCTCTTCCTGTGCCCGTGCGGACGTGTCCCCGGACAACGGTGCCTTTGCTTGCACTATTCCGCCTGCCCATGTGGCCGCCGCGCACACCCATGACCAAAATGGTCCTCATGACACATGCTGTGGAGCCTGTCGAGTACGACGTCGTGGTCATCGGTGCAGGTCCGGTGGGGGAGAACGTGGCGGACCGGGTCCGGTCCGCCGGGCTGAGCGCCGCGGTCGTGGAGTCCGAGCTCATCGGCGGCGAATGCTCCTACTGGGCCTGTATGCCGAGCAAGGCCCTGCTGCGCCCGGTCGTCGCCCGCGCCGACGCCCGCCGCGTCCCCGGCCTCAGCGGAGCAGTCCAGGGGCCGCTGGACACCGCGGCCGTCCTCGCGAACCGGGACTCGTTCGCGTCCCAGTGGAAGGACGACGGCCAGGTGGCCTGGCTGGAGGGCATCGGCGCGGACATCTACCGGGGCACCGGCCGGCTGACCGGGACGAAGGCGGTGTCCGTCACGGCGCCCGACGGCACGGAGCACCGGCTCACCGCCCGGCACGCCGTCGCGGTCTGCACCGGCAGCCGGGCCGTCGTGCCCGATCTGCCCGGAATCGCCGATGCGCGCCCGTGGACGAGCCGCGAGGCGACGAGCGCCAAGGAGGTGCCCGGCCGCCTGGTGGTCGTCGGCGGGGAGTGGTCGGCGTGGAGATGGCCACCGTGTGGGGCGCCCTGGGCGCCGAGGTCACCATGCTGGTCCGCGGCAAGGGCCTGCTGCCCCGGATGGAGCCGTTCGCCGGCGAGCTGGTCGCCCAGGCACTGACCGAAGCCGGAGCCGACATCCGTACGGGCGTGTCGGTGACCTCGGTGCGGCGCCCGGCGCCGGACGGACCGGTCACCGTCGAACTCGACAACGGCGAGCGCGTCGAGGCCGACGAGATCCTCTTCGCCACCGGCCGGGCCCCGCGCACCGACGACCTGGGACTGGAGACGGTGCACCTGAAGCCCGGGTCCTGGCTCACCGTCGACGACAGCTGCCGGGTCGAGGGCGCAGGTTGGCTCTATGCCGTCGGCGACGTCAACCACCGGGCTCTCCTGACCCACCAGGGCAAGTACCAGGCCCGCATCGCCGGGGCCGCGATCGCCGCCCGCGCCCAGGGCGTCCCGCTCCTGGAGACCGAACGCTGGGGCGCCCACGCGGCCACCGCCGACCACGCCGCGGTTCCCCAGGTCGTCTTCACCGACCCGGAGGCCGCCTCGGTCGGCCTCACCCTCGCCGAGGCGGAGCAGGCCGGCCACCGGGTCAGGGCCGTCGACCACGACCTCGCGGCGGTGGCGGGTTCCGGCCTGTACGCGGACGGCTACCGGGGCCGTGCGCGCATGATCGTCGACCTCGACCGGGAGATCCTCCTGGGTGTCACGTTCGTCGGACCCGGCATCGGCGAGCTGCTGCACTCGGCGACGATCGCGGTCGCGGCGGAGGTCCCCCTCGACCGGCTCTGGCACGCCGTTCCCGCCTACCCGACGATCAGCGAGATCTGGCTGCGACTGCTGGAGGCCTATCGCGGGTAGCAGCGTCGGGGAGCGGAGCCGGGCGCGGCGCGGACGCCTCCTGCCCCGCGTCCGCCGGCGCCCTGTGCCGGCGGACGCCGGGCGGGGTGAGCCGGAGCAGGACCGGCCCATAGGGTGACCCCCATGTCTGTCACGTTGAGTTCCGCCAAGACCCGTGCCGCCCTCCGCGTTTCGGCACGGGTCTCGGGCGAAATGCTGCTGATCCTTGTCATGGCCGCGGTGGCGGTGTGGGTGCTGGGCCGTATGTGGTCGGTCATCTGGCCGCTCGTCGTCGGCTTGCTGCTCACCACTCTGACGTGGCCGTCGGCGCGCTACCTGCGCCGACGCGGGTGGCCCCCGGCGCTCGCCGCCTCCGTGGTGACGGTGCTGTTCCTGCTGGTCGCGGCGGGGATCGCGGCCCTGATCGCGGTGCCGGTCGCCTCCCAGTCCGGCGAGCTGGCCGACGGCGTCGGCGACGGCGTCCAGAAACTGCGGGAGTGGGCCTCCGGGCCGCCGCTCAACATCGGTGACGACCAGATAGCCGACGCCTTCGATTCCGCGACCGCCCGTATCCAGGACAGCCTCGGCAGCATGGTCACCACCGTGGTCACCGGGGTGAGCACCGTGGTCAACGGTGTGGTCACCGCCGTCCTGGCGGTCTTCCTGATGTTCTTCATGCTCAAGGACGGTCCCCGGTTCCTGCCGTGGCTCACCCGTCAGCTGCCCGGTCGGCTGGCCGTCGACATCCCGACCGTGGCGGAGCGTGGCTGGCGGACTCTGGGTGAGTTCGTGCGCTCCCAGGCGTACGTCGGCCTGCTCGACGCCGTACTCATCGGCCTCGGCCTGTGGATCGTCGGAGTGCCGCTGGTGCTTCCGCTGGCGGTGCTGACCTTCGTGTCCGCGTTCGTGCCGATCGTCGGTGCGCTCTTCGCCGGGTTCGTCGCCGTGCTCATCGCCCTGGTGTCCAACGGGCTGACCGACGCGCTGATCGTGCTGGCGATCATCATCGTGGTGCAGCAGTTGGAGGGCAACGTCTTCCAGCCCATGATCCAGAGTCGCGGACTCGGTCTGCATGCTGCGGTGGTCCTGCTGGCGGTGACGCTGGGCGGCAGTCTGGCCGGCATCGTGGGCAGTCTGCTCGCCGTACCCGCCGCCGCGCTGATCGCGGTGGTCTGGAACTACGTGCGCGAGCAGCTCAGCGTGGTGGAGCAGGAGCCACACACGCCTGCGGAACCGAGTGGCGCCGACGCTCCGGCATAGGGCCTCTCGTCCGGATCAGGCCGGGCTCGCCGGGTCCGGCGCCGCACCCTGAGCGGGCATCGTCCAAGCGAAAGACCCTGGAGGCTCCCCGTTCCCGGCACGGGCGGGTCCCCGGAGCGCCGCTCCGGGGACCCGCCCGCCCGCATTTTCGGACCGTCACCAGTCGTGCAGGGTCCCGTCGGCCAGCCGGTTCACCGGGAGGTAAGCCGGCTCGTACGGGAAGCGGGCCGCGGCCACCTCGTCCAGCTCCACGCCCAGCCCGGGCTGTTCACCGGGGTGCAGCAGCCCGTCCTCGAACCGGTAGGAGGTCCGGAAGACCTCCAGGGTGCGGGGGGAGTGACGCATGTACTCCTGGATGCCGAAGTTGTGCACGGCCAGGTCCAGATGGAGCGCCGCGGCCATGCCGACGGGGGAGATGTCGGTGGGACCGTGCATCCCGGACTTGACGCCGTACACGGCGGCCAGGTCCAGGAGTTTGCGCATCGCCGTGATGCCGCCGGTGTGGGTCACCGCCGAACGTACGTAGTCGATGAGCCGCTCATGCAGCAGCGTGGTGTAGTCGTGGACCGAGTTGAACACCTCGCCGATGGCCAGCGGGGTGGTGGTGTGTTCGCGGATCAGCCGCAGCGCGGTCTGGTCCTCGCCCGGTGTGGCGTCCTCCAGCCAGAACAGGTCGTACGGCTCCAGGGCCTTGCCGAGCCGGGCCGCCTGGATCGGCGTCATCCGGTGGTGCCCGTCGTGCAGCAGCGGCAGTTCGGGCCCGAACTCGTGGCGCACGGCCTCGAAGACGGCCGGCATGTGGCGCAGATAGGCCCGGGTGTCCCAGACCTCCTCGGCGGGACGGGCGTGGGCGGAGCCGGCGCGGCGGGCCGGCTCGTAGTCGTACCGCTCACCACCACCGGCGGCGGAGGCGGCCACCCCGTAGACGGAGTCCAGACCGGGGATGCCGCTCTGCACGCGTATCGCGCGGTAGCCGTCCGCCAGATGTGCGCGGACGGAGTCCAGGAGTTCGGGGATGTCGCGCCCGGACGCGTGCCCGTAGGCCAGCGCCCCGGTGCGGGAGGCGCCGCCGAGCAGCTGGTAGAGCGGCATGCCGGCGGCCTTGGCCTTGATGTCCCACAGGGCGGTGTCGACGGCGGCGACGGCGGCCATCGTGACGGGTCCGCGCCGCCAGTAGGCGCCCCGGTACAGGTATTGCCAGGTGTCCTCGATCGCACTCGCGTCCCGGCCCATGAGCAACGGGGCGACGTGTTCCCGCAGGCAGGCGTCGACGGCCAGTTCGCGGCCGTTGAGGGTGGCGTCGCCGAGGCCGGTCAGTCCGTCGTCGGTGGTGATGCGAAGAGTGACGAAGTTCCGGTCGGGGCTGGTGACGACGGTGTCCGCGGAGATGATTTTCATGGGTGCTCCTCAATGACGTGCGGGTCAGGAGGCGGGCGCCGGCGGCGCCCGGGCGGGGCGCGAACGCCGACGGGCGGCCCGCCGTCACGGCTCCCGCCTGGCCACGACGACGCCGTAGGGGGCGAGTGCCACCTCGTCGAGTTCCCCGCCGTCCAGGTCGGTGAGCTTGCCCTCGCGGACCTCGGGGCGGACCGTCAGGTCGCCGGGGTGCTGGCTGACGAACCAGACGAAGGAGTGCCCGTCGGGGTGCGCCATCTCGCCGGTCACCACCCTGCCGTCGGCCACGGTCACCGCAGGTATGACACCGGCCTCCGCGGCCAGCGCCGCGTAGAGGCGCCAGGTGGGCTCCGGGTTGACCGCGGGCGTGACGGCGGCCATGTGCTCCAACGGGTAGGTGCAGAGGATCATCTGACCCGATCCGACCCGGTGGCGCAGCAGGGCCGGCCGGCCGTGCGCGTCGGTGGCCAGGACCTCGGCACCGTTCGGCACCACCGGGAGGTAGGTGCGGGAGTGCTCGGTGCCACCCACCGGGAACACCAGCTCGTCACCGGCCGCGAGGGTGCCGAAGTCCTGCTGGAAGACCATGCGCAGCCGGTCGTCCTCGATGGTGTCGGTCAGGCCGTACCGCAGCTGCTTGGTGACACCGAAGGTCTCGTCCAGCTTGGGCCACCAGGAACCGCGCTGGGTCCGGTGCGTGCCGACGAAGTAGGACGCGTAGACCGTCGCACCCCGCGCGGCCTGCTCGCGCAGGGTGCGCCAGCTCGGCGCGGTGAGCTGCTTGGCGCTCGGCAGCAGATACAGCGCGCTGTCGGCGGGCAGCCCGTCGGCCTCCCGCGCCACCCCCACCGGCAGGTCGGCCTCCCTGGCCGCCACGTAGGCCTGCCGGGTCACCGACAGCACGGCTTCGGCGTCGTCGGGCTGGGTGAACGGGTACATCTTCTCCAGGAACGAGGAGACGATCAGGCTGATCCCGGTGTCGGGGCGGGTCAGCCGCGCGAAGTCGGTGCTCCGCAGGACCTCCGTGAACCTCTTCACCTCGCGCAGCTGTTCCTTGGGCCTGCCCCGGTCGTCGGTGAGCCCGAAGTGCATCTCGAAGGGGTGGTGGCTGTAGGGCTCCTGGTCCTCCAGCGCGTCGTAGTCGGTGTTGTTCCACGGGATCCAGCCCGTCGCGCCCGCCAGCAGCGTGTTGTGCAGGATCTGCCGGTAGTAGTGGGCGGCGTGTTCCTCGGAGGTGTAGTCGGAGGTCACCCCGAACTCCTCCATGACCACCGGCTTGCCGCCCAGGTCGAGGAGCTCGCAGGTGAAGGCCGCGCCGAGGTTCTGACGTACCGGATCGTCCTCCATGCGGTACACGTGCGGGCCGTGGAAGTCGATCAGCGGCTCCAGGTCGCGCACTCGGAAGCCGTTGTCGGCCCCGGTCATCTCCACCCCCCAGGCGCCGTCGCCGACCGACACGGGCTGGTGCGCGCCGGCCGCCCGCAGCGCACCGATCAGGGTGTGAGCCCATGCGGTGACGTCCCGGTGGTCCACGGTGCCGATCCCGCGCGAGCGCCAGTCGGCGTAGATGGGGATCTCGTTGGACAGCAGCCACCCGGCGACGGCTTCGTGATCCTTCCAGCGGGACGCGCACTCGCGTACGTACCAGGCCTGCCGCTCGACGAACCACTCGTCGGCGAACACGTCGCGTCCCTCGCGCCAGGCGGGATCCCAGTTCTGGCCCGACATGTGTCCCACGACGAACGTCGGGACGGTCGTCATGCCCAGTGCGCTGTGCCGCTCCAGGAAGTCGTCGAAGCGCTCCAGCATCAGGGGGTCGAGGCGGTCGGGCTCCGGCATGAAGTCGGGCCAGTACAGAAAGCTCCGGGTGAGGGTGATGCCGTGGTCACGCAGGGTCCGCAGTTCCTCGTCGATGACCGCACCGTCGTAGGAGCGCCACATCAGTGGACCGCCGGTCCGGGACCAAAAGTTGACGCCCACCCAGATCGTGGGGTGGTCCGCCGGACCGAGTTTGGCTGCGTTGCGATGCATGGATGTCCCTGTCGGTCGAGATCGGTCGTTCCCCACAGGTATATCGATTGACTGGCTAGCTGTCGAGTCATTGCCAGCGTGTAGCAGGGCTGTTAAGGTCCGGCGAAATCCGCAGTAAATCGTTTTCCCGCCCCGATGGGGTGGTGACGGACAGGAGCGCCGATGAAACGAAGGCTGACCGTCGCGGCAGCCACCGCTGCCGCGACATTCCTGGTGGCTTCGTGCGCGGGACCTCTCGATCCCAGGACCGATGATCCGCGGACCCTCGTCGTGCACAGCCGGCTCTCCCCCGGGACCCAGGGCGCGGACGTATACGCCTCGGTGGTCAGGCAGTTCGAGCGGGAGAACCCTGGGGTCCACATCAAGAACCTGCACAACGGCGACGACATCTTCAACTCGTTCGAGACGTCCCGCCTCGCCGACAAGGAGGCGGACGTGCTGCTCGTCAACCTCTACGACAAGTCCTTCTCCTGGACGGATCTCGGCGCCACCCCGCCGGTCAACCGCTACCTCAAGGACTGGGGACTGACCGGCCGGGTGCAGCCCGCGGCGCTGAAGGCGTGGACGGACGACAAGGGCGGCTCCGGGCCTTTCCCTGGATGGGCTTCACCTGGCCCGTCCTGGTCAACACCGAGCTGCTGCGCAAGGCAGGGGTCAGCCGCCCGCCACGCACCATGGACGAGCTGATGGACACGGTGCGCGCGCTCAAGGCGAAGAAGATCCCGCCCATGACCATCGGCGGGAACGACTGGTCGGGACAGAAGTTCCTGATGCAGGTCATGCAGGGCTACCTCCGGCCGGACGCCGCCAGGCGGGTGTTCAGCAAAGGCGGCTACTGCGCCGAACCTCAGGCGATGAAGGGACTGCAACTCTTCGCCCGGCTGCGGGACGCCGGACTGTTCGTCAAAGGCGCCCAGGGCCTGGGTGCCGACCAGATGAACGCGGACTACTTCGAGCAGCGCGCCGCGATGATGCCCGCGATCTCCTCCACGATCGCCGCCGTGCCCCGGCCGTCACCGAGCACACCGAGGTCACCGGCTTCCCCGCCCGGCCGACGGCACCTACGACAAGCCCACGCTCTACAACGGCATGACCTCCACCGGGATCTGGGTCACCCCCAACGGGACGCAGAAGCTGGCGCTCAGCGAGAAGTTCGTGCAGTTCCTGTACCGCAAGGACATCGTCCAGAAGTTCATCGACCGGTCCGGCTACGTGATGAACATGCGCGGTCAGCGCCCCTCCTCGCAGCTGCCCCTGGTCGGCCGCTCCGTCGACGTCTCGCACAGCGACGACGTCAGCGAGGTCGTCATGCCCGACAACTACGTGCCCGCGGCCGTCTCCACGCCGCTCAACCGCGCCACGTCCATCGCCTACACCCCCGGGACCGGCGCCGGCGCCATGTGCAAGGCCCTCGACACCGCCTACCGAAGCTGACCGGAAGGGTCACGATGGCCACGACAACGATGTCCACCACCACGCCCGCACCCGCGCCCGCCGCGGCGTGGTCCGCTCCCCGCGGCGCGCCCCTCGCACCACCGTGATGGCGGTGCCGGCCCTGCTCTGGTACGCCGTCTTCATGATCGGCCCGATCGGCGCGATCTTCGTGATCTCGCTCCTGCGCTGGCCCGGCATGCTCGCCGAAGTCGGCTTCGCCGGACTCGACAACTACCGCGCGGTCCTGACCGACGCCCTGTTCTGGGACTCGGCACTCAACAGCGCCGTCCAGCTGGTCATCGCCGTCCCCGTGATGATCGTCGGGGCGTTCATGCTGGGCTACTTCATCTCCACCCGCCCACGCGGCTACCGGGTCCTGAAGGTGATCGTCTTCACCCCGGCGCTGATCTCCGCCTCCGCCAAGGCGATGATCTTCTGGGGCATGTTCGCGCCCAACGGCATGATCAACAAACTGCTGGCCGTCATCGGCCTCGGCTCTCTGCAGCACGCCTGGATCGCCGACACCTCCACCGCGTTCGGCTGCATCATCGCCATCGACATCTGGAGCGGCATCGGCTACACCGCGACCCTCTACGCGG
>NZ_JAJOZC010000016.1 GCF_023701695.1 Streptomyces sp. RKAG290
GGTTCCGCGACCCGGGCAGGGGCGCCGCCGAGGAGCAGCTCGCCGACCTCGACCAGGGCACCCGTGAAGCTCACTCGAAGCTCACCTGGGCCAAGGCGTTCTCGCTCCTCAAGATCCGCAGCCTGGTAATCCTGATCATCTCGCGCCTGCTGTCCGGGCACCTGCTGGTGGGAACGTTCGGCGTGGTCTTCCTGGTGGACGTGCACGGATTCAGCACCCAGAAGGCCACACTCGTCACCCTGCCCTTCGGTGTCGGTTACTTCCTCGGAACCCTCCTGGGCGGTGCAGCCGCCGACTGGGCCTCCCGGCGCAGTCCGCGTTTCGGGCCGGTCGCCGTCCTCCAGGCGGCCCAGCTCGCCTTCGCCCTCTTCGCCTTCTTCGGCAGCCAGTTCCACTACGACAGCATCCTCGTGTACGGCGTCTTCTTCGCCCTGCTAGGCGCGTCACAGGGCATCAACCCGAGCGTCAACCGGCCGATGGTCATGGCCATCACCCCACCCGAACTCCGGGGCGGAGCCTTTGCGTTGTACGTGTCCATCGCCGAGGCGCTCGCCTGGGCGGGCTACAGCCTGGGCGCGGGATTCCTCGCCGACACCGTCGGGCTCCAAGTGGTCTTCCTGTGGATCCTCGTCGTCCTCATGGTGATCAACGGCCTCTTCCTCACCCTGCTCTATCGCCCGTACGCCGCAGACACCGCCCGCGTACAGCGTGAACTGGACGCCCGGCGCAGGGCCGCCCTGAACCAACCCCGCTGACCCCAACCCGACATCCTGAAACGAGAACAGCTCATGACGCCCACACGACGACTCCCCGACGGCTTCCTGTGGGGCGCCTCCACCTCCGCGCACCAGATCGAAGGCAACAACACCAACAGCGACTGGTGGCTCTTCGAGCACATGGACAACCCCTACATCAAGGAGCCCAGCGGCGACGCCTGCGACAGCTACCACCGCTGGCCAGAGGACATGGACCTGCTGGCTCAACTAGGTTTCACCGACTACCGGTTCAGCATCGAGTGGGCGCGCATCGAACCCGCTCCGGGCGAGTTCTCCCAAGCCGCGATCGCCCACTACCGGCTCATGGTCGACGGTGCGCACGAACGCGGTCTGCGGCCGCTGGTGACGCTGCACCACTTCACCGCTCCCCGGTGGTTCACGGAGCGCGGCGGCTGGGCCGCGGCGGGTTCGGACGAACTGTTCGCCCGGTTCCTCACCGCAGCGGCCCCCATTTACGCCACCGGCGTCACCCACGTGTGCACCATCAACGAGCCCAACATGCTCGCCTCCATGGCCACCCTCTACAAGGCCCATTTCTCCGGGGACCAACTGCCCACGTTCGGGCTGACAACGCCGGATGGTGCCACCACCGAGGCCCTCGTACGTGCCCACGGCCGTGCCGTCGAGACGATCAAGTCCCTTGCTCCGCAGGTACTGTGCGGCTGGTCTGTCGCGAATCAGGTGTACCAGCCGTTGCCCGGGTCGGAGGACGTCGCGGCGGCGTTCCGCCGCCCCCGTGAGGATGTCTTTCTCGAAGCGGCCCGCGACGACGACTGGCTCGGCGTGCAGTCGTACACCCGCACTCGCATCGGCCCCGACGGCCCTCTGCCCGTACCGCCGGGGGCGGAACACACCCTCATGGGATGGGAGTTCTACCCCGGGGCCCTGGGGGAAGCGCTGCGTCACAGTGCGGCCGTCGCCCCCGGCGTCCCCCTGATCGTCACCGAGAACGGCATCGCCACCGCCGACGACACCCGCCGTATCCAGTACACCTCGGAGGCTCTGGACTCCCTCACCAGCGCCATGGACGACGGCATCGATGTCCGCGGCTACTTCCACTGGAGCGCTCTGGACAACTACGAGTGGGGTCGCTATGCACCCACTTTCGGGCTGATCGCCGTCGACCGCGAGACCTTCGTCCGTACCCCCAAGCCCTCCGCCGCATGGCTCGGCGCCATGGGGCGCCGTCGCATCCTGGCCTAAGGGCTGAGTGACATCGGCACGAGTCGCGGCAGCGGCGGTGCAGCTGACCGTCGGGGCCCTGCCGGCATGGCAGGCCCCGACGGACCCAAGGACGGGGGCAACGAGGACGGCGGGCACTCGGTGGGCGGGGCCGGTGGGGAGTGAGCACTCCGACCGAGGTGGCCCGGGGGACGGTGGAGACCTCGGAGCACGTCCAGCCGGCCTCGTCGGCGACGCCGGCGTCCATACGATGCCCCCGGCCGCGGGGACACCCCCCGTCGCCGTCCGCGCGCCCGGTGACGGCGCCCCTCAAGGTAGATCCTCACCCGCGCTCAGAGGCGAAGGCGATCCACGCAGGGGTCCTCTCCACTCAACATCAGCCTGGCACTCCCGAGGGCGTCGGCCGATGCCTAGGACCATCCTCAGGGTTAGTCGACCAGCTCATACCCCGTGACTGCGCGAGCGTGGGCGCGCAGGGCGGTGATCACGTCGGCACGCGTGCGGCGGCCGGCGAGAACCTCCATCTGATAGCCGTCCTCCATGGCGACGAAGTTCGCGGCGAGCAGTCGGGGTGGATCCTGGAGGGCGAAATGACCTTGCGCCTGCCCGAGGACCAGGATTCCTGAGTACACCGCGATCTGGCGCTCCGTGAGCGCGCTGTCGAGCGCGGCGGCCCTGGCGTCGCGCAGACAGCGCGGCCAGTACTCGAACAGCAGCCGGGTCAGCGCGTCGTCGGGCCCCACGGCGACACCGTTGCCAATGCAGGCCCGCAGCTGATCGCGGGCATCGGCGAACCGGCCGGCGGCCCGCTCGCGCTCCTGGCTGTAGCGCTCGATGGCCTGCTGATACGCCTCGTGGACCAGGGTATCGAGGTCTCCGTAGTAGAGAACCGCGGCGGAAGTGACGCCCGCCTCCTCGGCGACGTCACGCAGCCGCAGCCCCTCAAGCCCGCGCACCATCAGAGCGCGCTCCACCGCTTTGCCCAGCTCGGCCCGACGGGCCTCCTTGCTGCTGCCCTTCCTCGCCGCCACGTTGATCCTCTCACTACCCTGTTGTAAGCAAATTTAACAATAGCCCATCCTCTATTGACGGGACAACGACACAGGTCTTAAATCTGTGTTTAACAAACCTGCGGCTTACGGAGGCCCCATGCCCAACCCGACCGACGCCGAGGCCAGAACAGGGCCCGCGCCAGCCCCGACCAAGGGCTGCGCGGGGGTTCGGTGGGCTACTCGCCTCCGTCACTCTCGGACTGTCCTGTGTCGCCCCGGCCTACAGCATCGCCGTCACCCTCGGCTTCGTGACCCTGACCGTCGGGGATCTCGCGCCAGCCGCACTGCTGCTGGGCTTCGTGCCGATCCTGCTCACCGCATTCGCCTTTCGTGAGCTGAATCGCGAGATGCCGGACTGCGGCACCACGTTCGTGTGGACCACGCGCGCCTTCGGGCCGCTGGCCGGCTGGCTCACCGGCGGCTGGGTGGTGCAGATCGCCACCCTCATCGCGATGACAGCGCTCTCCCAGGTCGGCGCCACCTACCTGCTCCAACTGCTCGGTCTGCACTCACTCGCCGACAGCAGCACCGCCGTGGCCATCACCGCGGTGGCTCTGTTGGCGGCAGTCACCTCGATCGCCTACCGGGGCCTGAATCTCGCGGCGTCCGTCCAATACGTACTGCTCGGACTGCAGTTGACCGCCCTGCTCGGCTTCGGCGCCACCGCGTTCGCCCGCCACGGCGCAGTCGCACCCTCCCTGGCCTGGCTCAACCCCTTCGCCTTCGGCGGCTTCGGCCCTTTCGCCGAGGCGGTCATGCTGTGCCTGTTCATCTACTGGGGCTGGGACGCGCTGATCACCGCGAACGAGGAGACGCGCGACGGGGATCGCGTCGCAGGCCAGGCCGCCGTCATCTCCACCCTCGTCCTGCTGGGCACGTATCTGTTCACCGCCTTCGCGGCGATCAGTTTCGCCGGCACGGGCACCAGCGGCACCGGGCTCGCCAACCCCGACAACGCCGCTGACATCCTGTCCGCCCTGGCACCACCCGTCCTCGGCACGGCGCTGGCCAAAGTAATGCAGTTGGCCGTCTGCGTCTCCGCGGTCTCCGCTCTGCTCACCAGCCTCGTAGGCTCCTCGCGCGGCACGCTGTCCATGGCCGCTCACGGCGCCCTGCCCACCGCCTTCGCCCGCATCCATCCCCGGCACCGCACCCCCGGCTTCGGCACCGTGTTCATCGGCGCCACGGCCGCCTGCCTGCTTGTTCTGCTCACGCTCGTCTCCACCGACTTTCTCGGGGACGCCATCCTGTGCGTCGGACTCCTGATCGCCTGCTACTACGGCACCACCGCTCTCGCCTGCGTCTGGTACTTCCGTGGTCAGCTGCGCAATTCGCTCCGCGACCTGCTGCTCCGCGGCATCCTCC
>NZ_JAJOZC010000018.1 GCF_023701695.1 Streptomyces sp. RKAG290
CGGTGCCATCGCCCAGTCATTCGGCTGGCGTTGGGCCTTCGGCGCGATGGGATTCCTCGGGCTCGTGCTCGCCGCCGTCTACGGACTCGTGATCACGGAGAAGAGGATCGGTTCGGCCTCGACGAGCCGAAGAGTGTCCATGACCGGCGAACGTGCCCCCATCCGAGTCCAGTTGCCGCAGTTGTTCTCTTCCCGCTCCGTGGTCTGCGCGTACATCGGCAGCGGACTGCAGATGTTCATCGCGATGGCCCTGCTCGCCTGGATGCCCAGCTTCCTCAACCGCTACTACGACATGACTCCTGGTGAGGCGGGCCTCGGAGCCGGGGTCTTCGCGCTGATCGGTGGCAGTGGCATGATCCTCTGCGGGATCGTCGCGGACCGCCTGAGCCGGAAGGCCGCGGTCCGGAAGTGGGTCGTTGCGATCGCGTGCAGCATGGGGTCGCTCGTGCTGCTGACCGCGGGATTCCGTCTTCCGACCGGTCCGCTGCAACTCGTGCTGATCGGGGCCGGGACCCTGGTGGCCGCGGGAACCGCCGGACCGGCGGCCGCGATGGTCGCCAATCTGACCCCCGGCGCCATCGCAGCGACGGCGTTCGCCACCCTCACCCTGGCCAACAGCCTGCTCGGGCTCGCCCCCGGGCCCGCGGTGACGGGCATGCTCGCGGACGGCCTTGGCCTGCTCGGCGCGCTGCAGGTGATCCCCCTCATGGCCCTCGTGACCAGCGTGGTCTTCACCATCGGAATGTTCTCCTACGAAAGAGACCTGCGCCGCCTGGGGCCGCTGCCCGCCCCGGCGCTCAAGACATCGGAGTCGCAGCCATGAGCCTCCCCGCAGAGCCAACGGTCGTGATCGTCCTCGGGCTGCGCGATCACGTGCCGGAGCACTGGCAGACCATCCTCGCCAACAAGATCGCCGACGCCCGGACCGTCCCCCCGCTGGAGAAGGACAGGCTGAGCTGCGACGCCCAGGTCGCCGTACTGGAAGAAGTGCTGTCGGACATCTCCGGGCCGGTCGTACTCGTCGCGCACAGCGCCGGGGTGATGACCACCGTGCACTGGGCGCAACGGCACCGGCGCCCGGTCGAAGGGGCACTGCTGGCGACTCCACCCGACTTCGAGACCCCGCTGCCGGACGGCTACCCCACTCCGGAGGCCCTGCGTGACAACGGCTGGACACCGGTGCCACGGACGGCCCTGCCCTTCCACAGCATCGTCGCGGCGAGCACGAACGACCCCCTTGCCGACGCCGGTCGCGTCGCCGATCTCGCCCGGGCATGGGGCAGCAGCCTCGTGGACCTCGGCCCGGTCGGGCACCTCAACCCCGCATCCGGCTACGGCGCATGGCCCCGGGCGGAGGAGTTCGTCCGCGAGCTCGGCCGGAACCCGTCCGACAGGACCGCCTGACCGCGCCCCTCTCCCCAACCGCACGACCCCGCCCCCGGAGGCGCTGATGAGCACCGATCCCGACCTGCTGTGGTCCCCGAGCCGCACAACCGCCGAACGGTCCAACACGGCCGGCTTCATGCGCTGGCTGAACGAGACGCGGGGACTGGCTTTCTCCGACTACCCGGAGCTGTGGCTCTGGAGTACCACCGACACGGCCGCCTTCTGGTCCGCGGTATGGGAGTTCTACGGCCTCGACGCCGTCAGTGGGTACGACGAGGTGCTGGCCGACGCGTCGATGCCCGGGGCCACCTGGTTCACCGGCGCACGGATGAACTTCGCCGAGCGGTGCCTCTCCCGTGCCACCGACGAGCGCCCGGCCCTGATCAGCGTCTGCGAGGGCGGTGTTCCCGTGGAGACGTCGTGGCGGCAGCTCGGCCGCGACGTCGCCGCTGTCGCCGCATCCCTGAGAGAGATGGGCGTGGGTCCGGGTGACCGCGTCGCCGGTTACCTCCCGAACACGTCACACGCTGTTGTCGCGCTGCTGGCCAGTGCCGCTGTCGGCGCGGTGTGGACGGTGTGCTCGCCGGACTTCGGTACGCCCAGCGTGCTCGCCCGGTTGAGGCAGGCGCAGCCCACGGTGCTGGTGGCCGCCGATGGCTACTCGTACGGGGGCAAGGAGTTCGACCGGCGTTCGGCGGCCGCCGACATCGTGGACGGGCTGCCCACGGTCCGGCATCTGATCGCGGTCGACCACCTCGATGCGTCCGCCGCCCCGACGTTGTGGTGCCGGCGGCCCGAGGTGGTGCAGCACAAGTGGTCCGCGCTGCTCGGCAACCGGGCGGAACTCAGCTTCGCCGATGTCCCCTTCGAGCACCCGCTGTGGATCTTGTGGTCATCCGGTACCACGGGCGTACCGAAGGGCATCGTGCAGGGTCACGGCGGGATCGTCGTCGAACTGCTCAAGGCCCTGGGCCTCGGCGTCGATCTGCGCAGCGACGACCGCTACTTCTTCCAGACATCCACCAGCTGGATGGTGTGGAACTTCATGGTCGGCGGCCTGCTGCACGGCGCCACGATCGTCCTGTACGACGGCAGCCCCACGTACCCCGACGTCAACGGCGTGTGGAAGGTCGCAGAACAGACACGAGCGACGGTGGTCGGCGTGGGAGCGGCCTACCTCGTCGCTGCGGAGAAAGCGGATGCGCACCCAGCTGCCGAGACCGACCTGCGCGCACTGCGGTCGATCCTGCAGACCGGTTCGTCGCTTCCCGGCACTACCTGGCGCTGGGTCTACGACCGTCTTGCCCCCGACGCGTGGCTGCAGTCGATCTGCGGAGGAACCGACGTCTGCTCGGTTCTCGCCGGTGGTTCCCCCCTTCTCCCGGTGCGAGCCGGCCGGATCCAGTGTCCCGCGCTCGGCGTCGCCCTCGCCGCCTGGGACGCCTCCGGACACTCACTCGTCGGCGAGCAGGGGGAACTGGTGGTGACGGCACCGCTTCCCTCGATGCCGTTGCATTTCGTCGACGACCCGGAGAATCTGCGCTATCTGGCGAGTTACTTCGATGTCTACCCCCAGGTGTGGCGACACGGCGACTGGGTCACGATCGACTCCGACCTGTCGGTGGTGGTGGCCGGGCGCTCGGATTCAACGCTCAACCGCATGGGCGTGCGGATGGGCTCCGCCGACATCTACGCCGTCGTCGAGCAGCTCCCTCAGATCGCGGACAGCCTGGTCATCGGTGCCGAACTGCCGGACGGTCGCTACTTCATGCCGCTCTTCGTCGTCGTAGCCGAAGGGGAACCCTTCGACGCCACCCTCCGGACCGCCGTCGCGACGTCCATCAGAGACAAACTCTCACCCCGGCACGTTCCGGATGCCATCGTTCCGATAGCCGCCGTGCCCCGCACCCTGACCGGAAAGAAGTTGGAGGTCCCCGTCAAACGGATCATCCAGGGGGCCCGTGCCGCTGAGGTGACCGCTGACGGCGCGGTCACCCACCCGGAGGTGCTTGCCTGGTTCGAGGACTTCGCGAACACGCTCCCTACCGGCCGCTGAAACGGCCGCCAGGACGGTAGCCGACCAGCACCCCATCGATTGGCTTCCGCACGGCCGGCCCATCCTCTTCATCAGCTGCATTCATCAAGCCTTGGTATGCGGCTCGCCGACGAATCGCGAGGGCCGTGGTCATCACGGTGCTCGGCACAGGCAGATACGCGCCGGGAGTGAGAGAGGCCAGAAGGAAGCCCTGCTACGGCAGCAGGGCCCGGCCCGCGCGTCGCGGTCCGGGCCCTGCCCCGTGCGGTGCCGCCCTGCGGCGGCGGTGCCTCAGCTCTGTGCGGTGTCGTCGCCCGTCTGCCCGTCGCCCTCGGCCGCGCCCGTCTTCTCGCGCATCTTGCGCACCAGCTCGGCCTTCTGGTCGGCCGCACCCTGGCGGTCGAGGTTGCGGTGCGGGCCGTTGTTCTGGCGTTCGGCGCGGGACAGCTTCTTGCGCTGGCCGCCGCCCATACCCACGGGGTTGTTGATGTTCTTGCTCACGGTCATGGGTTCTCCCGATAATGATGTGAAGTGATCTACGGATTCGTCGGTGGGGGACGGGCGGCGACGTCGAACGACGTCAGCGGGGGCCCATCACGCTCTCACTCGTAAATCGGCGTCTGGAAGAACATGACAAAGACGATACCCGGTTCCGTCGGCCCCGCACACCAACCCGATCCTGGGGGCGAAGTCCCGACACAAGGAGCCGGAGAAAACGTCGGCCGCTACTTCAATCCGTCGCCGGAGGCGACTGCCGAGCTCACGGCCCCACTCGCCCCCGGCGGCGCCGACCGCTGAGCCGCGCCTTGATCCTTCTCGGTGGCGACGGCGCCGGCGGAGAGGAGCGTCGCAGCGGCGAGGCTGCCCCAGAGGGCGGTCGAGCCGTGCGGGCGAGAGAGGTGATCATTGCCGGCGAGATGGCGAGGCCGAAACCCGTGGAGAGCTGGAAGCGCGCGAGGGCGCGCCCCACGACAGGGGCCGGGGCAAGGGCGGTGACGAGCGCGGTGGCGCTGCCGGCGTAGATGATCTCGCCGACCGTGCAGACCACGGAGACCGTGAGGAGGGCGGGGGCACCCCAGCCGCGTCCCAGTGAGGTGGCCGCGAGGAAGCCGAGATAGGACGCGCTGAGTACCACGCCGGCGAAGGCCAGCACGGTCTGCCGGGAGAAGCGGGACAGCAGGGCCGTGACCGGAACCTGCAGGGTGACCACCAGCACCGTGTTGGTCACGAAGACGGCTGCCGACCACACCGGGGATGCGTGCAACTGGTTCCGCAGGATCAGAGGGAGCGCGATTTCGGGGACGTTGAGGCAGAAGACGTAGACCACGTTGGCGGCCAGCAGCGTGCGCATGCGGGGCGCGGGCCCGTCGTTCCTCTCCTTGGCCTGGGCAGCGGCCGGAGACGCGTGCACGTGGACCGACCATGCCAAGGCCGCGGCAGTGAGATAGGCGAGCCCGGTGACGGCTGCCAGCGCCTGCAACGCGGTGGTGCCGCCCGCCAGGCAGGTGGCGGCGAGGAGCGCGCCCACGCCCAGGCCGGCGTTGCGCAGGGCGCGGCCGGCCGCGAGAGCGACGTCGCGGTCCCTGCCGTGGGCGACCGTGGCCACGAGAGCTGCGTGGGCGGCCGGCCACGACTGGTTGCCGATGCCGAGGAAGAGCGCCGCCGTCGCGAACAGCCAGAGGTGTCCCGCCGGGTGGCCAGCAGCAGCGCCACGCCCAGCACCCGCACCAGCATCGACGCTGCCACGACCGTGCTGCGTGCGCCCCGGTCCAGCCATCGGCCGACCCCGGGCATGCACCCCAGACCCACGACGACGCCGACCGTCATGGCGATGCCGGTGGCAGGCCCGGACAGCCTCAGCACGGTCATCCCGTAGAGGAGCAGAAAGGGCCGTAACAGGCCGGTGCCGAGCGCGTCCACGGCCAGGGCGGCGGCATACCGCGGGCCTCCGGAGGCACGGACGAGGGCGCGCGGCTGGATCTTGGTGGTGGTTGCCATGGCGCCAACGGTGCGTTCGGCCGCCGGGCCGGGCACGTCGGTTGACGGACACCGTCAACCGACGCCGTCGCCGGCCGTACGGTCGGCGATGATGAGGGGGTGACGTTGAGGATCGACATCAGCGGCCTGCGGTCCGAGAGACTGCGGTTCGCCGCCTCCCCGCTGGCCGAGCTGACCGCGATGCTGCACGTGCTGGCCGAACCCGGGCACCATCCGCGACTTGCCGGCTGGGCCGGGGGCGTCTGGGCCGGCCTGCGGCCGGAGCTGGCCGAGCGGTTGCGGGAGGCGGAGTTCCTCTGGCGTTCCTCACGAGCCGACTTCCTGGTCCCCGCCCGCCCCCGCCCGACGCTCGTCCAGGAGCTGGACGACGTGGACCGGATCGACGACGAAACGTACGTGACTTCCGCGCTCGTCACCACGTGCGGCAGCAACCGGGTCCACTTCGCTGCGCCGTCACCGCTCGCCGACGCGACCGCGCGCGAACGCGCCCTGGACCTGGCCCAGGCGCGGCCCGCTGCAGGAGGCCTTCGCGGAACGGCTGCTCGCAGATCCGGCCACGGTGCGGGCACGGGTGCGCCACACCCTCGAACAGTGCGCCGACGCCTTCTTCGACGCCGCCTGGACGAGCGTCGCCGCGCAACTCGCCACCGACCTGCGCCTGAAGAACGACCTGCTGAAGCGCCGGGGCACCGGGGCGGCACTCGCATCGGTCTCCGACGCGGTCACCCTGGCGCCGGGCGGCGACAGCATCATCGTGGACCAGTTGCAGGACAACGCGACCGCCGCCCACGGCACCGGGGTCACCTTCCTCCCCAGTGTCTTCGGCCGTCCGCACCTGATGGTGGTGCACGCGCGCGGGTGGCAGCCGGTGGTGCAGTACCCCGTGGCAGAGGCGAGTCCAGCGGAACCGGTATCGCTGGAAACAGTCACGCGGCGGCTGGAGGCACTCGCGCATCCGGTACGGCTACGGCTCCTGCGTACCCTGGCCCGCGGCCCGCACACCACCGGCGAACTGGCCCACGCCTGGAACTCTCACCCCCGGAGGTATCCCGCCACCTCGCCGTCCTGCGCCACGCCGGGCTGCTCGCGGCCCGGCGGCGCGGCCGCTACGTCCACTACACCCTCGACCTGTCGGCGATGACGACGCTGGGCACGGACCTGCTGTCGGCCGTGCTGCGCTGATCCTCCATAACTGTCCGCAGCTCACGGCCATGTGCCAAGAGTCATGGACCAGGTGCGGGCAACTCCGTAGCTGTGCCCCGGTCGTAGTCCGTGCGGGCGGTCTGGACTTGCTCGATATGGCATTCGGCCCACGACTTGATCGAGGCCATCACCGGCAGCAGGCTGAGGCCGAGCGCGGTGAGCTGGTAGTCCACCCGGACCGGCACCGACGGGGTCACCGTGCGGGTGAGCAGGCCGTCACGCTCCAAGGCGCGCAGAGTCTGGGTGAGCATCTTCTGGCTGACCCCCGCGATGATCCGGTTCAGGTCGCCGTACCGCAGCGGCCCGTCGGCCAGCGCGTTCAGCACCAGGCTCACCCACTTGTCACTGATCCGGTCCAGTAGCTGCCGGGCCGGGCAGGTGGCCAGGTAGGCGTCGTAGGCGCCACGCTCGTCGGCGCGGCGCTGGGCGGCGGTGCGGGTGGCCATGCGCACTCCCAGGTCGGGTACGCACTCCGAAGTGCGTACTTCCCGACGGAGAGTAACGCTCCGTAGGTTCGTGGACATGAGAGCTGTGATGTTCGTTCCTTCGGCGGCCCGGAAGTCCTTGAGGTGGTGGAGGTGCCGGTGCCGGAACCGGGCTCCGGCCAGGTCCGGATCCGGGTCGCCGCCGCGGCCGTCAACCCGGTGGACGTCCAGACCCGCTCCGGCGCGCTCACCGCCGGTGGCCTGCTCCCGGCGCGGGAGGTCATCGGCATCGGTTGGGACGTCGCCGGCACCGTTGACGCGCTCGGGCCCCGGACCACCGGTTTCCGCCGCGGCGACGCGGTGCTCGGGCTGTCCGACCGGCTGGCACTGCCGCTCAAGGCGCAGGCCGAATACGTGGTGCTGGACGCGGACGCGGTCGCGGTCGCCGCGGTGCCGGCCGGCACCGAATTGGTGGCCGCGGCGACCCTGCCACTGGGCGGGCTCACCGCCGCGCAGGCACTCGACATCGCCGCGGCCGGGCCCGGCGACACGCTGCTGGTCACCGGGGCAGCCGGAGCGGTGGGCGGCTACACGGTGCAACTCGCCGCGGCGGCCGGCGTACGGGTGGTCGCCGTCGCGGACGTGGGCGACGAGGAGCTGGTGCGCGACCTCGGCGCGGAGTTCTTCGTGCCGAGGACCGCGGATCTGCCCGCCGCGGTGCGCGGCCTGGTGCCCGGTGGCGTGGACACCGCGGTCGACGCGGCGTCGGTCGGCATGCTCGCGCTGGACGCGGTGCGCGGCGGGGGCGCTCTGGTCAGCGTGCGGGGCAATGCCCCGACACCGCTGCGCGGCATCCGGGTGCGCAACGTATGGATCCGCGCGGACGGCCCCGCCTCGCCGAGTTGGCCGCCGCCGGGCTGCGGCCGCGGGTCGCCGACGTCCTGCCGCTGGACAAGGTCGCCGAGGCGCACCACAGGCTGGCGGCGGGTGGGCTGCGCAGTCGCCTGGTGCTGGTGCCCTGAGGTGAACCCCCGGTGCGGGCCAGATGATCCCCCGGGATGAGCAGCCTGGGCAGACAGCTCCTGAGCGGCGGCTTGCCCGCCCGGCCGGGGCGCGCTGAGGTGGGGCCGGGCCTGCCGGAAGTCCCGGCCGGAACCGGCATGGAGGAGGAGCCAGTGAAGTGCTTCGAGGCGGGGGAGACGGTCGTACGGCGCGATGTGCACCGCAGCGGCCGGGTATGGAGCGAGCAGGCGCTGCGCGTACTCCTGGACTCCACCGAGGCGCTGGTGACCGCCTGCCCGCCGGGGGCACAGGCGGTGTGGCCGTCGCTGTACGCCAAGGCCCGTGCCGACGGTGACCCCTCGGTGCGCACCGAGGCGTTCGACGCGATGGCGACGGGGGAGTGGGAGCTCGGGCCGGGGTGTGGCAGGAGACCGAGCTGCTGCTGTGGAAGCCGCCGACAGCGTGGTTCAGCATCAACGCCTTCTTCACGCCCGACGGGCTGAGGAACTGGTACGTCAACTTCGAGCGCCCCACGACCCGAACGGGCGACGGCTTCGACACCTTCGACCTGACCGTCGACCTCGTCATCGCCCCCGACCTGGCCACCTTCACGTGGAAGGACGAAGACGAGTACGCACACGTCCGGCGTCTCGGGATCGTCACCGACACCGAACACCGGGCAGTGCAGCTCGCCCGCGCCCAGGTCCTCGCCATGCTCGAAGAGCGGGCCGGGCCGTTCGCGGACGCCGACCGGTGGCGGCCTGGCGCTGGGACCCGGACTGGCCCGTGCCGTGTCTCCCCGGCGCGAAGCGGTCGGCCCGGGGAGGGCGCTGAGCACGTGGCGTCGGACTCCTGGTTCCGGTACGGCCTCGGGCATGAGGACGCGAGTGCATCGCGTTGTTGTGTCATTGTGCGGACGGGCAGCGACCGCAGCGTGGGAATGTTTCCTGTCGCCGACACCACGGTCTCGCCGACATCACCCATGGCTGGGCCTCGTGCAGCAGGATGTGTGCGCGCTGCGATGAGTTCTGCCGGCCTTGCCAGTCTCACTACCGTTGTCGACCACACAGGAGGACCACGTGACGCAGCTGTTGAGAGTCCAGAACTTCAACGTCTCCAGTGACGGGATCGCCGCCGGCGAGGACCAGACCCTGGAAAGGCCGTTCGGTCATGTCGATCCCGGGAGGCTGTTCGCCTGGGCCGGCGCCACGGCGAGCTGGCCGATGCGCACCGACCCCGGTGGGAGCCGGGGGCTGGACGACTACCTCACGCGGGACTACCCACGCAACATCGGCGCCGAGATCATGGGCCGGAACAAGTTCGGTCCCCAGCGCGGGCCCTGGCAGGATCATGAGTGGCAGGGCTGGTGGGGTGACGAGCCCCCGTTCCACACCCCGGTGTTCGTGATGACCCATCACCCGCGTCCCTCGATCACGCTCTCCGACACCACGTTCCACTTCGTCGACGCCGACCCGGCCTCGGTCCTCGCGCAGGCACGGGAGGCCGCACAGGGCAAGGACGTCCGGCTCGGCGGCGGAGCCACCACCATCCGGCAGTTCCTCGACGCCGATCTCGTCGACAGCCTGCATGTGGCGGTCTCGCCGGTGAAGCTCGGTTCCGGGCTGCGGCTCTGGGAGTCGCCGGAGGAACTGCTCGACCGGTTCCACCTGGACGTGGTGCCGAGTTCGAGCGGCGTGACGCACCACCTGTTCTGGCGGAAGTGACATCTGGGGGCGCGGGATCTGCGGACGGGCCCGGCCCGGACGGCGCGATCGAGGCACGCGGTGGACAGCGCCCGACGTGAGGCCGAGGCGCTCACCAGTCGCCCCCGGAACCCCCGGAACCGGCGGAACCGGCGGGTCATGGCTCCGCTCGTGCGGCAGCGGATTCCTTGGACCGAGCTCGCCTCGGCCGCCGGGTCATTGCCTCTGGAATGCGGTCAGCTGCGCGCGAGGGCCCGGATGCCGGTGAGCGTCCGGGCCCTGCGCAATGGACAACGGGCCGCAAGCGGCGCCGAATCGAGCGGTGCGGCTCAGGCCACGCCCTCCGCGAAGTAGGGAGTGCAGACGGAGCCGTTCCAGTCCGTGGCGATCTCGAAGAGCCGCGATCCGTCGGCCGAAGGAAGCAGCGCCGAGCTGTAGTTGGGGCAGAAGTCGACCTTCGTGGACTCCACCGTGACCGGGGCGGCGATCGCCCGCCAGGCCCCCGCGGCCCCGTTGTCGTTCACCCACACCGTCCGGCCCGACCCCGCGACCCTGGAGCCACCCGCGTCGACCAGTTCCTGACCGATCAGGAACAGCCGTCCCTGCGGGGAGCCCGCGAGCGGGGACCAGGCGAGTGTCGGTGCGTGGCGGAAGTACTGCCCGTCCGGCGTCTCCGGACGGATGCCCAGGTAGGCGGGGTCTCCCCAGTCCCAGCCGTCGGCCGAGGTGCGGTAGTGGACGACGCAGGCGTACTGGCCGCCGGGGGTGCAGATCTCGTACGTCATCACGTATGTGCCGTTCGGCAGCTTCCGCACCACGGCCATGCCCGGCCGGTCGGAGGCCAGAGTGCTGGCGAGGGTGTCGTGGTGCCCGGTCCAGGCGACTCCGTCGGCGCTGCGGGCCGCGACGAGCTTCTGGCTGTGGGCGGGATCTGTCTCGTCGGAGTAGTGGGCACCAACTGCCCGTCGGCCGCCACGGAGAATTCGGGCTCCCACAGCCCGCGTTCGTCGGCCGCGGTGGCGACGGTGGAGAGATAACTCCACGTGCGACCGACGTCGTTGCTCCTGAAGACCTGCAGGGACATGTGGCGCGGGGCGGTGTCCTGGCCGATCGAGGCCGACCACAGGAGTGTCCCTGCCGGCAGGCCGCCGACGGCCTGCGGCAGCTCGTACAGAGTCGAGCAGCACAAGCCCTTGCCGCCCGCGGCATCCGGGGCGCGCACCTGACCGACTTCGGCGAACGTCCTGCCCGCGTCGGTGGACTCGCTGATGGTGCCGACGCCGTTGTTGCCGTCGAAAGTCACGACGGAGGAGACGATCCGTCCGTTGGCCGCACCACTGTGTTCCAGTCGGACAGCCCTGGGATACATGCCGTCCCCGCGCAGTGGGGTGCCCGAGGCCGCCGAGGCGCCGGCGGCGCCGATGGAGAGGAGTCCCGCGACAAGTGCAGACAGCACGGCGAGAACGGCCGCGCGGGAGGCGGCGGTCCTGGAACGGGGGGCTGGACGCATTGTGGCTCCATGTGTGGGGATCGGCTGTCACGTGCACGCCACCCCCGGACCTTCACGCCCGTGACGCTGCGCGGCGTTCGGTGCGTGAAGGCCGACGGAGGGACGAGGCGGATCAGTTGACGCTTGCGGAGAACTTCGTGACCGCCAGGCCCGCGCCGTTCTCCCACGGCTCGAAGCCGGCCTGCACGCTGGTGAGGTACCAGTCCGGTGTGGCCAGTCCCTCGGAGATGGCCCCGTTGACGAAGTCCTTGACGTCGAAGCTCAGCCCCGTCAGCGCGGAGGGGGCGACGTAGGACACGACGTCGTTGCCGCCGTTGTTGCCCTTCCAGACGTCCCACGTCTGACCGGCGATGCTGGCCGTGCCCGTTTTTGAGCCGATCGGCTGGATGGGGCCGACCTTGTTCAGCCAGATCATGATCTCGGTCTGATTCACCCCGTCGGTCTTGGGTGCCGGGTCGAGCCAGATGTCGAAGGCGGCATCGTAGACGGCGCCGCCGGTGTACTTGTACTCGATCTGACTCGGGACGCTGCCGATCGCGCTGACCTGCTTGGGCAGGTTCGTGCCCGGCGAGCAGTTGGTGTAGTGGCAGCCGACGTAGATCGAGGGGTACGACTTCGGGGCGCCGCCCGTGGACACGGAACCGTCGGCCGTGGTGAGTTCGAAGCCGTCACCGACCTGGTTGACGCACTGCGGGGAGCTGGTGCCCCAGGCGTTGTTCTGGACGATGTAGCCACCCGGGGTGGTGGCCGAGCCGAACTGCTCGCAGGTCTGTCCGTCGGCGCTGGCCGTGCCGGCCGTCGCCGCCATGCCGGATACCGAGCCGGCGGCCAGCACGAGGGCTGCGAGCAGCGGGCGGGCGCGGTACGTCCTACGGCGCGTGGCATTCATGGGAGTTCCTTCTTTCGGGCAGTGGGGGGAGGACCGTGGGGGGTCCGTGATGCTATGGGAGCGCTCCCAGACGCAAAAGCACCGTACGAAGTCCTCGACGCCCACGACAAGGCGTCGTGCCCCAATGGCGTGAACTTGCCGTTGAGCCGACTCATCAACCGGGCGGATTCGGCAAGTCAAGGTCTCGCCCCCTGGCCCATCAGCCACAAGGCCCCGCCCCGCCACAGGGGTAACCAGCGATATTCGGCCAGGCGGGCCCACCGAGGGCTCGCCCCGCCGCCGACCGGCAGGTGTCCGGGTCGGGCCGACTCCGGCCGCTCGTCCCCGTGACCGGCCACGGACCGGTCACGGGGACGAGCGGGGCGAACTGCCGCGGTTCCTGCGGGCGGTCGCGGGGGCGCGGTCAGGGCGACGTCCTCAGAGGGTGTTGGACGTCCTCAGGGGGTGTTGTTCGCCAGGGCCAGCAGGCGGCTGGCGTCACCGCTGAACCGGTCGCGGTCCACAGCGCCCGAGATGCCGCTCACGGACCCGGAGTCGGAGTACTGCCAGAACGTCCAGTACGGGAAGCCCGCGGGAATGGAGGGGCTGGACGCGCTGGTCCAGTGGGCCACGAAGAGGGGGCTGCGGGCGGACATGCCGCCCCATCCGCCGGTGCAGGAGCTCCACCAACTGGGACTGGTGTAGATGACGACGTCACGGCCCGTGCGCGCCTTGTACGTGTTGTAGAAGTCCAGGATCCACGACTGCATGGCCGAGGCGGTCTTGCCGTAGCAGCCGCCTTCGAGGTCGAGCATTCCGGGCAGCGTCAGGTTGTCCCGGGACCAGGCACCGCCGTTACTGGCGAAGTAGTTTGCCTGGGAGGCGCCGGTGGAGAGGTTGGGGCGGGCGAAGTGATAGGCGCCCCGGATCACCTTCGCGTTGTACGCGTGAAGGTAGTTGGCGCTGAAGTTGGGGTCCTTGTACGTCGTGGACTCCGTCGCCTTGATGTAGGCGAACTGGATTCCCGCCGACTTCACCGAGGCCCAGTTGATCGACCCCTGGTAGTGCGAGACGTCGATGCCGGGAAGCTGGGCCGCTTGTGTGGACGCGCTGCCTTCGGCACCGGGCACGACCCGTCGCGTGTCTGCCTTGAAGCTGTCTCCGTCCGCGAGGTAGCCGGCGCCCATGAAGCCGCCGCCGACGGGA
>NZ_JAJOZC010000019.1 GCF_023701695.1 Streptomyces sp. RKAG290
GTAAAGGTGCGCGTAGGCGTGGTTGGCCCACAGGTAGCGGCCGCCGCTGTCCCGGATGAAGGCTGCTGCCGGGCGAAGTCGGCGAAGTCCGCGAAGGCGGCGTACCGGCGAGGCGCCTCGGGCTGCGCGCCGACCTCCACCGCGAGCCCGCGTCTGCGCCCCTGGCCGCCGCTCTCGTCGGGGGCCAGCTGACGTCGAAGGTGCGGCCGTCGAACTGGGCCTGCCAGCGGCCGTCAGCGGCCGAGCCTCCCGGAGCCGACAGTTCCTGGCGCAACCGGTCGAGGAAATCCTGCGCGGTGCCCAGGTCGGCGAACGCACCGCCACCTCTCTCCAGAACACGCCACTGCCTGTCAACCTCCCACCAGGACACGGGTAGATCCTCGAGAAGCGCCTTGAGACCGGAATCGTCCACAGCGGTGTTTCCATCCTTGGTCGAACTGCCTGATACGGGTTGCCATCGCAATGTGTATCCCGTCCGGATGCCACACATGCTCGGTTCTCGGCCGACCTGAAAAGTACGGGCGCGCCCCTTTCGGGTACCCATCGGCCCCCGTGGACTCTCACGACGATTCGCACGGCCCGCAACTCTGGCATTTGCCTGACCGGTACATGCCCTCAATGGCACTCCGGGCCCCTACGGCCTGATTCCCTTGTGTGTACGGGCAGACACACCGCGTCACCGGCGCGGTCCCTCGCGATGCCCCCCGGACGAGCAACTGCGGGGCCGGGCCGCGAAGTCAGGTGCTGGCGCCGGGCGAACCGCGCGACCACACACTTCTGCACGACACGAACGAATGGAGACGAACTTCAGTGAGCAAGGTGCTGTTGGTGCATGCCAAGGGTGGTCCGCCGCTCGGTCACGTCCTGTCCCGGGCGGCCGCGAAGTCGCAACTGCACCTGCTGGCTCTCAGCGCTCTCCCTCCCTCGGTGGCCGAATCCGCCGCGCGCCTGTGCGCGTCGGTCGTGACGCCCGCCGACGCGGAGCGGTCCGACCTCGTCTCCCTGATCGCCTCGCACGCGCGGGCCGTCGGGGCGGACGCGGTGCTCACGTTCTCCGAGTACGCGGTCGTGGCCGTCGCGGAGGCCTGCGAGGAACTCGGGCTCGCCGGTGCCGGAAAGGCCTCCGCCCTCGCCCGTGACAAGCGGCTGATGCGCCGGACCTGGCAGGAACGCGGCCTGCCGCAGCCAGAGTTCCGCCCGGTCGCCACGGAGGCAGACCTGCGCGCGGCCACCGGCGTGCTGCCCTTCCCGCTGCTGCTCAAGGCCGCCTGGAGCGCGGGCTCCACCGCGCACCGGATCATCCGCTCCCCGCACGAGGTGTCCGCCGCCTGGCAGCGGTCGCACGAAGTCATGGCCGAATCCGCCCAGTTGGGATACGCGGAACTCCACGTGCCGAGGCCCAGGCGGACTTCGTCGTCGAGCAGATCGTGACCGGGGAAGCCGCGGACTGGTTCGACGAGCCGGGCTGGGGCGACTACGTCAGCGTCGAGGGCGTCGTGGCCGACGGCACCTTCCACCCGGTCTGCCTCAGCGGCCGGATGCCCACGGTCGAGCCGTTCACCGAGCGCGCGGGCATCACCCCCGCCCTGCTGCCGCAGGACGCCCAGGACCGCGTCGTGGCCCTCGCCCGGGAGGCCGTCGACGCCCTCGGCCTGAGCAACTGCGGTACGCACACCGAGATCAAGCTCGGTGCCGCGGCCGCATGTGGCTGATCGAGACGGCGGCCCGGTTCGGCGGTGCGATGACCGTCCCGCAGATCGAGGAGGTCTTCCGGCTCGACCTCGTCGGCATGCTCGTCGACCAACTACTCGGCCGCCCGGTCGACTGGCCCGTAGAGGCACGCACCCCCGCGCAGGCGCGCGGCGCGGCCGGCTCCCTCGTCGTCCTCGCGGTCGACGGCCGGGGCAACGCCTGGCCGGACCGGCGGGTCTGGGACTTCCCGACGGTCTCGGCAGGCGTACCGCTCAGCCACGGCAGCGAGTTGTCGGTGGTCGCGGAGAGTTCGCTGGCCGACGGCAGCGTGGTGCCGGTCTACGACCCGGCAGCCGGCGCCAACACCATGGCGGCGCTGTGCCTGCTCTCCGCCGCCGACCCCCGGACGGTCCTCCGCGACTTCGAGACCCTGGTGGACGCCCTGCCCCAGGTCCTGCCCGCCGCACTGCCCGAGGGAGCCGCCATATGACCGCCATGCTCTCCACCGGCGCCCCCGAGCCGGCCACGGACCGCACCGTCGTCGGCGGGAACCTCTCGCTGCCGCTGTTCCGCACGCTCTCCGGCGTCCTGGCCGGTCACCCGTACCTCAAGGTCGTCGTCGACCGCGCCGAGGACACCTGGCACCTCCTCGACACGGCCGCGCACCCCTTCCACGTCAACTACATCGCCACCCGCGTCCTCGGCATGGAACTCACCGCCCTGGACGCGTGTCTCGACGAGTTCAACGCCTCCGTCTACACGGACCCCGAGCGCCGCTTCCTGCTCGGGGTGCTGTCCCTGCACACCGAGCAGGAGGCGGACGGCCCGGAGCGCACCTTCCTCGTGCTGGAGACGACCGAGGCCGACACCATGCACGGCGCGCTGCTCGAAGCCTTCTACGAGTTCGTCCGGGTGCGCGTCGACGGCAGGCTGCCGCTCCTGCTCAAACCCGCGAACCACGGCCAGGAGGAGGAGCTGACGGCGATCAGCGAACCGCGGGTGCCGCGCATCCTCAGCCACGAACTCTTCGGCAACAGGAACCGGACACCCCTCAACCCGGGCGACGCCACCGGACGGCTGCGCTTCTTCCGGACCCGTGAGGAGTACGCGGCCGCCGAGGCCGGGCTCGGCTGGGCGGACATCGTCGCCATGCCCTGCCTGCCGGACGACGTGCCC
>NZ_JAJOZC010000021.1 GCF_023701695.1 Streptomyces sp. RKAG290
CTGCTCCTTGGCTGGGTGGGTGGTTTCCGCTGGGCGGGGACATTCCGCGGCGTCGGCGATGTCCGCGAGGATCCGGTCCGCGGCGGCGAACGCGGCGTTGGCCGCCGGGACTCCGCAGTAGACGGCCGCCTGGAGCAGGACTTCCTGTACGTCCACGGGGGTGAGGTCGCCGCTGCCGAGCGCGGCCCGCAGGTGCATGGCCAGTTCCTCGTGGTGGCCGAGTGCCACCATCGCGGTGAGGGTGAGGCAACGCCTGGTCCGGCGGTCGAGACCCGGCCGGGTCCACACCTCGCCCCAGGCGTAGCGGGTGATGAAGTCCTGGAAGACGGCGGTGAAGGGTGTGGTGCCGGCGACGGCACGGTCGACGTGTGCGTCCCCGAGGACCGTGCGGCGTACGGCCAGCCCGCGGCGTGCCGGGCCGCGTCGTCGGTGACGGGTGCGGTGCCGGTCGCGAAGTGGCTCAGCAGGGCGGCGCGCACGGGGTCGGGGCGTTCCACGCCGGCCAGGTGGGAGGCGCCCGGGAGTTCGACCAGCGTCGAGCCGGGGATGGTGTCGGCCAGTTCGCGGGAGTGCGCGACCGGGGTGGCCGGATCGTCGCGGCCGGCCACGACGAGCGTGGGTGCGGTGATGCGTGCCAGTTCGCCGCGCAGATCGTGGGCGGCGAGGGCGTCGCACAGTCCGGCGTACGCCTCGGGCTCGACGGTACGGAGGTCGGCCAGAACGGCACGGGCGGTGGTGCCGGCCGCGAAGTCCGGGGTGAACCAGCGGCCCGCGGCACCCTCCACGACCGGCTCGATGCCCTCGGCCCGCGCCAGCGCCGCGCGTTCCCGCCACGCCTGCGGTTCGCCGAACCGGGCCGAGGAACACACCAGAGCGAGCGACCGGATCCGGTCGGGGTGGTGGACTGCCAGCCAGGCACCCACGGCGCGCCGAGGGAGATGCCCGCATACGCGAACCGGTCGATGCCGAGCGCGTCGGCGAGCCGCAGCACGTGCGCGGCGACCTCGGGTACGCCGTCCCCGGCGGCGAGCAGCCCACCGGGGTGCCGCCGTGCCCGGGCAGATCCCAGCGGACCACCCGGTGTTCGCGGGCGAGCCCGGCGAGCTGTCCGTCCCAGACGGCAAGTGACGTTCCGAGGGACGGCCCGAGGACCAGGGCGAGCCGGAGAGCGGTCCGTCCACCTGATGGTGCAGGAGGCGCGGCGTGGGGGTGCCGGAGGAGTACGGGGTTGTCATGAGGCTCCTGGTTCGGCTCTGCCGGTGCCGGATGGCACGGCGAGGCGGGCGGCCGGTGTGTGGCGGGGAGGGCGGGCGACCGGGGTCGGGGGAAGCGGGAACGCTGCGGCGGGCGGGCCGGTGGTGTCGGACGGGATGGCGGGGGGGGGGTGACGTTGTCGGCCGGCGCGGTGGGCGCGGAGTACGTCACCTGACGGGCAACAGGGCGCTGTGCGGGGCGGTTTGTGCGGGGCGGCTTGCGCGGGACCGTCTGCGCGGGACGGCTTGCGCGGGACGCTGGTCAACGGGCGCCCCTCACGCCAGGCCTGTCCCCCGTGACCACGTGTGCGTCACACCATGTCCGGCCCACCGTCCGGGCGGCGCAGTGCGCGGTCGACGAGGGTGCCGGCCGAGCCCGTGTAGCCGGCCGGGTCGGTGAGGGCGCGGACGCGGTCCTTCGACACCGCGTCCGCCAGCGCCGGTTCCTGGCTCAGGGCCTCGTGGAGTGCGATGCCTTCGCGGTCCACGCGTCCGGCGGCGCTGGTCACCGCCGCGCGGGCCGCGGCCCGCCCGACCAGGTCCGAGAGCACCGCGACGAGGCGTTCGCTGACGATCAGTCCACCCGTGACGTCGAGGTTCTCGCGCATGCGCGCTGGGTGGACACGCAGCCCCTCTGCCAGTGACGCGGCCGCGTCTGCGGCTCCGCCGACGGTACGCAGCGCCTCGCGCAGGGGCTGCCACTCCGCGTGCCAGGCACCGGGCGGGCGTTCGTCCTCGGCCGCGAGGGAGCCGTACAGCACACCCGCGAGCGCGGGTACCTGGCGGGCGGCCGCGGCGATGAGAACGGCACGCGCCGGGTTGGCCTTGTGCGGCATCGCGGACGATGCCCCGCCGGTGCTCTCGGAGACCTCGCCGATTTCGGTGCGGGACAGGAGGAGAACGTCGGCGGCGAGTTTGCCGAGTGCTCCGGAGGTGAAGGCCAGCGCTCCGCCCAGGTCGGCGATCGGGGTCCGCAGGCTGTGCCAGGGCAGTGCGGGTGCGCACAGTCCGGTCGCGGCTGCGTATGCCTCGACGAGGCGCACCCCGAAGTCGTACGCCGCCGGGCCGGGCCGGGGATCGGCGCCCCGGGGGAGGCGAAGGCCGCGAAGGCCGCCAGCGTCCCGGCAGCGCCGCCCAGTTGCACCGGAAGAGCCGCCCGGACCGCGGCGATCCGGGCCGAGGCGTCCAGGACCAGGCTGCGCCAGCCCGCGGCCTTCAGGCCGAAGGTGGTCGGCACGGCGTGCTGGGTGAGCGTGCGGCCCGCCATCGGGGTGTCGCGGTGCTCGGCCGCCGTGCGTGCCAGGGCGGCGGCGACCCGGTCGAGGTCGGCCAGGATCAGGCGCAGGGCCTCGGACGCCACCAGCATGGCCGCGGTGTCGAGGATGTCCTGGCTGGTCGCTCCGCGGTGGACGTGGGAGGCCGCGTCCGGAGCCCGCTCGGCGACGGCCGCGGTCAGGTCGGCGACGAGCGGGATGACCGGGTTGCCGCCGGAGCGGGCACGCAGGGCCAGCGAGCGGGCGTCGAACCGGGAGGTGTCGGCCGCCGTCGCGGCGACGGCTTCCGCCGCCCCGGCGGGGGCGGTCCCCAGTGAGGTCTGGGCGCGGACGAGCGCCACTTCGGCGTCGAGCAGGGCGCGTACGTACGCGGCGTCCCCCGTCGCCTGCTCGACGGCCGTTCCCGCGCGGACCGGTGCGAGCAGGCCGGTGTCCGCGAATGCGTCAGCCGAAGTCAAGGAAGACCGTCTCCTCATGCACACCGTCGTCACTCAGACGGATGTCGAAGCGGTGGACGCCGGTGTCTTCCGGCGTGGTCAGGAGCGTCGCCCTGCGCTGCTCCGGCAGGGCCGACAGCAGCCGGTCCTGTGCAAGGCCCGCGGCGTCGTGCAGGTAGGCCCGGGTGTACAGGTGGTGCGTCAGTCCGCGGGCGAAGACGGCGATCGCCACGTACGGGACCCCGCCAGGCGGCAGGGTCCGTATGGTGTAGTGCCCGTCGGCGTCCGTCGCCACCCTGCCGAAACCGGTGAAGTCGAGACCGTGGCGCCCGATGACGGCTCCGGTGACCGGGTCGCGGCGCAGCGAGCCGGGCGCGCCGTGCCGTGAGCCGTCCGGGGCGGGCTGCCACACCTCGACGACCGCGTCGGGCACCGGCGCTCCGGCCCCGTCGAGCACCTGGCCGCGCAGCACCACGGTGCCGGGATGGCCGGCGGGCGCGAGGTCGCCACCGCCCGCGAACGGCAGGGCGAAGCCGTAGAAGGGTCCGACGGTCTGTGAGGGCGTGGGGGCGAGCGTGCCGTCAGCTGCGGTGGGGGTGGGTGCGGGCATCAGCGTCCCTCCTCGGTCCAGGTCGCGGACGGCCCGTCGAGGACGATGTCCCAGCGGTAGCCGAGCGACCATTCGGGTGTGGACAGGTCGTGGTCGTAGGCGGCGACGAGGCGCCCGCGGGCGTCGTCGTCGGTGACGGACTGGAGGATCGGGTCGTAGGCGAAGAGCGGGTCGCCGGGGAAGTACATCTGCGTGATCAGACGCTGGGTGAACGCGGACCCGAACAGCGAGAAGTGGATGTGGGCGGGGCGCCAGGCGTTGGTGTGGTTGCGCCACGGGTAGGCGCCCGGTTTCACGGTGACGAAGGAGTACCCGCCCTGGTCGTCCGTCAGGCAGCGGCCCACGCCGGTGAAGTTCGGGTCGAGCGGCGCGGGGTGCTGGTCGCGCAGGTGGGCGTAGCGGCCGGACGCGTTGGCCTGCCAGATCTCGACGAGCTGACCGCGTACGGGACGGCCGGAACGGTCGAGGACCCGCCCGGTGACCGTGATCCGCTCCCCCAGCGGTTCCCCGTGGTGCCGGCGGGTGAGGTCGTGGTCGAGGTCGGTGATGTCGGTGACGCCGAAGACGGGTCCGGAGAGCTCGACGTCCTCCGGATCGGCTCCCATCGCGATCAGCGGGTGGCGTGGGTGGCGCAGGGTGCTGCTGCGGTAAGGGGCGTAGTCCCGGGCGGGGTGCGCGCGGACGGACGCTCCCTCGGCGAGCGACTTGGCGTAGCCCTCGCGTGCGGCGGTGATCTCGGCGCTGATGTCGGCCTGGGTGAGCGCGGGCGGCCGGATGATGTCGGCCGGGGCGGGTGGGGTGGTCATGGGTGTCGGTGCTGCCTTTCCGGTTCGGGAGCGGTTGCCTGCCGGGCGCCGGTGCGCGGCGCGGCCGTGCGGGAGCCCTCGGCGTGGGGAGCGGCGCCTCGCCGGGAACGGGGACGCGGGCTCACGGCCTGGTCTCCTCGGCGATGCGGACCGGGGCGGCGGTCCGGGCCAGCACGTCGGCGGTGCTGACGTCCGGCGCGGTCTCGACCAGCACCAGGCCGGTGCCCGTCACGTCCAGGACGGCCAGGTCGGTGATGATCCGGTGGACGCACGCGCGGCCGGTGAGCGGGAGGGTGCAATCCTGGACGATCTTCGGGCTGCCGTCCTTGGCGGTGTGGGTCATCGTCACGATGACCCGGCGGGCCCCGTGCACGAGATCCATGGCACCGCCGATGCCGGTCACGAGCTTGCCCGGCACCGCCCAGTTGGCGAGGTCGCCGCGGGCGGAGACCTGCATGGCGCGAGCACGGCCGTGTCGATGTGGCCGCCGCGGATCATGCCGAAGGAGAGCGCCGAGTCGAAGAACGAGGCTCCCGGCAGGACGGTGACCGTTTCCTTGCCGGCGTTGATCAGGTCGGGATCGACTTCGTCGTCGTACGGGAAGGGGCCGGTGCCCAGGATGCCGTTCTCGGATTCGAGGACGACGTGCACCCCTTCGGGGAGATGGTTGGGGATGAGCGTCGGAAGGCCGATGCCCAGGTTGACGTATTCGCCGTCGCGGAGCTCGGCAGCTGCCCGTGCGGCCATCTCCTGCCGGTTCCAGGGCATCAGCTGCCACCGTCGCGCGAGCTCGTGCGTGCCGTCACCGTGCGCTGCTCGATCCTCTTGTCCGCGGCCTGCTCGGGAGTCAGCGCGACCACCCGCTGCACGAAGATCCCAGGCAGATGTACGTGGTCGGGGTCGATCCCGCCCGGCTCGACCAGTTCTCGACCTCGGCGATCGTGATCCGGCCGGCCATGGCGGCGAGCGGGTTGAAGTTGCGGGCCGACTTGTTGAAGACGAGGTTCCGTGCCGGTCCCCCACGGCCGCCCTGACGAGGGCGAAGTCGGTGCGGATGCCCCGCTCCAGGACGTACGGGGCGCTGTCGAACTCGCGCACCTCCTTGGCCGGGGAGGCGATCGACACGCCGCCGTTACCGTCGTGGCGCCAGGGCATGCCGCCGTCGGCGACGAGCGTGCCGACGCCGGCCGGGGTGTAGAACGCGGGGATGCCGGCGCCGCCTGCCCGCAGCCGTTCGGCGAGGGTGCCCTGCGGGATGAGTTCGAGCTCCAGCTCGCCGGCGAGGTACTGGCGGGCGAACTCCTTGTTGCCGCCGATGTACGAGCCGGTGACCCGGCTGATCCGGCCCGCGGCCAGCAGGACCGCCAGCCCGGATTCCTGCGCGCCGCAGTTGTTGGAGACCACGCGCAGGTCGCGGGTTCCTTGCCGTGCAGGGCCTCGATGAGGGCGTCCGGCACCCCGCTGAGTCCGAATCCCCCGACCGCGATCGAGGCACCGTCCGGCACGTCGGCCACGGCCCGCTCGGCGGAAGCGACCACCTTGTCCACCGGACCACCTCTTCTTGTTCGCGTAGTGAAGTTTCTTTCACTATTCTTGGCACGGAGTCTGCCGCCGCGCAGAGCGCCTGTCAACGGTCCGCGTTCCGTCTGTGCCGGGCGAACCGCCCCTCACCTGCCGGTATTCACTACTGTGTCCCCACGACGCCCGACGGAGAGCCGATGCCACCGACCCACACGCTCCAGCAGACCGAGACGCCGGCGCCGGCCGAGGCCGTCGCCCCGCTCATGCGTGGCATCGCCGTCCTGCGCCGGCTCACCGACGCGGGCGGGACCATGAGCCCGAGCGCCATCGAGCGCGCCACCGGTCTCGCACGCTCCACCGTCGACCGGATCACCGCGACCCTGGCCCGGATGGACTACGTACGCCTGGACGGGCGCGACGTCACGCTCGCCCCGCGGCTCATGGAACTGGGCAACGCCTATCTGGCGGCACTGCGCCTTCCGTCCCTCCTCGGCGAGAGCGCCGACGCGCTCGCCGACGAACTCGACGAATCGGTGTCGCTCGCGGTCGGCGACGGCGACGGCATCCGGTTCATCCATCAGGCCACCCGGCGCCGCGCCATGTCGCTGAGCTTCCGCATCGGCGATCTGCTCCCACTGGAACGCACCGCGCCCGGACCCCTGTTGGCAGCTGCCTGGGGAGCGGAGGAGTGGGCGACATGGCGGGCCCGCCGGGCAGCGGATCCTGAGGGGCTGGCCTTCCCGGCCGCACCCCCGCGACAGCCGACGGACGAAAGGGACTTCACGGCCCGCGTCGAACAGGCCCGGCGCGACGGGTGGGCCGTGGACGACCAGCTGATCGAACCGGGACTGGTGGCCCTCGCCGTGCCGGTGCGCTCCCCGGGGGGTGAGGTGGCCTGTCTCGTCAGCGTGGTGAGCCACACCAGCCGGCACACCGCCGCGTCGTTGCGCGACACCTTGCTGCCCCGGGTGCTCGCGGCGGCCGCGGCCATGGAGGACGCGCTCCGCCAGGCCCCGCCCGCCGATGTCCCGCCCTCCCCACCGCGCTGGCCTCCTGGACGGGGGCGTCCAAGCAGGAGCTGGGCCGTGAGTTCATCGAGTCCCTGGCACGCGGCCTGACCGTGCTCACCACCTTCGGCGAGGGCCGGGACGCCCTGGCCCTGACCGACGTCGCGCGGGCCACCGGCCTGGCCCGTGCGACCGCCCGGCGCGCCCTCATCACCCTGGAACACCTCGGCTACGTCACCACGGACGACCGGGCGCACCGCCTCACCCCGCGCGTACTGGCCTCGGCTACCCGCCGTTGTCCCTGGCGGCGCTGCCGCAGATCGCGCAGCCCACCTCGCCGCGCTGACCCAGCAGGTCCAGGACTCCGCCTCGCTCGCGGTGCTGGTGGGCGATGAGGTCCAGTACACCGCGCGCGTCGCGACCCACCGCATCATGAACGTCAACATCAGCGTCGGCACGCGCTTCCCCGCGCATGCGACGTCCATGGGACGCGTTCTGCTGGCCGCGCTGCCGCCGGCGGAGCGCGAGATCCGCCTCGCCCGGGCCGAACCACGCGCCCTCACCCCGTACACCGTCACCCGGCCCGACCTGCTCGGCGCGGTCCTCGACCGCGTCCGTGACGACGGGTACGCACTGGTCGACGAGGAGCTGGAGGTGGGGCTGCGCTCGGTCTCCGTCCCGCTGCACGACCGTCGTGGGGCGGTCGTGGCTGCGGTCAACGTGGCGATGCACAGCAGCAGTCGCAGCGTGCCGGAGTGCGTCGCGGACGTCCTGCCCCGGCTGCGCACGGCGGCCGGCCTCATCGAGGCCGACCTGCACATCACCGAACGGTACGTACGGGTCCCGCCGATGTGACCCCGAGGGGCGCCGCGCTGGGGCAGGGCGGCCCGGTGCCTGCCCGCCCCGTTTGCCCGGCCGGACCACCGGGGCGGGCAGGCACCGGGCCGGGCCCGGCCGCCCCGGTCTCGGGCCGTCAGGCGTTGGGGTCGAACGGGATTCCGGCGGGCTTCGCCTTTTCGAGGTGGGCGGCGAAGTTGCCGTCCTTCAGGCCGAACACGGCGCTCCCGAAATCGGCCTGCACCAGCTTGTCCCGGACACCCGCCGGGTAGCCGTTCCAGCCGACCAGGTCGGGGAACTGCCACTGGTGGTAGTGGTTCTCCGGCGGCTCGTCGCCCGGGCTCGCGGGCCGGAAGCAGTGCGTGCCTATCCCGTCCTTGTGATAGACGGCCTTGGGGTGTGTGCCGTCCCACTGAATCTGGTCCCGGCCGTAGACGTTGAAGTCGCCGTGGGCGGAGGTGGAGACGTACTTCGCCTCGTTGTCCTGCACCCACACCACGACGTGCTCCCAGTCGTGGCGGTGGCCGCCGAGACCGCTCCCGGCAACTGCCTGGTCCTTCTCGAAGTAGAGGCCGTAGATGATGGCGCACCAGCCGTTGTTGCACTTGGAGCGCGCGTAGCCGTTGGTGTTGTCCAGGTCCCAGGCGTCGTGACAGCTGCCGTTGACGGCGCCGGTGGTCTTCAGCCCGGGAGCGATGGCCCCGTCGGCGCCGATGGCGGGTGTCGGGTAGCAGCCGTCACCGTCGTAGTCGTAGGCCGGCTGGAACGTCTGCTCCAGCGCGTCCGCGTTCGCGGGAAGGGCGCCCGGCACGGCCGCGAAGGCGTTGCCCGGCGAGGCAAGGACCAATGCCCCGGCGGCGGCAAGTGCGAGCGAGATCCCGCGGATCCGTCGTCTTCTACTCACTGGTTCCTCCTGATCGAGCGTGTCGGACCGAGCATGCAATGACATGCCCATGCCTACGCTCGCGGAACCTCGTGGCCCGGTAGGGCGCCATGGGTTTCCGCACGGTGACGCCCGGCCAACAGCCGGGCGGCCCGCCCGCGCGGGGGCGCGCCTCCCCCGCGCGGTCAACCTCCGTACGGACGGCGGGCGGCGCGACCGGTCAGGGTCATGCCGCCGCCGCAGTGCGGGACCCGCCCTCCGGCCGCCCGTCGGCATCGTGGTGGATGGGCGTCCGGGAACCGGTCAGCGGGGCACCCGAACCGCCCCGGCGCACGGCAACGATCTCCGCCGCGATGGACAGCGCGGTCTCCTCCGGGGTGCGGGCGCCGAGGTCGAGGCCGATCGGCGAACGCAGCCGGGACAACTCACCTTCGGTGAGGCCGACTTCGCGCAGCCGCCGGTCGCGGTCCTCATGCGTGCGGCGAGAGCCCATCGCGCCGACGTACGCGGCCGGCAGCCGCAGGGCCGTCTCCAGCAGCGGGACGTCGAACTTGGCGTCGTGGGTGAGCACGCACAGCACGGTCCGTTCGTCGGTCGCGGTGCGCCGGAGGTACCGGTGCGGCCAGTCGACCACGAGGTCGTCGGCGCCGGGGAAGCGGGCCCGGGTGGCGAAGACCGGCCGGGCGTCGCACACCGTCACGTGGTAGCCGAGGAACTTGCCCGCCCGCACGAGCGCCGTGGCGAAGTCCACGGCGCCGAAGACGATCATCCGGGGCGGCGGCACGCTCGACTCCACGAACAGGGTCACGCCGCCGGGGCAGTGCGAGCCGTCCTCCGCGATCTCGACGGTGCCGTTGCGGCCGCTGTCCAGTATCGCGCGGGCCTGCGCCGCTGCCGCACGCTCCAGATCCGGGTGCCCGCGCAGGCTGCCCTCGTACGATCCGTCGGCGTGCACGAGCAGCGCACCGCCGAGCAGTCCGTCCGGCCGCGGGCCACCCGGGCGAGTGCCGCGGACTCACCCCGGTCCGCGGCCGACACCCCTGCCCGGAACACCGGTGCGGCCGATCGCACCGGTGTGACCAGGACTTCGATGACGCCACCGCAGGTGAGCCCCACCGCGAAGGCGTCCTCGTCGCTGTACCCGAACCGTCCGCGCACCGTCAGTCCGTCGTCGAGCGCCTGCACGCACAGCTCGTACACCGCACCTTCGACGCAGCCGCCGGAGACGGAGCCGACGGCGGTGCCGTCCCTGTCGACGGCGAGAGCGGCGCCGGGGCCTCGCGGTGCGCTGCCGCCGACGGCCACGACGGTGGCGACGGCGAAGTCCCGGCCCTCCTCGAACCAGCGGTGCAGGGCGTCCGCGATCTCAAGCACCCGGGGCTTCCCCCGCCGCCCGCCGCCGGGCCTCTTCCGCCGCGCGCAGCACACGGTCGGGACGGATCGGCAGCTCCCGGTGGCGCACCCCGGTGGCGTGCCAGACGGCGTTGGCGATCGCTGCGGCGACGCCCACGATGCCGATCTCGCCGATGCCCTTGATCCCGACCGGGTCGTCGGGGACGTGGTCGTCCACCCAGTCGGCCTCGACAACCGGCACGTCGGCGTGCGCGGCGAAGTGGTAGCCGGCCAGGTCGGCGCCGACGTGGCCGCCGGAGGCCCGGTCCCGGATCGCCTCCTCGTGCAGGGCCATCGACAGCCCCCAGGTCATTCCGCCGACGAACTGGCTACGGGCGGTGAGCGGGTTGACGATGGTGCCCGCGGCGAAGATGCCCAGCAGCCTGCGTACGCGCACCTCCCCGGTGGTGACGTCCACCGCCGCCTCGGCGAACTGCGCCCCGAAGGAGTGCCGCTCCATCTCGGGGAGGGCGCCGATGGCGTCGGCGGTGTTCGACCGGGCGGTGATGCCCTCCGGCGGAATGCCCCGCCGAGGGCCAGCCGCTCGCGCAGCTCGGCCGCCGCCAGTCGCACCGCCCAGGCCCAGGAGCGCGTGCCCGTGGAGCCTCCGGCGATCATCGCGGGGCCCAGGTCGCTGTCCCCGAGGCGTACCCGGATGTGGTCCGGAGCCACTTCCAGCGCGTCCGCGGCGACGAGGGCCATCGCGGTCCGCGCACCGGTCCCGATGTCCGCCGCGTTGATCCGTACGGTGTACGTTCCGTCCGCCTCCGCGGTCACGGCCGACGTGGACGCGCCGACTCCCGAGGGATAGGTCGCCGCCGCCGTTCCGGTACCGAGCAGCCAGCGCCCTTCCCGGCGCAGACCCGGCCGCGGGTCCCGGTCCGCCCAGCCGAACCTGCGGGCGCCCTCGTCGAAACACGCGAGCACGTTGCGGCTGCTGAACGGCAGCCCCGAAACGGGGCCCGTTCCGGGTTCGTTGCGTGCCCGCAGCTCGATCGGGTCCACACCGCACTTCTCGGCCAGTTCGTCGAGGGCCGACTCCAGGGCGAAGGAGCCCGGCGCCTCGCCCGGCCCACGCATCCAGGTGGGGGTCGGCACGTCGAGGCGTACCAGCCTGTGCAGGGTGTGATGCGCGTCGGCGTCGTACAGGACGCGCCCCAGCACCGCGCTCGACTCGACGAATTCATGAACGGTCGACGTGAGGTTCTGCGACTGGTGGTCCAACGCGCGCAGCCGGCCGTCCGCGTCGGCGGCGAGCTTGACCCGCTGGGCCGTGGGACTGCGGTAACCGACGAGCGAGAACATCTGACGACGGGTCATGACGACACGGACGGGCCGGTGGAGGAGCGTGGTCGCCATCACGGCCGCAACCTGATGGGCACTCAGCCCCTTCGATCCGAAGGCGCCTCCCACGTGTTCGGACCGCACCCGGACGGAGGACGGATCGAGGGAGAAGAGCTTCGCGAGTTCGGTCGCCACCCAGCTGGTCCCCTGGTTGGAGTCGACGACGTCGAGCCGGCCGCCGTCCCAGCGAGCCGTCGCCGCGTGCGGCTCCATCGAACTGTGGTGCTCCTCGGGGGTGGTGTACTCCTCGTCCACGACGAAGGCCGCGGCGGCGAGTTGAGCTTCCACATCCCCCTTCGACGTCTCCGCCTGGACCAACGCACTGTCCTCGGGCGTGTACGCACCGGCGTGCCCGGCGGAGAACTCCACGTCGTGCGGCTCCACGTCGTAGCGGACGACCAGCGCGTCGGCGGCCTCCCGGGCCTGCTCGGAGGTCTCGGCCACGACCAGCGCCACCGGCCAGCCCACGAAGGGCACCCGGTCGTGCTGGAAGATCCCGACGATCGGGTTCGGCCGCCCCAGCATGCCCACGTAGTCGGTGTCGACGCGCGGCGCGTTCCCGTGGTGCAGCACCGTGAGGACTCCCGGCATGGCCAGGACGGGCGCGTCCTCCACCGACCGGACACGGCCCGGGCCACCGTCGAGAGGACCAGCCAGCCGTGGGCGAGGTCCGCGAACGGGATCTCGCCGGCGTAGCGGGCGGCCCCGGTGACCTTGTCGCGGCCCTCCACCCGGGTGTGACCGGAGCCGATCGCTCCCGTGACGGCGGCGTTGTCGGTCTTCGTGGTCATCGGGCGGCCTCCTCGGCGAGTTCGGTCAGCACGGCCACGACGAGGTTGCGCATCAGCGTCACCTTGTATCCGTTCTCGGGGAGCGCCTTCGCGGCTGACAGTTCGGCGTCCGCCGCCGCGGCGAACGCCGCCGCGCTCGCGGGCCCGCCGACCAGCGCCCGTTCGGCCGTGCGGGCCCGCCACGGCCGGGACGCGACGGCTCCGAACGCGAGACGCGCCTCCCGCACGACGCCGTCCCGGACATCCAGTGCGGCGGCTACCGAACCGATCGCGAAGGCGTACGAGGCGCGCTCGCGCACCTTCCGGTACCGGGAGTGCGCGGCCACCGGGGCCGGCGGCAGCACCACACCGGTCACCAGCGCACCGGGCGGCAGGGCGGTCTCGATGTGCGGGGTGTCACCGACGGGCAGATAGAGGTCCGCGATCGGCAACTCGCCCGGTCCGTCGGCCGTTTCGTAAGCGATGACGGCGTCGAAGGCAGCGAGCGCGACCGCCATGTCCGAGGGGTGGGTTGCCACGCAGTGCTCGGAGGCGCCGAGGATCGCGTGTTGTGGTGCTCGCCCTCGACGGCGGGGCAACCG
>NZ_JAJOZC010000020.1 GCF_023701695.1 Streptomyces sp. RKAG290
GACCACGTGCAGGCGACCGAGTTCTGGAACACGACGTCCGTCATCGTGTCGTAGGCCGAGCCCTTGGCGCAGAGCGCGTCGTCTGCGGCGTGGGCGAATCCTTGGTCGCCGAGCCGGAGTAGTTCGATGCAGCGACTCCTCACGACTCGCCCGGACCGGCAAACCCTCTTGCACTCGGTCGCGCCTCAGGAACGGTCGGCGCCGCCGCGGTCAGGAGTGAAGAGGTAGGCGATCGCCATGTCGCTGAGTTCGTCGGCGTACCGGCGCAGGGCCGCCTCGCCGGTGACGGGATCGGGGCGTACGGAGTTGTGGAAGCAGGCGCCGAGGACGGCGCGGGCCACGGTGTCCAGTGCCGCCTGCGGGTCGGAGCGCCGGATGTGGGCGGCATAGGGGGCTGCCGCTTCGAGCAGGCGGCCGTGGATTTCGGTGATGGTGCGGGCGCCGCGGTCCAGTGACGCACTCCCCGCAGACGAAGCAGCTCGGGGAAGAGGTTGTTGTCGGCGAAGGACTCCAGCAGGGCAAGCGCGTAGGCGTCCATGACACCGGGGAGCGACGGATCGGCCGCACACAGTCGCTCGGCGACGTATTCCTCGCGGCGTTCCAGCATCCGCTCGGTGAGGGCGGTGATCAGCTGTTCCTTGTCGTCGAAGCGGCGGTAGATCGTGCCGACCGAGACGCCGGCGCGCTCCGCGACGCCGCTGATCGTCATGCCCTCCAGACCGGACGAGGCGGCGATCTCCTCGGCCGCCTGCAGTACGCGCGCCAGCGTCGCGGCGCTGCGCGCCTGCCGGGGCTCTCGGTAGCGCAGCGGGCGGTCGGGTTCCTCGGTCATGCCACGCATCGTATCGGCGGCGGTCTCAGCAGGCCCTTTTGACAGAACGAGCCCCTCTCCGGGTAACCTCTAACGTGAACATGAATTCACATTCACATTCTACGGAGGTTCGAGCATGACCGACAACCAGACTCCGGCACCCGTGACCGTGGAGCTCACGTCAGGGCCAGCCGGTGGGAGCATCGACGACTTCGAGCTGTTCTACGCCCGGCGCGCCCTGGACCGCTTCAGGACGCGGCTGGGACGCCAGGGCCTGCTCGACCTCCTGGCCGATGACATAGAGGAAGGCAACGCCTTCCTGCGCGAGTGCGCCCGTACCTCCGACGGCAGCTTCAAGGCCGGCACGACTGTCCTCACGACCCAGGGCCTCACCTCGGGCGAGTTCCTGGCCTGGATGGACAAGGCGTTCGCGGGCGACGAGAACGCACTCCTCGCGGCGCACCCCGAGCACTACGTGATGGGCACCGACTCCATCGGCGCGCGCGTGGTCGAGAACATCGGCCCCCACGTCTGCTCGTTCTACATGGGCGGCTGGGGAACCGAGGCACTGGCCTGGGCGACGGACGCGGACGAGCTCCTCCCGGAGTCCGGGTTTCCGCGCAAGATGTCCTCGAACCTGTTCCTGACCGACGGCACCGTCGTCGGGCGGGCGCTGATCCAGTTCGGTGACACCGCCGACGGCTTCACGTCGAACCTGACGGTGTACTTCCCCACCACGTGCCCGGACGAGATCCTGGAGCACCACCTCCGGCACTACGCCGTCGAGTTCAGGAACTGGATCGTCGCGGCAGCGGCCGCCCAGGCCTGAGAAAGGGCTCGTAGGCGCGCGCGGCCACGGTGGCGAGGGACCGGCCGGCTCGATGGTCCGGCCGCCCACGCCACCGGGAGCTTCTTCACACACAGGTCATGGGCCAGATCGCCTTCCCTCATCAAACCGCCCTGCCGGCCCGAGCTACAGGACAGCACCGACGGGCGGCGGGATGGCGGGATCACGGCCGCAGAGGACGTCGACGACGCACGCCAGGGCATCCAGTCCGTCGAGAACGCCATGACGGTGCACTCGCACCGGAGGAGCGCCTGGGGCCGTTGAACCTCACCCAGATCTCGGCGGCCGGCGCGATGTCACCCTGCGCCCCTACGGCCAGGACGGCGTAAGGGTCACCAGCGCAGAGCGACAGGCCAACGACGCCCTGCTGAGGGCGGCCGAGCGCTTCCGCCGGCAGATCTCCACGGGACGAATCGGCTGAGGCCTGCCCGAAGCCCGGTGCAGATCAGGTGAGTCAGAGGTCGGAGAGGAGAGGGAACCGGCAGCCGGCGCGGCGCCCGGGGAAGGCCGAGCGCGACGCGGACGACATCACTTCGCCGACGGCAAGGGCGCACCGGCGGTGGAGATCGCCCGGTACAGCCGGTCGAGGTAGGTACGCACCCGCTCCGCCATGTCGACGGAGTCCGGCGCGAGTGCCCACTGGAGCTGATGGCCGTCCATGACGGCGAGGACTTCGCGGGCCGTCGCCATGCAGTCGGTGCCCGGGAGGAGCTCGCCCGAGTCCACCGCGCCCCGAAGGGTTGCGGACAGCCGGGCGTTGACCGCCTCGTAACGGCGCGCGAAGAAGGCGTGCGCGGGGTGCGCGGGGTCGGAGGACTCGCCGACCAGGACGTTGAACATCCGGGTGCGGCCCGGCCGGCGGCTGTTGTACTCGACCAGGTCCGTCATGCGCAGGAAGCAGTCCGCGGCGGAGTCGAACCCCGAGGAGAAGAACTGCTCGACGTCGTGCTCCTCGCTCCGCTCCAGTACGGACACGAGCAAGTCCTCCTTGCTGCGGAAATGGTGCAGCAGACCGCCCTGGGTGACGCCGACGTCCTTCGCGATCCGGGCCAGGGAGGAGGCGTGGAACCCCCACTTCGCGAAGTGCTCGACGGCCACGTCCAGGATGCGTCTGCGGCGCTCGTCACCGACGGCATAGGGGCCGCGCGCCTTGGTGCCGCGCCGCGGTTGGGGGCTGTTCGTCCGGTCCATGCTGATCACCGTAGCCATGCACGGCAGATCACTCACCGGCATGTGACCTGGATCACTTTTCCAAAACCTACTACCTACTCGGGTTTCGTGATTGCCTGTGCTCGCTTACCCGGCGGGGGAATCGAACCCGCCGCCGCGGCTTGTGTCGACGATGCGCAGGGTCCTCCCCCACGTGCGTGTCCCTGGACAACATCAGTCGGCCTCACCGCCCCGCCTCCCTCGCCACCTCTGCCCGTCCGGCGGCAAGAGCCGCTGCCACTGAGGAGCCCGGACATGAGCCGTTCCGAATCCGAGACGCACCACAGAGCCGCGGGAGAACCCGCAGAATCGTCCGGCGGGGAGCCGGCGACGCCACGCGCCTCAGGGGCGTTGGGCAGACTGCTGTCACTGCTGGCCGTCGGTCACACGGCGATGTTCATGGTCTACATGGGCGTCGGCCAGGTGCTGCTGCCCGTGCAGGTCGAGGCGCTGGATCCGGCGAGCAAGGTCGCCGATCTCGGCCTGGTGTCCGGCGTCGCCGCCGTGTTCGCGACCCTTTTCAACCCGCTCGCCGGACTGTTGTCCGACCGCTCCCGACGCCGCAACCCCTGGATCCTCGGTGGCGGAATCTCCGCGCTGGGAGCACTCGCGCTCCTCGGCGCGGTGCGCAGCATCGTGCTGGTCACCATCGGCTGGTGTCTGGTCCAGCGATGATGAACGTCTACCAGGCCGCCATCACCGCCATGGTGCCCGATCGGGTGCCGATCGAGCGCCGCGGCCTCGCCTCCGCCATGGTCGGCATCGGGACCCCGGTCGCTCGATCATCGGCGTCACCGTCGCGTCGGCCTTCGTGCCGGACGACGTGCGGACCGGTTACCTGCTCCTCGGCGCGGTCATCGCCGTCGTGGCCGTGCTGTTCACGGCCCTGATGCGGGAACAGAAGCTGCCCGTGGCCACGCCGGTGCCCTGGGGCGCCAGCTCGCGGCATTCGGCTCCGCCATGAAGGCGGGCGACTTCCGATGGGCGTTCATCGGCAGGTTCCTGATGATGCTCGGCTACTTCGCCGTCGTCCTCTACCAGTTGTACATACTCCAGGACCTCATCGATCTCCCCGACGGGCTCTCGCCGGCAGGTGCCGTGGCGGTCATCTCTCCGCTGGGCTCGGTCTGCATGCTGCTGTCGACGGTGGCAGGCGGTGTGCTCTCGGACCGCATCGGCCGTCGCAAGCCGTTCATCGCGGTCTCCTGCGTGTTCACCGCGATCGGCATGATGATCCCGGTCGTCAGCCCCACCTGGGCGGGCATGCTCGTCTTCGCTGTGCTGACGGGTCTGTCCTTCGGTTGTTTCATGGCGGTGGACACCGCTCTCGTCACCCTTGTGCTGCCCAGCGCCGACGACGCGGCCCGCGACATGGGGGTCCTGAACATCGCCAACGCGGGGCCCCAGATCATCGCCCCGTTCGTGGCCTCGGTGGTCGTCTCCTCGCTCGGCGGCTACACCGCGCTGTTCGTCACCGGGGCCGTGATCACGGTCCTGGGTGCCCTCGCCGTCACCCCGATCCGCAGCGTCCGCTGACACCGCCGGCAACCGGGCCCGCCCGTACCCCACTTCCAGGAGAAGCCATGTCCCGTACCCCCGCAACGAAGGTCATCCGTACCAGGACCCTGCCCGCCCGGTGGACGAGCGCGTCGCCGACCTCCTCGCCAGAATGACCCTGCAGGAGAAGGCCGGAC
>NZ_JAJOZC010000023.1 GCF_023701695.1 Streptomyces sp. RKAG290
TCGCCGCCGTGAACACCAGCGCCGCCGAGCTGGTGACCCCGACCATGACGGCGATCAGTCCGGCGGCCACCGCCGAGGGAGGCGCGGCGGAGCGCATGCGGGCGATCGCGAACATCAGTGAGCCACTTCCCCTGTGCGGTGCGAACACCGGTGACCAGGAGGGTCCGATGTGCGTCACGGATGTTCCGTATACGGAACGTTCTGTTTATGGAACACTAGAAGGACGGGCCGACACCCGTCAATCGGATAAGCGGAGCGGGTGGACGCCGATGGGGCTGAACGAGGACCTGGGGCGCAGGCTGCGCGCGCTGCGGCAGGAACAGGGCCTGTCCCTGTCGGAGCTGTCCCGGCGCTCCCGGGTGGGAAAGGGCACGCTCTCCGAGCTGGAGAGCGGTCAGCGCAATCCCACCCTGGAGACCCTGTACGCCCTCACCACCGCCCTCGGCCGCCGCTCAGCGCTGCGCTGAGCGAGGCGCCGGCCGCACCGTGGGCCCGGGTGCGGCCCCGGCCGGGGTGTCCGGCAGTGCGGTCACGGCGGTTCTGCTGGAGCGGCACGAGAGCGGTGCCGTCGTCACCGACGTGTTCCGCGTGACCATCCGGGCGGGCGCCACCCAGGAGTCCGAGGCCCACGTCCCCGGTACGCGGGAGAGCCTGATGGTGCTGACCGGCACCGCGGTTGTCGGCCCGCCGCACGGGCCGTTGACTCTCGGCCCGGGTGAGTCCGGGCAGTGGCGGGCCGACGCACCCCACATCTACCGCGCGCCGGACGAGGACGTGCACGGCATCCTGTTCGTGCGCTACCCGCCGGCGGTCCGGGGCGGGGAAGGGGCCGGGCCGGAGCGGGCGTGCCCGGCCGAGCCGGTCTGACGCGCCCGCCCCCGGGGCCGCGGACTTCCTCCCCCGCCGTCACCGACGCCCGGTCTGCTGGCAGGGTTCGGCCCGCGGCCCGATGCCGTCCCCCTGGCCACGGTCCGGCTGCAGCCGGATCTCACGGCCCGGCCAGCGCTTGCGGAGCCACCGGTCGTGGCTGGCCAGGACAGTGGCCCCGGGTCCCGCTCCGAGGGCTTCCTCCAGCTCGTCGCACAGCCGCGGGGACAGGTGGTTGGTGGGTTCGTCGAGCAGCAGGAGCTCCGGCGGCCGGGCCGTCAGCAGCGCCAGCGCGAGCCTGCGGCGCTGGCCGACCGACACGTGTCCCACCGGTTTGTCCAGGTCGCCCTCGTGCATCAGACCGAGCGAGGTCAGAGGCACCTCCTCGGCCCGTTCGACACCCACGAAGCGTGCGTAGGTGTCGCGGACAGTACGGTCCGGCCGGGCGAACGTGGTGTCCTGGGTGAGCACCCCCACCGTCAGCCCCGGCCGCCTGCCACCTCGCCCTCGGCGGCGAGCCGCCCGGCGAGGACGGCGAGCAGCGTCGACTTGCCCGTGCCGTTGCCACCCGTGACCAGCAGGCGTTCTGCCGCCGCGACGTCGAGGCGGTCGACGGTCAGCCGGCCCGGCACCCGCACCCCGCGCAGGGACACGAGAGTGCCGTCCGCCGAGGGTCGGGCCAACGCGGTGTGCCGGAACCGCAACGGCGCCGGCGGCTCACCGATTTGGCGGCGCTCCAACTCGTCCAGCCTGCGGGAGGCGTTGCGGACCCGGCGCGCGATCTGGCTCTGCACCCGGCCGGCCCGCAGGCCGTAACCCATCTTCTCGTTGTCGCGCGGCCCACGGTCCGGGCGACCTGCCGCGCGGTCACGTCGGCCGACCGGCGCAGCGCCTCGATCTCCTCCTGCTGCTCGGCGTGGAGACGTTCCCAGCGCGCCCGCTCCGCCCGTTTCCCGGCCAGGTAGGCGCTGTAGTTGCCGCCGTACCGCACCGGGCCGTCGACGGCCGGGTCGAGGTCGATCAGGTCCGTGCAGACCGCGTCGAGGAAGGCCCGGTCGTGACTGGCGATCACGACGGGACCGGGCATGCCGCGCAACTGCTCCTCCACGAAGGCGGCGGCCTCGTCGTCGAGATGGTTGGTCGGCTCGTCCAGCAACAGGGCGGAAGGGCGCCGCACCAGCAGCGCCGCCAGCGACAGACGGCCGCGCTGGCCGCCGGAGAGCGAGCCGAGCGACCGCCCGTGCGGCAGTGCCGCGAGGCCGAGCCCGGTGAGCAGGACAGCCGCGCGCCGGTCGGCGTCCCAGGTGTCCCGCTCCTCGGCCTGTTCGAGCCGCCCGCCGTACGTCGCCAGCAGTTCGGCGTAACCGGCTGAGCCCTGCGGGGTGCGGGCGAGTTCTCCGGTGAGCCGGTCGAGCTCCGCGAGGTCGGCCCGGGCCTCGCGGAGCGCGTCGTCCAGCACGTCGGCGATCGTCGACGTGGCCTCGAACGCCATCTCCTGGTGCAGGAAACCCACATCGGCGGGGCGCGTGACGCTGCCCGCGTCGGGTTCATCCGCCCCCGCGAGGAGACGCAGCAGAGTCGACTTGCCGACACCGTTCTCCCCGATCAGGCCGATGCGGTGGCCGGGGGACGCGGTGAGGGACACCCCGTCGAGCACCCGCCTCGTGCCGAGTGTGCGGACGATGTCGTGTGCGATGAGTGCGGCTGCAGGCATGGTGGTCCATCCAACGTGATCGGCTCTGGGCCCGCCGGGCGGTCGGCCTCGGGCGCGGGCCGGGTCGGCACGTCAGCGGCTCACACCTGCGGAGCCCCGGTCTCCGACAGCCGGCCGTCCGCCAGCTCCAGCCACCGGTCCACCCCGATCCCGGCGAGGAAACGCTCGTCGTGGCTGACGACCACGAACGCTCCCCGGTAGGAGCTCAGCGCGCCCTCCAACTGGTCGGCGCTCGTCAGATCGAGGTTGTTGGTCGGCTCGTCCAGGAGCAGCAGCTGGGGAGCCGGTTCGGCGCACAGGACGCAGGCCAGGGTGGCCCGCAGCCGTTCGCCGCCGGACAGCGCACCGACGGGGAGATGGGCGCTGTCGCCCCGGAAGAGGAAGCGTGCGAGGAGGTTCATCCGCTCCGCCTCCGCCCGGTGCGGGGCGGACACAGCGAAGTTCTCGGCCACTGTGCGGTCGAGGTCCAGCAGGTCCAGGCGTTGCGACAGATAGGCGATCCGTCCGTCGGACCGCCTGATCTGCCCGCCGTCCAGCTGGAGTTCGCCGTTGATCAGTCGCAACAGGGTGCTCTTGCCCGCGCCGTTCGCCCCCGTGAGCGCGATGCGTTCGGGGCCCCGGATCGTGAGGTCGACGCCCGTGCCGGCGAACAGGTCCCGTCCGCCGTGACGGACCTGCATCCGCTCGCCGAGCAGGACGGTGCGCCCCGCGGGGACGTCGGTGTCCGGCAGATCGAGCGTGATGCGCTGCTCGTCGCGCACCGCGCGACCGGCCTCGTCCAGCCGGGCCTTGGCGCCGCCGACCCGGCGGCGTGGGTCTGGCCGGCCCGGCCCGCGGACTCCTGGGCCCGCGCTTCATGTTCCGGCGAAGATGCGCGGCAGACCCGCGCTCTTGAGATTGCGGGCGGCGTTGCCGGCACGTCGCTCGGCGCGTTCGCGGCCTGCTGCATCTCCCGCTTCTCCCGCCTCAGCTCCTGCTCGGCGTTGCGGACGTTCTTATCGGCGACCTCCTGCTCCGCCCGCACGGTCTCCTCGTAA
>NZ_JAJOZC010000022.1 GCF_023701695.1 Streptomyces sp. RKAG290
CCCCGGCCTCTACGGCGGCACCCGTTCCGTCGGTTCCTGCGACGTCGGGAAGCAGATCCGGTTTCTCACCGCCGACCGGGCCAGGAGGGCCGCCTTCGCGCAGGCCTCGGGCATCGCGCCGGCCGATGTGCCGGACTTCCTGCACGGCCTGACGCCGGTCTGCTGCGCGCCGACACCCGGGTCGCCAACCACGGCTTCAGCGGGGGAGCCGCCACCACTTTCCAGTCCGTGCTCCAGGCCGGCACCGCGGTCATGGTCGACCGCCACGGCCTGCCGCGGGTCCGCTGCGCCGGCGGGAACCCGCTGACCCCGCCGGCCGGCGGGGGCGACGCGGCGGCCGTCCGGGGCAGGAAGTGGGCCGGTTACGACCCGGCACGCGTGGTCGTCGTCGAACCCGCCCCGCGCGAGGTCACGGACCTGGTCATCGTCGACGTCGTCAACCACCGGTGGATCGAGCGGCCGGCCGGCGACGAGGGTGCCTCGGACCACGCGCCCGAGGTGCCGCCGCCGTACGGCCCGGGCGCCGACATCACCGGGCCGCTGCCCGCCGTACCGCCCGCGGAGCCGAAGCCCTCGACGACCACCACGCCCACCGACTGCCCGACGACAGGCCCGCCGCCGCCCAGGGAGGAGGCCGCCATGACCGGCAGCCCTTCGGGCGATCCGTCGGGGACCCTGGACGCCGGCCGGGCGCAGCGCTCCGACTGCCCGACGGCCCTGCCCTCCGACGACCCCTCCGCCGCCCCGTCCGGGTTCCCGCCCGACGAGCCGACCGGCACGCCCGCGGAGCCGGACGAGCCGCCGCAGGACCTGGTGCCGCTCATGACGGAGGAACCGCAGACCGCCATCGAGCTGCCGTGGCCGGAGGGCGCGGAGGACGGCATCGAGCCCGTCACCGGGTGAGCGGCCGGGCGTCGTGACCGAGGGAGGGGGGCCGCTCCGGCCGGCACCGGCCCGCCGGGGTCCTCACTCCTGCGTGGGCAGCCAGTTCCCGTGCAGGCCGAGGGGCACCCGTACCGGGGATCCGCACCCGGGCGACCGGGCCGGACGCGGGGTCGTCGGCGGGGATGACGAGCAGCCAGCTGCTCGCGTCGGTGCGGTCGGTGGCATACGTCATCCAGTAGCCGCCCTCGCCGGGCGCGGTGCCGGGGACGGGGGCGAAGACCGGCTCACCGACCGACAGGTTCCCGGCCCGCCACACCACGCTGGTACCCGACGCGTCCCTGCCGTCGTACCAGCGCAGCTCGTCGAACTCGCCCGGCAGCAGATCCGGGTTCCCGGAATCCGCGGCCACGGCGAGCTGTTGGTGCCGCCGGCGATCAGGCGGTCGTCCGTGCGGGCAGCTCCATCCTCGTGTCGTCCAGCACGGTGCGGTGCATCGTGCCCGCCACGGGGTCGATGACCGCGCGGACCAGGCCTGCGGTGTTGGGCTGTCCGTTCTCGCCGGCGTGCCCATGGACAGGCGGGACCACTGCACGTAGTCCAGCACGACGTCGCCGCCGTCGGGTTCGGTGTCGTACGCGTTGACCGTGTGCCACAGCCAGAAGGCCTCGTCGGACGCCCACCGCACCGGGCCGCCGTCGCGGGGACCAGGGCCCCCCGGTGCCGCGCTCGGGCCGCCAGTCGATCATGGATCCACCGCTCATCGCCGCGGCGATGTCGAAGAACACCGGTGCCAGCACGATCACCAGGAACCGTGCGGTCAGCGCCATGTCGTGGATCATCATCGGCTCGTCGAGGCCGTCGACCGTGACGGGGCCGCGGGCCACGCTGCCGTCCGGGTCGATGGCCGACCAGGTGAGGTAGGGCGGCTCCAGGCCGTAGCAGAAGACCAGCATCTCGCGGTGATCGGATCGATCTTCGGATGTGCGGTGATGCCGGCCGGCAGCGCCCGCCGAACGTCTCCTTGCCGGCCGTCTCCAGCTCCGGCGTCATCAGAACGGGCAGTCGGACTCGGCGAGCGCCAGCAGGCGTCCCGCGTGGCGCACCACGTTGATGTCCGGCAGGTCCGGAAGGTGCCCGCCAACTCCGGTTCCACGTCCGGTACCTGAGGCATGATCAGCGACTCGATGCCGCCCCAGAGCGCCCGCCCGCGCGCTCCTCGGCGAGCACGCGGGGGTGCGCACGAAACGGTTGCGGTAACGGGCCTGCCCGCCGGAGATCCA
>NZ_JAJOZC010000025.1 GCF_023701695.1 Streptomyces sp. RKAG290
GCAGTCGCTGTGACAACCGTGCTGGGAGCCCTGGCCGGAGGCGGGGGCTCTCTCCCGTCCTTGAGCATCCCGTCGCATGATGAGACGGGGTGGCGACTGGGCGCCGTGGTTGTGCTGGGGCGATATGTGTCTCCGGTTCAGGGGCCCGGAGGTCATCCGTACGGCGGCGGACCTCGGCCCCCTGCCGGCCGACCGCTACGACTACACGCCGCAGGATAACCAGCGATCTGAGCAGGCTCGGCGTTGCTGGTCCGGCAGTGCATGGCGGACCGCGGCCACTCGGACTTCCCGCTCGACCCCCGTTTCCCCAGCGACCCCATGGTCCCACCGCGGTCAGCACGACTACGGCGTCCTGGATCTCGCCACCGCCCGCCGCTGGGGCTACGGCTGGGCCCCGGACAAGTCCTCGGCTCTCCGGCGGCGGGCCGCCGGATGACCAATGCCGAGTATCGGACTTCCCCGCTGCAATGCCGAGGCGAGTCGGCGGCTGATGCGCGCATCGATCTCAAGCGGGACTGGCTCTACGCAGGAACGCGGGCGACCGAGATCGACAAGGCGGTAAAGCGCGACCCGCGCGTCCGCGCGGCTTGGGACGTGTGGTCCCGCTGTGTCGCGGAACGCGGACCACGCGCTATCCCGACCCCGTTGCCGCGTACTCGGACGCCGCCTGGAAGCGGGGCAGCGACGGCAACACCCGGCACACGCAGCGGGAGCGTGCCACCGCGTCGTGGACGTCACCTGCAACGCGCCACCGTACGGCCCAGGCCTGGCACGTGGCACGGCGCGGAAGCAGGCGTGGACATCACACAGCACCGCGACCGCTACGCTGCCGGCCTGCAGGCGCTGCGGACGTACCGGGCCACCATCGCTGAGGTGCTGCGAGAGCTCGGCTAGGGTCTTTTGTTTGGAGTGCCGCATTCACGACCCGGTGAAACGGCCCGTCGTCGCGAGCCTGTCGGTTGTCCTCGTCGAGCAGAGCTCGACGCGGTACGCCACCCGATGCTGTGCCCGGCCGCCAGAGTGCGTACCCGGGGGCGCGCGTGGCCCGCGTTCCGCCCATCGCGAGTACTGCTGCGGTCAGGAGTTCCTCGCGGAGCAGATGACTGCCGCCGGCCGGGGGAGCGGTTCTGCTGCCGAACGGCCGCCTGCCGAGACCGCAACGCCGGCAAGTAGGTACAGAGTGGGGCAAGCGCCGTCAGGCCGGTCGGTCTGCAGCTCACCGAACTGCCGGTGCGCGAGCCGGACATCACCGCCGGGCCGATCGTCCTCTCCGGCCTGCGTGCGTGGTGGCACCAGCTGTGCTTCCACAACTGCCCGCATGCGGGCGTTCGTCGCCGCCGTCTGCGAAACCGCGGCTCAGGCCCGGCCGTCACCACGATCACCGGAACCGCGCACGAAGCGCGTCTCTTTAACCGGTGGTCAGCAGATCCTCAAGAGGGCCTTAAGGATCGCGGATATGCCTCTGACCAGGCTCTTCCGTCGGTCCTGCGCTCTATCTCGCCGGGTGACGATCGAGGCCACTGACAGTCCCCAGCTTGCCGACCCCCCGGCACTCGCGGCGTATCTGGCGGCGCAGCAACCGAAGAACGGGTTCCCTTGCGCCCCTGCGTGCCGGAACCCGCGCCGCCCCCGTCTGTCGCCACTCGCTTTGCAGGCGGCGCTCGGCGGCGGTGCCGCAGGCGTCGTGGCGCTCTGGGGTGCCCAGGTGGAACCCTCGGCGCGGCTTGACGCATTCCTGGCGACCGGCCGCCATCTGACCGGTCTGCTCGCGGGTACGGCGTGCTCGTCATGCTGCTGCTCATGGCGCGCGTGCCCGCCGTCGAACACGGAGTCGGCGCCGACCGGCTCGCGCGGTGGCACGCACGCGGCGGACGGCACGTCCTCACGCTGTGCCTGGCGCACATGTCCTCGCGCTGTGCGGATACGCCGCCCACACCAGCACCGATCTCCTTTCCGCCGCCAGGGACCTGCTCGGATTCGGCGGGATCGCGGCCGCCGCTCTCGGTACCGGCTCCTGGCCGCCATCGCGTCACCTCCGCGCGTGCCGTGCGCGGCGCGTCTCGCACGAGACTGGAGGCCGTGCATCTGCTACCTATCTGGCGGCCGCACTCGCTTTCGTGCATCAGTTCGCGGGACCCGATGTCGCGGGCAGCGTCCTCGTGGTCTGGGTGTGGTCGATGCTGCACGCCACCGTCGCGGTGCTGCTGTTCTGGTACCGGGGCGTCGTTCCGTACGGCAGGCGTTGCGCCACAGCCTGCGCGTCCTCGACGTGCGCCGCGAGGGCCGGATGTCGTCTCCGTCGTCATGCAGGGCATCGTCCTGGACGAACTCCGGGCCGAATCGGGCCAGTTCTTCCGCTGGCGTTTCCTCCAGCGCAGGCTCTGGCGCACCGCGCTGCCTTCTCGCTGTCCGCGCCCGTCCGGACGACACCCTGCGGATCACGGTCAAGGCGATCGGCGACCACACCCGCGGATCAGGCGGCTGAAGCCCGCACCCGTGTGCTGCCACCGGTCCGTTCGGGGCGATGACGGCCCACCGTCGTACGCGGCACAAGGTGTTGCTCATCGCGGGCGGTGTCGGCATCACGCCGATGCGGGCGCTGTTCGAGACGCCGGGCGGCCCCGGCGACATCACGCTCCTCTACCGGCGAACAACGCCGCCAACTGGTGCTGCGCGAGGAGCTGGAAGCCATCGCCCGCACCAGGCAGGCCGGCTGTATTACCTCCTCGGGTCCTCCGACGACGCCTTCGACCCGCTCGCGCCGCAGCGCTGCGCGATCTGCTCCCGACCTGCCGAGCACGACGTGTACCTCTGCGGGCGCGGCCATGGCGGAGGCCGCAACTGCCGGCTCTCCAGGGCGGCGTCCCCTCCGAGCGCATCCACTGCGAACTTCACCTACTAGGCAAGGACCCATCCGCAGGCACGTCACCGCAGACCCCGGAGGCCCGCCCCGGCGCCACCCAGCGGTCCCGGCCCGGCTCGCCGCGCGCTGGTCGGAGCGAGCGCGCTCGCCGCGACCCTGCTGACCGTCACCGTCGACCCCACTGCCC
>NZ_JAJOZC010000024.1 GCF_023701695.1 Streptomyces sp. RKAG290
ACCAGCCCTCAGCGTCGACGACCTCGCCGCGCAGGCCAGGATCTCGCCGCGGACGCTCGCTCGCAGGTTCGCCGAGCAGCTCGGCATCAGCCCTGGCCAATGGCTGCTCCACCAGCGCATAGCAGCAGCCCGAGCGCTTCTGGAGGAGACGGAACTCCCCGTGGAGGCGATCGCGGCCCGAGTCGGCCTGTCATCGGCCGCCAACCCCGCCGCCGCTTCCACACCCTGGTGCACACCACCCCCGCCGCCTACCGGCGTTCCTTCGGCCGCCACGGACCCGGCCCGCGTCGTGACCCTGGCGCCGCGTCGTAACCCTGATGCCGCGTCGTGACCCCGGCACCGCGTCGTGACCCCGGAGCCTGAGCAGCCACGTCGGTGGCACCTGCGGCCGGCATCCAGCGCTCCGAGGGCGAGCACCCCGCGGGAGTCAGCGTCCGCTGTACCCGTCCGCTGTACCTTGTCCGATATGGCAGGACGTCAGATGGCCTTCGGCCGCGTGGGCGGGAGACGGAACGAGTCGGCTCGGAGCAGCCCTCTCGGACCGTCCGTCCAGGCGGCTTGCCGGACATGACCGTCCACCGGGCAACCGGACGCGGGCCGGCACAGTCGAGTCCGACACCCTGCCCCCCGACCGGCCGACCATCCGACCGACCGGCCTGCCTCGGCCGGCCGACCGGCCTTCCTGCCCCGGCCGGCCGGAGGGCGTCACCGAGCATCGACCAGTCAACGTGAAAGCGGCTTGATCATGCCCAACGCCGAGGACTACCCGGTGCGGGCCGCCTCCGAGGCCCGCACACTGAGCGACCTGGACGCGCGGCTGGTGCAGTGCCGCGCCTGCCCGCGCCTCGTCTCGTGGCGTGAGGAGACCGCCTCGTGAAGCGTCCGCGTTCCGGGACTGGGAGTACTGGGGACGCCCGGTGCCTGGATTCGGGCCGGCGGACGCCTCGATGCTGATCACGGGGCTTGCGCCCGCCGCGCACGGCGCGAACCGGACCGGCCGGATGTTCACCGGCGACCGGGCCGGCGACCTGTTGTTCGCGACGCTGCATGAGCTCGGGTTGACCTCCCGTGCCACGGTTACGGGCCCGGGCGACGGGCTGGAGCTGTACGGGGTCAGGGTCACCGCGCCCGTGCGCTGCGCGCCGCCCGCCAACAGCCCCACCACCGCCGAGCGGGACACCTGCCGCCCGTGGCTGTCCCGGGAGTTGCAGTTGCTGCGACCGACGGTGCGTTCCGTCGTCGTACTGGGCGGCTTCGGCTGGCAGGCCGCCCTGCCGGCCCTGCGGCAGGCCGGCTGGAACGTCCCCCGGCCGCGCCGGTATTCGGCCACGGCACACGGGCGACACTGACGCCGACGGACGGAACGGGCGCCCCGATGACGGTGTTCGGCTGCTACCACGTGAGCCAGCGCAACGTCTTCACCGGCCGGCTCACCCCGCGATGCTGCGCGAGGTACTCGCCGACGCCGCGCACGGCGGGCCTTCCCGCAGCGTGACCGGGCCGAGGACGACCCGGGCCGGGGACGACTCGCCGGCGGACCGGGTCCCCCGGCGCGCCCTGCCGCTCGAACGCGACGACATGGACCGCGCCCCTGCGCGACTGAACGACGGCTTCCTGCGGCGCTTCGGCGCGGAAGACGCGCCGGGCCGTCCACTCGCACCCATTTAATGGCGCTATCAAACGATAGATAGCGGAATGACGCACGAACGGGCCACGGAGAAGCGGACGTTGGAGCGGGGCGAACCCACGGAAGGGGCGGCGCCAAGACTCCGGCCGGCCGGCGGCGCAGCCCCGCGCGCCACTGCGCACCACCCCGCAAACGAGCCGAAAGGGCTTACCCAAGGGGTTCCGCCAAAAACCGACACCAAAACATCACAGGCTTGTCTCACCTCCAGACTCGGTCTTGACTCCGCCTCGTAACAGGCGTGTGCTTTGGCACAGCACGTTCGAGTCTGTTGTTTTCTGATTCTTTTTGGGGTACCGCTCCTTGGCGGTTCCCGACGGCGCTTCCTGTGGCCACCCACGCGAAACCCTCAACACACG
>NZ_JAJOZC010000026.1 GCF_023701695.1 Streptomyces sp. RKAG290
ACCACCAACGCGCTGATGCACACCGACGGGGGCGCGATCGTCACCATCCGGGTGCTCACCGGGCCCGAGCGGCGCCTGCGGGTCGATGTCGAGGACCGGTCGAGCGCGCTGCCGCGGCGCCGGGACGCGGGCGAATCCGGGGTGTCGGGCCGCGGCTGATGCTCGTCGACCGGCTCGCCGACGCCTGGGGCGTCGAGTCCCGGGGCACCGGCAAGTGCGTCTGGTGCGAATTCGTCATTCCGCCACGTGACTGACCAGTCGGCCGAACGCCGCCGAGCGGGGAGTGACCACTACCGGGAAGTAACAGAACGTAACATGTCTGTACTTGACCGTAACCGACCGCGAGGGATTGACTGCGACTCCGTCAGTCTTCGTCTTCGATGACATGAGGACCCGTTGGGCACTGAGCTACTGGCACCTCTCGATCTGGCCTTCTGGCACCTCGAGTCCGATGCGCACCCCATGCACCTCGGTGCGCTCGCCGTCTTCTCCCCCGACCCCGGCCGGGCCCCGGGCCCGGAAGCCCTGCTGGAGCTGCTCGGCAGCCGGGCCGCCGCGATTCCCCGCCTGCGGATGCGGGTACGGGACGTGCTGCTGCCGGTCGGCGGCGCGGCCTGGTCGGTGGACAAGGAGTTCGACGTCCACCGCCACGTCAAGCGGGTGCAGCTGCCCGGGACGGAGCTGCCGGAGGGGGACGAGGGCGCGTTCATGGCCGCGGCCACCCGGCTCGCCGGCGAGCTGATGGAACAGCCCCTGCGGCGCGGGCTGCCGCCCTGGCAGATGTACGTCATCAACGGCGCCGCGGACGGCCCCTTCGCCGTCCTGGTCAAGCTCCACCATGCGCTCGCCGACGGGATGCGTGCGGTCGCCATCGGCGCCGGGATCTTCGACGAGATCGCCTCCGTCGCGGGCCGCGGGCGAACCGGCGCGACGGCCGGGCGGGCGCGGCCGGTACCGCCGCGCTCCTGGATGCCCGGCCCGCGCCAGGTCGCCGGACTCGCACTCGGGCGGATCGAGGACCTCGGCCGGGCCTTCGGCGTCGGTGCCTCGCTGGTACGGGCCAGCCGGCTCGATCTGCGCGGCGCACCGTCGCTCAGTGCCAGCTCCAGCGGCACCCGGCGGCTGGCCACCGCCGACCTCGACCTCGAAGCCGTGCAGCGGATCCGCCGGGCCGTGGGCGGCACGGCCAACGACGTCCTGCTCGCGGTCGTCGCCGGGGCGCTGCGCCGCTGGATGCTGGAGCGCGGCGAACCGCTGCCCGGGCCGATCCGCGCGCCCTGGTGCCCGTCTCCCGTCGTCGCCCGGGTGGCGCCGCCACCGGAAACCGGCTGTCCGCCTACCTGCTCGGCCTCCCCGTCTCCGAAGCGGACCCGTGGAGCGGCTGCGGGCCGTGCGCGGGGCGATGGACCGCAACAAGTCCGCCGGGCCGCTGCGCGGGGCCGGTGCCGTCGCCGTACTCGCCGATCAACTGCCTTCGCTGGCCCACCGCTTCGGCGCCCCGCTCGCCGGGAACGCGGCCAGGATGCTCTTCGACGTCCTGGTCACCAGCGTCCCGCTGCCGCGCTCCGCACTCTCGCTCGGCGGCTGCCCGCTGCGCGCGCTCTACCCGATGGCGCCGCTGGCCCGCGGCCAGTCCCTGGCGGTGGCGCTCACCACGTACGGCGGCAAGGTGCAGGTCGGACTGGTGGCCGACGGCAAGGCGCTGCCCGACCTGGAGCGGCTCGGGCGCTGCGCCGAGGACGAGGTGGCGGAACTGCTCGCGCTGCTGCCCGCACCCTGACGGCCGGGGAGTGGGGCGGGGTACCGAGGCAGGCAGCAGACGCCAGAGATCGGACAGATTCCCGGGTATCTACCGCAGTTGATCGCCTCCAGGGTGTTGACGCGTCCAAGTGATCCGATGAATATTCGCTGTGTGCAGGAAGCGATCATCGGGGAGGGCGACGGAAACATGCGGCGCAGCAGGCTGGGAAACAGTGCGGTCGAGGTCACCGAGCTGTCCTTCGGGGCAGCCGCCATCGGCAATCTCTTCAGCGCCGTCGAACCCGCGCAGGCCACCGCCGCCGTGAATGCCGCCTGGGACGAGGGCATCCGCTACTTCGACACCGCCCCGCACTACGGCCTCGGCCTCTCCGAGCGACGGCTCGGCCAGGCGCTGCGCGGCCGGCCCCGCGACTCGTACACGCTGTCCACCAAGGTCGGCCGGGTCCTCGACCCGCTGCCGGGCGGCGGCGCCGCGGCGTCCGAGGAGCTCTCCGAGGGCTTCGCCGTGCGGAACACCCACCGCCGCCGCTGGGACTTCAGCGCCGCCGGTGTCCGGCGCAGCATCGAGGACAGCCTGGAGCGGCTCGGCCTGGACCGCATCGACATCGCCTATCTGCACGACCCGGACGACCACGCGGAAGCCGCCTTCCGCGAGGCATATCCGGAACTGGAGAAGCTGCGCGCACAGGGAGTGCTCGGCGCCATCGGAGCCGGCATGAACCAGACCGCGATGCTCACCCGCTTCGTCCGCGACACCGACGTCGACGTGGTGCTCTGCGCCGGCCGCTTCACCCTGCTCGACCAGTCCGCCCTGACCGGTCTCCTGCCCGAGGCCGCCGCCCGGGGCCGCAGCGTCGTCGTTGGCGGTGTGTTCAACTCCGGCCTCCTGGCCGACCCGCGCCCGGGCGCCACCTACGACTACGCGGCCGCGCCGTCGGACCTGCTGGACCGGGCCCTGCGGCTGAAGGACGTCGCCGAGGCGCACGGCGTGCCGCTGCGCGCAGCCGCCCTGCACTACCCGCTCACCCACCCGGCCGTCGCAGGCGTCCTCGTCGGAACCCGCTCCCCGGAGGAGGTGCGCGACGCCGCCGCGCTGCTCCGCGGGCCGGTCCCCGACGCCCTCTGGGACGACCTGCGCGCCGAGGGACTGCTGACCGAGAACGGACTCTGAGATGCGCATCGCCCTGCACACCAAGGTCCGCGCGGACCGCATAGCGCAGTACGAGGCCGCGCACCGCGAGGTCCCGGCCGAGCTGACCCGCGCGATCCGCGCGGCGGGAGCCACCTCCTGGACGATCTGGCGCAGCGGGACCGACCTCTTCCACGTCATCGAGTGCGACGACTACGCCCGGCTTCTCGCCCAACTCGAAGAACTCCCCGCCAACGTTGCCTGGCAGGCCAGGATGGACGAGCTCCTCGACGTCGCGCACGACTACTCGTCGGACGGTGCCGCAGCCGGCCTCCCCGTCACCTGGGAGCTGTGAGATGACCGGCACCCCACGCATCGTCGACGCCCACCACCACGTCTGGGAGCTCGCGGTACGCGACCAGGAGTGGATCACCGGCGAGGAAATGGCCCCCCTGTGCCGTGACTTCACCCTCGCCGACCTGGAACCTGAGGCCCGCGCCAACGGCGTGTGCGCCACCGTGCTCGTGCAGACCGTCACCGTCCCGGAGGAGACCCCGAGTTCCTCGCGCTCGCCGACGGCAGCGATCTGGTCGCCGGCGTCGTGGGCTGGAGCGATCTCACCGCGCCGGACATCGCCGACACCCTGGCCGCTCTGCGCGAGCTCCCCGGCGGCGACCGGCTCGTCTCGCTGCGCCACCAGGTCCAGAGCGAACCCGACCCCGAATGGCTGCTGCGCACCGACGTCCGCCGCGGCCTGGCCGCCGTCGCCGACGCCGGGCTCGTCTACGACCTGGTGGTCCAGCCGCACCAATTGCCCGCCGCCGCAAGGGTGGCCGCGCTGCTGCCCGGGCTCACCTTCGTGCTCGACCACGCGGGCAAACCCCGATAGTCACCGGGGAGCTGCGCCCCTGGGCCGACGACCTGCGGGCACTCGCCGCCCTGCCCAACACCGTGTGCAAACTCTCCGGCCTGGTCACCGAGGCCGACGTGCACGCCTGGACGTCGAAGGCCTGCGCCCGTACGCCGACACCGTGCTCGACGCCTTCGGCCCGTCCCGGCTCATGTTCGGCTCGGACTGGCCGGTGTGCCGGCTCGCGGCCACGTACACCGAGGTCGTCGAGGCCGCCCGCGCCCTCACCGCCGGCCTCGGCGACGCCGAGCGGGACGCCGTCCTCGCCACCACGGCCGAGCGGGTGTACGGCCTCCGGTAGCCAGCGTCCGGCAGGCACCGGGGCGGCCGCTGCGGCAGGCTGGGACCATGCCCGAACTGCCGGAAGTCGAAGCCCTGCGGGTCTTCCTCGACGACCACCTGGTCGGCAAGGAGATCGACCGCGTGCTGCCGCTCGCCATCAGTGTCCTGAAGACGTACGACCCGCCACTCACCGCCCTGCACGGCGGCACGGTCACCGGCGTCCGGCGGCACGGCAAATTCCTGGACCTCGCCGTCGGACCGCTGCACCTGGTCACCCACCTCGCGCGGGCCGGCTGGCTCCAGTGGAAGGACAGCTTCCCCGCCACCCCGCCGCGCCCCGGAAAGGGGCCCCTGGCGCTGCGCGCCGTACTCACCGGCGGCGACGGCTTCGACCTCACCGAGGCGGGCACCACCAAACGCCTCGCCGTCCACCTCGTCCACGACCCCGCCGAGGTGCCCGGCGTGGCCCGCCTCGGGCCCGACCCGCTCGCCGCCTCCTTCGACCGTGACGCGTTCGCCGCACTGCTCGACGGGGAGCGCCGCCAGATCAAGGGCGCGCTGCGCGACCAGTCGCTCATCGCCGGCATCGGCAACGCCTACAGCGACGAGATCCTGCACGTGGCGAAGATGTCGCCGTTCAAGCCCACGGCGAAGCTCACCGACGAAGAGATCACCCGGCTCCACACGGCCCTGCGCACCACCCTCACCGACGCCGTCGCCCGCTCCAGCGGGCTCGCGGCCGGGAAGCTCAAGGCCGAGAAGAAGAGCGGCATGCGGGTCCACGGGCGCACCGGGCAGGCCTGCCCGGTCTGCGGGACACCGTCCGGGAGGTCTCCTTCGCCGACTCCTCCCTCCAGTACTGCCCGACCTGCCAGACCGGGGGAAAGCCGCTGGCCGACCGCAGGCTTTCCAAGCTGCTCAAGTAGCCGGACTCAGCGGGTGAATTCCAGCAGCCGCCGCCCGGACGCCGCCCGCACCTCGAACCTGGCGATCGCCTCGGGCCGCAGCGCCGCCCCGCCGGTCACGCGCAGCGGCTTCCCGTCCGGGCCGGCGGAGGACCAGGTGGCGACGGTCTCCGCGACGCCGTCCCGCCCCACCGCGACCAGGGCGCACACCCCCGTCTCCGGCCCCCCGGTCACGTCGAGGCCGACATCGGCGCCCCAGTCCCGCGCCCCCGCGGTCACCACCGCCGCCATCCCCGAGCCACGGTCCTCGGCGGACCACCGCAGGGTCTGCGCACGCACCTGCGCGTGAGGCACCCCGCCGGACACCGCGAACGGCACCCCGGCCGCCAGCGCCGCAGCCGCCGCAAGCAGCGCCAGCCGCCGTCGGCGACTCCTGCGCCGGCCGTCCGCCACCGCCCCGTCGCCCGCCGCACCAGCTCCGGCCCGGCCCGCACCACCGGAGCGACGCCCGGCGGCGTCAGCCCGGCATACCGCGCGAGCACGGCCGTCACCCCGCCGAACTCCGCCGCCCGGACCGAGCACAGGGGACAGCCGCCCAGATGCTCCTCGAAGCGGAAGGCATCGGCAGCGCCGAGCACGCCGAGGGCGTAGGCGCCGACATCGCGGTGGAGTTCCGGGGTGCGCATGCCGTCCCGTACGGAAGGAAGCCGCGAATCACTCAGCGCCGGCCGCCCGCACAGCGCCTAAACTCCGGCCTCATGCTGCGCGTACTCGCCGTCGACGACGAAGAACCCGCCCTGGAGGAGCTCCTGTACCTCCTGCGCGCCGATCCCCGCATCCGCAGCGCCGAGGAGCCACCGGTGCCACCGAGGCGCTGCGCCGCATCGGCAGCGCCGTCGAGGCCGGGCCGAGGACGCCGCCGCGATCGACGTCGTCTTCCTCGACATCCACATGGCGGGCCTCACCGGGCTCGACGTCGCCCAGCTGCTGGCCGGATTCGCCGCGCCCCCGCTCATCGTCTTCGTCACCGCCCACGAGGACTTCGCCGTACAGGCCTTCGACCTGAAGGCCGTCGACTACGTCCTCAAGCCCGTACGCCGCGAACGCCTCGCCGAAGCGGTGCGACGCGCGGCCGAACAGGTCGGCGAGCGCCCCGCCCCCGTCCACGACACCGCGCACGACCAGATCGCCGTCGAACTGGGCGGTGTCATCCGCTTCGTCCCGATCGACGACATCGCCTACGCCGAGGCCCAGGGCGACTACGCGCGGCTGCACACCGCCACCGGCAGCCACCTGGTCCGCGTGCCCCTGACCACACTGGAGGAGCGCTGGCGCACCCGCGGGTTCGTGCGCATCCACCGCCGCCACCTCGTGGCGCTCGGCCGGATCGACGAACTGCGGCTCGACGCCGGCGCCATGAGCGTGCGCATCGGCACCGCGGAACTCGCCGTCAGCCGTCGCCACACCCGCGCATTGCGCGATCTGCTGATGCGCCAGGGCAGCCGCTGACCAGGGCCGACCCGTGTCCGAATCCCTTCCCAGCACGGTCAGGTGCTGCGTACACTCCGGCCCCATGTCCGCAGAGTCAACGCCCCGGCGTGAAGTGGTGACGGGGAGCCCCGGCGGGTGCGTCCGCTGCCGCGCTACCGCACCCAGTCGGAGATCGACGAACAGACCGCGCTGGGCGGAGCCTACGTACGCTCGTTGATGCGCAGCCAACTGCGCGCGGGACTCACCGCCTTCACCGTGCTCGCCGTCGTCGCCGGCACGCTGCCGCTGGTATTCGAGGCCCTGCACAGCGCCGCCCTCGTCTGGGCCGTCCTCGGCTTCGCCGCCTACCCGCCGCTGACCCTGATCGCCTGGTGGTACGTGCGCCGGGCCGAGCGCAACGAGCGTGACTTCGCCCGGCTCGTGGAAGGCCGCCCCGCCCAGTGAGCCGCACGTACGCGGTGGCGGCCGTGGCCGCCGTCGTCCTCGCCACCGTCCTCGTGGGCGGATTCGGACTGCGCATCTCCCGCACCACCTCCGACTTCTACGTCGCCTCGCGCACCGTACGGCCACGCCTCAACGCGGCCGCGATCAGCGGCGAATACCTCTCCGCCGCCTCCTTCCTCGGCATCGCGGGCCTGGTGCTCGTGCACGGACCGGACATGCTCTGGTACCCGGTCGGCTACACCGCCGGCTACCTGTGCTGCTGGTGTTCGTCGCGGCGCCGCTGCGCCGCTCGGGGCGTACACACTGCCCGACTTCGCCGAGGGGCGGCTGGAGTCCCGGCAGGTGCGCAGACTCGTCAGCGTGCTGGTGGTCGGTGCGGGCTGGCTCTACCTCGTGCCCCAGCTCCAGGGCGCCGGACTGACCCTCAAGATTCTCACCGGGGCGCCCGGCTGGCTCGGCGACCTGCTCGTCGCCTCGGTGGTCGTCGTCGCCGTGGCGGCGGGCGGCATGCGCTCCATCACCTTCGTCCAGGTCTTCCAGTACTGGCTGAAACTGACCGCGCTCCTGGTTCCGGCCATCTTCCTGGTGCTGGCCTGGCAGGGCGACGGACGGCCCCGCGTCACCTTCGACGAGCAGCTGTCCGTCTTCCGCGCCGACCACCCCCTCTACGCCACCTACGGGCTGATCGTCGCCACCTTCCTCGGCACCATGGGCCTGCCGCACGTCGTCGTCCGCTTCTACACCAGCCCCAACGGCCGCGACGCCCGCCGCACCACCGTCGCCGTCCTCGCCCTCATCGGCGTCTTCTACCTGCTGCCGCCCGTCTACGGCGCCCTCGGCAGGCTGTACGCCCCCGAGCTCATCGGGGGCGGCGACGCGGACGCCGCCGTCCTGCTGCTGCCCGGCCGGGTGATCGGCGGCCTCGGCGGCGACCTGCTCGGCGCGCTCATCGCGGGCGGCGCCTTCGCCGCGTTCCTGTCCACCGCGTCCGGACTGACCATGGCGGTCGCCGGAGTCATCACCCAGGACGTCCTGCCCTCGCGCGGGGTACGGCACTTCCGGCTGGCCACGGTCCTCGCCATCTCCGTCCCGCTGGCCGGCTCACTGATGGTCAGCCGGGTCCCGGTCGCCGACTCGGTGGGTATGGCGTTCGCCGTGTCGGCGTCCTCCTTCTGCCCGCTGCTGGTCCTCGGGATCTGGTGGCGGCGGCTCACCCCGCCCGGCGCGGTCGCCGGGCTCCTCCTCGGCGGCGGCTCGGCGCTGCTCTCCGTCGCGATCACCGTCAGCGGAGCGGTGCGGCCGCCCGGCTGGCCGCACGCCCTGCTCGCCTGGCCCGCCGTCTGGTCCGTGCCGGTCGGATTCCTCGCCATGATCCTCGTCTCCCTCGCCACCCGGAGCCGGATACCCGCCGGAACGAACGCCGCCATGACCCGCTTCCACCTGCCCGAAACGCTGATCCCGGGGAGGCACCGGTGACCGGGGCCGGATACGCCGTCCTCGTGCTCCTCGCGCTGCTGCTGTTCGGCGGGGGTCTGCTGCTCGGCCGGCGCACCGCCCGCCCCGTCCGCACCAGCGACGTCGGCACCCCGTGGAGCACGCCACCTTCGAGACCCTGCACACCGCCTCCCTGGCCGCGCCCCCGCTGCGCGCCGGGCTCACCGAGGAGAGCGCCCGCAAGTCCGCACGCCGGCTGCGCTCGCTGCTCGGCACCGACGCCCTGTGCCTCACCGACCGCGAACGGGTCCTGGTCTGGGACGGCGCGGGGACCATCACGGCCGGCACGTGATGGAGGAGGTGCGGGACCTGCTCGCCAGCGGCCGCGACACCGCCTTCCCCAGCGACTGCGACGATCTGGACTGCCCGCTGAGGTGGGCCGTCGCCGTGCCGCTCACCGTCGACCACCGGGTCCTGGCACCCTGATCGCCTACGCCCGCGCGAGTCGGCGGTACTGGCGCGGGCGGCCGGCGAGGTCGCCCGCTGGGTCTGCGTACAGCTGGAGCTCGCCGAGCTCGACCGCTCGCGCACCCAGCTCATCGAGGCCGAGATCAGGGCCCTGCGCGCCCAGATCTCTCCGCACTTCATCTTCAACTCGCTGGCCGCCATCGCCTCGTTCGTCCGCACCGATCCCGAGCAGGCCGTGAGCTGCTGCTGGAATTCGCCGACTTCACCCGCTACTCGTTCCGCAGCCACGGCGACTTCACCACCCTCGCCGACGAACTGCACTCCATCGACCAGTACCTGGCGCTGGTCCGGGCCCGCTTCGGCGAACGGCTCGCGGTCACCCTCCAGGTCGCCCCGAGGTGCTGCCCGTCGCCCTGCCGTTCCTCTGCCTGCAGCCGCTCGTCGAGAACGCCGTCAAACACGGACTCGAAGGAGCGGTCACCTCCAGCCGCATCACCATCAGCGCACTGGACGCCGGCTCGGAGGCCGAGGTCGTCATCGAGGACGACGGCATCGGGATGGACCCGGAGCGGCTGCGGCACATCCTGCGCGGCGAGGCGGCAACTCCACCGGCGTCGGGCTGCTCAACGTGGACGAGCGGCTGCGCCAGGTGTACGGGGACGACTACGGGCTGGTCATCGAGACGGCATCGGCGCCGGAATGCGGATCACGGTACGGCTGCCCAAGTACCGCGCCGGGGTGCACGGCTCCTGAAACGGCGGCAGACGCGCCCTCAGGCCGGCCGGCCTCAGTACAGGTGGATGGAGAGATGCCCCAGCGGCAGCCCCAGCTGCCAGGCCGGCGTCCACACCTGGACCGCTTCCTGCGCCCCGGCCTCCTCCTGCGCGCCGTCCTCCCAGGGCAGCGGGCCGATGGCATCGAGGTCGGCGGCCAGCAGTTCGGTGTCCTCCAGCCACCGCCAGGCCGCCCGGCCAGGTCCAGATTCGGGTCCGGTCCGCCCGGCGCCGCCGCCAGCGCGTCGAGCCGCTCGCAGACCCAGCCGCGCCACGGCGCCCCGGACGCCGTCAGCAGCCGCAGTTCGTCCACCCGGGTGGCAGGGAGCGCCTGGGCCACCGCACCGTCGGAGAGGAAGACGGTCAGGGCGAGCGCGTCGCGCCCCGCCCGTACTCCAGCGTCGCCGGCTCCATCAGCTCACCGGTCCGCAGCAGCTCGTCGGCGATGTACTCCGCGTACATCCAGGCCATCGG